>NZ_CP126238.1:0-3810000 GCF_044792555.1 Alicycliphilus denitrificans
GATGTGGTCAAGTCCTACCAAAGGCGTACCTTCGACGATTTCAAGGAGCGCTACCACTCGCTCGATCTGCTGCTCATCGACGACGTGCAGTTCTTTGCCAACAAGGACCGCACGCAGGAGGAGTTCTTCAACGCCTTCGAGGCGCTGCTGGCCAAGAAGAGCCATATCGTCATGACCAGCGACACCTATCCCAAGGGCCTGGCCAATATCCACGAGCGCCTGGTCTCGCGCTTCGATTCGGGCCTGACGGTGGCGATCGAGCCGCCGGAGCTGGAGATGCGCGTGGCCATCCTGATCAACAAGGCGCGTGCGGAAAAGGCCGAGATGCCCGAGGAGGTGGCCTTCTTCGTGGCCAAGAACGTGCGCTCCAACGTGCGCGAGCTCGAGGGTGCGCTGCGCAAGATCCTGGCCTATTCGCGCTTCAACCAGAAGGAGGTGTCGATCCAGCTGGCACGCGAGGCCCTGCGCGACCTGCTATCGATCCAGAACCGCCAGATCAGCGTGGAGAACATCCAGAAGACGGTGGCCGACTACTACAAGATCAAGGTCGCCGACATGTACAGCAAGAAGCGCCCGGCCAGCATCGCGCGGCCGCGCCAGATCGCCATGTACCTGGCCAAGGAGCTGACGCAGAAGAGCCTGCCCGAGATCGGCGAGCTGTTTGGCGGGCGCGACCACACGACGGTGCTGCACGCGGTGCGCAAGATCGGCGCCGAGCGCCAGCAACTGACCGAGCTGAATCAGCAGCTGCATGTGCTGGAGCAGACGCTCAAGGGATGATGAAAGCCCATCGCCCCGCTGGAATGCGCCCGTTCACGGGCAAAATGGCATGTTTGACGGCCAGAGAGGGGCATGGCCCATGCCGCCGTCCGCGCACCCATCCCAAAACCACCAAAGGTTGACGACATGATTGTCCTGAAGGCCACACAAGACAAGGTTCTCGCCGTCCTGCAATCCGTGTCCGGCATTGTCGAACGCCGGCATACCCTGCCCATCCTGGCGAATGTGCTGATCAAGAAGACCGGCAACGCGCTGCAACTGACCACCAGCGACCTGGAGATCCAGATCCGCACCACGGCCGAGCTCGGTGGCGACACGGGCGACTTCACGACCACGGTGGGCGCGCGCAAGCTCATCGACATCCTGAAGACCATGCCCGCCGACCAGACGGTGAGCCTGGAGAGCAGCCAGTCCAAGCTGATCCTGAAGGGCGGCAAGAGCCGCTTCACGCTGCAAACCCTGCCGGCCGAGGATTTTCCGCTGGTGCAGGAGGCCGCCAGCTTCGGCCCCGCTTTCAGCGTGCCGCAGAAGACGCTCAAGACGCTGCTGTCCCAGGTGTCGTTTGCCATGGCGGTGCAGGACATCCGCTACTACCTCAACGGCATCCTGTTCGTGGCCGAGGGCAAGACGCTGAGCCTGGTCGCCACCGACGGCCACCGCCTGGCCTTTGCCGGCAGCGAGCTGGACGTGGAAGTGCCCAAGCAGGAGGTGATCCTGCCGCGCAAGACGGTGCTGGAGCTGCAGCGCCTGCTCTCGGATGCCGAAGGCGCCATCGCGATGCAGTTCGCCGGCAACCAGGCCAAGTTCAGCTTTGGCGGCATGGAGTTCGTCACCAAGCTGGTGGAGGGCAAGTTCCCCGACTACAACCGCGTCATCCCGCGCAACCACCACAACATCATCACGCTGGGGCGCGCGCCGCTCCTGGCCAGCCTGCAGCGCACGGCCATCATGACCAGCGAGAAGTTCAAGGGCGTGCGCCTGAACATCGAGCCCGGATCCTTGCGCGTGGCGTCCAACAACGCCGAGCAGGAGGAGGCCGTGGACGAGCTCGACATCGACTACGGCGGCGACGCCATCGAGATCGGCTTCAACGTGACCTACCTCATCGACGTGCTGGCCAACATGGGCCAGGACATGGTGAGGATGGAGCTGCAGGACGGCAACAGCTCGGTCGTGTTCGGCATTCCGGACAACACGCATTTCAAGTATGTCGTCATGCCGATGCGTATTTGATCCGCTATTTTGATAGCTGCCGGCGCTTGATAGACGGGCGTTGGCGCTGTTTTTGATTTAGATTTCGGCCCCGCGCCAGGGGCCACCCGGCCCCAAGGCATTCCATGACCGACGAGAACCAGCCCGCCCCCCAGACCACCGCCCCCGCAGGCCCCGATGCCGGCAGCTACGGCGAAGGTGCCATCCAGATCCTGGAGGGCCTGGAGGCCGTGCGCAAGCGCCCGGGCATGTACATCGGCGATACGTCCGATGGCACAGGCCTGCACCACCTCGTCTTCGAAGTGGTGGACAACTCCATCGACGAGGCCCTGGCCGGCCACTGCGACGACATCGTCGTCACCATCCACACCGACAACTCCATCAGCGTGACGGACAACGGCCGCGGCATTCCTACCGGCGTAAAGATGGACGACAAGCACGAGCCCAAGCGCTCGGCGGCCGAGATCGCGCTCACCGAGCTGCACGCCGGCGGCAAGTTCAACCAGAACAGCTACAAGGTCTCGGGCGGCCTGCACGGCGTGGGCGTGTCCTGCGTGAACGCGCTCAGCAAATGGCTGCGCCTGACGGTGCGCCGCGAAGGCAAGGTGCACCAGATCGAGTTTGCGCGCGGCTTCGTGCAGAACCGCCTGCTCGAAACCGTGGACGGCTTCGAGGTCTCGCCGATGAAGGTCACCGGCCCGACGGAAAAGCGCGGCACCGAGGTGCACTTCCTGCCCGACACCGACATCTTCAAAGAGAACCACGAGTTCCACTACGAGATCCTGGCCAAGCGCCTGCGCGAGCTCTCGTTCCTGAACAACGGCGTGCGCATCCGCCTGATCGACGAGCGCAGCGGCAAGGAGGACGACTTCTCCGGCGCCGGCGGCGTCAAGGGTTTCGTGGAATTCATCAACGGCACCAAGAAGGTGCTGCACCCCACGGCGTTCCACGCCACGGGCACCCGCCCGGCCGAGAGCTACGGCGGCATTCCCGGCACCGAGATCGGCGTCGAGGTGGCCATGCAGTGGAACGACGGCTACAACGAGCAGGTGCTGTGCTTCACCAACAACATCCCGCAGCGTGACGGCGGCACTCACCTGACCGGCCTGCGCGCCGCCATGACGCGCGTCATCGGCAAATACATCGAACAGAACGAACTGGCCAAGAAAGCCAAGGTCGAGGTGAGTGGCGACGACATGCGCGAGGGCCTGTGCTGCGTGCTCAGCGTGAAAGTGCCCGAGCCCAAGTTCAGCAGCCAGACCAAGGACAAGCTCGTCAGCAGCGAGGTGCGCGCGCCGGTGGAGGACATCGTCGCCCGTGCGCTGGCCGAGTTCCTGGAAGAAAAGCCGCAGGACGCCAAGATCCTGTGCGGCAAGATCGTCGAGGCCGCGCGCGCGCGCGAAGCGGCGCGCAAGGCGCGCGAGATGACGCGCAGGAAGGGCGTGCTCGACGGCATGGGCCTGCCCGGCAAGCTGGCCGACTGCCAGGAGAAAGACCCGGCACTGTGCGAGATCTACATCGTCGAGGGAGACTCCGCCGGCGGCAGCGCCAAGCAGGGGCGCGACCGCAAGTTCCAGGCCATCCTGCCGCTGCGCGGCAAGATCCTGAACGTGGAGAAGGCGCGCTACGAAAAGCTGCTCTCCAGCCAGGAGATCATCACCCTCATCACCGCCCTGGGCACCGGCATCGGCAAGGTCAGCGAAGAGGACAGCGGCGCCGGCAGCGGCAAGAGCAACAGCGACGATTTCAATGCCGCCAAGCTGCGCTACCACCGCATCATCATCATGACCGACGCCGACGTGGACGGCGCCCACATCCGCACCCTGCTGCTGACATTCTTCTACCGCCAGATGCCCGAACTGGTCGAGCGCGGCCACATCTACATCGCCCAGCCGCCGCTGTACAAGGTCAAGAACGGCAAGGAAGAGCTGTACCTAAAAGACGGCCCGGCGCTGGACCAGTACCTGCTGCGCATCGCCCTCAAGGACGCCAGCGTGCACACCGGAGGCGCCCAGCCGCAGGCGCTCGAAGGCGACACCCTGGCCGAGCTGGCGCGCAAACACCAGGCGGCCGAGAACGTGATCGCCCGCCTCTCGGTCTTCATGGACCAGGAGGCCTTGCGCGCCATCGCCGACGGCGTGGCCGTGCAGCTCGACACGGCGGAGCAAGCGCAGGCCAGCGCCGTCGCCATGCAGGCCAAGCTGGCCGAACTCAGCAGCACCGGCGTGCCGCCCGAAGTGACGGGTGAGTTCGACGCGCGCAGCGACAAGCCGATCCTGCGCATCAGCCGCCGCCACCACGGCAACATCAAGAGCAGCATCCTGACGCAGGACTTCGTGCACGGCGCCGACTACGCCGCCCTGCAGGAAGCCGCCAACACCTTCCGCGGCCTGCTGGGCGAAGGCGCCAAGGTGCGGCGCGGCGAAGGCGAAAAAGCCAAGGAAGAAAAGGTGGGCGACTTCCGCTCCGCCATGGCCTGGCTGATCTCCGAAGCCGAACGCACCACCGCCCGCCAGCGCTACAAGGGCCTGGGCGAAATGAACCCCGAGCAGCTCTGGGAAACCACCATGGACCCGGCCGTGCGCCGCCTCTTGCGCGTGCAGATCGACGACGCCATCGAGGCGGACCGCGTGTTCACCATGCTGATGGGCGACGAGGTGGAGCCGCGCCGGGATTTCATCGAGACGAATGCGCTGCGGGCGGGGAATATCGATGTCTAAGCTTGAAGGCGTCGCCGGGCTGATCTTGCATTCCGATCAAGGCTGGTAACGCTACGAGGCAACAGCCGAGATTTTCTTCGCGAGGCTGAAGGCAGAATTCTTCTACCTCGCCAAGTTCGGCTGTCTTGCGCAGCTCGAAGCTGGCGTGCACGGTAACATTCTCTGTTGCAACCTCGAGCGCATCAAGCTCTTGCGGCAAGGGCGCGGCACGGTGACGTACCGTCTGCAGAACAGCGCGTGATCAGGGGAATCGCAAAATTCCCACGTCTGACGACAGTTCAAATCCGGGGCAATTGGCAGGCGACGGCAGCTGCGCGACAGAGCTTTCGAGAAGCCTATCAATCGCTCTTGTAGCCAGTGGCCTTGACGATCGGCGTCCAATGCTCGATCAAACGCTGACGCAGCTTGGTCACGTCTTCGGGCGCGGAGCCCTGCGTGGGTTGATAGCCGATGGTCTGTATTTTCTGACGCACTTCGGGACGCACCAGCACTTTGCGCATGGCCGCGTTCCAGCGGGTGATATGCGTGGCCGCCGTTCCTGCTGGCGCGTACAGCGAATAGCCCGAATCCACCAGCAGCGAGGGGTAGCCCAGCTCAGTGAATGTCGGCACCTCTGGCAAATGGCTTAAGCGTTGTTTGCTGGACACGGCCAGTATGCGCAGCTTGTTGTTGCGATGGTGCTCCAAAAACACGCCAAGGCCATCGATGGCAGAACCGATCTGGTTGCCCAGAAGGTTGGTGACCATGACCGGTCCACCCTGGAATGGGATGATCGATATATCCACCTTGGACTGACGCGTGAAGTCGTATGCGAGGAAGTGAAGCAAGGAGCCCAATCCCGATACACCAAGCGCGGCCACCTGCTTGTCAGAGCGCGCCGCTTTCAAGTAGTCATCGAGCGTCTTGTACGGCGATGCCGCGTTGACGGCGATGCCATAGGTAAGGTCCGCAACCGTGGTGATGGGAGCGAAATCTTTCTCGGGGTTGTAGCGAAGGTTGTTGTAAACCAGCGGCGCGATGACCATGGTGTCCATCAAAGTCATCAGCACCGTATTGCCATCGGCCGGAGAATTCTTCAGGACTTCGGCCGCGACGCGTGTGCTGGCACCTGCGCGGTTGTCCACAATGATTGGCTGATTGAAATCATCCTTGAGCGCATCCACGATGACACGGGCCATCGCATCGGCTGCTCCGCCTGCCGGGAACGGCACCACGAAACGCACAGGCGCTGAAGACGCCCATGCGGGTGACACCTGCGCTGCTGCAAGAGGCGCAGCACCCAACGCAAGAAACTGACGACGGTTGAACGAGAGATTCTGAATTGGCATGTTTGTCTCCGATAAGCCCAGCTTTGCTGCCATGGTCATCGACCGCTTATCTGATCCCTGACGCAGGACATTGCAGCTTGAAGGCAGTTGATTAGATGTTCCGCCCATTCCCCGAATGGTGCGACGCAATCATCTGAAATGGCTCCATGCCTGTCGAATCAGGATTTGAAATAGCCTATCAACAAATCGAATTGGCACGCCTGAGGTCCGACTGGCACCATGGCCGGCAATCGTGTTCAACAGCGCCCGATCACTATCGCCACCCGCCATGCACCCATCTATGCAAATCGAGACCTCCAGCAAAGTGCAGGCTCACACCGGATTCCAAAAATCGGATATTGCTGTGATTGGTGCGGGCATCGTCGGCCTTTGCTGCGCACTTTCGCTGCAGCGTGCAGGTCTCAAAGTGGTGCTGTACGACGCTTCGGGCGCCGGCGCAGGCGCATCATTTGGCAATGCGGGGCTCATCAGCACGGGCAGTTGCATTCCCATTTCCTTGCCGGGTATGGTCTGGCAGGTGCCGCGCTGGTTGCTGGATCCGACGGGGCCGCTCGCGTTGCGGCCGGGCTATGCACTTCAATCATTCCGCTGGGTCGTGCAATGGCTGCGCGCCTCGGCTCCTGCGGCGGTCATCCGCGCCTCCGCAGCGCTCAACGCATTGCATTCGCCCGCACTGCGACGCTACGAAGAACTGCTGGGCTCCGACGCGTTCTATACGCTAATTATTCAAAATGGGCAATTACACATCTGGTCAGAAAACACCAAACCCAGTCGGGCCGACAAGCTGGTAGCGCAGTTGCGTGAACGACATGGCGTGCGCACCACGCGCATTGACAACACCGAATTGCACCAACGCATGCCGGAACTGGCAGGCAATGTGCGCGCAGGCATCTGCTTTACCGAGCACGCCAACACGGTCAGCCCGGCTGCGCTCATACAGGCCCTGCTCGCGCAGTTTCTCAAGCGTGGTGGGCAATTGCAGATACAAAGCGTTCAGAAAATCGAGCGTCTACACCATGAATACCGTATCTGGACCGGGGGTGGCGAGGTGCGTTCCGAGCGCATCGTCGTAGCTGCAGGTGCGCACACTGCCGAGCTGCTACGGCCGCTTGGGCTGAAAATCCCGCTCGAATTCGAGCGCGGCTACCACGTCGAATTGCCCAATCCGGGCGTGACGGTGCCACAACCGTTCATTTACAAAGACAAGGCCGTTGCAGTCACACCCATGGCGAATGGCCTGCGATTTGCCGGAACGGTGGAAATAGCAGGGCTGCGGCAGCCGCCCGATCCACGCCGCGTGGACGCCATTCTGGCAGTCGCACGCGAACTGTTTCCAGGAATCAATACCGAAGGTGCACGCTCGTGGTTTGGGCTGCGCCCCTCCACGCCGGATAGCGTGCCTGTGATCGATACTGCAGCGCGGTATCCCGGCCTGTACATCGCTTGTGGACATGGCCATACGGGCATGACGGGAGCGCCCATGACCGGCGAGTTGGTCACCCAACTGGTAACGGGTCATGCCAGCGGCCTGAATGCGCAGGACTATGCGCTCGCGCGATTTGCTTAGTCCAGATCCGCAGCGCTGTATGGGCTGAGCGCCGATCGAGCCAGTTCAATCAGCCGCTCCAGATCTGGATTGGCCACCTTGCTCTTGAGTTGATAAGCACGGTAGGTCAGCTTGCTCTGCGTGTGGAACGGTTTCACTATCAGACGACTCGGATCACACACCAGCGAAGGCAAGGTGTCAAACAGCATGAAACCCAGGCCCGCGACGACCATGCGGCAGGCAGTGATGGCTGCGGGGCATTCGATCATTGAGTCCGGCATGCGCTGGCACTCACTGAAGGCTGCACTGGCAAGTGAATCGACACCCTCCATGCTGGTCAACGAAATCATCGGCTCGCCCAGCAATTGCTCCGGATAAATCAGCACTTCATTTTCCAAGCGGTGACCTGCAGGCAAATAACAGAGAATGGGCAAACGGCCGATGATTTCGCTGTCCACACCGGGAACATCTGGCACATCCAGCCCAAATCCAAGATCGCACTTTCCGGAACTCACCAGCGCCGCCACATGGTGCGCCGCGCGCGAGTGGACCGATAGCAACGAGTTTTCAGAGCGCGACGTGTATGCAGCCGCAATCGTCGGGAGCAAAGAAGCTCCGAATGCGGGCGTACTCACCACCGAAAGCACCGCCTGCTGCCCCTTGTGCAGGCGCATTGCAAAAGAGTTGATGGATTCCAACCCGATGAAGGAACGCTCGATCTCGGTGAACAGAGCTTCTGCATTGGCAGTTGGAATCAGCCGCCCTCCTCGCCGTTCAAACAGCGTGATTCCAAGACGCTCTTCCGCATCACGCAACACATTGCTGATCGCGGGCTGTGTCAGATGCAGCCGAGTTGCGGCACCGGTCACCGAGCCGGTCAGAACAATCGCGTGAATGGTTTCAATGTGACGGAAGCCCAGTTGTCGTGCCATGGCATAAGAAATGTTGCCCTGCGCATGTTGTGTGAAGCACCGCAAGAATGCGTCAAAAGACCAGGCCTGGGCAGGGGCGGAACGACAGGCACTCGCAATGAAATCCCATTGTCGCCCCATATTCAGCGTTGCTGTTGCCCACCCTGCGCAACCCGTTGATTCATAAGCCTCGAAATTCTCGCTTTATGAGGTCACCTACCCCCCCGCAGCCAGGCGAAGCCTGCCATCGGCGCCGCAGCCCCCCTGCCCTCCCGCGGGGGAGGACGCGAAGACGGCGGCTGGCACAATCCTCGGCTTTTCCACCACCTTCAGCCAGCAGCCATGTTCACAGGCATCGTCCAGGCCACGGCGGTCATCGCCGCCATCGAGGATCGCGCCGGTCTGCGCACCTTCAGCATCGATTTTCCGTCCGGTTTCTGCGTGGACCTGGCCATTGGCGCCAGCGTGGCCGTGGACGGCGTGTGCCTGACGGTGACGGAGATCGTCTCGCCCACGCAGGCGCGTTTCGACGTGATGCAGCAAAGCCTGGCCATCACCACGCTGGGCAGCTATGCCCAAGGCGCGCGCGTGAACGTGGAGCGCGCCGCCAAGGAGGGCGCGGAGATCGGCGGCCACCCGCTGTCGGGCCACATCGACTTCACGGGCCGGCTGGCCGAGCGGCGCGAGCTGGAGAACAACCTGGTCTGGCGCATAGCGGTGCCCGAGGCATTTCGCCGCTATGTCTTCGCCAAGGGCTACATCGCCATCCACGGCGCCAGCCTGACGGTGGCTGAGGTGAACCGCGCCGAGGGCTGGTTCGAGGTCTGGCTCATCCCCGAAACGCGCCGCGCCACGGTGTTCGAGAACATGCAGGTGGGCGACCTGCTGAACATCGAGATCGAGCGCAGCACCCAGGTGATGGTGGATACCGTGCGCGAGGCGGTGCAGGAAAGCCTGGGGCCCCTGATCCCGGTGCTGGAGGCCCTGCTGCAGGAAAAGGGCCTGTCGCTGGACGACTACCTGCCGCGCCCGCCGTCGTCACTATGAATAATGAAGCTGTCAGAGCTTGATGGGAGCGCCTTGAAGGTGTATCACCCCTTGATGCATGCACTGACGCGAAGCTTTCACCCCGGCTGGGGATAATGCCCGCCATGCCAAACCGCTGGAAACCCAACGTCACCGTGGCGGCCGTCGTCGAGCGCGAGGGGCGTTTTCTGTTCATCGAGGAAAACACGGCGGATGGCCTGCGCCTGAACAACCCGGCCGGCCACCTGGACCCGGGCGAATCCCCCCTGCAGGCCTGTGTGCGCGAGGTGCTGGAGGAAACCGCCTACGACTTCGAGCCCCAGGCCCTGGTGGGCGTGTACCTGAACCGCTTCACACGCACGCGCACGGGCGACGACATCACCTATTTGCGCTTTGTGTTCACGGGCCAGGTGGGCGCGCACCACGCCTGGCGCCCGCTGGACGATGGCATTGTGCGTGCCGTGTGGCTCACGCCCGAAGAGCTGCGCAGCTGCCACGCGCGCCACCGCAGCCCGCTGGTGCTGCGGTCCCTGGAGGACTACCTGGCCGGGCGGCGCGCGCCGCTGGAGCTCATCCACACGGATGCCAGCGTGCTGCAACCGCCGCGCTGATAGCGTCTGGCAGCGCTTCAATGAACGGGATCAGCCCAGCGCCACCAGCTTGAACACGGCGCGCGCCGTGCAGACCATGTTGCCTGCGGCGTCGGTGACGTCGCCCTCGCAGAACACGGTGCGCGCGCCGCCGCGCAGGATGCGGGCCTCGATCAGCAGGTCGGTCGTGGCCGTGGCGAGGAAGTGGGTGTTCATCTCGATAGTGATGACGCCCAGTCCCAGCGGGTCGTGCGAACGCGCGGCAGCACTCAGCGTGAAGTCCAGCGCGCTCATCATCGCGCCGCCGTGGCCATGGCCGCGGCTGTTGACTAGTTCCGGCCGCAGCGGCAGGCGCGTGCGCGCCAGGCCGGGTGCTAGGCTCACAGGCTCCAGGCCGATGTAGCGCATGAACGGCACGTCGATGCCGAAGTAGCCGCGCGCCAGCGCGTCGGCCTGCAGCTCGTCGGGCGGTGCGGTGACGCTCATTCGATCTCCGCGACGGCCTGGCCTTCGGCGATTTGCTCGCCCACGGCGACGAGCAGCTTGCGCACGGTGCCGGCAGCCTCGGCCTCGACGGGGATTTCCATCTTCATCGACTCGACGATGATGAGGATGGCGCCGGCCTCGATGGCGGCGCCTTCGGCGGCTTCGATGGCGGCGACCAGGCCGGCGATGGGGCTTGCGATGGTGGTCATGGCGGGTTCCTTCAAGGTTGGGGGCTCAGCACGCGCTGGGCGATGCCGGTATCGATGCGGCCGGCCACGAAGTCGGCGTGGGCCAGGATGCGCTGGATGAACGGGATGTTTGTCTTCACGCCCTCGATGCGGGTCTGTGCCAACGCCGCCTGCAGGCGCGCGATGGCGTCCATCCGGTCGCGGCCGTGGGCTACGAGCTTGGCGATCATGGGGTCGTAGAACGGCGTGACGGATGCGCCCTGGGCATAGCCGGTCTCCACACGGATGCCGTCGCCCGTGGGCAGTTCGAAGCGCGCCAGCGGCCCCGGCGAGGGCAGGAAGCGCACCGGGTCTTCGGCATAAATGCGCGCCTCGATGGCATGGCCACTGGCCTGCGGCGGGCCGGGCAGCACCTCGCGCATACGCGCGCCGGCGGCCAGGCGGATCTGGGCCTCGACGATGTCGATGCCAGTGATCTCCTCGGTCACCGCGTGCTCGACCTGCAGGCGGGTGTTCATTTCCAGGAACACAAAGCCATCCTGCGGCGTGTACAGCATTTCCACCGTGCCGATCACGTCGTAGCCGATGCGCGCCAGCAGCCCGGACAGCAGTCGTCGCATGTCGGCCAGCTGTGCCTCGGGAATGCCCGCAGGGCGGGCTTCCTCAACCACCTTCTGGTGGCGGCGCTGCACCGAGCAATCGCGCTCGAACAGGATGCGCACCTCGCCGTGGCGGTCGGCCAGCACCTGGAATTCGATGTGGCGCGGCGCCTCGATCAGCCTTTCCAGGTACAGCTCAGCCGTGCCGAAGAACTTGGCGGCGATGCCGCTGGCCTTGGCCCAGGCTGCTGCCAGCTCCTGCGCATCGCGCGCGGGCAGCATGCCGATGCCGCCACCGCCGCCGGCGGGCTTGACCAGCACCGGGTAGCCGATGCGCGCGGCCGCGGCCAGCGCCTCGTCGCTGCTCGCCAGCACGGGCGAGCTGGCGGCCTGGGGCATGCCTTGCCCGGCCATGAAGGCGCGCGCCTGCGTCTTGTGGCCCAGCGCGCGTATCCAGCGCGGCGATGGGCCGATGAAGCACAGGCCCTGCCGCTGCACGGCCTCGGCGAAGGCGGCGTTCTCGGACAGAAAGCCGTAGCCCGGATGCACGGCGTCGGCACCGGTCTCGCGCGCCACTTCGAGCAGGCGCGCCTGGTTCAGATAGCTCTGCTGCGCGGGCGCGGGGCCGATGGCCACGGCCCGGTCGGCGGCGCGCACATAGGGCAGGCCGGCATCGGCCTCGGAATACACGGCCACCGATTCGATACCCATGTGGCCTAGCGTGCGGATCACGCGCGCGGCCACGGCGCCCCGGTTGGCGACGAGCACGCGACGGGGCAGGCAAACATCGGTCATGCCGCGTCCCCCTGTGCCACGGCAACGACGGCATCGACGATGACGGGCGGCTGCGCGCCGCGCGCCACCAGCACCGGGTTGGCATCGACCGACTGCACCTGGCCGGCCTGGGCCAGCATCCAGTCGCCCAGGCGCACCATCATGTCGGCCAGCGGCTCCAATGCCACTGCGGGCATGCCGCGCACGGCGTCAAACGCGGGCGCGATGGCAAGGCGATGAATCGCGGCCAGCGCTTGCGCGCGGCCGAACGGCGCGACGAGGAATTGCACGTCCTTGAGCACCTCAACCAGCACGCCGCCCTGGCCGATCATCACTGCCACACCGAATTCGGGGTCGATATGCGCGCCCAGCGCCAGCTCGAAATCGGCCTTGTGCTGCGCGCCCAGCAGCAGACCGCCGTCCTGCGCGCCCAGACCACGCAGCGTGGCCGCGAAGTCGCGGAAGGCCTGCACGGCCTGCTCTGCCTCGCGCAGGTTCAGCCGCACCAGGCCATGCTCGGACTTGTGCGCCAGATCGATCGACACGCCCTTGGCCACCAGCGGCGCGGGCAAGGTGTCGAAGACGGCGCGCACCTGCTCCTCGCTGGTGGCGACCGCATGGCGCATCACCGGCAGACCGGCGACCTGGAGCCGGGCCAGGCTGGAAGGCTCGTCCAGCGTGGCGGATGGCGCTGCCGTAGGTGCGGAAATGGCCGGGGGTTGCGCAGCAGCGCCGGCCTGCTCGGCCAGCAGCGCCAGGCCGCGCATGGCGGCGCGCTCGCTCCAGAAGGTGGGTACGCCCTGGGCCTGGAAGGCCTGGGCCACCCAGTCCTGGTTCACGCTGACGGCGATCGGCATGCCGCTGTCCTGCGCGAAACGGCTGGCCTGGGCGGCGAAATCGGCAAAGTCGTAGCCCTCGCCGCCAATCGGAAAGCCCACGTGCACCAGGTCGGCCGCGCCGCTGCCGGAGAGCGCCCGCAGCGTATTGCCGAAGGTCTCGGGCTTGCCCAAAAGGGCCGTGGTCATGTCGATAGGGTTGCGTGCCGTCACGTAGGACGGCAGGGCCTGCTTGAGCCCCGCGAGCGTGGCGGCGTCGAACTGCTCCACGGCCAGGCCGAATTCCTCGGCGGCGTCGGCCGCGAGCACGCAGGTGGCGCCGGAATTGCTGATGCTGACCACCCGGGCGCCGCGCGCGGCGGGTTGCGAAAGGAACAGCGGCGCATAGTCGACCAGCTCGCGGAAGTCTGCCAGGCGCGGTATGCCGTGCTGGCGCAAGAAGGCATCGGCCAGCGCGTCCTCGGCCGCCAGCGCGCCGGTATGCGAGCTGGCCGTGGCCTGGCCGGCGCTGGTACGCCCGGCCTTGACGGCCAGGATGGTGACGCCGCGCTCGCGCGCCAGCCGCGCGCCCTCGGCCAGGTAGGCGCTTTGGCGCAAGGTCTCGACGTAGAGCACGACGAGGCGGATGCGCTCGTCCGCCACCACGGCGCGCACGGCCTCAGCGGCGCAGATGTCGGCCTCGTTACCGGTGGAGACCATGTAGCGCACGCCTATGCCCGCACGGCGCAGCCCGCCGTAGAGGATGGCCGCGCCCGCGCCGCTCTGGCTGACGATGGCCACGGGGCCGTCGCCCGGCGGGCTCTCGTTGATCATGGTCGAGAAGTTGAGGATGGCGCCGCTGGCGAAGTTGGCCACGCCCTGGCAGTTGGGGCCGAACAGGCGCAGCCCGCCGCGCCGGGCGCGGGCCAGCAGATCGGCCTGTTGCGCGCGGCCCGCGTCGCCCAGCTCGGCAAAGCCGGACGAGTAGATCACCGCCGCCTTGGCGCCCACGGCCACGCAGTCGTCGATGGCGGCTGCCACGTCCTCGCCGGCCAGGCTGATGACCACGGCGTCGGGCACCTCGGGCAGCGCCCGCAGCGATGCGTAGGCGGGCAGACCCTGCACCTCGCTGCGGTTCGGGTTGATCGGGAAGATGCGGCCGGCATAGCCGTGTCGGCGCATGTAATCAATGGGCCGGCCACCGGCCTTGATGGGGCTGTCCGACGCGCCGAGGATGGCCACGGCGCGGGGGCTCAGAGCTTGCAGCAGAGACATGTCCAGGCCCTTCAGTCCAGCGAGATGGCTTCGCGCTGGATGACCTGCTTCCAGTCCGCCACCTCCTTGGCGATGCGCTGGCCGAAGGGTTCGGGCGCCAGCATCACCATGTCGCCCTGGCTGTTGAGCACATTGCGTGCATGCTCGTTCTGGAGCATGCCTTTGGTTGCCTCGTAGAGCTTGTTCACGATGGCCGGCGGCGTGCCGGCGGGCGCAAACAGGCCGGCCCAGAAGGTGACGTTGAAGTCGGCATAGCCGGCCTCGGCCATGGTGGGCACATTGGGCAACTGCTTCATGCGCTGGGGTGCGGTGACGGCCAGCGGCAGCAGCTTGCCGGCGGCGATTTGCGGCAGCGCGCTCCAGGTGTCGAACTGGGTGTCCAGCTCGCCGCTGAGCACGGCCAGCTGCGCCTGCGAGGCGCTCTTGTACGGCACATGCGTGGTCTTGACGCCGGTGCGGTTGCTCCAGGACGCGAAGGCCAGGTGGGCGATGTTGCCGGGGCCGGCCGAGCCGTAGCTGATCTTGTCGGGGTTGCGCTTGGCGTAGGCAATCACGTCCTGCGCAAAGCGAATCTGGTTCTTGCCGGCCCAGCCGGGGTTGGCGGTGAGGATGAAGGGCGCGTCCAGCAGCATGGTGACGGGCGCGAAGTCCTTGGGCTGGTAGGTAATCTTCTTGTAGATCTGCGGGTTGATGGTGATGCTGCTGGAGTTGGTGACCAGCAGCGTGTAGCCGTCGGGTGCAGAGCGCGCCACCTCACCCACGCCGATGGCGCCGTTGGCGCCGGGCTTGTTGTCCACGATCACCGGCTGGCCGAGCTGCCTGCTGAGCTGGTCCGATACGACGCGCGCAATGGTGTCGGTGAACGAGCCTGCCGGGAAGCCCACCAGGATGCGGATGGGCTTGGCGGGCCAGTTGTCTACCTGGGCGTGCGCGGGCGCCGCGGCCAGCCAGGATGCGGCCAGGCACAGCGCCAGGGCGGTGCGGCGCGTGGGGTAGCAATGTCTTGCGGTCATTTTTGTCTCCTTGCAGGTTTTAGGGAAAATCAGGCTCTGACGCTTCTGTATAAAGCGCTGGCAGCTATGGTTTTTATGATCGATCAGGGGCGCATGCCGAAGCGCGGCGCGCCCGCCTCGCGCAGCGGCGCGGCCAGGTTGGCGAACTCGCACAGCAGTCGGCGCGTGTCACGCGGGTCGATCACCTCGTCGATGCCGAAGGCCTCGGCCGTGCGGAACGGCGAGGTGAGGCTGCGCACGCGCTGCTCGATCTCGGCACGCTTTTGCACCGGGTCGTCGGCGCCCTCGATCTCGGCCTTGTAGGCCACTTCCAGCCCGCCCTCGATGGGCAGCGAGCCCCAGTTGGCCGAGGGCCAGGCGTAGCGGAAGTTGAAACGCCCCATGTGCTGGTGGCCGGCGGCGGCCACGCCATAGGCGCGGCGCACGATGATGCTGCACCACGGCACCGTGGCCTGGTAGACGGCGGCCAGCGCGCGCGCGCCGTAGCGCATGATGCCGGCCCGCTCGGCCTCGACGCCGATCTGAAAGCCCGCGATATCCACCAGGTTCACCACCGGCAGGTGGAAGGTCTGCGCCAGGTCGACGAAGCGCGTGAACTTCTCGGCCGAGGGGCCGTCCCAGCCGCCGCCGTAGAAATACGGGTCGCTGGCCACCACGGCCACGGGCCAGCCGTCGATACGCGCCAGCCCGGTGACGATGGCGCGGCCCCACTGGCGGCCCATCTCCAGGAACGAGCCCTGGTCCACCAGGCATTCCACGATGGGACGGATTTTGTAGACCTTGCGGCCGTCGCGCGGAATGGCCGAGAGCAGCCATTCGTCGCGGCGCGCGGGGTCATCCTGCACCTCGCCGCGCGCGGGCAGCTCATGCACCGACGACGGCAGGTAGGACAGGAAGCGGCGCACGCGCTCGAAGGCTTCCTCCTCGCTGGCCACCTCGTCGTCCACCACGCCGTTGCGCGTGTGGATCTGGCTGCCGCCCAGCTCTTCCTTGGTCACGTTCTGGCCGATGCGCGCCACTACCGGCGGCCCGGCGTTGAACAGCTGGGCCGTACCCTTGACCATCACCGAATAGTGGCTGGACGCCACGCGCGCCGCGCCCATGCCGGCCACCGAGCCCAGCGCCAGCGAGACCACGGGCACAGCGGAGAGGTTCTGCACCACCTGGCTCCAGACCTTCATGGTCGGCACGCTGGTATAGCCCTTGGTCTCGATGTTGCGCACCGAACCGCCGCCGCCCGTGCCGTCCACCAGGCGCACCATGGGCAGGCGCAGGTCGTGCGCCATCTTCTCGGCAAAGATCAGCTTGTCGCCCACGGCGCCGTCGTTGGCGCCGCCACGCACGGTGAAGTCGTCGCCCACCACCACCACGGGCCGCCCGCCGATGCGCGCGCGCCCCATCACCAGGTTGGACGGGGTGAACTCCACGAGACGGCCCAGGCTGTCGTACTGGCCCGAGCCGGTGAGCGAGCCCACCTCGACGAAGGAGTCCCCATCCGTACAGGCCGCGATGCGCTCGCGCACCGTCAGCTTGCCCGCGGCCTTGTGGCGCGCCACCTTGTCGTCTCCGCCCAACTTCGCCGCCAGCGCGTGGCGGTATGCGATTTCATCCACTTCGGGTTGCCAACTCATGTCATTGCCTCCTGTGCACAAGGTAAAGCACAAGTCATGCCATATCGCAAGCCATTGATTTTCATTGAATATTCTTGGTTGATTCGATAAGTGTCCTTGTTGTGGACATAGATGGTGAACACTGAGGACAATATGTCCGCTAAAAACACACAACCGATACCGATGCAGACCGTCTTTCTTTCCGACCAGCGGCTTGGCGTCCTCGTCTGGCAGCGCGGTGAGCCCACGCCCGTAGCACGGCTTGGGCTGGCGCGCGATCCGCTGCTGTGCGCCGCCGTGGGTGAGAAGCGGGCCGCGCGCGAGCCGGGGGCGGGCACGCTGTTCCATGTGGATGTGCCCGGCGGGCGCGGCGCCAGTGCACGCTACGCGGTAGTGGTGCTGGGCGACGAGGCCGTGGAGGTCGCCCTAGTGCGCCCGGCCGACGAATCGGCCGCGCTGCTCGACTTCGTGGCATCCGTGCCGTTTGCGTTCGCCATCCTGAACATGTTCCTCACCAACCCCTACCAAGCCATCACCGTGGCCGACCAGGAGGGCTTGATGCGCTATATCAGCCCGGTGCACGAGAAGTTCCTCGGGTTGGCGCCGGGCGCAGCCGTGGGCCGCAAGGCCGAGGAGGTGATCCCCAACTCGCGCCTGCCGCAGGTGGCCCGCAGCGGCAAGGCCGAGATCGGCGAAATGCTGCAGCTCGGCCCCGGCGTGACGCGTATCGTCAACCGCATTCCGGTCTTCGAGGGCGGTGCGCTGGTGGGCGCGGTGGGCCAGGTCAGTTTCAGCGGCATGCCGGCGCTCAACCGCATGCAGCAGCGCCTGAACCAGCTGCACGACGAGGTGCAGCACTACAAGCGCGAACTGCACCAGCTCAAGCGCACGCCATCCCCTGGCGTCATGGTGGGCAGCAGCGCGCCCATGCAGCGCCTGGCGCGCGAGATCGACGCCGTGGCGCCGCTGGACGTACCCGTGCTCATCCTCGGCGAAAGCGGCAGCGGCAAGGAACTGGTGGCCCAGGCCCTGCATGCGCGCGGGCGTGATGTCCAGGCACCGCTCGTGAGCCTGAACCTGGCCGCGCTGCCCGCGACACTGATCGAGGCCGAGCTCTTCGGCTACGAGGCCGGCGCCTTCACCGGCGGCAAGAGGCAGGGCCAGCCCGGCAAGCTGGAGCAGGCCGAGGGCGGCACGCTGTTCCTCGACGAAGTGGCCGACATACCGATGGAGATCCAGGTCAAGCTGCTGCGCGTGCTGGAAGACCGGCAGGTGCAGCGCCTGGGCGCGCGCGAAGGGCGGTGCGTGAATTTCCGCATCGTGGCCGCCACGCACCGCGATTTGCGCGCACTGATCGACAGCGGACGCTTCCGGCTGGATCTGTTCTATCGCTTGAGCGGCGTCGTTCTGCAGGTGCCCGCGCTGCGCCAACGCGTGGAGGATATTCCGGCCCTGATGCAGCGCTTCGCCGAGTCGTTCTGCGAGCGCAATGGCATCGCCCTGCCGCGCATAGCGCCGGGCGTCATGAGCTACCTGGCGCAGCAGAGCTGGCCGGGCAATGTGCGCCAGTTGCGCCAGCGCGTCGAGGAGGCCCTGGTGTTCTGCGACGGCCAGTTGCTGAGCGTCGAGAACTTTGCCCGGCACCAGGATCTCCCGGCCAGGCCGGCGCAGCCGCCCATGGCGCCGCCCGCACATGCGGCGATGCCGCTGAAGAGCCTGGAGCACGCGGCCATCCTTGATGCCATTGCGCGCCATGGCGGCAACAAGAAGCGTGCGGCTCAGGAGCTGGGCATCTCGCGCTCATACCTCTACAAGGTATTGGGTGGAGGCTGAGTCCAGAAGCCGTGAGTACGTGGCGGCGGCGCTCACTGCGCCGTGATCTTGCGCTCGCGCACGATGGCGCCCCACTGCTCGTATTCCTTCTTCATGAAGGCGGTGAACTCGGCGCGCGTCGTGGGGTGGGGCGAGAGGCCGTGTTTGTTCAACGCCTCCTTCACGCCGGCGTCGTTCAGCGCCTTCACGATCTCCTTGTTCCAGCGCTCGAGCAGCGGCGCGGGTGTCTTGCCCGAGGCCACGAAGGCATACCAGTTCAGCGCCTCGAAGCCCGGGTAGCCCGACTCGGCCACCGTGGGGATGTTCGGCAGGTAGGCCGGACGTGTCAGGCCCGTGGTGGCCAGCGGGATCAGCTTGCCGGTCTCCACATGCGGCATGGCCGTGGGGGGTGCGGCGAAGTAGCTGGTCACGCGCTCGCCCAGCAGGTCCTGCAGCGCGGGCGCGCCGCCCTTGTAGGGCACGTGCACCATGTCGATGCCGGCGCGCTGGTTGAACAGCTCGCCCGCCAGGTGCGAGGCCGAGCCCGCGCCGGTGGACGCGTAGTCCACGCTGCCGGGCTTCTTCTTGGACAGTTGCACGAATTCGGCCAGCGTCTTCACGCCGGCGCCCTTGTGCACCACCAGCACGTTGGGGAAGTACACGCCGCCGGAGATCGGCGCCAGGTCCTTGAACGGGTCATAGGGCAGCTTCATCAGGTGCGGCGCGATGGTCAGCGGCCCCACGGAACCAAACAGCAGCACCGTGCCGTCCGACGCACCGGCGGCCACCTGCTGGTGGGCGATGTTGCCGCCCGCGCCGCCCTTGTTCTCCACCACCACAGCCTGGCCGATGTTCTCGGCCAGCTTCTTGGCGATCAGGCGCGCCGCCGCGTCGGCCGCGCCGCCGGGCGCGAAGCCCACGACCAGGGTCACCGGCTTGGCCGGCGGGAAGTCCTGGGCCAGCGCGGTGCCGGCGAAGGCCAGGGAGGTGGCGACCACTGCGGCGGCCTGGATCAGGGTACGTTTCTTCATGGCGGGGCTCCTGTAGTATTTTTAGGTCAAATATGGCTCTGACGCTTGTAGAGAAAGAGCAATCAGCTATGTTTTTGAAAGCAATCAATCGCTGCCCAGACCGATGGGATTGGGCTGGCGCTTCTCGGTGTTGTGGCGCAGCAGCGCCGCCGTGCGGAACACGCCGTGCGCAAACTTGCCGTAGGGCAGCGTGGCAAACAGCGCCATCACCGCGCCCAGGTGCAGGCACAGCAGCAGCGCCAGTGCCGGGGTGCTGCGGGCCAGCCACAGCGCTAGGCCGCTGGCCGCCACCAGGAACAAGAGGGCGATGAAGCCCAGGTCCATGGGCTTTTGCGCGGCGTCGCCGTGGTCGGGGTGGCGCGTGCGGTTCAGGTGCCACAGGCCGGCCGTGCCCAGCATCAGCATCACGCCGCCCACGGCACCCAGCAGCTTCGGGATGCTGGGCAGGTCGTAGGGCGCCTGCCAGCCGAAGACGTAGTGGTACACCGTGGCCAGCGAGGTGGCGGCAAAGCACAGCGCAAAGCCGTAGAAGGTGAGGTGGTGGGCGCGGCGGCGCTTCAGGGTATAGGCGTCGTCCTCGTTGTGGCAGCCGTCGCCATGGCCGCCGTCCAGGTATTTCAGGCGCAGCACGTCGTGCGTGGCTTCCGTGGCCGCGGCGCCGCTCACGCCGGCGCCGCTGGTGGCGGGCTTCACGTCGTGCCAGAAGCCGCGCACGCCCATGGCCAGGGCGAACACCACGAACAGGAACACCGGCGCGAACAGGCCCACCAGCAGGTTGTGCGGGAACAGGCGGTAGAAATTGGCGCCCAGGTCGGCCCCCCACAGCGCGCCCAGGCCGCCGCCCTGCAGCATGGCGCCCAGCAGCAGGAACAGCGTCAGCCCCGCCACCAGGGCCAGCGACAGGGTCAGGCCATTCCTCTGGTACAGCCGCCCCAGGGCCGGCGGCCAGGCGTAGTCGGCATAGGTCTGGCCACGCACCTGGGCCATGGCCTGCGGGACGTTCACCGCGAACTCGTGCGGCGGCGCGTACTGGCAGGCGTGCAGGCAGGCGCCGCAGTTGTGGCACAGGTTGGCCAGGTAGTGCACGTCGGCCTTGGTGAAGTCCAGGCGGCGCGTCATGGCCGGAAACACGGCGCAAAAGCCCTCGCAGTAGCGGCAGGCGTTGCAGATCTGCATGACGCGCGCCACCTCGGTCTCGGCGGCGCTTTGCGCTGGCACAGGCACGATGGGAATCACGCGGGCGGGGCCGCCCTGGGCCAGGCCTATCGCTTCGTCGGTCAGGGATTTCAGGGTTTGCATGGTGTTCAGCCCTCGTCTTTCACCGCGCCATGCGCGGCGGCCTGGCCCGCGGCGGCCAGTGCGGCATTGCGCCCGGCAATGCGGCCGAAGGCCGTGCCGATCGACATGCCCACGCCGGCGGTGTAGCCCTTGCCGAGCACGTTGCCGGCCATCATTTCGCCGGCCACGAACAGGTTGCGGCTGGGCAGGTTGCCAAAGCGCACGGCGGCCGTGTCGTCGGTGTGCAGGCCCAGGTAGGTGAAGGTGACGCCGGGCTTGAGCGCATAGCCGTAGAACGGCGCGGTGTCGATGGGCCGCGCCCAGTGCGTCTTGGCGGGCGCCAGGCCCTCGGTATGGCAGTCGTCCAGCGTGGTGTGGTCGAACTGGCCCACGCGGCAGGCGCCGTTGTAGGCGTTCAGCGTCTGCATGAAGGTCTCGACGGGCAGGCCGAGCTTTTCGGCCAGCGCGGGCAGGCTGTCGGCCTTGACGCCGGGGAACACCGGCGGCATGAAGCGGCCGATGGCCTTGCTGTCGATGATGGAGTAGCCGATCTGCCCCGGCTGCTGCGCCACCAGGCGGCCCCAGATGGCATAGCGCTTGGGCCAGAAGTCCTCGCCCTCGTCGTAGAAGCGCTCGCCCTCGCGGTTCACCACCACGCCCAGCGATACGCAGTCGATGCGCGTGCAGATGCCGCCGTCGTACAGCGGCGCGCGCGCGTCGATGGCCACCATGTGCGCCTGCGTGGGGTCGCCGATGCGGTCGGCGCCATGGTCGTCGAGCAGGTGCTTCAGCAGCACGCCGCGGTTGTAGGCCGTGCCGCGGATCAGGAAGTTGTCCGCCGGCCACTCGCCGCGCGCGTTCTGGCCCCAGGCCTCGCGCAGCCACTCACGGTTGGACTCGAAGCCGCCGGCGGCCAGCACGCAGCTTTTGGCGCTGATGCGCTGGCCCTTCACCCAGGCGGCCTTGAATTCGCCGCCTTCGACCTCGATGCGCTCCACCGGCGAGTCGTAGCGCACCTGCACGCCCAGCGCCTCGGCGCTGCGGTAATAGGCATTCACCAGCGCCTTGCCGCCGCCCATGAAGAAGGCGTTGGTGCGCGCCACGTGCAGCGTGCCGGCCAGCGCGGGCTGGAAGCGCACGCCGTGGCGGCGCATCCAGGGCCGGCAGGTGCTCGACGCCCGGATCACCATGCGCGCCAGATGTTCGCTGGTCAGGCCGCCGGTCACCTTCAGCAGGTCCTGCCAGTACTCCTCCTCGGGGTAGGCGTCCACCAGCACGTCCTGCGGCGCGTCGTGCATGCAGCGCAGGTTGCGGGTGTGGGCGGAGTTGCCGCCGCGCCAGGCGCGCGGGGCCGATTCCAGCAGCAGCACGCGGCTGCCGGCCTCGCGCGCCATGAGCGCGGCGCACAGGGCGGCATTGCCGCCGCCGATGACCAGGACATCGGTGTTCATGCGTGCTCCAGGCTGAGAGGGATGCGCGCGGTAGCGCGTGGGACATGACGCTTCACGGCGGTCTTTTCCATGGTTCGGTGGGGAGCGCCGACTGTAGGCTCAGCGCCACCGCTTGCGCAGGGGGCACGCGGCAAGGCCCCATCACGGATCGTGATGGGTGGTTGGAACGTGTTCTTAGACCAGACGGGCGCCGATCCACTGGCCCGAGCCGACCAGCGTGCGCACGCAGTCGGCCAGCACCACGCGCGCGGCCAGCGCGGCGGGCGAGAGCTCGTCGTCCGACAGGCTGCACAGCGAGGCGAGTCGGCACGCGGGGGCCTCGGCGATCTCGGCCATCTCGAAGCGCTGGTCGGCGTCGGGGTGGCGCCCCACGGCGGACCAGGGCTGGATGGTGCTGCCCAGGCCCATGTTCACCGCATCCATGAGCAGCTCAAGCGAGTCGATCTCCATCGCGATGCGCGGCGCCAGGCGCACATGCGCGAACGCGGCCTCCAGCGTGCTGCGCAGGCCGTGCGGGCCCGTGGGCAGGATCAGCGGCTCGTCCTGCAGCTGCGCCAGATGCAGCTTGTGCGGCAGCGGTTCGCGCGTGGCCGCTGCTGCCGGCACGCCCTGCTGGCGGCTGCGGATCAGGAAAAGCCGCTCCTCCAGCAGCGGCAGCACGCTCCAGCGCCGCGCGGGCTGGGTGTCGAACAGCACGGCCAGGTCGAGCTGGCGCGCGTTGAGCATGCCGCTCAAATGGCCCGAGAGACTGCCCACCATGTGCAGCCGCACGTCGGGGTAGCGCTCGCGCATGGCGCGCATCAGCGGCACGCCGAGCACCGAGGCCGTGGTGGGCGCCAGGCCGATGCTGACCGTTCCCGACAGCCGCGCCTCGCGCGCCGCGCGCGCAGCCTCGTCGGCATGGCGCAGGGCCAGCTGGGCCTCGCGGAAGAAGGCCAGCCCCGCTTCGGTGGGCACCACGCCCTTGTTGGTGCGCTGCAGCAGCCGCGTGCTGAGCTCGCCCTCAAGGCGGCTGATCTGCTGGCTCAGGGCCGACTGCACCATGTCGAGGTCGATGGCGGCGCGGCCCATGGATCCAAGTTCGACGATGCGGACAAAGTAGCGTAGCTGGCGCAGTTCCATGGCGGGTGGGGCAAGGGGCTGCGGCGCGCGGGAGTCCGCCGCCGTCAGCCACAATGGTCGCACAGTCCCGCGCGGTGCCGCGTGCTCAGAAGTGGTGCAGCACGCCCAGCGTGACGCCCGTGGCCCGCGCCTTGTTGCCCGTGCCCTGGTAGCCGCCGCGCCAGCGCGTGGCGTCGAACTCGGCGTACAGGCGCGTGCGGCGCGAGAGCTTGTATTCGCCGAACGCGACGAGGCGGCCGTAGCCGTCGCCGGCCTGCAGCGTGCGGGTGCGGTCCACCTTGTAGTAGGCCAGCGTCAGATCGGCCGCGGGCGTGGCCGACCAGGTGCCGCCGGCCGAGAGCACGCGCTGCTCGGTGCGCGCGGTGGCGGATGTTCGCGCCTGGCTGCGCCCGGCCGTGGCGGCCCAGCGCACGCTGCCCCACTGGTATGCGGCGCCGAGCAGGTAGGCGTCGAGGTCGCGTGCGTTGGCATCCTTGAAGGTCTGGTACGCGCCCGATAGCGTGAGTCCCTGCTTCGCGTAGGCTAAGCCCAGGCCCGAGGACGACAGGCGCGAGCCGCCACCGGCCAGTTCTCCGAAGCCGTGCATGGCGCGCACCGTCATGGCGCCGAAGCGGCCCGTGTACTTGAGCGCGTTATCGAGCCGGTAGGAGCCGCTCGTGGAGCCCGCACTGCCGTACTGGATGCCCAGGCCGTGCTGGCTCAGCGCAGCGACGTTGATATTGGGGTTGAAACTCGCGAAGCGCATGCCCAGCGGGTCCACGGGCGAGACCGCGTCGGCCAGCAGCGTGGTCTGGCGCCCCGCCGCCAGCGTGCCCCAGCCGCCCTGCAGGCCCAGCCAGCTGGCGCGGTCAAAGAATTTGCTGCTGTTGGCCGAGGCGCCGGTGTCGGCGTTGATGCCGGCCTCCAGGTGGAACAGCGCCTTCGCGCCGCCGCCCAGATCCTCGCTGCCGCGCAGGCCCCAGCGGCTGGTGTTGTCCACGCCGCTGTTGAGGCTGGCGCGCGAGTCGGCCGAAGGCGCATAGCCGGGCGTGAGGCCAGAGGCGTGGCGCACGCCCAGGTCCACGATGCCGTAGAGCGTCGCTCCGCTGGCCTGGGCGAAGGCGGGGGCGGCCGTGGCGGCCAGCAGGGCGCACAGCGCCCGGGTCGTCTGTATCAAGGTCTTCTCCTCCATGTGGTGCATGTGTTGCAGGATCAGTCGGCGCTCAGTTGGGCCTTGGTGACCACGCCGCGCCACTTGGCGAGCTCCTGGCGCACGGTCTGGCCCAGGGCATCGGGCGAGCTCGGGTCGACGACGGCTCCCTGGTCCTCGATGCGGCGCACCACGTCCTTGTCGGCCAGCGCCGCGAGCAGGGCCTGGTTCAGCCGGTCTACCACGGTGCGCGGTGTCTTGGCGGGCGCGAACAGCGCATACCACTGCGTGACATCGACGCCGCGGATGCCCAGCTCCTCCAGCGTGGGAACCTGCGGAAGCAGTTTGGAGCGCTTGCCGCCGGCGATGGCCACAGCGTTGAGCTTGCCGCTCTTGACGTAGGGGTAGCCAGCAAACAGGCTCGGGAACATCAGCTGCGTCTGTCCGGCGATGGTGTCGGTCATCGCGGGTGCCGACCCTTTGTAAGGCACATGCGCCAGGTGCGCACCGGTTTCGATCTTGAACATCTCGGCCGCGAAGTGCGGCGCCGTGCCATTGCCGGCGGAAGCGTAGTTGTACTTGTCGGGCGCTGTCTTCGTCAGCTGCACGAACTCCGCGACGGTTCTGGCCGGCACCTGGGGGTTCAGCACCATGAGCGTGGGCGAATAGCAGACCATGCCTATGGGCTCGAAGCTGGCAACCGGGTCGTAGCGCAGCTTCTGCAGTGCGGGGTTCATGCCATGCGTGGCGATGTAGCCGAACAAAATGGTGTGCCCATCAGGCGCGGCCCGGGCCACGAATTCGGACGCGATCGCGCCATTGGCGCCGGCCTTGTTGTCCACCACGACCGACTGGCCGAGCAGCTGCGACAGCTTCTGCGCGAGCACGCGCGCCATGGCGTCGTTGCCGCCACCGGGTGCCGTGGGTACGACGAGCGTGATGGGCTTGGCGTGAAAGGACGCGATGGCCGGGCCCGCCGTAAGCAGGCCCGCGAGCGCGAGGGCACTGCCCAGGGTCAGCATGCGGCGGCGTGGGGAAGTGGGTCGGGGCATGGCTGAGGTCTCCTTGTCGTTGAGGTAAAGCGAGAAAAAGATGTGTGTGGCCGGTTCAGGCCAACGCGCAGTCGGGCACGTACAAGGTGCCTTCGAGGATCTTTCGGGCCGTGCGCACGAGGGATGCCTGGCGCAGCTGCGGGTCCGCGTCCGTTCCGCCGAGCTCGACATCGACCTCGATGCGGCCCGCGGGGTGCTGCACGGCCACGCGATGGGTGCCGGCGCCCGGCCGCCACTGCGCGCCGTAGGCCACCGTGCCCGGCAGGGCGAGCGCCGCGGCCACGCCGATGGCGCCCGTGGCCGCATGCGAGCGGTGGCAGCGCCGGGGCGTGAAGTAGCGCGAGACGATCTGGCCGGGCCGGATGCCGGGCGCGACGACAACGGGCTTGGGCAGCACGCTGTCCGATACGTCGCCCAGGCCCATGCGCAGGCCGGCCGCGCGGCGCAGGGCTTCCAGGCGCGCGAGGAGCGCGCCATCGGCATCGAGCGCCGCGGGTGTCTCGTCGCCGCGCAGGCCCAGGTCCCGGGCGCGTACGAGCACCATCACCTGGGCCGCGTCGATGCAGCTGAGTTCGACGCCGTCTATGGTGTCGGTGCGCCGGCCCGTGGGAAACAGGCTGCCGGTGACCGAGCCCCAGGCATCCAGAAAGCTCAACAGCACCGGCGCCGCCGTGCCCTGCACGCCATCGATGTGCGCGTCGCCTTCGTAGCGCACGCGGCCGTTGCGCGTGCAGACACGCACGTCGATGCGCGAGCGGGTATTGACGTTGAAGACCCGCACCAGCGTGGTGTCCGCGCCGGGTGCCGCAGGCACCAGGCCCTGCTCGATGGCAAAGGGGCCCACGCCCGCCAGCATGTTGCCGCAGTTGGGACGCGTGTCCACGCGCGCCTCCTCCACGCTGACCTGGGCGAAGAGATAGTCCACGTCGCAGTCGGCGCGCCGGGAGCGCGAGACGATGGCCACCTTGCTCGTGAGCGAGTTGCCGCCGCCCAGGCCGTCGATCTGCAGCTCGTGCGGCGAGCCCAGGGCCGCGAGCAGCATGCGGTCGCGCGCTGCAGGGTCTTGCGGCAGCCAGTCGGCCAGGAAGAACGGCCCCCGGGAGGTGCCGCCGCGCATCAGGATGCAGGGAAGGTCGTAGCTCATGGGTCGGCATGGTGCGCGGCCCCGGCTCTTCTGTGAATTGCATTGTTGACAACGATTGATGCGCATGGCGCAATAACCGTTCAATCACCCCGCCCCCACGCCATGAACATCAAGTTCGACCTCGCCGATCTCCAGGCCTTCGCCGCCGTGGCCGAGCTGCAGAGCTTTCGCGCAGCAGCCGAGGCCATCCACCTCTCGCAGCCGGCCTTCAGCCGCCGCATCGACAAGCTTGAAGAGGCGCTGGGCGTGCGCCTGCTCGACCGCACCACGCGGCGCGTCACGCTCACGACCGTGGGCCGCGACTTCGCGCGCAAGACACAGCAGTGGCTCGACGACCTGGACGGCATGCTCATGGGCCTGGGCGACGTGGCCGCGCGCCGCATGGGCGAGGTGACGATCGCCTGCGTGCCTTCGGCCGTGTATTACTTCCTGCCGCAGGTGGTCAAGCGCTACCACGAGCGCTTTCCGGGCATCCGCGTGAAGATCCACGACGCCAGCGCCAACGAGGTGCTGCTGGCCGTGGCCCAGGGCGATGCCGACTTCGGCCTGAACTTCATCGGCAGCCAGGAGGCCGAGATCGAGTTCAAGCCCGTGCTGGCCGAGCGCTTCGTGGCCGCCTGCCGCCGCGACCACGTGCTCGCGCGCCGCAAGAAGGTGAGCTGGGCGGAACTCGGGCAGCACGACTTCATGTCGGTGGGCAAGACCTCGGGCAACCGCCTGCTCATGGACCTGGCCCTGGCCAACGTGCCCGACCGTCCCCAGTGCCGGTACGAGGCCAAGCACGTGACCACGCTGCTCGGCCTCGTGGAGGCGGGCCTGGGCGTGGCCGCCGTGCCCAGCCTGGCCATGCCGGGCAAGGACCATCCCACGCTGGTCTCGATTCCACTCGTGGAGCCCGTGGTCACGCGGCAGATGGGCCTCATCAAACGTCGGGGACGCTCCCTCTCTCCTGCCGCGCAGCAGCTGTATGACCTGCTGCTGACTACGCGCTCTTTGCGGCCGCGAAGTGCTCTGGCGCCACAAAAAATACAATCGGGGCGATGACAGCATCCACCAAGCAGCGCGTCGTCGTCGGCCTCTCGGGCGGTGTCGACTCGGCCGTGACCGCCCACCTTCTCAAGCAACAGGGCCACGAGGTGGTCGGCATCTTCATGAAGAACTGGGAAGATGACGACGACAGCGAATACTGTTCGTCCAACGTCGACTTCGTGGACGCCGCCGCCGTGGCCGACGTGATCGGCATCGAGATCGAGCACGTGAACTTCGCCGCCGAGTACAAGGACCGCGTGTTCGCCGAGTTCCTGCGCGAATACCAGGCCGGGCGCACGCCCAACCCCGATGTGCTCTGCAATGCCGAGATCAAGTTCAAGGCCTTCCTGGACCATGCCATGCGCCTGGGCGCCGAGAAAATCGCCACTGGCCACTACGCACGCGTGCGCCAGAACCCGCAGACGCAGCTGTTCGAGCTGCTCAAGGGCCTGGACCCATCCAAGGACCAGAGCTACTTCCTGCACCGCCTGAACCAGGCGCAGCTGTCCAGGACGCTATTCCCCGTGGGCGAGCTGCACAAGACCGAGGTGCGCCGCATCGCCGCCGAGATCGGCCTGCCCAATGCCAAAAAGAAGGACTCCACCGGCATCTGCTTCATCGGCGAGCGGCCGTTCCGCGAGTTCCTGAACCGCTACATCAGCCACGCCCCCGGCCCCATCTTGGACGACCGGGGACGCAGGCTGGGGCGCCATGTGGGCCTGTCGTTCTACACACTGGGCCAGCGCCAGGGGCTAGGCATTGGCGGCGTGAAGGAAAAAGGCGCGCAGCGTGGGGGCGGCGAGCATGCGCCCTGGTTCGTGGCGCGCAAGGAGCTCGCCACCAACACCCTGCGCGTGGTGCAGGGCCATGACCATCCCTGGCTGCTGTCGCACCGCCTCACCGCGCAGGACGCGAGCTGGATCGCCGGCCACCCGCCCGCACCGGGCGCCTGCGCCGCCAAGACGCGCTACCGCCAGCAGGATGCGGCCTGCACCGTGCTGGCCGCGCAGCAAGACACTTTCAGCCTGCAGTTCCCCGAGGCCCAGTGGGCCGTGACGCCGGGCCAGTCCGCCGTGCTGTACGACGGCGAGGTCTGCCTGGGCGGTGGCGTGATTGCGACGGTGGACGGCTGAGAGGGCATTCGGCATCAGCGTGCCGGCTTGCGCTACTGATTCTGGCGCTGCAGGCTGGCCTTGAGCTTTTGCTTCTCGTGAATCTCTTCGTCCAGGCGCTTTTCGGCTTCAAAGCGGATGCGCTGCATCATGGCGGCATCCGGATCCTGCCAATCGCCGCCTGCGCTGCGCGCCATCCACGCCACGGCGCGCGAGAACTCCTCCAGTGACAGCGCGCTGTCCCCGCCCCGTGCCGGCATGGCGCGCACGCCAATAAAGGCGTGTGCGCTGAGAACATGCTGCCCCTCCGCAATGAGCGGCTTCCATGCCTGCGCGTCACCGCGCTTGGGCGCCTGGGCTACGCCTGTTTCGTGGCATGCCATGCAGAGCGACTGATAGACCGACTCGCCGGTTCGGAGTTGGGCCAACGCAACCGTGCTGCCGAAGGCGATCAGCAGGCCGATCAGAGCATGACGGGTGGAAGCAGTTGGGTGGTATTTCATGGTCATCAGAGAATGGACTGGTACGCCACATGCTGGCAGAGCGCCGAATGAAACCGCCCCATGCTACAGCGCGCACCGGTGCGCGTCAGCATGCCGCGCTTGAGGCAAGTCTAAAGTTTCCTGGATAGACCACAAAAACCTGGCATTTTTAGCTCAAACCCTTATTCATCAAACGCCGATAGCTATCACCGCAATAGCAAACGGGCGCCCTGGGCGCCCGTGGTCGATGCGGGGTGACGGGGCTCTAGAACGGAATGTCGTCGTCCATGTCGTCAAAGCCCGAGGCGGCGCGCGGTGCCGGCGCCACGGGAGCCGGGGCGGGGCGGGCTGCAGGGGGGGCAGCGGGGCGCTGCGGCGGCGCGGCGCGGCGCGGGGCCTCGTAGCCGCCGCCACCGCCGTCACCGTAGCCGCCGTCGTCATAGCCGCCAGCGCCCTGGCCGCCGCCGGCCCCGGAGCGGCTGCCCAGCATCTGCATGGTGTCGGCGCGGATCTCGGTGGTGTAGCGCTCCTGGCCGCTCTGGTCGGTCCACTTGCGCGTGCGCAAACTGCCTTCCACATACACCTGCGAGCCCTTGCGCAGATACTGGCCCACGATCTCGGCCAGGCGGCCGTTGAAGACCACGCTGTGCCACTCGGTGGCCTCCTTGTTCTCGCCGGTGTTCTTGTCGCGCCAGCGGTCGGTGGTGGCGATGCGCACGTTGGCGACCTGGTCCCCGCTGGGGAAGGTGCGCATTTCGGGGTCGCGGCCGAGGTTGCCGACGATGATGACTTTGTTCACGGATGCCATAAAAAATCCTTTGTGCGTCAGCCCGGACGGCAGGGGAGGGTTTCCGGGCCAGATAAGCGAATCGCGCGGCCCCTGCGAGGCCGCAGGTGCGCAGCATAGCGATCTTGCGCGCCGCCGATGCGGCGGGGATGAAAAAAACCAGCCTGTATCAGTGGCCGCCGCCGCGCCCCACGGGCTTGAGCGGCCAGGTCAGCACCAGCCACAGCAAGGCCAGCAGGGCAGTGGCGGCAAACAGACCGCCCGCCCCCGCCCATTTGGCCAATGCGCCGCCCAGGGCGCCCCCGGCAAACAGGCCCAGGGACTGCAGCGTGTTGTATGCGCCCAGGGCCGCGCCGCGCAGATTCGCCGGCGCCATGCGCGAGACCAGGCTGGGCTGCGTGGCCTCCAGCATGTTGAAGCCGCAGAAGAACACGAACAGCAGGCCACCCAGCAGCCAGACCGTGGGCTGCACTCCGTCGGCCACCAGCAGTCCCAGTGCGGCCTGTACCAGCGCGATCAGGGCGATCGAAAGCAGCAACGCCGCGCGCAGCCTGCCGCGCCGCTCCATGGCAAACAGCCCCCCCATGGCGATGACCGAGAGCACCAGCGCCGGCAGATAGGCGTGCCAGTGCGCCTCCTTGGGCAGTCCCGCCCGCACCAGCAGGGCGGGCACGGCCACCCACATGGCCATCTGTATGGTGTGCAGCGCAAACACGCCCAGGTTCAGGCGCAGCAGGTCGGCATGGCGCCAAACGTCGGCCAGGCGGCCCTGCGGGGCGTTGCCGTGGCTCCGGGGCTCGGGCGGCACCACCCAAAGGATGAGCGCCACGCCGGCCAGCGCCAGCGCAAACGTGAGCATGAACAGGCCCGACAACCCGACATGGGCGGTGAGAAAGGGCGCCAGCACGAGGGCGACGGCAAACATCAGGCCGATGCTGATGCCCACCAGGGCCATGGCCTTGGTGCGCACGGCGTCGCGCGTCTGGTCGGCCAGCAGCGCGGTGACGGCGGCCGACACCGCGCCCGCACCCTGCAGCGCCCGCCCCAGCAGCAGACCCATGACCGAGTCCGCCAGCGCCGCCACCAGACTGCCCAGGGCAAACACCAGCAGGCCGAGGGCGATGATGCGCTTTCTGCCAAAGCGATCGGACGCCATGCCCAGCGGCAGCTGAAAAAACGCCTGCGTGAGCCCGTACATGCCCATGGCCAGCCCCACCAGCGCCGGGTCATCGCCACCGGTGTATTTGCGCGCCTCCAGCATGAACACGGGCAGCACCAGGAACAACCCCAGCATGCGCATGGCAAAAATGGCCGCCAGGCCAAGGCTGGAGCGCCGCTCCAGGGCCGTCATGCGCGAGGCGGGGGCCGCAGCTGCGGGGGAAGAGGTGGGGGTGGTGGTGTCCGACACGGGCGCAATCGGTGCTCAGGCAAAACCTGCATTGTCACCCAGCGCGGGTTTCCCTGGCCGCGCCAGGCCCTCCTGTCTTGGCTCCGGGGGGTATCCCTGCGCGGCGAGTGCGGGCCTGCGGGCGCAATCCTTGGTCTGGATAGTCTTTGCCATGGATCGGCAAACTGTGGTCAAATGGCGCCCCTCAAAGGGGAGTAGTTCCCCGTTTTGCACAAGGCCTTGCGTCAGGGCCGCCTGCAAACGGATGTCAGGTCGTCAATACGAAGCCATGTGCTTCCGGCCTGCCAGGCTAGGGCCAGCGCCATCGCCGAGCAAGACCTTTGAGCCACAGGCACCCCATGGTCGGCTCAAAGCGCATCCGTTTCTCCGCACGCAAGCAAGGCTTGTGTGCGGGCGATTGCTCCACGCGCTCCATGCTGCCCGGTATTTGAACGCAGCCGGATTCACCCGAACCGGCATTCGACATCGAGGTAATCACATATGGATTTGGACTTTCTCACCCACACGCCGTTCTGGATCGCGCTGGGGCAGATCATCATCATCGACATCCTGCTGGGCGGCGACAACGCGGTGGTGATCGCCCTGGCCTGCCGCAAGCTGCCGGCGGCCCAGCGCACCAAGGGCATCATCTGGGGCACGGCCGGCGCCATCATCCTACGTGTGGTTCTCATCATCTTTGCGATGACGCTGCTGAACCTGCCCTTCCTGAAGGTGGTAGGGGCGCTGTTGCTGGTGTGGATTGGCGTGAAACTGATCGCCCCGGATGAGGACGGCCATGACAACGTGGAGGGCAGTGACAAGCTGCTGGCGGCCATCAAGACCATCATCGTCGCCGATCTGGTGATGTCGGTGGACAACGTGATCGCCATCGCCGGCGCGGCGCAAAGCTCAGGTGAGCATTCGACCCTGCTGGTGGTGCTGGGTCTCTTGATCTCCATCCCCATCATCGTCTGGGGCAGCCAGTTGGTCATCAAGCTCATGGAGCGCTTCCCGTTCATCATCGTGGCGGGCGGCATGCTGCTGGGCTGGATCGCGGGCGGCATGCTGGTGACCGATCCTGCATTTGTGAACCCCGACAAGTGGCAATGGATGCCCAAGCTGGGCACCGTGGACGCAAACGGCATGGCCGATATCTCGCGCACCCTGTATTGGTCCGCGCACATCGGCGGCGCCCTGCTGGTGCTGGCCATCGGCAAGGCCATCGCGTCGCGCCGCGTCGAGGCCAATTCCGCAGTCCAGGGCTGATGGCCGCCACCGCCCACACGCTGGGCGGTGGTGCTATGCTGGCCCGCTATGCGACTGCTATTGAAATGGCTGCTCAGTGCCGCCGCCCTGCTGTGCGTGGCCTATGTCTACAGCGGCGTGGAGGTGAGGAGCTTTGGCGCCGCCCTCGGGGCGGCCTTCGTCATCGGCCTGTTCAACGTGGTGCTGCGGCCGATCCTGGTGCTGCTGACGCTGCCGGTGACCATCGTCACCATCGGGCTGTTTCTGTTCGTCATCAACGCCCTGATGTTCTGGGCCGCCGCCTCGGTGCTGGGCGAGGGCTTTCAGGTGCATGGCTTCACGGCGGCGCTGATAGGCTCGCTGATCTATTCGCTGCTGGGCCTGGTGATCGAATCAGCGCTCGGCGGCCTGCTCCCTCAGAAGTAACTCCACGGCACGCAGCCGCGTGTCGATGATCGAGGCCTCGATATGGTCACTGGCCGCGCCGCCGCGCTGCGCCAGGTCCTGCCCGGCCTTGAAACGGTCCACGGCGGCAGCGTAGTCATAGCGCGCCACCTGGGCCTCGGCCTCGGCCCGCACGGCGCGCAGCAGCTGGTTTTGCTGCTGCCACGCTTGCGCCAGCAGCTGCCAGCTCAGCGCATCGCCCGGGTGCGCGGCCAGCCAGGTCTGCAGCGGGGCCGTCATCTCGCCCCCGGCGCCCGTGCGCAGCAGGGCCTGGGTGCGCAGCAGCAGCTCGGGGCGGTGCCTGGTCGCATCCGCCGCATTGCCGTCCTGCAGATGGCCCAGGGCTGCCGGCGCATCACCCGCAGCCAGTTCCAGCTCGGCCCCCAGCAGGCGCGCCTGGCGCGCGGCCGCTGGGTCCGCGCGTACATCGGCCTGCAGGGCGCGCAGGGACTTGCGCGCGGCGGCAAAGTCCGCCAGCTGCACGGCACTGAGCGTGGCCGCATACCAGGCCGGCACGCGCTGCGCCTGGGGACGGGCGGCAAAACCGGCGTCCTGCGGCTCGGCCACCCATTGGCGCCAGGTGTCCACGCCGGGGCGCATCAGCACGCGCGCGCGCGCGCCCATCATCAGGTGCTCCAGCGTCGCGGGCGCGGGCGGCGCCGCATCCGGCGGGATGCGGCTGTGCATGTCGGCGATGCGCTGGGTGGTCAGCGGGTGGCTGCGCAGATAGGGCCAGCTGCCGTTGTCGTTGATGCGGTTGGCCTGCTGCAGCTTGTCGAACATGGCCACGAAGCCCTGGGGCGCATACCCCGCGGGCTGCATCAGGCCAAAGCCCACGCGGTCGGCCTCGCGCTCCATGTCGCGCGAGAAATTGAGCTGGTTCTGCACCGCCAGCGCCTGGCCGCCCACCATCAACGCCTGGGCCGCGCCCGGGCTCTTGGCGGCCGCCAGCGCACCCAGGACCAGCGCACCCAGCATCAGCGGCGTCTGCCGCCCCTGCTGCGCCATCAGGCGCGCGATATGGCGCTGCGTCACATGGCTGAGCTCGTGCGCCAGCACCGAGGCCAGCTCGTCACGCGTGCTCACCACGCCGATCAGCCCCAGATGCACGCCAAAGTAGCCGCCGGGCAGCGCGAACGCGTTCACCGAGCGGTCGCGCCCCAGCAGGATCTGCCAGGCAAAGCGCTCCTGCAGCTCGGGCGCGAGCTCGCCGCGCGCCTGGGCGGCTCGTACCAGCGCCTGGAACAGGTCCTGCACATATTCCTGCAGCGGCGCATCGTCGATGTAGTCCGGGTCGCGGTACAGCTCGCGGATGATGCGGTCGCCCAGCCTGCGCTCGGCACTGCTGGTCATCTCCGCCCCGTCGCCCATCATGGGCAGGGCGGACTGCGCCTGGGCCAATGGCCCGTGGACCGCACCAGCAACTATCAAAAGAGAAGCTGCTAACGCCCTGCCTATAAGCGCTGGATGAAAATTTGGCTTCAAACTATGCACTCCACTCCCCCATCTGATAAGGCCAGCGGCAGCGATTGGCCCATGGCCGTATGATGCGACGGCCGATCGAATGTTTCGCGTTCACCTGTAACTCCAGCCATCATGACCGCCCCCTCCTCCCCTCTGACCCATTTCGACGCCCAAGGCCAGGCCCACATGGTGGACGTGGGCGCCAAGAGCGCCACGCGGCGCAGCGCGATTGCCACCGGCCGCATCGAAATGCAGAGCGCCACCCTGGCGCTGATCGCGTCGGGCACGGCCAAGAAGGGCGACGTGCTGGGCGTGGCGCGCATCGCCGCGATCATGGCCGCGAAGAAAACCAGCGAGTTGATCCCCCTGTGCCACCCCCTGGCCCTGACGCGCGTAGCCGTGGAATTCGAGCTGCTGCAGGCAGACAACGCCGTGCAGTGCACCGCCAGCGTGGACACCGTGGGCCAGACCGGCGTGGAAATGGAGGCCCTCACGGCGGTGCAAGTGGGGCTGCTCACCATCTACGACATGTGCAAGGCCGCGGACAAGCGCATGGTGATGACGGGCGTGCGCGTGCTGGAAAAACATGGGGGCAAGTCCGGCAGCTTTGTGGCGTGACACCCTGCAATGTGCCATAGGGGCCGGATTCCATTGTGCTCCCGCCCGCCCAGATCAGGCGGCCGTCCTGTTCCTGGCACTCGCCACTCACACCTGCAGCACTTGCACCGCCTGCAGGTCCATGACACGCAGCCGGCCATGTTCCAGCGCCTGCACCTCGCGCATGATGAGGTGGTTTTCGCGCGGCTTGGTGTGGGTGATGTAGATGGGCATGCCGGCGTGCGGGACCAGTGCCGCCAGCTCGCGCGCCAGGGTCTCGGGTGACAGGTGGCGGCTTTTGCGGGCCAGCTCGGCCTCGGTGTTGCTGAAGGCGGTTTCCATGCACAGGGCCGCCACGCCGCCGCGCTCGCCATGCAGCGCATTCACACGGCGCCAGAAGGCGGGCTCCTGCCCCTCGGTGTCGCCGCTATAGACCCACCAGCCCTTGCCGCCGCGTGCGGCATAGCCCACGGCGGGCACGCTGTGCCGCGCCGGCAGCACCTCCAGCAAGGTGCCCGCGGCCACGAAAACGTCACCCACGCCCAGGGGCTGCAGCTGCACAAAGGGCGACTGCGGCGTGGGGATGCGCGTGAAGTCGGGCCAGATCAGGTCATTGAAGACATGGGCGCGCAGCGCGGCCAGCGTGGCGGGCAGGGCATGCACCTGCAGGGCTTGGCTGCGGCGCGCGCCCACGGCATCCAGCAGCAGCGGCAGGGCCGCGATATGGTCCAGGTGCGAGTGCGTGAGAAACACATGCTCCACCCGCTGCATCTCCTCCAACGTCAGCTGGCCAACGCCTGTGCCCGCATCCACGAGGAGTCGCTCACCCAGCAGGAACGAAGTGGTGTGGCAACCCTTGGCGATGGTGCCGCTGCAGCCGAGGATGCGGACTTTCATGCGCCAACTGCCGGTTCAGCGGGTGCCGCGTCAACCCTGCACGAATTCCATCTCGGCCCCGGCCAGGAGGATGCGGTCGCCGTTTTTCAGGGGCACGGGGGTGGCGCCGATGGCCGTGCCATTGAGGCGCGGGAACTCCCCCCCGTCCACATGGGCCAGCACGAAGCTGTGGTGGCGCCGGGTGATGGAGGCCACGGCCACGCCAGGCTTGCCTATGGTGGTGACCACCTTGGTGAGGGCCACCTCACGGCCGGCGGCAGGCCCTGTGACGACGCGCACGATGCCGGCACCCGCGGCCGCAGGCGCAGGGGTAGATGCAGGCGCAGATGCGGGGGCAGGGCCGGCCGCGGGTGCGATGCGCGGCAGCATGCCGCTGGCAAAGACCATGGTCTTGTCGTAGCCAGACATGGGAGCATCGTGCAGAAAGCGGATCTGGTACCTGCCCATCTCCACGACATCGCCGTTGCGCAGCAGCTGGCGCTTGATGGGCTTGCCGTTGACGTAGGTGCCGTTGGTACTGCCCAGGTCCTGTAGCTCGACATCGTCGCCGGACATCACCACCACGGCGTGTTCGCCGCTGACGGCCAGGTTGTCGATGACCACGTCGTTGTATGGTCGGCGGCCCATGGTCGTACGCTCCTGCGTCAGCAGGACCTCCTTGATGACGACGCCATCGATAGCCACGACCATTCTCGGCATGATCTGTTTCCCCCTGCGTGCGCGGATTGTGCAAATAACGGTAGCAATATAGCGGCTCAGTGCGCACCCAGCAGACGCGAGACCAGGCCAGGCCTCCTGTCCGGCGCGCCCACCTGAACCAGCAGCACGCTGATGTTGTCACGCCCGCCCAAAGCGTTGGCCATGGCGACCATGCGCTGGGCCTTGTCGGCCAGGGAGATGGGCAGGCGGGCCAAGCCGGCCAAGTCAGCGTCGCCGACCATATCGGTCAGACCGTCGGAACACAGGATGAACAGGTCCTGCGCCTGCACGACAAATTCGTTGATTTCGATGTGCACCGAAGCATCCACGCCGAGCGCGCGCGTGACCAGATTCCCCCTGCCCGAGAGCGCCGCCTGCGCGGGAGTGAGCAGGCCCAGGTCAATCTGCTCCTGCAACCAGGAATGGTCGCGCGTGATCTGGCGCAGCTCGCCGGCGCGCAGGCGATAGCAGCGTGAATCGCCGACATGGCCCAGGATCAGGCGCCCCGCACGCAGCACACCCACGACCAGCGTGGTGCCCATGCCCAGATACTGCGCATTGGCCAGCGACGCGCCAAAGATGGCCTGGTTGGCGTTGTCCACGCAGGCCTGCAAGGCGCTGCGCACCTCGGCCACGGGCACATCGACAGGCGCCTCTTCAAGCCATTGCGCCAGCTCGCTGCCTATGACGTTGATGGCCATGCCGCTGGCCACCTCGCCGGCGTTGTAGCCCCCCATGCCATCGGCCAGTATCACCAGCCCGGCCTCCTTATGGATGGCAACGGCATCTTCATTGTTGGAGCGCACGCGTCCCGTATCGGTGAGTGCGCAGAATTCATAACTGAGGCCGGGCACAGATTTCATGAAGCGCCCCAATAGCCGTGACGTGGCGGGACGACACGCAAGATCTTTCTTGCCCTGAGCGTCTGCGCAAAGACCACCATGCTGCCACCGGATGCAATATGTTACACAAGGGGCGCATCATAGACCGAGGTCGGCCCCCTGGGGAGGGGAAAAGGGATTTTTTTGCGCCCCATGCCATGATGCAAAACGCCAGCCTGATGCACGGGCTGGCGTTCGGGGAATCCTGGGCGCCGCGGGCGGCAAGCCCTCATGCATGCGTCATGGCTCGCAAGCGGGCGCCCAGGAGACTCCTGGGCGCCCCGCGATCACAGCAGGCCCTTGAGGATGCGGCCCATCTCGGAGGGGTTGCGCGTAATCCTGAACCCGCACTCCTCCATGATGGCCAGCTTGGCATCGGCCGTGTCGGCGCCACCCGAGATGAGGGCGCCGGCGTGGCCCATGCGCTTGCCGGGAGGGGCCGTCACACCCGCGATGAAGCCGACCACGGGCTTCTTCATGTTCGCCTTGCACCACTGGGCGGCCTCGGCCTCGTCGGGGCCGCCGATCTCGCCGATCATGATCACGGCGTCGGTGTCAGGATCCTCGTTGAAGGCGCGCATCACATCGATGTGCTTCAGACCGTTGATCGGGTCACCACCGATGCCCACGGCCGAGGACTGGCCGATGCCCAGCTCGGTCAGCTGCGCCACGGCCTCGTAGGTCAGCGTGCCGGAGCGGCTGACCACGCCGATGCGGCCCTTCTTGTGGATATGGCCGGGCATGATGCCGATCTTGATCTCGTCGGGCGTGATCAGGCCGGGGCAGTTGGGGCCGAGCAGCAGGGTGCGCTTGCCGCCGGCGGCTTCCTTGGCCTTCATCTTGTTGCGCACTTCCAGCATGTCGCGCACCGGGATGCCTTCGGTGATGCAGATGGCCAGGTCCAGGTCGGCCTCGACGGCCTCCAGGATGGCGGCGGCGGCACCTGCCGGGGGCACGTAGATCACACTCACGGTGGCGCCGGTCTGCTGGGCGGCCTCCTTGACGCTGGCGTAGATCGGGATATTGAAGATCGACTCACCGGCCTTCTTCGGGTTCACGCCGGCCACGAAGCAGTTCTTGCCGTTGGCGTATTCCTGGCACTTCTCGGTGTGAAACTGGCCGGTCTTGCCGGTGATGCCCTGGGTGATGACTTTCGTGTCTTTGTTGATGTAGATCGACATGTTGTGCTCTCCAGGGCTTATTTGACGGCTTCGACGATCTTCGTGGCCGCTTCGGCCATGGTGTCGGCACTGATGATGGGCAGGCCGGACTCGGCCAGCATCTTCTTGCCCAGCTCCTCGTTCGTGCCCTTCATGCGCACGACCAGCGGCACGGAAAGGTTCACGGCCTTGCAGGCGGTGATGACGCCGGTGGCGATGGTGTCGCAGCGCATGATGCCGCCGAAGATATTCACCAGAATGCCCTTGACCTTGGGGTTCTTGAGCATGATCTTGAAGGCCTCGGTGACCTTCTCGGGCGTGGCGCCGCCGCCCACGTCCAGGAAGTTGGCCGGCTCGCCGCCGAACAGCTTGATGGTGTCCATGGTGGCCATGGCCAGGCCGGCGCCGTTCACCAGGCAGCCGATGTTGCCGTCCAGGCTGATGTAGGCCAGGTCGAACTTGGAAGCCTCGACTTCCGCCGGATCTTCCTCGTCCAGATCGCGCAGGGCCACGATCTCCGGGTGGCGGAACAGGGCGTTGGCGTCGAAGTTGAACTTCGCGTCCAGGGCCATCAGCTCGCCCTTGGAGTTGCAGTTCAGCGGGTTGATCTCGACCAGCGACGCGTCCGTGTCCATGTAGCACTTGTAGATCTTGGCGAACAGGTCCACGGCCTGGTCGATAGAAGCGCCCGTCAGGCCGATGGCCGCCGCCACCTTGCGCGACTGCTCGGGCGTGATGCCGGTCAGGGGGTCGATCATCTCGGTGATGATCTTCTCGGGCGTGCTGTGCGCCACTTCCTCGATGTCCATGCCGCCTTCGCTGGAGGCGATCAGCGCGACCTTCTGCGTGGCGCGGTCGGTGACCAGCGAGACGTAGAGTTCGTTCTTGATGTCGGCGCCGTCCTCGATGTACAGGCGGCGCACTTTTTGACCTTCAGGGCCGGTCTGGTGCGTGACCAGCTGCATGCCCAGGATCTGGCCGGCCAGGGCCTTCACGTCGTCGATGCTCTTGGCGACCTTCACGCCGCCGCCCTTGCCACGGCCGCCGGCGTGGATCTGGGCCTTCACGACCCACACGGGGCCGCCGAGCTTTTGTGCTGCTTCCACGGCTTCTTGCACCGTGAAAGCGGGAATGCCACGCGGGACGGGCACGCCGAAACTGCGCAAGATTTCCTTGCCTTGGTATTCGTGAATCTTCATGAGGTCTCTCTCAGGGGAAGGATGGTGTGTTTGTACCCGTCAGCCGGGAAGCGGAAATTTCCGCCTGCCCGAGAATGGCAGCCAGCGATTGTATTATGTTGCGATGCACCATCACTGTGGTGATAACGTACACCCGTGCCGCGCCCTCCAGGCGGCCGTTGCAGGAACTCTTCGATGTCCAAGGTCTTTATTGATGGCGAGGCAGGCACCACCGGCCTGCAGATACGTGAACGCTTGCAGGCCATGCCCGCGGTCGAGCTGGTCAGCATCGCCCCCGAGCGGCGCAAGGACCCGGCCGCCAAGCGCGAGCTGATCGCCGGCGTGGACCTGGTCGTGCTGTGCCTGCACGACGATGCCGCGCGCGAGACCGTGGCGCTGGTGGATGCCATCACCGCCGAGACCGGCCGCGCCATCAAGATCATCGACGCCTCCACCGCGCACCGCACGGCGCCGGGCTGGGTGTTCGGCTTTCCCGAGCTGGCCGCGGGCCAGTTCGAGGCCGTGCGCAGCGCCACGCGCGTGGCCAACCCCGGCTGCTATGCCACGGGCGCGATTGCGCTCTTGCGCCCGCTGGTCGATGCCGGCCTGGTGCCGGCCGACCACCCGCTGGCCCTGCCCTCGGTGAGCGGCTATTCGGGCGGCGGGCGCAGCATGATCGAGGCCTATGAGGGCGGCCAGGCGGCGCCGTTCGAGCTCTACGCGCTGGGCCTGGCGCACAAGCACCTGCCCGAGATCATGCGCTACACCGGCCTCACGCGCCGGCCCATCTTCATCCCCGCGGTGGGCAACTTCCGCCAGGGCATGCTGGTGCAGCTGCCACTGCACCTGGACCTGCTGCCCGGCAGCCCGAAGGCCGCCGACCTGCACGACGCGCTGGCCGCGCACTACTCCAGGAGCAACACGCCCGAGCAATGGGTGAGGGTGCTGCCCGCCACCGAGGACGGCAAGCTCGACGCGCTGGCGCTGAACGACAGCAACCGGCTGGAGCTGCGCGTGTTCGCCAACGAGGCCTACCGCCACGCCGTGCTGGTGGCGCGCCTGGACAACCTGGGCAAGGGCGCGAGCGGCGCCGCGGTGCAAAACCTCAAGCTCATGCTGGGGCTGTAGGCCCAAAAACCATAGCTGCCGACGCTTGCCAAGCATTGTTTTCAGGCAATTAATTGCCTGAATTCGTTTACTAAATAGCGTCAGAAGCTCATTTTTTCATAGTGAATCAGGCACTGCCCACACGCTGAAACAAGCCGCCGGGCAGGCGCGCCACCTGGCCTGCCAGCTCCAGTTCCAGCAACCGCACCTGCAGCGTGGCGGCATCCAGCCCGGTACGCGCCACCAGTGCATCCAGCCCCATGGGGTCGTAGCCGAGCGCCTCCAGCACCTCCTGGTGCGCGGGCGCGGCCGGGGGCGCTGCAGCAGCGCTCGCCGGGGCCTGTGTGGCGGCTGCGGGCAGGCGCAGCTCCTCCAGCACGTCCTGCGCCGTCTCCACCAGCTTCGCGCCCTGGCGCAGCAGCGCATGGCAGCCGCGCGACTGCGGCGCGTGGATGGAGCCGGGGATGGCGAACACCTCGCGCCCCTGCTCGGCCGCCAGGCGCGCGGTGATCAGCGAGCCGGACTGCAGCGCCGCCTCCACCACCAGCGTGCCCTGCGACAGGCCGGAGATGATGCGGTTGCGCTTGGGAAAGTTGGCCGGCAGCGGCGGCGTGCCCAGCGGGTATTCGCTGACCAGCAAGCCGTGGCGCGCGATGCGGTGCGCCAGCTCCTGGTTGGCCTTGGGATAGACCCGATCCAGCCCGGTGCCGACGACGGCGATGGTCGCCGGCGTGGCCGGGTCCGGAGGACCCTGCAGCGCACCCTCATGCGCCGCGGCGTCCACGCCCAGGGCCAGGCCGGAGACGATGCTCAGCCCCGCGGCGCGCAGGGCCTGCGCGAACTGGCGCGCGTGCTGAGCTCCCTGGGCCGTGGGGTTGCGGCTGCCCACCATGGCCAGGCAGCGCGGCGGCGCGAACGGCTGCGCATGCACGAACTGCGGCGCGCCCAGCAGGTACAGCAGCAGCGGCGGGTCTTCGGTGGCCAGCAGAGCCGGGGGATAGGCGGCGTCGCCCAGGGTGACGATGGCATGCGCCGGCCCGGCATCGGCCTGCAACCACTGCCAGGTGCTCTCCAGCAAGGCCTCCAGCTCCTCGGGCACGCGGGCCAGGGCGCGCGCCTGGGCTGCCGTCACGCAGGACCGCCAGGCCGCCTCCGGTTGCGCAAAGACGGCCGGCGGCAGGCCAAAGGCCGCCAGCAGGCGCCGCGCGGCGCCATTGCCCACGCCGGGCGTGAGGGTGAGGCGCAGCCAGGCGGCGAGTTCGTCGCGCTCCATGGCCCGGCAGTCAGAACACGCCGCCCATGAGCGCCGCCTATTCGGGATTGACCAGCCGGTCGCCCACGCCCACGCCGCGCTGCGCCTGCAGGATCAGCGCATAGGAGACGCGCTCGAAGGTCAGGAACACCATGGCCAGGCCATTGGCCTCGCTGGGCAGGCGGATCAGGGCGCGCTCCTCGTCGGTCTTGTCCTTGAGGCGCTGGCCCCGGGTGCGCAGTTGCAGCACATGGCCGGCCTCCATGCCGTCGTCGCTGCCGCGGTTGATGCTGATCACCTGGTTCTGCCCGGCGCTGGCGCCGGAGCCGCTGCCGTAGATGGCCACCACGCTGGCCTGCACCTGCGTCTGCGGCGCGTGCGGCGCGTAGCTGACGAAGCTGCGTTCGGGCGCGGGCAGCAGACGGTCGCCGATGCGCGCCTCCTCCTTCACGCCGGACAGATCCACCGTGGCGGGCACGATCTCCGTCACCCTCTCGCCCTTGGCGCCGGCCGATTGCTCCAGCGATTCGCCGCGCACCAGTTCGGCACGGCCCACGTACTGGGCCTCGTAGCCCAGCACCTCGCCGGTGTCCGGGTCCTTCAGCGGCACGGCGTTGCGAAACACCCGGTACTGGCGCGGCACCTCGGGCGCCAGCTCCAGCGGGCTGCCCTGCGGGCCGCGCACATAGGCGCGGTCGCCATTGGCCATGATCACGCGCTCGTCGCGCGTGGCCACGATGCGCGGCGCCTGCGCCAGCGCCAGCTCGTCCACCACCAGGGGCTGCACCAGGAAGGGCTCGATCAGATGCATCTTCAGCGTCGGCAGCGCCGTGCTCGCCAGGCTGTCGTAGCGCGTGCGCGGCGACACGCGCACGGTCTCGCTGGCGCCGCCGGGGCTGGTGCGCAGGCGCGCAAAGCCATCGGCCTTTTCCAGGTACAGGGTCTGGCCCGGGTAGATCAGGTGCGGGTTGGCGATCGCCTGCAGGTTCATGCCCCACAGCTCGGGCCAGCGCCAGGGGCGCTTCAGGTACATGCCGGAAATGCCCCACAGCGTGTCGCCACGCTTGATCACATAGGTGTCGGGCGCATCGGGCGCGAGTTCGGACAGGGGCACACCGCGCGCGGCCACCTGCTGCGCCGTGCTGCGCTGCTGGGGCGTGATGGGGTAACCCTGGGCCTGGGCCGCGGGCGCCAGCAGGGTCGCCGTGAAGGCCAGCGCCGCGAGCGCGCCCACGCGGGCATGGGCCAAGGCCGCCACATGGTTTTTCTTGTCATGCATTGAAAAACAACCCCTCTCGCTGGCGGTATTGTTAATTTTTTACAAAAGAAACTACCGCAGATACTCTTAAAACGGCTTCAGATTCTCTGCCCTAGCCCTTTATTGAGCAACGATTATTGCGGGCGACGCCGGCATGGCTCGGCCAAAGTGGCGAAAATAGCGACATATTGAGCCCTCTGTCATGGCAATTCTTCCGATTCTTTGTTACCCCGACCCCCGTCTGCACAAGATCGCCCAACCGGTGGCGCTGGTGGATGAGCGCGTGCGCGCCATCGTGGACGACATGTTCGCCACCATGTACGACGCCAATGGCATAGGCCTGGCGGCCACGCAGGTGGACGTGCACGAGCGCATCGTGGTCCTTGATGTGTCCGAGGAGCGCGACCAGCCCCTGGTGCTGATCAACCCCGAGATCACCTGGGCCAGCCCCGAGACGCGCATGGGCGACGAGGGCTGCCTGTCCGTGCCCGGCATCTACGACGGCGTGGAGCGCGCGTTGGCCGTGCATGTGCGCGCCCTGGACCGCGATGGCCAGGCGCGCGTGATCGAGGCCGAGGACCTGCTGGCCGTGTGCATCCAGCACGAAATGGACCACCTGCTGGGCAAGGTGTTCGTGGAATACCTCTCGCCGCTCAAGCGCAACCGCATCAAGACCAAGCTGCTGAAGCAGCAAAAACAGGCCGCACGCGCATGATCAGGGCCACGGCTGGCTTGCTGCTGGCCTGGGGACTGGCCGGCTGCGCCGTGCCCGAGTGGCAAAAGCCCGGCACGCCCCTGGCTGACATCGAGCGCGCCATGGGCCGGCCCACGCTGACTCAAGCCCTGCCCGGCGGCGGCCAGCGCCTGCTGTACAGCCGCCAGCCCGCGGGCCAGCAGGTCTACCACATGGACTTTGACGCCGGCCAGCGCCTGGTGCGCGTCGCCCAGGTACTGACGCTGGAGCGCTTCCAGGCGCTGCGCCATGGCGTGGACCGGACGGAGGACGTGCGGCGCATGTTCGGCCCGCCCGCGCTGGTGGAGAAGGTGGCGCGCTTCAATGGCGACATCTGGACCTACCGCATCCTGGACAATGGCAATCCGCGCCAGGCGCATGTGCACATCGACCCCTCGGGCGTGGTGCGGCTCGTGATGTTCACGGACGAGCGCCTGGACGCCCCGGACCCCCATCACTGAGTTGCCATCCGCATGAAAGTCATTTTTGCCGGCACGCCCGAGTTCGCGCGCGTGGCCCTGGAGGCCCTGCTGGCCGCAGGCTACAGCGTGCCCCTGGTGCTGACCCAGCCCGACCGCCCCGCCGGCCGCGGCATGCGGCTGCAGGCCTCGCCCGTCAAGCAATGCGCGCTCGCGCACGGCATTGCCGTGGCCCAGCCGCTGAGCCTGCGCCTGGACGGCAAGTACCCCGAGGACGCGGCCGCCGCCAAGGCCGCCATCGAGGCCGCCCAGGCCGACGTGATGGTGGTGGCGGCCTATGGGCTGATCCTGCCGCAATGGGTGCTGGACGCCATGAGCGCCGCCCGGGCGCCCGAAGGCGCGAAGGCCCCCTTGGGGGGCAGCGAACCACGCGCAGCGGGGAGCGTGGGGGCTCGGGGTTTGGGCTGCCTGAACATCCACGCCAGCCTGCTGCCGCGCTGGCGCGGCGCGGCGCCGATCCACCGCGCCATCGAGGCCGGCGACCTGGAGACCGGCGTGACCATCATGCAGATGGACGCCGGCCTGGACACGGGGGCCATGCTGCTGCTGGAGCCCACCGCCATCACCCCCGTTGACACCACGGCCAGCCTGCACGACCGGCTGGCGCAGATCGGCGGCCGCCTGATCGTGCAGGCGCTGGAGCTGGCCGCCCGCGGCGCCCTGACGGCGACGTCACAGCCGCCCGAGGGCGTGAGCTACGCGCACAAGATAGACAAGGCCGAAAGCCAGATCAACTGGAGCCAGAGCGCCGAGGTGATCGCCCGGCGCGTGCGCGCCTTCGACCCCTTCCCCGGTGCCAGTACCCAGCTGGGCGCCGATGCCATCAAGCTCTGGGGCTGTGAAATTGATAGCTGCCAGCGCCCGCTGGATGCGCGCAACGGCCAGATTTTTCTTGTAACCGACGACGGCATCAGCGTGGCCTGCGGCGCGGGCAGCGTGCTGCGCCTGACGGTGCTGCAGCGCGCCGGCGGCAAGCGCCTGCCCGCCGGCCAGTTCCTGCGCGGCTTTGCACTGGCGCCCGGCATGGTGCTGGGGGCATGAACCTGCCGGCCTGGCGCAGCCAGTTACACGATCCATCGTTTCGCCAGGGCGCTGCCGACATGCTGGGCGCCGGCCTGGGGGTGGGCGCCTGGGGCCTGGTCACGGGCGTGGCCATGGTCAAGGGCGGCATGTCCACGCCGCTGGCGCTGCTCATGTCGCTCACCGTGTACGCCGGCAGCGCGCAGCTGGCCGTGCTGCCGCTGATGGTGGCGGGCGCGCCGCTGTGGGTGATATGGCTCACCGCCACCTGCGTGAACCTGCGCTTCGTCATCTTCAGCAGCATGTGGCGCAGCTATTTCGCGCACCTGCCGCGGCGCCAGCGGCTGGCGCTGGGCTTCTTCAGCGGCGACGTGATCTTCGTGGCCTTCATGAAGCGCTTTCCCAGGCCCGAGCCACGGCCCGAGCAGCTGCCCTACTTCTGGGGCGCGGCCACGACCAACTGGCTCGCCTGGCAGGTGCCGTCGATAGCCGGCATCATCCTGGCCAACACCATCCCGCTGTCCTGGGGCCTGGGTTTTGCCGGGGTGCTGGCGCTGCTGGGCATCATGCTGTCCATGCTGGGCGACCGCGCCAGCTGGCTGGCCACGGCCGTGGCCTGCACGGCGGCGGTGGCCGCGTTTGCGCTGCCGCTCAAGCTCAACATCCTGGTGGCGATTGCCGCGGCCGTGACGGCCGGCCTGGCGATGGAGGCGGGTGAGCGGGCGCTGCGCCGCGCGCGCGCGCGCGCCGCGGGAAGCGACACATGAACGGCGAATGGCTGGAGCCCATCATCGCCACCCTGGGGCTGGTAGTGATCACCCTGGTCACGCGCGCGTTCTTCATGATCCCCGAGCGCGATCTGCCCATGCCCGACTGGCTGCGCCGCGGCCTGAAATACGCGCCGCTGGCAGCCCTGGCGGCCGTGATCGCACCCGAGCTGGTCATGAGCCAGGGCGCGCTGATCCAGACCCTGCAGGATGCGCGCCTGCCGGCCGCAGCCGCGGCCTCGGCCTACTACTTCTGGCGCCGCGGCATCCTGGGCACCATCCTCGTGGGCATGGCCGTCTACCTGCCGCTGCATATCGGCCTGGGCTGGTAGGCCAAGTTACGACACGCTGACCGCGCCGCCTACAATGCGGCGCGATTTTCATCCCCTCACCAGACCCGCCATGCACATCCTTCGCTTCTCCGACCTTTGCGCCAACGGCCAGGCCCGCGGCCAGCGCGTGTTCATCCGCGCCGACCTGAACGTGCCGCAGGACGACGCCGGCCGCATCACCGAGGACACGCGCATCCGCGCCTCCGTGCCCTGCATCCAGATGGCGCTCGATGCCGGCGCCGCCGTCATGGTCACCAGCCACCTGGGGCGCCCGACCGAGGGCGAGTTCAAGCCCGAGGATTCGCTCGCGCCGGTGGCCCGGCGCCTGTCCGAGCTGCTGGGGCGCGAGGTGCCGCTGATCGCCGGCTGGGTCGACGGCGTGAGCGTGCAGCTCGGCCAGGTGGTGCTGCTGGAGAACTGCCGCGTGAACCAGGGCGAGAAGAAGAACAGCCCCGCGCTGGCGCAGAAGATGGCCGCCCTGTGCGACATCTACGTGAACGACGCCTTCGGCACCGCCCACCGCGCCGAGGGCACGACCTACGGCATCGCCGAATACGCCAAGACCGCCTGCGCCGGCCCGCTGCTGGCGGCCGAGATCGACGCTATTCAAACCGCCCTGGCGAACCCGAAACGCCCGCTCGTGGCCATCGTCGCCGGCTCCAAGGTGAGCACCAAGCTGACCATCCTGCAAAGCCTGGCGAAGAATGTGGACGGCCTGGTGGTGGGCGGCGGCATCGCCAACACCTTCATGCTGGCCGCGGGCCTGCCGATCGGCAAGAGCCTGGCCGAACCCGGCCTGGTGGCTGAGGCCAAGGCCGTGATCGCCGCCATGGCCGCGCGCGGCGCCGAGGTGCCGATCCCCACCGACGTGGTCACCGCCAAGGCCTTCGCCTTTGACGCACCGGCCACCGTGAAGAAGGCCAGCGAAGTCGCCGAGGACGACCTGATCCTGGACATCGGCCCCGAGACCGCCGCCAGGCTGGCCGCGCAGCTCAAGGCCGCCGGCACCATTGTCTGGAACGGCCCGGTGGGCGTGTTCGAATTCGACCAGTTCGCCAAGGGCACGGAAACCATCGCGCGCGCCATCGCCGAGTCCAGCGCCTTCAGCATCGCCGGCGGCGGCGACACGCTGGCCGCCATTGCCAAGTACGGCATCGAGAAGGACGTGGGCTACATCTCCACCGGCGGCGGCGCCTTCCTGGAGGTGCTGGAGGGCAAGCAACTGCCGGCGTTCGAGATCCTGCAAAAACGCGCCGCCGGCTGACCCGTCAGCGCGCGCGGCGCTTGCGGGCAAAACAACACAATCGCGCCCCGGGGCCGGCCAAAAACGACCTTTTCCTTGTTTTTGGCCCCTGCCTCACCCAGAATCGTTCCCAAATGTGTGAGATATGAAATTTCGTGTCCCGCATACATCACCAATTCAGGAGGGAACCATGTCTTTCACCAAGACACTCGGCTGGGCCGTGGTGGCCGGCGCCGCCTTCGTGCTGGCCGGCTGTGGCAGTGCACCGATACCGCTGGCGCAAAACTTTGAACTGACCAGCCAGTACAAGGTGCGCTCGGCCGGCCATTGGGAACTGCTGTCGCGCGACGTGGCGGCGCAAACCCGCGCCACGCTGGAAAAGGCCGGCTACGCCCCCAGCACGGCGCTGCATGTGGCCGCCCCGGCGCAGCCGAGCGCCTTCGACCTGGGCTTTCGCGACTTCCTGATCACCGAGCTGGTGCAGGGCGGCGCCACCGTGCAGCAGAATCCCGGCGCGGTGCTGGAAGTGAGCTACAACACCCAGCTGGTGCGCCATAACAGCGACCGGCCGCATTTCATCCCGGGCCAGTTCACCCTGCTGGCCGCCGGCGTGATGGCCGCCTATGGTCTGCGCCACGAACATGTGGATGCCAAGCTGCTGGCGACGCTGGGCCTGACCACGGCCCTGGACTACGCCAACAGCATCCATTCCGGCGGCCCGACGAACACCGAGCTGATCCTCACCACCACCGTGACGCGCGCCGGCCAGTACGTGGCGCGCAAGACCGACGTGTACTACCTCGAGAACGCAGACGCGCCGCTGTTCCTGCGCCCCGCGCATTACCGCGCCGTCAACCTGAAGGTGGTTTCGCAATGAAGCGCGCTCTCGCCCTGGCTCTCGTATCCGCCCTGTCCGTCGCGGGCTGCGCCCAACAGGCCACCCAGCTGCGCGCCGAGCCCACCTACCAGGAAGCCGCCAACGCCCCGCTGCTGCAAAGCAGCCGTGACGCCGTGGGCCGCCTGGTGGCCGGCCTGGACGTGGCCGCCACCGGCCCCGGCCCGGCGCTGGTGGCCACGGTGGTCAACGTGAACGACCTGAGCCGCTCCGCGCCGCTGGGGCGCACGCTGTCCGAGCAATATGCCAACCACATGGCGGCTCTCGGCTTCGACGTCAAGGAGATCAAGCTGCGTGGCGATGTGTTCGTCAAGGAAGGCGCCGGCGAGCTGCTGCTGTCGCGCGAGATCAAGGACATCGCGCGCCACCACAATGCCTCGATGGTGCTGGTGGGCACCTATTCGCCCGCCGCCAACTTCACCTATGTGAGCATGAAGCTGGTGCGCACCGAGGACAGCCGCATCATCCGCGGCCACGACTACGCCCTGCCCAACGACCGCGACGTGCAACGCCTGCTGGTCCAGCCGCGCTAAGGCATCTCCCCACAGGGCCGCCGACCTGATGCGTCGGCGGCCTTTTGCCATATAAAAATGAGCACCCGGCGCTTTGCAGTCAAGCGTTAGACTGAAGTCCCCCCTCACCCTGTCGTTACCAATGTGTTCGCAAGTCGTTGTCACGCCTGAGAAATATAGCTTTTCAGTCTCATGAATTAACGGCATTTTGTAGTCACTAAAACCGCTTGCATGCAGGCGAGTTATCGCCTATGCATTCGGTAAGGCCTGCTCGCACCGGAACAGCCCACGTCGTCACCACGACACGCAAGTACAAGGATCGGGTCTGCCGCACCCACCTGCTGCGGCGCAGCTACCGCGAGGATGGCGTCGTCAAGAACGAGACCCTGGGCAATCTCTCGCACCTGCCCGAGGAGTTCATCGACCTCATCCGCCGCTCGCTGCAGGGCGAGACCTTTGTGCCGCTGGGCCAGGCCTTTGAGATCACCGCTTCGCGCTCCCACGGCCATGTGCAAGCCATCAGCCTGGTCATGCAGCGCCTGGACTTTGCCTCGCTTGTGGCCGCCAAACCCTGCCGCGAGCGCGATCTGGTGCTGGCCATGAATTGGCTGCTCGAGCGCCAGGACAGCATCCAGAAGAAGCTCAGCCGCCGCCACCTGGGTGAAGGCTCCTTGGTGCTCTACGACCTGTCTTCGAGCTATGTGGAGGGCAGTTGCTGCCCCCTGGCCAGGCTCGGCTACAGCCGTGATGGATGGTGATGGTGCCGGGGCCCAGGCGCCGAGCTTTGAGGTGCTCACCACGCCCAATGCCACGCAGCAGCGTGCGCTGGAGTTGATCCGGCAGATGCCGGTGTAGACAGAAAACGGAACCCTCAACTGGCGCTAAGTACTTGTGGCGCAAGGAGAAGTTCGTAATTTGGATGGGGGAACTTCAGTCTAGGTTTAGCGCAGTGCGAATCCCAAAGCCACGCCGGCAAAGAGCGCCACGCCGATCCAGTGGCTCTTGCTGAAGGCGGCAAAGCAGCCCTCGCGCGTGCGCCCGCGGATCAGCCGGTAGTGCCATGCCACCTGCAGCGCCGCCGCGCCCAGCCCCAGCCACAGCGGCCAGCCCAGGCCAAGGGGCGCCAGCACCCAGGCCGTGAGCGCCAGGCAGGCGGCAAAAAACAGCATGATGGCCGCCACGTCCCACCGCCCCAGGGTGATGGCCGAGGTCTTCATGCCGATCTTCAGGTCATCGTCGCGGTCCACCATGGCGTATTCGGTGTCGTAGGCCAGCACCAGGAACATGTTCGCCAGCCACAGCGCCCAGGCCTCACCCGGCACGCTGCCCGTCACGGCGGCAAAGGCGATGACGATGCCGAAGTTGAAGGCAATGCCCAGGAAGGCCTGCGGCATGGCGAAGAACCGCTTGGTGAACGGGTAGAGGATGGTGAACACCACGGCCGGCACGGACCAGGCCACGGCCTCCCGGCGCGTGCTCAGCACCAGCGCCAAGGACAGCAGCGCCAGAGCCGCGCCGACCAGGGCCGCTTCCTTCACGCCGACCTGGCCGCTGGTGATGGGGCGCGCCGTGGTGCGCTTCACATGGCGGTCGAAGTCGCGGTCGGCAATGTCGTTGATGCAGCAGCCGGCGCTCCTCATCAGCACCGTGCCGGCCACGAACACCAGCAGCAGGTGCCAGCCGGGAAAGCCATCGGCCGCCACCCACAGCGCCACCAGCGTGGGCCAGAGCAGCACCAGCCAGCCGGCGGGACGGTTGAAGCGGATCAGGTCAAGGTAGAGCGAGAGGCGGCTGCGCGGTGCGGAGGACATGGGCAAGAAAAAAGCAAAAAAGGGCCGAAGCCCTTGTGGATAAAGCGCCAAAAGCTATTAATCTTCTAGCAAAGAACGCAACATCCAGGCGGTCTGCTCATGCACCGTCATGCGCTGGGTCAGCAGGTCGGCGGTGGGCTCGTCGCAGGCCTTGTCGGCCAGGGGGAAGAGCTCGCGCGCGGTGCGTGCCACTGCCTCGTGGCCCAGCACCAGGATGCGCACCATCTCCAATGCCTTGGGCGGATCGGCGGGCGCGTCCTGAAGCGACGTGAGCTTGCCGAAGGCGCCATACGAGCCCGGCGCCATATGGCCCAGCGCGCGGATGCGCTCGGCGATCGGGTCCACCGCATTCCACAGCTCGGTGTACTGCCCCATGAACATGGTGTGCAGCGTGTTGAACATCGGTCCGGTCACGTTCCAGTGGAAGTTGTGCGTCGTCAGGTACAGCGTATAGGTGTCGGCCAGCAGGCGCGACAGGCCCTGGGCGATGGCGGCGCGGTCCTTGTCGCCAATGCCGATGTGGATGCCAGGGGCGGCAACCCCCTGTGCGGCGGCTGGAGTCTTCACGGACTTGGTGGTTTTCGCGGCTTTGGCCATGGTGCGTTCTCCTTGGTTGACTGACAAGAACTGTAGCGCAGTGCCACGGCCGCGCCATGACTTGTGGCAATCGCGGACATAGCAGGCGCGGTCAGAGGCTGAGAGTTTTTCCCTCGTGCCCGAAAGGCGCGTCAAAACGCACCCGATCGAGCTGCATAAGCGCAGTGCAATAGCTCGGGCTATGGCGAGCATTTGCAACGATGAGCGGGGGTGTTTTGGCGTGCAAGGCGGGCATAGGGGAAAGACTTTCAGCCTCTCAGCTCAGGCGCTTGACCCCCGGCAGTTCGCAGGCATAGATGGCGTTGCGCAGCGCGGCAATGGCCTCGTAGCGCGTGAAGCTGCGCCGCCAGGCAAGCACCACGCGGCGCATGGGCGGGGCGCTGCCGTCGCTCTCGACCACCGGCAGGTAGCGGATATGCGCGTCGTCGCTCTTGCGCCGGCGCACGCCCGTATGCAGCGCATCGCGCGGCACCGACAGGCGCGGCACCAGGGTCACGCCCATGCCGGCCGAGACCATGTGCTTGATGGTCTCCAGCGAACTGCCCTCGAAGGTACGGCGTATGCCCTCGGCATTGCTCGCATAGCGCGCGAACTCGGGGCAGACTTCGAGCACATGGTCGCGAAAGCAGTGGCCCGCGCCCAGCAGCAGCATGGTCTCGTTCTTGAGCTCCATGGCCGACACCGACTCGCGCCCGGCCAGCGCATGGCTGGCGGGCACGGCGGCCATGAAGGGCTCGTCGTACAGCGGCGCAATGGCCAGTCCGGTGTCGGGAAACGGCTCGGCCAGGATGGCGCAGTCGATCTCGCCGGTGCGCAGCATCTCCAGCAGCCGCACGGTGAAGTTCTCCTGCAGCATCAGCGGCATCTGCGGCGTGCGCGAGATGGACTGGCGCACCAGCTCGGGCAGCAGGTAGGGGCCTATGGTGTAGATCACGCCCAAGGTGAGCGGCCCGGCCAGCGGATCCTTGCCGCGCTTGGCGATCTCCTTGATCTCGGCCGCCTGCTCCAGCACGCTTTGCGCCTGGCGCACGATCTCCTCGCCCAGCGGCGTCACGCTGACATCGCCCGCGCTGCGCTCGAACAGCTTGACCTCGAGCTCGTCCTCGAGTTTTTTCACCGCCACGGACAGCGTGGGCTGCGAGACATAGCAGGCCTCGGCGGCACGGCCAAAATGCTTTTCGCGCGCGACGGCGACGATGTATTTGAGTTCGGTAAGGGTCATGTGACAAGCCTGCTGAAGCGGCCATTGTGCAATGCCGCGCGGCGCCATGCACGCAATGCGTGCTCAGAGCGTGTTCAAGGTCTCAGGCCTTCAGATAGTCGGACCTGCCACCCAGCCAGCGCGCCACATGGCGCTGGGCGAGGTCGGGGTGGCGGTCCAGCATCACCGGGGCGAGTTCACGCGCCCATTCCAGCAGCAGCTGGTCGGTGGCCAGGTCGGCAAAGCGCAGCAGCGCGTCGCCCGACTGGCGCGCGCCTAAAAATTCGCCCGGCCCGCGTATCTCCAGGTCGCGGCGCGCGATCTCGAAGCCATCGCTGGTCTCGGCCATGGCCTTGAGGCGCTCGCGCGCGGTCTCGCCCAGACGGCCGGAGTCGCCCGTGGAGTACAGCAGCACGCAGGCCGACGCCGCCGCGCCGCGCCCCACGCGCCCGCGCAGCTGGTGCAGCTGGCTCAGGCCGAAGCGCTCGGCATGCTCGATGACCATGAGCGAGGCGTTGGGCACGTCCACGCCGACCTCGATGACGGTGGTGGACACCAGCACGCCCATGCGCCCGCTCTTGAACTCCTCCATCACCGCCCTCTTCTCGGCGCCGGGCATGCGCGAGTGCAGCAGGCCCACCGTCACGCCCTGTAGCGCCTCGCTGAGCTCCACATGCGTGGCCGTGGCGTTGGACAGGTCCAGCGCCTCGCTCTCCTCGATCAGCGGGCACACCCAGTACACCTGCCGCCCCGCCGCCACCTGGGCGCCGATGCGCTCGACGACTTCGGTTTTGCGGCTGTCGGCGATGAGCTTGGTGACGATGGGCGTGCGCCCGGGCGGCAGCTCGTCGATGGTGGACACGTCCAGGTCGGCGTAGTAGCTCATGGCCAGCGTGCGCGGTATCGGCGTGGCGCTCATCATCAAGAGGTGCGGCTCCATGCCGTCATGCTGCAGCTTCTGGCGCAGCGCCAGGCGCTGGGCCACGCCGAAGCGGTGCTGCTCGTCGATCACCGCCAGCGCCAGGTTTTTGAAGCGCACCTGCTCCTGGATCACCGCATGCGTGCCCACGACCAGCGCCGCCTGGCCGCTGGCGATGCGCTCCAGCATCTCGGCGCGCACCTTCTTCTTCTGCCCGCCGACCAGCCACGCCACCTGCAGCCCGCGCGCGGCCAGCAGCGGCTCCAGCCAGCCGATGAGCTTGGCGAAATGCTGCTCGGCCAGGATCTCGGTGGGCGCCATCAGCGCGCATTGCCAGCCCGCATCCATGCACACGGTGGCGGCCAGCGCGGCGACCACGGTCTTGCCCGAGCCCACGTCGCCCTGCAGCAGCCGGTGCATGGGCACGGACCTGCCCAGGTCGTGCGCGATCTCCTCGCCCACGCGGCGCTGCGCGCCCGTCAGGCCGAAGGGCAGCGCGCCCAGCAGCTGCTCGTGCAGCGCCAGCGCGCCGGGCTGCGGGCGCAGCTCGGGCGCGCGCAGGCGGGCGCGTTCGCGCTTGGCGGTCAGTTGCGACAGCTGCTGCGCCAGCAGTTCCTCGGCCTTCAGGCGCTGCCAGGCCGGGTGGCTGTGGTCCTGCAGCGTGGCCAGCGCCACATCGGGCGTGGGATGATGCAAAAACAAGAGCGCTTCGCGCAGATTCCACAGGCGCTGCAGGCCATTTTTACTATCAAACCTGGCCAACGGCGGCTGCAGCCCCGGCGGCAGGGTCTCGGGCAGCTCCACGCGGGTGAGCGCACTGGCCACGGCCCGGCGCAGGTAGGCCTGGGGCAGCTGCGCCACCGTGGGATAGACGGGGGTCAGCGCCGCGGGCAACGCTCCTTCCGCCTTGCGGAACGCCGGGTGCAGCATCTGCCGGCCCCAGAAGCCGCCCTTGACCTCGCCGCGCACGCGCAGGCGCGCGCCCACGGCCATGGTCTTCTGGTGCGAGGGGTAGAAGCTGAAAAAACGCAGCTCGCAGCTGCCCGTGCCGTCCTCCACCGTCACCACCAGCTGGCGGCGCGGGCGCAGCTGCACTTCGCTGGCCGTCACCGTGGCCTCGATCTGCACCGTGTCGCCCTCACGCGCGTTGCGCAGCGGCGTGATGCGCGTCTCGTCCTCGTAGCGCAGCGGCAGGTGCAGGGCCAGGTCGATGTCGCGCGTGAGGCCCAGCTTGACCAGGGCCTGCTGCGCGGGGCTGGCGGGACGGGAGCGGGCGGCGGCGGATGAACATTCGGTTACGGTCACGGCAAAAAGGCTACCATGCCGTGCCGCCCACACCGCCGTATCGCCGTCCACCCCGCATGCTCAAGCGTATCCATGTGCAACACCTGACCCTGGGGATGTACCTGCACGAATTCAGCGGCTCCTGGATGGAGCACCCGTTCTGGCGCACGCGCTTTCTGCTCGAAGACCCGCAGGACCTGGTGCGCATACGCGATACGGCCATCCAGGAGGTCTGGATCGACACCGCCCGCGGGCTGGACGTGGCCGCCGGCACGACGGCGAGCTCGCGCGCCGAGGTCGATGCCCAGGTGGACGGCGATTTGCAGCGGCTGCAGCAGGCGCCGCCATCCGAGCCTCCCCTGCACGGCCCCGCGTCGATGGCGCAGGAGCTGCAGCGCGCCAGCGCGATCTGCGCCCACGCCAAGCAGGCGGTGGTTTCGATGTTCGGCGAGGTGCGCATGGGCCGCGCCATCGACGTGACCCGCGCCCAGGGCCTGGTGGACGAGATCTCCGACTCTGTCACACGCCATCCCCACGCCCTGCTGAGCCTAGCGCGCATCAAAAGCGCCGACGAATACACCTACATGCATTCGGTGGCCGTGTGCGCGCTGATGCTGGCGCTGGCGCGGCAGACCGGCATGGATGAAGACGCCTGCCGCATGGCGGGCCTGGCCGGCCTGCTGCACGACCTGGGCAAGGCCGCCATTTCGCTGGCGGTGCTGAACAAGCCCGGCAAGCTCACCGATGAAGAATTTGCCCAGATACGCCGCCATCCCGGGGCCGGCCACGCCATGCTGCGGGGTGGCGGCCTGCCGGAGCCGGTGCTCGACGCCTGCCTGCACCACCACGAAAAAGTGGACGGCACGGGCTATCCGCACCGGTTGGCGGGCACGCAGATCGGCCTGCTGGCGCGCATGACGGCCCTGTGCGACGTGTACGACGCCATCACCTCCAACCGCCCTTACAAGCGCGGCTGGGACCCGGCCGAGTCGCTGCGCCGCATGGCCGAGTGGGCGCCCCAGCATTTCGACGCCCGCCTGTTCCATGCCTTCGTGAAAAGCGTGGGCATCTACCCCGTGGGCTCGCTGGTGCGGCTCAGCTCGGGCCACCTGGGCGTGGTCACCGCGCAAGGCGGCGGCTCCCTCACCATGCCGCATGTGAAGGTGTTTTTCTCCACCCGCTCGGGCCTGCGCATCCCGCCCGCGACGCTGGACCTGTCGGCGCCCGGCTGCACGGACAGGATCGAGGGACGCGAAGATCCCGGGTCATGGCAGTTCCCAGACCTGGACGTGCTCTGGTCGGGCCTGCCGCAGCGGCCCTGGTAGCCGCCGGCAGGCACGCGCACCCGGCCACGGGGCGCGGCCGAATTTGGGACAATCACCCGCTTTTCTTGGAACGGGCCCGTCCGGCCCTCAAGCTCTTCATGCCAGCCCCCAGCACTGCCCCCCGCGCCTTCACCCTCAGCGACTTCGACTTCGAGCTGCCCGAGCTGCTCATCGCCCAGCACCCCGCGCCCCAGCGCAGCAGCTCGCGCCTGCTGGACGGGCGTGCCAGCCCGCCCACCGACCGCATCTTCCGCGAACTGCCCGGCCTGCTGGCACCTGGCGACCTGCTCGTGTTCAACGACACGCGCGTGCTCAAGGCGCGTCTGTTCGGCGAGAAGGCCAGCGGCGGCCGGCTGGAGCTGCTGATAGAGCGCGTGCTGGCCGATGGCGAGGTCGTGGCCCACATGAAGGTCAGCAAGAAGCCGCTGCCCGGCGCCACCATCCACATGGCGGGCGGCGCGGCCCGCGGCGGCTTTGACGCCACCCTGCTCTCACGCTGGCCCGACGCGCACGGCCCGCTGTTTCGCTTCCGGCTGCACGGCCCGGCGGGCGAGACGCCCTGGGAGCTGATGGAGCGCCACGGCCACCTGCCGCTGCCGCCCTACATCGCGCGCCAGCAAAACGCCGGCCATGACCCCGACGCGGCCGAGGACGCCGAGCGCTACCAGACCGTGTTCGCGCGCGCGCCCGGCGCCGTGGCCGCACCCACGGCGGCGCTGCATTTCGACGAAACCGTGCTGGCCCAGCTGGCCGAGCGCGGCGTGGAGCGCGCCAGCGTCACGCTGCATGTGGGCGCCGGCACCTTCCAGCCCGTGAAGAGCGAGAACCTGGCCGAGCACCAGATGCACAGCGAGTGGTACGAGATACCCCTGGCCACGCTGGCCGCCCTGGAGCGCTGCCGCCAGCGCGGCGCTCGCGTGGTGGCCGTGGGCACGACCACGGTGCGCACGCTCGAATCCTGGGCCCAGAGCGGCCAGACCTCGGGCGACACGCGCATCTTCATCACGCCGGGCTTTGCCTTCCAGGTGGTGGACCTGCTGCTCACCAACTTCCACCTGCCCAAGAGCACGCTGATGATGCTGGTCAGCGCCTTCGCCGGCTACGAGCACATCATGCAGCTGTACCGCCACGCCGTGGACCAGCGCTACCGCTTCTTCAGCTACGGCGACGCCATGCTGCTGGAGCGCCGCCGGCCATGAGCGCCGCGCCGGCCGGCCAGCACCAACGCTCGGCCCTGGCCGGCATCGCGCTCACGGTGGGTGCCTGCGCCTGCTTTGCGTTGCTGGACACCGCCACCAAGCTGGTGAGCGCCAGCACGCCGCTGCTGCTGGCGCTATGGCTGCGCTACCTGCTGCAGTCGCTGTTCACCTGCGCCTATGTCCTGCCGCGCACGGGCTGGCGCTGGCCGCGTACCGCCCACCCGCGCTTTCAGATGCTGCGCGCGCTGCTGTTTTCCGCCACCAGCCTGTTCGGCATCTTCAGCATCCACTTCATGCCACTGGCCGAGTTCACCGCCGTCGTGGCCGCCACGCCGCTGTGCGTGACGCTGGTGGCGGCGCTGTGGCTGCACCAGCCGGTGAGCGCGCTGCGCTGGCTGCTGGTGGCCACGGGGCTGGCCAGCGTGCTGCTCATCCTGCGCCCGGACGGCCATGCCTTCACCTGGGCCCTGGCGCTGCCGCTGTGCATGCTGGCCACCAGCACCGGCTACCAGGTGCTGAGCAGCCGCATGGCCGGCCAGGAAGACCCCGCCACCACTCAGTTCTACACCAGCTGGATTGCCGCGGCGCTGATGACGCTGGCCGCGCCCTTCGTGTGGGCCGCGATCACCGACCCCTGGGTGTGGCTGGGCCTGGTCGCCATGGGCCTATCGGGCGCGCTGGGGCACCTGCTGCTGCTGCGGGCCTATGCGCGTACCACGCCGGCCACCATCGCGCCCTTTCTCTACAGCCAGATCGCATTCGCCATGCTGGCCGGCTGGGCGGTGTACGGCCATATGCCCGACCACTGGTCGCTGCTGGGCATCTGCCTGATCGCGGCCAGCGGCGCGGCGAGCACCTGGCTGACCGTGCGCGAGACGCGTTGATGCTCCTTAAAGCGTAGCTGGTTACGCTTTACACAAAAGGGATACAGAGCCATTTCACCTCAAACGCCCGGCAGTTGACGGCGCCCAGGCGCGCGCCTATCGTGCAAGCCATGGCCGCCCCCTCGTCCCCCCGCTCGGCGCCGCAGCAGTTGCGGCGTGATGAACGCGCGGCGATCCTGCGCCGCCGGCGCCGGGCCGGCTTTGACAATGCGCGCGCGCGCCAGCTGCCCACCGTGGGGCTGGCGCTGTCGGGCGGCGGCGTGCGCAGCGCCACCTTCGGCCTGGGCCTGCTGCGCGGCCTGGCGGCGCAGGGGCTGCTGGCGCGCGTGGACTATCTCTCCAGCATCTCCGGCGGCGGCTATGTAGGCGCCATGCTGGGGCGGCTGGTGAGCGCACTCGGGCTCAAGGCGGCGCAACAGATGCTGGCCGCCGGCGGCTCGCCGGTGCTGGACTGGCTGCGCAGCAACGGCCGCTACCTGACGCCGGCGGGCTCGCGCGATGTCGGCATCCTCATCGTCAGCTACCTGCGCGCCTTCCTGGCGGTGCACATCGAGGCCTTCTTCGCCCTGGTGCTGGTGGCGCTGCTGCTGACCCTGCCGCACCTGCTGCAGCACAGCCTGGGCTTGATCGATGCCGCAGCCTGGCAGGACTGGCCCTCCTCCTGGTTCGCGCTCGCCCTGCTGTGGGCCGCGGCCCTGCTGCCCAGCCTGCTGGTGGGCTATTGGGCGGCGCCGGAAACATGCAGCCCCGAGCTGGGCACGCGCCGCCTCTACCCGGCCGACAGCTTTCTGCTAGCGGGCTTGATCGCCCTGGCGCTGCTGCTCAGCATGTTTCCCGGCAAGCCGCCGCTGCTGCAGGCCTGGCGCCAGGCCGCGCCGGTCATGCCGCTGCTGGCGCTGGCGCTGTGGTCGGCCGCCCTCGGCCATGCCAGCGCCATGGCGCACCTGGCGCTGGCCCGGGAGCCGCGCCCGCTGGCCGTGGCGCGGCTGCGCAACCGGCTCACCTACGGGCTGCGCGCTGCGCTGCTGGGCTGGCTGCTGCTGGCCTGCGCCGGCGCGCTGGACTGGGCCAGCTGGCAGCTGCTGCTGATGCTCTCCAGCACCCAGCCGCCGCAATGGGTCTGGGGCGGCCTGGGCCTGGGCGGGGCGCTGCTGCTGGCGCTGCGCGCCCTGGCGCCGGTGCTGCAGCAGCTGGCCATCCAGGCCCAGGCGCGGCGCACCCTGGCGCTGGGCCCGCAGCTGCTGAACATCGCCGGCCACCTGGGCGCCGTGCTGCTGCTGATGGCCTGGCTGCTGGCCGTGCAGTGGTGGGTGTTCGCCCAGGATCCGCTGCCGGCGGTGCGCGACTGGCCGGCCTGGCTGCGCTGGGCCATGCTGGCCCTGCTGGCGCTGGCCTGGTGGCTGGCCACGGCGCGGCTGCCGCAGGCGGCAAATGCATCGTCGCTGTCGGGCTTCTACCAGGCGCGGCTGGTGCGCGCCTGGCTGGCGGTGGGCAACCGCCGCCGCGGCCTGTGCGCCCCCTTCACCCCGGCCGACCAGCGCCTGCGCAGCGTGACCGAGGTGGCCGAGGGCGACGACATCGCTCTCACCGCGCACCGCCCGGAGGACCAGGGCGGCCCCCTGCACCTGATAGGCGCCTGCCTGAACCAGACGCACAACGACGCCTCGGGCCTGTTCAACGCCGACCGCAAGGGGCTGCTGGCCATCGCCTCGGCGCGTGCGCTGGAGGTGGGCCCGCACGAAGTGGTGCGCTGGGAGGACAACGGCGCACCCGGCTGCTCTGCCCGCACGGCCGGCACGCTGGGGCGCTGGGTGGCGGTATCGGGCGCCGCCGCCGCGCCCGGCGCGGGGGCCTATACCTCGCGCGGCTGGGCGCTGGTGATGTTCCTGCTCGGCATACGCCTGGGCCACTGGATCGCCTCGCCCCTGCCGCAGGCGCTGCCGCGCCTCAAGGACTGGCTGTGGCAGCGCGCGCCCAAGCCGCTGATGCTGTGGAGCGAGGCCCGCGCCATGTTCTTCGGCCAGGCGCGGCCCTGGTGGTACCTGTCGGACGGCGGCCATTTCGACAACACCGGCGTGTACGCGCTGATCAAGCGCGAGTGCGACTTCATCATCCTCTCGGACGCCAGCGCCGACCCCGGCTACCGCTTTGCCGACATCGAGAACCTGGTGCGCAAGGCGCGCATCGACCTGGACGCGGAGATCGAGTTCTATACGCGCCAGGAGGCCGCGCGCCTCTTGAGCCTGTCCGGCGACGGCCTGACCGTGCTCTCGCCCGACGAGCTGGCCGACAACAGCACGCGCCGCGGCGTGCTGCTGGCGCGCATACGCTACCGCCGCAGCGACCCGGCGCATGGCGAGCGCGAGGCCACGCTGCTGGTGGTCAAGCCGAATCTGCATGTGGGCCTGGATATGGATCTGCTGGCCTATGCCCAGCGCCACCCGCGCTTTCCGCACGAGTCCACGGGCGACCAGTTTTTTGACGAGGCCCAGTGGGAAAGCTACCAGCGCCTGGGCGAGGACACCGGCCAGGCGCTCTACGACCGCTGGCTCGCCCAACTGCCGGGCTGGGACCGGGTGCAGCTGCACAGGCTGGCGCTAACCCCGCGCCTGCACCAGCCGCCCGAGGTCCATCCGCCACAGCCGGCGGACGCGCAGGCCGGCGTGCCGCGCTGGCGGCGCGGCGCGGGCGCGGCGGCCATAGGCACCTCGGTGGGCCTGGGCGTGACGGGCACGCTGCTGCTGTCGCTATGGCAGGTGCAGGAGCAGCTCAACCGCGCGGCCGACAGCCAGCAGGCCGAGATCAGGCAGCTGCTGGGCGACTCGTCCAAGGAGTTGCTGGCGGCGGCCGGCTGCACACGCGTGGGCGCGCAGACGCTGGGGCATGTGGAGCAACTGCGGGCGCTCGACAGCAGCGGGCGCTTGAGCGCCGCCGAGCAGATCACCGTCACCCGGCTGCTGGAGCGCCTGAAGACCCAGTGCGAAGCCGGCCCCCCGCCGGCGCACGACTGCGGCGCGACCGAGCGCGAACACCAGAAGGATCTGTGCGACGTGGCGCAGAAGCAGCGCAGCGACAGCAACGCCTTGAGCTACTGGCACCCGCCCCAGCAGCAGCCCGATGCGGCCGCGCTCCTGGCGCCGCTGTGGGCGCAGCTGCACGGGCATCTGTCACCGCTGTGGGCGTTGCTGGCCGGCCAGGCGCGCATCGCCAGCGTGGCGACGCCGGCGCAAGGCGAGATCGTCGCGGCGGCCCCGCCTGCCGCCAGCACCATGCTGGACTGGAGCGCCGCGATCAGCACCGCCCAGGCGGCGCAGCTCAAGGCCAGCTGCCCAGCGGGCACGCGGCTCTACACGCAGATCTACGACGAGGCCATGCGCACGCGCGCCGAGCAGCTGCGCCAGCAGCTGCAGGATGCCGGGGACGGCCAGCTGCGCATCGCCCCGATCGAGAACGTGACACGCAGCGCGGCCCTGCGCCAGCAGCGCCCGCCCGTGCCCTGGCAGCAGCCGACCCTCATCGTCCACGACCCCCAGGTGGTCGACTGCGCACAATGGCTGGCGCGGGCGCTGCAACAGCGCTGGGCCGCACCGGGCGAAAGCAAGGTATTGGTCAGCGCCCTGCCCACCAACCTCAAGGGCCAGCCGAAAACCATGGAGCTGTGGCTGCCGGCACCGGCGACCGGGCAGATGGAAAAGCGCTGAAGCTGCGGCACCAGTCCTGAAAAGATAGCTGCCAACGATTTACTGGCAAGCGCTACAGGCCGATTTTTCCTAAAACGCCACCGCGCAGCCATCCTTGCGCGGATCGGATCCGGCGATGTAGACATCCCCCTGGCGCAGCACCAGCTGCGCGCCGCCGAAGGCGAACACGCCGTCGCCCGCCTCCACCGTGACCTCGTGGCCGCGCGCGCGCAATTGCTGCACCACGCCCGCATCGAAATGCGGCTCCACGGCCACGCCGCGCCCGCCGGTCACGCGCCAGCGCGGCGCATCGGCCGCGGCCTGGGGGTTCTGGCCATAGCGCAGCACGCGCAGCGCCATCTGCAGGTGGCCCTGGCTCTGCATCGGCCCGCCCATGACGCCAAAGGCCATTTGCGGCCTGCCGTCGGCATGCATGGCAAAGGCCGGAATGATGGTGTGCGACGGGCGCTTGCCCGGACCCACCTGGTTGGCATGGCCCGCAATCAGGTGGAAGCCGTGGCCCCGGTTCTGCAGGCTGATGCCCGTGCCCGGCACCACCACGCCCGAGCCGAAGCCCATGTAGTTGGACTGGATGAACGAAACCATCATGCCGCAGGCATCGGCCGCCGCCAGGTACACCGTGCCGCCGGGGCGCGGCGCGCCATAGCTGGGCGCAGCCGCGCGTGCGGGATCGATCAGGGCGGCGCGGCGCTTGAGGTAATCGGGGCGCAGCAGGTCGGCGGGCGCGACCTGCATGCAGTCGATGTCGGCGTTGTACTGCTGCAGGTCGGCCAGGGCCAGCTTCATGGCCTCGATGCTGGCATGCACGGTTTGCACATCATCCACGCCATGCGCGCCGACACCATGGGCGTCCAGCATGCCCAGCGCCATCAGCGCCGCGATGCCCTGGCCGTTGGGCGGGATCTCGTGGACCACCGAATCGCCGAAACGCTGGCTCACCGTGCCGACCCAGTCGGCCCGGTGCGCGGCCAGGTCGTCCACGGTCATCGCGCCGCCATGGGCCTGGGCGTGCGCGGCCATCTGCTCGGCCAGTTCGCCGCGGTAGAAGGCCTCGCCCTCGCTGGCGGCGATCAGCTCCAGCGTGCGCGCCTGCGCCTCGCTGCGAAAGAGCTCGCCCGCGCGCGGCGGCCGGCCCGCGGGCAGGAAGCACTCGGCAAAGCCAGGCTGGTCGCCCAGCTTGGCGGCGCCCAGCTGCCACAGCCGCGCAATCGTGGGCGACACGGGAAAGCCCTGGCGCGCGTAATCGATGGCGGGCTGGGCCAGGCGCGCGAACGGCAGTTTTCCGAAGCGCCTGGACAGCGCCACCCAGGCCGACACGGCGCCCGGCACGGTGACGGCGTTCCAGCCCTTCTCGGGAATGCCGCCGAGCCGGGCGAAATACTCGGGCGTCCACGCCGCGGGCGCGCGCCCCGAGGCGTTCAGGCCGTGCAGCCCCTGGCCATCCCAGACGATGGCGAAGCCGTCGCTGCCGATGCCGCAGCCCGAGGGCTCGACCACGGTCAGCGCCATGGCGGTGGCGATGGCCGCGTCCACCGCATTGCCGCCGGCCAGCAGCATGCGCAATCCCGCCTGCGCCGCCAACGGCTGCGAGGCGGCGACGATGTTGCGCCCCAGCACCGCGCTGCGCCGCGAGGCATAGGGCAGTGACCAATCAAGGGCTGGCGCGTTGGACATGATGTTCACTCCGGGGTGCTCTGCCGCTGGCGAAACGCGCGCGCCTGGCCGAAATGGCCATTGCCGATGAAGGGCCGGGGCGGGCGCAGCGCCGACAGCGGCGAGGGGTGGTTGGAGGTGAGCACCAGGTGCCCGCGGTCCTGCGGTATCAGCGCACGCTTGGACTGGGCGTGGCTGCCCCAGAGCATGAAGACCACGGGCCGCACACCTTCGGCCACCTGGCGGATCACGGCGTCGGTCAGCTGCTCCCAGCCACGGCCGGCATGGCTGGCGGCCTGGCCCTCCTCCACCGTCAGGCAGGTGTTGAGCAGCAGCACCCCGCTCTTGGCCCATTGCACCAGGCTGCCGCCGGGCTGCGGGAACGGCGGGAAGGGCACGCCCAGGTCGCGCTGCATTTCCTTGAAGATGTTCTGCAGCGAGGGCGGCAGGCGCACGCCCGGCGCGACCGAGAAGGCCAGCCCCTCGGCCTGGCCGCGGCCGTGATAGGGATCCTGCCCCAGGATGACCACGCGCACGGCCTCGGGCGGGGTGAGTTCGAGTGCGCGCAGCGGCCGGGGCGGGAAGATGGCGGCTCCGGCATCGAGCCGCGCGCGCAGAAAGTCCAGCAGCTCCTGGCCGCGCGCGCTGGCAAAGAAAGCATCGACCAGCGCCTGCCAGCCCGGTGCCACGGGCCAGTCGGCCGGCTGGGCGCTGCGCAGCTGGCTGGCGGCATCGGTTATTATTTCTTGCATCAAATTGGTCTCTAACGCTTATTAAACAAGCGCAAACAGCTCTTATTAAGTGAGCAATTCAGGGCTGTCGCCCACCTGATTGCGCCCCTGTCTCTTGGAGCAATACAGCTGGGCATCGGCGCGCGCCAGCAAGGCCTCGGGGCTGCTGGTGCCATCGGGAATCTGGCAGGCCACGCCCAGGCTGATGGTGACCACGCTGGCCACGGCCGAGCCGGCGTGCGCGATCCCCAGCGCCTGCACGGCCTGGCGCAGGGCCTGGGCCTTCATGGTGGCACCGGCCAGGTCGCATTCGGGCAGCAGGCAGACGAATTCCTCGCCGCCATAGCGCGCCACCAGGTCGTGCGAACGCCCGAGCTGGCCGCGCAGCGTGACGGCCACGGTGCGCAGGCATTCATCGCCGCGCTGGTGGCCATACAGGTCGTTGAACTGTTTGAAATAGTCGATGTCCAGCAGCACCAGGGACAGTGGCTTGCCGCTTCTGCGGCAGCGCCGCCATTCGGCCTGCAGCTGCTGGTCGAAATGGCGCCGGTTGGCAATGCCGGTGAGTCCGTCCATGTAGGCCAGCGCACGCAGCCGCTCGCTTTGCGCCAGCTGCTCGGTTTGGTCCACGAAGGTGGCCAGGAAATGCCCGCCAAAGACCAGCCCGCCAATGGCCACGGCGCGCAGCGCGCCGTCGCGCGTCGTGATGCGGTAGTCGCGCTCGGGGATCTGGCCGCCGTTGTGCGCCGCCTGCGCCACGGCCTCCTTCCAGGTGCGGCCCACCTGCTGGCGGTACGCCGGGTCGGGGTAGGCCTGCAGCGACCACTCGCGCAGCGTGGGGGCGCTGGCCTCGGCATGGCCGAAGTCCTGCAGGAAGCGCCGGTTGCGAAAGTAGATGCGGTGCTCCGCATCCACCATGCACAGGCCTATGGGCATATCGTTCATCAGCTGCTGCAGCACGCGCTCGGTTTCCTGCAGCTGCAGGGCCTGGCGCTTGGCCTCGGTGATGTCGTGGAGGTAGCCGTGCCAGAGCACGGCCCCGTCGTCCAGGCGCTGCGGGCTGGCCTGGCCGCTGAGCCAGCGCTCGCCGCGCCCGGGCAGCATGACGCGGTATTCGTCGCGCCAGGTCTGCAGCGACTGCGCGGACTGCCGGATGCTCTCGCTCACGCGCGGCAGGTCGGCGGGGTGGATGCGCCCGAACACCGGCGCGGCATCCGCGCGCAGCTGCTCGGCCGTAAAGCCGTAAATGTCCTGCACGCCGGCGCTGGCGTAGGGGAAATGGCTGCGCCCGTCGGCCTCCAGCTGGTATTGGTAGATCATGCCGGGCACGTTGCCCACCAGCCGGTCCAGGCGCTCCCGCAGGGCGCGCCGCTCGGTGACGTCGATCTTCGTGCCTATGAGGCGCAGCGGCCGGCCCTGCGCGTCGCGCGCGGTGACGCGGCCGCGGTCCTGCACCCATTGGTAGCCGCCGTCCTTGCGGCGCATGCGGTACATGCTTTCGTACCACGGCGCCTGTCCGCTCAGGTGGCGCTGCAATTCGGCCTGCACGCGTGCGCCGTCATCGGGGTGGATGCGCTCCAGCCAGTCCCGCGCCTGATCGCCAATGTCCTGCTCGTCATAGCCCAGCATGGACTTCCAGGTGGGCGCGTAATAGCAATGCTCGCTGGCCAGGTCCCATTCCCAGATGCCCTGGTGCGTGGCCTGCAGCACGGCGGCCCAGCGCTCCTGCATCTGGGCATCCTGGCGCGCCAGCTTGCGCTCGTGCAGCGCCAGCTCGCGCCAGCGCCGCTGCATGAAGCCCAGGGCCGCCGCCAGCGCCAGCCCCGTCAGCAGATAGGCCGCGCCCAGGGCCCAGGCCCGGGCGCGCCAGGGCGCCAGTATCGCGCCCCAGTCACGCCCGACCCCGGTCACCAGGGGCTTGTCCATGTTCAGCTGCGGCGGCGCAATGGTGCGCAGGGCCAGCAGATGGGGCGCCCCCGCGGGCATGACCGGGCCGGTCAGCAGGCTGGCGCCCTGGCCGCTGTCCAGATGGCGCCGCAGCGGCGAGCCGGGCCGGTCAAGATCGATCTCGCGCGGCCCCGTGGGGCCGGACGGGCTGGACGCCATGGCAAAGCGCAGGCCATCGCCATGGGTCAGGCCGGCCACCATGTCGGGCGCATAGCGCACCGAGGCCAGCAGGGTGGTGAATGCCTCAGGATCGAGCGTGGCCACCACCAATCCGCCCAGGGCGCCATCGGGGCCCGGCACGACCCGCGCCAGCACGATCACCCAGACCCCGAGCGTGGAGCGAAACGGCGGGCTGACCACCAGGGTGTCGGGCGCCGTGGCCGCGCGCGCCGCCGTGAAATAAGGCCGCTGGCTGACGTCCTCGCCCACCAGCTCCGCCCGGCTGCTGGCCGTCACGCGCCCGCGGGCGTCGAGCACGCTCAGGGTGCGCACGCCGACCATGGCCTCGCTGAAGGCCTGCAGGCGGTTCTGCAGCCGCTCATGCCCGCCATTGCCCTGCTGCACATAGGCCGTGAGGCTGGCCAGGGCGTGGTTGATGGCATTGAGCTGGCGCGCCAGGTTGTCGTGCAGGATGCCCGCCTGCTGGCTCAGGTGCTGGCGCTCGCGCTCCTGCACCTCCTGGCGCTCACGCCACAGCTGGGCGCCCAGCAGCACGCCCAGCAGCAGCCAGGCCAGCGCAAACCAGCCCCATTGCCGACGATGGCGCTGGTGCAGAGGGCGCACAGGCATGGCGGCAAGACCCGCGGGCCGCTCAGGCGAACAGCCGCGCCAGCGCCAGCCCCGGATCGGGCGCGCGCATGAAGGCCTCGCCCACAAGGAAGGCGTGCACGCCGGCATCGCGCAGCATGTGCACGTCCGCGGGCGCCAGGATGCCGGACTCGGTCACCAGCAGGCGGTCAGCGGGCACCTCCTTTTGCAGCTCCAGCGTGGTCTGCAGGCTGACCTCGAAAGTGCGCAGGTTGCGGTTGTTGATGCCCACCAGCGGGGTCGCAAGGCGCAGCGCGCGCTCGAGCTCGGCGCCGTCATGCACCTCGACCAGCACGGCCATGTCCAGGCTGCGGGCGATCTGCTCCATCTCGGCCATCAGGCCATCCTGAAGGCAGGCGGCGATGAGCAGCACGCAGTCCGCCCCCATGGCGCGCGACTCGTAGATCTGGTAAGGATCGACCATGAAGTCCTTGCGCAGCACGGGCAGCTGGCAGCTGGCGCGCGCCTGCTTCAGGTAGTCGGGCTGGCCCTGGAAGAACTGGCGGTCGGTGAGCACCGACAGGCAGGCGGCGCTCACCTTGCCGTCGCCCTCGGCATAGCTTTGCGCGATGTCGGCGGGAATGAAGTCGGCGCGGATCACGCCCTTGCTCGGGCTGGCCTTCTTGATCTCGGCAATCACCGCGGCCTGGCCGGCGGCTATTTTTGCGCGCAGCGCGCCCTCGAAGTCGCGCGTGAGCACGCGGCTTTCGGCATCGCGGCGCATGTCGGCAAAGGGCAGGCGCTTCTTGGCGGCAGCCACCTCCTCGAGCTTCACGTCGCAGATTTTTTTCAGGATGTCGGACATGGCCTGGTTCCTTGGGGCTGTCGGTGGGGTGGGTGGGGCGGTCAGGCCGCGAGCTGTTGCGTGTAGGCCGCGAGCTCGTGCAGCTTGGCCAGGGCCGCGCCGCTGGCCAGCGCCTGCTGCGCACGCTGCAGGCCTTCGGCAATGGAGGGCACGACACCCGCCGCATACAGCGCGGCGCCGGCGTTCAGACAGACGATGTCGTGCGCCGGGCCTTCGCCCCCCTGCAGCACCTTGAGCAGCATGGCCTTGGACTGCTCGGGGTTGTCCACGCGCAGCGCGCGCGTGCCCGCCATGCGCAAGCCGAAGTCCTCGGGGTGGATCTCGTACTCGCGCACCACGCCGTCTTTCAGCTCGCCCACCAGCGTGCCGGCGCCCAGGCTGATCTCGTCCAGCCCGTCGCGGCCGTAGACCACCAGCGCATGCTGGGCGCCCAGGCGCTGCAGCGCGCGCACCTGTATGCCCACCAGGTCCTCGTGGAACACGCCCATCAGGATGTTGGGCGCGCCGGCCGGGTTGGTGAGCGGCCCGAGGATGTTGAACAGGGTGCGCACGCCCAGTTCCTTGCGCACCGGCGCCACGTTCTTCATGGCCGGGTGGTGGTTGGGCGCGAACATGAAGCCTATGCCCACCTCCTGGATGCACTGCGCGATCTGCGCGGGCTGCAGGTGGATGTTCACGCCCAGGGCTTCCATCGCGTCGGCGCTGCCCGAGGTACTGCTGACGCTGCGCCCGCCATGCTTGCTGACCTTGCCGCCGGCGGCGGCGATGACGAAGGTGGCGCAGGTGGAGATGTTGAAGGTGCCCGCGCCGTCGCCACCCGTGCCAACGATGTCCACCAGGTGCGTGGTGTCGGCCACGCTGACCTTGTTGGAGAACTCGCGCATCACCTGCGCGGCCGCCGTGATCTCGCCAATCGTCTCCTTCTTCACGCGCAGGCCGGTGATGATGGCGGCGGTCATGACCGGCGAGAGCTCGCCGCCCATGATCATGCGCATCAGGTGCAGCATTTCGTCATGGAAGATTTCGCGGTGCTCGATGGTGCGCTGCAGCGCCTCCTGGGGGGTGATGGGGGTCATGAAGTACCTTTTATTTAATAGCTTCCCACGCTTGCTGCATAAGGATTTCAAATACTTTTCTAATTGAAATCATTTACTAACAAGCGCTGGAAGCTATTATTTTTGATCCAGGAAATTCTTGAGCATGGCGTGGCCGTGCTCGGTGAGGATGCTCTCGGGGTGGAACTGCACGCCCTCGATGGCCAGCTCCTTGTGGCGCACGCCCATGATCTCGCCGTCCTCCGTCCAGGCGGTGATCTCCAGCACCTCGGGGCAGCTGGCGCGCTCTATGGCCAGCGAGTGGTAGCGGTTCACCGTGAATTGCCGGGGCAGGCCCGTGAACACACCCTTCTCGTCGGTGGTGATGACGCTGGTCTTGCCATGCATCAGTTCCTGGGCCCGGATGATCTTGCCGCCAAAGGCCGCGCCAATGCTCTGGTGCCCCAGGCACACGCCCAGGATGGGCAGCCTGCCGGCGAAGTGCTGGATGGCGGCCACCGAGATGCCGGCCTCGGCCGGCGAGCAGGGACCGGGCGAGATCACCAACCGGTCGGGCGCGCGCGCGGCAATGCCCTCCAGCGTGATCTCGTCGTTGCGGAACACCTGCACCTCGGCGCCCAGCTCACCGAAGTACTGGACGATGTTGTAGGTGAAGCTGTCGTAGTTATCGACCATCAAGAGCTTCATGACGCCTCCCCTGGCGCGCGCAGGCGCGCGAATTCACGGTGCTCGTAGGCGATGTAGGCCTCCATCATGCTGCGGTAGATGGCCTCGATCACGTCGCTCTGGCCGCCCTCGCGCGCCGCGCGCTCGCGCACGCGCTCGACGATGGTCTCGATGCGCTCCTCGTCGCGCACCTGGTGCTCGGCCTGCTTGATGCGCGCGGCCTGCGTCATGTAGCCGCCGCGCGTGACCAGCAGCGGCACCAGGATGTCGTCCAGCGCATCGACCTGGCGGCGCACGTCCTCCATCGTGGTGCAGTGCTGTACGTTGTCTATGGCTCGTGAGATTTCGCGGGTCATTCCAGGCCTTCTTCCACCAGTTCCGCCGCGCGCAGCAGTGCGCGCGCCTTGTGTTCCGTTTCTTTCCATTCGAGCTCGGGCACCGAGTCCGCCACCACGCCCGCCGCCGCCTGCACGTAGAGCATGCCGTCCTTGACGATGCCCGTGCGGATGGCAATGGCCACGTCCATGTCGCCCGCGTAGCTGAGGTAGCCGCAGGCGCCGCCGTACAGGCCGCGCTTGGTCGGCTCCAGCTGGTCGATCAGCTCCATCGCATGCACCTTGGGCGCGCCGGTGAGCGTGCCGGCCGGGAAGGTGGCCTTGAGCACGTCCATGCTGCTCATGCCGTCATGCAGCATGCCCTCGACGTTGCTCACGATGTGCATCACATGGCTGTAGCGCTCGACCGCGAAGGCCTCGGTCACCTTCACCGTGCCGGTCTTGGCGATGCGGCCTATGTCGTTGCGCGCCAGGTCGATGAGCATCACATGCTCGGCGCGCTCCTTGGGGTCGTTGATCAGCTCCTGCTCCACCGCCCGGTCCTTCTCCGGCGTAGCGCCGCGCGGGCGCGTGCCGGCCAGCGGGCGTATCGTGACCTTGGTGCCCTCCTCGGTGCGCTCCTGGCGCACCAGGATTTCGGGGCTGGCGCCCACCACCTGAAAGTCGCCGAAGTGGTAGTAGTACATATAGGGCGACGGATTCAACGAACGCAGCGCGCGGTACAGCGACAGCGGGCTTTCGGTATAGCGCTTGTGGATGCGCTGGCCTACCTGCACCTGCATGAAGTCGCCCGCGGCAATCAAGTCCTTGGCGCGCTGCACGGCCGCCAGGTAGTCCTGCTTGGCAAAGCTGCGCTGGGCCGGGTGGCTCTCGCTGGCCTTTAGCTGCGGCGCGCTGACCGAGTACCTGAGCTGGTCCTTCAACTCGCGCAGGCGTTTCTTGGCCTTGGCATAGGCCTCGGCCTCGGCCGGATCGGCGTAGACGATGAGATACAGCTTGCCCGAGAGGTTGTCGATGACGGCCAGCTCCTCGCATTGCAGCAGCAGGATGTCGGGGCAGCCCAGGCTGTCGGGCGGGCAGGTGTTCTCCAGCTTCTTCTCGATGTAGCGCACCGCGTCGTAGCCGAAGTAGCCCGCCAGGCCGCCGCAAAAGCGCGGCAGGCCCGGACGCAGCGCCACCTTGAAGCGCTTTTGGTAGTCGGCAATGAAGTCCAGCGGATTGCCCGCATGGGTTTCCACCACCTGGCCGTCGGTCACGACCTCGGTCTTGGCGGCGCTGCCGAAACCGCTGGCGCGCAGCAGCGTGCGCGCCGGCAGGCCGATGAAGCTGTAGCGGCCAAAGCGCTCGCCGCCGACGACCGACTCCAGCAGAAAGCTGTTCCTGCCGTCGCCCCTGCCATGGGCCAGCTTGAGGTACAGGGACAGGGGGGTTTCCAGGTCCGCGAAGGCCTCCGCCATCAAGGGGATGCGGTTGTAGCCCTCCAGGGCCAGGCTTTTGAATTCCAGTTCAGTGATCACAGAGGGTTCCCAGCTCGTGCGGCGCGCCGGCTTGAGGGCGCTGGCCGCTGGTTCATTCGGGAGACGGCCCGCAGCTGCGGGCGGGGGTCACGGGGGCACGCCGGGCGCGGCCCAGGTGCGATCAAGGATTCAGGCGCGCAGGCTTGCGCCAGGGCCAGGCTCCCCGGTCGCTGCGACCCGCAATGAACGTGCGATGAACGAACATGGGCCAAAGTGTAGCAAAGGGCGGCGCCGGGGCTGTACGGCTGTTTTTTTAACACGCCGTACGTGTAACAAATCTCCCATTTGCCATATATCCATATACCATGTTATTTGTCACCAATTGTTCACAATCCCCGCACCATGTCATTCCTCTCCCGCCTGACCGTGTCCCGGCGTCTGGTGGCCCTGGTGGCCCTGGCGCTGCTGTCCATGCTGGCGCTGCTCGCCGCCGTGATGACGACCGAACTCAGCCTGCTGCAGCGCGAGCGCGCCCAAAACGTGCGCCAGGTGGTCAGCGGTGCGCATGGCATCATTGCCTACTATCACCTGCTGGCCTCGCGCGGCGACCTGCCCGAGGAGGTGGCGAAAATCCGCTCGCTGGAGGCCGTGCGCTCGCTGCGCTACGGCGACGACCACGAGTATTTCTGGGTCAACGACATGCAGGCACGCATGGTCATGCACCCCATCCGTCCGGAGCTCGACGGCAAGGACATGGGCACCAGCAAGGATCCGAACGGCAAGGCGCTGTTCGCCGAATTCGTGCACACCGTGAAGAGCAAGGGCGAAGGCTATGTGGACTACCTCTGGCCCAAGCCCGGCAGCGACCAGCCAGTGGCGAAGATTTCCTACGTCAAGGGCTTTGCCCCCTGGGGCTGGGTCATAGGCTCCGGGGTGTACGTGGACAACGTGCGGGCGGTCTTCATGACGCGGCTGCTGCAGGCCGCCGGCTTTGCCGCGGCGCTGGCGCTGCTGCTGCTGGCCGTGGGCTGGGCTGTGGGGCGCAGCATCCTGCGCCAGCTTGGCGCCGAGCCCGCCCAGCTCAACGCCATCACGCACCAGATCGCCAGTGGTGACCTGACGGCACAAATCCCGGCCAGCGCCGACGCCCACAGCGTGCTGCTCGGCATCCGCAGCATGCGCGACAGCGTCACTCTCAGTGTGCTCGACGTACGCCGCGGCGCCGAGGGCGTGGCCACGGCCAGCGCCGAGATCGCCCAGGGCAACGACGACCTGTCGGCGCGCACCGAGGCGCAAGCCAGCGCGCTGGAGCAAACCGCGGCCTCCATGGAGCAGCTGAGCGCCACCGTGCGCCAGAACGCCGACAACGCCGCCCAGGCCAATCAGCTGGCCATGAACGCCAGCACCGTGGCCGTGCAGGGCGGCGCTGTGGTCGCCGAGGTGGTGGACACTATGCGCGGCATCAACGACGCCAGCCGCAGGATCGCCGACATTATTGGCGTGATCGACGGCATTGCCTTCCAGACCAACATCCTGGCGCTCAACGCCGCCGTCGAGGCGGCGCGCGCCGGCGAGCAGGGCCGGGGCTTTGCCGTGGTGGCCGGCGAGGTACGCAGCCTGGCCGGCCGCAGCGCCGAGGCGGCCAAGGAGATCAAGCAGCTCATCACCGACAGCGTGGGACGTGTGGAGCAGGGCACGCAGTTGGTGGACAAGGCCGGCGCCACCATGACCGAGGTGGTGAACTCGATCCGCCGCGTCACCGACATCATGGGCGAGATCAGCGCCGCCAGCCGCGAACAGAGCGCCGGCGTGGCCCAGGTGGGCGAGGCCGTCACGCAGATGGACCAGGCCACCCAGCAGAACGCCGCGCTGGTGGAGCAAAGCTCCGCCGCCGCCGCCGGCCTCAAGGCCCAGGCCGAGCAGTTGGTGAAGGCCGTGGCCGTGTTCAAGCTCGCGGGCCATGCCGGCGCCGCCACGCCGGCCGCAGCCAAGGTGCCGCCCGCGGCCGCCACGCCACCCCCCGGCCGCCGCATCGCGCCACCAGCGGCTGCGCCTGTGCGAGCCAAGGCGCGCCCTGCCCCGCCCGCGCCCGCGGCGCTGTCCGCGCCCCCGAAGGCGCCCACCGCCGCCGCCACAACCGCCCAGGCAACCCATGGCCGCGAAGATGATTGGGAAAGCTTTTAAGCGCACCACCCTGGGTCCCTGCTCACCGAAAAGGGCATGGCCCCGCCCCCTTACGGCCCGGCACGGGCCTTTTCTGCCATGACCTCCTTATTGAAGAAGCTCCCCTGGCCGCGCACGCTACACAGCAAGGCGCTGTGGGCAGTGTTCCTGATCGCGCTGCTGGCACTGGGGAATGTGCTGATCATGCAACTGCTGCTGCGCCAGTCGGACAATCTGGCCGCCACACTGAACCTGGCCGGCAAGATGCGCATGCTCAGCCAACACATCGCGCTGGAGGCCATGGCGGCGCACCAACACCCCAATGACTTCAGGCATGTGCCCCAGGAGCACTACGCGAACTTCGAGTCTGCCCATGCCGCGCTGCGCCATGGCGGCAGCGCCTATGGATTGCAGGTACGCGCACTGGATCAGGGCTTGCAGCCTGCGCTGCTGGCACTGCACGATGGCTGGCAGCAGTACCGCCAGGCCATAGACGCACTCGACAAGGCCCCCGTAGCAGCGAGCGCGGAAGCGGTGCAGGTCATGGCGGCCAGCAAACGGCTGCTGGGACAGGCAGAGACCCTGATGGACGGGCTGGTGCAATTTGCCGACACCATGCAACGGCGTGCGCTCGCCGGCAGCCTGGGGCTGTTCGCCCTGGATGGCCTGCTGCTCGCGCTGGCATACCGGCTGATGGCACGCCGCGTGCTGCGGCCCATCCGCCTTCTGACCGAGCAATGCCGCGACATGGCGCAGGGTCGCTATGGTGCACGCACCCAGCTGCCCATGGGCGACGAGCTCGGCGAGCTGGCGGGCGCCCTCGACCATTCGGCGGCACAAATCGCCACCCTGCTGCAAGACGTGGCCCAGGAGCGCACCGCACTGGCGCAGGTGCAGGCCATGTTCGACGGGCTGACGGACAACACCGTGGCGGGCGTGTACCTGCTCGACGAGTCCATCAACATCATCTATGCCAACGAGCAACTGGCACACATGCTGGGCTACGAGCGCGAGGTGCTGACGAATCACTTCCCGCTAGCGCGCCTGTTTTCACCCGCCACCTACGCCGTGGTGCATGCACGCCTGCAAGAGCGCCTACAAGGGCGGGTGCACAGCGCACGCTACGAGCGCACCGCGCTGCGTGCCGATGGCTCCAAGATCGACATCGAGATCTTTGGCTCGTTCATGACGCTGCACCGCAGGCCTGCCGTGATCGGCATGATGATCGACATCACCGAACGCAAGCGCGCAGAAACCTCGGTGCGCCGCGCCGCCCTGGTCTACCAGCACACCAGCGAAGCCATGGTGGTCACCGATCCCCAGGGCGTAGTGCTGGACGTCAACCCTGCGTTCACCGACATTACCGGCTACACGGCAGCGGAGATCATCGGCCGGCGCATGAACATGCTCAGCTCTGGCCGCCATGACCGTGCCTTCTACCAGGGCCTGTGGGCCAGCCTGCATGACACGGGCAGCTGGAGCGGCGACATCTGCAACCGCCACAAAAATGGCGCCGAATTCTTGGTGCGCCTGACCATCAGCACCTCACACAACGAGGACGGCAGCGTGAACTGCCACATCGGCCTGTTTGCCGACGTGACCGAGAAGCGCCGGCGCGAGGCCTCGATCTGGCACCAGGCACATTACGATCACCTGACGCAGCTGCCCAACCGGCAGATGTTCCAGCAAAACCTGCAACGCAGCATGGACAACGCGCGCGCCAGCGGCCAGCCCTTTGCCCTGGTGTTTCTGGATCTGGACCTGTTCAAGGAGGTCAACGACACTTTCGGTCACGACGAGGGCGACGAGCTGCTGCGCCAGGTGGCGCGGCGCCTGCAGGCCTGCGTGCGCAACACCGACCAGGTGGCACGCCTGGGCGGCGACGAATTCACTCTGACCCTGCAAAACCTCAAGCAGCTGGAGGATGCGCTGCCCATCTGTCGCAAGGTGCTGCACTCCGTGGCCCAGCCCTACGAACTCAAGAACAACACGGTGCATATCTCCGTCAGCGCGGGGGTGACCTTTTTCCCGCGCGACGGCCAGGATGGCGTGGCCCTACTCAAACATGCCGACCTGGCTATGTATGCCGCCAAGGACAAGGGCCGCAACCAGTTTTGCGAGTTCACACCCGCCATGGAGCAGGAGGCACAAGAGCGCCGCCTGCTGCTGCGCGACCTGCAGCAGGCCCTGGACGAGGGCGATTTCACGCTGCATTACCAGCCCATCGTGGACATGCAGAGCCAGCGCACCATCAAGGCCGAGGCGCTGCTGCGCTGGCAGCAAAGCGTGCGCGGCCAGGTCAGCCCGGCGCAGTTCATCCCGCTGGCGGAAGAATCGGGGCTGATCGGACCGCTGGGCGACTGGGTGTTCCAGCAGGCCACGCGCCAGCTGGCCGAATGGCGCGCCGAGCTCGATCCGGACTTCCAGATGAGCGTGAATGTGTCGCCCGTGCAGCTGCAGTCCTGCAAGCAGCAGGCCCAGACCTGGCTGCAGCATTTGCACGACCTGCAGCTGCCCAGCAGCGCCCTGGTGATAGAGCTGACCGAGTCCGTGCTCATGGAGTCCGACAAGGAAACCAACGCCAAGCTGCAGACGCTGCAGGTGGCAGGCATGCAGCTGGCCCTGGACGACTTTGGCACGGGGTATTCGTCACTGTCCTATCTCAAGCGCCTGGACATCGACTACCTCAAGATCGACCGCAGCTTCGTGAACCAGCTCACGCCGGGCAACGAGGACAATGTGCTGTGCGAGGCCATCATCGTCATGGCGCACCAACTGGGCATTCGCGTAGTGGCCGAAGGAGTGGAGACGCAGGAGCAGCACGACATCCTGCGCGCGGCCGGCTGCGACTACGGCCAGGGCTATTGGTACTGCCGTCCCGTGAGCCCCGAGGACTTCGGCGCCCGACTGCGCGAGGAGCGCTCACGGCATGCCAACATCCATGATCCGGCATTGATGGAGGTCGCTATTTGAGAGCCTCAGCGGTCATTCAACGACGCCTGGATGGACGGCAAGCAGATCGACCTGCTCAAGGTGAAGACTGCGAACAAGGGAAAGCCGGAGTGCTGGGGGTCCGCTGCATGTCTGCCTGGCGCTCGTGAACTCCAAACGGCGCGAAGGCATGTACTGGATGCCGTGCGCGGCCCCGGACCTTCACCAGGCTACGGCGGGCAGCGACCTTACGTGCATATATTTTTCTGTGCATGCTGGCCTACTACGTGGTATGGCATATGCGCCAGGCTTGGGCGCCGTTGCTGTTTGCCGACGAGGATCAGACGGCCAAGGCCACACGCGATCCGGTGGCGCCGGCCGTGCGCTCCGAGGCGGCGCAGCGCAAGGCCAGCCGCCACCGCCTGGAAGACGGCACGCCAGCGCACAGCTTTACCACCTTGCTTGGCGAGCTGGCGGCCCTGGTGCGCAATACCTGCCGCGCACCCCATGCCGGGGCCCAGGCGCCGAGCTTTGAGGTGCTCACCACGCCCAATGCCACGCAGCAGCGTGCGCTGGAGTTGATCCGGCAGATGCCGGTGTAGACAGAAAACGGAACCCTCAACTGGCGCTAAGTACTTGTGGCGCAAGGAGAAGTTCGTAATTTGGATGGGGGAACTTCAGGTTAGATGCTGTTTTGACTACTGTTTTTTACTCGGCCACAGCACCGAGGCAATCGCCAGCACCATCAAGCCCACGGCAGCCCAGTCCTGCCAGTGCAGCGGCTCACCCAGCCACAGGGTGCCGCTGAACACGCCCAGCACGGGAATCAGCATCACGCTGAGCGTGGAGGCCACGGGCGGCAGGGTGCGCACCAGGAAAAACCACGCCGTCTGCGCAAAGCCCAGCGCCAGCAGTCCGTTGTAGAGGATGGCGGCCCAGGCCTGCGCGTCGGGCGCCACCCAACGCTCGCGCTCGAACAGCACCGCCAGCACCGTGAGCGAGGCGCAGGTGATGGCCACCATCCAGAACGACAGCGTGAGCAGCGGCACGGGTATGGGCCGGCGGCGCAGCAGCTGCGTGCCCAGGGCCCAGCTAGCGGCGGACACCAGCATCAGCATCACGCCCACCGGCCGGCTACCCAGGGCGCCGATCTCGTGCCACAGCAGCAGCAGCACGCCCAGCAACGCCGCGCCCACACCGGTCCAGGCACGGCCCGCCAGGCGCTCGCCAAAGCACAGCGCGCCGATGACGGCCGAGAAGATGGGCATGGTGTAGCCCAGGATGGCAGCGCGGCCGCTGGACAGCAGCGGCATGGCCAGGATCATGAGCGCATGCCACAGCACCATGTTGGTGACGGCCAGCAGCGCCAGCCGCCCCCAGTACGCGCGCTCAATGGTGAACGACAGCCCTTGCCGCAGCATCACCAGGCCCAGGATGGGCAGGCCCAGCCACAGCGAGGCCATGCGGAAGGTGAGCGGCGGGAAATGTGCCACGCCCATCTTCATCACCGGCCAGTTGAAGCCCCACACCAGGGTCAGGAGCACGAGGACGACAAGCTGGCGGCGGGAGAAGACGGGCATGGCTGGCGATTGTGCCGGGCCTGAGCCTGCCTAAAATCACGGCCATGACCTTTCTCGACATGCTGCGCGACGCCACCACGCGCAATGACTCCCTGCTGTGCGTGGGCCTGGACCCGGAGCCCACGCGCTTTCCCGAGTCCGTGCGTGGCCAGGCGCACAGGATCTACGACTTCTGCGCCGCCATCGTGGACGCCACGGCCGACCTGGTCTGCGCCTTCAAGCCGCAGATCGCCTACTTTGCCGCGCAGGGCGCCGAGGACCAGCTCGAGCGCCTGATGCAGCACATGCGCTGCAACGCGCCGCATGTGCCGGTGATCCTGGACGCCAAGCGCGGCGACATCGGCTCCACGGCCGAACAGTACGCACGCGAAGCCTTCGAGCGCTACGGCGCCGACGCCGTGACGCTCTCGCCCTTCATGGGCTTTGACTCCATCGCCCCCTACCTGGAATACCACGGCAAGGGCGCCTTCCTGCTGTGCCGCACCTCCAACCCCGGCGGCGACGACCTGCAGGCCCAGCGCCTGGCCAGCGTGCCGGGCCAGCCCCTGCTGTACGAGCATGTGGCGCGCCTGGCCCAGGGCCCGTGGAACAAGAACGGCCAGCTGGGCCTGGTGGTGGGCGCCACCTACCCGCAAGAAATTGAGCGCGTGCGCGCCATCGCACCCACGCTGCCGCTGCTCATCCCCGGTGTGGGCGCCCAGGGCGGCGACGCCGCCGCCACGGTGCGCGCCGGCTTGCGCCCGGACGGCCCCATCATCGTCAACTCCTCGCGCGCCGTGCTCTACGCCTCGGGCGGCGCCGACTATGCGGCAGCCGCACGCGCAGCGGCCCAGGCCACGCGCGCCGCCCTCAACGCCGCACGCGCCTGAGAGGTTGAGAAAAAATCCCCCACGGCCGCCATGCAGCTCAAATGGCTGGAGGACTTCATCACGCTGGCCCATGAGCGCAGCTTCACCCGCGCGGCGGAGCTGCGCCATGTGACGCACCCGGCCTTCGGGCGGCGCATCCGCGCGCTGGAGGCCTGGGCCGGCACCCCGCTCATCGAGCGCGGCGGCGCTCCCGTGCGGCTCACGCCGGCGGGCCAGGCCTTTCTGGAGACGGCCGAGCAGCTGGCCCGCGGCCTGGCCCAGTCGCACGAGGAACTGCAGGCCATCGCCGGGCGCCATGCGCGCACGGTGACGCTGGCCACCGGCCGCACGCTGGCGCGCACCCTGGTGGCCGACCTGCTGGTGCGGCTCTCCCCGCTGCTGGGCACGGACGGCGAGCTGCACATACGCACCGGCTCACTGGCCGAGACGGTGGACGGGCTGCAGCGCGGCGAGGCGGACTTCGCCATCCTCTACCACCACCCCAGCCTGGTCGTGCCGCTGGATGCGCGCCAGTTCCAGCATCTGACGCTGGCCAGCGACCGCCTGGTGCCCATGGCGCGCGCCGACGCCCGGGGCACGCCGCTCTACCCCCTGGGCGGCGAGGCGCCGGTGCCGCATGTGGCCTATGCGCGCACGCTGGCGCTCGGGCGGCTACTGGAGGACCACCTGGCGCACCACCCCGCCAGACCCAGGCTGCAGCGGCTGCTGGAATGCGACTCGCCCGACGCCAGCTATGAATATGTGCTCAAGGGCCTGGGTGTGGCCTGGCTGCCCTGGTCCATGGTGCAGACCGACTGCCAGGCCGGGCGCCTGGCCCCGGCCGGCGACCGGCGCCTGGAGCTGAAGTTCGACGTGCGCCTGTACCGCCCCAAGCGCCGCCTGGCCCCCCTGGCCGAGGCGCTGTGGGCCGCCATGGCGCGGCGCTGACATACGGATTGGCACATATGCGTGCCAATTCGGCACCATGCTGCGGCGCACTGCTCCGCACAATGCCTCCACACGCCACCCCGCACCGGAGGAACCCATGCGCCCCACGCCCCCCGTCCCCTCGCGCCGCCTTGCCGCCACCCTACTGGCCGCCGGCCTGGCCCTGCTATGCACCGGTCCCGTGGCCGCCCAGGAGGCCGCCTACCCGAGCAAGCCCATCACCATCGTCGTCGGCTACCCGCCCGGCGGCAGCACCGACCTGATGGGGCGCCTGGTGGGTGCCGAGCTGTCCACGCGCCTGGGCCAGCCGGTGGTGATCGAGAACCTGGGCGGCGCCGGCGGCACCATAGGCGCGCAGAAGGTCGCCGCCGCGGTGCCCGACGGATACACGCTGCTGGTGGGCGCCAGCAACGAGCTGGCCATCGCCAAGCTGGTCGCCAAGAGCGTCAAGTACAGCCCGAGCAACTTCACGCCCATAGGCCTGATCGGCTCGCAGCCCCTGGTGCTGGTGGCCGCCACCGCCACCGGCGTGAAGAACGCCAACGACTTCACGCAGCTCGTGAAGAAGAACCCCGGCAAGTTCAGCTACGGCAGCTCGGGCGTGGGCACGGCGCTGCACCTGGCGGGCGAGATGGTCAAGGAACAGGCCGGCCTGTTCATGACGCACATTCCCTACCGCGGCGTGGCGCCGCTGACCAACGACCTGGTGGGCAACAATCTGGAGTTCGGCGTGTTCGTGCTCTCCAGCGGCCTGCCGCACATCAAGGCCGGCAAGGTAGTGGCGCTGGGCACCACGGCCGCCAAACGCGCGCCTGCCACGCCGGACATCCCGGCGCTGGCCGAGTTCCCGCAGTTCAAGAACGTCAACATTGAGAGCTGGTTCGCCCTCATGGGCCCGGCCAACCTGCCCCAGCCCGTGCTCACCAGGCTGAAAAAAGCGCTCAGCGACACGCTGCAGTCGCCCGACTTCCGCCAGAAGATGGCCGCCGCCGGCTCGGGCGTGGCCTCGCCGGACGTGAACCTCGCGCAGTTCTGGCGCGAGGAGATCGCCAAGTACACGAAGATCGTGCAATTCGCGAAGATCGAAGAATGAGCCATCCACTGCACTTTGACCTGCCCGCGCCCGACATCTGCGCCTGGCGTGCGGGCAATACCGGCACCGAGGGCGTGTGGCAGTTCGACTCAGGCCAGCCCGGCCGCCATGTGCTGATCAGCGCGCTGATCCACGGCAACGAACTGTGCGGCGCCTGGGCGCTCAAGGGACTGCTCGAAGCGGGCCTGCGCCCGCAGGCCGGCCGGCTGACGCTGGCGTTCTGCAACCTGGCGGCGTTCGACCGCTTCGATGCCGCCAACCATGACGCGGCGCGCTTTGTCGATGAGGACATGAATCGCCAGTGGAGCGACGAGCGCATGGAGGCCGCAGGCAGCCTGGAGCGCCGCCGCTGCGCCGCGCTGCGCCCCTTTGTCGCCAGCGCCGACTGGCTGCTGGACCTGCACTCCATGCACGAGCCCAGCGCGCCGCTGCTGCTCACCGGACTGCAGCCGCGCAACCTCGATCTGGCGCGCGCCATGGCCGCGCCCGAGCATGTCGTGATCGACGCCGGCCACAAGGACGGCACGCGCATGCGCGACTACGGGCGCTTCGGCCTACCCGACGAGACGGCCGGCGACAGCCGTTCGCTGCTCGTGGAATGCGGCTTTCACGGCGACCCGGCCAGCCGCACCGTGGCCCAGGACCAATGCCTGCGCTTCCTGCAGGCCGCCGGCGTGATGAACGCTGCCGAGCTGGACCGCCTGCTACCCGGCTGGCGCCTGCCCGACGCGACACGCCAATGGGCGCTGCAGGTCACGGAGCCGGTGGTGGCAAAAAGCGAGCGCTTTCGCTTCAGCGAAGCCTTCACCGGCCTGGAGGTGATAGCCAAGGCCGGCACCGTCATAGGCGACAACGACGGCCAGCCCGTGACCACACCGTATGACGACTGCGTGCTCGTCATGCCCAGCACGCGCCAGGCACGCGCCGGCGTGACCGTGGTGCGCTTTGCCACGCGGCGGCCGCTGTAACCGACGGCCCCGGAGCGCGGCAGATCCGCTCCGCACCTGAACGCTTCCAATTTAATAGCTTTTAACGCTTAGCACACAACCGTTTCAGCGTTATTTGCATCAAAACCCCGCCATACCTTGCGCTGGCGGGTGCGGCATCACGCCCCCGCAGAAGATTGATGCGTATCAAGCTTGCTGCTTTTTTGACCACAAAGACGCTACGACTTGCGGGGTTTACCCTGGGGTCTACCCCTACACTTGTCACAAATTGTTCACATTCGTACAGCGCCCGATATCTATGCCGTTGCTCGACCGCCTGCACCTGTCTCACAAGTTCCTGATCCTGGGCTGCATCGCCCTGGTCATGATCGCCCTGCCCGCAGGCCTGCATCTGCGCAGCATGAGCGGCCAGATGCAGCAACTGGGAGCGCAGGCGCGCGCCATGCCGGCGCTGCAGCAGCTGGGCCAGGCCGTGCGGCTGGCGCAGGTGCACCGCGGCCTGTCGGCGGCCATGCTCGGCGGCGACGCGCAACTGGCGGCGCGCCGGCCCGCCGTGCGCGAGGCGCTGGACCAGGCGCTGCAGGCCACGGCCTCCGAACTCACGACCGTGGCGCCCGAACAGGCCGCCCCCCTGAACCAACTGCGCCAGGACTGGCAGGCGCTGCAGCAGGGCGTGGCCGACCGCGCCCTCACCCCCGCCCAGAGCCTGGCGCGCCACAACCAGCTGGTGGCCAGGCTGCTGGCTTTTAGCGACCAGCTGCTGCACGCCAGCGGCCTGAGCACCAGCGACCAGCGCGACACCCAGGCACTGATCCAGGCGGCGCTGCAGCAACTGCCGATGCTGACCGAGCAGCTGGGCCAGATGCGCGCCATGGGCACGGGCGCACTGGCACGCGGCGAGCTGGCACCGGAAAACCGCGGCCTGCTGCGCGCCCTGCGTGCACGCGCCGATGAATTTGCTGCCGCCAGCCAGTCCAGTCTGCAGCGCGCCATGCAGCACGCCCCCGGCCTCACGACCGGGCTGTCGCAGCGCATGGCCGACGAGCAGGCGCGCGTGGCCGAGGCCCTGAAACTGGTCGACGATGGCCTGCTGAACACCGCCGAACTGCAGCTGCCGGCCGCGCGCTATTTCGACACGCTCACGGCCGGCATCGAGGCCGTGAATACGCTGGGCGGCAAGGCCACCGAGCAGCTGCTGGAAACGGTCCAGGAGCGGGCCGCATCCGCCCAGCGCATGCTGTGGCTCATGGTCGGCGCGCTCGCGGCCCTGCTGCTGCTAGCCGTGGCCCTGGGCAGCGCCTTCGTGCGCTCCATCACGCGCCCGCTGGGGCAGGCCGTGGAATTGGCCCAGGCCGTGGCCGGGGGTGACCTGAGCGGCGCCGACCGGCCCCATGGCAGCAACGAGGTCGGCCAGCTGATCGCCGCCCAGCAGCAGATGCGCGCCCGGCTGCGCCCCATCGTGGCCCAGGTGCGCGGCGGCGCCGATGGCGTGGCCCTGGCCAGCGGCGAGATCGCCCAGGGCAACCACGACCTGTCCGGCCGCACCGAAGCCCAAGCCAGCGCACTGGAGCAGACCGCCTCCTCGATGGCGCAGCTCAGCGCTGCGGTGCAGCACAACGCCGAGGCCGCGCGCGAGGCCAGCCAGCTGGCCGAGCGCACGCGCGACATGGCGAGCCAGAGCGGCGCCAGCGTGGAGCAGATGGTGGGCGCCATGCACAGCGTGCACCAGGCTCAGCAACAAATGGCCGACATCATCCAGGTGATCGACGGCATCGCCTTCCAGACCAATCTGCTGGCCCTGAACGCCGCCGTGGAGGCCGCGCGCGCGGGCGAGCAGGGCCGCGGCTTTGCCGTCGTGGCCGGCGAGGTGCGCAGCCTGGCCGGCCGCAGCAGTGAGGCGTCCAAGCAGATCCGCACCCTGATCGAGACCAGCCGCGCCCGCGTGGACCAGGGCAACCAGCAGGCCACCGCCGCGGGCCAGACCATGGCCGAGGTGGTGCAAAGCATCCAGCGCCTGAGCAAGCTGGCCGGGCAGATCAGCACCGCCTGCCAGGACCAGGCCAGCGGCGTGGCCCAGGTGGGCGAGGCCGTGAACGCGCTGGACCAGGCAACGCAGCAGAACGCCACCCTGGTCGAAGAAATGGCCGCCGCCGCCGACGGCCTGAGCAGCCAGGCCCAGGGCCTGGTGCAGGCGGTGGCGGTGTTCCGCGGGGCGGACAGCGACGCACCGGTGCGCCGGACGGCCGCCCTTGAACTCACTTATTGATAGCTGTTAACGTCCACCCATAGCGTGCAACAGGCCGATTTGGCTTGATGTTGCCAACACAGGTCGCACCTCGCCGGACTGGCCACCCAGTGATGCTCCCTTTCCCCTGCCTTCGGGCGGCGTACATAGGGCGCCCTGCCCAAGGTAGCCAGCCTGCGCGTCCCGAACATTGAGTGCATCGTGGCGCTGCGGCGCCAGATGCACGTGCCCCCGAGCGCCAGGGGCTGGAACCTTATCGCTGCGTGACAATAGCGCGCAACATGGACATCAATCTCATCCGGAACTTCGTCGAGGTGGTGGATGCCCGCAGCCTCAGCGAGGCCGCCAGGCGCCGCGACGTGACCCGCTCCAAGGTCAGCAAGGAACTGAAGGCTCTGGAAGCCTCGCTGGACACGCGGCTGCTGCACCGTTCCACGCGCAGCATTTCGCTGACCGAGGCCGGCGAGATCCTTTACGGGCGCGGCTGCAACATCATCGAGCAGGTCGAGGCGGCCCAGGGCTCTATCGATGCGCTCCAGCATGTGGTGACGGGCAACGTGCGGCTAAGCATTCCCACGGGGCTGGGCGAGCTGTACGTGGCCCAGATGCTGCTCGAATTTCACAAGCACCATCCGCAGGTGCGCATCCGCGTGCTCTTCTCCAACCGGGTGAGCGACCTGATGGGGGCCGAGATCGACATCGCGGTACGGGTAACCGACGAAGTGAACGACAACCTGGTGGCCAGGGAACTGGGCACGGTGGAGACTGCGCTGTACGCGAGCCGTGACTACGCCCGGGCGCATCCATTCAAAATGCCCACCGACATTCCGCACGGAGTGCTACTGACGCCTCCGGGTGACGGCAAGACCTATGCGATCACCGTCAGTAACCAGTCACAGGAGATCCGCCTCCAATGCGAGCCGTATGTCACAAGCGAGCATTTTCCTTTTCTCAAGCAATCGATGCTGACCGGCTGCGGCGTGGCCGCACTGCCCCGGTACATGGTCATCGATGAACTGCATGCGGGCACGGTGCAGCGGGTATGCCCGGACTGGCGTGTCACCGGGCTGGGCGACCGGCTCTACATCATCACCCTAGCCAACCGCCGCCCGCCGCATGCGGTCAAGGTTATGACCGAGTTTCTCCAATCGCGCCTGCGCAGGTTCGTGGAGTGAAGGGGCCGAGCCCCGGCCCGGCCACCGGTTCATTGATCTAGCGCAATGTGGTTGTCTATGATCACTTTGCGCCACATCGCCTCGTCCTCCTTGAGGAAGGCGACGAGCTCGGGCTGCGACTGGGGCTTCTTCCCCGCAAGGTACATGGTGTTGAGCGCCGCGACGAACTCAGGTTTTTGCATCACCACGTCGATGGCCGACTTGATCCTGGCGCCAACTTGTGCTGGCGTGCCCGAGTGCACGGCCACGCCGAACCAAGTGGCTGCTTTGAAGCCCGGGAATCCCGATTCGGCGATGGTCGGCGTATCGGGCAAGAACTGGGAGCGCGTCAGCGCGGTCGTCGCAATCGGCACCAGCTTGCCCGACTTGATCTGCGGCAGCGAGGTGCTGACGACGTCCACCATCAGCTGAGTATCGTTGGACATCAGCGCCGTCAGAGCGGGCGCGCTGCCGTTGAATGGAATGTGGGTGGCCTCCACGTTTAGGCGGTTCTTGATCAGCTCGGTGGTCAACTGCAGCGGATTGCCCAAGCCGATGGAGCTGTAGTTCAGCTGACCGGCATGGGTCTTGGCATATGCCTTCAGGTCGGCCACGCTCCGGATACCAGTCTGGCTGTTGGTGACCAGCACCAGCGGCGCCTCGGCCAGTATATTGGTCAACGTCAGGTCCTTGGCCGGGTCGTAGCTCAGTTTTTTGTAGAGCAAAGGGTTCAGCACCATGCTCGCATTGCTGGCCAACAGCAGCGTGTAGCCGTCGGCCGGTGTGCGCGATACGGCCGTGGCCGCGATCATAGTATTGGCGCCGGGTTTGTTCTCAACTACCACCGGCTGCTTGATTTCGGCCGACAGATAAGTGGCCAGCGTGCGCGCCAGCATGTCCGCCGAGCCGCCGGGTGCATACGGAGCCACCAACTTCAGGGGCTTGGCAGGAAAGTCAGCCTGCGCCATGGCCAGCGATGCCACGACGGACAGGGTCACGGAAATCAGAAACTTTTTCATGGATGTGTCTCCTTGGGTAATTGCTTGGTGGATCACTACACTTTGCGCTGCTGCGCTGCCCAGAACTGTTCGCGCAGCCTGCGCTTGGCGATCTTTCCGTTGTCGTCGCGCGGCAAGGTGCAGAACTCGATGCCCCTCGGGATCTTGTAGGCCGCCAGGCGGTGCTTCAGCCAAGCCTGCAGCTCGCTGACAAGGGCGGGGGCTGCGTCGGGCGCTTCGACCAACGCATGCAGCCTTTCGCCGTATTCCGCATCGGGAATGCCCAGTACCGCACAGTCCGACACCGAAGGGTGCCGCAGCAGTTCGTTCTCGATCTCGGCCGGATAGATGTTGACGCCACCCGAGATGACCAGATCGGAGTCCCGGTCGCAGACGTACAGAAAGCCCTCTTCATCGAGGTAGCCCATGTCGCCCAGTGTCACCATGCCGTCCACCTCGATCTTGCGCCGGGCCCCGTCGTTTCCCCGGTAGGTGAAATCGGCATAGGCCGGCTGGCGCACATAGATCAGCCCGACCTCGCCCGCCGGCAGTGGAGCCCCCAGCTTGTCGAGGATCCGCACACGTGCATCGAGCAGCGGAAGACCCGCGCTGCCAGGGTGCGCCAATGCATCCTGCGAGTCGATGAAGGTCACTAGGCCAGACTCACTGGACGCATAGGTCTCGTTAATGATGAGGCCCAACCACTCAATCATGGCCTTCTTGACCTCGGGCGCACAGGGCGCCCCGGTCGAGGCGACAAAGCGCAGCGACGACAGGTCGTACCTGTCCCGCACCTCGCGGGGCAAGCGCAGCAGCCGCACATACATGATGGGGACCATGTAGGCGGTATCGATGCGATGCTCCTGCACCAGCCGCAGAAAGGTTTCCGGATCGAAGCGCTGCTCCAGCACCACCAACTCGGACAGCATCAGCGCATTCTGGAAATACAGACTGGGAGCACTATGGTAGATAGGCGCCGTCAGCAAGGTGCGGGCACCTTCGCGCAGTCCGTAGGCGGTCTCCACCAGCCGGCGGTTCATGGCCTGGCGACCGGGCAGCTCATCCAGCGGCACCTCGAACCGGACCACCCCCTTGGGACGCCCCGTGGTTCCCGATGTATAGGCCATATGCCCGCGCGGCGACACGAATGGCCCATCGTAGAGTTTCTGCCGCTCAAGCCAACGCTCGTAGTCCTGCTCCTGCGCGCCTGCGCGGGCATCCACCACCAGCCGGGGAATCGAGTCATCGAGCGCCGCCTGCAGCCCATCCAACAACGATTGGCTGGTGATCAAGGCCTTGGCGCCGCTGTCGCCCATGATGAAGTTGATCTCCTGCGCGGTGAAATGCCAGTTCAAGGGGCAGTAGGTCATGCCGCCTATGCGGCAGGCATGTACCACATCGGCGTACGCGAGGCCGTTGTGCAGAAGTACGGCCACGACATCACCTGTCTGCAGGCCCATCGCGCGCAAGCCCTGGGCCAGGCGGCTGCCACGGCTGTGCTGTTGCCCGGCTGAGGTTTCCGTGCCCTCGAACACCAGGGTGGAGCAGGGTTGCGGTGCCTGCATCATGCTGCCGACACCGGCCGGTTGGCGCTGATGGCATGTTGCTTGGCCTGAGCCCAGTCCGCGTCGCTCCAGTACTGGTATTCGGTGAAGTAGGCGCCGTTGGCCAGCGCATCGCCGCCATCGAGGGTGATGGTTTGCCCGTTCAGCCAGGTATTGTCTGGAGCCAGCATGAAGGCCGCCAGGTTGCCGATGTCCTCCCCCGTGCCCAGGCGCCGCATGGGATTGTCGGCCTGCCGCCGATCCACCGAATCCTCATTGCCAGCGATGCTGGGCCGCAGCCTGCTGCTGGCGCCCTGAGTGGGGATGACGCCCGGCGCAATCGCGTTACAGCGGATGCGCTTGGGCCCCCACTCCACCGCCAGGGATTTGGTCATCGCATCCAAGCCGGCCTTGGACATGGCCGAAGGCACAACGAACGGCGCGCCCGTATCCACCCAGGTCACCACGATCGACAGCACCGCCCCCGCCCTTCCCTGGGCGATCCATTTCCTGCCCACGGCCTGCGTGACATAGAAGGTGCCGCGGAACACGATGTCGGAAATCGCATGAAAGCCGTTAACGCTAAGGTCTTCAGTACGGCTCACGAAATTGCCTGCAGCGTTGTTAACCAGTGCCGTCAGGGCGCCATGCTGTTGCCAGATATGGTCAACCGTATGCTGAACTGCGTCGGGCGAGCGAATGTCCAGCGCATGCGCGAATGCATCCACGCCGAAATCCGCTTGCAGCCGTGCCGCTGCGTCCTCGACCACCGCGAGCCTGCGGCCACACAAATGGATCTCGGCCCCCAGCGAGGCCAGCTTTCTCGCCATGGCCCATCCAAGGCCGGTGCCCCCGCCCGTGATGAGAATACGCTGCCCTGCGTACAGGTTCGCTTGAAACATGCCTGCCTCCTTGAAAGTACAAGCACACTGTAAAGATCTCACTGTTTCTCATAAAGCAGCAAACCGGACGCAATTTGTTTCCCCTGCAGCTACAAAGCCAGCCGCACCGCTCCGGACCAGACTCGCACTGCACTCAGCCTCAGTCCATACCCAGATACCGCCGCAGGTAACGCCCCGTATGGCTGGCCGCATTCGCCGCCACTTCCTCGGGCGTGCCCACGGCCACCAACTGGCCGCCGCCGGCGCCGCCCTCGGGGCCCATGTCGATGAGCCAGTCGGCCGTCTTGATCACGTCCAGGTTGTGTTCGATGACGACGATGGTGTTGCCGGCGTCGCGCAGTTGCAGCAGCACGCGGAGCAAGAGCGCGATGTCGGCGAAGTGCAGGCCGGTGGTGGGCTCGTCCAGGATGTAGAGCGTGCGCCCGGTGTCGCGGCGGCTCAGTTCCTGCGCCAGCTTCACGCGCTGGGCCTCGCCGCCCGACAGGGTCGTGGCGCTCTGGCCCAGGCGGATGTAGGACAGGCCCACGTCCAGCAAGGTTTGCAGCTTGCGTGCGATCGCCGGCACGTCCCTGAAGAAGGCGTGCGCGTCCTCCACCGTGAGGTCCAGGATCTGCGCGATGTTGCGGCCCTTCCACTGCACCTGCAGCGTTTCGCGGTTGTAGCGCTGGCCGTGGCAGATGTCGCAGGGCACGTAGACGTCGGGCAGGAAGTGCATCTCCACCTTCACCACGCCGTCGCCCTGGCAGGCCTCGCAGCGCCCGCCGCCCGAGCCCTGCGCCACGTTGAACGAGAAGCGCCCGGGGCCATAGCCGCGCTCACGGGCGGTATTCGTCTCGGCCATGAGCTCGCGGATCGGCGTGAACAGCCCCGTGTAGGTGGCGGGGTTGCTGCGCGGCGTGCGGCCTATGGGGCTTTGGTCAACGTTGATGACCTTGTCGAAATACTCCAGCCCCTCGATGGCGGCGTGCGGCGCGGGTTCTTCGTGCGCGCGGTGGATCTGGCGCGCGGCGGCCTTGTGCAGCGTGTCGTTGACCAGGGTGCTCTTGCCCGAGCCGGACACGCCGGTCACGCAGGTCAGCAGGCCCACGGGGAACTCCGCATTCACGCCCTGCAGGTTGTTGCCGGTGGCGCCGAGCACGCGCAGGGCCTGCAGCCGCCCTTGCGTGGCGCGGTGTTCGGCCAGGCGTTCCTGCTTGCGCTGGCTGGCTGCCGTTTCGGGAAAGCGCGACTTCGGTCTTTTCTCGTCCTCCGGCACCGCCGGCTCCAGTACCGGCAACCAGGGCGTGCGCCGCGCGGGCACGGGCAGGCTGCGCGCGCCGCTCAAAAACTGTCCGGTGAGGGAGTCGGGATTCGCGCACAGCTCGGCATAGGTTCCCTGGGCCATCACGCGCCCGCCGTGCACGCCGGCGCCGGGGCCCATGTCCACGCAGTGGTCGGCGGCGCGGATCATGTCCTCGTCATGCTCGACCACGATGACGCTGTTGCCCAGGTCGCGCAGCCGCGTCAGCGTGGCGATCAGGCGGTCGTTGTCGCGCTGGTGCAGGCCGATGCTGGGCTCGTCCAGCACATACATCACGCCCGTGAGGCCCGAGCCGATCTGGCTCGCCAGGCGGATGCGCTGGGCCTCGCCACCGGAGAGGGTCTCGGCGCTGCGCGCCAGGCTCAGGTAGGACAGGCCCACGTCGTTCAAGAACCCCAGGCGCGCGGCGATCTCGCGCACGATCTTGCCGGCGATCTCGGCCTTGGCGCCCGACAGCTTCAGCGCGCCGAACCAGGCCTGGGCGTCGGCCAGCGTCATGTCGCTCACGGCGTAGATGGCGCGCGCGGCATCGCCCTCGCCCACCCGCACATGGCGCGCCTCGCGCTTGAGGCGCGCGCCACCGCAGGCGGCGCAGGGCTGGGTCTGGCGGTAGCGCGCCAGGTCCTCGCGCACCACGCTGGAGTCCGTCTCGCGCCAGCGCCGCTCCATGTTGGGCAGGATGCCCTCGAACGGGTGGCTCTTGACGATGGGCTGGCCCTTCCTGGGGCCGCTATCGAGCAGGTAGCTGAAGGCGATCTCCTCTTCGCCCGAGCCGTGCAGCACGACCTGGCGTACGCGCTCGGGGAGCTGCTCGAACGGCGTCTCCACGTCGAAGCCGTAGTGCCGGCCCAGGCTCTCGAGCATGGCGAAGTAATGGCCATTGCGCCGATCCCAGCCCTTGATGGCGCCGCTGGCCAGGCTCAAGGAGGGGAAGGCCACCACGCGCGCCGGGTCGAACAGCTCCTGCTGGCCCAGCCCGTCGCAGGCCGGGCAGGCGCCCGTGGGCGAGTTGAACGAGAACAGCCGCGGCTCCAGCTCGGGCAGCGAATAGCTGCACACGGGGCAGGCGTACTTGGCTGAAAACAGATGCTCGCGCCCGCTATCCATCTCCAGCGCCAGCACACGGCCCGCGCCCTCGCTGCCGCCTATGCGCAGCACGCCCTCGATGCTCTCGGCCAGGCGCTGCTGAGCGTCGGGGCGTACCTTCAGGCGATCGACCACCACGTCGATGTCGTGCTTCTCGGTTTTCTTCAGCTCCGGCAGCTCATCCACCTCGTAGATGCGGCCATCGACGCGAAAGCGCACATAGCCCTGGGCCTGCATCTGCTCGAACAGGTCGACGAACTCGCCCTTCCTGTGCCGCGCCACGGGGGCCAGCAGCATCAGCTTGGTGTCCTCGGGCAGGGCCAGCACGGCGTCCACCATCTGGCTCACGGTCTGCGCGGCCAGCGGCAGGCCATGGTCGGGACAGTGCGGCGTGCCGGCGCGCGCGTAGAGCAGGCGCAGGTAGTCGTGGATCTCGGTCACCGTGCCCACGGTGGAGCGCGGGTTGTGGCTGGTGGCCTTCTGCTCGATGCTGATCGCCGGCGACAGGCCCTCGATCAGGTCCACGTCGGGCTTGTCCAGGCGGCCGAGAAACTGGCGCGCATAGCTTGAGAGGCTCTCCACGTAGCGCCGCTGCCCCTCGGCATACAGCGTGTCGAAGGCCAGGCTGGACTTGCCCGAGCCTGACAGCCCGGTGATCACCACCAGCTGGTTGCGCGGTATGTCCAGGTCGATATTCTTCAGGTTGTGCGTACGCGCGCCGCGGATGCTGATGCAGCCAGCGCCGCGCAGCACCTGGACCAGCGGGCGTCCGGCGTCCGGGGCGGGCGGGTGGGCGGGGGATGGGGCGGTGTCAAACATCGCTGGAGGTGCCAGAAGCAAACCTGCCATGATAGGACAGCGCCGGGCGCGGGCATGGCTCCTTACAATGCAAGCCCCACGCGCTGGCACAGCGCATGCTGCCTGTCCACCGCCTGCATTCGTATGAGCACGCTCACCATCCGCCCAGCCACCATCGACGACATCCCTGTGATCCTGCGCTTTGTGCGCGCGCTGGCGGTGTATGAGAGCGCCGCGCCCGAGCTGCAGGCGCTGGCCGCCGCATGACGCCATGAGATCGCCCATCGCCATCGTCGATGTCGACCGGCTCGACAGCTGGACGCGCTACCGCGCCGGCCTGTGTGCGAGCTGCGCGGCCAACTGCTGCACCATGCCGCTGGAGGTGCAGTTGCCGGATCTGGTGCGGCTGGGGCTGGTCGATGCCTTCGAGGCGGAACATGTGGCGCCCAAGCTGATCGCCCGGCGGCTGCTCAAGGCCAGGCTCATAGACCACTTCAGCCCCAGGCACGAGCTTTTCACCCTGGCGCGGCGCTCCAGCGGAGATTGCAATTTCCTGGACGCCACGACACGGCTATGCACGGTGTACGAACAGCGGCCCGAGACCTGCCGCCTGCATCCGCAGAAGAAAAGCCCCAAGCCGGGGTACTGCGCATATGGGGCGAAGGCGCCGCCGCGGCGCGGTTGAAAACAAATCCGCTCGCCGGCATGCCATCGGGCTATTCGGGCGGTGATGCCTGCTTGATCACCCCCCGCTCCAGCAAGAGCGTGATCTGCGTCTGAGACAGGCCGGCCTCGCCCAGGATCTGCACGTCGGCGCCTTCAGTGCGCGGCAAACAGCTTGCCGCGCGCGGCCGCCGTGATGGCCGCCACGGCCGGGTGCGTGATGCGACGCTCGACCGAGATGGCATAAAACTCCTCCGTCAAGTCTTGCGGCGTGCCCAGCCACTGCACCTGGTACTGCTGCGCGATCTCGCCGGCCAGCACGGCGGGCGCGGCAAACACGCCCCGGCCCTCGCGGCCAAAGGCCTTGAGCAGTGCGCTGTCGTCGAACTCGGCCGCCACCTGGGGCGTGAGCTGGTGTTGGTGCAGCCAGGCGTCAAGACGGGGACGCAGTGCAGTGTGCGTGCTGGGCAACAGCAAGGGCATGGCGGCCAGGCAGGCGGGAAAGGTTTTCTTGGCGCGTTGCGCCGTCAGCCCCGCCGCCTTGAGCAGCCGGGGCGCGGCAAAGAATCCCACGCCCGAGCGCCCCAGCAGGTGGGTATAGACGCGCACGCTCAGGCTGACGGGCGCAGGCACGTCCGAGACGATCAGATCCAGCCGGTGCACCGCCAGCTCGCCCAGCAGTCCCGTGAGCCCGCCCTCGTGGCAGGCCAGGCGGGGGGGCTCGGGCAGGTCCATGGCCGGCTCCAGCACATGGAAGGCAACAGCCTTGGGTACCGAGTCGGCAATGCCCACGCGCAGCACCGTGCTGCGCCGCGTGTCGCGCCCGCTGGCCAGTGCCTCCTGCAGCGAGGCGCCCAGGGCAAAGATCTCATCGGCATAGCGCATCACCAGACGCCCCGCATCGGTGGGCTCCACACCCCGCCCCACCTTGCGCAGCAGGGGCTGGCCCATGTGCTCTTCCAGCAGCTTGATCTGGCCGCTGAGGGTTTGCGGCGTGAGGTGCAGTTGCTCGCTTGCGCGCACGATGCCCCCGGTGCGCAGCACGGTCCAGAAGTAGTGCAGGTGCTTGTAGTTCATGGCGTCAACAGTGTGGTTTTATCGAAGTATCTGAAGAATTTTCTGATTTTTTTCTGAGCGATGCCTGCCTACAGTGCGCCCATGGCCACCGCTTCGAAGGAGTCCCCATGAAATGCCCGCACTGCACCACATCCACGCTGGTCATCACCGAGCGCAGCGGCGTCGAGATCGACTACTGCCCGCACTGCCGGGGCGTCTGGCTGGACCGTGGCGAGCTGGACAAGTTGATCGAGCGCTCGCTGCACGAGCCGCCGCCGTCCCACGGCAGCCTGGGCTACGAGCGCACCGCAACGCGCCGCCCCCGCAAGTCGTCCTGGCTCAGCGACATCTTCGACTGACGCTCCCGTCCACCATCCACCCGCCCGTCCCTTTCCATGACTGAATTCCTGCTCACCCCCTTCCTGGGCCACGCCGTCTGGCTGTGGCTGGTTTTCGTGGCCGTGGTGGTGGCCTTGCTCGCCTTCGACCTGGGCGTACTGCACCGCGACGACCACGAAATCGGCATCCGCGAGAGCCTCTGGCTCTCCGCCGGCTACATCGGCGCCGCCACGCTCTTCGGTGCCTGGCTCTGGTGGCAGCTCGGCAGCCAGAGCGGCATCGACTACTTCACGGGCTTCGTGGTCGAAAAATCGCTGTCCATGGACAACGTGTTCGTGATCGCGATGATCTTCTCGTTCTTCGCCATTCCGCGCCAGTACCAGCACCGCGTGCTGTTCTGGGGCATCCTGGGCGTGATCGTGCTGCGCGCGCTCATGATCGGCCTGGGCGCGGCGCTGGTGACGCAGTTCTCGTGGGTGCTGTACCTGTTTGGCGCCTTCCTGGTAGCCACCGGCATCAAGATGCTGTGGATGGCCGACCACACGCCCGACCTGGAAAACAACCCGCTGCTGCGCTGGCTGCGCGCACACCTGCGCGTGACGCCACAGCTGCACGGCAACGCGTTCTTCGTGCGCGCCCCGCATCCCGCCACCGGCCGGGCCGTGACCTGGGTGACGCCGCTGTTCCTGGCGCTGTGCATGGTGGAATTTGCCGACCTGATCTTCGCCGTGGATTCGGTGCCCGCGATCTTCGCCATCACCACCGACCCGTTCATCGTCTACACGAGCAACATCTTCGCCATCCTGGGCCTGCGCGCGCTGTATTTCGCGCTCGCGGCCATGATCCACCGCTTCGCCTATCTCAAGTACGCGCTGGCCCTGGTGCTGGTGTTCATCGGCGGCAAGATCTTCCTGGTCAACCTCGTGGGCAAGATCCCCTCGCTGGTGAGCCTGGGCATCACGGTGGGGCTGATCACGGGTGGCGTGCTGGTATCGCTGTGGAAGACCCGCGGCCAGAGCGCTGAGGCAGTGACGCAAGCCCCCGAAGATGCGCCTGTCGCACACAAGGGCGGGGATGCCATGTAAGCCCATTGACGCAAAGCACAGACGGAAGTTCTGTGCAATGGTGGGAGGAGACCGATCCGGCCCGGCATCAGGCCGAATCCGTCAGCCCCACCATTTGCTATTTTATTAATAGCTTTTAACGCAATCTACATAAGCGCTGCAGCCATATTTTCCCCAAATGATGGCAGTAGAACCGGCTGTGCCACACTAGCGCCCCTATGTCTTCTACGGAATGGGCCCGGGCGGCCCTGCAGGCGTTCGATGCGGTGGTGCAGGGCACCGAGGGGTTTCGTGGCCGCGCGGGCCAGCGCGCCATGGCCGAGCAGGTGGCGCGCACCTTCAGCGAGGCCCAACTGGGCAAGGTGGACGAGGAGGAGAGCGCGCCCACAAGGGCCATCGCCGTCATCCAGGCCGGCACGGGCGTGGGCAAGTCGCTGGCCTACAGCGTGCCCGCGATTGCCATGGCGCTGGCGCGCGGCACACGCGTGCTGATCTCCACCGCCACCGTGGCGCTGCAGGAGCAGCTGGTGCACAAGGACCTGCCGGCGCTGGCGGCGCGCATGGACCAGCCCTTCCAGTTCGCTCTCGCCAAGGGGCGCGGGCGCTATGTGTGCAAGCTCAAGCTGGAGCGCCTGGCCGGCGGCAGCGCGGGCGGCGACGACGGGCTGCCCGACGACGACCTGTTCCCCGAGGAGGCCGCGGCGCAGCGCCAGCGCCCGCGCCACGACGCCGAGGCGCGCATGAAGTTCTACGCCAGCATGGCCGACGCGCTGGCCACGGGCCTGTGGGACGGCGACCGCGACACCCTGGACAACCCGCCCGAACCCGAGGCCTGGAGCCCGGTGGCGGCCGAGGCCAGCTCCTGCACCGGCAAGCATTGCCCGCTGTTCAGCCAATGCACCTACTACGAGCGGCGCAAGCAGCTGGTGGCGGCGCAGGTCATTGTCGCCAACCACGACCTGCTGCTGTCGTCGCTGGGCGCGCGCCTGCTGCCCGAACTCGACAACTGCCTGCTGGTGATCGACGAGGCGCACCACCTGCCGGCCACGGCGCTCGACCAGTTCGCCTGCGAGGCCGACCTGTCGCGCCTGACCTGGATCGACAAGCTGGCCAGCCGCGCGCTGCGCATAGGCCAGCTGGTGGAGGTGGAGGAGATCGCCGACATCCCGAACCACGCCGCGCGCCTGCGCGCAGCCTTGCAGGACCTGGCGCGGCTGGTCATGGACATCTATGGCGAGCAGCTGCGCGCGCCCACGCCGGGCCGGCGCCAGTTCGCATCCGCCATGCCCACGCGTGCGCGCGTGCCGGGCGGTGCGCTGCCCGAGACGCTCGTCGAGCCCTTCGGCCAGGCCGCCCACCATGCCGAAGGCTTCCTGCAGGCCCTGCGCGCCATTGCCAAGGCCCTGCGCAGCGAGATGCGCGACAAACCCGACGAGGCGCGGCGCCTGTCGCAGCTCTACGCCCAGATCGGCGCCCTGGCCCCGCGGCTGGAGGGCCTGCACGCCGCGGCCCAGCTGCTGCTGCAGGACGCGCCCGAGGGCGCGGTGCCGGCGGCCAAATGGTTCACGCTGGAGGTCGATGGCGACTTCATCGTCGTCAAGGCCCATGCCAGCCCGGTGCTGCCCGGCTCCACGCTGCAGAACCACCTGTGGTCGGCCGTGCGCGGCGCGGTGCTGACCTCGGCCACGCTCACCAGTTGCGGGCAGTTCGACTTCTTCCTGCGCGAATCGGGCCTGTATGGCGACGCGGCCGTGACCACGCTGGCCGTGCCCAGCCCCTTCGACTACGCGCAGCAGGGCACGCTGGTGGCCACCGAGACCCGGGCCGAGCCGCGCGACGCCCAGGCCTTCACGGCCGAGATGGTGGATGCGCTGCTCAGTGACCTGGCCCTGGTCGAGGCCGGCGCGCTGGTGCTGTTCACCTCGCGCGAGCAGATGCGCCAGGCCGTGGACATGCTGCCCACCGCCATGCGCAGCGCCGTGCTGGTGCAGAACACGCTGCCGCGCCCGCAGCTGCTGGCACGCCACCGCGAGCGCGTGGCCGAGGGCCTGCCGTCCATCATCTTCGGCATGCAGTCCTTCGGCGAGGGGCTGGACCTGCCGGGCGCGCTGTGCGAGTCGCTGTTCATCACCAAGCTGCCCTTCGCCCCGCCCGACGACCCCGTGGGCGAGGCGCGCGCCGAATGGCTGCGCGGCGCCGGGCGCGACCCGTTCAGCGAACTGGTGGTGCCCGCCACCGCCATCCGCCTGGCGCAATGGGTGGGCCGCGCCATACGCACCGAGGAAGACCGCGCCCATGTCTATTGCTACGACAAGCGCCTGGTGCGCACGGGCTACGGCCAGCGCCTGTTGAACGGCCTGCCGCCGTTCACGCTGCAGCGGCGACAATCGGCGGCATGAGCCACGACACCATTCCGCCCTGCCCGCAATGCGGGCTGGCAAACACCTACCCCGACGGCGCCAGCTATATCTGCCCCGACTGCACCTTTGAATGGCCCATGCAGGCCGAGGCCCTGGATGCCGAGCCCCCGCAGGGCGAGGCCATCGTGCGCGACGCCCACGGCAACCCGCTGCAGGATGGCGACGCCGTGATCCTGGTGAAGGACCTCAAGGTCAAGGGCTCGTCCTCGGTGCTCAAGAAGGGCAGCAAGATCAAGGGCATACGCCTGGTCGATGGTGCCGACGGGCACAACGTGGACTGCAGGACCGAGCTGGGCAGCATGCTGCTCAAGTCGGAGTTCCTGAAAAAAGCCTGAGCACCATGCCATCGCCGATCGCCGTCATCGACTTCGAGACCACCGGCATGACCCCGGCCCAGGGCGCCCGCGCGACCGAGGTGGCCATCGTGCTCATCGAGGGCGAGCGCGTCGTGGACCGCTTCCAGAGCCTGATGCAGACCGGCGTGTGGATACCGCCCTTCATCACCGAGCTCACGGGCATCACCAATGCCATGGTGGCCGCCGCCCCGCCCGCCGTGGAGGTGATGCGCGCGGCCGCGCGCTTTGTCGGCGACACGCCCATGGTGGCGCACAACGCAGCCTTTGACAGCAAGTTCTGGCAGTCCGAGTTGCGGCAGGCGGGCCTGGACGCGCCGCAGCCGTTTGCCTGCACCGTGCTGCTGTCGCGCCGCGTGTTTCCCGATGCGCCCAGCCACAAGCTCGGCAATCTGACGGCCCACCTGGGCCTGCCGCACACCGGCCGCGCCCACCGCGCGCTGGCCGACGCCGAGATGGCCGCCGCGCTGCTGGCGCGCATGCAGCGCGAGCTGTGCCAGCGCTTTGATCTCCCCTGGCCCGATCACGCGCTGCTCATGCAGCTGCAGCGCTGCGCGCGCCAGTCCATGGGCAAGCTGCTGGACAGGCTGGCACTGAATGCGTCAGGCGCTCTGTAACTATCTTATTGATAGCTATTGGCGCTTTATGAGCAAGCGTTTGACGCCAATTTGGCCTGATTAGTGACATATCTCAGACAGCACTCGGTCAACAAACGCCACGTCATTCCGGCGAAAGCCGGAATCCAGCGGTTTGAGTGCTGCGAGGCTCCTGGATTCCGGCTTTCGCCGGAATGACGGTGATCTGAGGCATGTGCCTAATCAGGCAATTTGGCACTGAATAGCACCGCAGATCAGGACCTCGCCCACAGCGCTGGCCGCAGCGCCGCAGCCAGGTCGCGCGCCAGCCGCCCGATGTCGCGCGGTCCCACGGCCCCCAGGCTGATGCGTATGCCCGGGCCACTGTCCAGCCGCAGCGGCGCACCCGCCTGCACGGCCCAGCCGCGGGCGGCCATGTGCTGCACCACGGCGGCCTCGTCGGCCACGGGCAACCACACCTGCAGGCCCTCGCCGCGCTCGCAGTCGCACGCCATGCCGTGGCCGCGCAGCGCCTCGCCCAGGGCGGCGCGCCGTGCCGCGTAAGCGGCGGCCATGTGGCGCCATGAGCCGCGTGCCCTACCCTTGCTCGCCTGGCGCCACAGCTGGGCCGCCAGCTGCTGCAGCCAAAGGCTGACCCAGCGCGGGCCCAGGCCCTGGTGGGCGCACATGCCCTGCACCAGCTGCGGTGCGCCCGTCACAACGGCCACGCGGCAGTCCGGTCCCAGGCTCTTGCTGAGCGACAGCACATGCAGCCACAGCGGCGGCAAGGCGCCGGCCATGGCCAGCGGCGCGGCGCTCAGCGGCCCCCAGTGGTCGTCCAGGATCAGCAGCGTGTGCGGGCTGGCACGCAAGCCGCGGCGCAGCGCCTTCCAGCGCGCCGCCGTCATGGCCACGCCCGTGGGGTTGTGCGCGCGCGGCGTGAGCACCACGGCGGCGCAGTCCTTGAGCACCCCGTCGCCCGGCACGACCATGCCCTGCCCATCGACGGCCAGCGCCACGGGCACCAGGCGCAGGCTGTGCAACAGCGCCAGCAGCGGCGGCCAGCCCGGGTCCTCCACGCCGACGCGGTCGCCGGGGCGCGCATGCTGGCGCAGCGCGCGCTCCACGGCGTCGAGCGCGCCCGAGAACACGCCCATGGCCTCGGTGGGAAGGCCCTGGCCCTGCAGCCAGGCGCGCGCCAGCGCCAGCAGCGGCGTATCGGCCTCGGTGGCAGCGCCGTCCAGCGGCTGGGCCAACGCGCTCGCCCAGGCCTGGCCGCGCGGGCGCGGCAGCAGGGCGGCGTCGGCATGGCCGCCGGCCAGGTCGCGCAGCCCCGCGGGTGCGGCATAGACCGGGGCAGGGGAGGGCGGCTCACCCGCCACGCGCGTGCCGCGCCGGCCCGCCGTGAGCACGCGGCCTGCGCCGCGCAGCCGCGCATAGGCGGCCGCCACGGTATTGGGATTCACGCCCAGCTCAAGGGCCAGCTGGCGCACCGGGGGCAGGGATGCGCCGGGCTGCAAGGCGCCGCTGCGCATGGCATATTCAAGGCTTGTGGCAATGTCTTTGGCATTGCTTCCTTCAACAAACAATCGTGTCATGAGTACATTTTATTGTTTGTACTAGTACGAAATTTTGTACTGTCACGATGGCATTGGATTTTTTCCGGGCAAGGCCCGGGTTGTTCCTGTCACGCCTGGAAACAAGAATGCGCGAAAACCCGCCGAAAAGCCGTTCCAGAAGTAGCGAGAGGCCGCAGCAGCCCCAGGCGCATGCCGGCCCTGGCACACCCGGCGGGAGCTGCCTGATAGGCTTGCACGCATGCACACCTTTGCCCTCCCTGCCCTGATGCTCGCGGCCGGCCTGCTGGTGGCCGGCTGCGGCACGCCGGCGCCCAGCGCACCGCGCGCCGGCGCCTATTCCCGCCTGTCGCCCGAGCAATCGAGCGACATCGCCATCCACGCGCTGGGCCTGGTGGGCACGCCCTACCGCTATGGCGGCAACACGCCCGAGGGCGGCTTTGACTGCAGCGGCCTGATCGGCTACGTGTACAGCAGCCGCGCCGGCGTGGCGCCACCGCGCACCGTGGCCCAGCTGAGCGGCTTTGGCGCGGCGGTAGAGGAGGGCGAGCTGCGCACCGGCGACCTGGTGGTGTTCGGCCGCGGCCGGCCCACGCATGCCGGCATCTATGTGGGCCAGGGGCGCTTCGTGCATGCGCCATCGACGGGCGGCACGGTGCGCCTGGATCACCTGCAGTCACGCTACTGGGCGCAGCAAAGCGCCAGCTACAGGCGGCCCTGATCCCGCGCCCTGTGCACAGGGGCGACAATCGCGCCACCATGACGCTCATCGACCGCCCCATCCCCGCGCCCACCACCCACGACACCACGCGCATCGACGACCTGCGCATCAAGGCCGTGCGCCCCTTGATCACCCCCGCCATCCTCGAGGAATGGCTGCCCGCGCCCGATGCCGCGCAGGCGCTGGTGGAGGCCAGCCGCCTGCAGCTCTCGCGCGTGCTGCACGGGCTGGACGACCGGCTCATCGTGGTCGTGGGGCCCTGCTCCATCCACGACCATGACCAGGCCATGGAGTATGCGCGGCTGCTGAAGAAGGAGGCCGATGCGCTGCAGGACGACCTGCTGGTCGTGATGCGCGTGTATTTCGAGAAACCGCGCACCACCGTGGGCTGGAAGGGCTACATCAACGACCCGCACCTGGACGGCAGCTTTGCCATCAACGAGGGGCTGGAGCGCGCGCGCCTGCTGCTGCTGGACATTCTGGCCCTGGGCCTGCCCGTGGGCACGGAGTTCCTGGACCTGCTCTCGCCCCAGTACATCAGCGACCTGGTGAGCTGGGCCGCCATCGGCGCGCGCACCACCGAGAGCCAGAGCCACCGCCAGCTGGCCAGCGGCCTGTCCTGCCCCGTGGGCTTCAAGAATGGCACCGACGGCAGCGTGAAGGTGGCCGTGGACGCCATCCAGGCCGCAGAGGCGCCGCACGCCTTCATGGGCATGACCAAGATGGGCCAGGCCGCGATCTTCGAGACGCGCGGCAACCATGACTGCCATGTGATCCTGCGCGGCGGCAAGGCGCCGAACTACGGCGCGGACTACGTGCAGGCCACCTGCGAGCAGCTGAAGAAATCCGGCCAGCGCGAGCAGGTGATGATCGACCTGTCGCATGCCAACAGCAGCAAGCAGCACGCGCGCCAGATCGTCGTGGCCGAGGACGTGGCCGCGCAGATCGCCGCGGGCGATGCACGCATCACCGGCGTGATGATCGAAAGCCACCTGCAGGAGGGCCGCCAGGACATCACGCCTGGCCAGGCGCTGGTGCATGGCGTGTCGGTGACGGATGCCTGCATCAGCTTTGCGCAGACCGTGCCGGTGCTGCGGCAACTAGCGGCCGCCGTGCGTGCGCGGCGTGCTGCCACCTCGTAATTGATAGCTGCTTACGCTTGATGGATAAGCGTTAGCAGTTGTTTTTATCAAATTCTTCAAACCCAGGCGCTGTCTGCCACGGCGGACAGCGCCTGCGGCGCCCGCGCGGCTCCCATGGATCGCCAGCGAAAATCCCGCCACCGCTGGCAACGGACACCCGTCATCACGTAACATGATGTAAAACCTCCTCTTCTGGCCGTCATTGGAGTGCGACAAGCCATGCCGCCTGAGCGTTTTAGTGTGTTTGACGCCGTCTGGGACTGGGATCGCATGAGCGACATCAGCGAGCGCCGCCGTATCGAGGCCAAGCTGCTGCGCCTGAGCCGTGTCCAGGGCATGCGCAATGCCTGCAGCGAAACGCTGCTGCGCGCCGGCAGCGAGGCCGAGCTGCTGCACGCCGTCTGCAAGCTGGGCCTGGACGTGGGCGGCTTCCGCATGGGCTGGGTGGGCATGGCACGCGACGATGCCGCCAGGCGCATCGACATCGTGGCCTGCGCCGGCAGCATGGACGGCTATATCGAGAACCTGCAGCTGAGCTGGTCCGCGCAGGAGGAGGGCGGCCGCGGCCCGGCCGGGGTTTGCGTGCGCAGCGGGCGCACGGTGGTGGTGCGCGACCTGCGCCACAGCGCCGTCTACCAGGATCAGGCACAGCGCCTGGCCGGCCTGGGCTGCCACGCCATCATGTGCCTGCCGCTGCGCAACGCCCGCGCCACCTTCGGGCTGCTGTGCCTGTATGCACCCGAGGTCTTGCACCTGGACCCGCAGGAGTTGCAGTTGCTCGAGTCCATGGCCTCGGATCTGGCCTATGGCATAGGGGACCTGCGCGCACGCGCCGAGCAGCAACTGCTGCAGGCCAGCATGGTCAAGGTGGCCACGGCGGTTTCCGCCGAAACCGGTGCCACGTTTTTCCAGCATCTGGCGCACCACATGGCGGACGCGCTCTCGGCGCAGGTGGCCTGCGTGGTGCGGCTGCTGCCCCCCGTGGAGGGCCAGCCCCTGCGCGCCGTGACGCTGTCGCATGTCTGCGATGGCATCGCACAGCCCCCGCATGAATACATCCTTGAGGGCACGCCCAGCGCACGGTTGCTGACGCAGGAGGCGCTGGTGATCGGCGATCGCCTGGGGGAGCTGTTTCCCCAGGACGAGGTGCTGCTGCGCTCCAGGGTCCGCAGCTATGCCGGCCGGCAGCTCACGGGCAGCGACGGCAGCCCCATGGGCATGATCCTGGTGATGTTCCACGCGCCGCTGCAGCAGGTTCAGTTCGTCGACAGCGCGCTGCAGATCTTCGCGGCGCGTGCCGCGACCGAGCTGCAGCGCCAGATGGACGACCTGCGCATACGCCAGCAGGCCTCGCTGCTGGACAAGGCGCGCGACGCCATCATCGTGCGCGACCTCGAGCACCGCATCACGTTCTGGAATGCAGGCGCCGAGCGCATGTACGGCTGGAGCCGCGGGCAGGCGCTGGGCCGCAGCATCATCGAGCTGCTGGACCAGGATCCGCAGGTCTTTCTGCATGCCACCGAGCAGGTCCTGCGCCAGGGCGAGTGGAGCGGCGAGCTGCAGCAATCGACCCAGGATGGCCGGACCCTGGATGTCGAAGGCCACTGGACCCTGGTGCACAACGACGCGGGCGAGGTCGAATCCATCCTGGCCATCAACTCCGACATCGGCCCACGCAAGGCGAACGAGCGCGAGATCCAGCGCCTGGCCTACTTCGACGCGCTCACCGGCCTGCCCAACCGCGCGCAGTTCATGCAGCGCATGGGCCAGGCGCTGGCCACGGCGCAGCGCCAGTGCCAGGGCGGGGCGCTGCTGTTCATCGACCTGGACAACTTCAAGACCCTGAATGACACCCTGGGCCACGACCAGGGCGACCTGCTGCTGCGCAGCGTGGCCCAGCGCCTGAGCGGCTGCGTGCGCAGCGTGGACCTGGTGGCACGCCTGGGAGGAGACGAGTTCGTGGTGCTGCTCGAGCAGATCGGCGCCCAGCCCCTGACCCTGGCCGAACATGCCCACAAGGTGGGCGAAAAAATACTCAGCGTGCTGTCCCAGCCCTACGCGCTGTCGGGCCACCAGTACCGCAGCACGCCCAGCATCGGCCTGGCCCTGTTCGACGGCACGCCCACCACCGTGGGCGAGTTGCTGAAGCACGCCGATCTGGCCATGTACCAGGCGAAGATGGCCGGGCGCAGCACGCTGCGCTTTTTCGACCCAGGCATGCAGCAGGCCGTCGATGCCCATGCGGCGCTGGAGGCCGACCTGCGCGCCGCGCTGGCGCAGCAGGAGTTCTCGCTGCACTACCAGCCGCAGGTCAACGCCCGCGGCCAGATCCTTGGCGTGGAGGCGCTGCTGCGCTGGTCCCACCCGCAGCGCGGCATGGTCGCGCCCGCGCAGTTCATTCCCGCGGCCGAGGAGAGCGGCCTGATCCTGCCGCTCGGGCGCTGGGTGCTGCACCAGGCCTGCGCGCTGCTCGCCGCCTGGCAGGAAACGCCCGCGCTGGCCGGGCTGAGCATGGCGGTGAACGTGAGCGCACGGCAGTTCCGCGATGCCGGCTTCGTGGACGACGTGGCGCGCGTTCTGGCCGTCACCGGCGCGCCGGCGGCGCAGCTCAGGCTTGAGCTCACGGAAAGCCTGCCGGTGCAGGACATGGAGGCCACCATTGCCACCATGCAGGCATTGCACGCGCATGGCGTGGGCTTTGCGCTGGACGACTTCGGCACGGGCTATTCCTCGCTGTCCAACCTCAAACGCATGCCCGTGGCGCAGCTCAAGATCGACCGGAGCTTCGTGCGCGACCTGCTCAGCGATCCCAACGACGAAGCCATCGTGCGCACCATCGTCGCCCTGGCCGCAAGCCTGGGCCTGGGGGTCATCGCCGAGGGCGTGGAAACCCAGGAGCAGTGCGACTCGCTGGCCCAGGTCGGCTGCCTGGTCTACCAGGGCTATTTCTTCAGCCGCCCGCTGGCAGCCGAGCCGCTGCAGCAGCTGCTGCTGGCGCACCACGGCCCGGCAGGTTCAGCGCCATCATCCGGCGGTTGACCGCTGCCCGATGGATGATTAGGGATAAAAAATACCTTTAACGCTTACCAGTAAAGCGTCATAAGCTATTTAATAAATAGCTAACTCAGGCATCCTCGCTGCGCACGAAAGACTCCAGCCCATTGACCATGCGCGCCAGCTGCGGGCCGATTTCCTGCTCCAGCAGCAGGTGCGGAAACTTGCTGGCCGAGCCCCCGGCATTGAAGGTGATCACCCGTCCATCGGGCTGGCGGATGGCCGCGCCCACGCCGGCGATGTCCGTCTGCCAGTCGCGCGGCTCCATCACGGCCAGCAGCGCATGGCCCATGGCCGTCTCCGCAATCGGGATGCGCGATCCCAGGTCCAGTCCCAGCGACAGCGGCGCGCCCGAGCGGCAGTTCTCCACATACAGCACCGACAGGCCATTGCGGATGCCCAGCGACACCGAGATGTCGTAGCGGTCGGCCAAGTCCTGCATGTACGGGCGCGCGATGCGCCGCAGCTTGAGGTTGGACACCATGGTGATGCCCAGCGCCGCCAGGCCGTCGCCCAGCGCGTACTTGCCGCTCTCGCGCGAATGGCGCAGGTAGCCGAGCACGCACAGCGTGTAGGCCAGGCGCACCACCGTCGGCTTGAGCAGGCCGGTGCGCGCCGCGATCTCGGCGTTGCTCAGCCATTTCTCATCCACCTGGAAGCAGGCCAGCAACTCCAGCCCGCGCGCCAGCGCGGTCACGAAGCGGCGGCTGTCCGCGCCCTCGTCAAAGTCAATCTGGCGGGTTCGCGCCATGCAGGCGGGCGTGACGCTGAACCACATTCCCTACAAGGGCAACTCCGAATCGCTGCAGGCGGTGCTGGGCGGGCATGTGATGTCGATCGCCGACACGCCCGGCTGGGCGCCGTATGTGGAGCAGGGCAAGCTGCGCCTGCTGTCGGTCTGGGGGGACAAGCGCTCGGCCAGGTTCCCGAATGTGCCCACGCTCAAGGAATCGGGCATCAACCTGGTGCAGACCTCGCCGTTCGGCCTGGTGCTGCCCAAGGGCACGGATCCGAAGATCGCCCAGGTGCTGCACGACGCCTTCAAGAAGGCCATGGAGATGCCCAACTACAAGGAGTCGCTGGCGAAGTTCGATATGGACACCTACTACATGGACAGCGCCACCTACAAGCAGTACGCGCTGGACACCATGAAAACGGAGAAGGTGATCATCGACAAGCTCGGCCTGGGCAAGTAAGCCCCGGCAGCACAGGCTGATTTTCAGGTTAAAAAAGGCGGTTGGCGCTTGTATATCAAGCGCCAACCGCTATTTTTTTTGAAGCATTCGCCCCGACCGTTGGCCTTACTCGCTCCGGTCACTGGTTATTTATTGATAGTTCTATATCTTCATAGTGGTAGTAGTAGAGCCGCCTGCCTGGCTGTGGACAAGGGTCTTTTCCTGAATGCCGGCGCGCACTTGCGCGGCTGCAAAGCCTGTGCCCCGGCGGGGGTGCAAGCGAGACAGGTAATGGGTACAACTGTGCGCGGCGGCTGTCCGCTGTGGACAACGCAGGACTTGCCCGCGCAGCGTCCCCAGGATTGTCCACAGCAACGCTCTGCCCAGGCTCAGAAATGCAGGGCGTAGCGCAGCTGCACGAACTGCGCGCCTGGATTGGGCTGTTTGATGCTGGCGTTGGAGACATGCTGCAGCCGCAGCAGCAGCTCGTGCCGGCGCTGCGCCCCCAGGTTGATCCCCAGGCCCAGGTGCGAGGCAAAGTTGAAGCGCGTGCTGAATTCCTCTTCCCCCGCGGGGCGATAGCGCTGGCTGGCCAGGGTGGCACCTATGCCGGCCTCCCAGAACCAGGCGGCACGGCCCTGGTCGGGCCGCAGGCGCACCGTGGGCGTGACGCCCAGCACCAGGCTGCTGTCATGGCCGGCGGCGCCGTGGAATGACCAGCGGCTCAGGTACATGTCCCAATGCCCGCTCAGCTCGCCGCCCCACAGCGGCATGCGCCACCGGCCCCAGGGCAGGGTGATGCCTGCGGTCACGGCATCGGTGTTGTGCTGCGCCCTGCCGGCCTGCAGGTAGATGCTGGAGGCATGCGACAAATCCCCCGCGGCCTGCTGGGCGCAGACGGGGATGCTGGCAAACAGGCCGGCAGCCAAGACGTACGGGTAGCGTTGGCTGTGGCCTGTGCGAGAGGGAAAGAGGTGGCACATGATGTTGATTCGTTAGTTTTTGCATGGAAAACGTAACGAATGTAGGACTTCCTCGTCCCCCCACCTTGTAGGCCAGGGCCGCAGCATGCGGCCTGGCCTTGGCCTCATTTCGCTGCCGGTGCGCCGGGTTCGGCGCCAGGACCATAGCCATAGCCATGGTGATAGTGGTGGTGGTGGTGCATGCCCCGGCCCTGCTTGGCGCCGCGCGGGCCATACCCATACATGCGTGCGCCTTCGGCGTCGAAGATCTTTTGCTGCTCCGCCGTCAGCTGGGCATAAAAGCCCTTCACGGCATCGCCGCGTCTATCCATCTCGGCATCGCGCTGTGCGCGCATGGCGCGCATGCGGTCGATGCGCTCGGGCGTGCTCAGCTTGTCCATGCCCTGCATGTCCAGGCGGGCCTGCGTGCCGGGCTTCATGGACTGCACCAAGCTGTTCCAGGCCGGCTCCTGCGCGGGCGTGAGCTGCAGCTTTTGCTTGAAGGCCTCGGCGCGCTTGAGCATGTATTGCTCGCGCTGCTCGGGCGTCATGGAGCGCATTCGTGGGCGCTGGGCTTGCTCGGCCATGGGGCCGGGGCCTGCGCCGGGACCGGGCTGGGCAAAGGCAGGGGCGGCAAGGCCGGCGAGGGCCGCCACCAGGGCGGTGCAGGCCAGGCGTTGGGTGAGGTGCAGACGGGTCATGCTGGGTTCCTTTCTTGCGTGACAGTGACCATGGAGGCCAATGTGCTGCATGCGTGTATCGCCGCCATGTTGGAACGCTGCGCCTGTGTAAAGTTCTGCCAGTCCATGCCGAACGTCGCTTCGCATGCCGGCTGCATTTTTAGTAAAAAAATACGCCTCCAGCGCTCTACCATCAAGCGCTGACAGCTATCAAAACAGGGAATTTCCAAGTGTTCAAGAACCTCATCGTCTACCGCATTGCCCCCGGCTGGCAGGCCGATCTGACCGCGCTGGAAGAGGCGCTGGCCAAGACGCCGTTCCAGGAATGCGGCGCCACGCAGGAGAAGTCCAGTGGCTGGGTGCCGCCGCGCGGCGACGCCCATGGCCTGCTGGCCGAGAGCGTGGGCGGGCAATGGATATTGCGTTTCATGACCGAGGCCAAGCTGCTGCCGGCCACGGTGCTGGCGCGCAAGGTGAAGGAGAAGGCCGAGCAGATCGAGCGCCAGACCGGCCGCAAGCCCGGCAAGAAGGAAAGCAAGGAGCTCAAGGACGAGGCCAAGCTGGACCTGCTGCCCATGGCCTTCACCAAGCAGGGCTCGACCTGGGTGTGGATCGACCGCGAGGCCGGCCTGCTGGTGCTGGACACCGGCGCCCAGGGCCGTGCCGACGAGATCACCAGCCTGCTGGTCGAGCAGCTGCCGGGTCTGTCGCTGGCGCTGCTGGACACGCAGACCAGCGCGCAGACGGCCATGGCCCTGTGGCTCAAGGAGCAGGAGGCGCCGGCGGGCTTTTCCGTGGACCGCGAATGCGAGCTCAAGGCTGCCGACGAGAGCAAGGCGGTAGTGCGCTACGCGCGCCACCCGCTGGATATCGAGGAGGTGCAGGCCCACATCCAGGCCGGCAAGCTGCCCACCAAGCTGGCCATGACCTGGGACGAGCGCGTGAGCTTCGTGCTGACCGAGGGCCTGCAGCTGAAGAAGCTGGCCTTCCTGGACACGGTGTTCGAGGGCCAGGCCCAGGACGATGGCGGCTTCGACGCCGACGTGGCGATCGCCACGGGCGAGTTAGCCAAGCTGATCCCGGACCTGATAGCGGCGCTGGGCGGGGAAGGGCGCAGCGACATGGGCGCTACCGCACCGGCCGCCACCGCGCTGCACGCCCCGGCCAGCGGCCCGGACGACGACGCGCCGTTCTAAGCGCCGGCGCGGGCCAGGCCGCTACCATCGAGTTCCATGGCACTCAACTGGGTCTGGACGGGTTTCTTCATCGTGGCCTTTGCCACCGCCGTGGCGCGCTGGCTGCTGGGCGAGGCCGGCATCTTCCAGGCGCTGCTGAACGCCCTGTTCGACGGCGCGCGCGCCGGCTTTGAAATCTCGCTCGGCCTGGCCGGCATCATGGCGCTGTGGCTGGGCCTGATGCGCGTGGGCGAGCAGGCCGGCATGGTGGAGCTGCTGGCGCGCCTGGCCGGGCCGCTCTTGCGGCGCCTTTTTCCCGGCGTGCCCGCCGGCCACCCGGCCCAGGGCGCGATGACCATGAACATCAGCGCCAACCTGCTGGGCCTGGACAACGCCGCCACGCCCCTGGGCCTGAAGGCCATGCAGGAACTGCAGGGCCTGAACCGCGAACCCGCCGGTACCGCCAGCAATGCGCAGATCATGTTCGTGGTCATGAACACGGCCGGGCTGACCCTGATCCCGACCTCGGTGATTGCCATCCGCCAGAGCGTGGCCCTGAAGCAGGGCCTGGGCGCGGGCTTCAACGCCGCGGACATCTTCCTGCCCACGCTGCTGGTCACCTTCGCCTCGCTGCTAGCCGGCGTGCTGGCCGTGGCCGTGGCGCAGCGCCTGCCGCTGTGGCGCGCGCGCCTCTTGCTGCCGCTGCTGGCCGTGGGCGCCCTGCTGGCGGCGGCGGTGGCCGGCCTGGCGCGGCTGCCAGCCGAGCGGGCGGCCCAGGTGGCGGGCAGCACGGGCGCGGCGGTGATCCTGGGCGTGGTGCTGCTGTTCCTGCTGGCCGGCGCCTGGCGCCGCGTGAACATGTACGACGCCTTCGTCGACGGCGCCAAGCAGGGCTTTGGCGTGGCGGTGCAGATCATTCCCTACCTCATCGCCATCCTGGCGGCCATCGGCGTGTTCCGCGCCGCGGGCTGCATGGACGCGCTGCTCTCGGCCATAGGCGCGGGCGTGGCGGCGCTGGGCTGGAACACCGACTTCCTGCCCGCCCTGCCCGTGGGGCTGATGAAGGTGCTGTCGGGCGCGGGCGCGCGCGGCCTGATGATCGACGTGCTGCAGACCCACGGCGTGGACTCCTTCGTCGGGCGCCTGGCGGCCATCATCCAGGGCTCGACCGAGACCACCTTCTACGTGCTGGCCGTGTACTTCGGCAGCGTGGGCGTGAAGCACACCCGCCACGCCCTGGCCTGCGCCCTGCTGGCCGATGCCGTGGGCCTGCTGGCGGCGATTGGCGTGGGCTACGCCATGCTGCGCTGAGCCACGGTCTTCCCCTTCACAAAGCGCCCTGTCGGGCGCTTTTTTTTGTCCCAACGGTCATTACCGGCCAAAAAAACCATCCAGCGCCAGGGGTTTCAGGCCAGGGCCCGAAGCCGCCGGTTGTTATTCATTGAATCCACTATTTAAAAATAGTCGTAGTAGTAGAGCCTCGGCGCTTACTGTGGGTAAGCTGTTTTTTGGCAAAGAGATCAAGCACTTGTGTGCGGCCAAAGCCTGGGGACGGGGATAGGCGGGCGCTGCACCCGAAATGGGGACAAGCCGCGCGCCAAGTCCGCGCCTGTGCATAACTGCCCGGTTATGCGGGAATGCTCCGCAGACTTATCCACAGACGGGGTTATGACAGATTTTTTTAAGGAAAAAATGGCTTAAACGCTTGCTGTAAAAGCGCATGCAGCTCTTTTTTCAGGAGTATTTCAGTCCCGTGCAGGCCACGCAGGCCGTGGCGGCCGCGTGATTGCGGGACAATGCGGGCTCGCCCTGTTTGCTTTCCAGACCTTTGCCCGTGACCGATACCGCCAAGCTCCCCCTGCCCGACCGCCTTGCCGTTGACCCGCGCAGCCCGCACCATGTGGCCGCCGTGTTCCAGCAGGAGGCGGACATCGGCATCCGCTTCAACGGCAAGGAGCGCTTTGACGTGGAGGAGTACTGCGTGAGCGAGGGTTGGATCAAGGTGCCCGCGGGCAAGACGCTGGACCGCAAGGGCCGCCCACTGCTCATCACGCTCAAGGGCAGCGTGGAGGCGTTCTACAAGCCGGAATCCGCGGCATAAAAAAAGCCACCCGGCGAACCGGGTGGCCTGTGGTGATGGGGGCCTGGCTCAGCGTCCCAGCAGCGAGCGTGCCACCAGTTCCTTCATGATCTCCGACGTGCCGCCGTAGATGCGCAGCACGCGCGCGTCGGTCCAGAAGCGTGAGATGGGGTATTCGGCCATGTAGCCGTAGCCGCCGAAGAGTTGCAGGCAGGCGTCGGCCACGCGGCCGAAGATCTCGGTGGTGTGGAGCTTGAGCGCGCTCACGGCCTCGGGCGTGAGTTCGCCGCGCTCGTAGGCGGCGACGCTGGCGTTCAAAAACGCCTCGGCGGCGGCGATGTCGCTGGCGCACTGCGCCAGCGTGAAGCGCGTGTTCTGGAACTGGGCGATGGCCTGGCCGAAGGCCTGGCGTTCCTGCACGTACTTCACCGTAGCGTCGAGCGCGCCTTGGGCGCCGTATACCGCCTGCACGCCGATGATGAGGCGCTCGCGCGGCAGCTCGCGCATCATCTGCACGAAGCCCTGGCCTTCCACGCCGCCCAGCAGGGCGTCTGCCGGCACGCGCAGGTCGTTGAAGAAAAGCTCGGAGGTGTCGCCCGCGTGCTGGCCGATCTTCTCCAGGTTCTGGCCGCGCGTGAAGCCGGGGTTTTTCGTATCCACCAGGAACAGGCTCACGCCCTTGGCCCCAAGCGCCGGGTCGGTCTTGGCGGCGAGCACCAGCAGGTCGCAGTGCTGGCCGTTGCTGATGAAGATCTTGCTGCCGTTGATGACGTAGCCGTCGCCATCCCGCTTGGCGGTGGTGCGGATGGCCTTCAGGTCGCTGCCCGCGCCGGGCTCGGTCATGCCGATGGCCGCCACCGCCTCGCCGCTGACCATGCGCGGCAGCCAGTATTCGCGCTGCGCCTCGGTGCCGAAGTTGAGCAGGTAGGGCGGAACGATATCGTTGTGCACCTGCAGCCCGCCGACAAAGCCGCCGTAACCGCGGCGCGAGAGCACCTGCACCACGGCGAACGAGAAGTGCACGCTGGCGCTCGGGCCGCCATACTGCTCGGGCACGTCAGCGCAGAGGTAGCCGTTCTCGCCCATCTTGCGGAACAGTGTGCGGCTGACGAGGCCGGCCTTTTCCCAGTCACGGTAATGGGGCTCGATCTCGGTGTCGCAAAAGCGCTCCAGCGATTCGGTGAAGAGCTGTAGTTCGGCCTTCTGCTCGGCCGTGAGGAGGGTGTTGGGGAGCATGGTTGCTATTGAATAGAGAGCTGCAAGCGCTTGATGGACAAGCGCTGTAGGCCAAAAAGACTCAAACCCGTTCGAAGATGGCGGCGATGCCCTGGCCGCCGCCAATGCACATGGTGACCAGCGCATAGCGCCCTTTCGAGCGGTGCAGCTCGGCGATAGCCTTGGTGGTGATGATGGCGCCGGTGGCGCCCACCGGGTGGCCGAGCGAGATGCCCGAGCCGTTGGGGTTGACCTTGGCCGGGTCCAGGCCCAGCTCCTGCACCACGGCGCAGGCCTGGGCGGCGAAGGCCTCGTTGGCCTCGATCACGTCCATGTCCTGCACCTTGAGGCCCGTGCGTGCCAGCACCTTCTGCGTGGCGGGCACGGGGCCGATGCCCATGTACGCGGGGTCCACGCCGGCGTGCGCGTAGCCCACCAGGCGGGCCAGGGGCTTCACGTTCAGGGCTTGCAGTCGATCGCCCGCCACCAGCACCACGGCGCTGGCGCCGTCGTTGATGCCCGAGGCGTTGCCGGCGGTCACGGTGCCGCCGTCCTTCTTGAACGCAGGCTTCATGCCTGCCAATACGTCGAGCGTGGTGGCGGCGCGCACATGCTCGTCTTCCTGGAACAGCACGGTGCCTTTGCGCGTGGCGATTTCGACGGGGACGATCTGCTCCTTGAAGTAGCCAGCGGCGATGGCAGCGGCGGCGCGGCGCTGGCTTTCCAGCGCCAGCTGGTCCTGCATCTCGCGCGAGATTTTGTAGCGCTCGGCCACGTTCTCGGCGGTGATGCCCATGTGCATCTTCTGCCAGGGGTCGTGCAGGATGCCGAGCATGTAGTCGATGCTCTTGGCGTCGCCCATGCGCGCGCCGTAGCGGGCGGCTTGGTCGAAGTAGGGGCCCCGGCTCATGGACTCGCTGCCGCCGCCCACGGCGACGTCGCAGTCGCCATAGCCGATGGCCTGGGCCGCCGAAATGATGGCCTGCAGGCCCGAGCCGCACAGGCGGTTGACGTTGAACGCGGGCGTTTCGATGGGGCAGCCGGCATCGATGGCGGCCACGCGGGAGAGGTACGCGTCCTTGGTGTCGGTGGGGATCACGTTGCCCATGACCACATGGCCCACGGCGTCGGGCGCCAGGCCCGAGCGCTGGATGGCCGCTTTGACGGCGGTGGTGGCGAGCTGGGTGTTGGGCACGTCCTTCAGGCTGCCGCCGAAGGTGCCGATGGCGGTGCGGGCGGTGCTGACGACGAAGACGTCACGGTGGGTCATGGCAAAACTCCTGGAAAAAAGAAAGCTGTGTTCAGCGGCCCTGGAACTGCGGCGGGCGCTTGGCAAAAAAGGCCTCGATGCCTTCGCGCAGGTCGGCCGTGCGGGCGCAGGCGTCAAAGCACTGTGCCTCGGCCTGCAGCTGCGTGGCCAGGTCGTGGTCGAAGCTGCCGCGCATCAGGCGGCGCATGTGGCCATAGGCCAGGGTGGGGCCGTTGGCCAGGCGCGTGGCCAGGGCTTGGGCAGCGGCGTCCAGCTCGGCGGCGGGCAGCACGCGGTTGACCAGGCCCAGGCGCAGGGCATCGTCGGTGCTGAAGGTCTCGCCCAGCAGCGCGATTTCCAGCGCATGGCGCAGGCCCACCAGGCGCGGCAGCGCCCACGAGGCACCCACGTCGCAGCTGGTGCCGAGGTTGATGTAGGCGAGGTTGAACTTGGTGCCCTCGGCCGCGAGCACGAAGTCGCACATCAGCATCAGCGACAGGCCCGCGCCCGCCGCTGCGCCGTGCACCTGGGCGATGACCGGGGCATTCAACCCCTGCAGCAGCAGCAGGGTTTCGTTGAGCGGGCCCAGCAGGTCCTGCGCGCCCTGCACCGGGTCGGCGCGCAGTGCGGCCAGGTCGCCCCCGGCCACGAAGGCGCGGCCGCTGCCCTGCAGCAGCACGGCGCGCACCTCGGGGTCCTGGCTGATGGCCTGCGCGGCATCGCGCAGCGCCAGCGCGGTGGGCAGGTCCAGCGCGTTCATGGCGGCGGGGCGGTTGAAGCGCAGCGTGGCCACCGCGCCTTGGCGGGTGACGAGCAGGGGTGCGGTGTCGGACATGGATTGCTACTGAAATAAGAGCTGCTAGCGCTTTATGGGTAAGCGCCATCGGCCATTTTGGTTAGGAATACAGCGCCTCGATCTCGGCGGCGTAGGTTTTGTAGATGCTGCTGCGGCGCACCTTCATGGTGGCGGTGACTTCGCCGTCGTCGTGGTCCAGCTCCTTGGTGAGCAGGTGGAACTTGCGGATCTGGGCCACCTGGGCCAGCTTGGCGTTGCCGCTGGCAATCTCGGCGTCGATGAGCTGGCGCACTTGCGGAGCCTCCACCAGCGAGCGGAAATGCGTGAACGGGATGCGCTGTGCCTCGGCCCATTTGCCCACGGTATCAATGTCGAGCATGACCAGCGCGCCGACGAACTTGCGCCCCTCGGCCACGATGACGCACTCCTTGATGTAGGGGCTGGCCTTCATCGTGTTCTCGATCTCGGACGGCGTGAGGTTCTTGCCGCCGGCGGTGATCATGATGTCTTTCAGGCGATCGACGATCTTGATCTGCCCGTCCACCAGGCGCACCACGTCGCCGGTGTGCAGCCAGCCGTCCTGGATGCTTTGCGCCGTGGCCTCGGGGTTCTTGTAGTACCCGGCGAACACCATCTCGCCCTTGATCTGGAACTCGCCGCCCATGTCGTCGTCGCTGCCCTGGGCAATGCGCCACTGCACGCCCTGCGTGGGAATGCCGACGGTGCCCACGCTCACGCGGTCCAGCGCGTGGCCGGTGACCATGCCGGTGGATTCGGTCAGGCCATAGACCTCGATCAGCGGCACGCCCAGTGTGCGGAAAAAGCGCACCACGTCGGGTGCGATGGGCGCGGCGCCGGTCAGCGCCACCTGGGCCTCGCGCAGGCCGATGAAGTTTTGCAGCGCGCGCAGCACCAGCCAGTAATGCGCGGCGTAGCGCAGGCGCTCGCCCAGGCTCCACTGGCTGCGCGGTTTCTCCGCCAGCGGGGCGCAGTCGGCCAGGGCGCGCTGGTAGAGCGCGCGGCGCAGCGCGCCGGTTTCCTGCATCTTGATGCTGATGGCCGAGTGCAGCTTTTCCCAAATGCGCGGCACGCCCAGGAACATGGTGGGCGCCACCTCGCGCAGGTCTTCCTGCACGGTGCGGATGGACTCGCCAAAGTTCACCTGCGAGCCCAGGTAGATGGGGCAGAAGGTGGTGAGCATTTGCTCGGCCACGTGGCACAGCGGCAGGTACGACAGGTGCGTGGTGTGCGCATTGAGCCGCAGGCGCTCGATGATGCCGGGGCTGACGCCGCGCATGTTGCGCCACGAGACCATGGCGCCCTTGGGTTTGCCGGTGGAGCCGGAGGTGTAGATCATCAGCCCGATGTCGTCGAGCGTTTGCTTGGCCAGCACTTCGTCAATGCGCGCCTGGCTGTGGATGCCTGCACCCAGGCGCTCCACCTCGTCGAAGGTGACGATGAGTTGGCGGTGCTCGGGGGCGAAGCTGCGCAGCCCCTTGGTCTCCATGACGATGATTTTTTTCAGGCGCGGCAGCTCGCTCAGGGCATCGAGCACCTTGTCGGTCTGCTCCTGGTCTTCGCAGACCATGATGTCGATGTCGGCATGGCCCACCACGTAGGCCACTTCGTTGGCCGGGCTGGTGGGGTACACGCCCACGGTGATGCCGCCCACCAGGCCCGCGCCCATCTGCGCCAGCACCCATTCGATGCGGTTTTCGGCAATCACGCCCACATGGCCGCCTGCGGGCAGGCCCAGCTGCTGCAGGCCCTGGCCGAAGTGGCAGGCGCGCTGGTAGTACTGCGCCCAGGTGACGGGCTTCCAGATGCCAAAGTCTTTTTGCCGGATGGCCACGCGCTGGGCGTCGCGCTGCGCGCGCTGGCGCAGCATTTGGGGCAGGGTGAGTTCAGGAAGGTTCATGTCGGTCATCCAATGCGCGTCGTATGGGGCGCAGCCTTGAAAACTGGCGTGGCCCAGGTCAGTGGCCACCGCGCAAGGGCCGCCCCGCCGCGCTGGTGGCGTCCCCCTTCCCGCGCGCAAGCGCGAGAGAAGGGGGAAGGCGCGCAGCGCCTCAGGGGGATGTGGTTCATGACAGCCAGCGCTTGCGCCGCTTGTAGTGCTTGATGTCTTTGAAGCTCTTGGCTTCGCCGCTGCCGCCCATGCCGAGGTAGAACTCGCGCACGTCGGGGTCGTTGGCCAGGCGCTCGGCACTGCCGTCGATGACGATCTTGCCGTTTTCCATGATGTAGCCGCTGTGCGCCACGGCCAGCGCCACGGTGGCGTTTTGCTCCACCAGCAGCATGGAGGTACCGCGCTCGGCGTTGATGCGCGCGATGATGCCGAAGATGTCTTCGGTGAGCTTGGGGGAGAGGCCCAGCGAGGGCTCGTCCAGCAAAATCAGCTCGGGCTGGGCGATGAGCGCGCGGCCAATGGCCAGCATTTGCTGCTCGCCGCCCGAGAGATAACCGGCCAGGCCCTTGCGCCGCTCGTGCAGGCGCGGAAAGTATTCGTACACCAGGTCGAAATCGGGCTTGGCCGCACTTTCACGCCCGCTGAGCGCGTAGGTGGAGGCGATGAGGTTTTCCTCGATGGTGAGGTCCTCGAACACGCGCCGCCCTTCCATCACGTGCGACAGCCCGCGGCGCACCAGCAGCTGCGGTGCGATGGCGGTGGTGCTTTGGCCGTTGAAGGTGATGCTGCCCGCTTCGAGCGCACCGTTTTCCAGCGGCAGCAGGCCCGAGACGGCCTTGAGCGTGGTGCTCTTGCCCGCGCCGTTGCTGCCCAGCAGCGCCACGATGTGGCCGCGCGGCACGGCCAGCGACAGGCCGCGCAGGGCCTGCACGACCTTGTTGTAGATGACCTCGATGTTGTTCACTTCGAGGACGTTGTCCGTGGGTTCCTGGGTCATGTCAGTGGTTCAGGGTGCTGTGTACGGGGCGCGAGCGGTGAAACTGGCGCTACCCAGACCAGGGCCGCCGTGCAAGGGCCGCCCCGCCGCACTGGCGGCGTCCCCCTTCCCGCTGCGCGTAGCGCAGCGAGAGAAGGGGGAAGCGGCGCAGCCGCTCAGGGGGTTGTTCACAACTTGATCCAGTCGGAGGCGGGCAGCATCTTCTGCGCCTTCATGTCGGCCTTGTAGACGCGGCCCACGGGAATGGAGTTGCCGGTGATGGTCAGCGGCACGCCGATGAGCCCGCCGGTGTCGAAGTCCTTCAGGCTGTTGAGCGCCGCCTTGAGGTTGGCGCCGGTGAGCGGCTTGTTGCCGTCCAGGCAGCGCTTGGCCGACTCCAGGAACAGCATGGCGGCCAGAAAGCCCTGCATGTAGGCCGTGCTCTGGTACTCCGGGCGCATGGCGCGGATTTTTTCCAGCATGGGGGCCTTCTCGGTGTCGTAGTAGTAGCGGTAGGGCATCACGCCCATGAAGCCGTCGCCCGCCTCGCCCATCTTCATGACGGTGGAGCTGTCCATGGTCCAGAACGTGCCCATCCACTTCGATTTCATGCCCTGCTGCTTGCCCTGGGTGATGAACTCGGGGATGGGCGCGAGGATGTAGCCGTGGAAGATGGTGTAGTCGGGCGCGGCGCGGCGCAGCTTGATGACCTCGGTGGAAACGTCCACGCTGCCTGCGGGCGTCATGATCTTGATGGGCACCGACAGGCCCAGGCGCTTGGCCTCGGCTTCGCTCTTTTCAATCGGGTCGCGGCCAAACTCGGAGTCGGAGTAGACGAAGGCCACCTTGGCGCCCGGCTTTTCCTTGGCAATGTGTTTCAGCAGGATGCTGAACATCTCGGTGTAGTCGGGGCCGACCAGGAACTGGTTGGGGTACTTTTTCGGGTCGTTCAGCTCGGAGGCGAAGGAGGCACCGGCCATCAGGATGTTGCCGTTGCGCTCCAGCTCGGGGTTGATGGTCTTGGAGAAGCCCGTGGAGTCGCCGTAGTAGAGGTTGACCTTGTTCTGGCTGGTGATCTTCTTGTACGCGGCCACCGAGACGTCGACCTTGTAGCCCGTGTCTTCCGGCACGTACTTCACCTTGCGGCCCTTGATACCACCGGCGTCATTGATGATCTTCACGTAGTCCTGGATGCCGGCGTTGATGCCCACCCCGGCGAAGGCGAACACGCCCGTCATGGGAATGGAGCCGCCGACGACGATCTCCTCGGCCCCCTGTGCCAGCACCGACAGCGGGTGCGTGAGCGCGGCGGTGCCGGCGGCGGCGGCGCCTAGCATGAGGCTGCGGCGGCGGGTGGAAATGCGTTGCTGTGCCATGTCTTGTCTCCTAGGGGTTTAGTTACGGAAGGGCCACAGGTGGAAGAAGCGGCGCATGCGGCGCCACATTTCTGCGAGTCCGAGTGGCTCGAACACCAGAAAACCGATGATGAGTGCGCCAAAAATCACCAGGCGCACCGGCGAGAGGAACACCGCCAGGCTGGCGCCGCCGGGCAGCAGATCGACCAGCAGCTTGAGCAGCTCGGGCACCATGGTCATGAACACCGCGCCCAGAATGCCGCCGAGGATGGAGCCCATGCCGCCGACGATGATGGCCGCGAGGAAGAAGATGGACATCGACAGCGGAAAGCTCTCGGGCGTCACCACGCGGAAGAAGTAGGCCCATAGCCCGCCCGCAATGCCGGCGTAAAACGACGACAGGCCAAAGCTCAGCAGCTTGTAGCGCAGCAGGGCAATGCCCAGCACCTCGGCCGAGATGTCGCGGTCGCGGATGGCGATGAAGGCGCGGCCAATGCGCGTGCGAAACAGGTTGGCTGCGCCCAGCAGCATCAGCACCGTCACCGGCACGATGAGCCAGTACAGGCGAAACGAGGTGTCCAGATCCATGCCCAGCACGCGCGCCGGGGACAGCGACAGCCCGGCCGTGCCGCCGGTGATCTCGAAGTTGGCAAACAAGAAGTGCGCAATGAACGAGGCGGCGATGGTGGCAATCGCCAGGTACAGCCCCTTCACGCGCAGCGACGGTATGCCCACGATGATGCCGCCCAGCATGGCCACCACGCCCCCGGCCAGCAGGTTCAGCAGCATGGGCGTGCCGTAGCGCGTTTGCAAAATCGCCACGGTGTAGGCGCCCAGGCCCATGAAGGCGGCCTGGCCCAGGCTCACCAGGCCGGTGTAGCCGGTGAGGATGTTCAGCCCTGTGGCACTCGCCACATTGATGGCCACCAGGCAGGCGAGGTAGAGCCAGTAGTCGCTGGCGATGAAGGGAAAGAGCACCAGCAGCACGGCAGCGATGGCGAGCCACGCATGTTGGGTGCGTGAGTCGAACAGCGCCGCGTCGGCGACGTAGCTTTCCTTGAGGGTTCCGATACGCATGGTGATGAGCCCTTAAAGACGTTCGATTTCGTGGGTGCCAAACAGGCCGTAGGGCCGCGCCATCAGGATGACGACCAGCACCACAAAGGTGGCCAGCAGCTTGTATTCGCCGCCCAGGTAGGCCCCGGCCAGCGCCTCCACCAGCCCGATGAGAATGCCGCCCACCAGCGCGCCCAGCACGCTGTCCAGGCCGCCCACGATCACCACCACCAGCACCGACAGGCCGAACACGCCCATGCTGGAAGAGATGCCGCCAATCGAGCCGACGATGATCCCGGAGATGGCCGCCAGCATGGCCGAGGCCACCCAGGCCAGCGAGAACACGCGCGGCACGTTGATGCCCACCGAGTAGGCGGCCGCCTGGTCGCTGGCCGTGGCACGCAGCGCCACGCCGCCGCGCCAGTAGCGAAACACCAGCAGCACCGCGGCAATGAACACCGCCGCAATCACCGCGCCCCAGAACACCTTGGGCGCGAGGAAGGCGTCGCCCACCATGATGGGGTTGGTGGGCATGAACTCGGGCAGGCGGCGCTGGTCGGCCGTCCAGATCATTTCCACCAGGCCGATGAGCACCGACGACAGGCCCACCGTGACCATGAACACCGAAATCGGCGGCTCGCCCAGCAGCGGGCGGATCATGGTGCGCTCGATCACCGCGCCCAGCAGACCGCAGGCCAGCACGGCGGCCGGAATGGCCAGCCACAGCGGCAGCGCCCACATGGCGGCGAAGGAGAAGAACAAATAGCCCCCGGCCATGAGCATTTCGCCAATGGCAATGTTCACCACGCGCGTGGCCTTGTAGACCATGACGAAAGCCAGCGCGGCCAGCGCGTACAAGCCGCCGCTGGCAATGCCGGTGAGGCTGATTTCAAACAGGTAGGCCCAGTCCATCATGCGGCGGCTCCAGCGGAAGTGGGGATGCGGGCGGCGGCGCGCAGCTTGGCGCGCAGCTCATCGACGTTGCCCGAGCCCAGGTAGGCGCGGTTGACTTCGGGGTCGGCCTGCACCACGGCGGGCACGCCCTGCGAAATCACCTGGCCGAAGTTGAGCACCACCACATGGTCGGACAGGTCCATCACCATGCCCATGTCGTGCTCCACCATCAGCACCGTCACGCCCCATTCGGCGCGCACGTCGAGGATGAAGCGCGCCATGTCCTCGGTCTCCTCGCGGTTCATGCCGGCCACGGGCTCGTCGAGCATCAGAATTTCCGGCTGCATGGCCAGGGCACGCGCCATTTCCACGCGCTTTTGCAGGCCGTAGGACAGGGCCGAGACCGGCGCGTGGCGAATGTGGTCGATTTCGAGGAAGTCGATGATGCGTTCCTCAATATCGCGGCGCAGCTCGGCCTCTTCGCGGCGGGCGCGGCCCAGGTAGAACAGCGCGTCGAACACATTGGTTTTCAGGTGCGCGTGGCGGCCGAGCTTGATGTTGTCCAGCACCGTCATGCCACGGAACAGCGCAATGTTCTGAAAGCTGCGCCCCAGGCCCATCTTGGCGCGCTGCGGCGCGGGGATGCGCGTGATGTCCTGGCCACGGAAGCGGATGCTGCCGCCCGTGGGGCGGTAAAAGCCCGAGATGGTGTTGAACAGCGAGGTCTTGCCCGCGCCGTTGGGCCCGATCACGGCGGTGATGGAGCCCGGCTGCACGCCAAAGCCCACGCCGGACAGGGCCTTCACGCCGCCAAACGCAAGCGTCACGCTGTCCACCTGTAGCAGGGGCGGGGCGGTGGGGTGCGCGCCGCGCGCAAGCGTTGTCTCCATCGGGGTCCTCTACGGGTTTTTGCGAAAGAATTGTTGTCTACTTTTACGTAGACTAGTTACTTGAAAGTAGATTTTGATACCGGCGCGATTTTGAAAAATCAGTACTTACCCGAGATATGAAGGATTTCCCGTATGGGTACATCACGCACCAATGCGCCGGCCAAGCTGCCGGCCAAGGCGGCGCCGCGCGGGCGCCGCATCAAGGCCCCGGCATCTCCCTGGGCCGAGGCCCCCGCGCGTGAGGCGCAGCGCGAGGCCAAGCGCAACGCGGTGCTGACCACCGCTGCACAGATGTTCAACGAGCGCGGCTTTCACGCCACCTCGCTGGACGACATTGCTGCCAGCCTGCATGTGAGCAAGCCCACGCTGTACTACTACGTGAAAAACAAGGACGAGATCCTGCTGCAGTGCGTGCGCCAGGGGCTGGAGATGACGCTCGAAGGCATCGAGGCCTCGCGCCAGGCGGGCGGCAACGCCGTGGACCAGCTGCGCGCCTGCATGCAGGTGTATGTGGACATCGTCACCCAGCCCTTTGGTATGTGCCTGATCCGCGTGGGCGACGAGGAAGTACCCGAGCCCAGCCGCACCGAGCTTCGGCGCATGAAAAGCGAGATCGACCTAGCCTTCCGTCGCCTGGTGGCGCAGGGCGTACAGGAAGGCTCGCTCGCGCCCTGCGACCCGAAGATCACGGCCTTTGTGATCGCCGGTGCTTTAAGCTGGATTGGCCGCTGGTACCAGCCCGGTGGTGACTACAGTGCGGGTCAGATTGCCGAGCAGTGCATAGACACGGTGCTGGAGGGCGTGCTGCGCCGGAGCGGGGGCCAGCGACGCTGATGCGTTGATGCCGGCAAGATGCCGGCGCTCCAGCCCAGCCCGGCCGGTGTTCTCAATGTCCAGGCTGCCCGCGAAGGGCGGGTTGGCGAGGATGAGGCTGTAGGCCTCGGCATCAGCCGCCGCACCTTCGGCGAGCGAGTCGCGGTATTCGATGGCGGGGTGTTCTGAATTGCCCGTTTTGCCCGGCAGAGGCGATCTTGCCGAGCATGTACTTGTCTGCGAGTCTGCCACGGGGTGCGTGATCGGCTGATTTATAAGATATTTTGGTTGCCTGGCCTTGTTTTATAAGCGCTAAAAGCTATTAAATTAATAGCATTAATCCAACCCGGGGCCGGCCAGGTCGTCCAGGATGGGGCAGTCGGGCCGCTCGTCGCCGTGGCAGCAGTGGACCAGCGCCTGCAGGCTGCGCTGCATGGCCTGCATGGCGGCGATGCGCTCTGCCAGGTTGGCGATGTGCTTTTGCGCGATCTGCTTGACCTGGCCGCTGGCGCGGGCCTTGTCCTGCCACAGGCCGAGCAGCTGGGCGATCTCTTCCATGGAAAAACCCAGGTCGCGCGCGCGGCGGATAAAGCGCAGGGTGTGCACGTCGGCCTCGGTGTACTGGCGATAGCCGTTATCGGTGCGGGCCACGCCGGCCAACAGGCCCAGGCCTTCGTAGTGGCGCACCATGCGCGCCGAGACGCCGGCGCGCTCGGCCGCCTGGCCTATGGCCACGGGCCAGCGCGCGGGCGCATGTGCCTGGGTGGCCGGGGCGGTCATGCGGCGACCTGGTAGCCTTCTTCGCGGATGGCAGTGGCGACGGCGTCGCGCGACTTTTCGCTCTCCACCACGACCTGGCCCGTGGGCAGGTCGACCTTGACCAGCGCCTCTTCGTCGAGGGCGCGCACGGCGTGCACCACGGCGCGCTCGCAGTGGCCGCAGGTCATTCCGGTGACTTGGAATGTGTATTGCATGGGGATCCTTCCGGGTTGGGGCTGTGAATGGGGTTTCATCATGAAGCCTGACATGGTGTCAAAGTCAAGCCTGCTGCAATCCCTTGACTTTGCCATGATGTCAGGGTTTAAGGTGCAACCATTGTTGATCACAAGGTGCCTGCCATGACCTCTGCCTCGCTTCCATCGGCCGCTACCCGGGACACGCTGGACCTGGGCGTGGGCGGCATGACCTGCGCCAGCTGCGTGGGCCGTGTGGAGCGCGCGCTGCGCAAGGTGCCGGGCGTGCAGGATGCCACGGTGAACCTGGCGACCGAGCGCGCGCACATCGTTTATGACCCCGGCACGGCCCCCGGCATGGAAGCCGTGCTGCGCCGCGCCGTGCGCAATGCCGGCTACGAGCCGCGCACGGCGGCCGAGCAGGAGGCCGGCGAGGCGCAGGACCCGTCGCCCTGGGCCGGCTTCATGCCGGTGGCCTGGGGCCTGCTGCTGTCGGCGCCGCTGGTGCTGCCGATGTTCGGCGACCTGCTGGGACAGCACTGGATGCTGCCGGCCTGGGTGCAGTTTCTGCTGGCCACGCCGGTGCAGTTCATCCTGGGGGCGCGCTTTTACAAGGCGGGCTGGCATGCGCTGAAGGCGCTCACCGGCAACATGGACCTGCTGGTGGCCATGGGCACGAGCGCGGGCTACGGCCTGTCGCTGTGGCTGTGGCTCACGGCCCACCCGGGCCATGCGCCGCACCTGTACTTCGAGGCCTCGGCCGTGGTCATCTCCCTGGTGCTGCTGGGCAAGTGGCTGGAGGCGCGGGCCAAGCGCCAGACCACGGCGGCGATACGCGCTCTGCATGCGCTGCGTCCCGATGTGGCGCATCTGCTCTCGCGCGACGGCGAGGTGGACGTGCCGATCGCCGAGGTCATGGCCGGCGACCGCCTGGTGGTGCGCCCCGGTGAGCGCATTCCCGTTGACGGACTGGTGCACGAGGGCCATACCCAGGTGGACGAGTCCATGCTCACCGGCGAGCCGCTGCCCGTGCCGCGCGAGGCCGGGGGGGCGCTCACGGGCGGCTCCATCAATGGCGACGGACGCATCGTGATGCAGGTCACGGCCGTGGGCGGCGAGACGGTGCTGGCGCGCATCATCCGCCTGGTGGAGGACGCCCAGGCCGCCAAGGCGCCGATCCAGCGGCTGGTGGACCAGGTGTCGGCCGTGTTCGTGCCCGCGGTGATCGCCATTGCCCTGGTCACGCTGCTGGGCTGGCTGTGGGCCGGCGTGGGGCTGGAGACGGCGCTGATTCGCGCCGTGGCGGTGCTGGTGATTGCCTGCCCCTGCGCGCTGGGCCTGGCCACGCCGGCGGCCATCATGGCCGGCACGGGGGTGGCGGCCAGGCATGGCATCCTGATCAAGGACGCCGAGGCGCTGGAGCTGGCGCACCGCGTGGCCACGGTGGCCTTTGACAAGACCGGCACGCTGACCGTGGGCAAGCCCCGCCTGACGGCGTTTCACGTGGAACCAGGTGCGGACGAGGCCGGGCTGCTGGCCGCCGTGGCCGCCGTGCAAAGCGGCAGCGAGCATCCGCTGGCGCGCGCCGTGGTGGCCGCCGCGCAGGAGCGCGGCCTGGCCCTGGCCCAGCCCGAGGGCGTGCGCGCCGTGCCCGGCCGCGGCACCGAGGGCGAGCTGGCCGGGCGCAGCTACCTGGTGGGCAGCCTGCGCTGGATGCAGGAGCTGGGCGTGGACCTGGGGCCGCTGGCCGATGATGCCGCCGCGCTGCAGGGGCAGGGCGCCACGGTGTCGGCCGTGGCCGAGCGTGTCACAGAGGGGTTGGCGGCGAGGGCGCTGCTGGCCTTTGGCGACGAGCCCAAGCCCGGAGCGCGCGAGGCGCTGGAGCAGCTCAAGGCCCAGGGCGTGCGCTGCGTGATGATCTCGGGCGACAACCGCGGCGCGGCCGAAGCCATGGCGCGCCGCCTGGGCCTGGATCCCGCCGCCGGCGAGGTCATGGCCGAGGTGCTGCCCGGCGACAAGGCCGCGGCCGTGACGGCTTTGAAGTCCAACGGCCAAGTGGTCGCCATGGTGGGCGACGGCGTGAACGACGCGCCGGCCCTGGCCGCGGCCGACGTGGGCATGGCCATGGGCAACGGCACGGATGTCGCCATGCACGCCGCCGGCATCACGCTGATGCGCGGCGAGCCGCGCCTGGTGGCGGCGGCGCTGGATATCTCGCACCGCACCGTGGCCAAGATCCGCCAGAACCTGTTCTGGGCCTTTGCCTACAACGTGGCCGGGATACCGCTGGCGGCCCTGGGCTACCTGAATCCGGTGGTGGCGGGCGCGGCCATGGCGCTGAGCTCGGTGAGCGTGATGACGAATGCCTTGCTGCTCAAGCGCTGGCGCGCCAGGTAGGTAATCTCCATTGGTAACAAATCGTCAACAAATTGACACTGCCTTTCTGGCAAGATGCTGCACTTTGTTGCATATTCCCCGGCGGCTCCAGGTGGAGTGCTGTTCAAGAGACAAGAAGGAAGATGGAGATGACGATGTACACATTCATGCGCTGGTTCACGATTCGCATGCGCATGATTGGCGCCATTGGCGTGGTGCTGGCCCTGCTGGCCCTGCTCGGCGGGGCGGGCATGCTGGGCATGTTCCGCATCCACGGGGCGAGCCAGGACTTCATTGCCCAGCCCCATGCGGCGGTCCGCCTGCTGGGCGAGCTGCGCGGCGAGATGGGGCAGGCCCGCCAGGCCGAGAAGGACATGATCATCGGCTACGAGAAGCCCGAGGTGGTGCGCGCCGCGCGCCAGCAGTGGCTGGCGGCGCTGGATCGCGCCAAGGCCGTGGTGGCAGGGTTCGATGGCCTGCAGCTGGCACAGCAGCAGGCCATGGCGCAGGACATTGCCAAGCACCTGGATGCCTACCGCGAGCAGTTTGCCCATGTTGCGCGCCAGCTCGAGGAGGGCGGCTACGACACGGCCACCATCGCCAACCGCATGAGCACCAAGGCCGTGGCGCAGTTCGTGAGCGCGGCGGAAAAACTGGAGGCACTGGACAAGGCCCTGGACGCCGAGGTGCAGAGCGCCATTGCCAGCCAGGACAGCATTGCCGTACAAACCAAATGGCTGTTTGGCCTGGCGGTGCTGATCACCGTGGTGGTGGTGGTGCCGTTCACGCTGCTGAACATGGTGTCGATCTGCCGCCCGCTGGAGGCGGTGCGCGCTCTGGCGCAGTCGATCGCCGGTGGTGACCTGTCGCAGCGCATCCAGGTCGATGGCCGGGATGAGTTGGCCGAGCTGCAGCGCGCGCTGCTGGAGATGCAGGGCGGCCTGGGCGCGCTGGTGTCCCAGGTGCGCGATGCCGGCGGCAGCATCACCGTGGCCAGCCAGGAGATTGCCACGGGCAACCAGGACCTGTCGGCGCGCACCGAGCAGACGGCCAGCAACGCCCAGGAGGCCGTGGCGGCGCTGTCGCAGCTCACGTCCACGGTGCAGCAGACGGCGTCCTCCTCGCAGGTGGCCAGCCAGCTCGTGGCATCGGCCTCGGGCACGGCCACGCGCGGCGGCCAGGTGGTGCAGCAGGCGGTGAGCAGCATGCGCGACATCGCGGCCTCCAGCCGCAAGATCGGCGACATCATCGGCCTGATCGACTCGATTGCCTTCCAGACCAACATCCTGGCGCTGAACGCCGCGGTGGAGGCCGCGCGCGCCGGTGAGCAGGGCCGCGGCTTTGCCGTGGTGGCCGGCGAGGTGCGCAACCTGGCGCAGCGCAGCGCGCAGGCGGCCAGCGAGATCAAGGGCCTGATCCAGTCCAGCGTGCAGGCCGTGGACGGCGGCGTGCGCCATGTCGAGGATGCGGGCAAGGCCATGCAGGAGATCGTCACCAGCGTGCAGCGCGTGACGGACATGATTGGCGAGATCAATTCCGCCGCCACCGAGCAGGCCACGGGCATTGGCGAAGTGAACGCCTCGGTGGCCGAGATCGACCGCATGACGCAGCAGAATGCGGCCCTGGTGGAGCAGTCCGCCGCGGCCTCCGAGTCGCTGCGCGAGCAGGCCACGCGCCTGTCGCAGGTGGTGCAGCAGTTCCGGCTGGCGGAGGGCGCCCAGGTGGCGCTGGCGCGCACCGGCACTTCGGCACGGGCCACCCTGTCGGCCGACCCGGCTCTGCCGCGCCTGGGCGTGGCCTGATCGGCAGGCGGCGCAGGCCGCCCCATGGATTCCCCTTTGCGCACCCTTGGGTGCGCTTTTCCATTTTTGATAGCTAATGACGCTTGATGGGCAAGCGTTGAAGCCGTTTTTGTTGCGGAACTTCAGCGGCGCCCACCCCGGCGCTCCATCAGGCGACAGCGACCGGCGCCGTGGATGCGGCCCCGCTGTTGCGCGGCCTGAACCAGGCCACGTACAGGGCCGGCAGCACCACCAGGGTCAGCAGCGTGGCCGTGAACAGCCCGCCGATGACCACGATGGCCAGGGGGCGCTGGGTCTCGGCGCCGATCTCTTGTGACAGCGCCATGGGCAGCAGGCCGAGCGCGGCCAGCAGGGCCGTCATGAGCACGGTGCGCAGGCGCTGCATGGAACCCTGGCGCACGGCGTCGACGACGCTCATGCCGCCGGCCTGCAGCTGCTGGTAACCCGAGAGCATGACCACGCCGTTGAGCACGGCCTGGCCCGACAGCGCGATGAAGCCGATCGCCGCCGACACCGACAGCGGGATGTTCAGCACCCACAGGGCGATGAAGCCGCCCATCAGGGCCAGCGGCACGTTCACCAGGATCAGCGCCGCAGCCTTGAAGGACTTGAAGGCGTCCAGCAGCAGCACGAAGATCAACAGCAGCGAGATCGGCACCACCACCGACAGGCGCTGCATGGCGCGCTCCTGGTTCTCGAATTCGCCGGACCATGAGATGCGGTAGCCCTGCGGGAGGGTGACATTCGCCTGCACGCGGGCCTGCATGTCCTTGACCACGGAGCCCATGTCGCGGTCCTTGATGAAGATGCCGATGGCCATGGTGCGGCGGCCGTTTTCGCGGGCGATGTTCATTGCGCCCGTGGTCTCGCGGATCTGCGTCACGCTGCCCAGCGTGATGTAGCCGCCGTCGGCCGTGGCGATGGGGGTGTTGGGCAACTGGGCGATGCTGCGGCGGTCCTGCGGCAGGCGCACGGCCACGGCGAACTTGCGCTCGCCCTCCCACAGGCTGGTGCTGGCCCGTCCGGCAAGGGCGGCCTCGATCACGTCCTGGATGTCGCCCACGTTCAGGCCGTAGCGGGCGGCGCGGTCGCGGTCGATGTCGATGACCAACTGGGGCAGGTCGCCCAGGCGGTCGATCTCGGCGCGGTATACGCCGCTGACCTGCTTGATTTCGCGCTCTATGGCCTGCGTCACGCGCTTGAGCTCCACCAGGTCGTCGCCCGCGACCTTGATGACGATCTGCCCGTCGATCTGCGAGATGGATTCCAGCACGTTGTCGCGTATGGGCTGGGAGAACGCGGGCTCCATGCCGGGGATGTTGGAGACGGCGCGCTCCATCTCGTCGATGAGCTGCTCGTGGGTCAGACCGGGGCGCCACTGGTCGGCGGGCTTCACATCGACAAACACCTCGGCCATGCTGATGGTCTTGGGATCGGTGCCGTCCTCGGGCTGGCCGGCCTTGGAGACGGTGGTGCGCACCTCGGGCACGGCGCGCAGGGCCTGGCGCACCTGGCGCAGCATGCGCGCGGCCTCGCCGTTGGACACGCTGGCGGGCAGGCGCACGTTGACCCAGATGGTGCCCTCGTCCAGTTCGGGCAGGAATTCCGAGCCCAGGCGCGATGCGGCGGCCAGCGCCAGGGCGAACACGGCCAGGGAGATCACGACCACCGTGCGCCGGCGCGTCAGCGCCCAGTCCAGCACCGGTGCATACAGGCGCTTGGCCGAGGTGACGACGCGGTTGTCGCCGTGCGGCAGCCGCTTGCGCAGCATCCAGTAGGCCAGCAGCGGCACCAGGGTGATCGAGAAGACCAGCGAGCCGAGCAGCGCCGTGGTCACCGACAGCGCCATGGGCTGGAAGATGCGCCCCTCGTGGCGCTGCAGCGCGAAGATGGGAATGTGCGCGGCAATGATGATGAGCATGGAAAACAGCGTCGGGCGGCCCACCTCGCTGGCGGCCTCGATGATGGTTTCGCGCCGGTCGCGCTCGTCCATGGCCTCGCCGCGCTCGGCCAGGCGGTGCATGATGTTCTCGATGACGATCACCGCGCCGTCCACGATGATGCCGAAGTCCATCGCGCCCAGGCTGAGCAGGTTGGCCGGAACGCCCATGACCTTCAGGCCCATGAAGGTAGCCAGCAGCGACAGCGGGATCACCACCACCACCGCCAGGCTGGCGCGCAGGTTGGACAGGAACAGGTAGAGCACCAGCGAGACCAGCAGCGCGCCCTCCACGAGGTTGCGGAACACCGTGGTCAGCGTCTTTTCCATGAGCCAGGTGCGATCGTAGAAGGGCACGATCTGCATGCCGGGCGGCAGGCCCTTGGCGTTGAGGTCGGCGATTTTCGCCTTCACGTCTTTGAGCACCACGCTGGGGTTCTCGCCTTTGCGCATGACGACGATGCCGGCGACGATGTCGTCGTCATCGTCCTGGCCGACCACGCCCAGGCGCGGCACGGCGCCCACCTTGACCTGCGCCACGTCGCGGATCAGCACTGGCGTGCCGCCGTGCGCGGCGACGACGACGCGCCCAATGTCCTCGGCCGACTGCAGCAGGCCGATGCCGCGGATGGCGTATTGCTGTGCGCCCTGGGCCACGTAGCTGCCGCCGGCGTTGGCATTGCCCCGGCCCAGCGCGTCCAGCAGGTTCTGGAAGCTGAGCTTGTAGGCGCGCAGCTTGTCCAGGTCGGGCTGCACCTCGTATTGCTTGATGGAGCCGCCCATGGCCACCACGTCGGCCACGCCGGGCACCTGGCGCAGCGCGCGCTCGACCACCCAGTCCTCGGTGCTGCGCAGTTCGGTGGTGTTGTGGCCATCGCCCCTGAGGCGGTAGCGCATGATCTCGCCCACGGGCGTGGCGTTGGGGGCGATGTCGGCCTCCACGCCGGGGGGCAGGTCCACGCCGCGCAGGCGCTCGCCCACCTGCTGGCGTACCTGGTTGACGTTGGCTGCATCGTCATAGGTGACCACCGTGAACGACAGGCCGAACTGCGTGTGCGAGAACACGCGGATGGAGTTCGGCAGGCCCGACAGCGCCACCTCGATGGGCAGGGTGACCTGCTTTTCCACCTCCTCGGCGGCGCGGCCGGGGTAGAGCGCGATGACGGTCACCTGCGTGTCCGTCACGTCCGGGAAGGCCTCCACGGAGAGGTTCTTGAAGGCGATCACCCCGGCCAGGGCGAACAGCAGCACGCCCAGCACGATGAACAGCGGCTGGTGCAGCGCGTAGTGGATCAGGCGCTTCATTGCTGCGCATCCTTCTTCGCGGCCGCGTCTTGCGCCATCGCCTGGAACTGCCGCGCCAGCAGCAGCACGTTCTGCGTGACGACCTTCTCGCCCGCCTGCAGGCCGCTGGCGATGATCACGTCGCGCGGGCCCTCATGGCCCAGGGTGACGCTGCGCGGCTCGAACACGCCCGCCTCGCGCTCCACGAACACCGAATGCCGGTTGTTGCCGAGCACCACGGCGCTGGCGGGCACGACCACGCCGCTGCTGCGGTTTTGGCTGATGTGCGCCGTGGCCAGCATCTCGGCCTTCAGGCGCCGGTCGGCATTGGGCACCAGGCCGCGCACCTTGATGGTGCGGGTGTTCGGGTCGATGGCGTCGGCCGTGGCCGTGACGCGGCCCGTGAAGCTCTCGCCGGGGTAGGCCGGCACCTGCAGCGTGAAGCCGTCGCCGGGGCGCAGCGAGGCCAGATCGCTCTCGCGCGCGTCGATCTGCACCCACAGCGAAGATGGGTCGGTGAGCACGAACAGCGCCGGCGTGTCCGGCCCGCCCTGGTCGGGGCGCAGCTCCTGGCCGGGGTTGAGGCGGCGCTCGACCACCACGCCGTCCATGCTGGCCGTGATGGCCAGCTGCTGGTTCACTGCGCCGGCGCTGCCATACAGGCGGGTGCGTGCCGCCGCGCGTGCCGATTCGGCACGCGCAGTGGCGGCCTCGGCCTCGGCCTGCTCCAGGTCCTTGCGCGCCACGATGCCGGCCTGGAACAGTTCGCGCTGGCGTGCCAGGGCCTGCTGCGCCAGCTCCTGCCCGGCATGGGCCTTGGCGGTTTCGGCCTGGGCCTGGCCAAAGTCGGGCGAGGCCAGCAGCGCCAGCGGCGCGCCGGCCTTCACGGCCTGGCCCAGGTCGGCGCGTATGGCCAGCACGCGGCCCGCAAAGGGCGGGTACACGCGCTGCGTGCGCTCCTCGTTCCAGACCAGCTTGGCGGGCAGCTCCACCACCAGCTCCTGGGAGCGGCGCGCTGCGGTGGCCGTGAGCAGCGCCAGCTGCGGGTGGCCGGGGGCAAAGTGCAGCTGGCCCGCTTGCAGCATCGGCGGTGCCGCTTCCGGCTCGGCGGCCACGGGCTGGGGTTTGTGACAGCCCTGCAGCAGGGCGGCGGCGTACAGGGTCAGGGCCAGCAGGCCGCGTCCGGCGGTCGTGCGGCTTGTGCGCAGGCGCGCGGGGATGGATTGCACCATGGTGAACTTTGGGTCGAAAAAAGGGGTGGTCAGGGCAGCAGGGCCTGGGGCTGCGTGCGCAGCAGCCAGCTGCCCTGCGCCTTGGCGTAGTCGGTGCGTGCGGCCAGCGCCTCCAGCAGGGTGGCGCGCAGCGTGCGGCGCGCGTCCAGCAGGTCGGTGAGCGAAATGGCGCCCCTGGCATAGGCCAGCTCTGCGCTTTGCGCGACCTCGCGCGCACGCGGCAGGATGCCGCCCTCATAGCCGGCGGCGCGTTTGGCGGCGGTGGCGGCCTGCTGCTGCAGCGACTGCAGATCCAGCAGCGCCAGACGCCGCGTCTTGTCCAGGGCCTCCTGGGCCGCGCTCAGCTCGGACTGGGCGCGGCCGATCTCGCCGTCGAAGCGGTAGCCCCAGTGCAGCGGCATCTGCGCGCGCAGCTCCACCAGCCGGTTGGAGGTGCCGGGATAGTGGTCGTAGGAGGCGCCAACGGTCACGTCGGCCTTGCGCAGCGCCATGGCGTTGTCCAGCCCCGCCTGCGCGGCCTGCACGCGCGCCAGGGCTGCGAGTACGTCGGCGCGCTGCTCGGCCCAGCTGAGCAGGTCCCCGCTCGGTGCCGGGCCCTCTATGCGCGCGGGCCAGTCGCAGGCGCAGGCATCCAGGCCCGGGCCGCGCGCCGTGAGCCGGGCCAGCGCCAGCGCCGCCTGCTCATGCGCGAGCTCGGCCAGCTGGGTGTCGGAGCGCGCGCGCTCGGCCTCGATGCGCGTGCGCGCCGCATCCTGGCGTGCCAGGTCGCCGGCCTTCACGCGCAGGCCGGCCACGCGGTCAAGCTCGGCCATGCTGCGCTCGATCGCGCGCGTCTCGCTCAGCCGCTCCTGTGCCGCCAGCAGCTCGTAATAGGCGGCCAGGGCCGCCTGCAGCTGCTGGGTCTGCATCTCCTGCACGTCGGACTGCGTGGCGTCCGCCTGGCGCTGCGCGGCCAGCGTGCGCAATGCGCGCTTGTTGCCACGCTCCCAGGTCCAGTCGATGCCGATCGACTTGTCGATGCGCTTGCGCGTGAGGGTATTGCCCGCGCCCACGCCGTTCTGCAGGTCGATGGAGGCGGCCTTGGCGCTCAGCACCGGCGCGGGCGCGTGGTCGGCCGCGAGCACGTCGGCACGCGCGGCGGCCAGGGCATGGCGCGCCAGGGCCACGTCGCTGTTGTCGCGCGTGGCCGTGAGGGCCTGCACCAGGGTCAGGGTGGGGGCGGGCGGTGCGCTCTGCGCCCAGGCGCCCGGCGCCTGGCCAGCGGCGCAGCCCAGGAGCGTAAAAAGATACAACTGTCGTATGCTCATACGCGGCGTTTATCGCCGGCCCTGCCTGACCGCAGCCTGACCTGTAGCCTGCGTAAAAATGCGTATTCCTGCTCCCCTGCGTGCCGTGCCCCATGCGAATCCTGATCGTCGAGGATGACTCCGTGCTGCGCGGCGTGATGCAGCGCAGCCTGGCCGATGCCGGCCACCGCGTGGATGTGGCGGCCAGCGTGGCCGAGGCCGACCATTTCTGGTGCGTGCAGCCGTTCGACGCCGTACTGCTGGATCTGAACCTGCCCCTTGACGGCGGCGAGGGCGAGGTTGGCGGCGCGCTGCTGGGCAGTGGCCTGTCCGTGCTGCGCGCGGCGCGCGCACGCGGCGACCGCACGCCCGTGCTGGTGCTCACGGCGCGTGACCGCACGCCCGAACGTATTGCGGGCCTGGACGCCGGCGCCGATGACTATCTGGGCAAGCCCTTCGACCTGGCCGAGGTCGAGGCGCGGCTGCGTGCCCTGGTGCGCCGCAGCCAGGGCACGCAGGACCGCACGGCGGCCGGGGCCCTGGTGCTGGACCGGCACGCGCGCCGCTTCGTGCTGCATGGCCAGCCGCTGGTGCTGCCGGCGCGTGAGTTCGAGGTGCTGTGGGAGCTGATGACGCCGCCGGGCCGGGTGGTGAGCAAGCGCAGCCTGTCGGAAAAACTCTCGGATTTCGATGAGGCCCTGGGCGACAACGCGCTGGAGGCTTTCATATCGCGCCTGCGCAAGAAGCTGGCGGGCAGCGGCGCGGGCATTCGCACGCTGCGCGGCCTGGGCTACATGCTGGAGGCGCAGGCCGACCCGGGCGCCGAAGCCGCGCCATGAGCACGCAGCCAGAGGCGCAAGACGGCGGCCACCCGCCCGGGCCGGCCGCCGCGCCGCCGCCGCCCTCGCTGCGCACGCGGCTGCTGCGCCATGTGCTGGCGCCGCTGGCGCTGGTCTGGCTCGTGGGCACGGTGGCCTCGGCGCTGCTGGCCAATGGCTTCACGCAGCGCGCCTTCGACCGCTCGCTGCTCGACGACGCCTATGCCATTGCCGCGAATGTGCGCCAGGGACAGGCCGGCCTGGAGTTCCCCTTGAGCTCGCGCGAGGTCAAGGCCGTGCTCTTCGACCAGGTGGAAACGGTGTACTTCGCCGTGCTGCAGGCAGACGGCACGCAATTGGCCGGCAACGCCAGCCTGCCCGTGCCGCCGCCGCAGGGCGAGCAGGTCTATCGTTTCTCCGACCTGCACTTTCACGGCCGCGCGCTGCGTGCCGTGCGGCTGCAGCTGAGCACGCCCGCGCCCTTCGAGGTGATCACGGCGCAGACCGTGCACAGCCGCAGCATCATGCTGCGCAGCGCGTTGCTGTATTCGCTGGCCTCGCAGGGGGTGCTGCTCGTGGTGCTGGCCTGGTGGCTGGGCCGTGCCATCCGGCAGGAGCTGCGGCCCCTGGCCGCGTTCCAGCAGGCACTGGAGCAGCGCGACGCCCACGACCTGGCGCCGATGCGCGTGGAGGCCTCCTCGCGCGACCTGCAGCGCCTGGGTCATGCCGTGAACGACCTGCTGGCGCGCGTGGCCCAGGGCGTGCAGGCGCAGCATGAATTCGCCGGCAACGTGGCGCATGAGTTGCGCACGCCGCTGGCCGGCATCAGGGCGCTGGCCGGCTACGGCCTGGCGCAGCAGGACCCGAGCGTATGGCGCGAGCAGCTGGCCGGTATCGTGCAAAGCGAGGCCCGCGCCAGCCACCTCGTGGATCAGCTGCTGGCGCTGGCATTGGCCGACGAAGCGCATGGCTCCATGCCGCTGCAGCCGGTGCCGCTCGACCCGCTGGTGCGCGATGCGGTGCTGCGCTTTCTGCCGCGCGCCGACGCCGCGGGCGTGGACCTGGGCGCGCTCGGGCTGGAGCAGTCCGTCACCGTTCAGGGCCAGCCGCTGCTCATCGAGGGCGTGCTGAATAACCTGATCGACAACGCCCTGCGCTACGGCACGCCGCCCATGGGCGAGGCAGCGCAGGTGACCGTGGCACTGGCGCAGGAAGGCCAGGGCTCCGAGATGCGTGTGCTGCTGTCGGTGCTGGACAACGGCCCCGGGATCGCACCGGAGCAGCGCCGGCGGCTGCAGCAGCGCTGGGTGCAGGGCCGCGAGGGCGAACGCCTGGGCCAGGGGGCGGGGCTGGGCCTGGGGATAGTGATGCGCTACGCCGAACTGCTGGGCGCGCGCCTGGAGCTTGAGCCCGGGCCGCAGGACCGGGGGCTGTGCGTGCGCCTGGTATTGGCCCCAGCGCGCGGCACGCCAGCCGCCTAATCCAGGGTCGGGTAGTCGATATAGCCCTGCTCGCCGCCGCCGTAGAAGGTGGACCGGTCCCAGTCGTTGAGCGGGGCGTTGCGGCGCAGGCGCTCCACCAGGTCGGGGTTGGAGATATAGGCCCTGCCGAAGGCCACCATGTCGGCGTGGCCGCTGGCCACGGCCTGCAGGGCCAGGTCGCGGCCGTAGCCGTTGTTGACCATCCAGGCGCCGCGCCCGCCGGCATCGCGGTAGGCGGCCTTGAAGGCGGCGTAGTCGAAGGGGCTGCCCTCGACCTCGCGCGGCCCTCCGGTGGCGCCCTCGATGACGTGGATGTAGGCCAGGGAGAGCGGCGCGAGCTGGCGCGCCAGATGCTCGAACAATGGCTGGGGGTGGCTGTCGTGAATGTCGTTGGCTGGCGTGACGGGCGACAGGCGCAGTCCCACACGGCCGCCGCCTATGGCGTCCGCCACGGCGCGCGTCACCTCCAGCATCAACCGCACACGGCGTGGGATGCTGCCGCCGTAGTCGTCGCTGCGGCGGTTGGCGCCATCCTTGAGGAACTGGTCCAGCAGGTAGCCGTTGGCGCCGTGGATCTCCACGCCGTCGAAGCCCGCGGACTGCACCGCGTTGCGCGCGGCGGCGGCGTAGGTGTGGACTATGTCCGGCAGCTCCTCGACGGCCAGCGCGCGCGGCATGCAGGTGTGCACGAACTCGCCCTGGCCCGTCGCAGGGTCCACCAGATAGGTCTTGGCATGGGCTTGCACCGCAGACGGCGCCACCGGTGCGGCCCGGCCCGGCTGCAGCAGGCTGTGCGATACGCGGCCCACATGCCACAGCTGGGTGACGATCTTGCCGCCGCGCTCGTGCACGGCGCGGGTGACCTTCTTCCAGCCGTCCAGCTGCTCGCTGCCGTACAGGCCCGGCACGTCGGAATAACCCTGGCCCTGGGCGGTGATGGCCGTGCCCTCGGTGATCAACAGGCCGGCGCTGGCGCGCTGCGCGTAGTAGGTGGCGGTGATGGCGCGCGGCACGGCCTGGGGCGAGCGGTTGCGCGTCAGCGGTGCCATGGCGATACGGTTGGCCAGGTGCAGGTCGCCGGCATGGATGGGGTCGAACAGCGTGGTCATGTGCGATCCAGGATGAAAACCCCTGTTCCACGTGGAACAGGGGCCGGTGGGGCCGCTTACTTGAGCAGGCCTTCCGCCTTCATGGCTGCCTGCACGGCGGGGCGGGCAGCGATGCGTTCACGGTAGGCGACCAGGTTCTTCAGTTGCGAAATGTCCAGGCCGACATATTGCGCCCAATTGGTCACGGTGAACAGGTAGGCGTCGGCCACGCTGAAATGCTCGCCCATCAGGTAGGGCTTGCCCGCCAGTTCGCCGTCTACCCACTGCAGGCGCGCATGCAGGCGCTTGAGCAGCACGGGCTTGTAGTCGTTGGGTGTGTCGGGGGAAAACAGCGGGCCGAAGCCCTTGTGCGCCTCGGTGCCGATGAAGGTCAGCCATTCCTGCAGGCGGTAGCGTGCCAGCGTGCCGTGGGCTGGCGCCAGGTTCTTCTGCGGTGCCTGGTCGGCCAGGTATTGCACGATGGCCGGGCCTTCGCGCAGGCGTGTGCCGTCATCGAGCTCCAGCACCGGCACATAGCCCAGGGGATTGATGCTGTAGAAGTCGGTGCCGTCGGCCAGTCGGTGTGTTTTGGTGCTGGCCAGCACCGGCTCATAGGCCAGGCCGGCCTCATGCAGCACGATGTGGGGCGAGAGTGAGCAGGCGCCGGGAGAATAGTACAGCTTCATGGTAGGGGAACTCCTGGTGGGTGAAGGCTTTAATGCTATGCGTTGTGCACGACCTTTGCAGCCGTGGTACATCAGGCATCGGGCCGCGTCAGGTGCTCCAGGCGTGCCAGGATGGCGTGGGCCTGCTCGCGCGAGTCGCCGCACATGGCGGGGTGCGGCCGCAGCGATGCGCACACGGCCGGGCGATCCGGGTGGCCGAAGATGCGGCAGCGCTGCTGATCGTCCAGCTGCACGCAGCGCACGCCCGCCGGCTTGCCGTGGGGCATGCCGGGTATCGGGGTGCTGATCGATGGTGCGGTGCAACATGCGCCGCAGCCGGGGCGGCAATCCATTCGGGCTCAGGCGGCCAGGCGCCGCGCGGCCCACAGCACCTGATCCACCACGCCACGCACTTGCTCGCGCTGCGCCGCGTCGGCCAGATTGCCGTCGGCATCGAAGGCGCTGGCGGCACGCGCCAGGGCGTAGTTGCGCGGTGCCAGCCAGCAGCCCAGCAGGACGAGCAGCGGCGCCAGGTGGCTTTGCGAGCGCAGGCCGCCCAGCGCACCGTTGGAGGCGCTGAGCATGCCCACCACCTTGTCGGCGAAGGGGCGCGTCACGTCGGCCCAGACCGGGTGCCCGGCGACGGGGCTGGAGGCCCAGTCGATGGTGTTCTTCAGCAGGCCGGTGTAGCTGCCGTTGTATTCGGGCGAGCAGATGATCCAGGCCGGATGGGCGTCCAGGATTTCCTTGAGCCGGATCACGTCCGGCGGCGTGCCGCGCGCCTCCAGGTCGGCGTTGTACATGGGGATGTCCAACTCCGACAGTTCCAGCAGCGTGACCTCGGCGCCGGCGCCCCGGCCCAGGTCGGCGGCAATGCGCGCCAGGCTTCGGTTGAACGATTGTTGGCGGGTGCTGCCCGCAAAGACGAGGAGTTTCATGGAACCGGATTGAAGCACAGCGACGGCCCCGGAAAACTGCAAGGGTTTCACGTGAAACATGGGCCGACGCAACGCAAATGGGCAAAGGTGGGAAAATTGCGGGTTTCCCCTGTCGTAACCGTCTTTCTCATGCTCTACCCCCAGGAATTTGACGTCATCGTCGTCGGCGGCGGCCATGCCGGCACCGAGGCCGCGCTGGCGGCCGCGCGCATGGGCTGCCAGACCCTGCTGCTGACCCACAACATCGAGACCCTGGGGCAGATGAGCTGCAACCCGAGCATCGGCGGCATCGGCAAGGGGCATCTGGTGAAAGAGGTGGATGCGCTGGGCGGCGCCATGGCGCTGGCGACCGACGAGGGCGGCATCCAGTTTCGCATCCTCAACAGCAGCAAGGGACCGGCGGTGCGCGCCACGCGGGCGCAGGCCGACCGCATCCTCTACAAGGCCGCCATCCGCCGCATGCTGGAGAACCAGCCGAACCTATGGCTGTTCCAGCAGGCCGTGGACGACCTGATGGTGCAGGGCGACCGGGTGGTGGGCGCCGTGACCCAGATCGGCCTGCGCTTTCGCGCACGCGCCGTGGTGCTGACGGCCGGCACCTTCCTGGACGGCAAGATCCATGTCGGCCTGAACAACTACGCGGCCGGCCGGGCCGGGGACCCCCCCGCCGTGTCGCTGTCGGCGCGCCTGAAGGAGCTGAAACTGCCCCAGGGGCGCCTGAAGACCGGCACGCCGCCGCGCATCGACGGGCGCAGCATCGACTTCTCAAAATGCGAGGAGCAACCCGGCGATGGCATGCCCGGCGGCGTGAACGAGGGCCTGCTGCCCGTGTTCAGCTTCATGGGGTCTGCCGCGATGCATCCGCGCCAGCTGCCCTGCTGGATCACGCACACCAACGAGCGCACGCACGAGATCATCCGCAGCGGCTTCGACCGCAGCCCCATGTTCACGGGCAAGATCGAGGGCGTGGGGCCGCGCTACTGCCCCAGCGTGGAGGACAAGATCAACCGCTTTGCCGACAAGGAAAGCCACCAGATCTTCCTGGAGCCCGAGGGCCTGACGACGCACGAGTTCTATCCCAACGGCATTTCCACCAGCCTGCCGTTCGACATCCAGTACGCGCTGGTGCGCTCCATGCGCGGGCTGGAGAACGCCCATATCCTGCGCCCGGGCTACGCCATCGAGTACGACTACTTCGACCCGCGCGCGCTCAAGAGCAGTTTCGAGACGCGGGAGATAAAAGGCCTGTTCTTCGCCGGCCAGATCAACGGCACCACGGGCTACGAGGAGGCCGCCGCCCAGGGTCTGTTCGCCGGCCTGAACGCGGCCCTGCAATGCCGCGGCGAGGCCGCCTGGCTGCCGGGGCGGGGCGACGCCTATCTGGGTGTGCTGGTGGATGATCTGATCACCAAGGGGGTGACCGAGCCCTACCGCATGTTCACCAGCCGCGCCGAGTTCCGCCTGCAGCTGCGCGAGGACAACGCCGACATGCGCCTGACCGAGGCGGGGCGCCAGATGGGGCTGATCGACGATGCACGCTGGGAGCGTTTTAGTCGCAAACGCGACGCCGTGGCGCGCGAAACCGAGCGCCTGAAATCCGTCTGGGTGAACCCGCGCATCCTGCCCGCTGCCGAGGCCGAGCGCGTGCTGGGCAAGACCATCGAGCATGAGTACAAGCTGTTCGACCTGCTGCGCCGCCCGGACGTGAGTTACGCGAGCCTCATGAGCCTGGATGGCGGCAAATACGCCAGCGGCGATGTTTCACGTGAAACCTTGGGCGAGCTGAGTGCGCCGGTGATCGAGCAGGTGGAGATTGCTGCCAAGTACGCGGGCTATATCGAGCGCCAGAGGGATGAGGTGCAGCGCGCCGCGCATTACGAGCAGCTGCGCCTGCCGCCCGAGCTGGACTACATGCAGGTGGCGGCCCTGTCCATCGAGGTGCGCCAGAAGCTGCAGAAGCACCGGCCCGAAACGCTTGGCCAGGCCTCGCGCATCTCGGGCGTGACGCCGGCCGCGATCTCGCTGCTGCTGGTGCACCTGAAGAAGGGCGGCTTCAAGGACTTTGCCGTGGAGGCCGGGGCATGACGGCCGCGCTGGCCGAAACCTTGCGCACCGGGGTCAAGGCCCTGGGCCTGGCGCTTGACGAGGGGCAGATCACCCGGCTGCTGGACTTCCAAGGCCTGCTGCAGAAGTGGAACAGGGTCTACAACCTCACGGCGGTGCGCGACCCGCAGGAGATGCTGACACACCATTTGCTCGACAGCCTGGCGGCGGTGGCGCCGCTCAAGCGCCATCTGGCGCAGCAGGGCGGGGCGGGGCAGCGCCTGCTGGACGTGGGCAGCGGCGGCGGCCTGCCGGGCGTGGTGTTCGCCATCTGCTGCCCCGATCTCGAGGTGAGCTGCGTCGACACCGTCGCCAAGAAGGCGGCCTTCATCCAGCAGGCGGCGGCCAGCCTGGGGCTGAAGAACCTGCATGGCATCCATGCGCGGGTCGAGACGCTCGCCGGTCCGTTCGACGTGGTGAGCTGCCGCGCCTTTGCCGCGCTGGCGGACTTCACCGCCTGGTCGCGCCAGGCACTGGCGCCGCATGGCGTGTGGCTGGCCATGAAGGGCCGGCAGCCGCAGGACGAGATCGCCGCGCTGCCCGCCGGCGTGCAGGTGTTTCACGTGGAACAGCTCGCCGTGCCGGGGCTGGATGCCGAGCGCTGCATCTGCTGGATGCGGCCCGTGGCTTAAACTCATGGCCCTTCCTTCGCTTCGCTAGGCTCCCCATGTTCGGCATTGCTGATTACGGCGCATTCGTCGCCGCCATCGTGTTGTTCCTGGCCATTCCCGGGCCGGGCAACCTGGCGCTCATCACCGCCACCGGCAAGGGGGGAGTGCGCGCCGGCATGGCGACCTGTCTGGGTGTGATCGCGGCCGACCAGTTGCTCATGTGGGCGGCGGTGGCGGGCGTGGCCGGCCTGCTGGCCACCTATCCGGCGGCCTTTTACGCCGTGCAGTGGCTGGGCGCCGCCTACCTGGGCTGGATGGGCTACAAGATGCTCACCGCCAAGCCGGGCGCCGCGCCGGTGCTGCGCATGGCGCCGCGCCAGTATTTTCGCCAGGGGGCGGTGATCACGCTGCTCAACCCCAAGGCCATCGTGTTCTACATGGCCTTCTTTCCGCTGTTCGTGAATCCGGCCACGCACCTCGGCCTGGTCACCTTTGCGGCCATGGCGGCCACCATTGCGGCACTCACCTTTTTGTACAGCCTGATCGTGGTGCTGCTCACCCACTTCCTGGCCGAGCGCATGCGCGCCAGCCCCAGGGTGGTGCGGGCGCTGGAAAAGACCGCGGGCACCTTTCTCATCGGCTTCGGCGTCAAGCTGGCCATCTCGAAATAACACATGGCCAAGATTTTCTGCATTGCCAACCAGAAGGGTGGCGTCGGCAAGACCACCACCTCCGTGAATCTCGCCGCGGGCCTGGCCAAGATCGGCCAGCGCGTGCTGCTCGTGGACCTGGACCCGCAGGGCAATGCCACCATGGGCTCGGGCGTGGACAAGCGCGCGTTGGAACTCAGCGTGTACGACGTGCTGCTTGAATCCGCCTCGGTCAGGGAGGCCGCCGTGCCGGCCGAGGAGTGCGGCTACCAGGTGCTGGGCGCCAATCGCGAGCTGGCCGGCGCCGAGGTCGAGCTGGTGCCTCTGGAGCAGCGCGAGCGCCGCCTCAAGGCCGCGCTGGCCGAGGTGGACCCGGACTACGACTTCGTGCTCATCGACTGCCCGCCGAGCCTGAGCATGCTCACCCTGAACGGCCTGTGCAGCGCACATGGCGTCATCGTGCCCATGCAGTGCGAGTACTTCGCGCTCGAGGGCCTGACCGACCTGGTCAACACCATCAAGCAGGTGCACGCCAACCTGAACCGCGAGCTGCAGATCATCGGCCTGCTGCGCGTTATGTTCGATCCGCGCATCACGCTGCAAAGCCAGGTCAGCGCCCAGCTCAAGGACCACTTTGGCGACAAGGTGTTCAATACCGTCATCCCGCGCAACGTGCGCCTGGCCGAGGCGCCTAGCTACGGCCTGCCGGGCGTGGTGTTCGACCCATCGGCCAAGGGCAGCCAGGCCTTCGTGGAGTTCGCACATGAGATGGTGCAGCGCGTCAAGAGCATGTGACATGGCCATTGCGGGTGTTGATTGCAAGTAAAAATGGCCTGTAACGCTTATCTGATAAGCGCGAACAGCTACTGAAATAATAGTGATGAACCCCTCCAGCGTCCTTCTCCTGCCCGGCTGGCAGGACTCCGGCCCGGGCCACTGGCAAACCGAGTGGGAGCGCCTGCACGGCGACCGGCGCGTGCAGCAGCACGACTGGATGCGCCCGCTGCGCGGCGACTGGAGCGCGCGCCTGGAAGAGGTGGTGGCCGACGCGCCGGGCGAGGTGGTCTTGGCCGCGCACAGCCTGGGCTGCATCCTCGCTGCCTGGTGGGCCGCGCACACGCGCCACGCGCACAAGGTGCGCGGCGCGCTGCTGGTGGCGCCGGGCGATGTGGAGCGGCCTGACCTGGCGGCGCAGATCCGCGGCTGGACGCCGATTGCGCGCCAGGCGCTGCCCTTTCCCGCCGTGCTGGTGGGCAGCAGGAACGACCCCTATTGCAGCCCGGAGCGCGCACGCGCCCTGGCCTCGGACTGGGGCGCGCGCTTTGTCGATCTGGGCCTCAGCGGCCACATCAATGCCGATTCCAGGCTGGGTGCATGGGCCGAGGGGCGGGCGCTGCTCGACGCTCTGATGAACAAGGATTGAACCTAGAAACGGCAGTTGACCGCTTGCCATCTTCACGAGAGCCGCATGGACATTTACTTTCACTGCTTCGTTGGCCCCCACCCGTTGGGTGAACGCGCTACACACTTGCCAGCACCGCGCTCGATGCGCCATGCAGCGTTGCTCCTCCTTGCGGGCAGTAGCCCGCTGTGTCGTCGCGCCTTGCCTGCCACCCCGATCACGGCACTGGCAAGCGCGTGCAACTGCCGTCTCTAGGTTGAAGAACATGGTCACCAAAAAACCCAAGGGCCTGGGCCGCGGCCTGGAAGCGCTGCTCGGCCCCAAGGTCACGGACACAGCCGAACAGGCCCAGGCCGCGGCCCAGGGCCTGCCCAACGCGCTGGCGCTCGATCAGCTGGTGCCCGGCATGTACCAGCCGCGCACGCGCATGGACGAGGGCGCGCTGTACGAGCTGGCCGAGAGCATCAAGGCCCAGGGGGTGATGCAGCCGGTTCTTGTCCGTCGTCTCGACGACGAACAAGCCCGGCTGCGCCGGCAGGAACGGGCATCGCAGGGGCCCTCCCCTGCGATGGGCGCCCTGAGCCAGGAGGGGCCGCTATACGAGATCATCGCCGGCGAGCGGCGTTTTCGCGCCTCGCGCCTGGCCGGGCTGGACAGCGTGCCGGTACTGGTGCGCGACGTGCCCGATGAGTCCGCCGCGGCCATGGCGCTCATCGAGAACATCCAGCGCGAGGACCTGAACCCGCTGGAGGAGGCCCAGGGCCTGCAGCGCCTGGTCAAGGAGTTCGGCCTCACGCATGAGCAGGCGGCCCAGGCCGTGGGCCGCTCGCGCAGCGCGGCCAGCAACCTGCTGCGCCTCTTGAATCTGGCCGACCCGGTGCAAACCATGCTCATGGCCGGCGACATCGACATGGGCCATGCGCGCGCGCTGCTGGCGCTGGACCGCGCCACGCAGATCACGGCCGGCAACCAGATCGCCGCCAGGAAGCTGTCGGTGCGCGAGGCCGAGGGCCTGGTGAAGAAGCTGGGTGCCGAGTTCAGTCTGGCGCCGCAAAAGCCCAGAAAGGACAAGTCGCGCGACCTGAGACGCATCGAGGAGGAGCTGTCCGACCTGCTCATGGCCGAGGTCGAGGTGCGCGTGAAAAAACGCGTCAAGCGCGGCAGCCGCATCGAGGAGATGGGCGAGCTGGCCATAGAGTTCGGCTCGTTGGAGGCGCTCAACGGCCTCATCGAGCGCCTGCGCGGCTGATTGCCGCCATTCGTCATGCGCCTGCCCTGGCCCCTGCCGGCATTGCTCGCCTGGGGCGCGGCCTGGCTGCTGTTCGCGTTGCTGCGGCCGCTTGCCGGGGCGCTGCCGGCGCTGCTTGCCGCCTGCGCCCTGGGCAGCGCCGCCAGCCTGTGGGGTGGGCGCTGGTGGCGGCGCTGGCTGATCGCGCTGGGCTTTCCGGTATCCGTTGCCCTGGCCGGTGCGGTGGCCCTGCCGGCCTGGGCCTGGCTGCTGCCGCTGGCCATCCTGCTGCTGGTGTATCCGCTCAATGCCTGGCGCGACGCGCCGCTGTTTCCCACGCCGGCGGGCGCGCTGCGCGGCCTGCCGGCCCAGGCGCCGCTGCCCGCGGGGGCCGCTGTGCTCGATGCCGGCTGTGGCCTGGGCCATGGCCTGGCGGCGCTGCGCGAAGCCTATCCGCAGGCGCGCCTGCAGGGGCTGGAATGGAGCCGGCCGCTGGCTCTGCTGTGCCGCCTGCGCTGCCCCTGGGCCAGGGTGCGCCGCGGCGACATCTGGGCCGCCGACTGGAGCGGCTACGCCCTGGTGTACGTGTTCCAGCGCCCTGAAAGCATGGCCCGCGTGGCCGCCAAGGCCGCAGCCGAGCTGGCGCCGGGTAGCTGGCTGGTGAGCCTGGCGTTCGAACTGCCCGGCGTGTGCGCCAGCGCTCGGCTGCCCTCGTTTGCCGGGCATGGGCTGTGGATCTACCGCCTGCCGCTGGTACCCGCAGCGCCGCAGCAGCGGGCAGTCTGAAAAAAAGGGGATTGTTATTGGCAATGGGAGGACTATCATTTTTTACTCCCGCCCGTCTGCCGGCCGAGTCCGCGCGCTGCCGCTCGCATATCGCTGCGCATTGATCGATAGAAAGTTAGAGATCAGGAAAGGAATAGCCATGTCCCTCAATACCCTCTCCCTGCTGGCGACCGCCTGTGCCGCCCTGGCCCTCGCGGGCTGCGAAACCACGAATATGAAAATGGGCAGCGCCGAGTCCAAGACCGTGGCCACGGGCGCGGCCGCGGGCGGCAATGCCGCCAATGCGAGTAGCCAGCTCGAGCATTGCCAGTCGTCGCTGGGCACGGTGTCGCTGGTCGAGAACGAGGCCGCCGGCTGGTACACCATCCTGCGCAACGAGTACAAGCTGCCGCCCACCGCCAATCTGCTGCGCCTGCTGATCCAGCAGTCCAACTGCTTCGTGGTCGTGGAGCGCGGCGCCGCCGGCATGCGCGCCATGGACCGCGAGCGCCAGTTGATGGGCACGGGTGAGATGCGCGGCGGCAGCAATTTCGGCAAGGGCCAGATGGTGGCCTCCGACTATGGCCTGTCGCCCGAGATCATCTTCAGCAACAGCGACGCCGGCGGCATGGGGGGCGTGCTCGGCGGCCTGATCGGCGGCGGCAGTGGCCGTGCGCTGGCAGCCGTTGGCGGTGGCATGAAGACGCGCGAGGCCAGCGCCATGCTGACCCTGGTGGACAACCGTTCGGGCGTGCAGGTGGCGGCCTCCGAGGGCAGTGCCTCCAAGAGCGACTTTTCCGGCTTCGGCGCCCTGTTTGGCGGCGGCATGGGCGGCGGGCTGGGCGGCTACCAGAACACGGCCCAGGGCAAGGTGATCACGGCCGCGTTCATGGACGCCTACAACCAGATGGTCGTGGCGCTGCGCAACTACAAGGCGCAAAGCGTGCAGGGCCAGGGCCTGGGTGGCGGCGGGCGCCTGGGGGTGGACGGCGGCGCCGCTCCGTCGCAGACCAGGGCCGGCGCTTCCATGTCGCCCCGCGAGGCGCAGGAGCGCCTGAATGCCCTGGGCTACAACGTGGGCACGCCCGACGGCTCCATCGGCCCGCGCACGGTGGCCGCGATCCGCTCCTTCCAGTCAAGCAAGGGCCTGAAGGTGACGGGCCAGCTGGACGCCGCGACGCTGGACGCGCTGTCGCGCTGAGCCCGCAGGGCTGCCTGCGGCTCACTTCATGCGGCTGGCACGGCTCACGTACAGGGCCAGGGCGGCGATTTCGGCTTCGCTGAGCACGCCCTTGAACGAGGGCATGGAGCCGATGCCGTCACGCAGGGCGCGTGTCACGCGCGCAGCGTCGGGCTGCAGCTCGTCAAACACTGGACCGATGGCGCCCTCGGAACCGGCGTCCTTGAGCGTGTGGCACAGCGCGCAGGCCGGCGTGGCCGTGGTGAACAGCTTCTTGCCCAGCGCCATCTGGGCGGCTTCGTCGGCCTGGGCGGGAACGGCCAGAGCGACAGCGGCCAGTGCGACGGCCTGGAACAGGGTTTTCATCATGGAATGGTCTCGCAAAAGAAGGAGGCAGAGGCACCCAGCCTGCGGGCGCGTCCCGCAGGCGAGGTGGTGAAAGATCAGTGGAGGACGGCGGCGCTCAGGCCACGGTCACGGTCACGGCGTGGTCGGCCCAGCTGGTGTTGTTGTAGCCGCTCTGGTTCTCGCCGCGCGTCTCGGGCTGCACATTGCCCTGCATGTCGGTGGCGCGGCTGGCCAGCACATGCGTGCCCTTGGGCAACTGGGCCTGGAGCACGAACTGGCGCCAGGCGTACTTGCCCATGTCCGGGCCCACGAGGCGTGCGGCCTTCCAGGTCTTGCCGCCGTCGATGGAGACCTCCACGCCCTTGACGGCGTGCATGCCGCCGAAGGCCACGCCGTGGATCTGCACCACGCCGGCGGCCTGGGGGCCATCCTCGGGCAGGGGGCTGTTGATCCAGGACTTGACGCTCATCTCCTGCACCGAAGGCTGGCTCGGGTCGCCCTTGCTGCCGGGCGGCGAGATGCGGTAGCCGTGCGACATGATCTTGGCGTCGCTCTCCTGCGCCGTGAAGGCCAGCTGCTTGATGTACTTGATGTTGTTCACGCCGGTGTAGCCCGGCACGATCAGGCGCAGCGGGCCGCCGTGGGCCAGCGGGATGGGCTCGCCGTTCATCTCCCAGGCCAGCAGCGCGTCCTGCAGGGCTTCGGCGGGCACCGAGCGCTCGACGATCACGCTCTTGGGGTCGATACCGGGCGGCAGCACCTCACCGCCCGTGCCGGTCATGTACTTCATGCCGTCGGCCACGCCGCCCAGTGCCTTGACCACGTCGCGCACGGGCACGCCGCTCCAGACCACGCAGCCCGCGGCGCCCACGGTCCAGGGCGTGCCGCTGGGCTTGCTCGGGAAGAAGCCGCGGCCGTTGCCCGAGCATTGCAGCACCATGGTCACGGTCTCCAGGCCCAGGGTCTTGAGCTCGCGCACGCTGATGCGGCGCGGCTGCTTGACGCCCTCGATCTGCACTTCCCAGGCGTCGCGGTCGGCGACGATGGACTCGGGCGGCGAAGGCAGGTTGTTGCGCACGTACAGCTGGTCGGTGGGCGTGATCACGCTGGTGCCGAAGGCGCTGCGCTTGGTCTCGATGGTCGTGGAGCTGTGCACGATGACGGCATCGGCCTTCTTCCAGCCGGCGTAGCCGGGCAGGGGCTTGGCGGCCGGCGCGGCGGCCTGGGCCAGGGCGCCCTGGTGGAAGCTGGCCAGGCCGGCGGCGGCCAGGGCGCTGGCGCTGCCCGTGAGCAGGCGGCGGCGCGGCAGTGAATGGGGCGTGGTAGGCATGGATGTCTCCTTGGTGGGCTTGTCAAAGGTTGAGGGAAAGTGTTGCTGGCGCGCTGCCAGCGGTTCAGCGCGGCGTCTCGCTGCCGACCAGAGCCTTGCTGGCCACGGCCAGGGCCTGCTTCTTCTGCGCCACGAGCACCAGCGGGCGGCCCTCGCGCGAGTGCACCACCTGCCAGTACATATTGGCCCACCAGCCGTGGTTGTCAGCCAGAGACAGGGGCTGCTCGAAGGCCAGCACGGTGACGATGCCGCCCTTCTCGAAGAAGGTGGTCAGGTGGTAGGCCTTGGTGCCGTCGATGTCGCAGGGGCGCATCAACTGGGTGTAGCCCGGCAGGACCTTGCCGGGCTCCAGGTCCAGGTGGTGCGCGATCTCGGCCTCGGGCATGAAGCTGCCGCGCAGCGTGCGCTCGTAGTATTCGTGCTCGATCGCGGCGCGCACGATCTCGGGCGGGCGCATCGCGAACACCGCCGAGGCCGCCGAGCCGCTGACCAGCAGCGCGGCCAGCATGCGCCGCACGCCACGCCGCGCATGCCAGGGCGTGTGGCGCAGCAAATGGGCGGGCGGCTCGCTGGGCTCGAAGGCCAGGGCCAGCTCGGCGCGGGCGCGTAGGTCGAATGCCGTTTCCTGCGGGGTGTCTTGGGGCGTCATTTCTGGGCTTTTCGCAAGGGGATCACGCTGGCGCTGGCCGCAGGCGCGGGGCTGAGCGCGGCCTTGAGGGCCTCGCGCGCGCGCGCCAGGCGCGACAGTACCGTGCCGGGAGCGATATCCAGCGCCTCGGCCATCTGGGCCGTGGGCATGTCGTCGAAGTAGTACAGCACCAGCACTTCGCGGTGGATGGGCGCGATGCGGCCCAGGGCCTTGACCACGTCAAGCTGGTCGTCGAGTGCCGAAGGCGGGGCCACCGTGTCCGGAGCCTGCTCGGTATAGACCAGGGGCTGGTCAGGGACCAGATGGCGCAGCGCATGGCGGCGCATGATCTGGAACAGCCAGGCGCGCGCCAGGCTGGCATCGCGCAACTGGTTGCGCCAGCGCCAGGCGCTGGTGAAGCAGTCCTGCACCACGTCCTCGGCCAGCGCACGCGAGCCCGTCAGGGCCCAGGCGCTGCGCAGCAGGAAACGGTAATGATCGCGCACCCATTGGTTGTAGCGCGATTCGGCGGTCGAGAGCATGTGGGCTAAGAGCGTGGCGTCAGCGGATCCATTCCATGACATGGATCAGGAAAAACCCTGATTCTAGGGGTGCTGGTAGAGTCCGCGTGGCTTTCCCGCAACGGCGCGCTAATGCTGCTGAAAACATAGCTTTTCGCGCTTGCCTGAAAGGCTCAAGCACGCGATTTCTTACGCAATTCAGGGCGAACCCAGGAACCGCCCCGGCGCCAGCCCCACGGCGCGGCGCACCATGGCGCTGAAGGCGCTGGGGCTGTTGTAGCCCAGTTCGGCCGCGATCTGGTTGATGGGCCGGCGGCCCGCGGCCAGGGCCACGGCGCGCGCCAAAATCACCTGCTGGCGCCACTGCGTGAAGGTACTGCCGAGCTCCTGGCGAAACAGGCGCGCCACCGTGCGCGGGCTGGCGCCGGTGTCGCGCGCCCAATCGGCCAGGGTGTCGTGGCGCGTGGGGTCGGCAATCACTGCCTCGCACAGGTGGCGCAGGCGCTTGTCGCGCGGCAGGTCCACGCCCAGGCGCACGCTGCTGGCGCGGCGCAGCTCGCCCTGGATCAGCGCGCTCAGGTGGTGCTCGCGCTGCAGGGTCTCGGGCGGCAGCGGCGCGGCGTCGTCGGGCTCGGAGGGCATCTCGCGCACCAGGGCGCGCAGCAGCTCGGACACCTCCAGCACGCGGCACTGGCGCCAGGGCTCCTCCTGCGTGCGCGCCACGCCGGGGCCGCAGCGTCCGGGCGGCTGATAGAAGTAGAGCGTGCGCAGGTCGGCGTCCTCCACCATGGTCACGGCGTGTTCCACGCCGGGCGGAATCCACAGCGCGCGCGAGGGCGGCACGATGTAGGCTCCATGCGGCACCGTCAGGCGCAGCACGCCCGTGGTGGAGATGGCCACCTGCGCCCAGGGGTGGCTGTGCGGCCGCACCTGGGTGTCGGCGCGCAGCTCGCGGTGCTTGGCGCGCACCGGGCGTTCGCGGCTGGGCACGAACAAATGGGGCGTCAGCGACTCCACATACGACAGCACGCGCGCCGCCCGCGGCGCAGGGGCGCTGGCCTGCGCGTCGGCGCGATCGGGGGGTGGGGCGTGACTTGGCATGATTGCGACAGCAATTGGCCGCCTATCGTATATCGGACTTGCGCGCCTTGCCTAACATCAGCTTCATGACGACCGCTACCCCCTCCCTGCGCCAGGACGCGCGCACCATTGGCCTGATCGGCCTGGCGCATGGCTCCTCGCATTTCTTTCACATGCTGTTGCCGCCGCTGTTCCCGTTCCTGATCCAGGACTTCGGCTACAGCTATTCCGAGCTGGGCCTGCTGCTGTCGGTGTTCTTCGTGGTCTCGGGCACGGGACAGGCGCTGTCGGGCTTTCTTGTGGACAAGGTGGGCGCCCGCCCGGTGCTGTTTGTGGCCCTTGCCAGCTTTGCCGCGGCCGGCCTGGTCGCCGGTACGGCCAACGGCTATGCCGGCCTGGTGGCGGCGGCCGTGCTGGCGGGGCTGGGCAACGCGCCCTTCCACCCGGTGGACTTCACCATCCTCAACAAGCGCGTGTCGCCCGCGCGCCTGGGCCATGGCTTCTCGGTGCACGGCATCTCGGGCAACCTGGGCTGGGCCACCGCGCCCGTGTTCATGGCCGGTATCGCCACGGCCACGGGCTCCTGGCGCATGGCCTGCCTGGGCGGCGCGGCACTGGCGCTGCTGGTGCTGGCCATCATGGTGTGGAACCGTGACGCGCTCGACGACCGCCAGGGCGCCTGGGCGCACCAGGGGCCCAAGGGGGCGGCCGGCGGCGCGGACGTGCAGGAGCACCCCATGGCCTTCCTCAGGCTACCCGCGGTGTGGCTGTGCTTCTCGTTCTTCTTCTGGAGCACCTGCTCGCTGAGCGCCATCCAGAGCTTCGCCGCCCCGTCGCTGCAGCGCATGTACGACATGCCGCTGTCGCTCACCACCATGGTGGTCACCGGCTACATGCTGTGCGGCGCCATGGGCATGGTCATAGGCGGCTTCCTCGTGGGCCGCGTGCAGCGGCTGGAAAAGACCATCAGCGTGTGCTTGCTGGCCTCGGCCACGCTGCTGGTGCTGGTGGGGCTGGGCGTGCTGCCAGGCATGGCGGCACTGGCCGTGGCCTCGCTGGCCGGCATGGGCATCGGTATCGCCGGCCCTTCGCGCGACATGCTCATCAAGCGCGCCGCCCCGCCCGGCGCCACGGGGCGCGTGTACGGCACGGTGTACTCGGGCCTGGACCTGGGCTTTTGCCTGGCGGCGCCGGTGTTCGGCGCCATGCTGGATGCGCAGATGAACGCCAGCATCTTCTACGGCTCGGCCCTGGCGCTGGCGCTCAGCGTGGTGTCGGCGGGCTTTGTCGGCGCGGGCGTGGCCGCGCGCAGCCTGCAGGTCGTGCGCTCTGCGGCGTGAGGCCGCACCGGCTCGGGCCGGTGCTCACGGCCGCCTGACAATATCGACGGAGATCTCCACCGCCGGAACCGCCCCCCGGTTCTCCAGCCAGTGCCTGGTGTTCCTGTCCTCGGGCCAGCCCACGCCCGGCCCGTAGTCCGTGGCGACGCCGTTGCGATGGTCGGTGATCGTGCCCTGCAGTATGTAGACCAGGCCCGGCCGGTCGACATGGCTGTGCAGCGGGCCGAAGACGCCTCTGGGCGCGATGGTCACCAGGCGCATGCGCAGCTCGCGTCCCGCCATGCCCGCTATCTCGGGACCCAGGTCCAGCGTGGCCAGTGGCTGCACCGTGACCCCTTGCGTTTCGGGCGCCGCATGTTCGTTGCCCATGGTGCTTTCCTTTGTGTTCGCTCGTTCGAGGAACCAACAGCCATGCGACGAGCGCGGCGCGTGGCCGCGGCCATCGTACTGCGGGAGACGGGCAAGAACAATGCTGCTCTGCGGCGTGGCACGGATGCTCCGCCAGAATTTTGCAAGAATCGACCTCAAATGCCCATGGCATAGGCGTTTAAAACTACTATAAAAATAGCATACAGGTGACGCTGGCTCACAGCGCGAAGATCTTCCCCGGATTGAGGATGTTCTGCGGGTCCAGTGCGCGCTTGATGGCGCGCATCATCTCCACCGCGCCCGTGCCCGCCTCGTCCACGAGGAAGCCCATCTTGTGCACGCCCACGCCATGCTCGCCCGTGCAGGTGCCACCCATGGACAGCGCCCGCGCCACGAGCTGGTGGTTCAGCGCCTCTGCGCGCTCGCGCTCCTCGGGCGCGTTCGGGTCCAGCAGGTAGCCGAAGTGGAAGTTGCCGTCGCCCACATGGCCCACCAGGAAGTAGGGCAGGCCGCTGGCGTCGGCTTCATGAACCGACTCCAGCAGGCAGTCGGCCAGGCGGCTGATGGGCACGCAGGTGTCGGTGCTGATGGCCTTGCAGCCCGGGCGGCTTTGCACGGCGGCGAAGTAGGCGTTGTGCCGCGCGGTCCACAGGCGCGTGCGCTCCTCGGGCGTGGTGGCCCATTCGAAGGCGTTGCCGCCAAACTCCTGGGCGATGGCCTGCACGGTTTCGGCCTGCTCCTGCACGCCGGTGGGCGAGCCGTGGAACTCCATGAGCAGCATCGGCTCTTCGCGCAGGTTCAGCTTGCTGTGCGCGTTGACCACGCGCACCGAGTTCACGTCGATCAGCTCCACGCGCGCAATGGGCACGCCCAGCTGGATGGTCTGGATCACGGTGCGCACGGCGGCCTCGATGCTGGGGAACGAGCAGATGGCGGCGCTCACCGCCTCGGGCAGCGGGTACAGGCGCACGGTGACCTCGGTGAACAGGCCCAGCGTGCCCTCGCTGCCCACCATCAGGCGCGTCAGGTCGTAGCCGGCGCTGCTCTTCTTGGCGCGCGTGCCGGTGCGGATCACCTCGCCGCTGGCGGTGACGACTTGCAGCGCCAGCACGTTCTCGCGCATGGTGCCGTAGCGCACGGCATTCGTGCCGCTGGCGCGCGTGGCGGCCATGCCGCCGATGCTGGCGTCGGCGCCCGGGTCTATGGGGAAGAACAGGCCGGTGTCCTTGATGGCCTCGTTCAAGGCCTTGCGCGTGATGCCGGGCTGCACGGTGACGGTGAGATCGTCGGCATCAATGGAGAGCACGTGGTTCATGCGGCCCACGTCGATGCTGATGCCGCCCTGCACGGCCAGCAGATGGCCTTCCAGCGAGGAGCCCGCGCCGTAGGCGATCACCGGCACCGCATGCTGCGCGGCCAGGCGCACGGCGTCCTGCACGTCCTGCGTGCTTTCGGCAAACACCACGGCCGCGGGCGGGGGTGCGCTGATCGAGCCCTCGTCGCGCCCGTGCTGCTCGCGCACCGCCAGGGCGCTGGAATACTGCGCGCCAAAGCGCTGCTGGAGCGCCTCCAGCAGGGCCTGGGGCACGGGGCGGGGCAGTCGCAGGGGCGCGTGGGCGGGGGCGTTCATGGTGCTCTCCGGGCGTCATGGAAATGGCTGGCATTGTAGAAGTGCGGTCTCTGCGGGCAGGCGCCAGGCCGCGCACTCCATGGCGCACAATCCGGCCCCATTGCAAGAGGAAATGCACCATGGGCAACAGACTGACACAGATCGCCACCCGCACCGGCGACGACGGCACCACCGGATTGGGCGACAACACCCGCGTGTCCAAGGCGAGCGGCCGCCCGCAGGCCATGGGCGACGTGGACGAGCTCAACAGCCACATCGGCCTGCTGCTGTGCGAACCCCTGCCGCCGGACATGCGCGAGCTGCTCATCGACGTGCAGCACCAGCTGTTCAACCTGGGGGGCGAGCTGTCCATGCCCGGCTACGAGCTGCTCAAGGAGGATGCGCTGCTGCAGCTCGACCAGGCGCTGGCGCGCTACAACGCCGAGCTGCCGCGGCTGCTGGAATTCATCCTGCCCGCGGGCACGCGCGCCGCCTGCCAGGCGCATGTGTGCCGCACGGTGGCGCGCCGCGCCGAGCGCGCCGTGGTCGAGCTGCAGCAGAGCGAGGCCATGCGCGCCGCGCCGCGCCAGTACCTGAACCGCCTGTCCGACCTGCTGTTCGTGCTCTCGCGCGTGCTCAACCGCATGGACGGCGGCAGCGAGGTCTACTGGAAGAGCGAGCGTCTGGCGCGGCAGGCCGGTGATGCTTCTGAATAGATAGCTGTAGGCGCTTGATGGATAAGCGCTGCAGGCCAATTCGACTTGAATCTGGCGCAAGCTAGGCTAGGGCCGCCGTGCAAGGGCCGCCCCGCAGCACCGGCGGCGTCCCCCTTCCCGAATTGCGCAGCAATTCGAGAGAAGGGGGAAGCGGCGCAGCCGCTCAGGGGGGTGTTCTTTATTTTGGTGCCAGCACCGCCATGGTGATGCGCGAAACGCAGGTCAGCTGGCCCTCGTCGTTCAGCATGTCAATCTGCCACACCTGGGTGGTCTTGCCGACGTGCACCGGCCGTGCCGTGCCCGTGACCCAGCCGCTGGTGGCGGCGCGCAGGTGGTTGGCGTTGATGTCCAGGCCCACGGCGCGATGGCCTTCGGGCGAGGCATAGAACGCGCCCATGGAGCCCAGCGTCTCGGCCAGCACCACACTCACGCCGCCGTGCAGCAGGCCGAAGGGCTGGCGGGTGCGCTCGTCGACCGGCACGCGGCCGCGCAGGAAGTCATCACCGATTTCGGTGATCTCGATGCCCAGGTGCGAAATGGCGGTGTTGGCGTGAGAGGCCTGGATCAGGTCGAGGGAGACGGGCTTTTTCCAGAGGGACATAACGCGTGGCAATGAAGATGACAAAGCCCGCATCATGCCCGCTACCGCCCCTGCCTGCAGCGCGTGGGCGACAGCCCCATCACACGCGCATGCTGCCCGTATCCAGGCAGCGCTGGTGCCAGCTCAATGCCTCGCCCAGGATGTGCGGCGTGTGCTGGCCGCCCTTTTGGCGCGCGCGGTCGAAGTAGTCCTGCAGCAGCGGGCGCCAGTCGGGGTGGGCGCATTTGTCGATGATCACCTGCGCGCGCTGGCGCGGCGCCAGGCCGCGCAGGTCGGCCAGCCCCTGCTCGGTGACGATGATCTGGGTGTCGTGTTCGGTATGGTCCACATGCGAGACCATGGGCACGATGCAGCTGACCTGCCCGCCCTTGGCCACCGAGGGCGTGACGAAGAACGACAGGTAGCCGTTACGCGCAAAGTCGCCCGAGCCGCCGATGCCGTTCATCATGCTGCTGCCCATGATGTGGGTGGAGTTGATGTTGCCGTAGATGTCGGCCTCGATCATGGCGTTCATGGCGATCACGCCCAGGCGGCGCACCAGCTCGGGGTGGTTGCTGATCTCCTGCGGGCGCAGCACGATGCGCTCGCGGTAGAAGCCGATGTTGTCGGTGAATTCCTTCAGGGCGTCCCGGCTCAGCGAGATCGCCGTGGCCGATGCCGCCGCCATCTTGCCGCGCTTGATAAGTTCCAGCATGCCGTCCTGCAGCACCTCGGTAAAGCCCAGCAGATCGTCGAACGGGCCGTCCAGCAGCCCGGCCAGCACCGCGTTGGCCACATTGCCCACGCCCGACTGCAGCGGCAGCATGGCCTTGGGCAGGCGGCCGACCTTCACCTCATGCGCCAGGAAGTCGATGATGTGTGCCGCAATCTGGCTCGACACCGCGTCGGGCTTGGCAAACGCCGTGTCGCGGTCGCCATGGTGCGTGGGTACCACCGCAATCACCTTGGCCGGGTCCACGCGCAGATAGGGCTCGCCGATGCGCTCGATCGGCTGGGTCAGGTTGATGGGCAGGCGCCGCGGCGGAATGGCCGTGCCATAGTAGATGTCGTGCATGCCCTCCATCTCGGCGGGGGGCAGGGAGTTGACCTCCAGGATCACCTTGTCGGCAATGTCCAGCCAGGTCTTGTTGTTGCCCACGGCGGCCGAGGGGATCAGGCGCCCGTCGGGCAGGATGCCCAGCACCTCGACCACCGCCACCTGCATCGGGCCGAGAAAGCCGAACCAGGCCTGCTGCGCCACGTGCGACAGGTGGATGTCCAGGTAATCCACCTCGCCGGCGTTGATCTTGTCGCGGCAGATGGGGTCGGACTGGAACGGCAGGCGCTGGCCCATGCCGCCCACCTTGGCCAGCGCGCCGTCGAGCTCGGGCGCGGTGGAGGCGCCGGTCCACACATTGACCTTGAACGGCCGGCCCGCCGCATGCTCGGCCTCTATGCGCGCCGCCAGCGCCTGCGGCACCAGCTTGGGATGGCCGGAGCCGGTGAAACCGCTCATGCCGACATTGCTGCCTGCGGGAATCAGGGCCGCGGCCTGGTCCGCGCTCATGATCTTCTGGGCCAGGCCCGGGTGCTGGATGCGGGAGGACGAGGATGGGGACACACAGACTCCGGATCAAGGGCCCCGCGCCGGCAGACGGGTGCGGCCGGGGCAGGGCAGAAAAAAGAAACGGAAATCTTAACAGTCAAACCTAGGGATAACCCTGTGTTCGGGCCGCAGGTGTGGCACGCCTGGCATCGGCCCTGGCGGCGCTACGATCACCGTCACGATGCCTCTCACGCCGCTTTGCCCCTCCTGCCGCCAACCCGCGCAAGTGCGCCGCTTCGCCGCCAGCGGTGGCGCTCAGCTGGAGCTGGACCTGTGCTTTGCCTGCCAGGGCCTGTGGTTCGACCCGCAGGAAAACACCCGCCTGGCACCGGCCGCCGTGCTGCAGCTGTTCGAGCTGCTGCACGCGCACCGCGGTGACGCGCACCGCCCGCTGTCCGAGCGGCTGCGCTGTCCGCACTGCAGCCAGGGCCTGGTCAAGGGCTACGACATCGCCCAGGGCGGGCGCTACGTCACCTACCGCTGCGCGGCGCGCCACGGGCGCTTTTCCACCTTCGGCTCCTTCATGGTGGAAAAGGGTTTTGTGCGCCACCTGTCCAGGCTGGAGATCGAGGCCCTGGCGCGGCGCGTGGGCACGATTGCCTGCACCAGCTGCGGCGGCGCGGTGGACATACGCCACGAGCACGCCTGCCCCTATTGCCGCTCGGCCCTGGCGCTGCTCGACCCCGAGGCGGTGGACAAGGCCCTGGAGCGCCACGGCCGGGCCGCGCGGCAGGCCAGCGCCCAGGCCGAGGAGCGCTCACCCGAGGCCCTGGCAGATGCCCTCGTCGCCCTGGAGCGCAACCGCGCCCGCGAGGAGCGCGAGCGCCAGCGCGAACGGCTGGCGGGCCGCAACAGTGAGCAGTTCGACCTGGTCGCGGCGGGTATTGAGTTCGTGTGGTCGCTGCTGCGCCGCTGAGCCGGCGCCGCAGGTATTCAGCGCTCCCGGTTCAGCAGCGCGTAGAGCACGATGGCGCCAAAGGTCGCCGTGCCAATGCCGCCCAGCGCAAAGTCGCCAAACTTCAGCGTGAACTCGCCCGTGCCCAGGATCAGCGTGATGGCGGCCACGATCAGGTTCTTGTTCTGCGAGAAGTCCACCCGGTTGTCCACCCAGATCTTGGCCCCGGCGATGGCGATCAGGCCGAACACCACGATGGACACGCCGCCCATCACCGGCAGCGGAATGGCCTGGATCAGCGCGCCGAACTTTGGCGAGAAGCCCAGCAGCACGGCGATCAGTGCCGCCGCCAGGAACACGGCGGTGGAGTAGATGCGCGTGGCGGCCATCACGCCGATGTTCTCGGCATAGGTGGTCACGCCCGTGCCGCCGGCCGCGCCGCTGACCATGGTGGCCAGCCCATCGCCGATGAAGGCGCGGCCCATGTACTGGTCCAGGTTCTTGCCGGTCATGGCCGTCACGGCCTTGATGTGGCCCAGGTTCTCGGCCACCAGGATGATGACCACTGGCACGATGAGCAGCATGGCCGGGCCGCTGAACACGGGTGCGTGGAACTGCGGCACGCCGAACCAGGGCGCGGCCAGCACGCCCGACAGATCCACCGGCTTGCCCCAGCCCAGCCCATTCGTGAACAGCGCGTAGCCCAGGCTGGCCAGGATCAGGCCCACCAGGATCAAGAGCCGCTGCACCATGCCGCGCGTGAACACCGCCACCAGGGCCACGCAGACGAAGGTCAGCGCCTGCATCCAGCTCTCGAAGTTGTTCGCCGCCATGTTCTTGATGGGAATGGACGCCAGGTTCAGGCCGATCACGGCCACCACCGCGCCCGTGACCACGGGCGGCATGAAACGCTCTATCCAGCCCGTGCCCATCAGGTGCACCAGCACGCCCACCAGGGCGTAGACCGCGCCGCAGGCGATGATGCCGCCCAGCGCCACGCCGATGTTGGCATTCGCCCCCTTGCCCGCGTAGGCCGTGGCGGCGATGACCACGCCGATGAAGGCGAACGAGGAGCCCAGGTAGCTGGGCACCTTGCCGCCGGTGATCACAAAGAAAATGAGCGTGCCTATGCCGCTCATGAACACCGCCAGATTCGGGTCGAAGCCCATCAGGATGGGCGCCAGCACCGTGGCGCCGAACATGGCGATCACGTGCTGAATACCCATCAGGCCCGTCTGCCCCCAGGGCAGGCGCTCGTCGGGGCCGATCACTCCCCCATTCGCCAGTGCCTGAGCCGGGCGCTCGGTCCATTGAAACATTCCCATTTATTCGCTCCTGTTGTTGGGTGGGGCGATGGTAGAGGGGTTTTTGGTGGCGTGTGATTTGTATGCGAAAAACGCTTCAAATGCTTGCCTGAAAAGCGATTACAGCTATCGAATAAGGAGTTTCAAGGCGCATGACGCGCGGCGGGCGCCATTCGGCGCCGCGCGAGTCGTGCCTGCTTGGCTGCGTACATGGCCAGGTCGGCCCGGCGTAGGGCCGCGTCGATGTCCGTGTCGCCGGGCGGCACCGCGACCACGCCCACGCTGGCGCCGGCATAGTCGATGGTGGCGCCGGCGCATTCGAAGCGCCCGCGCGTGGCCTCGGCGACCCGGCGGCCGAAGGCCTGGCACGCGGCCTCCACGGCGGGGCCCGCCGCGGGGCCTGGGCCTATCACCACGAATTCGTCGCCGCCGTAGCGGGCCAGAAAGTCCTGGGCGCGCAGGGCCGGCCGCAGGCGCTCGGCCATGTCCACCAGGAAGCGGTCGCCCGCGTCGTGGCCGTGGGTGTCGTTGATGGCCTTGAAGCCGTCCAGGTCCACGAATGCGACCATGACCGTGCTGCCCTGGCGCCGGCCCTGGGCCAGCTGCTGCTGCAGCATGCCGCGCAGCGCACGGCGGTTGGGCAGGCCGGTGAGGCTGTCGGTGCTGGCATGGGCCGTCAGCATGGCGTTGGCCTGCAGCAGCTGCTGCACCATCCGTTCGCGCTCCACCTGCTGGGCGATGAGGCGGGCGAACAGCGCCAGCGCGTGCTCGGCGGCGGGGGTGAGCGGGTGCCGGTCGGCGCTGGCCGCGCACAGCGTGCCGTAGAGCTGGCCGTCGGTCATGCGCACCGGGGTGCTGGCGTAGGTCTGGATGCCCAGCGCCGCCGCGGCCTGCGAGTCGCCCCAGCATTGGCCCACGTCGGCGCTGAAGGGGCGGCCCTCGTCGAGCGCGCGCTTGCACAGGGTGTCGCTCCAGGACACGGACAGTCCCTCGGGAATCCGCATCTGGCGCGTGTTGCGCGCGTACAGGATGCGCTGCACACCCTGCTCCAGGTCGATCACCGTGAGGTAGGTGGATTCGAGCCCGGTGATGTCTTCGAGCAGTTCCAGCAGCGGCCGCGTGAGTTCCTCGACCGTGCGCGCCCGGGTCACGGACTGGGACAGCTGGTCCAGCAGGGCGTCCATGGGCGGGTTACGGCGCCGTTGTGGGCCAGGCCGGTCTGCGCCCGGTGAGCTGGCTCACGATCAGGCCCTTGAGCGGCGGCAGCCGGCTGGAGCCGGCCAGCACCGCCTGGCGCAGCAGGCGTGGCAGCGGGCGGTCGTCGGTGTACAGGCGCACGATGGCGTTCGTGCCCTGGTACAGCGGCCAGGCGTGGCGGTGGTGGCCGCGCGCGTAGGGCTCAAGCACGCTGGCCGCGCCTATGTCGGTGCCGCGCGCATGCGCCGCGGCCAGGGCGTGGGTGAGGCCCTCCACGCCCGCCAGGCCCAGGTTGTAGCCATGCGCCGTGACCGGGTGCATGCCCACGGCGGCGTCGCCCAGCAGGGCGCAGCGCGGGCCGGCGAAGCGGTGCGCGTACACGGCCACCAGCGGGTAGGAGTGGCGCTCGCCCACCAGGCGCATGGCGCCCAGGCGATTTTGAAACTGCGCCTGCACGCGCGCGGCGAATTCCTCGGGCGGCAGGGCCAGCAGCTCCTGCGCCTGCGCCGCGCCGGTGGTGACCACGGCCGAGCACAGGGGCGCGCCATCCACCAGGTCATTGGGCAGCGGCAAGATGGCCAGGGTCTGCTCGTAGCCAAAGCATTCGTGCGCGATCTCGTGGTGCGGCAGCTCGTGGCGCAGGCGGCAGACGATGACGGTGCGGCCAAAGTCGTGCATGGAGGCGCCTATGCCCAGCTGGCGCCTGATGCTGGAGAAGCGGCTGTCGGCCGCCACCAGCAGCGGGGCCTGCAGGCGCTGCGCGGGCGTGCCGGGCTGGCGCGCGTCGGTGTATTCCAGCTCGGCATAGGCGGGGGTGACGGCCACGTGCGTCACGCGTGCCTCGGTGATCAGGCGCACGCCCGCCTCGCGCCGAGCGACCTCGTAGGCCGTGCGGCGCAGCGCGTGGTTGGGAACGATCCAGCCCAGGTGATCGACCCCGCTGCCGCCCGCGTGCAGCTGCATGGCGCCGCGCTGGCCCACGGGGCCGTCGTGCACCTGGGCCTCGCGCAGCAGGCCGACCTCATACTCGGCCAGGCGCTGCCAGCTGCCCAGGCGCTGCAGCGTGGCCACGCTGGGGTGGGTGAGGGCAATCTCGCGCCCGTCGGGCGGCGGGTTGGCCAGCACGGACTCGGCCTGTTGCTCAAGCACCGTGACCTGCATGCCGGCCTGCGCCAGCGCGGCCGCCAGCGACAGTCCGGCCGGGCCGCCGCCGACGATGAGCACATCGGGCTGCCGGCCGCTGCTCTGGTCAGCCGGCAGGGTTTGCGCAAGCGGTGTGGGGGTATCTGTCATCTCCATGGGACGGTATTGTCCGCTGAGTGCCAGGTGGGCCACTTGCCGCGGATGCGGGTTAACGATGCACCAGTAGGACAATCTTGCAGTGCGTCAAGACTTCTTCGGGCGGGATTATTCTGGTTCGCCCCCCTGTGCCTGCGGGGTGCTGGCAAAGCGCAGCGCATGCTCGGCAAAGCGCTGCACCACGCGGCTCGCGTCGCCCGCCAGCCGGGCCAGCGCGATGCTGACGTGAAAGCCCGGCGGGTTGTCGGTCAAATCCAGGCATTTCACGCCGCGCGGCACCACCTGGCGCGCCACGCCGGCCACCAGGCCCACGCCCAGGCCCGAGGCCACCAGGCTCATGATGGTCTGCACCTGGCTGGCCTCCTGCGCCACCTGGGGCGCAAAGCCCGAGAACTGGCAGCGCATCATGGCCAGGGCCGACAGGCCCGGCACCTTGGAGCGCGGGTACATGATGAAGGGCTCGTGCGCCGCCTCGTGCAGGGCAATCGCCTCGCGCCCGGCCAGCGGGCTGGTTTCGGCCACGGCCAGCACGAAGTCGTCGCGGTCCAGCGGCAGCAGCTCGAAGCCGCTCGCGTCGAGCAGCGGAAAGCGCAGCAGGCCGGCATCGAAGCGGCGCGCGAGCAGGCCCTCCAGGATCTCGGAGGAGGTGGCCTCGGTCAGCTCCAGCGTGATCTGCGGGTAGCGCGCGCGCAGCGAGGGGATCAGCCGCGGCAGCAGCGCGTAGGTGGCCGAGCCGATGATGCCCAGGCGCAGCCGCCCGCCCGTGCCCTCGCGCGCGTCCAGCACGGCCTGGCGGCATTGCTGGGCGTGCAGCAGCGCGCGGCGCGCGTCGCCCAGCATGGCCTGGCCGGCGGGGGTGAGCGTCACGCCCGTGGTGCTGCGCTCGAACAGGGCGCTGCCCAGCTCCTCTTCGAGCTTGCGGATCGAGACCGACAGCGGCGGCTGGGCCATGTGCAGGCGCTCGGCCGCGCGGTGGAAGTTGCCCGTCTCCGCCAGTGTGACGAATTGCTGGAGCTGTCGCAGGTTCATTTGATACCTGATGAATATTGAAATCGAATTTTTTAATATTAGACACCGCTAGGCGTCCTGCCTACAGTGAGGTCCCCGTTCCGTCACCGGACGCAGAGGAGACAAAAAACCATGCCATCGCACCGCAGAACCACCCTGCGCGCCCTGCTGGGCGCCGGCGCCCTGGCACTGGGCGCCGCCCTGGCGCCGGCCGCCCAGGCCCAGGCCTTTCCGTCCAGGACCATCAAGTTCGTCGTGCCCTTCGGGCCCGGCAGCGGCACCGACACCTCGGCGCGCTACTTCGCCAAGAAGCTGCAGGACCTCACGGGCCAGGCCGTGGTGGTGGAGAACAAGCCCGGCGCCAACGGCTTCCTGGCCGTCAAGCAGGTGCTGGCCGCGCCGGCCGATGGCTACACGGTGTTTATCGGCAGCAACTCCACGCTGGCCGTGAACGCGGCGCTGTTCAAGGAGCTGCCCTACGATCCGGTAAAGGATTTCTCGCCGCTGACCATGATGATGCGCTCGCCCGCCATGCTGGTGGTGCCGCCGACCGCGCCCTACGGCGACTTGAAGGGCTTGCTGGCCCATGCCAAGGCCCATCCGGGCAAGGTGAACTTCGGCGCCGGCTCGGCCGGCTACCAGCTGATGGGCGAGCTGTTTAACGACAAGGCCGGCCTGCAGACCGTGCACGTGCCCTTCAAGAGCGCGGGCGAGACCATGACCGCCGTGGCCTCGGGCACGGTGGACTATGCGTTTGCCGAGGTCACGGCGGTGCTGGAGCTGGCCAAGGGCGGACGCCTGAAGATCCTGGCCGTGGCGGCCGACAAGCGCGTGGCCAATGCGCCGGAGGTGCCCACCATGGGCGAGGCCGGCCTGCCCGGCTACGAGGCCTACACCTGGGTGGGCGCCATGGTCAGCGCCAAGACGCCTGCCGCCGAGACGGCGAAGCTGGCCGAGCTGTTCACCAGCATCTCCAGGATGGACGAGACGCGCGCCTTCTACGAGCGCCTGGGCGCCACGCCCATGACCGGCGGTCCGGCGCAGATGCACGACTTCCAAAAGGGCGAGATTGCCTTGTGGAAGCGCATCGTCACCCAGGCCAAGGTGCCGCTGCAATAACTTCAGCTGGCAGACATGGCGACTTCGTCACCCCGCAAAATGAAACCCGTCATCCCGGCGCAAGCCGGGATCCAGGGACTCGCACTGTGGATTCCGGCTTGCGCCGGAATGACGGTGCGGTTTTTTCTCGCTAACACAAGGACACCGGGATGAGCACCCTGGATTCACTCGCGCTCACGCGCATACCGGCCGAGGACGAGGCCCTGCGTGCCGAGGTGCGCGCCTTCCTGCATGAGGCCATCAAGGACTTGCCGGCCCATGTGCGCGCCCGCTCCTGGGGCGGCTACAGCGCCGAGCTGAGCCGCAAGCTGGGGCAAAAGGGCTGGATCGGCGTCACCCTGCCCAGGGAATACGGCGGCGGCGGGCGCAGCGCCTTCACGCGCTACGTGCTGGTCGAGGAATACCTGGCCTGCGGCGCGCCCGTGGGCTCGCACTGGATCGCCGACCGCCAGAGCGCGCCGCTGATCCTGAAATACGGCACCGAGGCGCAAAAGCAGTTCTACATCCCCAAGGTGTGCCGCGGCGAGGCCTTCTTCTGCATCGGCATGAGCGAGCCCGGCTCGGGCTCGGATCTGGCCAGCGTGAAGACGCGCGCCACGCCCAATGACCAGGGCTTTGTACTCAATGGCCAGAAGATCTGGACCACCAACGCCCACCACTGCCAGTACATGATCGCGCTGGTGCGCACCTCGGGCGAGGCGGCCGACCGGCACAAGGGCCTGTCGCAGGTCATCGTGGACCTGCAGCTGCCCGGCGTCACCGTGCGCCCCATCGAGGACCTGTCGGGCGACAGCCATTTCTGCGAGGTGTTCTTCGACAACGTGCAGCTGGGCCCCGACGCGCTCATCGGCGCCGAGGGCCAGGGCTGGGAACAGGTGACGGCGGAACTGGCGTTCGAGCGCAGCGGCCCCGAGCGGCTGTTCTCCAGCATCGTGCTGTTCGACCAGTGGCTGGATTACGTGCGCACGCCGCAGGGGCGCAGCGACTCGGCCCAGCGCCTGGCCGGCAAGGTGCTCACGCAGCTCGCGCCGCTGCGCGCCATGTCGGTGGCGATCCAGGACAAGCTGGTGCGCGGCCAGAGTCCCATCGTCGAGGCCGCGCTGGTCAAGGAGCTGGGCACGACGCTGGAGCAGATGATCCCCGCGGCGATTGCCGACGACCTGTTCGCGCGCGAGGCCGAGGACGTGCCCGTGGAGCTGCTGATGACGCTCAAGTACATCACCGAGGCCTCGCCCTCGTTCTCGCTGCGCGGCGGCACGCGCGACATCCTGCGCGGCATGATCGCCCGTGGCCTGGGGCTGCGCTGAAACGAAAGACACGCCAATGAGCCAAGACAACGATCTGTTTGCCGACGCGGCGCGCCAGCTGCTCGCCGACCAATGCACCCCTGCCGTGGTACGCGCCATCGAATCCGGCGGCCGCGATGCGCCGGAGGCGACGGCGCTGTGGGCGCAACTCGAATCCACCGGCCTGGCCGATGCGCTGCTGAGTGAAGACGACGGCGGCGCCGGCCTGGGCCTGTCCCAGGCGTTCGGCGTGCTGGAGCAATGCGGCGCTCATGCGCTGCCGCTGCCGCTGGCCGAGACCATGCTGGCGCGCGCGCTGCTGGCCCGGGCCGGCGTGGCGCGCCCGGCGGGCAGCATTGCGCTGGCGCGCGGGGACACAACCGCCGACGGCGGCCTGCGCTGCGCGCTGGTGCGCGGCGGGCGGGTGGCGCAGTCTGTGCTGGTACAGGCGGGCGACGCCTGGCACCTGCTGGCCGTGGGCGGCGCGCAGGCCGCGCCCCAGGCGCTGGCGCTCGATGCCGCACTGGCCTGGAGCGCCGACGCGGTGCGGGCCGCGCCCGTCGTGGCCGTGGATGTCGCGCCCGACCTGCGCACCCTGCAGGCAGCGGTGCTCGCGCCGCAGATGGCGGGCGCGCTGGCCCATGTGTTCCAGCGCACGCTGCAGTACGCCAACGAGCGCCAGCAGTTCGGCCGCCCGATCGGCAAGTTCCAGGCCATCCAGCACCAGCTGGCGGTGATGAGCGAGCATGTGTTCGCCGCGCGCATGGCCGCGCAGCTGGGCTGCAGTGGCGCGGGCGTGCAGCCGGACCGGCTGCGCGTGGCCACGGCCAAGGCGCGCTGCAGCGAGGCGGCGCTGGCCGTGGCCGAGCTGGCGCACTCCATCCACGGCGCCATCGGCTTCACCGAGGAATACGACCTGCAGCTGTTCACCCGCCGCCTGCACGCCTGGCGCCAGAGCGCGGGTAGCGAGTCCTACTGGCACGACGTGGCCGGCCAGGCGCTGCTGGCGCACCGTGGACTGACGCTGGACATGGTGCGCCGCATTACCGACGTGGAAAGCACGCTTTGAAATTCATAGCTGCTATCGCTTGACTGTATAACGTTTCCATTTGAAAACATGTGGAAATTACCGTATGTCAAGCGCTGACAGCTCTTCTTTTTAATGGAGTACCCATGGCCTTTCTGACCATAGAGCGCGACGGCGCCATCCTCACCGTCACCATGAACCAGCCCGAGACGCGCAACGCGCTCACCGGCAACACGGCGGTGCAGGAGTTCGTGCAGCTGTGCGCCGACGTGCGCAAGGACGCCGGCGTGAAGGTCATCATCCTCACCGGCGCCGGCCCCATCTTCAGCTCGGGCGGCAACGTCAAGGACATGCGGCGCTTCTTCGACGACGCGCTCACGCCCGACCTGATCCGCGAGGAATACCGCCAAGGCATCCAGCAAATCCCGCTGGCGCTGCACGAGCTGGACGTGCCGGTGATCTGCGCCGTCAACGGCCCGGCCATCGGCGCGGGGCTGGACCTGACCTGCATGTGCGACATCCGCATCGCGAGCGAAACGGCGACCTTTGCCGAGAGCTTCGTGCGCGTGGGCATCGTGCCCGGCGACGGCGGCGCCTGGCTGCTGCCGCGCGCCGTGGGCATGGCCAAGGCCTCCGAAATGGCGTTCACCGGCGAGGCCATCAGCGCCCAGGAGGCGCTGGCCTGCGGCCTGGTGAGCCGCGTGGTGCCGCAGGACCAACTGCTGCCCACGGCCCGGGCCCTGGCCGCAAAGATCGCCGCCAACCCCGGCGCCGTGATGCGCATGACCAAGCGCCTGCTGCGCGAAGGGCAGGGCGCCACGCTGGCCTCGCTTTTGGAGCTGTCGGCCGGCTACCAGGCCATCGCCCACAAGACGGCAGACCACCGTGAAGCGGTGACCGCCTTCATTGAAAAGCGCACGCCGAAGTTCCAGTAAACCTAGATCGAGCGACAGGGACTTCGCAAGGCTTGCGCATGCTGCATCTGTCGCGTGTGATTTTTGCTCCCCTGGCCAGTCAGATACCGGCCCCTCGAAAGAAGTGGGCATGGCTGCCGTCTTCAGCGCTTGAGGCAGGCCGGTTCAGCCGCGCCGCGGAAACACCAGCACGAAGCGCGTGCCGCTGTCGCCGGTTTCGACCCGCACGCTGCCGCCGTGCATCTGCATGATGGAGCGCACGATGGCCAGGCCCAGCCCGCCCGAGTCGCCTGGCTGGGCGCGCGCCGGGTCGCAGCGGTAGAAACGGTCGAACAACCGTGGCACATGCTCGGCCGCAATCGGCGTGCCCTGGTTGGTCACACCGATTTCCAAGGCTTCGCCCGCGGTGCTGCAAGCGATGTGCACCGGGCTGTCGGCGGCCCCATAGCGCAGCGCATTGGCGATCAGGTTGGCCAGGGCCCGGCGCAGCAGCTGTGGATCGGCGTGCAGCGTGCCGTGCGCGGCATTGACCAGCGTGATGCCGCGCTCCTCGGCCATGCCCTCGAAGTAGTCGCACAGCTGCGCCACTGCGTCGTGCAGCGCCAGGGGCTCGCGGCGCACCGCGGCATTGGGCTGCTCGGCGCGCGCCAGAAACAGCATGTTGTCGATCATGCGCGCCAGGCGCTCGTATTCCTCCTGGCCCGAGGCCAGCAGTGCCTGGTAGTCCTCGACCGTGCGGGTCTTCTGCAACGCCAGCTGGGTCTGGCCCATCAGGTTGTTCAAGGGCGTGCGCATCTCGTGCGCCAGGTCTTCGGAAAAGCGTGACAGCCGGCCAAAGCCGTCCTCCAGGCGCGCCAGCATCTGGTTGAGCGCCTCGCCCAGTTGCTGCAGCTCGCGCACCTGCTCCACGCCCTGCACGCGCAGGTGCAGGTGCTGCACGTCGATGGCGGCGGCGCGCGCCGCCAGCGTGCGCACCGGGCGCAGGCCGCGCTGGCTCACGGCCCAGCCCAGGCCGAAGGCCAGCACTGCGCCCGTGCCCAGCGCCAGCCACAGCTTGAGCCGGTAGGCGGCCAGCATTTGCGTGCGCTCGGCCAGCAGCTTGCCGGCCACCAGCGTGAGCGATTGCCCCTCGTGCGTGACATGCTGCCAGGCCAGGCGCGCCGGCTCGGCGCCCTCGCTGCCGCGCAGCTGCACGCCCGGGCCCTGGGGCAGCACGGGCACCGGCAGGTGCTCCGGGTTAACCTCGATCAGCGGCCGGCCCGCGCCGTCGAGCACCCACAGCAGGCTCTCGCGGTTGCCCAGCATGTTGGCGTAGAGCTGCGGGCGCTGGCGCAGCGCCTCGATGCTGTCGCTGTCGCCGATCAGCGCGCGCATGCGCTCGACCCGGCCCACCAGCGCCTCGTCGTCGCGCCAAGCGATCTCGCGCGCCAGCGACTGGTACAGGTACAGGCCGAGCGCGCCCAGCAGCAGCATGCTCGCCAGCGCAAACATCAGCGCCAGGCGCAGGCTGAGCGCGCGCGGCCACGGCGTCATTCGGGCACCTCCAGCGTGTAGCCCATACCGCGCACGGTCTGGATCAGCTTGGGCGCAAACGGGTCGTCCACCTTCGCGCGCAGCCGCCGGATCGCTACGTCGACCACGTTGGTGTCGCTGTCGAAATTCATCTGCCAGACCTGCGAGGCAATCTGCGTGCGCGACAGCACCTCGCCGTGGCGGCTCATCAGCAGCTGCAGCAGGGCGAATTCCTTGTTCGTCAGCACGATGCGCTCGCCCGCGCGCGTGACGCGGCGGCGCAGCACATCAAGCTGCAGGTCAGCCACCTGGAACTGCTCGGCCTCGCGCGGCGGCCCGCGGCGCAGCAGCGTGCGCACGCGCGCCAGCAGCTCGGCGTACGAGAACGGCTTGACCAGGTAGTCGTCGGCGCCCAGCTCCAGGCCCTTGACACGGTCTTCCACCGCGTCGCGCGCCGTCAGGAACAGTACCGGCACCTGGCTCTTGCGCCGGATGATCTGCAGCAGCTGCCAGCCGTCCAGGCCCGGCAGCATGACGTCCAGGATGACCAGGTCGAACGCGCTCTCCTGCACCAGGAACTGGCCGTCGATGCCGTTGTGCGCCACCTCGACGAGGTAGCCCGATTCACCCAGGCCCTTGCGCAGGTAGTCCGCCGCCTTGACCTCGTCTTCCACCACCAATATGCGCATGTGCGTGTGCCTCCAGGGAGCCAAGGGTAGGCGCAAACGGCGTACGCGTGCATTACAACTTTGTCATGCGCATGCCATGGGTTTGACGGGGGCTGGCGAGCACCATCAGGGCTCTTCGATTCGCCAAGCCCCTGAAAGGAAACCGCCCATGCCATTTCGCCGCTTTGCCCGCCAGGCCCTGACCGCCGTGGCCGCCACCGCCCTGTGCGCCGGCGCCACCACCAGCGCCCTGGCCGCACCGCCCGCCCTGGTGCTGCAGCAGCCCAATGTGTCGCTGGCGCTGGCCAACGCGCTGGTCAACGCCACGCTGGCCGCCTGCCATGCCGATGGCCGCTCGGCCGTGGCGGTGGTGGTGGACCGGGGCGGCAACCTGATCGCCGTGCAGCGCGACGACAGCGTGGGCCCGCACAACACCGAGGCCGCACAGCGCAAGGCTTTCACCGCGCTCTCGACCAAGACGCCGACGCGCCTGCTGGCGGCCAACGCGCGCGCCAACCCCGATTCCCAGAACCTCAACACCGTCAGCTCGCTGCTCTTGATCGGTGGCGGCGTGCCGCTGACCGTGGGCAAGGACGTGATCGGCGCCATTGGCGTCGGCGGCTCGGGCGGTGCGGCCCAGGACGAGGGCTGCGCCCTCAAAGCCATTGCCCAGGTGCTGCCTGCGGCGGCCCACTGAATGGTGACGGCCAAAGATTTCCCACCAACTCCCTGAAAAGGAAACCTGACCATGACAACGTTCAAATCCCTGTGCGCCGGCATCGCCCTGTGCGGCGCTTCGGCCATCGCCTTTGCCGCCAGCAACCCGCTCAGCGTGCACGTGCTCAACCTGCAGGACGGCCTGCCTTCACCCGGCGTGAAAGTGTTGCTGGAAAAGCAGGACGGCAAGGCCTGGACGCAGCTGAGCAGCGGCACCACCAACGAGCAGGGCCGCATCACGGCGCTGTACCCCCAAGACAAGGCGCTGGAAAAGGGCACCTACCGCGTCACCTTCCAGACCGGCGAGTGGTTTGCTGCGCACAAGACGGCGTCGTTCTTCCCGGAAGTGCCGGTGATCTTTGCGGTCGACGGCACTGTGCCGCACTACCACATCCCGCTGCTGCTGAGCCCCTACGGCTTCTCGACCTACCGCGGCAACTGAGTGCCGTAGCCACCTGGCCAGGCGCAGCGCCGGTCAGGATGGATGCTATTTAAATGAGAGCTTCAAGCGCAATGAGGATAAGCGCTGGAGGCTCTTTTGCTTGCAATCGACACGGCGTCGCCGACGTCGAGTGGCATGGGCGCTCTTCATAATGGGTGGCAGCGCAGCTTTGCGCGACGACCTAGGAGCCCAGCCCATGACGACCCTGCCCCACGCGCCCAAGCGTTTTGCCATGATCCGCGAGTTCCACCTGGCGGACTGGTTCACGCTGGGCAATGCGGTGTGCGGCGTGGGGGCGCTGTTTTCGTCCATGACCTACCTGGAGACGGCGGACGTGCACCACGTGTACTACGCATGCGCGCTGGTGCTGGCGGCGCTGGTGTTCGACGTGCTGGACGGGCGCATCGCGCGCTGGCGCCAAAAGAGCTCGGCCATGGGGCGCGAGCTGGACTCGCTGGCCGACGTGATCTCGTTCGGCGTGGCCCCGGCCATCATCGCCTACGCCTGCGGCATGCAGGGGCTGTACGACCGCGTGGTGCTGGCCTTCTTCGTGGCCTGCGGCGTGTCGCGCCTGGCGCGCTTCAACATCACGGCCGAGGCGCTGGCCGACGACAGCGGCAAGGTCAGGTACTTCGAGGGCACGCCGATTCCCACCTCCATCGTGCTCGTGGGCCTGCTGGCGCTGGCCGCGGCCATGGGCGCGCTGCGCGAGCAGCTGTGGCTGGGCAAGGTGATGATCGGCGGCTTCACGCTGCATCCGCTGGTGCTGCTGTTTGCGCTCTCGGGCTCGCTGATGATCAGCCGCATCCGCATCCCCAAACTCTGACACGTCCTGATGCAGTGCCGCCGGGGCTGCGTTGGTACACTTTGCGGCTTTGAAGCGCTGCGGCGCGGCGCCCCAACCCCATCCCCCTCGTTTCATGGCCGTTGATACGGCGGGCCAGGCCCGCACCCACCTAGATCTCAAGAGCGCCCAGCTGTCCGTGGTGGCCATGGTGCTCAAGACCGTCGCCGTCGACGCCGTCGACGCCGACCTGGCCGCGCGCAGGGCCGACGATCCCGATTTCTTCGACAACGACCCGGTGCTGATCGACCTGTCCGCCGTGCAGGCCGAGGACCAGCCCATAGACTTCGCCGCCCTGGTGCAGGTGCTGCGCAGCCATCGCACCCAGCCCGTGGCCGTGCGTGGCGGCAGCGCCGCGCAGATGGCGGCGGCCCATGCCGCCGGCCTGATCGCCGCGCCCGACCTGCCCGTGGCGCGTACGCAGCCGCGCGAGGTGATCCGCGAGGTCGTGCGCGAGGTGCAGGTGGAAGTGCCCGTGCCGGCGCCGGCACCCGGCGCGCTGGTGGTGGACAAGCCGCTGCGCTCGGGCCAGCAGGTGTATGCGCGCGGCTCGGACCTGGTGGTGCTGGCCATGGTGAGCTTTGGCGCCGAGGTCATCGCCGACGGCAACATCCACGTCTATGCTCCGCTGCGCGGGCGTGCCATTGCCGGCGCGCGCGGCGACACCAGCGCGCGCATCTTCAGCACCTGCCTGGAGCCGCAGCTGGTCTCCGTGGCGGGTATCTACCGCACCACCGAGACCGAGCTACCCGACAACGTGCGCGGCAAGCCGGCCCAGGTACGCCTTGATGGCGAAAAGCTGCTCATCGAGCCGCTGTAAGCTTCCCGATTACCCACTTCGAAGACAGCAACCCAAGGATTTCTCAGAACATGGCCAAAATCGTCGTCGTGACCTCCGGCAAGGGGGGCGTGGGCAAGACCACCACCAGTGCCGCCTTCGCATCGGGCCTGGCGCTCGCCGGCCACAAGACCGCCGTCATCGACTTTGACGTCGGCCTGCGCAACCTGGACCTCATCATGGGCTGCGAGCGCCGCGTGGTGTATGACCTGATCAACGTCATCCAGGGCGAGGCCAACCTGAACCAGGCGCTGATCAAGGACAAGCAGTGCGACAACCTGTTCGTGCTCGCCGCCAGCCAGACGCGCGACAAGGACGCCCTCACCCAGGAAGGCGTGGAAAAGGTGCTCAAGGACCTGGACGGCATGGGCTTTGACTACATCGTCTGCGACTCGCCCGCCGGCATCGAGAGCGGCGCGCTGATGGCCATGCACTTTGCCGACGAGGCGCTGCTGGTGACCAATCCCGAGGTGTCCAGCGTGCGCGACTCCGACCGCATCCTGGGCATGCTCAGCAGCAAGACCCGCCGCGCCATCGAGGGGCAGGAGCCGATCAAGGAGCACCTGCTGATCACGCGCTACAACCCCAACCGCGTGGAAGACGGCCAGATGCTGGGCCTGGAGGACATCCAGGACATCCTGCGCATCAAGCTCATCGGCGTGATCCCCGAATCCGAGAGCGTGTTGCAGGCCTCCAACCAGGGCCTGCCGGCCATCCACCTGGCAGGCACCGACGTGTCCGAGGCCTACAAGGACGTGGTGGCGCGCTTCCGTGGCGAGGACAAGCCCCTGCGCTTCACCGAGGCCGTCAAGCCCGGCTTCTTCAAGCGCATCTTCGGCGGGAGGTAAGCGGCCATGTCCCTGCTGTCCTTTCTGCTGGGCGAGAAGAAGAAAACCGCCGCCGTCGCCAAGGAGCGTCTGCAGATCATCCTGGCGCACGAGCGCAGCGGCCGCAACGCCGGCAAGCCCGACTACCTGCCGGCGCTGCAGCGCGAACTGGTGGCCGTGATCTCGAAATACGTGAAGATCAATGCCGAGGACCTCAAGGTGCACTTCGAGCGCCAGGACGACCTGGAAGTGCTGGAGGTCAAGATCGAGTTGCCCGAGGCGACGGCCAAGTAGGCCGAAGGCGGCCTACTTGCCCATGGGGCCCGCCGCGATGGCCGACAGGCTGCCGAGCGGGTGCTCGGTATAGAACATGCCCCCGTGGTAGAGCAGGGGCGAGGCGCCGCCCAGGTGGCTGCAGCGCTCCACCTCACCCACGAAGATGGTGTGGTCACCCTCCGCATACTGGCTGCGGTTGATGCATTCGAACACCGCCGCTGCGCCCTCCAGCAGGGGCACGCCGTGCAGGCTCGGGCGCTGGGCCACGTCGGCCCAGCGGTCTATGCCCCGCGTGGCAAAGCGCTCGGCCAGGGCGCGCTGTTCCACGGTCAGCACATGGATGGCGTAATGCCTTGCCATGCGGAAGCCGCGCAGCGACGAGGCCTTGTGCGCCAGGCTCCACAGCACCAGCGGCGGCTCCAGCGAGACCGAGTTGAACGAGCTGATCGTCATGCCAATCGGCCCCCCGTCCTCGCCCCGTGCGGTCACGATGGTCACGCCCGTGGCAAACATGCCCAGCGCGTCGCGGAATTCACGTGGCGAAAAGCGGGGCGCAAGGGCGGTGGCGGGGTGCAGGGAGCGGGTCACAAGAGAAGGCAGCGGCGTATGAGGCGGGGGGGCTATTATCCGTTGGCGGGCACAAGCCTGCAGGCCGGTGCCAATCATGTCCTTGCTACCCACCTTTTCCCTCCTGGGCAGCGGCCCCACCGTGCTGCTGCTGCACGACGCCGACGGCGACCATCTGAGCCTTGCCCCCCTGCTCGAAACACTGGCCGCGGCTGGCTACCGCGCCGTGGCCTGGGACATGCCGGGCTATGGCCGCAGCGCACCGATCGAGCCCTACGGCTTCAAGGGCCTGGCCCAGCGCTGCCTGCTGCTGCTGGATGCGCTGCAGTGCGAAGAGGCCACGCTGGTCGGCCACGGCTTCGGGGCCATGCTGGCGCTGGAGCTGGCGCTGCGCGCGCCCATGCGTGTGCGCCGCCTGGTGCTGTGTGCGGGTGGTCCGCCCCTGGATGCCGCGGCCAGCGCCGCCTGGGTGGCGCCGCGCCTGGCGGCGCTGGATAGGGGCATGGACATGGCCCTGCTGGCCGAGCTTGTGGTGGCACGGGACGCGGGTACCCAGGCGCTGCCCGAGGGCCTGCAACTGGCGCGCCACGCCATGGGCCGGGTGCATGCCGCCACCTACCGCCGCGCCCTGCAGGCGCTCACCGGTTTTGCGCGCCGCGCGCCGGAGCTGGCCCGACTGCATGCGCCCGCGCTGCTCATCGGCGGCGAGCAGGACCGCTGCACCCCGCCCGAGGCATTGCTGGCCCTGGCCCAGGTGCTGCCCGATGCGCGCGCCGTGCTGCTGCCCGGCGTGGGACACTGGCCGCAGCTGGAAGATCCCGAGGGTTTCGAGGGCGCGCTACTGGAATTCCTGGCACGGCCGCCGCGGCTGCACTGACCCGCTCTGTCGGCCCGACCCTGTGGCCGGATGGGCTGTTGTGCCGCAGGGTTTTTTGGGTTATCCCAGTCTGGCTAACATGCATTGCATGAACACCCTGTTGCCGCCCCGCCCCTCATTCAAGGCGCAGATGCACCAGGCACGCGCGGATGCCATCGTCGAGGCCGCCAGCCGCCTGCTGGGCGAAAAAGGCTTCGAGACCATGACCGTGGACGAGGTGGCCGCCGCCGTGGGCATCGCCAAGGCCAGTCTGTACAAGCATTTCACAGGCAAGGACGATTTGTGCGCTGCCGCCATGGTGCACGTGGTGGAGCGCCTGCAGCGCTTTCTGGACGGCCTGCCCTGCGAACTGAGTGCCTTGCAGCGCCTGCAGGCGCTGCTGCGCTGGTCACTGGAGTTGCAGCTGGGCGACGAGACGCAGTTTTTGCCGCATCGCAACTCGGCACTCGCCCAGGCGCTGCGCGCCTGCGATGCCTACCAGGCATCGATGCAGGAGGTGAACACGCGCATCCTGGGCTGGATCGCCGAGGCCCAGGCCGCCGGCCAATTGCGGCGCGAGCAGCCGCCGGATGTGATCCTGTGCGCGCTGTTGGCACGCTCGGCCGATCCCATGCTGGCCATGCTGCGCGAGCGTGGCTACGGCCATGGCCAGATCATCGACTGGGCCATGGACGCCTGCCTTGGCGGGCTGGCGCCAGGCCCGGTGGCTGAACTTGCCTGATCAGCGCACCAGCAGCACCGGCACGGTGCAGTTGGCGAGCACCTGGGTGCTGACCGAGCCCATCACCAGCTTGCCCAGCGAGCCATGGCCGTGCGTGCCCATGACGATGAGGTCGTACTTGCCGGACTCGGCCAGCTTGGCGATGGTTTCGCCGACCGGCCCCACCTTGGTCACGGTCTTGAGCTGCACACCGTGGCGGCCCAGGAACTTCACCACGGGTGCCAACACCTTCTCGCCTTCCTCGGCGTAGTAGCTGTCCACCGTCTCCTTGCCCAGGGCGGCGCGGGCACGCGGCGGCAGCGCGGGCTGTACCGTGATGGCCGTGTAGTTATGCGAGGTGCCCAGCATCTCGTCATGCGCGGCCAGGTAGGCCAGCATTTTCTTGGTATAGGGGCTGCCGTCGACAGCGAGCAGGATGTTCATACAAAGTTCTCCGTAAATGGGGTGACAGGCTAATCTGCGCCTGCAGCGCTGATTTGAGTCATGGGTCTCATGCCCTGCGCCGGGCTACGCATCATACGGTGAGCACGCAGTGGGGCTGGAACGCCTGCTGCTCGCCCTTGCGCGCATAACCCAGTGGATTGGCCACCACGCGGCAACTCCAGGGCTGGTCGTCCGCATGCTGGCCGCACACCTGGTAGTCGCTGGGGGCGTGCAGGTGGCCGTGCAGCCACAGCCGGGCATAGGGCAGCAGGTCGTCCAAGGCATTGCAAAAACCTGCGGTTCCGGGGCTCAAGCCATAGCGTGGGTCGGCGCTGCGCAGGCTGGGGGCAAAGTGAGTGATCGCCACCGTGGGTCCGGCAAAGGGCTGGGCCAGAGCCTGGCGTAACCAGGCCTGGCAGGCCAGGCCCTGCTCGCGCAGTTGCGCGGCCAGAAAAGGCTCTCCTTGGCGTGTGCCGCCGGTCTTGGACAGGTAGAAGTTCGCGGCGCGAAAGGCCTTCTCGCGCCGTTTCAGGCGCTGCTGAGGGTCGGTGATGCCGTGGTGCTCGGCCAACGCGTCGAAGTCACTCCACAGCGTCGTGCCCACCAGGCGCAGGCCCTGCAGCACCAGGCTCTCACGCTCCAGCCAGATCAACCCCAGGCGGTCACAGGTGCGGCGCAGGCGCACATGCGCGGCGTCAAAGTCCTGCCCGTCGTACTCGTGGTTGCCCGGCACAAAAATCACCGGTGTGGGCCAGCCGGCGTATTGCGGCAGGGGCGAGAAGCGCGCCAGGCCAAAGTCCTCGTCCGGCAGCAGCGAGCCCGGCTGGTACGAGCCGATATCGCCGGCCAGCACCAGGATGTCGGCATCCGCGGCGGGTTCGGGGCTGAAATGGGGATGGGCCTCCAGGTGCAGGTCGGACAGCAGTTGCAGCTTCATGGCTGGTGGTGCGGCTTTCAGGTCGTTTGCGTGTTGCGGGCGGCGCGTGCAATGGTGTCGCGCAGCCAGCGGTGGGCCGGGTCGTGACTGCGCCGGCTGTGCCATAGTGCGTCGACATGCACCGCGGGCAGCTGCATGGGCAGTGGGCGCCAGACCAGGGTGTCGTCCACATTGGCCAGGTTCACGAAATGCAGCGGCAGCACCGTGAGCAGGTCGCTAGTGGCGACCACGCGGCCGGCGGTGAAGAACTGGTTCACGGTGAGCACGATGCGCCGCTTGCGCCCCAGGGCCGTGAGCGCCCCATCGATGAAGCCATAGGGCTTGCCCGAAAAGCTCACCAGCAGATGGCGCGCCGCGCAGTATTGGTCCAGCGTGAGCGGCGCATCGGCCAGCGGATGGCCCGCGCGCATCACGCAGACATATTCGCCGGCATACAGGCGCGAGCTTTCATGGGTCACCACGGTGTCGGCCTGGGCGCGGGCCGTCAGGTCGGCCAGCGCGGCCGGAAAGTAGCCTACGGCCAGGTCCACGGTTTCGTCGTCCAGCAGGCGGCGCGGGTCGCGCGTGGTCAAGGGCACCAGGCGCAGCGAGATGCCCGGCGCCTCCTGCTCCACGAGCTGGATCAGCGGCGGGATCAGCGTGGCACCCGTGGAGTCGGCCATGGCCATCACGAAGGTCGTTCGGGCCGATGCCGCATCGAAGTCACCGGGCGCCAGCGACTCCTGCAGTTGCCCCAGGGCATGGCGCACGGTGGGCCACAGGGCCAGGGCGCGCGGCGTGGGTTCCACACCATGGCCGGCGCGCACAAGCAGCTCGTCCCCCATGGAGTCGCGCAGGCGGCGCAGCGCATTGCTCACCGCCGGCTGGGTGATGGCCAGCTTTTCGGCCGCGCGGGTGAGGTTGCGCTCGGCCATCACTTCATCAAAGACGCGCAGCAGGTTCAGGTCCAGCGTGCGAAAGTTCAGCGGCATATCAAATCATCACATACATGAATGTCGGAGATTCAAACTATCAATTAGACATGATCTAGGGTTAACCCTAGTATTACTCCTGTTGCCGGGCAGTTTCGCCATACAACGGCAACAAGGCTTTCCATCATGACGAAATTTGCAGCTATCGACCTCCCCCGTGAACATTGCGGCATTGCCCGCATCGAAGGTGCGGTAAACCATCTGCGCGACAGCGCCAGCCGTTTTGATGCCGTGCGCACTGGCGCATCCCTGCTGTTGGCGGCCCTGGTGGCGGCGCTGTTGGTCGTCACCAACGAGGTGCTGGACAGCTGGGGCGAAGGCCATTTGCTGGCTGGCTGGGTGCTGATGTGGCTTATCGCCTTTGTGGGTATGGCGCTGCTCGCCACACCGGCCCGCCGTGCCATGGTGCTGCTGCGTGGTTCCGTGCAGGCCTGGTCCGAGGCGCGCCGTCGCCAGGCCGAGGATGAAAAGACCTGGAATGCAGCACTGCACGACGCGCGCCTCATGGCCGACCTGAGCCGCGCCATGAATGGCATCGCCGTAGAGGACATGCGTCGCTACCGTTGATACGGCCGGCCCGCGGTGGCCGCGCCTGCAGCACCAGGGCACCTTCGGGTGCCCTTTTTGTTGTGCAAACAACTGCTCAAATCGGCCCAAAGAAAACCCTGCCGCACGGATGTGGGGCGGGGCTTGGCGGCAGGCGGCGCAGCCTGCCCTATGGCCGCATCAGGCCGCCAGGCGCTTTTCCAGCAAGGCCTTGGTGGCCAGCAGCTCCTGGGGCAGGCCCTGGGCCAGCTGCTCGAAGTGGGCCGTGTGCAGCTTCAGTTCCTCGGCCCAGGCGGCCTGGTCGATGCTGGTCACGTTCACAAACTGCTCGGCGCTGAATTCAAGGCCGGTCCAGTTGATCTCGGCATATTGCGGGGCGATGCCGAAGGCGGTTTCCTGGCCCTGGGCGCCGCCTTCGATGCGGTCGATCATCCACTTGAGCACGCGCATGTTCTCGCCATAGCCGGGCCAGACGAATTTGCCCTCGGCGTTCTTGCGGAACCAGTTGGTGGTGAAGATCTTGGGCAGCGCGGCGCCCTGGCCCGCGATCCTGGCGCCTAGGTCGAGCCAGTGCTGGAAGTAGTGGCTCATGTTGTAGCCCATGAAGGGCAGCATGGCGAAGGGGTCGCGGCGCACCACGCCCTGTGCGCCAAAGGCTGCGGCCGTGGTCTCGCTGCCCATGGTGGCGGCCATGTAGACGCCCTCGGTCCAGTTGCGCGCCTCGGTCACCAGGGGCACGGTGGTCGAGCGGCGGCCACCGAAGATGAAGGCGTCGATCTTCACGCCCGCCGGGTCGTCCCAGGCCTCGTCCAGGGCCGGGTTGTTGGTCGCGGCCACGGTGAAGCGCGCATTGGCGTGCGCCGCCTTGCGTCCGGCCTTGCCGTCCTCGGGCGTCCAGTCCTTGCCCTGCCAGTCGATCAGGTGGGCGGGCACCACGCCGGTGTCCTTCTCCATGCCTTCCCACCATACGTCGCCATCATCGGTGAGCGCGACGTTGGTGAAGATCACGTTCTCGTTCAGGCTGAGCATGCAGTTGGGGTTGGTCTGCATGTTGGTGCCGGGGGCCACGCCGAAGTAGCCGGCCTCGGGGTTGATGGCGCGCAGGCTGCCGTCGGCCTGGGGCTTGATCCAGGCGATGTCGTCGCCGATGGTCGTGACCTTCCAGCCGTCAAAGGCCTTGGGCGGCACCAGCATCGAGAAGTTGGTCTTGCCGCAGGCGCTGGGGAAGGCGGCGGCGACGTGGTACTTTTTGCCCTGGGGGCTGGTCACGCCGAGGATCAGCATGTGCTCGGCGAGCCAGCCCTGGTCGCGCCCCATGGTGGAGGCGATGCGCAGCGCCAGGCATTTCTTGCCCAGCAGCGCGTTGCCGCCGTAGCCCGAACCGTAGGACCAGATCTCGCGCGTCTCGGGGTAGTGCACGATGTACTTGGTTTGGGGGTTGCAGGGCCAGCTGGTGGCATCCTTCTGGCCGGCGGCCAGGGGCGCGCCCACGGTGTGCATGCAGGGCACGAACTCGCCGTCGGTGCCGATCACGTCGTACACCGCGCGGCCCATGCGCGTCATGATCTTCATGTTCACGGCCACATAGGCGCTGTCCGACAGTTCCACGCCCACATGGGCGATGGGGCTGCCCAGCGGGCCCATGGAGAACGGCACCACGTACATGGTGCGCCCGGCCATGCAGCCGTCGAACAGGGGCTGCAGCGTGGCGCGCATCTCGGCGGGCGCTATCCAGTTGTTGGTCGGGCCGGCGTCTTCCTTTTTCTCGGAGCAGATGTAGGTGCGGTCCTCCACGCGCGCCACGTCCGACGGGTCGGACCAGGCCAGGTAGCTGCCGGGGCGCTTGGCGGGGTTGAGCTTCTTGAAGGTGCCGGCGTCCACCAGCTGCTGGCACAGCTGGTCGTATTCCTCTTGCGAGCCGTCGCACCAGTGGATCCTGGCGGGCTTGCACAGGGCGGCCATTTCGGCCACCCAGGCGATCAGCTTGGCGTTCTTGACGTAGGCGGGGGCCTGAATGTTCAGGCCCTGCAGGGTGGGAGCGTTCATGGGGGCTTCCTAAGTTGAAAAACAGTTTTTTCAAAGGAAGCGCACCGGGGTCACGTCGCACGGGGCCGCGCGGCAAGGGCGCTGCCTTTGAAAAAACGGCTTGGGTTGGAGGTCTGCTGGCGGATGGATCTTGGGCTACGGCAAGGGCATGCATGCCGCGGTGCGACCGAAGGTGACGATTTTATGAAGACGCCCCGGATTTGTCTGTCAGGCATGCGGCAAATCTATGCAAAAGGAGCATCATGTTATGCGCATTCGTCGCGGTCCTCGATTTGGCGGGCAGAAACGGCAAGGCCCCGCAGGGCGGGGCCTTGGCTGTCAGGAGGGGGGCATCAGGCCATGGTCACGGCGATGAAGGCCAGCAGGAAGATCATGATGGCGCCCACGGCGGGAAGCACCACGGGGATCACGTTCACCACGGACTCGACGGGGTCGGTCGCGCTGGCCGCTTCAAGGTCTGCCGCATTGGGTGCGATGGGGTGCTGGGTCATGAGGCGCGTCTCCTGTTCTGGCTGGGGGTGTCCCGGTCCAGTCTAGCGGCATTGCCGGGCGCCGCGCCCCGGCCTTACCCGCATCAGCGCAGCTCGGCCTCCATATGGGCCGCGCGCAGCTGGTCCAGCACCTGCTGGATATGCGCCTTGCCGCGTGTCTGCAGCACCAGCTCGATCTCCACGTTCTGCGCGGCCAGCATGGTGAAGGCGCGCTGGTGGTGCACCTCCTCGATGTTGGCGCCGGCCTCGGCCACGGTGGCGGTGATGCGCGCCAGCACGCCGGGGATGTCGCGCGCGCTGACCATGATGCGCGCCAGGCGCCCGGAGCGCACCATGCCGCGCTCGATGATGGCCGCCAGCAGCAGCGGGTCGATGTTGCCGCCCGAGAGCACCAGCCCCACCTTCTTGCCGCGAAAGCGCTCGGGGTAGCGCAGCAGCGCGGCCAGGCCGGCGGCGCCCGCGCCCTCGACCAGGGTTTTCTCGATCTCCAGCAGCATCAGCACGGCCTGCTCGATGTCGCCCTCCTGCACCAGCAGCAGCTCGTTTACCAGGCGGGCAATGATGTCGCGCGTGATCTCGCCGGGCTGGCCCACGGCGATGCCCTCGGCTATTGTTGACTGCCCCTGCGGGTGCTGCGTGCCCTGGATGGCGTTGACCATGGATGGAAAGCGCGCCGCCTGCACGCCGACGATGTCCAGGCCCGGCTTGAGGGCCCGCGCCGCGGTGGCAATGCCCGCCAGCAGGCCGCCGCCGCCGACGGCGATGACGAGCGCGTCCAGATCCGGCTGCTCGGCCAGCATCTCCAGCGCGATCGTGCCCTGGCCGGCGGCAATCGCTTCATCGTCATAGGGGTGGACGAAGGTCAGCTGCTGCTCCTGCGCCAGTTGGTAGGCGTGGGCGCGCGCCTCCTCCAGCGTGTCGCCGTGCAGCACCACCTCGGCGCCGAAGCCGCGCGTGCGCTCCACCTTCACGCCGGGGGTGAAGCGTGGCATGACGATCACGGCGCGCAGGCCCAGGCGCTGCGCGTGGTAGGCCACGCCCTGGGCATGGTTGCCCGCGCTCATGGCCACGACGCCGTGGGCGCGCTCCTCGGGCGTGAGCTGGCTCAGCTTGTTGCAGGCGCCGCGCTCCTTGAACGAGGCGGTGAACTGCAGGTTCTCGAACTTGAGGAACACCTGCGCGCCGACGATCTGCGAGAGCGTGCGCGATTCCACGCAGGGGGTATCCAGCACCTGGCCGCGCAGGCGGGTGGCGGCGTCCTGTATGTCTTGAAGGGTGAGCATGATGGTCACTATGAATAAATGAGCTTTTGACGCTTTATACGCTTGTGTTAAAGCCCGTTTTGCCTATGAGTCTGCTGGTCAGGCGGCGGGAAAGGCGCGCGCCAGGATGGCCGCCACGTTCATGCCGCGCAGGTCGATGGCGCCGGCCACGCGGCCCGCGCCGGCATCGTCCAGGCGCGTGGCGATGAAGGCGTCGGCCATGGCGGCCGGGGCGTGCCGGCGCAGCAGGCAGGCCTGGGCCAGCAGCACCAGGCGCTGGGCCAGCAGCCGGCCCAGGGCCTCCAGCTCGGTGGGCGGCAGGGCCAGCAGCGCCTGCAGCTCGCGCAGCGCTGCGGCCAGGCGCGGCTCGCCCGCGGCCGTCTCCCGCAGCTCGGCCAGCAGGGCCTGGGCGGCCTCGGGCTCGCGGGCCAGGGCGCGCAGCAGGTCCAGGCACATGACGTTGCCCGAGCCCTCCCAGATGGAATTCACCGGTGCCTCGCGCAGCAGCCGCGCCATCACGCCGTCCTCCACATAGCCATTGCCGCCGAAGACCTCCATGGCCTCGCCCGTCAGCTCCACGGCGCGCTTGCAGACCCAGAATTTGGCGGCCGGCGTCATCGCGCGCTTCCATGCGCGTTCGGCGGCGTTCTCCGTCTCACGCTCGAAGGCCTGGGCCAGGCGCATCAAGAGCAGCAGGGCGGCCTCGCTCTCCAGCGCCAGGTCGGCCAGCACGGCGCGCATCAGCGGCTGCTCGGAAAGCTGCTTGCCGAAGGCCTGGCGCCGGCGCGCATAGGCGATGGCCTGCACCGTGGCCTGGCGCAGTATGGCGGCGCTGCCGGCCACGCAGTTGAGGCGCGTGTAGCCGGCCATCTCGATGATGGTGGCGATGCCGCGGCCCTCCTCGCCCATCAGGATGGCCCAGGCGTCCTCGAACTCCACCTCGCTGCTGGCGTTGCTGCGGTTGCCGACCTTGTCCTTCAGGCGCTGCACGCGCACCGCGTTGCGGCGGCCGTCCGGGCGCCAGCGCGGCAGGTAGAAGCAGGCCAAACCCGCCGAGGATGGCCCACCGGCGCCGACGCGGGCCGTCACCAGGTGCGCGTCGCACTGCGGCGCCGAGAAGAACCACTTGTGCCCGCGCAGCAGGTATTCGCTGCCGCGCCCGCCGGCCTTCACCGGCATGGCCAGCGTGGTGTTGGCGCGCAGGTCCGATCCGCCCTGCTTTTCCGTCATGCCCATGCCCAGCCAGATGCTGGCCTTGTGCGCCACGGGCAGGTCGCGCGCGTCGTAGGCGTCGCTGTAGAGCCTGTCCTTGAGCTGGGCCCAGAGCGCGTCCTCCTTCTGCAGCAGTGGTATCGCGGCCTGGGTCATGGTCGCCGGGCACAGCGTGCCCTGTTCTACCTGGCCGTGCAGATAAAAACCGGCCGCCCAGGCAGTCCAGCGGCCCGTGTGAAGCTCTCGAAACGGTAGCGAAACCAGGCCCTGCGCGCGGTACAGCGCCATCAGCTCGTGCCAGGCGGGGTGGAATTCCAGCGCGTCGATGCGCTGCCCGCGGCTGTCAAAGCGCTGCAGCTCGGGCGGGTGGCGGTTGGCCTGCTGCGCCAGCGCATAGGTGTCAAAGCTGCCCAGGCGCTGCGCGTAGCGCTCCAGCGCGGGGCGGGCCCAGGCCGCGCCCGCGCGCTGCAGCGCCTCGCACAGGGCGGGGTCGGTGGCCAGCGGGTCGTAGTCGGCCAGCTCGGGGAACTGATTGAAGACTTGGTGGGTGGTCCAGTCCATGGTGCGCCTGCCTCGCGTGCGTTGCGTCCGGCGGCTAAGTCTATTCCGACTGCCGATTACTGCCAGCCCCAGCGTCGCCGGTAGATGCCCTTCATGGCCTGGGTCAGCACCATGTAGCCCAGCACGATCAGCGGCAGCAGCGCGAAGTACAGCGGCGGCAGCGCCTGCAGCTTGAAGTAATGCGCCAGCGGCCCCATGGGCAGGAAGAGGCCCGTGGCCATGATGAGGCCGGTCATCACCAGCAGCGGCGTGGCCGCGCGGCTCTGGATGAAGGGCAGCTTGGGGCTGCGGATCATGTGCACGATCAGGGTCTGCGTGAGCAGGCCGACGACGAACCAGCCCGACTGGAACAGCGTCTGCTGCGCGGGCGTCTGTGCGCCGAAGGCGAACCACATCATGGCGAAGGTGGTGATGTCGAACACCGAGCTGATGGGCCCGAAGAACACCATGAAGCGCCCTATGTCGCCCGGCTGCCAGCGCAGCGGCTGGCGCAGCAGCTCCTCGTCCACGTTGTCGAACGGGATCGCGATCTGCGAGATGTCGTACAGCAGGTTCTGCACCAGCAGGTGGATCGGCAGCATCGGCAGGAACGGCAGGAAGGCCGAGGCCACCAGCACCGACAGGACGTTGCCGAAATTCGAGCTGGCCGTCATCTTGATGTACTTGAGCATGTTGGCGAAGGTGCGCCGGCCCTCCAGCACGCCCTGCTCCAGCACCATCAGGCTCTTCTCCAGCAGGATGATGTCGGCGGCCTCCTTGGCGATGTCCACCGCGCTGTCCACCGAGATGCCGATGTCGGCCGCGCGCAGCGCCGGCGCATCGTTGATGCCGTCGCCCAGGAAGCCCACCACATGGCCGCCCGCCTTGAGCCGGCGCACGACGCGCTCCTTGTGCATGGGCGTGAGCTTGGCAAACAGGTTGTGCTGCTGCACTGCCAGGTCCAGCTCCTGGTCGCTCATGCGCTCGATGTCGCCGCCCAGCAGCACGCCCTGCTGCGCCAGACCCACTTCGCGGCAGATCTTGGCGGCCACCAGCGCGTTGTCGCCGGTCAGCACCTTCACGGCCACGCGGTGCTCGGCCAGGGCCTTGAGCGCCGCGGCCGTGGAATCCTTCGGGGGATCGAGAAAGGCCACGTAGCCGATCAGGGTCAGGGCGCTTTCGTCGGCCAGGCCGTAGACCTCCTGCGTCGGCGGCCCTTCCCGGGCGGCCACGGCCACCACGCGCAGCCCCTCCTCGTTCAGTTCGGCCGTCACGGCGCGAATGCGCTCCAGCAGCTCGGGCGTCAGGGGCTCGGCTGCCGCGCCATGGCGCACCTGGGTGCACACGGCCAGCACCTCCTCCACCGCGCCCTTGGTGATGAGCAGGTGGTGCGCATCGCGCTCGGCCACCACCACCGACATGCGCCGGCGGTTGAAGTCGAACGGGATTTCATCGACCTTGCGGAAGTTCTTCGCGGGTTCGAGCTCGCGGTGCACCTCGGCGTGCTCCAGCACGGCCACGTCCAGCAGGTTCTTCAGGCCCGTCTGGTAGTAGCTGTTGAGGTAGGCCAGCTCCAGCACCTCGTCGGACTCCGCGCCCCAGACATCGACATGGCGCGCCAGGAAGATCCTGTCCTGCGTCAGCGTGCCGGTCTTGTCGGTACAGAGGACATCCATGGCGCCGAAGTTCTGGATCGCGTCCAGCCTCTTGACGATGACCTTCTTGCGCGACAGGAACACCGCGCCCTTGGCCAGTGTCGAGGTCACGATCATGGGCAGCATCTCGGGCGTCAGGCCCACGGCGACGGCCAGGGCGAACAGCAGCGCCTCCAGCCAGTCGCCCTTGGAAAAACCGTTGATGAAGAGCACCAGTGGCGCCATCACGAACATGAAGCGGATCAGCAGCCAGCTGACCTTGTTCACGCCCGCCTGGAAGGAGGTGGGGGCGCGGTCGGTGGCGATGACGCGGCTGGCCAGCGCGCCGAAGTAGGTGGCGTTGCCGGTCGACAGCACCACGGCCGTGGCCGAGCCCGAGACCACGTTGGTGCCCATGAACACGATGTTGTCCAGCTCCAGCGGGTTGCCGGCGCCGGTGTCGCGTTGGACGGCCGCCTTTTCCACCGGCATGGACTCGCCGGTCATGGCCGCCTGGGCCACGAACAGGTCCTTGGCCGCGAGCACGCGGCAGTCGGCAGGAATCATGTCGCCGGCCGACAGCAGGATCAGGTCGCCGGGCACCAGCAGCCTGATGGCCAGCTCCACGTGCCGTGCGCCCGTGCCATCGGGCAGGCTGCCGCGCAGCACCGTCGCGGTGTTGCTGACCATGGCCTTGAGCGCGTCGGCGGCCCTGTTGGACTTGCCCTCCTGCCAAAAGCGCAGCAGCGTGGACAGCGCCACCATGCTGCCAATCACCAGGGCGCCCTTCATGTCATGGGTCAGGTAGGAGATGGCGGCCAGCAGCGTCAGCAGCAGGCTGAAAGGGGTGCGGTAGCAGTGCCACAGGTGCATCCACCAGGGCAGGGGCTTTTCATGCTCCACCTCGTTGGGGCCCACGCGCAGGCGAATGGCGTCGGCCTGTGCCTCGGCCAGGCCGGCGGTGGTGCTGCCGAGCCGCTGCAGCAGGGCCTCGGTGTCGGCCTTTGCCGCCGCAGCCAGGAGCCTGGACTGCGCGGCGGGCAGCTCCCGACTGACGCCGGTGCGGGTCAGGGTCTCCAGCAGGGCCAGGCGCCTGAAGTGGCGCACCATGCGGCGCGTGCGCACGAAACCGGCGAAGACCTCACGCAGAATCTTGTAGTGCATGGGAGCGCTCCTGAAACTCCTCTGCCGGATGCATGTGTCAGTGCGGCGGCGCTTGTCCTCGTAAGCCGGCTTGCATGGTGCTGAATCGGAGTCTGGTGCGCAAGCGCACCGAAATCGCGCTTACCGCACCGCGATGTCTGAGAACAGCTTGCGCGTGCCCACCGGCGCCACGGCGCGCGCAATGGCGCCTATATGGTCCGGGGTGGTGCCGCAGCAGCCGCCCACGATGTTCACCAGGCCCTCGGCGGCGAACTCGTGCACCAGGCGGCTGGTGACCTCGGGGGTCTCGTCGAAGCCGGTGTCGCTCATCGGGTTGGGCAGGCCGGCGTTGGGGTAGCAGCTGATGAAGGTGTCCGGTGCGGCGCGGGCCAGCTCCTGGATGTAGGGGCGCATCAACGCCGCGCCGAGTGCGCAATTGAGGCCGATGGACAGCGGGTGCGCATGGCGCACGCTGTGCCAGAAGGCCGTCACCGTCTGGCCCGACAGAATGCGGCCGGACGCATCCGTCACCGTGCCGCTGATCATGATGGGCAGCACCTCGCCCGTCTGCTCGAACGCCTCGTCGATGGCGAACAGCGCGGCCTTGGCGTTCAGCGTGTCGAAGATGGTCTCGACCAGGATCACGTCGGCGCCGCCCTTGATCAGCGCCAGCGTCTGCTCCAGGTAGGCGGCGCGCAGCTGCTCGAAGCTGATGTTGCGCGCGCCGGGGTCGTTCACGTCGGGGCTGATGCTGGCGGTCTTGGGCGTGGGGCCGAGCGCGCCGGCGACGAAGCGCGGCTTGTCCGGCGTGGAGAACTTGTCGCAGGCCGCGCGCGCCAGTTTCGCGCTCTCCAGGTTCATCTCGTAGGCCAGGTCGGCCATGCCGTAGTCGTCCTGCGCTATTGCTGTGGCGCCGAAGGTGTTGGTCTCGATCAGGTCGGCGCCGGCGGCCAGATACCCTTCGTGGATGTCGCGGATCACGTCCGGGCGCGTCAGGCTGAGCAGCTCGTTGTTGCCCTTCACGTCGCGCGCAAAGTCCTTGAAGCGCTCGCCGCGGTACTGCGCCTCGGTCAGCTTGAAGCGCTGGATCATGGTGCCCATGGCGCCGTCCAGGATGGCGATGCGTTGTTCGAGGATGGCGGGCAGCGCTTGAGCGCGGGTGTAGGCAGGCAGGGTCATGGGCCCGATTGTAGGAAGGGTGCCGCGCATTCCAGAAACACCCGCAGCGCGGGGGCGTCGGCCTCCTCGTGCCAGGCGAGCACGCCCACCGTGGGGTGGTGCAGCCCCGCGATGGGCACGAAGCGCACGCCCTGCACGCCCGCCTGGGCCAGCGACGCGGGCACCAGGGCCACGCCCAGGCCCAGCGCCACCAGCGAGACCACCGTGAGCCATTGCCTTGCCGCGTGGCGCGTGCGCGGGTGGATGCCGGCGCGCTGGAACAGCGCGATCACGTTGTCGTGGTTGGCGGGCGCGACATCGCGCGCGAACATCACGAAGCTCTCCTGCTCCAGCGCGCCCAGCGCGACGCTGGCCTGGTGCGCGAGCGCATGGCCCTCGGGCAGGCAGCAGACGAAATGGTCGGCCGCCAGCGGCCGGCAGGCCAGGTGCGGCGGCATGGTGGCGGCGTTGACGAAGCCGGCGTGCAGCTGGCGGCGCAGCAGCGCGTCGAGCTGCTCGCTGGAGGACAGCTCGCGCAGCTGCACCTCGATGCCCGGCGCGCGCTGCCCGAAGGCGCGCACGATGCGCGGCATGTCGCGGTAGACCATGGAGCCGGTAAAGCCTATGTCCAGCCGCCCCTGCAGCCCCGCGGCCACGGCGCGCGCCGTCTCGGCCGCGCTGGCCACGCGGTCCAGCACCACGCGCACCTCGGCCAGATAGGCCTGGCCCGCCGCCGTCAGGGCCACATGCTTGCTGCTGCGCTCGAACAGGCGCACGCCCAGCTCCTCCTCCAGCGCCTTGATGCCCGAGGACAGCGGCGGCTGGGTAATGGCCAGGCGCCCGGCCGCGCGGCCGAAGTGCAGCTCTTCGGCGAGCACGGCAAAGTAGCGCAGCAGGTGCAGTTTCATGCCGGCATGATGCACCACGCGCGCTTCTCCAATGGGCTCAATACGACTTGGGCAGGCCCAGCACCTTTTCGGCGATGAAGCACAGGATGAGCTGCGGGCTCACGGGCGCCAGGCGCGGGATCCACGACTCGCGCATGTAGCGCTCGACGTGGTATTCCTTGGCATAGCCCATGCCGCCATGCGTGAAGATGGCGCGCTCGCAGGCGCGGTAGCCTGCCTCGGCGGCCAGGTATTTGGCGGCGTTGGCCTCGGCGCCGCAGTTTCTGCCCTGGTCGTAGAGCCAGGCGGCCTTCTGCACCATCAGGTGCGCGGCCTCCAGCTCCATCCACACTTCGGCCAGCGGGTGCTGTATGCCCTGGTTCTTGCCGATCGGGCGGCCGAACACCTCGCGCTCGGCGGCATAGCCGGCGGCGCGCGCCAGCGCCGCGCGGCCCAGGCCCACGGCCTCGGCGGCGATCAGGATGCGCTCGGGGTTCATGCCGTGCAGGATGTAGGAAAAGCCCTTGCCCTCCTCGCCCACGCGGTCCTCCACGGGGATGCGCAGGCCGTCGATGAACAGCTGGTTGGTGTCCACACACTTGCGGCCCAGTTTGTCGATCTCGTGCACCTCGATCTTGCTGCGGTCCAGATCCGTGTAGAACAGGGTCAGCCCTTCGGTGCCGCGCGCCTCTTCCACTGGCGTGGTGCGCGTCAGCAGCAGGATCTTGTTGGCCACCTGCGCGGTGCTGATCCACACCTTCTGCCCGTGCACCACGTAGTGGTCGCCCTCGCGCACGGCGCGGGTCTTGAGCTTGAGGGTGTTCAGGCCCGTGTTGGGCTCGGTCACACCGAAGCAGGCCTTGTCCCGGCCCTGGATCAGCGGCGGCAGCCAGCGCCTCTTTTGCTCATCGGTGCCGAACACCACCACCGGGTGCAGGCCGAAGATATTCATATGCACGGCCGAGGCGCCCGACAGGCCCGCGCCCGTGGCCGAGATGGTGTGCATCATCAGCGCGGCCTCGCTGATCCCCAGGCCCGCGCCGCCGTATTCCTCGGGCATGGCGATGCCGAGCCAGCCGGAGTCGGCCAACGCCTGGTGAAAATCGGCCGGAAAGCCGCCCTCCTGGTCTTTCTTCAGCCAGTAGTCGGCATCAAACGGTGCGCAGACGCGCTCGATGGCGGCCTGGATCTGTTCCTGTTCGGGGGTCAATGCGAAGTTCATGGTCGGATTACCTTGTCGGGAGACTCGCCGTAGGGCGGGCTGTAGATCACCAGCAGCTTCACGGGCTGCTCGCTGGTGACGGTGAAGACATGCATCTGGTCGGCCGGGAAGAAGCACATATCGCCCGGCACCATGTCGAAGGCCTCGCCGGCCACTTCGGCGCGGGCCGTGCCTTCGAGCAGGTAGCAGGCCTGCTCTATGCCCGGGTGGGCATGCGGCAGGGCGCCGCCGCCCTTGTGCAGCGTGCCCAGCAGCACCTCCATCTGGCGCGCGCCCACGGTCTCGGGGCCGATCAGGCGCTGGTTGTGCGTGTGGTGGTGGTTGGCGGGCTGGTAGCTGGGCACGCTGGCGGCGCGCACCAGGTAGCGGGATATGGTCATGTGGGGTCTTTCTCCATTGCGTCGCGCACTGTCAGCAGCCGATGGAACTGGCGCGCCCCATGCGAGGGCCGCCGTGCAAGGGCCGCCCCGCAGCACTGGTGGCGTCCCCCTTCCCACGCGCAGCGTGAGAGAAGGGGGAAGCGGCGCAGCCGCACAGGGGGTTGTCGCATTTTTTATTCGGGTTGAATGCCGGCCTGCTGGATCAGGCTGCGCCAGTGCGTCAGTTGCCCGGCCACGTACTGGGCGAATTCCTCGGGCGTCTTGCTGGGCCAGACCTGGAAGCCGATCTGCGCCAGCTTGTCCTGCAGCTCCTTGTCGGCCAGCGCGGCCTGCAGCTCGGTGTTCAGGCGCTGCACCACGGCCGGCGGCAGGCCCGCGGGGCCGAAGATGCCGTTCCACGAGGTCAGGTCGAAACCCTTCACCGTCTGGCCTATGGCCGGCACGCCCGGCAGCAGCGGCGTGGGCTGGGCGGTGGTGATGCCCAGGGTGCGCACCTTGTCGGTCTTGAGCATGCCCATGCCCGATCCCAAATCGGCCACATACACCTGCACCTGGCCGCCCACCAGGTCGGTCATGGCCTGGGGGCTCGATTTGTAGGGCACGCCCAGAACGTCGATTTTGGCGATGTGCTTGATGCTCTCCATGGCCACCAGCGAGGTGCTGTTGGGCGTGGCATAGCTCAGCTTGCCCGGGTTGGCGCGCGCGTAGTCCAGCAGCTCGGCCAGCGTCTTCACCGGCAGCGCGGGGTGCACGGCCAGCGCGAACGGCAGCTCGCCCACGCGCGCCACGGGCGTGAAGTCCTTGATCGGGTCGTACTTCAGGTTCTTGTACAGCGCCGGATTCGCCGAGTGCGAGGTGTTGGTCGTCATGAACAGCGTGTAGCCGTCGGGCTTGGCCTTGGCGACGAACTGCGCGGCCACCTGGGCGTTGGCGCCGGGCTTGTTGTCCACGATCACCGGCTGCTTGAGCCGCGCCGCCAGCCCTGCGGCCACGGCGCGCGCCACCGAGTCGGTGCCGCTGCCGGCCGCGAAGGGCACGACCAGGGTCACGGGCGCGCTGGGGTAGGCCTGGGCCAGGGCCGCCGTGGCCGCAAGGGCCAGGGCGCCGGCGATAAAGCTGCGGCGAAGCAGGGTCTGCATGGCATGTCTCCGTTGTAATGCTTGCTTTGCGCGCCATTCTTTGGCGATTCAGCCATTTGCGTCAAATTCAATTGCCGGACTGGTCAATAGGTATTGCGAATGGTTGGCCGGGCGCACAATAGACGCCCGCGCCGGCCGCTGCGGAATTTGTGTCAAATTGGCTTGTAACGCTTATCTATCAAGCGTTATAAGCTATCAAAAAGAGAGTTTTCTGGTTTGTCCCCCGCGCATTTCGTCCTGCACGACGTCTTTGGCTACGAGCAGTTCCGTGGCCCGCAGCAGGCCATCATTGAGCATGTGATCGCCGGCGGCGATGCGCTGGTGCTGATGCCTACGGGCGGCGGCAAGAGCCTGTGCTACCAAGTGCCGGCCATCGCCCGGCGCGACGCCGGGCGCGGCGTGACGGTGGTGGTCTCGCCGCTGATCGCGCTGATGCACGACCAGGTGGGCGCGCTGCATGAAGCGGGGGTGGAGGCGGCCTTTCTCAACTCCACGCTCGACTGGCCGCAGACGCTGGAGGTGGAGCGGCGCCTCTCGCGTGGCGAGATCACGCTGCTCTACGCCGCACCCGAGCGCGTGACCACCGAGCGCTTCATCGGCCTGCTGGACGATCTGCACGCGCGCGGCCAGCTCTCGCTGTTTGCCATCGACGAGGCGCATTGCGTAAGCCAGTGGGGCCACGATTTCCGGCCCGAGTACCGGCAACTGTCCATATTGCACGAGCGCTACGCCGGCGTGCCGCGCATCGCGCTCACGGCCACGGCCGACGAACTCACGCGCGCCGACATCGTGCAGGGGCTGCAGCTGCAGGACGCGCGCCAGTTCGTCAGCAGCTTCGACCGGCCCAATATCCGCTATCGCATCGAGGAAAAAAAGGAGCCGCTGGCGCAGCTGCTGCGCTTCATCACGCGCGAGCACCTGGGCGACGCGGGCGTGGTGTATTGCCAGTCGCGTCGGCGCGTCGAGGAAATGGCCCAGGCGCTGCAGGACGGCGGCATCAACGCCCTGCCTTACCACGCCGGTTTGCCGGCCGACATGCGCCAGGCGCACCAGGATCGCTTCCTGCGCGAGGACGGCATCGTCATGGTGGCCACCATCGCCTTCGGCATGGGCATCGACAAGCCGGACGTGCGCTTCGTCGCCCATGTGGACATGCCCAAGAACATCGAGGGCTACTACCAGGAGACCGGCCGCGCCGGGCGCGACGGCCTGCCGGCCGACGCCTGGATGGTCTACGGCCTGCAGGACGTGGTGAACCAGCGCCGCATGATTGATGAGGGCGATGCGGCCGAGGAATTCAAGGCCGTGCTGCGCGGCAAGCTCGACGCCCTGCTGGCCCTGGCCGAGGCCACGGACTGCCGGCGCGTGCGCCTGCTGCACTACTTCGGCGAGCAGTCCCAGCCCTGCGGCAACTGCGACAACTGCCTCAACCCGCCCGCCGTGTGGGACGGCACGGACGCGGCGCGCAAGCTCCTGTCCACCATCTACCGCGTGCACGAGGCCAGCGGCCTGACCTTTGGTGTCGGCCATTTGATGGACATCGTGCGCGGCAAGCCCACCGACAAGGTGCGCCAGTTTGGCCACGACGGGCTGTCCACCTTCGGCCTGGGCAAGGACTACCACGAGGCGCAGCTGCGCGGCGTGCTGCGCCAGCTGCTGGCCGTGGGCGCCGTGGGTCTGCACAAGGTGACGACCGACGCCGGCCACAGCTTCGACACCCTGGCGCTCACGCCGGGCTCGCGCCCCGTGCTGCGCGGTGAGCAGCAGGTGCTGCTGCGCGAGGCCACGGCCAAGGCCGCATCGAAACCCAAGCGCCGCGCCGCCCAGGCCAGCGCCGCCGCCGCCGACCTGGGGCAGGACGCGCAGGTGCGCTTCATCAACCTCAAGGCCTGGCGCGCCGAGGTGGCGCGCGAACACAACCTGCCGGCCTATGTGATCTTCCACGACGCCACGCTGGCGGCGATTGCCGAGCGCAACCCCGCCACGCTTCAAGATCTGCACGGCATCAGCGGCATGGGCACGAAGAAGCTGGAGGCCTACGGGGCCGAGGTGCTGCGCGTGGTGGGGGCGTAGCCGGCTACGCCGGCAGCGTCTGCACGTCGAAGGCCAGGCTGTTGCGCCCGGGCCTGGGGGTGTTTTAAACGCAAGCTGTCGTTTGATCGGGCGCATGCCCCTTGACGAAGGCCTCGAAGGCCGCGGGCTCCAGGGGGCGGCTGTACCAGTAGCCCTGTATCTCGTCGCAGCCGCAGGCCTGCAGCTGCGTGGCCTGCTCGGCCGTTTCCACGCCTTCGGCGATGGTGCTTATGCCCAGGCTGTGGGCCATTTTGATAATGGCCGTGACGATGGCCAGGTCGCTGTGCTGTGCGCTCAGGTCCTTGACGAAGGACTGGTCGATCTTCAGCTTGTCGATGGCGTAGCGCTTCAGGTAGCTCATCGATGAATAGCCCGTGCCGAAATCGTCCAGCGCGACCTTGAAGCCCGCCTCGTGCAGCTGCGCTATGGTGGTTTCGGCCAGTTCGGGGTATTTGAGTGCCACGGCCTCGGTCAGTTCCACCTCGATGCGCTGGGGCGGTACGTCCACGCGGCGCACGATGTGCAGCAATTCCTCCACCAGCTGGGGGCGGCCAAACTGGGTCGCAGACAGGTTCACGGCAATCACCAGCGGTGGCAGGCCGGCCGCATCCCAGGCGCGTATCTGGCGCGCGGCCTGCTCCACCACCCAGAAGTCGATGGCGCTGATGGCCCCGCTTTGTTCGGCAATGGGGATGAACTCGGCCGGCGACACCAGCCCCCATTTGGGGTGGCGCCAGCGCAGCAGCGCCTCGGCGCCCCTCAGGGGGCCGCTGTCCGGCGCGCCATGGCCCAGCGAGCGCTGCGGCTGGTAGACCAGGAACAGCTCGGCGTTGTGCGCCGCATCCTTCAGGCCGGTGGCCAGCTCCAGCGAGCGCTGCGTGTGGGCCTGCATCTCGGGGGCAAAGAAGCGCAGGCCGTTGCGCCCGTCCTGCTTGACGCGGTACATGGCCACTTCCGCGGCCGCGGTCAGGGTGCTGGCGGTCCTGGCATCGTTGGGATACACGGCAATGCCGGCCGACGCGCTGATGGATACGGGATGGCCTTGCACGGTCGTGCTGGCCTGCAGCTGCAGCAACGCCTCCTGCACCATCAGGGCGACGCTGGCCTGGTCGGCCTTGGGCACGATGGCCACGAAGGCGTCGCCGGAGTAGCGTGCCAGCGTGCTGTGCGGGCTCAGGCTGATGCGCAGACGGTTGGCGACTTCCACCAACAGCTCGTCGCCGGCCGCATGGCCCAGGGATTCGTTGATGAGCTTGAAGCCGTCCAGGTTCAGCCACATCACGGACAGCCTGTGGCGGCTGCTGCCGGCCCTCTCGATGGCCAGGGCCAGTTGTTCGTCGAAGGCCTTCTTGTTGAGCAGGCCGGTCAGCGTGTCGAAGTTGGACAGGGCGCGGATGCGCTCCTCGGCTTCGCGCCGCTGGGTGATGTCTTCCTTGTGCGCGACGTAATGCGTGATCTGGCCGGCGGCGTCGCGGATCGGGTAGAGGAAGGCGCTTTCGGTATAGATCTGGCCGCTCTTGCGGCGGTTGATGAGCTCGCCCTGCCAGGGCAGGCCCTGGGGCAGCTTGCGCCACATGTCTTCATAGGTGGAGCGGGGCGTCAGCCCCGATTGCAGCATTTTGGGATTGAGCCCCAGTATTTCCTGCGCGCCGTAGCCGCTGACCTGGCTGAAGGCCCGGTTGACGTACACGACGTGGGCCTGCGTGTCGCAGATGACCACCTGGTGCGGGCTTTGGTCCAGCGCCTCGGACAGGCGGTGGATCAGGGCATCCTGGCGCCGCTGGTGGATGCGCCTCCAGATGGAGTCGGCCAGCATTTGCAGCGTTTGCACATCCTGCACGTCATAGTCCTGCGCCTTGTTGCCCACGCACAGCAGCATGCAGACCTTGTCCCCCTCCAGCAGGGGCAGGCTGATCAGCCGCGCCAGGCTGGCGGGCGCCCGCTCGGCGGCCTGTATGGGGGCGGTGCCTAGGTTCAGGACGACGGGGTGGCGCTCACGCAGCGCCTGCAGGCAGTGGTTGGCCAGGTCGGGCTGGTCGGCTGGCGCTGCCGTGCTGGCGGCCAACTCGCAGCGGCTCTGGTCGTTAGGCACGAAATGGATGGTCGCCACGTCACTGCCCGTGAGCTGCTGGGCATGCAGCAAGGCGCGGCGCAGAAAGTCCGCCTCGGGTTCGTCGTTGTCGTACTGCTGCAAATCCAGCAGGGCCGCGTGCTGGCGCGACTGGAGCGCCAGGCGCTCCTCGTTGTGCACCGTGGCGGTGATGTCGCGGACCAGCGTCAGGTAGCTGTCCTCGGGGGGCGTGGCGCCGGGCTTCTTGGCGATCGCCAGCTCAAAATGGTGCAGGCCCGTGGGCAGTGTCAGGCCGTAGCGCTGGCCGCGGGTGATGCCATTGCGCTCGGCCTCGGCCAGGGCCATGAAGCAAGTGGCGGCGACCTCGGGGGGGAGGATGTCGTCGATTTTTTTGCCCAGTATCTGATCGATGGGCGCCGCCAGCTTGGCCGGTTCGCTGGCATGGACGGCCAAGCAAACCCCCTGGCGGTCCACCTCTAACAGCAGGTCGGGCAGCGTTGCCAGCGTCGCCCGCTGCCTGGCCTCGGCGGCCCACAGATCCTGGAAGGGGCTGTGCACCGTCGCCGTGAACAGCCCGCGGCACAGAAAACCGTAGGCCAGAATCTTGTAGACATGCCCGGCGATGTTGTAGACATCGTTGGCGTTGGCATAGAGCGTGAAGAAAAATTCGCTCATGGCCATGGTGCATGCGGCCAGCGCCAGCTGCCCCAGGCCGTGGCCGTGGGAGCGGGGCAGTTGCAGCCCGAAAAGCAATGCCGCCAGCAGGTAGGCGGCGATCAGGCCGTATTCGAAATGGATCTTGAAGTGCGTCAGGCCTTCGCCGGCGATGAAGGTGCGCGGCATCCAGTCCGGGTGGAGCAGAAAAACATAATGCGCGCCCCCCACGATCAAGAGCACCACCAGCAGCCAGAGCAGGCGGTCGGCCTGGTCCGCCGGGCCGCGCTGGCGCTGGGGCCACAAGGCCGCACAGAGCAGGGTCACGGCGGCCAGGGAGCGCGCGGCCAGCCAGAAGTGGATGCCCTTTTCCGTGCCGCTGGGCGTGATGAAGTCGGGCATGCCGGGGAAGGACAGGCTGTGCCCCATGTCCAGCAGGGCCACCCCCAGCAGCCCCAGCCCCAGGATCAGGGTGCGCCCGTTGGGCCGGTATTTCTGTGTGGCCCAGGCCAGGCCGAACACCATGGCCGCAATCGAAATCGACAGCACTTCCATGGTGGTGTGCAGCGGCAAATAGCTCGCCAGGTCGCGGGACACATCGGGGGGTGGCAGCGCCCAGAGCAACAACAGCCCGGCCAGCAGGGACGCGAGCCAAAATCCGGATTGACGAAGCTCCGTGAAATAGGGGGTGGGCGGCATGGCGTGCTGGGAGTGGCGATTGGCGATGCAATGTATGCAATGTACGCAATTGTTTCAGACGCCAGGCCGGCCAAGCAAAAAAAGAGCCGGCGTGATGCCGGCTCAAAGCAAGGTGCCATGCATTCCTTGCTGACGGAGTTAGATATGCCTGAGTAGCAACATATCTCAGACGCCTTCTCTGCGCATCGTCATTCCCGCGCAGGAACGTCACCCCGGACTTCGATCCGGGGCGGGAATCCATGGTTCCCTGCAAAGGCTGGATGCCCGCCTACGCGGGCATGACGGTACTTTCTGAGACATGTAAATAATCAGGCAAATATCGCTGAAACGATTTATGGAAAAGCGTCTTCAGCTATGAAATTATTACTTCCCTCAGGGTGCCGCCAGCGCCTCCTCGGCCTCGATGCGCGGATAGAACTCACGGTTCTCGCGCTGCATGCGCTCGTGCACGCGGCGCAGCACGTCGTTGGCTTCGTTGCGGAAGGCCTGGGCATTGCCGCGCACTCTCTCGGCGGTGTTCCATTGCCGGGCAAAGGCCATGAAGGCCGTGGCGATGGAGCCCATGTCGTGCTGAAAGCGCTGGCTCAGGCGTGCCAGCTCGGGGTTGCCGGACTTGGCCAACGCCGGGTACAGCATTCGGTCCTCCACCGCCAGGTGCAGCTTGATGGTGGAACTGATCGCCACGATGCCGCGTGCGATGGCTGCGGCATTGTCCTGCACGCCCGCATGGGTGAGTTTGCGCAGGTTGTCGATCTGACCCAGGATGTCCACATGGTCATGCTTGAAGCGGTCTATGTTCATGGCAGAACCTCTGCTCAGCGGCGGGCGCCAACCAGGTTGCCGCTGGGCTCGGCCGGTGTGCGGGCGCCGAACAGCACGCCGCTGGCCACCTGCCAGCTCACGCACAGGGCGCCGGTGATGAACACCAGGTCACCGAAGGTGCGCACCCAGCGCAGCGTCTCCAGGAAGGGCTGCTGCATGAATTCCTCGCTGCGCGCATACCACAGGCCGTGGGTCACGCTGGCGTGGAACTGGAACAGGCCAATGGGTAGCAGGCTGGTGAACATCATCAGCACCAGGCCGGCGTTGAGCCACCAGAAACCGGTCTTCATCAGGCGCTCGTTGAGCTGCAACTCCGGGCGCACATAGCGCAGCACCAGCAGCGTGAACCCTAAGGCCAGGAAGCCATAGACGCCAAACAGCGCGGCGTGGGCGTGCACCGGCGTGGTGTTCAGGCCCTGGATGTAGTACAGCGAGATCGGCGGGTTGATCATGAAGCCGAAGACGCCAGCGCCCAGCATGTTCCAGAAGGCCACGGCCACGAAGCACATCAGCGGCCAGCGCAGCTTGCGCATCCACTCGGTCTTGTGCTGCAGGCGCCAGTGCTCCCAGGCCTCATGGCCCAGCACCACCAGCGGCACCACTTCCAGTGCGCTGAAGGAGGCGCCCACGGCCATCACCGGCGTGGTCGTGCCGGCGAAATACAGGTGGTGGAAGGTGCCGGGCACGCCGCCCAGCATGAAGAGGGAGGCCGAGGCCAGGCTGGCGGCCGTGGCCATGCGGTAGGACACCAGGCCCAGGGTCGAGAAGATGAAGGCCAGGGCCGTGGTGGCGAAGACCTCGAAGAAGCCCTCCACCCACAGGTGCACCACCCACCAGCGCCAGTACTCCATCACCGAGATGTGGGTACGCTCGCCATAGAACAGGCCGGCGCCGTAGAACAGGCCGATGCACACCACCGACGAGGTCAGCAGCGCCAGCAGGTTCTTGTCCTGGCCGTTGGGGGCCAGCAGTGCCGGGAAGATGGCGCGCGCCATCAGCACCAGCCAGAAGGCGATGCCGGCAAACTTGCCGATCTGCCACAGGCGGCCCAGGTCCACGTACTCATAGCCCTGATGGCCGAGCCAGAAGTTCCACTCCTGGGGCATGACGTGGGCAATGGTCAGGTAGTTGCCGATGAACGAGCCCACGCACACCACGACCAGCGCCCAGAACAGCACGTCCACGCCCAGCTTCTGGTACTTGGGATCCTTGCCGCCATTGATCACCGGGGCCAGGAACAGGCCGGCGGCCAGAAAGCCCGTGGCGATCCAGAACAGCGCCGCCTGCAGGTGCCAGGTGCGCACCAGTGCGTAGGGGAACCACTGCGAGACATTGATGCCGTAGAACTCCTGGCCTTCCACCGTGTAGTGGGCCGTGAAGCCGCCCAGGAACACCTGGGTGCAGAACAGGGCCACCACCAGGAACAGGTACTTGCCCAGCGAGCGCTGCGAGGGCGTCAGCTGCACGCGGGAGAGTGGGTCATGCGCGGGCGGGGTCGGTTCCTGCTCGTCATGCTTGCGCAGGAAGGCCCAGCCCCAGACCAGGAAGCCCACGCCGGCCATCATGATGACCACGCTCATGATGGACCAGACCATGTTCTCGCCGGTCGGCACGTTGCCGATCAGGGGCTCGTGCGGCCAGTTGTTGGTATAGGTGGCGCCGCTGCCGCCGCCCACGTCGGCGGGGCGCTCGGTGGCGGCGGCCCAGGCGGTCCAGAAGAAAAAGCCGGCCATCTGCGCGCGGCGCTCGGCGCTGGGCAGGGTGTTTTCCTTCATGGCAAAGCTCTCGCGCGACTTGCGCAGCGACGGGTCGTCGCCAAACAGCTTGTCGTAGTACTTGGCCGTCTCGGCAATGGCCTGGGCGCGCAGCGGCGTGATGGTCATCGTGTCCGCGGCCTTGTCAAAGGTGTTGCTGCGGTACTCGGTCTTCAGCCGGTCACGCAGCACGGCCTGCTGGCCCACGTCCAGATCGGCAAAGGTCTTGCCGTAATCCTTCTGCGCGGCCAGCTCCAGCCAGGCCGTCAGCTCGCGGTGCAGCCAGTCGGCCGTCCAGTCCGGGGCCTGGTAGGCGCCATGGCCCAGGATGGAGCCCAGCTGCATGCCGCCCGTGGACTGCCAGGCGGTCTGGCCGTCCAGGATGCTCTCCTCGGTATACAGCGGCTTATCGCTGCCCTCCACCAGCACCTTGCCCGGAATCGGCGGTGCGGTGCGATAAACCTCGACACCGTAATAGCCTAATAGGCTGAAGGTGACGATCAGCACGCCTATGAGCGTGTACCAATACTTGGCGTATTTCCCCATGCAGGGCCTCCATCGTTGCACTATGAACGCTGGCTGTTACGCAAGCTTGGTGCCAGCATGCTGCACCGCAGTAAATCAAGGGTTTACACCGATGTAGGTAAAATTAACCCCAATCAAACTGGGTTAAATATACCCATAAAGGGTTTTTATGACCGTGAAAGAGGCTGAAGCCGCGGCCGCCCTGGTGGCCCTGTGCGCCGACCTGGGCACCGAGCTGCCCCAGGCCGTGCGCCTGCAGCGGCTGGTGGATGTGTTGCGCACCCAGTTCGGCTGCGGCGCGGTGGCGCTCTTGCGCCTGGAAGAGGAGCGCCTGCGCCCCATGGCCGTCACCGGCCTGGTCAGCGACGCCCTGGGCCGGCGCTTCGTCGTCGGCCAGCACCCGCGCCTGGCGGCCATCCTGGCGCAGCGCGACGTGACCTGCTTTCACCACGACAGCAACCTGCCCGACCCCTACGACGGCCTGCTCGACACCCTGGTGGGCGAGCCGCTGCCGGTGCACGACTGCATGGGCGTGGGCCTGCATGTGGAGGGGCGGCCCTGGGGCGTGCTCACGCTGGATGCGCTGACCACCGGCACCTTCGGCCCGGCCGCGCGCCGGCGCCTGACGCACAGCGTGCCGCTGGTCGAGTCGGTGATCCGCGTGGCCCGGCTGGAGCAGGACCTGCGCGCGCTGCGCCTGGCATCCACCAACCTGGTGGAAGGCGGCGCCGCCCTGGCGGCGCTGGAACGCGGCGGCGGCGAGATGGAAATCGTCGGCGAGAGTCCGGCCTTGAAGCGCCTGCTGCACGAGCTGGGCATCGTCGCCGCCTCCGAGCTGCCGGTGCTGCTGCTGGGCGAGACCGGCGTGGGCAAGGAGCTGTTCGCGCGCCTGCTGCACCACCAGTCGCCGCGCCACAAACACCCGCTGGTGCACGTCAACTGCGCGGCCCTGCCCGAATCGCTGGCCGAAAGCGAACTCTTCGGCCATGTGCGCGGCGCCTTCTCCGGCGCCGTGAGCGACCGCCCCGGCCGCTTCGAGGCCGCCGAGGGCGGCACCCTGTTCCTGGACGAGGTGGGCGAGCTGCCCCTGTCGGTGCAGGCCAAGCTCCTGCGCACGCTGCAGAACGGCGAAATCCAGCGCCTGGGCGCCGACCGCCCGCGCAGCGTGAACGTGCGCGTGATCGCCGCCACCAACCGCAACCTGCGCGAGCAGGTGGCCAGCGGCGCCTTTCGCGCCGACCTGTACCACCGCCTGTCCGTCTACCCCGTGCCCATACCGCCGCTGCGCGAACGCGGCAACGACGTGCTGCTGCTGGCCGGACGCTTCCTGGACTTCAACCGCGCCCGCCTGGGGCTGCGCAGCCTGCGCCTGTCGCCCGACGCCCAGGAGGCCCTGCGCCGCTACCGCTGGCCCGGCAACGTGCGTGAGCTGGAGCATGTCATCAGCCGCGCGGCGCTGAAGGCCCTGAGCCGCGGCGTGGACCGCAACGCCATCGTCACCCTGGAGGCCGGCCTGCTGGACCTGGACGCACTGGAACTGCCCGCCGCCGGCAATGCCAGCCCCCCTGCGCCCGCCAGCGCCAGCGCCGCGGCGCAGGCCGCCGGCACCCTGCGCGACGCCGTCGACGCCTGCCAGCGCCAGGTCATCACCACCACGCTGGACCGCCACCAGGGCAACTGGGCCCAGGCCGCGCGCGCGCTGGACGTGGATGCCAGCAACCTGCACAAGCTGGCGCGGCGCCTGGGGATGAAGGGGTGAACTGAACATCGCCGAGGCCGCGCCGGCAATGAGGGGGCTGAGCGGCGGAACTGTTCAGAGCCTCCCCTCGGCGCGCCGCTTGTCAGCCGTCATGCCTTGAACACGTTCTTGAACAAATTCTTGACCAAGTCGAGCACCGACTTTGCCAGCAGGCCCGCCGTGAACGCAGTGAATCCAAGCGTCTCAGGGGATGACTGAAACTCTTGGGGGCTCTGCGTGAAATGGCTCAGGCCCCAAATGAACACAGGGGCGACCACCGCACCAAGGAACGGCCTGATGAAAAGCCAGCGCGAGAACCGCCTGTTGAACTTCCCGCCCGTGGCCTTCTCCGGGTACGGCTCGCCGTTCTCGCGTTCAAACCCCGTTGCATACCGGTCTAGGCAAGAGGTCAGCGCCGCGATGGCGCTGCCGCAAAAACCAATCAAAACCGGAGCAAGGAGGGCCGGGAGGGCAGGAGAGTTCAATGCATGCGCGCCGGCAAGAAATGAGGCCAGGGACGCCAGCAGCAGGTAAGCGATAGTGAACTGCGCAAGGCGGTCGAGCGTCCTCAGCTCGTCGTCCGGAAGGGCTGATTTCGGCATATACCGACCTTTCTCCTTGGCTCAAATAGCGATTTCCGTTGGCTCAAGTAGCGATATCTGGTGATTCGCGTAGCCATGGCATGCAATGTCTACAGGGCCCGTCATCCCCGCGAAGGAACGCCACCCTGGACTCCGATCCGGGGCGGGTCCACCGCAGCGACGAATCAACGGCGCGGGGGCTCATGGCCCGCCGTGCAGCGGCCGGTTGAGCGCAGGGCCGGGCATCATTGCACGCTGCTGGCAGGCTTTGCGATGCGAGCGCTAAACAGCACGCGCCCTGCCAGCAGATGGGCGACCGGCCGCAACGCACGCAGCAACAGGCGATCTGCCTTTGCGAGCTGCTCGAACCGATCCGGAATCACGCGCGTGACGAGGAAGTTGAAGTGCTTTGTGAACAAGGGCGGCTCAAGCGGTTTCATTATTTCCGCAAGGTCGAACTCGCTGAGCTTTCTCTCATCCTCGGTGATGTATGGCTTGCCTGGGCCATAAATGAACCTTTGCATCCTTGGATAGAGCACCTTCTGAATCAGGCTGGAGCGCCTGATCCTGTCGGTGGTGGAGTGCGAGTAGATCTCGTTAACCACGAACACCGCGCCGGGCTTGGCTACACGGACGATCTCGCGCATTGTTCTCTGGATGTCGACGTGATGAAGGATATCCCTGGCGACAACATAGTCGAAGGTGTCGGCTTCGAATGTCATTTGCTCGGCAGGCATTTCCTCGAAAACGATATCCAATCCCTCACGGAGTGCGAGCGCTCTTGCGATTTCAAGGGAATCGGGGCTCAGGTCAAAGGCACTGACTTTGGCCCCCAGCTTTGCCAGGCGGAGCGCGTCATCACCGAAGCCGCAGCCCACAACCAAGACGTTCTTACCCTTGACATCGCAGCCCACCAGGTACCCGTACATTGCCCAGTACGCATTCCACCAACGTCGGTCGGGATGTTCCAGAACGCCCCATGAGAACGGCGCGGAAAGGATGGACTTATGAAGCTTTGCGTGTTCTCGGTGGTACTCGAGTTCACGCTGCTGCCGATCAGTGAGTTCTGTATTCACGAACGCCCCCCTTGAAGAGTGGTTGATTGTGGCGCACAACGACTGACAAAAGCGGCCTGCCGAAAGGCCAAGAATACCGAAAACTATTGTTTTGGCCCCTTGAAGTTTGAGGCGCTTTTCTGTGTGCAACCCTGAAGATGAGGCAAAAATTGATACTTCAGAAGGCCGTATCAATAACGTCGAAAATCAGGGATGGCCAAGCGAAGCGAGGAAATCGCAAGCGCAGCTTGCGACTGCACCTTGGATCGTAGTGTTCGGCGTCCGGTTAATGATTGACTGCTTCTGCATGAAGCTTTATTCCAAGCGCTCTCATGACTTTCAGGATGGTATCGAAGCCCGGAGCGCGATCACCCGAGAGCGCTTTGTAGAGACTTTCACGAGAAAGCCCTGCATCGCGAGCAACTTGAGACATACCTTTGGCGCGTGCAATATCGCCAAGTGCTTTGGCTATGAACGTGGCATCACCATCTGCCTCTTCAATACACGCTTCAAGATATGCCGCCATTTCTTCAGGCGTACGCAGATGCTCTGCGACGTCATAACGGGAGGTTGCTGTCTTTGCCATGTCTTACTCCTTCAGATTGTGCGCCAACCGCAACGCCGTTTTGATATCTGCGGCCTGAGATGACTTATCACCGCCGGCCAACAGAATCACAACCTCTCGGCCCCGCTTAGTGAAATACACGCGATAGCCGGGGCCAACATCGATACGCAACTCGGAAACACCTTCACCGACCGGCTTCACATCGCCGGGATTGCCGGCCGCAAGCCGCTCGATTCGGACCAAGATACGTGCACGCCCTTGGACATCGCAAAGGCCATCTATCCAAGCAGCGTAGACATCGGTTTTGCGGATTTGGAACATAGAGCAACTGTAGCCAATAGGCTACGTATTGTCAATGCGAGTGCCAAGACGCCTCACGAAAAAGCTAAGCCGACCGCAGTATGCGGGTCGGCTTGACTGTACTGTTAGGCTGGGGTTGCAAGTTTGAGTCCAACAATACCGGCGACGATAAGTCCAAGACTTAAGAGCCGCAAAGGATTTGCGGACTCACCCAGCAGAACAATGCCGAGTATGGCGGTGCCAACTGCACCAACACCGACCCATATTGCATAGGCCGTGCCCATTGGAAGAGCTTTCATAGCCACACCAAGCAAACCTAGGCTAATGATCATGGAAAACACGGTAGCGATTGTGGGCCAAGGCCGGGTAAAGCCTTCCGTGTATTTGAGTCCAACTGCCCAGCCAATCTCAAACAAGCCAGCAATAACTAGAATGAACCAGTTCATACTTCATCTCTCTTGCTTGGGGTCGTCCCCGGACAGGGTGGAGAGGTGAGGTCGTCCCCACTTCCGTGAAGCCTAATGTGGAAGTGAGGGGCGCGACGCGGCATTGTCGCGGCGCGTCCCCTCGACTGTAGGGTTGGGCCACGAGTCACCAATCAATTGGCTCTCCCAGTTCATGGCTGAATTTCTGAGCAAGGCGCTCCCTCCAGCCTTGAATCGTACTTGCGATGTCGGCCATGTTACTTTGGTCGATCCCCATCCGTCGAAGTGCAATGTGCATATTGTCAGTAATTTCGTGACCACTAAATCCTAGAGTACGCGCGTTGGCAGTTGTCTTCGCCTGAACCCCTTTTTCTGATGATAGATGCCAGTCTCTTGGCCATTCATGGTGATGCTTGAAGAAGTTAGCTGCGGTATCGATGACTACCAAATGGCTCATCTGAGTTTCTGGATCTCTCGTGGCCTCTATTTCGAGGAGTTCATGCTTTCTATTCAGAATTGATGCCTTCCGTCCAGATAGATGGTGAAGCTGGCTGACGATTGCAATCGATTGAGTGAGTGTGGCTTGGCCAAGAACAAATGCTGAACCAATTAGTAGGCCAATCTCTTCATGGAGCATTTCCATTGGCACACCCCAGAACTTACGAGCTACTCCATATGGGCCTTCTCGTGCACAAAAACTTTCTTGGGACTCTGCCGCCACCTCTGACAGTGAGCGCGCGATGCTTTGAAGCGGAAACATCACGAATGGATCGTGCAGTTCGTTCAATAGCCAGCGAACCGAAGTGATTGCTTGGGCGTGCATACGAAATTGAGCTTGTCTAGTGGCCTAACTAATAAGGTAAGCGGCAGCTGGAAGCTGTCCGCTTGAGCGAAAGGTTAGGGCGCGGACTCGTCATCGAAGCTGTCATGGGACGGGTGTGAACCAAACTGACCATTATCACGATATCGGGCGTAGTAATCGCGGGTGGCATCCATCGATCGATTTTCACGGCTACTATCTGTGCTCGATGTTGATTGTTGTTGGTGCTTCGTCTGCTGTAATTTACGTCGAATGGGTGCTTTCGGAGAAACCTGCGAACCATTGTTATGTGTTTTTTTGATATGAGCATCTAGTCGATCCTGACGTACAAACGATGAGCAGTAAGGACATTTGCAAAGCTGGGGCTTCGATTTTTTCTTGACAGCAACTGCAAGCAATTGCTCTGTTTTTTCTTCGCTGTGAACCCTTGACATATGCTTTTTTATCTTGGTCACAACTACACCGCAGATAGAACAAATCGTTGTCGGCTTTGGCTTCAGCGTAGGCCCAAATTTGAGCGAGATCGGCTTTACGAAAATTGTCCTAATCTTCTTAGACGGCATCGGCAGAGACTGCGACACCTGCCTCGCTCCCTGTGCAGAAAACGAAGATTTTGGGCCAACTCCTCCTCCATGAGCAGTTGGCATCGAGCGGCCTTTAGAAATATCGTCTATATATCCCCATCCTCCGCACTTGAAGCAATTCTCGTTAGAGCCTAAACAACTACATGACTGGCGTAGAAACTCGCTGATGGATTGGTTCATTGATCGCACTAACAAACAAGGTAAGCCGGCCGCCGTAGGCGGATCGGCTTGACCGCTGGGTTAGGTCTCTCATTCATAGCCCCTCGGCGAACTTTTGTGGCGAGAGTTTATAAGAGCCGGCTTCTGTAATACATAGACGTTTGTCGATTGTGTTTAGAAAGAAGGATTTTGTCGAAAACTTTCCAAGGTAAACCCAATCTATAATTCCATTAGGCTCGCAGATATCTTTATTGTCTAGAAAGAACACATTGGCCGCGCCATTGAAGACGGCTTTTCCATCGCGGTAGCCAGCCGATACGGTGCCTGCAAGCTGCATTAAAACGAGTGCTGCGACACAGGTAAATATACTTTTATCATGCTTATAGATGCGGTAGCTGATGCCTACGCTTGCCGCGAATAGAACAAGTGCAAGTACAAGAACGCTTTTCTCGTTTTCGTAGTGGAATTTATTTCCAAAGAATGCCATTACTGCTCTGTAATAATCAAAACCGAAGCTAACTGAGTACAAGAGAATTAAATAGCCAGATAGTTTTACGATAAAGTTGCCATCTTTTCGATCTGATTGGCTAAAAAGCACGAAGGAAAAAAGGATGGGAACTGACACTAAAACTAGCAGGCGATTTAGCGGTGCACTGATGTAGTCGATTGAAGAGGCATATGGAAATACATCAAATCCGATTGCTCGCCAATACCCAAAAATGTAAATCGCTCCTAGCAATGTGGCGTAGGCGTAGAGCAACACACCTAACCCGAGCTTATCGGCGGCCAAGTAGACACTTGAGGTGCGGGATTGGGCTTGCAATGAATCTTGCATCGAGACCTAACGAATAAAGTAAGCGGCTTGCCGTAGGTAAGTCCGCTTGACTGCCGGGTTAGGTTGTGCGCGGTGTGATGTTGACTTTGGTTGTCATTTTCGAGGTGTTCGTGATCACAATTGAGACGTCTAGGCTGTGCTCTGCACTTTGACCAAGATGCGAGACTGCTTTTTCAGTGACATATGCCTCGACAGTTTATTTTATTTTTTCTAGTGGTGGATTCAGTTCTTTGATCAGTACCGATCCAGCCCCATTGAAATCCGATGCCCCCTCAATTTTGATTGAGTATTGAAAATCGACCTTTAAAGCTGAAAAAATAGTGACTTCGGCATTGTGTTTTTTATGATTCATGAAATATTCCTTTTTGATATACCTAACGCTAAAAGTAAGCGGCTGGCCGTAGGCCAGTCCGCTTGACTGTAAGGTTAGACAGGACTATTTGCCACCGTATCCATTGCGAATAGTTCGAAGGATTACCCTACCGTGCGGCTCCTCTCCATCTCCTTGGATGGTTGAATAAGTAATCCCGTTTAAATGCTTGTTGATTCTCTTATCCCCAAGTTCCGTGATGCGCCAGCTCTCATCTGCGGCTTTTTTATAGTCGTAGTCTTTTACTTCGGTGTCGTTGCCTGCGTGAAGAACAATTCGGACTCCTTCAACTTCCCAAACTTTATCTTCAAAATCTCGTGCTTTCATTTTTTCCTTTCTATGTGAATGTGAGGCTAACGCCGAAAGTAAGCCGCCCGCCGTAGGCGGGTCGGCTTGACTGCACAGTTAGACCCGAAGGCCAACGGGCGGTTGCCAGTCAAGCTGGTAGACGTCCTGTTGAACCACTTGTTAGGCTTGGGGACAAGTGAACCTTTAATTGAGATACTCATATACTTCTATCGCCGTATCTGCGCAAGGCCATAATGCGAGATCTTTCTTCATTGCGCATGCTCTCAATGGAGATATAAAACTGAGGCTCGGGATCAACCTTTCCTTCCACAACTCGATGGCAGTGGATAGGCGCCTTCTTGCCATTTTTTGAAAGGTATTCGTGCGCAAGGCTATGGGCTTCAAGCAGTTGTGCATCAATGATTTCAGCGCCTTGCGTCTTGGTTAGGTTGCGAACAACTATGGCGACGTTCAAATCTTCAAAATAGACCACATCACGAAACTCTAGGAGTTTATGGTCTTGAATATTTAGTTTTTCCAGGAGCGTGTCGATACACTTCCCCACAGGCCGTTTCCATAGCCTGTCGAAGAACTCATCAAAGACCTTTTTGCCAAAGCAGGTTGCTGTGAACACTGCTAAGCCCCCAACAATCTCAACTCCAGAAAAAGCCGTTGGACTCTGGTGTGTGTAAAGCGTTGGGTTGCTCTTGAAAGACTCAGGGGACTCTTCCCAGTCACCTTCTTTAAGAGCTCGCTCCAGTGGTTCGAGTGCGTCAATGGCCGCTCGCATAAAGTGCTGCTGACCTTCTAGCCCGAATGTGTATTTATAGCTATCAATCATGCTTCTATCGTTTTATGAGAGAGCCTAACGTTGGAATTCAGCGGCCGCCGTAGGCGGTCCGCTGGAATGAAGTGTTAGATTCCATCGCTCTTTTTCCCGGTGACTTCAAGCTTGCCATCGCTTTGCTTTTTGGCAAGCGGCTCGGCACGCCTAAAAACAGAAAGAAGAATCTTTAACTTCATGACCGGATTTCCTTGAACCCGTTGATCTATTAGTTTTTCTTGTGTCTCAGTAAGACCAAATACTTGAATAAGTTGCCTTGCAGAGCTTTCGCAGAAAGCTATTTGCTTTTGCGTAAGCTCAAGCTCTTCTTTAGTTAAGTTAATTTTGGAAAGCTTGTGATCGATAGACCCCTTTTGGATTTTTCGGTATGTATCGTGGGCTGTGTTCAAGGCGCTGCATACAGCCTTAACAATTCCGGCCACGGTAATTGCTACAAGCAATAGTTCAGAGAGTTCAATAAAGCCCGGTGAAGCATATTGAATGCGCACAACCTCTGGTCGAAGCTTGGGCGGTATTTTGTGAAATAGCTGGCTGAAAAAGTTGACAGTGCTGTATCCCCCCCTCCAAGGGAATTTGCCGTATATGTAATCAATTTCCTCCCTCCTTGCCAAAGGAAGGTCGGGAAGTAGCGAATAGGCGAAACCATAGAGCTGCGTGTAGTCTTTTGTTGCCTCGGACAGCTCTTCAAGCTTCCATCGCCCGTCTAGGCTCAATTTTGTTTTGGTTGGTTGCAGTGCCACTATGTATCCAAGAATCTAACGAATAAATTGAGCGGCGGCGAAGCCGTCCGCCTCGAATGGATGGTTAGGAGTCACGCTATTGGCGTCGGTAACACGAACTGATGTGGTGATTTCTCATGGATTGCCTTCATCTTTGAAGCATCTTGCATGAACCACTCGATCATTTCCCAACGGTCAAGTGAACTTGACTGGTTACCCATGCTCTTCCTGATTTCTAGAAGAAGTGTTCCCATCAAGGCAATCCAGTGGGAAGTCTTTTCATCGATGGGTCTACCATCTCGCTCAGTGTGATAAAAAAATTGCATTAGCTCGCTGTAAGCACGAACAACCTCATCATTTGCAACCAAAGACAGCTTGAAGCCGACTTGCCGATATTCAACTGACAGCATTCTTGCAAGAGCAATTTCATCCTTCTTCTTATTTTTATATTTAGGGTCATGCGCGACAGCAGCATCGCTAGTGAAGAGAAGAAAAAATGGTTCGAGCAGGGCGTTGTAAGTAGCAAGTCTGTCTTCGCGCAATTTGTCCTCAAGCTCCGCAATACGCTTGGTTTGCGCCTCCTGTTTTATCTGCGAAGATTCGATACGGTTCTGTATAAGCCAGCCAATGCCTCCCAGAATAACCAGAAGAATTGGCGTGATAAGCGTGGCGATCGCGCTAATCGTATCGAGCAGGTCTTTTTCGACTGGTACGGTCATTGCTGAATTCGTCGTTTCATGTTGACTAACGGGCGAGGTAAGCCGACCGCCGTAGGCGGGTCGGCTTGACCGAAATGTTAGAGCCAGAAGCCAAAACGGGTAACCGTAACTTGGCGACGGGCACGAACTGCGAAAAAGCGCTGCACCACCGAAGCGGCACAGCACTTAAAAAATGAAACTGGCGCAGCAAACGCAGGCGAAGCCCAGAGAAACGACAAACCCAGCGCTGAACAGCGCTTGAGAAACTAAATGCCGTTTGAATAAACATGGTCTAAATAAAGCGGTGGTTTCTTTGGGACTAACGAACGAGGTAAGCCGACCGCCGAAGGCGGGGCGGCTTGAGCGCCGGGTTAGCTAGTTGAAATTTCAAAAACAACCATGCGGTGTTGGTAAGAAGTTTTTGGAAATCCTGAGTCACGTCGCATTTCGTTAACACAAGCCAAGAAAGCTTTTTTGTAAGTTTCTTGAGAAACAGATTCCTTAGAATTCATAGCTTGCATATTTAGATCGAGAAATTTACCTAAAGCCTCGACTACTTCTTCAGAAGCCCAGAGCGCAGCTTCGTCATATGCAGCCAAGAATGCATTTTTTTGTTCGGTTGTTGCGGGAGTAGCCGAAGCTAGAAATACGCGAATTGTTTGCGAGAGTTTTGCATATATATTTCTCTTACGAACAAGTAGCTCCTGTTCTCGGATTAGATTTGCCTTTTCGCGCTCGATAGTTCTTTGTGCCCAAAGAGCTGCCAAATGTTTAGATAAAGCAAAGACGACCGCACTACCGCCTCCGAGTGCAAATAAAACAGCTCCCGCAAATTCAAAAGCTTCTGTCATATGGGATCTTAGCTAACGGGCGAGGTAAGCCGACCGCAGAATGCGGGTCGGCTTGACCGAAATGTTAGAGCCAGAAGCCAAAACGGGTAACCTGAATTTGGTGACGGGCACGAACTGCGAAAAAGCACAGCGCCACCGAGGCAGCGCAACACTGCGAAAACGATAGCTGCTTGCGCTTGCTACGCAAGGGCTAGAGGCCAAAAAGACTGGAAACCTGCGCAGCCCATGCAGGCGAAGCCCGGAGAAACGGCAAACCCAGCGCTGAACAACGCCTGAGAAACGAAATGCCGTTTGAATCAACATGGGCTAAATAAAGCGGTGGTTTCTTTGGGACTAACGACGAAGGTCAGCGGCAGGCGGACAGCGCAGCTGGGCGACTGTCCGCTGGACCGGATTGTTAGCCCTGTTGTTACTTCTGATGAGCCTCAGCTGGGTCTGCACACTTGCCAAAATTCACTGGGCCGTAAGCGTTATCCATTGCTTTGTCGAATAGCTCTCTATCGACATCGCAAAGTGCTAGAGTTTTTTTGTTTTCACGGCCGCAGAAGTTGCCTCCGATCTCAAATGACGTGATCTGCTGAAATAGCGCGTACAACGCGTCTCTGCCTTCTTTGCAGTCTGTACCATCAAGATTAAGTACGTCTTCGGGTTTCTTATTTACGTTGGCGGCGACGCGTGCTGCATACTCAGCCGTTGGATTGATGCCGTAAGGACAGTTGGGAGGGGTGCCAATTGAACCAACGCAGTCGTTAGGTGGCGCATAGACGGACATTATTGACATTGCAGTTTGTGGTTTCCCTGACTCGGATTTTTTCTTCATCCACAAGCCCCATGCGGTAATTCCGGCTTCGACAGTTGGAAAGACTGCATGCCCTTTGCTGTCTTTTGAGGTTTGGTTAGGCCATGGAGCTTTTGATGGGGTTTTTAGCACACCCGGATTGTTGTATCGCAGCGCGATAGGTAAGCAAGCAGCTTTTGTATCGGGAATGGGTGATAAAACCCCATTAATCCATATACGTATCCCTACGCCACGAGTGCCATCTGGTGCAAAAACCTGCGGCGAACTGTTATAGGGCTTTTGCACGGGGTTGCCGCAAAAAGAAACCGTGGTTTGCGCATAGCTCGGCGTTAAAGTGATCGACAAAAATGCAAGCCATAACCATCTGAAAATCATGGTGTTCTCCGTATTTAACTAATAGGCTAACTAGAATTAGACGATGAGGATGCTAGCTGAACTGGTCTGATTGCACAATACATTTTGCAACATCTAGAGTCAAACCCTCTCTATCCGCTGTTTAGTCAAACCTAAAATTTTGCGGATGGCATCGCCCTCCGCCCCAGCCTCCGCCAGCACCGACTCGCCCAGTGGCGCGTCCCCAGCTAAGCCGCCCAAGCTGCTGGAGCGCATGCGCATTCACCTGCGCACGCGCCACTACAGTATTCGTACCGAGGAGGCCTATATCGACTGGGCGCGGCGCTTCATCCTGTTTCATGGCAAACGCCATCCGCAGGACATGGGTGCGGCCGAGGTGGAGGCATTCCTGAGCCACCTGGCGGTGGATAGACAGGTGTCGGCCTCCACACAGAACCAGGCCAAGGCCGCGCTGCTGTATCTGTACAAGCAGGTGTTGGGCATTGATCTGCCCTGGTTGGACGAGGTGATTCAGGCTCGGCGCCCGCGCCGCCTGCCGGTGGTATTGACGCCGTCGGAGGTGCGCGCGCTGCTCATGCACATGAATGGCACCACGGGGTTGATTGCGCAGCTTTTGTATGGAACGGGTATGCGTTTGATGGAGGCGCTGCGTCTGCGCGTCAAGGATGTGGAATTTGCCCGGCGCGAAATTGTGATTCGCGAGGGCAAGGGTAATAAGGACCGCATTACCGTATTGCCGGAGAATTTGATTAACCCGCTGCAGGCGCAATTGAAAAAGGCCCTTGCCTTGCACGAAAAGGATGTGGCAGCCGGCCTGGGGCGGGTGTATTTACCGCATGCGCTGGCTGTCAAATATCCGCAGGCGGATAAAAGCTGGGCTTGGCAGTGGGTATTTCCATCACCGGTGCGTTCCGTGGACCCGCGTCCCGATGCGCGCACGGGTGATAACGTGGAGCGCCGCCACCATGTCTATCCTGAATCGGTGCAACGCTCGGTGCGCGATGCGGCGCGGCTGGCGCAGATTGACAAACCGGTGTCTCCCCATGTGCTGCGCCATTCGTTTGCCACGCATTTGCTGCAGGCGGGGTATGACATTCGCACGGTGCAGGAGCTGCTGGGTCATGCCGATGTGAGCACGACCATGATTTACACCCATGTGCTGAACAAGGGTGGGCGGGGGATACTGAGCCCGCTGGATGCGTTGTAGGGGGCACAGGCTGTCTTGGGCGCAATATCCGCCATCAAGTAGCCGAGTGATGAGGCGTAAAGGAGTGCAGCCATGGCCGTCAGCGTTTTCGACCTGTTCAAGATCGGCATCGGGCCGTCCAGCTCGCACACCGTGGGCCCCATGCGGGCCGCGCGCCTGTTCGTGCAGCGCCTGGGGCGCGAGGGGCAGATGCCAGCGGTGGCGCGTGTGCGCTGCACGCTGTATGGCTCGCTCGGCGCCACGGGGCGCGGCCACGCCAGCGACCGCGCCGTGCTGCTGGGCCTGTGCGGCCACGCGCCCGACACGGTGGACGTGGCGCTGATCGCGCCGCTGATCGCGCGCATCCGCAGCCAGGGCCGGCTGCCGCTGGAGGGCGGCCCCGAGATTGCCTTCGACTGGCTGGCCGACCTGCCGCTGGTGGCCGATGTGACGCTGCCGCTGCACGCCAACGGCATGCGCTTCGAGGCCTTTGATGCGGGCGGCGGCCTGCTGGATGCGCAGGTGTACTACTCGGTGGGCGGGGGCTTCATCGTCAGCGAGGAGGCGGCGCAGGACGCGCAGCGCAAGGCGCAGATTGCGCCCGACACCGAGGTGCTGCCGCTGCCGTTTCACAGCGGCGCGCAGCTGCTGGAGCGCGCCGCGGTCCAGGGCGGCTTGATTGCGCAGGTGATGCGTGTGAACGAGCGCCATTGGCGCCAGGATGCCGAGATCGATGCCGGCCTGCTCGCCATCTGGCGCACCATGCAGGACTGCGTGGCGCGCGGCTGCGGCGCCGAGGGCGAGCTGCCCGGCGGCTTTCGCGTGCGCCGGCGCGCTCCGGCGCTGCTGCGCGCCCTGCAGGCGGCGCAGGGGCTGCAGCAGGACCCGCTGCAGGTGATCGACTGGGTGAACCTGTACGCGCTGGCCGTCAACGAAGAGAACGCCGCCGGCGGGCGCGTGGTGACGGCGCCCACCAACGGCGCGGCGGGCATCGTGCCGGCGGTGCTGCACTATTACTGGCGCTTTATCAACGGCGCGACCGAGGCCGGCGTCATCGACTTCCTGCTCACCGCCGGGGCCATCGGCATTCTGTACAAGGAGAACGCCTCCATCTCGGGCGCCGAGGTTGGCTGCCAGGGCGAGGTGGGCGTGGCCTGCTCCATGGCCGCGGCCGGCCTGTGCGCGGTGCTGGGCGGCACGCCGGCGCAGGTGGAAAACGCCGCCGAGATCGGCATGGAACACCACCTGGGCCTGACCTGCGACCCGGTGGGCGGGCTGGTGCAGATCCCCTGCATAGAGCGCAACGCGCTCGCCTCGGTCAAGGCCATCAACGCCGCGCGCATGGCGCTGCACGGCGACGGCACGCACCATGTGAGCCTGGACCAGGTCATCAAGACCATGCGCGAGACGGGCGCCGACATGATGAGCAAGTACAAGGAAACCTCGCGCGGCGGGTTGGCGGTGAATATCGTGGAGTGCTGAGGATTCAAAGCGGGTCGTCATCCTCGCGTTCGCGGGGATGACGGGGGGCAAACTGCTTTCCCTGTGGCGGTTTCGATTCGGCAAAGCCGGGGTTGCCCAATCACAAAGCGCATCTACCGTGAAACCCTGAGCCCGCGCCCGGCCCCCGCCCTTATCGTGGCAGGCCCATTGGATAACGAGCCGTCATGCTCACCTTCAGCCTGGCCCGCGCGGCCCATTGCAGGCTCCTTCCCCCACTGGGGGAAGGTGGGGATGGGGGCCTGGCACGCGCCTTGATGCCCATCGGGCCGGCCCCCACCCCAACCCTCCCCCAGAGGGGGAGGGAGCCTGAGAGGCAATGCGGCGTCTTCCACCCTACTTTTGAATTCCATGCACCCAGATATTGAACACCTGCTATCCCAACCCTTCGGCTCGCTGCCCGAGTTGATCGCGCAGCAGGCGATGTACCGCCCCCACCACACCGCACTGGTTCTTGAAGCGCAAAGCCTGGACTACGCCGCGCTGTGCGCCGGCATGAACCGCGTGGCGCGCAGCCTGCAGCGCGACGGCCTCAAGCCTGGCGACGTGGTGGCCATCTGCGCCGGCTCCTCGGCCGAATACCTGCTGGCCTATCTGGGCGCGCTGCGTGCCGGCGTGGCCGTGGCGCCGCTGGCGCCCTCGGCCACGGCCGCGCACCTGAGCGCCATGCTGGACAACTGCGGCGCGCGCCTGGTGCTGCGCGACCGCGAGGTGGCCGCGCAATGGCCGCTGCACGCGGGCGCCGCGCTGCGCTGCGTGGCGCTGGACGACGCGCCCGAGGCGGGCGAAGCCTGGTCGCAATGGCTGGCCCAGGGCGATGGCGCGCCCGAGCCGATCGCGCCCGAGCCCGACTGGCCGTTCAACGTGATCTATTCCTCGGGCACCACCGGCGTGCCCAAGGGCATCGTGCAGTCCTGGGCCATGCGCTGGGCCCATGTGCGCCGCGCCATCAGCAACGGCTACGGCCCCGATGCGGTCTCGCTGTGCGCCACGCCGCTGTATTCCAACACCACGCTGGTGGCGGCCCTGCCCACGCTGGCGCTGGGCGGCACGCTGGTGCTGATGCGCAAGTTCGACGCCGCGCATTACTTGAAACTGGCCGAACAGCATGGCGCCACGCACACCATGCTGGTGCCCGTGCAGTACCAGCGCCTGATGGCCTGCCCGGCCTTCGACGGCACGAATTTGAGCCGCCTGCGGCACAAGTTCTGCACCAGCGCGCCGTTCGGCGCCGCGCTCAAGGCCGAGGTGCTGCGGCGCTGGCCCGGCCGGCTCATCGAGTACTACGGCCTGACCGAGGGCGGCGTGCGCTGCGAGCTGCATTGCCACGACTTTCCCCACAAGCTGCACACCGTGGGCTGCCCCGGCGAGGGCGCCGACATCCGTTTCATCGACGAGCAGGGGCGCGAACTGCCGGCCGGTGAGCAGGGCGAGATCGTGGGCCGCTCGGCCGGGATGATGAGCGGCTATTACCGCCTGCCCGAGAAGACGGCCGAGGCCGAGTGGTTCGACGGCGAGGGCCAGCGCTTCATTCGCAGCGGCGACGTGGGCCGGCTGGACGAGGACGGCTTCATCGTCCTGGGCGACCGCAAGAAGGACATGATCATTTCCGGCGGTTTCAACATCTACCCGAGCGACATCGAGGGCGTGCTGGCCCAGCACCCGCAGGTGATGGAGTGCGCGGTGGTCGGCGTGCCCTCCGAGCAATGGGGCGAGACCCCCGTGGCCTACGTCGTGGCGCGGCCCGGCCAGCAGCCCACGGCCGCCGAGCTGCGCGAATGGCTCAACGCCCGCGTGGGCAAGACCCAGCGCGTGGCCGATGTGCGCCTGGCCGAGCGCCTGCCGCGCAGCGAGATTGGCAAGGTTTTGAAGCGCGAACTGCGTGAGCAGTACCTGCAGGCTTGACCCAGCAATCCAGGAAGTGCCTGCGATCACTGATGCGCAGTGCCGCACGCCGAGCCGGCCTACCCGTCATTCCCGCGCACGCGGGAATCTACCGGCCTGCCTGAGGCACTGGATCCCCGCATGCGCGGGGATGACGGCAGTGGCGGGCGTGACTCAGGGGCCGATTTTGCGACGCCAGGCGATGTGCACTGCCCGCAGCCATTCCCGCGCAGGAACGTCACCCCTGACTCCGATCCGGGGCGGGTATCCACAATCCGCGCCGCATGACCTCAACCGGGTTCTTGAGAGCCGGTAATGCTCGCATACAGATCACGCCAGGTCGGGTTGCCTGCCTCGATGAGGTCAATCTTCCATGCGCGACGCCAGCTCTTGATGGCCTTCTCGCGTCCTATGGCGGCCTCCATGCTCTCGTGCGGCTCGAACCAGACCAGGGTGTGAACGCCGTACTCTTTGGTAAAACCTTCTACGAAGTCGCCCTTGTGTTGCCAGACCCGTTGAACAAGATTGGACGTGACGCCTGTGTAAAGCGTGCCATTGCGACGGCTGGCCAGAATGTAGACACAGGGCTGCTTCATGGGCGCAGGGTACTGGATTCCCGCTGTCGCGGGAATGACGGCGGGCGGTGGTTCGCGTCACATGTTCAAAAACCTCGTCATCCCCGCGTACGCGGGGATCCACGGTTTTGCGCTGGGGCAGTCCCGGCGCGCCTCATACAGTCCTACAACCGACCAACCATTTGCATGCACTTATGAAGAATCAAACAACCGTTCCCGACATCCCCGTCAGTCCCTTCGCCGGCGAGGCCCCCGACATGTTCTTCGGCCTGCCCATGGCCATGGCGCGCGCCATGGCGCTGCGCGGCGAGCGCATCGGCCACAACCAGGCCCAGGTGCGCATGGGCTTCCAGCCGGACCAGGCCAACAGCCGCGGCGAGGTGCATGGCGGCTCGATTGCCACGCTGCTCGACTGCACCCTGGCCGCGGCCGCGCGCGCACACGATCCTGCCGCCTATGGCGTGGCCACCATCGACCTGACGCTGCACTACGTCGCCGCTGGCAGCGGTGACCTGATCGCCACCGCGCGGTGCGAGCGGCGCGGGCGCTCCATCAGCTTTGCGCGCGGCGAGGTGCGCGGCGAGGACGGCACGCTGGTGGCCCTGGCCACCGGCAGCTTCAAACTGATTGCCCGCCAGCCCGCGCCCGCCGGGGCGTAGGCGCTGCGGCGGGCAGTGGTGCGGGTCAGGTGGGCTGCACGCCCGCGGCCTGCAGCAGGCGGCCCCAGATCGGGGCCTCCTCTGCCCACGCTCGGGCAAACTTTGCCGGCGTATCGTCGTCCACGGGGATAAAGCCGGCGGCGATGATGCGCGCCATGCCTTCGCGGCTGGCCACGGCCTGGTTGGCGGCGCTGGCCCATTGGCGCGCCACGTCGGCCGGCAGGCCCTTGGGCGCAGCGATGGCCAGCCAGCCGACGATGGCCAGTGCGTCCTGCTTGAAGCCGGCTTCGGCAAAGGTGGGCGTATCGGGCAGCAGCGGCACGCGGCGCGGGCCGGTCACGGCCAGGGCGCGCAGCTTGCCACTGTCGATATGCGGCTTGAGCGACAGCAGGCTGCCCATGCCGATCTTGACCTGCCCGCCCAGCAGGTCCGCGACCATGGGCGCCTCGCCCCGGTACGCGACATGCGCCATGTCGGCACCCGCAATGTCGCTGAGCGTGGCGCAGGCCAGTTGGCCATGCGAGCCAATGCCGTAGGAGCCGTAGGACAGCTTGCCCTTGTTGGCCTTGATCCAGGCCATGAACTCCTGCATGTTCTGTGCCGGCACGTCGTTTGTCACCACCAGCGCAATCGGCGCCAGGCATACCCGCACCAGCGGCGCCATGTCGGTCAACGGGTCGAACGGCATCTTCTTGAAGATGTACCGGTTGGTCAGCATGGACGAGGTGGTGCCCAGCAGCGCCGTCAAGCCGTCGGCGGATGCCTTGGCCACTGCCTCGCCTGCAATCACGCCGCCCCCACCGGGCTTGTTGTCCACCACCACGGGCTGGCCGAAGCGCTTGGCCATGTGCTCGCCCAGCACGCGCGTGATGACGTCGGTGGCGCCGCCTGCGGCGAACGGCACCACCACCCGCACCGGGCGGGTGGCAAAGCTGGCTTGTCCCTGGGCCAGGGCGGTCAGCGGGCCGGCGGCCGCGGCGCCGGCGGCCAGTGCCAGCAGCTGGCGGCGGTTGTAGCGTGGAAGCTGGGTTGTGTGGGTCATCTCGCTGGTCTCCTTTGGTTGTGATGTGCTGAGCGATTTATTCATAGCCTGCAGCGACTCGGTCTGTCTGCTTGCTTTTGCTCCCTCCCCCTCTGGGGGAGGGCGGGGGTGGGGGCTGGCGGTGCTTGAGTATGTAGCGCGCGTACTCCTGGCCGACCGGCCCCCATCCCCACCTTCCCCCAGAGGGGGAAGGAGCAAAGTCAGTCCATCGAGATCTTGGCCGCCTCGGCCACTGCCTTCCAGTGGGTGGCGTCCTTTTCCACCTGGGCCTTGAAGTCATCGGGCAGCGAGCCCACGGGGATCAGGCCCATGTCGGTCAGGCGCTTGTGGAGCTCGGGCGACTTGATGATGGCAGCCACCTCGGCGCCCAGCTTGTCCACGATGGGCTTGGGAGTGCTGGCCGGCAGGAAGGTGCCGAACCAGCCGTTGGCCTCCAGGCCGGGGTAGCCGGACTCGGTCATCGTGGGCACCTGGGGCAGGGCGGGGTGGCGCTGGGCGCCGGTGATGGCCAGGATGTTCACCTTGTCCGACTTGATGTGCGGATAGGCGGCTGTGGCATCGACGAAGGCCAGCGTCACCTGCCCGCCCAGCAGGGCCGCCATCTCGGGGCCCGAACCCTGGTAGGGGACGTGGGTGATGTCGATGCCGGCCTTTTGCTTGAAGCGCTCGCCGTTCATGTGCGACGAGGTGGCGTTGCCGTAGCTGCCGAAGTTCAGCGTGCCGGGCGCGGCCCTGGCCTTGTCCACGAACTGCTGCAGCGTGGTCACGCCCGTGCTGCGCGGCACCATCAGCAGGTCGGCCGACTTGGCGATCTGCGACACCGGCGCCAGGTCGGTCAGCTTGTACGGCACCTTTTTGTACAGCGCCGGGATCTGCACCACGGCGGTGATGCCCATGAGCACGGTGTAGCCGTCGCCGGGCGCCTTGGCCACGATGTCGTTGCCCAGGATGCCGCTGGCGCCGGGCTTGTTCTCCACCACCACGGGCTGGCCCCAGCGCTGGCTGAGCTGCGTGCCGATCAGGCGCGCGATGGTGTCGGTGCCGCCGCCGGCCGGGTAGGGCACGATGAAGCGTATGGGCTTGCTGGGGTAGGCGTCCTGCGCCTGTGCGCCGGCCATGGCGCAGGTGGCGGCCAGGGCCATCAGGGCCAGGGTGGTGCGTCGGGTGAATGCCATCTGTATCTCCTTGTTTGAGGTGTTCACAGGGTGCGCGCGATGATCTCTTTCATGATCTCGTCGCTGCCGCCGTAGATGCGGCCGATGCGGGCATCGGTCCAGGCGCGGCCCACCTGGTATTCGGTCATATAGCCGTAGCCGCCGTGCAGCTGCAGGAACTCGTCGAGCAGCTTGTTCTGCAGCGCCGTGGCGTTGAGCTTGACCATTGCGGCGCGCTCGGGCGTGAGCTTGCGCTGCATGTGCAGCGCCATGCAGTCGTCCACGAAGATGCGCAGCATGGTCGCCTGGGCCTTGGCCTCGGCCAGCTTGAAGCGCGTGTTCTGGAACTCGAACACCGCCTGGCCGAAGGCCTTGCGCTCGCGTGTGTAGTCCACGGTCTTCTGCAGAAAGACCTCGATGGAAGCGGCGGCGCGCACGGCAACCACCAGGCGCTCCTGGGCCAGTTCCTGCATCAGGTACTTGAAGCCCATGTTCTCCTCGCCCAGCAGGTTGCCCACGGGCACCCTGACGTTGTCGAAGAACAGCTCGGAGGTGTCCTGCGCCATGAGGCCGATCTTCTCCAGCTTGCGGCCCTTGGAAAAGCCCGGCGTGCCGTCTTCGACGACGATCAGCGACACGCCCTTGGCGCCCAGCTCGGGCGCGGTCTTGGCGACGACGATGACGAGCTCGCTGTTGATGCCGTTGGTGATGAAGGTCTTGCTGCCGTTGATGACGTAGTGGTCGCCCTCGCGCCGCGCCGTGGTGCGCACGGATTTGAGGTCGCTGCCCGCGCCGGGCTCGGTCATGGCGATGGCGCCGATCAGCTCGCCCGCGGCCATGCGCGGCAGCCAGCGGTCCTTTTGCTCGGTGTTGCCATAGGCGTGGATGTAGGGAGCGACGATGTCAGAGTGCAGCGGAAACCCGAGGCCGCTGGCGCCGGTGCGCGCCACTTCCTCGATCAGGATGGCCGCGTGGCCGAAGTCGCCGCCGCCGCCATAGGGTTCGGGCAGCATGGTGTTGAGCAGGCCCTCGCGCCCGGCCTTGCGCCAGACCTCCTTAGGCACGATGCCGTCGCGCTCCCACTGGGCGTGGAAGGGCACGATCTCCCTGTCGAAAAAGCGCCGTGCCTGTTCGCGGAACTGTTCGTGGTCTTCGCGGTAGATGGTGCGGGTGATCAGGTCTTGCATGGTCAGAGTCTCAGGGTAAGAAGCAATGGTCAAATCAGGCTCTAGCACTTGTGTATCAAGCGCTTGTAGCTACTTTTTCAGGAGTCGCGCAGGGAGAATCCCGCCTGCGCCTCGGCGCGAAAGCGTTCCTTGAGCTTGCGCCGCAGCAGCTTGCCCGTCTCCAGGCGCGGCAGCGCATCGACGAACACCATGCGCTGGGGCAGCTTCATGCGTGCCAGCACCTCGGTGGCTTGCTCGGCGATGGCGCGGGCCGTCTGTTGCGTGGCCTCGGTGCCCGGGCACGGCACCACGATCGCCAGCGGTACCTCGCCAAAGTCGGGATGGGGCACGCCGACCACCGCCACCTCTTGCACGCCGGGGTGGCGCGCCAGCGCGTTTTCTATTTCCTGCGGGTACAGGTTCACGCCGCCCGACAGGATCAGGTCGGCGCGTCGGTCGCTCAGGAACAGGTAGCCCTCGGCGTCCACATGGCCGATGTCGCCATAGGTGATCCAGCCGCGCTCGTTGATGGCCTGGCGCGTCTTCTCGGGGTCGTTCAAGTAGCTGAACTGCCCGCCGCCCGAGAAGTACACCTGGCCGATTTCGCCCGCGGGCAGCTCGCGGCCGTCGTCGTCCAGGATGTGCAGCTGGCCCGTGGTGGGCCGGCCCACCGAGCCGGGACGCAGGAGCCATTCGGCCGAGCTGATCATGGTGGTGCCGCAGCCCTCGGAGCCGGCGTAGTACTCCATCAGGATCGGGCCCCACCAGTCGATCATGGCGCGCTTGACATCCACCGGGCAGGGCGCGGCGGCATGGATGGCCAGGCGGTGGCTGGACAGGTCGTAGCGGCGGCGCACCTCCTCGGGCAGCTTGAGCAGGCGGCCGAACATGGTGGGCACCCACTGGCTGTGGGTGACGCGGTAGCGTGCTATCAGGGCCAGCGCGCTTTCCGCGTCGAAGCGTTCCATGATCACGGCCTGCCCGCCCAGATCCAGCACGCGCAGCGTGTAGCGCAGCGGCGCCGCGTGGTACAGCGGCGCGGGCGACAGGTACACCGTGTCCTCGCCCATGCCCATGATGCGTGCCGTGCCCAGGGCCTCGGGGTCGGCCTGGCCGCGCAGCTCGGCGGGCCACAGGGGCTTGAGCACGCCCTTGGGCCGCCCCGTGGTGCCCGACGAATACAGCAGGTCGCGGCCCAGCGGGCGGCCGGCAAAGCTCACCGGCTCGTCCGGCAGGGCCTGCAGCGCGGCATGCAGCGAAGCGGCCTGTGGGGAGGCATCGTCCACCGTCCAGCAGGGCAGGGGGTGCGTGGCCTGCAGCTCGGTGAGCTGCGGCAGTGTCTTGGCGGATGCCACCACCAGCCGCGCGCCGCAATCCTGCACGATGTAGGCCACCTCGGCGGGCGTCAGGTGGGTGCTGAGCACGGCGGCATACAGGCCCGCCTGCCGGGCCGCCAGGGCCAGGGCCAGGATCTCGACCCGGTTTTCCAGCACCACCGCAAAGCGCTCGCCCACCTGCAGCCCCTGGGCATGAAGCCACTGCGCCATGCGCAGCGCGCTTTGCGCCACCTCGCCCGCGGTGTGGCGGGCGTGCGTCTCGGCCATGACCAGCACCACGCGCTCGGGGGCCGCTGCGGCCCGGTCAAAAAAATCCTGCTTAGCTGTCACCCATGACTCCTAGGGTTGCATCGCCGCGGTGCCGACTGCCAATCACCACCGGGGATCTGCCACCAGTTATCCAATACGAAATGGCTGTCTCAAAAAACAAAACCTCAATTACATTCTTTCAGGCAGAAAACCCAAAAAGCACAGGGTAAACACGGTGTTAAGCACAAACAAACCTATAAAAAATTGGTTTTAATGGATCATTAGTTCCATAAAACCTGTGGAGTAAACATGAAAAATCCCGTCATCGTCGATGCCATTCGCAGCCCCATGGCCCGGGCCAAGCCTGATGGCGCACTGGCCCAGGTGCACCCGGTGGACCTGCTGTCGCAGGTGCTGGAGCAGCTGGTGTCCCGCAACAAGATCGACCCCGGCCAGGTTCAGGATGTGATCTGCGGCTGCGTCAGCCAGGCTGGCGAACAGGCCGGCACCCCCGGGCGCCTGGCCTGGCTGGCCGCCGGCCTGCCCGCGCATGTGCCCTCAACCACCATCGACCGCAAGTGCGGCTCCAGCCAGCAGGCCGTGCACTTCGCGGCCCAGGCCATCATGGCGGGCGTGCAGGACATCGTCATCGCCTGCGGCGTGGAGTCGATGAGCCGCGTGCCCATGGGCAGCTCGCGCATGGGCAAGAACACCACCGGCGCGCGCTTTGACGCACGCTACGCACCCGGCCTGGTGGGCCAGGGCGTGTCGGCCGACCTGGTGGCCGCCAAGTGGGGGCTGTCGCGCACCGAACTCGACGCCTACGCCGCACGCTCGCACCAGCGCGCCCACGCCGCACAGTCGGGCGGCGGCTTTGCCCGCGAGATCGTCGGCATCGACACGCCCGCAGGTCGCGTCATGGCTGACGAAACCATCCGCGCCGGCACCACCGTGGACAAGCTGGCCGGCCTGAAGGCCGTGTTCGAGAACGAGGAGCTGTCGGTGCGCTTCCCGCAAATCCAGTGGAGCACCACGGCCGGCAATGCCTCGCAGATGACCGACGGCGCCAGCGCCATGCTCATCATGAGCGAGGAGCGGGCACTGCAGCTGGGCCTGCGCCCGCGCGCACGCTTCGTGGCCTTTGACGTGGTGGGCGACGACCCGCTGTACATGCTGACCGCCCCCATCCCCGCCACCCAGCGTGTGCTGGCCAAGGCCGGCATGAAGCTGGACGACATCCACCACTACGAGATCAACGAGGCCTTCGCCAGCGTGCCCATGGCCTGGCAGAAGGAGCTGAAGGCCGACGGCGAGCGCCTGAACCCGCGCGGCGGCGCCATCGCCCTGGGCCACCCGCTGGGCGCATCCGGCATCCGCCTGATGACCACCATGCTGCACGCCCTGGAGGACAGCGGCCAGCGCTACGGCCTGCAATCCATGTGCGAGGCCGGCGGCATGGCCAACGCCACCATCATCGAACGCCTGTAATTTTTTGCGTGCCTCACTCCCTCCCCCTCTGGGGGAGGGCAGGGGTGGGGGCCAGCGACGCCAGCCTCAGCACATCGCCTGGTTGTGCGAGCCAAGCCCCCATCCCCGCCTTCCCCCAGAGGGGGAAGGAGCAGGGGAGCGTCCAACACAAGGAGTAATCATGAAACTGCAACAAGGAATGACCGCCCTCGTCACCGGCGGCGTCTCGGGCCTGGGCGAGGCCTCGGCCATCGCCCTGCTGGAGCGCGGCCTGAACGTGGTGGCCGTGGACCTGAACGACGAGCGCGGCCAGGCGATGGAGCAGAAGTACGCCGGCCGCCTGCGCTATGTGAAGGCCGATGTGTCCGACGAAGCCCAGATGCAGCAGGCCATTGCCGCAGCCGAGGCGTTTGGCAACTTCCGCGCGCTGGTGCATTGCGCCGGCATCGGCGGCCCGGTGCGCCTGATCGAGAAGGACGGCAGCCCCGGCTCGCTGGAAAAGTACACCAACATCATCCGCGTGAACCAGATCGGCAGCTTCAACACGCTGCGCCTGGCGGCCGTCGCCATGGCCAAGAACGAGCCCATCGACGGCGAGCGCGGCGCCTGCGTGCTCACCGCGTCGGTGGCGGGCTACGAGGGGCAGATCGGCCAGATTCCCTACGCCTCGTCCAAGGCCGGCGTGATCGGCATGACCATCGTCGCCGCGCGCGACCTGGCCTCCAAGCTCATCCGCGTGTGCACCATCGCCCCCGGCCTGTTCGACACACCCATCCTGGCCAAGCTGCCCGAGGCCGTGCGCCAGTCGCTGGGCGCCTCGGTGCCCAACCCCGCGCGCCTGGGCCACCCCAGCGAATACGCGATGACGGCGCTGCACATCCTGGAGAACCCGATGCTCAACGGCGAGACCATCCGCCTGGACGGCGCCATCCGCATGCAGCCGCGCTGAGATCGTGAACACGCTCTTGGAGCGTGTCCACGATATTGGGTAAAAATAGGCGAAAACGCCCACCCAGAAAGCGCAAGAAGCTATTTATTTAATAGTAAAACAGGCGACCGAACGGCCGTCCTGATGGAAGGAGACAAATATGCACATCCGTAACCGCCGGCATGCCCTGGGCGTGGGCGCAGCCGCCCTGCTGGGCCTGGCAACCCTGGCAACATCCCTGCCCGCGCGGGCCGACGCAGCCTGGCCCACGCGCCCGATCACCTTCGTCGTGCCCGGCGCGGCTGGCGGCACCACCGACACGCCCGTGCGCTTCATGGCGCAAAGGCTTAGCGAGCGCCTGGGCCAGCCCATCATCGTGGACAACAAGCCGGGCGCCGGCGGCTCGCTGGGCAGCAACCTGGTGGCGCGCGCTCAAGCCGACGGCTACACCGTGCTGGTGGGCAACACCGGCTCCAACGCCATCAACTACACCGCCTACCAGAAGCTTCCGTACAAGGCCGAGGACTTCGTCGCGCTGACCGACATGATCTCGTTCGCCAACGTGCTGGTGGTGCCGGTGAAGTCGCCCATCAAGAGCCTGGGCGATCTCGTCGCCGCCGCCAAGCGCGAGCCCGGCAAGCTGGCGTTCTCGTCCGCGGGCGTGGGCCAGACCACGCACCTGATGGGCGAGCTGCTGCGCCAGCGCGCCGGCGTGGATGTGGTGCATGTGCCCTACAAGGGCTCCGCGCCCGCCACCCTGGCCATCGTGGCGGGCGAGACGCAGTTCATGTTCGACAACCTCACGGGCTCGCTCGGCCATGTCAAGGACGGCAAGCTGCGCGCCCTGGCCGTGACCGGCGCCACGCGCGAGCCCGAGCTGCCCGACGTGCCCACCATGACCGAGCTGGGCATGAAAGACTTCGACAAGGTGGGCTGGATGGGCTTCTTCCTGCCCGCCAAGACGCCGCCTGCCGTCGTGAAGAAACTGACCGACAACCTGATCGCGGTGCTCAAGGACCCGGCCGTGGTCCAGCGCTACCGCGAACTGGGCGGCCGCCCCGGCGGCATGCCGAGCGCGCAGTTCACGCAGATGGTGGAGCGCGACCGCCAGGACTGGGGCGAGCTGATCCGCAGCCAGAAGCTGCAGCTCGATTGACGGCCCATGCAGACTTACCTGACCCAAGGCCTGCACCGCGCGCTGCAGCAACACCCGCAGCGCACCGCCACCATCTGTGGAACGCGCCGCCAGGACTGGCGCACGCTGGTGCACCGCGTGGCGCGCCTGGCCGCCGTGCTGCGTGCCCAGGGCGTACAGCGGGGAGACAGGGTGGCGCTGCTGGCGCACAACAGCGACCATTGCGTCGAGGCCTTCCTCGCCACCTGGTGGGCCGGCGGCGTGGTCTGCCCGCTCAACACCCGCTGGAGCCGCGCCGAGATGCAGCACGCGCTGCAGGACGTGCAGCCCCGGCTGCTGCTGGTGGATGCCGCCATGGCGCCAGCGGCCCAGGCCCTGGCACCGCAACGGCCGGGGCTGACCGCCCTGTGGCTGGGCGCGGGCCAGGCCCCGGACGACATGCCACGCACCGAGGCGCTGCTGGCCGTAGCCCAGCCGATGGAGGACTGCCGCCAGGGCGGCGACACGCTGGCCATCGTGCTGTTCACCGGCGGCACCACCGGTTTTCCCAAGGGCGTGATGCTCTCGCACGCCAACCTGTGGTCGGCCAGCGTGGCGCGGCAGGCGCAGCTGCCCGGCACCGGCACCTCGCTGCTGGCCACGCCGCTGTTCCATGTGGCTGGCCTGGGCCGGCTGGTGGGGCAGATCGTGCAGGGCAGTACCTGCGTGATCGAAACCCAGTTCCGCCCCGCGCAGGTGCTGGCCGCGATTGCCGAGCATGGGGTGAGCGAGATCATGCTGGTGCCCAGCATGCTGCAGATGCTGCTGGACGACCCCGTGTTTGACGCCGCGCGCCTGCCCTCGCTCAAGCGCATCGTGCATGGCGCCGCGCCCATGCCCCAGGCGCTGCTGCTGCGCGCCATGCAGGCCTTGCCGCAGGTGGAATTTGCCGCCGCCTACGGCATGACCGAAACCGCCGCCAGCGCCAGCCTGAACGGCCCGTACACCCTGGCCAGCCATGGCGCGCACCTGGCGCACCTGGCCTCGGTGGGCCGCGCCAGCTGGGGCAGCGAGCTGCGCATCACCGGGCCTGGCGGGCAGGCCCTGCCCCTGGGCGAGGTGGGCGAGATCTGCGTGCGCGGCCCCAGCGTGATGCAGGGCTACTGGCGCCAGCCCGAGGCCACGGCCGAGGTGCTCAAGGACGGCTGGATGCATACCGGCGACGGCGGCTTTATGGATGAGGGTGGTCATGTGCACCTGGTCGATCGCCTCAAGGACATGATCATCAGCGGCGGCGAGAACGTGTACTCGCTGGAGGTGGAGTCCGTGCTGATGCGCCATCCCGCGGTCGCGCTGTGCGCCGTGGTCGGCGTGCCGGATGCGCAATGGGGCGAGGCGGTGCACGCCGCCGTGGTGCTGCGCCCGCAGCAGGCCTGCACCCCCGAGGCGCTGCGCGAACATGCCCGCACGCAGCTGTCGGGCTTCAAATGCCCGCGCGTGGTGCATGTGCTGGACGCGCTGCCGCTGTCGCCCACCGGCAAGATTTTGAAGAACCGCCTGCGCGAGCAGCTCGCCAGCCTCACACCCTAGCTTTCAGGAGTCTCCCATGCGCCCAATGCAGCGTGCCGTCCATGTCGTCGGTGTCGGCATGATCCCCTTCACCAAACCCGGTGCCAGCGAACCCTACCCCGTGATGGGTGCGCGCGCCGCACAGCTCGCGCTGCAGGACGCGGGCGTTGACTACGCCGAGGTACAGCAGGCCTATGTCGGCTACGTCTATGGCGACTCCACCTCGGGCCAGGCGGCGATCTACGGCGTGGGCCTGACCGGCATTCCGGTGTTCAACGTCAACAACAACTGCGCCACCGGCTCCAGCGCGCTGTACCTGGCGCGCCAGGCGGTGGAAAGCGGCATGGTGGAATGCGCCATCGCGCTGGGCTTTGAGCAGATGCAGCCCGGCGCGCTCAAGGGCGCCTGGGACGACCGCCCCACGCCCATGGCGCAGTTCGTCGACGTCATGGCCGCGTACCAGGGGCGGGACCCGGCAGCGCCGCGCGCCGCGCAGTTCTTCGGCGGCGCCGGGCTGGACTACATGCGGCAGTACGGCATCCGTGCCGACACCTTCGGCCGCATCTCGGTGAAGGCGCGCCAGCATGCGGCGCGCAACCCGCTGGCGGTGTTCCGCCAGACGCTGACGCTGGATGAAGTCATGGCCTCGCCCCAGGTGTTCGGCCCGCTCACGCGCTACCAGTGCTGCCCGCCCACCTGCGGTGCGGCGGCGGCCGTGCTGTGCTCGGCGGACTTCGCGAAGAAGCACGGCCTGGACCAGCGCGTCACCATCGCCGCCCAGGCCATGACCACGGACACCGCCAGCACCTTCGACAGCGGCGACATGCGCCGCGTGGTCGGCTACGACATGTCGGCCGCGGCGGCGCGCCAGGTGTACGAGTCTGCAGGCGTCGGCCCCGAGGACGTGCAGGTGGTCGAGTTGCACGACTGCTTCACCGCCAACGAACTGATCACCTACGAGGCCCTGGGCCTGGCCCCCGAGGGCGGGGCCGAGAAGTTCATCCTCGACGGCGACAACACCTACGGCGGGCGCGTGGTCACCAACCCCTCGGGTGGCCTGCTGTCCAAGGGCCACCCGCTGGGCGCCACGGGCCTCGCGCAATGCGCCGAGCTGACCTGGCAGCTGCGCGGCCAGGCGGGCGAACGCCAGGTCGAGGGCGCGCGCCTGGCGCTGCAGCACAACCTGGGCCTGGGCGGCGCCTGCGTGGTCACGCTGTACCAGGCGGCCTGATACGGCAGGGCACAGCATGAGCACCTTGCACACCGGCGCCACGGTGGCCGAAGTCTTTCAAACGGCGCTGCAGTCCTTCCCCGAACGCGTGGCCCTGGTGCTGCCCGATGGCAGCCACTGGACCTACGCCGAGCTGCAGCGGCGCGTGCATGCCATGGCGCGCTACCTGCGCGCACGCGGGCTCAAGCACCAGGACGGCCTGGCGGTGCTGGCCGGCAACCAGCCCGAGGCCCTGGTGGTCATCATGGCCTGTGCCTGGCTGGGCCTGCGCCAGACCTCGCTGCACCCCCTGAGTGCGCTCGATGACCAGGCCTTCGTGCTGCAGGATGCGGACATCAGCGCGCTGGTGGTGGGCGCGCAGCATGTGGAGCGCGGCCAGGCGCTGAAGGAGCGCGGCGTCGTGCCCCTGGTGCTGGGCCTGGGCTTGTCGGCGCTGGGCGAAGACGCCATTGCCGCCAGCCTGGCTTTTGATGGCGGCGAGCTGCCCATCGCCGCACGGCCCGATGACATCTACCGCATCACCTACACCGGCGGCACCACCGGGCGGCCCAAGGGCGTGATCCATCGCAGCCGCACCACGCTGACCATGCTGCTGCAGCAGCTGGCCTGCTGGGAATGGCCCGAGGAGCTGCGCTTTCTCATCGCCACCCCGATATCGCACGCCGGTGGCGCCATGGTGCTGCCCACGCTGCTGCGCGGCGGCACGCTGGTGCTGCTGGACAAATACTCGCCCGACGCGTTCCTGCAGGCCGCGCAGCAGCACCGCATCAGCGCCACCTTTCTGGTGCCCACGCAGATCTATGGCCTGCTGGACCACCCTGGCCTGGACCAGTGGGACCGCTCCAGCCTGCGGTACGTGCTGTATGGCGCCTCGCCCATGGCGCCGGCGCGGCTGGCCGAGGCGCTGCAGCGCTTCGGGCCCATTTTTGGCCAGCTCTACGGCCAGGCCGAGGCGCCCATGACCATCGCCTACCTGCGCAAGGATGCGCATGATCTGGCGCACCCCGAGCGGCTGCAGTCCTGCGGTCAGGCCTTGCCGGGCAACCAGGTGCGGCTGCTGGATGCGCAGGGCCGGGAGGTGGCCGCTGGCGAGGTGGGCGAGCTGTGCGTGCGCAGCCCGCTGGTGATGGAGGGCTACCGCAACCGCCCCGACGCCACCGAAGAAGCCTTTGCCGGTGACTGGCTGCATACCGGCGACATGGCGCGCCGCGACGAGGGTGGCTACCTGTACCTGGTGGACCGCGCCAAGGACATGGTCATCACCGGCGGCTTCAACGTCTATTCCAGCGAGGTCGAGGGCTGCCTGGCGCTGCATCCGGCCGTCGCGCAATCCGCCGTCATCGGCATGCCCGATGCCAAATGGGGTGAGGCGGTCGTGGCCCTGGTGGTGCTCAAGCCCGGCGCCAGCGCCGAGCCCCAGGCGCTGATGGACTTCGTGCATCAGCGCAAGGGCGCATTGCACACGCCCAAGCAGCTGTGGCTGGAGCCGGAACTGCCCGTGACCCCGCTGGGCAAGATCGACAAGAAAGCCCTGCGCGCCCGCTTCTGGGACGGGCAGGCGCGGCAGGTGGGCTGACGAGGTGTGCCGCGGGTTGATCAATGCCCCAAGCCCATCAGCGAAAAACCCCAACCACAACCGCTGCAAGAGGCGGCGTAGAAAGAAACCACCCATGTCTGAATCTCCCTCCTTCATCGGCCGCCATGTGTTTGTCGCCGGCGGCACCAGCGGCATCAATCTGGGCATCGCCCGGGCATTTGCGCGCGCGGGCGCCCATGTCACCGTGATCAGCCGCTCGCCCGACAAGGTGCAGCAGGCCGCCGAAGGTCTGCGCGCGCTGGGCGCGCAGGCGCTGGGCATCAGCGCCGATGTGCGCGACCCGGCCGCCGTGGAGGCGGCGCTGCGCCAGGCGCATGAGCGCTTTGGCGACATCGATGTGCTGGTCTCCGGCGCAGCGGGCAACTTCATCGCGCCCGCGGCCGATCTGTCGCCCAACGGTTTCAAGACCGTGATCGACATCGACCTGAACGGCACCTTCCATGTGTTGCGCCTGGCCTACCCGATGCTCAAAAAACCTGGTGCCAGCGTCATCAACATCTCGGCGCCGCAGGGCGTGAACCCGACCATGTACCAGGTGCATGCCTGCGCGGCCAAGGCCGGCATCGACATGATGACGCGCGTGCTGGCCATGGAGTGGGGCGAGGTGGGGGTGCGTGTGAACGCCATTGCTCCCGGCCCGATCGGCGACACCGAGGGCATGCGCCGCCTGGCGCCCTCGGCCGAGGCGCTGGCCAATGCGGTCGCCAGCGTGCCGCTGCAGCGCATGGGCACGCTCGACGACATTGCCAACATGGCGCTGTTTTTGTCGTCGCCGCAGGCGGGTTACGTGACGGGTGCCGTCATTCCCGTGGATGGCGGCTCCTCGCTGCGCGGCGGGCGCGACATGCGCGCCTCTTACACGCCCCGGAGCGCGGCATGACCCGCAGCTACGAACGCATCGTTTTCGACGTGCAGGACGGCGTGGCCACGCTGACCTTGAGCCACCCCGAAAAGCGCAACGTCTTCGACCCCGTCATGCGCGTGGAAATGGGCGAGGTGGTGCGCCAGGTGCAGGCCGACCCGGCCATACGCGCGCTGGTGCTCACCGGCGCGGGCACGCATTTCTGCTCGGGCGGCGACCTGGGCAACATCGCGGCCAGCGGCCTGGACAACGGCGGCTGGCGCCGGCGCCTGACCAGCCTGCACGACTGGCTGAAAGACCTGATGCTGCTGGACAAGCCGGTGGTCGCGGCCGTCGATGGCGCGGCCTATGGCGCGGGCTTCAGCCTGGCGCTGGCGGCGGACTTCATCATCGCCAGCACGCGCGCGCGCTTTGCCATGTCCTTCATCCGCGTCGGCGTGGTGCCCGACTGCGCGGCGTTCTACACCCTGCCGCGTATCGTCGGCGTGCAGCGTGCGCGCGAGCTGATGCTGTCGGGGCGCGAGGTCTCGGCCGAGGAGGCGCTGCGCCTGGGCATTGCCACCGAGCTGGTGGCGCCCGAGGCGCTGCAGGCGCGCGCCCAGGCCATCGCCCGCAGCTTTGTCGGCGCCTCGCCGGTGGCGCTGAGCCTGATCAAGCGTTCGCTGGCCCTGGCCGCCAGCGACCTGCCATCGCTCCTGGAGCAGGAGGCCAACGCCCAGGCCCTGGCCATGGGCACGCCCGAGCACCGGGAGGCGGTGCGCTGCTTCCTGGAGAAAAGGCCCGCGCCCTTCCAGTGGCCGCAGGCCTGACGCTGAAACCAGCGAAAATCTCCGGTTTTTTCGAGGCCCATGTGAACGTGAATGCAGATCCGGACGGCAAACTGGTCAGCGCCCTGGTGCGGGGTATTTCCATCCTGCGCTGCTTCTCCAACAAGTGCCAGGAGCTCAGCGCCAAGGAACTGATGGATCTGACGGGACTGCCCAAGCCCACGCTGTTCCGCCTGACCGAGACGCTGTGCGAGCTCGGCCTGCTGCGCTATTCGGAGCGCCTGTCCAAATACGTGCCGGGCCTGGGCCTGCTGCAGCTGTCCTCGCCGGTGCTCACGCGCATGGCGCTGCGCCAATTTGCGCGAGGGCACATGCAGGCCCTGGCCGATCTGACCGAGGGCCAGGTGCAGTTGGCCGTGGGCCACCGGCGCGATCTGTGCCTGGTGGAGCTGGCCAATGGCATGGGCAACACGGTGTTCCGCCAGGAGGTCGGCGTGACCATCTCGCTGTCGCGCACGGCCACGGGCCGCGCCTACCTGCTGGGCATGGCCGAGGAGGCGCGCGCGGCCTATCTGCGCGATCTGCAGGCGCGCAACCCGCAGCGCGCAGACTGGCTGGAGCAGCGCCTGGTGACCGCGCGCGAAGACCTGGCGCGCCATGGCTTTTGCCGCAGCCATGGTGACCTGCACAGCGATATCGAATCCATCGCCGTGCCCATGAGCCAGGCGCAGGACGGCGAGCTGTGGATCTTCGCGGTCTCGGTGCCGGTGTTCAGCCCGCATTACAGCAAGCTGGAAACCGACCTGGGGCCGCGGCTGCGCACGCTGGTGCGCTCGGTAGAAACCGTGGTGGGCGGGGGCCTGCCCTGAGATGAAGCAACGTACCCCATGAAAAGATCATGAACATGCTCTGAGACGTTGCGCGCCTCGCTTGGGGCGTGCCAGTTTCATGCGATGTGGGTGGCGTGCAGCGCAATGGATGATTGATACGACAAGGAGAATTGCAATGAAAGTGCTGGATAGCGTGCGTGTGCTGGAGATAGGTGGCCTTGGACCGGGGCCGTTTTGTGCGATGCACCTGGCCGACCTGGGCGCCGATGTGATTTCCGTCGTGCGCAAGGGCCAGGGCGATACCCCGACCGGCAGCCTGCTCAACCGCGGCAAGCGCTCGGTGTTCGCCGACCTCAAGACCGAGGAGGGCCGCCAGCTGGTGCTGGCGCTGGTGGCCGAGGCCGACGCGCTCATCGAGGGCATGCGCCCCGGCGTCATGGAGCGCCTGGGCCTGGGCCCCGAGGAGTGCTTGGGCGCCAACCCGCGCCTGGTCTACGGCCGCATGACCGGCTGGGGCCAGAGTGGTCCCCTGGCGCCGCGCGCCGGGCACGACACCAACTATGCCGCCCTGTCGGGGGCGCTGTGGGGCTGCAGCCCGGCCGATGCGCGTCCCGTGTCGCCCTTTGCCGTGCTGGGCGACATCGGCGGCGGCGCCCTGTACCTGATGACGGGGCTGCTGTCGGGCATCGTGCAGGCGCGGGTCACGGGCCGCGGCACGGTGGTGGACGCGGCCATCGTGGATGGCGCGGCCCACATGCTGAACCTGAACCTGAGCGCGCGCCAGCGCGGCGTGGTGGCCGACGAGCGTGGCCACAGCATGTACGACAGCTCTCCCTTTTATGAGACCTATGTCTGCGCCGACGGCAAGCACATCACCCTGGGCGCGATCGAGCCGCAGTTCTATGCACTGCTGCTGGAGACGCTGGGTCTGCAGGGCGATGCCGATTTCGTGACCGATCAGTGGGACAAGGCCGCCTGGCCACGGCGCCGCGCGCGCCTGGCGGCGTTGTTCCTCGGTCAGCCCTGCGCCCATTGGCAGGCGCTGCTGGAGCCCACCGACGTGTGCTTTGGCGCCGTACTCAGCCCGCCCGAGGCGGCAGAGCATCCGCACATGCGCGCGCGCAGTGTCTATGTCGAGCAAGGCGGCACGCTGCAGGCCGTGCCTGCGCCGCGCTTCGATGGGGCCGCGTATGCGCCGGGTGAGGCATGCGCAGCGGGCGCGCACACGCAGCAGGTGCAGGCGCAACTGGCCGCACAAGGCGCCAGGGCCGTGTGGCGCAAGTGAGCCGTGCCCGCAAGCGGGTGCGGCTGGGCTCGGTGCAAGAAAATGGCCCACGGCGTTCGCCGTGGGCCATGGCTGCGCCCCGCGCCGGGCGCCTCAGTTCGAGATGTTCTTCTCTTTGATGATGCGTGACCACAGCGCCAGGTCGGCCTGCATCAGCCGGGCTGCGTCCTTGGGGCTGGAGCTTCGGGGCTCGACGTTCTGGGCGCGCATGGCCTGCACCAGCTCCGGCTTGGCCAATACGCGGGCAAGGGCTTTGGCCATCGTGGCAGTCTGCGCCTCGCTCATGCCCGCAGGGCCTGCCAGTACCACCCAGGGTACCCCGGCGACTTCCTTGAAGCCCTGTTCCTGGATGGTGGGTACGTCCGGCAGCGCAGGCATGCGCTGGGGGTAATTCACGGCGATGGCGCGCACCTTGTCGGACTTCAAATGGGGGGCGACGACGGTGGAGTCGGCGATGAGCACGCCGATGTGCCCGCCCAGCAGGTCGGCCATGGCCGGCGAGCCGCCCTTGTAGGGCACGGCCTGCATCTTCACGCCGGCCAGGCTGTTGAGCCACTCCATGGTCAGGTGCCCCGTGCTTCCCACGCCCATCGGGCCGTAGGTCATGCCCGGCTTGGCCTTGGCCACCTGCAGCAGATCCTGCAGCGAACGCACATTTTCCAGGCCGGGAACCTGGGGGTTGATGACCACGAGGGTGAACTGTTCGTAGAGCAGGGAGATGGGCGTGATCTTGTCCAGGTCGGGGTTCTGGCCCGCGAGCACCTTGCCCAGCATGGTCATCGTCGGATACAGCACATAAGAGGGTTGCTGGGGTGCGCTGCGCTCCACTGCCTTGGCGGCCAGCATGCCCGAGGCGCCGGGCAGGTTCTCCACGATGAAGCTTTGCCCCAGTTCGCTCGACAGGGCGGGCGCGATCAGGCGTGCAAGGGTGTCGGTGGCGCCACCGGCGGCGAACCCCACATACAGCTTGCTCACCTCACTGCCGTAGGCGGGCAGGGTGCCCGCGGCAAGCACGGTGGCCGCGCCCAGCAGCAGGGCGCGGCGCGAGGACTGGTGAATCTTCTTCAGTGCTCCTGGCATGGCGTTGTCTCCTTTTGTCGTTGATAAACGGGTTGCCGCTCGGGGGCTTGCGGGTCCTACGCGCTGCCGCGCGAGGCCAGCATGCTGCGTAGTCACTCCAGCAGTGCGAACTGCGGCAGCGCCAGCTCTTCGGATACGGGCTCGAAGAGGACCTTCACGCGCCTGCCGATGGCTGCGTCGAGGGCGCCTTCGCCCTGTATGTTGGCCATGAGTCGCGGCCCCTCATCCAGCTCGACGATGGCCACCACGTAGGGCAGGCGCAACTTCATGAAGGCATTGGGTGCGCGGTGGTTGATGGTGTAGGTGTAGATGCGCCCCAGGCCGGAGACCGCGCGCCACTGCAAGGTCTCGGCCTCGCAATGGATGCAAAACGGCCGCGGGTAGAACTGCCACTGGCCGCAGGCACCGCAGTGCTGCATGTGCAATTCCCCTTGGGCTGCGGCCTGCCAGTAGGGGCGGGTGAGGTCGGTGGGTTGCGGCAGGGGGCGTGCCGGTGCTTCGCTCATCTCAGACTCCCAGAATCATGGTGGTGTTGCATGAAAAGACCAGGCCGGGGGCGTGGCACAGCGCGAGCTCCGCCTTGGGCAGCTGGCGCTCGCCACATTCCCCGCGCAGCTGGCGCACGGCTTCGATGGCCACGAACATGCCGAACATGCCCGGGTGGCCATAGGACAGGCCACCGCCCGAGGTATTGATCGGGAACCGCCCGCCTGGGCCGAGCGCACCGTCCGCGACGAAGGCGCCTCCCTCACCGCGTGGGCAAAAGCCCAGCTCCTCCAGCGACTGCAGCACGCCAATGGTGAAATGGTCATAGATTTGCACCACATCGATGTCGGCGCGACTCACCCCCGCCATCCGGAAGGCCTGGTCTGCGGTGGCCGCCACGCCGGTATCCAGCCAATCGGCGGTATTGAAGGGCGTGTAATGGTGGGCATGGGTCTCTGCCGCCCCCAGCACATAGACCGGCTTGCGGCGCAGATCCCGCGCGCGCTCGGCAGACACCACGACCATCGCCCCCCCGCCGTCGGTCACCAGACAGCAATCGCGCTGGCGCAGCGGCGAAGCCACCACGGGAGAGGCCATCACCTCGTCGATGCTCGTGGGTTCGCGCCGGTAGGCCTTGGGGTTGAGCTGCGCCCAGCGCCGCGCCGCCACCGCGACCTCCGCCAGGTCCTTGTGCGTCGTGCCATAGCGGTGCATGTGCAGCTGCGCCACCATGGCGTAATAGCCGATCGGGCTCAGGTGGCCGTAGGGCAGGATGAACTGGCCACGCGGCGTGTGCGAGCCGTCCGCCGCCACCGCACCGCCCTTGCGCGAGCCATCGGACAGCTGCGTGCTGCCGTAGGTGATCAAGGCCACCTCGCACATGCCCGCGTGGATCGCGGCCATCGCGCGCTGCACGTGCAGCAGGTTGGACATGCCGCCGACGTTGGTCGAATCGACGAACGCCGGCCGGATGTTCAGGAATTCCGACAGCTGCAGGCTGGAAAAGCGGTCGTCCGTGTGCGCAAAGACCGCGTCCACGTCGCGCAGCTTCAGCCCCGCATCCTCCAGTGCCAGCCTGGCGGCCTGGGCCTGCAATTCCAACGCCGACTTGCCCGGTACCTTGCCCAGGTCCGACTCGGCCACACCGGCGATTGCCACCGATCGGGACAACGAAGACTTCATGCCCGCCTCTCCTTTTGATTGCTTACAAGCTGCGCGCGATCACTTCGCGCATGATTTCCGATGAACCGCCGTAAATCCGGTTCGGACGCACGTCCGCATAGGCGCGGGCGATGGGGTATTCGCGCATATAGCCGTAGCCGCCGAAGAACTGCATCAAGTCGTCGATGGCGCGCGTCGCCTCGCTGGCCCACAGCTTGGCCATGGCGGCCCCATCGGCCGTGAGCGTGCCCTGCAGATACTGCGCCAGGCAACTGTCCACAAACGCGCGGGTGGCGCAGGCCTGGGTCTTGATGTCCGCCAGCCGGAAGCGGATGAACTGGTTGTCGATCAGCGCTTGGCCGAAGGCCTGGCGCTGCTTCACATAGTCCACGGTCCAGTCCAGCGCCACCTCCAGCGCCACGGCGCAGCGCAGCGCGATCAGCAGGCGCTCGCGGATCAGCCCGCTCATCGCGTAGCCAAAACCCGCATTGAGCTCGCCGATCACCATGTCGGCCGGCACGAAGACCTTGTCGAAGAACAGCTCCGCCGTGTCCTGTGCCAGCTGTCCGATCTTGTCCAGCACCCGGCCGCGCGAAAAGCCGGGGCTGCGGGCATCGACCCAGAACAGGCTGATGCCGCGCGCGCCGGCCTCGGGGTTGGTCTTGGCAAAGACGATCACGCGGTCCGCATGGTGGCCGTTGGTGATGAAGGTTTTCTGGCCCGTCAGCTCGAACCCGCCCTCCACCGCCCTGGCCGTGGTGCGAATGGCCTTGAGGTCGCTGCCCGCGCCCGGCTCCGTCATCGCGAGCGATCCCACCACCTCGCCGCTGGCCATCTTCGGCAGGAACTCGCGCTTTTGCGCCTCGCTGCCAAATTCCAGCAGATAGGGCGCAACGTTTTCCGAATGCGTGGTGAAGCCGGTCACGCCCGTCGCCAGTGCCCGGGCGATTTCCTCGACCACGATGGCGCTGAACAAGAAGTCGCCGCCTCCACCGCCGTACTCCTCGGAAATGCCGGGTAGCAGCAGCCCCGCGGTTCCGGCATCACGCCACAGTTGACGGGGCACCAGCCCCTGGCGCTCCCACTCGGCGTGCGACGGAGTGATCTTGTCGGCGATGAAGCGGGCGACGCTGCTGCGGTAGAGCTCATGGTCTGCGCCGAACATCGGGCGGGCGCTGCCGGCGTGCGATTGGGTCGAAGTCATGCCTTGCTGTCCTTGGAATTCATTGGGGGTCTGTGTGCTCGCCTGCCATCAGTGGGCGATGCGCTGCGCGCCAGCCCAGTACTGGGCCTTGACCAGGCGCTTGAGCAGCTTGCCGGATTCGGCGCGGGGTAGCGCGGCCACAAAGTCCACGCTGCGCGGGCATTTGAGGGCCGAGATCCGGTCGCGGCAATACGCGATCAATTCGGCCTGCAACGCCGCACTGGCCTGGTGTGGCGGCTGCAACTGCACCACCGCCTTCACCTCTTCGCCGAATTCGGCGTTGGGCACGCCAATCACGGCCACGTCCGCCACCGCGGGATGGGTGTGCAGCACGTTCTCCGCTTCCTGCGGGTAGATGTTGACGCCACCGGAGACGATGGTGTTGGCCAGTCGGTCGGTCAGGTAGAGATAGCCTTCCGCGTCCAGGTAGCCGATGTCGCCGTACGTGGCCCAACCGTTTTCGTTGTACGCCTGCGCGGTCTTTTGCGGATCGTTGTGGTATTCGAACCGTGGGCCGCCAGAGAAGTAGACCACGCCGTTGTCTCCCGGTCCGAGCTCCTGGCCGTCCGCGCCGACGATATGCACCCGGCCGATTTCGGCCCTGCCGACCGAGCCCTTGTGCGTGAGCCACTCGTGCGAATCCAGCGAGGTGCGTCCCACCAGCTCGGTGCCGCTGTAGTACTCGTACAGGATGGGGCCCCACCAGGCGATCATCTGCTCCTTGACCTCGACCGGGCAGGGCGCCGCCGCATGGATCGCGTAGCGCATGCTGGACAGGTCATGGCGTGCCCGCACCGCGTCGGGCAGGCGCAGCAGGCGGATGAACATGGTGGGCACCCACTGGCCATGCGTGACCCGGTAGCGCTCGATGGTCTGCAGCGCCAGCTCGGCATCGAACTTCTCCATCATCACGCACTGCCCGCCGGCGCGCATCACCGCCATGTTCCAGCGCACCGGGGCCGTGTGATAGAAGGGCGCGGTCGAGAGATAGACGGAGGCCTCGTCGAAGTCCTTCCAGTGCGTGCGCGCATTGCCCTTGCTCGCGAAATGCTTGCCGGCCTCCGCCAGCGGACGCTTGATGCCCTTGGGCAGGCCGGTGGTTCCCGAGGAATAGCAGAAATCCAGCCCTTCCATGCGTTGATCGATCACCACGTCGTCGCTCTGGGCGCCGATCAGCGATTCATATTCGATGAAGCCTTCGTGCGGGCCATCGAGCACGACGCATTGCGTTGGCAGCTGGCGCAGCGCCTCGGCATCCAGCTCGGCCAGGGTCTGCACCGAGCACAGCAACATCTTCGCCCCGCAGTCGCGCACGATATGGCTCACCTCCTCGGTCTTGAGGTGGCGGCTGATCGGCGTGTAGTACAGGCCGCTGCGCTGCGCGGCCCACAGGATCTCGAAGTAGCGCAGATGGTTTTCCAGCATCACCGCGATGCCGTCGCCCGCGCGCAGCCCGGCGCCGTGCATCGCCGCTGCCAGCTTGCGCGAGCGCAGCTCCAGCTCGCGCCAGGTGACGGTGCGGTCTGAGGGAATCAAGCGATAGGCCACGCCATCCGGTGTGCGTCGGGCATGGATTTCCAGGGGAGACATCGTGGGGCTCATCGGACAGGTCAGGGGCGTTGGGGGCGTAAATGGGTAAAAAACTCAGGCGTTCAGGATGTCCGCCAGGCCATGGCTGAGCACCATGCGCCGGCGCTCCTTGGCCCAGACCGCAAAGCGCACCTGACCCTCTTCATGCCAGAGCTGGGCCGTCAAGGTATCGCCAGGCACCACCGGCGCCGAAAAGCGCGCGGCGATGCTGCCCAGCCGGCCGGCGTCGTTGCCGCAGGCCAGGCGCACGATGGCGCGCGCCGCCATGCCGTAGGTGCACAGGCCATGGAGGATGGGCTGCTCGAATCCGGCCTTTCTGGCCGCGGCAGGCGAGGCGTGGATGGGGTTGCGGTCGCCGTTGAGGCGGTACAGCAAGGCGGCGCTGGGCAAGGTGGGCATGTCCCAACTGGCGTCCGGCTCACGCTGTGGGACGGCGGGCAAGGCGGGCAGGGGCGCGTCGCCCGGGTGCTGCGCCGTAGCAAAACCACCGTCGGCGCGGCAAAAGGACACATGCTCCACCGTCGCCAGCAGCTGACCGGTGGCCGCATCGCTGGCGCTGCGCCGCGTGACCACCAGCGCCCCCTTGCCCGCGCCCTTGTCCACGACGTGGCTCACGGAAGTCTGGCTCAGCACCTGCGCGCGGGGCGCCAGCGGCGCGTGAAAGCGCATGCGGTGCTCACCGTGCAGGATCTGCATCCAGTCGATGCCCGTGCCGGGGGCCGTCGCCCAGGCGCCCGGCGCGCCCACCACCGACAGCAGCGTGGGCATGACGGCCATCGGCGCGCTGCCATCGCCTTCAAAGACGTAGCGCAGGTCCGCTTCATCCATCGGATCTGCTCCCATGCCCAGGCTGAGTGCGTAGCGGATGCAGTCGGTTTCGTCATAGTGATTGCGCTGGTCGGCGATCTGCCATTGGCGCAGGCTGGGGTAGTGGATGGCCATGGCGGATCAGACGGGGTCCCAGTTGAACACTTCAGGGGAGCGCTCCAGCGGTGTGAAGGCGCGCTGGAGCGCAGGCATGGCGCGATCGGCCAGCGACTGTGCGTCCCAACCCACGCCGCTGTGCACCGAGGCCACCGGGCGTGGTTGGCTCATGACCATGACCTCGTTGCCGCGCACAGCAAAGATTTGCCCGCTGACGTTCCGGGCCGCGTCGCCGAGCAAGAACGCCGCGACCTGCGCCACCTGTTCGGGCTTCATCGACTGCATGCGCTCCAGGCGTTTTCTCTCGGCCTCGGTCTCGCTGGGCAGGGTGCCGATCAGACGGCTCCACGCAAAGGGCGCAATGCAGTTGGAACGCACGTGAAAGCGCGCCATGTCCAGCGCTATCGACTTGGACAGCGCGGCAATCCCCAGTTTGGCCGCGGCGTAATTGGCCTGGCCGAAATTGCCGACCAGGCCCGAGGTGGACGTCATGTGCACGTAGGCGCCGCCTTCCTGATCCTTGAAATACGGCGCCGCGGCGCGGCTGACGTAGTAGCTGCCGTTGAGGTGCACATCGATCACGGCCTGCCATTCCTCACGGTTCATCTTGTGAAAAATCCGGTCGCGCAGGATGCCGGCGTTGTTCACCACGCCGTCGATGCGGCCGAAGCGTGTGATCGCCGTCCCGATGATGGCGTTGGCCCCCTCGGGTGTGGCCACGCTGTCGGTGTTGGCCACCGCCACCCCCCCGGCCGCCGTGATTTCATCGACCACTTTCTGCGCCGGCCCGGCATCGCTGCCCTCGCCGCTGCCACTGGCTCCCAGGTCATTGACCACGACGCTGGCGCCTTGCGCCGCCAGCAGCAGGGCGGTGGCCCGGCCGATGCCATTGCCAGCTCCCGTGACCACCACCACCTTGCCCTGCATGGGGCGTGCTTGTGTATTCATCTTCAGTCCTTCTGTGCGCTCAGGGTTTGATGTTGCCGGCGCGAATCACCTCGGCCCAGCGCGTGGTTTCATTGCGTACAAAATCGGCAAATTCCTTGCTGCTGCCGCCAGTCGCCGTGCCGCCTTGCTGTGCTATGGTTTTTTGCACCTGGGGATCGGACAGCGCCTTGTTGAGCGCCGTGTTCAAGGCCTGCACCGTGGCCGCCGGCGTCTTGGACGATACGAACAGGCCCAGCCATACCGACACGTCGAAATCCTTGTAGCCCAGCTCCATCAGCGTGGGGGTGTCGGGCAACTCCACGCTGCGCTCACGCGTCGTGACCGCAATGGCGCGCAGCTTGCCTGCGCGCACCAGGGGCAGGGCGGTGATGAGGTTGTCCACCATGTAATCCACCTGCCCTCCGACCAGATCGGTGAGTGCCGGCGATGCGCCTCGGTACACCACCTCGACCGCCTTGATGCCGGCGCGCTGATTCAGCATCGCGCCCGCCAAGTGCCCGGACGAACCGCTGGTGGACACCGCCATGGACACGCCATTGGGGTTGTTTTGTGCGTAGGCCTTGAGCTCGGCAATGCTTTTCACCGGCAGCTTGGGGTTGACCACGACCACGTCGGGCATGGACAGCACGCGGATCACCGCCGTCATGTCGGCGGCCGTGTAGGGCAGTTTTTCCTGCAATGTGTAGTTGGCGGCATTGGGCCCCAGGCTGCCCATCACCAGGGTATGCCCATCGGGCTCGGCGCGCAGCATGGTCTGGATGCCGATGGTGCCGCCGGCCCCCGGGTGGTTATCGACGATGACCGGCTGGCCGACGATGTCGGTGAGCGCCTTGGCCACCAGCCGGCTGGTCTGGTCCAGGATGCCGCCCGGTGAACTGGGCGCCACGATGTGCATGGCCTTGGTGGCCTTGAAAACCTCGCCCTGGCTGTGAGCGGACAGTGGCAAGGCCAACGACACGGCCGCAATCACCGGCGCACCCAGCTGAAAAATCCTGGTCCACATGGTTTTGTCTCCTTGTTTGTTGCTGTACGATTCGGTTTGTCCGCTAAGCGGATTTATAAATTCGCTTAACGGTCATTACAGGCCGAAAAAAACATCATGTCAACCATAAAACCCCCTTCTTTCAGCCCCTGGGGGCTTCGTTTCCCATGAACCCCCTCTCTCAGATCGCAGCAAATGCGCCATGCTTGCGCTGCACGCCTTCCTTGAGGAAAAGAAAGAAACACCACCATGGCCACTCCCGACAGTGAGGGTTTTGTTCGCTCGTTTGCACGCGGCCTGCGCGTGATCGAAGCCATGGGGCACACCGGTGCGCACACGGTCAGCTCGATCGCGCAGGACACGCAGCTGCCGCGCACCGTGGCGCGGCGCATCTTGTTGACGCTGTGCGAACTGGGCTACGCCTGCCCGACGCCCGACAAGGGCTTTCGGCTCACCCCCAAGGTGCTCAGCCTGGGCTTGACCTACCTGACATCGCAGCCCTTTTGGGGGCACGCCCAACGGGTGCTGGAAACCGTGTGCCTGCAGCTGCGCGAGTCCTGCGTGCTGGCCGTGATGCAGGGCAACGAGGTGGTGTTCGTGCTGCGCATTCCATCGACCAAGGTGATGTCGCCGCACCTGGGAATGGGCAGCCGGCTACCGGCCTATGCCACGGCGCCCGGTCGCGTATTGCTCGCCTATCAGAGTGCCGACTACCAAGATCAGTATTTCAGCCAGACGGCTCTGCGCCCACTCACCGGGCAGACGCAGACGGACCCCGCCGGGCTGCGCCATGAGTTGGGACTCATTGCCCAGCAAGGCTATGCCTGGGTCGAGGGGGAATATGACGCGCATGTCAGCGGGCTGTCGCTGCCCGTTTACGATGAGCGCCGCAAGGTGGTGGCTGCGCTGGGCGTGAGTCTGTTGATGTCTGATTTCGACCGCGCACGCGCCGAGCGGGAGATACTGCCCACCCTGCGCTCCGCGGCCGAGCAACTGTCCGGTTTGGCGCCGAGCTTCCTGGCGCCGGTGCTGTGACCCCTGGGCCAACCGCGGTGCAGGGCTGGCCTGCACGCTGCCGCTCAACGCCGTAACAGGGGCGAAGAGGGCAGAAACCTGAACGCCAGCGAGGCCAGCGCCAGCCAGGCGGCAATCGCCAGCAGCACCGCGCGGTAGGGCTCCAGATCCAGTACCGCGGCCCAGCCCGCCACGACGCCGGTCAGCGATTGCATCAGCGCCACGCCCAGGAACATGGCCATGGTGAACAGCGACAGGGCGCGCCCGGTCAGCTCGCTGGGGTAGGAGCTGCGCACGTCGGTGTATTGCAGCACGCTGTAGCCCGACAGCAGCGCCATGGCGATCATCAGCCCCACCGTGGCGCTGGCATGGTGCAGCAGGGCCATGAGCACGAACAGCAGCGCCATCAGCAGCGAGCCATTGGCCACCCAGGCGCGCCGCCGCAGGGGGCCGGGGTCCACGCGGCCAAACGCGCCGGGCGTGAACAGAGCGATGAAGGACAGCACCAGGGCCACGTTGCCCGTGTCCACGAGGGAAAAGCCATAGCGCTCGATGAGCAGCGGCCCCAGCCACAGGCCGCGCAGCGACAGAAAGGCCGCGTAGCTGGACATGCCCAGCGCCAGGATGCCCCAGGTGTGGGGCAGGGTGAACAGCGCGGCAAAGCCGCGCAGGGCCTGGCCCCAGCTTTCCTGCGCACGCGGCGGCGCATCGGGCGATGCGGGCTCGTGCACCAGCGCAAAGATCAGCAGCCACGACAGCGCGCTCAGGGCCGCCAGCAGGCCAAAGCCCGTGCGCCAGCCCCAGTGCTGCACCACCCAGGCCATGGGTGTGCCCGTGAACAGCAGGCCCAGCCCGCCCATGCCAAGGCACAGGCCTGAGAAGAACGCAAAGCGCTCCGCCGGGAAATGCCGCGCAATGAACAGCGTGCAGGCCAGAAAGGCCGGTGAGCAGCCCACGCCGATCAGCAACTGCCCCACCATGAGCCAGCCGTGGCCGGGCGCCAGCGCCGACAGCGCGGCACCGGCGATGGACAGCGGGGCGGACGCCAGCACCACGGCGCGCAGGCCGTAGCGGTCGAGCGCAATGCCCATGAGCAGCTGCGCCACGCCGAACGACAGGCCGAACAGGCCGGCAAACGCGCCCAGCGATGAGGCCGACAGGCCGAAATCCTGCTGCAAACCCTGGGCCACTATGGCGGTGATGGTGCGGTAGGACTGGCTCAGGGCAAAGCCCGACAGCAGCGCCAGCAGCATCACCCACAGCGGGTGCGTACGGGAGGGAACGGGTGGGGGAGGCGTAGGAGATGCGGTCACGGGAAATTGTGGCGCGCGCCCGGCGCGTTCCGGGCGCGTGAGACTGTCTGGGCTTCAGTGGCCGGACTGGCGCCGCAGCGCCCGTGCGTGGCGCTCCAGGGTCTGGCGCGCCTGCGCCAGCACGGGCGCGTCCACCATGCGGCCATCGAGCACGCAGACGCCGCCGCCGGCCTCCTGCAGGGCCTGCTGCACGCGGCGCGCGTGGGCCACGCTGGCTTCGTCGGGGTCGAAGGCGGCGTGCAGCACCGGCACCTGCGCCGGGTGTATGCACAGCTTGCCGCCAAAGCCCATGCGGCGCGCGCGCGCCGCATCAACGGCCATGCGCTCGGGATTGCGCGTGTCCACCGTCACGCCGTCCAGCGGCGCGGCCATGCCGGCGCGCCGCGCCGCCAGGACCACGGCCATGCGCATGGGCAGCAGCTCGGCCTCGTCCGCGCCGCAGGCCATGCCGGCATCGACCTGGAAGTCCAGATGGCCAAAGGCCAGGCGCGCCACCTGCGGCGCGGTCGCCAGCGCGTCCACGGCGTACAGCCCGGGCACGGACTCCACCAGCGCCAGCAGCGCTGCCTGCGGGCCTGCGGCCTGGGCCACGGTCTGCAGGGTGGCGATGCTCTCGGCCTTCGGCACCACGGCGCCGGCCAGGCCCTGCGCCATGAGTTGCGCCAGGGCCTGCAGGTCATCGGCAAACCAGGGCGTGCCCTCGGCGTTGATGCGCACCAGCACGCGCGCGCGCTGCGCGCCGTCGAGCGCGGCCACGGCCTGTATCAGGGCGGCGCGCGCCGCCGGCTTGTCGGCCGGCGCCACGGCGTCCTCCCAGTCGGCGATCACCATGTCGGCGCCGCTGGCCAGGGCCTTCGGTAAACGCTCGGGCTGCGTGGCGGGAACGAAAAGAAAGGAGCAGGCCTGGGCCAGCAGATTGGACATGGATGCTTTCCTTCAGTCGGCGCTCACGCCTGCCGCCTTGATGACCCTGTCCCAGCGCGCCACCTCGGCCTCCAGGTGCTTGCGCAGGCCCTCGGGCGTGGCCTTGTCGGCAGAGGCCAGGTCGGAGCTCAGCTCGGCAATGCGTTTTTTCACGGTCTCGTCCTTGATGGCCGCGTTCAGCGCCTTGTTGAGCTGGTCGATCACTTCCTTGGGCGTGCCCTTGGGGGCGTACATGCCGTGCCACACCTTCACGTCAAAGCCCTTGAGGCCCTGCTCATCGAGCGTGGGGATGCTGGGCATGGACGATAGGCGCTGCGGCGTGGTCACGCCGAACACCTTGGCGCGCTTGCCGTCCTGGATCACGGGGGCGGTCTGCGTGGTTTGGTCGCACAGCAGATCCACCTGGCCGCCCATCAGGTCGTTCATGGCCGGGCCCGAGCCCTTGTAGGGCACGGTGGTCAGCTTCACGCCGATCTGGTGCATGAGCAGCATGCCGCACAGCTGCGACACGGCGCCTATGCCCGCGTTGGCCAGCGACACCTTGTCCTGGTTCTTCTTCACGTAGTCCAGCAGCTCGGGGAAGGTGCTTACGGGGAAGTCCTTGCGCGACAGCAGCGTCATGGGCACGTCCAGCACCTGGCCGATGTACTCGAAGTCCTTGAGCGGGTCGTAGGGCAGCTTCTTGTACAGCGCCGGCGCCGTGGCCATGCCCATGTGGTGGATCAGGATGGTGTAGCCGTCGTTCTTCGCCTTGGCCACGCGGTTGGGCGCGATGGTGCCGCCCGCGCCCACGGTGTTTTCCACCACCACCGTCTGCCCCAGGGACTGGCCCATGGGCACGGCCAGCAGGCGCGCGACCACGTCGGTGGGGCCGCCTGCGCTGTAGGGCACGACCAGGGTGACGGGCTTGTCGGGCCAGGCGGCCTGGGCCGCGCCGGCCAGGCCCAGGGACAGCAGGGCACAGGCGCTGGCGATGGTGCGCCGGGAAATCAGGGGGCGGGGGGCAGTCATGCGGTATCTCCTCGTTGCTTGTGACGAATGGGGCGCAGCTTGCGCCCCCAGTGGGTTGCCGATCGTGGCGGCACCCGTCACGACCGTGGATCAGGCCAGCAGGTTCTCCACCCGCGGCCACGCTTGCACTTGCCACAGACGCTGCACGGCCGCCTCGGCCTGCGCAGCTTGCACCGCGCCGCCATAGGCCGCCAGGCGCAGCGCCTTGGCAGTGATCTCGTCGCGCGAGAGGGTGTTGCCGGGGTCGCCCTTGGGCTCATCGACTCTGCCATGCAGCTGGCGGCCGTCCGTGGTCTGCACGGTGACCTTGCCGATCCAGCGCTGCGGGTAGGCGGCGTCCACTTCGGCGTCCAGCTCCATGCGCACCTTCTCGCGCAACATCACAGTGTCCGGGGCCAGGTACTCGGCGTCGAATTCGGTCAAACCCGCATGGCCAAAACGTGCGGCCAATGCCAGCACCGTGCCCATGGAGAACTTGCTCTGGTGCACCGTGGCGGGCGAGACCACGGGGCCCAGCACGTCGATGGCGCCCTGGTGCACATGGCAGGTCACCTGGGCGATGTCGGCGGGCGCCAGGCCATGCTCGCGCATCACCTGCTGCAGCGCATCGGCCGCCGGGTGCGTGTGGCGGCACGAGGCATGCCACTTGAAGCTGGTCTCGGCCGTGGCCCAGCGCGTGCCCAGGCCGTCGGTCAGCTTGGCCGGGTTGGAGTCTGTGGACATGCCGGCCGCCAGGCCCTGCGGCCCGGTGAAGATGTCCTGTGCGCCCGTGAAGCCGTCCTGGGCCAGGTGGGCCGCCATCAGGCCGGCGGTGGCGGCGTGCGCCGTGTGCAGCTGCTTGCTGTCGGCGGCGGTGCGCAAAAACTCCCACAGCCCGGCCGACTGCGTGCCGGCCGAGCCGAAGGCATGCTGCATCTGCGCGGGCGTGAGCTTGAGCAGGCGCCCCACGGCGGCGGCGGCGGCCAGCGTGCCGGCCGTGGCCGTGGTGTGGAAGATACGGTAGTGGCTGCGGCCCAGGAATTCGCCCACGCGTATGCCGACCTCGTAGCCCGCCACGCAGGCCGCCATGAGCTCGGCGCCGCTGGCGCCGATCTGCTGCGCCACGGCCAGCGCGGGCGGGAAGACCACGGCGGCAGGGTGGAACACCGAGCCGTTGTGCACGTCGTCCTGTTCGGCAAAGTGGCTGGCCGCGGCGTTGGCCAGCGCCGCCATCATGGGCGAGCTGCTGGCGCCATGCGCGATGACCTCGCTGGGGCCTTGCGCCGGCCCTTGCGACAGCGCAAAGCGCGTGATGCTGGCCACGGGCCGCGCCTTGCAGCCGGCGAGCACGGAGCCGAACCAGTCCACCCACAGGTCTTCGGTGCGGCGCTGTACGGCTTCGGGCACATCGCTCCATTGCAGCTGGGCGGCGAACTGGGCCAGGGGGTGGATGGCAACGGCGGTTTCTTGCTTCATTTTGGGCTCCAAGGCAGACGGGGTAAGCGTTACCAGCTATGTTTATTAATCAAATGGCTTGTGGGGTCTGCAGCGCGTCGATCTGCTCGGCGCTCCAGCCCAGCTCGGCCAGGATGGCGCTGTTGTGCTGGCCCACGGCGGGCACGGCATCCATGCGGTAGTCGAAGGCGCTGTTCACGCCCGGCGGCAGCAGGGCCGGAATGCGGCCCACGGGGGAGTCCACTTCGCTCCAGCGCTGGCGCGCCTGGAGTTGCGGGTGCGCCCACAGGTCGGCCATGTCGTTGACGCGGGCGTTGGCAATGCCGGCCACCTCCAGCCGCTCGACCACCTGGGCCGCGGTCAGATCGGCAAAGACTTGCAGGATCAGCGCCTGCAGCGCGTCGCGGTTGGCATTGCGCTTGGCGTTGGAACAGAAGCGCGCATCGGTGGCCACCTCGGGGCGCTGCAGCACGGCCTCGCAGAAGGCCTGCCACTCGCGCTCGTTCTGCAGGCCCAGCATCACCGTGCCGCCGTCGCCGGCCGCAAACGGCCCATAGGGGTAGATGCTGGCGTGCGAGGCGCCGGTGCGCGGCGGCGGCGGGGCGCCGTCGAAGGCGTAGTACATCGGGTAGCCCATCCACTCGCCCATGGCTTCGAGCATGGACACGTCGATATGGCTGCCCTCGCCGGTCTTGCCGCGCAGCAGCAGGGCCGAGAGGATGTTGCTGTAGGCATACATGCCGGCGGCGATGTCGGCCACCGAGATGCCGGACTTGGACGGCGTCTCGGGCGTGCCCGTCACCGACAGGAAGCCCGCCTCGCTCTGGATCAAGAGGTCATAGGCCTTCTTGTCGCGGTACGGGCCGTCGGCGCCATAGCCGCTGATGTCGCAGACGATGAGCTTCGGGTTGTGCGCCTTCAAGGCCTCATATGACAGCCCCATGCGCGCGGCGGCGCCGGGCGCCAGGTTCTGCACCAGCACGTCGGCGGTCTTCAGCAGTTGCAGCAGCGCGGCCTTGGCCTGGGGGTGCTTCACGTCCAGCGCCAGGCTTTCCTTGCTGCGGTTGATCCAGGTGAAGTGCGACGACTGGCCGCGCACGCGCTGGTCATAGCCGCGCGCGAAGTCGCCGCTGCCGGGGCGCTCCACCTTGATGACGCGCGCGCCCAGGTCGGCGAGCTGGCGCGTGGCAAACGGCGCGGCGACGGCGTGTTCGAGCGAGATGACGGTGATGCCGTCGAGGGGGCGGGTCATGGCGTGCACCTCAGAACGAGCGGGGCAGACCCAGGATGTGCTCGGCCACGTACGAATAGATCAGGTTGGTCGAGATCGGCGCCACCTGGTACAGGCGCGTCTCGCGGAACTTGCGCTCCACGTCGTATTCGCAGGCGAAGCCGAAGCCGCCGTGGAACTGCAGGCAGGCGTTGGCCGCCTCCCACGACGCCTTGGCCGCCAGGTACTTGGCCATGTTGGCCTGGGCGCCCATGGGCTCGTGCTTGTCGAACAGCTCGCAGGCCTTCCAGCGCATCAGGTTGGCGGCCTCGACCTCGATGAAGGCGTCGGCGATCGGGAACTGCACGCCCTGGTTCTGGCCGATGGGGCGGCCGAACACCTGGCGGTCGCGCACATAGTTGGTCACGCGGTCCAGGAACCAGTAGCCGTCGCCGATGCACTCGGCGGCGATCAGCGTGCGCTCGGCATTCAGGCCATCGAGGATGTACTTGAAGCCCTTGCCCTCCTCGCCGATCAGGTTCTCCTCGGGGATCTCCAGATCCTCGAAGAACAGCTCGTTGGTCTCGTGGTTCACCATGTTGGGAATGGGGCGCACGGTGAGGCCCTTCTTCTGCGCCTCGGCCAGATCCACCATGAAGATGGACATGCCCTCGCTCTTCTTCTTCACCTCGGCCAGCGGCGTGGTGCGCGCCAGCAGGATCATGAAGTCGCTGTGCTGCACGCGGCTGATCCAGACCTTCTGGCCGTTGACCACGTAGCGCCCGTCCTTCTTCACGGCGCTGGTCTTGATCTTGGTGGTGTCGGTGCCGGTGGTGGGTTCGGTCACGCCCATGGACTGCAGGCGCCATTCACCGCTGGCGATCTTCGGCAGGTACTTCTCCTTCTGCGCCTTCGATCCATGGCGCAGCAGCGTGCCCATGTTGTACATCTGGCCGTGGCAGGCGCCGGAGTTGCCGCCGCAGCGGTTGATCTCCTCCATGATCACGCTGGCCTCGGTCAGGCCCAGGCCCGAGCCGCCGTACTCGTGCGGGATCAGCGCGGCCATCCAGCCGGCCTTGGTGAGCGCGTCGACGAACTCCGCCGGGTAGGCGCGCTGCTCGTCCACCTTGCGGAAGTATTCGTCGGGGAACTCGGCGCACAGCGCGCGGATCGCGTCGCGGATCTCGTGGTGGTTGTCGGAGCCGGTGTGTTGGATCATTGTGTTTCCAGTGTTTTATGGTTCCAGCGCCCGTCCATCAAGCGCTGTTAGCTATTAATTAAGGAGTGATCAGGCCAGTGTGGCCGTGCCCTGCATGGTGAGGAAGCCCTCGTGGTCCTGGGCCCACAGCTCGATGGTTTTGCCGTCGGCGGAGGGCTTGCCATGCACGCTGAACGGGTGCAGGTCGAAGGTGGGACGCACGGCGCGGAAGTCGAAGCGCGCCACTTGGGCCTGGGGCAGCTCGCGGCGCAGCAGGTCCAGCAGCAGCGTGGCGATCAGCGGGCCATGCACGATCAGGCCGGGGTAGCCCTCGACCTCGGTCACGTACTTGCGGTCGTAGTGGATGCGGTGGCCGTTAAAGGTCAGCGCCGAATAGCGGAACAGCAGCACGTCATCGGGCACGATGCTGCGCGACCAGGCCTGCTGGCCGGCCAGCGGGGGCTGCTGTGGCGCCGGCGCCGGGTCGCCGGGCTGGGCGGCGGAGCGGTAGACGATGTCGTGCTCCTCGGTCAGCGCCAGGCCGCGGGCATTGTGGTACTGGTGCTCGACCTGCACGAACAGCAGCTCGCCCGAACGGCCGGCCTTGTGCTTGACGGACTGGATGGTCGAGCGGCGCTGCACCTGCTGGCCCACGCACAGCGGGTTGGCCGGCTCCCAGGAGAGGCGCCCGCCGGCCCACATGCGGCGCGGCAGCGGCACGGGCGGCAGGAAGCCGCCGCGCCTGGGGTGCCCGTCGGGCCCGATCTCGCTGGCGCGTGCCAGCGGCAAAAAGTACAGCCAGTGCCACAGCGGCGGCACCACGGTGCCGATGGCGGGCCGTGGGTCGTCGCGGTCCAGCGTGGCCGACAGCGCGGCCACGGGCATGACCGTGAAACTGTCGCACAAGGCCTCGCTCTTGCCCTGCCAGGTCTGCAGGTGGGCCAGCAGGGTGGCGTCTATGGTGGTGGTGTCTGTCATGGCCGCCATCGTCGGGGCTGGCGCGCGCTCGCGCAATCCACGTTTCTGAAAGCGTGTCTTTGGAGCCCATGAAGCCCCCGGCCTGCTTTCATGCAGCGAAAGCCCGGCCTAGCGATTGCCGAATGGCGCCGGCGCATCTTTGGGTTCATGCTTGCGCGCTTATCGACAACGAAACCGAAGGATGACGGACATGGCGCAGAAGATGGTGCAGGACAAGGTGGTGGTGGTCACGGGCGCGGGCGGCGGCATTGGGCGCGACATGGCCCTGGCCCTGGCGGCGGCGGGCGCCAAGGTGGTGGTCAACGACATCGGCACCTCGACCACGGGCGAGGGCACGGACGCCGGCCCCGCGCAGAAGGTGGTCGAAGAGATCAAGGCCGCCGGCGGCCAGGCCGTGGCCAACATGGACAGCGTGGCTGAAGGCCCGGCCGCCGGCCGCATCGTGCAATGCGCGCTGGACCATTTCGGCCGCATCGACGGCGTGGTGAACAATGCCGGCATCCTGCGCGACCGGTTCTTTCACAAGATGAGCCTGGACGAGTGGGACGCCGTGCTCAAGGTGCACCTGTACGGCAGCTACTACATGGCGCGCGCGGCCGCCAACCATTTCAAGGAGCAGGAGAGCGGCGCCTTCGTGCACATGACCTCCACCTCGGGCCTGATCGGCAACTTCGGCCAGGCCAACTACAGCGCGGCCAAGCTGGGCCTGGTGGCGCTGTCCAAGTCCATCGCGCTGGACATGCAGAAGTTCCACGTGCGCTCCAACTGCATCGCGCCCTTTGCCTGGAGCCGCATGATCGGCTCCATTCCCACCGACACGCCCGAGCAGCAGGCGCGCGTGGCCAAGATCCAGCAGATGACGCCCAACAAGATCGCTCCGCTGGCCGTGTACCTGCTGTCCGACCAGGCCAAGGACGTGAACGCCCAGGTGTTTGCCGTGCGCAACAACGAGATCTTCCTGATGAGCCAGCCGCGCCCGCTGCGCTCGGTGCACCGCAGCGAGGGCTGGACGCCCGAGTTCATCGCCGAGCACGGCATGCCCGCGCTCAAGGCCTCGTTCGTGCCCATGGAGCGCTCGGGCGACGTGTTCAGCTGGGATCCCGTCTAAGGACCGGCGCATGGCCATCGACTACCAGCATCTGAAGAACCGGGCCTTCGCGCCCGTGCACCAGCACTACACCGAGCGCGACACCATGCTGTATGCGCTCAGCCTGGGCCTGGGCAACGACCCGCTCGACGCGACGGCGCTGCCCTTCGTCTACGAGGGCCTGGAAGGCGGCCTGCGCGCCCTGCCCACGCAGGCCGTGGTGCTGGGCTACCCCGGCTTCTGGGCGCGCGAGCCGGACACGGGCATCGACTGGGTGAAGCTCTTGCATGGCGAACAGCGCGTGCGCTGGCACCAGCCGCTGCCCGCCGACTGCGAGGTGGTGGGCAAGAGCCGCATCACCCACCTGATCGACAAGGGCGAGGGCAAGGGCGCCATCCTGATCACCGAGCGGCGCCTGGAAACCCAGGCCGGCGAGCTGCTGGCCACGCTGCAGCAGGTGACCTTTCTGCGCGGCGACGGCGGCTACAGCCAGCGGGGGGGCGGCCAGCCCAGCGACGCGCCGCTGCCCGCGCTGCAGCCCACGCCGCAGGATCGCGCGCCCGACTTCAGCGACACCCAGGCCATCCGCCCCGAGGCGGCGCTGCTCTACCGCCTGATGGGCGACTACAACCCGCTGCACGCCGACCCGGCCGTGGCGGCCAAGGCGGGCTTCGAGCGCCCCATCCTGCACGGGCTGGCGAGCTACGGCCTGGTGGCCCATGCGCTCTTGCGCCAGTGCGCGGGCGGCGACCCGGCGCGGCTCAAGGCGCTGGACATCCGCTTTGCCTCGCCGGTCTACCCCGGCGAGACCCTGGTCACCGAGATCTGGCGCGTACCCGGCCAGCCGGGGCAGCTGCAGCTGCGCGCCCGCGTGGCCGAGCGCGGCATCGTGGTGCTGAGCCACGGCTACGCCGAGCTGGTTTGAGCTATTAAAAAATGAGCTTTTGGCGCTTTATAGGTAAGCGCTAAAGCTCATTTTTGTTATAAATATTCCCTGGAGTACGCCATGAGCGAATCCCCCGTGTTGACCGCCGTGCAGGACGGCATAGGCACCATCACCCTGAACCGCCCCGAGGCGCGCAACGCGCTCAACCAGGCCATGCGCCCGGCCCTGGCCGCGGCCATTGCGCAGATGCGTGACGATGCCAGCGTGCATGCCGTGATCCTCACCGGCGCGGGCGGTGCGTTCTGCTCGGGCGGCGACATCTCGGCCATGCTCGACACCAGCCGCACCGGCCTGACCTTTCGCAAAGGCATGCGCGAGCTGCACCAGTGGTTTCCTGAACTGGTGGACCTGGAAAAGCCCGTCATCGCCGCCGTGGACGGCCCGGCCTTTGGCGCCGGCCTGGGCCTGGCGCTGGCGGCCGACTTTGTGCTGGCCACGCGCCGCGCCAAGTTCTGCGCCGTGTTCGGCCGCATCGGCCTGGTGCCCGACCTGGGCGTGATGCGTCTGCTGCCGCGCATCGTGGGCCAGCAGCGGGCCAAGGAGCTGGTCTTTACCGCCCGCACCGTGGATGCGCAAGAAGCCAGGCAGCTGGGTATGGTGTTCGACATCGTGGAAGACGCCGCCGCACTGACCGCGGCCGCACAGGCCCTGGCGCGCCGCTTTGGCGCGGCCTCCACTGCCGCCATCGGCATGGCCAAGACCGTGATGAACCAGGCCTTCGAGCTGGACGCCCACGCCATGGCCGAACTGGAGTCCTACGCCCAGTCCCTGTGCCGTGGCTCCGACTACCACCAGGACGCGGTGCGCCGGTTCAAGGACAAAGAGCCGCTGCGCTTCGACTGGGACAAGCCGGCATGAGCGAACACGATCTGGCCCGCCAGCTGCAGGACCTGATCCGTCCCGGCGACACCCTGTGGTGGGGCCAGGCCACGGCCGAGCCGCTCACGCTCACGCGCGCCGTGGTGCAGCACCGCCATGCGCTGGCGCAGGGTGGGCGGCTGCGCGTGTTCGTGGGCATGGGCGCATCGGACACGCTCGCGCCCGAGCAGGCCGACGTGCTCGACTTTTTTGGCTACGCCGCGGGCGGGCCGCACCGCAGCCTGGCCGATGCCGGCGTGCTGGACATCCTGCCCAGCCACTATTCGCACCTGCCGGGCCTGATCGGCACGGGCGTACTGCCCGCCGACGTGGTGCTGCTGCAGGTATCCCCGCCCGATGAACAAGGCCGCTACAGCCTGGGCCAGGTGCAGGAATACCTGCCTGCCGCGATCGGGCGGGCGCGCGTGGTGATCGGCGAGGTCCACCCGGACGTGCCCTGGACGCACGGCGGCCTGCACCTGCAGGCCAGCGACTTTGCATTGCTGATAGCCGCCCAACACCCGCCGCTGGAGCAAAGCCGCGGCGCCCCCGGTCCGGCCGAGCAGGCCATTGCGCGCCACATCGCCGCCCTGATCGAAGACGGCGCCACGCTGCAGCTGGGCGTGGGCAACCTGCCCGAGGCCGTGCTGGCCGCGCTGCACAGCCACCGTGACCTGGGCCTGCACAGTGGCGCGGTGGGCGACGGCGTGGCGGCCCTGGCCGAGGCCGGCGTGCTGACCAATGCGAAGAAGAGCCTGGACACCGGCGTGGGCATTGGCGGCATCCTGATGGGCAGCGGCAAGCTGCGCCGCTGGGCGCACCGCAACCCGGCGCTGCAACTGCGCGGCACCGACTACACGCACAACCCCGAGGTGCTGGCCGCCAGCCACAAGCTGGCCGCCATCAACGCCGCCATCGAGGTGGATCTGACCGGCCAGATCAACGCCGAGGTGGCCGCTGGCGTGTATGTGGGTGCCGTGGGCGGCGCGGTGGACTTCCTGCGCGGCGCGGCCCGCAGCAAAGGCGGCCTGCCCATCGTCGCGCTGCCCGCCACGGCCAAGGGCAAGACGCGCATCGTGGCGCAGCTGGCCGGCCCGGTCAGCACGCCGCGCAGCGACGCGGGCCTGATCGTCACCGAGCACGGCGTGGCCGATCTGCGCGGCCAGACCCTGTCGCGCCGCGTGCGCCGGCTGATCGACATCGCCGCCCCCGAACACCGCGAGGACCTGGAGCGCCAGGCCCATGAACTGCTACGCCGCTGTGGCGCCGCATTTGGGCATGCCTGATGGCGCCATGCCTGAAATTTCCGTCATTCCGGCGAAGGCCGGAATGACACCGAAAAACGATAGCTGTTAACGTTTGTCAGATAAGCGTTTGAAGCCTTTTTTATCTATATCCCAAGGAGAACCAGCATGCGCAGAGCCGCCATCGTCACCCCTGTTCGCACCCCCGTCGGCACCTTTGGCGGCAGCCTGCGCCCCGTGCCTGTGGAAGAGCTGGCCGCCACCACCGTGCGCGCCGTGGTCGAGCGCAGTGGCATCGACCCCGCACGCATCGACGACGTGGTCATGGCCCAGTCCTACGCCAACAGCGAGGTGCCTTGTGTGGGCCGATGGGCCGCGCTGCAGGCGGGCCTGCCGGTGTCGGTGCCGGGCATGCAGCTGGACCGGCGCTGCGGCGGCGGCCTGCAGGCCATCGTCACCGCGTCGATGATGGTGCAAAGCGGCGCTGCCGACGTGGTCATCGCCGGCGGTGTGGAGAGCATGAGCAACATCGAGTACTACAGCACCGACATGCGCTGGGGCGCGCGCTCGGGCAATGTGCGCTTCTTCGACCGCCTGGACCGCGGCCGCGAGCGCTCGCAGCCGGTGGAGCGCTTCGGCAAGATCAGCGGCATGATCGAAACCGCCGAAAACCTGGCGCGTGACTACGGCATCACCCGCGACGAGGCCGACGCCTTCGCCGTGCGCAGCCACCAGCGCGCCGCCGCCGCCTGGGCCGCCGGCCGCTTCGCCGACGAGATCGTCCCTGTCACGGTACCCCAGCGCAAGGGCGACCCCGTTGTTTTCAGCAAGGACGAAGGCTTTCGCGCCGACGCCACGGCCGACAGCATGGGCAAGCTGCGCGTGCTGATGCCCAACGGCACCGTCACGGCCGGCAATGCCAGCCAGCAAAACGACGCATCGGCCGCCTGCCTGATCGTGGCCGAGGACAAGCTGGCCGAGCTGGGCCTGACCCCCATGGCCACGCTGGTGGGCTGGGCCGCCGCGGGCTGCGAGCCCTCGCACATGGGCATAGGCCCGGTGCCCGCCACGCAAAAGCTGCTGGCGCGGTTGGGCCTGAAGATCGACGACATGGATCTGGTGGAGTTGAACGAGGCCTTTGCCTGCCAGGTGCTGTCCGTGCTCAAGGGCTGGGAATGGCAGGACCAGGGCGCGATTGAGCACAAGCTCAACGTCAACGGCTCGGGTATCTCGCTGGGCCACCCCATCGGCGCCACCGGCGTGCGCATCCTGGCCACGCTCTTGCACGAGCTGCAGCGCCGCCAGGGCCGCTATGGCCTGGAAACCATGTGCATCGGCGGCGGGCAGGGGATTGCGGCGGTGTTCGAGCGCGTGTGATGCCGTTGCGCGACATGCGCCGCCGCATCACGGCGCATCGTGCAGGTCCCACTGCGGCGCCATGGCGCGGATGGATGTGGTCAGCAAATCGATGAAAGCCACCGTGGCGGCCGAGGGCTGGCGGTTTGATGCCCGCACGACGTACAGCGCATTGCCCACCCCCTTGACCGCATGCCGCGGCAGCACGCGCACCAGGCTGCCGCGCCCGACCGCTTCGCATACGGCATAACTGGGCAGCAATGCGATGCCCAAGCCCTGCGACGCGGCGTTGAACAGGAACTGGTAGTCGCCCGACTGAATGGCGGCGCTGTGCTGTACCAGCACCGTGCCTGGGCCGTCCGGTCCGGTGAACTCAAGCCTTTGGCCCAGCGCCAATGGCGTGATCAGCCGGGCATGCTTCAGGTCCGCCGGCTGGTGCACGTGCAGTGCGTGCTGCTGCAGGTACTCCGGCGTGCATACCAGGCACCAGCGGATGTCGCACACCTTGGTCGCAACATGATCGTTCAAGGGCGCGGAGGTGATGTGGATCGCCAGGTCGACCTTGGATGCCACCAGATCGTGGATCTGGTCGTTGATGACCAGGCGCAGTTGGAGCTCCGGGTAGTTTCTGCAGAACTGCAGGATCAGGGGCTTGAGATGGAAATGCCCGAGCCCGGTGGGGATGCGCACCCGTATCTCGCCGCTCACGGTCTGGTGCATCTGCTCGATCTTGCGCCGCGCATCCTGTAGCTCGTTCATGGCCTGCTGGCAGTGTCCGTAAAGGAGGCGTCCGGCCTGCGTCAACTCCGCGTGCTTCGTCGTGCGGCGCAGCAGCTGTGCGCCGTACTCCCTCTCCAGCGCCTTGAGGCGGCGCGAGACATTGGAGCGCGTCATGCCTGAGCGCTCCGCGGCGTCGGTGAGGTTCCTGGACTCCGCGATCGCAATGAACATGCGCACCAGATTCAGATCCATACGAGCTTTCGGGGCTTGCTGTAGCCCATGCGTTGAAAACGCTGATTGTTGAGCGCAAATCAACATCGCTGGCTATTTCTTGTGAATTCCCAGCGCCCACTCCGCCGCCTACCATGCCCTCACACATGACGTGGAAGGCGGTTGCGGCGCGGCGCCGCAGTCTTCCCAACAAAAGGAGACAAAGGGTGACTGAAACGCCATTGCAAGGCGCCATGCCGCTGCAGGGATTTACTGTGCTGGACCTGAGCCAGGGTATCGCCGGCCCCTACTGCGCGCAGCTACTGGCCGACCAGGGCGCAAGGGTGATCAAGGTCGAACCGCCTCAGGGGGACTGGGGGCGCCATGTCGGTGTCGCTAGAAACGGGCACAGCACCATCTCCAGTACCTACAACGGCGGCAAGCAAAGCTTGGCCATTGATGCCAAGCACCCGCAAGGCAGGGCAGTGATCCTGCAATTGGCGGAGCAGGCCGACATCGTCGTCCAGAACTTCCGCCCACAGGTCGTGCAGCGTCTGGGGCTGGATTACGAGAGCCTTCGGGCGCGCGGACTCGCGCCCGTGTACGTGTCCATCAGCGGCTATGGGCCGGACGGACCCTTCGCGGACTATCCGGCCACCGATTCCGTCATGCAGGCGGACTCAGGCCTGATGTCCACCAACCGGGATGCCGAGGGAACGCCGCAGCGCATCGGGCTGCTGCTGGCGGACATAGCCGCTGGCGTGTACGCGGCACAGGCCTGTACCGCAGCGCTGTTGCATAAAGTGCGAACCGCAGAGGGGCGCCACGTGCAGATCAATCTGTTCAACGTCTGCTGTGCCTTGCAGTCCACGGTCCTTTCCGAGGAGGTCACAGGCATGCAGACCACCCGGCAGGCCGTCAGCGCACCCAACGGGGTTTTTGACGCGGCGGATGGCAAGCTGACCATACTGGCTTTGAACAATGAGCAGTTCTTGAGGATCTGCAGGGCCTTCGAGCTTGGGCATTGGGAAACCGACCCGCGCTTCGCCAGCAACGAGCTGCGCCTGAAGCACAAGGCGCAGCTGCATGCCGAGCTGTCCCAGAAGGTTGCGCACCAATCGCTGGAGCAACTGGAGGCATTGCTGGGGCGCCACCAGGTCCTGCATGCCCGCGTTCGCGCGGGCCGGGACGTGGTCGAGCATCCCCAGGCCAGGCATCTGCGCACGTTCCAGTCCATCGATCAGCCGGACTTCGGGCCGCTGGTCTGGGCAGCGGCGCCATGGGCATGCCATGCGGACGCTGCGCGGCCGGCGCCCCGCATAGGCGAGCACAGTCAGGCTCTCCTGCACAGCCTTGGCCTGGACGTACAGGACATCAACGCCCTCGTCGCGCAGCAGGTCGTGGCGATGGGACCCGACGCCAAAGGATGAACACCATGAAAGCTCTTGTCTGCCGGGAATTCGGCCCACCACAGGACGTGCTTGCGCTGCAGGAGGTCGCGCCGGCCTCGCAAATCGGCATGGATGAAGTGTTGATCGAGGTACATCACGCGACGGTGAGCCACGCCACCGGGCTGCTGATCGAAGGCCGCTACCAGAAGACCCCGCCGCTTCCGTTCGTGCCTGGCACAGAAGGCGTGGGCCGGGTGCTTGCCTGCGGAAGCAACATCGACCACGTCAAGCCGGGGGATTCGGTGGCCTTCATCTGCGACTGGGGGGCCTATGGCGAGCAGCTGGCGGTGCATGGCGCCACCATATATCCCATTACGGACGGCATGGATGCACTGCAGGCGCTCGCCGTGCCGATCTCCTACGGAACGGCCTACGCCGCGCTGCACTGGCGGGCACGGCTGCAGGAGGGCGACACCGTGCTGGTGCTCGGCGCGGGCTCGGGGGTCGGCGCCGCGGCGGTCGAGCTGGCGCGGCTGGTCCCGGGTGTCACGGTCATCGCCTGTGCCAGTAGCGAGCAAAAGCGCCAGGCCACGCTGCACCGCGGCGCGCACCACGCCGTCGCGCCGACAGGCCTGGTCGAGCAGGTCAAGCAACTCACGCGGGGGCGCGGGGCGAATCTGGTGTTTGATCCCGTCGGTGGCGATTTGCTATTGCAAGCGCTGCGTTGCACGGCGCAAAACGGAAAAATCGTCAGCATAGGCTTTGCCAGTGGAACGATTCCCCAGGTGCCCATGAACATCCTGCTGGTCAAGAACCTTACGGTGTTTGGCTTTTTCTATGGCCAATACATCGGCTGGACGCCCGCCAACGAACGCGTGAAATATGCGCCGCAGATGCAGGCCATGATGGCCGAGCTGTTTGCGCTCGCTCGGCGTGGAGCCATCCATCCGGCCGTCACCCAGGTTTTCCCCATGGACCAACTCTGCCAGGCATTGAGTGCTCTGCATGGCCGTGACGTGGTCGGAAAAGTCGCACTCGCAATCAAAGGAGACAAACCATGAAGCAGCCCTTTCCCAACTCCGGTACCGCGCCGCATGGCGGCAGACGCGCGGCCCTGCGGACCCTGGCCTCCGTGGCCTGCATGGCAGCCATGGGCGCCACGGCGCTGGTGCCCGCGGTGGCGCATTCGGCGACGGACTACCCCAAGGGGCCGATCAGACTGGTGGTGCCCTATCCCCCGGGAGGCCCCACGGATCTGGTGGGGCGCGTGGTCGCGGTCGCCATGGGCGACATACTCAAGCAGAGCTTTTTCGTCGACAACAAGCCAGGGGCCAGCGGCATGGTGGGCGGGGCCATGGTGGCCAAGGCGCCGGCGGACGGGTACACGCTGTTGAGCAACGCCTCGTTGCACGTCATCAATCCCGCGGTGTACGAAAAAGTGCCGTATGACGCCTTCAACGACTTTGCGCCCATCACCCAGATCGTCGATGTGCCTCTGGTGCTGGTCGTCAAAAGCGATCTGCCCGTCTCCAACGTGCAGGAGCTGATCGCCTACCTGAAACAGAGCAAGGCAGCGGTGAACTTCGCCTCGGCGGGCAATGCGTCGTCGCAACATCTCTCGGGGGAACTGTTCAAGATACGGACGGGTATTGCGATGCAGCACGTGCCCTACAAGGGCAGCTCGCCCGCGCTCACCGACCTGATGGGCGGGCAGGTGCAGCTGATGTTTGACTCCATGCCCTCGGCCATGCCGTTCATCGCATCGGGAAAGCTCAAGGCCCTGGCCGTCACGACCCGAAAGCGCTCCCGCTCGCTGCCGCAGACGCCGACCATGCAGGAGGCCGGGGTTACGGGTTTTGAAACCAGCACCTGGTACGGTCTGTGGGCTCCTAAGAATACGCCCGCAGACGTGGTGGGAATCCTGGCAAAAGCCGCGCAAGAGGCCCTCAGGAAGCCCGAGATCGCGGCGCAGTACCACCGCATGGGCGCAGAGCCTGTCGGCTCAAGCCCGCAGGAGTTTGAGGCCTACATGAAATCCGAAGAGAAGAAGTGGGCCGAAATCGTGCGGCTGTCCGGCGCCAAGGCCGACTGAATGTGCGCATGTGTGCGCGCATGCCCTCAAGGCAGCGGCTTGCGGTCCTGAGGCGCTGCGGCGGTGTTCGAGCGGGTGTGAGTGCGCCGCAGTCGCCCGCAGGGCAGGCATCACGACGCAGCCGCCAGCGCCTCCCCGAAGTGGCTCCATGCGTTGAAGGGCGCCACATCCGGCCGGCGTGCCGCAATCAGCACGATGCGCGAGCGGCGGTTGTTCTGTGGCGTGCCGGGGTTCCCGATGCTCCAGCGCCGGCCGCACAGCTGTAGCACGCGCGGAGCGTCCTCGCCCTCCAGGAACACCATGCCCTTGGCGCGCAGCACATGCGCGGGCAGGGCGTTCAGCGCCCCCTCCAGGGCCTGGCGCTGCAGGGGGTAGGGCGTGGCAAAGGTATGGCTCACGAACCGGGCCGCGTGGTCGATCACCGGCCCTGCAGGTGCTGGCGCGTCCCCGTCCTCCTCGGGCGCCGCGCCAATGGCCGGGCCCAGGATCAGGCGCGGATCCACTTCGGCCTGGCGGCTTTCCAGCACCGGCACGCCGGGGGCCTGCGCGCCCAGCCAGGCGTGCAGCCCGGCGAGGTCTTCGGGCGTGACGAGGTCGGTCTTGTTGACCAGCAGCAGGTCGGCGGCGCGCAGCTGCGCCTGCACGGTCTCGCCGACATAGCGATCCTGGGCCAGTGACCGTACCGCCTGGGCATCGACGACGGTGATGACGCCATCGCCGCGAAACCGCCCCCCCGATCGGCCCATGGCCGCGATGCGCGCGGGGTCGCCCACGCCACTGGCCTCCACCACGACACGGTCGGGCAGTTCGGGCAGTGACAAGACTTTCAGGAAGGCCTGCATCAGATCGCCACCGATGGCACAGCAGGCACAGCCGTTGGCCAGGTTGATGATGCCGTCGGGCAGGTCGGGGGTGCTTTGCGCGATCAACTGCGCGTCGATATTGATCGCTCCGAAGTCATTCACCATCACCAGCACGCGCTCGCGGTGCTGGGTGCGCAGCAGGTGGTTGAGCAGCGTGGTCTTGCCGGCCCCCAGGAAGCCGCCCAGCACCGTCAGGGCGATGGGATGCTGCGGTTTCAGCATGGGTGCGCGGGCGCCTGGAAGACCTGGCCGCCAAGCACGGTGCCCCACACCGGCACGTCGCGCAAGGCCTGGGCCGGTACCTCCAGCGGGTCTTGTTTGAGCACCGCAAAGTCGGCGAACTTACCCACCTCGATGCTGCCGATGCAATGGTCCAGGCGCAGGGTATGTGCGGCGCCCAGGGTGACCGCATGCAGGGCGTCATAAACCGAAATGCGTTCGTTGGCGCCCAGTACACGGCCGCTCGCCGTCTGCCGGTTCACCGCACACCAGGCGGTGAACAGCGGAGAGATGGGGGTGATGGGCGCGTCGGAATGCAGGGAGAAGGGCACGCCGTGGCGCAGGGCCGTGCCGGCCGCATTCATCCGGTTGGCGCGGTCCGGGCCGACGGTGATGCTGTAGTGGGCATCGCCCCAGTAATACAGATGGTTGGCGAACAGGTTGACCGACATGCCCAGCGTCGCCATGCGCTTGAATTGCGCGGCATCGGCCAGCTGGCAATGCTGCAAGGTATGGCGGTGGTCCCAGCGCGGGTGCTGGCGCAGCACGGTTTCCACCGCGTCCAGCACCATGTCCGTGGCCTCGTCGCCATTCGTGTGGATGTGGATGGTGAAACCGGCGCGGTGGTATTCATCGACCAGTTCCAGTGTTTTCTGCGGCGGGATCACCCAGATGCCATTGGCGCTGCCGTTGTAGTAGTGCGGCCAGCGCAGGCGTGCGGTAAAGCCCTGGATGGAGCCGTCCACCACCATCTTGATGAGACCGAAGTGCAGCTTGTCGCTGTTGTGCCGCATCGCCTGGCGCACATGCTCCGGCCCACCCTGGGCCGGGCCGCGCATCGGGTTGAAGGCCGGGACCAGGCGCAGCGGAAACTGCGATTCAGAGGTGATCTTCACCAGGTTGGCGACGGTATTGTCGGCAAGGCTGTTGGACAGGTCGGCCGCCGTGGTCACGCCGGCCAACTGGGCCAGGCGGCCGAAGTTGCGTATGCCTTCCTCGGTCTGGCCGGCTTCGAAATACACGTTGCCAATGGTGGCAAAGACCGGAAACATGGCCGCCATTTCCTGCAGCTCGCCGGTGGGCTCGCCGCGGTCGTCCTTGGCCACGCCCTCGGTCTCGGTGGCGGCATCGATGCCCGCCAGCCGGAGCATGGCGCTGTTGACGTTGAGCAGGTGCACGCTGGCATGCAGCACCACCACCGGGCGGCTGGTGGAGACCTGGTCCAGCTCCCGGACCGTCATGCGGGCGGTGCCGAAATGGATGGGGTCGAAGCCCCAGGCCAGCAGTGGCTGCGCCGGGTCGGGCAGCTGGGCCTCGGCCTCGCGCAGGCGGGCGATCAGCGCCTCGAAGCTTTGCACCCCAGGCCACAGGGTGCCATCCGGGCCACGGCGGTCATGAAAGCCGGTGTAGACAAAATTCCACATGCCGCCATCGAGCAAATGCGCATGGCCCTCCACCAGCCCGGGCATCAGCACCTTGTCGGCAAACCGGTAGTCGATGGTGGCCGGTCCCCAGCCCTGGAGGTCCGCGGCGCTGCCCACGCCCAGGATGCGGCCAGCGCGCACGGCGACATGCGTGGCTTCGGGCTGCATGGGGTTCATGGTGATGATTTTTCGAGACTCGAAAATCGTCGTCGCGGTGGATGCCTGTGTCATGTCGCTGTCTGGGGATGTTTTTACGAATGGATCTGGCAATTCATTGCCAGGGGGTAGGAGGTATAAAAACACCTCCGGGTAGATGGAGTTGAATTTCCAAGAATTCGGGAGTGGTAATCATCAAAACCCCATCTTGGCATTGGCAAAAATGCCGAGATGGGTTGGCCATATTCACGAAAGATTATTGTGTTGCCCGGAAGCCCGATTTTTCAACAATGGGCCGCATCGCCTCGCGCTGGGTCTTGGCCAGCGATGCGACATCGGCGCCGGGCCTGCCCGTGGTGACGATACCCATCTGGGCCATTTTTGCGGAAAAATCGGGATCGCGGACGATGTTGATCATCGCCTTTTCCAGCTTGCTCACCACGGATGGAGGTGTGCCGGCCGGAACGAAGGCCGCATACCAACTGGCGGCATTTTCAAACCCTGGAACCCCCTGCTCGAGAAAGGTGGGGACATGGGGAATGAGTTTGGAGCGTTCCAGGCCAGGAACCCCTAGGTACTTGATTTTCCCAGCCTTCACCAGTTCGCCCGCAGAAGCCACCGTATCCATGCCGACGGGAAGCACGCCGCCGATTTCATCGGTCAGCATGGGCGGCGCGCCCTTGTAGGCGATGGGCGTCAAGTTCAACCCTAATTGCTGATTCAACTGCAGCAGGCCGAAGTGGAATATCCCGCCCAAGGTCACCATGCCCACGCCGGTGTCCTTGGGGTTCTTTTTCACCCAGTCCAGATATTCCCGCATCGAGGCAAAGGGGCTGTTGGCCGAGGTTGTCGCCACCAGGGGCGTGTCGGCCAGGTGTGCCACCGGGATCAGGTCCTTGTCGGGATCGAATGGCAGCTTGTCGTATGTCAGGGGTTGCGAGACAAATGCTGGGGCCGGGCTGATCAGGATGGTGTTGCCATCGGCCGGCGAGCGTTTCACCGTCATCAAGGCAATCTGGGTGCTGGCCCCGGGCTTGTTGTCCACGATGACCGTCTTGCCCAGGTCGGTGCGCAGCTTTTCGGCCATGGCACGCGACATGTTGTCCAAGGCCCCGCCCGCAGGAAAGCCGATGACGATCTTGAGGGCGGAACCAGGCTGGTCTTGTGCGCTGGCAGTGCCGCCCAGCAACGAGGCGGCGCAGGCCATGGCGGCAATTTTGGCAATGGATGAGTTCAACATGTCTCCTGACTCCTTGGGTGTGGAGGTTTTGTAATGGTGTTATTTGATTTGGAGGAAAAATGGTTAATTTCTAATGCATGGAATTTTTATTGTTTATTGAATTAATTGCGCGAGATACGTGCAGCATGGATATGGCAGCGCCCCCGCATATCGCCATGCCAGGACGTGGGGCGCTGCCAGGATTATTGCGTTGCCCGGAAGCCAGATTTTTCAATGATGGGCCGCAGCGCCTCGCGCTGCGTCTTGGTCATCTTGCTGACTTCGGCGCCCGGCTTGCCTGTGGTAACCATGCCGATCTGGGCCATTTTTGCCGCAAATTCGGGATCCCGGACGATGTTGATCATCGCCTTTTCGAGCTTGCTCACTACTGATTGAGGTGTGCCGGCGGGAGCGAATGCCGCATACCAGGCGGGTGCGTTTTCAAATCCAGGTACTCCCTGTTCGTGGAATGTGGGAATATTGGGAACGAGTTTCGAGCGTTCCATGCCAGGAACACCCAGGTATTTGATTTTTCCACCCTTCACCAATTCGCTCGCAGAAGCCACAACGTCCATGCCGATGGGAAGCACGCCGCCAATTTCATCCGTCAGCATGGCTGGTGCACCCTTGTAGGCGATGGGTGTCAAATTCAATCCCATTTGCTGATTCAACTGCAACAAACCGAAATGGAATACTCCGCCCAAGGTCACCATGCCCACGGCGGTGTCATTGGGGTTCTTTTTCACCCAGTCCACATACTCGCGCATCGTGGAAAAGGGGCTGTTGACAGCGGTCGTGGCTACCAAGGGCGTGTCGGCCAGGTGTGCCACCGGAATCAGATCCTTGTCGGGGTCGTATTGCAGTTTGTCGTAGGTCAGGGGGGCTAAGACCAACGGTGAGGCGGGGCTGATGAGAATGGTGTTGCCATCAGCCGGCGAGCGCTTCACCGTCATTAAGGCAATCTGGGTGCCGGCCCCGGGCTTGTTGTCCACGATGACCGTCTTGCCCAGGTCGGTGCGCAGCTTTTCGGCCAAGGCCCGCGACAAGTTGTCCATTGCACCGCCCGCAGAAAAGCCGATGATGATTTTGAGGGGGGTGCTGGATGGGTCTTGTGCGCTGGCAGCGCCGCTCAGCAGGGTGGCGGCGCAGGCCACGGCGGCAAATTTGGTGATGGCTGAATGCAACATGTCTCCTGACTCCTTGGGTGTGGAGGTTTTTGTGGTGGGAGACGCAGTCTAAAAACGGGTCAATTTAATGTCTAATATATAAAAAGTATTTCGTTATATATAAAATATATGAACTATCATTGCCTGAAATGCGTGATGGGGTGTGGGCATGGGCAAGGTGCGGAGTCTCCTGTTGTCGCCATGCCTGGCCGCGGCGGGAGGCTGTCGGCGTTGCGTTGATTCGCGTTCTTAACGACACCCAAACCGGTACTTTGGGAAAAGCAGATTCACACGCTGCAAGGGGGCATCCATCATCGTGTCAACGGCCTGCATGCAGCAGCCGCCATGACACATACCGGAGATACCCATGCCCATGACTTCCCGCCGCCTGGCCATTGCCGCCCTGGCTTTGGCGCCGCTCACCCTGGCCGTCACCCCCGCCGCCGCGCAAGACGGCCAGCCGGTGCGCCTTATCGTCGGCTATGCCGCCGGCGGCCCGGTGGACCAGGGTGCGCGCCTGTTCGCGCCGGTTCTGTCCAAGGAGTTGGGCCAGCCCGTCATGGTGGAAAACAAGACTGGCGCCAACGCCACCATTGCCGGCAACGAAGTGGTGCGCGCCAAGCCCGATGGCCTGACGTTGTGGTTTGCCGCCAGCCCCACCATCACCATCAGCCCCAACGTGATGACCAAGATGCCGTTCGACCCGGCCAAGGACCTGACGCCCGTGGCGCCCATCCTGAGCTACTACAACGTGCTGGTGGTCAACAACAACGAGCCCTACAAGAACGTGCGCGAGCTGGTGGCGACCGCCAAGGCCAACCCCGGCAAGCTGGCCTATGGCTCGGCCGGCGTGGGCGGCTCCAACCATCTGGGCGCGCTGCTTTTTGCCACGCGCAGCGGCATCGAGATGAACCACATTCCCTACAAGGGCAACGCGCCGGCGATGACCGACGTCATCGGCGGCCAGCTCAACATGATGCTGGACATCATCAGCACCGCCAGCACCTACATCCACAGTGGCAAGGTGCGCGCCATCGCCGTCACCTCGCCGCAGCGCAATGCCTCGCTGCCCGACGTGCCCACCTTTGCCGAGTCGGGCATCGAAGGCCTCAAGGGTTTTGACGTGGGCGGCTGGTACGGCGTTTATGGCCCCAAGGGCATGGCGCCTGAGCTGGTGGCCAAGCTCAACAAGGCCGTGAATGCGGCACTGCAGCAGCCCGAGCTGAAGAAGCGCTACAAAGAACTGGGCTACGACGAGTGGACCGGCAGCCCCCAGAAGCTGGCTGAACGCGGCGCCAAGGAACGCGCCATGTGGGCCACGGTGACCCAGGGCATCACCGTCGATTGACATGGAAGATCGCATCCACCAGCTGCTGGACCGTTGGCTGGCCGAGGCGCCCGGGCAGCCGTTCATGCACCTGCCGGGTGGCCGCAGCCTGAGCTTTGCCGACCTGGGCGCGCTCACCGATGCGGCCGAGGCCGAGCTGCGTGCCCTGGGCGTACGCGCCGGCGACCGCGTGCTGGCCGTGGCCGAGAACTGCCCCGAGCATGCTGCGCTGATCCTGGCCTGCAGTCGCGTGGGCGCCTGGTCCTGCGGCGTGAACGCGCGCATGGCGCCGGGCGAGGTCGATGCCTTTGCAGAGAAGGCCGATGCCCGCGTGCTGTACTTCACCGCCAGCAGCTCGCGTGCCGCCGCTGCCCATGCCGCACGCCATGCGGCCGTGGACAGCGTCCTCTCCGGTATGCAGCATGGTGCGGTGCGCGTGGATGCAACCGTGGAGCCGCCGCCGCTGCAGGGCGACGTGGCGGCGCTGATCTTCACCTCCGGCACCACCGGCGCCCCCAAGGGCGTGATGGTGACGCACGAGGCGCTGCTGCACTTCGCGCGCGTGTCCGCGCAATCGCGCAGCCTGGGCCCGCAGGATCGCTGCTACGCCTTCGTGCCCATGACGCATATCTTCGGCCTGGCCACGGTGCTGCTGACCTCGCTGCACGCGGGTGCGCAACTGGTGCTGCGCCCGCAGTTCGACCCGGCGGACCTGCTCGACGCGCTGGCGCACCATGGCGTGACGCAGCTGCAGGGGCCGCCGGCGCTGTTCTCGCGCCTGCTGGCCCACCTGCAGGAGAGAAGCATCGCCCACCTCGAGGCGCCGCTGCTGCGCTATGTCTATACCGGCGCGGGCCCGCTGGATCTGACGCTGAAACAACGCGTGGAGGCCGCCTTCGGCCAGGTGCTGCACCACGGCTACGGCCTGTCGGAATACGCCGGCTCGATACACCTCACGCGCCTGGGCGAACAGCGCCCCGACACCAGCGTGGGCTATGTGGTCGAGGACGCCGAGGTCCAGGTCACCGACCCGGCCAGCGGTCGGCCCCTGCCCACGGGCGAGCGTGGCGAGCTGTGGATGCGCGGGCGCGGCCTGATGCGCGGCTACTTCCGCGACCCGCAGGCGACCAGCGCTGTGATGCGCCCGGGAGGCTGGTACGCCAGCGGCGATCTGGGCGAGCTGCATGCCGATGGCGCGCTGTTCGTCGTCGGGCGCCTGAAGGAAATGATCATCCGCTCGGGCTTCAACGTCTATCCGGCCGAGGTCGAACTGGCGCTGAACCAGTTGCCCGGTGTGCAGCGCAGCGCCGTCGTCGGCCGTCCCGAGAAGGACGGCAACGAGGAGGTCATCGCCTTCGTCGAGCTTGAGCCCGGCGCCAGCTTCGACGAAGCCGCCGCACGCGCGCGGCTGCGCGAGCAGCTCGCGCCCTACAAACAGCCCAGCCACATCGTCACCGTGGCCGAGCTGCCCACCAGCACCAACGGCAAGGTGCTCAAGCGCAAGCTGCAAGAGCAGGCCGCCCAACTTCAAGGAGACATCACATGACCATTCACCTGACGCGCCGCAGCCTGGTCGCCGGCAGCCTGCTGGCCGCCGCCACGCAGCCCTTTGCCGCACTGGCCGCGGACGACTGGCCCACCAAGCCCGTGCGCTTCATCGTGCCCTTCCCGCCCGGCGGCCCCGTGGATACCACGGCGCGCGCGGCGAGCCAGAAACTGGCCGAAATCTGGAAGACGCCCACCGTCATCGACAACCGCGCCGGCGCCGGCGGCGTGGTCGGCGCCCAGGCCGCGGCGCGCGAGGCGCCCGACGGCTACACCCTGTTCATGGGCGCCATCCACCATTCGGTCAACCCCTCGTTGATGGGCAAGCTGCCTTACGACATCGAGAAGGACTTCGCGCCCATCAGCTTCGCCGCCATGTTTCCGGTGTTCGTTGTGGCCCACCCGTCGGTGCCTGCCAACAACCTCAAGGAACTCATCGCCCTGGCCAAGAAGCCCGGCAGCAACCTGAGCTATGGCTCCTCGGGCAATGGCGGCGGCACCCACTTGGCGGGCGAGCTGTTCAATATGGAAGCTGGTACCAAGCTGCAGCATGTGCCCTACAAGGGCAGCGCCCCGGCGATGAACGACCTGCTGGGTGGCCAGGTGCAGCTGATGTTCAGCGACGCGCCCACGGCGCTGCCGCAGATCAAGGCCGGCCGCGTGAAGGTGCTGGCCGTGGCCAGCAACAAGCGCTCGGCCATGCTGCCCGACGTGCCCACGGCGGCCGAGGCGGGCCTTCCCGGCTACGAGGCCTATTCCTGGGCCGCGCTGTTCGCCCCCGCCAAGACGCCCCAGGCCGTGCTCGACAAGATCAATGCCGACTTCAACACCGCCTTCAAGGACCCCGCCGTGCACCAGCGCCTGCTGGACGCCGGCGCCGAGGCAGCACCGGGCACACAGCAGGAAATGCGTCAGTTCCTGCGCGCCGAGCTGGCCAAATGGGCCAAGGTGATCAAGACGGCGGGGATTACGACGGGGTGAGGGGTTCGCCGGTTTTATCACCGGCAATTTGTAGCAAAAAGAGCTGCTAACGCTTTTTGTATATGCGTTAGGAGCTCTTTTTTTGGAAGCAATGAGGCGGCAGGGTCAGAGCGCCAGGTTCTTGCGCCCGAGCGCCTTCAACAGTGAGGCGACGCTGTCGATCATTTCCTTGAACGCCGCGTCCGCCTGCGCCTGGCTCTCCGTGGGCTGGGCCACCTTGCGCCCCTCGGCTTCCAGGCGGCCGCGGATCTCGGGCTTGAGCACGGCCTCGCCGATGGCCTTGCGCAGGGCGGCCACGCGGTCGGCGGGCGTGCCCTTGCGCATGAAGTAGCCGCCGCCAATTTCATGTACGAAATCGGGTATCTGCTTGCTGCGGGTGATGGGCGCAATGTGTTTCAGGCCAGGGGCCATGTCCTTGGAGAAGCTGGAGACGATCTTCAAGCGGCCCTGTTCCTGCATGCCCTCGAAGCTCGTCTGGTACGCGAGGATGGCAAAGTCCACCTGCCCACCGGCCAGATCCTGCAGCGCGGGCGCGGCACCCTTGTAGGGTATGTGCAGGAACGGTAGGTTCAGCCGTGCCGCCAGCGCGTCGCCCATCAGGTTGTAGAGCGAATCGATGCCGACCGATGCATAGGTCAGCGGCTTGTCCTTGCGTTGGCGCGCATAGTCAAGGAATTCGTCCATGGTGCTTGCGGGAATGCCGTTGCGCACCATGAGCACGATGGACGCCGCCGTAATGGGAGCCGCGAAGACAAAGTCCCAGGGCTTGTAGCGTGCCGCCGGGTTGAGCATGGGCGGCAGGACCACCTCGTTGGGCGAGCCGTGCAGGAAGGTATAGCCATCGGCCGGTGCGCTCAGCACCTTGTTGGCGCCGATCAGCCCGGTGCCGCCGCCGTAGTTCTCCACGATCACCTGCTGCTTGAAGCTTTGCGAGAAGGATTCGGCAAAGATGCGCGCCGATGCGTCGCTGGCGCCTCCGGCGGGGTAGGGTACGACCAGGGTCAGCGGCTTGGTGGGGAAGGCATCGGCCGCCCAGGCGGGCAGGCCGCCGAGTGCGCAGGCGGCACTAGTGGATTGCAGGAAATGGCGGCGGTTCAGGGCGTGCATAGACAAGTTGCTCCATTTAAGAATGAGTTGGGCGGGGGCGCTTTCCAGATGCCCCTGGATGGATGCTTGTCGGTGGACTGGTGCAGCCCGCCCACCGTCTTCCGCCCAGTGAGCCCCCAGTTGGGGGCACGCGTCAACGGGCGCGGGGTTTCAGCAGTTCCAACACCTGATCCGATAGGACCTGGTGACCGCGCGGCGTGGGGTGGGAGGCATCCGACCAGAAGTAGGTCTGATCCGCGTTGGGTGTCGCCATGGTGGCGCGGGTGCAGAACGTGGCGCTGGTGGTGAGCTTGGTGTTGGTGCAGGCCTTGTCGATGAGGTTGGTGAACCCGTAGCTTGCCGGATTGGCCAGCACGTTGCCCCACGTGGCTTGGGCGTCCACGTACACCACCTCGGGCATGCTGGCTATGCCGTCCCGGACTATCTTGTTGAATTGAGCCCGCCAGGCATCGGTCTGCGCCGCCGGAACGGGTGTATAGCAGCCCTTGGCTTGATATTCGGGCGAGCTGTAGTAACGATAGAAGGGGCTGACGATGGGGTTGCCCTGAGAGATCAACACGATCAGCTGCGCGCCCTTGCTGCGTATTTGCCGCAGCATGTCTACCAGGGCCTGAGCCGATTCAGCGATCTTGGTGCTGGCGATGTCGATGGTGGTGTTGCCCGCGCCGAGACCGTTGTCGTCGGTGTGCCAGCAGACCGCGCTGAACTGTGCGTAAACGTCATTGCCGCCAGCGCTGATCAGAACCAGTTCGTTGTCGGGGAAGCGGTCGTGGGTCTGCAGGTAGCGGTTCACCTGCGCGCGCACTGGCGCCACCAGTTGATTGTTGCCTATGCCGCTCACGCTGGGCAGCATGGCCACGCGCGCACCGCCTTCGGCATAGCCGTTGCCACCGATGACCGTCGCCGTGCCTGTCGCGTTAGTGGCGCCGGAGCTGGCGTCCTTGTCCAGGGTGAGAGAGCGGTTGGGTGTCACCGTCAGGCCGTAGTGGGCCGCCACGTTCTCCACCCATACGTTGCCGGGGTTGACCGTGAACTTGCCCGGATTGGCGGGATCGCCCGTGGCTGCGCGATAGCTGCCGACATCGCTCAGGCTATCGCCGAAGACGGTGATCGATTTCACCGGAATCCGGTCATCACCGCCGCCGCAGCCGCTCACTGCAGCCAGTACGGCCGATGCCATGCATGCCCTCACTATCCATTGCTTCATGCTTGTTTCCTTGATTTTGGTTCTGTGGGTGTATGAACAATTCGCGGTGCAGCCCACCCGACGAGGCTACCGGCATCCGTAAACGTTGACCGTGTCCGAAAGGTAATCGGGGATCAGCTCAGGCAGCTTTGCGCCAGATGTGCCCAGAAGGCGGCGCCTATGGGCAGGGCCTGGTCGTTGAAGTCGTATTTTGGGTTATGCACCATGCAGCCGCCGTCCTCGCCCGTGCCATTGCCCAGGCGGATATAGGCGCCTGGCCGGTGCTCCAGCATGTAGGCGAAGTCCTCGCTGCCCATGACCGGCGGGCGCTCCAGCACGTTCTCGGCGCCCAGCAGCCGGATGGCGGCCTGGCGTGCGGTCTCGGTTTGCGCGGCATGGTTGACCAGCACCGGGTACTTGCGCTCGTAGACCACCTCGGCCTGCAGCTGGTAGCTCTGCGCCTGTGCGGCGATGAACTCGCGTATGCGCTGCTCCACCAGCGTGCGCACCTTGGGGTCGAGCGTGCGCACGCCAATCTTGAGCTGCGCGGTTTCGGGCACCACGTTGTAGGCCTCGCCGGCCTGTATCGAGCCCACGGTGATCACGGCCGACTTGAGCGCGTCGATCTCGCGCGAGACGATGGACTGCAGCCCCAGCGTGATGCTGGCCGCGCACTGCATCGGGTCCACACCATGGTGCGGCATGGCGCCATGGGCGCCGCGCCCGCGCAAGGTCACCGTGGCGCGGTCGAACGAGGCCATCAGGGGCCCCGCGCTGATGGTCATCTGGCCCACGGGCAGACCCGGCGAGTTGTGCAACGCATAGACCTCGTCGCAGGGAAACAGCGTGAACAGGCCCTCATCCACCATGCGCAGTGCGCCGCCCTCGTTCTCCTCTGCGGGCTGGAAGATCAGGTTTAGCGTGCCGTTGAAATCGGCCGACTCGGCCAGGTAGCGGGCGGCGCACAACAGCACGGCCGTGTGCCCGTCATGGCCACAGGCGTGCATCTTGCCCGCGTGGCGACTGGCGTAGTCCAGCCCGGTCGCTTCCTGGATGGGCAGCGCATCCATGTCGGCACGTATGCCCAGTGAGCGGCCGCCGCTGCCCTTGCGCAGCGTGCCGACGACGCCGGTGCCGCCCAGGCCGCGGTGCACCTGGTAGCCCCAGGCGGCCAGCCGCTCGGCGACCAGGTCGCTGGTGCGTTGCTCTTCAAACGCGAGCTCCGGGTGGGCGTGAATGTCCTGCCGGATGGCGACAAACTCGGGCGACAGGGTGCACATGGCATCCAGGAGTACTTGGGGTGTGGGAGCGGGCATGGCAGGGCAGGTCGAGGGGGATGTACGGCGCGACACAACTGTGCCGCCCAGGGATGGTAAGAACATGCCCCGGCTCCACCCATTCGTCTTTGCTGAACATGGAGTTTCTCGAGGGCGAAGCTGGCGAGGGTTTCATTGCCAATTTGCACCGGGATTCATGCATCAGCTGGTGATCTCAACAGGCCTGCAGATCCTTGATGTTGTTTCCGATGCCGCACACCAGACGACGCACGCCGCCATCCTGTGCTGTCTTGGGTTTGGCGGCATCAATCTCAGCTTGCCGCTATGCGCAAACATGTGCCTGAGCGGCGCACATTGCAGCCGCTTGGCGACGACCTGCTAGGCGGCCAGGTGCACCTGATGTTCGCCGACGCGCCCACGGCTTCGCCTCAGATCAAAGCCGGCCTACCCGGCTATGAGGCCTATTCGTGGACGGCCCTGTTCGCCCTCGCCAAGACGCTCCAGACCGTGCTGGACAAGATCAACGCCGACTTCAACACCGCCTTCAAGGACCCCGCCGTGCGCCAGCGCCTGCTGGAAGCCGGCGCCGAGGCGGCACCGGACACGCAGGAACAGCTGCGCCAGTTCCTGCGCGCCGAGATTGCCAAATGAGCGAAGGTGATCAAGACGGCGGGGGTTACGACGGGTTGAGCTGTGTTTGGGGGATGGCGGTTGCTTGAGGTTGATTGCAGGCACTGGGCTGGCAGCTCGGCCATTTGCCTATCGACCCATTCCCGCTATTGCAGATCACGCAAGCCCACTTCATAGATCTTGCTGGCTGCGTTGTAGTCGATGGTGTAGCTGGATGGGTATGTGCCCTGCTTGTTGTAACGGGCCGGCCTGATCACTGGAGCGGAGAAGTTCGGCTTTGATTTTAAAAATTCCAGCGACGCCATCGGCTCAAGGAAGGTCAGTCGCTGGTTGTAATAGCCGTATATGAAGGTCGCATTGAACGGTTGTCCCTGAAACTCCGCGCTTGCGGTGTTGATGGCATGTACGCCCATTTCAGGTACGGCAGTACCGGGGGGGATGACATATCCCTCCGGCAGCAATTCCCGTGGTGGCTGCTGACTTGGCTCACCGGATTCGTTCTCGCTAGTGAATCGAATGGATGCGCGCTCTGCCGGGTCGATCAGGTAAAAATGGAAATCGAAGTGTGGCACGTCGTACACCTTGGGTGGGGGATGGCCACCAGGCTCCCAGTTGATGACTGCGTGATCCACCACCGTTTTCGGCCCCTTCACAGGCATGGGCAGTACGTAGGGGACATCGCTGTGGCCGGCATCTCCTGCTGCGGGCAACCCCTCCAGGGCGTCTGACGTAAACACAATCCCGATCGCGTGGGGCTTGCCGCTGGCGTCGGTGTGGACGACAGTGTGTGCCGATCCATTGCCGATGCGAACAGCCTTGCCCTTATAGGTCACAGCCTTGTTTTCGGCTTGCGCCGCCCCATTGAGCGCCGCGAGGGCCGCGAACGCGGCGATCACCGCTGATGTTCGCAGACTCGCCACTGATTTCGATGTCATTTTGGGTTCTCCTTGATTCGCGTGCGACGTTTTCCCGGTACCGAATCATTTCAGCGGATGTCGGACGTGCCTAGCTAGGCGACGCCGCCACCCCACGGGTATCCAGCCTGGAATCCCCGTCGTACGCACACTTTGCGCAGCAGCGCCATGTGCCGTCAATCCCCTATCCTGAGCACCCGCGCACCCGCTGAAGACGGTCTTAAAAATTGCCAAATTGAAGCGCGCCGCCCTTGCAGGCATGCTGCATTCCACAAAGCCATAGACCGTCAAGAGGCCTGAGCCGAATACACCATGCACCTGACTGCACAAACCCATTACCAGGCCGAGCTTGACGCTGGCCGCTTCTGCATACAGCACTGCCCGCAGTGCCAACACCATGTGTTCACCCCGCGCGAGCTGTGCCCGCATTGCGGCGCTGGCGGCCTGCGCTGGGTGCGTCCCAGCGGCCTGGGCACGGTTTATTCCACGAGCACGATTGCGCGCAAGCAGGACGCCGGCGGCAACTACAACGTGGCCTTGATCGACCTTCATGAAGGCGTGCGCATGATGAGCCGCGTCGAGGGCCTGGCGCCTGAGGACGTGCGCATCGGCCTGCGTGTGCAGGCCCATGTGGCGCACAAGGACGGGCGCGGCCTGGTGCTGTTCACCCCGGCGCAAACGCAAGGAGGTGCAGCATGAGCCGCATTCCCCAATCCCAGCTCGACGCCGCCGCCGTGAACCGCCCGCTGCGTGGCCGCGTGGCCATTGCCGGCGCCGCCACCTATGGCTGCGGCGAGTCGCCCGGCATGGACGACATGACGCTCTTGGTGCGCGCCGCGCAGGCTGCCGTGCAGGACGCGGGCCTGACCATGCGGGACATCGACGGCCTGGCCACCTGCAGCGTCAATGCCAGCATGTGGACCATGCCGGTGATCGAGCATCTGGGCATCAATCCGACCTACGTGGACGGCACCATGATCGGCGGCAGCAGCTTCATCGCCCACCTGCTGCCCGCCATCCGCGCGCTGGAGGCCGGCCAGTGCAAGGCCGTGCTGGTGTGCTATGGCAGCGCGCAGCGCTCGGCCACCTTCGGGCGCAAGGAAAGCGTCGCCGCGCGGCGCTTCCTGGACCCGCAGCCTTACGAGTTTCCCTACGACCCCGTGCTGCCCGTCACCGCCTACGCGCTGGCCGCGGCGCGCCACATGCACGAGTTCGGCACCACGCGCGCGCAACTGGCCGAGGTGGCCGTGGCCGCGCGCGCCTGGGCGCAGCAGAACCCCGAGGCCTTCATGCGCGACCCGCTGACCATCGAGGACGTGCTTTCGGCCCGCAGCATCGCCAGCCCGCTCACTGTGCGCGATTGCTGCCTGGTGACGGACGGCGGCGGCGCCATCGTGCTCACGCGTGCCGAGCGTACGCGTGACTGCCCCAAGCCCCCGGTCTACGTGCTGGGCAATGCCACGGCGATCTGGAACCGCCAGATCTCGTGCATGCCCGACCTGACGACGACCAGTGCGGCGCAGTCCGGCGCCCAGGCCTTCGCGATGGCGGGCCTGAAGGCGGCCGACATGGACATGGCCCAGGTCTACGACGCCTTCACCATCAACACCATCTTGTTCCTGGAGGACCTGGGCTTTTGCGCCAAGGGCGAGGGCGGCGCCTTCGTGGAGAACGGCGGCATCGCGCCCGGCGGGCGCCTGGCCGTGAACACCAATGGCGGCGGCCTGTCCTGCGTGCATCCGGGCATGTACGGCATCTTTGCGCTCATCGAGGCCGTGCGCCAGCTGCGCGGCGAGGCCGGCCAGCGCCAGCTGAAGCAGCACCGCACGGCCGTGGTGCACGGCAACGGCGGTACGCTGTCGAGCCAGTCCACGGCAGTGCTTGGCACGGCCGAAACTCTGTAAATATTGAAAGAAACCAGACCATGATCCGCGATCCAGAAATTTTGGAAGCCCTGCTCGACAGCGTGCGCCGCTTTGTGCGCGAGCGCCTGGTGCCGGCCGAGAACGAGGTGGCCGAGACCGACGAGATCCCCGAGGCGATCATGCAGGAGATGCGCGAGCTGGGCCTGTTCGGCATGACCATCCCCGAGAAGTTCGGCGGCCTGGAGCTGACCATGGAGGAGGAATGCCGCGTGCTGCTGGAGCTGTGCCAGACCGCGCCGGCCTTTCGTTCGGTGATCGGCACCACGGTGGGCATCGGCTCGCAGGGCATCCTGATGGACGGCACGCCCGAGCAGCAGGCCGAGTGGCTGCCGAAGCTGGCCACGGGCGAGGTCATCGCCTCGTTCGCGCTGACCGAGCCCGAGGCGGGCTCGGACGCGGCTTCGCTGCGCACCACCGCCATCCTGCAGGGCGACCATTACGTGGTCAACGGCACCAAGCGTTTCATCACCAACGCGCCGCACGCTGGCATGTTCACGCTGATGGCGCGCACCAACCCCGAGGACAAGGGCGCGGGCGGCGTGTCGTCCTTCATCGTGGACGCCAAGTCGCCAGGCATCAGCTTCGGCAAGTACGACAAGAAGATGGGCCAGCGCGGCGCGCACACCTGCGATGTGATCTTCGACAACGTCAAGGTGCCGGCCGCCAACCTGATCGGCCTGCAGGAGGGCCGCGGCTTCAAGACCGCGATGAAGGTGCTGGAGAAGGGACGCATCCACATCGCCGCCGTGGCCGTGGGCGTGGCCAAGCGCATCCTGCGCGACGCGCTCGCGTATTCGCTGGAGCGCAAGCAGTTCGGCCAGCCGATCTGCGAGTTCCAGCTGGTGCAGGCCATGCTGGCCGACAGCCAGGCCGAGCTGTACGCGGCCGAGTGCATGACGCTGGATGCCGCGCGCCGGCGCGATGACGGGCACAACGTCTCCACCGAGGCCTCGTGCGCCAAGATGTTCGCCACCGAGATGTGCGGCCGCGTGGCCGACCGCGCGGTGCAGATCCTGGGTGGCGCGGGCTACATGGCTGAATACGGCATCGAGCGTTTCTACCGCGACGTGCGCCTGTTCCGCCTGTACGAGGGCACGACGCAGATCCAGCAGATCATCATCGCCCGCAACATGGTGCGCGAGGCGCGCGCCGCATGAGCGAAGCCGCACTGCCACCCGACCGCAGTTCCTTCATGCGCCTCATCGGCGCCACCCAGGTGCCGGCGCCCCCGGGCAAGGTGCATGTGCGCCTGCCGCAGATGCGCGAGGAATTGCTCAACCAGCTGCCGGCCGCGCATGGCGGCGTGGTCATGACGCTGCTGGACTCGGTGATGTCGCGCGCCGCGGGCGAGCTGCCGGACGCCCCCTCGCAGACCGCCGTGACGGTGGAGATGTCGAGCCGCTTCCACCGCCCGGCGCGCGGCCCGCTGCTGGCCGAGGGCTGGGTGGTGCATGCCACGCGCAGCCTGTGCAGCTGCGCGGGCCAGCTGATCGACGAGCAGGGCCAGGTGGTGGCCACGGCCAGCGGTACCTTCAAGTACTGGCTGGCGCCGACGACACTGGACTCGGCAGAGTAGTCCGATTGCCAAAACCGAAGCATTGATTCCGCGGACCCTTTGTAATACAAGGGGCGGTCGATTGCGCCGATGCTGGTGAAGTGGGCCACAAGCGTCGCGTGCAACACGCGTGAGGTTCGGAGCCCGTGTTGTGAAGCCGGATCTCTCGTTCCAACTTGGTGCAGTAATGCAGACAAGGAGCAGGAATCATGGCGACACAGAAACCGCGTTCACGTTCCGGTAAAGCCAATCCCAAGGGGGCCGGCGGCAAATCGCCGGCGTCCGAGTCCGTCAGCCCCTTTGTTGCGCTTGCCCTTGCCGCAGACGCTCCGAAGACGGCATTCCCGTCCCTGTTGAGCAAGGAAGGAAGCGCACCGGAAGTTGGCACCGTGGTCTATATCCACGGCATTGGCAATAAGCCGGTGGCTTCGGTCCTGAAGTGCCAGTGGGATACGGCCCTGTTTGGCGTCTCGATGGGCGACCGCACCCGCATGAGCTACTGGGTCGACCGCAGCCGCTATCCCAGGCCAGAGGAGGGCAGCTGTGCCGATGGCGACAGGCTCCTGGACGGCGCCGATGGCGTCGGCGCGCAGGCGTTGGCAGAGGTCGGTCTGGAGCCCGAAGTCGAACTCGATGCCGCCGCGCGCAAGATCATGGCGGCTCTGGAGGCGCGCCTGCGCGGCGGCGAAAAGCAAGCCGCTGGCGTGGATGCGAAGCTGCTGCCCTTGCCGGAAGGCATGCGGCTGTGGGTTACGCGCCGCATCACTAAGCTGTTCCTCAAGGATGTGCGGGACTTCTTCTTCGATGCCAACAAGCGTCGGCTGATGGAGCAGTCACTGCGCGAGCGCCTGGATGCCGGTGGCGGTCCCTTCATCGTCATCGCACACAGCCAAGGCTCGATGATTGCCTACCATGTCCTGCGCCAGCTGCAGAAGGCCGATTGCGACGTGCGCCTGTTCGTGACCATAGGCTCGCCCCTGGGCCTCCAGGAGGTGAAGGATGCGCTTGGCAAGATCGGTCCGGGCAAGCCGCTGGCCGTGCCGGAGTGTGTCGAGCGCTGGCTGAACGTGGCTGAACGCCTCGATCCCGTGGCGCTCGATGCGCGTCTTGCAAGCGACTACCAGGCCAACAGCCGCGGTGTGAAGGCGGAGGATCACCACGGCCTGATGATCAACCCCGATTGGAAGTCCAACCCACATTCCGGTACCGGCTACCTCTCGCTCGATGTCGTGCGCCAGACCGTGCGCGAGACCGCCGGCCCATCCTTCAGCAACCCAGTGGGGCGCAATGTGCTGATGAAGGACCTGGTCGCAGATATCGAAGATGGCCACCGCGAGCAACGCCACCCCACCTTGATCCAGCTGGTGTCGGACGGCAGCGATGAAACACCGCTTGCAGAGGTGCGCAGCCGCCTTGAAACCCTGATCAGGCAAGTGCTGCAGTTCAACGGCGTCAAGCCCGAGGATGGCCGCATCCAGCTCATGCAACGCTTTATCGCCGCCGACCTCACGCGTGGCGAGATCGAGCATCTGCGCTCCCACTGCAGCACGCTGAAGATAGACCGCGTCTGGCGCAACGCCGTCAAGCGCGCCTTGCTCAATCAGTCCACGCACACGCTGCAGGTGCGCCCGGCGAATCTGGGCTACGGCGCCTGCGGCAAGGACATAGGCTGGGCCGTGCTCGACACTGGGATCGCCGCCGGGCACCCGCATTTCAAGGCCTACGGCAATGTGGTCGCGCAATGGGACTGCACCGACAACGCCAGGCTGCTGAAACCCGGCGACCCCGGCTTTGGCACGCTGGACGGCAACGGCCATGGCACGCATGTCGCGGCCACCATCGCCGGCGGCATGACACTGGCGCACGATGAAAACGATGCAAGCACCATCAACATGCAGGGCATGGCCCCCGAGGCGCGGCTCTACGGCTTCAAGGTGCTCAGGGACAGCGGCAGCGGAGAAGACGCCTTCATCATCAAGGCCCTCGACACCATTGCCGAACTCAATGAGCGCGCCGGCAAGCTGGTGATCCATGGCGTGAACCTCAGCCTGGGCGGCAGCTTCGACCCCAGCGTCTTCGGCTGCGGCCATACCCCGCTGTGCCAGGAGCTGCGCCGGCTCTGGCGCCAGGGCGTGCTGGTGTGCCTTGCCGCGGGCAACGAAGGCTATGCGATGCTCGATTCCGCCGGCGGGCCGATTCCGGCCAACATGGATCTGTCGATTGGCGACCCCGCCAACCTGGAGGAGGCGATCGCCGTGGGCTCGGTACACAAGACCAATCCGCATACCTACGGCGTGTCCTATTTTTCCTCGCGCGGTCCGACGGCCGACGGGCGCATGAAGCCCGACCTGGTAGCGCCCGGCGAGAACATCCTCTCGGCACGCCACCAATGGCCCAAGAGCAAGGTCACCGTGCGCAATGCCTATGTGCAAATGAGCGGCACCAGCATGGCCACGCCCCATGTCTCGGGACTGCTGGCGGCCTTTCTTTCGGCGCGCCGGGAATTCATCGGCTATCCGGAACGTGTCAAGGCGCTGCTGCTGGCGCATTGCACCGATCTGGGCCGCGACCCCTACATCCAGGGCAAGGGCATGCCCAATCTGGTGCGCATGATCATGAATACGTGATGCTGTGCGGGGCGGCGCACCACACTAGGCCGTTCAGTCGAACGCGAGCCGTCCCTGCGCATCGGCCACCAGCAGCTGCACCAGCTCCTGCGCAAAGCTGGGTAGCGCCTCCAGGCTGCGCACGCAGATCTGCATCTCGCGCACCGACCAGGCGTCGGTCAGCGGCACGATGGCGATTTCCATGGACTTGGCATGGCGGCTGGCGGCGGACTCGGGCAGCACGCCCACGCCCACGCCGGCCTCGATCATGCGGCAGGCGGTCTCGAAGTTGCCCACCTGTATGCGCAGCTTGATGGGGCGGTGCAGCTGGTCGCTGGCCTGGCGCAGGAAGACGTAGATGGCGGTCGATTCCTGCAGGCCCACGTAGTCCAGTTCCAGAGTGTCGGAAAAATCGATCTGCGTCTGGCCATCGAGTGCATGGCCGCGCGGCACCACCAGCACCAGCCGGTCGCGGCGGTAGGGCAGGGTCTCCAGATTCTCGGTGCGCACCAGGCCGGCGACGATGCCGATGTCGGTCTGCCCTTCGGTCACGGCGCGCACGATGTCGTGCGAGGGGCGTTCGCGCAGGTCGATGTTCACGTCGGGGTTGCGGCGCAGGTAGTAGCGCAGCACCGGCGGCAGGAATTCGCCCAGTGAGGTGGTGTTGGCGAACACCCGCACATGCCCCTTGATGCCGCGCACATACTCCTGCATGTCACCGCGCAGGTGCTCTATCTGACCCAGCACCATGCGTGCATGGCTCACGAAGGCCTGGCCCGGTGGCGTCAGCGTCACGCCCTGGCTGGTGCGGTACAGCAGCTTGGTGCCTATGCTCTCCTCCAGGTTCTTGATGCGCGTGCTCGCCGCGGGCAGCGAAATAAAGGACAGTTCGGCGCCGCGCGTCATGCTGTTGGCGTCGGCGATATGCACCATCAGGCGCAGGTCCACAAGATCAAAATGCATGGCCATGGCCGGCATTGTAGAAAACGCGGCAAACGCCCGCTTTCATAAATCCGAACCCGCGCCATCGCAGTGCGCGTAGGATGCGCCGGCCGAATTTCAACTACCAAGCCTTCATGACCGCTGCCGACCATTCCCCTAGCGCCGCCACCGGCGCCCTGAGCCACCTGCGCGTGCTCGACCTCTCCCGCGTGCTCGCCGGCCCCTGGTGCACCCAGAACCTGGCCGACATGGGCGCCGACGTGATCAAGATCGAAAAACCCGGCGACGGCGACGACACGCGCCACTGGGGCCCGCCCTTCTTCCCCGACGCCGAAGGCCAGCCGACGGACAACGCCTGCTACTTCGCGGCCTGCAACCGCAACAAGCGCTCGGTCACCGTGGACATGGCGACGCCCGAGGGCCAGCGGCTGATCCGCGAGCTGGCGGCGCAAAGCGACGTGGTGGTGGAAAATTTCAAGACTGGCGGCCTGAAGCGCTATGGCCTGGACTATGCAAGCCTGTCTGCGCTGAACCCGCGCCTGATCTACTGCTCGGTCACCGGCTTCGGCCACACCGGGCCGTATGCGCCGCGCGCCGGCTACGACCTGTTGATCCAGGCCATGAGCGGCCTGATGAGCATCACCGGCCATGCCGACGGCGAGCCCGGCGGCGGCCCGATGCGTGTGGGCGTGGCCGTGATCGACCTGTTCACTGGCATGTACGCCACCACCGCCATCCTCGGCGCGCTGGAGGCGCGCCACCGCACGGGCCGCGGCCAGCATATCGACATGGCCCTGCTGGACGTGGCCATGGCCGTGCTGGCCAACCAGGGCGCGGGCTTTCTCAACGCCGGCAACATCCCCAGGCGCCAGGGCAACACCCACCCCAGCGTCGTGCCCTACCAGGACTTTCCCACGCAGGACGGCGACATGCTGCTGGCGATCGGCAACGACGGCCAGTTCGCGCGCTTTTGCGAGGCCGCGGGCGTGGACTGGGCGAGCGACGAGCGCTTCACGCTGAACGCGGGCCGTGTCATCCACCGCGAGACGCTGATCCCGATGATGGCCACGCTCACGCGCACGCGCAGCACCGCCGCCTGGATCAAGCTGCTGGAGGACAAGGCCGTGCCCTGCGGCCCCATCAACCATGTCGGCCAGGCCTTCGACGATGAGCAGGTGCGCGCGCGCGGCCTGCGCGTGGAGCAAGAGCGCTACCCTGGCGGCAGCATGCCGGCCGGCGAGGTCGTCAACCGCGTGGTCACCACGGCCAGCCCGCTGCGCCTGTCCGACACCCCCGTGACGCTGCGCCACGCCCCGCCGGCCCTGGGCCAGCACACCGAGGAAGTGCTGCGCGAACGCCTGGGGCTGGACGCGGCGCAGCTGCAGGAGCTGCGCGGCAAGGGCGTGCTGTGAAATGAAAAAGCGGCCCCCGGGCTAATGCCAGTCAGTTAAGAGCTTGCTGGCATTTTCTTTGTGGGGAACTTGCTGCGAGATCGCTTGACCTCACGCGGGAAGCTTCGCCCGCTACGGCGTGCAGGAAGTACGAAGTAGCGTGCCTGTTCAAGCAGCAGTTGCAGGTGTCTCGGCAATGCTCCCGCGCGAGCCAGATGCACGGTGTTGAGTGCGCCAATGATGGCATGCTTGGCTGTGTGGAAGCTGATGCGTACCGGCTCAACCTTCACATGCTGGGCCATCAAGCGCATCCAGCGCCTGAGCAAGGTATGCGCAATCAATACGCCCCAGACCTCCTGTTTGACCAACTCCGGCGGCTGCTTGCTTGCTGCGCAGCACGCCTGCGCCCTGTTGCAGCGACTGCTTGATCTCACGAAAGCCAAGTTCAATCTCCCAGCGCTGGCAATACATCTGTGCCAGTTGCGATGCGCCAAAGCGTTCGGAGTCGAGCATCGAGGTGATGAAGCGCCTGCTCTTGCCTTGCACCTCGGTCTGGATCAGGCGCGCTTGCCAGTGGCTTGGCAGTTCGGGGCAAAGTTTCCTGGCACGCTGCGAGATGGGCATGCGGATCAACCAGTCGCCCGCGCCCAGACATTGCACGACTTCATGGCGCAAGTTGTCTCTGGCCCGCATGAGCCAGTGGCGTTGCTCGCCTGCGCCCTGCCAGTCGAGCAGGAATGCCGCAGAGAAGTACGCCCGGTCAAACAAAGTGATGGAGTGATCCAGGCCACGCAGCCCAGCAGCAAGCGTCAGCTCCCCTTGGGTGTAGTCACCCAGTTGTGCATCGAGTAGTTCGTGGCTATCGGTGTCCAGCAGGCACACAGCCCGCACCATGGGCCAGGGCTGGGGACCGTACTGCGTCTGACCACTTCCCAGCACTTGGCGGTTGTCTGCGCTGTTGGGCGCAGACCAGACAACGCCATCGACGGCCAGCACGCGCAAGCGCTCTTCGTGCACGGGATGCGATCTGCCCCAGGCCTGCGTGAGCAGCGCAAACAAGTGCTCCAAGGGTTGCGAGCCCAGCCGCTGGCGAACCTGCACGCTGCTGCTGGGAGCTGGTAACTCTTGCCCCTCAAGGGTCAAGGCCATCTCCTGCACCACCTGCCACATGGGCATGTGGCGAAACAAGGCCAGTCCAATGACCAGCCAGATGGCGTGATCTGCAGGCAGCTTGCGCCGACGTATGGATGCCTTGCCGCTGGCATGCAGTGCTTGCTCGATCCACAGTGGATCAATCAGCGCGCCCAACTCAGTCATCGCGTGAGCGGGCAACCCTGCCCAGCTCTCATCCAAGGAGTTTTGCAGTACGGAAGTCAAACGAAAAAGGGAGCATGACGAACATGCTCCCTTTTTACCCGCCTGTGGCGATCTGCTGTCTTAACTGACTGGCATTAGCCCCCGGGCCGCTTTTTGATGCCGCGCGCTATCAGGGATACAGGCCGCGCATCTCGCGCGCATGCAGGATGCGCTTGCAGGCCACGATGAAGGTGGCGGTGCGCAGGCTGACCTTGTTCTCCTGCGCCACATGCCAGACGCCCGCGAAGGCTTCTTTCATGATGCGCACCAGGCGGGCGTTGATCTCGTCCTCGGTCCAGAAGAAGCTGGAGAAGTCCTGCACCCACTCGAAGTAGCTCACCGTCACGCCGCCGGCGTTGGCGATCACGTCGGGCAGCACCAGCACGCCCTTGTCGTGCAGGATGTCGTCGGCCTCGGGGGTGGTGGGGCCGTTGGCGCCCTCGATGACCATCTTGGCCTGGATCCTGCCGGCGTTGTCCTTGGTGATCTGGCTCTCGAGCGCGGCGGGGATCAGGATGTCGCAGGCCACGCCCCAGAAGTCGTCGTTGGCCATGGCTTCAGCGCCGGCAAAGCCGCCCACGCCGCCGGTCTGCTGCACGTGCTGCAGCAGCGCGGGCACGTCCAGGCCCTTGGCGTTCTGGATGCTGCCCGTGTGGTCCTGCACCGCCACCACCTTGGCGCCGGCCTCGGCGAACAGCTTGCCGGCCGTGCCGCCCACGTTGCCAAAGCCCTGCACGGCCACGCGCGCGCCCTCGATGGGCATGCCGGTCAGGCGCGCAGCCTCCACGCCCACGGTGAACACGCCGCGGCCCGTGGCCTCGACGCGGCCCAGCGAACCGCCCAGGTCCACGGGCTTGCCCGTGACCACGCCGGTGGATGTGGCACCCACGTTCTGCGAGTAGGTGTCCATCATCCAGGCCATGACCTGTGCGTTGGTGTTCACGTCGGGGGCGGGAATGTCCTTCGACGGGCCGATGATGATGCCGATCTCGCTGGTATAGCGGCGTGTCAGGCGCTCCAGCTCGCCGCGCGACAGCGTCTTGGGATCGACGCGGATGCCGCCCTTGGCGCCGCCGTAGGGCACGTTCACGGCCGCGTTCTTGATCGACATCCAGGCCGACAGGGCCATCACCTCGGACAGGGTCACGTCCTGGTGGAAGCGCACGCCGCCCTTGCCGGGGCCGCGGCTCAGGTTGTGCTGCACGCGGTAGCCCTCGAAGTGGGCGATGGTGCCGTTGTCCAGCTCGATGGGAATGTCCACGATCAGCGCCCGTTTGGGGCGCTTCAGGGTTTCCACCCAGCGCGCCAGGCTGCCCAGGTAAGGCGTGACGCGATCGACCTGCTGCAGGTACACGCCCCAGGGGCCGAGGTGGTTGGGGTCGAGGTAGGAGGGCAGGGAATGGGTGCCGACGGGAGACGTCATGGCTTTGTCCTTGTGAAACAAATCAAGAGGCGAGAGCTTATGCCTGCGCTAGTGCGCTGTCCAACACGCATCTGTTTGGCTGTAATGCAACGGATGCATAGACCATGCTGGCTGCTCAGGCAATTCCATGCTTCCTTCAAGTCCCCAGGGGAGCACGGAACGGGCACGGTATCTATACTGCCGGCCCATGTCCTCTCCGTCCCCCGCCACCGGCCTGCAAGGCCCGGTGCGCCGTTTCGTCTTTGTCTCGCTTTACGAGCTGATCGCCATCCTGGTCTCCAGCCTGCTGTTCATGGCCATAGGCCAGGGGGCTGGCGCCTCGGGGATCATGGCGGTGGTGGCGTCTACGCTGGCCATTGCCTGGAACGTGACCTTCAACCACCTGTTCGAGAAGTGGGAGGCGCGCCAGGCGGTCAAGGGCCGTTCGGTGCTGCGCCGCGTGGTGCATGCCGTGGGCTTCGAGGGCGGGCTGGCGCTGTTGTTGATCCCGCTGATGGCCTGGTGGTTCGACGTGAGCCTGTGGCAAGCCACGCTGATGGAGGCGGGGCTGCTGCTGTTCTTCCTGGTCTACACCTATGCCTTCAACTGGGCTTTTGACCGCATCTTCGGCCTGCCGGCGTCGGCGCAGGCGCTGAGTCCCGCGGTATAAAGAAAATCGGCCCGTAACGCTTATCCATCAAGCGTTTGTAGCTACCATTAGTATGGTAATCAGGCCAGCGTATAGGCCGTTTTCACCGTGGTGTAGAACTCCTGCGCATAGCGCCCCTGCTCGCGCGGCCCGTAGCTGCTGCCCTTGCGCCCGCCGAACGGCACGTGGTAGTCGACGCCCGCCGTGGGCAGGTTGACCATCACCATGCCGGCCTGGCTGTGGCGCTTGAAATGCGTGGCGAGCTTGAGACTCGTGGTGGCGATGCCGGCCGACAGGCCGAACGGCGTGTCGTTGGCGACGTGAAGCGCCTCCTCGTAGTCCTTCACGCGGATCACGCTGGCCACGGGGCCGAACACCTCCTCGCGGTTGATGCGCATCGCGGGGGTGCTGTCCACGAACAGCGTGGGCGCCATGAAGAAGCCCGCCTTGCCGCTGCCGGTGTGGCAGGCCACGCGGCTGCCGCCCGCGGCCAATTGGGCGCCCTCGGCCTTGGCGATCTCCACGTAGCAGAGGTCCTGCTCCAGCTGCGCCTGGCTGACCACCGGGCCCATGTCGGTGCCGGCGGTGCGTGCGTCGCCCACCTTGATGCGGGCCATGCGCTCCTGCAGCGCCGCTATGAAGGCCGGGTAGATCCTGTCGGTGACGATCAGGCGGCTCGACGCCGTGCAGCGCTGGCCCGTGGAGTAGAAGCCGCTTTGCGCCGACAGCTCCACCGCCTGCGGCAAATCGGCATCGTCCAGCACCACCTGCGGGTTCTTGCCGCCCATCTCCAGCTGCACCTTCTTGCCGGACTTCACGCAGGCCTCGGCAATGCCGCGGCCCACGCCCACCGAGCCGGTGAAGCTGATGGCCGCCACGCCGGGGTGGTTCACCAGCGCCTCGCCGATCACGCGCCCGCGCCCCATCACCAGGTTGAACACCCCGGCCGGGATGCCGCTCTTGTGGATGATCTCGGCCAGCGCCCAGGCGCTGGCGGGCACCAGGTCGGCGGGCTTCAGCACCACGCAGTTGCCAAAGGCCAGGGCCGGGGCGATCTTCCAGGCCGGAATGGCGATGGGGAAGTTCCAGGGCGTGATCAGGCCGACCACGCCGATGGGCTCGCGCGTGATCTCCACGCCAATGCCGGGGCGCACGGAGGGCAGGGCCTCTCCGCCCAAGCGCAGGCATTCGCCGGCGAAGAACTTGAAGATCTGGCCCGCGCGGGCGACCTCGCCGATGGCCTCGGGCCGGGTCTTGCCCTCCTCGCGCGCCAGCAGGTCGCCGAGCTCCTCCTTGCGCGCCAGGATCTCGTTGCCGATCCTGTCCAGCGCGTCGTGGCGCGCCTGGATGCCCGAGGTGCTCCAGACCGGGAAGGCGGCGGTGGCGGCGGCCACGGCGGCCTGCACGTCGGCGGCATCGCCCTGGGCGTATTCGCCGATCACGTCGGACAGGTCGCTGGGGTTGGTGTTGGGGGCGCAGGACGCGCCGGGGGTCCATTGGCCGTTGATGAGGTTGTGGTGTGGGGTCATTTTGCTACTCCATCAATAGCTGTCAGCGCTTACTGCATAAGCGCTGGAGGTCTGTTTGGCTTGAAGATTTTTTACTTTCCCCAGCGCAGCACCAGCGGATCAAGCCGGCGCGCGATGTCCAGCAGCTGGCGCCGCACCTCGGGGTGCATGGGCGGCCAGGGCGCGCGCGGGGCGTCGCAGGCGATCACGCCGCCCGCCTTCATCAGCGCCTTGGCGGCGAGGAAGCCGGCCTGGCGGTTCTCGTGGTTGATCAGCGGCAACCAGCGCTGGTACTGCTCAAAGGCCCGGTCCTTGTCGCCGGCGCGGTGCGCCTCGATGATGGGGCGGATGCCGTCGGCAAAGCCGCCGCCGGTCATGGCGCCCGTGGCGCCGGCCTCCAGGTCGGCCAGCAGGGTGATGGCCTCCTCGCCGTCCCAGGGGCCCTCGATGGCCTCGCCGCCCAGCGCGATCAGCTCGCGCAGCTTGCCCGCGGCGCCGGCGGTCTCCATCTTGAAATAGCTGACCTGCTCGATCTCCCGCGCCATCCGGGCCAGGAAGGCGGGCGGCAGCGGCGTGCCGGCGGCCGGTGCGTCCTGGATCATGATGGGGATGTCGATCGCGTCGGACACGCCCTGGAAGAAGCTCTGGACCTGCGCCTCGCCGAAGCGGAAGGTGGCGCCGTGGTAGGGCGGCATGACCATGACCATGGCCGCGCCCATGTCCTGCGCGCGGCGGCTGCGCTCGGCACAGATCTTGGTACTGGTGTGGGTGGTGGTCACGATCACCGGCACGCGGCCGGCCACATGTTCCAGGCAGGTGCGCGTAAGTGTTTCGCGCTCCTCGTCGGCAAGCAAAAACTGCTCGGAGTAGTTGGCCAGCAGGCACAGACCATGAACGCCCGAGTCGATCATGAAGTCCAGGCAGCGCCTCTGGCTGGCCAGGTCCAGCCGGCCGTCCTCGTGGAAGGTGGTGGGCACGACGGGAAAGATGCCGCGATAGCGCGGGTTGGAAAGTCCGGGCATGGTGCGACTCCTTACTCGACGATGTGGAAGTGCTGGAGGTACTCGGTCTTGAGCGACAGGCCCAGGCCCGGCACGTCGTCCCTGAGCTGCAGAAAGCCGTTGTCGGCGATTGGCTCGCCGTCGAAGATGTACCAGAACAGCTCGTTGCCCACCTCCACGTCGAAGATCGGGAAGTACTCGGCCATGGGCGAGGCCAGGGTGCTCATGGTCAGGTGGTAGTTGTGCATCTGGCCGGCGTGCGGGATCACCGGCACGCTGTAGGCCTCGCACAGGGCGTTGATCTTGTGCGCGGCCGTGATGCCACCGACGCGGTTGGTGTCGTACTGCACCACGCTCACGGCCTTCTTGTCCAAGAGCTGCTTGAAGCCGTAGAGCGAAAACTCATGCTCGCCGCCCGAGATCGGGATGATGTTCATGGCATTGAGTTCGGCGTAGCCGTCGATGTCGTCGGCGATCACCGGCTCTTCCAGCCAGCGCGGCTCGTACTTGGCCAGCTTGGGCAGCATGCGCTTGGCGTACTCCAGGTTCCAGCCCATGTAGCACTCGAGCATCAGGTCGGTGTCGTAGCCTATGACTTCGCGCACGGCCGCCACCGACTTCAGGTTCTCGCTCACGCCCTGCTGCAGGTGCACCGGGCCGTAGCCGAAGCGCATCTTGAAGGCCTTGAAGCCCTGATCCAGGAACTTCTGCGCTTCCTGCTGCATGTCCTTCAGGTCGGTGCGGTAGAGCTTGCTGTAGTAGCAGGGGATCTTTTCCTTGGTGCGCCCGCCCAGCAGCTTGAACACCGGCTTGCCCACGCTCTTGCCCAGGATGTCCCAGATCGCCAGGTCCACGGCCGATATCGCCGCCATAGTCACGCCCTTGCGGCCCCAGGCGTGGGTGCTGCGGTACATGCGCTGCCACAGGTATTCGTAGTCCCATGGGTCCTGGCCTATGACCAGCGGCGCCAGGTACTCGTCGATGATGGCCTTGGCGATGCGCGGCGCCAGCGCCACGTTGCCCAGGCCCACGATGCCGTCATCGGTCTCGATCTCGACCACCGTCCACGAGTGGAAGCGGAAGGTGCTCATGCTCTCGGTGTTGGAATAGACGAGATCCATGGCGTTGGAGCAGAAATTGCCCTGGGGCGGAACGGTCTTGCCCTTCCATTCATAGACGCGGGCGCGGACGGATTTGATCTTCATGGTGGTGCGTAGGTGAGGGGTTGTGTTTCAGACGTCATTCCCGCGTACGCGGGAATCCATGGCTGTGAGGCGTCGACGATTCAGGGGCTGGATCCCTGCTTGCGCGGGAATGACGGGGGCTTGGCGGAGGTTGCTGTTATTTGAGGCGCGAAGCCCCCATGCGGCAGGCGATGAGGAACGCCTGCCAGGTCGCCTCGGCATTCGCGCGACCCTGGCCGGCAATGTCGTAGGCCGTGCCGTGGGCCGGCGTGGTGATGGGGATCGGCAGGCCGCCCTGCACCGTGACGCCGCGCGAGAAGCCCAGCAGCTTGATCGCGATCTGGCCCTGGTCGTGGTACATGGTGACGATGGCCTGGTACTCGCCGGCCTGGGCCTTCAGGAAGATGGTGTCGGCCGGGAAGGGGCCGTGGAACGGTGCCTCGCTGGGCCAGTCGCGCGCCTGCAGCGCGGCCACGGCGGGGGCGATGATGTCGATCTCCTCGCGGCCGCAGGTGCCGCCGTCGCCGTTGTGCGGGTTGAAGCCGGCGATCGCCACTTTCGGGTGGGCCATGCCGCTGGCGCGCAGCGCGTGGTAGATCAGCTCGGCCGCCTGGGTAATGCGTTCCCGGCTCAGGTAGCTGGCCACGTCCCTGAGCGGCACATGCGAGGAGATGCGCGAGGTCCACAGCTCGCCCAGGGTGTTGAACTCGCAGAAGTAGCCGCTCACGCCCAGGTATTCGGCGAAGTGGTGCAGCTCGTCCTCATGGCGCAGGCCGCCGAGCTTCATGGCTTGCTTGTTCAATGGCGCGAAGCAGATGGCGTCGATGGCGCCGGCCAGGGCCGCGTCCAGGCACAGGTTCAGCACCTGCAGCACGGACTGGCCGCCGGCCGCGCCCACCTGGCCCTGCCGCACATCGGCGGCGGCAATGCTGTCCACGGCGACGAAGGCCGGGCGCTGCCGGTCGGCGCGCGCGCGCACCGCGGCCAGGCCGTCCACGGCGTCGGTCGCCACCTGCACGCCGGCGATGGTCTGGCCCTGCTGCCAGAGCCAGGGGTCGCCGACCAGCACGATGTTGGCGTGGCGTGTGGCCTCGGGCCTGGACAGCAGGCGCGCCATCAGCTCGGGGCCTATGCCGGCGGGGTCGCCCAGGGTCAGGGCGACGACGGGAAGGGGGGCGGGAGGCATGGCTTACTGGTCCAGCTTGATGTTGTTCTTGCGGATGATGTTGCCGAAGCGCTGGTATTCGGCGAGGTGGAAGGCCTCGAAATCGGCCTGGGACATGGGGCGCAGCTCGGCGCCCACGGCCTCCAGGCGGGTCTTGGTCTCGGCCATGGCGATGACCTTGTTGACCTCGTCGTGCAGCTTCTGCACCACGGCCTTGGGCGTCGCGGCCGGCATGTAGATGCCGTACCAGGCACTGATCTCCACGCCGGGCAGGCCGGACTCGGCCATGGTGGGCACCTGGGGCAGCTGAGGGTTGCGCTCGCGCGTGGTCACGGCCAGGGGGCGCAGCTTGCCGGCCTTGATCTGGCCGATCACCGAGGGCATGGTGTCGAAGCTCATCTGCACCTGGCCGCTGACCAGATCGACCTGGGCGGCGGCGCTGCCCTTGTAGGGCACATGGGTGATGGAGATGCCGGCGGCGTCCTTGAACACCTCGGCCGCGATGTGCTGCGTGCTGCCGGTGCCGCTGCTGGCGAAATTGATCAGGCTGGGGTTCTTCCTGGCCAGGGCCACCAGCTCCGCCACCGAGTTGGCGGGCACCGAGTTGCCCACCACCAGCACATTGGGCACCGAACCGACGAAGGCCACGGGCACCAGGTCCTTGTTGTTGTCGTAGCCCAGCTTGAGCAGGTGCGGCGCGATGGCATGGGCCGTGACCACGCCCATGACCATGGTGTGGCCGTCGGTGGACTTGGCCGTGACGTCCACCGCCAGGGTGTTGGAGACGCCAGGGCGATTTTCCACCACCACCGGTTGCTTGAGCAGCGGGGCCAGGCGATCCGCCACGGCCCGGGCCATGGCATCGGTGCCGCCGCCGGGCGCGGAGCCGACCAGCATGCGCAGGGGTTTGCTGGGCCAGCTGCCCGCATCCTGGGCGCTGGCCTGCCAGGGCAGCAGGCTGGCGCCGATTGCGCTCGTCAGGGCCAGAAATAGCGTGCGTCGTTGCATAGGTGTCTCCTGGGTAATGGTGAGCGCATCGTAGGCAGGCTATTGATACGTGTAAACTGAAAGTTATTGATGAATCAATAACCTGAGGTAATCAAAACGGCCATGGGATCCATTGACCGGAGCGACAGCACGCCGCAGTTGCTGAACCGCCTGCGCATGCGCCAGGTGGCGCTGATGCTGGCCATCGATGAACGCCAGACGCTGCGTGGCGCCGCCCATCAGCTGGGCTTGACCCAGCCGGCGGCGACAAAGATGCTGCATGAGTTGGAAGGGGCCCTGGGCCAGTCGCTGTTCGACCGCGTGGGCCGGCGCCTGCGGCTCAACGCCGCGGGTGAGCGGGTGATGGCCTACTTTCGCAACCTGCGCGGCAGCATCGAGGCGCTGAACCGGGAGCTGGACGAGCTGCGCCAGGGCAGCGCCGGGCGCCTGGCCGTGGGCAGCATCATGGCGGCCTCGCCGGGGCGGCTGACACGGGCGCTGCTGGACTTGAAGCGTCAGCTGCCGCTGCTGGAGGTGGAGGTGGCGGTGGACACCAGCGACCGCCTGCTGGCGCAGCTGCACGAAGGCGTGCTGGAGGTGGTGATAGGGCGCATGACCGGGGGCACGGACAGCGACTACCGCTTTCGCGCCATCGATGACGAGGCCCTGGCCATCGTGGCGGCCAACAACCACCCGCTGCTGCAGTCGCGCAGCGTGACCTTCGAGGCCCTGCAGGCCTATGGCTGGGTGCTGCAGCCGCCGGGCAGCCCCATGCGCGCGCTGATCGAGCAGGAGTTCCGCGCCCATGGCCTGGGCCTGCCGCGCGGCCTCATCGAGACTGGCTCCATCCTTACCACCATGAACCTGGTGCGCGGCTCGGACATGGTGGGCGTCATTCCCCAGGCCGTCGCCGACATCAATGCCGGGCACGGCATGCTGCGCATCCTGCCCTACCGCATGAGCAGGAAGCTGGAGGCCTACGGCAGCCTGGTACGCCAGGACCGGCCCATGAGCCGGCCGGCCGAGATGTTTCTGGAACTGCTGCACCGCAAAGACTGAGGGCGGCGCATCACGCCCCGCCCGCATCAAGCGGGAGCGTGTGTGCCATCGATTAATGCATCAAATCGGCCTTCTAGGCATGTGGAGTAAGCGTGTCATGCTCCTTAAATTGAAGCAAAACGGCATCATCGTGCATCGCTTTCACCATGGCGCTTCAGCCTTCGTCGGGTGCGCTGGCCTGGTCCAGCGCCGTAATGTCGTCCGCAGTCAGCTGTAGCCGCGTGGCGTGGATCATGTGCTTACTCCTGTATCAATAGCTGCTTGCGCTTGTTGGGTAAGGGCTTCAGTCGAAACGGATCGCGGAAATGTCCACCGCCATGACGCGGTCGGTGAATACCTTGGCGCCCCGGCTGTCGCCGGCCGCGCCGGCCACCACGTGCAGCGGCAGCAGATGCTCCTCGGCGCGCGGCGGGTGCGACAGGCGGCCGGCGGGGCCGCTTGCCTGGGCCCAGTCGGCCAGGCGCGCATTGCGCTCAGGCGCAGGCAGGGCCACCGTCTCGCCCAGCCAGCGGTCGAACTCGGCGCCGATGGCGGTCGAGCGCGGGTCGCCGTAGCCGCGCATGTTGTGATAGCTCATGCCGCTGCCGATGATCAGCACGCCTTCGCCCCGCAGGGGCTCCAGCGCCTGCCCCAGGCGGATGTGCTCGGCCGCATCCAGGCTCTTCAGCAGCGACAGCTGCAGCACCGGGATGTCGGCGTCGGGGAAGGCCAGCATCAAAGGGATGAAGGTGCCGTGGTCGTAGCCGCGCGCGCCGTCCTGCGCCGGGGCGAAGCCGGCGCCGGCCAGCAGGCCGGCCACGCGCTCGGCGAGCAGGGGCGCGCCGGGCGCGGGGTAGCTCAGCTCGTAGGTGTGGGGCGGGAAGCCGTAGTAGTCGAACAGCATGCCGGGCCGCTCGGCGCTGCTCATGCTGGGCTGCGCGGCCAGCCAGTGCGCCGTGACCAGAGCGATGGCCTTGGGCCGGGCCGGCAGGCTGGCGGCAATGCCGCGCAGGTAGGCGGCGGTCTTGTCCCAGGCGCCGGCCGGGCTCCAGTCCATGAAGAAGCAGGGGCCGGCGCCGTGCGGGATGAACAGCGTGGGCATGCGGGAGGTGGGGTGGGTGGTATTTGTCATGGATGTTAGTTTGAGTTTTGACGGAGGATTTTTAAAGCCTCAAAATCCCCAGACAGTTAATACCCAGAGTGTTGAATGGACCGTATCACCAGCCTGCGCGTATTCGCCCGCGCCGCCACGGCGGGCAGCCTGTCGGCCGCGGCGCGCCAGTTCGACATGTCGCCCGCCATGGCCGCCAAGCATGTCAATGCGCTGGAGGCGCGCCTGGGCGTCAAGCTGCTGCACCGCTCCACGCGCCGGCTGGCGCTGACCGATGCCGGCGCCAGCTACCTCGATGCCGTGCAGCGCATCCTGGCGGAGCTGGACGAGGCCGATGCGGCGGCCGCCTCGCAGCGCCGGCTGGCCACCGGCCTGCTGCGGCTGAACGCACCGCTGGTCTACGGCCTGCGCCACATTGCGCCGCTGATGCCGGCGTTCAGCCAAACGCACCCGGCCGTCACGGTGGAGCTGGGCCTCTCGGACGCCGTGGTGGATCTGGTGGAGCAGCGCTGGGACCTGGCCGTGCGCATCGGTGCGCTGCACGACGACAGCCTGCAGGCGCGCCGCCTGGGCGATTGCCAGCTGGTGCTGTGCGCCGCGCCCGCCTACCTGGACCAGCATGGCGTGCCGCGCCGCGTGGCCGACTTGGCCCGGCACAACTGCCTGGGCTACACCTTGTCCAGCACCAACAGCCCGGCGCAGTGGTGCTTTGGCGAAGGCGGCCGCGTGCGGCAGAAGGTGCGTGGCAACCTGCGCGCCAACAGCGGCGACGCGTTGCTGGCCGCCGCGCTGGGTGGCCAGGGCCTGATCTACGAGCCCAGCTTCATCGTCGGCGAGGCCCTGGCGCGCGGTGCGCTGCTGGCGCTCACGCTGGACCAGCCCACGCACGACCTGGGCGGTATCCACATCGTCTGGCCCGCGGCGCGGCACGCGCCGGCCAAGGTGCGGGCGATGATCGACTTCCTGGTGCAGCGGCTGGGCGCGCGGCCGTGACTGCGGCTCACGCCAGCACAACCACGCTGGAAAATAGCGGTCGCATCCATGCCCTTTGGCATCTGCCCCATCCCTTCCATGCCTTCCGTTGATTCACCATCCTCCGGCACGGCGCCGGGCCACTCGGCCTACGACGGCGTGGCCGCCGGCCGCATGTCGCAGCGGCTGAACTGGCTGCGCGCCGCCGTGCTGGGCGCCAACGATGGCATCGTGTCCACGGCGGGCCTGTTGCTGGGCGTGGCGGGGGCCAGCCCGAGCTTCGCGGCGCTGCTCACGGCGGGCGTGGCGGGGCTGGTCTCGGGGGCGCTGTCGATGGCGGCGGGCGAGTATGTCTCGGTCAGCACCCAGCGCGACACGGAGCGCGCCGCCGTGCGCCTGGAGCATGAGGAGCTGACCCAGCTGCCCGAGGTGGAGCTCAAGGAGCTGGCGGCCCTGCTGCAGAAAAAGGGCCTGAGCCATGCCACCGCCTTGCAGGCGGCCCAAGAGCTGACGCAGCACGATGCGCTGGCGGCCCACACGGAGATCGAACTGGGCATCAAACCCGGCCAATACACCAATCCCTGGCATGCCGCGGGCGCGTCCGCCGTGGCGTTTGCCGTGGGGGCGCTGGTGCCCCTGCTCGCGGTCTTGCTGGCGCCCGCGCCATGGCTGGTGCCGGTGGCCATGGGGGCGGTGACGCTGGCGCTGCTGCTCACCGGCGTGACCTCGGCCCATCTGGGCGGCGCGCCCAGGCTGCGCGCCGCACTGCGCAACGCCGGTGGCGGCCTGCTGGCCATGGGCGTGACCTATGCGGTGGGGCGGCTGGTCGGCACGCAGCTGTAGCCGCTGCGCGCGGCGGTTCGATCCGAATAGGCCTTGACGGCCACCCGGCGTGGAGCTGGCCGTAAAATCCCAGGCTCTGCCCCAAGGAGCGCTGCAGCAGCGCGGGTGCCATCCGGCACGCGCTGTCAGGCTTGGGGCGGCGGCGGGGGAACGATCCGCCCACCGGATGCAACGGCGCTCACCTGTTTTTTCTGCCTTGGGTTTTTTTACAGGTGAGCGAGATGTCTGCGACCCCCACTACCGCCATTCCCCCCATGCGTCTTTCGGGCCTGGAGCCCGTCTTCATCGGCGAGGGCGCGCTCTTCGTCAACGTCGGCGAGCGCACCAACGTCACCGGCTCCAAGGCCTTTGCGCGCCTGATCTTGAACGAGCAGTATGAGCAGGCCCTAGCCGTGGCGCGCCAGCAGGTGGAAAACGGCGCCCAGATCATCGACGTGAACATGGACGAGGCCATGCTGGACAGCAAGGCCGCGATGGTGCGTTTTCTGAACCTGATCGCCTCCGAGCCCGACATCGCCAAGGTGCCGGTGATGGTGGACTCTTCCAAGTGGGAGGTGATCGAGGCCGGCCTGCGCTGCCTGCAGGGCAAGGGCATCGTCAACTCCATCAGCATGAAAGAGGGCGTGGAGGAGTTCAAGCGCCAGGCCAAACTGATCCGCCGCTACGGCGCCGCCGCTGTTGTGATGGCGTTTGATGAAAAAGGCCAGGCCGACACCTTTGCGCGCAAGACCGAGATCTGCGCGCGCGCCTATCGCATCCTGGTCGACGAGGTGGGCTTTGCGCCCGAGGACATCATCTTCGACCCCAACATCTTCGCCATCGCCACCGGCATCGAGGAGCACGCCAACTACGCCGTGGACTTCATCGAGGCCACGCGCTGGATCAAGCAGCACCTGCCCGGCGCCAAGGTCTCGGGCGGCGTGTCCAACGTGTCCTTCAGTTTCCGCGGCAACGACCCGGTGCGCGAGGCCATCCACACCGTGTTCCTGTACCACGCTATTTCAGCCGGCATGGACATGGGCATCGTCAACGCCGGCATGGTCGGCGTGTATGACGACCTGGAACCCGAGTTGCGCGAGCGCGTGGAGGACGTGGTGCTGAACCGCCGCCCGGATGCGGCTGAGCGCCTGCTGGAGATCGCCGAGGCCGCCAAGGGCGCGGCCAAGGACGACAGCAAGAAGCTGGAGTGGCGCGGCACGCCCGAGGCGCCAAAAACCGTGGGCGAGCGCCTGTCGCACGCGCTGGTGCACGGCATCACCGATTTCATCGTCGAAGACACCGAGGAGGCCTACCAGGACATCGTGGTGGCCAAGGGCGGGCGCCCGCTGCACGTCATCGAAGGCCCGCTGATGGACGGCATGAACATCGTCGGCGACCTGTTCGGCGCCGGCAAGATGTTCCTGCCCCAGGTGGTGAAAAGCGCGCGTGTGATGAAGCAGGCCGTGGCCCACCTGATTCCCTACATCGAGGAAGAGAAGCGCCAGCAGGAAGCGGCGGGCCTGGACGTGTCGAGCAAGGGCAAGATCGTGATCGCCACCGTCAAGGGCGACGTGCACGACATCGGCAAGAACATCGTCACCGTGGTCCTGCAGTGCAACAACTTCGAGGTCATCAACATGGGCGTGATGGTGCCCTGCCACGAGATCCTGGCGCGCGCCAAGGCCGAGGGGGCGGACATCGTCGGCCTGTCGGGCCTGATCACCCCCAGCCTGGAGGAGATGCAGTACGTGGCCGCGGAAATGCACAAGGATGACCATTTCCGCATCAAGAAGATACCGCTCTTGATCGGCGGCGCCACCTGCTCGCGCGTGCACACCGCCGTGAAGATCGCGCCGCAGTACGACGGCCCCGTGGTCTACGTGCCCGACGCGTCCCGCAGCGTGAGCGTGGCGCAAAGCCTGCTGGGCGAGGGCAAGGACAACTACCTGGCCGAGGTGCAGGCCGACTACGACCATGTGCGCGAGCTGCACGCCAAAAAGAAGAAGGTGCCGCTGTGGCCCATCGCCAAGGCGCGCGCCAATGCCACGCAACTGACTTACGCCCCCGTGGCCCCGCGCGCCCTGGGCCGGCGCGTGTTCAAGAACTTCGACCTGGCCGAGCTCGTGCCTTTCCTCGACTGGGGCCCGTTCTTCCAGACCTGGGACCTGGCCGGCGCCTTTCCCGCCATCCTCGACGACGAGGTGGTGGGCCAGGAGGCGCGCAAGGTCTATGCTGACGGCCAGGCCATGCTGAAGAAAATCGTGGAAGGCCGCTGGCTCACGGCCAATGGCGTGATGGGCCTGTTCCCCGCGAATCGCGTCGGCGATGACATCGAGTTCTATACCGACGAAACGCGCAGCCGGGTGGCGATGACCTGGTACGGCCTGCGCCAGCAGACCGAAAAACAGCTGGACGCCGAGGGCCGGATGCGCCCCAGCCGCTGCCTGGCCGACTTCGTCGCGCCCAAGGAGTCGGGCATTGCCGACTACGCCGGCCTGTTCGCCGTGACGGCCGGCATCGGCAGCGAGAAGAAGGAAAAGGAATTCCTCGACGCCCTGGACGACTACAGCAGCATCATGTTCAAGGGCCTGGCCGACCGCCTGGCCGAGGCCTTTGCCGAATGCCTGCACCACCGCGTGCGCACCGACCTGTGGGGCTATGGCGCGCATGAGAACCTCAGCAACGAGGAACTGATCGCCGAGAAATACCAGGGCATACGCCCTGCCCCCGGCTACCCTGCCTGCCCGGACCACACGGCAAAAATAGCCCTGTTCGACACCCTGCAGGCACGCGAGATTGGCATGCAGCTCACCGAGAGCATGGCCATGTTCCCGGCGTCCAGCGTCAGCGGCTTCTACCTGGCGCACCCGCAGGCCACCTACTTCGTGGTCGGGCAGATCGGCGAAGACCAGGTAGAGGACATGGCGCTGCGGCGCGGCATGGATGTCGAGGAATTGCGCCGCAGGCTGGCGCCGAACCTGGGGTGATTACTCCTCTCCCGGCGCGTCGCGGGCCGGGAGGCAGGCGATGGCGGGTGCGCGCCTTATTTGTCGGACCAGGGCGTGGTCTTCCACAGGTTCACAAAATCGGCCGTCGCCTTGTCCAGGCGGGCCTTCCAGGCCGTGCCTTCGACGTAGTCCATTTCGGTGAACTGCGAGGCCATTTGTTTCTTGAACTCGGGGTCGGCGGCGATGGCGCGCAGCGCCTCTGTCAGGCGGCGCTGCACGTCGGCGGGAATGCCAGCGGGCGCGACGATGCCGCGCTCGGAGTTGAACACCAGACCCACGCTCTGCTCGACAAAGCTGGGCACGTCCTTCGCCAGGGCCGAGCGCCCGTTGCTGGCCTGTGCCAGCACGCGCACCTTTTCCTGGAAGGGGGCAACCTCTCCCAGGTTCATGCCGCCGACCACGACATGGCCTCCGAGAACGGCGGTGCGCAGCGGGCCGGCGCCGTTGTAGGGGACATGGTTCAGGCGGGTGCCGGTCAGGCGCTCGAACAGCACCATGGCCAGGTGGTCGTCGGTGCCCACGCCGGTGGAGCCATAGCTGATCTCGCCGGGATGGGCCTTGGCGTCGGTGACCAGGTCGTTCAGCGTTTTGTACTTGCTGTTGGCCAGCACGCTGAAGGCGCTGGGATCGCGTACCAGATTGGCGATATAGGAGAAGTCGCTGGCCTTGAACTGCGTCTTGCGCTCGATGGGCAGAGTCACCAGGCCCGGCATATTGGTCATGCCGATCACGTAGCCATCGGGCGCTGCCTTGGCCACGTAGGCCAGGCCGATTTCGCCGGATGCGCCCACCTTGTTGGTCACCACGACCGAGGTGCCCAGGTGCTTGCCCAGGAACAGCGCCAGGGTGCGCGCCGTGATGTCGGTGCCGCCGCCGGCGGCGAAGCCCACCACCAGCTCGATGGGTTTCTCGGGCCAGGCGGCCCATGCTGGGGCGGCGCCGATGGCCAGGGCGCCGATGGCCAGGGTCAGGGTGCGGCGGGTGCGGGCGAAGAGGGAGGGGAGGCGGATGTTCATGTGTCTCTCACAATGAGGTTTGTCAATGGAATCGAGGGGCGGGAATCAGGCCGGATGCCTGGTGGGCACGGCGGGGCAGCCCCAGTCGGCCCAGAGCTTGGCCACTGCGGCATAGTCGTCGCGGCCGTAGCCTGCCGCGGCCGCCATGTCGTACACGCTGTGCGAGCCCTGGATGGCGAACAGCGGCACGCCCAGTGTCTGCGCGAGCTGCAGCGCCAGCACCGAGTCCTTGCGCGCGGCCTCCAGCGGCATGCCGCCGGCATAGTTGCCGTTGACGATGCGCTCGGCGTAACGGTGGGTGAGCGGGCGCTGCAGGCCCATCTGCGCATCCGACAGCAGGGCGATGAGCTTGTCGCAGCTCACGCCGGCGGCGGTGGCCATGGCGCCGGCCTCGGCCACGACGATCATCACGGCGTGGGCCACGGCGTTGTTGATGACCTTGGCTGCGGCGCCAGCGCCCTGGGCGCCGAAATACACCTGTTTGGTGGTGATGGCGTCCAGCACCGGCTGGGCACGCGCGATCGCCGCAGTGTCGCCGCCCAGGGCCAGCGAGGCAGTGCCAGCCACCATCTGGCCCACGCCGGCCATGATGGAGGCGTCCACCACGTCGATGCCATACGAGGCGAGCAGCTTTTGTTCGGCATGGATGTGCTCGGGGTTCACGGTGCTGGTCTCCAGCACCACGGCGCCGCGCGGCAGCTGCGGCGCGATCTGCTGCAGCACGCTGAGTGAAATGGCCGGATTGGGCAGGCACAGCACGACGATCTGTGTGGCCTTCAGGTCTTCGGGTGCGGTGATCGCCGTGGCGTTGAAGCTGTCCTTGGCGCGCTGCAGCGCCGCCGCGTCCAGATCGAACACCAGGGTCGGGAAATGGCGCCCCACGCGCTCGGCGAGCGGGTAGCCCATGTTGCCAAGGCCATAGATGGCCACGGGAGTTGCTTGGCTCATTGTGTGTCTCTCTTGCAAAAAAGAAATGGATTACTTGGCCACGGGCAGCGGCTGGGCGTGCAGGCCGAAGTACATGCTCTTGACCTGGGCGTATAGCTTCAGGCCGTCAATGCCTTTTTCGCGACCGACACCGCTGTTCTTGAAGCCGCCGAAAGGCGTGCTCGTGACCGACTGCTTGTAGGTGTTGATCCAGACCGAGCCGGCCTCCAGGGCGCGGCCAACGCGCCAGGCGCGCTTGAAGCTCTCGGTCCAGATGCCGCAGGCCAGGCCGAAGGCCGTGCCGTTGGCCTGGGCGATCAGGTCTGCCTCATCCTTGAAGGGCAGGGCCACGAGCACGGGGCCGAAGGCCTCTTCCTGGCAAGAGGCGGCCGTGGCCGGCAGGCCGTCGATCACGGTGGGCAGGTAGAACGCGCCCTTGTCATATTCGCCTCCGGTGGGAATGGCGCCACCGCACAGGATGCGCCCGCCCTCGGCGCGCGCGCGCTCCACGAAGGCGGTCACACGATCGCGATGGTGAAACGAGGCCAGGGGCCCCATTTCCACGCCTTCGGCATCGGGCAGGGCCACCCGCAGGCTCTTGGCGCGCGCGACCACCTGGGCCAGCACCTCCTCATAGATGCTGGCTTCAATGAACAGGCGCGACCCGGCCACGCAGGATTGGCCGGCGGAGCCGAAGATGCCCGCGATCACGGCGGCCACGGCATGTTCGCGGTCGGCATCGGCAAACACCACATGCGGCGACTTGCCGCCCAGCTCCAGCGCCGTGGGCACCAGGCGGTCGCCGGCCACGCGGGCAATGGCGCGCCCCGTGACGGTGCCGCCAGTGAACGAGATCATGCGCACGCCAGGGTGGGCCACCAGGGCCGCGCCTACATCGCAGCCGCGGCCCTGCACCACCTGCAGCAGGTCTTTGGGCAGGCCGGCGGCCAGTGCGATGCGAGCCAGTTCGGGGGCCAGCAGCGGCGAGTCTTCCGAGGGCTTGAGGATCACGGCGTTACCTGCGGCCAGCGCGGGCGCGACCTTGGTCGCGTCGTTCATGATCGGCGAGTTCCAGGGCGTGATGGCAGCGACCACGCCGAAGGGCTCGAGCACGGTGAACGACACATAGTCGCCGCGCGCCGGCGTCACATCGGTCTCCAGCGTTTCGCACACGCCGGCGTAGTAGCGAAATGTTCCTATGGCCGAGTCCACCATGCCGCGGCACTCGCCCAGTGGTTTGCCGTTGTCCTGCATCTGCAGCTGGGCCAGCGACTCCTTCTCGGCGGCCAGCCCGTCGGCAATGGCGTGCAGCACCAGGGCGCGCTTATGCGGCAGCAGGGACTTCCAGCCGCAATGGTGAAAGGCTTGCCAGGCGCGCTCGATGGCGGCATTGAGTTCGGTTGCCGAGGTGACGGCGACGCGAGCGATTTCCTCGCCGTTGGCGGGGTTGGTGCTGATGAGCTCGCTAGAGTCGGGGGACGGGGCCATGATGAGGGTCCAAAGTTGAAATTCGTGCGGCAGTCTAGAAAGCTCCTTGCGCAAGTTCAACAGGCACGTTGTCGCCGATTCGGGCGATGGGAATATTGATAAAAATAGGGGGCGCAGGCGCTCGGTACAGCGCCTGCGCCAGAGTCATCGGGTAATCCAAAATGAGCAAAAACCGGCAGTCAGCCATGGACGCGGGAGTCTTCCCTCAGGCCGAACTTTCCCCGCAAGTCGCCGCGGTCATTGAAGCCATAGAGACCGACATCATTCGCGGCATCATCCTGCCGCGCACCCGGCTTATCGAAGACCACCTGATGGAGGACTACAACGCCAAACGCCATGTGGTGCGTGCCGCGTTGACCGAGTTGCAGCGCCTGGGCGTGGTGGTCAAGCCGCCGCATCTGGGCGCGCGCATCCGGCGCTTTGACGCGCAGAGCCTGGAGGACCTATACCATTTCCGCGCTGTGCTGCATCGCGCCGCCGTCGAGGCTTTGCTGTTGCCGGTGGAGGAGCATCGCCTTGAGCCCGTGCGTGCCGCCGCACAGGCCCATGCGCAGGCGGCCGCCTCGGGAGATCTGATCGCCATCCATCGGACGAACATGGCCTTTCACCGCCTGTTCTACGGCTTGTGCCTCAACCCCTATATCGCCGAATCCATCCGCCTGCATGACTGGCTCAGCTTTCCGGCGCGCGCCTATGCCATCGCCGACCGCCAGGCGCTGGAGCGTGCCTGCGCGGAGCATGCGCAAATGGTGCAGGCGCTTGTCGATGCGGACCGCCCGCGGCTGGTGGAGCTGGTGCTCGGTCACATGCGTCCGGCGTGGCAGATCTACGCTGAGAAATACCTTTCGCGCTGAGTCCGCCACGCCAGCGCCGCCACCAGATCGGAGCCGGCCCAGCCCGGCAGGTGGAGGGCGGCCACGCGCACCCCGGCCAGCCGCGCGGCCACGGCCGGCGAGTATTCGGCCAGGGCCAGGCCCACACACTTGAACGCCGCCTCGTGCGCCGCCCAGTGGCGTGCAAATACTTCAAAAAAAGGAGCTGTTAACGCTTGCCTGTCAAGCGTTTCAAGCTGATTTTGTCCAAAGAACAGGGCCGCCGTGCGCCATAGCTCGGCGCGCCCGGCCGTGCGCGGCACGGCCTGCACGTCCACGCCCACCGCGCCATGCGGGCACCAGGCAGCGAGCGACAGGCCGGGCGCATGGCTGATCGACAGGCCGATCGCGTCCAGTGCCGCGGCGCCGCCAGCGGTCCAGGCCAGGCGCGGCGGCATACCGCGCACCTCGCTCACGCTGAGCGCCTGCGGCGTGCAACCGAGGTGCACGGCCAGCGCCCGTGTCAGCGCGGCGCGGGCCAGGGCGCGCGCATGGTCGCGTTCCTGTGCCGGCGTGGCGGCATGGGGCAGGCGGGTAGCGACTGCCAGCACGCGCGGGGGTATTGCTCCTTCCCCAGAGGGGGAGGAAGTAAAACGCGATGGCCTCAGCGCCACGGCGCCGCCGGCAGGCCATGCCAGCGCGTGCCGGCCGGTATCTGCTCGCCCTTCATGACCAGCGTCAGCGGCCCCAGCTGCGCATCGTCGCCCACCTGCGCGCCGTACAGCACGGTGCAGCGCGGCCCCAGCGTGACGCGGCGGCCGATGCGCACATGGTCGATCTTCATCACCCGATCCTCGAACAAATGTGTCTGCGGGCAGCAGCGCGCGTTGAGCTCGCTGTGCGCGCCGATGTGCACGCAGTCGAACTCGGTGAGGTCGGTGGTGTCCAGGTACACGCCGCGGCCGATGTCGGCGCCCAGCAGCCTGAGCGCGTCGTTCAGCCAGGGCGTGCCGCGCAGGTAGCGCAGGAACCAGGGCACGGCCACGCCCTCGTACAGGTTGGTGGCGGCCTCGGAGAGCCAGACGAAGGGCGTCCACATGGGCATGGCGCGGCGCTCGTAGCGGCGCATGACGAGCCACTTGAACAGCACCACGAAGCCCAGCGTGGCCATGCCGAACAGCACGCCGCTGAGCGCCAGGTCCAGCGCCACGGCGGCCCAGCGGCCCTCCTCGGCCAGCGGCATGGCGTCCAGCACGATGGCATAGCCGGCGGCGATGACCAGTGCGTGCGGCACGGCGATGCGAAACGCCTCCACCGTACCGCGCGCCAGCTTGCGCCAGCGCGAGGGCGCGAACGTGAGGTGCTCGGCAAAGCCCGTCACCTGCTCGCGCGCGGGCAGGTGCAGGGGCGGCGCGCCCAGCCAGGTGTCGCCCGGCCGCATGGCGGCATTGCGCGGCACGGTGCTCAGCACGCCGATGAGCATGTCCTCGGGGATGGTGGTGCCGTCGGGCACGTAGGCGCCGTTGCCGACGAAGCTGCGGCGCGAGACCACCGTGGGCCGCACGCTCATCCAGCCGCCGTCGATCTGCTCGTCGCCCAGCATCACGGCGTCGGCGATGAAGCAGCCGTCGCCCAGCGTCAGCATGTCGGGCACCACGCCCAGCGCCGTGGACAGCTCGGTCTCCTTGCCCACCTGGGCGCCCAGCAGGCGGTACCAGCTGGCCGAATACACGGTGGCGTAGATGCCGTGCAGCACCGCCAGGCTGGCCTCCTGGATCTGGTTCACCAGCCACTTGGCGAGGTAGCGGTTGCTGTGGACCGGCCAGCTGCCCGCGCGCATGCGCGGCAGGAAGGCCCAGCGGATCAGCGCCGACAGCAGCACGGTGGCCAGGATGAACACCAGGCTGGCCGGCAGCGCCAGCAGGAAGAATTTGGCCAGGCGCAGGCCGAAGGCCTGCCAGGCGGTGATGTCGCCCTCGTCGAGCAGCGGGCGCACGGACAGCTGCGGCAGGTCCAGCCAGTCGATGAACATGAAGGTGGGGAACACCGGCATGAAGAACAGCACCGCCACGGCCACGGCGGCCAGGGCGAAGAACGCGGCCTCGGCCGCGCGGCGCTGGCTGCTCACGGGCGGGCGCGCCGGCAGGCTGGCCGGGTCGAAGTCGCCGCGCTCGCGCGCCGGCGAGCCGTGCCAGACCTTGCGCGCCGGTATGTGCTGGCCGGCGGCCAGCGCCGACTGGCCCTCCAGGTGGCCGAAGTCGCCGATGCGGGTGTCGCCCTCGATCACGGTGTAGGAGCCTATGCAGGCCTGGGCGCCGATGGCGATGCGGCTCAGGTGCAGCCGCCCGCCCTCGACCCGGGCGTTCTCCAGATAGGCGCCGTTGCCCATGCTGGTGCCCGCGCCAATGGTCACCAGGTGCGGCACGCGCAGCGTGGTCGAGCCCAGCACCACCTCCGGCCCGATGCGCGCGCCCAGCAGGCGCAGCCAGGCCGGGTACAGCGGCGAGCCGTTGATCAGGTACACGGGCACGGCGTCGAGCAGGCGGTCCACCAGCCACCAGCGGTAATAGATCCAGCCCCACAGCGGGTAGCTGCCCGGCGCCAGGCGAGCGGCGATGAGCCATTTGCCGGCCCAGGCCAGGGCGAAGTTGGCCAGCAGGGCGCCGAGGAAGGCCAGCACCGAGATGGCGATGGCGCGCGTGACCGAGTCGCCCGGGTCGCCGGTGTAGAAGTGGTAGGTGAAGAACGGCGCCAGCCACTGCGCCATGTTGAGCAGCACCAGGAACGGAATCGCCAGGCCCTGGGCGATGCCGCAGCGCCAGCGGCGCCAGCGGCCGTGCAGCAGAAAGGGCCGGGCCGTGCCTGCGGCGCCTGTATCGACCATGCCGGCTGCCAGCGCCTGGGCGATGGCGCCGATGCGGCGCTGGCCGTAGATGTCGCTCACCGTGGCCTGGGCAAAGCGCGCGTCCTGCCGCAGCGCCGAGGTCAGGCGCGCGGCCAGCAGCGAATGGCCGCCCAGGTCGTTGAAGAAGTCCAGCTCGCGGCGAATGGGCTGGCCCGGAAAGAGTTTTGCGAGCGCGGCAAACAGCACGGCCTCGGCGGGCGTCTCGGGCGCATCGCTGCCCGCGTCGGGCTCGGCGGCTGTCAGGGCCTGGCTCTTGAGCCGCTTGCGGTCGATCTTGCCCGAGGACAGGCGCGGCATGGCGGGCAGGGCCTCGAAGCGCGCCGGCACCATATACGGCGGCAGCTTGTCGGCCAGCGCCTGGCGCAGTGCCTGGCGCAGTGCCCTGGCTTCGGGCGGCTGGCCGCTGGCGACGTAGAAGGCCACCAGCTGATCCATGCCGCCGTCGTCGCGCAGCAGCACGGCGGTGGTGCCCACGCCCGGCTGCGCGGCCAGCACGGCCTCGATCTCGCCGAGCTCGACGCGAAAGCCGCGCACCTTGACCTGGTCGTCGGCGCGGCCCAGGCATTGCATCTGCGGCCGGCCGTCGGCCCTCAATTCCACGCGCGCCAGGTCGCCGGTGCGGTACAGGCGGGCTTCGCCCGCGTTGCGCGCCCAGGGATTGGGCAGGAATTTTTCCGCCGTGAGCTCGGGCCGGCCCAGGTAGCCGGCGGCCACGCCGGGCCCGGTGATGCACAGCTCGCCGGTTTCGCCAAAGGGCAGCAGCGTGAGGGGCGGCACGACGCCATCGACGATGCTTTCGGGCGCGATGACGGCGATCACCATCAGGCCGTAGTTGGGCAGGGCCTCGCCTATGGTCACGGGCTCGCCCGCGTGCAGCTCGGCCAGGCTCGCCGAAACCGTGGCCTCGGTGGGGCCGTAGGTGTTGAACATGCGCCGTGCGGGGGTGGCCCACTGGTCCACCAGCGCCTGCGGGCACATTTCGCCGCCCAGGTTGATCAGGCGCAGGTTCGGCACGTCCTGCGCGAACAGCGCCAGCAGCGTGGGCACGGCGTGCAGCACGCTGATGTCGTTCTCGATCAGCGCGCGCGGCAGCGCCTCGGGGTCGCCCGCGACCTCCTGGGGTGCGAGCCACAGCGTGGCGCCCACCAGGTAGCTGATCCAGATCTCCTCGAAGCTCATGTCGAAGGCGACCGAGAAGCCCTGGTACACGCGATCCTGAGCGCGCACGCCCAGGCGTTCGTTCTCGCTGCGCAAAAAGTGGCAGATGCTGGCCTGTGTGACGGCGATGCCCTTGGGCTTGCCGGTCGAGCCGCTGGTGTAGATGACGTAGGCCGGGTGCCCGGGCAGCGCGTCCTGGCGCCGGCGCAGTACCGTATCCGCCAGCGGCGCGAGCAGCGCCTGTGCCGTCAGGATTTGTGCCGAAATCCCATCCTGGCCTTGTATGGCGGGCGCAAGCTGCTCCGAAACCAATAGTGCCTTGGCGCCCGCGTCGGCCAGGCACACCGCGATGCGCTCGGTCGGCACCTGGGCGTCGAAGGGCAGCCAGGCGGCGCCGGTCTTGGCGATGGCGAGCTGGCAGATGAGCAGCTCCATGCCGCGCGGCAGCCACAGGCCAACCATGTCGCCGGGGCGCACGCCCGCCGCGATGAGCCGGTGCGCGGCGCGGTCGGCCGCGGCGTCGAGCGCGGCGTAGCTCAGGTGCTCGGCGCCGGCGATCAGGGCGGTCTTGTCCGGCAGGCGCGCCGCCGTGGCCTCGAACAGGTCGGCCAGGATTTCATGGCGCAGCAACTCGGGCCGCTCGGGGCCGTACAGGATGGGCAGGGAGGATGGCATGGACGCTGCGCCCGGTGTCAACCGTCCGGTGTCATCTCCAGCTGCATCATGATCATGTTCACCAGCGTGTGCACCGTGGGCCGGCCGGTCTCGATGATGTAGTGCGCGGCCTCGCGGTACAGCGGGTCGCGCGCGCGGTAGAGCTCGCGCAGGCGCTCCAGCGGGTCTGCCACCTGCAGCAGCGGGCGTGTGCGGTCGTGGCGCAGGCGCTTGAAGATGTCGTCGGCCGAGGCGCGCAGGTACATCACATGGGAAAAGCCCTGGCGCAGGGTGGCGCGGTTGTCCGGGCGCAGCACGACGCCGCCGCCGGTGGACAGCACCATGGCGCCGGGCTCGGCCGCCAGTTCGGCCAGCAGGGCGGCCTCGTGCGCGCGAAAGGCGGCCTCGCCATGCTGCTCGAAGTAGCTGCGTATGCTGCAGCCCAGCTGCTGCTCCAGCCGCTGGTCCATGTCGACGAAGGGCAGGTCCAGACGGCGCGCGAGCTGCCGGCCGACGGTGGATTTGCCGCAGCCGGGCATGCCGACCAGGGCGCAACGCGTTTGCATGCTTGAGGGTTCGTAAGTTGGGTGGTGACTGGCGAGTGTAAGAGCCGGCGCATGCCGCCCGCCGGCTTGCGCACAATTGCCCCATGCCTGACACCCAACACAAGCTGCGCTCGCTGGCAGCACGCCTGACCCGCCCCCTGGCGCCGCTGCTGCGCGCCGTGCAGCTGTGGCTGGACGCGGACGGCCTGCGCATGAGCGCCGCCATGTCGTTCTACGGCATGCTGAGCCTGGCGCCGCTGCTCTTGCTGCTGGTGGGCCTGCTGGGCTGGTGGATAGACAAGGCCTACCTGGAGAGCAGCCTCATCGCCCAGGTGCAGGGCGTGATGGGCGCGCGCGGCGCCGAGGTGGTGCGCATGGCGCTGGCCAGCGCCCAGGCGCCGGCGCAGGGCCGGCTGGCCTCGGTGGCCGGTTTCGTGCTGCTGCTGCTGGGCGCGACAGGGGTGTTTGCCGAGCTGCAGAAGGCGCTGCAGCGGCTGTGGCTGCATGGCCAGAGCGCCCCCGTGCGCCAGGCCTGGTGGCGCATGGCCACGCTGCGGCTGCGCGGCCTGGCCTATGTGCTGGCCCTGGGTTTCCTGCTGCTGGTGTCGCTGGTGCTGTCCACGGCCATCAAGATGCTGGCCACCTGGGCCAGTGCCCTGCTGCCGTTCGGTACGGGCCTGCTGCTGCAGCTGCTCAACGAGGCCGTGTCCTTGGCGGTGCTGCTGCTGCTGTTCCTGGGGCTGATGCGCATGGGCAGCGGCCCCAAGCCGCCGCTGCCCTGCCTGCTGTTCGGCGCCGCGGTGGGGGCGGTGCTGTTCACCGTGGGTAAGCAGCTGCTGGCGCTGTACCTGACGCGGGCGGCCGTGGTCTCGGCCTATGGGGCGGCGGGCTCGCTGGTGGTGTTGCTGATGTGGATCTACTTTTCATCGGCGGTGCTGCTGTTTGGTGCCAGCTGCGCACGGGCGCTGGAGGAGGCGCGCGCGGGAGGCGCGCCAGGGTGACCGCTGTTTACGACCGTTACAGCCGCCGCGCAATTGTGAAGCCGGGGCCAGGGTAGCCTCGCCAGCTTCCGCATGGCCCGGCGTCCGGGCATGCGCGCCTCGTACCAACAACACAGGAGGGCTTCATGAACCCCGCAACCACCCCCGCCGCCGCGGCCCAGCCCGCGGCCAGCGTGAAATGGCTCTGGGCCGCCGTGGGCGCGCTCGGCGTCAGCGTGCTGGCCCTGGGCGGCACGCTGCTGGCGCAGAGCCCGCGCGGCGACGCGCCGCCCGCGGCCCAGGCCGCCGCACCGCGCACGCCGGAGTCCGAGATCATCAATGAAAAAACGCCTCAGGCGCCCATGCAGCAAGCGTTGACAGCTCCTGATTCGAGAGCGATGCGCAGTGCCCCGCCGCAGGCCTACGCGCAGCCGCCGCTGCCGCCCGAGCGCGCACCCGTGCGCCAGGCCGATCCCTACCTGCAGCCCGCCGCCCAGGGCCGGCCCGCGGCGCCGGCCTGCGCCAGCTGCGGGCGCGTGGAGTCGGTACGGGCCATCGAGCAGGCGGCCCCCGCCACGGGCCTGGGCGCGGTGGCCGGGGGCGTGCTCGGCGGCGTGCTGGGCAACCAGGTCGGCAAGGGCTCGGGCCGCACGGCCGCCACGGTGCTGGGCGCCGTGGGCGGCGGCTATGTGGGCCACAAGGTGGAGGAGCGCGCCCGCAGCACCACCGTCTACCAGATGCGCGTGCGCATGCAGGACGGCTCGGTGCGCAGCTTCACGCGCGCCCAGCCCCTGGCCGAGGGCACGCCGGTGCGCGTGCAGGGCAAGAGCTGGCGTGTGGACGATGGCAGTGGCGATGCGGGGGGCGCCGGCACCCAGCAGCCCGTGCGGGTGGTGGACAGGGGGTATTGAGGCCCCGCTGCGCTCCCTCCCCCTCTGGGGGAGGGCTGGGGAGGGGGCCAGCGACGCGTGAACTGGGATGCCGGCAAGATGCCGGCGCTCCTGCCCCCATCCCCACCTTCCCCCAGGGGGGGAAGGAGTAAGAGCGGCCTTATTTTTCGACGAAGGCGCGTTCGATGACGAAATCGCCCGGCCGCGTGGTGTTGCCTTCCTCGAAGTCGCGATGCTCCAGCAGGGTCTTGAGCGAGGCCAGCATCTCCGGGCTGCCGCAGAGCATCACGCGGTCTTCCAGCGGGTTGAGCGCGGGCAGGCCCAGGTCGGCGGCCAGCTTGCCGTTTTCGATCAGGTCGGTGATGCGGCCCTGGTGCTTGAAGGGCTCGCGCGTGACCGTGGGGTAGTACTTGAGCTGCTTGGTCACCAGTTCGCCCAGGAACTCGTGCTGCGGCAGTTCCTTGGTGAGGTAGTCGTGGTAGGCCAGCTCCGCCACCTGGCGCACGCCGTGGATCAGGATCACCTGCTCGAACTTGTCATAGGTCTCGGGGTCGCGGATCACGCTCAGAAACGGCGCCAGGCCGGTGCCCGTGGACATCAGATACAGGCGCTTGGCCGGCAGCAGGTAGTCGATGAGCAGCGTGCCCGTGGGCTTCTTGCCGACGATGATGTGGTCGCCCACCTGGATGTGCTGCAGGCGCGAGGTCAGCGGGCCGTCGGGCACCTTGATGGACAGGAACTCCAGGTGCTCCTCGTAGTTCGCGCTCACGATGCTGTAGGCGCGCAACAGCGGCTTGTCGTTCACCCTCAGCCCGATCATGGTGAAGTGGCCGTTGGAGAACCGCAGCGCCGGGTCGCGCGTGGTGGTGAAGGAAAACAGGCGATCGGTCCAGTGGTGCACCGACAGGACTCGCTCTTCGTGGAATGCGCTCATGGATGGACAGGAAGGTTTGAAAACAGGGACAACGCGGTTCTGGCAAGTTTCGCCGTTTTGTTATTTCTATCGGGCATAAGCCGAAATGTGCGGCGCGCTCGTCGTGCGGGCAAACCCGTATATTGTCGGGCAAACTCGGCCCGGCGGTACAGTCGCCTTCCCCGGCGACTGACTTGCGGCAAAGGATCCATCATGCACAAACGCTTTACCGCCCTGGTGGCGGCACTGGCCTGGGGCCTGGGCGCGGCCCAGGCCGAGGACGTCTACACCATCGGCGAGATCAACAGCTACAAGGCCCAGCCGGCGTTCCTGGAGCCCTACAAAAAGGGCATGGAGCTGGCCCTGGCGCAGATCAACCTGACCGGCGGCGTGGGCGGCCGCAAGCTGGTGCTCGTCACGCGCGACGACAACGGCAACCCGGCGGACGCCGTGCGCGCGGCCGAGGAACTGATCGCGCGCGAGAAGGTGGACGTGCTCATGGGCAGCTTCCTGTCGCACGTGGGCCTGGCGCTGACCGACTATGCGCAGCAGAAGAAGCGCTTCTTCCTCGCGGCCGAGCCGCTCACCGACAAGATCGTCTGGGAGCACGGCAACCGCTACACCTTCCGCCTGCGCCCCTCGACCTACATGCAGGTGGCCATGCTGGTGCCCGAGGCCGTGGCCATGAAGAAGAAGCGCTGGGCCATCGTCTACCCCAACTACGAGTACGGCCAGTCGGCCGTGGCCACGTTCAAGCGGCTGCTCAAGGAAGCGCAGCCCGACGTGGAGTTCGTCGCCGAGCAGGCCGCGCCGCTCGGTAAGGTGGACGCGGGCAGCGTGGTGCAGGCGCTGCAGGATGCCAAGCCCGACGCCATCTTCAACGTGCTGTTCGCGGCCGACCTGGCGAAGTTCGTGCGCGAGGGCAACACGCGCGGCCTGTTCCAGGGCAAGGGCGTGGTCAGCCTGCTGACGGGCGAGCCCGAGTACCTGGACCCGCTCAAGGGCGAGGTGCCGCTGGGCTGGGTGGTCACCGGTTACCCCTGGTACGCCATCTTCACGCCCGACCACGACGCCTTTGCCACCGCCTATCGCAAGCGCTTCAAGGACTACCCGCGCGCCGGCTCGGTGGTGGGCTACAACGCCATCCAGTCGATCGCCGCGGGGCTGAAGAAGGCCGGCAGCGCCGACACCGAGAAGCTCATCGCCGCCTTCCGCGGCCTGGAGGTGCGCACGCCCTTCGGCCCCATCACCTACCGCGCGCAGGACCACCAGTCCACCATGGGCGCCTATGTGGGCAAGACCGGCCTGTATGGCGGCAAGGGGGTGATGGTGAACTTCAAGTACATGGATGGCGCGAAGTTCCAGCCGTCCGATGCCGAGGTGAAGAAGCTGCGGCCGGCCGCACCCTGACCTGCACCGATGGATTTTTCCGGGCTTCTGGCCCAGCTGCTCAACGGCCTGGCGGGCGCGTCCACGCTGTTCCTGGTGGCGGCGGGGCTGTCGCTGATCTTCGGCGTGACGCGCATCGTCAACTTTGCCCATGGCTCGTTCTACATGCTGGGGCTGTTCGTGGCCTATTCCTGCGTCGAGCATCTGGCGGGTTCCATAGGCTTCTGGCCCGCGTTGCTGCTGGCGCCGCTGGCCGTGGGGCTGCTGGGCGCGCTGGTCGAGCTGCTGCTGCTGCGCCGCATCTACTGCGCGCCAGAGCTGCTGCAGCTGCTGGCCACCTTCGCGCTGGTGCTGGTTATCAAGGATGCGGCGCTGTGGCTCTGGGGGCCGCAGGAGCTGCTGGGCCCGCGCGCGCCGGGGCTCGACGGCGCGGTCGACCTGCTGGGCCGGCGCTTTCCGGCCTATGACCTGTTCCTGATCGCCGTCGGCCCGCTGGTGCTGCTGCTGCTCACGCTGCTGCTCACGCGCACGCGCTGGGGCCGGCTGGTGCGTGCCGCCACGCAGGATCGCGAGATGGTCGGCGCCCTGGGCGTGAACCAGGCCTGGCTGTTCACGGGCGTGTTCGCGCTGGGCGCGCTGCTCGCGGGCCTGGCCGGCGCGCTGCAGCTGCCGCGCGAGCCCGCCAGCCTGGAGCTGGACATGCTCACCATAGGCGCGGCCTTCGTCGTCGTCGTCGTGGGCGGCATGGGCTCGCTGCCCGGCGCCTTCGTCGCGGCGCTGCTGATCGCGGAGTTGAAGGCCGTGTGCATCTGGCTCGGCGTGGTGCAGCTTGGCGGCGTGGCGGTCGCCTTCCCCAAGCTCACGCTGGTGGTGGAGTTCCTGGTCATGGCCGCCGTGCTCGTCTGGCGCCCCTGGGGCCTGCTGGGCCGGGCGCAGGCGGCAGTGCGCGGCGTGGGCGCCAGCGAGGCGCCGCTGCAGGGCGCAGGCCCGCGCGCCGCGGCCGCCTGGCTGGCGCTGCTGCTCCTGCTGGCGCTGCTGCCGGTGGTGCTGGGCCAGGGCAGCTACGCCACCGTGCTGCTGACCGACATCGCCATCGCCGCGCTGTTCGCCGCCAGCCTGCACTTCATCCTGGGGCCGGGCGGGCTGCATTCCTTCGGCCACGCGGCCTATTTCGGCCTGGGCGCCTATGGCGCGGCGCTGCTCACGCGCGCGCTGGGCCTGCCCATGGGCGCCGTGCTGCTGCTCGCGCCCCTGCTGGCGGCCGCGGGGGCGCTGGTCTACGGCTGGTTCTGCGTGCGCCTGTCGGGCGTATCCCTGGCCATGCTCACGCTGGCCTTCGCGCAGATCACCTGGGCCATCGCCTTCCAGTGGGACGCGCTCACGGGCGGCAGCAACGGCCTCACCGGCGTCTGGCCGCCCGCCTGGGCCGCGCAGGGCGCGGCGTTCTACTGGCTGGCGCTGGCGCTGGGCGCCGCGGGCCTGTACCTGCTGCGGCGCATGCTGTTCGCGCCCCTGGGCTGGTCGCTGCGCGCCGCGCGCGATTCCAGCCTGCGCGCCGAGGCCATAGGCATCCACACGCGCCGCGTGCAGTGGGCGGCCTTCGCCGTCGCCGGGCTGCTGGCCGGGCTGGCGGGCGCGCTGTCCGCGTTCTCCAAGGGCGGCGTATCGCCCGAAGCGCTCGCTGTCGGCAAGTCGGTGGACGGCCTGGCCATGGTGCTGCTGGGCGGCGTGCAGCAGCTGGCCGGCCCGCTGGCGGGCGCGGCGGCGTTCACCTGGCTGCACGACAGCCTGGCGCGCGCCACCGACTACTGGCGCGCGCTGCTGGGTGGCACCATGCTGCTGCTGGTGCTGCTGTTTCCGCAGGGAATTACGGGTTTTACGCAGAACTGGCGGGCGCTGATAGCTATTAAAAATAAAGCATCAAAGGGGCCGGCATGAGCCTGCTGAGCGTGCAGGGGCTCTCCAAGTCCTTCGGCGGCGTGCAGGCCGTGCAGGGCGTGTCGTTCCAGCTTGCGGCGGGCGAGCTGCTGGCCCTGATCGGCCCCAACGGCGCGGGCAAGAGCACTACCTTCAACCTGCTGGACGGCCAGCTCGCGCCCGACGGCGGGCGCGTGCTGCTCGATGGCCGGGACATCACCGGCCTGGCGCCGCGCCGCATCTGGCGCCTGGGTGTGGGCCGCACCTTCCAGATCGCCCAGACCTTCGCCAGCTTCACGGTGCTGCAGAACGTGCAGCTGGCCCTGCTGTCGCACGATAAAAAAACCTGGGGCTGGTGGCGCGCCGCGGACCGGCACCGCGCGCGGGACGCGCTGGCCCTGCTGGCGCAGGTGGGCATGGAGCCCCAGGCGCAGCGCCCCTGCAGCGAGCTGGCCTACGGCGACGTCAAGCGCGTGGAGCTGGCCATGGCCCTGGCGCACGCGCCGCGCCTGCTGCTGATGGACGAGCCCACGGCCGGCATGGCGCCTGCCGAGCGCCTGGCGCTGATGCGGCTGGTGCAGCGTCTGGCGCGCGAGCGGCGCATGGGCGTGCTGTTCACCGAGCACAGCATGGACGTGGTCTTCGGCCAGGCCGACCGCGTGGCCGTGCTGGTGCGCGGCCAGCTGCTGGCCGAGGGGACGCCACAGCAGATCCGGGGCGATGCGCGGGTGCAGGCGGCTTACCTGGGCGCCGAAAGCTCAGAAAACGATAGCTGTCAGCGCTTGCCAGAAAAGCGCGAGAGCCCAATATCACCTTTGCTCGCAGTGGAGGGGCTGAACGCCTGGTACGGCGCCGCCCATATCCTGCACGGCGTGTCCCTGACCGTGGGCCGCGGCGAGGTCGTGGCCCTGATGGGGCGCAACGGCGCGGGCAAGAGCAGCACGCTCAAAAGCATTGCCGGCCTGATGCCGCGCGCCGAGGGCAGCATCCGCTTCCAGGGCCGGCGCATCGACGGCCTGCAGCCCCATCGCATCGCCCGCGCCGGCCTGGGCTATGTGCCCGAGGACCGGCGCATCTTCACCGGCCTCACCGTGCTGGAAAACCTGGAGGTCGGCCGCCAGGGCCCGCGCCGCTGGCAGGACGGCCGGCCCGCGCCGCACTGGACGCCCGAGCAGCTCTTCACCCTGTTCCCCAACCTGGGCGAGATGCCCCGGCGCCTGGGCGGACGCATGAGCGGCGGCGAGCAGCAGATGCTCAGCGTGGCGCGCACCCTCATGGGCCAGCCCTTGCTGGTGCTGCTGGACGAGCCCTCCGAGGGCGTGGCCCCGCTCATCGTGGAGCAGATGGCGCGCACCATCCTGGCGCTCAAGGCCCAGGGCATGGGCATATTGCTGAGCGAGCAAAACCTGGCCCTGGCCGAGGCCGTGGCCGACCGGGCCTATGTGCTGGAGCAGGGGCGCATCGTGCATAGCGCCAGTATGGCCGAACTGGCGCAGGATGCGCGGGCGCGCCAGGCCTATCTGGGTTTGTAAAGGAAAAATGCGCCGTCACGCCCGCATGGCCATAATCCGACCGCCCTGCCTGGAGCAGTGGGGGCGGCAATCCGTGGCGCCGTTTGTGCTGACCATCGGGGATGAGATCTACATGGAAAACTCGGCTGCGGCCGATGCCGTGCTCCCGGCCGGAGGCAATGCGGCGTGACCTGCGGCTTGACCCCGACAGATAGCATCTTGCTGTTGGGCTAGCGTCGCGACATAAGAAGACGAAAAAAAGATACAAGCTCGCAAAAATACCGTGACACGAACAAAAACCACGCTGGACCAGTCAGCGCAAACTCTTCGGCCTTCCGGACTCCAGTGGGTCGTTCGTGTATTGCTGGTGGCGGCAGGGTATTTCGCACTGGCGCTCCTCAGTCGCCTTTTCGCGCTGCCGGATGGCTCGGCCACAGCCATCTGGTTCCCGGCCGGTTTCGCGCTGGCTGTCCTGCTCACCATGGGCCCACGCCATTGGCCCAGCATCTGGCTGGGTGCGACCCTCAGCAATGCATGGGCGGGAATGGGCTGGCTGTCAATCGTGGTCGGCGCAGCTTCGGTAATGCAGGCCCTCGTTGGCTGGTGGTTGACCCGGCAGCTGGCCCGCCGGCTTGGGCGCCGGCATCTCGCAGGCCCCGCAAAACTACCGAGGGATACGGATCTGCTGAGTGGTCTGGTGCTGGGGGGGCCGGTCGCCTGCCTGGTGTCTGCTTCTCTTGCCGCACTGGTGCTGCATGGCCTCGGTGAATTGCCCCAGGAGCGATGGTTCGGCCAATGGCTCACCTGGTATTGCGGCGACGTGCTGGGCGTATTGCTGATTGCGCCACTGAGTTACCTGGCCTGGCAGGGCAAGGTCCGGTCGGCCGCCGGAGTCTGGCTGCGGATAGGGTTGCCGCTGTTGCTGATTGTGGTGCTGATAGGGCTGAACTCCCTCTCGCACGATAGAGAGCAGGCCAGCGTGGCGCGCGACCAGGCCGTGGCGCAGATGCAAGGCCTTTATGACCGGAACATCAGACTGCTGCGGACGAGCCGCCCCGATTTGGAGGCCCTTGGGCGCTTCTTCGTCGCCAGCCAGGACGTGACCCCGCGAGAATTCGCGCTGTTCACTGAATCCCTGCTGGACGGCCCCGGGCTGGTCGCCCTGGACTGGCTGCCGCGGATCACGCACGCAGAGCGTCCGGCGTTTGAAGCCACCCTGAGGCAACGCGGCGGCACCGGCCTGCTGGAACCGGATGACCAAGGCCATGCGGTACCGGCCCGCAAGCGAAAGAACTATTTCCCTGTCGCTTTCTCGGCGTCGTCGGCTGCGGCGCAATCAATTCCTGGCCTGTTGGGACTGGATCGGTCATCGAGTCCCTTGCACCAGCCGGCCATGGAGCAGGCCCGGGATCTGGGCAAATCCGTAACCACAGGCCCGTTTGTCCTGCTGCGCGGCGGGCGGCCGGGCGTTGTGATCTATCAACCCGTTTATCGGACCGGCTTCCAGCCGGCATCCGCCAATGTGGCCGCGCGGCGTGCGGCATTGCGCGGCTTTGTCGCGGTCGTGCTGAACGTCGAGGGACTGTTCGCCCCCTTCATCGAGGACGCGCGCGAGCGGCGCATCGATTTTCGCGCCCAGGATGTCGGTGCGGACGGTATGGTGCCTCTGATCGGCAGCCTGGCCGGTGACGCCCAATGGACGCACGAGATCAATATGGGCGGGCGCTGGTGGCGGCTGGAAATGCGGGCGGTCGACGCGCTGTGGTACAGCGGAGCCACCGGCGCTGACCGCCTGTTTCTTGTCGGCACCATGCTGGCGGCTCTGCTGGCCTCATTTGCCACCTTGTCGGCAGCCAGCCACGCGGCGGCCCGGGAGGCCAAGCGACGGCAGCTGCAGAAATTGGCCGCGCGGCTGGAGCGTGAAGTCCAGGGCCGCACCCGGGAACTCGTCCAACGCGATAAAGAGAGCCGCGCCCTGGTGGCCCATCTGGTGGACGGCGTGATCCAGATTGACCGCCAAGGCACGGTCCAGTCCGCCAACCCGGCCATCGAGCGCATCCTCGGCTGGCAACCCGAGCAGCTCGTTGGCCACAACGTCTCACGGATTGTCCCGGAGCCGCACCGCAGCGCCCACGATGGCTACATTGAGCGCTATCTGCGCACCGGCGAGGCACGCATCATCGGCATAGGCCGTGAGGTGGTGGGCCTGCACCGGGACGGGCGGCAGGTACCGCTGGAGCTGGCAATCGGCCAGTATGAGGTCCACGGCGAGGTTTATTTCACCGGCATCCTGCGCGACATCAGCGAGCGCCAGCGTGCCATCGCGGCGCTGGAAGAGGCGCAGCGCGCGGCCGAAGCCGCCAACCAGGCCAAATCGGCCTTTCTCGCGGCCATGAGCCACGAGATCCGCACGCCCATGAACGGGGTGATGGGAAGCGTGGATCTGCTGCGCCAGGCCAGCCTGACACCGCACCAAATGGACCTGGCCAACACCATCCGGGATTCCGCACTGAACCTGCTGACGATCATTGACGACATCCTGGATTTTTCCAAGATCGAGGCCGGACACATGGGGCTGGAGCGCGCCCCCATGTCTGCGGCCGATGTCGCCGAAAGCGCCTGCGACGCGCTGCGGCCGCTGGCCGTGCGCAAAGGGGTGACCCTGACGGTATTCGTCGACCCGCGCCTGCCGAGCGCCGTGATCGGGGATGCGCTGCGCTTGCGCCAGGTCATGAACAATCTGCTGTCCAACGCCATCAAATTCTCCAGCGGCCAAGCGCGACCGGGGCGCGTGCGCCTGCGCATGTGCCTGGAGTCGGCAGACCGACTGCGTTTGACGGTCAGCGACAACGGTATCGGCATGGACGCCGCCACCCAGGCCAAACTGTTCCAAGCCTTCGCCCAGGCCGATCTCTCCACCACCCGGCGCTTTGGCGGCACCGGCCTGGGCCTGCCCATCTGCAAACATCTGGTGGAACTGATGGGAGGCAGCATCGACGTCATCAGCGAACCCGGTGCCGGGGCCATGTTCAGCGTCAGCCTGCCCCTGCAGAGGGATCCGGCCTGGACGGCGCCAGCGCCGCAGACGCTTCTTGCCGGCCTCGACATCGCCATCGTCGCCGAGGATGCCGCCGATGGCCGGGACTGGGCGGCATACCTCGAACATGCCGGAGCGCGTACCCAGGGCTATGCCGACGCCGAGAGCGCACGCAGCGCGTATGCGGGCCGGCCGGGCGCACTGCTTGTGCTGGAGATCGGCGAGCACATCCAGCCAAGCAGGTTGCACCTGGAGGGAGACGAGGGCTTGCCCGCCGTCCTGCTGGGCCGTGGCCGCCGCCGGCAGCCGCGCCTGGTATCGACCGGCGTGGTCGTGTTGGACCGTGACGCCCTGCACCGCGCCAGACTGCTGCGGGCCGTGCTGCTGGCCGCTGGCCGGGCCCAATCCGAAGCCGAGACATGGGGATCGCCTGAGGGGGCGCAAGACGGGCCGGCGCTGCCGCTGGCAGACGGCCCGCGCATCTTGGTGGCGGAAGACCATGACATCAACCGCAAGGTCATCGCCTTGCAATTGGCCCAGCTAGGCTATGCGGCGGACATGGCCGCCGACGGCCAGGCAGCGCTGGAGCGGTGGCGCAGCAGGCACTATGACTTGCTGCTCACCGATGTGCACATGCCCGAGCTGGATGGCTATGCATTGACCGAGGCCATCCGCCGCGAGGAGGCGGAAGGCGCACGCCGCCCCATCATCGCGCTGACGGCCAACGCCTTGAAAGGCGAGGAAGACCGCTGCCTGACAGCTGGCATGGACGCTTTCTTGAGCAAGCCGGTGCCGCTGGACGTGCTGCAGGCCACACTGGAGGAATGGTTACCGCCCGCCGCCCCGCAGCCCTGGACGGGCGCCAGCACGGCCCGCGCGGCCAACACCGCATCGACCGTACTGGATCGAACGGTGCTGGCAGGCGTACTGGGCAGCGACGAGCCGACCTTGCTCCGCGAATTCCTGCAGGACTTCGGGCAAGCCGCTGAGACGGCTGCGCTGGCGCTGCGCGCTGCCCGTGAACGCCAGGACTGGGCAGAGGCAGGAGGCATCGCGCACAAACTCAAATCCTCGTCCCGCTCGGTCGGCGCACTGGCGCTGGGCGACATCTGTGCCAGCATCGAAGCAGCGGCCCAGGCCGGCCAAGGCCCTCAAGTGCTGGAGCATCTGGCAGAGTTCGAGCGCCGGCTGAAAGTGGTTCAGGCTGAGCTCGCAAAAGTCCAAGAAGAAGTCCAGGGAGACTCCTGACCATGATCCCCCCACGCGTTTTCGTACTCGATGACGATCCCTTTGCGCTCAAGCTGCTTGCCCGCCAGCTTGCCGGACTGGGTGTGCCCCAAGTCGAAACCTTCCCCACGGGCGAGGCGGCCCTATCCGCACTGGAGCAGGATCGCGCGGCCGACCTGGTCCTGGCCGATCTCAATATGCCCGGCATGGACGGCGTGGAATTCCTGCGCCATCTGGGCGAGCGCGGCTACACCGGTTCGCTGGCGCTGGTGAGCGGCGAGGATGTGCGCATCCTGGAAACCGCCGAGCGTTTGGCGGGCGCGCACGGGCTTCGCGTGCTGGGACATCTGACCAAGCCCGTCGCGCTGCAAGCATTGGAAGAACTGCTGGAGCGCTGGAAAAGCCGGGCGCTTCCCCGACCGGTACAGCGCAAGAAGACCTATGGGACGCAAGAGGTGCGGCGCGCGATCGAGCTCGGCGAGCTGCTTAATTACTACCAACCCAAGGTCGAGCTGGCGACAGGAGCGTTGCGCGGTGTGGAAGCCCTGGTCCGCTGGCTTCACCCCGAAGATGGGCTGGTGTTCCCCGAGCAGTTCATCGGCGTGGCTGAAGAACATGGGCTGATCGATGCGCTGACCAGAGTGGTGCTGAGCCAGGCGCTGTCCCAGGCACAGCGCTGGCGCGCCGAGGGTCTGACGCCGCGCATCGCGGTGAATGTATCCATGGAAAACCTGCGGCGCCTGGACTTTGCCGATTTCGTTGCCAGTGAGGTCGAGAGGCACGGTTTGATGCCTTCCGATCTGATCCTTGAAGTCACCGAGTCGCGCTTGATGCAGGACGCTCCAAACGCCTTGGACGTTCTCACACGCCTGCGGCTCAAGCGATTCAGCCTGTCGATCGACGATTTCGGCACCGGCCATTCGTCTCTCGTCCAGTTGCGCAACATCCCCTTCGACGAGCTCAAGATCGACCAAGGTTTTGTTCACGGGGCGGGACAGGACAACACGCGCGGCGCCATCTTCGAAGCGAGCCTCAACATCGCCCGGCAGCTGGGCATGACGTCAGTGGCGGAGGGCGTGGAGGATGCGGCCGACTGGGCCTACCTGCTGGCGGCAGGCTGCGATCTGGCCCAAGGGTATTTCATTGCTCGACCCATGCCGGGCCATGCCTTGCCGGCCTGGCAGGCCGACTGGCAAGGCCGCCATGTGACACTGGTCTGATGCCTGGGGCGGGGCGTCTGGCTGCCAGCGCTGCGACAAGAGTCGCCTTGTTTTGTAAAAGAAAATTGGCTTTAACGCTTGCCGGGTAAGCGCGGATAGCTATTTAAAAAGTAGCGCGCAGTACGCGCCGGTACTGCACCGCCTCGGCCACATGGGCTGCGGTGACATGCTCCGACGCCGCCAGGTCGGCGATCGTGCGCGCCACCTTGACTGCGCGGTGTGTGCCGCGCGCCGACCAGGCCAGGCGCGCGGCGGCGGTCTGCAGGAAGCGCGCCGCGGCCTCGTCCAGCGCGGCCATGCGGTCCAGCTGCTGGCCCTGCAAGGACTGGTTGGGCGCACCCTGGCGCTTCAATGCACGTTCGTGCGCCAGGGCCACGCGTTCGCGCACCGCGCCGCTCGCCTCGCCGGCGGGGGCGTTCAAGAGTTCCTCGGCGGGCAGTTGTGGCACCTCCACATGCAGGTCGATGCGGTCCAGCAGCGGGCCGGACAGCTTGCCCTGGTAGCGCGCCACCTGGTCCGGCGTGCAGCGGCAGGCGCGCTGGCCCGAGCCCGCGAAGCCGCAGGGGCAGGGGTTCATGGCGGCGACGAGCTGGAAGCGCGCCGGGAATTCGGCGCGCTGCGCCGCGCGCGCGATGGTGATGCGCCCGCTCTCCAGCGGCTCGCGCAGGGCCTCCAGCGCGCTGCGCGCGAACTCGGGGAATTCGTCGAGGAATAGCACGCCCTCGTGCGCCAGCGAGATCTCGCCCGGCCGCGGCGGCGAGCCCCCGCCCACCAGGGCCACGGCGCTGCAGCTGTGGTGCGGGCTGGCCGTGGTGCGCCGCATCCACTGCGCGCTCGTGAAGCGCCCGGCCAGGCTGGCGATGGCCGCGCTCTCCAGCGCCTGCTCCACGCTCATGGGCGGCAGCAGGCCGGCAAAGCGCTGCGCCAGCATGGACTTGCCCGAGCCCGGCGGGCCGACCAGCAAGAGGCCATGGCCCCCGGCGGCGGCGATCTCCAGCGCGCGCTTGGCCGCGGCCTGGCCCTTCACGTCGGCCAGATCCGGGCCATCGGTGGGCGCGGCGGGCGTGGTCGGCGCCAGGCGCTGCCAGCCGTCGTCGTCTGCGGGTTCGGGCGTGCTGCCCGCGGGCAGGAACCGGTGCACCACGTCCAGCAGGTGGCGCGCGCGCCAGATCTCGGCGCCGGGCACCAGGGCGGCCTCCTCGGCGCTGCCCGGCGGCAACACCATGCGCAGATCCTGCGCGCGCAGCGCCAGGCTGGTGGCCAGCGCGCCGCGCACGGGCCGCAGCAGGCCCGACAGCGACAGCTCGCCGGCGAATTCCCAGCCGGCCAGGCGCTCCGCAGAGATCTGCCCGCTGGCGGCCAGGATGCCCAGGGCAATCGGCAGGTCGAAGCGCCCCGAGTCCTTGGGCAGGTCGGCCGGCGCCAGGTTCACGGTGATCTTCTTGTTGCTCGGGAACTCCAGCCCCGCGTTCTGCAGCGCCGAGCGCACGCGCTCGCGCGCCTCCTTCACCTCGACATCGGCCAGGCCCACGAGCGCAAAGCTCGGCAGGCCATTGGCCAGATGCACCTCCACGGTGACGGTAGGCGCCTGCAGGCCCAGCAGGGCGCGGCTTTGCACCAAAGCAAGACTCATCGTGTGAACCCTCCCCAATTTGGTGCATGGCCCAGCGGCGGGGCGGCACCCTGACTGCCAAATGTACCTGCATGGTGGTTGGCACGATCCGTGCATAGAGGCCTGTGTCCGCTTTCCACACCTACCGGAGGAACCATGTCCCCTGCATCGCTGAAGTCCCTGAGCCTAGCCCTTGTGGCCGCGGCCCTGCCCGCAATGGCCAGCGCCGAGTTGACGGCGAATATCTCGCTGACCAGCAACTACAAGTTCCGCGGCCAGGACCAGGACGTGCACCGCATCAAGGCCGTGAGCCCGGCCATCCAGGGCGGCTTCGACTACGCCTTCGAGGGCAGCGGCTTCTACCTGGGCAACTGGAACTCCAGCGTGGACTGGCTGGCGGGCAACTCCATCGAGTCCGACCTGTACGGCGGCTACAAGCTCAAGGCCGGTGCGCTGGACCTGGACCTGGGCGCGCTGGCCTATGTCTATCCCGGCAACAGCAGCGGCAACACCGTCGAGCTGTATGGCGCGGCCGGCTGGGGCCCGTTCACGGCCAAATATTCGCACACCGTGTCCAAGGACTATTTCGGCTGGGCCGGCGCCAAGACGTCGAGCCAGCGCGGCCGCAACACGGGCTACCTGAACCTGGCGTTCGCCCAGCAGGTGGCGCCCGCAACCACGCTCAAGGCGGCCCTGGGCTATACGCGCTTTGCCGGCGACATCCGGGACCTGGGCGTGCCGAACTACGTGGATTACAGCCTGGGCGGCGCCTATGACTTCGGCGGCGGCCTGTCCTTGACCGCGGCCGTGGCCGGCGCCAACAAGAAGGGCTTTTTTGGCGACGCCAACAAGGCGCGTCTGATCGTCACGCTCACCAAGACCCTGTAATTCTCGAAAAGGAGCCGATCATGAAAATGGTCACCGCCGTCATCAAACCCTTCAAGCTCGACGAGGTGCGCGAGGCGCTGTCGGACATCGGCGTGCAGGGCGTCACCGTCACCGAGGTCAAGGGCTTCGGCCGCCAGAAGGGCCATACCGAGCTGTACCGCGGCGCCGAGTACGTGGTGGACTTCCTGCCCAAGGTGAAGATCGAGGCCGCCGTGCCCGACGCGCTGGTCGAGCGCGTCATCGAGGCCATCGAGGGCGCCGCGCGCACCGGCAAGATCGGCGACGGCAAGATCTTCGTGAGCGAGCTGGAGCAGGTGGTGCGCATCCGCACCGGCGAGACCGGCGAGCAGGCCCTGTAACCCCAGCCACGGAGAAACACCATGAAAAAACTGCTTGCCTCCCTGGTATTGGGCCTGGGTCTGCTGGCCGGTGGCAGCGCCGCACTGGCACAGGCGCAGGCCGCGCCCGAGCCGGTCGCCGAGGCCACCACCGCCGCGCCCGCACCCGCCGCAGCACCTGCCGCGGCGCCCGCGCCCAAGATCGATTCCGGCGACACCGCCTGGATGCTGACCTCGACCCTGCTGGTGATCCTCATGACCATCCCCGGCCTGGCGCTGTTCTACGGCGGCCTGGGGCGCGCCAAGAACATGCTGTCGGTGCTGATGCAGGTGTTCGTGGTCTTTGCCCTGGTGTCGCTGCTGTGGGCCATCTACGGCTACAGCCTGGCGTTCTCGGGCGAGGGCCGGTTCGTGGGCGATCTGTCCAAGATCTTCCTCAAGGGCGTGGGCCTGGAGACCTTTGGCGCCCTCGCGACCATCCCGGAATACGTGTTCTTCGCCTTCCAGGGCACGTTCGCGGCCATCACAGTGGCCCTGGTCGTGGGCTCGTTCGCCGAGCGCATGCGCTTCTCGGCCGTGCTCATCTTCGCGCTGCTGTGGTTCAGCTTCAGCTACGTGCCCATGGCGCACATCGTCTGGGGCGGCGGGCTGCTGGCGGCCGACGGCGCGCTGGACTTCGCGGGCGGCACCGTGGTGCACATCAACGCCGGTATTGCCGGCCTGGTGGGCGCCTACATGGTGGGCAAGCGCATAGGCTTCGGCCGCGAGGCGTTCACGCCGCACTCGCTCACGCTGACCATGGTGGGCGCGTCGCTGCTGTGGGTGGGCTGGTTCGGCTTCAACGCCGGCTCCGCCGGCGCCGCCAACGCCGCCGCCGGCCTGGCCTTCGTCAACACCGTGCTGGCCACCGCCGCCGCCACGCTGTCGTGGAGCGCGGGCGAGGCCCTGCACAAGGGCAAGGCCTCGATGCTGGGCGCGGCCTCGGGCGCCGTCGCCGGCCTGGTGGCTGTCACGCCGGCCGCCGGCTTCGTCGGGCCCATGGGCGCCATCGCCATCGGCCTGGTCGCCGGCCTGGTGTGCCTGTGGGGCGTGGGCGGCCTGAAACGCATGCTGAAGGTGGACGACGCCTTCGACGTCTTCGGCGTGCATGGCGTGGGCGGCATCGTTGGCGCCATCCTCACCGGCGTGTTCGCGGCCCAGGGCCTGGGCGGCACGGGCGGCGCCACGCCCGAGACCTTCAGCATGGGCGCGCAGGTGTGGATACAGACCAAGAGCGTGCTGTTCACCATCGTCTGGTCCGGCGTGGTGTCGGTCGTCGCGTACAAGATTGCCGACCTGCTGGTGGGCCTGCGCGTGGACGAAGAGTCCGAGCGCCAGGGGCTGGACATCAGCGCGCATGGGGAGACGGCGTACCACCGTTGAGCACGAAACGGGCAACCGTTATTCCAAGGACTTTGGCCCGTCGCGCGCGGGCCTTTTCCATTTTGCGTTGACTCGAGCCCGACTCTTGAAATCCTTAGAAGAACTCCTTGCGAGCCGCCAGCAGAATCTCCACGTTCGCGGCCAGGCTCTTCTCCATCCGCCGCGTGGGGCCGACGACCGACAGTGCCGTGAGGCGGCCGCTGACGTCCCCCGCAATGCCCAACGCCATCACACCTTCGGCGCCTTCGTCCCTGGCCAGGAACCAGCCTTTCTCGATGCCAGCCGAGATCTCGCGCCGCAGCGCCTCGCGGTCCTGCAAGGTGGCGTCGGTGATCGGCTCCATGGCAAGCTGATCGATTAGTGCCTCGCGCTCTTGCGCGGGCATCGCGCCCAGGATGGCCTTGCCAAGCGCCGTTGAATGCACGGTGACCATGGTGCCCGGGCGCAGCACGTAGCGCAGCGCGCGCTGGCTCTCCTGGCAGGCGAAGATCTTGACCCCATTGCCGTCCAGGTGGCCGCACATGGAGCTCTCGCCTGTGCGCTTGGTCAGCAGTTCGAGCGCCTCGGACGTGAAGGCTTGCATCGGATCTTTTGCCGCGATCCGCTGGGACAGGTCGTGCAGGCGGGTCGTTGGATAGAAGAAGCGCGATTTGGGCATCCGCACGAGATAGCCTGCCTCGCGCAGGGTGAACAGCAGGTCCGAGCAACTGCTGTCGGCAAGTTCCAGGTGGCGTGCCAGCTCCGAGTTAGTCAAGGGCCTTCCCTCGCGAGCGAAGTATTCGAATACCTGGAGGGCGCGCTGTGCTGCGGGAACGGTCTGTGGCATGGGGTGGGATTCTCTTCCTGATGAGGATGCGGACGGCGCTCAGCGCAGCGCGGACAGGCCGAGGGCCGTCTGGGCGACCAGCATCGACTGGATCTGGTTCGTGCCTTCCGCGATGCTCAAGTGCCGTGCGTCGCGATAGTAGCGCTCCACGGGAAAGAGCGAGGTGTATCCCGCGCCGCCGTGCACCTGTAGGGACAGCTCCGCGACACGCAGCACCGCCTCCGTGGCATGGCGCTTGGCCATCGAGCAATACAGTGCGGCATCGGGCGCGTGCCGGTCCAGCGCGTCCGCGGCGCGATAGCACAGCAGACGCGAGGTCTCGACCAGCGCCATCATGTCCGCCACCATCTGCTGCACCATCTGGAAGGCGCCGATGGGCCGGCCGAACTGCCTGCGGTCCTTGGCGTACTGCACGGCGGCCTCAAGCGCTGCTTCCGCGATGCCGAGCGCGGAAAAGGCCACCACGCAGCGACCGACGTTGAGGTGCTTCTTGGCAAGCGAGAAGGCTTGGCCGGGCGCGCCAAGTAGGTGCCCCGTGGGCACCTCGACACCATCGAACAGCAGTTCGCCGAGCGGGCAGCTGTGCATGCCCATTTTGGACAGCGGTGTTACGGAAAAGCCCTGCCTGGACGATTCGAACAGCACGCAGGAAACCCCCTGCCTGCCATCGGGCAACGGCGTGCGGGCAAAGACCACGCCCACGTCCGCGATCGGACCGTTGCTGATGTAGAGCTTGCGTCCCGTGATGCGCCAGCCTTGTGGCAGGGGCTCGGCCCGGGTTTCCACATGGGCCGCGTCGGAGCCGATGTTGGGCTCGCTTAGCGCGAAGCAGGCCACGGTTTTGCCTTCGAGGATGCCCGGCAGGAACGCATCGCGCAGTTCGGGGCTGGCGGCATCGGCGATGACCGAGGCCGCCAGGTTGCTCGTGCTGGTGACGCTGCGCAGCGACGGCCACACGCGGGCGACTTCGCAGATCAGCGTTCCGTAGGTGGTCATGGGCAGCGCGAAGCCGCCCACGTCCTCCGGCAGCAGGCCGCCCAGCAGGCCATATTCGCGCATGGCGGCGATCACTCCGGCTGGCACGGGCTTGTGTTCGGCCTCGTGGCGATCCACCAGCGGTGCCACTTCGGCCTGCAGGTAGCGCCGCAGCGCATCGCGCGCGGCGATCTGGGTTTCATCAAGGGAGAAGTCCATCTCAGTGCGCCTTTGCCTCTTCTTTCAGCACCACGTCCCAGATCTCGGGTCCGTTGGGCCGGACGGCTTCTTCCATGATGTGGCCCACGAGCCCGGCCGTGCGGCCCACGAGCGCCAAGCCGCGCGCAATGCGCGGATCGAGGCCCAGGTCGGCGGCTATGGCGCCCATTGCGCCTGCGCCGTTGATCGGCAGCTTGCGGCCGAACTCCTGGGCCTGGATCTTCTCGACGGCGTCCAGCAGCCGCCAGCACGCGCGGTAGTAGCCGTTCTCCTTCGAGATGGCGCGCAGCGCCGGCACGCGCGGATCTCCCTCGACGTGGATCGGGTGGCCGACGCCCTGGATGCGCTTCTTGTCGCTGCGGTAGGCCTGCAGCAGTTCGCGGGCGCGGCCGTCGAACTGCGCCTGTGGCGCATCGGCCGCGATGCCCTTGCTCCAGGTTACGAGCATTTCGGCCACGTTCTGCGTTGCGCCAAGATAGCGGTCGCCCGCGCCCAGCAGGCCGGCGGCAACGGCGCCCTGCAGCGACTCGGGCGCCCCCAGGAAGGTCAGGCGGCTGGAGATCGAGCTGGGCGTGAAGCCGTGGTCGCAGGAAGTGACCAGCAGCAGGTTGATCATGCGCTTGAAGTTCGGCTCGGGCGTACGCCCTAGGATGCACAGGCAGGCCATCTCCGCGAAGTCGGCGTTCGGGATGATGTCGGTGGAGAGGTTGCGGCCGCGCACGAAGATGTCATGGACGGTGGCGTAGCCGATGTCGGTATGGATGCTCATGTTGGGAATTACCTGGTTCGAAATCTGGGAAAGATGGGTCAGTGGGCAGGGTCGAGCACGACCAGCGCGTCGAGCGGCACGGCGCCCTCGCCATCGCGGCCGACCCACACGGGGTTCAGGTCCAGCTCGCGCAGGCGCGGCCCCTGCGCGGTGGCAAAGCGTGAAACGCGCAGCAGCAGATCCTCCAGCGCGGCGATGTCCGCCGGTGCCTGCCCGCGCACGCCTTCGAGCAGCGCATAGCCCTTGAGCTCGCGCAGCATCTCGCTCGCGTCCTGCGGCTTGATGGGCAGCGCACGATGCGCGACATCCTTGAGCATTTCCACGAAGATGCCGCCAAGGCCGACGGTCAGTACCAGGCCAAAGGCGTCGTCGCGGTGCACGCCGATCAGGATTTCACGCCCGCCGGCGGGGAACATCTTCTCCACCAGCACGCCGTCGATGACGGCGTCCGGCTGCCGCTGGGATACCGTGTCCAGGATGGACTGGTAGGCCGACCTTACCGCCTGCTCGTCCGCGAGGTTCAGGCGCACGCCGCCCGCCTCGGTCTTGTGCGGGATTTGCGCGCTCACGATCTTCATTGCCACCGGAAAGCCCACCGCCTTTGCCAGTTCCACGGCCTGGCTGTCGTTGCCGGCAACGCCGCCCTCGGGCACCGCGATGCCCGCCTTGCGCAGCAAGGCCTTGCCATCACTCTCGCTCAGCGCGGCAGAAGACGCCTCGCCGGATGGCGCGTGATGCGCATCGGCGGCGGCTGGCGCTTTGGCTTCGGCGGACGCGGTCGCAGCTGGCGCTGCCGCTGGCCACAGGTGGCGCAGCGCGGCGACGCAGTCGGTGAGCGACAGGAAGGGCAGCAGGCCGGCTTCTTCCATCGCCTTGAAACCTTCGCCCATGCGGCGGCTCATCCAGACAGGGACGATCGGCTTGGCCTGCGCGCTGGCCGCTTCGATGATGGCGCCGGCCATCGTCGCGGTGATGCCGGCGTAGTCCATGGGAATCGGGAACATCACTGCGCCGACGTTCGGGTCATCGCACACGAGGCGCAGGCAACGCGTGACAAGGGCCGGTTCTCGGATGATGTCCGCCGTGGTGTCCAGCGGATTGGCGATGTTGGCAAACGCGGGCAGCAGTTCGCGCAACGCCGCGCTGGTCGAAGGCGAGAAGCTTGCGATCGGCAGCCCCGCCGCGCCGGCGATGTCGGCAGCGAGGGCCGCGGTGCCGCCCGAAAAGGTGACGATCGCCAGGCCGGCTCCTGCCGCGGGCCGGGGGGCAGCGAGCAGCCGCGCCACCGCCGAGAGTTCGTCCAGATCCTGCACCTCGACCGCGCCGTGCTGGCGGAAGACGGCGCTGTTGACGCGCGCCGAGCCGGCGATCGAGGCCGTGTGCGATTGCGCCGCCTTCACGCCCTGCTCCGACCGTCCGACCTTGAGGATGACGACGGGTTTGTCGTTCGCACGCGCCAGGGCCAGCGCGCTGCGCAGGCGGTCGCCGTCCTTCACGCCCTCCATCAGCACGGCGATCACACGGATATGCGGATCCACGGCCATGTGGGCGATGAAGTCGGGCAGGCCCAGGTCGCACTCGTTGCCGCCGGAGCACCACAGCCCGACGCCGTCGCCGAAGGACAGGGCCTGCAGCACCGTGCGGCCGAGGCCGCCGCCCTGCGTGGCCAGGCCGATGGCGCCTGAGTTCAAGTCGTCCTTGAACGCTGGCGAGAAGGTCATGCCAAGGCCCAGCCGGAGGTTGACGAGGCCGGGGCAGTTGGGACCGTACACGCGCAGGCCCGTGCGCCTGCACAGCGCGGCGATCGCCTGCTCCATGTGGCGGCCCTCGTCGCCGGTTTCGGCAAAGCCCGCGCTCATGACGATCGCGAAGGCGATGCCCTTGGCTGCGCATTGCTCCAGGGCCGGCAGGACATGCACCGCGCTGACGATGACCAGCGCCACGTCGATGCCGGAAGCCGGAACATCCGCCACGGACGGATAGCAGGGATGGCCCAGGATCTCCTTGGAGCCTGGGTTGACCAGGTACACCTCGCCGTCGAAGCCGGAATGCACCAGCACGTTGTCCACCAGCCGGCGGCCCTGGCTGCCCTCGCGCGCCGAGGCGCCCACGATCACCATGCTGCGCGGCGCGACCAGCCGCGTGAGGTCGCTGAAGCCCGTCATGCCGGCACCTCGTCGCGGACCATCATCTTGAAATCGGCCTGCACGACGACCTCGCCGCGCTGGTTCACCGCTTCGCGGCGGAACACGACGATGCTGCGTCCGGGACGGCTGGATGGCGTGCGCTCCGCGACTGTTACCTGCACGTGAACCGTGTCACCGATGAAGGTGGGCTTGGGAAAGCGGCAGCTCACATCCAGCAGCGCGAGGATCCAGGGCTCGAGCGCTCGGTAGCCGCTCGACTGCGTGGTGAGCCCCGACAGGACGGACAGCACCAGCAGGCCGTGGGCGATGCGCTGGCCGAAGTTCGTGCCGGCGGCGTACTCGGCATCAACGTGCAGCCGGTTGAAATCGCCCGACAGGCAGGCGAAGTTGACGACGTCGGCCTCCGTGATGGTGCGGCCGGCCGTGCGGAAGGAGTCACCGGGCCGCAGCGCGGGCTGCGGCTGATCCTGGGCGATCTGGGTTTCGGACATGCTGTTGGCCCTCAAGATGAATAGCGTCCGCCGGTGACGTGCAGCGTGTCGCCGGTGATGTAGCCCGCGCAGTCCGATGCCAGGAACAGGATGGCGTTGGCGATGTCGTCGGGCCGGCCCAGGCGCGGGACCGGGTTCCTGGCCAGCGCGGCCTCGCGCAGCTTCTCGTAGGTCGGCAGGGATTTCACGAGTTCCGTCTCGATGAACCCGGGCGCGATGGCGTTGGCGGTGATGTTGAATTTGCCCTGCTCCATGGCCAGCGCGCGGGTGAAGCCGATCAGGCCGGCCTTCGCCGCCGAGTAGTTGGTCTGGCCGGGATTGCCCAGGTGGGCCCTCGAGGAAATGTTGATGATGCGTCCCCAGCGCTGCTCGATCATGGAAGGCAGAACCGCCTTCGTGCACAGATAGGCACCCTTCAGGATGGTGTCGACGACCGCGTCCCAGTCCTCGACCGGCATCTTGGTCAGGTATTTGTCGCGGGTGAAGCCGGCGTTGTTGACCAGGATGTCCACCTTGCCGAAGGCCTCGATGGCCCGGCTGGCTAGCGCAGCCACCTGCTCTTCGTTGCAGACGTCGGCTGCGTGGCCGATGGCCTCGCAGCCCTGCGCGCGCAGCTCCGCACACGCCTGCTCCACCGCTGTGGCGTCGATGTCCGTGATGACGATGCGGGCACCTTCGCGTCCCAGGGCCAGCGCGGCGGCCTTGCCGATGCCGCGGCCGGAGCCGGTGATCAGGGCCACGCGGCCGTTCAAGTTGAGCTCCATTTAATCTCCGATATGCCAAATAATGTTTCGGTGATTCGTATTATCTTTTGTTTTTTCCGATTTGTCGATATGATCTACGAGTCGTCGGAATACTTCATAGGAGGCTACTTTGAAACTCGTCAAGCTGCTTGGCTCTTTGGTATTGGCTTGCGCCATGGCGCCAGGATTCGCCCAGACCGATCACTACCCGACCCGCGCCATCAAGCTCTATGTGGGGTTCGCGCCCGGCGGCGCGACGGACCAGTTGGCCAGGCTCTATGCCACTCGGCTCACCGAGCGCCTGGGCCAGCCCGTGGTAGTGGAAAACCGCCCCGGCAGCGGCGGCAACGTCGCTGTGCAGCAACTGGCGCAAGCCAGCCCCGACGGCTATTCGCTGGTCATGGCGGCCAACTACGTGGCCATCAATGCGGCCCTCAAGCGCAACGTCTACAACTGGGAGCGCGACCTGGCCCCGATTGCGCTGATCGCGTCCACGCCCAATCTGCTGGTCGTCCCCGCCAACTCTAGTTTCAAGACCATCGACGACATCGCGCGGGCCGGCAGGAAACCGGACGCCCAGGTGACCTTCGGCTCGCCGGGCATGGGCTCGTCGGTCCATCTGTCGGGCGAGCTGTTCAAGCTGACCGCTGCGTCGCCCGGCCTGACGCACGTACCCTACAAGGGCATATCACCGGCTGAATTGGACCTGGTAGCGGGCACCATCGACCTGATGTTCGGCAGCATTTCCACGGCCGTGCCGCTGGTGGAGTCGGGCAAGCTGCGCGCCATCGCGGTCACGGGCACGCAACGCCTGAAGGCGCTTCCGAATGTGCCCACCCTGGACGAGCTGGGAATGAAGGGCTTCAACGTCGAGGCCACCTATATGGTGATCGCCCCCGCCAAAACGCCCGCGCCGATCGTGCAGAAGCTGAGCGCGGAAATCGCGGAGGTCTCCCGCCAGCCGGAAGTCCAGCGCGCCATCGAGAACCTCTATGCCCAGCCCCTGACAGGCGGTCCGGCGCAGACCCGGACGTTCCTGAAGACCGAGGAGGCCAAGTGGGCCGAACTGGTGAAAGCCAGCGGCCTCAAGATCGACTGACATCTGCGTCCCGAAAGGAACATGCCCATGGGACCGCTGCACGGTATCAAGGTCATCGAACTGGCGGGTATCGGTCCTGGACCGATGGCCTGCATGCTGCTGGCTGATCTCGGCGCCTCTGTATTGCGCATCGACCGCCCCGAGGCCGCCGACCTCGGGGTGCAAAGGCCGGTTCGCTTCAATCCGCTCCTGCGCAATCGCAGGTTGGCACATGCGAACCTCAAGGACCCTGCTGCCGTGGAGGAAGTCCTCGCCCTGGCGGAGTACGCGGACGTGCTGGTCGAGGGCTATCGCCCTGGTGTCGCGGAGGGCCTGGGGCTGGGCCCGCAGGCATGCCATGCGCGCAACCCGCGCCTGGTCTACGGACGCATGACCGGCTGGGGCCAGGATGGCCCGCTCGCCCAGGCCGCGGGTCATGACATCAACTACCTGTCCCTGACGGGCGTTCTCCATGCCATCGGGCGGGCGGGGCAGGCGCCCGCCGTTCCCCTGGCGGTGGCCGGCGACATGGGTGGCGGTGCGCTGTACCTTGCCATGGGCATCCTGGCGGCATTGCTCGAACGGACCCGCTCAGGCAAAGGCCAGGTCGTGGATGCCGCCATCGTCGACGGCGCCGCCTCGCTTGCGGCGCTGTTTTACGGCCTGCACGGCGCGGGCCAGTGGCAAAACCAGCGCGGCAGCAATGTGCTGGATTCGGGCGCGCCGTTCTACGACGTTTACGAATGCCAGGATGGCCAATGGATTGCCATCGGACCCATCGAGGCGCGCTTCTACCGGCAGTTGCTGGATAAGTTGGACCTCGACGCTGCGGTCCTCGGCGCACAGAACGATCGCGCCACCTGGCCGGCTGCAAAGGCGCAGATCGCGCAGCGCTTTCGTACGCGGACACGCGAACAGTGGTGCGAACTGCTGGAGGGATCCGACGTGTGCTTCTCGCCCGTTCTATCGTTCGCGGAAGCGCCGCAGCATCCGCACATGAAAGCGCGCAAGACCTTTATCGAAGTGGACGGAGTGGTGCAGCCTGCACCCGCACCTCGCTTCAGCCGCAGTGTCACCGGGCAGCCGATGCCGCCATTGGCACATCCGGATACGGACTTCGCAACCATTCTGAAGAGCTGGAGTGCCTGAGGGCGATTTCCATGAGGGCGACTGCGGGACAATCGCCGTATGGACACGCCTTGGACGCCCCTTTCCACCCCAACCGCGCAACTGGGTGAATCGCCGTTCCGGTACCCCTATGGCGCGCACCCGTGCTGGATGGACATCGCCGGCTGCGCGCCCGCGTCGGCCAGGGGACCGGCGCTGCCCACGCGGGGCGACGTGCCCGGCCTGCCCGTGGCTTGGTGCGGGATCGGAGGCGCGCTATGAAAGTGCCGCCGCTCAACCCCCTCAAGGTCTTCGAGGTCGTCGCGCGCACCGGCAACCTCACGCTGGCGGCCAGCGAGTTGAACGTGAGCCAGTCGGCCGTGAGCCGGCAGGTGGCGGTGCTGGAGGAGTATCTGGGCGTGCAGCTCTTCACGCGCGAGCGCGTGGGCGTGCGCCTGACCGAGGTGGGCGAGGCCTATGCCCGCCGCATCGGCCCGGCGTTCTGCGAGATCGCGGCCGCCACCGAGGCCATCACGCGCAAGTACTCGAACAACGTCATCCGCCTGCGCACCTACACTACGCTCACCGCGCGCTGGCTGATCCCGCGCCTGCCGCACTTCAAGGCACGGCACCCGGAGGTGGAGGTGGCCATCACCAACAGTTCCGCGCCGCTCGATTTCGGTGCCGAGCAATGCGACCTGGCCATCGTGCTCGGCGACGGCCACTGGCCCGGCGCCGAGGCCACGCTGCTGCTGCAGGACGTGGTGGAACCCGTCTGCGCCCCCGGTTTCATCGCGGCGGGCGCGCCGCCCGAGGCGCTGCGTGGCAAGCGCCTGCTAATCTCCAAATACCGCAAGGACGACTGGCCGCGCTGGCTCGCGTACGCCGGGCTGCCCGAGCTGTTCGAGACGGCCGAGACCATGGTCTTCAGCAGCTCCATCCTCACCTGGCAGGCGGCCATGGACGGGCTGGGCATCGCCATCGGCCAGCAGCACATGCTGGAGGCCGACTTCCAGGCCGGCCGCCTCGTGCGCCCGTTCGCGCGCCCGCTGCGCACGGGCCAGGGGCACTACATTGTCACGCCGGCGCTGCAGCGGTACTCCAGCAAGATCGCGGCGTTCAAGGATTGGCTGATGGCAGAGGCTATGGAAAAGTGAGCTTTTGACGCTCGCCAGCAAAGTATTTCATGCTAAAAATATCTGAAACCATCTTTTGATAAGCGCAGGCAGCTATTCTTTTCGAAGCAGCCGGTAGATCACCGGGTAGTAGTTCATCGCATAGCCGCGCGCGCAGGCGGCATCCAATAGCGTGGCCGTGGCCTGCGCCACCGTGGCGGTGATGCCCGAGGCCTGCGCGAGGCCTAGCGCCAGCTTCAGGTCCTTGAGCGCGTAGGCGGCGGGGAAGAGCTTTTCGGGGAACACGTCCGTCGCCAGCCGCTCGCCCGTGAGCTTGAGCGCGAACGAGTCGGCCGAACCCAGGCGCAGCACGCTGGCGAGCAGCGCCTTGTCCACGCCTGCCGCCTCGGCGATCGCCATCGCCTCGGCCAGCGCATTGACGGTGGAGAGCAGCACCATGTTGTTCATGATCTTGACCACCTGCCCCGCGCCCACGTCGCCGCAGTGCATCACGTCGGAGCCCATGCAGCGCAGCCACGGCGCCACGGACTCGAACAGGTCGGCCGGGCCGCCCACGGTGATGAGCAGCGTGCCGTTGTTGGCGGCCTCGCGGCTGCGAGCCACGGGCGCGTCGAGGAAGCGCACGCCCAGCGCGGCCAGCCGCTCGGCCAGCGCGCGGGTGCGCGGCACGTCGCTGGTGCTCATGTCCACCACGGTCTTGACGGTGCCGCCGGGCGCCACGAGCGGGTCGGCGCCTAGGCACACCTCCTCCACCTGGTCGATGGAGGGCAGCGAGAGGAACACCGTGTGCGCCGTCTCGCGCAGCGCGCGCACGCTGGAGGCCACCGCGCCCTGCGCGGCGAGGCGCGCCACGTTCTCGGCCTGCACGTCGGCCACGTGCACCGGCAGCCCGCATTTCTGCAGCAGGTTGCGGCACATGCCCTCGCCCATCACGCCGACGCCGACGAAGCCCAATACCGTGCTCATGCCTGCACCCCCTGGCGCACGCACTTCACGCGCAGGAACTCCATCAGGCCCTCGACGCCGCCCTCCGATCCCAGACCACTGTCCTTGTGGCCGCCGAAGGGCGTCTCGGGCAGCGAGGCCTGCCATTCGTTGATGCAGACCACGCCGCTGTCGATCTCCCCCGCGAGGCGGTGGGCGCGCTGCACGTCGTTGGTGAACGCGTAGGACGCGAGGCCGAAGGGCAGGCGGTTGGCCTCGGCGATGGCTTCACTCAGTTCGCCAAACGGGCTGATGAGCGCCACCGGGCCGAAGGGTTCGATATTGGCCGCGTCGCAATCGAGCGATGACCGCAAGATCACCGTGGGCCGGTAGTAGAAGCCCTCGGTGCCGATGTGCTCGCCGCCCGTGGCGATGGTGAGGCCCCGTTCGCGCGCGTCCTGCACGAGACGGTCGATGGAATGCAGGCGGCGCTGGTTCTTCAGCGGCCCCATCTGCGTGGCCGCGTCGAACGGGTCGCCCACCTTGAGCGTCTGCGCGGCCTGCACGAAGCTTTCGAGGAACGCGTCGAACACGCCCGCCTGCACCAGAAAGCGCGTGGGCGAGGTGCAGACTTGGCCCGCGTTGCGGTACTTGGTCGCCACGGCCGCGCGCGCCACGCGGTCGGCATCGGCGTCGTCGCAGACGATGACGGGCGCATGGCCGCCCAGCTCCAGCGTGGCGCGCTTCATGGTCAGCGCGGCCTTGGCGCCGATTTGCTTGCCGACCGAGGTGGCGCCCGTGAAGGTGACCATGTGCACCTGTGGCGAGGCGCAGAGCTGGTCGGCGATGGCGCCGGGTTCGCCGAACACCATGTTGACCACGCCATCGGGCACGCCCGCGTCCTGCACGGCCTTTGCGATGTGCAGCGCCACGCCAGCCGTTTCTTCCGAAGGCTTGATGACGATGGTGCAGCCTGCGGCAAGCGCCCCGCTGATCTTGCGCGAGGGCGTGATCGCCGGCGCGTTCCAGCCTGCGAAGGCGGCCACCACGCCGATGGGCTCCAGCGCCACGGTCTGCGTGATGCCGGCGCCGCGCGGGGGAATAGTGCGGCCGTAGATGCGGCGCGCTTCCTCGGCCGCCCACTCGAACATCTCGGCGGCGGTTACCACTTCCTTTTGCGCCTCGCCCAAGGGCTTGCCCAGCTCGCTCGCGATCTGCGCGGCGATGGCGTCGCCGCGCTCGCGCATCAGCACGGCCACGTGGCGCAGCAGGGTGGAGCGCTCGTAGGCCGGCGTGCGGCTCCACGGGCGCAGCGCCTTGGCGGCCGCATCGATGGCGGCCTGCACGTCCTCGGGCGTGGCGCAGGCGTAGTCGCCCAGCGGCTGGCCCGTGCTCGGGTTGATGACGGCGAAACGCTCGGCGCCCGCGCCCTGGCGGAACGTGCCCGCGATGAATTGCGAATACTGCATGCCTTCAGTCCACCTGGATGTTGGATGCCTTGATGACCGACGCCCAGCGTTCGGTCTGCGACTTGATGTGGTCGGTGAACTGCTGCGGCGTGCCGGTGAAGGCATATTGCTCCATGGGCGCCAGGCGCGCCAGCACGTCCGGCCGGGCCATGATCTCGTTCACCGCGGCGTTGAGCCTGGCGACGATGGGCTCGGGCACGCCCTTCGGGCCCATGAGGCCGTTCCACGGCTCGGCCGCGAAGCCCTTGTAGCGCTCGCCCAGCGTGGGCACGCCCTCGCCGCCGCGCCCCGCCACGGCGCTGGCCGAGGCCAGCACGCGCATCTTGCCCGCCTTGACCTGCGGCAGCGCCACCGAACCCGCGAGGAACGCGAAGTCCAGCCGCCCCGCGACGAGGTCCGTCACCGCCGCCGAGTCGCCCTTGTAGGGGATGTGCACCGCGTTGATCTTCGCCTCGTGCTTGAACCACTCGCCCGCGAGGTGGTTCACCGCGCCGTTGCCGGCCGAGCCGTAGCTCAGCTGCGAGCCGCCTGCGCGCCCCTGCTTGAGCAGCTCGTCGAGCGACTTGATGCTGGACGACGCGGGCGCGACGAGGAAGTACGGATAGCTCGCCACCAGCGCGATCGCGGTGAAGTCGCGCAGCGGGTCGTAGGCGGTCTTCTGCAGCGTGGGGATGATGGACAGCGTGCTGCTGCTGCCGAACATCAGCGTGTAGCCGTCGGGCGCGGCCTGCCTGACGAGGTTGGCCGCCACGCCGCCGGAGGCGCCGGCCTTGTTGTCCACCACGAAGCTCTGCTTGAACTTGGCGGACAGCTGCTCGGCCACGATGCGCGCCACCACGTCGGTCGGGCCGCCCGCGGAAAAGCCCACCACGATGGTCACGGGTTTGGCCGCGGGCCAGTCGGCCGCGCCCTGGGCGAATGCGTGGCCGCCCAGGGCCAGGGCGGCGGCGCCCAGCACGAGGGCGCGTTTGCTCAAAGAAGTCATGTCGTCGTGTCTCCAGAAAAGAAAAAGAATCAGGCGATGCGGTATGCGTGCACGCCGGGCACGCCCGCGCTCTCGAAGCGCGTGCAGACGGCAGGGTCGTGGCCGGGCACGATGAGGTCTTCGCCATCCGCCAGTTCGCGGATGCGCGCGTAGCCGGCCAGCATGTCGGGCAGGCTGAAGATGGCGGGGAAGGGGTTTTGCAGCGCGAGGTTCTCGTAGTAGTGCGCCGCGTCGGAGGCCAGCACCACCCAGCCGCGCGCGGTGCGCACGCGCACCACCTGCAGGCCGTCGGTGTGGCCGCCCACGCGGTGCAGCTCGATGCCGTCGCGCAGCGCGTGGAAGCCGTCGATGAGCCGCACGCTGCCCTGGTACAGGCGCTTGATGAGCACGGCCACGTCGTCGGTCGAGAAGAAATGGTTCTGCTTCGGGTCGCACATGCAGTCGCCCGTGGCGTAGCGCACCTCGCGGTCCTGCACCCACGCGGTGGCGGCGGGAAACTCGCCCACGTTGCCCGCGTGGTCGTAGTGCAGGTGCGTGACCACCACGTCGCGGATCGACTCGGGCGCGTGGCCCAGGCGGCGCAGCGATTCGGGCGGCGAGACCAGGTAGCGCCGCTGGCGCGCGATGGCCGACGCGGGGCTGAAGCCCGTGTCCACCAGCACCGCGCCGCCCGGTCCGTCGATGAGCCAGACGAAGAAGTCCAGCGCCATCGGCGCCTCGGGGTCGCCCGGCGCGGGGTGCAGGAAGTTGCTGCCCCGCGCGCGGTCCACCGTGGCGTACTTCACGGCCAGGATGCGGTAGAGGGGCGCTGTCATGGCGCGGCGTTCACTTCTTGAGCAGCGCGCACTTGCTCTCGGCGGCGGGGTGGAACGCCTGCTCGCCGGGCACCGTCTCCAGCACCGTGTAGTAGTCCCACGCGGCCTGCGATTCCTTGGGCGTCTTCACGCGCACGAGGTACATGTCGTGGATCATCTTGCCGTCGTCGCGCACCTTGCCGTTCTTGGCGAACGCGTCCTGGATGGGCATGCTCTTGATGGCCTTCACCACGTCGGCCACGTCGTCTGATTTGGCGCGCTCGATGGCCTTGAGGTAGTTCAGCGTGGCCGAGTACTGCCCGGCCTGCAGCGCCGTGGGCATGCGCTTGGTGCGCTCGAAGAACTTGCGCGAGAACGCGCGCGAGGCGTCGTCCAGGTCCCAGTAGAACGACTCGGCGAACAGCATGCCGCCGGCATCCTTCAGGCCCACGCCGTGCACGTCCATGATGCTCATGAGCATGGCCACGGTCTTCTGCCCGCCGCTGGCCAGGCCGAACTCCTTGCCCTGCTTGATGGCGTTCTGCAGGTCCAGCCCCGCCGTGGCGATGGCCACCGCGTTGGCCTTGCTGCCCTGGGCCTTGATGATGTAGGACGCGAAATCGTTGCCCGGGAACGGGTAGCGCGACGAGCCCAGCACCTTGCCGCCCGCGGCCTCGATGAACTGCTTGCCGTCGTTCTCCAGCGAGTGGCCGAAGGCGTAGTCGGCCGTGAGGTAGTACCAGGTCTTGGCGCCTGCCTTCACCACCGATTGCGTGCCCACCTTGGCGAGCGAATAGGTGTCGTACACCCAGTGCAGGCTGTTGGGCGAGCAGTCCTCGTTGGAGATGCGCACCGCGCCCGCGCCGGTCACGATGGCCAGGCGCCCCTTGTCCTGCGCAAGCTTCATCGCGGCCAAGGCCACGGCGCTGTTGCCCAGTTCCGTCACCGCGTCCACCTTGTCGCGGTCGAACCATTCGCGCACGCGGGTGGAGCCCACGTCGGCCTTGTTCTGGTGGTCGGCCGTGACCATCTGCACGGGGTAGCCCAGTACCTTGCCGCCGAACTCCTCGATGGCGATCTCGGTCGCCACGATGGAGCCCTTGCCCACGTTGTCCATGAACGGGCCGTTGATGTCGGTCAGCACGCCGATCTTGACGACGCCGTCCGAGATGCGCGCGCCCTTGTCCTGCGCGGGCGCGAGCATCGAGGCGGCGAGCAGCGCGGCGCCGAGCGCCGCCTTCGTGAGTGTGAAGGCCATGGGTTTGTCTCCTTGAAATAGTGATGTCAGAGGCGGATCGGGGGCTGTCCGTTGGACTCGGCCCAAAAATCGGTCATGCACGAGGTGTCCTGCCCGTCCTTGCCCGCATGTCGTGCAAGCTGGAACAGGCTGCGCGCGAGGTTGCCCATGGGCAGCGATACGCTCGCGGACTGCGCGGCCTGGCAGGCCAGCGTCAGGTCCTTGAAGCCCAGCGCGATGTCAAAGCCCGGCGTGAGGTCTCCCTTGAGCACCTTCACCGGCCACTTCTCCTTGAGCTGCCCGTTCGACGCCGTGGTGCCCGTGAGTACGTCGAAGGTCTTGCACGCGTCCAGCCCCAGCGCGCCGGCGAGCACCAGCGCCTCGGAGTTGAGCTGGCAGTAGCACAGCACCATGAGGTTGTTGATGAGCTTCATGCGCGTGCCGCTGCCCGGCGCGCCGCAGTGCAGCACGGTGGTGCCCATCTTCAGCAGCAGCGGCTCCAGCGCGGCGCGGTCGGCATCGTGAGCGCCGAGCATGAACAGCGACTCGCCCCGGTCGGCATGCGCAGCCAGGCGCCCCACGGGCGCGTCGGCGAAGCGCACGCCCTGCTTTTCGGCGGTGGCGGCCAGCGCGTCCACCGTGTCGGTGTCGATGGTGCTGAGTTCGACCAGATAGCTGCCCTGGCGCAGCCCGGCCAGCACGCCACCTTCGCCGAGGATCACCTCGCGCGCCTGCTTTGGGCCGGGCAACATGGTGAACACCACGTCCACACTCGCGGCCAGCTCCTGCACACTGGCCGCGCGTGATGCGCCCTGGGCCACGAGCCTGTCCACGGGACCGGCCTGGAGGTCGTGCACCGTCAAGTCCACGCCGTTGCGCAGCAGGTGGGAGGCCAGGGCAAAGCCCATGCGGCCCAGGCCGATGAATCCGGTTTTCATGTGTTTCTTCCTTCGGTGTCGTGTTGAATGCGTTGCAGCACGGGCAGCAGGTGCTTCAGGAACTCCTGCGGCGCCTCGCTCATGGGGAAGTGGCCCAGGCCCGGCATGATCTGGAGTTGCGCGCCGGGGATCAGGCGCGCGAGATCCTCGCTGTCCTCGGGCGTGCACGAATAGTCGTATTCGCCCGTGAGCAGGTGGAGCGGGCAGCGCGCGGTGTCGATGCGCTGCACGCGCCCGCGCAGGTCGCCCTCGCCGGTGTAGAAGTGCAGGTCGCCCTTGAACACGCCGGGGCCCCCTTGCATGTAGTGCCACAGCGTCTCCCAGCGGTCGCGCTCGGGCGCGCCGGGGCCGACGAGGCCCGAGACGATGCCCGCGCAGACCTCGCCGCCGTGCACGTCGGGGCGGTGCAGCCAGTCCAGGTCGTAGTAGGGGTTGACGTGCGCGCCCGACTGCAGGCCGATCAGCGCCTTGAAGCGCTCGGGGCATTGCAGCGCCAGGTGCAGCACCACGCGCCCGCCGATGGAGCAGCCCATGGCGATGGGGCGCTCGACCTGCATCGCGTCCATGAAGGCCAGGATGGTCTGCACGTAGAGCGCGCTGGTCAGGCGGTATTCCTCCGTGTGCCAGCCCTCGGGCGGCGAGGACTTGCCGTGCCACGGCATGTCGAAGCAGATCACCTGGTGGTTCGCGGTCAGCTCCGGGGAGTTGAGCAGCGCGCGGTACTGGCGCGTGTCGCTGCCCGCCGTGTGCAGGCACAGCAGGGGCTGGCCGCTGCCGGCCGTCTCGTAGTAGACGCGGCACATGCGGCCCGCGATCTCGAAGTTCACGTAGCCGCCGGTCACGGCCTCTTTTTCAATGCGCATGGATCTGTCCTCCGAGCTGCTTCACGAGGGCCTTGAAATACAGCAGGTTGCGCATGAAGACTGTCATGTCGCCCTCGATGCGCAGCGCCTTGAAGCGCACCATGGCCATCAGGTCGTGAAAGCGCGGCTGCGGCTCTGCCGCCCAGAAGCGCTCCCATGCGTCGTCGCCCGCGACGAGCGCGAAGGTCCAGCACGGCATCACGTGCGGGCCGGGCGCGATGCGCTGCACGCGTCCGTCGCGCAGGGTGATGAGGTATTCGGCGTCGCCCTTCCTGAGCAGGAAGGTCACGTTGACCCAGCGGCCCTGGTGGGCCAGCCAGTCGTCGTTGGTGGTGTGCATGGTTGTGTCTCCTGAGAGGAATCTCCCATAGTCCTCCCCGCGGGACAACCGACAATTTGGTGCGGAGGAATGAGCTTTGGTCATGGCTGCCGCGCCCAGAGCCGGTACGCCGGCCGCACCAGCACCAGCACCGCCACCAGCCGCGTCACCTGCAGCGCCGTGACCACGGGCACGCCCAGCTGCAGCACCTTGGCGGTGATGGACATCTCCGTCATGCCCCCGGGTGCCGTACCCAGGATGGCGGTGGCCGGGTGCAGGCCTGTGGCCCAGGCCAGCAGCAGGCCGAACGCGGCGCATGCTGCCAGCAGGCCCAGCGTGCCCAGCGCCACCTGCGCGAGCCAGCGCGGCGCGGTGTGCAGGAACTGCGGGCTGAAGCGCACGCCCAGGCTCACGCCGATGACCAGCTGCGCCGCATTCGACAGCGGCGTGGGCACGCCCGAGGGCGCCGTGCCCGTGGCCGCCAGCCCTATGGCCACCAGCAGCGGGCCGAGGAACCATGGGTTGGGCAGGCGCCCGAGCTGCAGGGCCAGGCCCCCGGCACCTGTGAACAGCGCCAGCCACGCCAGGCCCGTGGCCGTGAAGGGCGCGCTGGCCGGTGGGGCGAGGTCCACTGCCTCCAGGTTCCACCAGGCCTTTGCCAGCAGCATGCCGAAGGGCATGACCAGCACCACGATCAGCATGCGCAGGCTGTGCGAGGCGGCCACCAGGTCGGCGCGCGCGCCCTCGCGCTCGGCGAGTAGCGTCATCTCGGAAGCCGCGCCGATGGCGCCCGCGAAGTAGGCCGATGGCCGCAGCGCCGCGTCGTCCACGCCGTGCAGCCGGCCCACGCAGGAGCGGTACAGCCAACGCCCGTAGAGCGCGCCCAGCGCCAGCGCCCAGGCCACGGCCGCAAGCACGGCCCACCACAGGCTGGCGAGCTGCGCCACGATGGCCGGCGAGAAATACAGGCCCAGCGATGCGCCCATCACCCACTGCCCGAAGTTGCGCAGCCGCAGGCTGCTGCGCGTGGGCTGCCTGGCCAGCGTGGCCAGCGCCGTGGCGAGCAGCGGCCCCAGCATCCACGGGATCGGCATGTGCAGGCGGCGGCAGCCCTCGGCCGCGGCCCAGGCCAGCAGCAGCGTGAGGAGCTTGGAGGCGGTGCCGCGCACCGTCACAGGTCCTGCAGGTGCTCGCGCGCGTCCAGTGCCCACAGGTGACCGAGCAGCGCGTGGGCGCGCGCTGCGCCCAGCACCGGCGCGGCCAGTTCCATGAATTTGTCCGAGAGTTCCGCGTCGCTCAAGGGCTGCTCCGGGTCGCCCTTGCGCGTGGGCTGCAGGTATTCGCCTTGGCGGCCGTCCGCCGTGGAGAAGCGCACGCGTGCGGCGCGTTGGCCGGGAAAGCGCGCATCCAGTTCGGGGTCCACGGCCAGGCGGATGCGTGCCATGAGCGCGCGGATGTCCGCATCCGCCAGGCGCTCTGGCGTGAACGCCGACAGGCGCACGCTGCCATGGATCAGCGCCGTCGCCACCACGTAGGGGATGGAAAAACGCGCCTCGGCCGCGGTGCGCGGGTCGGCGTTGCCCGCTACGGCGAGCGCGGGGCCGTAGGTGGTGACTTCCACGGTCTCCAGATCCTGCCAGCGCACGCCCATGCGCGCTTGCAGCTCCAACGCACCGTCGATGGGCGCGAAGGTGTGGCCGCAGCAGGCGTGGTTTTTGAACGTCATGCGGGTGATGTGGAAGTCGTGCCCCAGCGTGGCCGTGGCCTGGTGCCAGTCGGGCGCTTCGCCCATGGCGCGGCCCAGGCCCGCGTCGCCGTCGAGCACGTCGAGCGAGCCGGTCACGCCACGCTCGGCCGCCAGCGCCGCCAGCACGCCGGCCTCGGCCGCATGGCCTGCGTGCAGCGGTTTGGACATCGAATCCATGCGGAACGCCTGCTGCAGCCCTGCCGCGAAGGTGGCGCCCGTGCACAGCGCGTGTGCATGGCGCTCGGCGTCCAGCCCCAGCAGCGTGGCGGCTGCCGACGCCGCACCAAAGGTGCCCACCGTGCCCGTGTTGTGCCAGTAGCGGTAGTGCGCGCGCCCCAGCGCCGCGCCGATGCGCGTGGAGACCTCGTAGCCCGCCACCACGGCGCGGATCAGCTGCAGCCCCGTGGCCTGCCGAGCCTGCGCGAGCGCGAGCGCGGCGGCGATGGTGGGCGCGCCGGGGTGGTAGATGGCCTCGCGGTAGATGTCGTCCACCTCCACGGTGTGCGCGGCCGTGCCGTTGATGAGCGCTGCCGTACGCACGGTGGCCGCGCGGCCCAGCGCCAGGCGTGCGCCGCCACGGTCCAGGTCTTCGGCCAGGGCCTGCTCCAGCAGCGTCGGTGGCGGCTCGATGGCGCCGGGCAGCAGGGCGGCGTACCAGTCGATGATGGCGCGCTTGGCGTGATGGATGACTTCTGGCGCCAGCGGTGCATCGGCCAGGGAGGCGGCGAAGCGTTGTGCGGCAGTGGGGTGGTGTGTAGACATGGTGCCAATGGTCGCGCAGGTGTGCGTCGCTGTGAACTTCGCAGATGTGGCGCTGGTATGAGTATTTGTTGGGGCTTGCGACGCAACATGAAGTTCTCAGGCGGCGGGGTGCGCGGCACGATCCGTGCTCATCGAATCAACCTCGGGAATACACATGGATTTCACACTCAGCGAAGAACACCGGGCATTTGCCGATTCGGTGGCCCGTTTTGCCCAGGACAAGCTCCAGGACGGCGCATTGGCGCGCGCGCACTCGCCTCATTACCCCTGGGAGACGGCCGCGCTGCTGGCCGAGCAGGGGCTACTGGGTATTGCCTTCCCCGAAGCCGATGGGGGCCAGGGTGGCACGCTGATGCACGCCGTGCTGGCCATTGAGCAGGTCGCGCTGGTCTGCCCCAAGAGCGCAGACATCGTGCAGGCGGGCAACTTCGGCCCCATCCGTACCTTCGTCGAATACGCCACGCCCGAGCAGAAGCAGCGCTTTCTGCCCGACCTGCTGGCGGGCCGCAAGCTGATCTCGCTGGGCATGACCGAGCCGGATGCGGGCTCTGCCGTCACCGAACTCAAAACCAGCGCGCGCCAGGACGGCGACCACTACGTCATTAACGGCAGCAAGATTTTTTCCACCCACAGCCCGGAAGCCGAGCTGTTCCTGATCTATGTGCGCTTTGGCCCCGGCGTGGGCGGCATCGGCTCGGTGCTGGTGGAGCGCGGCACTCCCGGTTTTCAGGTCGGCACGCCCTCGAACTTCATGAACGGCGAGCAATGGAGCCAGCTGTATTTCGAGGACTGCCGGATTCCGGCCGCCAACGTGCTGCTGGGGCCTGGCGGCTTCAAAAAGCAGATCTCCGGCTTCAACGTGGAGCGCCTGGGCAACTCGTCGCGTGCGCTGGCCCTGGGCCGCCATGCCTTCAACACGGCCCGCGAGCACGCCTTGACGCGCAGGCAGTTCGGGCGCGAACTGTGCGAGTTTCAGGGCATCCAGTGGAAGTTCGCCGAGATGGCGATGAAGCTGGAGCAGGCGCAGTTGATGCTGTACCGCGCAGCCATGGAAGGCGAGCATGGTCTGCCCAGCGCGCAGAGCACGGCCATGGCCAAGCTGGCCTGCAACATGGCGGGCTGGGAGGTGTCCAACGAGGCGCTGCAGGTCATGGGCGGCATGGGCTTCAGCCAGGAGTCGCTGGTGGAGTACTGCGTGCGCCGCACGCGCGGCTGGATGATCGCCGGCGGCTCCATCGAGATATTGAAGAACCGCATCGCCGAGGGTGTTTTTGGCCGCACGTTCTCGCAGCGCCCCGCCAAAGACTGACAACAAGAGATCAAGGAGACCCCCATGAATCGTCGCAATTTCTCGCTGGCCGCCTGCGCGGCCCTGACCCTGGGCCTGGGTAATGGCGCCATGGCCGATGCGGCCTATCCCACCAAGCCCGTGCGGGTCATCGTGGGCTATTCCGCGGGTGGCCCCACGGATGCGGTGGCGCGCCTGGTCGCCGCGCAACTGCAAAAGCGGCTGGGCCAGCCCTTCGTGGTGGACAACCGCGCGGGCGCAGGTTCCAACATCGCGTCCGAGGCCGTGGCCGCTGCCGCGCCCGACGGCTACACACTGCTCGTGGCCGCCGCGCCGCTCACGATGAACAGCCACGTTTATAAGAACCTGAAGTTCGACGCCGTCAAGAGCTTCACACCGATCTCCAAGCTCTCGTCCGCACCCGGCGTACTGGCCGTGCGGCCCGACTGGGGCCTGGTCAGCGTGAAGGAACTCGTGGCCGCCGCCAAGAAGGAGCCCGGCAAGTTCACCTATGGCACCACGGGCCTGGGCGGCTCGCAGCACATGGCGACGGAGCTGTTCCAGCGCCTGGCGGGCGTCAAGCTCACGCACATTCCCTACAAGGGCGCGAGCAACGTGATGACCGACCTGATCGCCGGCCACGTGGACCTGGCCTTCATGACCGCCACCGGCGCCATGCCACACCTGCAGACGGGCAAGGTGAAGCCCCTGGCCGTCGCGGGGCCGCAGCGCCTCTTGGGGCTGCCGGGCATCCCCACGTTCGCCGAGGCGGGCTACCCGGCGATGATCTCCGACTCGTGGAACGGACTGCTGGCACCCGCGGGAACGCCCGAGGCGATCGTGAAGAAGCTCCACGCCGCCGCCGTCGAGGCGCTGCAGATGCCCGAGATCCGCTCCAAGCTCGAATCTCAGGGCGCCATCGTGATCGGCAACAGCCCCGAGGAGTTCCGCGGCGACATCCAGCGCGAGGTCGCGCATTGGGCCGAGCAGTTCAAGACCATCAAGATCGATACTCAATGACTCCACACAATGACAACACGGCAGCGCTGGCCCAGGCGCTGCTCCATCCGGCCAGCATTGCCCTCTACGGCGCCTCGGACGACGTGAGCAAGATGGGCGGGCGGCCCGTGCAGTTCCTCAAGCGCACGGGCTTCGCGGGTCGCATCTATCCCATCAACCCCCGGCGCGACGAAATCCAGGGCCTGAAGGCCTGGCCCAGCCTGCAGAGCCTGCCCGAGGTGCCCGACCAGGTCTTCGTGCTCACGCCAACCGACACCGTGATCCCCGCCGTGCGCGAATGCGCGGCCCTGGGCGTGAAGGTGGTCACCATCCTGGCGAGCGGCTTCTCCGAATCGGGCACGGAAGGCGCGGCGCGTGAGGAGGAACTGCGCCGCATCGCCAGGGAGACGGGCATCCGCATCCTCGGCCCCAGCAGCCTGGGCGTGGTCAACCCGCGCACGGGGCTGGTGCTCACGGCCAACGCGGCCTTCGCCGAGCCCGACCTGCCGCCCGGCAAGGTGTTCGTCGCCTCGCACAGCGGCAGCATGATCGGTGCGCTGGTTTCGCGCGGCAAGGCGCGCGGCGTGGGCTTCGCGGGACTGGTGTCGGTGGGCAGCGAGGTGGACCTGAACGTGGGCGAGATCTGCGCAGCCACGCTCGATGACCCGGCCATCGAGGGCTACCTGTTGTTCCTCGAGAGCCTGCGCCACGGCCCCGAGCTGCGCGCCTTCGCGCGCGCCGCCCAGCGTGCGGGCAAACCGGTCATCGCCTACAAGCTGGGCCGCTCGGCGGCGGCCGCCGAGATGGCCACCACGCACACGGGCGCCATTGCGGGCGAGGACGACATCGCCGACGCCTTCCTCAAGGACATGGGCGTCGCCCGCGTGGGCGTGCTCGAAGCGCTGCTTGAAACCTTCCCGCTTGCGCGGCGCATACCTTTGGCAAGCGCCCCGAAGCGCGTCGGCGTGGTCACCACCACGGGCGGCGGTGCGGCCATGGCGGTGGAGCAGCTCGGCATCCGCGGGGTGGTCGTGGAGCCGCCTTCGGCCGAGACATTGAGGCGGCTGGAGCAGGCCGGCCTGCCCTGCACGCCGGGCCGGGTGCTCGACATGACGCTCGCGGGCACCAAGTACGAGACCATGAAGGCCACGCTGGACATCCTGCTCACCGCGCCCGAGTTCGACCTGGTGCTGGCCGTGGTGGGCTCGTCCGCGCGCTTCCAGCCGCAGCTGGCCGTCAAGCCCATCGTCGAATGCGCAGCGCAGCCCAAGCCGCTCGCCGCCATGCTGGTGCCCGACGCGCCCGAGGCGCTGGCCGCGCTCACCGCCGCCGGCGTGCCGTGCTTTCGCACGCCCGAGGCCTGCGGCGACGCCATCGCCGCCGTGCTTGCACGCCGCCAGCCGGGGCAGGATCCCGTGCTGCCTGCATCAGGACCGACGCGCACGCTGAGCGAGGCCGAGGCCTATGGTGTGCTGGACCAGCTTGGCGTGCCGCACGCGCCCGTGGCTCTGCGCCGTTTCGACGAGGCGCCCGTGCCGCTGCCCTTCGCCTACCCCGTGGTGGCCAAGGTTTGCTCGGCCGAGATCCCGCACAAGACCGAGGTCGGCGGCGTGCTGCTGAACATCGGCAGCGACGCGGAACTGGCCGCCGCCCTGGCGACGCTACGCCGCAACCTGGATGAGTGCGCGCCCCAGGCCGCGTGCGACGAGGCGCTGGTGCAGCCCATGCAGAAGGGCCTGGCCGAGGTGCTGGTGGGCTACCGCGTCGATGCCGACGCCGGTCCCATCGTCATGCTGGCCGCGGGCGGCATCTGGGCCGAGGTGGCCAAGGACCGCAGCATCCGCCTCGCGCCGGTGACGGTGGAGGCGGCGCGCGAGATGGTCGCCGAGGTCAACGCCCTGAAGCCCCTGACCGGCCTGCGCGGCAAGGTGCGCGGCGACCTGGAGGCCCTGGCGCGCACGGTGAGCGCGCTCTCGCAGCTGGCGCTCAAGCCCGAGATGCGCATCGCCGAGGCCGAGGTCAACCCGCTGCTCGTCCTGCCCGAGGGGCAGGGGGTGGTGGCGGTGGATGCGCTGGTGTTCCAGCGGTCACCAAGCTGATTCACGCCGCGCGTTCAAAAAAATCAAACCTGCGGGGGCACGCCGCTTCGGGGCGGGGCAGTACCATGGCCCCCATGGACGCAGCCCTTAGCCAGATCATCGACCGCGTGCGCGACAGCGCCGAGCGCCAAACCCCGCTGCGCATCCGCGGCGGCGGCACCAAGGACTTTCATGGCCCGGGCGCGCCGCTGGACATGCGGCCGCTGGCCGGCATCGTGAGCTACGAGCCCAGCGAGCTGGTGGTCACGGCCCTGGCCGGCACGCCGTTGGCCGAGCTGGAGGCGCTGCTCGCGCAGCATGGCCAGAGCCTGCCGTTCGAGCCGCCGCGCTTCGCGCCCGGCGGTACCGTGGGCGGCATGGTGGCGGCCGGCCTGTCGGGGCCGGCGCGCGCCAGCGTGGGCGCGCTGCGCGACTATGTGCTGGGGGTGGAGATCGTCAACGGCCGCGGCGAGCTGCTGCGCTTTGGCGGCCAGGTGATGAAGAACGTCGCCGGCTACGACGTCTCGCGCCTCATGGCGGGCAGCTGGGGGCAGCTGGGCGTGATCACCGAGGTCAGCCTCAAGGTGCTGCCCGTGCCGCCGGCCGAGGCCACGCTGCGCTTCGACTGCGGCCAGGCCGAGGCCCTCAGGCGCCTGCATGCCTGGGGCGGCCGGCCGCTGCCGCTCAACGCCAGCTGCTGGGTCGAGGACGGCGGCCGGGGCCAGCTCTACGTGCGCCTGCGCGGCGCGCGTGCGGCGGTCGATGCTGCCTGCCGCGGCATGGGCGGCGAGCTGCAGGACGCGCCCAATGTGCCCGACGACTGGCAGGCCTGCCGCGACCAGCGCCTGCCCTGGTTCACGGCGCGCGCGCCGGGCCATGCGCTGTGGCGCCTGTCGCTGCCGCAGACGGCGCCGGTGCTGCAGCTGCCCGCGGGCGTGGCGGCGCCGCTGCTCGAGTGGCATGGCGGCCTGCGCTGGGTGCAGGCGCCGCCGCAGCACGGCGATGCGCTGCGCGCGCTGGCCGCGCAGGCGGGCGGCACTGCATCATGTTTTGTAGCTGATAACGCTGATGGGGTGGGCGTTGGAGCCACTTTTGATGCAAATTCCGCGGCGCTGGCCAGCATTCACCGGCGGCTCAAGAGCGCATTCGACCCGGCCGGCATCCTGAACCCCGTCTAGCCATGCGCCTGCTGCGTCACCTGACCGGGCGGCATCGCACCACGGTTGCCAACCGCACGCTGGGCCTGCTGCTGGCCTTCAATGCCGGAGCGGTGAACGCGGGCGGCTTTCTGGTGGTGCACATGTACACCTCGCACATGACGGGCGTGGTGGCCTCGCTGGCGGACCACCTGGTACTGGGTCAGATGGCGCTGGTGCTGGCCGCGGTGGGCACGCTGTGGGCCTTCATGTCGGGCGCCGGCAGCACGGCCATCATGGTCAACTGGGCGCGCCAGCGCCACCTGCGCAGCACCTATGCGCTGCCGCTGCTGCTGGAGGCCGTGCTGATGCTGCTGTTCGGCCTGGCCGGCGCCGTCACGCTGGCCTGGCCGACGCCGTTTTCCGTGCCGCTCACGGTGCTGCTGCTGGCTTTTCTGATGGGCCTGCAGAACGCGGTGGTGACCAAGATGTCGTCGGCCGAGATCCGCACCACGCATGTGACCGGCGTGGTCACCGACCTGGGGATAGAGATCGGCAAGGCCTTGTACTGGAACCGCAGCGGCACGCCGCCGCAAGCCCTGGTGCGCGCCAACCGCACGCGCCTGCGCCTGTTTGCCAGCCTGCTGGCCATGTTCACGGTCGGCGGCGTGGTGGGCGCGGCGGGTTTCAAGTACGTGGGCTTTGTCTGGGTGGTGCCGCTGGCGGCCATTCTGCTGGCACTGTCGCTGCCGCCGCTGCTGGCCGATATGGACCGCCTGGCGGCGCTGTGGCGCGCCTGGCGTGCGCGCCGGCCCCATTGAATCCACAGTTCACAGCCAAGGATCCGCCATGCAGACCCAGCTCGCACCCCAGTACCAAAACACGCCCGAAGGCCAGGAGGCCGAGGCCATCCTGCGCAAATGCGTGCACTGCGGCTTTTGCACCGCCACCTGTCCCACCTACCAGCTGCTGGGCGACGAGCTGGACGGCCCGCGCGGGCGCATCTACCTGATCAAGCAGGTGCTGGAGGGCCAGGAGCCCACGCGCAAGACCCAGCTGCACCTGGACCGCTGCCTGACCTGCCGCAACTGCGAGAGCACCTGCCCGAGCGGCGTGCAGTACGGCCACCTGGTGGACATAGGCCGGCGCATCGTCGATGCCAAGGTGCCGCGCCCGCGCGGCGAGGCCGCGGTGCGCTGGGCGCTCAAGGAGGGCCTGCCCTCGCCGCTGTTCGCGCCCGCCATGAAGGTCGGCCAGGCCGTGCGCGGCCTGCTGCCCGAACGCCTGCGCGCCAAAGTGCCGCCGCGCCAGGCTGCGGGCGCCTGGCCTGCGCGGGCGCACGCGCGCAAGGTGCTGCTGCTCGCAGGCTGCGTGCAGCCCGCCATGGCGCCCAATATCAACGCTGCCACGGCGCGCGTGCTCGACGCCGCGGGCATTGAGACCCTGGTTGCGCCCGAGGCCGGCTGCTGCGGCGCCGTCAGGTTCCACCTGAACGACCAGGAGGGCGGCCTGGCCCAGATGCGCGCCAACATCGACGCCTGGTGGCCTTATATCGAGCGCGGCGAGGTGGAATGCATCGTCATGAACGCCTCGGGCTGCGGCGTCACGGTCAAGGAATACGGCCACCTGCTGCGCCTGGACCCGCGGTATGCCGACAAGGCGGCGCGCGTGAGCGGCCTGACGCGCGACCTGTCGGAGCTGCTGCCCGAGCTGGTGCCGCTCTTGAAGGAGCGCGTGCGCCCCGCCGGGCGCGCCTTTGCCTACCACCCGCCCTGCACGCTGCAGCATGGCCAGAAGCTGCGCGGCGGCGTGCAGCAGCATATGGCGGCGCTGGGCTTCACCCTGCGCGTGGCGCGCACCGAGTCGCACCTGTGCTGCGGCGCGGCCGGCACCTATTCCGTGCTCAATCCTGAGCTGTCCTGCCAGCTGCGCGACCGCAAGCTGGGTGCCCTGGGCGAGGCCTTCCCCGAGCAGCCGCCCACGGCCATCCTGTCGGCCAACATGGGCTGCATCACGCATCTGCAAAGCGGCACGGCGATACCCGTGAAACACTGGGTCGAATTGCTGGATGAGGCATTGCTGGCATGATCGCGGGTTTTGATCTGCCGCGCCGCATCGGCCATGCCGCGCGTTTTTGAGCCATGAACGACACCGTGAACGACGCACCACAACCGCCATCCGCCGAAGCCGTGCCACCCGCCCAGCCCGTGGCCAGCCCCGCTGCCGGGGCCGCCGCGGGCGAGCAGGGCGCACCGCGTGAGCGCCGTGCGGGCCGCCGCGGCGGACGTCGCCACTCCGGGCGCGCGCAGAGCCCGCAGGCCGCCGCCGCCGACCCGGCCGGTGCCGGCAAGCCACAGCCGCGCCGCGCCACCCACCCCTTGCTCGAGCAACTGGCCGGCTGGTACCCGCAGCTGTTTGGCGCGCAGTTCCTGCCGCTCAAGCGCGGCATCTTCCACGACCTGATGGCCGCGCACGGCGAGGCTATCGACAAGGACGCGCTCAAGCTCGCGCTGTCCATCCACACGCGCTCCACGCGCTACCTGAATGCCGTGGCCCAGGGCCTGCCGCGCCATGACCTGCAGGGCCAGCCCGTGGAGGACATGGCGCCCGAGCATGTGCACCACGCGCTGCTGGAGGTGTTCCGCCGGCGCAAGCCGCGCGATGGCGAGGACCTGGCGGACAAGCTGCGCCGCCGCATTGCCCAGGCTTTCGAGGCCTCGGGCCTCACGCGCGAGGCCTATGACGCCCTGGTGCGCGGCCGCGACGAGCGTGCCAACACCCTGCTCGACGCGGCCTTTGCCGAGGTCGCCGAGCGCGACGCCAAGGCCGAGGCCCTGGCGCGTGCCTTCGAGGCCAGCGGCGCCACGCCCGAGCAGTTTGCCGACATGTACGGCATGGATGCGCGCGCCGTGCAGCGCGCCCTGGCACGCGCGCAGCAGCTGCGCCGCGCCTGATCCCTGAGCGGGCGCCAATATGTGGCTGGGCGTGTCGCTGTTCTACGTGGGCGCCGTGCTGTGCCTGAACGGCCTGTGGATGCGCGGGCACATTGCGGACCGCGAGATCTGGGTCATCAACCTGTTTGCCGGCCTGGTGTCGCTGGCCATAGGCCTGTGCTCCATCTTCGGCCCCATGGCGGACGAGGTCTCGGTGAGGAACGGCGCGTTGACGCTGCTGTTTGCCTTCACCTACCTGTGGGTGGCCATCAACCGCTTCAGCGGCGCCGACGGGCGCGGCCTGGGCTGGTTCAGCCTGTTCGTGGCGCTTACCGCCGTGCCCGTGGCGCTGGAGACCCTGGCCGGCGCGCACAGCCTGCTGGACTGGTGGATGGGCGCCAATTGGGCCGCCTGGGCCGTGCTGTGGGCGGCGTTCTGGGCCTTGCTGGCCCTGGGCCGCGACATAGGGCGGGCCACGGGTGCGCTATGCCTGGTGCAGGGCGTGCTGACCGGATGGCTGCCGGGGTATCTGCTGCTCGCCGGACGGCTTTGATGTGTTATTAAATAAATAGCATCGTGCGCATGCTGGGTATGCGCAAATGGCCTGAAAGGCAACAATTGTTTGGCCCGTGACAGCTAGCAAGACCGCGGGTCTTCGCTGCACGCCTGCGGCATGGTCAGCGCCGCTCTGCGCGCATCCTGCATGGGCAGGCCCTGGCGCCGGATGCGCAGTGTGTCGATGTTTTTTACGATTTTTCCAGAGGAAACCTGCGCTCCCGGAAAAAGTTCAATCAAATCAAGGCCTATTTTCGGTGGCACGAATACTGCTTCTCATTTTCCAGGTGTCATTTCCTACGTCACCTGGAAAGGAATCGATATGTGCAAGAAACTGGTTCCGATGGCAACGACGATTCTCCTGGCGCTCAGCTCATCGGCGTATGCAAATAGTTTCGTGAACGGCGGCTTTGAGGACGGCAACCTCAATGGCTGGCTGGGCGGCGGCGGTACTTGGACTGGCAGTCCTGCGCCGCCCGTCAATCCCGCGACCTACAACGCGGGCACGCCCAACAACACCCTCATGACCGTCGGTGTCGATCCGATCACCGGAGCCGCCCAGGTCTACAGTGGCAACAACTCGGTCCGGGTCAACGACAGCGTGAACGACTACTCCGTCTCGACCCTGCGCCAGTCGGTGACCAACTACACCGACAACAACATCTTCTTCGCCTGGAATGCGGTGCTGCAGGCCTCCCATACCCTGACAGACTCCGACTACTTCTCCCTCACCCTGAGGGATGACACGGACGGCGTAGACCTGGTGAGCCGCGCCTACAGTTCGGCAGGCGCCATTGGCTCGGGGACGACGGGCGTGACCTGGACTCCGTTCCAGTCCGGAGGTTGGTTCTCCTCGGGCTGGGTAGTGGAGCAGATTGACCTGCTGGCGCTGGGCGCGGTGGGGCATGACTTCACCCTGACGCTGCTGGCCTCGGACTGCCCCTATGGCGGCCATGCCGGCTATGTCTACCTCGACGGCTTTGGCTCCGTCATCCCGCCCGGTGGGTCGGTGCCTGAGCCTGGTTCGCTGGCCCTGCTGGGCCTGGGCATGGCAGGCCTGGCCGTTCTGGGCCGCCGCCAGAAAAAAGCCGGCTGATGTAAGGGATGGGTGAGCCTTTCGTGGCATGGGACGGTGCGGGCAGGGGCGCAATCCTGCTGTTCCCGTCCCGGATGCCGCGTGGTCAAGCGGTGTGCTGCCCGCACATGGCCGCTTGATCCGCCTGGGACAGTCCGCTCAACCAGGCGGGGGCCATTACTTGCTGCGCATTGCGGTACGCAGCTGCGGCAAGCTGGCCAGCAGCGCTGCCAGCAGGATCAAGGCACCGCCCGCCAGCGTGCCGGCCGTGAGCCGGGCCGCGTCCAGCAGCACCGACGAGCCGCTGGCGAACACCACCTCCGACAGCATGACCACCGCCGTCGTGCCCGCCGCCAGGCGTGCGGCGCCAAACTGCAGGGCCCAGTTGCCCACCATCAGCAACAGCGCCAGCAGCGCGGCCACGGCGACCCAGGTGGTGTTGGGTGGCGGAAACGCGCCCACCAGCCCCATGGATCGCCCCAGGTTGGCCGCCAGCAGCGCCAGCAGCATGCAGCCGCCGAACATGGCGAACATGCGCGCCTGCCCCGGCACGGCGTGCAGGCGGCGCAGGGTGACATTGGTCACGGCAAACATGAAGCCCCCCAGCAGGGCCAGCGCATCGGCCAGCGTCAGTGCCGCGAGCAGGCGCCGCGCCCCGCCCTCGGCGGGCCACAGCACCAGCAGCACGCCGCAAAAGGCCAGCAGCAGCCGCATCAGCGCCTGCGGCGTGGGCCGCTCGCCCAGGATGCGCCAGGCCAGCAGCACGGCCCAGGCTGGCATCAGGTAGAACAGTAGGATCACGCGCACCACGTCGCCGATGGTGATGGCCCAGTTGAAGGCCACATTGTTCAGCCCCGAGCTCAGCGCCAGCAGCCACAGGCCTGGGTGGGCACGCAACTGCGCCAGGACGCCGGGGCGCAGCGCCAGCATGCCTGCGAGGATGGCGCAGTACATCAGCGCCGTGGCCCACAGCGGGTGCAGGCCCGCGTCATGCATCTGCCGAAACGGCCACCAGGACAGGCCCCAGACGAAGGCGTTGAACAACAGGGCCAGGATGGGGAGGGGTGAATGCATGTAATAAATGCCGCTAACGCGCATCAGTAAAGCGCATACAGCTATCAAAAATGGGACTGTTCGAGCCTGCCCGGGGGCATCATCGAGGCGCGCATTGTGCCGCTGTCAGCCGCCCCCGCGGTAAAGGCCGATCAGTTCGCGGTCGCTGATCGGCTGCGCGGCGCGCCGACCAAAGAAATACACGCTGCCTGCCGCGTCGCTGCCGGCGGGCGTGCGCAGCGTGAGGGGGTCGAGCCAACGCCATGGGATGGACAGCAGGGTGCCGGCAAGATTGAGCAGGCGCCGGGACCATCGTCCCCGCGAGAAGCTGACCAGGAAAGAGTGCCATGCGCTGCCCAGCACCCAGCCCGGTCCCAGGGCGGGGCCAGAGTCGATCTCGCTGTAGTGCCGGAAAAGACGGCGGTGACCCAGGTGCGTGAAACGGGTGAAATCGTACGCCCCCATGTGCACGGGCTGCAGGAACGGGGTAGCGGCATAGACCCATCCGTCGTGGACCAGCACCCGCCGCATTTCCGCCTCCACCCGCTGCGGGTCGGCGACATGCTCGAGCACTGCGACGGCCACCACCATGTCGAAGCTGGCGTCGGCGAACGGCAGATCGTGCGCATCGGCCAGACATGCAATGCCGTCCGAGAACGACACATCGGTGTAGGTGAAATCGGCCGCCTGGTCGAAGCGCACGACACCGGCGCCGATCACTAGGATCCGGGGGCGGCTGCGTTGCCGGCAGACCTCCGTGATGGCCGCCGAGGAGGAGGTGCTGGCGGATGCGGTTCCCCAGTCCTTCAGAAATCGCATCAGCTGGCGATAGCCGCTGCGCAGCCCATGGGTGCTGTCGATATGGGTGCCGTAGGCGGCGCCCTCATACATGCTGGAGTCGGTGAAATCGTCGCGCGTGAACACCGAGCGCTCGTCGACGATGAGCACGGGCGTGCCGCGCCGCACAGGGTAGGCCTGCGCGCAGGCGGCGCAGCGCATCGCGCCCGCCTCGGGGTGCAGCGCGCCATCGTGGCATGCGGGGCACCAGAACTGTTGTGTCAGCGCCGGTGTGTCGGGCCCCCTGGATGCGTTGCTTGACTCCTGATGCATGGCGTCTGCCTCCTTGGCGCATATCTTGCCATTGCGCACGCAGTCGCGCGCCGGTCCCGGTCAGTGCTGATCCAGGCGCGCTATCCTGCGCAGCTGCACCATTTCCTTGGGGTAGTGGCGCACGTTGTGGGCATGCCAGCGCAGGATCACCAGCATCACCAGCGCCACCAGCAGGCCGAAGGCGGCGATGGCGCCATAGGCCGACAGGCCCCATTTGGTGAACAGGCTGTAGAGCACGCCCATGCACAGGATGGCCGCCTGTTCGTTGAAGTTCTGCACCGCGATGGAGCGCCCCGCGCCCATGAGGTTGTGGCCGCGGTGCTGCAGCAGCGCGTTCATGGGCACCACCAGGAACCCGCCCAGGCCACCCAGCACGATCAAAAACGGCACGGCCAGCCAGATGCTGTGGATGGCGTTCATGAGGATCACCACCAGGCCCATGGCCACGCCCAGCGGCAGCACGCGCGTGGCCTTGTCCAGCTGCGTGCGGGTGGAGGCCAGTACCGCCCCGGCGGCCGTGCCAATGGCCACCACGCCTACCAGGGCCGAGGCCTGCGTGGTGCTGTAGCCCAGGGCCACAGCGCTCCAGGCCAGCACGATGTAGCGCAGGTTGCCCGACACGCCCCAGAACAGCGTGGTGGTGGACAGCGAGATCTGCCCCAGCTTGTCGCGCCACAGGCGGGTATTGCAGGCCCAGAAGTCCTGCAGCAGCACCAGCAGCTGGCGCGACATGGGCCGCATGGGAGCCCCGGTCAGCGGAATGCGCAGGTTGAAGCCCGCCGCCAGCATGTACACCGGCACCAGGGCGAGGATGGCGGTCTCGGCCGGCAGGTCCAGCCCCAGGTCCACGCCCGGCATGTCCAGACCCAGCAGCAAGCCGGAGACATGCGGCGCCACCAGCTGGCCGCCCAGCAGCACGCCCAGGATGATGGAGGCGATCGTCAGCCCCTCGATCCAGCCGTTGGCCTTGACCAGCTGCGAGGTCGGCAGCAGTTCGGTGAGGATGCCGTACTTGGCCGGCGAGTACGCCGCCGCGCCCAGGCCCACCACGCCGTAGGCCAGCAGCGGGTGCGAGCCGAACAGCATCATCAGGCAGCCAACCACCTTGATGGCATTGCTGATGAACATCACGCGCCCCTTGGGCATGGAGTCGGCAAACGCGCCCACGAAGGGCGCCAGCAGCACATAGAACAGCGCGAACATGGGCACCAGGGCGGCACGCTGCCACTCGGGTGCGCCGCTGGTGCGCAGCAGCTCCACCGCGGTCACGAACAAGGCGTTGTCGGCCAGCGAGCTGAAGAACTGCGCCGACATGATGGTGTAGAAACCGCGCTTCATCGGATGGCTGGTGCTTCCACCGGCATGGCCGATGGTTTGTGATATTTGGAAACACTCCGCGGAGCGACGGGCGGTTATATCACGCAGCCCCGCGGGCCCGGTGCCAGAATGGCCCCCGTCGCTACGTGAAAACTCTGCCCCATGCCGCGCCCCATCCTCGCCACCATCCACCCCGCCGCCGTGCAGCACAATCTGGAGCGCGCGCGCCGCGCCGCGCCCGATGCGCGCCTGTGGGCTGTGGTCAAGGCCAATGCCTACGGTCATGGCATCGAGCGCGTGTTTGAGGGGCTGCGCTCGGCCGACGGCTTTGCCCTGCTGGACCTGACCGAGGCGCAGCAGCTGCGCGCCCTGGGCTGGCGCGGCCCCATCCTGCTGCTGGAGGGGGTGTTCGAGCCGCGCGACCTGGAGCTGTGCTCGCGCCTTTCGCTGTGGCATGCCGTGCACTGCGACGCGCAGATCGACTGGCTGGCGGCGCACAAGACCCAGGTGCCGCACCGTGTGTTCCTGAAGATGAATTCCGGCATGAACCGCCTGGGCTTCACTCCCGAGCGCTACCGCAGCGCCTGGGCGCGCCTGAATGCGCTGCCGCAGGTGGACGAGATCTCTTTCATGACGCATTTTTCCGACGCCGACGGCGCGCGCGGCATCGCCCACCAGGTGCAGGCCTTTCACCGCGCCACGCAGGACCTGCCGGGCGAGCGCTGCATCGCCAACAGCGCCGCCATCCTGCGCCACGGCGGCGAGGCGGATGTGCGCCTGGACTGGGTGCGCGCCGGCATCGTGCTGTATGGCAGCGCGCCCGACCACCCCGGGCGCACCACCGCCGACTGGAAGCTGCAGCCGGCCATGACGCTGACCGCGCGCATCATCGGCGTGCAGCAGCTGCAGGCGGGCGACACCGTGGGCTACGGCTCGCGCTTCACGGCCGAGGGGCCGCTCGCCATCGGCGTGGTGGCCTGCGGCTATGCCGACGGCTATCCGCGCCACTGCGACACCGGCACCCCGGTGCTGGTCAACGGCGTGCGCACGCGCACCATCGGCCGCGTGAGCATGGACATGCTCACCGTGGACCTGACGCCCGTGCCCGGCGCCGGCCTGGGCGCCGAGGTCACGCTCTGGGGTCGCGCCGCCAATGGCGCCGTGCTGCCCATTGACGAGGTGGCCCAGGCCGCGGGCACCGTGGGCTATGAGCTGATGTGCGCGCTGGCGCCGCGCGTGCCGGTGGCGGTGCAGGACTGACCGCCGCGGTTCCCTCCGCGGCTGGAGGGGGCGCCGGCATCTTGCCGGCATCAGGCGGTCAGTGGCCGCCTCGGCCTTTTCAGGCCAGCGCCCGCTGCACCGCCGGGCGCTGCGCCATGCGCGCGTAGTGCGCCGCCACCCTGGGGAACTGCGCAATATCGACGCTGTCGCTCTTGAGCCAGCCCGCCATGGTGAACAGGTAGCCATCGGCCACCGTGTACTGCTCCCCCAGAACCCAGGGCTTGTCGCCCAGGTAGTGACGCTCGATCAGGGCAAAGCACTCGGTCATGTTGGCCGGCACCTTGCGCTGCATGGCGGCCTGGGCCTCGGGCTCGTCGGCCCAGCGGCTGGCGCGCGGGCGGTGGGCGTGGGCCACATGTACCGTGGATGCCAGGAAGCTGTGCAGCTCCTGCATGCGCGCCAGGGCGAAGGGGTCGTCCAGTGGCGCCAGGCGCGCCTGTGGAAAGCGCTGCGCCACGTACATCAGCAGGGCCGGGGTCTCGGTGAGCACGCCGTGCTCGGTGACCAGTGCCGGCACCCGGCCCTTGGGGTTGATCGCCAGGTATTCGGGCGAGCGCTGCTGCTGGCTGGCGAAGTCCATGCGCACTGCGGTGTACGGCGCCTGCGCCTCCTCCAGCGCAATGCGCACGGCCTGGGCGCAGGTGCCAGGGGCGTAGTACAGGGTCAATGCCGTCATGTTGATGCTCCTTTAATGAGAGCTGCTTGCGCAGTCTAGTCAATGGTTTTGTGCTAATTTATCGCAAATCCGGATGCCCTGGGGCCGCACTGGGCGAGTGGGCGGGCGTTTTTCCGGGGGCGATTGTCACCGTCTATAGTGCCCACCCCATGGCCAAGGACAAAACCCTCTACACCTGCAACGAATGCGCCACCACCAGCCCGCGCTGGCTCGGCAAATGCCCTGGCTGCGGCGCCTGGAACACGCTGATCGAGTCCGTGCCCGAGGCTGGCCGCGGCAAGAACCGCCTGAGTGGCGCGGGCCAGTACGCGGGCCTGGCGCAGGCGCAGGCGGTGATGCCGCTGGCCGCCATCGAGGCCAGCGAGGTGGCGCGCACCGCCAGCGGCATCGAGGAGCTGGACCGCGTGCTCGGCGGCGGCGTGGTGGAGGGCGGCGTGGTACTCATCGGCGGCGATCCGGGCATCGGCAAGTCCACGCTGCTCTTGCAGGCCATGGACGCGCTGCACCGCGTGGGCCTGCCCACGCTGTACGTGACGGGCGAGGAAAGCGGCGCCCAGGTGGCGCTGCGCTCGCGCCGGCTGGGGCTGGAGGGCAGCCAGGTGAGCGTGCTGGCCGAAATCCAGCTGGAAAAAATCCTCGCCACCATCGAGGCCACGCAGCCCGCGGTGGCGGTGATCGACTCCATCCAGACCGTCTATTCCGACCAGCTCACCAGTGCGCCCGGCTCGGTGGCCCAGGTGCGCGAATGCGCGGCCCACCTCACGCGCCTGGCCAAGGCCACGGGCATCGCCGTGATCCTCGTGGGCCATGTGACCAAGGAGGGCGCGCTCGCCGGCCCGCGCGTGCTGGAGCACATGGTGGACACGGTGCTGTACTTCGAGGGCGACACGCACAGCAGCTTCCGCCTGGTGCGTGCCATCAAGAACCGTTTCGGCGCCGTGAACGAGATCGGCGTGTTCGCCATGACCGAGCGCGGCCTGAAGGGCGTGGCCAACCCCAGCGCGATCTTCCTCTCCCAGCACAGCGAGCCGGTCCCGGGTAGCTGCGTGCTGGTCACGCTGGAGGGCACGCGCCCGCTGCTGGTGGAGATCCAGGCGCTGGTCGATGGCGGCGGCCCCAGCCCGCGGCGCCTGTCGGTAGGGCTGGAGCGCGACCGCCTGGCCATGCTGCTGGCGGTTTTGCACCGCCACGCGGGCGTGGCCTGCGCGGACCAGGACGTGTTCGTCAACGCCGTGGGCGGCGTGCGCATCAGCGAGCCCGCGGCCGATCTGGCGGCGATGCTGGCCATCACCAGCAGTCTGCGTGGCCGGGCCCTGCCCAAGGGCTTCATCGCCTTCGGCGAGGTGGGCCTGGCCGGCGAGGTGCGCCCCGCGCCGCGCGGCCAGGAGCGCCTGAAGGAGGCCGCCAAGCTGGGCTTCACCATGGCCGTGGTGCCCAAGGCGAATGCACCCAAGAAGCCCATCCCCGGGCTGGAGATCCACGCCGTGGAGCGCGTGGATGAGGCCATGGCCGCCGTGCGCGGCCTGGGCTGAAGCACTTATCAGTCTTGGGCTTCGAAGCCCGATGCCTTGACGATGGGGCTCCAGGCGGCGCGCTCCTTGAGCATGCGCTCCCGGGCGTCCGCGCCGGACTTGCCCACGACCTCCAGGCCGAGGTCTTCGAGCCTGGCAGCCGTGGCCGGGTTGCGGGAGGCCTTGACGAAGGCCTCCTGCAGGCGCGCCTTGAGCGGCTCGGGCGTGGCGCCGCTCACATAGGCGCCGTACCAGCTGGTGGCGTGCTCGAACTGCTTGTAGCCCTGCTCGAACGCGGTGGGCACCTCGGGCAGGGCCTTGATGCGGCGCGTGCCGCTGACTCCCAGGAAATGCAGCTTGTTGCCCCGGTACAGCGGCATCATGCTCGCGACGGCATCCCAGCCCATGGAGACGTTGCCGGCCACCACGTCCACCAGCATGGGTGTGGCGCCGCGGTAGGGCGTGGGGGTGACGCTCAGGCCCAGTTCCTTGCTCAGCGCGAAGGCGCCCAGGTGGCCGGCGCTGCCTATGGATGCCAGCCCCAGGCTGCCCTGGGCGGGGTTCTTCTTGAGCCACTGGACATACTGGTCCATGGTCTTGTAGGGCGCGTTGACGGCGGTGGCGATGACGGTGGGCACGTCGGTCAGCAGGGCCACCGGCACCAGGTCCTTGTCGGGGTCGTAGCTGAGCTTCTTGTAGGTCAGCGGGAAGATGGTGAACATCGGCGACGGGCCGATGAAGATGGTCTTGCCATCGGCCGGCGCCTTCTTCACGTAGTCCAGGGCCAGGCGCGAGGATGCGCCGGGCTTGTTCTCGACCAGCACGTTGCCCAGGCCGTCCTGGCGTAACTGCTCGGCGTAGATGCGCGCCAGCGAATCGGCCGCGCCGCCGGGCGCGAAGCCCACCACGATGCGCGTGAAGTCGCCTTCCTGGGCGCGTGCGGCCGGGGTGGATGCGAGGGCCAGGGCGGCCAGGGCGGCCAGCGCGCCGGCGAGCAGCGCGTGGCGGCGTGAGTATGTCGTCATGGGGGTGTCTCCAAGTCTTGGGTTTAGCGCATGTCAGGCCAGGCCTGCAGCAGGTTGAAAGAAGTCTCCAGGCAGGCCGCGGCCTGCAGCATGTGCGCATCGGCGAACATGGGGGCGACGATCTGCAGGCCCACCGGCAGCCGCTCGGCGTCGAAACCGCACGGGATGCTGATGGCCGGGTGGCCTGTCATGTTGAACGGCATGGTCCAGGGGTACCAGTTGGCGCGGATGTCGCCCAGCTCGATACCGTCGATCTCCATGCGGTCGAAGATGTCGGTGCCCAGCGGCAGCGCCGTGCGCGTGAGCGTCGGCATGACCAGGAAGTCCGCGCCGTCCAGCCAGCCCTGCACGGTGTGAAACAGCCGGGAGCGCGCGAACATCGCGTTTTGGTAGTCGAGCGCGCTGTAGTCCTGCGCGCTCTCGATCTGGCGCCTGAAGGTGGCGCTCAGGGCGTCGCCATGCTGCTGCACCAGCGGCGCGAAGCGGGCACGCCAGACGGTGTGGTTCACCGTGCGCCAGAGGGGCTCGATGTCCAGCTCGGCCTCGAACGGCTCCACGCTGCCGCCCAGCGACTCGATATGGCGCAGCGCCTGGCGGAAGACCTGCTCCACCTGCGCCGATACGCGGCGCCCCTGCGGCGTGAGGTTGTAGCGAAAGCGCTTGCCGCGCAGGTCGCGCGCCTCCCGTACTGCCTGTGCATAGTCCACGCTCGGTCGCCCCAGGGACCAGGGGTCGCACGCGTGGGGGCCGGCCATGGCGTCCAGCATCAGCGCCGTGTCCAGCACGGTGCGCGTGGTCGGCGTGGCGTAGGTCTGGTTGCCGAAGAGGTCCAGCGCCTGGCTGTGCGGCACCACGCCGATGGTCTGCTTGATGCCCACCACGCCATTGCAGGCGGCCGGGATGCGGGTGGAGCCGCCGCCATCGGTGGCGATGGCCAGCGGCGCCATGCCGGCCGCGACGGCCACCGCCGCGCCGCCGCTGCTGCCGCCGCAGGTGTGGCGGGCGCTCCAGGCATTGCGCGTGGCGCCGAACAGCGGGGCGTCGGTGAAACCCTTGGAGCCGAACTCGGGCGTCGTGGTCTTGCCGATCAGGATCGCTCCCGCGTCGCGCAGCCGTGCCACTGACACTGCGTCCTGGTCGGGGACGTTGTCGCGCATCGGGACCACCCCGAAGCTGGTGGCGACGCCCCGGGTGTTGACGATGTCCTTCACCGAGAACGGCACGCCGTGCAGCGCGCCCAGGGCGTCGCCGCGCATGAGGGCGGCTTCGGCGGCCCTGGCCTGCGCCAGCGCCTGGTCGGCGCACACGGTGATGAAGCAGTTCAGCCGGGGCTGCTGCGCCGCCACATGGTCGAGGATGGCAGCGGTGGCCTCCACGGGGGAGAGGCGCTTGCCGCGTATGGCGCGGGCCAGTTCGGCCGCGGGCCATTGCCACAATTGGGGGGGCATGCCCGCGAGCGGGGCGGAATCGTCGTTCACTCTGTATTGCCGTCCTGGCGCCATGCCAGGGCGGAGCGTTGTCTCCAAGATCCGGGGATTATTGGCTGCGGGCAGGCCGCGGCGCAATGTCGGGAACTACGCACGAACCACAGCCGTGCAACCGGCCGCGCATAGGACAATGCGGCCATGAATTGGCGCAAGATTTTCATTCCGCTGGGCATTGTCGTCCTCGTCATCGCCGCCTACCGGGCCTATGGCCCGCAGGGCATCCTCACCGTGAGCGGGGGCCTGGTCATGTGGGGGTTGCTGCATTACACGCGCCTCATGAACGTGATGCAGAAGGCGCGGCACAGCCCGGTCGGCTACGTGGGCAGCGCCGTGATGCTCAACGCCAAGCTCAAGCCCGGCGTGAACCTGATGCATGTGGTGGCCATGACGCGCGCGCTCGGCGAGCAGCTCTCGGCCGAGGGCCAGGAGCCCGAGGTCTACCGCTGGACGGATGGCACGCAGTCGCACGTCACCTGCGAATTCGTGGGCGGCCGGCTGGCGCGCTGGGAACTGGTGCGCCCCGCGCCGCGCCAGGACGCGACGCCGGCCAGTGGGTCGTAAAATCGCGGGCTTTGCGACCTTCGCAGTTCTCTAAAGGATCACCATGAGCCCCGTTGTTCCCTCCATGGCCGACCGTGACGGCAAGATCTGGATGGATGGCCAGATGGTGGACTGGCGCGATGCCAAGATCCACGTGCTGACCCACTCGCTGCACTACGGCTGTGGCGCCTTCGAAGGCGTGCGCGCCTACAAGACGGCGCAGGGCACGGCCATCTTCCGCCTGCAGGAGCACACCGACCGCCTGTTCAACAGCGCCAAGATCCTGCGCATGCAGATGCCGTTCACCAAGGACGAGGTGAACGAGGCGCAGCGCGCCGTGGTGCGGGCCAACAACCTGGAGTCCTGCTACCTGCGCCCGCTCACCTGGATCGGCTCGGAAAAACTGGGCGTCTCGCCCAAGGGCAACAAGATCCACCTGATGGTCGCGGCCTGGGCCTGGGGCGCCTATCTGGGCGAAGAGGGAATGCAGCGCGGCATCCGCGTCAAGACCAGCAGCTTCACGCGCCACCACGTCAACATCACGATGACGCAGGCCAAGGCCTCGAGCAACTACACCAATTCCATCCTGGCCAACATGGAGGCCCTGGACGACGGCTACGACGAGGCCCTGCTGCTGGACAGCGCCGGCTTCGTCTCCGAGGGCTCGGGCGAGAACGTGTTCATCATCAAGGACGGAGTGGTCTACACGCCCGACCTGTCGGCCGGCGCCCTGAACGGCATCACGCGCAACACCGTGCTGCACATCTGCAAGGACCTGGGCCTGGAGCTGGTGCAAAAGCGCATCACGCGCGACGAGGTCTACATCGCCGACGAGGCCTTCTTCAGCGGCACGGCCGCGGAGATCACGCCGATCCGCGAGCTTGACCGTGTGCAGATTGGCAGCGGCAGCCGCGGCCCGCTCACGGAAAAGATCCAGACGGCCTTCTTCGACATCGTCAACGGCCGCAATCCCAAGTACGCCAACTGGCTCACCAAGGTCTGAACGCACCATGACACAAGCAATCGTTGAACTGCTCGCCAAGGACCTGGACGGCAATGGCGGCGTGCACTGCCCGAATCCCAAGGCCGACATGAAGCTGTGGAGCAGCCATCCCCGCGTCTACCTGGACATCGCCCACCAGGGCCAGGCGCAGTGCCCGTATTGCGGTACCGTGTACCAGTTGAAGGCCGGTGAGGTAATCCACGGCGGGCATTGATCCTCGGCAGCCCGGCTACCGGGTTGCGGCCATTGGTGCCATTCATTGGCGCCCTCAATCTATACAAGACATGGCGCGACCGCTGAGGGTGCTGCATTTTGTGACGGGCGGGTTTTCCGGCGCCACCCAGGTGGCGGTGGACCTGTGCCTGGCCGCGCAGGGCGAGCCTGACATGCAGACCTTGCTGGTGCTGCGGCGCAAGCGCAATACCTCGGCGGCGCGCGTACAGCAGCTGCGCGATCAGGGGCTGCAGGTGCGGCTGGTGTCCAACTGGTTGCATGCGCTCACGGTGTGGGAGCTGCGCAAGATCATGCGCGCCTGGCGCCCCGATGTAATCTTCGCCCACGGCTTCAGCGACCATATCTGGGGTCGGCGCGCTGCGGTGGCCGAGGGCGTGCCGCGCATCTATCACGTCGAGCACAACGCGCGCGAGCGCTATACGCCACGGCGCCTGCGCCAGGCCCTGGCGCTGCAGCCCCATACCCAGGCCAGCATTGGTGTATCCGAAGGCGTGCGCACGGCCCTGGTAGAGCGCGGCTTTGCGCCAGACAAATGCCTGGCTATTCCCAACGGTATTGCGCTGGAGCGCTTTCCCGCCAGCCTGCTGCCGCAGCGCTGGGAGCAGCGCGAGGCAGCCATCCTCATGGCCTCGCGCTTTGCGCGGCAAAAGGACCATGCCACCCTGATCCAGGCGCTGGGCCTGCTGCGCGAGCGGGGGCTGACGCCGGTGCTGTACCTGGCCGGCAGCGGCAGCGCACGCCTGCGCCGCAAGGCCGAGGCCCTGGTGCGCCGGCTGAGCCTGCAGGAGCAGGTGCGGTTCCTGGGCAATGTGGCCGACCTGCCGCAACGCTTGGCCGCTACCCAGGTGTTTGTGCTGTCCACCCACTGGGAGGGCATGCCCCTGGCCCTGGTCGAGGCCATGGCCGCTGGTTGTGCCTGCGTCGGCTCGCAGGTGCTGGGCGTGCGTGAGGTGATTGAGCATGGCCGTACCGGCCTGCTGGTGGAGCAGGCCGATGCCGGCGCGCTGGCCGATGCGCTGCAGCGGCTCTTGCAAGACCCGGCGCTGGCCCTGCGGCTGGGGCAGGCGGCACGCAGCCAGGCGCTGGCGGTTCATGGGCGTGACGCCATGTGGCAGCGCTACCGTGCCCTGCTGAATGAGCCCGGAGCACGGCATTAGATGGTCAAGACAAACAAGATCTCTTGCGGGGTGACATCCCTGGCCGCCTTTTTGCTGGCGGCGCTGGCACTCTGGGTGCCCTCCGGGTACTCCTACGGGGCCGCGCTGCTGCTGCTGGGTGCGCTGTGCTTTGCGCCGCGCTGGCTACGCCAGCGCCCGGAGTCGGCGACGGTATGGCTGGCGTTGTTGTTGGTCGGCATGGGGTGCATGTGGTTCTTCCTGTCGCTAGACCACGGTGCCGGGCGCTGGGACAAGGGCAGCAAATGGCTCCTGGGCGTGCCTTGCCTGCTCTTTCTTGCCGCCTATCCGCCGCGGCCGCAGGCGTTTTTCGCAGGCGTGCCCATTGGCTGCATCGGCATGGGAGGGCTGGCTGCCTGGCAGACCTGGGGGCAGGGGCTTGAGCGGGCGACCGGGTTTACCAACACCATCCAGTGGGGCAACCTGGCCTTGTTGCTGGCCTGCATGGCCCTGGCGTGTGCCACCGTGTTCTGGCGCCTGCGTTCGTGGCCATGGCGGCTCACGATGGTCCTGGCCGTGGTGGCTGGGATGGCGGCTTCGCTGCTGTCGCAATCGCGCGGGGGCTGGCTGGCGCTTGGACTGGTATTCCCGCTGTGGTTGCTGCAGGTTCGGCAGATCCGGCCCCGGCTGTTTGGGCGCGTATTGGGGCTGTCGCTTGTTGCGCTTGCAGCAATCATTGCCGTACTGGTGCTGACCCCCAGCCTGAACGAAAGAATCGCTCTCGCGGTGACCGAGATAGACAGTTATCTGACCACCGGAAATGGAAACACCTCGCTGGGCAATCGCCTGGATCAGTATCGTCTGGCAGCGCAAATGATTCCGCAAAAACCCTGGTTCGGTTGGGGTGCACATGGCTTTGTGGAAGAAATGCAGCGACGCGTGGCCAGCGGCGAGTTTGCCCAGGCCCAGGTGCATTACCCGCAGATCCACAACGACTTCCTGGATATCTGGGTCAAGGTGGGCGTATTCGGTGTCGCGTTGCAGGCGGCACTGTTTGCCTACGTGTGGTATTTGTTCTGGCCTAGCCGCCAGCGCCTGCAGCAATGGCCGGAAGACACATCCAGCTGGCACTATGCGCTGGCGCTACGCGCCATGGGCAGCCTGGTGCCTGCGTGCTACCTGGTGTTTGGCATGTCGCAACCGTTTTTCAACCACAACAGCGGGATCATGTGTTTCGTGTTCTACGTGGCGGTGCTGTGGTCGGCACTGCGCGGGATGGAGCGGGGCGTGTGGCAGCCACCGGGTGATAAGACTGGGGCTGTGCCATGACCTGGCTGAGCATACTGGTGCCGGTCTACAACGTTGAGCGCTACCTGGAGGAGTGCCTGAGTTCGGTGATGGAGCAACTGCCGGCCGAGGGCGGCGTGCAGGTGCTGGTGCTCGATGACCGCTCCACCGATGGCTCCTGGCAGCTGATGCAGCAGTTGAGCCAACGCTGGCCCGGACGGCTGCAGTTGCTGCGGCACGAGCGCAACAGCGGCCTGAGCGCGGCGCGCAATACCATGGTGGATGCCGCCACGGGCGACTACCTGTGGTTTTTGGATTCCGACGACAAGCTGCTGCCCGGCGCCATTGCCGGCCTGCAGGCCATCGTGGTCCAGCATGCACCCGACGTGGTGCTGTGCGACTTCCGGGTCTGGCGTGAGCGTGCGCGGCTCAAGCACCGGCTGCGCGGCGAGGGCCACCGGCGCAGCTTCGACGGCCCCGCCGGCCGCCTGGTGCGCGACCGCGGCCGGCTGCTGGCGGGCATGCTCATGACCGGCGAGCTGCATGCCTGGTCCAAGCTTTCGCGCCGCGCTCTGTGGGGCAGTGCCGATGGCTCTGGCCTGCGCTTTCCCGTGGGGCGCTACTTCGAGGACATGGCCACCATGCCGCTCATGGCGCTGCGTGCCGACAGCTTTTTCTACGAACCCCGGCCCTGGGTGGCCTACCGGCAGCGCGGCAATAGCATCCTGGCCACCATGACCACGCCCAAGGCGCTGGACCAGTCGGCGGCGCTGCTGCCCCTGGCCCAGGCCCTGCAGGGCCGGCCCGAGTTGCAGCAGCCTGGCCTGCGCCTGGCGCTGGCGCACCAGGCCGCGCGCGCCCTGGTGGGGGCCATGCGCCATGTTTGCCAGGGCAAGCTGGGCGATGCGCAGCCGCAGCCATCGGTTCTGGCCGAGCGCTTGAGGCAGAACTTCCGCGCCGCCTCGCCTTTGAGCCCCGAGGAGTTGGCACGCGCCTATCTGCGGCGCGGCTGGTGGCTGCGCCGGCGCAAGTTCCTGCGTTGGTTCCATGCCATGCCCGCCGCATAAATCAAGATATGCAAGCGGGAGGGTATTGCGTCAAATATGGCCTTTGCGCCCTTACAGTAAGCGCTAATAGCTATTAATTTGATAGTTTTGCGCGAGTGTCCTGCCATTCCTGCGCCAGCAGCGCCACCAGCTCCCCAGCCGCCAGCCCCCGCGCCGCCCCCACGCCCTGGCCGGCCCACAGCGCAATGTGTCCGGCGTCGCCCGCCTGCGCGGCGGCGCGGCGTATCGGCCCCATGAGGGCGTTCTGCACCGGGTAGGCGGGGATGTCAGCCTCATGTGGCTGCAGCATGCGCATGGCCTGGTTCAGGATGCCGCGCGCCGGGCGGCCCGAGAAGATGCGCGTCAGGCGCGTGTCCGTGGCCTGGGCGGCGGCCATGGCGGCGCGCTGGGCGGGGACTATTGATGACTCCGGGCAGGCCAGGAAGGCCGTGCCCATCTGCACCGCCTGCGCGCCCAGCGCCTGTGCGGCGGCGATGCCGCGCCCGTCCATGATGGCGCCGGCGGCGATCACCGGGATCTTGAGTGCGTCCACGCATTGCGGCACCAGGGCCAGGGTGCCGATCTGGCTGCCGTCCCAGTCGCCCAGGAAGGTGCCGCGGTGGCCGCCGGCCTCCATGCCGCTGGCGACGACCGCGTCGGCGCCCACCTCTTGCCAGGCCAGCGCCTCGGCCACCGTGGTGGCGGTGCCGATCACGAAGCTGCCGGCCTCGCTTTTCAGGCGCCGCACCTGGGCGGCCGAGAGGATGCCGAAGGTGAAGCTGGCCACAGCGGGGCGGGCGGCGATGAGGGCCTCGAACTGGGCGGCAAAGTCCTCGCACCAGCGTGCGGGCCGCTCGGGCTGGAGGCCGAACGTGGCATACAGCGGTGCCAGCCGGTCCATGGCGGCGGCCACTTCGGCGGCGTCGGGGTCGGGCGTCTCCAGCACGAACAGGTTCATGCCGAAGGGCTTGGCGGTGGCGGCGCGCACGGCGGCGGCCGCGTCTGCCATGGCCTGGGGCGAGCGCATGCCGCAGCCCAGGAAGCCCAGGCCGCCGGCCTGAGACACGGCGGCCGCCAGCTGCGGTGTGTCGGAACCCGTCATGGGGCCCTGGAAGATGGGCAGGGTGATCTGCAGGCGTTGCAACAGGGTGGTCATGGATCAGCTCCTGGTAGGTTCAGAGGATGGGTCGCCGATGCCGTGCAGTGCCTGCCGCAGCGCGGCCAGCGCCGGCGTGGCGTAGCCCGGGCGGTGCACCAGCATGGTCTCGCAGCGGCCCAACGGCACCCAGCGCAGCGCGGGAGGGTGGCGCAGCAGATCCAGCACCGACTGCGGCACCACGCCCGCGCAGCGGCCGGCGGCCACGCAGGCCAGGATGGCGGGGTAGGAGGCGAGCTCCAGCACCTCGACCGGGCTGCCGGCCTGGCGCATCCAGTCCTCGCCGATGCGGCGGTAGCTGCAGCCCTGGGCAAAGGCGGCCAGCAGGTGCAGGCGCAGATCGGTGGGGCGGGCGACGGGAGGGTGGCTGGCGGGCAGGGCCAGCAACAGTGATTCGGTGCACACGGGGCTGCGCTGCACCGGGGTGTCGTCGTCCACGCCCGGGGGCGGCCAGGCCACGAGGGCGCAGTCCAGTTGGTGGGCCAGCACCTGCTCGACCAGCTGGCGCGATGGCGCCGTGCGCAGCTCCAGCGTCAGGCGCGGCCAGCGCGCGTGCAGAGCGGCCAGCGGCCCGGGCAGGCGCGCGGCGGCCGTGCTTTCCATGGCGCCTATGCGCAGGCGGCCCGTGGGCTCGCCCGGGTGCAGTGCCTGGCGCGCCTCCTCGGCCAGTGCCAGCAGGCGTTCGGCATAGGCCAGCAGGGTCTCGCCCGCGGGCGTGAGCTGCATGCCCCGGCCCTCGCGCAGGAACAGCGCGGCGCCCAGTTGCTCCTCCAGCTGCTGCACGCGCGTGGTCACGTTGGACTGGGCGCGGCCCAGCCGCTCGGCGGCGCGCGTGACGCTGCCTTCTTGGGCCACCGTGCGGAAGATGTCCAGCGTGACCAGGTCCATGGGAATATGTTTATGAGATGATTTGCGAAAGATAAATATCTGGTTGAGATTTTATGACGACTACCCATCCCGGCGCCACACCCTGGTCCGAGCGCCCCGCGGCCGTGGCGCTGGCCGGCATGCTGGCGCTGGCCGTGGCCATGGGCGTGGGGCGCTTTGCCTTCACGCCGCTCTTGCCCATGATGCTGCACGACGGCGTGCTCACCCTGGCCGCGGGCAGCTGGCTGGCCACGGCCAACTACATCGGCTATCTGCTGGGCGCGCTGGCCTGCATGGCCCTGCCCTGGGTGGCGCCGCGCCTGTATGAACGCTGGCACCCGGCACGGCTGGCGCGCGCCGGGCTGGTGGCGACGGTGCTGCTGACCGTGGCCATGGCCCTGCCGCTGCCGGGCAGCTGGCCGCTGCTGCGCTTTGCCGCCGGCGTGGCCAGTGCCTTCGTGCTGCTGAACGTGGCGGCCTGGGCCATGGTGCGCCTGGCGGTGCTGGGCCGGCCGGCCATGGGCGGGCTGATCTTCTGCGGGCCGGGCGTGGGCATCGCCCTCACCGGCCTGGCGGCCAGTGCCATGGTGGCGGGGCAGTGGCGCGCGGCATCGGGCTGGGTGGTGTTCGGCCTGCTGTCGGTGCTGCTGTGCGCGCTGGTCTGGCCCGTGGTCCATGGCCGTGCGGCCAAGGGCCAGGCGGGCGCACCGCAGGCGGCAGCGGCGGCGCGCGCCAATGGTGGCGGCACGGCGGCGGCGCGCGGCGTGCATGCGCTGGCCTATGGGCTGGCCGGGCTGGGCTACATCGTCACCGCGACCTTTCTGCCGGTGATTGCGCGCGGCGCGCTGCCGGCCGGCTCGCCCTGGCCCGATCTGTTCTGGCCCATGTTCGGCGCGGGTGTGGCCGTGGGTGCGGCCCTGAGCACGCGCGCGCCCATGGCCTGGGACCGGCGCTGGCTGCTGGTGGCCGCCTATGGGCTGCAGGCGCTGGGCATTGCCCTGGGCCTGTGGTGGCCCACGCCGGCGGGGTTTGCGCTCAGCAGCTGCCTGGTGGGCCTGCCGTTCACCGCCATCACCTTCTATGGCCTGCAGGAGGCGCGCCGCCTGTGGCCGCAGTCTGCCGACAGTTTCGCCAGCCTGATCACCGCCGTCTACGGCCTGGGGCAGATCATGGGCCCGCCCATGGTGGCCTGGCTGCTGGCGCGCGGCGGCCAGGCCCAGGGCTTTGCCCAGGGGCTGGCGCTGGCGGCGGGGGCGCTGGTGGCGGGGGCGTCGCTGTATGCGGCGTCGGCCTGGTGCTGGCCGCCGCGGCGCTGAGGCTCATTGTTTGCCGAGCAGCCGCGCGCTCCAGTCCTCCACGCTGGCGCTTTCCAGCCGCCGGCTGAACAGCCTGTGCCACGAGGGCGGCAGCGGCAGCGTGAGGATCTCGTGCAATGTGTCTGGCGTGCAGTCGCGCTCGGCAATGGCGTGCAGCAGCCGGGCGATGGGCCAGCCGGGGTGCGGCCGGGCCAGCAGCCAGACGGTGTCGCCGGCCCGCACCTGGCCGCCTTGCAGCACGCGCAGGTACCAGCCGGCGCGCAGGCTGGTCTGCACGCGCAGCGCCATGTCGGGCACCTGGAAGCGGTCGCTCAGCTTCCAGCAGGGCTGGCGGCCCTGGCTGACCTCGAAGCGCGCGCTGCCGATCTGCCACTGGTCGCCAATGCAGGCCTGGGCCTCATCCAGGCCTTCCAGGCTGAAGTTCTCGCCAAAGGCGCCGGGCCGCTCCAGCAGCGCCTGGGCCGTGGCATGGCCTGCCAATTCCTGGCGCCAGGGCGCGTACTGGCCAAAGGCATAGCAATGCACGGCCTTGTCGGGTCCACCGTGCACGCGCGGGTCGCCCTGCTCGTCGCCCTCCAGGCCCAGCGGGGCGGCGACCTCGACCGGCCCGTCGCGCAATTGCTTGTCGATGGCGCTGCGGCTGCCGGGGCGGGTATAGGGCAGGGCGCGGCCGGTGAGCACGGCACGCAGGCTGCCCAGGGGCCGTGGGGGCGTGGCGTTCATGGCGCTGGCATGTCGGGGCGTCGGCAACCGCTGTCGTCGCAGCCGGTGGCGGACTGGGCCGCCACGGCGGCCGGCAATGCGGGTTCGGCCAGCAACCGGCCCAGCAGCGTGCCCAGGCGCAGGTCGTCCAGATGCCCGAAGTGGTGCAGGCGCACGCGGCCCTCCCGGTCCAGCACCACCAGGCTGGGCGTGCCCTGCAGCGCCAGTGCCTGCATGGTCCGCGGAATGCTGAGCGTCGTATGGGGTTCATCCAGCGCTATCGGAAAGCGCAGCCGGTACTCGTGGATGAAGGCCTGCAGCGCCGCGGGCGTGCCCTGCACCGCGTGGTGCTCGAACACCGTGTGCAGGCCGATGACCACCAGCTGGTCCTGGGAGAACGCCTCGTGCACGCGCCGCGCCTGCGGCAGGCCCTGCTCCACGCAACCCGGGCACAGCATCTGGAAGGCGTGCAGCACGACCACGCGCCCGCGCAGAGTCTTGAGCGTGAGCGGCTCGCGTGTGTTGAACCACTGTGCCACCTGCAGCGGCGGCGCGGGGGGGTGATAGCCGCTGCCCACGGCCTTTGACTCCGTCCTACCCTGCCAGCTGCGCGCCATAGGCGCTGCGCGCCGCCAGAAAGCGCTGGAACGGAAACTTGATCGGCACGCCCTCCAGCGCGGCCTCCAGCATGTCCAGGTGGCCTTCAAAGCCGGCGCAGGCCTTGGCTGCGTCTTCATGGGCGGGGATCTGCAGCGTCAGGGTCAGCGTGGAGCCCGCGCCGGCGGGCGCCAGCTCCCAGCGCATCGGGCGCTCGGGCTCGCTGCCGCTGCTCCAGGAGTAGGCCAGCAGGCGCTGCGCCTCGAAGGCGGTCACAAGGCTGTCGATGACGGTGCCGCTGTCGGCAAAGTCGATGCGCACGGCGCCGCCCGCGCGCGGCTCTATGCTGCCGGGCGCCAGCCATTGCGCCATGGCCTGCGGCTCGGTCAGCATGCGCCAGACGGCGTCCGTGCCGTGGTCGAACTGGCGCGTCAGGCGGCCTTCGAAGCCCGTGGGTGTGCGATGCAGGGTGCCGATATCGGCAGCGGGTGTGCTCATGGCTTTTCCGTGGAAACATTGCGATGCCATGGGTTGTAGCAGATGGGCGCGGTGCCCGCGTGAATGACAGCACGGGTGCTGGGGATGCCGTGTTCTGCCGCCAACGAAGGCTCATCGATTCCACGGAAAGCCCCGTGCGGCTTACTGGCCCGGACGGCGTTTCTTCAAGAGGTATTTTTGAAAACCGTCCATCACCACCACCCCCTTCTGGTTCTTCACCTCGGTGCTGAGGGTGATCACGCCCGTGGTGTTGCCGGGCTTGAGCTCCGACACGGTGAGCGTGCAGTACAGGGTATCGCCCACGAACACCGGGTTCAGGAAGCGGCTGCCCTGCTCCAGAAAGCCCTTGAGCGACTCTTCCACCATGTGCGGGAACAGGCCCGCCCCCGCGGCGGTCTGGATCACCACCTGGTAGCCATGGGCCAGCATATGGGGCATGCCATGGGCGCGGCAGTATTCCACGTCGTAGTGCACGGGGTGGTTGTCGCCGCTGGCCAGCTGGAAGGCGGCAAACAGCGCGTCCGTCATGGTGCGCGAGGGCAGCAGGAATTTTTCGCCCAGCTCGAAATCCTCGAAATAGCGCTGCGGGCACATCTGGTGCTTGATCATGGTTCGTTTTCCTTGGGATTCTCAGTTCGCCGTCATCTTTGCGGCCTTGGCCACCTGGCCCCACTTCGACAGCTCGCTGTTGAGGAAGCTGGCCAGTGCCTGCGGCTGTGGGTCCTTTTCCAGCACCAGGCCCATGTCATAGGCCTGCTTTTGCAGGCCAGGGTCCTGCAGCGTTTCCTTCAGGCTGGTGTTGAGTTTGGCAATCACCGGCGCCGGCGTCTGGGCCGGGGCAAACACCGCGTTCCAGGTATAGGCCTCGTACTTGGGTACCGCCTCGGCCACGGCGGGCGTGTCGGGCGTCTGCGGCAGTCGCTGGCCCATCGTCGTGGCAATCAGGCGCACCGAGCCTGCCTTCACCTGGGCCAGGCCAGTGGGGGCGCTGTCGACCATGAAGGCCACATGCCCGCCAATCACATCCTGCATGGCAGGTGCGCTGCCCCGGTAGGGCACATGCTCGGTCTTGGAGCCGGTCATGTAGTTCAGCAGTTCGGCGCCCAGGTGGGGCGCGCTGCCGACGCCTGCCGAGCCGTAGCTCACCTTGCCCGGGTGCTCCTTGATGTAGCCCAGGAACTCCTGCAGGTTCTGCGCCGGGAAGCCCTTGTTCACCACGATCACCAACGGCGCCTTGGCCGCCAGGCCCACGGGGGCGAAGTCTTCCACTGTCCGGTACGGCATCTTGGCTTGAATGCTGGGATTCACGGCATGCGCCACCGTGGTCAGCAAGACGGTGTAGCCGTCGGGTTGGGCCTTGGCTACGGCATCGCTGCCCACCAAAGTGCCCGCGCCCGTGCGGTTCTCCACGACCAGCGGCTGCCCCAGCCTCTTGCCCCATGCGTCCGCCAGGGCGCGGGCAAAGGTATCGGTCGGACCTCCCGCCGCGTAGGGCACAATCAGTTTCACGGGGCGTGCCGGGTAGTTCTGCGCCTGCGCCGCGCCCGACAGCCATGCCAATGCACCAACGATAGAGGTGCAGATCAATCGACGTGTCACCATGGGGTGATGCCTCCTGTCTTGTTCAAGAAAATCAAAAAAATCGGTGTCTCAAAACTATAGGAAGCCGGCCGCCATGCTTCCAGTCGAATGTTTCTTGGTTCCTTTAGAAGCCTTCTAAACACCAGCATTCACGCACCCCGGGGAACGATTTCCATGCGCTATGAGCTGACCGACCTCAAGGTCTTCCTGGCCATTGCCGCCGCCAAAAGCTTGAGCGGCGGTGCGGCCGACATGCACCTCACCGCCCCTTCCGCGAGCTACCGGCTCAAGAACCTGGAGCAGGCCCTGGGCGCGCCCCTGTTCGAGCGCACGCCCAAGGGCATGCAGCTGACCCCGGCGGGCCTCACCGTCAAGCGCTATGCGGAGGCCATTCTTGGCAATGTCGAGCGCCTGGGCAGCGAAATGCAGCGCCACACCAATGGTGTCGTCGGCCACATCCGCGTGTTTGCCAACAGCAGCACCCTGAACGGCTTGGCTCCGGCGCTCAGCCGCTTCCTCGCCGCCTACCCCAATGTCAACGTGGAGCTGGAGGAGCACCTGAGCGCCACCATCGTCAAGGCAGTGCAGGACGGCGTGGCCGACATCGGCCTGGCCGCCGGCGACATCGACTTTGGCGGCCTCACGACCATTCCCTACGCCCACGACGAGCTCATCTTCGTCACCCCGCCCGGCCACCCGCTGGCCGAGCACCCCGTCGTCCCGCTGGACATGGCGCTGACCTATGACCTCGTCGGCATCGGCAAGAAGTCCAGCAACTTCGTCTTCCTCGAAGCCATGGCGCGCAAGCTCGGCGTCGCTCCGCGCGTGCGCGTGCACGCGCCCTCCTTCGCCGATGTGATCGCCTGCGTCATGGAGGGCGCGGGCATTTCGCTCGTGCCCCAGTCCATCGCCGCTCCATTCATCCAAAGCGGCCAGGTGCGGCAGGTGCGCATGGACGAACCCTGGGCACAGCGTCAGCAGTGCATCGTGCTCAAGTCCCCGGAAGGCCTGCTGCCGCATGAGCAGGCCTTTGTCAGCTACGTCATCAAGGCCAGCGCCGGCGCCGCCACGGAGGCGGCCGCGCCGGCGATTTGAGAATCTTGAACGCGGCTTCCAAAATCTCGACTGGCCGCCACGCAAGCAGCTTCCTAAAATTTTTGCAGGCCCGTGCATCCTGGCGATGCACGGCGTTCTTTTGCCCCCTGCATCCTCACGCTTGCGAGACCGTTCCATGACCACCCCCGCCGCTTCCGCCACCCCCACCCGCCCGCTGCAAGGCATCACCGTGCTGGCGCTGGAACATGCCGTGGCCGCGCCCTTTGCCAGCCGCCAGCTGGCCGACCTGGGCGCCCGCGTCATCAAGATCGAGCGCCCCGGCGCCGGCGACTTTGCGCGCGGCTACGACAGCACCGTCATGGGCCAGTCCTCCTTCTTCGTCTGGTGCAACCGCGGCAAGGAGAGCCTGGCGCTGGACCTGAAGCAGCCCGAGAGCATGCCCGTGCTGCACAAGCTCCTGGAGCGCTGCGACGTGTTCCTCCAGAACCTGGCCCCCGGCGCCGCCGCCCGCATGGGGCTGGACTACGACAGCCTGCGTGAGCAGTACCCGCGTCTCATCGTCTGCGCCATCTCGGGCTATGGCGAGGGCGGCCCCTACAGCGACAAGAAGGCCTACGACCTGCTGGTCCAGGCGGCCTCGGGCCTGATCTCCGTCACCGGCACGCCGGAGGAGCCGGCGCGTACCGGCATCTCGATTGCCGACATCTCGGCCGGCATGTACGCCTATTCCGGCATCTTGTCGGCCCTGCTGCAGCGCGGCCATACCGGCCAGGGCATGCGGGTGGAGGTGAGCATGCTGGAAGCGCTCACCGAATGGATGTCCTACCCCCTAAACTTCAGCCGCTACGGCGGCACGCCGCCGGTGCGCAGCGGCCTCACTCACCCCACGATCGCTCCCTATGGGCAATACCGCGCGGGCGATGGCAAGAGCGTGATCTTCGGCCTGCAGAACGACCGCGAATGGGCCGACTTCTGCCGCGCCGTCCTGCGGCGCCCCGACCTGGTGGACGACCCGCGCTTTGCCACCAATGTGCAGCGCGTGCAGAACCGCGCCGAACTTGACGCCATCCTGCAGGAAGGCTTCGTCCCGCTCAGCCGCGAACAGCTGCTGCAGCGCCTGGACGAAGGCGGCATCGCCAACGCGCCGCTGGCCGCGCCCGATGATGTCTGGGACCACCCGCAGCTCCAGGCGCGCCAGCGCTGGCGCGATGTCGCCACCCCCCAGGGCACGATCCAGGCCCTGCTGCCGCCCGCCACCCTTTCCGGCACCGAGGCCGCCATGGGCGCCGTGCCCGCGCTGGGCGAGCACACGGACGCCATTTTGAAAGAGCTCGGCTTGTAAGCCCCCCGCCGGGCGCGTCAGCGCGTGGCCGGCAGGCGCAGCACGAAGCAGGCGCCCGCCTTGCCGTCGGGCCGGTCCTCGCAAACCACGCTGCCGCCATGGCGCGCCGCGATGGAGCGCACCAGGGCCAGGCCCAGGCCCACGCCGCCGGAGCGTTCGCTGGCGCCGGGCAGGCGGTAGAAGGGCTCGAAGATGCGCTCGCGCTGGTCGGGCGGCACGCCGGGGCCGTGGTCGCACAGGCGCAGCACGGCGTCCTGCCCCTCGCGGGCGATCGTGAGTGTGATCTCGCCCCGGCTGTAGCGGCGCGCGTTCTCCAGCAGGTTGCGCACGGCGCGGCGCAGCAGCTTGGACACGGCGGGCACCTCGATGGGGGCGCCGTCGCCCAGCTGCAGCTCGGCATCGACGCGCACGCATTCCTCCACGGCCAGGCCCACCAGATCCACGGGCTCGACGGTGCCCACGTCGGCCGCGCCGGCGTCCAGCCGGCTGGCCAGCAGGATTTCGTCCACGAGCTGGTCCAGTTCGGCGATGTTGCGCTCGATCTCGGCGCGGAACGCGGGCGAGGGGGCGCCGCCCTGCATCAGCTCCAGCCCCATGCGGATGCGCGTGAGCGGCGAGCGCAGCTCATGCGAGGCATTCGCCAGCAGCGACTTGTGCGACTGCACCAGCGTCTCGATGCGCGCGGCGGCGGCGTTGAACTGGCGCGCCAGGTCGGCCACCTCGTCCTGGCCCTGCTCGGCCACGCGCACCGACAGGTCGCCCTCGCCAAAGCGCTGCACGCTGCGCTGCAGCTGCTCCAGGCGCTGCAGCAGGCGGCGGATGATGGGGAACACGCCCACGGTGACGGCGATGCCCACCAGGGCCAGCATCCACAGAAAGCCGAAAGGCGGGCGCAGCCATGCGGCCGGCCCCCGGTCGCCCGGGCGCATGCCGGCGCCGGGCGTGCGCGGCGACATCTGCATCTCGTACACCACGCCGTTGTCGCCCTCGATGCGGTAGCGTATGCCCTCGCCCGGGTCGCCGCGCTGGCGCACGCCCACGCCGTCCACCAGGGGGCGGCCCTGGCCATCGGTGATCAGGATCTCGCGCGTGGGCGGCTGGTGCTGGTTCTGCTCTGCCGCCCAGCGCCAGGCAAAGCCGATGGCAAACGCAAACACCAGCACGCCACCCGCCATGGCCAGCCAGATGCGCAGGTACAGGCGCCGGGAGAGCGAGCTGAACCAGGACACGGGTCTTCAATCCTGCTGCTTGGCAAACACATAGCCCACGCCGCGCACGGTGAGGATGCGGCGCGGGTTCTTCGGGTCCTGCTCGATGGCGGCGCGGATGCGGCCCATGTGCACGTCGATGCTGCGGTCGAACGCCTCCAGCTCGCGCCCGCGCACGGCCTCCATGATCTGGTCGCGCGTGAGCACGCGGCCCGCGCGCTCGGCCAGGGTGACCAGCAGGTCGAACTGGTAGGAGGTCAGCTCCGCCGGCTGGCCCGCCACGGTGATGATGCGCGCGTCGCGGTCGATCTCCAGGCTGCCAAAGCGCAGCAGGTTGGCCGCGGGCTGGGCGCCGGCCTCGCGCCGGCGCAGGATGGCGCGGATGCGCGCCAGCAGCTCGCGCGGCTCGAAGGGCTTGGGCAGGTAGTCGTCGGCGCCGATCTCCAGGCCGATCACGCGGTCCATGGGGTCGCCCTTGGCGGTGAGCATCAGCACCGGCACCTGGGCCGCGGCGCCCGGCAGCGCGCGCAGGCGCCGGCACACCTCCAGCCCATCCATGTCGGGCAGCATCAGGTCCAGGATCACCAGGTCGGGCAGCTCGCTGCCCTGCAGCTGCGCCAGGCCGCTGGCGCCGTCGGCCATGTGCGTGACATGCAGCCCGGACTGGCCCAGGTATTCGCCCACCATCTGCGCCAGGCGGTGGTCGTCTTCGATCATCAGCAGTTGCGAGTTCATGGCGGGCATCTTGGCGCTGGGCTGTCTGGTTGTGTTGAAGCGTGCGTAAAGTTACGTAAATTGCTTCTTTTTATGTAGCTTTCAGCGCTTGTCCATCAAGCGTTGGAGGCCTTTTTCGCTCTTGCCGCCAGCGCCACCAGCAGCAGCACCGGCAGGCCCAGCAGGGCTGTGCCCGTGAAGAATGTGCTGTAGCCGTGCGCGTCCACGAACTGGCCCGAGAAGCCCGCCAGCCATTTGGGCGCCAGCAGCATCATGGAGCTGAACAGCGCGTACTGCGTGGCCGAGTACTGCACGTTGGTCAGGCCCGACAGGTAGGCGATGAACGCCGCCGAGGCGATGCCGCCGGCCAGGTTGTCGGCCGAGACCACCAGCACCAGGCCCGTCACGTCGTGCCCGCGCTGGCCCAGCCAGGCGAACAGCAGGTTGGACAGCGCCGAGAGCACCGCGCCCAGCATCAGCACGCGCATCACGCCCAGGCGCATGGAGAGCACGCCGCCGACGAAGGCGCCGGCCAGAGTCATCACCACGCCGAAGACCTTGGTCACGGCGGCGACCTCGTCCTTGCTGTAGCCCATGTCCACGTAGAACGGATTGGCCATGATGCCCATCACTACGTCGCTGATGCGGTAGACGGCGATGAGCGCCAGGATCAGCGCCGCCTGCCAGCGGTAGCGGCGGATGAAGTCGGCAAACGGCTCCACCACCGCGCCGCGCAGCCACTCGCCCAGGTTGCGCGCGGGCGCCAGCGGGCGCGGCAGGGGCTCGGGCGAGAGCAGCACGGTGAGCGTGCCCACCAGCATGGATGCCGCCATCACCAGATAGGCCGCGGCCCAGGCGCCGGGCTGGTAGCCCTGCTGGCCCGCGACCTCGGCGCGCGCCGCCAGCCACAGCACGCCGGCGCCGGCCCAGATCATGGCCAGGCGGTAGCCCGTCTGGTAGGTGGCGGCCAGCGCCGCCTGGCGGTCGGCGTCGGCCGATTCGATGCGGAAGGCGTCCAGCGCAATGTCCTGCGTCGCCGAGCCGAAGGCCACCAGCAGCGCGCACCAGACCATGGCATCGAGCCCCTGGCGCGGGTCGGCCAGCGCCATGCCCACCAGGCCCGCCATCACCAGGGCCTGCGCCAGCAGCAGCCAGCTGCGCCGCCGCCCCAGCGCGCGCGTGGCGAAAGGCAGCGGCAGGCGGTCGACCAGCGGCGACCAGACCCACTTGAACGCATAGGCCAGCCCCACCCAGGAGAGGTAGCCGATGGTGGTGCGGTCTATGCCCGCCTCGCGCAGGCGAAACGACAGCGTGCCCAGCACCAGCAGCAGCGGCAGCCCGGCCGAGAAGCCCAGCGAGAGCATGCGCAGGCTGGCGGGCTCCAGGTACACGCGCCAGGCGGCCAGCCAGGAGCGGGGGGCAGGGGGGACGGTGGGGGCGGTTTTGTCGGGCATGGGGCGTCGGTGCTGGCGGGCGCAGGGCATTATCCGGGCCCGCGCCCGCACTACCATTGCGCCATGGTCCCGCACGCCCCATCGACCTTCGAGCCCAGCTGCTCGGTGCGCCGCTACAGCGGCGAGCACCGCGCGCATGAGCATGGCTTTGCGCAGATTCTTTACGCGCTCGATGGCTGCATGGAACTGGACATCGCCGGGCGCGCCGCCTTCATCGACACCGCCTGCGGCATCGTCATCCCCGCCGGGGCCGGCCATGGCTACGCGGCCGACCGGGCCGCGCGCATCCTGGTGATCGACACGCCGGACCAGCCGGCCCTCGCGCGCGTGCGCCGCTTTGCCGTGCCCGAGCCCTGGCGTGCCGGCGCGCCGGCTCCGCAGGCCGTGGCGGCGCGGGTGGCGGCCGTGCTGCAGGCGCCGGGCGTGCTGGCGCGCCGGCGCATCGACCTGGTGCGCCTGCAGCGGCAGGTGCAGGCCGCCCTGCACCAGGACTGGCCCACGGCCCGGCTGGCGGCGCTGTGCCACCTGAGCGCGCCGCGCTTTCACGCGCGCCTGCTGGAGCTGACCGGCCGCACCCCCCAGGCCTGGCTGCGCGACCTGCGCCTGGACCGCGCCGCGCAGCTGCTGGCGCGCGGCCAGCCGCTGGAGACCACGGCCCTGGCCTGCGGCTACGCCAGCGCCAGCGCCCTGGCCTACGCCCTCAAACGCGAGCGCGGCCTGGGGGCGCGTGATCTGCGCCGTGAAAGCGCTATTCAATAGATAGCTTTTTGCGCTTGCTGGTTGGGCGTTTTGGCCTGTTTTTGTGCTTTTGCCCTTGGGTTGGAGCGCGCACTACGCGCGTTGCTCGATAGTTGCCCACCCGGCAAGGCGCACCATCGCCTGCATGACCGATTCACGACATTCCGCCCGGGGCATCGCCCTGGTGCTGCTCGCCGCCATGCTCTGGGGCACCACGGGCACGGCGCAAAGCCTGGCGCCGGTCCAGCTCTCGCCTTACTGGGTAGGGGCGCTGCGGCTGGTCATCGGCAGCGGGTTCTTTGCCCTGCTGGCCTGGGGTGCGCCGGGGCGCGCTGGCCCCTGGCCCTGGGCGCGGCTGGCGTTGGCGGGGGCCTGCATCGCCGCCTACAACCTGAGCTTTTTTGCCGGCGTCAAGCAAAGCGGCGTGGCCCTGGGCACGGCGATCGCTATTGGCAGCGGCCCGATCTGGGCCGGGCTGCTGCAAACGGTGGTCGCGCGGCGCCTGCCGCCGGTCCTGTGGTGGCTGGGCACGCTGGTGAGCGTGGCCGGCGGCGCGGCCATGGCGCTGGGCCAGGGCGGCGGCCTGCACCTGAGCGCCGCCGGCGTGGCGCTGTGCCTGCTGGCGGGGCTGGCCTATGCCACGTACACGCTGGTCAACAAGCATCTGGTGCTGCAGCTGGGCCCGGCGCGCACCAACCTGGCGGTGTTCGCCAGCGCGGCGGCGCTGTCCGTGCCCGTGGCCTGGGCCCTGGGCGGGGCGCTGCAGGCGGGCGCCGGCGCCTGGGGCGTGGTGCTGTTCCTGGGGCTGGTCAGTACCGGCCTGTCGTACCTGCTGTTTTCCAGCGGGCTGCGCCATATCTCGGGCACCACCGGCGTCACGCTGGCGCTGGGCGAGCCGGTCACCGCCTTCGTGCTGGCGGTGTGGGTGGTGGGTGAGCCCCAGCAGCTGGCCGCTTACCTCGGGCTGGCCGGGGTGATCGCGGGCCTGCTGCTGGTGGTGTGGGCCGAGCTGCGTGCGGCGCGCTGAAGGGGCTTGGCCGATGGGCCTGCAAAGGGGCGCGCAGGCTGTAAAAATGCGCTTTTGCCCGCATCTGCCAGCCATGCACCATCCTGCCCCCACCCCTCACGGCGGCTGTCCGCGCTGCGCCGCATCCTGGAGCGCCCGGCGTGGCTTTCTGCTGGCTGCCGTCGCGGCCGCGAGTGCGCCGGCGCTGGCGCAGGTGGACGTGGGCGGCGCCTCGGGCATGCGCCGGCTGGTGCCGGCCGAGCAGCTGGAGACTTCGGCCACCCAGCAGTACGGCCAGCTGCTGGCCCAGGCCAAGGCCAAGGGCGCGCTGGCGCCCGACGACCACCCGCAGTTGGTGAAGCTGCGCGCCATCGCGCGGCGCATCATTCCCTATGCCACGCAATGGAACAGCCGCGCCGCGCAGTGGCGCTGGGAGGTCAACCTGATCGGCAGCAAGGAAATCAACGCCTTCTGCATGCCCGGCGGCAAGATCGCGTTCTACACCGGCATCCTGGACCGCCTCAAGCTCACCGACGACGAGATTGCCATGGTCATGGGCCACGAGATGGCGCACGCCCTGCGTGAACATGCGCGCGAACGCGTGGCCAAGAGCCAGGCCACCAGCATCGGCCTGTCGCTGGGCGCGCAGCTCTTGGGCCTGGGCGAGCTGGGCAACATGGCGGCCAACCTGGGCACGCAGCTGCTCACGCTCAAGTTCAGCCGCTCCGACGAGTCCGAGGCCGATCTGGTGGGCCTGGAGCTGGCCGCTCGCGCCGGCTACAACCCCCAGTCCGCCGTGAGCCTGTGGCGCAAGATGGGCGAGGCCACGGGCAATGGCGGCATAGGCTTCTTGTCCACCCACCCCACGGGGCCGGACCGCATCCGCGAGCTGGAGCAGAACGTGCCCAAGGTGCAGGCGCTGTACCAGCAGTCGCGGCGTTGAAATGGGTTGAAACGCCCGTCTATAGGGCGTAGTTTGCTATTCAATCAGCAGTAATTTGTCCGGCTCAGGCTGACCTTCGGAGCTGCCGGGCAGGCGGGCGCGGCCCTCGCGCAGGGCCTGCATGAGCAGGTCGGGCGTGGTGCGGATGTGCGCTTCCAGCGCCAGCGCGGCGCGCGCTTCCTGGCCGCTCATGGCGTAGGTGTAGATGGCCTGGTGCTCGGCGTGCACGTCGCGCGCGCAGCCGGGCAGGGCCATGGCAAAGCTGCGGTAGCGCTCGGTGTGGCGTGTGAGCAGGCGCAGCACGCGCAGCGTCCAGGGCGAGGCGTGGCCGCCCAGCAGTGCTTCGTGAAAGCGTGCGTTGAGCTGCTCCCAGGTGCCACGCCGGCCGGGGGCGATGGGCTCCTCGGCCGACAGGGCGGCGTAGGCCTGCTCCAGCGCGGCACGCCAGGCGCCGCCGCCGGCGCGTATGGAGCGGCGCAGCGCCTCGGTCTCGATCTGCACGCGCAGGTTGGTCACGTCCTCCAGGTCTTCCAGTGCGATGGGGGCGACGCGAAAGCCGCGCTGCCCTTCGGTGACCACCAGCGCGTCGCTGGCCAGGCGGGTGATGGCCTCGCGCAGCGTGCCCGCGCCCACGCCGTAGCGGTCTTTCAGGTGCTCCACGCGCAGCTTCTCGCCGGGCAGCAGCGCGCCGCCCACGATGTCGTCGCGCAGCCGCTCGTAGGCATGCTCGATCAGCGTGCGTGTGGTGGGCTGTGCCCCGTCGTCCAGTACCTGTAGGAGGGCGCGTTTGGCCATCAGGATTCCCGTATCTTGTTCAGGCGGTAGCTGAGCTGCGGGCGCGTGAGGCCCAGCAGGCGCGCCGCGGCGGCCAGGTTGCCCTGGTGGCGCGCCACGGCCTCCTCGATCAGCTGCGTCTCCAGCGCCGGCAGGTCCAGCGGCTGCGCCAGCAACTGCGCCAGCAGCTGCGCGTGGCAGGCCGGGACCTGCGCCTGGCCCAGGCGGCCGCTGGGTTGCAGCTGGAGCGCGGGCGCCGTGGGCGGGGCATTGGCGCCGTCGGGAAACAGGTGCTCCACCTGCACCGGCTGGCCCGCGTCGGCCAGGATGACGCTGCGCTCCACCAGGTTCTCCAGCTCGCGCACATTGCCCGGCCAGGCGTAGCTGCGCAGCGCGTGCAGCGCACGGTCGGAAAAGCCGCTGATGTGCTTGTCGTGCTGCAGCGCAAAGCGCTGCAGCAGGTGCTGGGCGAAGGGCTCTATGTCGTCCGGGCGCTCGCGCAGCGGCGGGATGCGTATGGGGTAGACGTGGATGCGGTAGTACAGATCCTGGCGAAAGCGCCCGGCGCGCACGGCCTCCATCATGTCCACATGGGTGGCGCAGACCAGGCGCACGTCCACCTGGCGCGGCTGCGCGGCGCCCAGGCGCTCGATCTGCCCGTCCTGCAGCACGCGCAGCAGCTTGGCCTGGGCGGGCAGGGGCAGCTCGCCCAGCTCGTCCAGGAACAGCGTGCCGCCATGCGCACGCTCGAAGCGCCCGGCGCGCGCCGCGTCGGCGCCGGTGTAGGCGCCCTTTTCGGTGCCAAAGAGTTCGGACTCGACCAGCTCGCCCGGCAGTGCTGCGCAGTTGACGGCGACGAAGGGCTTGGCCGCGCGCGGGCTGAGCGCGTGCAGCGCGCGCGCAAAGCGCTCCTTGCCCACGCCGGTCTCTCCGGTCAGCAGCACCGTCACCTGCGTGGCCGCGGCCTTGCGCAGGAGCGCCGTGGCGGCGGTGAAGCCGGCCGAGCGGCCGATCAGCGGGCCGAGCGCGTCGGCCGGGGGCTCGGGCCGGTCTTCGGCGGCCATGGGCGCGGGCCAGGCGGGCAGGCTGAGCGGGCCGGTGGGGGCGCAGGCGTGGTCGGGCAGGGCATCGGGGTCGTAGTCGCGCGCCATGTCGGCGGCGTCGGGCCAGGCGTCGAGGATGCGGCCCTCGATGCGGCAATGCGCGGCGCCGCAGCCGCTGCAGGCCACCTCCTTGAACAGCACCTGGCGGCCCATGAAGGCGCTGGTATAGCCCGAGGCGTAGCCCAGCAGCGTCCAGCACACGGGCTCGCTCTGCGCGCCGAAGTCGCGCAGGTGGGTTTCCGCCTCCCAGGAATGCTGCCAGTCATAGATGGCGTAGAAATGGCCGCTGGCCAGGTTGATCTCCACCTGCGCGGGCGTGACCTGAACCACGCCTTCGAGCATGTGCAGCTGCGGGCCCACGCTGAACATGGCAAAAGCGTCGGCCTGCGGGCGCAGCTGGCGCGCCAGCGCTGCATCGCGTTCGCCCGAGGCATAGCCCACGCGCATCATCAGGCGGCGCGCCGCCTGGGGCCCCAGGGTGTGCATGAGCTCGCGCCGCAGCAGGCCCAGCGCGCCCACATGCATCAGCACCATGCGCTGGCCCGCCAGCCAGATGCGGCCGTCGGCCGCGGAGAACTGGATCTGGCGCCGCAAATCGGCGTCGGAGGGCATGGGAGGTGGCGCTGACATGAGGGCGGATTATCGAGAAACCATGCCGGGCCGCAATACGGGCTGTCCTGGGGTCATCAAATGATGAATTCGGCCTATCGGACCTCGATCAAATGGTCATATTGCGCCGCAGCATTCGCGCCGAGCCCCCGGCATGCGGGCGGCCGCAGGGCCGTCGGCGGGCGACATTCTTAGGTATTTACCCGAAATTATCGAGATTTTCGGCGCCTGCGCGGCGTCCTGGCACGGCCCGTGCAATACCCGTCGGCATGAACCGCACGCACAACCCCCCCGATGAGCGCTGGAACGTCGAGCGCCGCTACATCCGCATCGTGCAGGAGCACGCCAGCGGCATGGTCGAGTTCGAGTTCGCTGTGGGCGAGCCCGGCCTGTTCGTCGAAATGGTGCTGCCGCGCGCCGAGTTCGACGACTTTTGCGCCGCCCAGGGCGTGCAGCCCACGCACGGCGCCCTGCCCGAGCAGGAGCAGGGCAGCGCCGAGCACGAGTGGGACTGGAGCCTGCGCGCCGCGCGCGAGCGGCACTTTCGCCACGAGCCCTGACGGGCACCCTTTCACCATCCCATAACACCACCCCAGGAGACAACCCATGCAAATCGACCTGCGCACCGTCAGCATCACGCCGCTGCGCCAGACCTACAACCACATCGCCGAGCGCCTGGGGGCGGACAAGCCCGCCTCGCGCTATATCGAGGGCACCATGGATGTGCAGCCCACGCACAACTTCCATTACCGCCCCACTTGGGATCCGGAGCATGAGCTGTTCGACCCCGGCCGCACCCGCCTGGTCATGCGGGACTGGTATGCGCTGAAGGATCCGCGCCAGTTCTACTACGGCACCTACACCCAGGCGCGCGCCCGCATGCAGGAGGTGGCCGAGGCGGACTTCGCCTTCGTGGAAGAACGCGGCCTGGCCGATCGCTTTGACGACGCGGCCCGCCGCACCGCGCTGGACTTCTACGTGCCGCTGCGCCATGTGGCCTGGGGCGCGAACATGAACGGCGCCTACCAATGCGCCTACGGTTACGGCACGGCCATCACCCAGCCCTGCCTGTACGCGGGCATGGACCAGCTGGGCATTGCCCAGTACCTCACCCGCCTGGGCCTGCTGCTGGGCAACCAGGACGAGCTGGAGGCGGGCAAGCAGGCCTGGCTGGAGGCCCCGGCCTGGCAGGGCCTGCGCCGCCTGGTGGAAGACAGCTGGGTGCTCAAGGACTGGTTCGAGCTCTACGTGGCGCAGAACGTGGCGCTGGACGGCATCCTGTTCGGCCTGGCCTACAAGGAGGTCGATCAGGCCATTGCGGACAAGGCCGGCCCCACGGTGTCCATGCTCACGCGCTTTCAGGCCGAGTGGAGCCAGGACGCCAACAAGTGGGTGGACTCCGTCATCAAGACCGCAGCGGCCGAGAGCGCCGAGAACAAGGCACTGCTTTCCACCTGGTACGCCCACTGGCGCGGCCGTGTGCAAGAGGCCCTGACGCCGGTGGCCGAGCTGGCCCTGGGCGCGGACGGCGCAGCGGCGCTGGAGCGCGCGGTGGCCGCCGTCGATGCGCGCATGCACAAGGCGGGCCTGGCCATTGGCGCCTGAGCACACACGCAACCCCACACAAGGAGACAAGGCATGTCCAACGTATTCATCGCCTTCCAGAAAAACGAAGAGTCGCGCGCCATCGTCAGCGCCATCCTGGCCGACAACCCGGGCGCCATCCTCAATGAACAGCCCGCCATGGTGAAGATCGACGTGCCCGGCCGCATGGTGATTCGCAAAAGCACCATCGAGCAGGAAATAGGGCGCGACTTTGATCTGCAGGAAATGCAGATCCACCTGATCACCATGAGCGGCAACGTCGACGAAACCGACGACGAATTCACCCTCGCCTGGCACCAGTAAACCCCCACCGTCCATTCACCGACGACGACAGGAGACATGCACCATGGACATGAAAGTCAACAAAAAACTCGGCCTGAAAGAGCGCTACAACCTGATGACGCGCGACCTGGCCTGGACGCCCACCTATCAGTCCGTCAAGGACGCGTATCCGCAGGTGGAGTACGAGGGCATCAAGATCCACGACTGGGATAAGTTCGAGGACCCCTTCCGCATGACGATGGACTCGTACTGGAAGTACCAGGCCGAGAAGGAACGCAAGCTCTACGCCATCATCGACGCCTTCACGCAGAACAACGGCCACCTGGGCGTGACCGATGCGCGCTACATCAACACGCTCAAGCTGTTCCTCACCGGCATCAGCCCCAACGAGTACATGGCGCACCGCGGCTTTGCCCGCATGGGCCGCGAGTTCCCCGGCGCCGGCCCGCGCGTGGCCTGCCTGATGCAGAGCCTGGACGAAATCCGCCACGCACAGACGCAGATCCACAGCCTGTCGAACTACAACAAGCACTACAACGGTTTCCAGAACTGGCACCACCAGCACGACCGCGTGTGGTTCCTGTCGGTGCCCAAATCGTTCTTCGACGACGCGCTGACGGCCGGCCCCTTCGAGTTCATGATCGCCATCGGCTTCGCGTTCGAATACGTGCTGACCAACCTGCTGTTCGTGCCCTTCATCTCGGGTGCCGCCTACAACGGCGACATGGGCGCCATGGCCTTCGGCTTCTCGGCCCAGTCCGACGAGTCGCGCCACATGACGCTGGGCCTGGAGATCATCAAGTTCATCCTGGAGCAGGATCCGGACAACCTGCCCATCGTGCAGGCCTGGCTGGACAAGTGGTTCTGGCGCGGCTACCGCGTGCTCACGCTGGTGGCGATGATGATGGACTACATGCTGCCCAAGCGCGTGATGAGCTGGAAGGAAGCCTGGGAGATCTACGCCGAGCAGAACGGCACCGCCCTGTTCAACGACCTGGCGCGCTACGGCATCAAGGTTCCGAAGGGCTGGAGCCAAGCCTGCAAGGACAAGGACCACCTCAGCCACCAGGCCTGGAACGTGTTCTACAACTACGGCGCCGCCGCCCCCTTCCACACCTGGGCGCCCAGCGAGAAGGACATGGAGTGGCTCTCGGCCAAGTACCCCGAGACCTTCGACAAGTACTACCGCCCGCTGTGGACGCACTACAACCAGCAGCAGGCCGAGGGCAAGCGCTTCTACAACGGCACCCTGCCCATGCTGTGCCAGGTCTGCCAGGTGCCGATGTTCTTCACCGAGCCCGACGACCCGACCAAGATCGCCTACCGCGAGAGCGAATACCAGGGCGTGAAGTACCACTGCTGCTCCGACGGCTGCAAGCACATCTTCGACAACGAGCCCGAGAAGTACGTGCAGAGCTGGCTGCCCGTGCACCAGATCTACCAGGGTAACTGCTTCCCCGACGACGTGGATCCGACCAAGCCCGACTTCAACCCCCTGGCCGAAGTTGTGCGTTGGTACAACATCGAATGGGGTCGCGACAACCTGGACTACGCCGATTCGCAGGACAAAAAGAACTTCGAGACCTGGCGCGCCCAGGCCACGGGCAACTGAGGCCCAGCCCGCAGACACAAGGAGACCTTCACATGGCCGTCAAATCCGTCGCCCCCTACCAGTTCGCCGCCAAGGACACGGTGGACAAATTCCCCGCCCCGCTGCTCTACATCGGCTGGGAAGACCACAAGATGCTGTGCTCGCCGTTCTGCGCCCCCATGCCGCCGACCATGAAGTTTGGCGAGCTGGTGCAGGGCGCGCTGCCCGGCATGTACGGCGCGCACCCGGACTTTGCGCGCATCGATTGGGACCAGGCCGAGTGGTTCATGTCCGGCAAGCCCTTCACACCCGACATGGACAAGACCCTGGCCGAGCACGGCATAGGCCACAAGAGCGTGATCCGCTTTCGCACGCCGGGGCTGCAGGGGCTGCAGGGGTCTTGCTTCTGAGACGTCGGCATGCCTTGACTCCCTCCCCCAGCGGGGGAAGGAGTGAGGTCCGCCCGTTTCAAGTCAGTGTGATTCAAATAGAAAACGCCACCAGGACTTGTGCAACAAGCGCAAACAGCTCTTATTTTTATAGTTTATTGAGACAGCCATGAGCCATCAGCTGACGATTGAACCGCTGGGCCAGACCATAGAAGTCGAAGAAGGCCAGACCATTTTGGACGCCGCGCTGCGCGCCGGCATCTACCTGCCGCACGCCTGCGGCCACGGCCTGTGTGGCACCTGCAAGGTCGAGGTGCAAGATGGGGAGATAGAGCATGGCGAGGCCAGCGGCTTTGCCCTGATGGACTACGAGCGCGAAGAGGGCCAGTGCCTGGCCTGCTGCGCCACGCTGGAGTCCGACGTGGTGATCGAGGCCGAGATCGACGAAGAGCCCGATGCGCAGAACCTGCTGGTGCAGGACTATTGCGGCGTGGTCTCGCGCATCGAAGACCTCACGCCCACCATCAAGGGCGTGTGGATAGAACTGGACGCGCCCATCACCTTCCAGGCCGGCCAGTACATCAACCTGCACATTCCGGGCGAGGGCAGCACCCGCGCCTTCTCCATCGCCAGCGCGCCGGGGCAAAGCCGCGAGATCGAGTTGAACATCCGCCGCGTGCCCGGCGGCATGGGCACGGGCTGGGTGCATGACAAGCTCAAGGCGGGCGATGCGGTCAAGGTCACCGGCCCCTACGGGCGCTTTTTCATCCGCAGCAGCGCCCATGCCCAAGAGAACCTGGGCTACCTGTTCCTGGCCGGGGGCTCGGGGCTGTCGAGCCCGCGTTCCATGGTGCTGGATCTGCTGGCCGCGGGCGAGGGCAAGCCCATCACCCTGGTCAACGGCGCGCGCAGCCGCAGCGAGCTCTACCACCACGACGAATTCCTGCAACTCGCCGAGCAGCACCCGCATTTCACCTATGTGGCCGCCCTGTCCGACGAGCCCGAGGGCGGCGGCTGGGAGGGCGCGCGCGGCTTTGTCCACGACGCCGCGAAGGCCCATTTCAACAACGACTTCCGTGGCCACAAGGCCTACCTGTGCGGCCCGCCGATGATGATCGAGGCCTGCATCACCACGCTGATGCAGGGCCGGCTGTTCGAGCGCGACATCTACACCGAGAAGTTTATCTCGGCTGCAGACGCGCAGCAGGTGCGCAGCCCGCTGTTCAAGAAGATTTGAGCCGTGCCTGGTCGCAGCCCCTTTCGGCAATCAACACGCGTGGCCCGCGAGCCTGCGGGAGGTGGTGGCGAAGGCCCGCACCACCTCCAGAAAGGCGCCCAGTGCGGGCGAAGCATCGCCCTTGCGGTACAGGCAGCTCAGTTCCAGGTCCTTCAGCCGGCTACTGTGCAGGGGGCGAAACACCACGCCCGGCAGGCGCAGGTTGGACGCCGACTGCGTGGTGATGGCCGCGCCAAAGCCGGCCGACACCAGGGCCACGGCGGTCACCACGTCCTCCACCTCCTGCTCCACCCGCAGCGGCACGCCCTCGGCATGAAAAGCGTCGGTGATTTCCTGCGCCAGGCCGCGCAGGGGCACATTGGGGTAGAGGATCAGCGGCACGTCGCCCAGGTCTTGCAGGCGCAGCGAGGGCAGCACCGACAGCGGGTGGGATTCGGCAATGGCCACCGTCAAGGGCTCTCGCAGCACGGTCTCGGTGCAGATGTCGCTCTCTTGCGGCACCAGGCGGTTGAAGCCCACGGTGATGCGCCGCTCGCGCAGCGCCAGGATTTGCGCGTCCTTGGTCAGGTTGTGCAGCACGATCTTCACGTTCGGGCGCGCCTGGTGAAAGCGCGCCAGCATGCGCGGGATCACGTCCAGCACGCCCGAGCCGAACAGGCCCACGTCCAGCCGCCCGATCAGGCCCTGGCCGGCCAGGCGCGTGCGCTCGGCCGCCTGATGCGCCAGCGCCAGCAGGTTGGGCACCTCCTGCAGCAGCGTGTGTCCGGCCTCGGTGAGCTGCATGCCCTTGGGGGTGCGGATGAACAGCGGCACGCCGAGCTTTTCCTCCAGCGCCTGGATGTGGCGCGTCAGCGGCGGCTGCGACAGGTGCAGGCGCGCGGCGGCGCGGCCGATATGGCCCTCCTCGGCCACGGCGAGAAAAAGGCGCATGTCACGCAGGTCCATGGGGGGGCTCCGACGGGGGATTTACATGCGCCGATGGTATCGAGATTGTCAACAAGCGGTATTGGACGGTATCAAGTGGACTGCCTATCGTTGTGCTCATCCCCCAGTTGCCGCGTAGCGGTGTTTTTCACGGACAAGCAGCTAGATGGACACCCCTCCCCAAATCGACAGCCCAGCCCATGACGTCCCGGCCGCCCCTGCCTCTGCAGCCGCCACCGCGCAGCGCGCGGTCACGGTGCTGATCGCGCGCCGTGTCCTGCCCGCCGCCGTGGCCGATTTCGAGGCCGCCATGCAGGGCATGCTGGCCGCGGCGCAAGGCTTTGCGGGCCACCTCGGCGGCCAGCTGATGCCGCCGGACGAGGTGGGCGACAGCGCCGAGACCCTGCTCTATCACGTGGTATTTGCCTTCGACAGCGAGGCCCATCTGGCCGCCTGGCAGTCCTCGCCCGAGCGTGCGCACTGGCTGCAGCAGGTGCTGCCGCACACCGTGGGCACGCAGCAATTGCACCGCGTGACGGGCCTGGACTACTGGTTCGCCGCACCCAACAGCACCACCCGGGCCGCGCCCCCGCGCTGGAAGGTGGCGTGCGTGACCTGGCTGGGCATTTTTCCCACCGTGCTGCTGCTGTTTCTGACCGTGGCGCCGCTGCTGGCGCACTGGCACCTGGTGCCGCGCGTGCTGGTGATCACCTTGCTGGTGGTGGCGATCATGACCTGGGTGGTGGCCCCGCGCCTGACGCGCTGGCTGCATCCCTGGCTGCACGCCAAGACCTGACGCACTGGCCAGGCATTCGATTTATTCATGCGAAAGCGGTATTGAAACCCGGAAGAAACAGTATTGGACGGTAATGACATCTGTTTTTATCGTTACCCCCAGGCCAGCAGGCGCCCCGACGAGAGGGTGCCGCGAAGGAGGCAAGACCATGCAGAAATTTGTTGTTCATATCGAAGACACCGGTGAGCACTACACCGCGCTCGACACCCGCTCTGTGCTCGAAGGCATGGAGGCGCTGGGCAAGAAAGGCATTCCCGTGGGCTGCCGCCAGGGGGGCTGCGGGGTGTGCAAGGTGCAGGTTCTTGAAGGCCAGTACACGCGCCGCGTGATGAGCCGCGCCCACATCAGTGCCGAGGAGGAGGCCGCGGGCTGCGTGCTGTCCTGCCGCATTTACCCGGCCAGTGATCTGCGCCTGAACGTCATCGGCGCGATGAAGAAAAATGTATGCCGCCAGGCGGCGGCCTCTCTTTCCCTCAACCCATAAACCCCAACCAACCTTTCAAGGAGACAACCCATGGCAATGACTGGTGTTTTGCGTCCCGGACACGCACAGATCCGCGTGCTGGATCTGGAAGAGTCGATCAAGTGGTACACCGACGTGATGGGCCTTCTGCCCATGGGCCGCGACAAGCAGGGCCGCGCCTATTTCAAGACCCGCGCCGAGCGCGACCATAACAGCGTCATCCTGCGCCAGGCCGACCAGGCCGGCATCGACTTCTTCGCCTTCAAGGTGCTCGACGACGCCACGCTGGCCGACTTCGAGCGCAAGCTGCAGGCCCATGGCGTGGAGACCAAGCGCATCCCCGCCGGCGAGCTGCTGGAGACGGGCGAGCGCGTGCGCTTCCAGATCCCCACAGGCCACACCATCGAGCTGTACGCCCAGAAGACCGCCGTGGGCAGCACCATCGGCTGCCATGACCCCGAGGTGGACGTGATCGACGGCCCCGGCATCCGCCCCATCCGCATGGACCACTGCCTGCTCTACGGCGGCGACATCGACGGCAACGTCAAGCTCTTCACCGAGGTGCTGGGCTTTACGCTGGTGGAGCGCGTGAAGCTCGAGGATGGCCAGACCGACCTGGCCGTGTGGCTGACCTGCAGCGCCAAGGCGCACGACATCGCCTTCGTGCGCCACGCCGAGGACGGCAAGCTGCACCACCTGTCGTTCCAGATGCCCAGCTGGGAGAGCGTGCTGCGCGCGGCCGACATCATGAGCATCAAGCGCGTGTCCATCGACATCGGCCCCACGCGCCACGGCATCACCCAGGGCACGACGATCTACTTCTTCGACCCCAGCGGCAACCGCCTGGAGACCTTCTGCGGCGGCTACGACCACTACCCCGACATGCAGCACATCACCTGGAGCTGGGAGCATGTGGGCCGCGGCATCTTCTATCACGACCGCAAGTTGAACGACGCCTTCCTGAGCGTGGTGACCTGATGCAGCGCAGCGTCGAACAGCGCGCCATCACCGCCGAGGCGGCGCACGCGGCTGTGGCCGCCGCCGTGGCCAAGGCGGATGAGCTGGGCATACGCATCAACGCGGCGGTGACCGACGCCTCGGGCGTGCTCGCCGCCTTCCTGCGCATGCCCGGAGCCTTCCTGCATTCGGTGGACATCGCCATCGACAAGGCCTACACCGCCGCCGGCTTCGGCTTTGCCACGGCGCAGTGGGCCGGCATCCTGCAGGGCGACGAGGCGCTGCGCCTGGGCATGCCGGTGCGCCCGCGCAACGTGGTCTTCGGCGGCGGCCTGCCGCTGCGCGAGGGCGGGGTGCTGATCGGCGGCATTGGCGTGTCCGGCGGCAGCGCCGAGCAAGACGAAATCTGCGCCCGCGCGGCCATTGCGGCGCTGGGCCTGGACAGTTAACAAATCACAAAGAGACAAACCATGAAGAAAACCTCCATCGCTGCTGCCGCGCTCGCCCTGTGCGGGCTGTGGGCGGCAGGCAGTGCCCAAGCCGAAGGCCACTACGTGCCCGGCGTCGAAGGCATGCAGGCGGCCAGCGTGCCGCCCCCGGGCATGTACTACCTGGGCTACCTGGTCAACTACAACATCGACGACTTCCGCGCACCCGGCAGCAGCAGCAACCTGCCCGGCCACAACCGCGGCACCGTCACGGCGCTGGCCAACCGCTTCGTCTGGGTCACTAATTACAAGCTGCTGGGTGCCGACTATGGCGTGGAGGCCATCGTGCCCATCATGCGCACCTCGCTCACCATCAACGCGGCAGGCATATCGGATTCGCGCTCGGGCGTGGGCGACGTGTACCTGGGCCCGCTGGTGCTGGGCTGGCATGGCCCGCAGTGGGACGCCGTGGCCGCCGCCGGCATGTGGTTCGACACCGCCAGCACCAGCCACCCGGCCTCGCCCGGCAAGGGCTTCAAGAGCACCATGCTCACGGGCGGGTTGACCTACTACTTCGACGGTGCCAAGACCCTCTCCGGTGCGGCCCTGGCGCGCTACGAATTCAACGGCAGGAACGACGCCGGCCGCCGCCCGGGCGACCAGCTGACGCTGGAATGGAGCCTGGGCAAGTCGTTTGGCGCGGTGTCGGCCGGCCTCGTCGGCTACAGCCAGTGGCAGACCACGAATGACAGCGGCACCGGCGCCACCAGCGACAAGTCCGCGCGCCACGCCGTGGGCGCCGAGCTGGTCTACCCCGTGCCGGGCGCGGGCGTGTTCCTCAAGGGCGCGCTCTACAAGGAAGTCAGCGCCAAGGCCGGCACCGGCCCCGAACCCAAGGGCTCGCTGCTGCGCTTCTCGCTCGTCAAGGCGTTTTAGGCCGTCTTCAAGCCGCACAGGTGTTTCACATTTCTTTTAGCAGAGCAACGACATGAAAGAGTTCCTCAACTTCATCAACGGTGAGTACGTTCGCAACACCAGCGGCAAGACGTTCAGCAACATCAATCCGGTGAACGGCAGCGTCATCGGCCGCATCCACGAGGCCGGCCAGACCGAGGTCGATGCGGCCGTGGCCGCCGCCCAGGCCGCCCTCAAGGGCGACTGGGGCCGCTTGTCGGTGGCCGAGCGCTGCAAGCTGCTGGACGCCGTGGCCGGCGAGATCAACCGCCGCTTCGACGACTTCCTGCAGGCCGAGATTGCCGACACCGGCAAGCCGCACCACCTGGCTTCGCACGTCGACATTCCGCGTGGCGCGGCCAACTTCCAGATCTTCATCGACACCATCAAGAGCACGGCCACCGAGTCGTTCAACATGCGCACGCCCGACGGCAAGACGGCCCTCTCCTACGGCGTGCGCGTGCCGCGCGGCGTGATCGCCGTGGTCTGCCCGTGGAACCTGCCGCTGCTGCTCATGACCTGGAAGGTCGGCCCGGCGCTGGCCTGCGGCAACACCGTGGTCGTCAAGCCCAGCGAAGAAACCCCCGCCACTGCCACGCTGTTGGGCGAGGTGATGAATGCTGTGGGCATGCCCAAGGGCGTGTACAACGTGGTGCACGGCTTCGGCCCCGGCTCGGCCGGTGAATTCCTGACCAAGCACCCGGGCGTGAACGGCATCACCTTTACGGGAGAGACGCGCACCGGCAGCGCCATCATGAAGGCCGCGGCCGACGGCGTGCGCCCCGTGTCGCTGGAGATGGGCGGCAAGAACGCCGCCGTGGTGTTTGCCGACTGCGACCTCCAGGTGACCATCGACACGCTCACCCGCTCGTGCTTCGAGAACGCCGGCCAGGTCTGCCTGGGCACCGAGCGCGTGTATGTCGAGCGCCCGATCTTCGAGAAGGTCGTGGCCGCGCTCAAAGAACGCGCCGAGGCCATGAAGCCCGGACTGCCGTTCGAGAAGGACACCAAGATCGGCCCGCTGATCAGCAAGAAGCACCAGGCCAAGGTGCTGGGCCTGTACCAAGCCGCCAAGGACGAGGGCGCCACCATCGTCACCGGCGGCGGCATCCCCGACATGCCCGAGGCGCTCAAGGACGGCTCCTGGGTGCAGCCCACCATCTGGACCGGTCTGCCCGAGACGGCCACCGTGGTGACGGAAGAAATCTTCGGCCCCTGCTGCCACATCAGCCCCTTCGACAGCGAAGAGGAGGTGCTGGGCAAGGTCAACGCCAACCGCTACGGCCTGGCCACCGCCCTCTTCACGCAGGACATTGCGCGCGCCAACCGCCTGGCGCAGCAGATCGAGGTCGGCCTGTGCTGGATCAACGCCTGGTTCCTGCGCGACCTGCGCACGCCGTTCGGCGGCTCCAAGCAGTCCGGCATTGGCCGCGAGGGCGGCGTGCATTCGCTGGAGTTCTATACCGAGCTGCGCAATGTGATGGTGAAGTTTTAAGTCAAATCGGCCTTTTGCCCTTGCTAATCAAGCGTAAGCAGCTACTGAAATAGAAGTAATTTCGCATGAGCATCAACGCATCCAACCCGGAGATCGCGCACAGCATCGTCGCCGCGGGCATCCGCACCAACTACCACGACAGTGGCGGTGACAAGCCGCCGGTGCTGCTCATCCACGGTTCGGGGCCGGGCGTGTCGGCCTGGGCCAACTGGCGCCTGGTGATGCCCGCGCTGGCCGAGCAGGCCCGCGTCGTCGCGCCGGACATGGTGGGCTTCGGCTACACCGAGCGCCCGGCCGGACAGCACTGCGACATGGACACCTGGGTGCGCCAGGCCGTGGGCCTGCTGGATGCGCTGGGCATCGAAAAGACCGACCTGGTCGGCAATTCCTTCGGCGGCGCGCTGGCGCTGGCCCTGGCCATACGCCACCCCGAGCGCGTGCGCCGCCTGGTGCTGATGGGCAGCGTGGGCGTGCCCTTTGCCATCACGCCGGGGCTCGATGCCGTGTGGGGCTACACCCCCTCGGTGCAGAACATGCGCGCCATCATGGATTACTTCGCCTTCAACAAGGGCCTGATGAGCGACGACCTGGCCCGCATGCGCTACGAGGCCAGCGCCCGCCCCGGCGTGCAGGAGTCCTACGCCGCCATGTTCCCCGCCCCGCGCCAGCGCTGGGTGGATGCGATGGGCAGCCGCGAGGCTGACATCCGCGCCCTGCTGCACGAAACCCTGGTGGTCCATGGCCGCGAAGACCAGGTAATTCCGCTGGCCAACTCCACCACGCTGGCCGACTGGCTGCCGCGCGCGCAGCTGCATGTCTATGGCCGCTGCGGGCACTGGACGCAGATCGAGCACGCCGCGCGCTTTGCCCGCCTGGTCGGCGACTTCCTGACCGAAGCGCAGGCCGACGAACCCTTTTCCTTGAACTGATCCCCGAACTGATGGAGTACCCGCCCACCATGAATGCAGAACAGATAGACCAACTCGGCGCCGAGCTGTACCAGGCGCTGACCACATGCCAGGTGCTGGAGCCCCTCTCCAACCGCCACCCCGACCTCACCATAGAAGACGCCTACGCCATCCAGCAGCGCATGCTGGCGCGCCGCCTGGCGGCCGGCGAAAAGGTCGTCGGCAAGAAGATCGGCGTCACCAGCCAGGCCGTGATGGACATGCTGGGCGTGTACCAGCCCGACTTCGGCTGGCTCACCGACGCCATGGTCTACAACGAAGGCCAGGCCATCCCCGCCAGCAGCCTGATCCAGCCCAAGGCCGAGGGCGAGATCGCCTTCGTGCTGAAGAAGACCCTGAAGGGCCCGGGCGTCACCGCCGCCGACGTGCTCGCCGCCACCGAGGGCGTGATGGCCTGCTTCGAGATCGTCGACTCGCGCATCCGCGACTGGAAGATCAAGATCCAGGACACCGTGGCCGACAACGCCAGCTGCGGCGTGTTCGTGCTCGGCGACCGACTGGTCGATCCGCGCGACGTGGACCTGGGCACCTGCGGCATGGTGCTGGAGAAGAACGGCGACATCGTCGCCACCGGCGCCGGCGCCGCGGCCCTGGGCCACCCGGCCAACGCCGTGGCCTGGCTGGCGAACACGCTGGGCGCGCACGACATTGCGCTGGAGGCGGGCGAGGTCGTGCTGTCGGGCTCGCTCGGCATCATGGTTCCGGTCAAGGCCGGCGACAACCTGCGCGTGACCATAGGCGGCATCGGCGGCTGCTCCGTCCGCTTCATCTGAGACAAGGAATCCCCATGAGCAAGAAGATCAAATGCGCCCTGATCGGTCCGGGCAACATCGGCACCGACCTGCTGGCCAAGCTGCAGAGGAGCCCGGTGCTGGAGCCGGTGTGGATGGTGGGCATAGACCCCGAATCCGACGGCCTGAAGCGCGCGCGCGAGATGGGCATCAAGACCACGCATGAGGGCGTGGACGGCCTGATCCCGCACATGAAGCAGGACGGCGTGCAAATCGTCTTCGACGCCACCAGCGCCTACGTGCATGCCGAGAACTCGCGCAAGGTCAACGCCGAAGGGGCGCTGATGATCGACCTCACGCCCGCGGCCATCGGCCCGTTCTGCGTGCCGCCGGTGAACCTGCCCGAACATCTGGGCAAGCGCGAGATGAACGTCAACATGGTCACCTGCGGCGGCCAGGCCACCATCCCCATGGTCGCGGCGGTGAGCCGCGTGCAGAGCGTGGTATACGGCGAAATCGTCGCCACCGTCTCCAGCCGCTCGGCAGGGCCCGGCACGAGGAAGAACATCGACGAATTCACCCGCACCACGGCCGGCGCCATCGAGAAGGTCGGCGGCGCCAGGAAAGGCAAGGCCATCATCGTCATCAACCCGGCCGAGCCACCGCTGATCATGCGCGACACCGTGCACTGCCTGACCGAGGACGAGCCCGACCAGGCGGCGATCACCGCATCCATCCACGCCATGATCGCCGAGGTGCAGAAATACGTGCCCGGCTACAAACTGGTCAACGGCCCGGTGTTCGACGGCAAGCGCGTCTCGGTCTACCTGGAGGTCGAGGGCCTGGGCGACTACCTGCCCAAGTACGCCGGCAACCTGGACATCATGACCGCCGCCGCCGCGCGCACCGCCGAGATGTTTGCCGAAGAGATTTTGGCCGGCAAGCTCCAACTGCAATCCGCCGCTGCCTGAAGGAGCCACACCTCATGACCAAGCACATCACCCTGCACGACATGACGCTGCGCGACGGCATGCACCCCAAGCGCCACCTGATGACGCTGGAGCAGATGAAGAGCGTGGCCCAGGGCCTGGACCAGGCCGGCGTGCCGCTGATCGAAGTCACCCACGGCGACGGCCTGGGCGGCGCCTCGGTCAACTACGGCTTTCCCGCGCACAGCGACGAAGAGTACCTGGGCGCCGTGATCCCGCTGATGAAGCAGGCCAAGGTCTCGGCCCTGCTGCTGCCCGGCATAGGCACCGTGGACCACCTGAAGATGGCGCACGGCCTGGGCGTGCACACCATCCGCGTGGCCACGCACTGCACCGAGGCCGATGTCTCCGAGCAGCACATCACCATGGCGCGCAAGCTGGACATGGACACCGTGGGCTTTCTGATGATGGCCCACATGAACAGCGCGGAAGGCTTGGTCAAGCAGGCCAAGCTCATGGAAGGCTACGGCGCCAACTGCATCTACGTGACCGACTCGGCCGGCTACCTGCTGCCCGAGCAGGTGAAAGAGCGCATCGCCGCCGTGCGCGCCGCGCTCAAGCCCGAGACCGAGCTGGGCTTTCACGGCCACCACAACCTGGCCATGGGCGTGGCCAACAGCATCGCGGCGATCGAGGCCGGCGCCAACCGCATCGACGCGGCGGCCGCCGGCCTGGGAGCGGGCGCGGGCAACACGCCCATGGAGGTGCTGGTGGCCGTGCTCGACCGCATGGGCATCCAGACCGGCGTGGACGTGTGGAAGATCCAGGACGTGGCGGAAGACCTGGTGGTGCCGCTGATGGACTTCCCCATCCGCATCGACCGCGACGCGCTCACGCTGGGCTACGCCGGCGTGTACGGCAGCTTCCTGCTGTTTGCCAAGCGGGCCGAGAAGAAATACGGCATCCCCGCGCGCGACCTGCTCGTGGAGCTGGGCCGCCGCGGCATGGTCGGGGGCCAGGAAGACATGATTGAAGACACCGCATTGACCATGGCGCGCGCACGCGGCCTGGCGGTCAAGGCTTGAAAGGACACAGCACCATGGCATTGAGCAAGCAAACCATAGCCCAACTGGCCGAGCACCTGGAAACCTGCCAGCTGCAGGCGCGCGACACCCCGAAGATCACGGGCGACCACCCCGACATGGACTGGGATGACGCCTACGCCATCCAGGACGCCATCCTGCAGCGCAAGCTGGCACGCGGCGCGCGCGTGGTCGGCCTGAAGGCCGGCCTGACCTCGCACGCCAAGATGCAGCAGATGGGCGTGACCGACCCGGTGTTCGGCTTCCTCGTCGATGAATACGCCGTGGCCGAGGGCGCCGCGGTGGATACCAAGGCGCTGATCCACCCCAAGGTGGAGCCCGAGATCGCCTTCGTGCTGAAAACGGCGCTCAAGGGGCCGGGCTGCCATATCGGCAGCGTGCTGGCCGCCACCGACTTCGTGCTGCCCGGCATCGAGGTCATCGACAGCCGCTACCGCGACTTCAAGTTCGACCTGAAGAGCGTCGTGGCCGACAACACCTCGGCCGCGCGCTTCGTCGTCGGCGGCCGCGCGCTGCGCCCCCAGGATGTCGATCTGCGCACCGTCGGCCTGGTGCTGGAGAAGAACGGCCAGCCCGTGGCCCTGGGCGCCGGCGCGGCCGTGCTGGGCCACCCGGCCGCGGCCATTGCCGCGCTGGCCAACCACCTGGGCCGCCGCGGGCAGGAGATTCCGGCGGGCAGCCTGATCCTGTCGGGCGGCGCGACCGAGGCCGTTTCCGTGGCCGCGGGCGACAGCGTCTGCCTGCGTGTGCAAGGCATGGGCAGCGTGTCGCTGCGTTTTGCTTGAACAACAACGAAGGGGGAAAACCATGCAACGACGAGACTTCATGGCGGCCGGTGCCCTGGCCGCGCTGGGCTCCACCCTGCAAGGCAATGCCTGGGCCCAGGCCGCTTATCCGGCCAAGCCGGTGCGCATGATCGTGCCCTTCCCGCCGGGCGGGCCGACCGATGTGATGGGCCGCACGGCCGCCAAGGCCATGGGCGACAAGCTGGGCCAGCAGTTCGTGGTCGAGAACAAGGCCGGCGCGGGCGGCAACATCGGCACCGACGCCGTGGCCAAGGCCGCGCCCGATGGCTACACCATCGGCCTGTCGGCGATCAGCAGCCTGGCCATCGCACCGTACCTCTACAGCAACGTGCCGTTCAACGTCGAGAAGGACTTCGTGCCGATTTCGCTCGTCGGCACCACGCCCTGCGCGCTGGTGGTGCACCCCAGCGTGCCGTTCTCCGACCTCAAGGGCATGGTGGCCTATGCCAAGGCCAACCCCGGCAAGCTCAACTACGCGACCTCGGGCATAGGCACCAGCAACCACCTGGCGGCCGAGCTGCTGCAGTCGGTGGCCGGCATCCAGCTGACCAGCGTGCCGTACAAGGGTTCCAGCCAGATCGTGCCCGACCTGCTGGCCGGCACCATCACCATGAGCATGGAAAGCTCGCTGGCCACCACCTTGCAGCACATCAAGGCGGGCAAGCTCAAGGCCATCGCCGTCACCTCGCCGCAGCGCGCCAAGGCGCTGCCCGACGTGCCGACGATCGCCGAATCCGGCTACCCCGGCTTCAGCGTGGAGACCTGGTTCGGCCTGGTGGCGCCCGCCGGCACGCCGCCGGCCGTCGTGGCCAAGCTGCACGACGCCTGGGAGGCAGGGGCCAAGGCCCCCGAGGCACAGCAGGCGTTCGACAACATCTCGGGCAATCTGCGTGTGACCACGCCGCAGCAGTTCGCCGAGTTCATCCGCGCCGAGAACCGCCGCTGGGGCGAGCTGATTCGCAGGCTCGGCATCAAGGCCGACTGACCCTTTCTTTTACGGACCCAACACCATGCCATTTGCACAGATCTACATGATCGAAGGCCGCACCGAGGAGCAGAAGAAGGCCGTCATCGAGAAGGTGACCCAGGCCCTCGTCGACGCCGTGGGCGCGCCGCCCGCCAACGTGCGCGTCTGGATCCACGATGTGCCCAAGGAGAACTGGGGCATTGCGGGGGTGAGCGCCAAGGAATTGGGGCGCTGACCGTTTAGCGGTTAAAAATGCCTGCAGCGATTGCCTGGCAAGCGTCTGCAGCTATCAAATTTCAGGTGTTGCCCACATAGGGGTTGCTGCGCCGCTCGCGCCCGAAGGTGCTCTCCGGCCCGTGGCCGGGAATGAACACCGTTGCATCGCCCATGGGCCACAGGCGCTGGGTGATGCTGGCTATCAGCTGCTGGTGGTTGCCGCCGGGAAAGTCCGTGCGGCCGATGCTGCCCGCGAACAGCACGTCGCCCACGAAGCAGCGCTCGATCTGCGGCGCGTGGAACACCACATGGCCCGGCGTATGGCCCGGGCAGTGGCGCACGTTCAATGTCTCCTTGCCGATGGTGACCGTGTCGCCGTCATGCAGCCAGCGCGTCGGTGTGAACGGCAGCGCGGGCGGAAAACCGAACATGGTGCTTTGCTGCGGCAGGCCGTCGATCCAGTACTGGTCGCCCTCGTGCGGGCCGATGACGGGCAGGTGCAGCTGCTGCGCCAGCTCGCCCGTGCCGCCCGCGTGGTCGATATGGGCGTGCGTGAGCCAGATGGCCTTGAGCTGCAGGCCCCGCTGCTGCACTTCGGCCAGCAGCCTATCCAGGTCGCCGCCGGGGTCGATGACGGCGGCCTCCATGGTCTGGTCGCACCAGACGAGGGAACAGTTCTGCTGGAAGGCGGTGACGGGGACGGTGAGGTAGTGGAGCATGGGGCGGGATTGTCGCAGGCGGCCACGGCGGCTCACTGCAGCCGGCGTGCAATTGCCTCGCGCACATTGCGCACATGCTGCATGCCGGCCGCGTCGGCCGCGGCCTCGTCGCCGGCCAGGATGGCCTGGCACATGGCCTGGTAGTCGCGCATGCGCACCTGCTGCAGCGTGGCCGGGCGGTGCTGGGCGTAGACGATGGGCATGTGGATGGAGGGCAGCAGGCGGCGCAGCTCGCGGCTGCCGCTGGTGGCCAGCAGGGCGCGGTACAGGCCGCGGCGGGCGCCGGCGAAAGTGTCCTGATCCTGGCCGCGGTCGGCTTCATGGAGCTGCGCCAGGGCGGCCTCGATGGGTTTGCGCGGCGCGCCTGCGGCGATGGCGCGCGCCGCGCTGCGCGCCAGCAGACCGGTCATGCGCTCGGCCACGTCCAGCACCTCCAGGGTTTCCTGCGGCGACAGGGTGCGTATGGCGGCCCCCTTGTTGCGAAACAGCTCGACCAGGCCCTCGGCCGCCAGGCGCTGCAGGGCTTCGCGCACTGAGGCACGACTGACGCCGAACTGCGCGGCCAGGTCCACCTCCACCAGGCGCTGACCGGGCACGAAGCGCTGCTGCGCCAGCCCCTGCACGATGCCGTGGAACACCGCGTCGGCGGCGGTTTCCGGGGTGTCGGCAACGGGTTCGGGCGGCAGGGTGGAAGACATGGGGTGGACGGGACAGGAAAAGAGTGCCAACGTTAGCACAGCATGTAGGGGCTTGTTTTCAATATTGTCTGACAATATCATCTGCAATGTGCCAGATGTTCGATGCTCTTTCTGGCTGACCCTTTTCATGAGGTGCCGCATGGATTTTTCCCTTTCGCCCGAACTGCGCGCATTGCGCGACAAGGTTCGGCAATTCATCGCCGAACAGGTGATTCCGCTGGAAAACGACGAGCGCACATCACTGACGGATCGGCACCACGGCCCGAGCGAGGCGCTGCGCAATGAACTGGTGGCGCGCGCCAGGGCGGCCGGCCTGCTCACGCCCCATGCCTCGCGCGCCATGGGCGGCCTGGGCCTGTCGCACGTCGAGAAGGCCGTGGTGTTCGAGGAGGCCGGCTACTCCTGGCTGGGCCCCACGGCGCTCAACATCCACGCGCCGGACGAGGGCAACATCCATCTGATGGAGGAGGTGGCCACGCCCGCGCAGAAGGAGCGCTGGCTGCGCGGCCAGGTGGCGGGGCAGTGGCGCTCGTGCTTTGCCATGACCGAGCCCGCGCCCGGAGCCGGGGCGGATCCGTCGATGCTGGCCACCACGGCCGTGCGCGACGGCGACGACTATGTGATCAACGGCCGCAAATGGTTCATCACCGGCGCCGAAGGCGCGCATTACGCCATCGTGATGGCGCGCATGGAGGATGGCTCGGCCACCATGTTCCTCACCGACATGGATCGGCCCGGCATCGTGCTGGAGCGCAACATGGACGCCATGGATGCCTGCTTCACCGGCGGCCACGGCGTGCTGCGCTTTGACAATCTGCGCGTGCCCGCCGCCGACGTGCTGGGCGAGGTGGGCCAGGGCTTTCGCTACGCCCAGGTGCGCCTGGCGCCCGCGCGCCTGACGCACTGCATGCGCTGGCTGGGCCAGGCGCGCCGCGCGCACGACCAGGCGCTGGCCTACGCGCGCAAGCGCCAGGCCTTCGGCAAGCCGCTGGCCGAGCACGAAGGCGTGGGCTACATGCTGGCCGACAACGACATGGACCTGCACACCGCGCGCCTGCATATCTGGCACACGGCGTGGATGCTGGACCAGGGCGAGAAGTGCAACTTCGAGTCCAGCCGCGCCAAGGTGGTGTGCTCGGAGGCCGAATGGCGCGTGGTCGACCGCAGCGTGCAGATCCTGGGCGGCCAGGGCGTGACGGGCGAGACGCCGGTGATGCGCATCTTCACCGACATGCGCGCCTTTCGCATCTACGACGGCCCGAGCGAGGTGCACCGCTGGAGCATGGCCAGGAAGCTCGTGCACCTGGCCGAAAAGGCCGAGGCCGAACTGCTGCGCGAAGGAGGGGCCTGAGCATGGCGCACGATGTGATGGAACGCTTCGGCCTGCGCGGCAGGCTGGTGCTGGTAACCGGCGCCTCCAGCGGCCTGGGCACGCACTTCGCTGAAGTGCTGGCCGCTGCCGGTGCGCGCGTAGCCGTGGCCGCGCGCCGCACCGACAAGCTGCAGGGCGTGGTGCAGACCATCACCGCCGCCGGCGGCGAGGCGCGGGCCTTCGCGCTGGACGTGACCGACAACGCCAGCGTGCGCGCCTGTTTCGATGCCGTGGGCGAGTGGGGCGTGCCCGACGTGGTCGTCAACAACGCCGGCGTGACCGTGACGCGAGCGCTGCTGGAGCAGACGGAACAAGACTTCGATCAGGTGCTGGACACCAACCTCAAGGGCTGCTGGCTGGTGGCCACCGAGGCCGCGCGCCGCATGGTGGCTCAGGCCAAGGGCGGCGCGATCGTCAACGTGGCCTCCATCCTGGGCGAGCGCGTGGCCGGCGGCGTGGCGCCGTATGCGATATCGAAGGCCGGCGTGATCCAGGCCACCAAGGCCATGGCGCTGGAACTGGCGCGCCACGGCATCCGCGTGAACGCGCTGCTGCCCGGCTATGTGGTGACTGACCTGAACCGCGGCTTTCTTACCAGCGAGGCCGGCGACAAGCTGCGCATGCGCGTCCCGAGCCGGCGCTTTGGCGAACTGGCAGACCTGGACGGCCCGCTGCTGCTGCTGGCCTCCGACGCGGGCGCCGCCATGTCTGGCGCCACCGTGGCCGTGGACGGCGCGCATCTGGTGAGTTCGCTATGAGCGGCGCGGCCACCAATTTGCCGCCGGCGGCCCTGGCCGACTACCTGCGCGCGCAGGGCCTGGCGGGTGCCGGGCCGGTCGCGGCCCAGGTGCTCGCGGGCGGACAGTCCAACCCCACCTACCGCCTGACGGTGGATGACGGGCGCCAGTACGTGCTGCGCAAAAAACCCGCGGGCGTGCTGCTGGCCTCGGCCCACGCCATCGACCGCGAATACCGCGTGATGCGGGCGCTGCAGGACACCGCCGTGCCCGTGCCGCGCATGCTGGCCTACTGCGACGATGCCGCGCTGCTGGGCACGCCGTTCTACGTGATGGAGTATCTAGCGGGCCGCGTGCTCATGGACCAGTCGCTGCCCGGCATGGACCCGGCCGAACGCCACGCCATCTACCGCGAGATGAACCGCGTCATCGCCGCACTGCACGCCGTGGACTACGCCGCCGTGGGCCTGGCCGACTATGGCAAGAGCGGCAACTACGTGGGGCGCCAGGTGGCGCGCTGGTCGCGCCAGTGCCGCGAAGCCAGCGTGCCCGTCACGCCGGCCATGGAGCGGCTCATGGACTGGCTGCCCCGGCACCTGCCGCAGGACGACGAGACCACGCTGGTGCATGGCGACTACCGGCTCGACAACCTCGTCTTCCACCCCACCGAGCCGCGCGTCATCGGCGTGCTGGACTGGGAGCTGTCCACCCTGGGCCACCCGCTGGCCGACCTGGCCTACCAGTGCATGGCCTGGCGCATACCGCCTGCGCTGTGGCGCGGCATCGCCGGGCTTCAACTTTCGGCGCTGGGTATCCCGTCCGAGCAGGAATACGTCGCCTGGTACGAACAGACCACGGGCCGCCAGGCGGCCGAGCACTGGGACTTCTACCTCGCCTACAACCTGTTCCGCATGGCGGCCATCCTGCACGGCATCGCCCAGCGCGCGCAGGACGGCAACGCGGCATCGGCCGATGCGGTGGAGACGGGGGCCAAGGCCGGGCCGCTGGCCGAGCTGGGGTGGCAGGCGGCGCAGCGCTATATGGCGGGGCGGAAATAAGCTATGAATAAAGAAGCTGCTTACGCTTTCTGAATAAGCGTCTAGGCCAATTTTTGCCTGATTAGCGACATATCTCAGACAGCACTCGGTCAACAAACGCCACGTCATTCCGGTTTTCGCCGGAATGACGGTGATCTGAGGCATGTGCCTAATCAGGAATTTTTGTTGAAACTTGAGCTGGAGAGTGCCGGTGATTTCTGAATGCAGGGCCGATGGTCAACCTCAAGAGCGTGTCAGTAGTTCGTCCAATGCATCGGTGATGGTCTGGCCTTCATCCTCCAGCGAATCAACCAATTCGCCCAGCTGGTCGGTGGCAACAGAAACCATGTCCAGCGGATGCAGCACTACGCGAAGCCCTTCGATGACGAAGACCGGGTTCATTCGGGCTCCTGCGGTAGGCGAGCCCTTCGGAAGCAGGCTCTGAAGAACCAGTGGGACGACTACCCGCCGACGATAGCGGTCAAATTGCGAGGATTGGACGATTACCACAAAGGGGATCGACTTGCGCAAGGCGCCCTTGTTGCGGTGGACATCGAACTGCGCCATTACAGGGTGGAGTGTTCGTCAGCGAACGAGCCCACCGCCGCGTGCACGGCATTCCAGTCTGCCGCGCAGGCGTCTGCCCTTTGCTGGCGCTGCCGCTGCTCGTTTTGCTGCTGCGCCACAAACTCGGCCAGCAAGGACTCCACCGTAGCGGAAAGATTGCTGGTGTAGGCCTTGGCTTGCTGAACCAATGCCTCATTCATCGTGAGGTTGACGGGCCGTTTTCGGATAGCAGTGGTGTTGGCTGTCATATGCATAAACCTCGCGCGCATCAGATGCGCATATCATGCGCATAAAGACGCCAGCAGTCAAAGTGGGTAGTCATACTCAATCGTCAGCGGCGCATGGTCGCTGAACTTGACGTCCTTGAAGATCGCCGCCGAGCGCGCCGCCTCGGCGATGGCGGGTGACGCCAGGTGATAGTCCAGCCGCCACCCCACGTTGTTCGCATAGGCCTGGCCGCGGTTGCTCCACCATGTGTAGCAGGCGTCGGTGGTGTCCGGCTGCAGCCGGCGGTACACGTCCACCAGGCCGCCGTCGGCCAGCAGCTTCGTCATCCAGGCGCGCTCCTCGGGCAGGAAGCCGCTGTTCTTCTGGTTGCTGCGCCAGTTCTTCAGGTCGATCTGCTGGTGGGCGATGTTGATGTCGCCGCACAGGATGAAGTCGCGCTCGGCTTTCAGCTGCATCAGGTGGGGGTGGAACTCGTCCAGAAAGCGGAACTTGGCCTGCTGGCGTTCCTCGCCCGAGGAGCCGCTGGGAAAGTAGGCGCTGATGATGGACAGCCGGCGCCCGGGCCGGTCGAAGCGCAGTTCCACGTAGCGGCCCTCGGCGTCGAATTCCTCGGAGCCGTAGCCGATGATGACGTCGCTGGGCTCATGGCGCGTGTAGATGCCCACGCCGGAGTAGCCCTTTTTCTCGGCAAAGTGAAAATACCCCTTCAGGCCGGCCAGCTCCTCGAAGCGCCCCTGCATGTCGGTGGCCTGGGCCTTGATCTCCTGCACGCAAATACAATCCGGGCGGTTCTGGTCTATCCACGCCTCCACGCCCTTGGACGTGGCCGAGCGGATGCCGTTGAGGTTGAGACTGGTTAATTTGAACAAGGAAGCATCCATGGTGACAGAGAGCGCGCAAGGCCCCGGGCGGGACCGTCTGGCGCAGGAGTTCGTGCGTTTTGCGGTCGAATCCGGCGTGCTGCGCTTTGGCGAATTCAAGACCAAGGCGGGGCGCATGAGTCCGTATTTCTTCAACGCCGGATTGTTCGATGACGGCGCCAAGCTCGGGCGCCTGGCGCAATTCTATGCACAGGCGCTGCTGGCCAGCGGCCTGCAGTTCGACATGGTGTTCGGCCCGGCCTACAAGGGCATTCCGCTGGCCGCCACGGTGGCCGTGGAGCTGGCGCGCCTCGGCAAGAACGTGCCCTTTGCCTATAACCGCAAGGAGGCCAAGGACCACGGCGAGGGCGGCACGCTGGTGGGGGCGCCGCTGTCGGGCCGGGTGCTCATCATCGACGACGTGATGAGTGCCGGCACGGCAGCGCGCGAATCCATCGCCCTGATCCGCGCCGCCGGCGCCACGCCGCACGCCATCGCCATTGCCCTCGACCGCCAGGAAAAGGCCACCGAGGGCGGCCAGGACGTGGAGCACAGCGCCGTGCAGTATGTGCAGCGCGAGCTTGGCATGCAGGTCTGCGCCATCGCCAAGCTGGCCGACCTGCTGCAGTATCTGGCGGCCGATGGCGGCGACGCGCAGATGCACGCCCACCACGAGCGCGTGCTGGCCTATCGCCAGCGCTATGGCGTGGACGATTGAGGGCTGGGCGCCAGAGAGCATGGACTTGAAAGCAAAGGCAGTGACGGGCGGCCTCATGGCGGCCGCCTTGCTGGCCATGGCCGTGCCGGCCTGGGCGCAGCAGGGCAGGGGCGCGCAGGAGATTTACAGCTGCATCGACAGGCAGGGCCGCCGCATCACCTCCGACCGGCCCATCGCCGACTGCGTGGACCGCGAGCAGCGCGTGCTGGACCACACGGGTACCGAGCGCCGCCGCATCGGCCCGACGCTGACCGAGCACGAACGCAGCGCGCAGGAGCTGCAGCGCCGCAAGGAGGCCGAGGAGCGCGCACGCGTCGCCGAGGAGCGCCGGCGCGAGCGCGTGCTGCTGGCGCGCTACCCCGACGAGGCTGCGCACCAGGCCGAGCGCGAGGCCGCCATCGACCAGGTGGAGGAGGTCATCGTCGTGGCCCACAAGCGCATCCAGGCGCTGAAGGTCGAGCGCAGGCGCATGGATTCTGAGCTGGAGTTTTACCGTGGCGACGTGAACAAGGCGCCCGCGAAGCTGCAGCGCCAGATTGCCGAAAACCACGCCGATCAGGCCGAGCAGCAGCGCTTTCTGGCCGCGCAGGACCAGGAAAAACGCCGCATTCACCAGCGCTTTGACGCCGAGCTGGCCCAGCTGCGCCAGCTGTGGGCGGCGCAGCGCGCCGCGGCCGCGCAATGGACGCCGCCGCAAAAGTAGCGATATCTGTTGATAGCCACGGCAAACCCTCCGTCATCCCCGCGAAAGCGGGGATGACGGGTTTGTAGACATTGGGTGTCGTGGTCAGGTGAAGCCACAGGAAGCGCCGCTTGAGCCACTTATTTGATAGCTGTCAGCGCTTTATTGACAAGTGTTCAGGCCAGTTTTGCCTTCAATAGCTCGTTGACCTGCTGGGGGTTGGCCTTGCCCTTGCTGGCCTTCATCACCTGGCCTACCAGGGCGTTGAAGGCCTTGTCCTTGCCGGCCTTGTACTGCTCTACGTTCGCCGGGTTGGCGGCGATCACCTCGTCGATGATGGCCTCCAGCGCGCCGGTGTCGTTCATCTGCTTGAGGCCCTTGGCCGCGATCACGGCATCCACATCCGAGCCCTCGCCGCTCCACAGCGCCTCGAACACCTGGCGGGCTGCGTTGTTGGAAATCGTCCCGTCCTGGATGCGGCCGATCAGCGCCGCCAGCTGGCCGCTCGTGACCTTGACGGCCTCCATGCCGATTTCCTCGGTGTTCAGGCGACGCGAGATCTCGCCCATGACCCAGTTGCTCGCCAGCTTCGGTTGGCCGCAGGCCTTGGCCGTGTCTTCGAAGTAGGCGGCCATGGCCTGGCTTTGGGTGAGCGTGGTGGCGTCGTACTCGGGCAGGCCGTACTGCTGCACGAAGCGCGCGGCCATGGCGCGCGGCAGCTCGGGCATCTCGGCGCGTACGCGCTCGATCCACTCGGGGGCGATGCACAGCGGCGGCAGGTCCGGGTCGGGGAAGTAACGGTAGTCGGCCGCGTCCTCCTTGGTGCGCATGGCGCGCGTCTCCCCCGTGTCGGGGTTGAAGAGCACGGTGGCCTGTTGAATCTTGTGGCCGTCTTCCAGCTGTTCGATCTGCCAGCGGATCTCGTAGTCGATCGCCAGCTGCATGTTCTTGAAGCTGTTGAGGTTCTTGATCTCGCGGCGCGTGCCCAGCGGTGCTTCGGGCCTGCGCACGGAGACGTTGGCGTCGCAGCGGAACGACCCCTCCTGCATGTTGCCGTCGCAGATGCCGATCCAGGTGACGATCTGGTGCAGCGCCTTGGCGTAGGCCACGGCCTCGTCGGTGGAGCGCATGTCGGGCTCGGTGACGATCTCCAGCAGCGGCGTGCCCGCGCGGTTCAGGTCGATGCCGCTCATGCCGTGGAACTCTTCGTGCAGCGACTTGCCCGCGTCTTCCTCCAGGTGGGCGCGCACCAGGCGCACGGTCTTCTTCTCGTCGCCCAGGTAGAACGACACCTCGCCGCCCTGCACCACGGGGATCTCGAACTGGCTGATCTGGTAGCCCTTGGGCAGATCCGGGTAGAAGTAGTTCTTGCGCGCAAAAATGCTTTGCGGCGCAATGTGGGAGCCCAGGGCCAGTCCTAATTTAATAGCGCAGGCGACGGCCTCGCGGTTCATCACCGGCAGGGTGCCAGGCAGGGCCAGGTCCACGGCGCAGGCCTGGGTGTTGGGCTCGGCGCCGAAGGCGGTGCTGGCGCGGCTGAAGATCTTGCTGTGGGTGGCCAGCTGGGCGTGGGTCTCGAAGCCGATGACGACCTCGTAGCCATGGATGAGTTTCGCGGTCATGCTCAGATGCCCTCCCCGGACTGTGTTGACAGCCCTGCGGGCTGGCGGAGGTGGAAGTCGGTCGCCTGCTGCAGGCGGTGCGCGGCGTTCAGCAGCCGGCCCTCCTGGAAATAGTTGCCGATGAGCTGCAGGCCCACGGGCATGCCGCCCGCGCCTGCACCTGCGGGCACGCTCATGCCGGGCAGGCCGGCCAGCGAGGCGGGCAGCGTGTAGATGTCGGCCAGGTAGCTGGTCACGGGGTCGGTCTGCGCGCCCAGCTCGGGGGCCACGGTGGGCGCCACGGGGCCGGCGATCAGGTCGCACTGCTGGAACGCGGTCTGGAAGTCGTCGGCGATCATGCGGCGGATCTTTTGCGCCTGCAGGTAGTAGGCGTCGTAATAGCCCTCGGACAGCACATAGGTGCCGATCATGATGCGGCGCTTGACCTCGTCGCCAAAGCCTTCGGCGCGGGTCTTCTTGTACATGTCGAGCAGGTCGGCGTACTGCGCAGCGCGGTGGCCGTAGCGCACGCCGTCAAAGCGCGAGAGGTTGGACGAGGCCTCGGCCGGTGCCAGGATGTAGTACACCGGCACCGACAGCTCGGTGCGCGGCAGGCTGATGGGCACCAGCCTGGCGCCGAGCTTTTCATATTCCTTCAGGGCCGATTCGACGGCGGCGCGCACGTCGGGCTGCAGGCCGTCGCTGAAGAACTCGGCCGGCACGCCGATGCGCAGGCCGGCAATGGAGTCCTGCAGCGAGCGCGTGAAGTCCTCGCCGGGACGGTCCAGGCTGGTGGCATCGCGCTCGGGGTCGGGGCCGCAGATCTGGCTCAGCAGCAGCGCGCAGTCCTCGGCCGAGCGCGCCATGGGGCCGGCCTGGTCCAGGCTGGAGGCAAAGGCGATCATGCCGTAACGACTGGCGCGGCCGTAGGTGGGCTTGATGCCGGTGATGCCGCAGAACGACGCCGGCTGGCGGATGGAGCCGCCCGTGTCCGTGCCCGTCGCGGCCGGGGCCAGGCGTGCCGCCACGGCCGCGGCCGAGCCGCCGGAGGAGCCGCCGGGCACATGCGCCAGGTTCCAGGGATTGCGCGCGGGCCGGGGCGCGTCAAAGCCCACGGGAGCGATGGCGGCGTTTTCGTTGCTGGCGCCCATGGCGAACTCGTCGCAGCTGAGCTTGCCCAGCGTCACGCAGCCGGCCTGGGCCAGGCGTGCCACCACGGTGGCGTCAAAGGGCGAGCGGTAGCCCGCCAGCATCTTGCTGGCCGCGGTGCTGGGAAAGTCGCGCGTGACGAAGACGTCCTTGTGCGCAATCGGCAGGCCGGCCAGCGGCGCGGCCTGGCCCGCGGCAAGGGCATCGTCTTGCGCACGCGCCTGGGTCAGCGTCACGTCTTCGTCCAAGGCCAGGTAGGCGCCCAGGTTCTGGTGCGCCTTGGCGCGGGCCAGAAAATGCTGGGCCGTCTCCACGGCCGATACCTGTTTGCCGCGCAGCAAGGCGGCCAGCTGGGCCACGCCCAGGTCGTGCAGATCGGTGTTGCTCATGGCCTTGCCCTTATTCGATGACCTTGGGCACCAGGAACAGCCCGCGCTCCACGGCCGGGGCGCTTTGCTGGTTCGCCTCGCGCTGGTTGGGCTCGCTGGCGACATCTTCGGCCAGGCGCAGTTGCACTTCCTGGATCGCCGCTACGGGATGGGGTAGGGGAGCGATGCCGCTGGTGTCCACGGCCTGCATCTTGTCCACGATGCCGAAAAAACCGTTGAGTTGGGTGAGCATGCGCTCGCTCTCGTCGGAGCTGAGTTCCAGCCGCGCCAGATGGGCGATGCGGGCGATGTCCTGAGGTGTCAGTGCCATAAGGGGGATGGGAGGGGGGAGGAAGCGCGCAACGGTATGTAAACAAGCATCCGCGCCGCGCCGCGCAGGGAGTTATTCACAGGGGATGCGTTATTATCCCGGCTTTGCCGCAAGACCTCCACATTGCCGGTCATTGTGCGAAAAAAGTCCACAAATACCCTGTAAAAACCCGGCGATGGCAGGCCGACGCGCATGCCGTGCCTGAAGAGGATTCTTGAATGTTCGGAGCTTTCCGTCGGTACTTCTCTACCGACCTGGCCATTGACCTTGGTACCGCCAACACCCTGATTTTTGCCCGCGACAAGGGCATCGTGCTCGACGAGCCTTCGGTCGTTGCCATCCGCCACGAGGGCGGGCCGCACGGCAAGAAAGTCATCCAGGCCGTGGGCCGGGAGGCCAAGGCCATGCTGGGAAAGGTGCCGGGCAATATCGAGGCCATACGCCCGATGAAGGACGGCGTGATCGCCGATTTCGTGATCACCGAGCAGATGATCAAGCAGTTCATCAAGATGGTGCATCCGCGCTCGGTGCTCACGCCCAGCCCGCGCATCATCATCTGCGTGCCCTGCGGCTCGACCCAGGTCGAGCGCCGCGCCATCAAGGACGCGGCCGAGGCCGCCGGCGCCACCGCCGTCTACCTGATCGAGGAGCCCATGGCCGCCGGCATTGGCGCGGGCCTGCCGGTGTCGGAGGCCTCGGGCTCGATGGTCGTGGACATTGGCGGCGGCACCACCGAGGTCGGCGTCATCAGCCTGGGCGGCATGGTCTACAAGGGCAGCGTGCGCGTGGGCGGCGACAAGTTCGACGAGTCCATCATCAACTACATCCGCCGCAACTACGGCATGCTGATCGGCGAGCCCACGGCGGAGCTGATCAAGAAAAACATCGGTTCGGCTTTCCCGGGCTCCGAGGTCAAGGAGATGGAGGTCAAGGGCCGCAACCTCTCCGAAGGCGTGCCGCGCAGCTTCACCATTTCTTCCAATGAGGTGCTGGAGGCGCTGACCGAGCCGCTGAATCAGATCGTCTCGGCGGTCAAGACGGCGCTGGAGCAGACCCCGCCCGAGCTGGGCGCCGACATCGCCGAGCGCGGCATGATGCTCACCGGCGGTGGCGCACTGCTGCGCGACCTGGACCGTCTGCTGGCCGAGGAAACCGGCCTGCCCGTGCTGGTGGCCGAGGAGCCCCTGACCTGCGTGGTGCGCGGCTGCGGCATTGCACTGGAGCGCATGGACCGCCAGGGCAGCATCTTCACGAGTGAATAAGGCGCGCGCCGCGCTCGGGCCATACGCATGCCCCTGGGAACCCTGGACCGCTCGGCGCCCACGCTGTTCAAGCATGGGCCGTCGGCGCTGTCACGTCTGACCCTCTACAGCGCCTTGGCGCTGTTTTTGATGGTGGCGGATGCGCGCTTTCACGTCACCGAGCCGCTGCGCAAGGCCGTGGCCACCGTGCTGTATCCGCTGCAGTGGCTGATGCTGCAGCCGGTGGAGCTGGCCGGCAAGGGGGCGCAGTATTTCCAGTCGCTGCAGGCCGCGCAGCAAGGCGTGGACGCGGCGCAGAAGAAGATGGCACAGATGTCCGTGCGCGCGGGCGAGGCCGAGCAGCTGCTGCGCGAGAACGCCGAGCTGCGCCAGCTGCTCGCCCTGCGCGCACGCCTGGATACGCCGGCGCAGGCCGCGCAGGTGATCTACGACACGGCAGACCCGTACACGCGCCGCGTGATGCTTGACCGCGGCCAGCTGGCCGGCGTGCAGGCCGGCTCGCCGGTGGTCGATGCCTCCGGCGTGCTGGGCCAGGTGACGCGCGTCTATCCCATGCTCAGCGAAGTCACCCTGCTCATAGACCGCGACCAGGCCATTCCCGTGCTCAACCTGCGCACCGGCGCGCGCAGCGTGGCCTATGGCGATCCGGTGGCGGGCCTGGGTGGCGGCATGGAGCTGCGCTTCACGCCCGGCAATGCCGACGTGCAGCAGGGCGACGTGCTCACCACCAGCGGTGTCGACGGCCTGTACCCGCCGGGCCTGCCCGTGGCGCGCGTGGTGCATGTGGAGCGTCGTGCCGACTCCACCTTTGCGCGCATTTATTGCGCGCCCCTGGCCCAGGTCTATGGCGCGCGCCATGTGATGGTGCTCAAGCCGCTCGTGCACGAGCTGCCGCCGCGCCCCGAGCCCGAGCCGGCGCCACAGAAGCGGGGAGGGCGCAAATGATCATGCCCAAGGGCCAGCAGCTGCTGCTGCCCGTGAGCCCCGCCTTCATCGTCGCCAGCCTGCTGGCGGCCCTGGCGCTGAACATGCTGCCGCTGGGGCGCGTGGTCTGGACGCCGGACTGGGTCATGGTGCTGCTCGTCTTCTGGGGCATGCACCAGCCGCAGCGCGTGGGCCTGGGCGTGGCCTTTGCCATGGGGCTGTGCATCGATGTGGGCCAGTCCGCGCTGCTGGGCCAGCATGCGCTGGTGTATTGCGGCCTGATGTTCGGCGCACAGCTTACACATCGGCGCCTGCTGTGGTTCGGGCCGCTGCTGCAGGCCCTGCAGCTGTTGCCGCTGTTCTTTGCGGCCCATGTCGTGGCGCTGGCCTTGCGTGCGCTGACCAGTGGCGGCACCCTGCCCGGCCTGGAGGCGGCGCTGGCCCCGCTGCTGGAGACGGCCCTCTGGCCGCTGGTCAGCTGGGTTCTGCTGGCGCCGCAGCGCCGCCCGCCGGACCAGGACGACAACCGGCCGTTGTGAGCATGCAGGATCCCGACGCATGACCGAGCTGCGCAATGTAGAGGCCGACGCCTGGCGTTTTCGCCTGCGCGTGTTCGTGCTCGGCCTGATGGTGCTGCTGGCCTTCGGGCTCGTCGTGGCACGCCTGTTGGTGCTGCAGGTGGTGCGCCACGAAGACCTGGCCGAGCAGGCCGAGAGCAACCGCACGGCCATCGTGCCCATCGTGCCCAACCGCGGCCTGATCATGGACCGCAATGGCGTGGTGCTGGCGACCAACTATTCGGCTTATACGCTGGAGATCACGCCCTCGCGCACCATGGACCTGGAGGGCACCATAGACGAGCTGGCCAAGATCGTCGACATCCAGGCGCGCGACCGGCGCCGCTTCAAGCGTCTGCGCGAGGAGTCGCGCAGCTTCGACTCCCTGCCGATCCGCACGCGTCTGACTGACGAGGAGGTGGCGCGCTTTGCCGCGCAGCGCTACCGCTTCACCGGCGTGGAGATCAAGGCGCGGCTGTTTCGCACCTATCCCATGGGCGAGGTGGCGAGCCATGCCATCGGCTATATCGGACGCATCAACCAGCGCGAGAAGGAGCGCATCGAGGACTCCGAGGACGCAGCCAACTACCGCGGCACGGACTACATCGGCAAGCTCGGCGTGGAGCAGAGCTTTGAGTCCACGCTGCATGGCCAGACGGGCTTCGAGCGCATGGAGACCTCGGCCGGCGGCCATGCCGTGCGGCGCCTGAACAGCCATCCGGCCATGCCGGGCAATACGGTGATGCTGTCGCTGGACATCAAGCTGCAAAAGCTCATCGAGGACATGTTCGGCGAGCGCCGTGGCGCGCTGGTGGCGCTGGATCCGCGCAATGGCGAGGTGCTGGCGCTGGTGTCCAAGCCCACCTTCGACCCCAACCTGTTCGTCGAGGGCATAGACCAGGAGAACTGGCAGGCGCTCAACGAGTCCATCAACAAGCCCCTGCTCAATCGCGCGCTGCGCGGCACCTATCCGCCGGGCTCCACCTACAAGCCCTTCATGGCACTGGCGGCGCTGGAGCTGAAAAAGCGCTCGCCCACCCAGGTCTACAACGACCCCGGCTTCTTCAACTACGGCGGGCGCAGCTTCCGCAGCCATGAAGGCGGCCTGGGCGGCGTGGACATGCACCGCGCCATCCAGTATTCGAGCAACACCTATTTCTACTCGCTGGCCGTGGATATGGGCGTGGACGCCATCCACGACTTCATGAAGCCCCTGGGCTTCGGCCAGATCACCGGCATCGACTTAGGGGGCGAGGTGCGCGGCGTGCTGCCCAGCATGGAATGGAAGCGCAATGCCTACAAGCGCCCGGAGCTCAAGCGCTGGTATTCGGGCGAGACGGTGTCGCTGGGCATTGGCCAGGGCTACAACAGCTTCACCATGCTGCAGCTGGCCGTGGCCGAGGCCACGCTGGCCAACGGCGGCACACGCCACCGCCCGCACCTGGTCAAGGCCGTGAAGGACCAGGTGAGCGGCCAGGTGCGCGAGGTGCAGCAGCCTCCGGGGGAAAACCTGGGCTACAACCCCAGGAACGTGGCCATCGTGAACAACGCCCTCATGGCCGTGAACCAGGCCGGCACCGGCCGACGCGTGTTTCTGGGCGCGCCCTACACCTCGGCCGGCAAGACCGGCACGGCCCAGGCCGTGAGCCTGGGGCAGAACGTGAAGTACAACGCCAGGCTGCTGGAGGAGCACCAGCGCGACCATTCGCTGTTTGCCGCCTTCGCGCCGGTGGAGGATCCCAAAGTCGCCGTGGCCGTGATCGTGGAGAACGCCGGTTTTGGTGCCGCGGCCGCCGCGCCCATCGTGCGCCGTGTGTTCGACTACTGGCTGTTGGGCCAGTATCCCAGCGAGCAGGACCTGGCGGCGGTCGCCAAGGGCCAGGCATCGGCCCCTGTGGGCGTACCGCGGCGTGCCGACGAGATTTCGGTCACGCCCGAGCCTTGAGTTGCTTCAGGCACGCATCAGCGTGGACTTGCCGAACAGGCTCTCCAGCAGATCCACCGCCAGCTCGGCCGTCTGGTTGCGCAGGTCCAGCGCCGGGTTCAGTTCCATGATGTCCACCGAGCCCAGGGCGCCACTGTCGGCCAGCATCTCCATGCACAGCTGGGTTTCGCGGTAGCTCGGGCCGCCGCGCACCGGCGTGCCCACGCCGGGTGCGATCGTCGGATCCAGGCCGTCCATGTCGAAGCTCAGGTGCAGGTGCGTGCTCTCGTCCACGTCGGCCAGTGCCGCCTGCATCACGGCGCGCATGCCCAGCTCGTCGATGCAGCGCATGTCGTACACCTCTATGCCCAGCTGGTTGACGAAGCGCTTTTCGGTCGCATCCACGCTGCGCACGCCGATCAGCGTGATCTGCCGTGCCTGCAGCGCGGGCGCCGTGCCCGGGCCCGCCAGCGCAGTGAGCTGCGCCGGGCCATGGCCGAGCAGACAGGCCACGGGCATGCCGTGCAGGTTGCCGCTGGGCGAGGATGCCGGGGTGTTCGCATCCGCATGGGCGTCGAACCACAGCACCTTCAGGCGCCGGCCCCGTGCACGGCAGTGATGTGCCGCGGCGCTGATGGAGCCTATCGCCAGGCAATGGTCGCCGCCCATGAGCAGCGGCAGCCGCCCGGCTTCTAGCGTGGCCAGCGTGGCGGCGAATACCGCCTGGTTCCAGGCCGTCACCTCGGCCAGGTGCCTGAAGCCGCCGTTGGGCGCCGCCTGCGGATTGCCCGGTCCGTTCAGGTTGCCCAGGTCCTGCACGTTCAGCTCCAGCGCCTGCAGGGCGCGGGCAATGCCGGCGATGCGCAGCGCATCCGGCCCCATGCTGGCGCCCAGCACGCTGGCGCCCACGTCGGTTGGGGCGCCGATCAGGGTCAGGTCAGCCATGGACAGGGTCTCCTTCAGCGTAGAAAAGCGTCGTAGCCGGTCTTGAGGATGAGCACGCTCACCACCAGGATGAAGATGGCGCGCACGAAGCCCGTGCCGTGGCGCAGGGCCATGTAGGTACCCAGCACGCTGCCCAGCACGTTGGCCACGGCCAGGGGCACGGTGAAATGCCACCAGATATGCCCCTTGGCGGTGAACAGGATCAGGGCCGACAGGTTGGTGGCCAGGTTGAGCAGCTTGGCCGACGCCGAGGCGTTGAGGAAGTCATAGCCCAGCAGGCGCACGAAGGCAAAGACCAGGAAGCTGCCGGTGCCGGGGCCGAAGAAGCCGTCGTAGAAACCTATGACCACGCCGATCGCGCAGGCGGCCAGCGCCTCGGCGCGGCCGCTCCAGCGCGGTTGGTGGTGCATGCCCAGATCCTTCTTGGCCAGGGTATAGGCCAGCACCGTCACCATGACCAGCGGCAGCAGCTTGCGCAGAAAGTCGGGCGACACCAGGGTGACGACCCAGGCGCCGAAGAACGAGCCCACGAACCCGGCCGCCGCCGCCGGCAGCATGGCGCGCCAGGGCATTTGCACGCGGCGGCTGTACTGCCAGGTGGCCATGGCCGTGCCCCAGACCGATGCGCTCTTGTTGGTGCCCAGCAGGGTGGCGGGCGGGGCGCTGGCGAAGGTGGCGAACAGTGCGGGCAACAGGATCAGACCGCCCCCGCCCACGATCGCATCCACGAAACCGGCGAGCAGCGAGGCCAGCGAGACGATGATCCATTCCATGCGCGGGATTGTCCTACGTTGGTTAGGAGGCTGCCGGGCAATAAAAAGGCCCTGTCACCTATTTGTGTTGATGAAAAAGTGAATCTCCGTTGAGAGCCAGGCACGGCGCGGGGTTGAGCCGAGAACGTCTTAGCCCTCCGGCTAGAGGGGGCCAACACGTTCAGGTGACAGAGCCAATAAAAAAGGCACCTGGGTTGCAGGTGCCTTGTGAAGTGGCATCTCGTTGCGGATGCCTGATTGATTGGATGTTCTTGGATTTGGGTTTGTCTCCTCGGTCCCCTCGCGTGGCGGGCCGTGGCGCGCGTCGAGTGCATGCAATGTAATCGGACGCCCATGCGTGGGGTATCGGTGATTTCCCGTGGCCTGTATTCGTGGCCGAAGTTGCTTCACATCGTCATCCGCGATGGCCTGCGTATCCACTCTGCTGCCAGCTCGGCCATCATCAGCGTGGGCGAGTTGGTGTTGCCGCTGGTGATGGTGGGCATGGCGCCCGCGTCCACCACGCGCAGGCCGGCGACCACGCCGCCCTGGCCGTCGCGCACGCGCATCTGCGCGTCGAGCACGGCCATGGGATCGTCCATGCGCCCCATGCGCGTGGTGCCCACGGGGTGGAAGATGGTGGTGGCGATGTCGCCGGCCAGGCGCGCCAGCTCCTCGTCGCTCTGGTACTGCGGGCCGGGCTTGTATTCCTCGGGCCGGTAGCGTGCCAAGGCAGGCTGGGCGACGATGCGGCGCGTCAGGCGCAGGCTGTCGGCCGCCACCTGGCGGTCCTCGGCGGTGGATAGGTAGTTGGGCGCAATCGCGGGCGCTGCGGCAAAGTCCGGGCTCTTGATGGCCACCGTGCCGCGGCTTGTCGGGTTCAGGTTGCAGACGCTGGCCGTGAAGGCCGGGAAGCCGTGCAGCGGCTCGCCGAAGGCCTCCAGCGACAGGGGCTGTACGTGGTATTCGAGGTTGGGATGCGGCAGGTCGGGCTGGCTGCGCGTGAACGCGCCGAGCTGCGAGGGCGCCATGCTCATGGGGCCGCTGCGCTTGAACAGGTATTCCAGGCCGATTTTGGCCTTGCCCGCCAGGCTGCTTGCCAGGGTGTTCAAGGTGGGCACGCCCTGCACCTTGTACACGGCGCGGATCTGCAGATGGTCCTGCAGGTTGGCGCCCACGCCGGGTAGGTCCAGCACCACGTCTATGCCATGCTGCCTGAGCAGCGCCGCCGGGCCTATGCCCGACAGCTGCAGGATCTGCGGCGAGTTCACGGCGCCGGCGCAGAGGATCACCTCCTGCTGCGCGTGGGCCGTGACCATTTCCTCGCCCGTCCACACCTGCACGCCGCTGCAGCGCAGGCTGCCTGCGGGCAGCTTCTCGGTGATGACGCGCGTGGCCTGGGCGGATGTCCACAGCTCGAAGTTGGCGCGGCCGTAGCAGGTGGGGCGCAGAAAGGCCTTGGCGGTGTTCCAGCGCCAGCCGTTCTTCTGGTTGACCTCGAAGTAGCCCACGCCCTCGTTGCAGCCGCGGTTGAAGTCGTCGGTGGCCGGAATGCCGGCCTGCTGCGCAGCCTGGGCGAAGGCGTCCAGGATGTCCCAGCGCAGGCGCTGCCGGTCCACGCGCCACTCGCCCGTGCTGCCGGTGCGCTTGTTGCCGTGCAGCTGCTCGAAGGCCGCGTCGGCGCCGCCGGGCTGGTCCAGGCGCCAATGGTCCTCGTGGCGGCGGAAGGCCGGCAGCACCTGGTCCCAGCGCCAGGCGTCGTCGCCGGTGAGCGTGGCCCACTGGTCGTAGTCGCGCGCCTGGCCGCGCATGTAGATCATGCCGTTGATGCTGCTGCAGCCGCCCAGCGTCTTGCCGCGCGGGTAGCGCAGGCTGCGGCCGTTCAAGCCCGCGTCCGCTTCCGTCTGGTAGAGCCAGTCGGTGCGCGGGTTGCCTATGCAGTACAGGTAGCCCACGGGGATGTGGATCCAGTGATAGTCGTCCTTGCGCCCGGCCTCCACCAGCAGCACGCGGCTTTGCGGGTCTGCGCTCAGGCGGTTGGCCAGCAGGGCGCCGGCCGTGCCGCCGCCGATGATGATGTAGTCGAAAGTGGTGTCGCTCATGGGGGCCGATGGCTGTGAGAAAAAAGCGCCGCCGGGTGGCATCAACCGGTGCGCGCTGCTGGAGAGGCTGAGAGGTTGAGAAAAAATTCCCCATGCCTGCTTTGCACGCCAAAGCACCCCCACTCATCGTTGCAAATACTCGCCATAGCCCGAGCCATGGCTGCGTTTTGCGCCTCGATTGGGCGCGTTTTGGCGCGCCTTTCGGGCACGGCCAATTTATTCTCAACCTCTGAGCGGATTGTGCGGATCGGCGCCCAGGTGTCGAGAGGGAAAGCACAGGATGCTATTATTTTGATTGCTTATTGCGCTTTGTGGGCGTGCGCTATAGGCCGTTTTTGATGTTTTTTCACGCCCGTTGCCATGCCTGTGTGCATTGTGTGAAATGATGCGCCGCATCGGTTTGGCGCATACGCATACAAGTCCTGTCACCACCATGTCCACCATTACCCCGCCCACCGTCGTGCAAGACGGCCAGGTCCGGCCGCGTGCGCTGCTGCAGGGGGACTGGGTGGCGGCCGCCTTTGCCGGGCGCAAGGCCTGGCGGCGCCTGGCCGGCGAGCTCAAGGCCTGCGGGCCCGGCCATGGCTGGAGCCTGGAGGGCATGGGGCGCCTGGACCATGTGGGCGCGCAGATCCTGTGGAACCACTGGGGCCGCGCCTGGCCCGCGCAGATCGAGCTGAACGCCGCGCAGCGCGAGATGCTGGAGCGCGTGGCGCAGTTTTCCATGCCTGCCGTGCCCGCCGCCCCCTGGCGCCTGTCCGAGCAGGTCGACCGCCTGGGCGAGCTGGTGCTGCACGCGGCGGACCATGTGGCCCATATGGTGCTGCTGGTGGGGCAGCTGCTGCTCGATGTGTTGCGGCTGGCGCGCAATCCGCTGCGCGGGCCCTGGCGCGACATCTCGGGCCACCTGTACCAGATGGGCACCAAGGCCCTGCCGATCACGGCGCTGGTGGGATTTCTGATCGGCGTGGTGCTGGCCTATCTGATGAGCCTGCAACTGCGCCAGTTCGGCGCCGAGGCCTTCATCGTCAACATCCTGGGCATCTCGCTGATCCGTGAACTCGGGCCGATGCTGGGCGCCATCCTCGTCGCGGGGCGCTCGGGCTCGGCCATCACGGCGCAGATCGGCGTGATGCGCGTGACCGAGGAGCTGGACGCGATGCGCGTCATGGGCATCGCGCATGGCTTTCGCCTGGTGCTGCCGCGTGCGCTGGCGTTGGGCCTGGCCATGCCGCTCATCGCCTTGTGGACCACGCTGGCGGCGCTGGCCGGCGGCATGCTGGCGGCGGACCTGACCATGGGCATCTCCTCGGCCTATTTCGTGCAGATGCTGCCGGCCGCGGTGAAGATCTCCAACCTGTGGCTGGCCATGGCCAAGTCGGTGGTGTTCGGCGTGTGCATCGCCCTCATCGGCTGCCACTGGGGGCTGCGCGTCCAGCCCAACACGCAGAGCCTGGGCCAGGGCACGACGGCCTCGGTGGTCAGCGCCATCACCATGGTCATCGTCGTGGACGCGCTGTTCGCGGTGGCCTTCAGGAACCTGGGATTCTGAGCATGCCTGCCCCACCCGTGGTCGACATTCGCGGCCTGGCCACCGTCTTCGGCAAGGGCGAGGCCGCCTTCACCGTGCACGAGGACCTGCAGCTCACGGTGCGCCGCGGCGAGATCCTGTCGCTCGTCGGCGGCTCGGGCACGGGCAAGACGGTGCTCTTGCGCCATATCCTGGGCCTGACCCGGCCCACGCGCGGCAGCGTGGCGGTGCTGGGCCGGCCGGCGGCAGAGCTGGGCGGCGACGGCGCCAGCAGCCGCGTGGGCATGCTGTTCCAGCAGGGCGCGCTGTACTCGGCCTTCAACGTGCTGGACAACATCGCCTTTGCGCTGCGCGAGCTGGGCACGCTGCCGCCCGCGCTCGTGCAGGATGCGGCCATGGTCAAGCTGCGCCTGGTGGGTCTGAAACCCGAGCACGCCACGCGCATGCCCGCCGACCTGTCCGGCGGCATGGTCAAGCGCGTGGCGCTGGCGCGTGCGCTCATCATGGACCCGCCGCTGCTCTTGCTCGACGAGCCCACGGCGGGGCTGGACCCGAACAGCGCCGACGAGTTCTGCGACCTGCTGCGCGAGCTGCATGCGGCCCTGGGCCTCACCGTGATCATGGTTACGCACGACCTGGACACGCTGTTCGCCCTGTCCACGCGCGTGGCCGTGCTGGCCGACCGGCATGTCATCACCAGCGGCACGCCGCAAGAGGTGGCGCGCTTCGACCATCCTTTCATTCACCACTATTTCGCGGGGGAGCGCGGCCGCCGCGCCATGGCGCAGCCGCCAGGCGCCGCAGCCCCGCTCAAGGAGGCCTGATGGAAAACAAGTCCCATGCCCTGGCCGCGGGCCTGTTCGTGATCATCGTGGCGGTGCTGCTCGCCGGTCTGGCCATGTGGCTCACGCGCGATCAGACCGACTACCGCGTCTATGAGCTGTCCAGCAAGGAAAGCGTGAGCGGCCTGCAGCCCCAGGCGGCCGTGCGCTACAAGGGCGTGGCCGTGGGCAAGGTCCAGGCCATAGGCTTTGACCCGCAGGCCGCGGGCCATGTGCTGATCCGCATCGCCGTGAACAACAATGCGCCCATAGGCGCCACCACCTTTGCCACGCTGGGCTACCAGGGTGTGACCGGCCTGGCGCATATCCAGCTCGACGATGCCGATGCCCCCCTGCCGCAGCTGCAGCCAGGCACCAGCGGCCTGCCGCGCCTGCCGCTGCAAAGCTCGCCCTTCAGCCAGCTGGCCGAGCAGGGCCCGGCCATCCTGGCCCAGGCGCAGGAGGCCACGCAGCGCGTCAACCAACTGCTGGGCGACGAGAACCAGCAGCGCTTTGCCGCGGCGCTGCAGCAGCTGGGCGCGGCCGCGGGCAGCATCGACCAGCTGGCGCGGCGCCTGGACAACACCGTTACCACCCGGCTCGACCCGGCGCTGGCCGGCCTGCCCGCGCTCACGCAGGACGCGCAGCAGACCCTGCAGGCGCTGCGCCAGGCCGGCGCCAGCGCCGCCGGCGCGGCCGACGAGGTGCGACAGTCCGTGCGCACGCTGAATGCCGAAGGTGGCGCCATCGCTGAAATCACGGGCGGGGCCAAGGCGCTGTCGGCCGCGGCCGACCGGCTCAATCGCGCCACGCTGCCGAACGTCGGCCGCGCCGCCGACGAGACCGCGCGCGCCGCGCGCCGCCTGAGCCGCACCGCCACCGGCATCAACGACAACCCGCAGGCGCTCATCTACGGCCCGGGGCGGGCGGCCGCCGGGCCGGGCGAGGCCGGCTTTGCCGCGCCGGCCGTGCAGCCCTGACAAGCCGCTGGAGGATGATCCATGAAGAGTATGAAAAATATAGCTGGTAACGCTTTTGCAGTAAGCGCTAGAGCCACTTTTGGCTTGGTATTTTTCGCCCTGGCCATGGCGGGTTGTTCCGTGCTCCCGGCGCCGCCCTTGCGCGCCGACGTGTACGACTTCGGCCCCGGCCCCATGCAGGCCGCTGGCGCCGAACCGGCCGCGCCGCTGGCGCCCATCGTGCTCGCCGCCGTGGACACCGTGGGCCTGCCCGAGGGCAGCGCCGCCCTGCTGTACCGCCTGGCCTATGCCAACGCCCAGCAGCTGCGCCCCTACACCCAGGCGCGCTGGAGCCAGCCGCCCGCCGACCTGCTGGCCCAGGCGCTGCGCGAGCGCCTGGGCCAGCGCCGCGTCGTACTCTCGGGCGATGACGGCCTGGCCCTGCGGCTGGACCAGGGCCGCCTGCCCAGTGTGCTGCGCGTGCAGTTGGAGGAGTTCAGCCAGGTCTTCGGCAGCCCCGGCGCCAGCGCCGGCCTGGTGCGCGTGCGCGCCATGCTGGCCGACGCCGGCGCCAGGGGCGAGACCCTGGTGGCCCAGCGCCTGTTCATCGCCCAGCGCCCGGCTGCTACGCCCGACGCCGCCGGCGGCGCCCGGGCCCTGGCCGATGCCGCCACGCAGGTGGCCGACGAACTGGCGGACTGGGTGCAGCAGCAGGGCCGCTGACGTGACCTGCGTCAATGCCGGGCCCGCCCGGGCTCTTTAAGCTCGCGCCCTTCGACGAGTAGAAGGGAATACCGCATGGCCGCACTGCAATGGTCCGACGAACTGGCGCTCGATCTGCCGCCCATGGACGACACGCACCGCGAATTCGTGGCGCTGCTGCAGGCCGTGGAGGACGCGGACGATGCGAGCCTCATCGACGCCTGGCGGCGCCTGGTGGCGCACACCGAGGCCCATTTCGGCCAGGAGGACCGCTGGATGCAGGCCACGCGCTTTGCCGCCGGCAACTGCCACAGCGCGCAGCACCAGATGGTGCTCAAGATCATGCGCGGGGGCACGGACCGGGGTGAGCCGGCCGTGTTGCGCGCCATGGCGGCCGAGCTGGCCGTGTGGTTCCCCCGGCACACCGATGCCATGGACGCGGCCCTGGCGCAGCACCTGCGCGCCGTCGGTTTCGACCCCGCCACGGGCACCATGCGCACGCCCGAGGCGCTGCCGGCGGAGCTCATCCACGGCTGTGGCGGCGCCTGCTCTTCGGGCGACGACGCCACTCCCGTGGAGGCCGTGGTGGCAGCCTGAGGTCCGGCGCAGCAGGGGCACATCCCGGCCGCGGCCTATGCCGGCGCGGCGCTGTTTGCACTGCGTCCGCTGGACGAGCCCTGGGCCGCGTGCAGCCTGTACCTGTACGCCATGCACCGCTCGCCCCAGCCGCGCACATGCTGCACGCCGGCCTGTGCGACCACTTGGGGCCGCTGGCGTGCGTGTGCGGTCGATGATGATGCGGGGGGGGGGGCACGGTGGCACGCTGGAGCTGGCTGGTGTGCAAGTGGCACCCGGCGACGGGGCGTGCCTGGACCACGGCGGCGTGGCGTTCGTCAGCGCAGCGTGCCGGCAGTTTTCACTGAGCCCTGCTAAGCTTGCTGCGTCTTCACGGCCAGCCCGAGCAACCATGACGCCCCATGCATCCGATAGCGCGCTCTACCGCACCCTGCTCGAATCCACGCGCGCCATTCCCTGGAAAATCGACTGGGCCACGGCGACGTTTTCCTACATCGGCCCGCAGATCGAAGACCTGCTGGGCTGGGCGCCCACGAGCTGGCGCACGGTGCAGGACTGGGCCGAGCGCATGCACCCCGACGACCGCGAGCGTGTCGTCAACTTCTGCATTACGCAGTCGCAGTGCGGCGTGGACCATGAGGCCGACTATCGCGCACTCACCGCGCGCGGCGACTACGTGTGGATCCGCGACGTGGTGCACGTGGTGCGCGACCTGCAGGGCGGCGTGGTGGCGCTGGTGGGCTTCATGTTCGACATCACCGAGCGCAAGCAGAACGAAGAAAAGCTGCTGCAGCTGCAGCAGGAGCTGGAGGACCTGTCGTTCCGCGACGGGCTCACGGGGGTTGCCAACCGGCGCAAGTTCGATGCCGTGCTGGCCCGCGAGTGGCAGGACGCGCGGCGCAACGCGCGGCCGCTGTCGCTGCTGATGTTCGACGTGGACTTCTTCAAACGCTACAACGACCAGTACGGCCATGTGGAGGGCGACGAGTGCCTGCGGCGCGTGGCCAGGGCGCTGGAGCGCGCCGCCCACCGACCGCAAGACTGCCTGGCGCGCTACGGGGGCGAGGAATTCGTGCTGCTGCTGCCCGGCAGCGATGCACCGGCGGCGCGCGCGGTGGCGCAGCGCTGCATGCAGGAGATCTCCGGCGCGGGGATCGCCCACGCGGGCTCGCCCCTCGGAGAGCAACTCACGGTGAGCGTCGGCATCGGCACCATCATTCCGGGCGCACATGACGAGCCCATGCCTTTTCTTGACGAGGTGGACCGCCGGCTCTACCGTGCCAAGCATGGCGGACGCAACCGCATCGAGGACGCCGCCCTGGCCTGATCCCGCGGCCGGGCGCCCCGGTTGGGCGCCCAGCATGTTCCCGGCGCTGATGAGCAGCACAATCTTTGCCATCGACGCGCGACTCCTGAAACAATCGCTGCTTGGAACAGGTTTGCAGGGCATTGCGCCACACATTCGGGAGATTGCGACATGGGACAGTGGGTAGACCTTACAGCGGACGACGGCTTCACCTTTCCCGCCTGGGTGGCGCGCACCGATGGCGCGCCGCGCGGGGCGGTGGTGGTGTTGCAGGAAATTTTTGGTGTCAACAGCCACATCCGCGCCGTGACCGACTGGTATGCCGCGCATGGCTACCTGGCGGTGGCGCCGTCCACCTTTGCGCGTGTGCAAAAGGACGTGGATCTGGGCTACGGGGCGGACGGCATGCAGGCCGGCATGGCGCTCAAGAGCGCCGTGGAAGGCCTGCCCGCGCCGGGTGTGCTGCCCGACATACAGGCCGCGATCGACTACGCCAGGCGCCAGAACGGCAAGGTGGGCGTGGTGGGTTATTGCTGGGGCGGGCTGCTCGCCTGGCGCGCGGCCTGCATGCTCGACGGCCTGTCTGCCGCCGTGCCCTACTACGGCGGCGGCATCACCTCGGCCGCCGAGGCGGCACGCCAGCCGCGCGTGCCGGTGCTGACGCATTTCGGTGCGCGCGACCACTGGATCACGCAGGACAGCGTGCAGGCCTTCGCCCAGGCCCACCCCGAGGTGCAGGTCGAGATCTACGCCGCCGACCATGGTTTCAACTGCGACCAGCGCGCCAGCTACGACGCGGCGGCGGCCCGCACGGCGCGTGAGCGCACCCTGGCCTTTCTGGCCACGCATCTGGGGTAGTCCGGGCCGGGGCGGCCATTGCCCGGGCCACGCATGGCGGTTCAGGAGCCCCGGCCGGTACGCGCCAGGTAGCGCTTGCGCCAGAACAGCGCCACCAGGGCTGCGGAGATGCCGCCCATGGCGCCCATGGCCCACCAGAAGCCGTCCTGCTGGTGCACCAGGGGGATGAACTCGAAGTTCATGCCGAAGATGCCGGCGATCAGGTTCAGCGGCAGGAACACGGCGGTCAGGGCGGTGAGCGTGCGCATGATGTCGTTGGTGCGGTGGCTCTGCACCGAGAAATGCATCTGCACGGCGGTCTCGGTGCTGTGCTCCAGGCGCCGCACATGGCTCACCACGCGCTCGATGTGCTCCAGCACGTCGCGGCCGCGTACCTTGAGCAGGTCCAGCTCGCGCAGCGCGGCGTCGCCCTCGGGCGCGGCCCAGCCCTCCAGCGCATCCAGCCAGGCGCGCACGGCGGTGCGCTGGTCCTCGCAGATCTCGTCGAGCTGGTGCAGGGCCAGGCGCGCGTCCAAGAGCGCGCCCCAGTTGGCAAAGCGCGTGCGCGGGCGCAGCAGCTCTGCCTGCCAGTGGTCGAGCTGGCGCGAGAGCTCGCGGCGCAGGTCCAGGTAGTTGTCCACGATCTGGTTCGCCACGCGCAGCATCAGGTCGGCCGGGCTGGCCGGCAGGCGCGCGCCGGCCACGGGGCCGCTGCGCAGCTCGCGCACCACGGCCTCGGCAGCCGTGGCGGGCGCGCTGGTGCCGGTCAGGGGCGCGAGCAGGCGCGCCGCATAGGCGTCGCGCACGCCGCAGTCCTCGGGGTGCACGGAGAGCAGCAACGGCTCGAATACGGCAAAGCCCACGGGGCTGGTGTCTATGCGGCGCAGCACGGGCGGGCCGCCGCGCGGCGGCGTGAGCAGTGGCGTGGCGCCGCCTGGCGCCGTGGCCAGGCGGCGCAGCACCAGCAGGTCGTATTGCGCGGTGTAGTCGTAGTGCGAGGGCAGCTGGGCGTTGAGCAGGTCGGATACATGCAGGTCCACCAGCTGCTGCCCGGCCAGCGCCTGCAGCACGGCCTGCAGGCGCGCCAGCTCGGCGCCGAAGGCGGCGCGCGTGCAGGCGATCCAGTAAAAGCCCCGCGCCGGCGGCGCCTCGGGCAGGCGCGCCAGTTCCTGGGCGCCGACGCCGGGCTGGAGGTGAAAGACGCGGATCGTTGGTTTTTCGGTCAAATCAGCCTCCAGCGCTTATCTGGAAAGTGATAACAGCTCTTATTTTGTGAGCAAACGTGCGGCGTCCAGGGCGAAGTAGGTCAGCACGCCATCGGCGCCCGCGCGCTTGAAGGCCAGGAGCGATTCCAGCATCACCTTGTCGTGGTCCAGCCAGCCGTTTTGCGCGGCGGCCTTGAGCATGGCGTACTCGCCGCTCACCTGATAGGCGAAGGTCGGCACCTTGAACTCGTCCTTCACGCGGCGCAGCACGTCCAGGTAGGGCATGCCGGGCTTGACCATGACCATGTCCGCGCCCTCGGCCAGGTCCAGCGCCACCTCGCGCAGGGCCTCGTCGGTGTTGGCCGGGTCCATCTGGTAGACGTCCTTGTTGCTCGCGCCCAGGTTGGCGGCAGAGCCCACGGCGTCGCGGAACGGCCCGTAGAAGGCGCTGGCGTACTTGGCGCTGTAGGCCATGATGCGCGTGTGGATCAGGCCATGCGCCTCCAGCGCGTCGCGGATCGCGCCTATGCGCCCGTCCATCATGTCGCTGGGCGCCACCATGTCCACGCCGGCCTGGGCATGGGTGAGGGCCTGGCCCACGAGGATCTCCACCGTCTCGTCGTTCAGGATGTAGCCGGTTTCGTCGAGCATGCCGTCCTGGCCGTGGCTGGTGTAGGGGTCCAGCGCCACGTCGGTCATCACGCCGAGCTGCGGGAATTCCTGCTTCAGCGCGCGCACCACGCGCGGGATCAGGCCCTCGGGGTTTAGCGCCTCCTTGCCGTCGGGGGTCTTGAGCCGCGCGTCGATGGAGGGGAACAGCGCCAGGTAGGGAATGCCGAGCTTGACGCACTCCTCGGCCACGCCCAGCAGCAGGTCCAGGCTCAGGCGCTCCACGCCAGGCATCGAGGGCACGGGCACGCGCAGCTGCGTGCCCTCGTGCACGAACACCGGGTAGATGAAGTCGTGCGGCGACAGGCGGTGCTCGCGCACCAGGTTGCGGGTGAACGCATCGCGGCGCAGGCGGCGCGGACGGTTGGCGGGGAAAGGTGTGGGGCTGGACAGATGCATGGCGGCGATTGTCCCCCACATCGCCAGCGAGTCTCTTGGCACCCCGGGTGGTGATAGCCTTTGCGCCCATGACCGTCCTAGAAAGCCCTATTTCCACCATCGTCCAGGAGCAGGCCTGGAACCACCAGCAAATGCTGGAGCCCGTGGCGCAGCCGCGCTTTCGGGTCTGGACCTATGACGCGCCGGCCATCGTGCTCGGTTGCTCGCAGCGCAGGTTGGAGGAGGGCGCGCGCGCGCGGCTTGCGCCCCAGGTGGAGCTGCTGCTGCGCCCCTCGGGAGGCGGCGCGGTGCTGGCCGGGCCGTGGATGGTCAGCTGCTCGGTGGTGCTGCCGCTGGCCCACCCCTGGGTGCAGGGGCGTCTGCCCGACAGCTACCAGGGCCTAGGCCGGCTGCATGTGGAGGTGCTGGCGGCGCTGGGCGTGCCCTCCAGGGCCCTGCCGACGGCCGAGGTGGATGCCGCCAACGCCCTCACCGGCGCAACAGTGCCCTGGGCCTGCTATGGCAGTCTGGCGCCCTGGGAGGTGGTGGACGCGGCCGGGCGCAAGCTCGTCGGCCTGGCACAGCGGCGCCAGCGCACCGGCGTGCTGCTGGTGGCCGGCACCCTGGTCACGCCGCCCGACTGGGCGCTCCTGTGCCAGGCGCTGGATCAGCCCGGCGACGAGGCCGCGATGCGCCGGCGCACGGTGTCCTGCGCCCAGCTCAGCGCCCAGGCGCCGGATGCGCAGCAGCTGGCGCGGGCGCTGCACGAGGCGCTGGCGCGGGTACTGGGGGCGCCGCCATCGCTTGCGCCCACCGTGCGCGAGTGCTAGATTGCGCCCCGGGCGGTCCAGCCGCCCCCCGCTTTACCTCCCTGAGCGGGGCCCGGAGGCGTTGATTGCCACAGGGCTTTACCAGCCCGGCCTCGTCCGGGCCTCTTTTTTTGCCGGCCTACCCCGTACACTGCGCCGATGCTCTGGGTCAAAGCCTTCCACATCGTCTTCATCGCCAGCTGGTTCGCTGGTCTGTTCTACCTGCCGCGCATCTTCGTGAACCTGGCCATGGTGCAGCCGGGCTCGGTGGCCGAGCGCGAGCGCCTGCTGCTGATGGCGCGCAAGCTGCTGCGCTTCAGCACCCTGCTGTCGGTGCCGGCCATTGGCCTGGGCCTTTTGCTGTGGCTCGGCTATGGCATTGGCATGGGCCCGGGCAATGGCTGGCTGCATGCCAAGCTGGCCGTGGTGCTGCTGGCGGTGCTCTACCACTGGGCCTGCGCCCGGCTCCTGGGCAGGCTGGAGGCCAACACCGACCAGCACAGCCACAAGTGGTTCCGCTGGTTCAACGAACTGCCGGTGCTGCTGCTCATCGCGGCCGTGGTGCTGGTGGTGGTCAAGCCGTTCTGACGCTGGCCGCCGCGCCATGCACAAGACCTCTGCCTGGCCCCTGGCGCTCATCTACGCGGCCCTGGTGGTCTTTGCCAGCCTGTTTCCATTCGATGGCTGGCGCACGCAGGGTATCTCGCCCTGGGTGTTCCTCACGGCGCCCATGCCCCCGCCGTATTGGACTTGGTTCGACGTCAACCTGAACCTGGCCGGCTACGCCCCGCTGGGCTTTCTGCTGGCGCTGGCCCTGCTGCGCACCGGCTGGCCCCGCGCGGCCGTGCCGGCGGCGGCGCTGGCGGGGGCGCTGCTGTCGCTGTCCATGGAGTATCTGCAGATCTTCCTGCCGCGGCGCGTACCGTCCAACATGGATCTGGTTCTGAATGCCGCCGGGGCCTTGCTGGGGGCGCTGGCGGCGGCGCTGCTGGAGCGCCTGGGAGCCATCGCGCACTGGAGCCGCTTGCGCGAGCGCTGGTTCGTGCCCCAGGCGCGCGGTGCGCTGGTGCTGCTGGCGCTGTGGCCCTGGGCGCTGCTGTTTCCGGCGGCCCTGCCCTTCGGCCTGGGGCAGGTGTGGGAGCGGCTGGAGGCGGCGCTCATCGACCTGCTGGAGGGCACGCCCTTCATGGACTGGCTGCCCGTGCCGGATGCGGCGCTGGAGCCGCTGCCGCAGGGCGGCGAGCTGCTGGTCGTGGCGCTGGGGCTGCTCATTCCCTGCCTGCTGGGTTTTTGCATCATGCGCCACATGGGGCGGCGCATGGTGTTTGCCCTGGCCACGCTGGCCGTCGGCGTGGTGGCGACGGCCTTGTCCGCGCTGCTCAGCTATGGCCCCGTGCACGCCTGGGAATGGCTCACGCCGGCGGCGCGTGCCGGGCTGGGTGTGGGGCTGGCCGCCGCGCTGGCCCTGGCGTCGCTGCCGCGGCGCGGCTGCGCGGCGGTGCTGCTGCTGGTGCTGATGCTGCACCTGAACCTGCTGAACCAGGCGCCCACCAGCGCCTACTTCGCCCAGACGCTGCAGGCTTGGGAGCAGGGGCGTTTCATCCGTTTCTACGGCCTGGGCCAGTGGCTGGGCTGGCTCTGGCCCTACGCGGCGCTGATGTATGTGGTGCTGCGCGTATCGCGGCGTGAGGCTCAAACCTAAAATCGCCTTCCATGAGCGATATCACTCCCCCGTACTTCCAGCGCCACATCTTCTTTTGCCTGAACGAGCGTACCAACGGCGAGAACTGCTGCGCCCAGCATGGCGCACAGAAGGCCTTCGAGCACTGCAAGATGCTGGTCAAGCAGCAGGGCCTGGCCGGCCCCGGCAAGGTGCGCGTGAACAAGGCCGGCTGCTTCGACCGCTGCGCGGCGGGCCCGGTGGCCGTGGTCTACCCCGAGGGCATCTGGTACAGCTACGTGGACGAGGCGGACATCGACGAGATCGTCGAGTCGCACCTGAAGAACGGCCAGGTGGTTGAGCGCCTGCTTGCGCCGCCGGAACTTGGGCGCTGATTTGCGCTCAGATAGTGGGTTGATAGTGTTTTTGGCTTCCGGCGCTTGATGGTAAAGCGCTGGAAGCTCTTGATTGGATAGCAAACGTGAATGCCCAGACCGAGCGCCTGACCCTCCAGGGAGCAGCCGGCGCGATAGAGGCCGCGCGCGATGCCGCGGCCGCCGGCGCTGCGCCGCGCGGCGTGGCCGTGATCGCCCACCCGCATCCGCTGTTTGGCGGCACCATGGACAACAAGGTGGTGCAGACCCTGGCGCGCGCCTTCGTGGCCAGCGGTTTTGCCGCCGTGCGCTTCAACTTCCGCGGGGTAGGCGGCTCGGCCGGCGTGCATGACGATGGCCAGGGCGAGCTCGAAGACCTGTTGGCCGTGGTGCGGCAGGTGGCGCCCCAAGGGCCGGTTGCGCTGGCGGGCTTTTCCTTCGGCGCCTTTGTCGCCAGCCATGCGCTGGCGCGGCTGTGGGGCGAGCGCGAGGTGGTCGCTGCCGTGCTCGTGGGCACGGCGGCCAGCCGCTTCACGGTGGCGCCCGTGCCCACCGAGGCGCAGCTGCGCACCCTGATCGTGCATGGCGAGCATGATGAAACCGTGCCGCTGGCCTCGGTGATGGATTGGGCGCGCCCGCAGACACTGCCGGTTACGGTTGTGCCCGGAGGCGGGCATTTCTTTCACGGACAATTGCCGCTCCTCAGGGGCCTGGTTGCGCGCCACCTGCAGGCGCTGATCTGAGAGGTTGAGAAAAAATCCCCCATGCCCGCTTTGCACGCCAAAACACCCCCACTCATCGTTGCAAATACTCGCCATAGCCCGAGCCATGGCTGCGTTTTGCGCCTCGATTGGGTGCGTTTTGACGCGCCTCTCGGGCACGGCCAATTTATTCTCAACCTCTGAGCGGCGCCCCCACCCGGCGCCCGTGTTTCTCGCAGGCCGCATAGGCCACTTTTTTCTTGCCCTTTTTCCCGTTTTTTGTTCCCGCCATGAAGTTCTTGCTGTCCTCGCTGCGATCCCTCGCCTGTGCCGCCCTGATGGCTCCCGCCATGCTCTGGGCCCAGGCACCCCAGCCCCCCGAGATTGCCGCGCGCAACTACCTGCTGGTGGATGTGACGGCCGGCCAGGTGCTGGCATCCAAGGACATCGATGCGCCCGTGGAGCAGGCCTCGCTCACCAAGCTCATGACCGGCTACCTGGTCTTTGACGCGCTGCGCGCCAAGAAGATCACGCTGGAGCAGCGCCTGCCCGTGAGCGAGCGCGCCTGGAAGATGCCGGGCTCGCGCATGTTCATCGATCCCAAGATGCAGGTGCCGGTCGATGACCTGCTCAAGGGCATGATCGTGCAGTCGGGCAACGACGCCACCATGGCACTGGCCGAGGGCGTGGGCGGCACCGTGGAGAACTTCGTGCGCCTGATGAACGAGCAGGCCAAGGCGCTGGGCATGAAGAACACCGCCTACAAGAACCCCGAGGGCCTGACCGAGCCCGGTCACACCACCACGGCGCGCGACCTGGCTACGCTCGCCACGCGGCTGATGCAGGACTTCCCGCAGTACATGCATTACTACGCCACCAAGCAATACCGCTACGAGGGCACGCCGGCCTCCAACAGCAACAACCGCAATGCGCTGCTGTTCCGCGACCCGACGGTCGACGGCCTGAAGACCGGCCATACGGCGGCCGCGGGCTATTGCCTGGTGGCCACGTCCAAGCGCGACTTCCCCAACGTGGGGCAGCGCCGCCTGCTGTCCATCGTGCTGGGGGCCGCCAGCGAGAACGCGCGCGCCAACGAAAGCCAGAAGCTGCTGAACTGGGGTTACACGGCGTTCGATGCCGTCAAGCTGTTCGATGCCGGCCAGGCCGCGGCCACGCCGGCCGTCTGGAAGGGCTCGCAGAACACGCTCAAGATCGGCCGCTCGGAGTCCATCGTGGTCACCGTGCCCTCGGGCAGTGCCGGCAAGCTGAGCACCGAGATCGTGCGCCAGGACCCGCTGGTCGCGCCCTTCACCAAGGGTCAGTCCATCGGCATGCTGAAGGTGAAGCTGGGCGATGTGCAGGTGGCCGAGGTGCCCCTGGTGGCGCTGGAGGACGTGGCGCAGGCCGGCATCTTCGGCCGCGCCTGGGACGCCATCCGCCTGTGGATCAAGTAAGCGGGGCGCGGGCTTTGGGCAGGGTGATTGCCTATGCATCGCCAAACTGGTACATTAGAAAGCTTTTCGGAATTTCCGAAGGGAATCACGTTTTCGCTTTTCATTCACGTTTAGGGACGTATTAATGCCAACCATTAACCAACTCGTGCGTCAGGGCCGCACGGTCGAAGTTGTCAAATCCAAGAGCCCTGCCATGGAAAACTGCCCCCAGCGCCGTGGCGTGTGCACCCGTGTGTACACCACCACGCCCAAGAAGCCTAACTCGGCTTTGCGTAAGGTGGCCAAGGTGCGTCTGACCAACGGTTTCGAGGTCATCTCCTACATCGGCGGCGAAGGCCACAATCTGCAAGAGCACAGCGTGGTGCTGGTGCGCGGCGGCCGTGTGAAGGACTTGCCCGGTGTGCGTTACCACATCGTGCGCGGTTCGCTCGACCTGCAAGGCGTGAAAGACCGCAAGCAGTCGCGCTCCAAGTACGGCGCCAAGCGCCCGAAGGCCAAGTAATCCGGCTTTTCGGAAATTTCGGTGCTGTCCCCCGCGTGGCGCGGTGGTGCAGCGTAGTGACCCCAAACGCACATGTTGTGCGCGGGTCGAGTAAGTGGGAGTCCTGAAGATTGACTCTCGCGGTGCCGGAAACGGTGCCAACTGAAGCAAGATAGAGGTAAAAAATGCCACGTCGTCGCGAAGTCCCCAAACGTGAAATCCTGCCGGATCCCAAGTTCGGCAACGTCGAGCTGTCCAAATTCATGAACGTGATCATGGAAGGCGGCAAGAAGGCGGTTGCAGAGCGCATCATCTATGGCGCCCTGGAACTGATCGAGAAGAAGCAGCCCGAGAAGAACGCCCTGGAGGTGTTCACCACGGCCATCAACAACGTCAAGCCCATGGTGGAAGTGAAATCCCGCCGCGTGGGCGGCGCCAACTACCAGGTGCCCGTGGAAGTGCGCCCCGTGCGCCGCCTGGCGCTGTCGATGCGCTGGATCAAGGAGGCCGCGCGCAAGCGTGGCGAGAAGTCCATGGCCCAGCGCCTGGCCAACGAGCTCATGGAAGCCACCGAAGGCCGTGGCGGTGCCATGAAGAAGCGTGACGAAGTGCACCGCATGGCCGAGGCCAACAAGGCCTTCAGCCACTTCCGCTTCTAATCCTCGCAACCCCTCGAAGGCCGGTAGCCCGCTCGTCACCCATTGGCGATCGGGCTTTATCCGTTAACGAAAGACCATCATCATGGCACGCAAAACCCCCCTAGAGCGCTACCGCAATATCGGTATCTCGGCCCACATCGACGCCGGCAAGACCACGACGTCCGAGCGTATCCTGTTCTACACCGGCGTGACCCACAAGCTGGGCGAGGTGCATGACGGCGCCGCCACCACCGACTGGATGGAGCAGGAGCAGGAGCGCGGCATCACCATCACCTCCTCGGCCGTGACCTGCTTCTGGAAGGGCATGGACCTGTCGCGCCCCGAGCACCGCATCAACATCATCGACACCCCCGGCCACGTGGACTTCACCATCGAGGTGGAGCGCTCCATGCGCGTGCTCGACGGCGCCGTGATGGTGTACTGCGCCGTGGGTGGCGTGCAGCCCCAGTCGGAAACCGTCTGGCGCCAGGCCAACAAGCACAAGGTGCCGCGCCTGGCGTTCGTCAACAAGATGGACCGTACCGGCGCCAACTTCTTCAAGGTCGTGGAGCAGATGAAGCTGCGCCTGAAGGCCAACCCGGTGCCCATCGTGGTGCCGATCGGCGCGGAAGACAAATTCCAGGGCGTGGTTGATCTGCTGAAGATGAAGGCCATCATCTGGGACGAAGCCTCGCAGGGCATGAAGTTCGAGTACGCCGACATCCCCGCCGATCTGGTCGAGACCTGCAACAAGTGGCGCGAGAACATGGTCGAGGCGGCAGCCGAGGCCAGCGAAGAGCTGATGAACAAGTACCTGGAGGAGGGCGACCTCTCCGAGGCCGAGATCATCGCCGGCCTGCGCCAGCGCACCATCGCCACCGAAATCCAGCCCATGCTGTGCGGCTCGGCCTTCAAGAACAAGGGCGTGCAGCGCATGCTCGACGCCGTGCTCGACCTGCTGCCCTCGCCGGTGGATATCCCCGACGTGGCCGGCACCGATCCGGAAGACGAAGAGAAAAAGCTTTCGCGCAAGGCCGACGATAACGAGAAGTTCTCGGCCCTGGCGTTCAAGCTCATGACCGACCCCTTCGTCGGCCAGCTGACCTTTGTGCGCGTGTATTCGGGCGTGCTCACCAAGGGTGACACGGTGTACAACGCCGTCAAGGGCAAGAAGGAGCGCATCGGCCGTATCGTGCAGATGCACGCCAACGAGCGCCAGGAAATCGAGGAAATCCGCGCCGGCGACATCGCCGCCTGCGTGGGCCTGAAGGAAGTGACCACGGGCGACACCCTGTGCGACCTGGACAACCACATCATGCTCGAGAAGATGGTCTTCCCCGAGCCCGTGATCGCCCAGGCCGTCGAGCCCAAGTCCAAGGCCGACCAGGAAAAGATGGGCATCGCCCTGTCGCGCCTGGCCTCCGAGGATCCGTCCTTCCGCGTGCGTTCCGACGAGGAATCGGGCCAGACCATCATCGCCGGCATGGGCGAGCTGCACCTGGAAATCATTGTCGACCGCATGAAGCGCGAGTTCGGCGTGGAAGCCAACGTCGGCAAGCCCCAGGTGGCCTACCGCGAAACCATCCGCAATACCGTCAAGGACGTGGACGGCAAGTTCGTGCGCCAGTCCGGCGGCAAGGGCCAGTACGGCCACGTGGTGTTCCGCCTGGAACCCAACGAGCCGGGCAAGGGCTTTGAGTTCCTGGACGAAATCAAGGGCGGCGTGGTGCCGCGCGAGTACATCCCCGCAGTGGAAAAGGGCGTGATCGAAGCCCTGACCTCCGGCGTGCTGGCGGGCTACCCGGTGGTGGACGTCAAGGTGGCTCTGACTTTTGGTTCCTACCACGACGTGGACTCGTCCGAGCAGGCGTTCAAGATGGCCGCCATCTTCGGCTTCAAGGAGGCCGCGCGCAAGGCCAACCCCGTCATCCTCGAGCCCATGATGGCCGTGGAAGTGGAGACGCCCGAGGACTACGCCGGTACCGTGATGGGCGACCTGTCTTCCCGCCGCGGCATGGTGCAGGGCATGGACGACATGGTCGGCGGCGGCAAGGCCATCAAGGCCGAGGTGCCGTTGTCCGAGATGTTCGGCTACGCCACGTCGCTGCGCTCCATGACCCAAGGTCGCGCTACGTACACGATGGAGTTCAAGCACTACGCCGAAGCTCCGCGCAACGTGGCCGAAGCCATTGTGGCGGCGCGCGCCAAGTAATTTGGCATAAAAATGGCCTCTAACGCTTATATGAAAAGCGTTGGAAGCTATTAATAAAATAGCAAAAGATTTTTGCAATCTGCGACCCGGTGCCGCCTCGTTGCCCTGTGCGAGGCGATCAAGCAACCGGGTGCAGACGTTAAACCCACACACAGGCATTGCTCTTTGGAGAGATTGAAATGGCAAAAGGTAAATTCGAACGTACCAAGCCCCACGTGAACGTGGGCACGATCGGTCACGTGGACCATGGCAAGACGACGCTGACGGCGGCCATTGCCACGGTGCTGTCCAAGAAGTTCGGCGGCGAAGCCAAGGGCTACGACCAGATCGACAACGCTCCTGAAGAAAAGGCGCGCGGCATCACCATCAACACCTCGCACGTCGAGTACGAAACGGCCAACCGCCACTATGCCCACGTGGACTGCCCCGGCCACGCCGACTATGTGAAGAACATGATCACCGGCGCCGCCCAGATGGACGGCGCCATCCTGGTGTGCTCGGCCGCCGACGGCCCGATGCCCCAGACGCGCGAGCACATCCTGCTGGCCCGCCAGGTGGGCGTGCCCTACATCATCGTGTTCCTGAACAAGTGCGACATGGTGGACGACGAAGAGCTGCTCGAGCTGGTGGAAATGGAAGTGCGCGAGCTGCTGGACAAGTACGACTTCCCTGGCGACGACACCCCCATCATCCGCGGCTCTGCCAAGCTGGCCCTGGAAGGCGACCAATCCGACAAGGGTGAGCCCGCCATCCTCAAGCTCGCCGAAGCCCTGGACACCTACATCCCCACGCCCGAGCGCGCCGTGGACGGCGCCTTCCTGATGCCCGTGGAAGACGTGTTCTCCATCTCCGGCCGCGGCACCGTGGTCACGGGTCGTGTCGAGCGCGGCATCATCAAGGTCGGCGAGGAAATCGAAATCGTCGGTATCCGCGACACGCAAAAGACCACCTGCACCGGCGTGGAAATGTTCCGCAAGCTGCTGGACCAGGGCCAGGCCGGCGACAACGTGGGCCTGCTGCTGCGCGGCACCAAGCGCGAAGACGTCGAGCGCGGCCAGGTGCTGTGCAAGCCCGGCTCCATCAAGCCGCACACCCACTTCACGGCCGAGGTGTATGTTTTGAGCAAGGACGAAGGCGGCCGCCATACGCCCTTCTTCAACAACTACCGCCCCCAGTTCTACTTCCGCACCACCGACGTGACCGGCTCCATCGAGCTGCCCGCGGACAAGGAAATGGTCATGCCCGGCGACAACGTGTCGATCACCGTCAAGCTGATCGCCCCCATCGCCATGGAAGAAGGTCTGCGCTTTGCCATCCGTGAAGGCGGCCGTACCGTCGGCGCCGGCGTCGTGGCCAAGATCATTGCGTAATCCTCGCAACCACTGAAGGAATACCCAATGTCCAAGCAAAAAATCCGTATCCGCCTGAAGGCCTTCGACTACAAGCTGATCGACCAGTCGGCTGCCGAGATCGTTGACACTGCCAAGCGCACCGGCGCCATCGTCAAGGGCCCCGTGCCCCTGCCGACGCGCATGAAGCGTTTCGACATCCTGCGTTCGCCGCACGTCAACAAGACCAGCCGCGACCAGCTCGAAATCCGTACGCACCAGCGTCTGATGGACATCGTCGACCCCACCGACAAGACGGTGGACGCGCTGATGAAGCTCGACCTGCCGGCCGGCGTGGACGTCGAGATCAAGCTGCAGTAATCCCTGCGGCAGCAGTGGCGAGGCCGTGAGGCAGCGCCCTACACAACGCGGACTTGCTTGAAAAAGCAGTCCGCGTTATACTTTGCGGCTTCGCGTTTTTGCGCCTTTTTTTGGCGCGCATGCGTGGAGTTTTATCAACCTTCTTTCATGCGCCCTGGATAGCCAGTCGGCGCAAACGCCTGGGCCAATTGCAGTCAGGGCGGTGAAAGTTTTGGAGAAAACCAATGAGTCTGTGCAACTCCCTCGGGTTGCTGGGCCGCAAGGTGGGCATGATGCGTCTGTTCACCGATGACGGGGACGCAGTGCCCGTCACGGTGGTGGATGTGTCCAACAACCGCGTGACCCAGGTGAAAACCCAAGAGAACGATGGCTACGTGGCCCTGCAGGTCACGTTCGGCGCGCGCAAAGCTTCGCGTGTGACCAAGCCTGAAGCCGGCCACCTCGCCAAGGCGGGTGTCGAAGTCGGTGAAATCATCCGCGAATTCCCTGTGACCTCTGAAGTCGCTGGCAAGTACGCCGCAGGCGCTACCGTGCCCGTGGCCGATGTGTTCGCCGTGGGCCAGAAGGTGGACGTGCAAGGCACCTCCATTGGCAAGGGCTACGCCGGCACCATCAAGCGCCACAACTTCGGTTCGCAGCGCGCCTCGCACGGTAACAGCCGCTCGCACAATGTTCCTGGCTCCATTGGTATGGCGCAGGATCCGGGCCGCGTGTTCCCTGGCAAGAAGATGACCGGTCACCTGGGTGACGTCACGGTCACGACGCAAAACCTCGACGTGGTTCGCATCGACGAGGCACGCCAACTGCTCTTGATCAAGGGCGCTGTTCCGGGCTCCAAGGGTGGCTTCGTGACGGTGCGTCCGGCCATCAAGGCCAAAGCTTCCAAAGGGGCGAACTAATGCAGCTCGAACTCCTGAATGAACAGGGCCTGGCCGCATCCAAGGTGGATGTGCCCGAGACCGTGTTCGATCGTCAATACAACGAAGACCTGATTCACCAGATCGTCGTCGCCTACAAGGCCAATGCCCGTCAAGGCACGCGCGCCCAGAAGGATCGCGAGCAGGTGCGTCACTCGACCAAGAAGCCCTTCAAGCAGAAGGGCACCGGCAACGCACGTGCCGGTATGACCTCCTCGCCGCTGTGGCGTGGGGGCGGTCGCATCTTCCCGAATCTGCCCGAAGAAAACTTCACGCAGAAGATCAACAAGAAGATGTACCGTGCCGGTATGGCGTCCATTCTTTCGCAGCTGGCCCGCGAAGGCCGTCTGGCGGTGGTGGACTCGCTGAAGCTGGAAAGCCCCAAGACCAAGGTGCTGGCCGACAAGTTCAAGGCCATGAACCTGCAATCGGTGATGGTGATCGCCGACGAGGTCGATGAAAACCTGTACCTCGCCTCGCGCAATCTGAAAAACGTGTTCGTCGTCGAGCCGCGTTATGCAGACCCCGTGTCGCTGGTTCACTACAAGAAAGTGCTCGTCACCAAGGGCGCAATCGACAAACTCAAGGAGATGTTCGCATGAGCACACTCAAGTTTGACGAAGGTCGTCTGATGCAGGTGTTGGTCGCTCCCATCGTGTCCGAAAAGGCCACCATGGTTGCCGAGAAGTCCAATGCCGTGACGTTCAAGGTACTGCAGAACGCAACCAAGCCAGAGATCAAGGCCGCTGTGGAATTGATGTTCAAGGTAGAGGTCAAGGGCGTTTCTGTGGTGAACACCAAAGGCAAGACCAAGCGCTTTGGCAAGACCATGGGCCGCCGCGACAACGTGCGCAAGGCCTATGTGCTGCTGAAGGAAGGTCAAGAGCTGAACCTGTCCGGGGAGGCCGCGTAAACCATGGCCGTTATCAAGATCAAACCGACTTCCCCGGGCCGTCGCGGCACGGTGAAGATCTCGCGTGACCACCTGCACAAGGGAGAGGCGTTCGCTGCGCTGCTGGAGCCCCAGTTCCAGAAGGCCGGCCGCAACAACAACGGTCACATCACCACCCGTCACAAGGGCGGTGGCCACAAGCACCACTACCGCGTGGTGGACTTCCGTCGCAACAAGGACGCCATCCCCGCCAAGGTGGAGCGCATCGAGTACGACCCCAACCGCTCGGCCCACATCGCCCTGGTGTGCTATGCCGACGGCGAGCGTCGCTACATCATCGCCCCGCGCAACCTGGAAGTGGGCGCCTCCATCGTGAGCGGCTCCGAAGCCCCGATCCGCGTCGGCAACACGCTGCCGATCCGCAACATCCCGGTGGGTTCGACCATTCACTGCATTGAGCTCAAGGCCGGTGCCGGTGCGCAAATCGCCCGCTCGGCCGGCACGTCCGCCACGCTGCTGGCGCGCGAAGGCATGTACGCCCAGGTGCGCATGCGTTCGGGCGAAGTGCGCAAGATCCATATCGAGTGCCGCGCCACGATTGGCGAAGTCGCCAACGGCGAACACAGCCTGCGCCAGCTCGGCAAGGCCGGTGTCAAGCGCTGGATGGGCATTCGTCCGACGGTGCGTGGTGTGGCCATGAACCCGATCGACCACCCGCACGGTGGTGGTGAAGGCCGTACCGGCGAAGGCCGTCACGCAGTTGACCCATGGGGCAATCTGACGAAGGGCTACCGCACCCGTAACAACAAGCGTACGCAGACCATGATCGTGTCGCGTCGCAAGAAGTAAGGCAAGCAAATGACTCGTTCTCTCAAAAAGGGTCCGTTTGTTGACCATCACTTGCTGGCTAAGGTCGAAAAGGCCATCGCCACCAAGGACAAGAAACCAGTCAAGACCTGGTCGCGTCGCTCCATGGTTCTGCCCGAGTTCATCGGACTGACCATTGCCGTGCACAACGGAAAACAGCACGTGCCGGTTTATGTCACCGACCAGATGGTGGGCCACAAGCTGGGCGAGTTCGCCCTGACGCGCACCTTCAAGGGTCACCCCGCGGACAAAAAAGTCCAGAAGAAGTAAGGAACGACCATGTCTGAAACACGTGCAGTCCTCCGGGGCGTCCGTCTGTCGGTGGACAAGGGTCGCCTGGTTGCTGACCTGATCCGCGGCAAGAAGGTGGATCAGGCTCTGAACATCCTGGCTTTCACGCAGAAAAAAGCAGCCGTGATCGTCAAGAAGGTGCTGGAGTCCGCCATTGCCAACGCCGAGCACAACGACGGCGCCGATATCGACGAACTGAAGGTCAAGACCATCTTCGTCGAGCAGGGCACCACGCTCAAGCGCTTCACGGCGCGAGCCAAGGGCCGCGGCAATCGCATCAGCAAGCCGACCTGCCACATCTATGTGACCGTGGGTAACTAAGGGCCAGAGGAAGAATATGGGACAGAAAATCCATCCTACCGGCTTTCGCCTGTCGGTCAGCCGCAACTGGGCCAGCCGCTGGTACGCGAGCAACCGTGACTTCGCCGGCATGCTGGCCGAAGACATCAAGGTGCGCGAGTTCCTGAAGGCCAAGCTGAAAAACGCCGCCGTCTCGCGCATCCTGATCGAGCGCCCCGCCAAGAACGCGCGCATCACCATCTTCTCGGCACGTCCGGGCGTGGTGATCGGCAAGAAGGGCGAGGACATCGAGAACCTGAAGAAGGAACTCGCCACGCGCCTGGGCGTGCCGGTGGCCGTGAACATCGAGGAAGTGCGCAAGCCCGAGATCGATGCCAAGCTGATCGCCGACTCGATCACCCAGCAGCTCGAGAAGCGCATCATGTTCCGCCGCGCCATGAAGCGCGCCATGCAGAACGCCATGCGCCTGGGCGCCCAGGGCATCAAGATCATGTCCGCCGGCCGCCTGAACGGCATCGAAATCGCCCGTACCGAGTGGTACCGCGAAGGTCGTGTGCCCCTGCACACCCTGCGCGCCGATATCGACTACGGCACCTCTGAAGCCAAGACCACCTACGGTGTGATCGGCGTGAAGGTGTGGGTCTACAAGGGCGACACGCTGGGCCGCAATGATCTGCCCGCCGCTGAGACGCCGCGCCCTGAAGAGGAGCGCCGTCCCCGCGGTCCGCGCCGCGACGGCCGTGGTGATGGCCGCCGTGACGGCGCCGGCCGTGGTGGCCGCCGCCCCATGGGCGCTAATGCAGCCCCTGCCGACGGTAGCGATAAGCCTGCCGGCGCCGGTGGCGATTCCGTTAAGCGCGTCAAGAGCGCGCCCGCTGCCGCAGCGGCGGACGGCAAAGGAGAATAAACATGCTGCAACCTGCTCGCCGCAAGTTCCGTAAGGAGCAAAAAGGCCGCAACACCGGTATCGCCACGCGTGGTAATTCGGTGGCTTTTGGTGACTTCGGTCTGAAGTGCACGGATCGTGGCCGTTTGACGGCCCGCCAGATTGAGGCCGCACGTCGTGCGATCTCGCGTCACGTCAAGCGTGGCGGTCGTATCTGGATCCGCGTCTTCCCCGACAAGCCGATTTCCACCAAGCCCGCCGAAGTGCGTATGGGTAACGGCAAGGGCAACCCCGAGTACTACGTGGCCGAGATCCAACCCGGCAAGGTGGTGTTCGAGATCGTTGGCGTGCCCGAAGAACTGGCCCGCGAAGCGTTCCGCCTGGCTGCTGCCAAGCTGCCGCTGCGCACCACCTTCGTTGCCCGTCAGATTGGCGCCTAAGGAGAATCAACATGACTAAAGCTGCTGAACTCCGCCAAAAAGACGTGGCCGGCCTGGAAGCCGAAATCAAGTCGCTGCAAAAGGCCCACTTTGGCCTGCGCATGCAAAAAGCCACGCAACAACTGGGCAATACCAATACGCTGCGTACCACGCGCCGTGACATTGCCCGCGCCAAGACCATTCTTGCTGAAAAGCAAGCCGCCAAGTAATCCAGGAGCGAACATGACGGAAGCTAAACCATCCCTCAAGCGCACCTTGGTTGGCAAGGTGGTCAGCGACAAGCGTACCAAGACCGTGACCGTGCTCGTGGAGCGCCGTGTCAAGCACCCCATCTACGACAAGATCATGATCAAGTCGAGCAAGTATCACGCCCACGACGAAAACGGCGAGTACAAGATGGGCGACACCATCGAGATCACGGAAAGCCGTCCGCTTTCCAAGACCAAGAACTGGGTGGCCACGCGCCTGGTGCAAAAGGCCGCACTGGTCTAAGTCTTAGCCGGCCTAGCGCCTGCATGACAACGAGAAACGACCCACAATGTGGGTCGTTTTTCTTTTTGGGGTTTGCGCTTGTGCGCCCCTGTCAACCTTGCAACCAGGAGAGTCACATGATCCAAGTTGGTGATCAGCTGCCCGCCATCACGCTGATGGAGTATTCGGAAGTCGAGGGCAATGGCTGTAGCCTAGGCCCCAACCCCGTGGATGTGCAAAAGGCGGCCGCCGGCAAGACGATCGCCCTGTTTGCCGTGCCGGGCGCATTCACGCCCACCTGTTCGGCCAAGCATGTGCCGGGCTATGTGGCGCAGGCCGAGGCCCTCAAGGCCGCCGGTGTGGATGAGATCTGGTGCCTGTCGGTGAATGATGCCTTTGTCATGGGCGCCTGGGCGCGCGACCAGAAGGTCGAGGGCAAGCTGCGCATGCTGGCCGACGGCGATGCCGCGTTTGCCAAGGCCACGGGCCTGACGCTGGACTTGAACGGCAAGGGCCTGGGCCTGCGCAGCAACCGCTATTCGATGCTGGTCAAGGATGGCAGGGTGAGCGTACTGAACGTGGAGGCACCAGGCAAGTTCGAGGTCAGCGACGCTGCCACTCTGCTGGCCCAGACGAAGGCCTGATCAGGCCCCGTGAATACCGTGCAGGCCCGTGGGTTTGCACGGTATTTGCAACTAAAATGATAGCTTTATACGCTTGTTGGACGTGCGTTTTGCTCGAAAATAACCCTGCAAGCATCAGCTGATGTCGGCCTTCAGATAATGCGACCCGGCCACAGGGTTGTGGTAGTAGGGCGGTATCTCGACGAACCCCAGTTCGGCATACAGTGCGCGCGCGGCCTCCATGCCGTCCAGCGTATCCAGCAGCACGCAGGCGTAGCCGACCTGGTGGGCGGCGTCCAAAATCGCCTCGGCCAGCTGGCGCCCCAGGCCGAAGCCACGAAATGGCTTGCGCACGTACAGGCGCTTCATCTCTCCGGCGTTGGCGTAGTCCACGTTGTCCAGCGGCCGCAGGGCGCAGCAGCCGGCGATGCTGCCGTCCACCTCGGCCAGTAACAGCCGGCCGCGGGGTGCTGCGTATTCGCCCGGCAATTGGGCGAGTTCGTCGCTGAAGCCCTGGAACTCCAGATCTACGTCCAGACTGTCCGCATATTCTTGGAAGATGGCCCGTACGGCATCCATCTCATGGGGCTGGTCGGGGGTGAACAGACGAATGGGGGGCGAGGGATCCACTGCTTGAAAACGAGGGTGGTTATGGGCGATGTCTCAGTTTAGCGGCAAGTCAGGTGGCCCTCAGACCCGATACCCACCACGCCAATGCGGTGCTCGGTGCTGCCACCACCGCCGCGCTGCACAGGTCCAAGCCCAATGTGCAGGCCGAGCATGCCGGGGTCGTCAGGCTTCGGCCAGCAGTCGTTCTATGAGCTTGTGCAACTCCCCGAAGTCAGGCGCGCCCACGTAGCTTTTAACGATCTCGCCGCGCTTGTTGACGATGTAGGTGGTGGGCGTGAGCTTCACATCTCCCCAGGCCTTGGCCACGGCGCCGGTGTTGTCTATGGCCACCTTGAACGGCAGTTTGCGCGTTTCGGTGAAGTTCACCACGTAGCTTGGCGGGTCATAGCTCATGGCCACGGCCAAGGTTTCAAAGCCCTGTTCCTTGTATTTTTCGTAGGTGGCGACGATTTCCGGCATTTCGGCGACGCAGGTGGTGCAGCTGGTAGCCCAGAAGTTCACCAGGGTCACCTTGCCCTTGAGGTCGGCCGTGGTGTTCTGCGAACCGTCGAGCAGCACAAAGGTTGTTTGCGGCGCCTGTGATGTGCCCGAACCCCATACGACCACCGCGCCGATGACGGCACATGCGGCCACTGCGCCGGCCACGAGCCACTGTTTGATTTGCATACCACGTTCCTTACTGTGCGCCGGATCAGGGCGCTGCCTGCGGGCGATTGTGCCGCAGGCAGCGATACACCCCGTTGATCATGGGATTGGCTCGCAAGCGGAAAGTTCGCCCGCCCGTGCCGTGCCGGAGTCCTTGGGAAGAATCGCCCTCATGCTTGCCAGCCTGATGATGCAGTGATGGGCCAGCCGGCACGGCGCATGATGGGCACGGCGATAATGCGTGACATTGTTGCCGCCATGAATACACGCATCCTCCTCATTGCCCACGCCCCCTTGGCCAACGCGCTGCGCGAATGCGCGCTGCATGTGTTTCCCGACTGTGCCGATGATGTGCTGGCGCTGGACGTTCCGCCCCGTGAGCCACCGGAGCAGACGCTGGCCGCTGCCCGGGACCTGCTGGCGCGCCAGGGGCCGGCGTCCGTGCTGGTGCTGGCGGATGTGCTTGGCGCCACGCCGTGCAACGTGGCCCAGCGACTGGTCGACGATGAGCACTCGCGTCTTGTCGCCGGCGTGAATCTGCCCATGCTGCTGCGTGCCGTGTGCTATCGCAGCGAGCCGCTGGCGGCCTTGGCGGTACGCGCCTTGGCCGGCGCCACCCAAGGGGTGGTGCAGGTGGCTGCGGCCAGCTCAGCAAGCCCCAAACCGACTTGCCTTTCATGATCAAGAACAGTATCACCATCAGCAACAAGCTGGGCCTGCACGCCCGCGCCTCGGCCAAGCTCACCAAGCTCGCAGGCAGTTATCCCTGTGATGTGTGGATGAGCAAGGGCGAGCGCCGCATCAACGCCAAGAGCATCATGGGAGTAATGATGCTGGCGGCGGGCCTGGGTTCTCAGGTCGAGATCGAGACCGACGGCGCGCAGGAGGGCGAGGCCATGCAGGCGCTGCTGACGCTGATCGACGGCAAGTTTGGCGAGGGCGAATAGGTAGCAAGCAAAGGGACGCGCATGACCTTCTCCATTCATGGCCTGGCAGTCGCACGCGGCATTGCCATAGGACGTGCGGTGCTGGCAGCCTCCAGCCGCATGGAGGTGGCGCATTACTTCATCGAGCCGCAGCAGGTGCAGGACGAGATTGCGCGCGTGCGCAACGGCCGCAACGCCGTCATAGAGGAACTGCAGCGCCTGCGCGCCGACATGCCCCAGGATGCTCCGCCCGAGCTTGCTGCACTGCTGGACGTGCACCTGATGCTGCTGCAGGACGAGATGCTGGTCAGCGGCGTCAAGTACTGGATCACCGACCGTCTCTACAACGCCGAATGGGCGCTGACCACGCAGCTGGAGATCATCAGCCGCCAGTTTGACGAAATGGAGGACGACTATCTGCGCGAGCGCAAGGCCGACCTGGAACAGGTGGTGGAGCGCATCCTGCGCCGCATGAAGGGCGTGGCCGGACCCGTCGCGCCGCCGCCCGCAGGCCCGCGCCGCCAGGCCGAGGCCGGTGCCGAGGCCGAGTACCTGCAGGGTGACGCCGTCGACGTGCCGCTGGTGCTGGTGGCGCACGACCTGTCACCCGCCGACATGCTGCAATTCAAGCAGAGCGTATTCGCCGGTTTCATCACCGACGTGGGTGGCAAAACCAGCCACACGGCCATCGTGGCGCGCAGCATGGACATCCCGGCCGTTGTCGGCGCACGCGGCGCGAGCCAGCTGGTGCGCCAGGACGACTGGATCATCATCGACGGGGATGCCGGCGCAATCATCGTCGATCCTTCGCCCATCATCCTGGCCGAATACGGGTTTCGTCAACGCCAGATCAATCTGGAGCGCGAGCGCCTGACGCGACTGCGCCATACGCCGGCCGTGACGCTCGATGCCCAGGCCATAGAGCTGCTGGCCAACATCGAGCAACCGGGGGATGTCGCCGCAGCCCTGCGCGCGGGGGCGGCGGGTGTCGGGCTGTTTCGCAGCGAGTTTCTGTTCATGGGGCGCAACGGTCGCCTGCCCGATGAGGAGGAGCAATACCGCGCCTACCGAGAGGCGGTGGAGGGCATGCAGGGCCTGCCCGTGACCATACGCACCATCGACGTGGGGGCTGACAAGCCGCTGGACAAGGGGCACAAGGACAGCTCGCTGAACCCTGCGTTGGGCCTGCGCGCAATTCGCTGGAGCCTGGCCGATCCGGCCATGTTCCGCACCCAGCTGCGTGCCGTGCTGCGCGCCGCCGTGCATGGGCCGGTGCGGCTGTTGTTTCCCATGCTGGCGCATGTGAGCGAGATTCGCCAGACCCTGGCCCAGGTGGACCTGGCGCGCGCCGAACTCAATGCACGCGGCGCCGTCTATGGGGCGGTGCAGCTGGGCGCGATGATCGAGGTGCCGGCCGCGGCGCTGATGGTGCGGCAGTTCCTGCGCTACTTCGACTATTTGTCCATAGGCACCAACGACCTGATCCAGTACACGCTGGCCATAGACCGGGCCGACGAGGCCGTGGCCGACCTGTACGACCCGCTGCACCCGGCCGTGCTACGCCTGGTGGCCGACGTGATCGCCGCAGGTGCAAGCCAGGGCAAGAGCGTGAGCGTGTGCGGCGAGATGGCCGGCGACGTGGCCATGACCCGGTTGCTGCTGGGGCTGGGGCTGCGCAGCTTCTCCATGCAGCCTGCGCAAATCCTGGCCGTCAAGCAGGAAGTGCTGCGTGCCGACGTGCGCAAGCTGACCGAATGGGCGCAGCAGGTGCTGGCCGCGGACGACCCAGGCGTCTGCCTGGCTGCCTCCTAGCTATTTAATCAGTAGCTGATTGCGCCATTACGGCGCGCGTTGGCGCCTATTTCTCTTTAATTTTGGTGAATGGCTTTGCCCATCGCTCTCGCCTACGGCAGGCGCAAGCCCAGAGGACCGGCAATCCATGTCAGGGCGCGAGACGGATGGCCAGCTGCTGGCCCAGCACGCTCGCCACGTCGTCCCAGGTCGTGTGCACGCCGACCGTGCGCAAGTCCACCGTCTGCAGCCCTGCGTAGCCACAAGGGTTGATGCGGGAATAGGGCTCCAGATCCATGGCCACGTTTAACGCCAGGCCGTGGTAGGTGCAGTGGCGCGAAACCTTGATGCCGAGCGCGGCGATCTTGCCCAGGCCGGTGAATATGGGTTCGGGGCGCTTGCCGTCCGCGCCGCGTCTTTGTGGACGCTGCGCCAGCATGGCGTGGCCGCCAGGGTCGTTCAGGCGCACATAGATGCCGGGCGCTCCATCCACGCGGTGACCGGTGACGCCATAGTGGGCCAGAGTGCGGATCACGGCTTCTTCGAGCCGGTAGACATATTCCTTGACGTAGTAGCCGGCGCGCTGCAGGTCGACAAGCGGGTAGGCCAGCACCTGGCCGGGGCCGTGGTAGGTGACCTGGCCGCCACGGTTGGTGGCCACTACAGGGATGGTGCCAGCTGCCAGTATGTGATTGTTTTTGCCAGCAAAGCCTTGTGTATAAACCGCTGGATGCTCGCATATCCATAGCTCATCCAGGGTGTCGCTGTCGCGCTCCTCGGTAAAGCGCTGCATGGCGCCAAGGGTCTCGCTATAGTCCACGCGGCCAAGGGTGCGCAGTTGCATGGCAGAGCGGCTCACAGCACAACCTTGACCATGGGGTGCGCAGACAGGGCGTGGTACAGGCCGTCGAGCTGCTCGCGGCTGGTGGCGGTGACGGTGATGGTCACGCCCAGGTAGTTGCCCGCGCGGCTGTCGCGCAGTTCGATGGTGGAGGCGTCAAACTCCGGGTCGAAGCGGCGCGCCACCTCCGTGACCGCATGCACAAAGCCATTCACATTGGCGCCCATGACCTTGATGGGAAAGCGCGATGGATATTCGATCAAGGAGTCTTTGCGAGGGTCGGCGGTGGGCTTGTCGGTTGGTGTTGTCATGGTGTGGCTTTCTGGGGTGTGCGAGGGCGGCTGGCAGCAGGTGGAGCAGTGGTTAGGTCATGCGGATGCCGCGGCATGTCCGGCGCGATGATTCTGGCGGTGTGCGGCGGCGGTCGTTGGTGTGACGCCACACTCGCACTGCGGCACCTCGGTTTCGCGTGCTGTCGGCGACGCCATTGTGGAATAGGCGGGGTTTTTACCTATAATGAAGAGCTTTGTGAGAGTTCTGGTCCGTGGCGCAGGAATCCACCCGCGAGAAATCAACCGCCTCTGAGGCTGAATCTGAGGCTGAAGATTCCGACTTCAAGCCCCTGACTGCGCGGCAGGCTCAGGAGTGGCGCAAGCGCCAAGTTCCGCTGTCGGTCTGGCGCATTGTCGCCATTCAGGCGGTGATGGGTGTGCTGGTGGCGCTGCTGGCCTGGTGGCTGACGGGGCGCCCGCAAGTGGCCTGGTCTGCTGGGTATGGGGCCTTATCCGTGGTATTGCCTGCGGCGCTGTTTGCGCGTGGCGTGTCGCGTTCGCGCTCATCCGCCGGGGCGGCCATGGTGGGTCTCTTCGGCTGGGAGCTGGTGAAGATTGCTTTGACCGTCGCCATGCTGGTGGCGGCGCCCAGGCTGGTGCCGGGGCTTAGTTGGCTAGCGTTGCTGGCCGGCATGGTAGTAGTCATGAAAACGTACTGGATCGCGCTGCTGGCGCGGCCCGGTGTCCGACGAACCGATTGATATTTGAGAGAAGAGTTGTCCGATGGCCGCAGAAGCGAATGCACCGACCGCCAGTGAATACATCGTTCACCACCTGCAGCATCTGCAGAACGTCAAGCAGGGTTTCATCGTTGACTTTTCGGTGGTCAACCTCGATTCCATCGCCGTCAGTGTGCTGCTTGGCGTGCTGATGCTGCTGGTCTTCTGGTCTGCTGCGCGCAAGGCCAGTTCGGGCGTGCCAGGGCGTTTCCAGGCTGCTGTCGAGATCATGGTCGAAATGGTGGATAACCAGGCCAAGGCCAACATCCACAATGCCCAGAGCCGCAAGTTCATTGCCCCGCTGGCGCTCACCGTGTTCGTCTGGATTTTCCTGATGAACGCCATGGACATGCTGCCCGTCGATCTGCTGCCCGTGCTGTGGCAGGGCGCCACGGGCGATCACCATGCCTATCTGCGTGTGGTTCCCACGGCCGACCTGTCCACCACGCTGGGCTTGTCCTCTGCCGTGCTGTTGCTGTGCTTTTATTACAGCATCAAGATCAAGGGCCTGGGCGGCTGGATTCACGAGCTGTTCACGGCGCCGTTCGGCACCAGCAAGAACCCGCTGTTCGCAGCCATCCTCGGCGTGGTGAATTTCGCCATGCAGGTCATCGAATACCTTGCCAAGACGGTCTCGCATGGCATGCGACTGTTTGGCAACATGTACGCTGGTGAGTTGGTGTTCATGCTGATCGCCCTGATGGGCGGCGCGGCTGCCATGTCGCTCTCTGGTGTGTTGCTCCCTCTGGGGCACATCATTGCGGGCTCTATCTGGGCGATCTTTCACATTCTGATCATCACCCTGCAGGCCTTCATTTTCATGATGCTGGCGCTGATTTACCTCGGCCAGGCGCATGACGCTCACTGAGCTTTTCCTTTCCTTTCTCAACCTTTCTTTCTTTTCATCCTAGGAGTCATCATGGAAAACATTCTCGGCCTCGTCGCTCTGGCTTGCGGTCTGATCGTTGGTCTCGGTGCCATCGGCGCCTCGATCGGTATCGCTCTGATGGGCGGCAAGTTCCTGGAATCGTCGGCTCGCCAGCCTGAGCTGATCAACGAGCTGCAAACCAAGATGTTCATCTTGGCCGGTCTGATCGACGCGGCCTTCCTGATCGGTGTGGCCATCGCGCTGCTGTTCGCCTTCGCCAACCCCTTCGTCCTGGCCTGAGCGCTCCGATCAACGCCAACGAATAGAAAGGTGTTGCCGTGAGTATCAACGCGACCCTGTTCGTTCAGGCCATAGTCTTTCTGATTCTGGTGTGGTTCACGATGACCTTCGTGTGGCCCCCGATCGCGAAGGCTCTGGATGAGCGAGCCCAGAAAATCGCCGATGGTCTCGCCGCTGCCGATCGTGCCAAGACCGAGCTCGCCGCTGCAGACCAGCGCGTGAAGCAGGAACTGGCCGCCGCCAGCAACGAAACCGCGACCCGCCTGGCTGACGCCGAGCGCCGCGCCCAGGCCATCATCGAAGAGGCCAAGGCGCGCGCCACCGACGAAGGCAACAAGATCGTCGCTGCCGCCCGTGCCGAGGCCGAGCAGCAGGCCATGGCCGCACGTGAGGCCCTGCGTGAGCAGGTGGCCGCACTGGCTGTCAAGGGTGCCGAGCAGATTCTCCGCAAGGAAGTCAACGCCGGCGTGCATGCCGATCTGCTCAATCGCCTCAAGACCGAGCTGTAAGGAACGCAACATGGCAGAACTCGCCACCATTGCCCGCCCTTACGCCGAGGCGCTGTACAAGGCCTGCACCGGCAAAGCCGGTGTCGATCTTGGCGGCTCCGCAGCCTGGGTGGACGAGCTGGCGGCGATTGCCGCCAATCCCCAATTGCGTCAGTTGCTGGACAATCCCAAGGTGTCGGCCGAACAGTTGTTTGCGCTTATCACTGGGGTGGCCCGTGCGGCTTTGCCGGACATGGCGCACAACTTCCTGCGCACCCTGATCGACAACGGTCGTGTGCAGGTGCTGCCCGAGATCGCGGCACAGTTCCGCGCGCTGGTGAATCAAGGCAACGGATCTTCGGATGCCGTCGTCTACAGCGCCTTCCCCCTGGATGCCAATGCCCTGACCGAGCTTAGTGCCACGCTGCAAAAGCGCTTCGGCCGCACGCTCAACCTCACCGTGCAGACGGATGAGTCCCTGATCGGCGGCGTGCGCGTGGTGGTGGGCGACGAGGTGCTCGACACTTCCGTCAAGGCACGTCTGGAACAAATGAAAGCGGCCCTCATTGCCTGATCGGGTGGTGAGGTCTGGGCTTATTAAAGAAAGAAGGAAAGAGTCATGCAACTCAATCCCGCAGAAATTTCTGAACTGATCAAGAGCCGCATCGAAGGGCTGGCAGCCAGCAGCGACATCCGCAACCAGGGCACCGTGGTGTCCGTGACCGACGGTATCGTGCGCATCCATGGCCTGTCGGACGTGATGCAAGGTGAAATGCTGGAATTCCCCGCCGACGCGGACGGCCAGCCCAGCTTCGGCCTGGCGCTGAACCTGGAGCGCGACTCCGTGGGCGCCGTGATTCTGGGGGCCTACGAGCACATCTCCGAAGGCGACACCGTCAAGTGCACGGGCCGCATTCTGGAAGTGCCGGTGGGCCCCGAACTGGTGGGCCGCGTGGTCAACGCCCTGGGCCAGCCGATCGACGGCAAGGGTCCGATCAATGCCAAGATGACGGACGTGATCGAGAAGGTCGCTCCCGGCGTGATCGCACGCCAGTCCGTGGACCAGCCGCTGGCCACCGGCCAGAAGTCCATCGACTCCATGGTTCCCGTGGGCCGCGGCCAGCGCGAGCTGATCATCGGTGACCGCCAGACCGGCAAGACCGCCGTGGCCATCGACGCCATCATTGCCCAGAAGGGCCAGGGCGTGACCTGTATCTACGTTGCCATCGGCCAGAAGGCTTCGTCGATCAAGAACGTGGTGCGCTCGCTGGAGCAGGCCGGCGCCATGGACTACACCATCGTGGTAGCCGCCTCGGCCTCCGAATCTGCTGCGATGCAGTATGTGTCGGCCTATTCCGGCTGCACCATGGGCGAATACTTCCGCGACCGCGGCCAGGATGCGCTGATCGTCTACGACGACCTGTCCAAGCAGGCCGTGGCTTACCGCCAGGTGTCGTTGCTGCTGCGCCGCCCGCCGGGCCGCGAAGCCTTCCCCGGCGACGTGTTCTATCTCCACAGCCGCCTGCTGGAGCGCGCTGCACGTGTGAACGCCGACTACGTCGAAGCCTTCACCAAGGGTGAGGTCAAGGGCAAGACCGGTTCGCTGACGGCCCTGCCGGTGATCGAAACCCAGGCCGGCGACGTGTCCGCCTTCGTGCCGACCAACGTGATTTCGATCACCGACGGCCAGATCTTCCTGGAAACCAGTCTGTTCAACGCCGGTATCCGCCCCGCCATCAACGCCGGTATCTCGGTGTCGCGCGTCGGTGGCGCCGCCCAGACCAAACTGATCAAGGGCCTGTCCGGCGGTATCCGTACCGACCTGGCGCAGTACCGTGAGCTGGCAGCGTTTGCGCAGTTCGCCTCCGACCTGGACGAGGCCACCCGCAAGCAGCTCGATCGCGGTGCACGCGTGACCGAACTGCTCAAGCAGCCGCAATACAGCCCGCTGCCCATCAGCCTGATGGCCGCCTCGCTGTTTGCGGTGAATAAGGGCTTCCTGGACGACGTGGACGTGAAGAAGGTGCTGTCCTTCGAATCCGGCCTGCACCAGTTTCTCAAGACCAGCCACGCTGCCTTGCTGGAGCGCCTGGAAGCCAACCGCGCCTTCGACAAGGAGGGCAAGGACGAGGCCGAACTGACGCAAGCCATTACCGCGTTCAAGAAGTCCTTCGTTTAACCCGGACGAGGAACCGACATGGCAGCAGGCAAGGAAATACGCGGCAAGATCAAATCGGTGGAAAACACCAAGAAGATCACCAAGGCCATGGAAATGGTGGCCGCGTCCAAGATGCGCAAGGCGCAGGATCGCATGCGCGCCGCCCGTCCCTATGCCGAGAAGGTCCGCAATATCGCGGCTCATCTCGGTCAGGCCAACCCCGAGTATGTTCACCCCTTCATGAAGGTGAACGATGCAAAAACGGCCGGCGTCATCGTGGTGACGACAGACAAGGGTCTGTGCGGCGGCATGAACACCAACGTGCTGCGTGCCGTCACCACCAAGCTGCGTGACCTGCAGGCCGCTGGCATGCAAACGCAGGCCGTGGCCATCGGCAACAAGGGATTGGGCTTTCTCAACCGCGTTGGTGCCAAGGTCGTGGCGCAGTCTGTCGGCCTGGGTGACACGCCGCATCTCGACAAGCTCATTGGCCCCGTCAAGGTGCTGCTGGACGCATATGCCGAAGGCAAGATCAACGTGGTGTACCTCGCGTACACCAAGTTCATCAATACCATGAAGCAGGAATCGGTGGTGGAGCAGTTGCTGCCCCTGTCCTCCGAGCAGCTGCAGGCCGACAAGTCCGGCCACGGGTGGGACTACATCTATGAGCCCGACGCGCAAAGCGTGATTGATGAGCTGTTGGTGCGCTATGTCGAGTCGCTGATCTATCAGGCTGTGGCCGAGAACATGGCCTCGGAGCAGTCGGCGCGCATGGTGGCCATGAAGGCCGCTACCGACAATGCGGGCAACGTCATCAACGAGCTCAAGCTGGTCTACAACAAGACGCGCCAGGCCGCGATCACGAAGGAACTTTCGGAGATCGTCGCAGGGGCCGCGGCCGTTTAACGCCGACCCGGTTTAAATTTTTGGAGCAAACAAATGGCTCAAGTGCAAGGCAAGATTGTTCAATGTATCGGCGCCGTGGTGGACGTGGAGTTCCCGCGTGACCAGATGCCCAAGGTCTACGACGCCCTCAAGCTCGAAGGCTCGGCCCTGACGCTGGAAGTGCAGCAGCAGCTGGGCGACGGCATCGTGCGTACCATTGCCCTCGGCTCGTCCGACGGTCTGAAGCGCGGCATCATGGTGACCAACACCGGCAACCCCATCACCGTGCCCGTGGGCAAGGCCACCCTGGGCCGCATCATGGACGTGCTGGGCAACCCCATCGACGAGCGCGGCCCGGTCAGCCAGGAGCTCACCGCCTCCATCCACCGCAAGGCTCCGGCGTACGACGAACTGTCGCCGTCGCAGGAACTGCTGGAAACCGGCATCAAGGTGATCGACCTGGTGTGCCCGTTCGCCAAGGGCGGCAAGGTCGGCCTGTTCGGCGGCGCCGGCGTGGGCAAGACCGTGAACATGATGGAGCTCATCAACAACATCGCCAAGGCGCACTCGGGTCTGTCCGTGTTCGCCGGCGTGGGTGAGCGTACCCGCGAGGGCAACGACTTCTATCATGAAATGTCGGACTCCAAGGTCGTGGTGCAGGAAGACCTGAGCCAGTCCAAGGTGGCCATGGTCTACGGCCAGATGAACGAGCCTCCGGGCAACCGCCTGCGCGTGGCCCTGACCGGACTGACCATCGCCGAGTCCTTCCGCGACGAAGGCCGTGACGTGCTGTTCTTCGTGGATAACATTTACCGCTACACCCTGGCCGGCACCGAAGTGTCCGCCCTGCTGGGCCGCATGCCTTCCGCCGTGGGCTATCAGCCGACGCTGGCCGAGGAAATGGGCCGCCTGCAAGAGCGTATTACCTCCACCAAGGTGGGTTCGATCACCTCGATCCAGGCCGTGTACGTGCCTGCCGACGACTTGACCGACCCTTCGCCCGCGACAACCTTCGCCCACTTGGATTCCACCGTGGTGCTGTCGCGTGACATCGCCGCCCTGGGTATCTACCCCGCAGTCGATCCGCTGGACTCCACCAGCCGCCAGCTCGACCCCCATGTGGTGGGCGAGGAGCACTACAACGTCGCCCGCCAGGTGCAGGGCACGTTGCAGCGCTACAAGGAACTGCGCGACATCATCGCCATTCTGGGCATGGACGAGCTGGCCCCCGAGGACAAGCTCACCGTGGCCCGCGCGCGCAAGATCCAGCGCTTCCTGTCGCAGCCCTTCCACGTGGCCGAAGTGTTTACGGGTTCGCCCGGCAAGTACGTCCCCTTGTCGGAGACCATCCGTGGCTTCAAGATGATCGTCGCCGGCGAGTGCGATCACCTGCCCGAGCAGGCCTTCTACATGGTTGGCACCATCGACGAAGCCTTCGAGAAGGCCAAGAAGCTGGCGTGATATGAGGTTGAGCGTTGAGTGTTGAGGGTTCAGCGTGACCTGCACTCAACGCCAGACGCAAAACGCTCAACCCAAGGAGTTTTCATGAACACCATCCACGTCGATGTGGTCAGCGCCGAAGAGTCCATCTTCTCCGGCGAAGCGCGCTTTGTTGCGCTGCCGGGCGAGGCGGGCGAATTGGGTATTTATCCACGCCACACACCGCTTATCACCCGTATCAAGCCAGGTTCGGTGCGTATCGAACTGCCCGACGGCAACGAAGAGTTTGTTTTCGTGGCCGGTGGCATTCTGGAAGTGCAGCCCAACTGCGTGACCGTGCTGTCCGATACGGCCATTCGCGGCCGTGACCTGGACGACCAGAAGGCACAAGAGGCCAAGGCTGCCGCTGAAGAAGCGCTGAAGAACGCCAAGAGTGAGATCGATTTGGCACGCGCCCAGTCTGAACTTGCCATCATGGCCGCGCAGATCGCGGCGCTGCGCAAGTTCCGCCAGAAGCACTGAGGCGCCAGGGCGCCAAGGCCTTGCCACCAAACCTAGAGGAACGCTTGTCGCGTTCCTTTTTTTTGGAGTTAGGGGTATCCCCATCGCTCCATGGCGGTAAGCGCGCGGCAAACCCATGTTGACCGCCGCTGGCGGCCATGGCTGATGATCAGATGTCGATGGGTTGCCAGCGATGCGGCAGCAGTTCTTCAATCCGGCTGGCCTTGTGCGTGGGCAGCCGGGTCAGCACATCCTTGAGATAGGCATATGGGTCGTGCCCGTTCATGCGCGCTGACTGGATCAGGCTCATCACGGCGGCCGCCCGCTGGCCCGCGCGCAGGCTTCCTGCGAATAACCAATTCGAGCGCCCCAGGGCCACAGGCCTGATCTGGTTTTCGATCCAATTGTTGTCCGGCGGCAGCTGCGGGTCATCAACGAAGCGCGTGAGCGCAGCCCATCGCTTGAGGCTGTAGTCCAGCGCCTTGGCCGTCGCCGAGTTGCCCGCCACCTGCTGGCGTTGCAGCACCATCCACTGGTGCAACGCGTCCAGAATGGGCCGACTGTGCTGCTGGCGCACCTGCAGCCGCTCTGGTGCCGCCAGGGGCTGAACTTGCCGTTCGATCTCATAGACCCGGGCGAACTGCGCCAGGGCCAATTCGGCGATCTCGCTCTTGCCCGCCGCGTGCAGGTCGAAGAACTTGCGCCGGGCGTGTGCCAGGCAACCGGCTTCGGTCACGCCCTGGCTAAAGCTGGCCTTGTAGCCGGCATAGTCGTCACAGATCAGGCTGCCGCGCCACTCACCCAGGAAGGCGCGGGCGTGTTCTCCGGCGCGGGACTCGCAGAAGTCATAGACCACGGCCCGCGTGGCTTCAAACGCTCCCGGGGCATAGGCCCACAGGTAGGCCCGGTGCGTTTTACCGTTGCCCGGCTTGAGCATGGCCACCGGGGTCTCATCACCGTGCAACACCCGGTGGCCGAGCACCTCGGCCTTCAGGGCATCGACCAGCGGTTGCAGCCGCGCACCGCAGGTGCCCACCCACTGCGCCAGGGTGGATCTTGGAATCGCCAGACCGGCGCGACCAAAGATGTTCTCCTGCCGGTACAAGGGCTGGTGATCCTGGTACTTGGCCACCAGCACCTGGGCCAGCAGGCCGGCAGTCGGGATGCCTTTATCGATCACATGGGCCTCGACCGGCGCCTGGGTGATGGTTTCGCACTGGGTGCACGCCCACTTGCCACGGATGTAGCGCTCCACGGTGAACACGCCCGGCACGTAGTCCAGCTTCTCGGCCACGTCTTCGCCGATGCGCTTCATTTGGCAGCCGCAGGCGCAGGTGGTCGACTCAGGCTCGTGGCGGATCTCGCGGCGCGGCAGGTGGGCAGGCAGGCTCTGGCGTTTGGGCTGTTGCTTGGCTTCGGGCGCAGCCGCAAGCGGCTGGAGTTGCTCAATCTCGACGGCGACCGCCGCCAGGTCGGCATCGATCTCGTCTTCCAGCAGGCTCCTCTGATCGGCGCTGTGCCGCTCGGATTGGGCGGCGAACTTCAGCCGCTTGAGCAGCGCGCACTCATAGGTGAGCTTCTCGTTGAGCGCGCGCTGGTGACGCAGTTCGGCCAGCAGGCGCTGGGTCACTTCGCGCAGTTGCTCTGCGTCCAGCTCGCTCAGGGCTTGCTCGTCGATCACCATGGCTGGCAGTGTGCCCGCTCACCCTGGGTCCAGCCATTGACGCATCTCCCGATTGCCACGGCCACGCCCTTACGCCGACGATTCAGACCACGGTGATGGCACCTTGCGAGCCCACACGCTGCCAGGGCAGGCCCAGCACCAGGGCGTTGAGCTGGGCGTGTTCCAACGCCACGTTCGGACTGCCCGCAGGTGCCCAGACAAACTTGCCCTGGTGCAGCCGGCGCGCGGCCAGCCACAGTCCCACGCCGTCATGTACCAGGACTTTCAGGCGGTTGGCGCGCTGGTTGGCGAAGACGTACGCATGATGTGGCTGGGCCGCGCCGAAGGTGGCGATCACCCGCGCCAGGGCGGTGTCGGTGCCCGCGCGCATGTCCAGCGGGGTGGTGGCCAGCCAGGCCGCGTCGATCCTGATCATGTGCGAATCACCGCAGTAATTCGCGCAGCATCTGGGCGCACTCGGTCGCAGCGGATAAGGGCCAGTGCACGGTCACGGACATGCCGGGGCGCTGGCATTCGATGCGGATGCCATCCGCTGGCGTTGGCAAGGACGCGGATGGTAGCTCACCAGCAGACGCCTGCGGTACTGCGCTCAGGTCGATGGGGATAAAGGCCGGGGGTTGGGAAGCAACGACCGCAGTGCTGACGCCAACTTCAAGACGGTGAAGTCCCTGCGCCCATTCCTTGAGCCAGCGGTGTAGCACGTTGGCGTTCATGCCATGTTGCAGGGCCACCGCCGCGACCGATGCGCCTGGCTGTCGGCAGGCAGCCACCAGCTCGGCCTTGAATTGCGGGGTGTAGGTGCGGTGCGTACGCCGCTGCGCATAGCGCGGGGTCTGAGGGTCTTTGAGCATCGTGTCCACGCCAATGTTGCGTGCACACGATCTTGCTCAGCCTTACCACCTCATTCAAGATGGGTTCGCCAGCCGCATACCCATGGCGGGCAGGCCGCACGGCTTCAGGGCGCGACCACGGGAGCGTCCGGCAGTTCATTGCCCCTGTCGCCAGAGTCCTGCGCCGCATCCCGCGGAAAGTACCTGACCAGTAGAGCGGACACCTCGGAAAGCGCCTGCGTCAATCCATCCTCATAGCGCCCGGCGCGAAAGGCTGCGCGCATCTGCGTCACCAGCGTGTGCCAGGTGGCGGGGGCAACATATGAGGTGAGACCGCGATCAGCGACGATCTCGATGGCATGCTCGGCCAGCAGCAGATAGATCAGCACGCCGTTGTTGTATTCCGTGTCCCACACACGCAGCTTGCCGAACTGCGTGATGGCACGTTCGCGTGCGCCGGCGCCACGCCAGATGTAGGACAGGGGCAGGCCGCCTTCCACGCAGATACGAATCTGGCCCGTGTGGCGTCGCTCGCTGGCCGTGATGCGCTGCCCGAGCCGCTGCAGCATGTCGGGCGGCAGCGTCTGGTGCAGCCCGCCATCGGCCCAGCGATGGCGCAGCAGGCGCGCCAGACCGCGCAAGGCAGAGGGTGGTGTATGTGGCGTGGATGAAATCATGGTGATTGTGATGCCCCTTGTGCCCCGCCTACCAGTCGCCGGAGGCGCCGCCACCGCCAAAATCCCCACCGCCGCCGGAGCCGAAACCGCCGCCAAAACCGCCGCCGGAATCGCTTCCCCAGCCGCCGCGACCGCCACTGCGGATGCCGCCATGGCCTATGGCGGGCATGCTGCGGCCGGCGAAGATCCAGGTGTAGAGCAGCGCTGCGAGCGCCGCGCCGCCGGCCAACAGCAGGCTGGAGGTGAGGACAAAGGCCAGCACGCCCGCAGCAGTGCCCATGACGAAACCGCCCAGGCGCTGGCCGAACAAGCGCCGGACCATGGGGCCGGCGACCATGACGCCGAAGAACAGGAAGATGGCCAGATCGGTCCAATTCGTGTCGTCCAGCTGCGGCGTACCGCGCCCTTGATTGGCGCCCTGGGGCAGCGGCAGGCCTTCGCCGGCGATGCGCGCGCCTATCTGCTGCACGGCCGCGTCCAGGCCGCCGGCAAAGTCCCCCGTGCGAAAGCGCGGCTTCATCGCATCATCGATGATGCGCGCGGCGGCAATGTCGGGGATGGCGCCTTCCAATGCCTTGGCGACCTCGATGCGCATGCGCCTGTCGTCCTTGGCCACGACCACCAGCACGCCGTCGCCCACCTGTTTGCGCCCGATCTTCCAGGCATTGCCCACGCGGTTGGCAAAGCTTGCAATGTCCTCGGGGGCGGTGCTGGGCACCATCAGCAGCACCACCTGCGAGCCATGCTGCTGCTCTATGGCGGCCAGCCGTGCGTCCAGTGACTGCCGCTGGGCGTCGCTGAGCGTGCCGGTTTCGTCGATGACGCGGGCGCTCAGAGCCGGGATGTCGCGCAGTGGCTGAGCTCCTGCCGAAGGCATGCCGATAGCTATTAAAAATATAGCTATTAGCGCTTGAATAGCAGGCGCTAGAGGCATATTTTCATCAAAATAAAAGTATCAGGGCTTGGCGGCCGGTGCGGGGCTGGAAAAGTCGACCTTGGGCGGGGTGCTGATCTCGGCTTCGTTCTGTACCGTGAAGCTGGGCTTGGGCGCATAGCTGAACACCATGGCCGTGACATTGGTGGGGAAGCTGCGCGCGAGCACGTTGTACTCCTGCACCGACTGGATATAGCGGTTGCGTGCCACGGTGATGCGGTTTTCCGTGCCTTCCAGCGTCACGCGCAGATCGCGGAAACCCTGGTTGGCCTGCAGCTGGGGATAGCGCTCGGCCACCACCATCAGGCGCGACAGCGCGCTGGACAGCTCGCCCTGGGCCTGCTGGAATTTGTTGAATGCCTCGGGATTGTTCAAGGTCTCGGGCGTGACCTGAATCGAGGTGGCCTTGGCGCGCGCCTCGACCACGCGTGTCAGCGTCTCCTGCTCGAAGGCGGCCTCGCCCTTCACGGAGGCGACGATGTTGGGCACCAGGTCGGCGCGGCGCTGGTACTGGTTGAGCACCTCGCTCCATGCGGCCTTGGATTGCTCGTCCAGGCGCTGGAAGTCGTTGTAGCCACAGCCCGACAAAAGCAGTGCGGCGGCGAGGGTGGCGATGAGGCGTTTCATGGTGTGCGGGGCATTGCAATGGTGGAGCAAGGGCATGTGCCGTGCATAGCCGGCATTGTGCATGCATTGCATCGCTCCGTGACAGGCGAGGCTTGGGTGCTGACAATGGCAGCTTGATCGCAGCTACCGCATTTCGTCATGACCCGCTCTTCCTTGCGTGCCGTTCTTGCCGGCAGTCCCGATGAACTTGAAGCCGCTTTCTACGCTGCCCTGCAGCAGGGCGATATAGAGCGTGTGATGGCCTGCTGGGCCGATGAGGATGAGATTGTCTGCGTACACCCCGGCGGTGCACGCCTGCTGGGGCCGGTGGCGATCCGCGCGGCCTACACGGCCATGCTGGAGCGCGGGGGCCTGCAGGTGCGCCCGGCACAGGAGGTGCGCGTGCAGGCGCTGGCCAGCAGCGTTCATAGCGTGCAAGAGCAGGTGCGCATCGTGCTGCCTGACGGAGTGCGCGAGACCGTGGTCCAGGCCACCAATGTCTATCACAAGACTCCCAAGGGCTGGCGCCTGGTGGCACACCACGCGAGTGCCGCAGAGATGCGTGATACGCCCGCACCAACGCCCGCCGCGCATATGCTGCATTGACCCGCATGCAGCAATGCGGTGCGGACAAGAAGCACAATCACCCCATGGATGACATCGTCAAACAGGCCATTGCCAAGTGGCCCCATGTTCCCCACTGCTATGGCTGGCTGGGCCTGGATGCGCGTGGTCAGTGGTATTTACGTGATGCGGCCACGCAGGCGCTGGGCGGCTTTCACGCCGCGCGCGGCAGCCGGCTGCAGCACGCCAAGCTGATTGAATTCATCCACCGCAACTACCAGGCCGACGCGTGCGGCCGCTGGTACTTTCAGAACGGGCCGCAGCGGGTGTATGTCGAGCTGGAGGCCGCGCCGCTGATCTGGCGCCTGGATCCCGATGGTGCGCCCGTGGCCCATACCGGCCAGCGCGCGGATGGGGTGCAGGAATGCCTGGTGGATGAATGCGGGCGTGTGTACCTGGCCTGCGCCTTAGGCCTGGGCCTGGTGCACAGCCTGGACGTGGCCGTCGTGGCGCAGCAGATTGAGCAGGGCCGTTGGCTGGCGCGCGAGGTGTGCGCTGCCGATCTGCCTGCTGCCTACGGCTTTGTCCTGAGCCCGGCGAGTTTGCCGCAGACCTGAAAACAAACAAGCCGGCGCGTGGCCGGCTTGTGCACAGGGACGGCGTGGCGCTTCTTACTTGCCGGCTTCGCCCTCGGCCGTGGGGCGCTCGGGCTCTGCAAACTTCGCGCCGGCCGCGTTGGCCATGTAGGCCGCGCCGCGGGCGATTTCGGTGTCGTCAAAGTCGCCGCCACCTTGCGGGGCCATGGCGCCCTTGCCCTTGAGCGCGGATTGCACCAGGGCCTCAAAACCCGTCTTGATGCGCGGCCCCCAGGCGGCTGCGTCGCCGAGCTTCGGAGCGCCGGCGGCCCCCGTGGCGTGGCACGCAGCGCACTGGCCCTTGTACACCTCTTCGCCGGCGCGCAGCGGGCGGTTGGCATCGCGCACTTCCACGTTGCCGATCTTCTGGATGCGCTGCGCAATCGCCAGCTCGGGGTTGCCCACGCCGGTCATGGGCTTGGTGCCCGAAGTCACGAACATCACCAGGCCGATGATGATGAATATCGGCACTACGAAGGCAAGGATGGTGGATGTCAGGAACTGCTTCGGGTTCTTGATGGCGCCGGTATGCGCATCGTCAGGGGTGTCGCTCATGGATTCCTCAGGTGACTTGATTTGTGGTTCTGGCGGCAGAAAGAAAACCGGGGCGATTATAGGAGTCGCCCTCGCCCCGCGCTCGAGGGACGCCAATGACGGACACCCCCTTGCTGGCGTTTCAAGAGCGCGGTGCCGCGCTCGTATCCGTCCAGCCTCCACCCAGTACCTTGTACAGCGACACCTGGTTTTGTAGCTGCTGCAATTGGGTCAGCACCAGTGCCTGCTCGGTGGCGAACAGCGAACGCTGGGCGTCCAGCAGATCCAGGTAGCTCGCCACCCCGTTGCGATAGCGCAGATCGGACAGTTGCAGGCGCTTGCTGTCTGCCTGTACCTGTGCGCGCTGGGCATCGGCTTGCTGCTGCAGCGTGGCCTGGCCGGCCAACGCGTCGGACACTTCGCGGAAAGCGGTCTGTATGGATTTTTCGTACTGCGCCATGGCGATCTCGCGACCGGCACGCGCGGATTCCAGGCCGGCCTGATTGCGCCCGGCATCGAAGATCGGCAGGGCCAGTTGTGGCGCCAGAGAGAATGCCCACGAGCCGCTCTTGAATAAGCCGGACAGCTCATTGCTCACCGTGCCTGCCTGCGCCGTGAGCGAGATGCGCGGAAAGAATGCCGCGCGTGCCGCCCCGATGTTGGCATTGGCGCCGATCAGCAACTGTTCGGCCTGGCGTATGTCGGGGCGGCGCTCCAGCAGGTCCGATGGCAGGCCCGCAGGCAGCGCCTGCATGGGGGCCGCAGTGGTTAGGCGCGCCGAGGGCAGGCTGGCGCGGATTTCGTCGGGCAGCGGCTGACCCAGCAGCAGGGCGAGGGCGTTTTCATCGAGCAGGCGCTGGCGCTGCTGCTGGGCGTAGGTGGCGCGTGCTGCCTGGGCCAGGCTTTCGGCCTGGTAGCTGTCCAGCTCGGAGCTCACGCCATGCTCCAGCCGCAGACGCGTGAGCCTGACGGACTCCTCGCGCGTGTCCAGCGTGCGTCGCGAGATGTCGAGCAACTCCTCATCGGCCATCAGAGTCAGCCAGCCCGATGCCACGGCAGCGACCAGGCTGATCTGCGCCGATTTGCGTGCCTCTGCCGTAGCCAGGTATTGGGCCAAGGCCTGCTCCTTGAGGGCCGCGATGCGGCCGAAGAAATCCATCTCCCAGGCCGAGATGCCCAGGCCCGCCTGGTACAGATTGCTGTAGCCGTCACCCGAGGTCTTGGGCTGGCGCGTACTGCTGGCAATGGCATTCACCACGGGCCACTGGTTGGCGCGCTGAATCTGGAACTGCGCGCGTGCCTGCTCGACGTTGAGCATGGCCACGCGCAGGTCGCGGTTGTTGCCCAGTGCGATACCGATGAGCCGTTGCAGGCGTGGATCGGTGAAGTAGTCCTTCCAGTCGATGTCGGCAGCAGTCTTGGCGGCAGCCGGCGCTTCACTGCCGGCCAGGGCAAAGGCCTCAGGTACCGGTGCCGCAGGGCGCTCGTACTTGGGTATGAAGCTGCAGCCGGCCAGCAAGGTTGCGATTGCCAGAGGCAAGAGGGTACGAGTTGGGCGCGTGCGGGGCAGGTTGTGCTTGTGCATGTTGTTGTACTCCGGTGGCTCGGGTCAGGCAGCACTGTCGTTGTGGTGCTGCATGGCATGCTTGGCGTCATGTGCGTGCTGGCGCTGGCTGCCCTTGAAGAAGCCGCGCACCAGCACGAAGAACACCGGCACGAAGATCACTGCCAGAACGGTGCCCGAGATCATTCCGCCGATCACGCCGGTGCCGATGGCCCGCTGGCTGGCGGAACTGGCGCCGGTGGCCAGGAACAGCGGCACCACGCCCAGCGTGAAGGCCAGCGAGGTCATGATGATGGGGCGAAAGCGCAGGTGCGCCGCCTCCAGCGCGGCATCGATGATGCTCTTGCCCGAGGCCTGCAGGTCCTTGGCGAATTCGATGATCAGGATCGCGTTCTTCGCCGACAGGCCGATGATGGTCACCAGGCCGATCTGGAAGTACACGTCGTTGGACATGCCGCGCGCCAGCGTGCCCAGCAGCACGCCGAGCACGCCCAGCGGTACCACCAACAGCACCGAGAACGGAATGGACCAGCTCTCGTAGAGCGCCGCCAGGCTCAGGAACACGGCCAGCAGCGAGAACGCATACAGCACCATGGCCTGCGAGCCGGCGAGCTTTTCCTCGCGCGACTGGCCCGTCCACTCGAAGCCAAAGCCCTCGGGCAACTGGGCCACCAGGCGCTCCATCTCCCGCATGGCATCGCCGGTGCTGAAGCCGGGTGCCGCGCCACCTGCGATCTTCATCGCCGGATAGCCGTTGTAACGCACGGTCTGCATGGCGCCGGTGACCCAGCGCGTGGTCGCGAAGGTGGACAGCGGAAGCACCTGCCCCTGGTTGTTGAGCACCGGTAGGTCCAGCACCCCTTCAGGCTGCATGCGCGCCGGGGCGTCGGCCTGCACCACCACGCGCTGCAGGCGACCCTGGTTCGGGAAGTCGTTGATGTAGGACGAACCAAGCGCCGTGGACAAGGCGCTGTTGATGGTGTCGAACGACACGCCCAGGGCATTGGCTTTGTCGCGGTCGATGTCGATCTGCATCTGTGGCGCGTCTTCCATGCCATCCGGGCGCACCTGGGCTAGCACCTTGCTCTGCGCAGCCATGCCCAGCAACTGGTTGCGTGCGGCGACCAGCGCATCATGGCCCTTGGCGCCACGATCCTGCAGGCGGAAGGTGAAGCCCGACGCCGAGCCCAGCTCGGGGATGGGTGGCGGGCTGAGGGCGAAGATGAATGCATCGCGAAAGCCTGACAGCGCGCCCATGGCTCGGCCCGCCACGGCATCGGCGGAATGCTCGGCGCCGGGGCGCTCGCTCCAATTCTTCAGGGGGATGAAGGAAATACCCGCGTTTTGTCCCTGGCCAGAGAACGAGAAACCGGCCACGGTGATGACGTCCTGCACCTCGGGTTGTTTCATGGCGAATTGCTCCACTGCCAGCAATGCCGACTGTGTGCGCTCCAGTGATGCGCCCGGGGGCAACTGGACGTTGGCGATCAGGTAGCCCTGGTCTTCATTGGGCAGGAAAGAGGTGGGCAGGCGCATGTACACGAAGCTCACGGCGCCGATCAGGGCCGCGTAGATGATCAGCATGCGGCCGCCCCGGCGCACTAGGCGTGACAGTCCGGCTTCGTAGCGGTGCGTGGTGCTCTTGAACATGCGGTTGAACCAGCCGAAGAAGCCCTTTTTCTCGTGATGCTCTCCGGACACGGGCTTGAGCAGGGTGCCGCACAGTGCCGGCGTGAGCGATAGCGCCAGGAAGGCGGAGAACGCGATCGACGTAGCCATCGTGGCCGCGAACTGGCGATAGATGTTGCCCGTGGAGCCGGCAAAGAAGGCCAGTGGCACGAACACCGAGATCAGCACCACGGTGATGCCCACGATGGCGCCGGAAATTTGGCCCATCGCCTTGCGCGTTGCCTCCAGCGGCGGAAGGCCCTCTTCGGCCATGATGCGCTCGACGTTTTCCACCACCACGATAGCGTCGTCCACGACGATGCCGATGACCAGCACCATGCCGAACATGGTCAGCACGTTGATCGAGAAGCCCATGGCCAGCAGCGCGCCGAACGTGCCCAGCAGCGCCACCGGCACGACGATGGTGGGAATGATGGTGTAGCGGAAGTTCTGCAGGAACAGGAACATCACCAGGAACACCAGCGCCACTGCCTCGAGCAGCGTATGCACCACCTTCTCGATGGAGACCGAGATAAAGGTGGAAGTGTCATACGGGATGGTGTACTTGACGCCCTGCGGAAAGTACTGTTGCAGCTGCTCCAGCTTGGCCTTCGCGGCCTTGGCCGTGGCCAGTGCATTGGCCTTCGAGGTAAGCTGCACGCCCATGCCAACGGCAGGGGAGCCATTGAGCCGCGCACTGGTGCTGTAGCTCTGCGAGCCCAGCTCAATACGCGCCACGTCTTTCAGGCGCACGGTAGAACCGTCGGTGTTGGCGCGCAGCACCACGTTACCGAACTGTTCGGCCGAGGAGAGTTGCCCCTGCACGACGATGGTCGCCGCCATACTCTGTCCGGGGATGCTGGGCAGGTCGCCCAGGTTGCCGGCGGAGACTTGCAGGTTCTGCCCGCGGATGGCGGCATTCACCTGATCCAACGACAGGTTGAAACCCTTGAGCTTGGCAGGGTCGATCCAGACGCGCATGGCACGCTCGGAGCCGAACTGCGTGACCGCACCCACGCCCGGCAGGCGCTGCAGCTCAGGTACTACGTTACGTGCCGCGTAGTCGTTGAGTGCCTCGATGCTGATGTTCGGGTTGTCCGTGGTGAGCATGGAAAACAGCAGGAAGTTGGAGCGTGACTTGTCTACGCGCACGCCCTGCTGCGTCACCGCCGCAGGCAGGCGGGGGGTGGCGCGTGACAGGCGGTTCTGCACGTCCACCTGGGCCAGGTCATCGTTGGTGCCGGGCTCGAAGCTCAGCACGATGGTGCCGGTCCCGTTGGCCTGGCTGGTGGTTTCCATGTAGGCCAACCCTGTGGCTCCGTTCATCTCGCGTTCGATGACGGACAACACGCTGTCTTCCAGTGTTTGGGCTGTTGCCCCGGGATAGGCGACTGACACCTGGATGGTGGGTGGTGCCACGGCCGGGTACTGTGCAATGGGCAGTTGTGTGATGGCGACGGCGCCAATCACCATGATGAAGATTGCGATCACCCACGCGAAGATGGGGCGCTCGATGAAAAACTTGGCCATGTGCCGCGCTCCTGGTCTTAGCGTTTGGTTGGCGTAGCGGCAGGTTCGCTGGGGGCGGATGTGGCGGCACTATCGGCCTGCCAGGGGACGGGTTTAACCACCACAGGCTCGCCGGGTTTGCCGCGCGGCAGTTTCTGGAACCCGTCCACCATGACCTGCTCGCCGGACTTCAGGCCATCGAGCACCACCCAGTGGGTGCCTTGGGTAGGCCCGAGCTTCACCACGCGCGGTGCGACCTGGTTGTCTGTATTCACCACCATCACGGTGTCAGCCTTGCCCGAGCGGGTGACCGCCTGCTGGGGCAGCAAAATGCCGTTGTCCACCTGCGCCTGTTCCAGGCGTACCCGCACATACAGGCCTGGTAATAGCGCGCGGTCGCGATTGGGCACCTCGGCACGTAGAGTTACCTGGCCGCTGCTGGGATCGACTGTGAGGTCGGTGAACAGCAGGCGGCCGGCCTGCGGGTAAAGGCTGCCATCCTCGAGCACCACACGCACCTGGGCTGCGCCGGCGCCGGCTTGCTTGTACTTGCCGCTGGCCACCGCAGCACGCAGCTTGAGTGCGTCGGCGGCAGACTGTGTGAAATTGATGTACAGCGGGTCGATTTGCTGGATCACGGCCAGCTCGGTCGGTGTGCCCTGACCGACCAGGGCGCCCTCGGTCACCAGTGCGCGGCCAATGCGGCCGGAAATAGGTGCCGTCACGGTGGCGTAACCCAGGTTGATGCGGGCCGTAGTTACCGCGGCCTTGGCTGCAGCCACATTGGCCTGTGCCGTCTTTTGTGCGGCTACGGCATTGTCATATTCCTGTTTGCTGATGGCATTCACCGCCACCAGGGGGCGGTAGCGTTCTGCCAGCGCACGGGATTGGGCGAGGCTGGCTTCGGCCTGGGCCACACTGGCCTCGGCCTGGGCCAGGCTGGCCTGGTAGGGCGCGCTGTCGATCAAGAACAGCTGCTGGCCTGCCTTCACATCGCTGCCCTCTTTGAATACGCGTTTTTGCAGAATCCCAGCAGCCCGCGCGCGCACCTGGGCGACGCGTGATGCTTCCAGCCTGCCCGGCAGCTCGGTGACCAGGCCGATGTCGCCCGCCTGTACGGCCACGACGCCAACCTCTGGCGTCCGCGGGGCGGCAGTTGCTCCTGCGGGAGCATCTACCTTCTGGCCGCAAGCGCCCATGGCCAGCACCACTGCCAGAGCCATTGATAGGACTGAGGCGGAGTGATGCCTGGGGAGGGCATGGCGAGTGTTCTTGTCGTTGGGATGTGGCATGGTGGGCCTTTGAAGACGGAATGCGTCGGATGTCATGAAAGACGGTCGCGAATGGCGGCGCCGGCCAAGAGTGATGCCGGAAGAAGGCGAATTATACATACATTCATGAATGTATAATTGCAGCCGTAGTCGCGGCCTGATGCTGCGTCACGTCGCATAAAGGAGATTCAGTATTCATGGCACGACGCACTAAGGAAGATGCGGATACTACGCGCAACAACCTGCTCGATGCCGCCGAGCGTGTGTTCTATGAAAAAGGTGTGGCGCGCGCATCGTTGGGTGAGATTGCGCAGGCTGCGGGCGCAACGCGCGGTGCCATCTATTGGCATTTCAAGGACAAAGTGGCCCTGTTTAATGCAATGATGGACCGTGTCTCCCTGCCTCTGGAGGAGGCCTGCGGCGAAGGCGGCGTGTCGGACCGGTCTGCCCCGCTGGCGCGGCTACTGGCTATGGTCGAGCGTGTGATCCTCATCGTAATGAGCGACGAGCGCACGCGCCGCGTATGCGAGATTGCGTTCTACAGGGTGGAGTATGTGGATGAGCTTATGGCTGCTCGCGAGCGGCACTTGGCCTCCCGTGCGCGCTTTCATGCCTTGCTGGCTCGTGATTTGTGTTTGGCTGCGGACGAGCGGGAGCTGAGTCTGCCGATGGATGCTGCGGTGGCGGCTACGGGCCTCCAGGCACTGTTTGATGGGCTGCTGCATGCTTGGATTTTGGGTGGCGAACGCTTTGATTTGCTGGTCGTAGGCCGTGCAACGGTAACGGCTTACTTGCGAGGTCTTGGGTTTGACGCCTAGCCGTCATGCAATAATGCGGCGCTTGTATCTGGGCCCGTTGTCATGCGTTCATGGTCAGTCGGGTGCAGTGCTTTCCGAGCGGCTGTAGCTCAGTGGATAGAGTATCGGCCTCCGAAGCCGAGGGTCGTGGGTTCGATCCCCGCCAGCCGCGCCACTTATGCTGAGAATCGGTGAGTGCAACCTTTTTTCTTGTGATTCATTGAATTTTAAAAAAGGCTGCTACAATAGCAAATTCTTCGGAGGGGTGCCCGAGTGGCTAAAGGGGGCAGACTGTAAATCTGTTGGCTTACGCCTACACTGGTTCGAATCCAGTCCCCTCCACCAAAATTGTGAGTTGAGGCGTTGGGTCGCGATTGCGCAAGCTTCGGTTTGCGGGAGTAGTTCAATGGTAGAACCCTAGCCTTCCAAGCTAATGACGCGGGTTCGATTCCCGTCTCCCGCTCCATAATTTTGAATTTGCTTTCGAGGTTTTGCCTTGAAATTGCCCATGTGGCTCAGTGGTAGAGCACTCCCTTGGTAAGGGAGAGGTCGCGGGTCCGATTCCCGCCATGGGCACCAAAATTTGTATTTGTCTTGCTGGTGTAGCTTTTTTCGGAGTCGAAAAGATGGCAAAAGGTAAATTCGAACGTACCAAGCCCCACGTGAACGTGGGCACGATCGGTCACGTGGACCATGGCAAGACGACGCTGACGGCGGCCATTGCCACGGTGCTGTCCAAGAAGTTCGGCGGCGAAGCCAAGGGCTACGACCAGATCGACAACGCTCCTGAAGAAAAGGCGCGCGGCATCACCATCAACACCTCGCACGTCGAGTACGAAACGGCCAACCGCCACTATGCCCACGTGGACTGCCCCGGCCACGCCGACTATGTGAAGAACATGATCACCGGCGCCGCCCAGATGGACGGCGCCATCCTGGTGTGCTCGGCCGCCGACGGCCCGATGCCCCAGACGCGCGAGCACATCCTGCTGGCCCGCCAGGTGGGCGTGCCCTACATCATCGTGTTCCTGAACAAGTGCGACATGGTGGACGACGAAGAGCTGCTCGAGCTGGTGGAAATGGAAGTGCGCGAGCTGCTGGACAAGTACGACTTCCCCGGGGACGACACCCCCATCATCCGCGGCTCTGCCAAGCTGGCCCTGGAAGGCGACCAATCCGACAAGGGTGAGCCCGCCATCCTCAAGCTCGCCGAAGCCCTGGACACCTACATCCCCACGCCCGAGCGCGCCGTGGACGGCGCCTTCCTGATGCCCGTGGAAGACGTGTTCTCCATCTCTGGCCGCGGCACCGTGGTCACGGGTCGTGTCGAGCGCGGCATCATCAAGGTCGGCGAGGAAATCGAAATCGTCGGTATCCGCGACACGCAAAAGACCACCTGCACCGGCGTGGAAATGTTCCGCAAGCTGCTGGACCAGGGCCAGGCCGGCGACAACGTGGGCCTGCTGCTGCGCGGCACCAAGCGCGAAGACGTCGAGCGCGGCCAGGTGCTGTGCAAGCCCGGCTCCATCAAGCCGCACACCCACTTCACGGCCGAGGTGTATGTTTTGAGCAAGGACGAAGGCGGCCGCCATACGCCCTTCTTCAACAACTACCGCCCCCAGTTCTACTTCCGCACCACCGACGTGACCGGCTCCATCGAGCTGCCCGCGGACAAGGAAATGGTCATGCCCGGCGACAACGTGTCGATCACCGTCAAGCTGATCGCCCCCATCGCCATGGAAGAAGGCCTGCGTTTTGCCATCCGTGAAGGCGGCCGTACCGTCGGCGCCGGCGTCGTGGCCAAGATCATTGCGTAATTCAGGGATCAAAGGGGTATAGCTCAATTGGCAGAGCGTCGGTCTCCAAAACCGAAGGTTGTAGGTTCGATTCCTACTGCCCCTGCCACCTGATAATGGTGGTTAACAAGCCCGCCAGAATCTGGCGGGCTTCGGCGTCTTGTAAGGCGTTAGATCAAGAAGGCGAAAATCTCATCTATGGCCACTTCCCAGGTTGAAACGGTCACTACCGGTGCGGACAAGGCAAAGCTGTTCGCGGCTGTAGCTATCGTTCTTGCTTCTATTGCTGGTTTTTATGTGCTAGGCAAGCAAGGGCCCTTGGTCCAATGGGCTGCATTGCTGTTGGGGTTGGCGCTCGCCGTGGCGATGTTCTTGGTTTCTGAGCATGGCCGCCAGTTCATTGCCTTTGCGCGTGATGCATCGCGTGAGGTCAAGAAAGTGGTTTGGCCGACACGCAAGGAATCGCTGCAGATGACGGGCTATGTGTTCGCATTTGTCGTTCTAATGGCGCTCTTCCTCTGGTTTACAGACAAGACCTTGGAGTGGGTCTTGTACGATTTGATTTTGGGTTGGAGGAAGTAATGGTGGATACCGTCCAGGCCGGTGGTGATCAGCCTCCAGTGGGCGCAGCGGTGAATCCCGATCTGCGGTGGTACATCGTGCACGCCTATTCCGGAATGGAAAAAGCGGTAGAGCGCAACATTCAGGAGCGTATTGCCCGCGCGGGCATGCAGCAGAAGTTCGGCCGCATTCTGGTTCCGACCGAAGAGGTCGTGGAGATGAAGAACGGCCAGCGCAAGACGACAGAGCGTCGTTTGTTTCCTGGCTATGTGTTCGTCGAGATGGTGATGGATGACGACACTTGGCATTTGGTGAAGCACACGAGCAAGGTGACGGGGTTCGTGGGGGGAGTGAAAAACCGCCCTGCACCAATTTCTGAAGAGGAAGTTCAGAAGATCGTCAGCCAAATGCAGCAAGGCACTGACAAGCCGCGTCACAAGATCGAGTTCATGGTCGGTGAACTGGTGCGCGTCAAAGAAGGTCCTTTCACGGACTTCAATGGCTCGGTGGAAGAAGTCAACTACGAAAAGAGCCGCCTACGCGTATCGGTCATGATTTTTGGCCGTTCAACGCCCGTGGAGTTGGAGTTTGCTCAGGTCGAAAAAACATAGGCTTTTCGGCAAAGCTTGATTGGGCAAGTGAGTTCGCGTTTTTCGACTCGGCGCGATAAAAAATGAGTCGGTAACCCCGGGGAGCCTGGCTGTTCAGCCAGGCGTCATCACCCGCAAGGAGCAACTATGGCGAAGAAAATCGTCGGCTTCATCAAGCTGCAAGTGCCAGCTGGTAAGGCCAACCCGTCCCCCCCGATCGGCCCTGCGCTCGGTCAGCGCGGTCTCAACATCATGGAGTTCTGCAAGGCATTCAATGCCCAGACCCAAGGCGTTGAGCCGGGCCTGCCCCTGCCCGTGGTAATCACGGCGTTTGCCGACAAGAGTTTCACCTTCATCATCAAGACACCGCCCGCAACGGTGCTGATCAAGAAGGCCATCAAGTTGGACAAGGGCTCCTCGAATGCCAAGTCCACCAAGGTGGGAAAGATCACCCGCGAGCAGCTGGAAGAAATCGCCAAGACCAAGCTCAAGGACATGAACGCCGCCAACGTGAACGCCGCCGTGCGCACGCTGGCTGGCTCTGCCCGTTCCATGGGCGTGACGGTGGAGGGTCTCTGAAATGGCTAAGCTGACCAAGAAGCAAAAGGCCCTGCAGGGCAAGGTCGACAGCACCAAGCTGTATCCGTTTGCCGAGGCCGTGGCCCTGGTGAAGGAGGCGGCTACCGCCAAGTTCGACGAATCCATCGACGTGGCCGTGCAACTGGGCGTGGATGCCAAGAAATCCGATCAGGTGGTGCGTGGCGCCGTCGTGCTGCCCAACGGTACCGGCAAGACCTCCCGCGTGGCCGTGTTTGCGCAAGGCGCAAAGGCGGAAGAGGCCAGGGCAGCTGGTGCCGACATCGTTGGCATGGACGACCTGGCAGCCCAGGTCAAGGCCGGTGACATGCCATTCGACGTGGTGATCGCAGCCCCTGATGCCATGCGCGTTGTGGGTACCCTGGGCCAGATCCTGGGCCCGCGCGGTCTGATGCCTAACCCCAAGGTTGGCACCGTGACGCCCGACGTGGCCACGGCAGTGAAGAATGCCAAGGCCGGTCAGGTGCAATTTCGTGTCGACAAGGCAGGCATCATCCACACGACCATTGGTCGCCGCTCGTTTGGTGACGACAAGCTGCAGGGCAACCTCGTGGCCTTGATCGAGGCCTTGAACAAGGCCAAGCCTGCAACCAGCAAGGGTGTCTACCTGCGCAAGGTGGCCGTGTCCTCGACCATGGGCGTCGGCGTTCGCGTCGACACGCAAACCATCGCAGCCTGATTGCGATAGATCTTGAAGTGCTCGCAAGAGCGCTTCGGTGGTGGGCTGATGCAGCGATGCTGCATCGGGCCATCCAAGACCGTTGGTGTGCAAACCGATTGCACTTAAACCCATGAGGGCCAACGCAGATGGCGATCCCGCTGCAGATGGAAACAGATATTCCAAAACAGTTGGTCGCTGCAAACCAAGAGCGCGCACGGCTGGATTTGTCCGAAGTGCGCATATGAAGGAGTAGACCTTGAGTCTTAATCGCAGTGAGAAAGAAGCGGTCATCAATGAAGTGACCAGCCTCGCCGCTAAAGCTCAAACGCTCGTGATCGCGGAATACCGTGGCATCACGGTCGCCGACATGACCAAACTGCGCGTTGATGCTCGCAGCAAGGGTGTTTCCTTGAGTGTTCTGAAGAACACCCTGGCACGCCGTGCTGTGGCTGGCAGCCAGTTTGACGTGGTGGCCGACCAGATGACTGGTCCCTTGATCTATGGCTTCTCCGAAGACGCTGTGGCCGCCGCCAAGGTGGTGGCCGATTTCGCGAAGACCAATGACAAGCTGGTCATTCGCGGCGGCGCTTTCGCGGGCAAGGCCCTGGACGTGAACGGCGTGAAGCAACTGGCCAACATCCCTTCCAAGGAAGTGTTGCTGGCTCAGCTGTGTGGCTTGCTGATGTCGCCTATCTCCCGCACCGCCGTGGTGCTGGGTGCCCTGGCGGCCAAAAAAGGCGAAGGCGAAGCTGCTGCGGCCTGATTTCAGGCCGTGCAGTCGCATCCCCCAATCAATTGTTTTAGGAAATCAAAATGGCATTCGATAAAGACGCATTCTTGACCGCGCTGGACAGCATGACGGTCATGGAACTCAATGACCTGGTCAAGGCCATTGAAGAGAAGTTCGGCGTGAGCGCAGCCGCCATGGCCGCTCCTGCTGCAGGTGGTGGCGCTGCTGCCCCGGCTGCTGAAGAGAAGACCGAGTTCAACGTAGTGCTGACCGAAGCCGGCGCCAACAAGGTCTCCGTCATCAAGGCCGTGCGCGAAATCACGGGCCTGGGCCTGAAGGAAGCCAAGGATCTGGTGGATGGCGCACCCAAGAACGTCAAGGAAGGCATTGCCAAGGCTGACGCCGAAGCCGCCGTCAAGAAGCTGGTGGAAGCCGGCGCCAAGGCCGAACTCAAGTAATTGGGTTTGTTCCTTCGGGCTGGGGGCCTTGCAAAAGGCCTCCAGCCTTTGGTGCTTATGGAACATGTTTTCAGAGCGCACCAGAAAACCGGCTCAGGGTCGGTTTACCCAAGGCCCAAGGCCGAGGGCAAGCTCCTGAGCCAGCTTTCTAGTGTCTTCTGACCCACCCGACAGCAGAAGACGCCTTGGTTCGGGCGATGTGCAATGCATCGCCGTCCGCCATGGTTGGTAGTGGCCAACCGCCAAGCCCGCAGGCAGTGCCTTGTGGGGCAGTAGTAGTCGTCGAAGACCCCATCGTCATGTCTTTGCCCGGAGATCTCATGGCCCAAACATCCACGTACAGCTATACCGAACGCAAGCGCATCCGCAAGAGTTTCGGTAGCCGTGACAGCGTGCTCGAAGTACCCTATTTGCTGCAGATGCAGCGCGATGCCTACACCGCGTTCCTGCAGGCAGACAAGCCCGCGCAAAAGCGCAGCATCGAAGGTCTGCAGGCGGCCTTCAACTCCGCCTTCCCCATCGTCTCCCACAACGGCTTCGTGGAGATGAAATTCGTCGAATACAACCTCGCCAAGCCGGCTTTCGACGTGCGCGAGTGCCAGACGCGTGGCTTGACGTTTTCGTCTGCCGTGCGCGCCAAGGTGCAGCTCATTATTTACGACCGTGAATCGTCCACCTCCCAGAACAAGGTGGTGAAGGAGGTCAAGGAGCAAGAGGTCTACATGGGCGAGGTGCCCCTGATGACCGACAAGGGCTCGTTCATCATCAACGGCACGGAGCGCGTGATCGTCTCCCAGCTGCACCGCTCGCCGGGTGTGTTCTTCGAGCATGACAAGGGCAAGACCCACAGCTCGGGCAAGTTGCTGTTCTCGGCACGCATCATCCCCTACCGCGGCTCCTGGCTGGACTTTGAATTCGACCCCAAGGACATCCTGTATTTCCGTGTCGACCGCCGCCGCAAGATGCCGGTCACGATTCTGCTCAAGGCCATCGGCCTGAACCCGGAATCCATCCTGGCGAACTTCTTCGTCAACGACAACTTCCGCCTCATGGACAGCGGCGCACAGCTGGAGTTCGTACCCGAGCGCCTGCGCGGCGAGGTGGCGCGTTTCGACATCACCGACAAGTCCGGCAAGGTGGTGGTGGCCAAGGACAAGCGCGTCACCGCCCGCCACACCCGTGAACTGGAGCAGTCGGGCACCACGCACATCAGCGTGCCGGAGGACTTCCTGATCGGCCGTGTCGTGGCGCGCAACATCGTCGACCCCGACACCGGTGAGATTCTGGCCAAGGCCAACGAGGAGCTGACCGAGGCCTTGCTCAAGAAGCTGCGCTCGGCCGGCGTGCAGGAACTGCAGGCCATCTATACCAACGAGCTCGACCAGGGCGCCTACATCTCGCAGACGCTGCGCATCGACGAAACGGTGGATGAGTTTGCCGCGCGCGTGGCCATCTACCGCATGATGCGCCCCGGCGAGCCGCCGACGGAAGACGCCGTGCAGGCCCTGTTCCAGCGCCTGTTCTACAACCCCGACACCTACGACCTGTCGCGCGTGGGTCGCATGAAGTTCAACGCCAAGATCGGCAACAGCGAGGCCACCGGCCCCATGGTGCTGTCCAACGACGACATCCTGGCCGTGGTGAAGATCCTGGTGGACCTGCGCAACGGCAAGGGCGAGGTGGACGACATTGACCACCTGGGCAACCGCCGTGTGCGCTGCGTCGGCGAGCTGGCCGAGAACCAGTACCGCACCGGCCTGGCGCGCATCGAGAAGGCCGTGAAGGAGCGCCTGGGCCAGGCCGAGCAAGAGCCGCTGATGCCGCATGACCTGATCAACTCCAAGCCGATTTCCGCGGCCCTGAAGGAGTTCTTCGGCGCCTCGCAGCTGTCGCAGTTCATGGACCAGACGAATCCGCTGGCCGAGATCACGCACAAGCGCCGCGTCTCGGCCCTGGGCCCGGGCGGTTTGACGCGCGAGCGCGCCGGCTTCGAGGTGCGCGACGTGCACGTCACCCACTACGGCCGTGTCTGCCCTATCGAGACACCGGAAGGCCCGAACATCGGCCTGATCAACTCGCTGGCCCTGTACGCGCGCCTGAACGAATACGGCTTCATCGAGACGCCCTACCGCCGTGTGGTGGACGGCAAGGTGACGATGGAGATCGACTACCTGTCGGCCATCGAGGAAGGCAAATACATCATTGCCCAGGCCAACGCCACGCTGGACAAGGACGGCAAGCTGACTGGCGACCTGGTGTCGGCGCGTGAGAAGGGCGAATCCACCCTGGTGTCGGCCGAGCGCGTGGAATACATGGATGTGTCGCCGGCGCAGATCGTCTCGGTGGCGGCATCGCTCGTGCCCTTCCTGGAGCATGACGACGCGAACCGCGCCTTGATGGGCGCCAACATGTCGCGCCAGGCCGTGCCCGTGCTGCGTCCCGAGAAGCCCATGGTGGGCACCGGCATCGAGCGTGTCGCGGCCGTCGACTCGGGCACCGTGGTCACCGCCAAGCGCGGCGGCGTGGTGGATTATGTGGATGCCACCCGCATCGTGGTGCGCGTACATGATGCCGAAGCCGTGGCCGGCGAGGTGGGTGTGGACATCTACAACCTCATCAAGTACCAGCGTTCCAACCAGAACACCAACATCCACCAGCGCCCCATCGTCAAGCGCGGTGACGTGCTGGCCAAGGGCGACGTGATCGCCGACGGCGCCTCGACCGACCTGGGCGAGATCGCCATCGGCCAGAACATGCTGATCGCCTTCATGCCCTGGAACGGCTACAACTTCGAGGACTCGATCCTGATCAGCGAGCGCGTGGTGGCCGAAGACCGCTACACCTCGATCCACATCGAGGAACTGGTGGTGATGGCGCGCGACACCAAGCTCGGTGCCGAGGAAATCACGCGCGACATTCCGAACCTGTCGGAGCAGCAGCTGAACCGCCTGGACGAGTCCGGCATCATCTACGTCGGCGCCGAGGTGCAGCCTGGCGACACGCTGGTCGGCAAGGTCACGCCCAAGGGCGAAACCACGCTCACGCCGGAAGAAAAGCTGCTGCGCGCCATCTTCGGCGAGAAGGCGTCCGACGTGAAGGACACCTCGCTGCGTGTGGACCAGGGCAGCTCGGGCACCGTGATCGACGTGCAGGTGTTCACCCGCGAAGGCATCCAGCGCGACAAGCGCGCCCAGCAGATCATCGACGATGAGCTCAAGCGCTTCCGCCTGGACCTGAACGACCAGCTGCGCATCGTCGAGGCCGACGCCTTCGACCGTATCGAGAAGCTGCTCGTGGGCAAGGTGGCGAACGGCGGCCCGCAGAAGCTGGCCAAGGGCACGACCATCGACAAGGCCTATCTGGACGGCGTGGAGAAGTTCCACTGGTTCGACATCCGCCCGGCCGACGAGGCCGTGGCCGCGCAGCTCGAATCCATGAAGAATGCCATGGAGCAGACGCGCCACAGCTTCGACCTGGCGTTCGAGGAAAAGCGCAAGAAGCTCACGCAGGGCGACGAGCTGCCCGCGGGCGTGCTGAAGATGGTCAAGGTCTATCTGGCCGTCAAGCGCCGCCTGCAACCCGGCGACAAGATGGCCGGCCGCCACGGCAACAAGGGTGTGGTCTCGAAGATCGTTCCGGTCGAAGACATGCCCTACATGGCCGACGGCACGCCCGCCGACATCGTGCTCAATCCGCTGGGCGTGCCGTCGCGCATGAACATCGGCCAGGTGCTGGAAGTGCACCTGGGCTGGGCCGGCAAGGGCATGGGCCAGCGCATTGGCGACATGCTGCAACGCGAGGCCAAGGCGGCCGAGCTGCGTAAATACCTTGAGGAGATCTACAACTCGCGCGGCCGCAAGGAAGAGCTCTCGCAGTTCAGCGACGACGAGATCATGGCCATGGCGCGCGAGCTGACCACCGGCGTGCCCTTTGCCTCGCCCGTGTTCGACGGTGCCTCCGAGGCCGAGATCAAGGACATGCTCAAGCTGGCCTATCCCGACGACATCAAGGCGCGCAAGGGCCTGACCGACACGCGCACCCAGGCCTATCTGTACGACGGCCGCACGGGCGAGCGCTTCGAGCGCCCGACCACCATCGGCTACATGCACTACCTCAAGCTGCACCACCTTGTCGATGACAAGATGCACGCACGCTCCACCGGCCCGTACTCGCTGGTCACGCAGCAGCCGCTGGGCGGCAAGGCGCAGTTCGGCGGCCAGCGTTTCGGTGAGATGGAAGTGTGGGCGCTGGAGGCCTATGGCGCTGCCTATGTGCTGCAGGAAATGCTCACCGTGAAGTCCGACGACGTGCAGGGCCGTACCAAGGTGTACGAGTCCATCGTCAAGGGCGAACACGCCATCGAGGCCGGCATGCCGGAGTCGTTCAATGTGCTGGTCAAGGAAATCCGTTCCCTGGGCCTGGATATCGAGTTGGAACGCTCCTGATCGGGGCAGGTTTAATAGAAAAAAGTGAGCTGCTGGCGCTTGTTCATCAAGGCATTCGATGTCTTTTGATGCTCAAGCTCCCGTTTATCAAGCGCTAGCAGCTACGATTTTTGATACAAGGGAAAGAGTCACATGAAATCGCTACTCGACCTGTTCAAGCAATTCACGCCGGATGAGCATTTCGATGCCATCAAGATCGGCATGGCCTCGCCCGAGAAGATCCGTTCCTGGTCTTTCGGTGAGGTGAAGAAGCCCGAGACCATCAACTACCGCACCTTCAAGCCCGAACGTGACGGTTTGTTCTGCGCCAAGATCTTCGGCCCGATCAAGGACTACGAGTGCCTGTGCGGCAAGTACAAGCGCCTGAAGCACCGCGGCGTGATCTGCGAGAAGTGCGGCGTGGAGGTCACGCAGACCAAGGTGCGCCGCGAGCGCATGGGCCACATCGACCTGGCCGCGCCCTGTGCTCACATCTGGTTCCTGAAGAGCCTGCCCTCGCGCCTGGGCCTGGTGCTGGACATGACGCTGCGCGACATCGAGCGCGTGCTGTACTTCGAGGCCTACGTCGTCACCGACCCCGGCATGACCCCGCTGAAGAAGTTCAGCATCATGAGCGAGGACGACTACGATGCCAAGCGCAAGGAATACGGCGATGAATTCATCGCCAAGATGGGCGCCGAGGGCATCAAGGAACTGCTCGAAGGCATAGACATCGAGATCGAGATCGAGCGCCTGCGCGGCGATCTGACCGGCTCCGAGGTCAAGGTTAAGAAGAACGCCAAGCGCCTGAAGGTGCTGGAGGCCTTCCGCAAGTCCGGCATCAAGCCCGAGTGGATGGTGCTGGAAGTGCTGCCCGTGCTGCCGCCGGACCTGCGTCCGCTGGTGCCGCTCGATGGCGGGCGCTTTGCCACCTCCGACCTGAACGACCTGTACCGCCGCGTCATCAACCGCAACTCGCGCCTGCGCCGCCTGCTGGAGCTCAAGGCCCCGGAAATCATCGCGCGCAACGAAAAGCGCATGCTGCAGGAGGCCGTGGACTCGCTGCTGGACAACGGCCGCCGCGGTAAGGCCATGACCGGCGCCAACAAGCGCGCGCTGAAGTCCCTGGCCGACATGATCAAGGGCAAGGGCGGGCGTTTCCGCCAGAACCTGCTGGGCAAGCGCGTGGACTACTCGGGTCGTTCGGTGATCACCGTGGGCCCGACGCTCAAGCTGCACCAGTGCGGCCTGCCGAAGCTGATGGCGCTCGAACTCTTCAAGCCCTTCATCTTCTCGCGCCTGGAAGCCATGGGCATCGCCACCACCATCAAGGCGGCGAAGAAGGAAGTGGAAGCCGGCACGCCCGTGGTGTGGGACATCCTGGAAGAGGTCATCAAGGAGCATCCGGTCATGTTGAACCGTGCTCCCACGCTGCACCGCCTGGGCATCCAGGCCTTCGAGCCCATCCTCATCGAAGGCAAGGCCATCCAGCTGCACCCGCTGGTCTGCGCGGCCTTCAACGCCGACTTCGACGGTGACCAGATGGCCGTGCACGTGCCGCTGTCCGTCGAGGCGCAGCTGGAGGCGCGCACGCTGATGCTGGCGTCCAACAACGTGCTCTTCCCGGCCTCGGGCGAGCCCTCCATCGTGCCCTCGCAGGACGTGGTGCTGGGCCTGTACCACGCCACGCGCGAGAAGATCAACGGCAAGGGCGAGGGCATGGTGTTTACCGACACCGCCGAGGTCCAGCGCGCCCTGGATGCGGGCGAGGTCGAGCTGGCCACCAAGATCAGCGTGCGTCTGGTCGAGTGGAACAAGAACAAGGACTCGGGCGCGTTCGAGCCCGAAACCAAGCTGATCGAGACCACGGTGGGCCGCGCCCTGCTGTCCGAGATCCTGCCCAAGGGCCTGGCGTTCAGCAACCTGAACAAGGCGCTCAAGAAGAAGGAAATCTCCCGGCTCATCAACGCCAGCTTCCGCAAGTGCGGCCTGAAGGAAACCGTGGTGTTTGCCGACAAGCTGCTGCAAAACGGCTTCCGCCTGGCCACGCGTGCCGGTATTTCGATCTGCGTGGACGACATGCTGGTACCGGCGCAAAAGACCGAAATCATCGGCCGCGCCGAAAAGGAAGTGAAGGAAATCGAGCAGCAGTACGTCTCCGGCCTGGTCACGGCCGGCGAGCGCTACAACAAGGTGGTGGACATCTGGGGCAAGGCCGGCGATGACATCTCCAAGGTCATGATGGATCACCTGAAGAAGGAAAAGACCATCGACCGCCACGGCAAGGAGGTGGACCAGGAATCCTTCAACTCCATCTACATGATGGCCGACTCGGGTGCCCGCGGTAGCGCGGCGCAGATCCGCCAGCTGGCCGGCATGCGCGGCCTGATGGCCAAGCCCGATGGCTCCATCATCGAGACCCCCATCACGGCCAACTTCCGTGAAGGCCTGAACGTGCTGCAGTACTTCATCTCCACGCACGGCGCCCGCAAGGGCCTGGCTGACACGGCGCTGAAGACCGCGAACTCCGGCTACCTGACGCGCCGCCTGGTGGACGTGACGCAGGACCTGGTGGTGACCGAGGACGATTGCGGCACCTCCAATGGCTCGCTGATGCGCGCCATCGTCGAGGGCGGCGAGGTCATCGAGTCGCTGCGCGAACGTATCCTCGGCCGTGTCGTGGCCGAAGACGTGCTGGATCCCGAAACGCGTGACGTGCTGGTGGCTGCGGGCCGCATGCTGGACGAAGACACGATCGAGGAGATCGAGACCGCCGGCGTGGACGAGGTCAAGGTGCGCACCGCGCTGACCTGCGAGACCCGCTACGGCCTGTGCGCCAAGTGCTACGGCCGCGACCTGGGCCGCGGCGGCCTGATCAACCTCGGCGAGGCCGTGGGTGTGATCGCCGCCCAGTCCATCGGCGAGCCCGGCACGCAGCTGACCATGCGTACCTTCCACATCGGTGGCGCGGCTTCGCGTGCGGCCATCGCCTCCAGCGTCGAGGCCAAGTCCAACGGCGTCATCGCCTTCAACGCCACGATGCGCTACGTGACCAACACCAAGGGCGAGCTGGTGGTGATCGCCCGCTCGGGTGAGGTCATCATCCAGGACGAGCATGGCCGCGAGCGCGAGCGCCACAAGGTGCCTTATGGCGCGACGCTGACGGTGAAGGCCGACCAGCAGATCAAGGCCGGCACCATCCTGGCCAACTGGGATCCGCTGACGCGCCCCATCATCACGGAATTCGCCGGCCAGGCGAAGTTCGAGAACGTGGAAGAGGGCCTCACCGTGGCCAAGCAGGTGGACGATGTCACCGGCCTGTCTACGCTGGTGGTGATCGACCCCAAGCGCCGCGGCTCGGCCAAGGTGGTGCGCCCGCTGGTCAAGCTGATCGACGCCAATGGCCAGGAGGTGAAGATTCCGGGCACCGACCACGCGGTGGCCATCGGCTTCCAGATTGGCGCGCTGATCCAGGTGCGCGACGGCCAGGAAGTGGGCCCCGGCGAGGTGCTGGCGCGTATCCCCGTGGAAGGCCAGAAGACGCGCGACATCACCGGCGGTCTGCCGCGCGTGGCCGAGCTGTTCGAGGCCCGCAGCCCCAAGGACAAGGGCATGCTGGCCGAGATGACCGGCACCATCTCCTTCGGCAAGGAAACCAAGGGCAAGGTGCGCCTGCAGATCACCGACCCCGAAGGCCATGTCTGGGACGAGCTGGTGCCCAAGGAAAAGAACGTGCTGGTGCACGAAGGCCAGGTGGTCAACAAGGGCGAGCTGATCGTCGACGGCCCGGCCGATCCGCAGGACATCCTGCGCCTCTTGGGCATCGAGGAGCTGGCACGCTACATCGTCGATGAAGTGCAGGACGTGTACCGCTTGCAGGGCGTGAAGATCAACGACAAGCACATCGAGGTCATCGTGCGCCAGATGCTGCGCCGCGTCGTGGTCGAGGCCCCGGGCGAGACCGGCTACATCCAGGGCGAGCAGGTCGAGCGCTCGGAGATCCTCAACACGAACGAGGCGGCGCAGAGGGATGGCAAGATCCCGGCCACCTACTCCAACGTGCTGCTGGGCATCACCAAGGCCTCGCTGTCCACCGACTCCTTCATCTCCGCGGCCTCGTTCCAGGAGACGACGCGCGTGCTGACCGAGGCGGCCATCATGGGCAAGCGCGACGAGCTGCGCGGCCTGAAGGAAAACGTCATCGTGGGCCGCCTGATCCCCGCCGGCACGGGCCTGGCCTACCACCAGGCACGCAAGGCCAAGGACGCCATGGACGAGGCCGAGCGCCGCGCCATCGCCGAGGCCGAGGCCGAGGAGCTGGCCAATGCCGGTGCCGAAGGTGCGGCCGCCGAGCTTGACGGCAGCGCCGACCTGGCCGACTAAACGGCCGGCCCCGCCGCTCGTATGCGGGCAGTGAATGCTCCCGGCTTGCCAGTCTGGCGGGTCGGGAGTTTCTTTTTGGCAGCCACCGCCTGGCGGGGCCGATGGCCATGCGCCAGCCGGCGCCCTGGGCCGTGAATATATGTGGACCTCCTGGATCTTCCTGGCGCTGCTGCTGTTTTGGGCGGTGGGAGCCTACAACCGGCTGATTCGCCTGCGCTCGGTGGCATTGCAGGCCTTTGGGGTGCTGGATGCGCAGCTGCTGCGCTGGATCGCCCTGCTGGCGGAATACGAGGCGACGCGGGCTGCGCCGCAAGAGCCCGGTGCGCTCCCGGACCGTGCCAGCGATGCGCATGCAGCCCTGGAGGCGGCAGCGACACAGCTGGGCGCCTCGCTCGCCGCGGCGCGTGCGCGGCCGTTGGATGAGGGTGCGGCAGCGGCGCTGGCGGCGGCAGCCCAGGTGCTGGACACGGCCTGGCAGGCCATGGTGCACGAGGCCGCATGGGCCGGCCAGGGCGTGGCGCCACCCGCCCTGGCGCCCTGGATACATCGGCGCGAGCAGCTGGCCCTGCACACCGGGGAGGCCAGGCGCCAGTTCAATGAGGCGGTCATGCAATACAACCATGGCATTGCGCAGTTCCCGGCCAGCCTGCTGGCCTGGCTGTTCGGCATGAAGAAGGGGCGTACGCTGTGACAGGCACCCATGCATCACTATCTAGCGGGGCCCCATCGGCTGCATTGAGCCGGCTGCTGGAGGCCACCGCCACGGCGCTGCAGTCCATACGCGCCGGCCAGTCGGGCACGGCCGCTCTCGACGCCACCCAGGCCGCCCTGCGCCCGGGCGTGCAGGCGCTGCTGTTCCAGGTGCTGCGCAACCTGGGGCGCGCCCAGGCACTGCGCAGCCAACTGGCGCCGCGCAAGCCGCCGCCTTGGGTGGACGCCCTGCTCTGCACCGCGCTGGCGCTGGCCTGGGATGCCGAGGCCGCGCCCTATGAGCCCTTCACCCTGGTGAATCAGGCGGTGGAGGCCGCCAAGCGCAACCCGTCGGCACGGGCCCAGGCGGCGTTCATCAATGCCAGCCTGCGGCGTTTCTTGCGCGAGCGCCAGGCCCTGGTGGCGGCCACGCAGGGCGATGAGGTCGCCGTATGGAACCACCCCGCATGGTGGATCAAGCAGCTGCGCCGCGACCATCCGCAGCAGTGGCAGCACATCTTGCAGGCCAACAATGCGCCGGCGCCCATGGTGCTCAGGGTTTCTCGATCAAAAACGACTCCAGCGCTTTACCAGAAAGCGCTTGCAGCTATCAATATTAATAGTCAATTGATGGGTGACTGGGGCCTGGTCCTGGGCCGTCCCGTGCCCGTGGCGCAATTGCCCGGTTTTGACCAGGGCCTGGTCTCGGTGCAGGATGCGGCCGCCCAGCTGGCGGCGCCGCTGCTGCTCGATGGACTGGATGCGGGACGGCCCCTGCGCCTGCTGGACGCCTGCGCCGCGCCCGGCGGCAAAACGGCGCATCTGCTCGAGTGGGCCGCGGCACTGCAGGCTCCGTGGCAGGTCACGGCGCTGGAGGTGGATGCGGCGCGCGCCGAGCGCATCCATGACAACCTGCGCCGCCTAGGCTTGCAGGCCCAGGTACTGGTGGCCGATGCGGGCGCGCCCCAGGATGGGTGGCTCCAGGCCAGTGGTGGCGAGCCCTTCGACGCCATCCTGCTTGATGCCCCGTGCACGGCTTCGGGCATCGTGCGCCGCCATCCCGATGTACGCTGGCTGCGCCGGGCCGGCGACGTGGCCCAGCTGGCCGCGCTGCAGGCGCGCCTGCTGGCCGCGCTGTGGCCGCTGCTGCGTGCCGGCGGGCGCATGCTGTACTGCACCTGCTCGGTGTTCCGCGCCGAGGGCGATGAGCAGGTCCGGGCGTTTCTTGCACACAACACCGATGCGCGTTTGCTGCCTTCTCCAGGCCACTTATTCCCCGGCGGCACGGACAAGCGCGATGCGCTCCAGGACAATGGACCGGGTGAACACGACGGTTTCTTTTACGCATTGCTGCAAAAAACCGCCTGAGCGCTCATCGCTCTGGCGTGCCGCCCTGGCCTGCCTGCTGGCCCTGTGGCTGGCCGCGCCGCTCGCGCAGGCGCAAAACCATGGCGAGGTCAGCGACCTGCAGCTGCAGCGCTCGGCCGATGGCCTGTATCTCACGGCCGCGTTGCAGCTGGAGTTGCCCGAGGTGGTGCAGGATGCGCTCTACAAGGGCATCTCCATGCTCTTCATCACCGAGGCCGAGGTGCTGCGCCAGCGCTGGTATTGGTCGGACAAGGTCGTAGTCCGGGCCACGCGCTTTCTGCGCCTGAGCTACCAGCCCCTGACGCGCCGCTGGCGCCTGGCCCAGTCGCCGGTGCCGTTTGCGGCGACGGGCCTCGGGGTATCGCTGGGACAAAACTTTGATGACCTGTCAGAGGCGCTGGCGGCCATGCAGCGCGTTGCGCGCTGGAAGATCGCGGAGGAGGGGGCTCTCGACGAAGGCACGCCCTACGAGGTGAACTTCCAGTTCCGCCTGGACATGTCCCAGTTGCCACGGCCGCTGCAGCTCGGGGCCGTGGGCCGATCAAACTGGAATATTGCGCTCTCGCGCAGCATGCGCCTGCCCGCCGTGGAGGCCGCGCGATGAGCACGCCCGAGCCGCGTCCCGCAGCCTCGGCGCGCCGGGCCGCCAGCCGTGCACGATCCACCCGCTGGGCCCTGGGCCTGGGGGTGGGCGTGATGAGTGCCATCGGCCTGGTGCTGCTGTTTCTGCTCACCCTGGCCACCAACAATCGCGTCCTGTACGAGCGCAACTTCACCTGGCTGCTGGCCGTGAACGTGCTGGTGGCCCTGGTGCTGCTGTCGGTGCTGATCTGGGGCGCGGTGCGCCTGGGCGTGCGTGTCAGGCGTGGGCGCTTCGGCAGTCACCTGCTGATCAAGCTGGCGGCCATCTTCGGGCTGGTGGGCGTGGTGCCGGGACTGCTGGTCTACGTCGTGTCCTACCAGTTCGTCTCGCGCTCTATCGAGAGCTGGTTCGACGTCAAGGTCGAGGGCGCATTGACGGCTGGCGTGAGCCTGGCGCGCGTCACGCTGGACACCATCGCCAGCGACCTGGCCACCAAGACACGCAGCGCCAGCAGCCAGCTCTCCCAGGTGCCCGACGCCGCGGCCGGCCTGGTGCTCGAGCGCATGCGCGACCAGCTCGGCGCTACCGACCTGGTGTTGTGGAATGCGGCAGGCCAGGCCGTGGCTGGCGTTGGCCAATCGCGCTACTCCCTCAACCCCGAGCGCCCGAGCGCCCAGCAGTTCCGCATGGCGCGCCAGGACCGCATCAGCTTTCAGATCGAGGGGCTGGACGACATCACCGACCCCATGGCGGCAGAAAACGCCCGCGTACGCGCCCTGGTGCTGATGGCCAACCCCGGCGTGGGCTTGCTGGCCGAGCCACGCTATGTGCAGGCCACGCTGCCGCTGCCCCAGGCCCTGGTGGCCAATGCCATTGCGGTGCAGGAGGCCAATCGCGAGTACCAGGAGCGCGCACTGGCCCGCGGCGGCCTGCGGCGCATGTACATAGGCACGCTGACGCTGGCCCTGTTCCTGGCCGTGTTTGGTGCGGTGCTGCTGGCCGTGGTGCTGGGCAACCAGCTGGCGCGCCCGTTGCTGGTGCTGGCCGACGGTGTGCGCGAGGTAGCCGCCGGCAACCTGGGCCCGAAGGCGGCGCTGCAGGGCCAGGACGAGCTGGGTGGACTCACGCGCGCCTTCGCCCTCATGACCCAGCAGCTGGCCGATGCGCGTGCGGCCGTGGAGCACAGCATGGGTGAACTGGATGCCGCGCGCAGCAACCTGCAGACCATTCTGGACAACCTCACGGCAGGCGTGATCGTGCTCGATCGGCTGGGCGTCATCCAGTCTTCCAACCCGGGCGCCACGCGCATCCTGCGTGCGCCACTGGCGGCCTACGAGGGCAAGCACTTGGCCGAAGTGCCGGGGCTGACGGAATTTGCGACCACGGTGCAGCAGCATTTCGACAGCTTTGCCCTCGAGCGCGATCACCACGGGCTGGATCATTGGCAGCATGCGTTTGAGCTGCATGTCTCGGGCAATGGCTTGAGCGTGCAGGGGACCAGCCTGGTGGCCCGCGGGGCAGAGCTGCCGAATCACGAGCGCCTGCTGGTGTTCGACGATATTTCCGAGATCGTCTCGGCCCAGCGCGCCCAGGCCTGGGGCGAGGTGGCACGGCGCCTGGCGCACGAGATCAAGAATCCGCTGACGCCCATACAGCTGTCGGCCGAGCGCCTGGAACTCAAGCTCGGTGGCAAACTGTCCGGCGCGGAGCAGGCCGTGCTGACCAAGTCGGTGAAGACCATCGTCGATCAGGTCGACGCCATGAAGCGCCTCGTCAATGAGTTTCGCGACTACGCCCGCCTGCCCGCAGCCGTGCTCCAGCCACTGGACCTCAACGCCCTGGTGGCCGACGTGCTGCACCTGTACGGTGCAGAGACCGCCCGGGTACCCGTACAGGCCGAGCTCGACCCGCGCTGTCCACGCATCATGGGCGACGCGCAACAGCTGCGCCAGGTGGTGCACAACCTGCTGCAGAACGCGCAGGACGCCACCATGCAGGCCGCCGAGCAGCAGGGCGCGTTGCAGGCGGCCGTGAACATCAGCACGCGCTGGAGCGAATCGGCGCAGCGCGTGCGGCTGACGGTCTCGGATTGCGGGCCGGGCTTTCCGCCGCATATCCTGCAACGTGCTTTCGAGCCCTATGTCACGACCAAGGTCCGCGGCACCGGGCTGGGCCTGGCGGTGGTCAAGAAAATCGTCGATGAACACGGAGCACGCATTGATCTGGCCAACCGCCTGGAAGGCAAGACGGTGACGGGCGCGCAAGTGTCGCTATCATTCGCCCCTGAGACGGTGGTGGCGCTCTAACAACACCGTGGTAGGCGCAGTAAGGGTGCATTTACATACATGGCAAACATTCTGGTAGTCGACGACGAACTGGGTATCCGGGATCTGTTGTCCGAAATCCTGAACGACGAGGGGCACAGTGTGGACCTGGCGGAAAACGCCATGCAGGCGCGCAATGCGCGCCAGTCCAGCAACTACGATCTGGTGCTGCTCGACATCTGGATGCCTGACACCGATGGCGTATCACTGCTCAAGGAATGGGCCATGGCCGGTACCTTGAGCATGCCTGTGATCATGATGAGCGGTCACGCCACGATAGACACAGCCGTGGAGGCCACGCGCATCGGGGCGATCTCGTTCCTTGAAAAACCCATCGCGATGCAAAAGCTGCTCAAGGCCGTGGAGCAAGGGCTGGCGCGCAGTAGCGGTGCGCAGCAGGCCGCCTCAGCGCCCGCGCATGTGCCCGCAGGCCTACCGTCTGGCGTGGTCGCCATGGGTAATGGCGCACAGTCTGTGGTGCATGCAATAGAGATAGCCGAGCAGTTGCCGGTATCGCACCAGGGCTTCAACCTTGATCGACCGCTGCGGGAGGCACGTGACGGCTTTGAAAAAGCCTATTTCGAATTCCACCTGGCCCGTGAAGGGGGCTCCATGACCCGTGTAGCGGAAAAAACGGGACTGGAACGCACCCACCTGTATCGCAAGTTGCGCCAGCTGGGTGTGGACTTGGGGCGCAACAAGCGCAATGGCTGATTCCGCGTAATTTTTCGAAATTTGGGATGATCTTGATTTTTTTAAGGTTAGAATCAAAAGCTCAGGCCCGGTAGCTCAGTCGGTAGAGCAGAGGATTGAAAATCCTTGTGTCGGCGGTTCGATTCCGTCCCAGGCCACCAAAAATTCCCTAAGCGCGACAAGTGCTTGGGAAAGACGGCGACTTCAGAAGAGTCGCCGTTTTGCTTTCCGGGGCGGATTTGTGCAGCTCGCTGTGCAAGTCCCCGATGCGGCCGGGTGCGGGATTTTGCGCAGCACAGTGCGAAATTGCTGCTCATTGCCGCAAAGGTTAAAGCGCTTCGCTTCACGTGACTCTCATTTTTGGAGTCACCATGACCGAGTTTTCCCGCCCTTTCGCTTGCAAACCCACCGGCGCGCCGCGCACCCCTTCGCTGCCCTATCGTCATGGCAAGGGCTGGGCCATCCGGCGCTCCTACAAGGGGCACGCGCTGTTTCTGAGCGGCTTCAGCACCGCAGCGGCTGCGTCCAAAGCGATGCGCCAGCAACAGCAGGATATCGATGGCCAGCAAAAGCCAGCGGGTTTCGGCCCCGAGCGCAGCTGCCTTGCGCAGGCGATGCAGGACTATGCACTGGAGCGCCTGCCGTTCAAGAAAGGTGCCGTGCAGGAGGTGCGTCGCATCAACGCTTACCCTGTCGGCCGTACGGTGGTGAATGGGCCGCACCTTCAGATCCACTGTCTTGAGCGAGCGAAACGCCCGCTCCACATGGGCCAGGTTCTTGTAGTTGCGCACGCACTCGGCCCCATCCATCCGATCCGCCTCCACCGAGGTGCGGATGATGTACACGCCATCGAGCGCCGCCTCGGCCGCAATGGCCTCGCGCTTGCGCGTGAAGGTCAGTGAGTCGGCACCAATTGACCACCTTGCTCACCCGTAGGCCAATGGCGTCCTGGCCGCCCAGCTTGCCCAGCTGGGGATTGCGGCAGGCCACCAGCCGCTCGCCCGGATAGTCGGGCGAGGACAGCTCCAGCAGATTGCGCTCATCGAACAAATCGAGCTGCAACTGCCCTTGCTCTACCAGCGTGCGGATGGATGCGCTCTTGAGGGCCGTGATCCAGGCAATGCCATTGTCCTGGCCCGCGCCCGCGTCCAAGCCAACACCGGCGCGCATCTCCTCAATGGCCCGGCTGGAGATCATGCCGCGGTCGCCCACCATCACCATCTGCTGCACGCCAAACTGCTCGCGCAGGCGTCTGACCTCGGGCAGGAAGGTCTGGCTGTCGGCCACATTGCCCTCGTGCACCGAGACGGCCACCGGGCAGCAACTGCCCTCCACATAGCTCGAAGACAGGTCGTAGAGCACCAAGGAGCCTTCACCCAGGTGGCGGCGGCTGAGCTTCTTCTGGATCCTGTCCTGGCGCTCGAGCAGCCAATCCATGGCCAGCACCAAATCGCGCTCGCGGCAGGGTTTGGCGGCCACAAGCGAGGCAAAGTCCAGGCGCTGCATGACCAGGCTGATGGCTTGCACATGGCCGTGGGAGCGCGAAGCGGTGATCTCAAAGGCCTGGCCCAGCGGCACAAAGGTCTCGCCCTGCAGCGAGCGGCGGATGAGGTCGATGAACTCCTCGGGCAGGTGCGAGAGATTGCCCAGGGTCTCGTTCTTGACGACGCCATCCTCGCGGTAGCTGCGCCGCAGCAGGTGGGTGCGGTAGACCCGATCCTTGTACTTGCGTGTCGTGGTGACGACGTGGGCTGTTCCGGTGCGAGCAGGCCTTACCGAATGCATAGGCGATAACTCGCCTGCATGCAAGCGGTTTTTGTGACTACAAAATGCCGTTAATTCATGAGGCTGAAAAGCTATATTTCTCAGGCGTGACAACGACTTGCGAACACATTGGTAACGACAGGGTGAGGGGGAACTTCAGCCTAGAAACGGCAGTTGACCGCTTGCCATCTTCACGAGAGCCGCATGGACATTGACTTTCGCTGCTTCGTTGGCCCTCACCCGTTGGGTGAACGCGCTACACCCTTGCCAGCACCGCGCTCGGGGCGTGGTTAGCAGGGCGTGGCACCGGGCATGGCCAGGCAGAGCGCGCCGTCCACGGTCTTGCCGTCAAGGACGGTGCTGTCAAAGGCGTTGCTGCGATTGCCGTCGGCGTCGCTGGCTGTGACGCGCACCAGGTACCTGCCGGCGGGCAGCGGCCCCAGGTTCAGCGCCGTGCGGCCCGAAACGGGCGCCGGCTGCAGTGCCATGGTGTCGGCGGCAAAGGCCTCTTTGCCGGCCACGGCGCGCGCCACCTCCACGCGGTAGCTGATGGGCTTGCCCTGGGGGTGGAAGGGCGCGGGCCAGCCCCAGTCCAGCTCCAGGCTGCCGGCCTTGTCGCTGCCCGCCAGCCAGAAGGGCATGGGGCGCTGCAGGCTCTCCAGGAAGAGGCCGTGGTTGGCGCCGATCACCGTCTGTAGGCGCTGGTATTCGGCGGTCCATTGCTGCATGGGCGTGCCCGAACCCCTGGCATCGAGCTGGTCGGCGTCGGGCGCGCGCGCCAGGAGCGGTTCGACGATGGGGCGGTAGCTGTCGAGCAGTTGCTTGACGGCGGCGTCGGTGAGGTATTTGCCGCGGATTTCCTCCACCGCCGCGCGCAGCAGGGCCAGGTTGCCGGGCGCCGAGAGAAAGCGCCGGTGCAGGGTGCTGTCCCACCAGCTGCTGAGCCCGCGGTTCCATGACGGATAGGCGGCGGCGCCGGGCTGCTGGGGGTAGCCCAGGGCGCCGTCGTAGTCCCAGGGCAGGAGGTAGAACCGGTCGCTGCCCAGCGGTTGGTACAGGCCGTAGTTCTGGCTCGCCGTGTCCCAATTGCCCAGCAGGATGGCCGTGGCCAGCCAGGCCAGGTAGTTGTTGCGGTCGAAGTAGCGCCCGAAGGTCGTCTGCAGCGGTGTCTCGTCGTCGCCCAGGGCCTTTACGGCGGCGACGATGGCCCGGTGGTTGCCGGAGTCCGACTCGATCTCCAGCAGCTGTTCAAAGCCCGGGCCGGCCTTGCCATCGGCCAGGGTCTGCAGCCTGGCGTCGGCATTGAAATTAAACGCGGCGACCTTGTAGACGTTCGAGCCGGCAACCCAGCCGCGGCGTTCCAGATAGCTTTTGCCGCCGAGTTTTTCGACATGGGTGAACAGGCCCATGGGCTGCGGCCCGGCGCCGTCGCCGGCGTCGTAGCGGATGTCCACGAACTGGGTGCGCAGGCTCTCGTGATAGGGCACGCTGCGCATCAGGTCGAAGGCCAGCTTGTTGCGCACGCGCGTCAGGTCGTAGGGGTGCTTGTTGAGGTTCAGGGTGTCCTCGCCCGACCAGGTCACGCCCTTGTCGAACTTGACGCGGTAGGACTTGAGCTGGGCCAGCCGCGTGCTGCTGCCGCGCAGGCGCATCTTGGCCGCGGCGCTTTTCACCTGCCCGTCGCCGCTGCTGGCCAGCACCTTGATCTCGGGCTCGCAGTCGTCGGCCTTGTCCTCGTCCAGGTTCACCGTGTCCAGCGTCACCATGCCACCGGGGTAGCTTGGCGGCGGGCCTGCCAGCTGCCGGCAGTTGCTCTTGTCCGCCAGGTACCAGCCGGAGCCGGACACCGGCGTCGGCTGGTAGACCAGGTCCAGCGCCAGCAGCGCCGGCGTGGCGTAGGGGTAGAGGCCCGGCGCATGCGGCAGGTCACCCGGCCCGGGCGTGAACGGGGCCTGGCTTTGCGGCGGCGCAGGGGGCGTGGGTGGCGACGCAGGCAGGCTCTCGTAGCCCCCGCCGCCGCAGGATGCCAGGGCCAGGCAGGCGCCGAGCAGGGTCAGGTGGAAGCGGGGGGAGGTTCTGCAATGCACGGGTGGTCCAGGCCTGGGGGTGCAAATATTTGCCCTGGGGCGGGCAAGGCGGGTATGGGGGAAGGACTCTCAGCCGCTTGCAGCGCCGCCAAACTCTTCGCCGAGCTCGCGCGCGCGGTGCTCCGCGGCATCGAGTGCGCGCATGAAGCGCTGCGCCACCTCATCGTCTTCCATGGACTGGATGGCGGCATGCGTGGTGCCGCCCTTGGAGGTGACGCGCTGGCGCAGCACGTCCAGAGGCTCGTCGGCGCGGCGCGCCAGCTCCGAGGCGCCCACGAAGGTGCCGACCGAGAGCTGCTGCGCCTGCTCCTGCGTCAGGCCCATGTCCACTCCGGCCTGGACCATGGCCTCCAGGAAATAGAACACGTAGGCCGGGCCGGAGCCCGACAGGGCCGTGACGGCGTCGAGCTGTGACTCCTGCTCCACCCACAGGTGTGCGCCGGTGGTGGCCACCACCTGTTCGACGAGGGCGCGCTCGGCCGGGGTGACGCCGGCGCGCGCGTACAGGCCGGTCATGCCCTGGCCGATGAGGGCTGGCGTATTCGGCATGGCGCGCACGATGCGTTCGCTGCCCAGCCACCGGGCCATGCTGTCCGAACGTATGCCGGCGGCCACGCTCAGGTGCAGCGCGCCCGCGGTGTGCGGCGCCGCCTGCCGCGCCGCCTCGCTGAAGGTCTGGGGCTTGACGGCCCAGACCACCAGGCGCGCGCGTGCCAGCGCTGCCGTGGCCGCGGGCTGCGCCGTGACGCCGAACTGCTGGCGCAGCGCGTCGCGCGCCGCCTCGAAGGGCTCGACGACCTCGATCTGGCCGGCCGGCAGGCCCTGCCGGATCAGGCCGCCGATGATGGCGCTGGCCATGTTGCCGCCGCCGATGAAGGCGATGGGAGGGAGAGGGGAGGCGCTGTCTGTCATGGATGGGGCAGAGACAAGGATGCGAGACGTGCCATTGTGCGCTGGCTGCGTCCCGTCGTGAAACTTCATATCATTTCCGACTAAAAGTAACCAGTATCAAGCGCGGGCAGCTATATTTTTAATAGCTTCAACCGTCTTTTGTGGGCAATACGGTCTGCGCCACGGCATGTTCCCAGCGTGCCATCAGGGCCTGGGCCTGATCGCGCGCGAGCGTGGGGACAAAGCGGCGCTCGGCCTGCCACAGGGCCGACAGCTCGTCCTCGCCGGCATACACGCCGCTGGTCAGGCCCGCCAGGTAGGCGGCGCCCAGGGCGGTGGTTTCGACCACGGCTGGGCGCACCACGGGAATGCCCAGCAGGTCGGCCTGGAACTGCATCAGCAGGTCGTTGACGCAGGCGCCGCCGTCCACGCGCAGCTCGCTCACCGGGGCGCCGCCCGCGGCCACGGCGTCGCGGCTCATGGCGCTGAGCAGGGCCGCGCTCTGGTAGGCAATGGATTCGAGCGCCGCGCGCGCGATGTGCGCCAGCGTGCTGCCGCGCGTCAGGCCGGTGATGGTGCCGCGCGCGTCGGGCTGCCAGTAGGGCGCGCCCAGGCCAGTGAAGGCCGGCACCAGCATCACGCCGCCCGAGTCGGGCACGCTTTGCGCCAGCTGCTGCACCTCGCTGCTGGCGCGTATCGCGTGCAGCCCGTCGCGCAGCCACTGCACCACGGCGCCGCCAACAAAGACGCTGCCCTCCAGCGCATAGGCGGGTGTGCTGCTGGGCTGGGCCGCGCTGGTGGTGATGAGGCCGTTGCGGCTGGTCTGGAACTGGTCGCCCGTGTGCATCAGCATGAAGCAGCCCGTGCCATAGGTGTTCTTGGCCATGCCGGCGCAAAAGCAGGCCTGGCCGAACAGCGCGGCCTGCTGGTCGCCGGCCACGCCGCCGATGGCGACGGGCTGGCCCAGGATGGCGGCGTCGGTGTGGCCGAAGTCACTGGCGGACGGCAGCACCTCGGGCAGCAGGCTGCGCGGAATGTTCATGAGCTGCAGCAGCTCGTCGTCCCACTGGTTGCTGTGCACGTTGAAGAGCATGGTGCGACTGGCGTTACTCACGTCGGTCACATGGCGCCGCCCGCCCGTGAGCTGCCAGATGAGCCAGCTGTCCACCGTGCCGAAGGCCAGCTCGCCGCGCTCGGCCTGGGCGCGTGCGCCGGGGATATGGTCCAGCAGCCATTGCAGCTTGGTGGCGGAGAAATAGGCATCCACCAGCAACCCGGTCTTGGCCTGGATGGCGGCGGCGTGGCCTTGCGCGCGCAGCTCGGCGCAGGCGGGCTCGGCGCGCCGGTCCTGCCAGACGATGGCGTGGTGCAGCGGCCGGCCCGTCTGGCGCTGCCACAGCACCGTGGTCTCGCGCTGGTTGGTGATGCCCAGGGCGCGGATATCGCGCGCCGCCAGGCCCGCCTGCGCCAGCGCCTGGCGCGCCGTGGCCAGCTGGGTGCGCCAGATTTCCATGGGGTCGTGTTCCACCCAGCCGGGGCGCGGGTAGATCTGGGGCAGCTCCTGCTGCGCCTGGGCTACCACCCGGCCCCGGGTGTCGAAGACGATGCTGCGCGAGCTGGAGGTGCCTTGGTCGAGGGCGAGCAGGTAGGTCATCTTTGGTGCGTGGTGAGTCGTCAGGGGTCCTGGGCGACGGTGCATTCGACGGCCGCGTCGTGCAGCAGGGTCGGGAAGGGATCGGGTGGCGGGGCGTCGGTGAACAGCCGGTCGATCTGTGCCAGTGTGGCTAGCTGCACCATGGCCGGGCGGCCAAACTTGCTGTGGTCGGCGGCGAGCCAGACCTCGCGCGCCTGGGCGATGATGGTCTGGGCCACCTTCACCTCGCGCAGGTCGAAGTCGCGCAGCGTGCCGTCGCTCTCGATGCCCGAGATGCCGATGAGCGCGATGTCCACGCGGAACTGGCGCATGAAGTCCACCGCCGCCTCGCCCACGATGGCGCGGTCGCGCGCGCGCACCACGCCGCCGGCGACGATGACCTCGCAGTCGGGGTTGCCGCACAGGATGGCGGCGACGTTGAGGTTGTTGGTGATGACGCGCAGGCCCCGGTGCTGCAAGAGGGCGCGCGCAATGGCCTCGGTGGTGGTGCCGATGTTCAGGATCAACGAGCAGCCCTGCGGCACCTGGGCCGCTACCGCGCGCGCGATGCGCGCCTTGCCCTCGGCGTTGAGGCTCTCGCGCTGGGTGTGGGCCAGGTTCTCCACGGTGGAGCCGGGCAGGCGCACGCCGCCGTGAAAGCGCGTCAGCAGCCCCTGCTCGGCCAGGCGCTGCACGTCGCGGCGCACGGTCTGCAGCGTCACGCCCAGGGCCTCGGCGAGATGCTCCACGCTGGCGCTGCGCTGCTGGCGCACATGGGCCAGCAGCTGGAGTTGGCGGGGGTTGTGGTTCACGGTGGGCTGCGGCGGGGTAAGGGGGGTTCACAGTGTCACATAAGAAGAAATATAATCAAAAAGGAAAAGAAGCGAAAATATTCGAACTGTCGCGGCCCGCGCATCGGCGCCGCCTGAAAGTCGTCATGAACACTGCAAGCCAAGACCAGCCCCTGAGCACCGACCGCGCCGCCTTGCTGGCGCGCCTGGCCGAGCCCCGCACCTACGACCTGGCGGTGGTTGGCGGCGGCGCCACCGGCCTGGGCGTGGCGCTGGACGCGGCGGCGCGGGGCTTCTCCGTGGTGCTGGTGGAGTCGCACGACTTTGCCAAGGGCACCTCCTCGCGCGCCACCAAGCTGGTGCATGGCGGCGTGCGCTATCTGGCCCAGGGCAACATCGCCCTGGTGCGCGAGGCGCTGCACGAGCGCACCACGCTCCTCAACAATGCGCCGCACCTGGCGCAGCCGCTGGCCTTCGTCATGCCCTCGTACAAGCTGTGGGAGACGCCGTTCTATGGCGTGGGCCTGAAGATGTACGACGCGCTGGCGGGCCAGGCCGGCCTGGGGACGACCGAATTCCTGGGGCGCATGGACACGCTGCGCTGTCTGCCCACGGCGCGCGCCGAGGGGCTCAGGGGCGGGGTCAAGTACTGGGACGGGCAGTTCGACGATGCCCGCCTGGCTCTGGCCCTGGCGCGCACGGCGGCGCAGCGCGGCGCGCTGCTGGTCAATTACTGCCCCGCGCGCGGCCTGCTGCACGAGGGCGGAAAACTGGTTGGCCTGGTCTGCGAGGACGCAGAGTCTGGTCGGCGCTTCGCACTGCGCGCACGCGCCGTGGTCAACGCCACCGGCGTCTGGGTGGACGAGCTGCGCCAGCAGGACGGCCAGGCCCTGGGCCGGCCCGTGCGCCCCATGGTCGCGCCCAGCCAGGGCGTGCACATCGTCGTGGACCGCGACTTCCTGCCCACCGACCACGCCCTGCTGGTGCCCAAGACCGCTGACGGGCGGGTGCTGTTTGCCGTGCCCTGGCTGGGCAAGCTCATCCTGGGCACCACCGACAGCCCGCGCCAGGACCTGGCGCGCGAGCCGCTGGCGTTCAAGGAGGAGGTGGACTTCATCCTGGGCGAGTCGGCCAAGTACCTGCGCCGCGCGCCCGCGGCGCAGGACGTGCGCAGCATCTGGGTCGGCCTGCGCCCGCTGGTCAAGCCGCAGGACGACGAGGGCGGCAACACCAAGGCCATCAGCCGCGAGCACACCGTGCTGGCCAGCGCCAGCGGCCTGGTCACCGTGACCGGCGGCAAATGGACTACCTACCGCGCCATGGCCGAGGATGTGCTGCAAAAATGCTTCGACGCCGGGCTGCTGCCCGCGCGCGCGGCCGGCGTGACTGAGCGGTTGCGCATGGTGGGCACGCCGGCGCAGCCGCCGCGCCAGCGCCTGTGCGATGCCCAGGGGCCGCACTCCTATGGCAGCGAAGCGGCGGCCGTCATGCAGTTGTCAGGGGCTGACATCTGGCTGGCCGATGGGCTGAGTGAGGCCATGGTGCGTTTTGCGGCGCGCTTTGAGTACGCCCGTACCGTGGAGGACATGCTGGCGCGCCGCAGCCGCATGCTGTTCCTTGATGCCCGCCTGGCGGCACGGCTGGCCCCGCGCGTGGCCGCCATCCTGCAGGAGGAACTGGGGTGCGATCCGCACCTGGCGGACTTTCTGGCCTTGGCGCAGCAGTATCAGCAGCTGCCAGCTTGAGGGGGCACCGGCGGGCGGCCGATGCAGGAGTAGCCCAGCCCATGGCGCGCGACGATGGCCGGGTCGTACAGGTTGCGGCCATCGAAGACCATGCGGTCCTTGAGCTGGCGGGCCAGCTCGCCGAAGTCGGGCACGCGGTAGATCTTCCATTCGGTGACGATGGCCAGGCTGTCGGCCCCTTGCAGCGCCTCGGCGGGGCTGGTGCACAGGGTGAGGTCGGGGCGCTCGCCGAAGATGCGGCGCGCCTCGCCCATGGCGGCCGGGTCGTGCGCGCGCACCCGGGCACCCGCGGCCCACAGGGCCTGCAGCAGGTTGCGGCTGGGGGCCTCGCGCATGTCGTCGGTCTCGGGCTTGAAGGCCAGGCCCCAGACGGCGATGGTCTTGCCCCGCAGGCTGCCGCCATAGTGGCCGACGATGCGCTCGCCCAGCACCGCGCGCTGGGCGGCGTTGCGCCGGTCCACGGCCTGCAGCAGCTCGGGCGCGAAGCCGGTGGACCGCGCCGTGTGGATCAGGGCCTTGACGTCCTTCGGGAAGCAGCTGCCGCCATAGCCCGCGCCCGGGTAGATGAAGCTGTAGCCTATGCGCGGGTCGCTGCCTATGCCGCGGCGCACGGCCTCGATGTCGGCGCCCAGGCGCTCGGCCAGGTTGGCGATTTCGTTGATGAAGCTGATCTTGGTCGCCAGCATGGCGTTGGCCGCGTACTTGGTCAGCTCGGCGCTCCTCACGTCCATCACCACCATCCGGTCGTGGTTGCGGTTGAAGGGCGCATAGAGCTCGCGCAGCTGGCCCTCGGCCGTGCTGCTGGCGGTGCCGATGATGATGCGGTCGGGGCGCTTGCAGTCGGCCACGGCCGCGCCCTCCTTGAGGAATTCGGGGTTGGAGACGACCTCGAAGGCGATGGCCACGCCGCGCTCGGCCAGGGCCGCGCCCACCGTGGCGGCCACCTTGTCCGCCGTGCCCACGGGCACGGTGGATTTGTTGACGATGGTCCTGGGGCCTGTCATGTGGCTGGCAATGGTGCGCGCCACGGCCAGCACATGTTGCAGGTCGGCGCTGCCGTCCTCGTCGGGCGGCGTGCCGACGGCCAGGAAGATCAGCTCGCCATGCGCCACGCCCGCCGCCGCATCGGTGCTGAACTGCAGGCGCCCCGCGGCCTGGTTGGACTGCACCATGGGGGCCAGCCCGGGCTCATGGATGGGCACGCGGCCCGCCTGCAGCGCCGCCACCTTGGCGGCATCCACGTCCACGCACATGACCTCGTGGCCGACATCGGCCAGCACCGCACCTTGCACCAGACCGACATAGCCGGTCCCGAAAATCGTGACTTTCATGGCTTGTAGAACCCTTTGTACCAGTGGACGAAGCGTGCCACACCCTCGCGCACGGGTGTTGCTGGGGAGAACCCGACCCAGGCGGCCAGCGCGGCCGTGTCGGCCGCCGTGCTGTGCATGTCGCCGGGCTGTATCGGCAGCATGCGCTTGGCGGCCGTAGTGCCCAGCGCCGACTCCAGCGCCGTGATGTAGTCCAGCAGCAGCGTGGGCGTGCTGTTGCCGATGTTGAAGATGCGGTAGGGCGCGGCGCTGGTGCCGGGGTGGGGCGCCAGCGGGTCATGGCCGGCATCGGGCGTGGCGGGCTTGTCCAGCACGCGCAGCACGCCCTCCACGATGTCGTCGATGTAGGTGAAGTCGCGCACCAGCTGGCCGTCACCATAAACGTCGATGGCCTCGCCCGCGAGCATGGCGCGCGTGAACTTGAACAGCGCCATGTCCGGCCGTCCCCAGGGGCCGTAGACGGTGAAGAAGCGCAGGCCGGTGGTCGGGATGCCGTACAGGTGGGCATAGGCATGCGCCATCACCTCGTTGGCCTTCTTCGTGGCGGCGTAGTAGCTGATCGGGTGGTCCACCGCATCGCGCTCGGAAAACGGCAGCCTGGCGTTGCCGCCGTAGACGCTGGAGCTGCTGGCGAACACCAGGTGCGCCACCTGCTGCGTGCGGCAGCCCTGCAGGATGTTGCCGAAGCCCAGCAGGTTGGAGGCGGTGTAGTCGTCGGGCGCGTCTATGGAGTAGCGCACGCCGGCCTGCGCCGCCAGGTGCAGCACGCGGGCGGGGCGCACGCGCTCGAACAGCGCGCGCATGGCCACGCCGTCGGCCACGTCGATGCGCTCGAAGGCAAAGCCCGGCTGTGCCTGCAGCCGCTGCAGGCGCGCCTGTTTCAGGCCGACGTCGTAATAGGCATTGAGGTTGTCCACGCCCAGCACGCGTTCGCCGCGCGCGAGCAGGGCCTGCGCGCAATGCATGCCGATGAAGCCGGCGCAGCCGGTGACCAGGGTCGCGCTCATGGTTGCCTCCCGGGGACCTGGGCCAGCGCTCCATGTGCAGGGGCATGGTGCGCAAGGCACAAGCATGGTGATTCCAGCTGCATCGTATAGCACCGCACCGCCCGGCAGGTGCCCGATGTCTGCACCCGGTGCCGATCTGCAGCGGCGCCGGGTGAGTCCGCAGCCTGGCTGCCATCAAGCGATGGCTGGCTTTTTTGCTATTTTAATAATAGCTTTATGCGCTTGTTGTAAAAGCGTTTGCGCGGTTTTATGCTGGTGGGTCGCGCCGCAATACCAGCGCGGCATCGTAGAGCGCGTTGCGCGGTGCGCCGGTGATCTCGGCCGCCAGCTTCACGGCGGTCTTGGTGGGCAACTCTGCCAGCAGCAGGCGCAGCACGCGCAGGCCCTCGCCGCCGTCGTCGGCGGGAGCGGCGCAGGGGTGCAGCAGCACGACGAATTCGCCGCGCGCGCGCTGCGGCCCGCCCTCCAGCCAGGCGCCCAGCGCCTGCGCGGGCAGGGTGGTGATTTCTTCGAACTGCTTGGTCAGCTCGCGCGCCAGGGTCACCGGGCGCTCGCCCAGCACGGCCAGGGCGTGGGCCAGGTCGAGTATGCGGTGCGGCGCCTCCAGCAGCAGCACGCAGCGCGGCTCGGCGGCCAGGCGCTGCACGGCCGCGGCGCGCTCGGCGCTCTTGGTCGGCAGAAAGCCGGCGAACAGGAAGCCGCTACTGTCGGGCGTGTGGGCGATGGCGCCGGCCACGCTCAGGGCGCAGGTCACGCTGCTGGCACCGGGCAGGGGGATGCAGCGCAGGCCCGCGGCCTGCACGGCGGCCACCAGGCGCGCGCCGGGGTCGCTCACGCCGGGGGTGCCGGCGTCGCTCACATAGGCCACGCGCTGGCCGGCGTGCAGGCGCTCGACGATCGATTGCGCGGCCTGGGCCTCGTTGTGCTGGTGCAGGGCCAGCAGGTGCCCGGCGGGCTTGTCTATGCCATAGGCGCGCAGCAGGGCCTGGGTGTGGCGCGTGTCCTCGCAGGCGATGGTGTCGGCCAGCTGCAGCACATGCAGGGCGCGCAGGCTGATGTCGGCCAGGTTGCCGATGGGCGTGGCCACCACGTACAGGGCGCCCTGCGGATAATGCTGCAAAGCCGCGGCGTCGCGTGCGGCGGTCAGGGCGGAGGCAAAGGATGCGCTCAATGGGTTTCCTCGGCAAGAAGGTCGATGGCGATGCGCCGGCGCGCAGCACGCGCGCGCGCGGCCAGGCGGCGGAAGAGCGGGCGCTGGCCCATCTGGCGGCGGCCGGCCTGGCCCTGGTGGAGCGCAATTATCGGACCCCCGGGCGCGGCGGCGGCGAGATCGACCTAGTGATGCGCGAGCCGGGCGGCACGCTGGTGTTCGTGGAGGTGCGCAGCCGTGCCGCGGCCGGCTTTGGTGGCGCGGCGGCCAGCATTGGCGCCGGCAAGCGCCGGCGCATCATCTTCGCGGCACGGCACTATCTGCTGCGCTGGCCTGCGCCGCCGCCGTGCCGCTTTGATGCCGTGCTCATCGAGGGCTCTCGGGTGCAATGGCTGCAGGGTGCCTTCGACGCCGGGTAAGCCTACCGTTTGCTACAAAGGATGCAGCACCGCCGGGTATCATTCGCGCCCCATGCTTGAGCAACGCATACAACAGCATTTCATCGACAGCGCCGACCTGAAATACCAGGCGGCGCAGGCCCTGGGTCAGCCGATCGCCGCGGCCGTGCAGGCCATCCTGGCCTGCGTGACCAATGGCGCCAAGGTGCTCGCCTGCGGCGGCGGCCCATCGGCGGCGCAGGCGCAGCAGTTCGCGGCCTTCTGCGTGATGGGCCTGGAGCGCGAGCGCCCCGAGCTGGCCGCCCTGGCGCTGGCGCCGGATGCGGTGTGGGCCGCGGCGTCCGCGGCCGGCGCGGGCGCCGACATCGCCGCGCTGGCACGCCAGGTGCGCGCACTCGGCCAGGCCGGCGACCTGCTGCTGGTCATCACCACCGGCGGCAACGAGCCCGCACTGCTGGAGGCCGTGCAGGCGGCGCATGAGCGCGACATGACCGTGGTGCTCCTCTGCGGCCGCGATGGCGGCGCCCTGGCCACGCTGCTGCGCGAGACCGATGTGCAGATCTGCGTGCCGCACGACCGCGCCGTGCGCGTGCGCGAGGTGCATGCCCTGGTGCTGCACTGCCTGTGCGACGGCGTGGACGCACAGTTACTTGGAGAACAGGAGATCGTTTCATGACAATCGCAATGTTGCGCCCCCTGGGCGCAGTGCTGGCCGCAGCCACCCTGGTTGGCAGCCTTGGCGCCTGCGTGCCCCTGGTGGTCGGCGGTGGCGCCGTGATGGGCACCCTGGTGGCCGTCGACCGGCGCACGGCGGGCACGCAGGTGGAGGACGAGGGCATCGAGCTGCGCGCCGCCAGCCGCATTCGCGAGGCTCTGGGCGAGCGCGTGCATGTGAACGTGACCAGCTACAACCGCCAGGTCCTGCTGACCGGCGAGGTGCCCTCGGCCGCCGACAGCCAGAAGGTGGAGCAGGTCGTGCTGGCCGTGGACAACGTGCGCTCGGTGGTCAACGACCTGGGCGTGATGGCCGCATCCTCGCTGTCGCAGCGCTCCAAGGACACCTTCATCACCGGCAAGGTGCGCGCCAGCCTGGTGGACGCCAAGGACCTGACGGCGAATGCCTTCAAGGTGGTGACCGAGCGCAACGTGGTCTACCTGATGGGCCGCGTCACGCCGCGCGAGGCCAAGCGCTCGGCCGAGATTGCGCGTGGCGTGGATGGCGTGCACAAGGTGGTGCGCGTGTTCGAGGTCATCTCCGAGGAGGAGCTCGCCCGCGGTCTGGCCGCGCAGCAGGCCCCTGTGTCGCAGGATCCGGCGGCCGCGAAGCCCTGAGCCTCAGGATTTGGGCGGTGGCAGCAGCCGCGTGATCAGGCTGGACGTATCCCAGCGCTGCCCCCCCGCGCGCTGCACGTCGGCATAGAACTGATCCACCAGCGCGGTGACCGGCAGGCGCGCGCCGTTGCGCTTGGCCTCGTCCAGCACCAGGCCCAGGTCCTTGCGCATCCAGTCCACGGCAAAGCCGAAGTCAAAGCGCCCCTGCACCATGGTCTTGCCGCGGTTGTCCATCTGCCAGCTTTGCGCCGCGCCCTTGCCGATCACGTCGAGCACCAGAGGCATGTCCAGGCCTGCATGCAGGCCGAAGGCGATGGCCTCGGACAGGCCCTGCACCAGGCCAGCAATGCAGATCTGGTTGACCATCTTCGCCAGCTGCCCGGCGCCGCTGTCGCCGATGCGCGTGAAGGCACGCGAGAACGCCATCGCCGTGGGCCGCACGGCGTCGAAGGCCGCCTGGTCGCCGCCGCACATCACCGTGAGCTGGCCGTTTTGCGCACCCGCCTGGCCGCCGGAGACGGGCGCGTCGATGAACTGCAGGCCCAGGGCGCGGGCGGCGGCGTAGAGTTCGCGTGCCACAGCGGCCGATGCCGTGGTGTGGTCCACGAAAATCGCGCCCGGCCGCATGCCGGCGAAGGCGCCATCGGCGCCCAGCACCACGCTGCGCAGGTCGTCGTCGTTGCCCACGCAGCAAAAGACGATCTCGGCGTCCTGCGCCGCCTCGCGTGGTGTCATTGCATGTTTTAGGCCGCCAGCGCTCGCGAATTCTGTGCACCAGGCTTCTGATTTTGTAGCGGTGCGGTTGTACACCGTCACCTGGTGGCCGGCCGAAGCCAGGTGGCCTGCCATGGGGTAGCCCATGACGCCCAGGCCCAGAAAGGCCACGCGGCGCGCGGGGGTTGGCTCGTAGCTGCGTTGATGGATGCTGCTCATGGTCGTCCGGTCTCCAGAATAAAAAAACAAGGCCCGCCCGGCATGGTACGGCGGGCGGGCCGGGGTATTGGTCTTTGCTTCTCAGACGATGGCGAAATGCTCGGTGCCCGAGGACAGGTCGGTGGTCTTGGTGCGCTGGCTGCCGAGCTTGATCTGCAGGCGCAGGTCGTTGAGCGAATCGGCGTTGCGCAGCGCGTCCTCGTAGCCGATGACATTGGCCTCGAACAGGTCAAACAGCGACTGGTCGAAGGTCTGCATGCCCAGGTTGCGGCTCTTTTTCATGATCTCCTTGATCTCGACGACCTCACCCTTGAAGATCAGGTCGGCGATCAGGGGGGTGTTGAGCATGACCTCGACGGCCGCGGCCCGGCCCTTGCCGTCCTGCTTGGGCAGCAGGCGCTGCGACACCATGGCCTTGAGGTTCAGCGACAGGTCCATGAGCAGCTGCGCACGGCGCTCTTCGGGGAAGAAGTTGACGATGCGGTCCAGCGCCTGGTTGGCGCTGTTGGCGTGCAGCGTGGCCAGGCACAGGTGGCCGGTCTCGGCGAAGGCCACGGCATGCTCCATGGTCTCGCGGTCGCGGATCTCGCCCATCAGGATCACGTCGGGCGCCTGGCGCAGCGTGTTCTTCAGGGCCGCCCCCCAGCTGTCGGTGTCCAGGCCCACCTCGCGCTGGGTGACCACGCAGTTCTTGTGCGGATGCACGAACTCGATTGGGTCTTCCACGGTGATGATGTGGCCGAAGGAATTCTCGTTGCGCCAGTCCACCATGGCCGCCAGCGTGGTTGACTTGCCCGAGCCCGTGGCGCCCACCAGGATGCACAGGCCGCGCTTGGTCATGGCGATTTCCTTGAGCACCTGCGGCACGCCCAGACCATCGATGGTGGGCAGGGTGAGCGGAATCGTGCGCAGCACCATGCCTACGCGGCCCTGCTGGATGAAGGCGTTCACGCGAAAGCGCCCAATGCCGGCGGGCGAGATGGCGAAATTGCACTCCTTGGAGCGTTCGAAGTCCGCGATCTGGCGATCGCTCATGATGGAGCGCGCCAGCGTCAGCGTGTGCGCCGGTGTCAGTGGCTGGGGCGAGACCTTGGTGACCTTGCCATCGACCTTGATCGCCGGCGGAAACTCGGCCGTGATGAACAGATCGCTGCCGCCGCGGCTGACCATGAGCTTGAGCAGGTCGTTGATGAATTTGCTGGCCTGGTCGCGTTCCATTGTCTTCCCCCCTTCGACGGTCAGTTAACGCTGGTTTTCACTCAGGCGGGCGCTCACCACGCGCAGGCGCAGCGAGAGCTTGCGCGCCAGCAGCGCCACCAGGCTGGCCGCCAGCTGCGGATCCTGCGACATCATCTCGTCCATGGCATCGGCGCTGAGCACGGCCACCTCGCAGTCGGTGAGCGTGGTGCAGACCGAGAAGCGGATGCCGCTGTCGAGCAGCGACATCTCGCCCAGGATGTCGCCCGGGCGCGTCTCGGCCAGGCGCAACTGCTCGCCCCAGGGCTGCAGGCGATCGACGGCGATGGTGCCCGTGAGCAACACCACCATGAAGTTGCCATATTCGTCCTGGCGGATCACGTCCCGGTTCGGGGGGATGGCTGCGAACTGGAAAAAGCGCTCCATGCGCTCCACGGCGTTCTGGTCCAGGTGCGCCATGTACTTGTCCTTGGCCCACAGCGACTGCAGCAGCTTGCCGCCGCGGCTCTTGGCCAGGCGTTTGGCGCCCACCTCGACGGCACGCGCCTCCCAGGGGACGAGCAGTGATTCGTCCACGCCCTGGCCGGCGAACGCAGTGGTGAAGAGCACCGAATCGCCAGTGTCCTGGGCCGGCCTGTGGGTCTTGGGCCTGAGCAGGCTGAGAATGCCTTTCATGGGTAAAGCTCCGATGCGCAAGCCCCGCGTGGGGCGGGCTGGGTGTGTTGGGTGGGCCGGTGGCAGAGGGTCTCAACCGGGGAAGTTGTCCGGAATCTTGGCCTTGCTGCGCGCCTCGGCGGGGCTGATGATGTTGCGCCGCACCAGGTCGGTCAGGTTCTGGTCCAGGGTCTGCATGCCGACGCTGTTGCTGGTCTGGATGGTGGAGTACATCTGCGCCACCTTGGCCTCGCGGATCAGGTTGCGGATGGCGCTGGTGCCGGTCATGATCTCGTGCGCCGCGACCCGACCCGAGCCGTCCTTGAGCTTGCACAGCGTCTGCGAGACCACGGCCACCAGGGATTCGGACAGCATGGCGCGCACCATTTCCTTTTCCTCGGCCGGAAACACGTCGATCACCCGGTCTATGGTCTTGGCGGCGCTGGAGGTGTGCAGCGTGCCGAACACCAGGTGGCCGGTCTCGGCCGCGGTCATGGCCAGGCGTATGGTCTCCAGGTCGCGCAGCTCGCCCACCAGGATGGCGTCCGGATCCTCGCGCAGGGCAGAGCGCAGGGCGGCGGAGAACGACAGCGTCATGGGCCCGACCTCGCGCTGGTTGATCAGGCATTTCTTCGATTCGTGCACGAATTCGATCGGGTCCTCAATGGTCAGGATGTGGCCGTACTCGGATTCGTTCAGGTGGTTCACCATGGCCGCCAGCGTGGTGGACTTGCCCGAGCCCGTGGGGCCGGTCACAAGCACCAGGCCGCGGGGTTTCAGCGCCAGGTCGGCAAAGATCTTCGGGGCGCCCAACTGCTCCAGCGTCAGGATCTTGCTCGGGATGGTACGAAAGACGGCGGCTGCGCCGCGGTTCTGGTTGAAGGCATTCACGCGAAAGCGTGCCAGGCCGTCGATCTCGAAGGAAAAGTCGACCTCCAGAAACTCTTCATAGGCCTTGCGCTGGGCATCGCTCATGATGTCGTAGGCCATGGCGTGCACGGTCTTGTGGTCCAGTGCGTCGACGTTGATGCGCCGCACATCGCCATGCACCCGGATCATGGGCGGCAGGCCTGCGGAAAGATGCAGGTCAGACGCCTTGTTCTTCACGCTGAAGGCGAGCAACTGGGTGATGTCCACGGATTCCCTTTGAGTCGTTTTCGTTTGATACGCTTGGCGACACATTATGACGATGATTGACAGCAACCTCCAGGGCGTGCGCGCCCGTATCGCACAGGCCTGCCTGGCCGCGGGCCGCGCCCCAGACGCCGTGGCCCTGCTGGCCGTGTCCAAGACTTTCGGCCCCGAGGCCGTGTGCGAAGCGGCACGTGCCGGTCAGCGCCGCTTTGGCGAAAACTACATCCAGGAGGCCGTGGCAAAGATGGCCCAGGTTGCGGCCCTGGGCCTGCCAGAGCCGCTGGAGTGGCATTGCATAGGCCCGGTGCAAAGCAACAAGACGCGCCTGGTGGCCGAGCATTTCGACTGGGTGCACACGGTGGACCGGCTGAAGATTGCCGAGCGCCTGTCCGGCCAACGCCCGGCGCGGCTGCCGCCGCTGCAGGTATGCATACAGGTGAGCGTCGATGGCGCCAGCACCAAGTCGGGGGTGGCGCCCGATGAGGCGCTGCAGCTTGCGCGCGCCGTGGCGCAGTTGCCCCGGCTGCGGCTGCGCGGCGTCATGAGCATTCCCGATGAGGCGCCCGGGTACGCGGCGCAGCTCGCCGTGCACCTGCGTGTGCGCCAGCTGTTTGAGGCGCTGCGCGATCAGGGGGGAGCGGGATTCGAGGACTTCGACACCTTGTCGCTGGGCATGACCGGCGACCTGGAGGCCGCGGTGGCCGCCGGCAGCACCATGGTGCGCGTGGGCAGCGGCATCTTTGGGGCACGCGATTACGGCGCCCGGCCGGCCTGAGGTGCTAAGCTGACTCGCCACATCAATGTAAATGGAGATGCCCCATGCCCGGTCTGCTGCCCGACGTCGATCCCGATGGCCTGCTTGAATTCTCGGTGGTCTACACCGACCGCGCGCTCAACCACATGTCTCGGCGCTTCACCGGCGTGATGCAGGACATTCTCGCTACGCTGAAGGACGTTTATCACGCCCACACGGCGGTGCTGGTGCCGGGCAGCGGCACCTTCGGCATGGAGGCCGTGGCGCGCCAGTTTGCCAACCATGAGAAGGTACTCATCGTGCGCAACGGCTGGTTCAGCTACCGCTGGAGCCAGATCTTCGATGCCGGTGGCCTGGGTGCAGGCGCCGTGGTGTGCAAGGCGCGCCGCCAGGGCGATGGCCCGCAGGCGCCCTGGGCCCCATGCCCGGCCGAGGAAGTGGCGGCCGCCATCCGCGCCGAACAGCCCAAGGTGGTGTTCGCGCCGCATGTGGAGACGGCCAGCGGCATCATGCTGAGCGACGACTACCTGCGCACCGTGAGCGCGGCCGCACATGCCGTGGGTGCGCTCTTCGTGCTCGATTGCGTGGCCTCGGGGGGCATGTGGGTGGACATGGAAAAGACCGGCGTGGACGTGCTCATCAGCGCGCCGCAAAAGGGCTGGAGCAGCTCGCCCTGCTGCGCCATGGTGATGCTCTCCAAGCGTGCGCGCGGGCTCATAGAGCACACGCACAGTTCCAGCTTCTCGTGCGACCTGAAGAAATGGATGCAGATCGCCGAGGGCTACGAAAAGGGCCAGCATGCCTACCACGCCACCATGCCCACCGACGCGCTGGTGCGGCTGCGCGACGTGATGCTGGAGACGCGCGACTATGGCTTTGACAGGGTGCGCGCCGAGCAGGTCGAACTGGGCGCCAAGGTGCGTGCGCTGCTGGAGTCACGCGGCTTTCCCAGTGTGGCGGCCGAGGGCTGGAAGGCCCCCGGCGTGGTCGTGAGCTACACCAACGACCCCGGCATACAGAGCGGCAGGAAATTCCTCGACGTGGGTCTGCAAACCGCTGCGGGCGTGCCGCTGCAGTGCGACGAGGGCTCCCATTTCACGACCTTCCGCATCGGCTTGTTCGGCCTGGAGAAGTGGCACAACGTGGACCGCACCGTGGGCCACCTGGCCGCGGCGCTCGACAAGGTGGCCGCCGCCGCTGCGTGAGGGCCGTCAACCCGTTGCCATGATGCCCATGAGCAGGGCGCGCGCGCCATCCCAGATGATCTCCACGCCCACGCACAGCAGCATGAAGGCCATCAGGCGCAGGAACACGATCTGCCCGGTCTCGCCCAGGCGCTGCAGTACCCGCCCGGCGTAGCGGAAGGTGAGGGCCACCAGCATGCCGAGCAGCACGGCAGCCGCCAGCCCGCCGGCGATGTTGGCCATGGTTTCCGTCACGCTGCGCCGCGTGTGCAGGCTGGCGCCGATGGCAATCGCCACGGCGATGGAGCCGGGGCCGCAGGTCAGTGGAAAGGTCAGCGGATAGAAGGCCTTGATGCGCACCCGGTCCTCGTTCAGGGACTGCGCCATGTGCGTCGTGTCTTCGCTGGCGCCCTGCTGGGCGTGCAGCATGCGCCAGGCGATGGAGGCCACGACCATGCCGCCGGCCACGCGTACCACCGGCAGCGATACGCCGAAAAAATTCAGCAGATAGGAGCCGATCAGCATGGCCCCGGCCAGCAGCAGCGCGGCGTTCTTGCCGATGCGCCACGCCAGCCGGGCGCGGCCGCTGTCATTCAGGCCGCGCGTGAAATCGACGAACACCGGCGCCGACGCCAGCGGGTTGATGATGGGCAGCACGCCGGCGAGCGCAAACAGCAGGCTCTTGCCAAAGGCCGCCAGCAACAAGGAGGGGGACAGGTCCATGCGCGTAACTGTACGCGCGCCGTGCCATGCGGACCGCGACTTGACCGCTAAAAACGTGGCAGATCCGGGTGCGCCAGCCGCCCGCCGCGCACCAGCATCCTGCCGTACTCGGCGCAGCGGTTCAGCGTGGGGATGACCTTGCCGGGGTTCAGCAGCCCGGCTGGGTCGAAGGCGGTCTTCAGCGCCATCATCTGCGCGTTTTCCTCGGGCGTGAACTGCACGCACATGGAGTTGAGCTTTTCCACGCCCACGCCGTGCTCGCCCGTCACCGTGCCGCCCATGGCCACGCTGGTCTCCAGGATGTCGGCGCCGAACCGCTCGCAACGGTGCAGCTGGTCCGGGTCGTTGGCATCGAACAGGATCAGCGGGTGCAGGTTGCCGTCGCCGGCGTGGAACACGTTGCAGCAGCGCAGGCCGTATTTCTTCTCCATGGCCTGGATGGCGAGCAGGATGTCGGCCAGGCGCTTCCTTGGAATGGTCGAGTCCATGCACATGTAGTCGGGGCTGATGCGGCCGCTGGCCGGGAAGGCGTTCTTGCGCCCGCTCCAGAAGCGCATGCGCTCGGCTTCGTCGCCGCTCACCGAGATGGCCGTGGCGCCCGCGCCGCGCAGCACCTCGCTCATGCGGGCGATCTCTTCCTCGACTTCCTCGGGCGTGCCGTCGCTCTCGCACAGCAGGATGGCCTCGGCCGTCAGGTCGTAGCCGGCCTTCACGAAGTCCTCCACGGCGGCCGTCATGGGCTTGTCCATCATCTCCAGGCCCGCCGGGATGATGCCGGCGGCGATCACGGCGGCCACGGCGTCGCCGGCCTTGCGCACGTCGTCGAAGCTGGCCATGATGCAGCGCGCCAGCTGCGGCTGTGGGATCAGGCGCACGGTGACCTCCAGCGCCACGGCCAGCATGCCCTCGCTGCCGATCACGGCGGCCAGCAGGTCGTAGCCGGGCGCGTCCAGCGCCTCGCTGCCGAAGGTGATGGGCTCGCCCTCCATGGTGAAGCCGCGCACGCGCAGCACGTTGTGCACCGTCAGGCCGTACTTCAGGCAGTGCACGCCGCCCGAGTTCTCGGCCACGTTGCCGCCGATGGTGCAGGCGATCTGGCTGCTGGGGTCGGGCGCGTAGTACAGGCCGTGGGGCGCGGCGGCCTCGCTGATGGCCAGGTTGCGCACGCCGCACTGCACGCGCGCCGTGCGGGCCACGGGGTCCACGTCGAGGATGCGGTTGAACTTGGCCAGCGACAGCGTCACGCCCATGGCGTGCGGCATGGCGCCGCCCGACAGGCCCGTGCCCGCACCGCGCGCGACCACCGGCACGCCGAGGCGGTGGCAGGCCTTGAGCACGGCCTGCACCTCGTCCTCGGTCTCGGGCAGGCAGACGACCAGCGGGCGCTGGCGGTAGGCGGTCAGGCCATCGCACTCATAGGGCGTGGTGTCCTCGCTCTGCCAGAGCAGCGCATGCTGCGGCACGCAGGCAGAGAGGGCCTGTACAACGGCGCGCTGGCGCTCGGCGCGCTCGGTGGCTGTGGGGCTGGGCATGGCGTGACTGTAGGCCATGGAGCGCGCGCGCGGTGTGAGTTTTCTTGCAGGCGGGCGTGAGCCAGATTACGGTATTTGCTTTTGTATTGATAGCTGCTTGCGCTTGATGAATAAGGGCTAATGCCTTATTTGTCTTGTATTAATTCGTGCCGCTGAAAACCGGCGCAACCCAGGCCAGGGCGCGAAGCGCCTCAGGGGGTGTCACCCCATCGTGCGCCGCAGCCAGTCGGCAAAGGCCGCGCATTCCCAGCGATCCATGGTGCCCGTGCGCCAGCACAGGTAATGCGCGTAGGGGCTGGGGGCCAGGATGTCGAACAGGCGCACCAGCGTGCCCTGGTCCAGCCAGGGCGCGGCCAGCTTCAGGCGCACCGGGGCCACGCCCATGCCGGCGGCGGCGGCGTCGCACATCAGGCCCACGTCGTTGAATTGCGAGCCCTCGTTGGGCTCGGCCCAGGCCAGGCCAGCGGCGGCGAACCAGGTGCGCCAGGGCTCCAGCGGGCTGCGCAGCAGCGGCAGGCCCTCCAGGTCCTCGGGTCGCTCGAAGGGGCCATGCTCGCGCACGAAGGCGGGCGAGGCCAGCGGCGTGAGCATGTCGCGCGCGATCTCCACATGCTCCATGTCGGCGTAGTGGCCGGGGCCGTAGCGCACCACCAGGTCGGCGTCCTCGGCCACCACGTCCAGGAGCGGGATGGAGACCTGCAGCGCCAGGTCGATCTCGGGGTAGGCCTCGGTGAACTGGCGCAGGCGCGGGATCAGGATGGCGCGCGCAAAGGTGGGGGTGACGGCTATCTTCAGCCGCCGCCGGCCGGGGCTGATGGCGTGGCCCGGCAGGCGCTGCAGGGCCGACAGGCCTTCGCGCACCTGCGCCAGGTAGGCGCTGCCGTCGGTGGTCAGGGAAAAGTCGGCGCGCCCGAACAGCCGCGTGCCCAGGATTTGCTCCAGCTGCTTGACGCGGTGGCTCACGGCGCTGGGCGTGACGCACAGCTCGTCGGCCGTCTGCGTCACGCTGCGCAGGCGCGCCAGGGCCTCGAAGGTCAGCAGGCACTGTATCGGCGGGATGCGCCGCGCGGCGCTGGCGCTGAACGGGGCGGCCACGGCGCGGGCTAGCGGAAGACCACGGTCTTGTGGCCGTTGAGCAGCACGCGGTGCTCGCTGTGCCACTTCACGGCGCGCGCCAGCACCAGGCTTTCGGTGTCGCGCCCGCGTGCCGTGAGGTCTTCCACGGTGTCTGTGTGATCGGCGCGGGCCACGTCTTGTTCGATAATCGGCCCCTCGTCGAGGTCGGCCGTGACGTAGTGGGCGGTGGCGCCGATGAGCTTCACGCCGCGGTCGTGCGCCTGGTAATAGGGTTTTGCGCCCTTGAAGCTGGGCAAAAAGCTGTGGTGGATGTTGATGGCGCGGCCCGCCAGCTTGGTGCACAGGTCGTTGGACAGCACCTGCATGTAGCGCGCCAGCACCACCAGCTCGGCCCCCTCGGCCTGGATGATCTCGTATTGCCGCGCTTCGGCCTGGGCCTTGGTGGCGGCCGTGACGGGAATGTGGTGGAAGGGAATGTTGTAGCTGGCCGCCAGCTGGTAGAAGTCGCGGTGGTTGCTGATGATGGCCCGGATGTCGATGGGCAGCAGGCCGCTCTTGACGCGAAACAGCAGGTCGTTCAGGCAGTGGCCTTCGCGGCTGACCATGAGCACGGCGGGCATGGTCTGGGCCTTGGCGTGCAGGCTGAAGCGCATGGTGTAGGGTTCGGCAAAGCGGGCCAGGTGCTCTCTCAAAGTGGCGCCATCGTGCTGCGTGCAGGCGAACTGCACGCGCATGAAGAACAGGCCGGTGGCCTGGTCGTTGTACTGGGCGGCTTCTTCGATGTTGCCGCCATGCTCGAGCAAAAAGCCCGACACGGCATGCACCAGCCCCAGGCGGTCGGGGCAGGACAGGGTAAGTATGTAGGCAGGGGTCATGGTGCGAATTGTCGCAGCAGGCCCGGGCCGTGCTGATGGAGTGATGATGGGATCGAATACGCCGGGGGGCAGCCCCCGGATGAGCCCCTGGTGGGGCATGGCTCTGTATCTGGTCGTGGGGGCGGTCTGGGTGGCTGCGGGCGATCGGCTGCTGGATTTGCTGGTGGCCGACCCGCTGCGGCTGGCGCGCTGGCAGACCGCCAAGGGCTGGCTGTACGTGCTGCTGACCGGCGTGCTGGCCTGGTGGCTGCTGCTGCGCATGCGCGCCGCCGAACGCGCGCGCGGGGCGCTGGCGCAGGAGCTGTCGCAGATCGCGCGCCATGCACCGGCGGGCATTGCGCGCGTGGAGCCCGCGAGCATGCGCTTCATGTGGGCCAATGAGCGGCTGTGCGGCTGGCTGGGCCTGCCCTTGGCGGCGGTGCAGCACAGCGGCTTCGGCGAGCTGGTGCCCCCCGATAGCCGCGCCAGGGCCGGGCAGCAGCTCCAGCGCCTGCTGGCCGGGCGTATCGACCATTACCAGGTCGAGGGCCTGTGCCTGGGCGCAGGGGGAGGGCGGCCCCTGCCCGTGCTGTGCACCGTGAGCCATGTGCCGGCCACGGACGACATGCCGGCGCATCTGCTGTGCGTGCTGCAGGACCTGGGCGAAATCGGGGCCGCGCGCGCGGAGTTGCTGCGCAGCGAAAACATCTTGCGCCTGGCGCTCGATGGCAGCGGCAGCGGCCTGTGGGACTGGGATCTGCTCGCGCGCCGCGCCACCCATTCGCCGGGCCTGGCGCGCATGCTGTGCTATCAGGGCCTGGAGCTGCCGCATGGGCTGAACCTGCTGCGCCGCCTGCACCCGCAGGATTACCGGCGCGTGCACCGCGCGGTGCAGCAGGCCATTGCCACGGGCCAGCCTTTTGTGGAGACGGCGCGCCTGCTGCGCTTTGACGGCAGCTACTGCTGGTTCCAGGCGCGCGGCCTGTGCCACCGCGGCGTCCAGGGGCGGCCCGAGCGCTTCTCGGGCATCCTCACCGACCTGACGGCCAGCCGCGCCTTTGAGGAGCGCCAGCGCCTGGCCGCCACCGTGGTGGACAACGCCATCGAGGGCGTGGTGGTGGCCGATGCGCAGGGCCGCATTCTTTCCATCAACCCCGCGGTCACGCGCCTGCTGGGCTATACCGAGGACGAGTTGCTGGGCCAGAACCCGCGCATATTCCAGTCAGAGCGCCACGACAAGCAGTTCTATGAGGCCATGTGGGCCGCGCTGCAGCAAAAGGGCTATTGGCGGGGCGAGATCTGGAACAAGCGCAAGAACGGCGAGATTTTCCCCGAGCGCATGTCGCTGTCGGCCGTGCACGATGAGGGCGGCCAGGTGACGCACTACGTGTGCATGTTCAGCGACATCTCGCAGGAAAAGGCCCAGCACCAGCGGCTGGAGTTCCTCTCGCACCGCGACAGTCTGACCGGCCTGCCCAACCGCGCCTGGTTTGTCGAGCAGCTGGAGGAGGCCGTGAGCCAGGCCCTGGCCCATGGCGAGCTGATGGCCGTGCTGCTGCTCAACCTGGATCGCTTCAAGGACGTGAACGACAGCTATGGCCATGCGGTGGGCGACGAGGTGCTGCGGCACATCGCACAGCAGGTGCGCCTGAGCCTGCGCCCCGGCGACCTGGTGGGGCGCATGGCGGGTGATGAAATTGCGGTGCTGGTGCGTGGCCTGAGGAATGCCGAAGGTGCTGCGGCCGTGGCGCAGCACCTGATTGCCGCGGTCAGCAAGCCCTGGAGCACGCCGGACGGCATCGAGGTCGTGGCCGGCGTCAGCGTCGGCATAGCCATGTTCCCCGAGCATGCCCCCACGGCGCAGCAGCTGCTGCAGGGTGCGCATTCCGCCGTCTACGGTGCCAAGGCGCGCGGGCGCAGCGCGCATTGCTTCTTTGACGAATCCATGACCCAGGCCGCGCGCGAGCGGCTGGAGATCGAGGCGCGGCTGCGCACGGCATTGGCGCAAGGCCACTTGCTGCTGCACTACCAGCCGCAGGTGGATGTGGCCACGGGCCGCATCGAGGGCGCCGAGGCGCTGGTGCGCTGGCAGGACCCCGAGGAGGGCCTGATCTCGCCCGCGCGTTTCATTCCCGTGGCCGAGGCCTCGGGCGTGATCGGCCCGCTGGGCCGGTGGGTCATGCACGAGGCCTGCCGCCAGGGCCAGCAATGGCGCGCGGCCGGGCTGCCGGCGATCCGCCTGGCGGTGAACGTCTCGCCGCGCCAGTTCCAGCTGGACGACATGGCCGCCTGCGCGGCCCAGGCGCTGGCCGCCAGCGGCCTGCCGGCCGGCTGCCTGGAACTGGAGCTGACCGAGTCCGCCCTGGCCGAGCGGCCCGAGGAAATGCGCCAGGTGCTGCAGCGCCTACAGGCCCTGGGCGTGCGCATCGCGGTGGACGACTTCGGCACCGGCTATTCCTCGCTCGCCCACCTCAAGCGTTTTCCCATCGACGTGCTCAAGATCGACCAGGGCTTCATGCGCGACATCCCCGCCAGCGCCGACGACATGGCCATCGGCGCCACCATCATCGCCATGGGCCACAGCCTGGGCCTCACGGTGCTGGCCGAAGGGGTGGAGACGCCCGAGCAGCTGACCTTTCTGCGCGAGCGCGGCTGCGACAGCTACCAGGGCTACCTGTGCAGCCGGCCCCTGCCCGCCGAGCAGTTTGCGCAGCTGCTGCAGACGCAGCAGTCTGCTACCTGAGCGGCGCCTAGCGCCCTGCAGGCGTGGATACGGGCATCCGTGCGCGCAGCTCGGCGCAGTGGTCGCGTGGCGCCAGGGCGGGGGTGGGGTGGATGTAGTTCGCTTCTGATTCAATAGCTGTTTGCGCTTGCCCTGCCTGTGCTACAGCCACTTTTGATGTGAAATCTGCCGGCAGCCAGGTAGGTATGCCCAGGTCGCGCCGCACATGGCCCCAGCCGGCCACCAGCAGCACCGTGCGCCCGCGCTGGCGTGCGTCCAGCACCGCCTGGGCCATGCTGGCGTCGCGCGCCAGCTGGATGCGCACCATGGGCATCAGGCGCTCGGGCGGCAGCAGGCCGCAATGGCCCTCGGCGATGGCCTGGCGCTGCAGCGCCAGCGCCGCGGGTGGCAGATGGCCGTCCAGCGCCCCATCCTGCATGGCGGCGCGCATGCGGCCACGCGGCAGATTGCCGCCGCGCACCGGTACGCCCGCGGCCACGGTGGCCATGATCACCGGCCGGTAGCGCTCCCAGGGCCAGAGCTCCTCGTTCCAGCGCAGGGCGGCGCGCACCCGGTCCTGGTCCGCGTCCGGTGGCAGGCCGTCGGTGGCCGCGCCTGCCTCGGCCATCTCGATCACCAGCGCCGCCAGGAGGCCGCGCGCGGCCAGCCAGCGCACCGTGTCCTGCTGCCAGCGCTGGTGCTCGGGCGCATCATGCTGTTCGCCCAGCAGCAGCGCCTGGGTGCCCTGCCAGTCGGCCAGTCGGGCGTGCCAGGCCTGCTCGGCCTGGGTCGGACCGGCGCTGGGTCCGGCGCAGCCCGGCAGTGCCAGCAGCATCAGGGACAGCCATGCCAGGACGCAAGCGCGCGTCCATGGGGCGGATGGGTGGGGGCTTGAAGCGTGCATCAAAAAAATGAAACCAGGTGTAAGCATGGCCCGGGGCCGTGGGGGCGGCGCTGTCCCGCATCGATTGGCTTGCTGGTGCTACAGGAAGTGTATTGCATGGGTGCGGCACACTACATATAGCGTTTGTCAAGCCTTTGGGGTGAATGTAAAAGTTCCGCTCCGGGTGCACAATCTACCCTCGCACTGCCTACAATCGCTCCCCCTTTGACCACCCCCAGGAGTTTCCCCGTCATGCAACGTGAGATCGCCGACCTCGCCCCCAGCCTGCCCGTCCAGCCCATCAGCCTGGATGTGCTGAGGGAGAAATACTTCAAGGACGGCGAGAGCGATGTCGAGGATCTGTATCGTCGCGTGGCCCGGGCCCTGGCCTCGGTCGAGCGTGAGGATATACGCGAGCAGCTGCAGGCGCGCTTCCTGGACAACCTGCGCGCCGGCGCCATAGGCGCCGGGCGCATCATGAGCGCCGCCGGCACCGACATCCAGGCCACGCTGATCAACTGCTTCGTGCAGCCCGTGGGCGACTGCATCCAGGGCGTGGACGATGCCGGCTACCCCGGCATCTACGAGGCCTTGCGCGAGGCCGCCGAGACCATGCGCCGCGGTGGCGGCGTGGGCTACGACTTCTCGCGCATCCGCCCGCGCGGCGCGCGGGTTTTGGGCACGGCCTCTATGGCCTCGGGGCCGTGCAGCTACATCAACGTCTTCGACCAGTCCTGCTCCACCGTGGAGAGCGCCGGCGCACGCCGCGGCGCGCAGATGGGCGTGCTGCGCATCGACCACCCCGACGTGCTGGACTTCATCACCGCCAAGCGCCAGCCCGGGCGCTGGAACAATTTCAACGTCTCCGTGGGCGTGCCCGATGCCTTCATGGAGGCCGTGGAGCAGGACCGCGACTGGGAGCTGGTGCACAGCGCCACACCGGGCGCCGAGTTGGTCAAGGAGGGCGCACACCAGCGCGCCGACGGCCAGTGGGTGTACCGCACGCTGCGAGCGCGCGAGCTCTGGGACACGATCATGAAGTCGGCCTACGACTTCGCCGAGCCCGGCATCCTGTTCCTGGACCAGATTAACACCGACAACAACCTGCATTACACCGAGACCATCCAGGCCACCAACCCCTGCGGCGAGCAGCCGCTGCCGCCCTATGGCTGCTGCGACCTGGGGCCCATCATCCTGACGCGCTTCGTGCGCAACCCCTTCGGCCTGCACGGCGAGGCGTCGTTCGACTTCGACGCGTTCGAGCAGGCCGTGGCCACCCAGGTGCGCGCGCTCGACAACGTGCTGGACGTGACCTTCTGGCCGCTGCCGCAGCAGCAGGCCGAGTCGGCCGCCAAGCGCCGCATCGGCGTCGGCTTCACCGGCATGGGCAACACCCTGGCCATGCTGTGCAAGCGCTACGACCGCCAGGACGGGCGCGACATGGCGGTACAGATCGCCGAGCGCATGCGCAATGCGGCCTACCGCGCCTCGGTGGAGCTGGCCAAGGAAAAGGGCGCCTTCCCGAAGTTCAAGGCCGAGGGCTACCTGGCCAAGGGCACCTTCGCCAGCCGCCTGCCCGAGGACATCCAGAAGGCCATCAAGAAGCACGGGATCCGCAACAGCCACCTGCTGTCCATCGCGCCCACCGGCACGGTGAGCCTGGCCTTTGCCGACAACGCCTCCAACGGCATCGAGCCGCCGTTCTCCTGGACCTACACGCGCCGTAAGCGCGAGGCCGACGGCAGCAAGAGCGAGTACGTGGTCGAGGACTACGCCTGGCGCCTGTACAAGACGCTGGGCGGCGACGTGAAGCAACTGCCCGAGTACTTCGTCAGCGCCATGGATATGGCTGCCGCCGACCATGTGGCCATGATGGAGGCCGTGCAGCCCTATGTGGACACGGCCATCTCCAAGACCGTGAACGTGCCGGCCGACTATCCCTATGACGACTTCAAGGGCCTGTACCTGCAGGCCTGGCACTCGGGCCTGAAGGGCCTGGCCACCTACCGCCCCAACAGCATCCTGGGCGCGGTGCTGGAGGTGCCCGCCGCGCCGGCCCAGGAGGCCAAGCCCGCCAAGAGCGAGCCCACGCCCGAGCCGGCGCAGGCCATCGATCCGATGCGCATCGTCATCGAAAGCCGCCCCAAGGGCGGGCTGGATGCCGTGGCCGAGAAGATCGAATACTGGACCCAGGAAGGCCAGCAACGCCTGTACCTGATCGTCTCCTTCCTGCCCGTGCCCGACGGGCGCGGCGGCACGGTCGACCGGGCCATCGAGTTCTTCATGCCCGTGGGCCAGAGCAGCGAGTCGCAGCAGTGGATCACCTCCAGCATGCGCCTGTTGTCGCTGGCCGCGCGCGGCGGCTTCCTGGAGCGCGCGTTGTCGGACATGCGCAAGGTGGCCTGGGATCGCGGCCCCGTGCGCCTGGGCACCTACCAGCGCGCCGACGGCGCCCAGGTGCCGCTGTGGCACGACTCCGAGGTGGCGGCCGTCGCCTATGCGGTGCAGAACATCCTGGCGCGCCGCGCCCAGGCGCCGCAACAGCAGGTGCTGCCGCTGGACGAGCCCGACATGCCCGCCGGCATGCCGCCCGCCATGGCCGGCAAGAAATGCCACGAATGCGGCGCCCATGCCGTGATCCGCAAGGACGGCTGCGACTACTGCACGCAGTGCGGTGCCCTGGGCAGCTGCGGCTGATACCGATGCCGGTGGCAAGTGCCGCATATGCTATTGATTGGATAGCTTATGGCGCTTGCTGCATAAGGCATGTAGCTGTTTTTCCCTTTTATGCCGCTACCTTTGAGCGCAGTCCCCACGGCCTTGGCCGACATGGCGGCGGCCCTGCTGCAGGCACGCCAGACCATACTGCCCAAGCGGCTCGGAGCCCCGGGGCCGGATGCCGCGCAGCTGCAGGCCATGCTGGCCGCGGCCGGCCATGCGCCCGATCATGGCCGCCTGCTGCCCTGGCGCTTCGTGCTCCTGCCCGAGCCGGCGCGTCCGGCGCTGGCCGATGTGTTTGCCCAGGCCCTGCGCGAGCGCGACCCCGAGGCCACGCCCGAGCAGCAGGCTCAGGCGCGCGAAAAGGCCTACCGGGCGCCCGTGCTGCTGCTCCTGGTGGTCGATGAGCTGGCCGGCGATCCCGAGATCGCGCCCGCCGAGCGCATCCTGTCCGCAGGCTGCGCGGTGCAGAACCTGCTGCTCATGGCTACGGCGCTGGGCTTTGGCTCGGCGCTCACCAGCGGCAAGGCGCTGCAGTCGCGGGCGCTGCGCACGCTGTTTGCGCTCCAGGAGGGCGAACGCGCCCTGTGCTTTGTCAGCGTAGGCACGGTGTTGTCGGGCAAGCCGGCACGCGAGCGCCCCGTGCCGGCGCAGTATGTCGCCACCCTGGTGCCGGGCCAGGGCGTGCAGCCCTGGAGAGCGGAGGGGGAGAGTGAGGCGCGAATGAATATGCCGATCGAAGTCCGCGGCGCGGGCGCCGAGCCATGACGGTACCAGTGTCCCTGCCCGGCATGCACAGCCCGGGCGCAGGCTTTGACCAGCCCTTTGAGATGCTCGACGCCTGCCACGACCGCGTGCGCCGCTCGCTCGCCCTGCTGGCGCGCCTGCGCGGCTACCTGCAGGATGAGGGTTGCGACGACTCTGCGCGCCAGGCGGCGCGCGACGTGCTGCGCTACTTCGATATCGCGGCGCCCCTGCACCACGAGGACGAGGAGCGGCATGTCTTTGCGCCGCTGCTGGCCGCGCACGCCGAAGGGGTGGTGGCCGACTTGGTGCGCCGGCTGCAGCACGACCATGTGCTCATGGCCGAGTGCTGGGCCGAGGCGCGCCAGCCCCTGGAGCGGCTCGCACAAGGCGCGCTGCAGGGCTTTGCACCCATGGACGAGGCTGCGCTGGACCGCTTCGCAGGCTGCTACGCCGACCACCTGCGCCACGAGGACGACAGCATCTACCCCGCAGCGCGCGCACTGCTGGACATGGAGGCCCTGCGGGCCATGGGCCAGGAAATGGCGGTGCGCCGCGGCGTGCGCGTATAAAACGATAGCTTTTGACGCTTGTTAGATAAGCGTTTAAGGCGAATTTGGCTGGAGTTTTGGTGGTTGCGGCAGACGGCGCCCAAAACGAAGGCGCCGTGGCGGGGAGCCACGGCGCGCTGTGCCCCTCGCGGGGCTGCGACCTACCGGGGGTGGGCCGCGAAGGGGTCGTGAGACCCCGAAACTCAATGCACTATGACGGGATTCTGCGCCAGTCCGACGTAGCCGTCCAGCGTGTCTTCCACCTCTTCCTGGGTAGGGGTATTGCGCTGCCAGGCCAGGATCTGCTGTTGGAACAGCTCGGCCCAGGACCCGTCCAGGTACACCTCCTTGCCGGAGCGCTTGTCCACGATCTCAAAGCCGTGGCGCACCAGCTGGGGCGGTTGCGGGGTGGATTCATTGACGCCATCGGGGGCGGCATCCGGCAGCATGTGGACCACCACAAAGGAGTCAGAGTCGTAGAGCATTTGCATGGCGTGGTCCCCCTGTCAGTATGGCTATCAGATAGCAACGCATGGCGGGAGTTCAAGTCCTGCGCCTGTCAGTGACAGTATTTCACGGAAAGCGCGTCTTGGCTGGTGCGCACCGCGATTCGCGGGATAGCCCCTGGTGCTGGGTGGGTATGGGCCTGCAGGGGCCGGTCAGGGTGCTGCGTGGCCGCTGAGCAGCAGGTCGGCAAAGTCGCCGTTGCCTTGGCTCAGGCGGATGCGCACCGGCAGATAGTGCAGTGTGCTGCCCAGCCAGAGCTCTGCCTTCTGTTCGTAGTGTTGGCCCTCGCGTGGCAGGCGCTGCAGCTTCAGGGCCGGCGTGCTGCCGGCGGGCAGATCCAGCGTCTCTGGGCCTTCGACGGTGAAGGTCCAGAGGTCGGCGCTGCGCGCGCCCACGGTGGTCAGCGCGATCTGCGTGCCCGGCGGGTAGCGTTCGGGAGCGGCGGCCAGCAGGGCGCCGAGCTGTATGAATACGCTGAGCCGGTCCTGCGCGCCCGCGCCTATGGTGGCGCGCGGGGTGTTGGCGCTGAAGATCACCTCGTGGCGCTCGAAGTCGAAATGCGCTGCCTGCTCGCTGCGCCGCGACTTGTCGCCAAAGCGCTCGGGACGCAGACCCTGGGGCGTGATGCTGCCCACGCTGCTTTGCGTGCGCGAGCCGAGCAAGAAGGCCTTGATCTGCTGGCGCGCCTCATAGCGCGGGCCGTCCCGGTGCCACAGCAGCTCGGCGCTGGCGCTGTAGTGGAACTTCTTGACCTCGCCCGCCACGGCAAATTCCAGCCGGGTGGATGGCGGCAGCAGCACGGGCGGCGGCTCGGTGCTGGCGCTGGCGCCGTCGGCCCCGGGGGGGCGGATCTCGACGCCGGCGCTCTGTGCCTCCGGCTGCCCTGGCGTGGCGGGTTCCACCGCGCCGGCCTCTGGCGGCGTCGGCGCCTGGCTGGCGGGTGCGGCCTCCTCAACCGCCGGGGCGGTGGCGTCTACCTCCATGGGGCTGATGAACTCGTCGGGCGGGCCGATGCCGGCCTGGATGTCTGGCCGTGCTGCGGGCGTTGGCGGAGCGGGCGTTGGCGCCACTGCTGCGGGCCTGGGCCTGCGCACCGGGCGCGGCCGCGGCGTCGCCGTGGGCGCGGGCTTGGCCTCGGGTGGCGGCGCTGGGGCGGGTGGCGGCGGCAGCATGCGCGTGTGCAAGGCCATGCGCTGCGGCTGGCCCCGATCGCTGCCGCCCAGCGGCAGGCCCACTAGCACCAGCCAGTGCAGGGCCAGTACCAGGGCGGTGAGCAGTAGCAGGGCACGGTGCGGCATAGAATTTTTGGGTACGAAACCCACCCTGACGGAAGGCATGCACCATGAAACTGGCGACCTACAAGGACGGATCACGCGACGGCCAGCTTGTCGTTGTCTCTCGTGATTTAGCGCAAGCCCATTATGCGACCGGCATTGCCAGCCGCCTGCAGCAGGCGCTGGACGACTGGAACTTCCTCGCACCGCAGCTGCAGGACCTGTACGAGCAGCTCAACGCCGGCCGCGCGCGCCATGCGTTCCCGTTCGACGCGCGCCAGTGCATGGCGCCGCTGCCGCGCGCCTACCAGTGGGCCGATGGCTCGGCCTACCTCAACCATGTCGAGCTGGTACGCAAGGCGCGCGGCGCCGAGGTGCCGGCCAGCTTTTACACCGATCCGCTCATGTACCAGGGCGGCAGCGACGATTTCCTGGGCCCCTGCGACGACGTGGTCGTGCCTGCCGAGGCCATGGGCATCGACTTCGAGGCCGAGATCGCCGTCATCACCGGCGACGTGAAGATGGGCGCGGCGCCTGAGCAGGCGCTCGACGGCATACGCCTGGTGATGCTGGCCAACGATGTCAGCCTGCGCAACCTGATACCGGCCGAGCTGGCCAAGGGCTTCGGCTTCTTCCAGTCCAAGCCGGCCACCGCCTTCAGCCCCGTGGCCGTGACGCTGGACGAGCTGGGCGATGCCTGGCAGGGCGGGCGCGTGCACCTGACGCTGCAATCGACCTGGAACGGTCGCAAGGTCGGCATGTGCGAGGCAGGGCCGGAGATGAGCTTCCACTTCGGCCAGCTCATCGCCCATATCGCCAAGACGCGCAACGTGCGCGCCGGCTCCATCGTGGGCAGCGGCACGGTGAGCAACAAGGACTGGTCCAAGGGCTATTCCTGCATTGCCGAGAAGCGCTGCATGGAGACCATCGAGGACGGCCAGCCGAGTACGGAATTCATGAAGTACGGCGACACCATCCGCATTGAGATGAAGGGCCGGGACGGGCTAAGCCTGTTTGGGGCCATTGACCAGTGCATTGCCCAGCCGTAGCGGGTTTATGAAAGAAAAATGGCTGTAGTGCTTGTGAATAAAGCGTTAGCAGCTATTGGTTCAGGAGCATTTTTCCGCCGCCTCGACCTGTACGGTGCAGTCGTAGAACGTCGGCCCGGCGCCCATGTCCGTCAGGGCCTGGCTGGTGAGTTCGTTCACATTCGTGCCGTTGTGGCCCAGCTTGCGCCACCACACGCCCAGGCTGTTGACCACGCCGGGGCGGGCGCGCCCGTTGAGCGCGGCGTGGCATTCGTAGCTGCCGCGCCCGTTGAAGACGCGTACCAGGGCGCCGTCGGCAATGCCGCGCGCGCTGGCGTCGTCGGGGTGCATCTCCAGCAGCGGGCGGCCTTCGATGTCGCGCAGGCTTTGCAGGTTGACGAAGCTGGAGTTGAGGAAGTTGCGCGCCGGCGGCGAGATCATGGCCAGCGGGTACAGCGCCGATTCTCCCGCCACCTCGTGGTTCGGTACATGGCCGGGCAGCGGGTCCAGGCCCTGATCGGCCAGGCGCTGGCTGAAAAATTCGCAGCGCCCTGAGGGCGTGGGAAAGCCGCCATCGGCAAACGGCGCATCGGGCACGGGCAGCGGGGCGAAGCCCTGCTCCAGCAGCAGGTTGAAGTCCACCTTCTCGCCATAGGCCTGGCGGCACAGCTTTTCGTCGCTGTCGGCAAAGCAGGACTCAGTGAACCCCATGCGCGCCGCCAGGTCGCGGAAGATCTGTGCGTTGCTGCGCGCCTGGCCCTGGGGTTGAATGGCCGGGCGGTTAAGCAGCACGTCGGTGTGGCCGTAGGCCAGGTGCACGTCCCAGTGCTCAAGCTGGGTGGTGGCAGGCAGGATGTAGTCGGCCCAGTCGGCCGTGTCGGTCTGGAAATGCTCCAGCACCACGGTGAACAGGTCCTCGCGTGCAAAGCCGCGCACCACCTTGGGCGACTCGGGCGCCACGGCCACGGGGTTGCTGTTGTAGACCACCAGGGCCTCGATGCGCGGGCCGAAGGCGGGTGAGGATTCGCGCAGCAGGTCGTCGCCGATGGTCACCATGTTGATGGTGCGCGGTGTGCGGTCGGCCAGCAGCTCGGGGCGCTGCAGCGCCGCACGGTCCACGGGGAAGGCGCCGGAACTGGACAGCAGCATGCCGCCCGCACGTTCGCGCCAGGCGCCGGTGAGCGCGGGCAGGCAGGCCACGGCGCGCACCGCGTTGCCGCCACCATGTGCGCGCTGCACGCCGTAGTTCAGGCGGATGGCGGCGGGCTTCGTCTGGCCGTACTCGCGCGCCAGGCGGCGGATCTGCTCCACGCTCAATCCGCAGACCTCGGCCGCGCGCTCGGGTGGCCATTCGAGGGCGCGTGCGCGCAAGGCCTCCCAGCCCAGCGTGTGGCGCGCGATGTAATCGTGGTCCAGCCAGTCATGCACTATGAGTTCGTGCATCAGCGCCAGGGCCAGCGCGGCGTCGGTGCCGGGGCGCAGCTGCAGGTGCTCGTGGCATTTCTCGGCGGTCTCGGTGCGGCGCGGGTCTATGCACACTAGGCGCGCGCCGTCCCGCTTGGCCTGCTGGGCGATGCGCCAGAAATGCAGGTTGCTGCCGATGGAGTTGCTGCCCCAGATCAGGATCAGCCTGGCCTCCGCGAAGAACTCCACCTTCATGCCCAGCTTGCCGCCCAGCGTGTAGTTGAGCCCCTCGCCGCCGGCGGTGGCGCAGATGGTGCGGTTCAGCAGCGACGCGCCCAGGCGGTGGAAGAAGCGCCGGTCCATGCTCTCGCCCTGCACCAGGCCCATGGTGCCGGCGTAGCTGTAGGGCAAGATGGCCTGCGCGTCGCGCGCGGCTATTTTGCCAAGGCGCCGGGCGATGTCGGTAAGCGCCTCGTCCCAGGACACGGGCGCGAACCGGCCGCTGCCCTTGGGGCCGGTGCGCTTCAAGGGCGTGAGGATGCGCTCGGCGTGGTGCGTGCGCTCGGCATAGCGTGAGACCTTGGCGCACAGCACGCCGCCGGTCTGCGCATGCGCCGGGTTGCCCTGCACGCGCACGGCGCGGCCGTTCTCCACGGTGGTGATGAGGGCACAGGTGTCGGGGCAGTCGTGCGGGCAGGCGCCGCGGATGGTGGCGGTGGGCATGGCGGGTGCTGGGTCGGTGGCGGGCGTGCATTTCATCACGAAGCGCAGGCAGGGGCCAGAGGCATGGTTTCTTTGTCCATAACCCGTTGTTTGGCAGGCCTGTCGGGCAGGGCTAGACTGTCAGGCTTCCAAGGAAACAAGCTCTGAGCACATCATGAAGATCCTAGACGCCATTGCCGCCGCCGCCCCTGCCATCGCCACCGTGCGCCGCGACATCCATGCCCATCCTGAACTCTGCTTCAAGGAAGAGCGCACGGCCGACGTGATTGCCGCCAAGCTCACCGAATGGGGCATCCCCATCCACCGCGGGCTGGGCACGACGGGTGTGGTGGGCATAGTGCAGGGCCGCGACGGCGGCGCCTGCGGCCGCGCCGTGGGCCTGCGCGCCGACATCGACGCCCTGCCCATGCAGGAGTTCAACACCTTCGCCCACGCCAGCAAGCATGCGGGCAAGATGCACGCCTGCGGCCATGACGGGCACACGGCCATGCTGCTGGCAGCGGCACAGTATTTTTCCCAGCACCGCGACTTTGACGGCACCGTGTACCTGATCTTCCAGCCGGCCGAGGAGGGCGGCGGCGGCGCGCGCGAGATGATCAAGGACGGCCTGTTCGACAAGTTCCCCATGCAGGCCGTGTTCGGCATGCACAACTGGCCCGGCATGCCTACGGGCAGCTTTGCCGTGAGCCCGGGGCCGGTGATGGCCTCATCCAACGAGTTCAAGATCACCATCCATGGCAAGGGCAGCCATGGCGCCATGCCGCACCTAGGGATCGACCCCGTGCCCGTGGCCTGCCAGATGGTGCAGGCCTTCCAGACCATCATCAGCCGCAACAAGAAGCCCATCGAGGCCGGCGTGATCTCGGTCACCATGATCCAGGCCGGCGAGGCCACCAACGTGGTGCCCGACTTCTGCGTGCTGCAGGGCACGGTGCGCACCTTCTCCGTCGAGTTGCTGGACATGATCGAGCGGCGCATGCGCCAGGTGGCTGAGCACACCTGCGCGGCCTTCGAGGCGCGCTGCGAGTTCGAGTTCGTGCGCAATTACCCGCCCACGATCAACTCCGAGGCCGAGGCCGCGTTTGCGCGCCAGGTGATGGTGGACATCGTGGGCGCAGACAAGGTGCTGGCCCAGGAGCCCACCGGCGGGGCCGAGGATTTTTCCTTCATGCTGCAAGCCAAGCCGGGCGCCTATGTCTTCATCGCCAACGGCGACGGCGACCACCGCGACATGGGCCATGGCGGCGGCCCCTGCACGCTGCACAACCCGAGCTACGACTTCAATGACGCGCTGATCCCGCTGGGCGGCACCTACTGGGTGGAGCTGGCGCGCCAGTGGCTGGCCTCGCCCACGGTTTGAGCGTATCCACAGAAAAAAGAACGGTCGTGCAGATTTGTGACTACACTTGCGTGCTGATCACATCCGCCATTGGAGAGACCCCATGTCCGACCTGAACGCAGCCTTCGAGGCCGCCGTCGCCCAGTCCAGGCTGCTCACCGAGCGCCCGGACAATCCCACGCTGCTGAAGATCTACGCCTTGTACAAGCAGGCCACGGCGGGCGACAACGCCGAGAAGAAGCCGAGCTTCTCCGACATCGTGGGCCGTGCCAAATGGGACGCCTGGGAAAAGCTCAAGGGCACGGCCGCGGATGCGGCCAAGCAGCAGTACATCGATCTCATCGAGTCCCTGCGCGGCTGACATCAAGCGCCGCCTGCCGGCGCTGCCAGCGCCCTGAGCGCAGCCTCGCGCTCGGCCTGTGGCAACTGGGCCAGTGCCCGCACGGCCGCATGAAAGCGCGGCCAGTCGCGCCCCTCGCGCTGAAACAGCGCCACGAAGGCCGGCACCAGGTCGTCATAGGCGCCCTGGGCCGCAAAGCTGGCGTTGTTGGCCTCGCTCACCCACCGGTCCAGGGCCGCGAGCTGTGCGGGCGCTATCTGCGCCGCCAGCCAGCGCGCGCGCAGGGCCGCGTAGTCGGCATGAAACGCCCGCATGGCTTCTGTTTTCATAGCTGCCTGCGCTTTGTGGTCGGGTGTTTCAGCCGTATTTGATGCATAAATCTCTGCCAAGCGTGCGCGCGTGGCGCGCGTGAGGGCGCGAAACTGTGCGCGGCGCTGCTCGCTGGCCTCGAACTGCGTGCGCGCCGCCGGCCGGGCATGCAGCTCCAGCCAGCGCCGCACGCCCAGGCGTTCCACGGCCGTGGCGTAGGACTCGTTGAAGGCCGTGTCCCCCACGGCATAGACCTGCTGGTGCGCCAGTTCATGGAACAGCAGGCGCACGAAGTCGCCCTCCGGCCAGGCGATGAAGGTGGACAGGAGCGGATCGCCGCCCAGCCAGTTGCTGTAGCCCAGCGTGGAATAGGCGGGCACGCCGTACACGTTCACTTCCAGCCCCGTGGCGGCCAGCCGGGCGGCTTCGGCGCGGGCGTCGGCCTCGTCGAAGTAGCCGCGGTAGCCTATGCAGCCGGTGATCGGAAAGCACCAGCGGTGCAGCTGGAGCGAGTAGGGCCCGGCCGCGACCACGTTCCACACGGCGGCGCTGCGCTCCAGGCGGGCATAGCGCCGGTAGCTGGCGTTGTCGGGCAGCGCCAACTCGGTCACGGCAAAGCTGCGCGCGTTTTGCGCCAGCGCCAGCCGCTCGCGCAGCGGCGCCGGTGTGTCCGCACGGTCTATCCATTCCTGCACCGGGCGGGCCGCCTGCAGGAGCTCCAGATGCCCGCGCAGCGACTGCCAGTAGTAGCCCGGCGTGCCGCCCGATTGCGCGCAGCCGCCCAGCAGCAGGGCGGCGGCCAGCAGCAGGGGACGCAATCGGTGGACGGGCATGGAGGCGCAGCATAGCAAGCACTGCGTGCCATGCCTGCCGCACAATGCGGCCATGTCCGATGCCCAAGATGCCCTGCACGCCAGCGGCCTGTTTGCCGACGAGGCGGGCCACGCACGCTGCTTCTGGTGCCGAGCCTCGCCCCTGTACCGCCATTACCACGACCATGAGTGGGGCTTTCCCGTAGCCGATGAGCGCCGCCTGTTCGAAAAGCTGTGCCTGGAGGGCTTCCAGGCGGGCCTGTCCTGGATCACCATCTTGAACAAGCGCGAGGCCTTCCGCGCCGCGCTGGCGAACTTCGAGGCCGAGGAGCTGGCGCGCTTCGGCCCGGCCGAGGTCGAGCGGTTGATGGGCGATGCGGCCATCGTGCGCCACCGCGGCAAGATCGAGTCGGCCATCAACAATGCGCGGCGTGTGCTGCAGTTGCGTGGCGAATTCGGGTCCCTCTGCGCCTATGTGTGGCGCTATGCACCGCAGGCCGCGCAGGACCGGCCCGGGCGCATGACGCTGGATGCCGTGCGCGCGCTCACCACCTCGGCCGCATCCGTGGCGCTGTCCAAGGACCTGAAGCAACGCGGCTTCAGCTTCGTCGGCCCGACGACCATGTATGCCTTCATGCAGGCCATGGGCCTGGTCAACGACCATATCGAGGGCTGCGGCGCGCGTGCCGCCGCGGCGGCGGCGCGCGCCGCCTTTGTGGCGCCCAAATGAAACAGCCCTCCGAAGAGGGCTGTTTCATGGTGCTGGCGCATCTCAACCGTGGCGCTTGCCCGGGTTCTTCTTGCTGCGCGTGGCCACGCCGCGCTCCAGGCTCACGCGCTGGCCGCGGCCTTGCGTGGCCACGGGCATGCCGGGCATGGGGGTGGGGCGGGGAGTACGCTTGCGGTCGGCTTCGGTGACGATTTTGTTGCCCATGATGGTTCCTGCAATGAAAAACGGTGAAAGCCCGCTATTAGGCCATATTTGAGAGCATCCCTTTCAAGCCAGGGGCAGGTGTGTGCCGCGGCATGACCATGGCGATCCTTGTTTTGCTATGAAAAATATAGTTATTTGCGCTTGCAGGACCAGCATTTCAGCCGAATTTACACGGATATAACTTATGGCTTGCGCCGATTGACGTGAAGGCTTCGTGGCCCCAAGAATCGCGCCTGCTCCCAAGCAAGGAGGACATGCCGTGAAGCATTTGCTCAGTTCCCTGGAGTCCAACCTGGCACGGTCGCCGGTGGCTATCGCCGTGGAGCTGCCGAGCGGGAAGTGGCTGGGCGACGCGAAGGCCGATCTGCGCCTTAGTTTGCACGACCGCATGGCCATGGTGGCCCTGGCCATGGGTGAGATCGGCCATGTGGGCACGGCCATCGTCGAAGGCCGGGTGGTGGTGGAGGGCGGCATGCGCCAGCTCATGGCCGCGGCCGCGGCCCTGCTGCGCCTGGATCCGGCGCGCGACGAGCATTCGCACTGGTGGCGCCGCGTGCTGCTGCGCGCGCGCTCCATGGCGGCGCATACGCGGCAGTGGGATGCCCGGCACGTCGAGCGCCACTACGACCTGTCCGATGATTTCTATGCCCTGTGGCTGGATCCGCGGCTGGTCTATTCCTGCGCCTATTTTTCCGCCGCGGGCATGAGCCTGGCACAGGCGCAGGAGGCCAAGCTTGACCATATCTGCAAGAAGCTCATGCTGCGCCCGGGCGAGCGTTTTCTGGACATGGGTGCGGGCTGGGGCGGCTTGCTGCTGTGGGCCGCCGAGCATTACGGCGTGGACGCCACGGGCGTCACCCTGTCGCGCCACCAGCATGCCCATGCGCAGCGGCTGATCCACGCGCGCGGCCTGCAGGGCCGGGTGCGCATGCAGTTGCTGGACTATCGTGCGCTGCAAGTGGACGAGCCCTTCGACAAGATTGCCTCGGTGGGCATGTTCGAGCATGTGGGCCATGCGCAGATGGGGCGCTACTTTGCCAGCATGCAGCGCCTGCTGCGTCCCGGCGGCCTGCTGATGAACCATGGCATCACCGCGGCCGGGCTGGACAACACCGCCGGCCTGGGCGCCGGCATGGGTGACTTCATTGAGCGCTACATTTTCCCCGGCGGCGAGCTGCTGCATGTGAGCGTGGCGCTGCAGGAGCTGGCGCGCGCCGGCCTGGAAATGCTGGACACGGAAAACCTGCGCCCGCATTACACGCGCACGCTGTGGGCCTGGTCCGATGCGCTGGAAGCGCGCCTGCAAGAGGCGCGGCATATTCTGGTCAGCCAGCATGGCCAGGAGTTGGGTGAAAAGGCGCTGCGCGCCTACCGCCTGTACCTGGCGGGCAGCGCCCTGGCCTTCGAGCGTGGCTGGATCGCGCTGCACCAGATACTGGCGGCGCGGCCCACGGGGGTGGTCGCGCAGGGCGCGCTCCAGGGGGCCCAGTGCGACTATCCTTTCAACCGCGCCTACATGTATGCAGACCTGGCGAAGCCGCGCACCGCCTGAAACATTGTTCTGGAGGCCCGATGCTTTTCAAATTCAAATCCCTCGCCACGGCCGACCTCATCATGCTGGAGCCCAATGGCCGACGCGTGCTGCAGATCATTGGCAAGAGCCCCGACGACAGCCATGGCATCGTGACCGTGGCGCAGATCCCTGCGGCCATTGCCGCACTGGAGACGGCCGTGCTGGCCGACGATGCGGTACGCGCCGCAGCTACCGACGACGATGAGGGCGCGCCGGACGATGGCCGGGAGCTGCCGCGCGACTCCGTGAGCCTACGCCAGCGCGCGGCGCCTTTCATCGACATGCTGCGCCGCAGCGCCGCCGAGGATCACGACGTGGTCTGGTGATCTGGGCTGGGGGTTAATCCACCTTCGCGCCCGAGGCCTTCACCACCTGCGCCCACTTGCGGTGCTCGCCGTCGATCATGGCCGTGAACTCGGCGCTCGTGTTGCCGCCCGGAATCGCGCCCTGCGCCAGTAGCCGTTCCTTCACGGCCGGGCTGGCCAGGGCCTTCGCCACCTCCTGCTGCAGGCGCTGCACCACCTCGGCCGGCGTGCCCGCGGGCGCCAGCAGGCCAAACCAGGAGCTGGCCTCGTAGCCCTTGAGCGGCGGGCCGCCGGCCTCTTCCACCGTGGGCACGTCGGGCAGGGCGGCCGAGCGTGCAGCGCTGGTCACGGCCAGCGCCCTGAGCTTGCCGGACTTGATATGCGCCATGGAGGACGGCAGGTTGTCGAACATCACGTCCATGTTGCCGCCCACCATGTCCAGCAGCGCCGGTGCCGAGCCGCGGTAGGGCATGTGCAGCATGTAGGTGCCGGTCATGCTCTTGAACAGCTCGCCCGCCAGGTGGATGGAGGTGCCGTTGCCGCTGGAGGCCATGTTCAGCCGGCCCGGGTTGGCCTTGGCGTAGCGGATGAAGTCCTGCACGGTGGCGATGCCTAGGGCGCGCGCCTTCTCGGTGTTCATGACCATGACGTTGGGCACCGAGGCCACCAGCGTGATGGGCGCGAAGTCCTTGATCGGGTCATAGGGCAGCTGCTTGTAGAGTGCACGGTTGATGCCATGCGTGCCCACCGTGCCCATGAGCAGGGTGTAGCCGTCGCCGGGCGCCTTGGCCACCAGCTCCGCGCCGATGTTGCCGCCCGCGCCGCCGCGGTTGTCCACGATGAACTGCTGGCCGAAGACCTTGCCCAGTTCGGGGGCGATGGCGCGCGCCAGGATGTCGGTGGTGCCGCCGGCCGCGAACGGCACGACGATGCGCACCGGCTTGGTGGGCCAATGGGTTTGCGCCTGTGCCATGCCGGCCAGGCCCAGGGCCAGAGCGGCGGCAAGGGTGTGCAGGGCCTGGCGGCGTGGGGTGTTGATGTGCATGACTCCTCCCGAGCGTTGACAAGAAAGCGCCATTTGTAGGGCCTTGCGGGAGTGCCGCGCCAGCAGGGTAACCCGCAGGGCCGGAGAAAACGAAAACGCCCGCTGCAGGTGCAGCGGGCGTTGAGAGCGTTGGCGCTGGCCGGGGGTCAGTCGGCGTAGGCGCCAGCAGCCTTGATAACCACGCCCCACTTGTCGATTTCGGACTGCACGAACTTCCTGTGCTCGGCCGGCTCCACGCGCTTGTCGGCCACCACCACGGCGCCCAGGCCTTCCTGCTTCTTGATGAACTCAGGGTCTTTCACGGCCACCTGCAGCGCCTCGTTGATGCGCGCAACCACGGCGGCGGGCGTGCCCTTGGGGGCATACAGGCCGTGCCAGACCGAGACGTTGAAGTCCTTCAGGCCGCTCTCCTGCAGCGTCGGCAGATCCTTGAGCGCCGGCATCGTCAGGCGCTGGCTGGTGGTGACGGCAAAGGCCTTGACCTTCTTGCCCTCGATCTGCGCCGTGGTGTTGGTGGTCTGGTCGCACATCAGGTCGATCTGGCCGCCGATCAGGTCGGTGATGGCCGGCGCCGCGCCCTTGTAGGCTACGGGCGTCATGTGCGACTGCAGCGCGTGCTGGAACATCAGCCCGCACAGATGGCCGGCCGACCCCAGGCCGGAATGGCCCAGGTTCACCTTTTCCTTTTTCTGCGCGATCCAGGCCGCGAGTTCCTTGTAGTTCTTCGCCTCCAGCGTCGGGCGCGAGATGATGGTCATGGGCACGTCGTTGACGATGCCCAGGAACTCGAAGTCGTTCATCACGTTGAACGGCAGCTTGCGGTACAGCGTGGGGATGGTGGCCATGCCGATGTGGGTGAGCAGCAGGGTGTAGCCATCGGGAGCAGCCCGGGCCACCTTGGCCACGCCAATGGTGCTGCCCGCTCCGGCGGCGTTGTCGATGACGATGGTGGCGCCGCCCAGGGGTTTGCGCATGGCTTCGGCCAGGTCGCGCGCCACGCGGTCGGTGGGGCCGCCGGCCGAGAAGGGCACGACGATGGAGATGTTTTTGCCCGCTGCTGGGTAAGCCTGGGCAGAGGCCCCGAAGGCGGCCAGGATGGAGGCCGCGCCCAGGGCGAGCTTGAAGGTGGTGTGCATGGAGCTTCCTTGAAAAAACATGCGCAATGATAGGAAAGAGGGGGAGGCGGTCGATGCATGAAAACACCGATTCCGCGCATGGGTGCTGTCCCCTCGGGCGCGCGCAGTGTACGCAAGCAGCTGACACCAGGCTTGCAGGTGACTGGCGCGCCCGGTCGTGCCGGCCGCAAACAGGCTCCTAGACACGAATGATTTGGAAATGGAATCAACGGTAGCTGCGCGCGTCCTCTATGACCTTGCCGTCATTGGGCAGGCTGCCCGGCGGCAGCATCTGCACCTCGCCGCGCAGCTTGGTGACTTCGCGCAGGGCTTCCTGCAGCAGCTGCGCCAGGCCGGGGGCGGTCTCGGTGGTCTCGACCTGCAGCTCCATCTGGTCATTGGCCATCTCGCCGCTGACCACCAGGCGCGCCTTGGTGATCTGCGGGAAGCGCTTCACGACCTGCGCCACCTGGCCCGGGTGCACGAACATGCCGCGCACCTTGGTGGTCTGGTCGGCGCGGCCGAGCCAGCCCTTGATGCGGGTGTTGCTGCGGCCCGTGGGGCAGGTGCCGGGCAGCACGGCCGACAGGTCGCCGGTGCCGAAGCGGATCAGCGGGTAATCGGGGTTGAGCGTGGTCACGACCAGCTCGCCCACCTCGCCCTCGGGCACGGGGTCGCCCGTGCCGGGGCGCACGATCTCGACGATCACACCCTCGTCGAGCACCAGGCCCTCGCGCGCCTCGGTTTCGTAGGCGATCAGGCCCAGGTCGGCCGTGCCGTAGCACTGGTAGCCCGTCACGCCCCGCTCGGCGAACCAGTCGCGCAGCGAGGGTGGGAAGGCCTCGGCCGAGAGCAGGGCCTTGCTCAGGCTGGGCAGCTGCACCCCCATCTCGGCGGCCTTTTCCAGAATGATCTTCAGGAAGCTGGGCGTGCCGATGTAGCCCGCGGGCTTGAGCTCGGCCATGGCTTGCACCTGCTGCTCGGTCTGGCCCGTGCCGCCGGGAAACACCGTGCAGCCCAGGGCGTGAGCGCCCGTTTCCATCATCGAGCCTGCGGGCACGAAGTGGTAGGAAAAACAGTTGTGCACCAGCTCGCCGGCGCGAAAACCGGCGGCATGCAGGGCGCGGGCCATGCGCCAGTAGTCGGCTCGCGCACCCTCGGGCTCGTAGATGGGTCCGGGGCTGGCGAACACGCGCGGCATGGCGGCGCCAAAGCCTATGCTGGCAAAGCCGCCAAAGGCGTTGTGCGTGCGCTCGGCCTGCTGGCGCTCCAGCAGCTCGTATTTGCGCGTCACGGGCAGTCCGGCCAGCGCCGCACGGCTGGTGATGGCGGCGGCGTCCACCCCGGCCAGGATGCTGGCAAAGGCCGCACTGGACTTTTGGGCGTGGGCGATCTGCTGCGGCAGCGCGGCCAACAGGGCGGCTTCGCGCTCCTGCGGGCTGCGGGTTTCCAGGGCGTCGTAGTGCTGGCTCATCCCATGGTCTCCTGTGCGTTTCAAAAATTGGGGTAAAAAATGCCGCTAGCGCATACAGGGTGTGCGCCAGTAGCTATGAAAATATTGGCAATCAGGCCAGCCAGCGCTTGCGCCGCTTGTAGCTCTTGACGTCCTTGAAGCTCTTCCTTTCGCCGCCGCCCACGCCCAGGTAGAACTCCTTTACGTCCTCGTTGTTGGCCAGCTCCTGGGCCGGGCCGTCCATGACGATGCGCCCGCTTTCCATGATGTAGCCGTAGTCCGAGTATTTGAGCGCCATGTTGGTGTTCTGCTCGGCTAGCAGGAAGGTAGTGCCTTCCTTGGCGTTGAGATCCTTCACGATGTTGAACACCTCTTCCACGATCTGTGGCGCCAGGCCCATGGAAGGTTCGTCCAGCAGCACGATGTTGGGGTTGCACATGATGGCGCGGCCGATGGCGCACATCTGCTGCTCGCCGCCCGAGGTGTAGGCGGCCTGGCTGGTGCGCCGCGTCTTCAGGCGCGGGAAGTAGTTGTAGACCTTCTCCAGGTTGGCCGCTATCTCGCCCTTGTCCGTGCGCGTGTAGCTGCCGGTCAGCAGGTTCTCCTCTATGGTCAGGTGGGCGAAGCAGTGGCGCCCCTCCATGACCTGGACCACGCCGCGTCGGACCAGATCGGCTGGTGAGAGGTTCTCGATGCGCTCGCCGCGCAGCTCGATGCTGCCCTTGGTCACCTCGCCGCGCTCGCCCTTGAGCAGGTTGGAGATGGCGCGCAGCGTGGTGGTCTTGCCCGCGCCGTTGCCGCCGAGCAGGGCGACGATGCCTTTCTCGGGCAACTGCAGCGAGACGCCCTTGAGCACCAAGATCACGTGGTTATAGATGACCTCGATGCCGTTGACGTTGAGAACGATGTTTTTGGAATCCATGGTGTTGCCTTCGCTGTGCCAATCGAAAGGGTTGCGGCACAACCCTTTCGGTTGGCGGCTGTGAATACAGCCGGTGAAAACTGGTGCGGCCCGGGCGCGCGGACGCCGCGCAAGGGCCGCCCCGCAGCGCTGGCGTCGCCCCCCTTACCGGCGAAGCCGAGAGAAGGGGGAAGGCGCGCAGCGCCTCAGGGGGATGCCTTAGCTCTGGCAGTCGGCCGCGTCGCGGCGCTGCATCTTCTTGTCGCCCAGGTACTTCTCGGAGCCGGACTTGACCATGGGCTTGATGATTTGTTCGTCAGCCTGGTACCAGTCGGACGCGAAGTTCCACTTCTTGCCATCCCAGCTGTGTACGCGCGCCCAGGTTGAGCCCATGTGGTCGTTGCAGCTGGTGGACAGCGGGCGCATCAGGTCGTTGAAGCCCAGGGCGTCGAGCTTCTTCTGGTCGAGCGCCAGGTTCTCCATGCCCCAGCGCACCTGCTCGCCGGTCATGACCTTGCCTTTGCCGAAGCGCTCCTGCGCGCGGCGCACGGCCTCGATGCTGAGCATCTGGATGATGACGCCGCGGGTGTACAGCACCGAGCCGACTTCGTCCTTGGGGCCCGTGCCCTGGCCCTTGTCATGCACATGCTTGAGGATGTCCTGCATGACTTTGGACTGCTGACCGTGGCCGTTGAGCGCCAGCGCGTGGTAGCCCTTGGCGCCATCGCCCACGTCGCGCACGTCGGGTTCAGCACCGGCCCACCACACGCCGTACATCTTGTCGCGCGGATAGCCCGTGGCCTGGGCTTCCTTCAGGGCGGTGGAGTTCATCACGCCCCAGCCCCAGAGCAGCACGAAGTCGGGGCGGCTCTGGCGCACCTGCAGCCAGGTGGCCTTCTGCTCCACGCCGGGCGCCGTCACCGGCAGCATCTGCAGCTCGAAACCGTGCATCTTGGAACGTTCCTGCAGCAGCGGGATGGGTTCCTTGCCGAACGGGCTGTCGTGGTAGACGAGGGCGATCTTCTTGCCCTTGAGCTTGTCCATGCCGCCCAGGCTCTTGCCGATGTGCTGGATCAGGATGTCGGCGCCAGTCCAGTAGCTGCCCATGAAGGGGAAGTTCCACTTGAACGCCATGCCGTCCTGCGAGACCGACAGGCCATAGCCCAGCGTCATCAGCGGGATCTTGTCGGCCGGAGCCTTCTCGGTCAGGGCGAAGGTGATGCCGGTCGATTGCGGATCGAACAGCGACACGCCAGGACGGCTCTTGAGGCGTTCGTAGCACTCCACGCCACGGTCGGTGGCGTAGCCGGTTTCGCATTCTTCGAAGGTCAGCTTGACGCCGTTGATGCCGCCGTCACGGGCATTGATGAGCTTGATGTAGTCCTGCTTGCCGTTGGCCCAGGGCGTGCCGTTGGGGGCGTAGGGGCCGGTGCGGTAGGACAGCAGGGGGAAGAACTGTTCCTTGGCCTGTGCGGCGGCGGCCCCGGCAAAACCTGCCAGGGTGCAGGCCACGGTGGCGGCCAGGGCGAGTCGGTTGAGTTTCATGATCATGTCTCCTTGTTGATGGATGGAAAGTCGCCTCAATTGCGCCGGTGGGCGCGGAACACTGCTTGCAAAAATCTCAATGCGGGAAGGGCCAGACACGCATCTTCTGCTTGCCTATGGACCAGAGCTTGGCCAGGCCGTGGGGCTCGACAATGAGGAACCACACGATCAGAGCGCCGAAGATCATCAGCTCGGCATGCGAAACCGCGGCCGTGGAGATCTCCATGCCGAACAGGCCGGCCAGGGCGGGCAGGAACTGGTTCAGGAAGATGGGCAGCACCACGATGAAGGCCGCGCCGAAGAAGGCGCCCATGATGGAGCCCAGGCCGCCGATGATGACCATGAACAGCAGGCGGAACGACACCTCGACGGAGAACGCCGCAGGCTCCCACGAGCCCAGATGCACGAAGGCCCACAGCGCACCGGCCATGCCGACGATGAAGCTGCTCACGGCAAAGGCCGACAGCTTGGCGTACATGGGGCGGATGCCGATCACCGAGGCCGCCACGTCCATGTCGCGGATGGCCATCCACTCGCGGCCGATGGCGCCGCGCACCAGGTTCTTGGCCAGCAGGGCCACTACCACCAGCAGGGCCAGGCAGAACAGGTATTTGCTCGCTGCGCTGTCGATGGGCAGGCCCAGGACCTGCAGGTTGCTCACCGAGACCGAACCTGAGTCCGAGTTGTTGGTGAACCACTTGATGCGCAGGAACATCCAGTCGCTGAAGAACTGTGCGGCCAGCGTGGCCACGGCCAGGTACAGGCCCTTGACGCGTAGGCTGGGCAGGCCGAACAGGATGCCGAAGAAGGTGGCGCACAGTCCACCCAGGATCAGCGCGGGAATCAAGGGCAGGCCGGGAAAGCGCACGAAGAAGTTGAACGCGCCATAGGCCCCCACGGCCATGAAGGCGCCCGAGCCCAGCGAGATCTGGCCGCAGTAGCCCACGAGGATGTTCACGCCCAGGGCCGCCATCGACATGATGACCAGCGGGATCAGGATGGCGCGGTAAAGATAGTCGCTGGCCAGCATTGGCACGAGCACAAAGGCCGCGGCCAGAAGCAGCCAGATGGCGATGCGGTCCTGGGCGATGGGAAAGATCTGCTGGTCGGCCTTGTAGGTGGTCTTGAACTGGCCGTTTTCGCGGTAGTACATTATTTGTCCTTCAATCTATCTTTGAGCTACGACACGCTTCGCTTAACTTTGCGTTGCAAAGTTAGTCTTCGCTGAAAGTTCATCCTTTGCCTGCGGCGAAGAACCCTTCGGGTTGATCGCGTATGTCATACGCGATCGATGATCTTTTCGCCGAACAGCCCCTGGGGACGGAACAGCAGGAACACCAGGGCCAGCACATAGGCGAACCAGATCTCGATGCCGCCACCGACGAAGGGGCCCAGGTACACCTCGGAGAGCTTCTCGCCCACGCCGATGATCAGGCCGCCGATGATGGCGCCGGGCACGGAGGTCAGGCCGCCCAGGATCACCACCGGCAGGGCGCGCAGCGCCACGGTGGTCAGCGAGAACTGCACGCCCAGCTTGGAGCCCCAGATCATCCCGGCCACCAGGGCCACGACGCCGGCGACGCACCAGACGATGACCCAGATATGGTTGAGCGGAATGCCTATGGACTGTGCAGCCTGGTGGTCGTCGGCCACGGCGCGCAGGGCGCGGCCGGTCTTGGTCTTCTGAAAGAACAGGCTCAGCAGCAGCACCAGCGCGGCGGCGATGGCGGCGGCGATCACATCCTCCTTGTTCACCAGCACGCCGCCCTGGAATATGGAGTCGAGCAGGAACACCGGATCCTTGGGCATGCCCACGTCGATCTTGTAGATGTCGCTGCCGAAGAAGGTCTGGCCCAGGCCTTCGAGGAAGTAGGTGATGCCCAGCGTGGCCATGAGCAGCGTGGCGCCCTCCTGGTTCACGAGGTGGCGCAGCACCAGGCGTTCGATGAGCCAGGCGACGGCGAACATGAACAGGCCGGCGATCAGGAAGGCAGCGAGGTTGGCCACGATGGCGTTGTCGATGCCGGTCCACTTCGGTATCCACTCGGAAAAGCGTGCCATGGCCAGCGCCGCGAACAGCACCATGGCTCCCTGTGCGAAGTTGAATACGCCCGAGGCCTTGAAGATCAGCACGAAGCCGAGCGCCACCAGCGAATACAGCATGCCGGCCATCAGGCCGCCGATCAGTGTTTCAAGAAAGAATGCCATTTGCTTGTCTCCCGCCTCAGTGGCTGGTGCCCAGATAGGCTCGGATCACGTCTTCGTTGTCGCGGACTTCTTGAGGCGCGCCGTCGCCGATCTTTTTGCCGTAGTCCAGCACCACGACGCGGTCGGAGATGTCCATGACCACGCCCATGTCATGCTCGATGAGCACGATGGTGGTGCCGAACTCGTCGTTCACGTCGAGGATGAAGCGGCACATGTCCTGCTTTTCCTCCACGTTCATGCCGGCCATGGGCTCGTCGAGCAGCAGCATCTGCGGCTCCATGGCCAGGGCGCGGCCCAGGTCCACGCGCTTTTGCAGGCCGTAGGGCAGCTGGCCCACGGGCGTCTTGCGGTGCGCCTGGATCTCCAGGAAGTCGATGATGTGCTCGACCTTCTCGCGGTGCGCGATCTCCTCGCGCTCGGCCGGGCCCCAGCGCAACGCCTGCATGAGGATGTTGCTTTTGATCTTCATGTTGCGCCCGGTCATGATGTTGTCGATCACGCTCATGCCCTTGAACAGCGCCAGATTCTGGAAGGTGCGTGCCACGCCCATCTCCGCCACCTGGCGGCTGTTCATGTGGCTGAAGGTCTGGCCGCGGAAGGTGATGGAGCCCTCCTGCGGGGTGTAGACGCCGTTGATGCAGTTGAGCATGGAGCTCTTGCCCGCACCGTTGGGGCCGATGATGGAGCGGATCTCGTGCTCGCGCACGTTGAACGAGATGTCCGTCAGCGCCTTCACGCCGCCAAAGCGCAGGCTGATGTTCTTGACGTCGAGGATGACGTCGCCAATCTTCTTGCTGGTCATTGTCTGGGGCCTTGGTTGGTGTGTCAGGCGGCGGTGGTCTTGGCGTCGATGATCTTCAGCGTGGCGCTGACACTGCCCTTGCGTCCGTCTTCGAATTTCACCTGGGTCTCGATGAACTGCTCGTTCTTGCCCGCGTACAGCGCGTCGATGAGCACGCCGTATTTGTCGGCGATGAAGTTGCGCCGCACCTTGCGCGTGCGCGTGAGCTCGTCGTCGTCCGGGTCCAGTTCCTTGTGCAGCACCAGGAAGCGCGCCACCTGGGTGTCGGCCATGCCGGGCTCGCGCGCCAGGTCGGCATTCACCTGGGCCACGCAGTCGGCGATCAGCTCCAGTACCTTGGCCTTGGAGGCCAGGTCCACATAGCCGGCATAGGGCAGGTTCTGCCGCTCGGCCCAGTTGCCCACGGCGTCGAAGTCGATGTTGATGAAGGCGCAGACTTGGGTGCGGTCGTGGCCGAAGCACACCGCCTCCTTCACGTGCGGGAAGAACTTGAGCTTGTTCTCGATGTAGTTGGGCGCAAACATGGCGCCGCCCGCCAGCTTGCCCACGTCCTTGGCGCGGTCGATGATGCGCAACTGGCCTTGGGCGTCGATCACGCCGGCGTCGCCGGTGTGGAACCAGCCGTTGGCATCGATCACCTCGGCCGTGGCGTCGGGGCGCTTGTAGTACTCCTTGAGCACTGACACGCCCTTGACCAGCACCTCGCCGTTGTCCGCCAGCTTGAGCTCGATGCCCGGCGCCGCCTGGCCCACGGTGTTCAGATCGACCTGACCGTCGCGCTGCAGGCAGACATAGGCACAGGTCTCGGTCTGGCCGTAAAACTGCTTCAGGTTGATGCCGATCGAGCGGAAGAAACGGAACAGCTCCGGCCCGATGGCCGCGCCCGCGGTATAGGCCACGTGGATGCGCGACAGCCCCATGACGTTGCGCAGCGGCCCGTACACGGCGAAGTCGGCCAGGCGGTACTTCAGGCGGTCGAACGCACCCACGGGCTTGCCGTCCAGGATGTCCGAGCCCACGCGGTGCGCCAGCTGCATGGCCTTTTCGTACAGGCGGCGCTTGAAGGGGGCGGCGTCCTCCATGCGGATCTGGATCGAGGTCAGCATGCCCTCGAACACGCGCGGCGGCGCGAAGTAGTAGGTCGGGCCGATCTCGCGCATGTCGATGCTGACGGTGGCGGCCGACTCCGGGCAGTTGATGGTGTAGCCCGCCACCAGCCACTGCGCCAGCGAGAACAGGTGGTCGCCCACCCAGGCCGGCGGCAGGTAGGAGATGATGCTGTCATTGGGCCCCAGCTTGTCCACCTCGGCGGCGCCGCTGGCAGCGCCGATGAAGGCCGCGTGCGTCTGGCACACGCCCTTGGGCTTGCCCGTGGTGCCCGAGGTGTAGAGGATCACCGATACGTCCTGCGGGCTGAGGCCCTCGATCATGGACTCCCATACGCCGGGGTGGTCCTGGTCCCATTCCCGGCCCTTGGTCATCAGCTCGGCGGTGCTGATCAGGCCGGGCTGGTCGTAGTGGCGCAGGCCGCGCGGGTCGTCATAGATGATGTGGGTCAGGCCGGACACGGCGTCGCGCACCTCCAGCAGCTTGTCCACCTGCTCCTGGTTTTCAGCAAACGCGAAGTGGATGTCGGCGTCTTCGATGACAAAGCTCATCTCGCCGGCCACCGCGTCCTGGTACAGCGGAATCGGCACCCCGCCAATGCTCTGCACGGCGATGAAGCCCATGTACACATGCGGCCGGTTGTCGCTGATCAGCGCCAGGTTCTGCCCCTTGGCAAAGCCCAGCGACAGCAGGCCGCAGGCCATGTGGCGCACCTCGGCGGCCGCCCTCTGCCAGCTCCAGGTCTGCCAGATGCCATATTCTTTTTCGCGCAGGGCCGGCGCATCGGGCCGTTGGGCGGCGTGCTGCAGCAGCAAGTGGGGGAATGTGGTCGTCATTCCTGTTCCTATGGGAATCTGTGGAGGGGCTGGCAAGCCAATGCATGCCAGCGCAGGATTGCAGGCAATGCTAGGAGGGGCTTTGACGTCATCATGTCTTTGCGGCGACAATTTCCGGGTTAATCCTTAAAGGTCAAACCCTGAGCGCGGCCATGGCTGCGGCGTGTTACTTCCCGTGCGCGCGGCGGCTGCCGATGGCGGGTATCCTCGCCGTCATGTATGCCCCGTTCTTTGGCCTGCAGCATGCGCCGTTTTCCATAGCGCCCGACCCGCGCTACCTGTTCATGAGCGAGCGCCACCGCGAGGCGTTGGCGCATCTGCTCTACGGGCTGGATGCGGGCGGCGGCTTCGTGTTGCTCACGGGCGAGATCGGCACCGGCAAGACCACCGTGTGCCGCTGCTTTCTGGAGCAGATTCCGGGGCACTGCAACGTGGCCTACATCTTCAATCCCAAGCTCACCGTGCCCGAGCTGCTGCGCTCCATCTGCGATGAATTCGGCGTGGCGCACCAGGCGAACGCCCCTGGCGCAGAAACCGTGAAGGATGGCCTGGATCCGCTCAATGCCTTCCTGCTGCGCGAGCATGCCGCGGGGCGCAACAACGTGCTCATCATCGACGAGGCGCAGAACCTTGCGCCCGACCTGCTGGAGCAGCTGCGCCTGCTGACCAACCTGGAGACCAGCGAGCGCAAGCTGCTGCAGATCATCCTCATCGGCCAGCCCGAGCTGCGCACCATGGTGGCTGCGCCTGAGCTGGAGCAGCTGGCGCAACGCGTCATTGCGCGCTACCACCTGCAGGCGCTGAGCCGCGAGGAGACGCGCCAGTACATCGCCCACCGCCTGGCCGTGGCCGGGCTGCAGGGGCCGCTGCCTTTTGCGCGCCGTGCGCTGGCGCGCGTGCATGCGCTCACCGGGGGCGTGCCGCGGCGCATCAACCTGCTGTGCGACCGTGCGTTGCTCGGGGCCTATGCCGCGGGCGCGCGCGAGGTCAGCGACGCCGTCGTGCGCCAGGCCGCGCGCGAGGTGTTCGATGTCCCTCGCGGCACTGCGGCGGCCCTGTGGCACCAGGGCAAGAGTGGGCGCTGGTGGTTTGCCGGCCTGGGCGGTCTGGCGGGTGCGACCGCCGCGGGCGCCCTGGGCTGGGTCCTGGGGGGGGGGCCTGTGCCGGCCGTGGATGCGCAGCGCAAGGCGCTGCAGGCGGGCGCTCCTGCGGTTGCCGCCGCGCCGCAGGCCGCCGCGGCGGCGCGGCCCGAGCCTGTCGCTGCGCCGCCCACCGTGCCCGCGGAGCCTGCCACCGCGGCCACCGCCGAGGCGCTGACGCAGTTTCTCGCGGCCCAGCCTGCCGCCGGCAGCCCCGCCGGCTGGCAGGCCTTGGCCCAGGCGTGGCAGGCCAGCCTGCCGGCGCAGGTGGCCGATCCCTGCACCTGGCTGGCGCCGGAGGGCCTGCGCTGCTATCGCCAGCGCCGTGCCAGCCTGAGCCTGCTGCGCCAGCTCGACCGGCCGGCGTTGCTCGCCCTGCAGGCGGCCGGTGCCGCGGATGGCGCACAGCGTGCCGTGGCGGCCCTGCTGCGCCGGCTGGATGGCGACCAGGCCACGCTGGCGGGCGTGGACGGCGCCATGCTGCAGGTGCCGGTGGCCGAGCTGGCGCTGCTGTGGCGCGGCGAGATCGTCACGCTGTGGAAGGCGCCCGCCAACCTGCCCAACGGGGACGACGCGGCCGCGACGGCCGCCGGCGCCGCCTGGCTGGACCGGCAGCTGGCCTTGGCCGGCGCCGCCCCGGCCGGGGCGCGCGGCGTGACGCCAGAGCAGCGGCGCGCATACATCCATCAATTCCAGCTGAACCAGGGCCTCACGCCCGACGGTCAGGCGGGCCCCATGACCCTGATGATGCTCAACCGCGCCGCCGGCATACAAGAACCCCGTCTGCGCAGCGGAGGCTGAACCCATGTCCTACATTCTTGATGCCCTGCGGCGCGCCCAGGCCGAGCGCGGCCGGGGCAGCGTGCCCGGCCTGCATACGCCGGCCACACCGGTGACGGGCCTGCCCGTGGCGGACGCGGGCCCGGCGCGCGGCGCGGCCTGGGCGCTGGCGGCGCTGCTCCTGGCCGTGGGCCTGGCCGGCGCTGGCTGGTGGCTGTGGCGCACGCCGGCAGCGCCGGCGGCTTCCGTGGCCGCCATGGCCCAGGCGCCAGCCAGCCCGCACGTAAGTACGCCAATCAGTGCGCCGGTGGTGGCCGCTGCGGCAATGGATGCGGCCCCGGCGCCTGTGCCGGCCGCCGCATCGCCCCCCGCGCTGCCCCGCCAGGAGCGCGCCGCGCCGCGCACCCCTGCGCCGCCGCCCGCACGGGCCGAGCGCCGCGCCGCCGAAAAACCGGCCGCCGCGCCCAGGAGCGAGCCCGCCAAAACCCCGCCCCCGGCAAGCGAAACCGCCGCCCCGGTGTTTGCCCAGGCCGACCTGCCGCCGGCCGTGCGCGAGCAGCTGCCCACGCTGCAGCTGGCCGGTGTGACCTATTCCTCCAACCCGCAGTACCGCATGGCCATCGTCAACGACCAGGTGCTGCACGAGGGCGACCAGGCGGCGCCGGGCCTGGTGCTGGAGCGCATCGAGCCCGGCCGCACGGTCTGGGCGTTTCGCGGCTATCGCTACGCGCTGCCGTCCAGATGAGCAGGGTTTCAACGAAAATATGGCTCTGGCGCTTATCTGGTAAGCGCTCAAAGCTATCAAAATGATGTGTGTCGACCGGGTTTTCGTGGTATTCCCGCTGCCGGTGCGCAGGCTTTGACGCCATGCTCTGGCCCATGAGCCAAGAACTCTCCCTGCACCAGCGCCGCCGCCCGCCCACCGCCCAGGAGCTGGACGGCATTCCCTGGCTGGCACGGCTGCTGCCCACCGAGCGTGAGCGCGCCGTGGCCACCGTGGTCGTGGGCGATGCCAGCCCTGGCGACTATGTGTGCCGCGTGGGGCGGCCCGTGACCTACTGGTTTGGCGTGGTGCAGGGGCTGCTGAAGATGAACACCGACAACGTCGATGGCGCCAGCATGACCCTGGCCGGCCTGCCGCCGGGCGGCTGGTTTGGCGAGGGCACGGCCGTCAAGCGCGAGCCCTATCGCTACAACGTGCAGGCCCTGCGCAAAAGCGTGGTCGCGGGCCTGCCGATCGACACCTTTCATTGGCTGCTGGACCATTCCATAGGCTTCAACCGCTTCGTCATGAACCAGCTCAACGAGCGCCTGGGCCAGTTCATCGCGGTGCGCGAGATCGACCGCCTGACCAACCCCGACCTGCGCGTGGCGCGCAATCTGGCGGCGCTGTTCAACCCCGTGCTCTACCCTGGCGTGGGCGAGGTGCTGCGCATCACCCAGCAAGAGCTGGCCTACCTGGTGGGCCTGTCGCGCCAGCGCGTGAACGAGGCCCTGGCCGTATTGCAGGAGCAGGGCGCGATCTGCGTGGAGTATGGCGGCCTGCGCGTGCTCGACCTGCAGGCGCTGCGCGGCAACCCGTTCGTGCGCGGCGCCGCCGATGAGGGCGGGAGCGTACGCCGCAGGGCAGCACCGGGCGTGGAGGCGCCGTCCACTATCTTTTGAGATCATGAAGGCGTTTCAAAGGCCAAACAGCCTGAAAGCGCCAGGGTACAAGCGCTATGCGCTCTTGTTTTTGAGAACGTTGCCGGCCGCGGCGCGGGCCAGATAGCGCTCCAGCCCGAGGCCGCCGGCCCGCATCAGCCGGTCGTGGTTCCAGCGCAGCAGGGGCTGGGCCAGCCGCGCGAGCTGGCTCAGCCGCAGGCCGCTGGTGTGCACGCGCCAGTCAAAGCACACGCGGGTCTGCCCCAGGGCATGGCTCAGGCGGCAGCGGCCCAGGCCGGTGAGGTCGCCGCAGGCCCGCCCCTCGATCAGCTCTTGCGCCACGATGTGCGTGACCCGGGCGGTGAAACACAGCCGCAGGGGCAGGGCGCCGCGGCAGCGGTAGCGACGCAGGGCGCCCAGGCCCTGGGCGTCGCCGGGTTCCAGCGTCACGACCTCGATGCCCGGCCACCACAGGGGCCAGTGCTCCGCATCGGCGATGGCGGCCCAGACCGCGTCCAGCGGCGCCGCGAAGCGCCACTGCGTGGTCAGCCGGTACAGGGTGGCGTTGGCCGCAGGCATGGCTCAGGGCGTAAAAAAGCGATCGGGCAGGGGCGGGTCGATGCGCGCGTCGCTCATGTCCACGGATTCGATCAGGCCGCCGTCGGCGCCGAAACTGTCCACGCGCAGCGGGAAGCCGCTGCCCTGCGCCAGCCAGACGCGGTAGCGCTGCACCGCGTCGGCGCGGCCACCGGCCGGGCCGGTGATCTCCAGGCCGGTGGCCGCTTGCCCGGCCAGCTGCGCGTCGCCCAGCGGCATGGCGCTGCCGCGCTCGCGCAGCGCGCGCATGTGGGCCAGCAGCACGCCCACGTCCGAGCGGTCGACGCGGTGGCCGCGCGGGTTGCGCAGCAGCGGATGGTCCGGCGCCAGGTCCAGCCGCGGCCAATACCCCAGGCCGAAGGGCCACAGGCGCACGCGGCCGGTGTCGGGCGCATAGACCAGCACGGCGCCGCGGTGTGGCTGCTCGAAGTCCATGCGCACCCAGCCGGGCTTGCGGAAGGCGTAGCGGATCACCTCGCGCGCGCCCGCGGCGTCGGTAGCGCGCAGCGTGACCTGGTAGCTGTGCAAGGCCTCGAAGCAGGCCTCGGCGGCGCCCAAAGGGTCGGCGGGCGGGGCGGTCGGCGGGTAGGCCATGGCGGTCGGGGGCAGGAACAGCAGCGCCAGGAGGGGCCAGCGCCAGGCCATGCGCTACTCCTGCACCTGCAGCACGCCGGCCATGCCATGCTGGCGGTGGCTTTGGAACAGCAGCAGCCGGTTGGGGCAGTAGAACGCGTAGCTCCCCGCCGGCAGGGTCAGGCGCAGGGTCTGCTCCTGGGTGTCCAGTGGCCTGTCGGCCAGCCGCTGGCCGTCGGGGCCTTCCAGCACGAAGCGGTGTGGAATCAGGCCGGGCTCGACGCTCAAGGTGATCTCCAGCGGCTGGTTGGCGCGCGCCACGATCTGCGCCGGCCGAAAGAAATAGCTGCCGCCGACGATGGTGATGTGCTGCACGCCATCGGCGTCGGCCCTGGCCGGGACCTCCTGCGCGGCGGCCGTGCCCGCCAGCAGCCACAAGGCCGCGATCGCCAGGGTGCGGCCAGCCAAACCGGGGACGATGCGGGACATGAGGGGCCTCCCAAGCAGATGCCAGAAGCGGGCCGCGCGTGGGGCGAAAATCGCCCGTGCCGGTGCATTTTCACACCGGCCGCCGCGCGATTCAATGCGCCTCGAACCCCCGCCCTTGAAGCGCGCCGTTTCGCCCCCAGATGCGGGGGCGTTCCGGCCGTGCCGGAAATCCTGGCTAGCTTCATTTCTAATCCGATCCGTACCACTCCCATGAGCAAGCACACCCATTCCTTTCAGGCCGAGGTCGCACAACTGCTGCATCTGGTCACGCATTCGCTGTACTCGAACAAGGAAATCTTCCTGCGCGAGCTGGTCTCCAACGCCAGCGACGCCTGCGACAAGCTGCGCTTCGAGGCGCTGAACGACGCCGGGCTGTACGAAGACCAGCCCAACCTGGAGGTGCGCGTGTCCTTCGACAAGGCGGCGCGCACCCTGACCATCACCGACAACGGCATCGGCATGAGCACGCAGGAGGCCATCGACCATCTGGGCACCATCGCCAAGAGCGGCACCAAGGACTTCATGAGCCGCCTGTCGGGCGACCAGAAGGCCACGGCCAGCGAGCAGGGCCAGCTCATCGGCCAGTTCGGCGTGGGCTTTTACTCGGGCTTCATCGTCGCCGACAAGATCACCGTGGAGAGCCGCCGCGCGGGTCTGGCGGCCGGCGAGGGCGTGCGCTGGACGAGCGCCGGCGCGGGCGACTTCGAAGTCGAGCAGATCGAGCGCAAGCAGCGCGGCACCAGCGTGATCCTGCACCTGCGCGATGATGCCGAGGAATACCTCAACGCCTGGCAGCTCAAGCAGATCATCGGCAAATACTCCGACCACATCAGCCTGCCCATCCTCATGGAGAAGGAGGAGTGGAAGGAGGGCGAGAAAGAGGGCGAACCCGGCGCCATGGTCAAGACCGGCGACTGGGAGACGGTGAACAAGGCCAGCGCCCTGTGGACGCGGCCCAAGAAGGACATCACGGCCGAGCAGTACCAGGAGTTCTACAAGTCGATCTCGCACGACTTCGAGCCGCCGCTGACCTGGAGCCATAACCGCGTCGAGGGCAACACCGAGTACACGCAGCTCTTGTACATCCCGGCCAAGGCGCCGTTCGACCTGTGGAACCGCGACAAGAAGGCGGGCGTGAAGCTCTACGTGAAGCGCGTGTTCATCATGGACGACGCCGAGGCGCTGATGCCGCAGTACCTGCGCTTCGTCAAGGGCGTGATCGACTCCAGCGACCTGCCGCTGAACGTGAGCCGCGAGCTGCTGCAGGAGAGCCGCGACGTGCGCCTGATCCGCGACGGCTCGGTCAAGCGCGTGCTGTCCATGCTCGAAGACCTGGCCAAGCACGACAGGCACGAGGCGGCGGCCGAAGGCGCCGATGGCGTGACGGATGTGGTCAGCGAGGAGGACAAGGCCAAGGAAGGCAAGTACAGCCAGTTCTACGCCGAGTTCGGCGCCGTGCTCAAGGAGGGCCTGGGCGAGGACTTCGCCAACCGCGAGCGCCTGGCCAAGCTGCTGCGCTTTGCCAGCACCACCAGCGACACGCCCAGCGTGGGCTTTGCCGACTACAAGGCGCGCATGAAGGAAGGCCAGGAGGCCATCTACTACATCACCGCCGACACCCTGGCCGCCGCCAAGAACAGCCCGCAGCTCGAAGTCTTCAAGAAGAAGGGCATCGAGGTGCTCTTGATGACCGACCGCGTGGACGAGTGGGCGCTGAACTACCTGCACGACTTCGACGGCACGCCGCTGCAAAGCGTGGCCAAGGGCGCCGTGGACCTGGGCAAACTGCAGGACGAGGCCGAGAAAAAGGCCGCAGAAGAGGCCGCCGAGCAGTTTAAGCCCGTGCTCGCCAAGCTCAAGGAAGCCCTCAAGGACAAGGCCGAGGACGTGCGCGTGACCACCCGCCTGGTCGATTCGCCCGCCTGCCTGGTGGTGCAGGACGGCGGCATGAGCACGCAGCTGGCGCGCCTGCTAAAGCAGGCCGGCCAGAGCGCGCCCGACGCCAAGCCGGTGCTGGAGGTGAACCCCGAGCACGCGCTGGTGAAGAAGCTCGATGGCAGCGTGCATTTCCACGACCTGGCGCAGATCCTGTTCGACCAGGCGCTGCTGGCCGAGGGCGGCCTGCCCGAAGACCCGGCGGCCTACGTCAAGCGCGTGAACGCGCTGCTGGTGTAAGCGGTTTTGCGCAAAGGCATGCCCCCATGCTGACCGCATCGAATGCCCAGCCCCGCAGCGCACTGGCTCTGGCTTTGGCGCTGACCGCCATGCTGCCGGGCTGCGGGTCGGTGGGGGGCGGCGTGGGCATCGGCATCCCCGTAGGCCCGGTCTCGGTGGGCGTGGGTGTCGGCACAGGCGGCGTCAGCGCCGGCGTGGGTGTGGGCGCTGGGCCCGTAGGCGTAGGCGTCGGGGTGAACCAGCGCGGGCAGGTGACGGGCAGCGCGGGCGTAGGCGCAGCCACCGGCGTGGGCGGGGCGCGCGTGGGCGCAGGCGTGGGTGCATCGACCGTGCTGCATGATCCGGCGCAGCCCATGGCGCCTGCACGGCCCGCGCCAGGCACTGAAAGCGGCCACATCCAGTGGCGCGACTCCAGCGGCCATATCGTCCCCGCCTGCAAGGTCGAGGGGGGCTGCTGACGCTGCAGGTATCCCCCAATGGCGGCGGGCCACTTGTGCCTGCACCATCGTTTCCTTTTTGGATAGGAGACGCTGCATGAGGATCAAGACCGTACTGGCCGCCGTGGCCCTGGCCCTGGGTTTTGCGGGGGCCGCACAGGCGCAGACGGGCAGCTACCCCAGCCGCCCCATCACCCTGGTGGTGCCGGCCGGCGCCGGCGGCGGCACGGACGTGGTGGCGCGCGTGCTGGCCGATGAGCTGGGCAAGCGCCTGGGCCAGGCGGTGATAGTGGACAACAAGACGGGGGCATCGGGCATGCTCGGCACCCAGGCCGTGGCCCGCGCCGCGCCCGACGGCTACACGCTGCTGGTGGCCTATTCCACGCCCGTGTTCTACGCCCATCACATCTTCGCCAAGGTGCCCTACAACATCCGCAAGGACTTCGAGTTCATCACCCAGCTGGCGGCCACCAGCCTGGTGATGATGGTGAATGCCAATGTGCCGGTGAAGAACATGAAGGAATTCATGGCCTGGGCGCAGCAGAACAAGGGCAAGCTCAACTATGGCTCCTACGGCCAGGGTTCGGCCGGGCACCTGATGAGCGCCTATCTGAGCGACTCGCGCAAGCTGGACATGACCCACATCCCGTACAAGAGCGAGGCGCCGCATATCCAGGACCTGGCCGCCGGCATGGTGCCCTGGGGCCTGGGCACGATCGCGGCGGCCCAGGGCGTGCTCAAGGACCAGCGCGTGCGGCCTATTGCCATCTTCGGCCCCAAGCGCCTGGCCGAGCTGCCCGACGTGGCCACCATGGCCGAGCAGGGCTTTCCTGACCCCGAATTCAACACCGTCGCCTGGTTCACCCTGCTGGCGCCCGCGGGCACGCCCAAGCCCATAGTCCAGCGGCTGGAAAAAGAGGCCGTGGAGATCATCCATTCCACCGCCATGAAGGCGCGCTTCCAGGTCTTTGGCCTGGAGGCGGTCAAGGGCGGGGCGGAGCAGTTCCGCAAGGATTTCGACGCCGTGGACCCGGTGATCCAGAAGCTGGTGAAGATCTCCGGCGCCAAGATGGATTGATTGCGGCGGGCTTTCAGGCGGCCAGCGGCTCATCCCGCATGGCCGCTTGCTGTTTATGCAGCATGGCCACCTGACGCGCCAGTCCTGATCAAAGATAGAGCTTGTCGAGCCAAGCCTGGGCATTTTGCTACTAAATGCATTGCATGATCTGGTCGATTCATAGACCAGCAAAAGACAGATCGCTACGAGCCGTAACACGGCGTTTAAAGGGCCTTTTAGCATTGCGCTGTCTGAATTATCAAGAAGGTGTTGCATGAGGAATGCACGCGCAATTTGGCCTGCCAAGGCCCTGGGCTGGTCTGGAATGGGCTTGATTGCTGCTGGCTTGGCAGCGTGCGGCGGAGGGGGTGGTGGCGACAACGCCTCTCAGCAAGGCTCGCTCAAGCTGGCCATGACCGATGCGCCAGCGTGTGGCTATGACCATGTCTACGTCACCGTCACCAAAATCCGCGTACATCAGAGCGCCTCGGCGGACAGCGGCGACGCCGGCTGGAGCGAACTGCTTATTCCACCCCGGCGCATTGACCTGTTCGGGCTGACGAATGGCGTACTACAAGAGCTGGGAACACTGCCGCTACCGGCTGGCAACTACCAGCAGATCCGTCTGGTGCTGGCCGACAACCCTTCCAAGCCGACGCCGGCCAATCCGCTGGCAAATGCCCTGGTGCCATTGGGTTCGACCAACGAGATCGCGCTGACCACGCCCAGCGGCCAGCAGAGTGGTTTCAAGCTGAAGGCCAACTTCAATGTGACGGGTGGCCAGGTTGCCGATATGGTGCTGGACTTCGATGCCTGCAAGTCCATCGTCAAGGCTGGCAACTCCGGCAATTACAACCTGAAGCCCGTGGTTGCCGTGATAAAGCGGCTGACCACAGAGATTGTGGGCTATGTGGATCCGGCTCTGGCCTCCAGCGTCGTGGTGTCCACGCGTGACCCGGACAACAACCTCCGCGCCACGGTGCCGAATGCCACCACGGGCAAGTTCGTGCTGGCCTATCTGCCGGAACACACCAACTACACCGTGGTGGTCGCAGGCCAGAACCTGACCACCGCAGCGGTGACTGGCGTGCCGGTATCGATCGCCGCCGGCACCACAACGCTCAACACACCGACAACCCCGATCCCGATGCTTGCATCCGCATCGGCGATCGTCTCGGGCACCGTGACAAATGCGTCCAACACGCCTTTGACGGACGCTGCCGTGAATGCCCAGCAGGTACTCAGTGCAGGCCAGAAGCTGGATGTCGCATGGACCTTGGTCGATCCCACCAATGCAAGCTATAGCCTGGCCCTTCCTCTGGTTGCACCCAATAAAGCTCCATACGTAGCGAACGGCCCGTTGATGTTCACCGCAGATACCGCAGTAGCAGGCCAGTACAACATCTTGGGCAGCGCAACCGGCTACACCATCCAGAACACCGCACCGGCAGTCACACTGACCACCCCCAATAGCGTCACAACCAAGAAGCTGGAGCTGGCACCCTGAGGAGGCAAGATAAAGAAATCAAATAACAAGGATCAACGATGAAGCAACTTTTAGGACTCCTGGTGGTTGTGAGCACCCTGCTGGGCGGGTGTGCTGTCTATACCCCAAGTGGTGCTGTCATAGTGGACAGCCCTAGAGGTGGGGGCAATTTCTGCCCGCCGGGTCAGGCAAAGAAAGGCAATTGCTGAGAGCCTTGTCCACATAAAAGAACCGCATCAGCGGTAATGCCGTTCACTTCAGCCAGTGAACGGCATTTTGTTGCTGGATTTGCTTCAAGCTCATGTCTTTTTCCTGGCATCGAGGAATCCACCGCTGTCACGCGGTCAGTGGCTCCTCCCGCATGGCCTCAATCTGTTCGCGCAGCATGTCTACCTGCCCGCGCCAGTAGTCGCTGCTGCCGAACCAGGGGAAGTTGAGCGGGAAGATCGGGTCGGCCCAGCGCCGTGCCAGCCAGGCGCTGTAGTGGATCAGGCGCAGGGTGCGCAGCGGCTCGATCAGCGCCAGTTCGCGCCGGTCGAAGGCCCGCAGTTGTTCGTAGCCGTCCAGCAGTGCCGAGAGCTGCAGCGTGCGCTGGCGCCGGTCGCCCGACAGCAGCATCCACAGGTCCTGCACGGCCGGGCCCATGCGCGCGTCGTCCAGGTCCACGAAATGCGGGCCGCCATGGCCGGCGTCATCGACGGGCGTCCACAGCACATTGCCCGGGTGGCAGTCGCCGTGCAGGCGGATGGTGCTGGCGTTATTTAAACCAAATTGGCATGTAGCGCTTGATGGGTAAGCGCTGATGGCTATCAATTCAATAGCTTCGTCGCAGGCGTCGCGCCAGGCGAACTGCTGATCCATGGGAATGATCTGCGCGTCCAGCAGCCAGTCGCGCGGCTCCTGGCCGAAGCTTTGCAGATCCAGCCGCGGGCGCTGCGCGAAGGGCCGGGCCGCGCCCACGTTGTGGATGCGCGCCAGGTAGCGGCCCAGCCATTCCAGCACCTCGAAATCGTCGAGTTCGGGCGTGCGCCCGCCGCGCCAGGGGCTGACGGCAAACATGAAGCCCGCGTGCTGGTGCAGGCTGCGGCCTTGCAGGAGTAGCGGCGCGACCACGGGCACCTCGGCCGCGGCCAGCTCCAGGGCGAAGGCGTGCTCCTCCAGGATCTGCGCCTCGCTCCAGCGCCCGGGGCGGTAGAACTTGGCCACCACGCGGCTGCCGTCCTCCAGCGTGACCTGGTAGACGCGGTTTTCGTACGAGCCCAGGGCCATCATGCGGCCGTCGCCATACAGGCCCACGCCGGCCAGCGCGTCCAGCACCAGGTCGGGCGTGAGGCGGGCGTAGGGGTGGGGTGCGTCGTCGTGGGGGTGGGGCAGGGTCATGCGCCGATTGTCGCGCCTGCCCGCCTCACTGGCTCAGCTGCTCGAACGGCAGCTGCTGCTTGACCAGGATGACGGTGCAGGGCGCGTCGCGCGCCACGCGGATCGGCACGGTGTCGATGAAGCGCTGCAGCTGCAGCCCGTGCGTGGCCGCGCCCAGGATCATCATGCTCACGCGGTTGGCCTCGGCGAAGCGCACCAGGGCCTGGGCCACGTCGCTGGCCTCCAGCACATGGAAGCTGGCGCTGTGGCGCGAGAGATCGAGCCCCGTGGCCCATTGTTTGAGGCGCGACAGGTGCTGGCGGTGCAGCATGGTTTCGCTGCGCTGGCTGTCCGAGGTGCTGCTGGCCGAGGGCGAGATCACCGACACGCAGGCCAGGCGCGCGCCCGGGCGGATGCCCAACGAGCGCGCCGCCGCCTCGCGCAGCGAGTACAGCGTGGCGTCCTGCACGTCCTCGTGCGGCACGGCGACCATGAGGATGGGTACCTCCGCGATCTGGCGCGCGGGCAGTGGGCTGGGCTGGTAATGCATGCCCGCGGCCTTGATCCAGCGCTTGAAATGTGCCCACGGCCCCGGCCCGCGCAGGCGCCGCCCGCGCTCGGTGAGGGGCACCTGGTCGGGATTCGCCAGGTCGAAGGCCAGATGTGCGGCCGAGGGGTAGCGCTGCGCGGCCTCGGGCTCCAGGCAGCGCAGGATCACCTCCTGCAGCCATTCGGGTAGGTCGGGGCGGTGCTGGCGCGGCGGCGCGGGCGTCATCCACAGGCGCTGGCGCATGCCGCCATCGGTGCCGGGCGCGCCGAAGGGCAGCTCGCCCGTGGCCATCTCGTAGAGCATGACGCCGATGGCGAAGATGTCGCTGCGCAGGTCGCCGCGCACGCCCACCACCTGTTCGGGCGCGATCCAGGTGGGCGAGCCCACGGCCTTGCGCAGCTCCTCGGCCAGCAGGTCGGGGTAGTGCGCGTGGCAGGACAGGCCGAAGTCCAGCAGCACCACGCTGCCATCGGGGCGCAGCAGCACGTTGGCGGGCTTGAGGTCGAGGTGGCAGACGTTCTGCTGGTGGATGCTGTGCGCCGCGATGGCCATGGCGCCGCCGATGCGGGCAATGGTGTCCGCGCTGCGCGCCGTGGTGTCGCCGGGCGGGTGCCGGTCCAGCCAGTGCTGCAGCGTGTCTCCAGGCACATATTCCATGACCAGATAGGGCAGGCGCATCAGATCGCCCGCGGCCACGAAGCGCGGTGCGTGCTGGCCCGAAAGCGTGGGCAATATGGTCAGCTCGACCTCGAAGCTGACGATGTTCTCCGCGCCGTCGCCGGCCGTCATGCGCGGGATCTTCATGGCCAGTGGAAAGCCCGGATTGCGCGCCGCGCTGGCATAGCCCACGCGGTAGATATGGGCCATGCCGCCCGCGTGGATGCACTCGTGCACCACGAAGCCGTCGATCTCGGTGCCGGGTTCCAGCAGTTTCATCGTCTAGCGCCCCTTTTCCAGCCGATCGGCAAAGAACGCGGGCAGGCCGCCGGCGCGCACCGCCGCCGCGGCCGCCATGTGGTCGTAGGGCACGCGCTGGAAGGTGATGGTGGCGGCGTCGGCGTCGAACAGCGCATACATGGCGCGCGTGTCGCCGTCGCGTGGCTGGCCGCACGAGCCCACGAGAGCCAGCCATTGCCGGTGCGGCGGCACGGGCACGGGCACGCCCGGCTGTGGGGAGAAGCGCATCAGCTTGGCCGTGGGCGTGAGGAAGTACAGCGCCTGCTCATGCACATGGCCGCTGAACACGTAGCGGATCGCCGGGTCGATACGCGTGGCCGCGGCCATGGAGCGCTCGGCCGCATTGCCGTCGGCCACGTAGTGCCAGCGCTCGGGGCCGTCGGCGCTGGCATGCACCAGCAGCGCGTCCATCCCCAGGCGCGCGGTCAGCGGCAGGTCGGCCAGGAAGGCGCGCTGCTGCGCATTCAGTCGCGGACCGGTCCACTGTGCGCTCTGGTCGCCCAGGTTTTCGGCGGCTGTGGGCGGGGCCAGGGCGGCAGCGTCATGGTTGCCGCGCACGCACAGGGCGCCGCCCGTGACGAGTTGCATCACCCGGTCGAGTACCGGGCCCGGGTCGGCTCCATAGCCCACCAGGTCGCCGAGCAGGGCAAATTGCTGCGCGCCGTGGGTGCGGGCATGTTCCAGGCAGGCCTCGAGGGCCGGCAGGTTGGCGTGGATGTCGGAGAGCAGGGCGATCTTCATGATCCCGACATGATGGCGGCACTGGCTGAGCGCTGGCTTGCAAGGAGGGACTGGGGGGATTAGGGAAAACGCGGAACTACAGTAGAGGATGCTTTCAACTGCCGGGATCGACACGCGATCCCCTTTTTGAAGAATGCTGTGCCTACAGGTAGATATCGCTCTTGTCTCAGACGTCTAGGCAGAAAGCGTCGAGATGCTCAAGGTTTGGCTGGTTCGGCTGGGGCTGAAGCATCTGCAACTGCTGCGGGGCTGGGGGAAGACGCGGTCGTTTTAGGCGCTGTAGGCGCTGGAGTGCTCTCCTTTGTGGTCAAAACGCCGCACTTTTTTGCGACGGCAGCTTGCTGCAGGGCGTCATGTTCCCCTTTTATGCGCGCGTATTCAGCTTCTTGCTGCTTGGTTCCGCCCAATGCGAACAGCGCAGGCCAGAAGAGCACCAGTCCAACACCCATGATGGCTTTGTCGTTGGACGCGGCCTCGTCTAACCTGCCACCAAGCTGAGATACGCGAGCTGCCAAGCGCTGATTCTCCGCAACGATTTGATCGCAGTCGTAGTTTTGATACTGAACGGGTGACACGTAGGCTGATGCAATGTCCTTGGATGACGTCGCACAACCAGTGAGCCCGAACGAAACAGCGACAGCGATAGCAATTGACTTTTTGACGATGATCATTGGCGGTAAATGATGTAAATTTTGCGTAAATTTACATATTGTTTCTTTCCCTTTGCTTACATGTAGGCTGGCTGGGTCGTCGCGTTTTCAACGCCAAAGTGTGCAATGTTCGCCCCACGTATTGCCGTCTCAACATTGCTGACTGCCGGAAAAATTGGGTGTCCTTGTCTTCATTGCTGGATGGATTTAAGAATTAATAGGCTTAGAGAACCGTGTGCTTGTCATCATCGCCAGCTGATGGATACGGTTATGTCTCAGATGCGCATTTGTTGCTTCCCGTGATGAGATGCTGGCTTTGCGAGGGTTGATTGATATCCAACGCGTATCGTATCCAGGCCAATAAATATTGGACGCGTGCAATCGTCCCCCCGAATAATCGCCGCCACTTATCAAGCCGGTGGAGCGTTGCGCATGGGGCCATTGCAGGGAATACGTGTGCTGGATCTGTCCAGCGTCATCTTCGGGCCGCTGGCCAGTCAGGTGCTGGCCGACTATGGCGCCGAGGTCATCAAGGTGGAGCCGCCCGGGGGCGACTCCACGCGCCACACCGGGCCGGCGCCCGAGCCGGGCATGGCGGCCATGTTCCTGGGGTCCAACCGCAGCAAGAAGAGCCTGGCGCTGGACCTGAAGCGGCCCGAGGCGCAGCAGGCGCTGCAGGCACTGATAGCGACGGCGGACGTGTTCATGCACAGCATGCGCCCGCAGAAGCTCGCCGGCCTGGGGCTTGACCCCGATGCATTGCGTGCGCGCCACCCGCGGCTGGTCTACGCCAGCCTGCTGGGCTTTCTGCCCGGGCCGTATGCGGGCCGGCCCGCGTATGACGACGTGATCCAAGGCATGTCGGGCCTGGCGGACCTGATGGAGCAGCAGGGCGGCGAGGCGCGCTATCTGCCCACCATTGCCGCCGACAAGACCTGCGCCCATGTGGCGGCGCACGCCATCCTGGCGGCGCTGTGGCAGCGCGAGCGCACGGGGCAGGGCGCATTCGTGGAGGTGCCCATGTTCGAGTCCATGGTGGGCTTCAACCTGGTGGAGCATTTCTACGGCCAGCATTTCGAGCCGCCGCGCTCGGCGCCGGGCTATCCGCGCGTGCTGGCGCCGTGGCGCCGGCCCTACCGCACCGCCGACGGCCTGGTGGCCATGATGCCCTATACCGACCTGCACTGGCAGCGCTTCTTTGCCGAGGTGGGGGCGCCCGAGCATGCGCGCGAGCCGCGCTTTGCCGACATCGCGGCGCGCACGGCGCATATCGCCGAGCTGCTGGAGCTGGCCTCGACCTACGTCGTGCGGCACAGCACGGCCCATTGGCTTGCCGCCTGCGACCGGCTGGAGATCCCGGCCGCGCCCGTGGCACGGCTGGAGGAGCTGCGCGGCGACGAGCACCTGGCCGCCACCGGCTTCTTCGAGGAGGTGCAGGACGCCGCCCTGGGCAGCGTGCGCTTTCCCGGCGTCGCCGTGCGCTTTGACGGCCGGCGCCCGCCCGTGGCCATGGCGCCGCGCCTGGGCGAGCACACGCGCGCGCTGCTGGCCGATGCTGGCCTGGATGCAGGGCAGATACAGGTGCTGGTGGACCAGGGAGTCGCCATCACGCCAGCGCAGAAAAACTGAGGACTTTTGCACATGAACACCACGACCACCATGGACCACACCGCCCCGCGCCTGGGCCAGGGTTTTGTCTGGCAGGACCTGCAGGTCGGCCAGCGCTTTCGCACCTTCCGCCGCACCGTCACCGAGACCGACCTGGTGCAATTCATCAACGTCACCGGCATGCTGGAGGCCATCTTCATCGAAGAGGGCTACGAGGGCGGGGCCATGCCGGGGCGGCCCGTGCCTGGGGCCCTCACCTACACGTTGATCGAGGGCTTCATCCTGCAGACCATGATCCAGGGCACGGGCCTGGCCATGCTGGAGCTGCAGCAGAAGATTCTGGCACCGGTGATGGTGGGCGACAGCATCGAGGCGATGGTGGAAGTCACCGGCATTCGCCCCACCTCCAAGAGCGGGCGCGCGGTCGTCACCTCGCGCATCGACGTTTTCAACCAAAAGGGCGTGCAGGTCATGACCTATACCGCCACGCGGCTGCTGGCCGGACGCGGCTGAGCACGGAAAACCCCAACCAGGAGACAAGCATGAAACACCACTTCGCCACCCCCGCGCCACTGCGCCGCCGTGCCTGCCTGGCACTGGCCGCATGCGGCGCCATGGCCGCACTGGCCGCGCCCGCCGTACATGCGCAGGCCTACCCGGCCAAGCCCATCACCATGGTGATCCCCTTCCCGCCGGGCGGCCCCACTGACATGGTGGCGCGCCTGCTGGCGCAAAAGCTTTCCGAGCAAATGGGCCAGCCGGTGGTGGTGGACAACAAGCCGGGGGCCAATGGCAACATCGGCGGCGTTTTCGTCAGCAAGGCGCCGGCCGATGGCTACACGCTGCTCTACAACACATCGTCCATCACCCTCAGCCCGGCGCTGTACAAGAGCATGCAGTACGACGTGCAGCGCGACCTGGCTCCGGTGGCGCTGACCGCGGTGGTGCCCCTGGCGCTGGTGGTCAATCCCGCCGTGCCCGCCAACAACGTAAAGGACTTCGTGGCCTACGCCAAGGCCAATCCGGACAAGCTCTCCTACGGCTCGGCCGGCAACGGCAACGTGACCCACCTGGCCGCCTACCAGTTCGTCAAGGCGCAGGGCATAGAGGCCACGCATGTGCCCTATCGCGGCAGCGCGCCGGCCGACGTGGATCTGGCCGCCGGGCAGATCCAGTTCATGACCGACACCATCAACTCGGTGATGTCCTTCGTGAAGGACAAGCGCATGAAGCTGCTGGCGGTGACCACGGGCAAGCGCATGTCGCTGTTCCCCGAGGTGCCCACGTTGGCCGAGACTGTCATGCCGGGCTTCGAGGCCGGTGCCTGGCAGGGTGTGATGGTGCCGGCCGGCACGCCCGCGCCCGTCGTGCAGCGCCTGAATGCGGAGATCAACAAGGCGCTGCAAAGCGCCGACGTGCGCGAGAAGCTGGCCGTGCAGGGCGCCGAGCCGCTGGGCTCGACGCCGGAGGAATACGGCGCCTATGTGCGCAAGGAGCTGGCGCGCTGGGCATCGGTGGTGAAAGCCACGGGCATCACGCTGGACTGATGTGCGCCGCCGTGGCGCGGCGCACGGCGCGGCTCAGTACTGGTAGACGCCGCGGCCCGTCTTGCGGCCCAGGCGTCCGGCGGCCACGTATTCCTTGAGCAGCGGGCAGGCGCGGTACTTGCTGTCGCCAAACTCGGCCAGGTACACGTCCATCACCGCCAGGCACACGTCCAGCCCCACCATGTCGGCCAGCGCCAGCGGGCCTATGGGCTGGTTGCAGCCCAGCTTCATGCCGGCGTCGATGTCCTCGGGCGTGGCCAGGCCTTCGGCCAGCACGAAGAAGGCCTCGTTGATCATCGGCACCAGGATGCGGTTGACCACAAAGCCAGGCGCGTTCTTCACCGTGATCGGTGACTTGCCCAGGCGCTCGGCGAGCTGCTTCACGGCGTCATGCGTGGCATCGCTGGTCTGCAGGCCGCGGATGATCTCCACCAGCGCCATCATCGGCACCGGGTTGAAGAAATGCATGCCGATGAACTTGTCGGCGCGGCTGGTGGCGGCCGCCAGCTTGGTGATGGAGATGGACGAGGTGTTGGAGGCGATGATGACCTCGGGCGCCACGATCGCATCGACCTGCTTGAGGATCTTCAGCTTGAGCTCGTAGTTCTCGGTGGCGGCCTCGATCACGATCTGTGCGGCCTTCAGGTCGTCGTAGCTGGTCGAGCCCTGGATGCGCGCCAGCGCCGCGTCCTTGTCGGCGGCCGTGATCTTTTCCTTCTTGATCAGGCGGTCCAGGCTGGCGGCCACCGTGGCCACGCCCTTTTGCACGGCGGCGTCGGAGATGTCCACCATGACCACGTGGATGCCCGAGACGGCGCAGGCCTGCGCAATGCCATTGCCCATGGTGCCCGCGCCGATGATGCCGACGGTGGTAATCGTCATATAACAGTCCCTTGAAAGAGTTGTGGGGAAAAAAGAAACCAGCGATGCCGTGATGGTATCGGCAATCGCGCGCCTGCCAGGGCGGCGCGTCCATAACACCGGGGGGAGACACCACCATGCGTGAATTCGACTATGTTGTCATCGGCGGCGGCTCGGCGGGCTGCGTGCTGGCGGGGCGGCTCAGCGAGGATCCGGCCGTGCGCGTGTGCCTGCTGGAGGCGGGCGGCAGCGATGCCAGCGTGCTCATCCACTGCCCCGCGGGCCTGGCCGCGATGGCGCGCAGCGGTGCCTACAACTGGGGGCTGTCCACGACGCCGCAGCCGGGCCTGGGAGGACGCAGGGGCTACCAGCCGCGCGGCAAGGTGCTGGGCGGCTCCAGCTCGGTCAACGCGATGATTTACGTGCGTGGCCATGCGAGTGACTACGACCACTGGGCCGCGGCCGGCAACCCCGGCTGGGGCTGGCGCGACGTGCTGCCGTACTTCTTGCGCGCCGAGAACAACGAGCGCGGCGCCAGCGCCTGGCATGGCACGGGCGGCCCGCTCAACGTGGCCGACCTGCAAGCGCCTCAGCGCGCCAGCCGCGCCTTCGTCGAGGCCGGCGTGCAGGCCGGCCATGCGCGCAATGACGACTTCAACGGTGCGCAGCTCGAGGGCGTGGGGCTCTACCAGGTCACGCACCGCGCGGGCGAGCGCTTCAGCGCGGCCAAGGCCTACCTCACGCCGCACCTGGGCCGGCCCAATCTGCAGGTGGTGACCGGCGCGCGGGCCACGCGCCTCATCCTGGAGGGGCGGCGCGCCGTGGGCGTGGAATACCGCCTGGGCGGGCAGATGCAGCAGGTGCGCGCGGCGCGCGAGGTGCTGCTCTCTGCCGGCGCCCTGCTGTCGCCGCAGTTGCTCATGCTCTCGGGCGTGGGGCCGGGGGCGCAGCTGCAGCGCCACGGCATCGGCGTGGTGCACGACCTGCCGGGCGTGGGCGAGCACCTGCACGACCATCCGGATGTGGTGCAGGTCATGGACGCGCCGGCGCTCACCGACACCTTTGGCCTGTCGCTGGCCGGGGCGCTGCGCGTGCTGCGCGGCGTGCGCGATTGGCGCGCACAGCGCAAAGGCATGCTCACCAGCAACTTCGCCGAGGCCGGCGGCTTCATCAAGAGCCGCCCCGAGGAGCCCCTGCCCGACCTGCAGCTGCACTTCGTGGTCGGCAAGCTGCTCGACCATGGCCGCAAGGCCAGCTGGGGCCATGGCTATTCCTGCCATGTCTGCCTGCTGCAGCCGCGAAGCCGCGGCCGCGTCACGCTGGCCAGCGCCGACCCGTCAGCGGCGCCGCTGGTGGACCCGGCCTTCTTCAGCGACCCGGACGACCTGCCGCGCCTGGTGCGCGGCGTGCGGCGCATGCGCGAGATCCTGGCACAGCCCGCGCTGGCCCGTCTGGGTGCGCGCGAGCTGCCCCATTCGGCCAGCGCGCAAAGCGATGCGCAGATCGCGCAGTTCATCCGCGACTGGGCCGACACCATCTACCACCCCGTGGGCTCGTGCCGCATGGGCCCCGGTCCTCTGGACGTGGTGGATGCCCAGCTGCGCGTGCACGGCCTGCAGGGCCTGCGCGTGGTGGATGCGTCCATCATGCCGCGCATCGTCAGCGGCAACACCAATGCGCCCACGGTGATGATTGCCGAGCGCGCGGCGGAGCTGATCCGCCTGGCCGCAGCTTAAGAATTTTTGAGGGTTTGGATAAGCGTTTTTTAGCAGCGCCCAAGCACCCGCGTTCCTAGACTGCCAGCACCGGTCGACACGGGGTGTGCCGGCTCGGAATGCCGCGGCGCATGCATGCCGCAAAGCTCAAGGAACGGAAACGACGATGCAATTCAACCCACAGGAAATCTCCGCGCTAGCACAGGCAGAGGCCGCCGCACCGCGCATGGACATGTACGCCTTCATCCACAAGGCCCTGCGTGCCTTCATGACCGACACGCTCACGGGGCTGGGCCGCATGGATGCAGATGACGACCTGGAACTGTCCCAGACCGGCGCCCGCGTGCTGCAGCTGCTGGACTTCTGCCGTTCGCACCTGCACCACGAGAACGCGTTCGTGCACCCGGCCATGGAGCGCCATGCCCCGGGCAGCGCCGCCACGGTGGCACGCGAGCACGAGGGCCACGAGCAGGCCATCGCCGCGCTGGCAGCGGGTGCGGTGCAACTCATGCACTGCCCGCGTGAGCGGCGCGCACGGGTCGCGCACGCCTTGTATCAACAACTGGCACTGTTCGTGGCGCACAACTTCGAACACATGCACCAGGAGGAAACCGGCCACAATGCCGTGCTCTGGGCCCATTACAGCGACGCGGAACTGGCCGCGCTCGAAGGCGCCCTGGTGGCCTCCATTCCGCCCGACGAAATGATGGTCACGCTGCGCTGGATGCTGCCCTACATGACGCCCGCCGAGCGCGCGATGATGCTGGGCGAGATGCGCCGCAACGCGCCGCCGCAGGCCTTCGAGGCGGCGTTGGGCGTCGTGCGTCCGCAGCTGTCGCCTGCCGAGTGGGGCAAGCTGGCGCGCGCGCTTGGCTTGGCGCAATGAGGGGCGCGCACGGCCGCTGCGCCGGTGCGCGGCCCGGTGAGGCGCGGCCCTGCCCGGGAAGGCTCAGCCGGTGACCTCCTCCAGCTGCACGGGCGCGTCCAGGCACAGGCGCAGGCGCCCGCGGCCGGTCTTCTCGATATGGATGCCCGTGTCGCTCTCCTGCAGCCGGCGCTGTAGCAGGAGCAGCCGGGCCTCCAGGTTGTCGGCCACGTCGGGCAGGCGCAGGCAGGGGGCCAGGCGCAACTCGCGGTTGCTGAAGTCCCGGCGGTCCGTGCGCGCATGGTCGCGCAGCAGCTTCCAGAGGATGGCGCCGGCCACGCCCTTGATGAGGTAGGTGTCGTTAACGAACAGGCTGTCGTTCACCGCGAAGTGCCGCACCCGCACCGGCGTGCCTTGCGGGGCCGCCGCGGTGGTCTCCACCTGCGGGGCCTCGGCTGCCTCGTCCGCTGCCTGCAGCAGGTCGATGGCGGCGGCCAGGTGCCCGGCCAGGGCCACGAGTGCGTCCTCCTCGGGGTAGCGGAACTGCAGGTCCAGCGGGCTTTCGACGAACAGCACCCCCAGCGTGCGCCCGCGGCTGACCAGCGGCACGGCCAGCTGGCTGTGCGGCGCGGCGAGGCCGGGGTAGGGAATCTCGTGCGCCGGCGCTCCACTGCCCTGGCCCATGCTGCAGCGCATGGCGTGGCTGTAGAGCGCGGCATGCGTCATGTGGCTGATGCGCACGGGCGTGGCCTCGCGCGCGGCCACGCCGATCACGCCCTGGCCCAGCTTGATCTCCGAGCCGACGCCCGAGTGCGCATAGCCATGGCTGGCCACGGTGTAGAGGTGGCCGACCGCTGCGTCCAGCATGAGCACCATGGCGTGCTGCACGCCCAACTGCTCGTGCAGCCCTGCCAGCAGCGCTTGCAGCAGCTCGTCCAGCGTGGCGCAGCGTGCCAGGCGCTGGCTGCACAGGCGCACGGCGCCCAGCAGGTCGGCGCGTGGCAGCTGCCCGGGCCCGGGCTCCAGGCCTTCGCCGGGCACGGGCTCGATGCGCTCGACCGCGTACAGGTCCGAACCCTTGAGCTCGAAGATGCCCTCCAGGCCGGTGTGCGAGGCGATGCCGGCTAGCTGGGCGCGCATGCGCTCGAACAGCGGGCCGCTGGTCTCGGTGCGCAGGTAGCGCAGGTGCAGCCGGTAATAGCGCGCCGTGACCGGGTCCAGCACCAGCACGTTGGCGTAGGGGTTGACGAGGATGTTGGCGCGCGTCTTGTTGAAGAACTGGAACGACAGCGCCACATGCCGCTCGTCCACATAGACCACCTGCGAGAGATAGGCCACGTTGGGCGTGCCATCGGGCGCGCAGGTGGCCATGATGGCGGGAATGGCGCCCTCCAGGCAGGCGCGGATGGAGCGCAGCGTGGGCACGGCGGCGTGGCTCATGGCGTGCCGCCAGCTGGCAAGGGCATGCCGGCGCGCGGGCCGGGGGTCTGGTCGAACGCCGCCTCGGGTGTGAACTCCACGGCCACCAGGTCGTCGCGCGGCGCGCTCAGCATGGCCGCCGTGTACGGCGGCCCGTAGCCCACCTGCGCCACCGCCTGCTGCATGGCCGCCAGGTAGCGCTGCAGCGCGGTCTCGTCGGCCGGCCGCAGGGCGCGCTGCAGCGCGGCCGTGGCCTTGACCTGCACCGTGCGGTGCGAGGGCGGATCGCTGAAGACCACGGCGATGTGGCCCGTGGCGGCGATGTCGGCCAGCAGCTGCTGCGACTGGCTCTTGCGCAGAAAGACGGTGATGCGCCGTCCGTCGGCACGGATGCGCGCGCCCACGGCGCGCATCACGCTGGGGCGCAGCCGCGCATCGCGCGAGGCCACGATGGCGGACACGCCCCGGTCCACCAGTGCGATGTGCTCGGGGCTCAGCAAGGCAGGCATGGTCGGCTCCTCACTTGCGGAAACGCCGGCGCGTGAGCGCCAGCGCCACCCAGTAGGCGGCCACGGTAGTCACGGCGATCACCAGGCCGTGGCGCAGCGGCTGCTGCGGCCACTGGTCCATGAACAGCGGGCGTACCAGCTCCACGGCATTGGTCAGCGGCAGCCAGTCCGAGGCGATGCGTACGGCCCAGGGCAGCTGCTCGCGCGGGAAGAACACGCCCGACAGGAACATCATGGGCGTGAGCACCAGCGTGAAGTAGTAGGTGAAGAAGTCGTAGCCCGGCGCCAGGGCGTTGAAGATCAGTGCGATGCTGGAGAACATGATGCCCACGCACACCAGCACGCCCCAGGCCGCGAACAGTTTCGGGCTGTGGCTGATGGACAGCGCCAGCATCACGCCCAGGATGGCCGTGGCCGTGAACAGCGCCTTGAAAGCGGCCCACAGCATCTCGGCCAGCAGCACGCTGTCCAGGCTGATGGGCGCGTTCATGATGCCGTCCCAGGTCTTTTGCACATGCATGCGCGAGAAGGCCGAGTACAGCGCCTCGAAACTGGCCGCGTTCATGGCGCTCATGCAGATCGAGCCGCTGGCCAGGAACAGGATGTAGGGCACCTTTTGTCCGTTCACCTCGACCTGCCCCACCAGCGCACCCATGCCGTAGCCAAAGGCCAGCAGCCACATCAGCGGCTCGGCGATGTTGCCCACCAGGCTGGGGATGGCCAGCTTGCGCCACACCAGCAGGTTGCGCAGGAACACGGGCCACCAGCGCAGCGACAGGTCGGGCGCGCGCCAGATGCTGAGCGTGGCAGGAGTGGGCATCTCAGGCATCCTCGCGGATCTGGCGGCCCGTCAGCTTGAGGAACAAATCCTCCAGGTTGGCCGGCCGGTGCAGGGTGCGCAGCTGGCTGTGGGCCACCAGGGCCTGCAGCAGGGGACGCGCATCCTGGGTGTAGAAGAAGACGGTCTCGCCGCTGACCTCGATGCGCGCGGCCAGCGGGCGCAGCCGCGCGTCGTGGGCCAGGGCCAGGGCGCCGTTACCGTAGGCCTCGACCACCTCGCGCTCCAGATGCTCGGCGATCAGCGCGCGCGGCGCTCCCTGCGCGATGGTGCGGCCATGGTCCAGCACCAGCAGGCGCGAGCACAGGCGTTCGGCCTCGTCCATGAAGTGCGTGGTCAGCAGGATGGACTTGCCCTGCTGCAGCAGCTGCTGCAGCCGCTCCCACATCAGGTGGCGCGCCTGCGGGTCCAGGCCCGTGGTGGGCTCGTCCAGCAGCAACAGGCGCGGGTCGTTGACCAGCGCGCGCGCCAGCGACAGGCGCCGGCGCATGCCGCCCGAAAGCTCGCCCGGGCGTGCGTCGGCCTTGGTCGTCAGTGCGGAAAACGCCAGCAGCGGTGCGATGCGCTGCTCCATGGCCGCGCCCTTCAGGCCGAAGTAGCGCCCGAATACGCGCAGGTTCTCGGCGCAACTGAAGTCCGGATCCAGGCTGTCGAACTGCGCCACCACGCCCAGCTGCGCCTTGATGGCTAGCGCGTCGCGCGGCATGGCCAGCGGCGCGGTGCCACTGTCGGGGTAGAAGCGCACGCTGCCCTCGTCGGGCGCGGTCAGGCCCAGGCACATGCGCAGGGTGGTGGTCTTGCCGGCGCCGTTCGGGCCGATCACACCCAGGCATTCGCCGCGCGCGATGGAAAACGACACGCCGTCCACCACGGTGGCGGCGCCGTAGCGCTTGCGCAGGTTCTGGACTTCGAAGAGCACGCTCATGCGGCGATTGTGGAGGAAGGCTGCCGGGTGGAGTTTCTCGCGCTGAAGGATTATGTATAAAAAAGGCTTTTTACGCTTTATGAATGAGCGATGTCAGCTATCTTTTTGATGGCGATATGGGGCGTGCTTGCATGCCTCACCCTGAACGGTGCGGCGCAGCTTGCGGCTGCGCCGGGCTGCATCAGGCGGCAAGCGCCCTGCTTGCAGAGATGTGGCTCAGCGCCTCATGCCGGTGTGCCAGGCGGAAGGTGCTGGCCAGGCTGGCAAGCTCTTGTGCCTGGTGCTGCAGCGCGCTGGATGCGGCCGAGGTTTGCTCGACCAGGGCGGCGTTTTGCTGGGTCACTCCATCCAGGTGCGCCACGGCCTGGTTGATCTGCGCCAGGCCCGAGGCCTGCTCGCGGCTGGCCAGGGCGATTTCGTCGACGATGCGGGCCACGCGCTCGATGCCGCTCATGATTTCCTGCATGGCCTCGCCGGCCTGGGCGGCCTGGGCGTTGCCGGCCTCGGCCTTGGTCACTGAGTCGGTGATCAGCGCCTTCACTTCGCGTGCAGCCTCGGCGCTGCGTTGTGCTAGGCTGCGTACTTCGCCCGCCACCACGGCAAAACCGCGGCCCTGTTCGCCGGCGCGGGCGGCTTCCACGGCGGCGTTGAGCGCCAGGATGTTGGTCTGGAACGCTATGCCGTCGATCACGCCGATGATGTCCACGATCTTGTGCGAGGACTGGTTGATGGCGTCCATGGTCTGTACCACCTGCGAGACCACGGCGCTGCCGCGCTGCGCCACTTCGGAGGCGCTGGCCGCCAGTTGGTTGGCCTGGGTCGCGCTGTCGGCGTTTTGCTGCACCGTGCCCGACAGCTGCTCGGTGGCCGAGGCGGTCTGCTCCAGCGCGCTGGCCTGTTGCTCGGTGCGCGCGGACAGGTCGTGCGCGCCTGCCGCCACCTGGCTTGAGGCCTGGGCAATGGAGTCCGTGCCATCGCGCACGCGTCCCACCACCTCGGACAGGTTGCTGCGCATGGCTTCCATCTCGCCGAGCATGGTGCCGATTTCATCGCTGCCCTCGCAGGCAATGCGCTGCGTCAGGTCGCGCGCTGCGATCTGGCTGACAGTGGTGTTGGCGGTGCCAAAGCCGGATTTCAGGCGCCCGAGCAAGGTCATGGCCAACAACACCGAGGGCAGCACCAGCACCACGGTCGCTGCCGCAAAAATCCACAGCGCCAACTGGTAGCGGCCTTGGGCCGCCTGGTAAGCGGCATCGGCTTGTTTGAGTTGGTAGTCGCGCAAGTTCTGCATGGCCTTGACGGTGGCCTCGCCCTCATTGCGGCCAGCGGCCAGGAAAGTGGCCATGGCCTCGGGGCTGTAGTTGTTATGTGCAATGACATCCAGCGCACGTGCCAGTTGCGCGCGCCAGGACTCGCACGCCTGCATGGCAGTGTCAAACAGGGCCTTTTCTTCCGGCGCCTTGATGGCCTGCTCCATGGTCTTGTGCAACTCGTCGGCCTTGGCCTGGTTGCGCGCCACATTGTCCAGATGCAGGCTGGCCGGATGCTGGTGAATGGTTGCCAGGGCACTATCGGGATCATGCTGGAAGGCCAGCAGCACCTCCATGCGATTGTTCAGGGTTTGCATGATGGACTGGTCGGCCAGCAAGGCACGGGCCATGGTTTCGTCGTACATGGTCTTGAGGCTGTCGCGTGCCGCCGACAAGCCCCACAGGCCAACGCCCGCGATGGCGGCAATCGACAACACAAAGATGCACAAAACAGCGACAAAACGCTGGGTGATTTGCAGGTTTTTCCAGAAAGAGCTCATGAAACAAAAATTTGTAGAGGCAAGTTTTTAAAAAATCGTCAATCTAGTGTTTAACTTTATCTAAAAGCGGCTTTCAAGTAACGCGATGTCATAATTTGTGATGTAAGTAACTCGATTAATTGTCATCACAATGAAAGCTCCCTCCAGGCTTGGACCGGTTCAAGAGAGCCAGCGCGTGGCCGCGCAGGCGGTGGATGAGTCGGTGCGTTCCGCCATGGCGCGCATGTACAGCGGCCTGTCGCCGGTGGCGCTGGCCTTGGCGCATGCCGATTGGGCGATGCACATGATGGCCTCGCCAGGGCGCCAGGCGGTGCTGGCGCAGCGGGCCCTGGATCTTTCGGTGCGGGCCATGCACAACCTGGCCAGCCAGCCCGACGAGGCCAGCCCCGAGAAGGATGGGCGTTTTGTCGACCCGGCCTGGCGCGGCTGGCCGTTCAACGTCATCAAGGAGGGCTATAAGGCCGCCGACACTTGGTGGCGCGAGGCGGCTCAGCATGGCGGCGGGGTCTCCAAGCATCACCAGCATATGGTGAGCTTCTTCACGGGCCAGGCGCTGGACGCGCTGGCACCGTCCAACTGGGCCTTGACCAACCCCGAAGTGCTGCGCGTGGCCGGCGAGACCCAGGGACGGTCGCTGCAGGAGGGCTGGAAATTCTTTCAGCAAGACCTGCAGGAATACCTCAGCGCCCACCCCGACACGCCGGCCGAAGAACTGGCGCCGCTGGAATACGCGGTCGGTCAGGACGTGGCCGCGACGCCGGGCAAGGTGGTGTTCCGCAATGCTCTCATCGAGCTCATCCAGTACCACCCGAGTACAGACAAGGTGCAGCCCGAGCCGGTGCTGATCGTGCCGTCCTGCATCATGAAGTACTACATCCTGGACTTGTCGCCGCACAACTCCATGGTCAAGTACCTGGTGGACAAGGGGCATACGGTGTTCATCGTCTCCTGGCGCAACCCCGATGCCAGCGATCGTGACCTGGGCATGCAGGATTACCTGCGCCTGGGCGTGATGCAGGCCCTGTCCGCCGTCAAGTCCTGCTCGGGCGCGCGCCGTGTGCACACGGTGGGCTACTGCCTTGGCGGCACCTTCCTGGCGATTGTCGCCGCCGTCATGGGGCGCCTGAGCCGCAAGAAGGTGCAGGAGCGCACGGCGGCCGAACAGGCCATGATTCCGGCGGACATGCCGGAGCTGGCCTCGGTCATTCTGCTGGCGGCGCAGACCGACTTCACCGAGCCCGGCGAGCTGGGTGTGTTCATCGACGAGGCGCAGCTGGCGCTGCTGCGCCAGACCATGAGCGAACGCGGCTACCTGTCGGGCAAGCAGATGGGGGGCTCCTTTGTCTACCTGGCCTCGCGCGGCCTGCTGTGGGGGCGCAACACGCGCCGCTACCTGATGGGGGAGGAAGACGCCAGCTTCGATCTCATGAGCTGGAACGCCGACACCACGCGCCTGCCCGCGCGCATGCACTCCGAATACCTGGACTCGCTGTTCCTCAACAACGCCCTGGCCTCGGGCCAGTACCGCGTGGCCGGGGGCACGGTGGCGCTCATGGACATCAACGCGCCGATGCTGGTCGTGGCCACCACCAAGGACCATGTCTCGCCCTGGAAGTCGGTCTACAAGATCCACCTGCAGACCAGCACCCCCGTCACCTTCGTGCTGGCCGAGGGCGGGCACAACGCGGGCATCGTGAGCGAGCCGGGGCGCCCGCGCCGCAGCTACCAGATGGCCAGCGCGCAGGGGGATGCCGGCTGGGTCGATCCCGACGACTGGAAGGCCCAGGCCCCGACCGTGCAGGGCTCGTGGTGGGAGGCCATGCATGCATGGGTCACCGAGCGCTCGGGCAAGCCCGTGGCGGCCAAGCCCATCGCCGCGGAGCATGTGCTGTGCGATGCGCCGGGTACCTATGTGATGACGCGCTATGCCGACTGAGATCGCCAACGAGCAAGCCGCCGCCCAGCAGCAGGTGCGACGCCTGGCGCGTCAGCTCGAAAGCCTGGGGGGGCGCATTGCGCTGCTGGCCCAGGCCCTGCGCCTATCGCTGCAAACCCCTGCCGAAACGCAGGCTGCCCTGCAATGCGACGAGGCCTGCGCGGCAGCCGCCGGTGGCGGCCGCGAGGCGCGCATGCGCGAGGAGCTGCGTGGCCTGCTGGTGCTGCGCTACGAGGTGGTGGCGCAACTGGCGACGAATGAGCGCATAGGGGCGCCGGGCGCGCGCGACCTGCTGCTGTATGCCAACGACCGTCTGCTGGCCAAGGGCTTCGACGCCCAGGCGCCCGGCATGAATCTGCGTCCTCTGTTCGAGGGCATCGAGGCCTGAGGCTGAGGCTGAGGCTGAGGCTGAGGCTGAGGCTGAGGCTGAGAGCGTAAACACGCTCCTAGAGCCATTTTTTTGTGTGAGGTTTTGTTTTCATGACATCGAATCTGTTCAGCCTGGCCGGCAAGAAGGGCCTGATCCTGGGTATTGCCAACGACAGCAGCATCGCCTTTGGTTGCGCCCGACTGGCGCGCGCCATGGGTGCCGAGGTGGTGGCCACCTGCCTGAACGACAAGGCCCGCAAGTTCGTCGAGCCGCACACCCAGCCGCTGGGCATAGACCTGCTCCATTGCGACGTCGAGGTCGAGGGCCAGCTGCAGGCGGCCGTTGCGCACGCGGTGGAAAAATTGGGCCGGCTCGACTTCGTCATCCACTCCATCGCCTGGGCGCCGCTGCAGGACTTGCACGGCGACGTGGTGGACAGCTCGCGCGAGGGTTTTGCGCGCGCCGTGAGCGTGTCTTGCCACAGCTTTGCCGAACTGGGCAAGCTGTGTGCACCGCACATGCCGGACGGCGGCACCATGCTGGCCATGACCTACCTGGGCTCGGGCGAGGTGGTGCCCAACTACGGACTCATGGGCCCGGTCAAGGCCGCGCTTGAATCCGTGGTGCGCTATATGTCCATGGAGCTGGGCTCCAAGAACATCCGCGTGCATGCGGTCTCGCCCGGCCCCATCCTCACGCGCGCGTCCTCGGGTATTGCCGACTTCGACACCCTGATGGCCACGGCCCAGTCCAAGGCTCCGCTGCAGCGCCTGGTATCCCTCGAGGAAATCGCCCAGCTCAGCGCCTTCCTGTGCATGAATGCCGCCAGCGGCATGACCGGACAGACGATTTACGTCGATGCCGGCGTGCACGCCATGGATTGATGAGCCGGCCCCTGTTTTAGAAATCCAGACACCATGAATACCAACATCAGCGACCTCGAATGGATGGAAAACGTCACCTATGACGAGCTCAGCGTGGGCCAAAGCGCACGCCTGCTGCGCACGGTGACCCAGGAGGACATCCAGGCCTTTGCCGCCGTGTCTGGCGACATCAATCCCGCCCACCTGAACCCCGAATACGCCGACGCCACCATGTTCCATGGCGTCATCGCGCACGGCATGCTGGGGGCCGCCTTGATCTCGGCGCTGTTCGGCACGCAGTTTCCCGGTCCCGGCACCATCTACCTGGGCCAGGAGCTCAAGTTCACCAAACCCGTGCGCATTGGCGACACGCTCACCGTGCTGACCACCGTCTCCGCCAAGGACGACGAGAAGAAGCGCGTGGAAATGGACTGCCTGGTCACCAACCAGAAGGGCGAGGTGGTGCTCAAGGGCGTGGCGCGCCTGATGCCGCCCACGCAAAAGCTGCGCGTGCCCAAGATCAATGCGCCGCAGATCCAGCTGTTCGACCCCGAGGCGCGTTTCAACGAGCTTTTGTCGCTGGCCGACGGCATTGAGGCCATGCGCTGCGCCGTGGTGCATCCCTGCGATGCGGGCTCGCTCAGCGGCGCCATGGATGCCGCCAGCCACGGCCTGATTCATCCCGTGCTGATCGGCCCCGAGGGGCGCATCCGCCGCGTGGCCGAGGAGGCTGGCATCAGCCTCGAGGGCGCGGACATCATCTCCGTCGAGCACAGCCACGCCGCCGCCGAGCTGGCCGCGGCCATGGCCGCGCGCAAGGAGGTGGAGATCGTCATGAAGGGCAGCCTGCACACCGACGAGCTGCTCAAGGCCATCCTGGCCCAGCCCTCGCTGCGCACCGGGCGGCGCCTGTCGCATGTGTTCCGCTTCGACGTGCCGCTGTACTCGAAGCCCCTTCTGATCACCGATGCTGCCATCAACATCGCCCCCAGCCTGCTGGAGAAGGCCGACATCATCCAGAACGCCATCGAGTTCGCCCAGGTCATGGGCACGGCCACGCCGCGGGTGGCCATCCTGTCGGCGGTGGAAACCGTGACGCCGACCATCCCCTCCACGCTGGATGCCGCCGCGTTGTGCAAGATGGCCGACCGCGGCCAGATCAAGGGCGGCCTGCTCGATGGTCCGCTGGCCTTTGACAACGCCATCTCCATGGAGTCGGTGCAAATCAAGGGCATCTGCTCGGCCGTGGCGGGCCAGGCCGACATCCTGGCGGTACCCGACCTGGAAAGCGGCAACATGATCGCCAAACAGCTCGAATACCTGGCGGGCGCCAGCGGCTCGGGCCTGGTGCTGGGCGCGCGCGTGCCGATTGCGCTGACCAGCCGCGCCGACGGCCCCATGGTGCGCGTGGCCTCGGCGGTGCTGGCCGTGCTGGCGGCACACCAGCAGCGCAAGCGGCAGGACGAAAACGCCTGGAAGCGCGGCCTCGGCTCCGTTCAGGCGGCCTGAACATGGCCATTCTTGCCGTCAACGCGGGTTCGTCCTCGCTCAAGTTCTCGCTGCACCCTTTGCTCGGTGGGCAGGTCCAGCCGCATGTGCTGTCGGGCAACATCCAGGGGCTGGAGCCCGGCGGCAGCCCCGAGATGGGCTGGCAGTACCGGGGCGCAAAGCACCACCGGGCACTGGCCGCGCACGAGGGCGCGAGCGTCTTTGCCGTGGCGCTGGACAGCCTGCGCGAGCTCATCCAGGGGCTGGACGGCGCGCCCGCCATCGACGCCGTAGCGCACCGCGTGGTGCATGGCGGCGGCGAGTTCACGGCCAGCGTGTGCGTGACAGAGGAGGTGCTCTCGCGCCTGGCGCGTTTCAACTCACTGGCCCCGCTGCACCAGCCGCATAACCTGGAAGGCATCCGGCGTTTTCGCACCGCCATGCCGCAGGTGCCGCAGATCGCCTGCTTCGACACCGCCTTCCATGCCGCCATGCCCGAGGTGGACTACGCCTTTGCCCTGCCGCGCGAACTGCGCGCGCAGGGCGTGCGCCGCTACGGCTTTCACGGGCTGTCCTACCAGTACATCATGTCGGTGCTGCAGGAAAAGACCCTCCGCGGCCGCGGGCGGGTCGTCATGGCACACCTGGGCAACGGTGCCAGCCTGTGTGCCGCGCAGGACGGCACCAGCGTGGCCACCACCATGGGTTTTTCGGCACTCGATGGCCTGATGATGGGCACGCGCAGCGGCTCGCTGGACGCCGGCGTGCTGCTCTACCTGCTGGAGCAGGGCTGGACGCACGCGCAGATCGAGAGGCTCCTGTACAAGCAATCGGGGCTGCTGGGCGTGTCCGGCATCTCCGCCGACATGCGCCGCCTGCGCGAGGAGGCCGCCGAGGGCAGCGCCGATGCGCAGTGCGCCATAGCCCAGTTCACGCACCGCGTGGTGCGCGAAACCGGGGCCCTGACCGCCTGTCTGGGCGGCCTGGATCTGCTTGCCTTCAGCGGCGGCATTGGCGAAAACGACGTGCTGCTGCGCCAGCAGGTCTGCGAACGCCTGGCCTGGACGGGGCTGCACATCGATGCGCAGCGCAACCGCGCTGCCGACGGCAAGCAGGCCTGGGCGATACACGCGCCCGACAGCCGCATCGAGATCTGGGTCGTCCCCACCGACGAGGGCCGCGTGGCCGCGCGCGAGGCGGCGGCGCTGCTTGAGTCCACCCAGGCATTGCAGCAGGCCTGCGCGCCTTGATTGGGGCCGGGAAATTGGGGCCAGGGCTCCCATCGGGGATTCATTGGAGCCTGACCCCAATTGAAGGGGTCAAAGAGCCGGATTGGCGACATCTCTCAGACGCCCCCTGCAAAGGCTGGATGCCCGCCTACGCGGGCATGACGGTACTTTCTGAGGTATGAACCTAATCAGGTAAAAGTGGCTTTTGCGCTTGCGTGTCAAGCGCTGGAAGCTATCAATTTATTGAAATGCCACCTCGGCAAAGCTGCGCAGCTTGCGGCTGTGCAGACGCTGCACGCCGCCTGCGCGCAGGATGTCGATGGTGCGCATGCCGATGCGCAGGTGCTGGTCCACGCGCTCGCGGTAGAAGTGGTTGGCCATGCCGGGCAGCTTGATCTCGCCGTGCAGCGGCTTGTCCGAGACGCACAGCAGCGTGCCATAGGGCACGCGGAAACGAAAGCCGTTGGCGGCGATGGTGGCGCTCTCCATGTCCAGCGCCACGGCGCGGCTCTGGGAAAAGCGGCGCTGGGGCAGGTTGTCGGGCAGCAGTTCCCAGTTGCGGTTGTCGGTGCTGGCCACGGTGCCGGTGCGCATGATGCGCTTGAGGTCGCTGCCCGTCATCTGGGTCACGTCGGCCACGGCCTGCTGCAGCGCGACCTGGATCTCGGCCAGGGCCGGGATCGGCACCCACAGCGGCAGTTCCGCGTCGAGCACATGGTCCTCGCGCACATAGGCGTGGGCCAGCACGTAGTCGCCCAGCTGCTGGCTGTTCCTCAGGCCGGCGCAGTGGCCCAGCATCATCCAGGCATGGGGGCGCAGCACGGCGATGTGGTCGGTGATGGTCTTGGCGTTGGCCGGGCCCACGCCGATGTTGACCATGGTGATGCCGCTGTTGTCGGCGCGCACCAGGTGGTAGGCGGGCATCTGGGGCAGGCGCGGCGGGGGCGATCCCAGCTCATCGCCCGGCTCGGCGGCCAGGCCCGTGCGCCGCGTGACCACGTTGCCCGGCTCGATGAAGGCGATGTATTCGCTGTCCGGCCGGGCCATCTCGGCATGGCCCAGGCGCACGAACTCGTCGATGTAGAACTGGTAGTTGGTGAACAGCACGAAGTTCTGGAACCACTCGGGCTGCGTGCCCGTGTAGTGGCGCAGGCGGTGCAGCGAGTAGTCCACGCGCGGGCCGGTGAATAGCGACAGCGGCTGCGCCTCGCCTGGGCGCGCGGTCCAGGTGCCGTTGGCGATGCCGTCGTCCATGGCCGCCAGGTCCGGCAGGTCGAACACGTCGCGCATCAGCGTGCGCCGCTCAAGGCTGAGCTGGCCCTCGATGTGGTCGTGCTCGGCAAACGAGAAGTGGATGGGGATGGGCTGCTGGCTCAGCCCCACCTTCAGCGTAACGCCATGGCTGGCGCGCAGCAGGCGGAACTGCTCCAGGTAGTAGTCGGCAAACAGGTCGGGCCGGGTGAGCGTGGTTTCGTAGCACCCTGGCCCCTCGATGAAGCCATAGGCCAGCTGCGAGGCGGCGCGCGCCACGCTGGTGATCTGCACGCGCACAAAGGGGTAGCAGGCGCGCACATGGCTGGCGGGCGTCTCGCCGGCCACGAAGCGCTGCATGGCATCGCGCAGATGGCCGATCTGCTGCTGGTAGATGCGCTGCACCTGCGCCAGGGCGTCGGCGGGGTCGCTGTGCTGCGTGGCTGCGGTGATGACGGGTGCGGTGGTGCTGGACGGTTTGGAGGGCATGGCGCTATTGTCCATGGGCCGCAGTCACGGTTTCGTCATGCAGGCGCCAGCGCCTGCAGCCACGCGCGCGTGCGCTGTGCGTCCATGGGTGGTGCGATGCCATAGCCTTGCGCCAGTTCGCAGCCCAGGCGCCGCAGCAGCGCCAGCTGCTCCGGCGTTTCCACGCCCTCGGCCACGGACTGCAGCTGCAGGCTGCGCGCCAGCTCGATGATGGCCGTGACGATGGCCACATCGTCCGCGTCGCCGGGGGTGTCGATGACAAAGGACCGGTCCACCTTGATCTTGTCCAGCGGATAGCGCTTGAGGTAGGCCAGGGACGAATAGCCCGTGCCAAAGTCGTCCACCGTCACGGCCACGCCCAGGGCCTGCAGTTCCTGCAGCGTGGTGTGCGTGTGCTCGGCCTGCTGCATCAGCGTGGTCTCGGTGATCTCGATCTCCAGGTACTCGGGCGGCAGGCCGGTTTCCGTGAGGACCTGCGCGATCTCGCGCACCACGTCGCGCTGGCGGAACTCGATGGCCGACAGGTTCACGGCCACGGGCACGCGGGGCAGGCCCTCGTCGTGCCAGGCCTTGAGCTGGCGGCAGGCTTCGCGCAGCACCCAGCGGCTGATGGGGGTGATCAGGCCGCGCGACTCGGCCAGGGGAATGAATTCATCGGGTCCGATGAGGCCGCGCAGCGGGTGCTGCCAGCGCACCAGGGCCTCAAAGCCGGCCAGGCGGCCGCTGGCCGCATGCACCTGGGGCTGGTAGTGCAGCCGCAGGGCCTGTTGCGCCATGGCCTCGCGCAGCAGGTGCTCCTGCTGCAGGGTTTCGGCCGGCTGCCCCGCCATGTCGCCCGTATAGAACAGGCGCGTGCCGCGGCCGCTCTCCTTGGCCTGGCGCATGGCGGCGGCGGCGCGGCGCAGCAGATCGTCCGGGTCATAGCCGTCGCCGGGCAGGATGCTGATGCCCACGGAGAGCGACAGCGACAGCGGCGTGTCGCCAATGACATAGGCGGCGCTCATGCGCCGCGCCAGCGCATCGGCCACCTCGCCAGCTGCGCCGCGATGGGGCAGATCGGGCAGCAGCACCACGAACTGGTCGCCGCCCACGCGCGCGACGAAATCGGTGGCGCTCACGCCGTCCTGCAGGCGCCGGGCCATTTCGCACAGCAGCTGGTCGCCGGCCTCGTGGCCCAGCGATTCGTTCACGGTCTTGAAGTGATCCAGGTCGATGAACAGCAGGGCCATGCGCGCATGGCGCTGCCGTGCCGACGCAGCCCAGCGTGCCAGCTGCTGCATCAGGTGGCGCCGGTTGGGCAGCTGGGTCAGCGTGTCATGCAGGGCCAGAAAGCGCGCGCGTTCCTGGGCCTGGCGGCGTGCCGTGATGTCGCGCACCACAACCACGCGGTGCTCGCCCTGCGGCTGCGTCATGGTCTTGCCCACGGCCTCGATGGGGATGAGGCGCCCGCTTTTGTGGCGCATGGTCAGCTCGTAGGGATATTCGCGTGCGCGGCGCGTGTACTCCTCGGCCAGCGCGCGGTATTCGGACGGTATGAAGTCGAAGATGGAGCGCCCCACGACCTCGGCCAGGGTGTAGCCGGTCAAGCGCAGCATGGGTTCGTTGGCGTCGAGGATGAGGCCGTCCTGGTGGAAAACCAGGCCCTCCTCGGTGGCCTCGGCAAACTTGCGCATGCGCTCCTCGCTCTGGCGCGCGGCATGCTGGGCCTGCCAGTGGTGGCTCACGTCGTTGATGAGCATGATCAGGCCCACCGTGGCCGGCTGGCCGCCCGGCATGGCATGGTGGGGCTGCAGGGTGAATTCCAGCACGCGCTCAGGGTCCAGGCGCTGGCAGGTGTGCTGCACGGCCTCGCCCTTGAGGGCGCGCTGCACCAGGGGTTGGATCTGCCGCCAGGTCTGTGCATCCAGGGCGTCGCTGGCCTGGGTGCCGGGAAGGCTGTCCACGGTGCGGCCGACGAAGTCGGCAAAGCGCTGGTTGGCAAACGTGCAGCGCAGATGCTGGGCGTCGTAATAGGCCAGCATGAGCGGCACCGCGTCGGCCAGCAGGCGCAGCAGGGCATCGCCGGTGCATGAGTCCAGTCCGGATGGATCTGAGGAGGGCGATGGCATGTGCGGGTGGCGAAGGTGTGGCCGATTTATAGCCCATCGCCAGCGCTTTGACGATGCCGCAGGCACGGCACCATGCTGGCGTGACGGGATAATCGTTCCCATGCTCCCTGCCGCCACCAGCCCCCTGCATGTCCCCGCCTGGATGACGCCCCACAACCTGCTGCGCGCCTCGGTGGGCGTGGCCCTGCTGACCATTGCCCTCAAGACCCTGGCCTGGTGGGTCACCGGCTCGGTCGGCCTGCTGTCGGACGCGCTCGAATCCTTCGTGAACCTGGCCGGCGCCATGTTCGCGCTGGCCATGGTCACGGTGGCGCAGCAGCCACCCGACGCCGAGCACCCCTATGGCCACCACAAGGCCGAATACTTCTCCGCCGGCTTCGAGGGCATCCTCATCGTCGGCGCCAGCATCGCCATCCTGTGGGCGGCGGCGCTGCGTTTCCTGCATCCGCAGCCGGTGCAGCAGCTGGGCTGGGGCTTGGGGCTGTCCATCCTCAGCACCCTCTTCAACGGCGTGCTGGCCTGGGCCATGTTCCGCTCGGCGCGCGTCTACCGTTCGGTGGCGCTGGTAGGCGATGCGCGCCATCTGATCACCGACGTCTGGACCTCGGTGGGCGTGGTCGTGGGCCTGCTGGCCGCACGCGCCACCGGTTGGCTGTGGCTGGACCCGCTGGTGGCCGTCGGCGTGGCGCTGAACATCCTGCGGGAGGGCGTGGAGCTGGTCTGGCGCTCCGCGCAGGGCCTGATGGACGAGGCGGTGGAGCAGGAGCTGCTGCTGCAGATCGAGGCCGCGCTGCAGCGCCACGCGCAGGCCGCCGGCGGCCGGGTGTACTTCGATAACCTGACCTCACGCCGCGCCGGCGCGCGCAATTTCCTCGATCTGCACATGCATGTGCCGGCGCACTGGACCCTGGGCCGCGCGGCCGCCGCACGCGCAGCCGTCGAGGCCGAGCTGATGGACATGGTGCCCGGCCTGTACGCCACCATCGAGTTGCTGCCCGAGGGCGCAGAAACCGTGTTTGAACAAGCCGAAGCGCAGGAGAAGACGACGTGATCAGTGTGTTGCAGCGCGTGCGCCAGGCGCGCGTGGAGATCGCCGGCGAGGTCGTGGGCCGCATCGATGCAGGCCTGCTGGCCCTGGTCTGCGCCGAGCAGGGCGACGGCGAAGCGCAGGCCGACAGGCTGCTGGCCAAGATGCTCAAGCTGCGCATCTTCAGCGACGAAGCCGGCAAGATGAACCGCAGCCTGCAGGACGTGGGTGGCGGCCTGCTCATCGTGAGTCAGTTCACCCTGGCCGCCGACACGCGCGGCGGCAACCGCCCGGGCTTCAGCCAGGCGGCCGCGCCCGCCGAGGGCGAGCGCCTGTACGACTACTTCGTGGCCCAGGCGCGCGCGGCGCACCCGGTGGTGGCCACGGGGCGCTTTGCAGCGGACATGCAGGTGCACCTGATCAACGACGGGCCGGTGACCATCCCGCTGCGCATCGGGCCCTGATTCCCGGATGTGCATGTCGGTTCTATGATGATGAACCGTTCCCAGTGAGGGCGCATCATGTACGAAAAGATCCTGGTTCCCGTGGACGGCAGCCCCACCTCGCTGCAGGGGCTGCGCGAAGCCATCCAGATCTCGAAGCTCAGCGGCGGCCGCATGAAGCTGCTGCATGTGGTGGACGACCTGTCGTTCATGACCAGCCTGGAGGCCGGCGTGATGGTGACCGCCGACATCCTGCAGCTGATGCGCGAGGCCGGCGAAAAGCTGCTCGGCGAAGCCCTGGCCGAGGTGCGTGCCGCCGGCCTGGACGCGGACACGCAGCTGATCGAGAGCTGGAGCGGCCGGGTGAGCGATGTGGTCGTCGCCCAGGCCCGGGACTGGGGCGCTCGGCTCATCGTGCTGGGCACGCATGGTCGCCGCGGCGTGGGCCGCATGCTGCTGGGCAGCGATGCCGAGCAGATAGCGCGGCTTGCACCGGTGCCGGTGCTGCTCGTGCGCGGCCAGCCCTGACCTGAGAGGCTGAGAGTCTTTCCCCTATGTCCGCCTTGCGCGCCAAAACACCCCCGCTCATCGTTGCAAATACTCGCCATAGCCCGAGCTATGGCTGCGTTTTGCGCCTCGATCGGGTGCGTTTTGACGCGCCTTTCGGGCACGAGGGAAAAACTCTCAGCCTCTGACGCGCCGGGCTACTGCTTCCAGAAGAACAGCCCCGCCATCACCAGCCCCGTGGCCACGATGCCCCAGCGCAGCATCGGCGCGGGCAGCCGGCGCGCCAGGCGCGCGCCGCCGTAGCCGCCCAGCGTGGCGGCCACCATCATCACCAGGGCCTGCTGCCACAGCACGATGCCGCCCGCGGCATAAATGGCCACGGAAATGGCCGTGAGCAGGGCCGAGACCAGGTTCTTCATGCCGTTCATGGCGTTCAGCTGCGTCTGTCCCAGCAGGCCGAACAGCGCCAGCAGCAGGATGCCCAGCCCGCCGTTGAAGTAGCCGCCGTAGCCGGCGACGGCCAGCATGCCCAGGCCGGCCTTCCAGGGCGAGGCGCTGTGGTGGCCTGAGCCGGCCCATTGCCGCAGCTGCGGCCCGAAGGCGAACAGGGCGGTGGCCGCCAGCAGCAGCCAGGGCACGACCTTGCGGAAGATGGCGTCGGGCGTGACCAGCAGCAGCGCCGCGCCGGCCGCGCCGCCGATGAGCGAGAGCACGACCACGGCGCGCATCGACAGACCCGGCGGCGGCTGCATGTCCTCACGAAAGCCCCAGGCGCCCGCCATGTAGCCGGGCAGCAGGGCCACGGTGCCGGTGGCGTTGGCCACCACGGGCGGCACGCCGGTGAAGACCAGGGCCGGCAGGGTGAGGAAGCTGCCGCCACCGGCGACGGCATTCAGGGCGCCGGCGACGAAGGCGGCGGCGAGGAGCAGGGGGGTGTCGAACATGGCGGCCGATCTTAGGCAGTGCGCACTGCTCGATTGGATGCGTGCGGGGTTAGGGAGAATCTACAAAAACGATTCGCTCGGCCGTCATTCCCGTGCAGGAACGTCACCCCGGACTCTGATCCGGGGCGGGAATCCAAAAGCCGTGAGGTGTTGACGAGTCGAGGCCCTGGATCCCTGCGTGCGCAGGGATGACGGGTGTTTTGCAGCGGTAGCTGTTATGCGGCATACGGGTCGGCAAACCCCAACTCCTGCAGGATCGCCGTCTCGTAGGCCTCCATCTCCTGCGCATCCTCGTCGCTGGTCTCGTGGTCCCAGCCCTGGGCGTGCAGCGTGCCGTGCACCAGCAGGTGGGCGTAATGCTCCTGCAGCGTCTTGCCCTGCTCGCGCGCCTCGCGCTCGACCACGGGGGCGCACAGCACCAGGTCGGCCAGCACCGTGGGTTCCTGCTGGTAGTCGAAGGTCAGCACGTTGGTGGCGTAGTCCTTGCGGCGGAACTCGCGGTTCAGGCGCTGGCCCTCCTCGGCGCCCACGATGCGCACGGTGATCTCGGCATCGACGGCCAGCGCATGGCGTATCCAGCGCACGACCTTGTGCCGCGGCAGGCTTGCGCGGTGCGCGGCGGCCTCGCGCGCGAATTGCAGGGAAAGGGTCAGGTGGTTCAATGCCATTTTGGCTTCAGACGCCCGTAAATAAAGTGTTTACAGCTATTAAATAAGGAGTCATTCGGCCGCGCCGCGGCGGCTGCTGCCTTTAGCGTCATAGGCGTCCACGATGCGCGCGACCAGCGGGTGGCGCACCACGTCGGCGCTGGTGAAGCGCGTCACGGCGATGCCCTGCACGCGCTTCAAGACGCGTTCGGCGTCGATCAGGCCGCTCAAGGACCCCTTTGGTAAATCGATCTGGCTCACGTCGCCCGTGACCACGGCGCGCGCGCCGAAGCCTATGCGCGTGAGGAACATCTTCATCTGCTCGGGCGTGGTGTTCTGCGCCTCGTCCAGGATCACGAAGGCGTTGTTCAGCGTGCGCCCGCGCATGAAGGCCAGCGGCGCGATCTCCAGCACATTGCGCTCGAAGGACTTCTGCACCCGGTCGAAGCCCATCAGCTCGTACAGGGCGTCGTACAGCGGGCGCAGGTAGGGGTCCACCTTCTGCGTCAGGTCGCCGGGCAGGAAGCCCAGGCGCTCGCCGGCCTCCACGGCCGGGCGCGTGAGCACGATGCGCTGCACGGCGTTCCTCTCCAGCGCGTCGACCGCGCAGGCCACGGCCAGATAGGTCTTGCCCGTGCCCGCGGGGCCTATGCCGAAGGTGATGTCGTGCGTGGCGATGTTGTGCAGGTACACGCTTTGCGTGGGCGTGCGTGCGCGCAGGTCGGCGCGGCGCGTGCTCAGCGGGGCCGGGGCGCTGTCGTCGTCGATCATGCTGGCGTCGCCCGCCAGCATGAGCTGCAGGTGGTCTTCCTTGATGGGGTGGTCCGCCATCTCGTAAAGCGCCTGCAGCAGCTCCATGGCCTGGGTGGCGCGGGCCTTGGGGCCGTCCACCTTGAACTGCTCGTGGCGGTGGGCGATCTTGACCTGCAGCGCCGTCTCCAGGGTGCGCAGGTGCACGTCGGCTGGGCCGCACAAATGGGACAGGCGCAGGTTGTTATGGGGTGTAAAAGTGTGGCGCAGTATCACGCTGATAATTCCGCTTGAGAGCCGCTTTGGATGCGGCAAAGGATGAGCATGATAGGCAAGTTGACCGGCCTGCTATTGGAAAAGAACCCACCCGAGGTGCTGCTGGACTGCCACGGCGTGGGCTACGAGGTGCTGGTGCCCATGAGCACCTTCTACAACCTGCCCGCCGTGGGCGAGAAGCTGAGCCTGCTCACGCAGTTCATTGTGCGCGAGGACGCGCAGCTGCTCTACGGCTTTGCCACCGTGCCCGAGCGCCAGGCGTTTCGCGAGCTCATCAAGATCAGCGGCGTCGGGCCGCGCACGGCGCTGGCCGTGCTCTCGGGCATGGGCGCGGCGGACCTGGCGCAGGCCGTATCGCTGCAGGAGGCGGGCCGCCTGATCAAGGTGCCGGGCATAGGCAAGAAGACCGCCGAACGCCTGCTGCTGGAGCTCAAGGGCAGGCTGGGCGCGGACATCGGCGCCAAGTCACAAGTGGTTAACGATGCGCAGGCCGACATCCTGCAGGCGCTGCTGGCGCTGGGCTATAACGACAAGGAGGCCGCCGCGGCGCTGAAGGCCCTGCCGGCCGATGTGGGCGTGAGCGAGGGCATCAAGCAGGCGCTGAAGTCGCTGGCCAAGTAGTGCCAGGATGAGTGCCCTGAAGGGATGAGAAATGGGTATTGCCAAAATCATCATGCCGGCCCTGCCGCTGGTTCTGGCCCTGGCCGCCTGCGGCGGCGGCGGTGACGGTGGCCGCGACAGCGACAGCGGCAGCGGCAGCGGCAGCGGCACCCCTGCGGCGCCGGTGTGGAGCGAGCGCATAGAGCCTTTTGAGCCCCAGGCCGCGCCGGCCCTCAAGCGCACCGGGTCCTTGCCGGGGCCGGCAGGCGCCGTGGCCGGCCCCGCGGCCACGCGGGTGGTGGCCCTGGGCGCGTTGCCGCCCGGCCTGGCCCAGGCGGCAGACCGGCCCATGGCTCCCGGCGCGGCCGGCGTGCCGCGCCGGATAGGCAGCGCGCGGGCGGTGGCCGATACGGCCAGCGTGGCCGCCACCGCCGCGCTGCTGCAATGGCAGGCCACGGCGCGCGGCACGCAGGTGGCGGCACTGCGCTTTGCCTCCCGGGGCGCGCGTGGCGTGCGCCTGGGGGTGCTGGTGCGGGCCCTGCCCCCGGGTGCCGTGCTGCGCTTTTATGGCGCCGCGCCCGACGCGGCGGTGGAGGTCGGCGCGCAGGACCTGCAGGCCATGGCCGAGCGCAATGCCGGCGCCGGTGCCGGCGACGAGGTGGCGCGCACCTACTGGAGTCCCGATTTCGGGGCCGAACAGACCACGCTGGAGGTGGAAATACCCGCCAGCGCCGCGCCCTCCGCCGTGCGGCTGGCCGTGCCGCGGCTGTCGCATTTCACCCTCTCGGTGGCCGAGGCCGACGGCGCCTTTGCCACCAAGGCCGCGGCGGCCGAAAGCTGCCTGGTGGACGTGAGCTGCCAGCCCGAATACCTGGAGCAAAGCCGCTCCGTGGCGCGCATGAGCTTTGTGGCCGAGGATGGCGCCACCTTTTTCTGCACGGGCACGCTGCTCAACGACATGGCATCGAGCGGTACGCCGTATTTTTTAAGCGCCCAGCACTGCATCTCCAGCCAGGCCGAGGCCTCCACGCTGGTCACCGACTGGCTGTACCGCTCCGCCAGTTGCGGCAGCGCTGCCGAAAATCCGGCCAGCCGGCGGCTCACGGGCGGCGCGCGGCTGCTGTATGCCTCGGCCAGTACCGACACGGCCTTCATGCGGCTCAACGATGCCGCGCCCGCGGGCATCGTCTACGCGGGCTCGTACTACGGCGGCGTGCCCGTGGGCACGGATTTGGCCGGCCTGCACCACCCAGAGGGGGGCTGGCAAAAGTTGAGTCTGGGCAGGCTGCTGAACTACAGCAATTGCGGCGACACGAGTTGTGGCAACAGCAGCGATGAGTCAGGCAACTTTCTGGCGCTGAGCTGGCGGCAGGGCAGCACCGAAGGGGGCAGCAGCGGCTCGGGCATCTTCGTCGCCATTGGCGCGCGGCGCTATCTGGCGGGCCAGCTCCATGGCGGCACGGCGAGCTGCGCCAAACCCGATGGCGTGGACTACTACGGGCGCTTTGATCGCAGCTACCGCGCGGCGCTCAAGACTTGGCTCAATCCGTGAGAGCCGGCGCCGGCATCAGCCCACCAGCACCAGCCCCGGCGGCAGGCTGTCGCCCAGGCTGCGCTGGCGGTCCTCCAGGCTGAGCTCCTGCACCTGCGCCACCAGCGCGATCCAGCGCTCGGGCGCGCCGCTGGCGCGCAGCTTGTCCAGCACGCGTGCGCGCTGGGCATCGTCCAGGTCCAGCGTGCGCTCGCCCGTCATGCGCGCGATCTGCACGGCGGCGAACATGGCGTGCTCGTTCCTGCGCCAGTCCTGGGCCAGTAGGGCGTCAAGGAATTCCTGCGCCGCCGCGGGCGGCATGACCCGATGCGCGTTGGCGGCCAGCGGCACGCGCGCGGCCAGGCGGCCGATGGCCCACCAGGTGTGCATGGGCTCGTCGGGGCGGTCCAGGCGCGCCAGCATCCACTGGCCCATCTCCTGGCGGTACTGCCAGGGCACGGCCTCCATGGCGGCGAACAGGCGCAGCATGTCGTCGTAGCTGCCCCAGCGTGCGCGCGCGTTGCGCTGCACGGTTTTCTGCATGCAGGCGGCCACGTCCTCCAGCACCTGCATCTGCTGCGCCTCGTCAAGCCCCGCGGCCACGCGGCGCCACAGCACCCACCATTCGGTCCAGTTGGCGCCCTCGCCGCCATGGCCCAGGCCCTGGGCGTAGAGCTGCCAGAGCTGGGCGATGCGCCAGGCGTCCAGCTCCGCCCCCAGGCCGGGGCGCAGGCACCAGCCGGCCAGGTTCAGCCACACGCGCTCATGTTCGGGCGAGCGCCGGCGCCGCTTGGCGCGCGCCAGCAGCGCATCGAACAGCGTGCGCAGCAGGGGCAGGGCCCAGGATTCGCGCGCGCCCAGGGTTTTTTCCAGCGACTGGCGCAGCTGGCGCACCTCCTTCGGCGGCACGTCCTGGGTCTGGTTGCCGAAGATGCGGTCGATGAGGGTGATGGCCTGGGTGGGCTGGCCCCTTCCCTCTCTCTCTCCCTCTGGGAGAGGGCTGGGGTGAGAGCTGGCCACCATCCCGCGCACGGCAAACGGCAGCAGCCACGACCGCGCCGCGTCCTGCACATCCAGGCAGCGCAGCTCCAGCACCCCCACCTCGCTCATGCAGGCCTGCAGCTGCACCTCGACCCGGGCGACGGCGCGGCCCTCGGGCGCGGGCAGCACGGTGGCCAGCGGCGGCAGCTCCACCCAGCCCTCGCCCGCAAGCGCGGCGATCTGCCCGGCCTGCGCCTGCCCCTGGCTGCGCGCCAGCAGCGCAAAGCGCACGGGCTGGCCCAGCTGCAGCGCGAAGCGCCGGCCGGTGAGCGTGAGGCGCGCCCCCTCCTCGGTGCCGCGCGGCAGCAGGCAGATGCCCTGGGGCGGGGCCCCGGCCTTGCCCGGCAGCACCAGCCAGTAGCTGCGCGCGGCGCCGCCGCCTATGCGTGGGACAATTGTTTTGATAGCTGTTTGCGCTTTGCCAGTAGGCGTTTGCGGCTTTTTTTCCTGATATTGCGCCAACCCATGGGCGGCCGCGCCGCGCGCCACGGCCCAGTCCGGGTGCGGGTTGTGCAGCACACGCACGGGGCCGCCGCGCCATTCGCCAAGCCGTTGCGTGAGCCGCTCGGCCAGCGCATGGGCGTGGAACACGCCGCCGTTGAGCAGCACCGTGTCCGGCAGCTCGCCGCCCGCATGCCGCGCCAGGAACTGCGCCAGATGGCGCGAGATGGCCGCGTCTGCCGGGTAGGGCAGGCCCAGGCCGCGCAGCGCGCCCTGGCGCCGCGCCGGCGTATCGCCAAGCCGCGCGGGCGGCAGGAAACCCTCCACCACGCATTGCAGCACCTGCGCGCGCGTGAGGGCGGCCGAGCGCGCCTGCGCCAGCAGCTTCGAGCCGCCGCCCAGCAGCGTCACCGTGACCGACTCGGGCGCGCCTTGCGCCAGCAGCTCTTCCTTGGCCAGGCGGCAGCGCTGCACCAGCTGGGCGAAGCGCGCGGCCGGCAGGCGCTCGCCCGGCGGTGCGAACTGGGGTTCGAGCAGGTGCGCCAGAGCCAGGTCCATGTTGTCGCCGCCCAGCATCAAATGCTCGCCCACGGCGGTGCGCGTGAGCCGGGGCGGGCCGCCCGGCGAAGGCTCCACGCGGATCAGCGTCAGGTCGGTCGTGCCGCCGCCCACGTCCACCACCAGCACCAGGCGGCTATCGGCCAACTGCGCGGTGAGCTGCCCGTCCTGCAGCACCAGCCAGTCGTGGAACGCCGCCTTGGGCTCTTCGAGCAGCTGCACCGCCGCCAGGCCGGCCAGCCGCGCGGCCTCCAGCGTCAGCGCGCGCGCGCCCTCGTCGAACGAGGCCGGCACGGTGAGCACCACGGCCTGCTGGTGCAGCGGTGCATCGGGGTGGGCCGCATCCCATGCGGCCTTCACATGCGCCAGGTATGAGCTTGAGGCGGCGAGCGGCGAGACCTTGGCCACGTCCTCGCCCGCGCCCCAGGGCAGGATCGGCGCGGTGCGGTCCACGCCGGGGTGCGACAGCCAGCTCTTGGCGCTTGCCACCAGCCTCCCCGGCACGGCCGCGCCCAGCGTGCGCGCCCAGCGGCCGATGACGGCCGGGGCTTCGTCGCTCGCCCCCTGCGGCGGCCAGGGCGCGCGCCAGGCTTCGCCCAGCTCCCCGGGCGCGGCCTGGTAGCGCGTGGAGGGCAGCAGCGGCAGGGCCTGCAGCTCGGCGCTGGAGACGCGCTGGGGGATGGGCAGCAGCGCGATGTCCAACGCGCTGCCATCCAGCGGCACATGGGCCACCACGGTGTGGCTGGTGCCCAGGTCTATGCCAACCGCGTGGCGCGCGGGCCGATCCGCGGGGCTGGCGGTTGCGCCGGTCATGGGGCCGGGGTGTCGGCCCGCACGTCGAACTCCACCTTCCAGCGCTCGCTGCCGCCCACCGGCACGGCGTTGAGCTCCAGCGTGCCGATGTCGGTCACGCGCGCGTGCAGCTGCACGGGCACGACCTCGCCGGGTGTGCGGCCCTCGGCGGGCAGGTGGGCCTCGATCTCCTGCAGCTCCACCAGCTCCTCAGGGGTCCAGAAGTCCAGCAGCGTGCCCACGGCGTCATTGCGGCGCACGCTGGAGCCGAAGAAGCGCAGGCGCACCGGCTCGCCCACGACCAGGCCGAACTCCTGAGCGTCTAGCGCCACCTCCGTGCCTTCCTCCATGCCGAAGGGTGCCAGGCACAGGGCCGAGATCGGCGGCTCCATGCCGGGGATCGCCGGCATGTTCGATTCCACCCCCACGTAATAGCTTTGCGCCGTGCCGCCGCGTATGCGCACGCCGCGGCCCGCGGCCGCCACATGGCCGTAGTAGGCGGCGCCGCGCGCCACGGCCAGGTCCAGGTTCGCGCCCGCAAGCAGCCGCGCCGGCTGCGCGCCCTCGGCGGCCAGCCAGCCGTTGATGACGTCGAGAATGCGCCGCTCGATCTGCGCCGCCTTGAGCACGCCGCCGTTGAACAATATGGCCGTGGGGTGCAGGAAGGATGCGCCTTGCGTCTGCGCGCCCTGCAGGCCCTCGATCTGCGCGGTGGCGCCGGCCTGGCGCGACAGGAAGGCTGCCAGGTGGCGCGTGACGGCCGCATCCTGCGCATAGGGCAGGCCCAGCTGCGTGAGCGCGGCGCGTGCGCGCGTGACGGGCTTGTCGCTGACGGCGACCTGCGGGAAGAAGCCCTCGACCAGCAGGGCCAGCACCTCGGCGCGCGTGACCTCGGTGCGGATGCTGGCGCCAATCAGTTTGCTGCCGCGGCTGGGCACGACCACGGGCACGGCCTCCAGGGCCTCGTCGGCCAGCAGCTGCTCCTTGGCCGCGCGGCAGCCGTGCGCCAGGGCGCGCGTCTGCCAGGCGTCGAGCTGTTTGCCCTCGGCCGCCAGCTTGCGCGCCACGCCGTAGGCCAGGGCCAGGTCCATGTTGTCGCCGCCGAGCAGGATGTGCTCGCCCACGGCCACGCGCTGCAGTTCCAGGTTGCCGCCCTTCTCCAGCACGGCGATCAGCGACAGGTCGGTCGTGCCGCCGCCCACGTCCACGACCAGGATCACGTCGCCATGCGCCACCTGCTTGCGCCAGCCGCCGCCGCTGGCCTGTATCCAGCTGTAGAGCGCGGCCTGGGGTTCTTCAAGCAGTGTCAGCTTCTGGAAACCGGCGGCCCGGCAGGCCTCGGCCGTGAGCTCGCGCGCGGCCGGGTCGAAGGAGGCGGGGATGGTGACCGTGATGTCCTGGGCATCGAACGGCGCCTCGGGGTGGGCCTGGTCCCAGGCGCTGCGCAGGTGCTGCAGGTATTGCGTGCTGGCCGCCAGGGGCGAGACGCGCTGCACCTCGGGCGGCGCGTCCGCCGGCAGCAGCGGCGCGCGCCGGTCCACCCCGGGGTGGCACAGCCAGCTCTTGGCGCTGCTGACTAGCCGTATCGGCGTGGCCGCGCCGCGCGTGCGCGCGAATTCGCCCACCAGGCCGCCCTGGTCCGTACCCCAGGGCAGGGCCAGGTCGGAGGGCGTCAGCTCGCTCTCGTGCGGCAGGTACAGGAACGAGGGCAGCAGCGGCAGCGCCTGGACGCTGGCCGGCGCCGTGAGCTGGGGAATGTCCTGCACGCCCTGCACGATTTTTTCGCCATCGCTGGCCAGCTTGTCCACCCAGGACAGCGCGCAGTGCGTGGTGCCCAGGTCGATCCCCAGGCTGAATTTGGCATTGTTTTGGTCTATAACGCTTGCTGTGTAAGCGTCTGCAGCTACTGAATCAGGAGTGTTTGGGGCGCTCATGCTCACAGCTCCACCTCGGCCTGGGCAATGATGGCGGCGGCCTTGGCATCGGTGAGCTGCGGCAGGCGCACGTCGCTCACCTGCCAGCCGCGGTGGCTCAAGCTGCCGGTAAAGGGCGCCTGGCCGACCACATTGCCCGTCAGGCGTATGGCGCTGGCATCAAAGCCGGCCTGCAGCGTGATGCGGGCGCCCTCGGCCTCGGCGCGCACGGGGGCCAGCGTGAAATGCTCGCGCAGCACCTTGCGGCAGCCCTCGTGCACCACGCGCGCGGCGGCCCCGATCTCGGCGTCGGCATAGGGTGCCACGTCCTCCTGGATGAAGTCCACGAAGCGCGCCTCGCGCTGCAGCAGGCCCAGCAGCTGCAACGCGGCGGTGTCGGTCGCTACCTCCACGCGTTGCTCGACGATCTTCTCGACCGGCACCTCGATGCGGGTCTCGATGATTTTTTCCACCGGCACCTCCACGCGCACCTCCTTGGGTGGGGCGTCGGCGGCCAGGGGCTCGCCGGCGCGCAGGCGGGCGACCTGGGCGGCCAGCGGGGCATTGCCCAGGATGGCGAAGAAGCTGCCGATGGCGATGGCGATGCGGCTGAGAAAACTGGGGGGCTGGGGGCTGCTCATGACAAGGGAGGCGTGCGCGGCGGGCGGCGCGCGCGCGAAGGAAAAAGGGCTGTGATGTTACCCAAACGCACCGCGCCGGCGCTGCCAAAGGGCGCGGGCGATGGGGGACAATGCGGCCCACATGAGCATCCACACCGACGATTTCGCACCCCCGCCCGCCGCCCGCGTGGTCTCGGCCGCGCCGGCCTCACCGCAGGAGGAGGCGCTGGAGCGCGCGCTGCGCCCCAAGCTGCTGCAGGAATACGTGGGCCAGGCCAAGGCGCGCGAGCAGCTGGAGATCTTCATTGGCGCGGCCCGAAAGCGCGGCGAGGCGCTGGACCATGTGCTGCTGTTCGGCCCGCCGGGCTTAGGAAAAACCACGCTCTCACACATCATCGCCGCCGAGCTCGGCGTTCAGCTTCGCCAGACCAGCGGCCCGGTGCTGGAAAAGCCCAAGGACCTGGCGGCGCTGCTGACCAACCTGGAGAAGAACGACGTCCTGTTCATCGACGAGATTCACCGCCTGAGCCCGGTGGTCGAGGAAATCCTCTACCCCGCGCTGGAGGACTACCAGATCGACATCATGATCGGCGAGGGCCCGGCCGCGCGCAGCATCAAGCTGGACCTGCAGCCCTTCACCCTGGTGGGCGCGACCACGCGCGCCGGCATGCTCACCAACCCGTTGCGCGACCGCTTCGGCATCGTCGCGCGCCTGGAGTTCTACACGCCCGAGGAGCTGGCGCGCATCGTCATGCGCTCGGCCGGCCTGCTGGGCGCACCGATAGACCCAGCGGGCGGCCAAGAAATAGCCCGCCGCTCGCGCGGCACGCCGCGCATCGCCAACCGCCTGCTGCGCCGCGTGCGCGACTACGCCGACGTGAAGGGCGACGGCCGCATCACCCAGGATATCGCCCAGCGTGCCCTGGCCATGCTGGACGTGGACCCGCAGGGCTTCGACATCATGGACAGAAAGCTGCTGGAGGCCGTGATCCACCGCTTCGACGGCGGCCCCGTGGGGCTGGACAACATAGCGGCCAGCATCGGCGAAGAGAGCGGCACCATCGAGGACGTGATCGAGCCCTACCTGATCCAGCAGGGTTACCTGCAGCGCACGCCGCGCGGGCGTATTGCGACGCTGGCGGCGTACCGCCACCTGGGGGTGGCGGCGCCGCAGGGGGGGCAGGGTGGGGGCCTATTTTGAGACAATGTCCGGCACCACCCATTGCCATCACGGAACCGATCATGGGAGCCCCAAAGCACGCCGCCGAACGCTACACCTACGGCGAATGCCTGCGCTGGCCCGACGATGTGCGCTACGAACTGATCGACGGCCAAGCCTGGATGATGTCGCCCGTACCCAGCATTGAGCACCAGGACATCGCCGGGGATCTGTATTTTCAGTTGCGCCAAGCACTGCAGGGAGCGCCCTGCCGCGTGTTCATTGCCCCCGTGGACGTGCGCCTGCCTCGCGGCGATGAGGCCGACGGCGACATAGACACCGTGGTGCAGCCCGACGTGCTGCTGGTCTGCGACCCGGGAAAGATCGACCGCCGCGGCGTGCGCAGCGCGCCTGACGGGGTGGTGGAAGTGCTCTCGCCCAGCACGGCGGCGCGCGACCAGATTGCCAAGCGACGCATCTACGAACGCGCTGGCGTGCGCGAATACTGGCTGGTGCACCCCACGGACCGCACGCTCACCGTGCATACCCTCGTGGACGGGCGCTACGGCATTCCCGAGATTTCCGAACTCAAGGACAGCACCGTGCTGGCCATATTGCCCGATGTCGCCATCGCCTGGGACGCCCTGGTGGCGCGGCTGCCAGCGGTGGAGCCTTGAGCTTCCGGTGTGCAGTGCTGTTTGCGCACTGCAAAGCTGTTTAGTAGCCTGTGATCCCGAAGGTGAAGACTTTTCTGAGCTGCCTGTGCGGCAGTGAACGTCCATGTAGCGGGCGTAGTCGCGCACCTTGATTTCTGAGCTGCCTGTGCGGCAGTGAACCGCCCAGGGCGGCTTCAGCGTCCGACCGCTGTTTTCTGAGCTGCCTTTGCGGTAGTGAACTCCTTCTGCGGCCCAGTCCTGGGCCACGTTGCTTTCTGAGCTGCCTATGCGGCAGTGAACGCGCACAGCAGGCTGTGCTCGGCCACGCAGAATTTCTGAGCTGCCTATGCGGCAGTGAACCGGCACAGGCGCCAGCCGGCCGTGGGCGAGCATTTCTGAGCTGCCTATGCGACAGTGAACGACAGTGTTGATGGAAACCGTGCGTGTTTGTGTTTCTGAGCTGCCTATGCGGCAGTGAACTCGTAGACCAGCTTGAAGACGTGCGTCGGCACTTTCTGAGCTGCCTATGCGGCAGTGAACCCGAATGCGTCGGCCTGGCCGGTGGGGGCGTATTTCTGAGCTGCCTATGCGGCAGTGAACTTGAGGCTCGACAACGCCACTCGGCCCAGGTTTTTCTGAGCTGCCTATGCGGCAGTGAACGGTGACGCGGTGCGGGACGCCGTGGACGGCCATTTCTGAGCTGCCTATGCGGCAGTGAACCTTTTCAGCACGCCGATGGTGCTCGCGCTACTTTTCTGAGCTGCCTATGCGGCAGTGAACAAGAACAAAGTACAAGAGCGCGAGATTGAGGATTTCTGAGCTGCCTATGCGGCAGTGAACGCGCCAGACAGCGAGATCCTGTTCGCCCTGTGTTTCTGAGCTGCCTATGCGGCAGTGAACCAATCCGGCGACATCAAACTTCTGGCCTCCAATTTCTGAGCTGCCTATGCGGCAGTGAACACCCAGGAAGGGCGTGCGGTCGGTGTTGCGCATTTCTGAGCTGCCTATGCGGCAGTGAACGTGGCGCACCCCGAGCGCATCCCGACGAATGATTTCTGAGCTGCCTATGCGGCAGTGAACATCAGGTCTGTGACCTGGGGCACGATGAAAAATTTCTGAGCTGCCTATGCGGCAGTGAACCCATCCTGTGGCTGGACCACGCGCTGTTCAACTTTCTGAGCTGCCTATGCGGCAGTGAACGCCGTTGCCAACGTGCGTCTTGCGCATCGCAGTTTCTGAGCTGCCTATGCGGCAGTGAACCGCACTCGCCGCCCTTGTGTTCCTGCTGACCATTTCTGAGCTGCCTATGCGGCAGTGAACCCGCCACCGACTCCTGATGAGTATTGCTCGATTTTCTGAGCTGCCTATGCGGCAGTGAACTCCGTATTGGTTGAACCACCGTATGCGGCTGGCGAACCCATCTTGAATGAGGTGGTAAGGCTGAGCAAGATCGTGTGCACGCAACATTGGCGTGGACACGATGCTCAAAGACCCTCAGACCCCGCGCTATGCGCAGCGGCGTACGCACCGCACCTACACCCCGCAATTCAAGGCCGAGCTGGTGGCTGCCTGCCGACAGCCAGGCGCATCGGTCGCGGCGGTGGCCCTGCAACATGGCATGAACGCCAACGTGCTACACCGCTGGCTCAAGGAATGGGCGCAGGGACTTCACCGTCTTGAAGTTGGCGTCAGCACTGCGGTCGTTGCTTCCCAACCCCCGGCCTTTATCCCCATCGACCTGAGCGCAGTACCGCAGGCGTCTGCTGGTGAGCTACCATCCGCGTCCTTGCCAACGCCAGCGGATGGCATCCGCATCGAATGCCAGCGCCCCGGCATGTCCGTGACCGTGCACTGGCCCTTATCCGCTGCGACCGAGTGCGCCCAGATGCTGCGCGAATTACTGCGGTGATTCGCACATGATCAGGATCGACGCGGCCTGGCTGGCCACCACCCCGCTGGACATGCGCGCGGGCACCGACACCGCCCTGGCGCGGGTGATCGCCACCTTCGGCGCGGCCCAGCCACATCATGCGTACGTCTTCGCCAACCAGCGCGCCAACCGCCTGAAAGTCCTGGTACATGACGGCGTGGGACTGTGGCTGGCCGCGCGCCGGCTGCACCAGGGCAAGTTTGTCTGGGCACCTGCGGGCAGTCCGAACGTGGCGTTGGAACACGCCCAGCTCAACGCCCTGGTGCTGGGCCTGCCCTGGCAGCGTGTGGGCTCGCAAGGTGCCATCACCGTGGTCTGAATCGTCGGCGTAAGGGCGTGGCCGTGGCAATCGGGAGATGCGTCAATGGCTGGACCCAGGGTGAGCGGGCACACTGCCAGCCATGGTGATCGACGAGCAAGCCCTGAGCGAGCTGGACGCAGAGCAACTGCGCGAAGTGACCCAGCGCCTGCTGGCCGAACTGCGTCACCAGCGCGCGCTCAACGAGAAGCTCACCTATGAGTGCGCGCTGCTCAAGCGGCTGAAGTTCGCCGCCCAATCCGAGCGGCACAGCGCCGATCAGAGGAGCCTGCTGGAAGACGAGATCGATGCCGACCTGGCGGCGGTCGCCGTCGAGATTGAGCAACTCCAGCCGCTTGCGGCTGCGCCCGAAGCCAAGCAACAGCCCAAACGCCAGAGCCTGCCTGCCCACCTGCCGCGCCGCGAGATCCGCCACGAGCCTGAGTCGACCACCTGCGCCTGCGGCTGCCAAATGAAGCGCATCGGCGAAGACGTGGCCGAGAAGCTGGACTACGTGCCGGGCGTGTTCACCGTGGAGCGCTACATCCGTGGCAAGTGGGCGTGCACCCAGTGCGAAACCATCACCCAGGCGCCGGTCGAGGCCCATGTGATCGATAAAGGCATCCCGACTGCCGGCCTGCTGGCCCAGGTGCTGGTGGCCAAGTACCAGGATCACCAGCCCTTGTACCGGCAGGAGAACATCTTTGGTCGCGCCGGTCTGGCGATTCCAAGATCCACCCTGGCGCAGTGGGTGGGCACCTGCGGTGCGCGGCTGCAACCGCTGGTCGATGCCCTGAAGGCCGAGGTGCTCGGCCACCGGGTGTTGCACGGTGATGAGACCCCGGTGGCCATGCTCAAGCCGGGCAACGGTAAAACGCACCGGGCCTACCTGTGGGCCTATGCCCCGGGAGCGTTTGAAGCCACGCGGGCCGTGGTCTATGACTTCTGCGAGTCCCGCGCCGGAGAACACGCCCGCGCCTTCCTGGGTGAGTGGCGCGGCAGCCTGATCTGTGACGACTATGCCGGCTACAAGGCCAGCTTTAGCCAGGGCGTGACCGAAGCCGGTTGCCTGGCACACGCCCGGCGCAAGTTCTTCGACCTGCACGCGGCGGGCAAGAGCGAGATCGCCGAATTGGCCCTGGCGCAGTTCGCCCGGGTCTATGAGATCGAACGGCAAGTTCAGCCCCTGGCGGCACCAGAGCGGCTGCAGGTGCGCCAGCAGCACAGTCGGCCCATTCTGGACGCGTTGCACCAGTGGATGGTGCTGCAACGCCAGCAGGTGGCGGGCAACTCGGCGACGGCCAAGGCGCTGGACTACAGCCTCAAGCGATGGGCTGCGCTCACGCGCTTCGTTGATGACCCGCAGCTGCCGCCGGACAACAATTGGATCGAAAACCAGATCAGGCCTGTGGCCCTGGGGCGCTCGAATTGGTTATTCGCAGGAAGCCTGCGCGCGGGCCAGCGGGCGGCCGCCGTGATGAGCCTGATCCAGTCAGCGCGCATGAACGGGCACGACCCATATGCCTATCTCAAGGATGTGCTGACCCGGCTGCCCACGCACAAGGCCAGCCGGATTGAAGAACTGCTGCCGCATCGCTGGCAACCCATCGACATCTGATCATCAGCCATGGCCGCCAGCGGCGGTCAACATGGGTTTGCCGCGCGCTTACAGTGAACCCCCATTCGGCCCAGTTGAGCGGAACGTCCTATTTCTGAGCTGCCTATGCGGCAGTGAACACCACTGCCTTGCCCTTGATCGCCTTGAGCTTTTTCTGAGCTGCCTATGCGGCAGTGAACAACGAGCCTGCGCAGATCGGCCTGTGCTGCCTTTTCTGAGCTGCCTATGCGGCAGTGAACGCGCGGCGGCGTCGCGCTCGCTGGCGTAGCCTTTTCTGAGCTGCCTATGCGGCAGTGAACGACGTAGCCCGCGCCGGCGGCGTGGGCGTGGTTTTCTGAGCTGCCTATGCGGCAGTGAACGTCTGCGGGGCGGCAGAGCCCCCTTCGGAGCTTTTCTGAGCTGCCTATGCGGCAGTGAACCCACATGTGGGCGCCAAGCAGGTTGCCGTCGATTTCTGAGCTGCCTATGCGGCAGTGAACGCGCAAGCCTCGCGGTAGGCCTTCTTTGCTTTTTTCTGAGCTGCCTATGCGGCAGTGAACGCAGTGGTGAATCACGGCGGATCGGCCTTTGCGTTTCTGAGCTGCCTATGCGGCAGTGAACTCGGCGCGTGGATTTTGAACACCCGAGGGCATTTTCTGAGCTGCCTATGCGGCAGTGAACTTTCACATTGCGATAAATTTAAATGTCTATTATTTCTGAGCTGCCTATGCGGCAGTGAACGCGAGGGGCTGGATTTCTCCCGCATCGTGGACTTTCTGAGCTGCCTATGCGGCAGTGAACCATGCCGTGGTGGACATCATCGACACCGGCCCTTTCTGAGCTGCCTATGCGGCAGTGAACCGCACCGGGGTGATCGGCGCGGGGGCGTTGGTTTTCTGAGCTGCCTATGCGGCAGTGAACCCGTTGCAGGCCGCCCGAGAGCTGGGGCGACTTTTCTGAGCTGCCTATGCGGCAGTGAACGAATCACATCGCGGATGGCGGCTTCTGCTATCTTTCTGAGCTGCCTATGCGGCAGTGAACACAGGCTTCAAGGGGACAAGGCGAGGACTGATTTTCTGAGCTGCCTATGCGGCAGTGAACTAGCAGTCGATTTCTGTAACCACCTGATTTTTAAAGAACATTCACCCTCCAAGCCGGAACACCCCAATTTCCGGGGTGTTCCGTAAGTACTTGATTGACAAGGCTCCGCAATGAACCTTGAAAAAAGGGTCAAAACCAGGGCACTGTCGCTTCATGCCCCAGGCCGTAGGCGTTAAAAGCTCCAGCGACTGGCTGCGCCTGTAATGGCCCGTGTTCTACGCACAGGCAAAACGGCTGGCCCGTGCTGCTGCTGTGCAGTTGCACAAACGGCAGGTCAGGTCGCCGTTCCACGCTGTCGGGGATGGCGGCTGCAGCCTGTTCGGCAGTTTCGCCTTTACGCACCATGCGGCGGCGGCGCAGGCGGTCCACATTGGTCTTGAATTGGCGCCGCCGCACCGTGCGGTGCTGCGCGTTGACAGGCACCGGCAGCAGTTCGCTCACTTGCGTGTGGTCGCGCATGCCTTTGAGCCAGTCTTGCCCCATCAGGCGCTGCAGCGCCTCGGGCGTGCCGTGCAGGCGCAGCACCGCGCCCAGGGTGCGCTTTGTTAGCGGCTGGCCGATGTGCTGTGGGTAGCTCACCCCAATGTCGGTGGTTTGCCCTTGCACCAGCGCCCGGTGCAGCTTGGCCACCAGCGCGCCCAGCAGGTGCGGTTGGCTGAACTCCGGGTCGGGCAGCAGAGTGATGTCGATGTAGTACGTGGTCATGGGGCCTCGCGGGTCAGCTGGCGTCGCCAAACACGCCACCACGGATCAGCACGGCCATCACAAAGTGCTGCTGCTCCGCGGGCGGCACCTGGTCTTTCAGCAGCCAGCTGTCCAGCAGGGTGTAAAAGTCCAGCTTCTGCTTGGGCTGGCGGTAGGCCTTGCCCTGGGTGGTGACCGAGCCATAGGGCTCCACAGCGATGGGGCCAAGTTCTTCTGCCCCTTCGTACCAAGTGTCGATGGTGCGGATGGCGTTGCCGATCTTTTGCGAGTGGATGGCGGCCACGCCGTTCACGTGATACAGCGTCTTGCTCTTACCCGCGCTGCCCTTGTCCAGAATCAACTCTTGAGATGGGAACACCTCCTGCCCTGCACCCTGACGCACAAAGGCCGTCACCCGCAGCAGCACATGCTGCGATCCAGCCAGCCCGGCGGCAATCGCCTGGCCCAGTTCTTCCAGGCCTTTTGCTTCGATATTAATAGCATTTACCGCACGAGTATTGAGCTCCAGAGCATCAAATGACCATGTTTTTGCGGCTTGGCCGTCCTGCATTTGCTCCACAGTCACTTCCACCTGCTCTGCCCCTGCGCGGTTGCGCCACAGGAAGCGGCCATTGGCCAGGTTGGCCGCGTAGCGCCGGGCCAGCTCGCCAAAGCCGTGCTGCTGCACATAGCCCTGCACGGTGGCCAGCAGCTTGGCCTGGTAGGCCGCGCTGTTGCAGGCTGATGGTGTGCCCGCACCGCCTAGCACGCGCAGCGTGAACTGCACCTTGAGCGTGTCGGCCTCGGCGGGCAGGGCGGCTACGTCTACGGTCTGCAGGTTGGGGTTCTCGATGGCAGCGTCCAGCTTGGCGGGGTCCTGGTCTTTGGCCTTGAGCCGGTTGCTGATGGTGCCGCGCACAGACTTCTCACGGATTGCTACGGACTGCCAGGCATGGGACCGTGCGCGGTCTTCCCAGCGGCCTGCATGGAATACCGCGTCGGACGGGTCCAGCTTGCGTTCAAAGGCCAGGACGGAAGCGGTGGTGAGTTTGTCGGTCATGGTGTCAATCTTTCAAAAATGGGGGAATTGAATGCGAAGGGGTCGGTAAGCGGGGCTCAGGTGTAGTCATAGGCCTCGGCGTCGTCCCATTCGTCCAGCGTGTCGGCAGGAGCAGCGGCCTCTGCGCTAGCGGCGTCCGCTTGCGTGGGCTGGTAGGTATTGCGGCAGCGGTACAAGCCCTTGGCCTCGTCGGCTTCGGCATGCCACAGCAACTGGCCCAGGTGCGTCAGGCGGTGCGGGCTGATCCATTCGCCCAGCGCATAGACCGACTCCACAAACCGCAGCGGCACCATGGCATCACGTGCATTGCGCACCGTGCCCGCCGCATGCGCCTGGGACGTGAGTGCGGCATAGCCCACAGGGATGGGCACCACCCAGCCGCTGCCTTTGGGCCGCCGTGGATCGGCCCATTGCACCTGCCCATCTGGCGCAGGGGTGCCGCTATCAGGCAGCACGGGTTCGTAGTTGAAGCGGGCCGCATGCAGCCATGCGTCCAGCAGCGTGGTATCGGGCTGGGTGGTGCGCAGGTCGTGCACCCTTTGGGCTAGCAGGTCGTCGCGCCCCACCAGGGCAAATCCAGGCAGCCATTGCCGCCGCCACTGGCGAAATTCTTTTTCTGCTGCCTTGGAGTCTTCGGGCACGATGGCCATCCAGGGCCGCACGCGCTTGCCCGGCACGGGGCGCGAGGGCAGCACGCTGCCCCCCGCCACACGCATGCCTGCCAGGATGTGGCCTGCCTGCGTGGCCCAGTCGTCCAGTTGCGCCTGGTTGCCCTGCACCAGCGCCGCTGGGGTGCCGGGCACGCGCTTTTCCGAAACGGCCAGCACCAGCGTGATCTGCAGGTGCATGCGGCCTTCTTCCACGATGGCTGCGGTGCTGCCGTCTTTGTCCACCGGGTTGCGCGTGAGGTTGAAGCTGCGCACATAGCCCTGCGTGACCTGCTCCTGGTGGTGATGGCACACCACGCCCACGCCGTGCAGCCGCAGCGGCACACCGGCCTGGGCCAGCTTGCGCTCCAGCGCCCACATCACGCCGGTAAAGGCGGTGATGGAGGGGAAGCCGTGCGTGAGCGGGCTGGCAATAGCGTTGGCGTTCTGGATGCGCAAGTGGGGCAGGACGAGAATGGCTTGGGGTTGCGTCATGGTGTGACCTCCGTAGCCGTGCGGTCCAACCGCTGGCGCAGTGCGCGCAATTGCTGTTGAAAGCCGTCCTCGTCAGTCAGCAGCTCTTTCTGCCATGCACGCGCTTCCGCGTCCCCCACCGGCAGCTTGCCGCGCAACTGCGCGTTGAGCCAGTTGGCAAAGCGTTGGCCCACTGCGGCAGGCCAATCCATCTGCAACCACTCGCGGGCAAATTCGGCTTCATCAGGGCGTTCGGCGCGCAGCGGGTCCAGCCACAGTTGTTCGGCGCGGTGCAGATCCGCAAAGCGCTCGTCATCCCGGCTCCACCCCGGCGGCAGGATCTGCTGCAACTCGGCGGCCAGCGAGACCAGCTCGTCCACCATCGTGTCCAGCAGCTCCTCGCGCCGCTCACGGGTGGCCAAGTTGGCGTCGGGGTCAGATTCCAAAAAAACCCGCAGTGTCCGTACGGCGCGGCGCACCTCGGGACGGGCGATGAACAGCTTGTCGAACACGGAGGCCGCATGCACCGGCAGCCGCACCGCGCTGGCCTGCCACTGCGGCGGCAGCGACGACAGCAGGTAGTTCATGCCCCGCCGCTCGCTGTTGAGCTGGCTGATGTTCTGCGGCTTGGTGCCGCCCATGTTCTGCACGGCCAGGCCGGGGTAGTCATGGAACACGCCACCATGCATCTTGCGCTCGCGCCGAGCCTGGCGGGCGGCCTTGTTGGCCTCGCCAAAGCGGTCTTCCTGCACCTGGGCGTGCACCGCATGGGCCAGCGACGTGGCGTACAGCGGGGCCAGTAGGGTGTAGTCGCCATCGTCACAGGCATCGCTGCCCGTCAGCCAATACAACTGCTTGGCCAGGGTATGGCTGCTGGGGCCTTCGGCGCGGGGCTGGGTCAGCGACACAAACGCATCGCGCAGCGCCTGGGCTTGTGCTGGATCGGCATGCAGAGCTGTTAATGCGTCAGCGTCCTGCGCCAACAAGGCGACGAGCAGGCTGCGCCCGTTCACTTCCAGCTTGAGCAGCTTGTACACATCCAGTGCAGCAGCGTTGCCCACCACATCGCCCACAAAGCGCTCGCCCAGCGCGTGGCTGCCCAACTCGGCCAGCGGGGGCAGGGTGCGGGGCTCCACATACAGGTTGGTGCCCCGCGCATCGGGGTGGATGGGTTTGAGGGAGTGGGTGACGGCCTGGATTTGCTGCACACGCCGTGCGGCATCTTCCAGCCATGGGGTGGGCTGATGTTGTGCAAGCAGCTCTGCGCGTTTTCCTTCCTCATCGGCTTTGAGCTTCTCCAGCTTGGCATTCAGTCGCTCTTGCAGGAATGCGTGGATTGCCTCTCGGTAGTTGCTGAAAGTGGGCGGTGCTTCATTCGGTGGCATGCCTTGGCCCTCCTGGTGGGTTATGTTTTCGATACCTCTCTGTCATCAAGACGCCTCCTTCTTGTTGAAACCTAGTTGTTCGTGCCACCGCCAGCCTGCCTGGCATTGCGGCAGGCTGGCGGTGGCATAGCGTTCTGCGCAGTGCTCCAGCGACAAGCCCTGCGCTTGCGCCAGCGCTGCCAATTCCTCCATCAAACTCACCTGCGGCCAGGGCGATACGCTGGGTGACGCCAGTTGTGCTGCGGACACCGGGTGGCACAGGCTTTGGTGGATGGGCACATAGAGCTTCTCGTAGCGCCGCTCCCCGTCTTGCACGCGGTGTAGCTGCAGGGTTTCTTCCTCCTCGTCCGGTAGCAGGGCCACGTCGTCGCGTTGCTGTGGTTCGTAGCGAAAGCGCTGGAACTGCGGCAGCAGGCCGGTGAGCCACAGGGATCGGGGCGTGTCCGGTTGTGGCTCGTGCCACTGCAGGCAGGCCGCATGGGTGGGCGTTGCGGTGCCTTGCGGTTTAGGCAGCAGGCTGTCGTGCATGCGGGCGTGCTCCAGGTCTGTCCAGCGGCGGCTGGGCACCAGCTTGTCGGCTGGCAGCGCAATGCGCGGTTGCGCATCCACCGGCCAGGCTGCGGCTTCGCCCACCTCTCGCGCCAGCAGGTCGTGCAAATGGTGGGACTTGAGCTGAAACGGCGCATGTGCTGTCTCAAACCCCGGCTTTTCGTACGCAGGCTTGCCGGGTTTTTTGTAATGCCGCAGATTGCTGTCCAGCACCGCCATGTTCACCCCGCCCACCACCCCTGCCCGGTGCCGCCGCACGCGCCCGGCCAGCTGGATGAGCGAGCGCATGGACGAGGGCTCCACCACGGCCCAGTCGTAGTCGTGGTCGCGGCCCACTTCGGTCACGGGGCTGCCCAGCACGATGAACAGGTGGTGGGGCTCGGTGTGGGCGTCGATGAGGGCACGCAGGGCGGGGCGGTGCAGCGCGGGGTCGTGGCCGTCTTTGGCGCCCCGGCGGTTGAGCAGGGTGTCCAGTTGCTGCTCGATGGCCGAGCGCAGCAGCAAGGGGAACTGCGAGTGGTACACACACAGATGAATGCGCACCGTGCCTTGCAGCGCGGGTGGCAGTGCATCAGCCGCGTATATGGCCAGTGCCACGTCGTACAGCGGCGCGATGTTGGCCATGCGGATGAGGCCCAGGCTCACGCGCTTTCCGCTGGCGTCCTGGCTGTGGTTGTGGGGCTGCTGGTGCAGTTGCCAGGCTTGCGCCAGCACCAGGCGGGCAAAGTCCTTGCGGCGCTCGGCTTCTTGCATGCCGTGCCAGGTGTCGGGCAGGGTGGCAATGTGGGCGATGCGGCGTACTTCGGCCTGCTTCAGCTTGGCGACGCGCTTGCGCACGTATTGGCTGTGTGCTTCGCGGAAGACAGCTCCGTCCGCGCAGTCTTGGGTGGCTTGGTGGAACTCGTCGATCCACAGGCAGCACACATTCACGCTCTCGCCGGGCCGCTCGCTGCGGTGGCGCTGGTACACGGCACGCCCGGCGTGGTAGGCCAGGAACAGCCCTTCCACCAGCGCAGGCGGCAGCGTGGCCGATGACAGCAGCACGCGGCTGCCCAGCAGGCCCGCCCAGTGCACCAGCCGCGTGAGCGCGGGCAGATCGGCCATGTCGAAGTCGTCGGGTTCGTCCAGTACCAGGTCGCTGGTCAGCAGGCGCAGCATGGGGGCGATCTGGCGGCCGCCGCGCAGGCTTTCGGTGGCGGGGGTGAGGTGGTCCACGGTGCACACCAGCAGCGGTGCGGCAATCAGCGCGCGGGCTTTGGCATCGTCCGTCAGGCGTTGCAGCAGCGGGTGCTGGTCGTTGCCCTCGTAGAGCACGGTGCCGACTTCATCCAGCAGCGCCTGGCTGGATGCGGAGCCGGTGGCCTCGGCCTGCTGCTCCCAGTATTCAAACAGCGCCCGGCTGGCCGCGCCGCCGACCTGGATGGCCAGTTGCTCGTCATTCAGTTGCAGGTCGTTCTGGAAGACCCGTCCTGTCTGCAACGTGAGAGTGCGCAAGCCCATGGCAAACGCACAGCGCATGCCCGTGGCCGGGTCGGCCAGCGCGTTCATCACCCGGGCGTTGCCCAGCGTCTTGCCGCAGCCGGTGGAGGCCATGTTGACGATGAAGGCGCCTTGCTGCGCTGCGCGGGCGCGCACGCTGGCAGCCAGATCGGCGGCCTTGTCTTGCCAGGCAAAGCGCGGGTCGGCGCTGCGCTTTTTGAGGGGCTTGTGGTTCTTGAGCGCGGGCAGGCTGTGCGTAAGGCTGGGCAGGGAGCGCGCCACCAGCGTGGCGTGGGCTTGCACGCCCAGCAGGTGCTCGTCCAGGGTTTGATTGAAAAGTGGGCTCTGGCGCTTTTCCATCAAGCGCAGGAAACTATCGTTTTGATAGTGAACGCTGCGTGTGTTGGCATACAGTGGGTAGGCTGCGTTGCGGTACGGAGCGCGCCGGGCTTCGTCGGTGATGCTGGAGTAGTGGTGGTCGGCCAGCATGAGGCACAGGCGCGCGACATGCATGGCAAACGGGTCGTGCAGCACCGACCGCTGGCTGTGCACCTGGGACAGCTCCAGGAGTTTGCGTGCGTAGCGGGCGGCCTGCTTGCGCCAGGCCGGGGTGGTGACTGGCAGCCCGTGCGGGAAGCGCCAGTGGGCTTGCACCGTGGCGTGGTCCGCGCGCTCGCGTGGCTCGTTCCAGTCGGCACTGATGCGCAGCAGCACATCGTCCAGAACGCCAGCGTTCAGGAAGCCAGGGCGCGCGCCAAAGCGGCGGTATGTGATCCTGCCCTCCTCTACGTCTGCGTCGTCACTGCCGTTGGGCTGCTCCACAGGCAGGCACGGAAGCCGGTGGTGGGTGAACACCAGCCACGCCAGGGCTTGCGCCAACGGCGCATGACTCAGCGCGGCGAAAGGAAGTGCGCTTTTCGCTCGCGGCTCATCCAACCCATCGCGCAGTAATCGCCGGTCCAACCACAGCGCTTCAAACGCCTGGGCATCCGTATCCGTCTCGGCGCAGGCGGCGAGCCGCTGCAGCCAGCCGGCATCGTCGTCCTGCCCGACAAACGCTTGGAACAGCCGCACCGACACCCATTCGTGCCGGTAGTGGTTGCGCTCGCGCAGGCCGGTTTTATTGAGCCTGTCCTGAAACGCCTGCGTGGCCTTTCCCAGGTCGTGCAGCAGGGCCGCCAAGGCGGCCAGTGCGCTTATCAGCGGCAGGTGGTGCCAGGCGTTTTCGTCACCGGCGCGCAGCACATTGCTGGCCGTGGTGTTGGTAGGCACGGCGCCCTGGTCGTTGAACTGGCTGGCGTCGCCCACCACCCACAGCAGCTCACTGTGATCCTTGGCCCGTATCCAGTGGCAGGCCACGGCGGTATTCTTGCGCGCGGTCTGGCGCAGCAGTTTGCGCACTGTGTCCAGCCCCGCCTGGGTGATGGGGGTTTGCCAGGTGCGCACGCCGCGCCGCTCGGCAAACTGGTCGAGGATGCGGCGGGTTTCTGCCAGCGCACGCTTGGTGCACTGGGCCACAAACAGTACGTTCATTCGCCGGGCTCCTGGGAAGGAGCCTGCGCCCCGGCCAGCTGTGCGGTGGTGGCGGCGATGAGCTTGAGCGTATCGATGATGAAATCGAGCGACTCACTGCGCGTGAGGGCCTCTATGCACTGACGGCGGAACTGCTGCTCATCGTCGCCGCGCATGGCCGACAGAAAGGCTTGCGGCAGGATGGCGGCATCCTTGACCAGATCGGCCGCGTCGAACACCAGCCCGCCGCGCCGTGTCTTGCCATGCAAAACCGCCAGGCCATGCGGCAGGCCCAGCACCCAGGTGGCCGTGGCGCCCAGGCCGTAGGCCAGGTAGTTGCCATGGTCGAGAAAGCGGTTGGCGGCGTCGGTGCCCGTGCCGCGCTTGGCGCGGGCAAACTCACCATAGCCTACGGCTTCGACGGCAAGCTTGAACAGGGCCTTGGTCAGCTGTGCTTCATTGGTCAGCAGCGCGGTCACATCGGGGGCAGTGGCAATGCGTGGCGTGAACTGTTGCACCAAAGTCTGCAAGCGTGCCAGATCCACGGTGAAACCCGCTTCACGCAAAGCACCTGCGTTCCACTCTGTCTGCAAGCGCTGCAGCCGCCAGGCCTGCAGTTGTTTGGCAGCATGCAGCCGCAGAGCGTCGTCAAACCAGAACTGCACCCAGGCCTGCAGATACTGGGTGGGCCGGTACTCGCTTTGCGGAGATAGCCAGGCCACCTCCACATCCACCTCATTGGCGGCAAACAGCGGTGTGCCGCCGCCCCCGCAAAAACCCACCAACACGCCCGCCTTGGCCAGCTCGCGCATGGCCGCCTGGGTGATGGAGGTACCGGTGCCCAGCAGGATGCTGGTGGTGTTAGCGATCGGGATATTCCAGTACAGGCTTTTCTTGCCTGCGTCGGTCACGTACTCGACGCGGCCGCCGTTGACGAGCAGGCGGCAGTGCTCCAGATAGTAGATGTTGGCCCGCTTGGAGTGCAGGATGGCTTTGAGGTCGCTGGCGTGGATGTCTTCCATTGGGGCGCAGTGTGCCCACATGCCTTGCTTGGTGCTTACGTCACCGCCCCACGCGCATCCACCCTGATGAGGCGCTCCACCACCCCATGCTCCAGTCCGCCGCGCACGCCTATCAGGTGATCGTGCAGGTTCACCGTGGGGTCGCAGTGGCCGGGGATGAGCCATAGCATGTCGCCCAGCGCGGGCAGCCGGGTCTCGGGGCCTTCGGCGTGCAGGATGCCGTGCTCGTCGCCGCCGTTGGCGTAGCGCAGCGCGCGTCCGGGCGGCAGGCCGTGCACCAGCGGCAGGCCGCTGTCGATGGCGTGGCTTTTGTGGCCGGCGTCGCAGACGGCGTGGTTGGCGCGCACCGAGATGACCTGGGTCTTGATGAGCAGCGCGTGCTCGAAGGCGGGCTGGGCCGCGTCGCGTTCGTTGGCGGCGTAGTCCGCGTCCATGAACAGGAAGGAGCCGGCCTGCAGCTCGCCATACACGCCGCTCGTGGCCTCGTGCACCATGGTGCCTGTGCCCGCGCCCGTGATCAGCGGCACGGGCAGGCCGGTGGCCTCGATTGATGCGCGCGTGGCGGAGGCCGCCTGTACCGCGTGGGCTATGGCGGCACGCCGCTCGGCCACGCTGCGCAGGTGCTGGGCGCTGCCCTGGTAGGCGTGCAGGCCGGCAAATTTCAGGCGCGGGTGGGCGGCGATGGCCAGCGCCAGGGCGACGGCCTCGGGGCCGGGCGCTGCGCCGCAGCGGCCCTGGCCCACGTCGATTTCGACGAGGACATCGATGCCCGCATCGCTGCCGGCGGCGCCCATGGCATCGGCCAGGCGGGTGATGCCCTCCAGGCTGTCCACGACCAGGCCCAAGCGACCGCCGCGTGCGGCCAGCTCGGCTGCCAGTTGCGCCACGCGCAGCAGCTTGTGCGGCGCGATGACCTCGTTGCTGATGAGCAGGTTGCGTACGCCGCCGGTGGCAAGGGCCTCGGCCTCGGAGGTTTTCTGCACGCAGTGGCCGCAGGCGCCGGCCTGTTCCAGCAGCAGGGCGATGGCGGCGCTCTTGTGCATCTTGGCGTGCGGGCGCCAGCGCATCTGGTGCCGGCGTGCGAAGTCGGCCATGCGGGCGATGTTGCGCTCCATGGCGTCCAGGTCGATGCAGGCGGCAGGGGTGTCTATGCACGCCACGCCCTGCCCGATGAGTGCATCAGGAGTGGATCTCATCGCGGCTGCTGTGCTCCAGGTGCTGCGTATCGGCCCAGCCCACCAGCGTCAGGCCGTTGTCGCCCGTCCACAGCAGGCGGTTGATGGCGGCGTTGGTCAGCTGCCAGGTGCGCGGCGCCTGCAGGTCCAGGCGCGTGGCCAGGCGGTAGAGCACGTCCATCACGCCGCCATGGGCCACCAGCACGATCTGCTGGCCGCGGTGGCGTGCGGCGATCTCGTCGACGGTGCAGGCGATGCGCTCGCGCAGCATGACGAGCGACTCGCCGCCGCCGTCGGGCACGAAGTGCGGGTCGCGCTTGCGCCAGCGCAGGGCCTGCTCGGGCGACTCGTCTTCGATCTGGCGGAAGGTGCGGCCCTGGAAGCTGCCGAAGCTGCGCTCGCGCAGGCCGCGCGCCGGGCTCAGGGGCGCGCCCGTGGTGCTGGACACGGCCTGGGCCGTGGCATAGGCGCGCTGCAGGTCGCTGCTGTAGATCGCGGCCACGGGCTCGTCGGCCAGGGCCTGGCCCAGCCGGCGCGCCTGCCACAGGCCGGTGTCGTTGAGCGGTATGTCCAGATGGCCCTGGATACGCGTGTCCACGTTCCAGGCGGTCTCGCCGTGGCGCACGGCGATGATGCGGGTGGCTTGCATGGTTAGAGTAGGGACTTGGCGTTGTCGAGCACGTAGTCGCAGGCCTTTTCCTTGAGGTCGCCCTTGACCTTGTCGAGGTTGAAGCTCTTGCCGCCCGAGCCCGTCACCATGCCCGACAGGCCGCTCAAGTAGCCTTCGTCCTTGGGCTCTTCCTTCTGGCCCAGGCCCATCTTGCCGAGCAGCTGGCTCTTGACCTGTGCTGCCTTGTCGGCGTTCAGGTAGTTGTTCTTCATGCAGTAGGTGATCACGCCGGCGGCGTTGCTGGGCGTGGCCGAGCCGGTCAGGCCCATGGCGGACAGGGCGGACATGTCGGCGCCGCCGCCCAGCGCGCCGCCCAGGGCCGACGCACCACCGCCCGTGCCCAGCTTGCCGCTCAGGGCGTCGCCCAGGCCGGCCGCCTGCGCGCTCAGGCCTAGACCGCACAGGCCGGCCAGCAATAGGGCCGAGAGGGGGAGGTTCTTCATGGTGATTCCTTCCAGCAGGGTGTTGTGCGCCCCGCAAGGGGGGGCAGAAAAACACCTTATCACGGCATGGCGCACGTGACTGTTCAGGTTTGCAAACTACCGGGTGGGCGCTGCCGCGGGCTGCGGCTGCGCCGTGGCGGGCAGCATTTCCGTGCGCACGGTGCGCTGGCCCCGCGGCGGCTGCGGAAAGCCGGTGAGCGCCTGATCGAACAGCACGCCGTAGATGGCAGGGTCGCGCGTCCATACGTCCTCGTACACGGCCGAGGTTTCATACACCACCTGTCCGCTGGCGGCGTCGCGCAGCATCAGGCTGACTTTGCGGTGGTAGAGCGTGGGCGGGGCGTCCATCATCCAGCTCGCGCTCATGCCCCAGCGCCCGCCGTAGCCCAGGCCCCAGCCCCAGCGGCCGTAGAACGGGTCGGGCCCGTAGTAGGGCCAGTTGCGCGGCGCGGCATAGCCGCCCTCGGCGCCCAGCAGTGCGATCAGGCGCGGCTGGGTGTCGTCGCGGCGCAGGCCGACGCGGGCCAGCGCGGCCTCGGCCTGCGCCTCGATGGCGGCATAGGCGGCCGCATGGGCCTGTTGCGAGGGCAGGCGCTCGAAGCGGTAGGTGGGCGGGCTGGGCAGCGCGGTGAGGCTGGAGTAGCTGCTGACATCGCTCTCCACCAGGCGCGGGCCGGCGCAGCCTGCCAGCAGTGCGGCCGCGGCGCACAGAATCAGGGCATGAACGTGGCGCATGGATGCCATGGCGGAGTCTCCTTGAAGCCTAGTGCAGTGTTCGACGCTATCTGGAACATAAAACCGCGTCTTTTCGGCCTGAGCGGCGTTGCAAATCCTCGCGATAGCTACGGTTATCGCTGTGGTTTGCGCCTTGCTCAGACCAAAAATCCATCGGTTTTATTTGTTCCATCAAGCATCAAACACTGCACTAGTGCCCGCAATGGTACGGCGTGGCTCAGCCGATCTGCACCACCTGCATGCCTGGCAGTGACGGCGCCATGGGGAATTCCTCATGGTCGAAGGCCGTGTCGCCGTCGGGGTCGGCAATGCCCGTGGCCCGGGCGTTCCTGAAGTCGTGCAGTCTGGGGTCCATCAGGTGCGTGGTGACGACATGGCCCATGGCGCGCAGCATGCTCTCGATGCGGCCGGGGAATTTCTTGTCCCACTCGCGCATCATTTCATTCACGGCGACGCGCTGCAGGCCGTCCTGGCTGCCGCACAGGTTGCAGGGAATGATGGGGAACTGCTGGTACTGCGCCCAGCGCGCCGTGTCCTTCTCGGGCACGTAGCACAGTGGGCGGATCACCACATGCTTGCCGTCGTCGCTGACCAGCTTCGGGGGCATGCCCTTCATGCGGCCGCCGTAGAACAGGTTCAGCAGCAGCGTGGCGACGATGTCGTCGCGGTGGTGGCCCAGGGCCAGCTTGGTGCACTTGAGTTCATCGGCCACCTTGTAGAGGATGGCGCGGCGCAGGCGGCTGCACAGGCTGCAGGTGGTCTTGCCCTCGGGCACGACGCGCTTGACGACGCTGTAGGTGTCCTGGTTCTCGATGTGGTATTCGATGCCTATGCTCTTGAAGTAGTCGGGCAGCACATGCTCGGGAAAGCCGGGCTGCTTCTGGTCCAGGTTCACGGCGACGATGTCGAACTTGACCGGGGCGCGCTTTTGCAGCTTGCGCAAGATGTCCAGCAGCGTGTAGCTGTCCTTGCCGCCGGACATGCAGACCATGATGCGGTCGCCCTCCTCGATCATGTTGAAGTCGGTGATGGCGCGGCCGACCTCGCGGCACAGGCGCTTTTCCAGCTTGACCTGCTCGCGCTCGATCTTGCGGTTGTCGGTGGCGGATTCTTCGACTGTCCAGTCGGGGGCATTCAAGGTTGCGTTCATGGGTTTGTTACCACTGTCCGGTTTCGACGCGAATGGCGACTTCGCAGTCATCAAAAATTTCCAGCTTGGCGATCTTCACGCGCACGCCCTGCACGCCGGGCAGCTGCAGCAGCCGCTGCGCCAGCTTGCCGATCAGGCTTTCCAGCAGGTTCACATGCTCGGCCGTGCACTCGTCGATGATGATCTGGCGCACCTTGCGGTAGTCCAGCACATGGCGGATGTCGTCGTCGCGTGGCGCCAGGGGCTGGGGGCCGAGGTTGAGCTCGGCGTCCACCTGGATCGGCTGCGGCGCGGCCTTCTCGTGGTCGAGGATGCCCAGGTTGGCGTCAAAGCGCAGGCCGGTGAGCGTGAGCGCCTGTTGGCCTTCGCCGGGTCGCGAATGATAAGAAGTTTCGGTCACGGCTTCACCAGGGCTTGATGCATACCCGCTCCACGCCAATGGATGCGCTGTCGGGGTAGATGTCGGGCTTGCGCGTGGCCACGCGCACGGCGTGCACCGCATCGCGCTGCAGCAGGGCCGCGGCAATGGCGTCGCACAGGGACTCCTGCAGCTCGTGGTGCTGGCTGCCGACTTCGCGCGCTATGGTGTCGCGGACGAAGTCGTAGTCCAGCGTCTCCGAGATATGGTCGCGGGCCGCGGGCGCTTGGATTAGCTTGACGCACAGATCCACGTCGAACCACATGCGCTGCGCCGCCTGGCGCTCGTGCGCGTGCACACCTATGCGTACGGGCACCTCGTGGCGGCGCAGGCTGAGTGCCCGGCAGTGCGTGGCCAGGCGCGCGTCCAGGGCGCCGAAGGCAAGCAAGATGGAGTTCATGGGCGCGGATTGTCCGCTATGGCAAACATCACATCCCGCTCCAACGGCACCAGATGCTGGCCGTTGTCGGCGCGCAGCGTGCAGCCGTTCAGGCTGGCGTTGCCGGCGATGAACAGGGCGCAGCGCGCCACGTCGGCCGGCGCTATCGGCTGGCGCAGCAGGTTCACTTGGGCCGCGCGCTCGAAGTTGTCCTGGGTCTGCGGGCCGCTCAGGTAGATCAGCCCCGGCGACAGTCCGCACACGCGCACATGGGGCGCCAGAGCCTGGGCCTGCAGCTGCACGCTGCGCTCCAGCGCCAGCTTGCTCACGGTGTAGGAGAAGTAATCGGGGTTCAGGTTGTGCACCTTCTGGTCCAGCACATGCACCACGCTGTAGGCGCCCGTGGAGGGGCGCCCCTGGGCGCACAGCCAGGCGTGCAGCGCGTTGGCCAGCAGCAGGGGGGTGGCGGTGTTGGTCAGGAAATGGCGCAGCAGCGCCTGGGCGCTGGCCGTGCGCGCGTCGTCGGCCTCGAAGATCGAGGCGTTGTTGACGATGCAGCGCGGTGCTGTGCCCGTGAGCGCCACGCATTGCGCGAGCAGCTGCGTGCCGGCCTCGGGCTGGGCCAGGTCGGCCTGCACCAGCAGGCAGTCGCGCCCCAGAGCCTGCACGTCCGCCTGGGTGGCCTGGGCGCCGGCCAGCGAGGCGCGGTAGTGGCACAGCACGTTCCAGCCCGCCGCGGCAAAGGCCAGGCAGATCTCGCGCCCCAGGCGGTGGGCTGCGCCGGTGACCAGCACCCAGTCCGTGTTGTTCATGCGGTGGTTCCTCAAGTGGCTGAGAAATACAATGCCCGCCACTTTGGCGCGCAAAGCCACGAATTATGACCACCCCCACCGACGCGCTTTCCCCCCATATCCACGCGCAGATCGCCGCCGCCGGCGGCTGGATCGGCTTTGACCGCTTCATGCAGCTGGCGCTGTATACGCCCGGCCTGGGCTACTACGCGGGCGGGCTGCGCAAGCTTGGCAGCATGCCGGCGGACGGCAGCGACTTCGTCACCGCGCCCGAGCTCTCGCCCGTGTTCGGTCAGGTGCTAGCCGCCCAGGTGCGCGAGGCGCTCGATGCCACGGACACCGATGAGGTCTGGGAGTTCGGCGCCGGCAGCGGCTCCCTGGCCGAGCAGCTGCTCGGCGCCCTGGGCGAGCGCGTGCGCCGCTACACCATCGTGGACTTGTCGGGCGACCTGCGCGCGCGCCAGCAGCAGCGTCTGGCCGCGTATGGCGCGCGCGTGGCCTGGGTCGACAGCCTGCCCGAGTCCATCGAGGGCGTGGTCGTGGGCAATGAGCTGCTCGACGCCATGCCGGTGCAGCTGCTGCACCGCGTGCAGGGCGTCTGGCACGAGCGCGGCGTGACCGCGGGCCAGGACGGCGCTTTTGCCTGGAGCGACCGGCCCACTGACCTGCGCCCGCCCGTGGAGATCGCCGGAGAGCACGACTACCTGACCGAGATCCACGCCCAGGGCGAGGCCTTCATGCGCACCTTGGCGGCGCACCTCAGGCGCGGCGCGGCCCTGCTCATCGACTACGGCTTTGGCGAGGACGAGTACTACCACCCACAGCGCCACATGGGCACGGTGATGTGCCACCGCGCCCACCGCGCCGACGACGACCCGCTGGCCGACGTAGGCGCCAAGGACATCACCGCCCACGTGAACTTCACCGCCATGGCCCTGGCGGCGCAGGACGCGGGCCTGAACGTGCTCGGCTACACCAGCCAGGCGCGCTTTCTGCTGAACTGTGGTTTGCTCCAAAAAGTGGAGCTGCTGACGCTTACCCAGAGGGCGCCAGCGGCCAAATTGATGCTGGAACACGAAATGGGCGAACTGTTCAAGGTGCTGGCCGTAGGGCCGGGCCAGCCGTGGATGCCCATGGGCTTTGCGCAGGGCGACCGCACGCACCGGCTGTGACCGGGCTGCAGCGCAGCACAATGGGCAGCGTTTTTTTGTTACGGAGCCCGCCATGAGCCTGAAGATCGACCGTTTCGACCATATCGTCCTCAACGTTGCGGATGTGGAGGCCAGCGCCGCCTGGTATGCGCGCGTGCTGGGCATGGAGCGCGAGGAGTTCGCCGCGCGCACCGGCACGCGCGTGGCGCTCAAGTTCGGCCGCCAGAAGATCAACCTGCGCCCCATGGGCACCGACACGGTGGCCTGGTTTACCGGCGTGCACCCCACGCCCGGCAGTGACGACCTGTGCTTCGTCACCGGGCAGTCCGTGCACGAGGTGCTGGCGCATTTCAAGGCCGTGGGCGTCGTGCCCGAGGTGGGGCCGGTGGAGCGCAGCGGGGCGCTCGGCCCCATGACCTCGGTCTATTGCCGCGACCCGGACGGCAACCTGATCGAAGTCGCCAGCTACGGCGATTGACCCATGCTGCGCTGGCTCGTCGTCGTCTTTCTGGCCCTGGTGCTCATCAACGGGCTCACGCCCTGGCTCAAGCGCCTGGGGCTGGGCCGGCTGCCGGGGGATTTTCAGTTTCGCCTGTTCGGGCGCGACTGGTTCATTCCGCTGGCCAGCACGCTGCTGCTGAGCTTTCTGCTCAGCCTGGCGGTGAAGTGGCTGTGACTTGAGGCTATGAGTTGAAATCGGCGCCCGCGGCCGCAGCTACGGTCGGTCAACACGCTACAAGACCCCGCCGCCATGACCAGCACCGAAGCGCCGCACATCGTCTGCCCCCACTGCCATACCACCAACCGCGTGCAGGCCGCGCAGCTGGCCAGCGCGCCCGACTGCGGCAGCTGCCACCGGCCGCTGTTCACCGGCGCGCCCCTGGCGCTGGACGGGAGCAGTTTCGACAAGCACCTGGCGCGCAACCATATCCCCGTGGTGGTCGACTTCTGGGCGCCCTGGTGCGGGCCGTGCCGGCAGATGGCGCCGGCCTTCGCCCAGGCGGCGCGCCAGCTTGAGCCCCAGGTGCGCCTGGCCAAGCTCGATACCGAGGCGTACCCGCAGATCGCCGGGCGCTACGCCATCCGCAGCATTCCGACGATGATCCTGTTCAAGGGCGGGCAGGAGGCGGCGCGCATCTCGGGCGCGCTCGGCGCGGCCGACATCGCGCGCTGGGTGCAGTCGGTGCGCGCCTGATGCAAGGTCAGCGCCAGCCCAGCACGCGGTCCAGCGATAGCGGCCCCGCGCCGCGCCCCGCCAGATAGGCCAGCAGCGCGACCCATGACAGGTGCGTGGGCCAGGCATCGGGGTAGACGAAGACCTGGATCACCAGCGTCATGCCCAGCAGCGCCAGCGCCGACAGCCGGGTTGCCAGGCCCAGCACCAGCAGCAGCGGGAACAGGTGCTCGGCCGTGGCCGCCAGCGGCGCCGCGATCTCGGGCGCAATCAGCGGCAGCCGGTATTCCTCGCGGAACAGCGCCACGGCGCCGTCCGTGACCGAGAACCAGCCCTCGACCTTGGTGCGGCCCGACAGGAAAAAAATGGCGGCAATGGCCAGGCGCGCCGCGAGCGCCAGCAGCGCATGCGGCGTGAGCGCTTCGAGTCGCTCGGCCAGGCGGGCCAGGACGCTGTGCAGCCAGGATGCGTGCGCCTCCTTTGAGGCTTGGGGCAGGGCGGACATGGTGATCTCCTCAGGCGGATGTGAAATCGGGTGACAGCGCGCCCGCCTGCAGCAGCCGCGCCAGCAGGGTGCCAAGTTCGGCGCCGGGGTGGGCCTGCAGCGCGGCGGCGGCGGCCTCGCCCAGCGGCAGGCCGAGTGCGCAGTACTCAAGCAGCGTGCAGCCCGCGGCGTCGAGCGCGCACCAGCGCACGGTGGCCGCAGGCCGCGTGAGCAGCGCGCCCTCGCCCTGCCAGGACAGCGGCGCATCCAGTGGCAGCGCCTCGCGGTGGCGCTGCCAGAGCGTGTAGGCGGGATGTGCGCTGCACCAGAGCCAGCGCGCCGCGGGGTGGGGACGCAGATGCAGCGCGCCCAGCATTTCGGGCGCGAGCGCGGCGAGCCGGGTCGGATCGGCCCGGGGAGCGTCGGCGGCGGTGTGGCTCTCGCTCCAGAGCCGATCCAGCCGCGCCACGTCCGCCAGATAAGGCAGCTCGGCGGCGGGCTGCCAGTGGGTCAGGTAATCGGCCAAGCCGGCGCCATAGAGCATCAGGCGCCCGTCCACGGGCGGGTCGTGGCGCACGAAGTCCAGCGCCATGGCGTCGAAGCAATCGGCCCCCAGGAGCTGGCACACCGTGGGGTAGTTGGCGCGCAGCGCGTCCAGGCAGCCCTGGGCCACGGTGTTGCGGTAGACGGCAAAGCCCGGCTGGGCTACCAGGGCGGCAAGCCAGGCAGGCGGCTCCCCGCCCTGGCCCCCGGGGCGCAGCGCGGCGGCTAGGCCGTCCTGGAAGAGGGTCAGGCGCGGGTACATGGCGTGGCCTCGGGTGTCTGCGTGGCCGCGAGCAGGGCGTGGGCGCGCGCGCGCTCGGCCATGAGATCGGCCAGCGGCGGGATTTCGGCGTCACGCTCAATCAGCGTGGGAATGGCGCGGCCCGCGTGCGCGAGCACGCGTTCGTACAACGCCCACACGGGCTCGGCCACGGGGGCGTCGTGGCTGTCGATGAGCAGCATCTCTCCCCAGTGCGGGTCGGCATGGTGGCCGGCGAGGTGGATCTCGGCCACGGCGTGCAGGGGAAAGGCGTCGAGGTAGTTCTCGGCGTAGTCCTCGGTGCTGGTGCCGAGATTGCGCGCGCTCACGTAGACGTTGTTCACGTCCAGCAGCAGCGCGCAGCCCGTGCGGCGCACGAGTTCGGCGAGGAAATCGGGCTCGCCCCAGTCGTGGCCCGCCAGGTGCAGGTAATGCGCGGGGTTCTCTATGGCGAGGCGGCGCGCGAGCCGCTCCTGCACGCGGGCGATGTTGTTCGCGATGCGCGCCAGCGCCTCGCTGCTGCGCGCAAACGGCAGCAGGTCGGGCAGGTAGTGGCCACGCCAGGAGGACCAGGCCAGGTGCTCGGAAACCAGCGCCGGTTGCAGGCGTTCCGTGAGCCGTGCCAGCCGCTCCAGCGCCACCGGATCGGGCGGGGCATCGGCCGCGAGCGAGAGCGATACGCCGTGCAGCGACAGCGGGTGGCGCGCGCGCATGGCCTCCAGCCAGGCCAGGCGCGGGCCGCCGTCCACGGCGTAGTTCTCGGGATGCACCTCCCACCACAGGCCGCTGGCCTGCTGCGCGAGGGCGTCCTCGAAGTGCTGGGGCTTGAGCCCCAGGCCGGCGCCGAGCGGTGGTGCGGTGGTCATGCTGCGCGGACTCTCAGGACTTGATAGCCGTGAGCGAGCCCATGCCCTTGGGCGTCTTGATGCTGGTGCAGGTGCCGGCGGGAACGTATTTCCAGGCGTTGCCCTGGTAGTCCACCTTGGCAGTGCCCGCGCAGGTGGTGCCGGGGCCGGCGGCGCAGTCGTTCTTGCCGGCCATGGAGACGCCGTAGCACTTCTCCATGGCGGGCTTGTCCATGGGGGCGGGCTTCTTCATGTCGTCGGCCTGTGCCAGGGCGGCGCCGGAGGCCAGGGCAGCGAGCGCGAGGGCGCCGAGGGAGAGGGAGGCGTTCATGGTGGACTCCAATCGTTGAACACGGTGTGTGGCCGGCGGATATCGCGCGGCCCGAACGTTATTTCGCGCCGGGCGCGGAGCGGGTTACAGCGCGGGCGCATGTTTATTTCTGCGCGCCGCTGTAACCTTTTGGTTTGTCGCGACGAATGATTGATGGAAATCTATGGAGACCGAGGAACGGCTGCGAACCTGGTTGCTTCAGGGCCTGGCGGGCGATGCCGAGGCCTATCAGTGCTTTCTCAAGGCGCTGGGCGCCCATGTGCGTGGCTTTCTGCGCCGACGTCTCGCGCAGCGCCCCGACGATGTGGAGGATCTTGTGCAAGAAACCCTGCTGGCCGTGCACCACCAGCGCCATACCTACCGCCCCGAGCTGCCGCTGACGGCCTGGGTGCATGCGATCGCGCGCTACAAGCTCGTGGACTGGCTGCGTGCGCGGGCTTCCAAGGAGGCGCTCACGGAGCCGTTCGAGGACGGGGCCGATGAGTTCTTCGCGGGCGCAGACGACGAGGCCGCCACTGCCCGGCGCGACCTGGGCCAGCTGCTGCAGGCGCTGCCCGAGCGCCAGCGCCTGCCCATCGTGCACATGAAGCTCGAGGGCCTGTCCGTGGTCGAAACCGCGCGGCTCACGGGCATGTCGGAATCGGCGGTCAAGGTCGGCGTGCACCGGGGCCTCAAGGCCCTGGCGGCGCTGGTCAGAAGGAGTGCACCATGAACACCGAGGAACTCATACGCCTGCTGGCGGCCGACGCGCGGCCCGTGCCCGCGCATGGCCTGGAGCGGCGCTTTGCTCTGGCCGTGGCGCTGGGGCTGGCGGGGGCGGCGCTGCTCATGCTCGGCGTCTTCGGCCTGCGCCAGGATTGGGGCGCGGTGCTGGTGCTGCCCATGTTCTGGGGCAAGTTCGCCCTGGGTGGGGCGCTGGCCGTGCTGGGGCTGACCGTGGTGCTGCGCCTGGCACGGCCGGGCATGCCATGGGGGCGCGCCGCGTTGTGGCTGGCCCTGCCGCCCGCCGTGATGTGGCTGCTGGCGGGCATGGTGCTGGCCGACGCGGAGCCGCCCGAGCGGCTGGCGCTGCTGCTGGGCAGCACCTGGCGCGACTGCCCGTTCAACATCGCGCTGCTGTCGCTGCCCGCGCTTGCGACGCTGCTGTGGGCGCTGCGCGGCGCGGCGCCCACGCGCCCGGCCTGGGCCGGCGCCGGCGCGGGCCTGCTCGCGGGCGCCTTGGGCGTGCTCGCGTATGCGCTGCATTGCCCCGAGATGGCGGCACCGTTTGTCGCGCTGTGGTACCTGGCGGGCATGGCGCTGCCCACGGCGCTTGGCGCTGCACTGGGGCCGCGCCTGCTGCGCTGGTGAGCGTTCAGGGGGCCAGGGTCTCGGCCACGGCCCGTACGCGTGCCTGGTGGATTAGCTCGCCGATCTTTGGCCCCATGAGCCCGCGCGCCGCCGCCTGTGTGGCGATGGGGGCCGTGGCCACACCCAGGGCCGCATCCAGGGCCGCCAGCAGGCGCGGGCGTTGCGGATAGGGCGATTCTTCAAACCCCAGCCGCCCGCGTGCATCGCATTCGCAGGCCAGCAGGATGTCGTCCAGCCGCGCCGGCTTGCGGATGGCGTCGCAGCGCTCCAGCAGCCGCACCAACGCGGCGGCGCCCAGTTCGCTGCTGCGGTGGATGTTGCCGTGCTCGCGCGCCACCACCTCGGCCAGCTCGCGGCAGTCCACGGGCACGCGCAGGCGTTCGCACAAATTCTGGAGCAGCCTGGCGCTGCGCTGCTCGTGGCCGATATGGCGCGGCAGCATGTCGGCCGGCGTCGTGCCCTTGCCCAGGTCATGCACCAGGCAGGCAAAGCGCACGGCCAGCGGGGCCGCGAGGCGTGCGGCCATGCCCAGCACCATCATCACATGCACGCCGGTGTCCACCTCGGGGTGGTATTCGGCGCGCTGGGGCACGCCCCACAGCCGGTCGAGCTCGGGCAGCACCACGGCCAGCGCACCGCAGTCACGCAGCACCTCGAACATGCGCGCGGGCGCGGGCTCCATCAGGCCGCGCGCCAGCTCTTGCCAGACGCGTTCGGCCACCAGGTGGTCGGCCTCGCCGTGCGCCACCATCTCGCGCATCAGCGCCATGGTTTCGGGTGCCACCGAGAAGTCGGCAAAGCGCGCCGCGAAGCGCGCCACGCGCAGGATGCGCACCGGGTCCTCGCGGAAGGCTTCGGTCACATGGCGCAGCACGCGCCGCTGCAGGTCACGCGCGCCGTGATAGGGGTCAAAAATGGCTTCAGCGCCCGCATCATCTGCGCTGATAGCTATTGCATTGATAGTGAGATCGCGGCGTGACAGGTCTTCCTCCAGCGTCACGTCCGGCGAGGTCTGCACGACGAAGCCGCGGTAGCCGCGTCCGCTCTTGCGCTCGGTGCGCGCCAGCGCGTATTCCTCCCGCGTCTCGGGGTGCAGGAAAACGGGAAAGTCGCGCCCCACGGGCAGAAAGCCGCGCGCCACCATGTCCCCGGGCGTGGCGCCCACGACGACCCAGTCGTGGTCATTGACCGGGCGGCCCAACAGCCGGTCGCGCACCGCGCCGCCCACCATGTAGATTTGCATGGCGGCGAGTGTAAATTCACGGCCCTTGCCCCGGAGTGAAGTCCATGCCGTCCAGCCTCATCACCATCGCCCAGCCCAACCCTGATGGCAGCCTGCCCATCCCCGCGCCCCCCGAGTCCAGCGCCACTGAGCAGGTGCAGGCACAGCTGCAGCAGCAGACCCAGGCCTTGCAGCAGCGGCTGCAGGACTTGCAGGCGCTGCTCGACAAGCCCCTGAGCGCCATCCTGGCCGAGCACGACAAGGCGCTGGAGGCGGCCGCTGCCTGGGATGCCTTTGGCGCCCAATGGCTGCTGGCCCAGCGCGCCATGCGCCGCGTGGCGCTGGACCTGGCGGCCGCGCAGGGCCTGGACGAGGCCACGGTGGTGGCTCGTGCCATGGCGCACGCCAACGCGGTCTTGAACAGCGAGGACGAAGACCTGGGCGGCTCCATCGCTCCTGCGCAGTTGGCGCACATCGCGCGCCACAAGGCCTATTTGCGCAAGCAGTTCCGCCAGGGTTGACGGGCGGGTGCTTGCAGCCCGCTTCGCGCTGGCTGCGGGACTACGGAATTTCCACCACCAGCCGCGCATCGAACAGCGGGTTCTCGTTCACCCCCTCCTTGGCGTAGCCGCGCGGGTTGCACAGCACGCGCGTGGCGTTCACCTGGTAGTCGAAGCTGTCGTGCGTGTGGCCGTGGATCCAGAGGCGGGCGCCGCTGGCGGCGACCAGGGCTTCGGCGTCGGAGACGAAGATGGCGTTCAGCGGCGAGCCGGCAAAGCGCGGGTGGATGCTGCGCGGCGAGGGCGCGTGGTGCGTGATGACCACCGTGGGCCCGTCGAAGGGCTGGGCCAGCATGCGGGCGAGCCACTGCACGTTGGTGTCGTACAGCGCGGCCGCATCCTGGGGGCTGAACAGCGGGGCGTCGGCCTGTTCCGTGGTGCGTATGCGCTGGAAGTCGCGCACGAGGCGCTGCGCCTCTTGCATGGCATCGGTGCGTGCCTGGCCCGCGCCGGCGATGCGAAAGTCGCTCCACAGCGTGCTGCCGATGAAGCGCACGCCCTGCAGCACCAGGCTGCGGTTGTCCAGCAGCTGCACCGGGCCGTCCGCGCACAGCGCCTGCAGCGTGCGCGGCGTCTGCTGCAGGCTGGCGCCATAGAACTCGTGGTTGCCCGGCACGTACAGCACCGGCTTGGCAAAGCCCCGGGCCCAGGCGACGGCCTGCTCGGGCCGGGCGATGTCGCCGGCCAGCACGACCAGGTCGGCGTCGGTGTCAGGGTGTTCCATGCCCTGCACGCCCAGGTGCAGGTCAGACAGGATGTGCAGCTTCATGGTGGTATGTCCCGAGGGCAGTGTAGGCCGCTCAATCGAGTGTCTGGCGGTAGCGCGCCAGCGCCAGGCCGCCGGCCACGGCCAGAAAGGCCAGCATGGGCCAGAGCTCGGGCGCCAGCTCGGCAAAGCCGCTGCCCTTGAGCAGGATGCCGCGCACGATGCGCAGGAAATGCGTCAGCGGCAGCAGCTCGCCGAGCAGCTGCGCCCAGTGCGGCATGCCTCGGAACGGGAACATGAAGCCCGACAGCAGCAGCGATGGCAGGAAGAAGAAGAACGTCATCTGCATGGCCTGCAGCTGGTTGCGTGCCAGCGTGGAGAAGGTGAAGCCCACCGCCAGGTTGGCCAGGATGAACACGCCGATCATGGCCATGAGCAGCGCGAAGCTGCCGGCCATGGGCACCTCGAACAGCACCCAGGCCGCCGCGAGGATCACGCCCAGCTGCAGGTAGCCGATGAGCACATAGGGCAGGATCTTGCCGGCCATGACCTCCAGCGGGCGCACGGGCGTGGCCAGCAGGTTCTCCATGGTGCCGCGCTCGCGCTCGCGCGTCATGGCCAGCGCGGTCAGCATGACCATGGTCATCGTGAGGATGGTGCCCACCAGCCCCGGCACGATGTTGTAGCGCGACAGCCCCTCGGGGTTGTAGCGCCGGTGGATGCGCAGCTCGTAGGGCGGCGCGCGCGGCTGCAGCGCGGCGAGCGGACCCGTGAGGTCATGCGCCAGCGCCTGGCTTGCCACCAGGTTCAGTGCCGCCAGCGCATTGCCCGAGGCCGCGGGATCGGTCGCGTCCACGGCCACGTACAGCGCGGGCTGCTCGCCGCGCATGAGGCGCCGCTCGAACTGCGGCGGCACCACCACCATGAACTGCACGCGGCCCTGCGCCATGAGCGCGTCGCCCTCGGCCTCGCTCGCGGGCTGGGCCGTGATGTGGAAGTAGCCCGTGTTCTGCAGCGCCGCGAGCAGGCTGCGCGTGAGCGGCCCGCTCTCGGCGGCGACCACGGCTGTGGGCAGGCCCTTGGGGTCGGTGTTGATGGCGTAGCCGAACAGAATGAGCTGTAGCACCGGAATGCCCACGGCCATGGCGAAGGTGAGCCGGTCGCGCAGCATCTGCTGGAATTCCTTGAGGAACACGGCGGCCATGCGTGTGGCCGAAAAGCCTGTCATGACGCGGACTCCGTGGCGAAGTTGTCCTGCGCATCGTGGATCAGGTGGATGAACACATCCTCCAGCGTCGGCGCCACGCCCCGCACGCGCAGGCCGGCGCGCGCCTGCAGCGGCGCCACGGCCCGGGCCAGCAGCGCGGCGTCGGTGCCGGCCACGTGCACGGCGTTGCCGAAGGCGGCGACGCTCTGCACGCCGGGCGCATCTTCGAGCGGCGCGATCAGCGCGGCCGCCCCCTCGCCCTCGATGCGCCACACGGTCAGCTGCGCTGCGGCGATGATGGCCTGCTGCGTGCCGCGCGCCAGCACGCGGCCGTAGGCCAGGTAGATGAGCTCGTGGCAGCGCTCGGCCTCGTCCATGTAATGCGTGGACACCAGCACCGTGATGCCCTCGGCCGCCAGGCGATGGATCTCGTCCCAGAAGTCGCGCCGCGCCTTGGGGTCCACGCCGGCCGTGGGCTCGTCGAGCAGCAGCAGGCGCGGCCGGTGGATCAGGCAGGCGGCCAGCGCCAGGCGCTGCTTCCAGCCGCCCGAGAGCGCGCCGGCCAGCTGGTGCTGGCGGTCCACCAGGCCCAGGCGCGCCAGCGCCGCGTCCACGGCCGCGCGGCGCTCGGGCAGCGCGAACAGGCGCGCGACGAAGTCCAGGTTCTGGCGGATCGACAGGTCCTCGTACCAGCCGAAGCGCTGCGTCATATAGCCCACCTGGCATTTGATGGCGGCGGCCTCGCGCCGGATGTCCAGCCCCAGGCAGTGGCCCTGGCCCGCGTCGGGCCTGAGCAGGCCGCAGAGCATGCGGATGGTGGTGGTCTTGCCGCTGCCGTTGGGCCCGAGAAAGCCGCAGATGCGCCCCGGCGCCACCTGCAGCGACACGCCATCGACCACGGCGCGGCCGCCGTAGCGCTTGGTCAGGCCCTGCACGTCTATGGCCCAGCCCGTCGGGTCGGCGCTCATGGCGTGGGTGCGCGCCGCACGTCCAGCGGCTGGCCCGGGCGCAGGCGCGGCGCGTCCTGGGGGGCGGGGCGCGCCTCGACGAGGAAGACGAGTTTGGCGCGCTGCGCGTTCGAATAGATCACGGGCGGCGTGTACTCGGCCTGGGTGGCGATGCGGCTGATGCGCGCGGCAATCGGCGCGCCGCAGCCGTCGCAGGCCAGCCGCACGGCGTCGCCCGGTGCCAGCGTGGCGACCTGGTCCTCGGGCACGAAGAAGCGCGCCTTGATGTTGGCGGGCGGCAGCAAGGCCAGCACGGGCTGGCCCGCGTTCACGTACTCGCCGGCGCGAAAGTAGGTGTCGGCCACCTGGGCGGCGGCGGGCGCGCTCTGCTGCTTCTGGCGCCGGCTCCAGTCCGAATGGCGCAGCGCCTCGCTCGCGGCCAGGGCCTGGGCCCGGGCGGCCGCGCGTTCCTCGGGGCGGCCCGGCAGGCGCGCCACGCGCAGCGCGGCCTCCAGTTCGCTCATGCGGCCCTGGGCCTGGCGTGCGCTGCTCTCCAGGCCGTCGAGCGTGGCGGCCGAGATGAAGCCCTGGTCCACGAGCCGGCGCTGGCGCGCCAGGTTGCTCTGCGCCAGCTGCGCGGCGGCGCGCGCCTGGGCCAGCTGGGCCTGGATCTGGGCGATCTCGTCGGGGCGCCTGCCGCTGGCCAGGTTCGCGGCCTGGGCCTGGGCGGCGGCCAGGCTGGCCCGGGCCTGGCCCTCCTGCGCGCGCTCGGGCTCGCTGTCCAGCGTGAACAGCGGCGCGCCCAGGTCCACCTGCTGGCCGGCCTGCACGGCCAGCGTCGTTATCCGGCCCGGCAGGGTGGGCGCGATGTAGAGGTAGTCGCCCTCGGCATAGCCCGACCAGCCGGGCGCGGCGCGTTCCTGGCAACCGGCCAGCGCCAGGGCCAGTGCGACGACAGTGCGGCGGAGGATCGGTGCGGCCATGGCGGATGGCGTAGGGGGTCAGCGCGTGGGGGCGAGCCGGTAGGGTTCCTCGAACTCGCGGAAGTCGTGCTCGGCCAGCGCGCCGTCTATCCAGGCCTTGACGCCCGGCAGCTGCTGCACGCGCTGCACATAGGCGGCGATGGCCTCGGGCACGGGCAGGCCGTAGGTGGACAGGCGCATGCACACCGGGGCGTAGAACGCGTCGGCGATGCTGAACTGGCCGAACAGCATCGGGCCGCCGTACTTGGCGAGCAGCTCGCCCCACATCTCCACCAGGCGCTGCACGTCGGCGCGCACGCCGGCCTGGTCGCGCCAAAGGATGGCGCCGACCTCGGGCAGGCGCGCCTCGATGTTCATGCTGCAGTGGCTGCGCAGCGCGCTGAAGCCGCTGTGCATCTCGGCCGTCACGCAGCGGGCATGGGCGCGCGCGGCGCGGTCCTCGGGCCACAGCCGCTTGTCGGGGTGTGTCTCGGCCAGGTACTCGGCGATGGCCAGGCTGTCCCAGATGGTGAGGCTGCCATCCACCAGCACCGGCACCTTGCCCGCGGGGCTCACGGCCTTCAGCCGGCGCTTGAACTGCGAGTTGGCGTCGAAGCCGTCGAAACGCACCGGCACCTCCTCGAAGGCGATGCCGGCCTGGCGCAGCAGCACCCAGGGGCGCATGGACCAGGAGGAGTAGTTCTTGTTGCCGATGTAGAGCTGGAGCATGGCGTTATTCCTTTCAGTTTGCTGCAGAAATATGAGCTGCTTGCGCTTTACCGCATTGCGTTTGAGCCGGTTTTTGCTTAAACAGGCCAGACGACGCCGTTGTCGTTGAGGATGGCGTCCAGCGGCATGTCGTGCGCCTCGGGCTCGAAGTCGTCCAGGTAGCCCTGGGTGAAGCCCAGGCCCACCGTGGCGGGCCGCGGCCGCAGCGTGGCCAGGGTGCGGTCGTAGAAGCCGCCGCCATAGCCCAGGCGGTAGCCGCCCGGGCCGTAGCCCACGCAGGGCACGAACAGCAGCGTGGGGTGGATGGGCTCGGTGTCCTTGGGCTTGGGGATGCCGTAGGCGTCCTCCTCCATGGGGCAGCCGGGGTACCAGGCATGGAAGCTGAGGGTCTTGTGCGCCTTGTCCACCACCGGCAGGCCGATGCGCCGCAGCTGCGGCTGGTCCAGCAGTTCGCCGTCCTCCTTCCAGCGGTGCAGCGCGGGCAGGGGATCGAACTCGCCTTTGATGGGCCAGTAGGCGCCGATGACGGTGTCGGGCCGGTCCACCAGCCAGATACGCATCACGCGCTGCAGCTGGTCTGCGCGCTGCAGGCGGTTGGGAAGATTCAGGCGTTGTTCTATCAGGGCGCGGCGCAGGGCTGCTTTGTCCATTACATAATCCCCCAATGCATTGGCTCAAGATTTTGACACCGCTGGTCGCGGGGGCCGCATTGGCCACTGCCGCGCCGTGGGCCGCGGCCCAGAATCGTGGCGACGATACCCTGCTGGAGATGCAGCAGGCCTTTCGCAAGGGCGACAAGTCAAGACTGACCGCGCTGCTGCCGGCGGCGCGCGGCCACCTGCTGGAGCCCTGGGCCGCCTACTGGGAGCTGCGCGCGCGCCTGGACCAGGCTCAGCCCGATGAAGTGAAGGCCTTCCTGCAGCGTTATGCCGGCAGCTACCAGGAGGACCGCCTGCGTAACGACTGGCTGCTGCTGCTGGGCCAGCGCCGCAACTGGGACCAGTTTGCCGAGCTGCACCCGCACTACCGCATGGGCGACGACCGCGAGGTGCGCTGCTACGCGCTGGCCATCGACCAGATCAAGGGCCAGGCCGGCGAGGATGCCGGCGCCGAGGTGCTGCGCCACTGGTACGCGCAGCGCGAGCTGGACGACGGCTGCGCCAACGCCGCCGCCGAGATGCTGGCGGCCAAGCGCATCAAACCCCTGGACCTGTGGCGCAAGGCGCGCCTGGCCGCCGAGGCGGGCCGCCTGCGCGTGGCGCGCAAGGCGGTGGAGATCGTCGCGCCCGAGGCCCTGGGGCAGCTGCGCGAGGCGCTGGACGCCCCCGCCAAATACCTCAAGGGCCAGGCCACTGCGCGTGGCAAGGAGCGGCAGGAACTCGTGGTGCTGGCCCTGGTGCGCATGGCCATGAGCGATGCCGGCGCCGCCGCCGGCCTGCTGGAGAACAAATGGGGCGTGCACCTCTCGGCGGAGGAGCGCAATTGGCTCTGGGGCCTGATCGGCAAGCAGGCGGCGCTGTCGCTGTCGCCCGATGCGCTCGCCTACTTCGGCAACGTGGGCCGCGACGCCGACCTGAGCGACGACATGCTGGCCTGGAAGGTGCGCGCCGCGCTGCGCGCCGGCCAGTGGAAGCAGGCGGGCCGCGCCATCGACGCCATGAGCCCCGGCGCGCGCCAGGACAGCACCTGGGTGTACTGGAAGGCCCGCTCCCTCACCGCCGGGCGCGCCAGCGAAGATGACCGCGCCCAGGCGCGCCAGCTGTACGAGCGCATTGCCGGCAGCTCGGGCTTCTATGAGCAGCTGGCGCTGGAGGAGCTGGGCACGCGCGTCACGGCGCCGCCCGCGCCTGAGCCCCTGACCGACGCCGAAAAGGCCGCGGCGCGCGCCAACCCGGGCCTGAACCGGGCGCTGCATGCCATCGCCATCGGCCTGCGCAGCGAGGGCGTGCGCGAGTGGAACTACAGCACCAACCTGCATCAGAGCGGTGGCATGCCCGAGCGCGAGCTGCTGGCCGCGGCCGACCTGGCCTGCGAACGCCATGTGTGGGACCGCTGCATCAACACCAGCGAGCGCACCAAGACCGTGATCGACGCCGGCCAGCGCTTCCCCATGCCGTTTCAAGGCGCCGTGGTGCAGCGCGCCCAGGGAATTGGCCTGGACCCGGCCTATGTCTACGGCCTGATCCGCCAGGAAAGCCGCTTCATCATGGACGCGCGCTCGGGCGTGGGCGCCTCGGGCCTGATGCAGGTCATGCCGGCTACGGCGCGCTGGACGGCGAAGAAGATCGGCCTGACCGGCTTCACGCCCCAGCAGATCAACGACCGCGACACCAACATCACCATAGGCACGGCCTACCTCAAGCTGGCGCTGGACGATTTCGACGGCTCCATGGCCCTGGCCGCCGCCGCCTACAACGCCGGCCCGGGCCGCCCGCGCAACTGGCGCAACGGCCCGGTGCTGGACGCCGCCATCTGGGCCGAGAACGTGCCCTTCAGCGAGACGCGCGACTATGTCAAGAAGGTGCTGGCCAACACCGTGAACTACGCCGCCATCCTGACCGGCCAGCCGCAGTCGCTCAAGAGCCGCTTGGGGCAAGTGGGCCCGCGCGGGGCGGGTGAGCCGGAGCCGAACAAGGACCTGCCCTGATACGTTGACGCTTATGCAGGAAGCGCTGGCCGCCGATCGGCTGCCAGCCTCAGCGCCTGGCTGGCACCACGGGCAGCACCACCTGCGAAGAATGCTGCGCAGACATGTGGATACGGTTGTGTGCCACCTGCCGTGGCCCCGCGCTGCCCTCGGCTGCTCCAGTATTCGGGTTGACATCGAAGCGCGGGAAGTTGCTGCTGGAGATGTCCAACCGGATACGGTGTCCCTTGCGGAACAAGTTGGAAGTAGGCATGGGCTCGATCGTTATCTCTGCTATCTCGCCTGGCGCCATCAACTGCGGCGCCTCCCAGGAGCGCCGGTAGCGGCAGCGAAGGATGCCGTCCGTGAGATTCATGGCATAGCCCTGCGGGTAGTCTGCACTGGGTGGATATTGGTCGATGAGCTTGGCCGTGAAGTCGGTGTCGGTTGCGCTCGACGAGACCCATAGCCGGATGGTCACCGGTCCGGTGATTTCCAGGTCTTCCTGCAGTTCGGGGGATTGGAACACCAGCACATCGCCGCGCGCGGCCAGCGGGCCGTATGGAGCCTGTGCGCCGAAGATGCCCTCATGCGTGCGCTGGTCGTAGGCCCCCGCCATCATGAGCGGCTCGCCCGATGTGATGGACCCGCCGATGGTCGGCACCGGCTGGGTCGGATCAAAGCGGTAGGCCAGCGCTGCCTCGCCATCGGCCGGTTGTGGTGCCAAGCTGCCGTTGGCGTGGAGATACCAGGGCGTGAACTGCGTGCCGGGCAGTGGCCAGTCGGCGGCGCTGTGCCAGCCCCCGCCGTGCTCCAAGCGACCGGCCGACGTGCGCCGGCCCGAGCCGCCGCCCATGCGGAAATAGCGGACGGTGCCGTCCTGCCCCTGAGGCAGGGGGCGGCCCTTGAGCCAATGGTCAAACCAGGCCAGGCGCATGTGCACATAGTCCTCGGCGAGCGCGCCATCGAGCGTGGCTGTGGGGCCGAAGTCCACGTCGCCCGCGTGGCAGACACTGCGTTCGCCATGCGTCCACGGACCCAGCACCATGCGTACCTGGCCGCTTGCTCGCTTGGAGAGGCCCAGGTAGTTGTCGGTGCTGGTCTGGGCATAAGGATCCCACCAGCCGCACAGCAGCATCACGGCCACGCCGTTGAAGGCCTCGTAGTGCCCGGCCGCATAGAGTTCGGGTTGGCGCCAGTAGTCGTCGAAGGTGCCGCGCTCCCACTGCTCGAACAGGTAGTCCTCGTACTCGGGCGCCCACTGCAGCGGCGAGTCGCCGCGCGTCCAGGGTAGTCGCAGGAACCAGGCTCCAATGTCGGCCTGCGCCAGTGCCTGCTGTGCGGCGGGGTCGTCGCGGTTGATGCCATTCTGGGCATTGCGAAATGCCCAGGTCGCCTGTTTGAGTTCGAACGCACCGCCATGGCGGATGCCGCCGCGATAGGCGTTTGCAAAGCCGCCGCATTCCAGGAACATGGCCTTCAGCCCTCGGGGGCGCTGGCTGGCCAGTGCGGTCTGGGTATGCGCGGCATAAGACAGTCCATAGGTGCCTACGCTGCCATTGCACCAGGATTGGCTGGTAATCCATGCCATGGTGTCGGCACCATCATTCGCCTCGCCCAGGTATTTTGTGAACTGGCCTTCGGAGTCGAACCGTCCACGGCAGTCCTGCACCACCACGGCATAGCCTTCGCTAGCGAAACGCGCGGCTACCTTGCCGCGTCGCATGGGCCGTGGGTCGGCGGCACTGCGCTCGCGCCGGGTTTCTGCGTCCTTGCCATAGGGGGTGCGTTCCAGCAGTACCGGCCAAGGGCCCGGAGTGCCCACCGGCAGATACAGATCCGTGGCGAGGCGCACGCCGTCACGCATGGCCACCCGATGGGTGGATCGGACGACGGTGTCGTCCTGGTTGATCGCTCCTTCGTTCATGGTGCCTCGCTCAGTCCAGCTTGAGGTTGCGTTCCTTGACGAGCTTGGACCAGCGCGCCGTATCGTTCTGCATAAAGCGCGCGAGCTCTTGCGAGGTGGTGGGCGCAGGCTCCGCTCCCTGGACGAAGAGCTGTTGAGCCACCTCGGGATCGGCCAGCGCGCGGCGCAGCGTGGCGCTGGCGTTTTCCACGATCTCGGCCGGCGTGCCTGTGGGGGCGAAGAGTGCGTACCAGATGTCGTACTCGAAGTCCTTCACCCCCGCCTCGGCCATGGTGGGCACATTGGGCAGCGCGCGCGAGCGCTTGGCGCTGGCCACGGCCAGCGGAATGAGCTGGCCGGCCTTGATTTGACTCAGTACGCTGGGCACGGCGTTGATGCCCAGTTGCACATGGCCGCCCACCAGCTCGTTCACGGCGGGTGCTCCGCCCTTGTAAGGAATCTGCAGCATCTGCGTGCCGGTGGCCGCCTGGAACATTTCCATCGACAGATGGCCCGGGCTGCCGTTGCCGCTGGTGCTGTAGTTGAGCGTGCCGGGGTTCTTGCGCGCCAGCGCTATCAGCTCCTGCAGCGTGCTGGTGTGCAGGCCGGGGTGTGTGGTCAGGACGGGCACATTGATCAGCACACGCCCCACGGGCACGAAGTCGCGCGATGGGTTGTAGGTGAGCTTGCTGGACAGCAGCGGTGCCGTGACCATGAGCGAGCCAGCGCCCACCATGAGCGTGTAGCCGTCGGCCCGCGCGCTGGCACCGGACTGCATGCCGGCCGCACCGGCGCGGTTTTCGATCACGACGGGCTGGCGCCAGATCTCCGACATCTTGCGACCGACCACGCGCATGGCCGTGTCGGCGGCAGCGCCCGCGGGGAAGGGCACGATGATGCGCACGGGTTTCTCGGGATAGCCTGCTGCGTGAGCGATGGGCAGGGCCGCAGCCAGCAGCAGGGCGAAAAGGTTTTTGCGACGATTCATTGCACAGTCCTATTAAAAATCATGGCGAATACCCGCGCCTACGGCGCGCACGCTCACGTTGCTGCGGCTGGAGTCGATGCCGTCGTGATCCACAAAGGCTTGTAGTTGGGTGCGCTTGGACAGCGCGTAGGTGTATGCCAGCTGCTGGCGCTTGCGCGCTGCAAGCAGATTGGTCTGCACATCGCGCCGCATCACGTTGAGCACCACGGCATGCGGCCCGGCCGTGAATTTGGCGCCGACCAGCCAGTAGTCCACATCGGCGCGCGTAGCGCCGGGGGTGTTTTTGTAGCGGTCACGACCCCACAGCACATAGGGCTCGATGGCCCCGAAGTCGTAGCGTACGCCGGCCTGCCATTTGCTTGAAAACTCATTGGCCAGCAAACCGCCGGGGCGCGTGTCCTTGGCGAAGCCTATGCCTGTCTTCCAGGGGCCGTTGGTGTAGTTCAGCCCCAGGTCGAGCGACTTGGCGCCGTTTTCCTGATCGGGTGTCTTGGGATCTCCGCGCAGGTAGTAGCGGGCGCGCAGGTTGACGCCGCTCCAGGTGGGGCTTTGGTAGCCGATGGAGTTGGAGGTGCGGTTGCGTGCATTGAGCATGGTCGTGCCGATGGCCGTGGCACCCGCATCGTTGGCGGCGAACGAGGTGATGCCTGTCACCTGCGAATACAACGGCGAGCCGGTTGGGTTGGCCGAATCGAGGCGGCCCAGCGCCAGCGTGCCGTAGTCGCCGCGCAGCGCCACATAGCTGTTGCGAAACGCAGGTGTGGTGAGCGTGCCGGTGTCGGCGTTGCTGCCCATCTCCAGCCCGAACATCGCCGAGCGCCCCTCGCCCAGATCCTCCTGGCCCCGAAAGCCCAGGCGCGATGCGTTGTCGCGCTCCTCCATGACGGAGCCGGCGTTGCCGGTTTTGACGTTGTTCACCGTGAGTCGGATCTGTCCATAGACCTGTACGTTTTGTGCTGCTGACGGTGATGACGCCAGGACGAGCAGGCCGCTGAATAAGGCTGCGGCGGGAAGCATGGCTTTCATGAAGGCTATCTCCTTGTGTAGTCGGTGCTTTGAGGCAGCGGATTCTCTGGAGCGGCCGAATTCCCGGCAACGGTATGACGGACTCGTATGACCCTATGTGATTTGTGGTGCGCTTGCGCAGGCGCGGTGCGGCTGTGAAGATCAGCCGTTACATCGCACCATCACCGTTGGCCCTCCTATGAATTTCAAGCAGCTAGAAGCGTTCCAGGCCATCATGGCCAGCGGCTCTGCCACCGGCGCAGCCGAGCGCCTGGGGCTGTCGCAGCCGGCCATCAGCCGGCTGCTGGCCCAGTTCGAGGAAGACCTGGGTTTGCGCCTGTTCGTGCGCGAGAAGGGCAGATTGCTGCCCACGCGTGAGGCGGAGGCCCTGCTGCAGGATGCCCAAGGCTTGGTGGACTCGGTTCAGTGCTTTCGCAGGCATTCCGAACAACTGCGCCTGGGCGGTTTCAAGCGGCGCCTGCTCAAAGTGGCGGTGCCCAGCACGCTCGCGACGGCGCTCATGCCTGCGATCGCGCAGCGCTTCATGCAGGCGCATCCTGACGTGGTGCTCGAGGTGCTTTCAGGCTCCTACAGCGATGCGGAGCGTGCCCTGTTGGGCCGCGCCGCGGACATTGCCCTGGTGCGCCTGCCGACCGAGATGCAGGGCTTGCACGCCAGTGCTGGCCTTGAGTCGGATGCCGTGTGCATCATGCCCAAGGGCCATGTGCTGGAGCAGCAGAGCGAGGTGCACCCCATCGACTTGGCGGAAACCCCGCTGATCCTGCTGGGGCGCCAACGCCAGATCCGCCACGAGATCGACATGGCGTTTCGCCAGGCGCGTGTGCTGCCGCGCGTGATCATGGAGGTGCATTCCGTCAGTGTGGCTTGCAGCCATGTGGCGCAGGGACTGGGGGTGTCGATCGTGAATGCACTGCTGGCAAGTTACTGCCAACCGGAGACTTTCTCCATCCGATCGTTCCGCCCACGCATTAGCTACCAACTCGGCGTGGCCACGCTTGAAGGCGCGGCACAGTCGCCACTGAACGTCGGATTCGCACAGATGCTTATGGATGCGATCCTCGCGGCTGCGGGGCCGGCCACGCACACACGCCTTGTTTGAGGCTGCGGCATGCTCGATCCATGCATCGGTGTGCAGCAGGTAGGTACCTCAACTGGGTGGATCGGCTTGGTGCGAGGGCTTGGGTTGCATGAAAAATCTTTCATGCCACATCGTCGCCCACAGGCGGAGCCTTCTCGCCCGTGACCATGGCGCGCACCAGGTTCTCGCGGTGCTGGCGACTGGTCCACAGCATGCCGCCTACATGCAGGGCCACCATGGCCAGCAGCGCCCAGGCCAGCGCCTGGTGCAGCCGGGCCAGCCAGCCATAGCCCCAGAACAGGTCGGTGGTATAGAGCCAGCCGGTGGCGCACAGCAGGCCCAGGTTGGCCAGCAGCGCCAGCACCATGGCGCCGCCCAGCGGGTTGTGGCCGACATGGCGCGGTGCGCGGCCGGCCAGTGCCGCGCGGGCATAGGCCAGCGTGGCGCGCGGGCCGCGCACGAACTGGGCAAAGCGCGCGTAGCGGCCGCCGCAGAAGCCCCAGGCCAGGCGCGTGAGCAGCAGGGCGATGACTACGTAGCCTGTGTACTCATGAAGCGACCCTGTGTCGTGCTTGCTCCACCATAGCAGGGCCACGGCTGCCGCCTGGCCCCAGTGCAGCAGGCGCACCGGCAGGTCCCAGACTCGCATCAGTCCTCGACGCGTTCCAGCGTCTTGGGGTCGAAAAAGGCCTCCACGCGCTTGCCGTCGGGGGTCTTGGCGTAGACCTCGTAGCAGGTCTCGGTCTTTTCCATGCGGCGGATGGTCCAGCCCTCCTTGACGAGCTTTTGCTCCAGCTCGGTATGCGGGCGCCATTCGGCCTTGGGATATTCCTTGCATTGCACCTTGCCGTGGGCGAAGGCGGCGCCCGCGCTGGCGGCGAGGGCGAGGGCGGCAATGCGGGTGATGATCCAGTGCATGGTGTTTCCTTTCCTCAGGGCTTGGCCCAGCGGCGCAGCAGGTTGTGATAGACGCTGGTGAGCTGCACCAAGCGCATGTCGTCGGGCGCTACCAGCGGCGTGAGCTGCTGGATCGACTGGTCCAGGTCGAACAGCAGCGTGCGCTCGCCCTCGTCCTGCACCAGGCTTTCGATCCAGAAGAACGAGGCCACGCGCGCGCCGCGCGTGACGGGTGTCACGCGGTGCAGGCTGCTGGAGGGGTAGAGCACCATGTCGCCCGCTGCCAGCTTCACGGTCTGCACGCCGAACGGGCCTTCCACCTCCAGCTCGCCGCCCTCGTATTCCTCGGGCTCGGCCAGGAACAGCGTGGCCGACAGGTCGGTGCGCATCTGCTGGCTGCTGCCGGGCAGGTACATCAGGGCGCTGTCCACATGCGCGCCGTACGTGCCCCCGCCGGCGTAGCGGTTGAACTTCGGCGGGTAGATGGTGCGCGGCAGCGCGGCGCTGACGAACAGCGGCGTGGCCGCCAGGCGGCGCAGGATCTGCTGGCCCAGGCGCACGGCCAGGTCGCTGCCGTCGGCGATCTGCTGGTTGCGCTTGACGGCCTTGGCCAGCGTGCCGGCGGTGGCGGCGCCGTCGTCCCATGGGGCGGCATCGAGCTCGGCGCGGAACTGGTGCACCTGCTCCTTGGTGAGAACCTGGTCTATGGAGATCAGCATGATGGTGTCAGTGTGTCGTGGGTGATGTCGGATAGCTGGGCGCAGCCGGCCTGCGCCATGCAGGCGTGCAGCTCCTCGGTGAGCAGCTGCAGCATGTGCGCCACGCCCAGGGCGCCGGCCACGGCCAGGGCGTAGACCTGGAGACGGCCGATGAGCACCGCGTCGGCGCCCAGGGCCAGGGCCTTGAAGGCGTCGCTGCCGCTCCTCACGCCGCCGTCGAGCAGCACGGGGTAGCCCGCGCCCACTGCGGCGCGCAGGGCGGGCAGCATCTGCAGGCTGGCGGGGGCGCCGTCCAGGCTGCGCCCGCCGTGGTTGGAGACGATGAGGCCGGCGCAGCCGGCGGCCTGGAGCTGGCGCGCATCCTCGGGGTGCAGCACGCCCTTGACCCAGACCGGCAGGCGCGTGTGGGCCAGCAGCCAGTGCAGATCGTCCCACAGCGGGGCGTGGCGCATGGCGCCCTGGAAGATGCGGCTTTCGCCTGCGGACAGCGGCGCGGCGGGCGCTGGCGCGTAGTCCCGCAGATTGGCGGCCACGCAGTCGGGCGGCAGGCTGAAGCCCGCCTGCAGCGCGCTGCGGCTGGCCAGCTGGATGCTGGCGTCCAGCGTGAGCACGATGGCGCGGTAGCCGGCGGCCTCGGCACGACGCAGGAGGTGCAGGCTGTGCGCGCGATCGGGCTGCAGGTAGAGCTGGAACCAGCGTGCCGGGCCGCTGGCCGCGGCTATTGTTTCAAGCGTGCAGGACGACAGCGTGCTTGCCACCAGGCAGCTGCCCGTGGCCTGGGCGGCGCGGGCGGTGGCGACTTCCGCATCCGGGTGCGCCAGCCTCTGGTACGCCACCGGCGCCAGCAGCAGCGGGTGGGGTAGTTCCATGCCGGCCAGTTGCAGGCGCGTGTGACCCGCGCGCACGTCGCGCAGCAGGCGCGGCAGCACGGCCCAGCCGGCGAAGGCGGCGCGGTTGGCGGCCACCGTCGCATCCCAGCCGCAGCCGCCGGCCACGTAGGCGTGGTGGCCCGCATCCATGGCCTGGGAGGCCAGGCGCTCGTAGTCGATGGCGTTCCAGACGCCGGGGGGGATGCGGTTGGCAGAGTTCATTAAAAATAATAGCTGCTGACGCCCATCCGGTAAGCGTCAGCGGCCATTTTGCTTCACAAGTCCAGGTTCAGCGTCAGGCGCACTGCGCGGCCGTCGCCCTTGTACAGGAAGGCGCCCGAGCGGTACACGGCCGTGTAGTAGTCCTTGTCGGTCACGTTCAGCACGTTCAGGCGCAGGTCGGCATGCTTGTTGATGCGGTAGCTGGCGAACAGGTCGTACACGCTGAACGAGGGCACGGGCTGCGAGCACATGCCGTTGGCGTAGCCGGCGCCCGTGTCGGGCTGGCCGCCGCAGCGGTCGCTCTCGTAGCGTGCGGTGGCGCCGAACGAGAAGTTGCGCGTGAGCTGGTACTTGCCCTGCACGGCGAAGGCGCGGTCGGCGAAGTTGGACAGCGGGTTGCCGATGTTGGCGGGGTTCACCGAGCCCAGCACCTTGGACTTCATGAAGGCCATGCCGGCCTGCACCTGCAGTTGCTTGGTCACGTTGCCGGCCAGCCCGAACTCGATGCCCTGCACGCGGTTCTTGCCGGTGTTGAACATGCCGACGGAGTCATAGCCGGTGTTGCCCGGTGCGGCTTCCATCACGTCCTTCTTGGTCGTGCGGAAGGCGGCGGCCGTAAGCAGCAGTTTGTCGTCCAGCAGGTTCCACTTGGTGCCGATCTCGAAGTTCTGCGAGGTTTCCGGCTTGGCGTTGGCGTTGCCGAACCTGTCCACCACCAGGCCGCCGTAGCCTGCGCTGGTGCCCACGTCGGACTCACCGCCGTTGATGTCCTGCGCGGTGCCGTAGCTGGCGTAGACCATGCCCATGGGGTTGATCTTGTAGCTCACGCCCAGGTGGCCGTTGAGCAGCGTGTCGTTATAGCCGTAGTCGGCGGTCTGCGCGCCGGTGCCGGCGTTGTAGGTGGACAGGCTCAGGTCGCTGTGGTCGGCGCGCAGGCCGCCGAACAGCGTCCACTTGTCCGTCAGGTCCACCGTGTCCATGACCGACAGCGCGAGGGTCTTCACATGCCAGTCGCGGCTTATGGCGTTGCGGTCGTAGCTGCGGCCGGCCAGGTCGCCCAGGTTGGGCAGGAAGTTGCCGTTCGCGTCGGTCATGCAGAAGCCGTTGTTGCTGGTGGCCGTGGCGTTGGTGCGGCAGTTGGGCGTGCCGGCGGAGGTGACGCGGTAGTTGCCGGACTTGACGCGGTGATTGGTGTACTCGAAGCCAAAGATGAACTCGTGCTTCAGGCCGCCGATCTCCTTGTCCCAGCGCAGGTTGTCCTGGTGGGCGAAGTACTTCACGTCCTGCCAGCCGGTGTGGCCGTTGTCGATGGCAGGGCGCTGCGCGGTGGCGTTGAACGAGGCGCCGGTGGTGGCGTAGCCGTTGTCCGACTGGCCGTAGCGCGTCAGACTGGTGAGCCTCACGTTGGGCGCGAAGCGGTAGTTGATGCGCGCGGTGGCCGTGTCCACGTCGGACTGCAGGAAGTCGTTGCCCTGCGCGTAGACCGGCACGCCCGTGGCCGGGCGGCGGTTGGGCACCGTGCCCATCAGGAAGCCGCCCAGGTCGGGGTGCTTGTCCTTGGCGCGCAGGCCGTAGTAGTCCAGCGTGACCGACAGGTCGCTGTTCACCTCCCACAGGCCCGACAGCGCCAGGCCGTCGCGGCGGCGGCGCGAGGGGCTGCGGTCCGGCACGTCCTCGCCCGCGGTCAGGGCATTGGCGCGCAGCGCGAACGTGTCGCCAAAGGCCTTGTTCATGTCCATGGTCAGGCGGTGGTGGCTGTCCGTGCCCACACCGGCGGAGACGCGCGTGAAGTCATAGTCCAGCGTGGCCTGCTTGGTGATGGCATTGATGGCGCCGCCAGCGCTGCCGCGGCCAGCGAAGCTGGAGTTGGGGCCCTTGGTGATTTCGAGCTGCTCGACGGCGAAGCTCTCGCGCGTGGTCATGCCGGGGTCGCGCAGGCCGTCCACGAACACGTCGGAGCGCGCCTCCTGGCCGCGGATGATGTAGCGGTCGCCGAAGGCATTGCCGTTCTCGCCCGTACCCAGCGTGATGCCGGGCTGGGCCGCCAGGATCTGCTTCAGGTCGGTGGCGCCGGAGTCGTCAATGGCCGCCTTGGTCACCACCTGGATGGTCTGGGGCGTCTCGGCCAGCGGGCGCGTGTGGCGCGTGTCGGCCGAGGTCTTGGCCTTGTAGGGCGCGCCGACCTCGGCGTTGGGGTTGGGGTCGATGGCCTGTTCCTGCACGGTCACGGCGGGCAGGGTGTGAGGCGCAGGCGTGGACGGCACCTGGGCCATGGCGCTGAGCGGCAGCAGGGCGGCGGCCATGCGCAGGCTCTTGGGCTTTTTGATGGATGAAAAGGACGGCATCTTGCTCTCGACGGTAGTTGGATTTCGCGAGCAATTATTGTTGCAAATCAATCGCATTTAAAAAAATGAATGCGAAAAATTTGCATTTGCATGTCGAGGGCGTGGCAGGGAGGCCGGTTTGTTGCCATATGGCAACGGATACGCCGCGCGGCCGCGGATTTCAGGCGTTGTGCAGCACCTCGCCCTCGCGCCGGGCGGCGCCGCCGTCCACGAGTTCCTGGATCAGCTCGGCCATCCATTGGCCGGCGCTGCGGTCGGCGAAGTAGCGGCCGTGCAGCCGCGCGTAGTACGGCGTGGCCGCCAGCCAGGCCTGCACCTGCGCCAGCGGCGCCTGCTGCCATTCGAGCAGCTTGTACTTGAGCAGCACCTTGGCCGCGTGGCGCGCGTGCTTGACCGGGTCGGCCTCGAAACCGCCTAAGCGCCGGCGCGCGCGCGCCAGGGCTTGCGGCAGGTCGCCAAACACGCTGCCGTGGCCGGGAATGACGGTGAGCGGGGACAGCCGCTCGATCAGGTCCAGCGTGGCGCCCACCTCGGCAAAGGCCTGCGCGCCGTCGAGCTCGGGGAAGACCACGCCAAAGCCGTTCTCCCACAGCGCGTCGCCCGAGATCAAGAGGCGCGAGCGCGGCTCGAACAGCAGCACGGCATGGTTGTCGTGTCCCGGCGCGGCATGCACCTGCCAGGCGCGCCCGCCCAGCTCCACCTCGCTGCCGGGCATGAGACGCGCATCGGCGCGAAAGCGCGGGCAGTCCTGGCCCGTGGGCGCATAGCTCAGCGCCACCGGGTCCCAGTCCTGCACCTGGGCCCATTGGCCTGGGGGGATGTGCGTGGCAAGGCGTGGCCAGCGCGCCTGCAGCGCCGCGTTGCCGCCGCAGTGGTCGCTGTGCAAATGGGTGTTGAGCAGCAGGTCCAGCGGCCGCCCATGCAGGCCCGACTCCACCAGCGCCACGGTCTGGGCCGCATTGCTGCAATAGCCGCTGTCCACCAGCGCCGTGGCATCGCGCCCCAGGAACAGCACGTTGTTGGCCGAGAGCCAGCCGCGTTCAAGAACCGTGATTTCGGGCGGAAGGGCAGGTGTGGTGTGCGGCATCAGCTATCAAAAAGTAATTGCGACTAGGCGTGGGCGCGCAACTCGCGCCGCAGTATCTTGCCCACATTGGTCTTGGGCAGCTCGTCGCGGAACTCGATGTATTTTGGCCGCTTGTAGCCCGTCAACTGTGCGTGGCAGTGGCGCGCCACATCGTCCTCGGTGAGCGCGGGGTCGCTGCGCACCACGAAGACCTTGATGGCCTCGCCCTGGTGCTCGTCGGTCACGCCCACGGCCGCGCATTCGAGCACGCCGGGGCATTGTGCGATCACTTGCTCCAGCTCGTTCGGATAGACATTGAAGCCGCTCGCCAGGATCATGTCCTTCTTGCGGTCCACGATGCGCGTGTAGCCCTGGTCGTCCATGATGCCGATGTCGCCCGTGCGCATGAAGCCGTCCGGCGTGAAGCTGCGCGCGTTCTCCTCGGGCTGGTTCCAGTAGCCGGGCATGACGTTGGGGCCGCGGATGCAGATCTCACCCGGCTCGCCCGGCGCCAGGCTGGCGCCCGCATCGTCCTTGATGGCGATGTCTATGCCCGGCAGCGGCAGGCCGATGCTGCCGCTGAAGCTGTCGGCGTTGACCGGGTTGTTGGTGCCTATGGCGCAGGTCTCGCTCATGCCCCAGCCCTCGATCATGGTGCTGCCGGTGAGCCTCTGCCACTGCCGTGCCGTGGCCTCGCTGGCGGCCATGCCGCCGGCCTGGGACACGCACAGCGGCGCAAAATCAAGCGTGCGGAACTGCGCGTTCTGCAAGAGCGCATTGAACAGCGTGTTCACCGCCGGCAGCAGGTGGAAGGGGCGTTTCTTCAGCACCTGCACGAACTTAGGTATGTCGCGCGGGTTGGGAATCAGCGTCAGGCGCGAGCCCTGGCGGATCGCCAGCAGACACAGCGTGAGCGCGAAGATGTGGTACAGCGGCAGGGCCGCAATGCTGTTGATGCGGCTGGCGTCGCCCAGCCGGGCCAGCGCGGGGGCGAACCAGGCCTCGGCCTGCAGCGTGGCGGCGACGATGTTGCGCTGCGTCAGCACCGCGCCCTTGGACAGCCCCGTGGTGCCGCCCGTGTACTGCAAAAAGGCCGGCTGGTCGGGCGTCACCTGCGGCGGGTTCAGGCGCCGGCGCGCGCCCAGCGCCAGCGCGCGCTTGAACGGCAGCACCTGGCGCCCGCCGGCCAGCGGCAGCGCGTAGGCCGGCACCATCTTCGCCAGGTGGCGCACGGCAAAGCTGAGCCAGCGCCCGCGCCAGGGCCCAAGCAGGTCGCCCAGTGAGGCGATCACCACATGCTGCACGGCCGTGCCGTCGATCACCTCGGCCAGCGTGTGGGCGAAGTTCTCCAGGATCACGATGGCCGAGGCGCCCGAGTCCCTGAGCTGGTGCGCGAGCTCGCGCGCCGTGTACAGCGGGTTCACGTTCACGCAGGTGTAGCCGGCGCGCAGCACGGCCGCCATGCTCACCGCGAACTGCGGCACATTCGGTAGCATGATGGCCACGCGCGCACCGGGCGCCAGCCCCTGGCCCTGCAGCCAGGCGCCGAGCTGGGCCGACAGCCGGTCGAGCTCGCCATAGTGCATCCAGTGGTCCATGCACACGGAGAACGGCTTGTCGGCATGGCGGCGAAACGACTCCTCCAGCATCTGCGCCACGGATGGGTAGGCGTCGGCATCCACGTCATGGGGCACGCCCGGGGGGTAGTTCTTGAGCCAGATTCTGTCCATGGGGGAGGCCTTGTGAAGATCGCCCAGATTGTGAAAGCCGCCCCGCGCGGGCCGCACCGGGGTTGTCCCGGGGCCGTGCGCCGCCGTGGTCACGCAGGGGACAGTGCATGACGAATGCGCGCTGGCAGCGCTGGCTGGTGGCCCTGCACGGGCTGTGCATCGCGGCCTGGGTGCTGGGTTTCTGGCCGCGCTCGCCGGCCCTGGCGCTGGCCGGCCTGGTGGTGGTGCCGCTGCTGTCGCGCCTGGCCATGCTGCCGCAGTTCCTGCTCATGGCCTGGGTCTGCCGCCATGGCGATCCGCCGCGTCCCTCACCCATGCGGCTTTTGCGCGCCTGGTGGGCCGAGTCGCGCTGGGCCGCCCTGGTGTTCGGCTGGTGGCAGCCGTTTCGCGCGCGCGCCGTGCCCGACTGGCTGCCGCCGCGCCCGCCCGATCGGCCCGCGCCGCGCGGCGTGGTGCTGGTGCATGGTTTTCTGTGCAACCGCGCCTTCTGGACACCGTGGTTCGCGCCGCTGCGCGCGCGCGGCCATGCCTTCGCGGCCGTGACGCTGGAGCCGGCCTTCGGCTCCATCGACGACTATTGCGACACCATAGACGCCGCCGTGCGCCGCGTCACCGAGGCCACGGGCCGCGCGCCGCTCATCGTGGGCCACAGCATGGGCGGCCTGGCCATACGCGCCTGGCTGCGCGCCCGGCCGGACGCAGAGACGCGCGTGCAGCGCGTCGTCACCGTAGGCGCCCCGCACGACGGCACCTGGCCGGCGCGGCATGCGCGCAGCGTTGCCGGGCAGCAGATGCGGCTGCATGGCTCCTGGGTGCGGCAGCTGCGTGCCCAGGAGCCTGCGGGCCGTGCGGCCCTGTTCCGGTGTTGGTATTCGAATGGCGACAACGTGGTCTACCCGCCCGCTGCCGCCATGCTTCATGGGGCGGACAACCGGTTTCTTGACGGCCTGGCGCATGTGGAGATGGCGTTTGATCCGCGGGTGGTGCGGGATTGCCTGGGGTTGCTGGAGGGGGCTTGAGGTCTTTGTGTTGTGGGGTGGTTATGTGTGGCTGGCCGGGATATGCGCCCGGCGGCGCACTCACTTTCTTTGCTTCGCTGAAGCAAAGAAAAGTGCCTCGCCCGCCGGGGCGAGACCCGGCCAGCCACCCTCAAAAAAAATAGCTACAAGCGCATGCTAGACAAAGGAAATTTCAAACTACGCGCTCATCTGCCGCATATTCAGGCAGGCCGCGCAGCCGCGCATACAGCGGCTCGAAGTCCTGCGCCGTGAGCTGGAACAGCTGCTCGAAGCTGTCGATGACGAAGTAGGTCTGCTGGTAGCTGTCGATCTTGTAGCGCGTGCGCATGGTGCGCTCCAGCTGCAGCGGCAGGCGCTGCGGCACGGGGCTTTGCACGCTGTAGGGCAGCTCGCCGTGCGAGCTCAGGATGCCGGCGCCGTAGGCGCGCAGGCCGGCAGGCTCGCGGATCAGGCCGAATTCGATGGTGTACCAGTACAGGCGCGCCAGCATCTCGCAGGCGCCCAGGCGCGCCGCCTTCAGGCCGCCCTCGCCGTAGCGCTGCATGTAGTCGGCCAGCACCGGGTTGAACAAGAGCGGCACATGGCCGAACAGGTCGTGGAACACGTCGGGCTCGACGATGTACTCGAACTCCTCGGGTCGGCGTATCCAGTCCGTCACCGGGAACTTGCGGTGCGCCAGCAGGGTGAAGAACGGCACCTCGGGGATCAGCCCCGGCACCGCCACCAGTTGCCAGCGCGTGGCACGGTACAGGCGTTCGTTGACGTCGTCAAAGCGCGGTATGCGCTCCTTGGCGCCCAGATGGGGCAGGGCGTCAATGAAGGCCTCGCTCGCCAGGCCCGGCAGCTGCTCGCATTGGCGCAGGTACAGGCGGTGGTAGGTGTCGTGATCCTGTGCGCTGTAGCCGGCCCAGTCCTGCGCGCAGGTGTAGTCATCCTGGGCGCGCGTGTAGTCGCCGCGCGGGGGGCGCTCGCTGGCGCCGTAGACGGCGGGCTGCACGGCCATGTCAGCCTCCCTTGGCCTGGGTGTCGATGACGCCGCGCTGGATCTGGTCGCGCTCCAGCGACTCGAACAAGGCCTTGAAGTTGCCCTCGCCAAAGCCCTCGCGGTAGTCGCCGCGGCGCTCGATGAATTCGAAGAACACCGGCCCCAGCATGGGCGTGGAGAAGATCTGCAGCAGCAGGCGCGGCGTGCCGCCCTCGGTGCTGCCGTCCAGCAGGATGCCGCGCGCCTGCAGGTCGGCCACGTTCTGGCCGTGGCCGGGCAGGCGGCGCTCCAGCATCTGGTAATAGACATCGTTGGGCGCGGGCGCCAGCGGCACGCCGGCCAGGCCCAGCCTGTCCACCACCTCGACCAGGCTGTCGCAGATCAGCGCGATGTGCTGGATGCCCTCGCCGTTGAACTGCATCAGGAATTCCTCGATCTGGCCGCCGCCCTGGCGCGCCTCCTCGTTCAGCGGGATACGGATCTTGCCGTCGGGCGCCGTCATGGCCTTGGAGGTCAGGCCGGTGTACTCGCCCTGGATGTCGAAATAGCGCAGCTCGCGGAAGTTGAACAGCCTCTCGTAGAAGCCGGACCAGAACTCCATGCGCCCGCGGTAGACGTTGTGCGTCAGGTGGTCGATCTCGTTCAGGCCATGGCCCGCCGGGCGCTGGTCCACGCCGGGCAGCCACTCGAAGTCGATGTCGTAGATGGACTTGCCGTCCTCGAAGCGGTCGATCAGGTACAGCGGCGCGCCGCCAATGCCCTTGATGGCCGGCAGGCGCAGCTCCATCGGGCCGGTGGGAATCTCGATCGGCTGGGCGCCCAGCTCCAGCGCGCGCCGGTAGGCCCGGTGCGCGTCCTGCACGCGGAACGCCAGGCCACAGGCCGAGGGGCCGTGCTCGGCGCCGAAGTAGGCGGCCTGGCTGTGCGGCTCGCGGTTCAGGATGAAGTTGATCTGGTTCTGGCGGTACAGCAGCACGTCCTTGGAGCGGTGCCTGGCCACCAGCGTGAAGCCGAGCTTGTCGAACACCGCCTCGACCACGCCGGGGGTGGGCGAGGTGAATTCGACGAATTCGAAGCCCATCAGGCCCATGGGGTTCTCCCAGGCGGTGGTGTCGCGGGTGGTCTGGGCGGGCAGGGCGGCGGTCATGTCGGTTGTCTCCAGTGTTGTATGGACTTTGCACTGTAGGGTGTGGGCGACACATGTTTCTGGCGAATGCATACCGCTTTGACTTCCGGTGCGCAGGAATGTTGCGCAACGTCAATGCAATGTGCAGCCATTTGGCGTTAGCTGATTAGAATTTGCCGTCATGAGCGAACGCCTTGCTGCCCTGGACAAACTCGACCGCGCCATCCTGCGCCGCCTGCAGGACAACGGCCGCGAGACCTACGACCTGATCGGCGAGCAGGTGGGCCTGTCGCCCAGCGCCGTGCTGCGCCGCGCCAAGCGGCTGGAGGAAGAGGGTGTGATCGACCGCTACGTGGCCCTGGTACGGCCCGAGCGCGTGGGCCTGGGGCTGACCGCCTACCTGAACGTGCGCCTGGAAAAGCACACCGAGAACCACAAGCGCAATCCCATGGACCTGTTCCGTGCCAGCGTGCAGACCTGGCCCGAGGTGGTGGAATGCGCGGCGCTGACCGGCGAGATGGACTACCTGCTGCGCGTGGTGGTGGCCGACATGGCGCACTACAGCCGCTTCATCATGGACACGCTGCTCAAGCACCCCAGCGTGCAGGACTGCAAGACCAGCTTCGTGCTGGACCGGGTCAAGGCCACCACGGCGCTGCCGGTGTGACTTTCATAATGAGAGCTTCAGCCGCTTATTTGACGGGCCTTATGGCCTTTTTCTATCCAAAAACCAAAAGCCCTGATTTTTTTGTTGCATTGCAGCAAATGTGCAGCGGAAACCTAGGGAAAACCCTAGAATCCACTGCATCATGCTTCCAACCAACAACTGGCTCCGCGCCTGCCTGGATTCCGGGCGGCATATGCTGCGCCCCGCCGCGCGGCCTGTTCACCGAGGTTTTGCCATGAGCACCGTGATGGTTCCCGTACGCGCGCTGGGCGCGCAACACCGCGAGCGCATTGCCACGCATCTGCTGGCCCTGGGCGAGCGCGACCGTTACCTGCGCTTTGGCTACACCGCCAGCGACGAGCAGGTGCGCCGCTACGTGGAGCTGCTGGACTTCGAGCGCGACGAGGTGTTCGGCATCTTCAACCGCCGCCTGCAGCTCATCGCCATGGCCCATGTGGCCTTTGCCCCGACCGATGACTACCACAGCTGCGCCGAGTTCGGCGTCTCGGTGCTGGCGAGCGCGCGCGGGCGCGGCTATGGCGGACGGCTGTTCGAGCGCGCCGTGATGCTGGCGCGCAACCGCGGCGTGCGCATGATGTTCATCCACGCGCTGACCGAGAACACGGCCATGCTCAGGATCGCGCGCAGCGCTGGTGCCAGGGTGCGCCAGGAGGGCTCGGAGTCCGAAGCCTATCTGCAGCTGCCGCCCGCCGGCCTGGACACGCGCGTGTCCGAGATCGTGGCCGAGCAGTTCGCCGAGGTGGACTACCAGCTCAAGAAGCAGGCACGCCAGTTCTGGAGCCTGCTGGCCGACATGCAGGAGATCCGCCAGGGCGTGCGCGACGGGCGCCACCAGGCGGCCGAGTAGGCGGCGCCCAGCGCCGGCGCGGATCTCGGCCGGGGCGATCCGCTATCCTTGGGGCCTGCTCAACCACCGCAAGTCCTGCAACCGCCCCGTGTCCGACCCCTATCCTGCGCGCCCGCCTGCCAGGCAAGACAAGCGTACGCTGTTGCAGCGCCTTGTCGAGTTCATCAACCCGGGGCCGGACTCCACCGCCGAGCTCATCGCCACGCTGGCCGAGGCCGAGGACAACCAGGTCATCAACAACGACGCGCGCGTGATGCTCGAGCGCGTGCTGCGCATGGCCGAGATGACGGCGGCCGACGTGCTGGTGCCCGCGCCGCGCATGGACATGCTGGACATCGACGCGCCGCTGGACGCCCTCATGCACCAGGTGCTGCGCACGGCGCACTCGCGCTTTCCGGTGTACCAGGGCGAGCGCGAGCACATCATCGGCATCCTGCTGGCCAAGGACCTGCTCAAGCTCTGGCGCTCGCCCGAGCTGAGCATACGCACCCTGGTGCGCCCCGCGCTGTTCGTGCCCGAGAGCAAGGGCCTGCACGCGCTCGAGCGCGAGTTCCGCAGCACGCGCAACCACATGGCCATCGTCATCGACGAGTTCGGCCGCATCGCCGGCCTGGTGACCTTCGAGGACGTGATCGAGCAGATCGTGGGCGAGATCGAGGACGAATTCGACATTCATGAGGACGAGGGCGACATCTTCGGCCTGGCCGACCACAGCTACCGCGTGAGCGGCGACACCCCCTTGGAGCGCGTGGCCGAGGCCTTCGAGGTGCAGCTGCACGCCAGCGACCCGGATGAGCATTTCGACACCATAGGCGGCCTGATCACGCACGAGTTGGGCCGCATGCCGCGCAAGGGCGAGGCCGTGGTGCTGGGCGGCCTCAGGTTCGTGGTGCTGCACACCAAGGGCGGTACGGTGCGCTGGTTCAAGGTCACGCCGGCAGAGGCGGACGCGGCGCCAGCCGAATCTTGATGAGCGCCTTTTTTTCTGAGGCCCCGGCGCCAAGCCACGGGCCGCGGCCCTGGCTGCTGGCCCTGGCGGCGGGACTGGCGCAGGCCGCGTCCCTGGCCTGGCCCTGGGGCGGGCAGCCGCTGTGGTGGCTGCAGATCCTGTCGTTGGCGCTGCTGGGGCATGTGCTGCTGGGCGCGGGCGGCGCGCGCCGCGCGGCCGCCCTGGGCTGGTTGTTTGCCACGGCCTGGCTGGCCGGCACCTTCTGGTGGCTGTTCATCTCCATGCATACCTACGGCGGCCTGGCAGCGCCGCTGGCGGTGCTGGCGGTGCTGGCGCTGGCCGCCTTCCTGGGCAGTTACTATGCAGCTGTTTCAGCATATTTCTGGCTTGTAAGGCCCTCCGGTAAAGCGTTAACAGCTATTCTTTTTGCATTTTTGTGGCTGCTGGCGGAGCTGGCGCGCGGGCAATGGTGGACGGGCTTTCCCTGGGGCGCGGGCGGCTACGCCCATGTCGAAGGGCCGCTGGCCGTGCTGGCGCGCAGCGTGGGCGTGTATGGCGTGGGCTGTGTGGCGGCGGCTCTGGCCATGGGCCTGGCGCAGTGGCGCGCCCGTGACCTGCGCCGCCGCAGCTGCTGGGCGCTGCTGGCGCTGCTGGCGGCGGCGTGGGCCGGCCTGGCGGTGCAGCGCCACTGCGCCATCGAGGGTTGCGGGGCGCCCGCGCCCGCGCCCGTGCACGCGCCGCTGTCCCTGGCCCTGCTGCAGGGCAACATCCCGCAGGACGAAAAATTCCAGCCCGGCAGCGGCGTACCCATGGCGCTGCAGTGGTACCACGACCAGCTGCGCTCGGCCGAGGCCGCGCTGGTCGTGGCGCCCGAGACGGCCATACCGCTCTTGCCCCAGCAGCTCTCGCCCGGCTACCTGGACGCCGTTGCCGAGCGCTATACCAGGGCCAAAGGCACGCAGGCGCTGCTGCTGGGCATGCCGCTGGGCAGCCTGGAGCTGGGCTACACCAACTCGGTGCTGGGTTTTGCGCCGGCTGAGCAGCAGCCCTACCGCTACGACAAGCACCACCTGGTGCCGTTCGGCGAATTCATACCGCCGCTGTTCCGCTGGTTCACCGAGATGATGAACATTCCCCTGGGCGACTTCAACCGCGGTGCGGTGGGCCAGCCCTCGCTGGTTTGGGGCGGCGAGCGCATCGCCCCCAACATCTGCTACGAGGACTTGTTCGGCGAGGAGCTGGGTGCGCGCTTTCGCGACGCGGCAAGCAGCCCGACCATCATGGTCAACCTGAGCAACATCGGCTGGTTTGGCGACACCGTGGCCATCGACCAGCACCTGGCCATCAGCCGCCTGCGCGCGCTGGAGTTCGAGCGCCCCATGCTGCGCGCCACCAACACCGGCGCCACGGCCGTCATCGACCACCGCGGCCGGGTCACGCACCGCCTGCCCGCCTACCAGCGCGGCGTGCTGCGCGCCCAGGTGCAGGGGCGGGGCGGCGCCGTCACGCCCTATGCCTGGTGGGTGGCGCGCCTGGGGCTGGCGCCGCTGTGGGCGCTGGGCCTGGCCGTGGCCGCCGCCGCCTGGCTCTTGCGCCGCAGGCGGTAAAGGGCGATCCCTTGACCCGGGTTCTGCGGCCGGGCGCGCAGGACACTGGATAATGAGCGCTTTCGCGGCGGCGGCGATGTCCGGCCGATTTACAACCAGCAAACTAGACAATGGCTGATTCCTTTTCCTACGAACAACTGATAGCTTCCGGCGAGGGCCGGTTGTTCACCCCCGACAGCGGGCGCCTGCCCCTGCCGCCCATGCTGATGTTCGACCGCATTACGCATATCGACGCCGACGGCGGCGCGCATGGGCTCGGAAAGATCGTGGCCGAGCTGGATGTCAGGCCCGACCTATGGTTCTTCGCCTGCCATTTCCAGGGCGACCCGGTCATGCCCGGCTGCCTGGGGCTCGATGCCATGTGGCAGCTGATCGGCTTCTACCTGACCTGGCTGCGCCTGCCGGGCCGGGGCCGCGCTCTTGGAGCCGGCGAGGTCAAGTTCACCGGCGAGGTCGGCCCGGATGTCAAGCTGGTGCGCTACGAGATCGACATTAAGCGCGTCATCAAGCGCAAGCTGAACATGGCCATCGGCGATGCGCGCCTCTTGGCCGACGGCAAGGAAATCTACGTGGCCAACGACCTGCGCGTGGGGCTGTTCCTGCGCGAGGAAGGGGCAAAGGAAGCAGCATGAGCAAGAAGCGCGTCGTCATCACGGGCGCAGGCATCGTGTCCTGCATCGGCAACGACCTGGATGCGGTCGAGGCCTCGCTGCGCCAGGGCAAGAGCGGCATCCGCGCGGTGGAAAAATTCACCGAGCTGGGCCTGCGCAGCCAGGTCGGCGGCTGGCCCGAGATCGACATCGAGGCGCGCATCGACCGCAAGCAGCTGCGCTTCATGGGCGACGCCGCGGCCTATGCGCAGATCGCGCTGGAAGATGCCATCCGGCAGGCCGGCCTCACGCCAAGCCAAGTCAGCCATCCGCGCACCGGCCTGATCATGGGTTCGGGCGGCGGCTCGCCGGCGAACCAGATCGAGGCCGCCGACACCCTGCGCGAGAAGGGCATCCGCCGCGTCGGCCCGTACCAGGTCACACGCTGCATGAGCAGCACGGTGTCGGCCTGCCTGGCGACCAACTTCAAGGTCAAGGGCATCAACTACTCCATCACCTCGGCCTGCTCCACCTCCGCGCACTGCATAGGCGCGGCGGCGCAGCAGATCGCCTGGGGCCTGCAGGACGTGATGTTCGCCGGCGGCGGCGAAGAGCTGTCCTGGGGCATGGCCCTGCTGTTCGACGGCATGGGGGCGATGTCCAGCAAGTACAACGCCACGCCCGAGAAGGCCTCGCGCGCCTACGACGCCAACCGCGACGGCTTCGTCATCGGCGGCGGCGGCGGCGCCGTGGTGCTGGAGAGCCTGGAGCACGCTTTGGGACGAGGCGCGACCATCCTGGCCGAGGTGGTCGGCTTTGGCGCCACCAGCGACGGCGAGGACATGGTCGCACCCTCGGGCGACGGCGCCATTGCCTGCATGCGGCAGGCCATGGAAGGCTTGGCCGGCCCCATCGACTACATCAACACCCACGGCACCTCCACCCCCGTGGGCGACATGCAGGAAGTGCGCGCCATGCAGGCGGTGTTCGGCGACCAGGTGCCACCGTTCTCCAGCACCAAGTCGCTCACCGGCCACTCGCTGGGCGCCACCGGCGTGCAGGAGGCGATCTACTGCCTGATCATGCTGCAAAAGGGCTTCATCGCCGGCTCGGTGAACGTCGAGACGCCGGACCCGCTGCTGGGCGACATGCCCCTGGTCACCACGAGCCGCGACGCCGAGCTGACCCAGGTGCTGTCCAACAGCTTCGGCTTTGGCGGCACCAATGCTTCGCTGGTGCTGCGCCGCTGGCAGGGCCATTGATCCCCGGGTTATCCCGGTAAAAAGCAGGGGCCCTCGCGGCCCCTCTGCGTTTTAGAATCCACGGCAGCGCCTCGGCGCTCCAGGGACAGGGCGCCATGATCTGGCGCCCTGTCCTGTTCCTAACTATGCGTCCGACACAATCTGGCGCAAGGAGATCGTGGATGACCCCGCACACAGCCTTACGGCTGCATGTGCCCGAGCCTACTGGCAGGCCGGGCTGCAGCACCGACTTCTCGTACCTCAGCATCTCCCCTGCAGGCAGCGTACGCAAACCCCCCACCGACACCGCTCCCGGCGACACCGCAGACCTGGCGACCAGCCTGGTGCGCGTGCTCGACGATGAGGGCAGGGCCTGCGGCCCCTGGGCCCCGGCCATGCATCCCGAGCGCCTGCGCCGCGGCCTGCGCGCGATGATGAAGACGCGCATCTTCGATGCCCGCATGCTGCTCGCGCAGCGCCAGAAAAAGCTGTCGTTCTACATGCAATGCCTGGGTGAGGAGGCGATCGCCGTGGCCCATTCCATGGCGCTGCAGGACGGCGACATGTGCTTTCCCACCTACCGCCAGCAGGGCCTGCTGCTGGCGCGCGACGACATCTCGCTGGTGGAGATGATCTGCCAGCTCATGAGCAACCAGCGCGACCCGATCAAGGGGCGCCAGCTGCCGGTGATGTACTCGTACAAGCGCGCCGGCTTCTTCTCCATCTCCGGCAACCTGGCCACCCAGGTGCCCCAGGCCGTGGGCTGGGCCATGGCCTCCGCCATCAAGGGCGATACGAAGATCGCCTCCGCCTGGATCGGCGACGGCTCCACGGCCGAGAGCGACTTCCATACCGCGCTGACCTTCGCCCATGTGTACCGCGCGCCGGTGATCATCAACGTGGTCAACAACCAGTGGGCCATCTCCACCTTCCAGGCCATTGCCGGCGGCGAGGGCACGACCTTTGCCCAGCGCGGCGTGGGCGTGGGCATTGCGTCGCTGCGCGTCGATGGCAACGACTTCCTGGCCGTCTATGCCGCCTCGCAATGGGCGGCCGAGCGCGCGCGCAGCAACTGCGGCCCCACGCTGATCGAGTGGGAGACCTACCGCGCCGGGCCGCACTCCACCTCGGACGACCCCTCCAAATACCGCCCGGCCGACGATTGGCAGCGCTTCCCTCTGGGCGACCCGATAGAGCGCCTGAAGAAGCACCTGATCGCCATCGGCGAGTGGAGCGAGGCGCAGCACGAGGCCGCCCAGAGGGAGCTGGAGGCCGAGGTCGTCGCCGCGCAGAAGGAGGCCGAGCGCCACGGCTCGCTGCTCGATGGCCGCGTGCCCAGCGCCGCGACCATGTTCGACGATGTGTACAAGGACATGCCGGAGCACCTGCGCCGGCAGCGTCAGCAGATGGGGGTGTAAGCCATGGCAGAACAGAGCAAAGACCAGGGCAGCGTCCCCATGACCATGATCGCCGCGCTGCGTTCGGGCCTGGATGTGATGATGGGCCGCGACGACAACGTCATCGTCTACGGCGAGGACGTGGGCTACTTCGGCGGCGTGTTCCGTGTCACCGAAGGGCTGCAGGCCAAGTACGGCAAGACGCGCTGCTTCGACGCGCCGATCAGCGAATCGGGCATCGTCGGCACGGCCATCGGCATGGCGGCCTATGGCTTGAAGCCCGTGGTGGAGATCCAGTTCGCCGACTACTTCTACCCCGCCACCGACCAGATCGTCTCCGAGGCGGCGCGCCTGCGCCACCGCTCGGCCGGGGATTTTTCCGCCCCGATGGTGATCCGCATGCCCTGCGGCGGCGGCATCTACGGCGGGCAGACGCACAGCCAGAGCCCCGAGGCCTTCTTCACCCATGTCTGTGGCCTGCGCACCGTCATGCCCAGCAACCCGTATGACGCCAAGGGCCTGCTGATCTCGTCTATCGAGTGCGAGGACCCGGTGATCTTCCTGGAGCCCAAGCGCCTGTACAACGGCCCGTTCGACGGCCACCACGACAAGCCGGTCGTGCCCTGGTCCAAGCACGACATGGGCCGCGTGCCCGAGGGCTACTACCGGGTGCCGCTGGACAAGGCGGCCATCTTCCGCACCGGCAAGGCGGTGACGGTGCTGACCTACGGCACCATGGTCTGGGTCAGCGATGCGGCCGCGCGCGAGGCCGGCGTGGACGCCGAGATCATCGACCTGCGCAGCCTCTGGCCGCTGGACCTGGACACCATTCTCGAGTCGGTGAAGAAAACCGGCCGCTGCGTGGTGGTGCACGAGGCCACGCGCACCAGCGGCTTCGGTGCCGAGCTCGCCGCGCTGGTGCAGGAGCATTGCTTCTACCACCTGGAGGCCCCCATCGAACGCGTGACGGGCTGGGACACCCCCTATCCGCACGCCCAGGAATGGGCCTATTTCCCCGGGCCGGCGCGTGTTGCCGAAGCCCTGAAACGCGCAGTGGAGGGCTGAAGCCATGGGTATTTATGTGATCCGCGTGCCCGACATTGGCGAGGGCATTGCCGAAGTGGAACTGGTGACCTGGAACGTGCAGCCGGGCGACAGCGTGGCCGAAGACCAGCACCTGGCCGACGTCATGACCGACAAGGCCACGGTCGAGGTGCCTTCGCCCATCGCGGGCAAGGTGATCGCGCTGGGCGGCGCCGTGGGCCAGGTCATGGCCGTGGGTGCCGAGCTGGTGCGCCTGGAGGTCGAGGGCGAAGGAAATTTGAAAGAAAATTCGGCTCCAGCGCCCGCCAGCCAAGCGGTAAAAGCTACTGTTTCAATAGCTGTAACGGCGCCTGCCCCGGTGGCGCCCGCACCCAAGGCCGCCCCCGCGCCCGTGCACAGCAGCGCCGCAGCCCCGCGCGCGGCCGCCGCCCTGCGCAAGGAGGGCGAGCGCCCGCTGGCCTCGCCGTCGGTGCGCCGGCGTGCGCTGGACTTAGGGCTAGACCTGCGCCTGGTCCACGGCAGCGGCCCGGCCGGCCGCATCGCGCACCACGACCTGGACGCCTTTGCCGCCGGCGGTGGCCAGGCCCAGGCCGCGGGCGGCGCGCAGTATGTCGAGCGCCATGGCGAGGAGCAGATCCCCGTCATCGGCCTGCGCCGCAAGATCGCGCAGAAGATGCAGGAGGCCAAGCGCCGCATTCCGCATTTCAGCTACGTGGAAGAGGTGGACGTGACCGAGCTGGAGGCCCTGCGCCAGCGCCTCAACCAGATCCACGGCGTGACGCGCGGCAAGCTCACGCTGCTGCCCTTCCTGGCGCGCGCCATGGTGCTGGCCCTGCGCGATTTCCCGCAGATCAACGCCCGCTACGACGACGAGGCGGGCCATGTCACGCGCTACGAGGCCGTGCACCTGGGCGTGGCCACGCAGACCGACGCCGGCCTGATGGTGCCCGTGCTGCGCCACGCCGAAAGCCTGGACCTGTGGGCCTGCGCCGCCGGCATCGCGCGCGTGGCCGAGGGCGCGCGCACGGGCAAGGCCCCGCGCGAGGAGCTGACGGGCTCGACCATCACCCTGACCAGCCTGGGCCCCCTGGGCGGCATCGTCAGCACCCCGGTGATCAACCACCCCGAGGTGGCCATCGTGGGCGTGAACCGCATGGTCGAGCGCCCCATGCTGCGGGGTGGCCAGGTGGTGGCGCGCCAGCTCATGAACCTGTCGTCCTCGTTCGACCACCGCGTGGTCGACGGCATGGACGCGGCGCGGTTCATCCAGGCCATGCGCGCCCTGCTGGAAACCCCGGCGCTGCTGTTTGTCGAGTGAGGTGGGAGAACTGAACATGAAAGAAGTGACAACCAAGCTGCTGGTCATAGGCGGCGGCCCCGGCGGCTATGTGGCGGCGATACGCGCCGGCCAGCTGGGCGTTCCCACCATGCTGGTCGAGGGCGCGAGCCTGGGCGGCACCTGCCTGAACATTGGCTGCATCCCGTCCAAGGCCCTCATCCACGCGGCCGAGGCGTTCGAGCGCGCGCGCCACCAGGCGGCGGGCTCGCCGCTGGGCATACGCGTCGCCGACCCGCAGATCGACATCGCGCAGACCGTGCGCTGGAAGGACGGCATCGTCACGCGCCTCACCGGCGGCGTGGGTGCGCTCTTGCGCAAGGCGGGCGTGCAGGTCGTCAAGGGCTGGGCGCAGGTCGAGGACGGCAAGACCGTCACCGTCAAGCCGCATGAGGGCGAGCCGCTGCGCATACGCTGCGAGCATCTGCTGCTGGCCACGGGCTCCACGCCCGTGGAGCTGCCCAGCATGCCGTTCGGCGGCGCGATCTGGTCCTCCACCGATGCGCTCTCGCCCGACCTGCTGCCCAAACGCCTGGTGGTCGTCGGCGCAGGCTACATCGGCCTGGAGCTGGGCATCGCCTACCGCAAGCTGGGCGTGGAGGTGACGGTGGTCGAGGCCGCGCAGCGCGTGCTGCCCAGCTACGACGAAGAGCTGACCCAGCCCGTGCTCGAAGCCCTGCGCAAGAGCGGCATCGTGCTGCACCTGGGCTGCAGCGTGCAGGGCTGGGACGCCGAGCATGGCGTGCATGTGCGCAACGACGCCCGCGCCGAGGACTTCGCGCTGCCGGCCGAGCGCGTGCTCGTCGCCGTGGGCCGCAGGCCGCACACCGCGGGCTTCGGGCTCGAATCACTGCAGCTGGACATGGCCGGGCGCCATGTGGCCATCGATATGCATTGCCGCACCTCCATGCGCAATGTCTGGGCCATTGGCGACGTGACCGGCGAGCCCATGCTAGCGCACCGCGCCATGGCGCAGGGCGAATGCGTGGCCGAGCAGATCGCGGGCCGGAACCGGCGCTTCGAGCCCATGGCCATTCCCGCCGTGTGCTTCACCGACCCCGAGGTGGTGGTGGTGGGCAAGACGCCGGGCGAGGCGCGCGCCGCGGGCATCGACTGCATAGACGCCGCCTTCCCCTTCGCCGCCAACGGCCGCGCCATGACGCTGGAGGCCACCGGCGGCTTCGTGCGCGTGGTGGCGCGCAAGGATAACCACCTGATCCTCGGCTGGCAGGCCGTGGGCCAGGGCGTGGCCGAGCTGGCCGCGGCCTTCGGCCAGTCCATGGAAATGGGCGCGCGGCTCGAAGACGTGGGCCATACCATCCACGCCCACCCCACGTTGGGCGAGGCGGTGCAGGAGGCAGCGCTCAAGGCGCTGGGGCAGGCGCTGCACATCTGAGCTGAGTGCCTGGGGCCGCAACCGCAGCACCCGGATGCGGCCCTTTCTGTCCGGCCTTCGCCGGCGCCGGCGGGAACGCGAAAACCTGCGGCTCCATCCAATGCAGGCCAGGGCGGTGCCATGCCGCAGCGCCCTGGCTTTTGCACTGGCCTATGCATCAAGGAGCCAACATGCGCCAACCTCATCTCACCGGAAAACTTCGTGCCCGGCGTGCCATCTGCGCACCCTTGCTCTCGGGAACTCTTGTGGCTACGGCCGTCGGGCTGGCGGCCTGTGGTGGCGGTGGCGGACATCCCGACGACACGCTGGTCAGCGTGCCGCAAGATCCGGCACTGGTCGCCAAGGGCCAGGAAATCTTTCGCTACGAGACCTTTGGCGATGAGGCCAAGTGGACCGACCAGCTGCAGATGCACAAGGTCGTCGCCACGATAGACCCGCTGACGGCCGCCGGCGTGGGGCTGAAGATCGACGCCGACGCACTGCCGGCGCAGGTCGTCCAGGGCGTTGTGGACGGCAGCATCCGGCTCGACGATCCGCAGACCACGCTGGCGCTGCTCAGCCTCAATGCCGTCGTTGGCGCCAAGGGCGAGGTCGTCAAGAACGCCGAGGGCAGGCTGGAGCTCAAGCGCTTCGGCATCACCTGCGCGCTGTGCCACTCCACGGTCTCCAAGGACGTGCATGTGCTGGCGGGTGGCAAGACCGATCTGGCGGGCATCGTCGGCCGCCGGCTCGACGGCTGGCCCAACCGCGAGCTGAACCCGGGGGCCATCATTGCGCTGTCTCCCGTGCTGGACGAGGCCAGCGTCAAGCTGCTCAACAGCTGGGGGCCGGGCAAATACGACGCGCGCTGGAACTTTGACGGCAAGAGCAACCCCACGGTGATCCCGCCCGCCTATGGCCTGTCCGCGCTCAAGAAGGCCATCTTCACGGGCGACGGCGATGTGGAGCATGAACCCGCGGGCCCCGTGGCCTACTGGAACCGCTACGTGAGCGTGACGCAGATGGGGGGCCAGGGCATGTTCTCCGACGCGCGCCTGCCCTGGGCCGTGGACAACACCCACGGCGGCAAGCTGCCCGACCTGGTGAGCGACAAGCTGCCCGCGCTGCAGGCCTACCAATACTCGCTGCAGGCGCCCGCCGCGCCCGCCGGGTCTTTTGATGTGGCGATGGCGCAACGCGGCAAGGCCTTGTTCAACGGCGCGGCCCGCTGCGCGAGCTGCCACACGGGCGCGCTGTTCACCGACGCCACGCGGGGCACGCTGCACGACAGAAGCGCGTCGGCGGCGCGGGACCTGGCGTATCTGGAACGCTCGGCCACCAAGCAGTGGCGCGTTTCGCCGCTGCGCGGCATCTGGCAGCACGCACCCTACTTTCACGATGGTTCGGCGGCGACGCTGGCCGATGTGGTCAACGCCTACGACAGCAAGGACGGGCTGGGCCTGTCGCAGGCCCAGAAGGTCGATCTGGTGGAATACTTGAAATCGCTCTGATCCTCCTTTGCGCGGGCAGCCATCGGCCCCGTCGGCCGGTGGCCAAGAGCCGCATGCAAGGCGGCGCCCTGTGGGCGCCTAAAATGCCCGGTTCGTGTGCGCCCCGCGGGCGCCACCTACCGGACATCCCCCGCCATGCTGACATTCCAACAAATCATCCTCACCCTGCAGAACTACTGGGCCGACCAGGGTTGCGCGCTCTTGCAACCCTATGACATGGAAGTGGGCGCAGGCACGTCGCATACAGCTACTTTTTTAAGAGCGATTGGCCCGGAACCCTGGAAGGCCGCCTACGTGCAGCCCAGCCGCCGCCCCAAGGATGGGCGCTACGGCGACAACCCCAACCGCCTGCAGCACTACTACCAGTACCAGGTGGTCCTGAAGCCCGCGCCGGCCAACATCCTGGAGCTGTACCTGGGCAGCCTCCAAGCGCTGGGCTTCGACCTGAAGAAGAACGACATCCGCTTTGTCGAGGACGATTGGGAGAACCCCACGCTGGGTGCCTGGGGTCTGGGCTGGGAGGTGTGGTTGAACGGCATGGAGGTGACCCAGTTCACCTACTTCCAGCAGGTCGCCGGCATCGACTGCAAGCCCGCCACGGGCGAGATCACCTACGGCCTGGAGCGCCTGGCCATGTACCTGCAGGGCGTGGACAACGTCTACAACCTGACCTGGACGGATGGTTTGAGCTACGGCGACGTGTACCACCAGAACGAGGTCGAGCAGTCCACCTACAACTTCGAGCATGCGGACGCCGAGTTCCTGTTCACCGCCTTTGGCGCGCACGAGAAACAGGCCCAGCACCTGATGGGCGAACGGCTGGCGCTGCCGGCCTACGAGCAGGTGCTCAAGGCCGCCCACACCTTCAACCTGCTGGATGCGCGCGGCGCCATCAGCGTGACCGAGCGCGCCGCCTACATCGCCCGCATCCGCAACCTGGCGCGCGCCGTGGGCAAGAGCTACCTGGACAGCCGCGCGCGCTTAGGGTTCCCCATGGCACCCCGGGCGCATGCCGACGAGGTGCTGGCCGAGCTGGCCAAGGCCGCCGAGCAGCAGCAGAAAAAGGCGGCGTGAGCCAGACTGCGCCCCGGTATTGCTCCCTCCCCCGCTGGGGGAGGGTAGGGGTGGGGGCCAGCGTCGCGTACCCTGCCCGCCAGCCCCCATCCCTGCCTTCCCCCAGAGGGGGAAGGAGGAAAACCAATAAAAAGGCCGCTAGCTAGTATCAGTCAAGCGCCAAAAGCTATCAAAGTTGCTATGAACACCGCCCCCCTGCTCGTTGAACTCTTCGTCGAAGAACTCCCCCCGAAGGCCCTGCAAAAACTCGGCGACGCCTTTGCCGGCGTGCTGCGCGAGCAGCTCGTCGCCCAGGGCCTGGCCGCACCCGATGCGCCGCTCACCGCCTACGCCTCGCCGCGCCGCCTGGCCGCGCATATCGGCGCCGTGCTGGCCCAGGCACCCGACAAGGCCCAGTCGCAAAAGCTCATGCCCGTGGCCGTGGGCCTGGCGGCCGACGGCCAGGCCACGCCCGCGCTGCTGAAAAAACTCGCCGCCCTCGGTGCCGATGCCGGCGCCGTGGCCGGCTTGAAGCGCGTGCATGACGGCAAGGCCGAGTTGCTGTACTACGAGAGCATCGCCCAGGGCGCGACGCTGGCCCAGGGCCTGCAGAAGGCGCTGGACGAGGCTATTCGCCTGCTGCCCATCCCCAAGGTCATGCGCTACCAGCTCGAAGACGGCTGGAGCAGCGTTAACTTCGTGCGCCCGGCGCATGGCCTGGTGGCGCTGCATGGCAGCCGCGTGGTGCCGGTGACGGCGCTCGGCCTCACCGCAGGCAACGCCACCCAGGGCCACCGCTTCGAGGCCGCCGTGCAGCCCGTGGTGATCCGCGATGCCGACGGCTACGCCGCGCAGCTGCGCGCAGAGGGCGCCGTGATCGCCGGCTTTGGCGAGCGCCGCGCCGAGATCGCGCGCCAGCTGCAGGCGGCGGCCGAAAAGATCGGCGGCGGCGTGCGCCCCATTGACGACGCGGCGCTGCTGGACGAGGTGACGGCCCTGGTGGAGCGCCCCAATGTGCTGGTCTGCGAGTTTGAAAAGGAGTTCCTGGCCGTGCCGCAGGAATGCCTGATCCTGACCATGAAGGCCAACCAGAAGTACTTTCCGCTGCTCGATGCCGACGGCAAGCTGACCCACCAGTTCCTCATCGTCAGCAACATCACGCCGCAGGACGCCGGCGCCGTGATCCAGGGCAACGAGCGCGTGGTGCGCCCGCGTCTGGCCGATGCCAAGTTCTTCTTCGACCAGGACCGCAAGAAAACCCTGGCCAGCCGCGTGCCCCAGCTGGCCAAGGTGGTCTATCACAACCAGCTCGGCACCCAGGGCGAGCGCGTGGAGCGCGTGCGCGCCATCGCCCAGGCCATCGGCGCGCAGCTGTTCGCCGCCCTGGCCGAGCGCCACGCCATCGACGGCACGCAGGACGCCGAGGTGGCGCAGGACTATCTGATGACCTGCGTGGACAACGCCGCCCTGCTGGCCAAGACCGACCTGGTGACCGACATGGTGGGCGAGTTCCCCGAGCTGCAGGGCATCATGGGCGGCTATTACGCCGTCAACGACGGCCTGCCCGACGATGTGGCCCAAGCCATCGAGGACCACTACAAGCCGCGCTTTGCCGGCGACAGCCTGCCGCGCCAGAACGTGGGCCTGGTGGTGGCCCTGGCGGACAAGCTGGAGACCCTGGTGGGCATGTTCGGCATCGGCAACCTGCCCACCGGCGACCGTGACCCGTTTGCGCTGCGCCGCCACGCGCTGGGCGTGATCCGCATGCTGGCCGAGCGCGACCTGCCGCTGTCCCTGCCGGCCCTGCTGGCTGCCGCCGTGCCGGCCTTTGGCGGCAAGATCGAGGACGCCAGCGCCCAGCTGCAGGACTTCCTCTACGAGCGCCTGGCCGGCTCCCTGCGCGAGCAGGGCTACAGCGCCCAGGAGGTCGATGCCGTGCTGGCCCTGCGCCCGCAGCGGCTGGGCCTGGTCGGCAGGCAGCTGGAGGCCGTGCGCGCCTTTGCCCGGCTGCCCGAGGCCCCGGCCCTGGCGGCGGCGAACAAGCGCGTCACGAATATCCTGAAAAAAGCCGACGCGGTGGACGCCCATGTCAACGCAGGCCTGCTGCAGGAGCAGGCCGAGCAGGATCTGTACGCCGCACTGCAGCGCTTCGTGCCCGAGGCGAATGCGCAGTTTGACGCGGGTGACTACACCGCCAGCCTGCAGACCCTGGCCGTGCTGCGTGCGCCGGTGGACGCCTTCTTTGACGACGTCATGGTCAACGCCGAGCAGCTGGACCTGCGCCTGAACCGCCATGGCCTGCTCAAGAGCCTGCACGAGGCCATGAACCGCGTGGCCGACCTGTCGCGCCTGGCGGTCTGAGTATGTGCCGGCGATGAGCACGCCCCCACCCCAGCCGCAGCGCGCGGCCTGGCTGGGATTCGCGCCCGTGGCCGCCTGGGTCGCCCTGCGCTGGGTGCTGTCCTGGCTGGACGAGCGCCAGCCCCCGCCAGCCGCCTGGGCGCTGGCGCCCTTTACCGGCACGCAAGACCCCTGGGCCTGGTTGCGCCCGCTGGGCGGCGTCATGGCCGCGCTGCTGGTGCTGGCGCTGCTGGCGCGCCGGCTGCAGCGGCGCCATGGCGCGGGGCTGCTCGGCCGCATGCTGGCCGTGGCCTGGGTGGCGCTGTGGCTCGTGGCCTGCGCGGCCCAGCTCATGGCCTGGCAGAACCGGCGCCAGCTTGCGCCGCAGCCGCCGCTGCTCGCCGAGCCCATCGGCCGGCACGCACAGCCGCCCTCGCTGCGCTCGCTGGGCGGCACGCTGTGGGTGCTGCGCGTGGCCGGCCAGGCCGATCTGCAGCAGGTGCTGGTGCCCGATGGCACGGGCGCCACGCCGCTGCAGCTGCACCAGCCACTGCGCCTGCACTGGGCGCGCGGGCGCTGGCATGGGCGCTACGTCACCGGCTGGGATATGCTGCAGCCAGCTCCTTGAGAGGCTGAGAAAAAATCCCCCATGCCCGCTTTGCACGCCATAACACCCCCACTCATCGTTGCAAATACTCGCCATAGCCCGAGCCATGGCTGCGTTTTGCGCCTCGATTGGGTGCGTTTTGGCGCGCCTCTCGGGCACGGTCAATTTATTCTCAGCCTCTGACCGCACCATGAAACTCGCCATCCTCGACCGCGACGGAACCCTCAACGCCCTGGGCGACGGCTTCATCGCCTCGCCCGACGACTGGACGCCGCTGCCCGGCGCGCTGGAGGCCGTGGCACGCCTGAACCATGCCGGCTGGCATGTGGTGCTGGCCACCAACCAGCCCGGCCTGGGCCGCGGCCTGTTCGACGCCCAGACCCTGGTGGCCATCCACGCCAAGATGCACCGCCAGCTCGCCGCCCTGGGCGGGCGCATTGACGCGGTGTTCTACTGCCCGCACGCCGAGGGCGATGCCTGCAGCTGCCGCAAGCCCGCGCCCGGCCTGATGCAGCAGATCAGCGAGCGCTACGGCGTGGAGGGCGACGAGATCCTGGCGGTCGGCAGCTGCCCGGCCCATCTGCAGGCCGCCGCCGCCCTGGGCGCGCAGCTGCACATGGTGTGCACCGGCCGCTCGGCCGATCTGGACCCGCGCCAGAGCCTGCCGCCGGGCTGGCCTGCCGGCACCCGCGCCCATGCCAGCCTGGGGGCGCTGGTGGACTCCATTGCACCGCAGGAGGGCACCGGTGCGCCGGCTGCCGTTTGAACCAACCGCGGGAATCAACCCCTGAATTGATAGCTGCCTGCGCTTGTACTATGGGCGCCAGAGGCGAAAAACACTGAAATATCCTGCACATGGCACTGATACGCTCCCTGGTCCACCTGCTGGTGATGATCGTCACCGTCATTCCCTACACCAGCGTCATCCTGCTGGTGCGCCTGCTCGGCGGCAGCCCCGCGGCGCGCTATCGCGTGGCGCGCGCCTGGCTGGCGCTGTGCGTGGACTCGGCGCGCTGGATCCTGGGCATGCGCACGCGCATCACCGGCATGGAGCATCTGCCGCAGGGCGCCGGACAGGGCGCGGTGCTGCTGGTCAAGCACCAGTCCGCGTTCGAGACCTTCCTCATGCCGGCCATCATGCCCCACCCCCTGGCCTATGTGTTCAAGAAGGAGCTGCTGCGCATCCCGTTCTTCGGCTGGTCCATCGGCAGCCTGGACATGATCCACATCGACCGCAGCCAGCGCTCGCGCGCCCTGGTGCATGTCATGAAGCGCGGCCGGCAGCTGCTCTCCCGGGGCACCTGGGTCATCATGTTCCCCGAGGGCACGCGCATGGCGCGCGGTGAAAAGGGCACTTACCAGGCCAGCGGCGCGCGCCTGGCCATCGAGGCCGGCGTGCCCGTCGTGCCCGTGGCCGTGACCTCGGCCAAATGCTGGCCGCGCAAGGCCTTCGTCAAGACGCCCGGCGTGGTCGATGTCTCCATTGGCCGGCCCATACCCACCCAGGGGCGCAAGTCCGACGAGCTGATGCGCGAGGTCGAGGACTGGATCGAGGCCGAGATGCGCCGCCTCGACCCCGAGGCCTATCGCTGAACATGGCTGGCTGGATGCAGCAGGTGCTGGACTGGCTGGATGCGCCCCAGCCCGACACGGTCGCGCCCGCCACCGTGCCGCGCAGCCGCCGCTTGGCGCCGCCGGCCGGCGAGTCACCACAGGCGGGCGCCTTCAGCCATCCCCAGGCCAGCCGCGAACTGCTGCTGGACGGCGTGCGCGTGGCCTATCGCCTGCAGCGCGCCCGGCGGCGCAGCATAGGCTTTATCGTGGGCCAGGACGGCCTGGCGGTGCGCGCGCCTGCCTGGGTCACGCTGGCGGCGGTGGATGCGGCGCTGCGGGACAAATCCGGCTGGATCCTGCGCAAGCTCGGCGAGGCCCAGGCGCGCCAGCGCCAGCAGCAAGACGCGCGCATCGCCTGGGGCGACGGCGCGCTGCTGCCTTATCTGGGCGACACGCTGGCGCTGCGCATCGACCCCTCGCAGCGGCGCAGCGGCCAGTGCCTGGCCGACGCCCAGGGCCGGGTGCAGCTGTACCTGGGCCTGCCCCGGGACGCGCAGGCGGCGCAGGTGCGCGATGCCGCCCAGGCCTGGTTCATGCGCCAGGCGCGCGCGCATTTCACCGAACGGCTGGACCACTTTGCGCCCCGGCTGGGCGTGCAGTACCGCAGCCTGCGCCTGTCCAGCGCCGCCACGCGCTGGGGCAGCGCCCGCAGCGACGGCTCCATCCGCCTGAACTGGCGTCTGCTGCACTACCGCGAATCCGTCATCGACTACGTGGTGGCGCACGAACTGGCGCACCTGCGCGTCATGGACCACAGTCCGCGCTTCTGGGACGTGGTGCACAGCGTGGTGCCCGACTACGCCGCGCTGCGCCAGCAACTGCGCGCCCAGCCCGCACCTCCATGGGATTAGCATGAACCAGACCCCAACGCTCCCCTCGCCCGACCAGCCCCGCCCCGCCGAGGGCTATGCCGGCGACATCAGTCCGCGGCTCGCCTGGCAATGGGTGAGCGCCGGCCAGGCCGTCCTGGTGGACGTGCGCAGCGATGCCGAGCGCGACTGGGTGGGCTATGTGCCCGGCGCCCTGGCCGTCGCCTGGAAGCAGTGGCCCGGCATGCGGCTCAACCCTGACTTTGACGCGCAGATATGCGCCGCCGTGCCGCCCGGCAGCACGGCCTTGCTGCTGTGCCGCAGCGGCGTGCGCTCGATAGCGGCCGCGCGGCGCGCCACCGAGCTGGGCCTGACGGCCTACAACATCCTGGAAGGCTTCGAGGGCGACCCCGACGAGAACGGCCAGCGCAACCGCAGGGGCGGCTGGCGCTTCCATGGCCTGCCCTGGCAGCAGGGCTAGGAGGCTGTCGGACTTGGAGCGTCGAAAGCGAAAATCGGCCCCAGCAAGTACAGTTTTTGCCGGATTTGCAGCCCCATAGCCCAGCTATGGGGCAAAAAGACGGTGAAAAATGGACTGCTGCGGCCGATTTGCAGCCGACGATTTCCAAGTCCGACAGCCTCCTGGATCAACAATTTCTTGCAATTGCCCGGGCGCAGCGGCACAGGTGGCAAAACTTTTGGATAATCCGGCCCCATGACTTTTCTGGCCATCGACGTGGGTAACTCCCGCCTGAAGTGGGCGCTGTACGACGCGGCGCGGCCCGGTGCCGTGATGCACGCCCATGGCGTGGAGTTCCTGGACCATATCGAACGACTGGCCGAAGGTGCCTGGGCAAACCTGCCCGCGCCCACGCACATGCTCGGTTGCGTGGTGGCGGGCGATCCGGTCAAGCGCCGCGTGGCCGAGCAGATGGAGCTGTGGGACGTGCCGGCGCGCTGGGTCGTGCCTTCGCAGGAGGAGGCCGGCGTGGTCAATGGCTACGACCATCCGACGCGCCTGGGCTCCGACCGCTGGGTGGCCATGATTGGCGCGCGCCACCGCCTGCTGGCCCAGGGCCCCGCGCGGCCCTTGATTCTGGCCATGGTGGGTACGGCCGTGACGGTGGAGGCGCTGGACGCCGACGGCCGCTTTCTCGGCGGCCTGATCGTGCCGGGCCACGGCATCATGTTGCGCGCGCTGGAGGCCGGCACCGCCGGCCTGCATGTGCCCACGGGCGAGGTGCGCCTGTTCCCCACCAACACCAGCGACGCGCTCACCAGTGGCGGCACCTACGCCATTGCCGGAGCCGTGGAGCGCCTGTACCAGCACCTGCAGCAGCACTGCGGCCAGGAGCCCTTGTGCATGATGACCGGCGGCGCAGGCTGGAAGATGGCGCCCAGCATGGCGCGCCCCTTCGAGCTGGTGGAAAACCTGATCTTCGACGGCCTGCTGGAGATCGCCTCGCGCCGCTTCGCCTGAGCGACGCCCTTCCTTGGGCTATGCCCATGCCCATGCACATGGCGCACGGCGTGCGCCTCGGCCAGCAGCCGCAGGGCCTCATATCCGGGCCAGGGGCCACGGCGGGCCTGGCGCGCAGGGGCAATGGGATAATCCCCGGCTTTGCCCCAGTGGCATCCCCTGCGAGAACCACCCATGATCCTGGTCACCGGCGGCGCCGGCTTCATAGGCGCCAACTTCGTGCTCGACTGGCTGGCCCACGGCGACGAGCCGGTGGTCAACCTGGACAAGCTCACCTATGCGGGCAACCTGCACAACCTGCAGAGCGTACAGGGCGACACGCGCCATCTCTTCGTGCAGGGCGACATCGGTGACACCGCCCTGGTCGAGCGCCTGCTGGCCGAGCACCGCCCGCGCGCCATCGTCAACTTCGCCGCCGAATCCCATGTGGACCGCTCCATTCACGGCCCCGAGGACTTCATCCAGACGAACGTGGTCGGCACCTTCAGGCTTTTGGAGGCTGCAAGGCACTACTGGCAAGCGCTGCCAGCTACAGATAAAGAAGCATTCCGTTTCCTGCACGTGAGCACTGACGAGGTTTATGGCACGCTCGCGCCCAGCGACCCTGCCTTCACCGAAGCCCACAACTACGAGCCCAACAGCCCGTACAGCGCCAGCAAGGCCGCCAGCGACCACCTGGTGCGCGCCTGGCACCACACCTACGGCCTGCCCGTGCTGACGACGAACTGCAGCAACAACTACGGCCCGCTGCATTTCCCCGAAAAGCTCATTCCGCTGATGATCGTCAACGCCCTGGCCGGCAAGAGCCTGCCCGTCTACGGCGACGGCATGCAGGTGCGCGACTGGCTCTACGTCAAGGACCATTGCAGCGCCATCCGCCGCGTGCTGCAGGCCGGCAGGGTGGGCCAGACCTACAACGTCGGCGGCTGGAACGAGAAGCCCAACATCGACATCGTCAAGACCGTCTGCGCGCTGCTCGACGAACTGCGCCCGCGCAGCGACGGCCACAGCTACGCCCAGCAAATCACCTACGTGCAAGACCGCCCCGGCCATGACCGGCGCTACGCCATCGACGCACGCAAGATCGAGCGCGAACTGGGCTGGACGCCGGCGGAAACCTTCGACACCGGCATCCGCAAGACCGTGCAGTGGTACCTGGACAACCCCGGCTGGGTCGCCAACGTGCAGACCGGCGCCTACCGCGACTGGGTGGCCAAGCAATACGAGGCCGCATGAACATCCTGCTTCTGGGCAAGAACGGCCAGGTCGGCTGGGAGCTGCAGCGCAGCCTGAGCGTGCTCGGCCGGGTCACGGCGCTGGGCCATGACGAGGCCGATTTCACCAACCCCCAGGCCGTGGCCGACACCGTGCGCGCCCTGCGCCCCGAGGTCATCGTCAACGCCGCCGCCCACACCGGCGTCGACAAGGCCGAGAGCGAGCCCGGCCACGCCCGCCTGCTCAACGCCACCACGCCCGGCCTGCTGGCAGAAGAGGCCGCCCAATTGGGCGCCTGGCTGGTGCACTACAGCACCGACTACGTTTTTGACGGCAGCGGCAGCCGCCCCTGGCTGGAAACGGACATGCCCGCGCCCTTGTCCGTCTATGGCGCCACCAAGCTCGAAGGCGAGCGGCTCATCCAGCAATCGGGCTGCCAGCACCTGATCTTGCGCACCAGCTGGGTCTACGCGGCGCGCGGCGGCAACTTTGCCAAGACCATGCTGCGCTTGGCCCAGGAGCGCGAGCGCCTCACGGTCATCGACGACCAATGGGGCGCCCCCACCGGCGCCGAACTGCTGGCCGACGTGACCGCCCACGCCATCCGCCACCTGCAAAAACAACCCCAGGACGGCGGCCTGTACCACTGCGTGGCGGGCGGTGAGACCACCTGGCATTCCTATGCAAAATACGTCCTAGCCCATGCTGGAAAAGCGCGTGAAGCTATCAAAATAAAAGCAACTGAGGTCGCGCCCGTGCCCACCAGCGCCTTTCCCACCCCGGCGGCGCGCCCGCTCAACTCGCGCCTGGACACCCGCAAGCTGCAAACCACCTTCGGTCTGGCGCTGCCCGACTGGCAGCAGGGCGTGGCGCGCATGCTCACCGAAATCCTCTGAACCGCACCACCATGACTACAGCACGCAAGGGCATCATCCTCGCCGGCGGCTCCGGCACGCGCCTGCACCCGGCCACGCTGGCCATCAGCAAGCAACTGCTGCCGGTGTACGACAAGCCCATGATCTATTACCCGCTCAGCACCTTGATGCTGGCGGGCATACGCGAGATCCTCGTCATCAGCACGCCGCAGGACACGCCGCGCTTCGCGCAGCTGCTGGGTGACGGCAGCCAGTGGGGCCTCAGCCTGCAATACGCGGTGCAGGAGAGCCCGGACGGCCTGGCCCAGGCGTTCCTGATCGGCGAGCAGTTCCTGGCTGGCAGCCCCAGCGCCCTGGTGCTGGGCGACAACATCTTCTACGGCCACGACTTCCATGAGCTGCTGGAGAGTGCCGGTGCACGCGACGCGGGCGCCAGCGTCTTCGCCTATCACGTGCACGACCCCGAGCGCTATGGCGTGGCCGAGTTCGACGCCCAGGGCAGGGTGCTGTCGCTGGAGGAAAAGCCCAAGGCGCCCAAGTCCAACTACGCCGTCACCGGCCTGTACTTCTACGACCCGCAGGTGGTGGAGCTGGCGAAAGGCCTCAAGCCCTCGGCGCGCGGCGAGCTGGAGATCACCGACCTCAATCGCCTGTACCTGCAGCAGGGGCGCCTGAATGTGGAAATCATGGGGCGCGGCTACGCCTGGCTCGATACCGGCACGCACGAGAGCCTGCTCGAGGCCGGCCAGTTCATCGCCACGCTGGAGCACCGCCAGGGCCTGAAGATCGCCTGCCCCGAGGAAATCGCCTGGCGCCGTGGCTGGATAGCCGCCGCCCAGCTGGAAAAGCTGGCCCAGCCCCTGGCCAAGAACGGCTACGGCCAGTACCTGCAGCGGCTGCTCAAGGAAAAGGTGTACTGATGAAGGCCACCCGCCTGTCCATCCCCGATGTCGTGCTGATCGAGCCCAAGGTGTTCGGTGACGCGCGCGGCTTCTTCTTCGAGAGCTTCAACCAGCAGGCCTTCGACGAGGCCACCGGCACCCGGCACCAGTTCGTGCAGGACAACCACAGCCGCTCGACCAAGGGCGTGCTGCGCGGACTGCACTACCAGCTGCCGCCCCACGCCCAGGGCAAGCTGGTGCGCGTGGTGCGCGGCGCGGTGTGGGATGTGGCCGTGGACATCCGCAAAAGCTCGCCCACCTTCGGCCAATGGGTGGGGGCGGAGCTGTCCGAGGACAACCAGCACCAGCTCTGGGTGCCGCCGGGCTTCGCGCATGGCTTCGTGGTGCTGAGCGAGACGGCGGATTTTCTCTACAAGACCACCGACTACTATGCGCCGCAGCATGAGCGCTGCATATTGTGGTGCGATCGTGATTTGGATATTCGCTGGCCGGGCAGCGTAGAAAATTATATGCTGTCTGAAAAGGATGGATTGGGAGTGGTGTTGGCAGCGGCAGATGTTTTTCTATGATATTGATGTCAGATGTTATTTTGACAGCATTGTCCCCCATCCGGGTTGGTGAGTATATGGTGGTTTATTTTATTGCGGCAATGGAACTGCTTTGAAGTATCTTGATATTTCTGTTGTTACCTATAATTCAGAAAAATGGGTGAAACCTTTTTTTGAAAGTCTTCTTCGGCAAAATTTCCCTTGTAGCTGCATAAGGTTGTATTTCCGTGATAACGGCTCGGTCGATGGGACGTTGTCCTTGTTGAAGGAGCTTGCGAATAAATTTTCCAGTCAATTCTTATTGATCCATATAGATTGTGGAGGTAATGTTGGATTTGGAGAAGGACATAATTCCAATCTGCGCCGTGTCGAAAGCGATTTCTTTCTCGTCAGCAATATAGATCTTGAATTTGAAGCCTCTTCGTTGGAAGTATTGCTTAAGACCGCTGAAGAGGATGCCCCGGAAGTCGCAGCTTGGGAGTGCCGGCAAAAACCATTTGAGCATCCCAAACACTATGACCCGGTGACGAGTGAGACGCTGTGGTGTTCTAGTGCATGTGTGCTTTTCCGTACGGCTGCAATTCGCAAGATCGGGGGCTATGAAAAACGCATCTTCATGTACGGAGAAGATGTCGAGCTTTCATACCGGTTGCGTGATCATGGGTACCAATTACGGTATGTGCCAAAGTCTGTAGTGTGGCACCATAGCTATGAAGAACCGAATCAAATAAAGCCGCTCCAATTTTTGGGCAGCACGCAGGCGAACGTCCTTCTCAGGTGCCGCTATGGGCGTTGGGATGAGGTGTTTCTGGGTTTCTGCATGTATTTGGGATTATTTTTGGTTCCCAGTCAATTCCCTCGGCAAAGGCGGCAATTATTTTTTGGATTTTTCCATATTATCCGGAGGGCACCGTTTTTCTTGCTGACAAGAAAAAAAAGCCGTCGAAAGTTTGGGTTCAGGCTTTGGGATTATGAAATGACGCGCGAAGGGGCGTTTTATGAGCATTCGCCATATAAACAAGATGCCCCACTTGTCTCTATTATTGTTAGAACAACGCCTGGTCGCTCAGGGAGATTGCGCGAAGCGTTGACCTCAGTAGATGCGCAAACATATCGTCGCATTGAGTTGGTTGTTGCGGAGGATGGTGGGGATTCGGCACGTCAAATGGTCATGAATCATGCGGGCTGCGGAAGATTTGAGGGTGTCATTTATTTGCCGCAGGCTAAAGTGGGGCGTTGTATTGCAGGAAATGCAGCGTTGGCAGTGGCTACGGGTGAATTGATTTGTTTTTTGGATGACGATGATCTTTTTTATGCAGATCATGTCGAAATTCTGGTTGGTGAATGGCTCAAGAATAAAAAATTGGGCGCTGTATATGGTTTGGCTTTTGAGGTAAAGACAAAAATAAAAACTTACGAGCCATGGGTTTATAGCAACGAAGTTTATAGCGTTGTTTATAGGCAAAAATTCAATCGCGCCTTGATTTGGCATCATAATTATCTTCCAATACAAACCGTTCTTTTTCGTCGCGATTTGTATTTGAAGCACGGTGGTTTTGATGCGCAGTTGGATAATCTGGAGGATTGGAATCTTTGGGTTAGATACTCACTGCACGATGATTTTTTGATGGTGCCAAAGGTGACATCCTTGTATCGGGTTCCATGTGCCAGCACGCAAGCAGTTGAGCGCCAGAAGGTGCTTGATGACTATTACTCAAAAGCACAAGAAAAACATTCTGAATTGCGAGTGGAGCTCAGTCCAACCGATGTTCTGAAAATGGCGGAAGATCTTTCGCGAGAGCTGTATCTGGTCAACGTCCCAGCGCATCCCCTGCGGGCATTGGCACTGCGAACACCGGGCATACGCAGCCTTTATCATCCTCTGCGCCATATGTACCACCTGTTGCGCAAGGCCAGAGGTCGGTCGAGGAGCTGATCATGGAGCAATGGTTCGCACCGGTAAATCCCTCCACGCTTCCTGATGTTTCGAGGGTGCTGGTGGTGGCGCCACATCCAGATGATGAAGTATTTGGATGTGGTGGATTATTGGCCTTGTACCGTAAGGCCGGTGCGATGATTCAGGTGCAAATACTGACCGATGGTGCCGGGTATCATCAGCTTCCTGATCGAGAGGCAATATATAAAACCAGAATGGCCGAATCGAACAAGGCCTTGGAGACGTTGGGCGTTGCTCCCGCTGATTTCTCAGGTTTTGCTGATCGTAGCCTCGTGGCTCGCCCTGATCTCTCCCGGTTGATACGCAGCCGTATCATTTCTCATCAATCAGAGTTGGTTCTTGTCCCATCATTGTGGGAAGTTCATCCCGATCACCTTGCTGCGGCTCGCGCGGCCCTGGATGCCGTAGCGGAATTGGTGAGAGCTGGAGAAAATGCCCCCATCTTGATGTTCTATGAGATTGGTGCGCCTCAGAGGGTTGACTTCTTTCTGGATATAACCAGTGTATGGTCATTGAAATTGCAGGCTATGCAGGTTTTTGTTTCGCAAAACTCCATGCAAGACTACCCCAGGCTTATCGAGGCATTGAATGCCTATAGAACATACACTCTTCCATCAACAGTACGTTATGCAGAGGGTTATGCGCTGGTCTCGCCACAGATGATAGCCAATATCATGGCATGCGGCGGGGATTTGCCTGTCCAAATACTTGACCGATGGAAAGAGAGCGCGCTTTCCGCGGCAACTGCCTGCGTAGAGCAACTGCAAATGAACGTTGCGGCAACTCAAAGAAGTATTGGCGAATTACAACAGCATGCTGCATTCCTGGAGCAGCAGGTTGCTGCCATGGGCTTGGAGATTGGATGGCTGCAGCGTGAAAGGAAGGAAATACTTGAATCCACATCTTGGCGCATAACGGCACCCTTACGCAGGCTTCGGGGTTTCCTTCGTTCCAAAATAAGGAATTAGGAGAATTCGTGTTTTTTGGTGCAAGAAGGTTGAGGTATGCGTGAATTTCTACGAGAGTACATGAGTGGTTGCCCCTTCGCATGAGCCATTTATAGGTCCTAGGCGGGCATAAATCGGCCCCGTGCCAAGACGCTGCATCAGGATAGATGGAAGCTGTGCCCGAGGGCCCTTTCCGATGTGGCCAATGGCTGGTATTAATAATGGAGAAGGGCTTACCTCCAGCAGCCACTGTGATTGCAAAGAAATTGGGACTTCAAGTTCCATTGTTCCAGGCTCCAGGGTAGTCGCATTCAGTGGGTTGCTAAATGGTGGGCGTGCGGCAATAATTGCATTCATTCGGGCTTCCCATTGTGTGGATTTTCTGAAATGCTTGTCGAGATAAGATTTTTTTGATTTTTCCATCAGTATGGATTTATTTTGTGAATTAATCCATTCGTGGACTATCGCTGCATCGGTCGCCAAGCCTAACGCCCATCCTGCCTGTTTCAGCCGTAAACAGAGGTCTGAGTCTTCATAATACATAAAAAAAGCAGGATCGAACAACTCCTCGGCGGGCGGAAGGGCTGCTCTACGCAGCATTAAAGCTCCGCCAGATAATGCGCGTTGCCTAATATGGCCTGTGCCATTCGTCCATGCCTGAATGGCAAGTTTGCGAAAAGCCATGGACAAATCCCAAGCCCTGCGTCCACTTCTATAGGCCGCCTCCATTGTCGACATACCAGGGCCTGTGGGCAACCAGGCGGGGGGCAGTAGCCATTGTCCTTCTGAGTCCCACCACTGCATCGGACTGACTGCTGCCAGCTCACTGCTGCCTTCCAGGCATGCGTGCAACCGAGCCAAACAACCGGGTACAACATAAGCATCCGGGTTGAGTAGGAAGACATAGTCCGTCTGACTCCTTTGCACTCCCAGATTGCAGGCTGCACCAAAGCCTATATTTCTGGAACTTTCTAAAATTTTAACTCCAGGGTGGGGTAGGCGCGCGCGTAATACCGCCAACTCTCTGCTGTCAATGCTGTTATCCACCACAATAATGGCAGCGTCCGGCATGTCACGCAGGAGACTTTCCACTGCCCTGATCGTCATGCTTGCGCAATGGAAATTTACGATAATAGAGGTGATCATTTTTCTAGTAGCGAGCATTCAAGCTTGATACCAAGATGAAAAAACACATGGCTGCAAAGAGGGTGACGAGCAGATACTGTATGCCCAAGAGGGCGGATCTTGTTGTTGTCAAATGCGTACGGCCTTGGGCGGGATTTTTTTTGCTATTAATGCCATGGAGCGCGATGCAAAATAAGATTGCTGGGATGATAAAATATCGTCCCTGTACTCCTGCAATGGTTTCTGTCGGATGAGGAGTCCATGTGATAAGCAGGGCAAAAAAAATCAGGAGTGTGGATGCTATTGAAATAAATAGCATTGTGGATCGGAAGGCCATATCCTTCATCGAGCGTGGCGGGGATATTGTAAAGAGTATGCAGAGCAGCAGGCCACCGCTAATCCAGATATAGTGGGTTTTCAATAGTGGGGCATCCAGCCACCCGAGTATCCCGATGAATGAGTGCCAGTAAAATTCTCGCATATCAGTGCTGGACAATGTTTTCCAAAGCACAATAAAAAATTCCCAGGGGGCGATGGAATAATGTTTCAAAAGCTCCGAGGTGGTATGCATCCGGGGAATGCGGGTGTCAACGGTCTGGGTCAGGGCAAGGATCATCCATGCCGCTGCAATCACCGCCACTCCAGTACCCCAAACTGCATCGCTGAATTTGCGGCGCCGCCAGCTGGATACAAAGGGAAGCAATAGCATGGGCAAAAGATGAATCCGGCTTGTCACCACCAGCAGAAGACATGCACTTGCAAAAAAGCTCGAAATAATTGTGTCGTCCGAGTCGGTCGCGTTTTGGAAGCCTCGAGCAAAAAGTGCCACGACCATGAGGCTGAGTGCTGTAGTGAAGCCGTCGATGGTTGGGAGCAGCATCTGAAATAGTGTCATCGGAAGCAATAGCATCGCCAAAACACCAGGGCCAGGGTTGAATATGGAAAGTGCCCAGAGTATCAGCCCCATGGAGGCTCCAAGAACAAGGAGGCGAGTAACCTGGTATGAATGATGAATGGATAGATCCAGTGCCTCGCTGACGCGCAGGCCTAGTGCATGGGGCAGATAGACCAGGGGAAGATAGTATCCCGTGCCTGGCATTTCAAAATACTTTTTCGAAGATGCGCTTTGCCATGCAATTTGGTGAATATACGCTCTTTCTGGTTCTGTGAATTTGAATCCTGGCTTGCCTGCCAAGAACATGTTCAGCTGAATATATTCTTCCAGGCCTGCGTCTATCATGCCGCCTGACATTTTCCCTGGGGCTGTCTGGAGGCCCCACCCGCCTTGTCCCAGCAGGTATGCCCGGGCGATATGATGATTTTCATCGGGCGACTGCATGGGTGGAACCCATTGTGAAAGGTACCAACCGCTTGCGGTCAATAGCAGCCATAGCACAATGCGATTCCATAATGAGCCATGCCAGATTTCTCGTAATTGCGATTTGATTTTCACTTTGACTCAATACTTGGGTGCTGAAGGCATTGCCGTTTCCGAGGCAGGTGAATCTGGCAGATCGGGGTGAATCGCTCGGCGTGGTACGTTTGCCACATCAAATGAAATGAAGGACAGCAATAGCTGCAAGCCTACCAGCGCTGGCAGCGCTGCCAGCATGACTGTGCCTGTCGAAGCGGGAACGCCCGTTACCGCTGACTGTATCCAGTGGATTGAACCAAATATGACTCCAAAGCAGAAAAGCACTGTGCCTGCAACGAGCTCCAATGAGGCCACCGTCATGTCGCGCAAGAAATAATTGTAGAAAATACGTTTTGCAAAATTGCGCAAGTGCTTGATTCCAAATTCCAGAAGAATCCTGTCAATTTTGAGATTGCTACGCTCATCACCGTAAACGGCATCCATCGGAATATCCACGGTGACGGCGCGGATGGTATTCAGCCGAAACAGCATGTCGGTTTCAAAAAAATACCGGTTGCTGATTTTTTCCAAAGGCAGGCGCTGAAGCACTTTTGCGTGGCAGGCGGTGTATCCATTGGTCACATCAAAGATATTCCAATAGCCCGAAGAAAGCTTGGCAGCCAGCGACAGCATGGCATTGCCGATCAGGCGCAGGCCGGGCATGCGCCGGATATGCTCCAGGTTATAAAACCGATTCCCCTTGGTGTAGTCTGCCTGGCCGTCCAGGATCGGGTGGATGAAGTGGGGAATAAGGCGCGGATCCATCTGTCCGTCACCATCCACCTTCACCACGACGTCTGCGCCGTCGCGCAATGCTTGCAGGTAGCCAGTCTTGACGGCCCCGCCCACGCCTCGGTTTTCTGCATGGCGCAGCACCGTCACCCGCGCATCGTGGCAATGGGTCTGTACTACATGCCCTGAATCTTCAGGGCAGGCGTCGTCCACCACATACACCTGCGTCACCTCGGGGCCCAGGCTTGCAATCACCCCCAGAATATGCGCCTTCACCCGATAGCACGGGATGACAACGGCAACTTTGCAACTCATGCACCCCCCGCTTGCACGGGCATGGCGGGGAGCAAATCGCTGGCCCACCAGCCGCCCGGATGCGCAGCAATCTGCGCACTGAAAAAATGGTAAATACGCGCTATCGTTGCCGGATCCTGCGATGGACCGGGCTCGCACATTACAAGCCGATAGCGCCCAGTGCCATCGGGCACGCAGACAAATCCGCCTATGTCGCTGCCCGTGCGCTGGGCCATGCGCAGACCACCACCCGCCATCCTGCGTGGGCCTCCCAGAAAATCCACTGTCATTGATGCCCCCTGGGGCAGCACGGGGGCATCGCCGAGCACCACCAGGGTTTCGCGCCGGTTCAGCATGGCATAGAACGGGCGCAGGCCCATTTCCATATCGAGCACCTGGCCGCCGTTCAGGTAGTGCTCCAGGCCCCGGTACTTCCGCTCAAAGTGCGTCCGCACCGCCGGATCCACGCGCGGGTCATGGGTCACTGCGGACGACATCAGGTTGATCACCGCGCCACATCGCCCCAAAAAACCCACACCGGCAAAAAAGCTCTCGAAATGCAGGGTCAACAAAACCAGGCCACGCTCTCGTTGCTGGCAATGCCTCAGGGCGTCGCCGGGAAGAAATTCACAACCGAGCTCCTGCAGCCGGCCCGCAGCGATCAGCCGGGCTTCGTACTCATCGTGTGCCTCCGAGATGAATCGACCGCGCCTCCAGGCGTTCAACTGGGCCGTACTCGCGGACGGCTGCAACAGCGCATACCCAGCCAGGCTCTGGCGATGAATATGCCGAAACCCCAGGCCCATGGAGCGCCAGTCTCGGCCCGTCAGGGCGTTGATGCGGCCACGCACTCTGGCCAGGGCGTAACCCAGCGGAAGCGGCAGCCGCGCAAGGCGCGGCAAGAACAGCGCAAAGTCCAGGTGATGCAGCCGTGCGGCGCAACGCCAAAGCCACCGCCTCAAGCGGCCATTCATGGTTTTTCCTCCGTGGCAATGCGGTCCACAAAGGCCGACACATCCCCGGGGCGATGAATGGCGAAGCACGGCGTTTGCACAGGCAAGCGATGCGCCCATTTAGCCTCAAAGGCCTGCCCATTGGACTTCACGCGGCTGATGAGTTGGGCGGGCATGGCCCCGCTTGCCGGCGTGTCCGACCAGTGCTCGCAGTACGCATCCAGGGCCGCGGCACAGAGCCCGGCCTGCTGGGCCTGCAATACCAGATCGGTGGCATAGAAATCAAAGCCCATGGCTTCATCCATCCGCAGCCCCGACGACACGCGCACGGCAACAAGCAACTCATCCAGGCTGTCCACCAGGCAGGGCAGGGGGGCGGGTTCGCGCAGCAGTTGGCCGCGATCGAGCACATGCCCTGCACGCCTTGCCTGTGCCCCTGCGCCTTGCACGCCATACACCCCCGCCACCGCGAGGTGAGGCCAGCGGGCCACGGCCTGCGACAGGGCATGCCGAAATTGTCGGTCCCAGCCTTCCGGCAGAAAAACATCCTGGTGGACCCACACCAGCCAGTCCACCGAGTCGCAGGCGCGCAGTTCCTGATTGAAAGCCTGTGCCGCGCTGGAACAGTTGAAATGCGCCGTCCAGGGCAGCCCGCCCTTTTGCAGGCAGGGCGACAGCGCCAGGCGCTGAGTCAGCACATCCAGCCGGCTGACGCAGGTGACGAGTCCAAGACGAAGCCCATTGGGCGATGAAAGCTGCATCAAGAGCCCCTTATTTCCAGCGCATGGCAGGCTTCTCGATCGCATGCCACGAAAGACCTGCCAACACCAGCGTCAGGAGCGTGCTGAGCGCCACAAACCATCCAACCCCCCACTGATGGCCACCCGCATAGGCCAGCGCTTGCTGCACCGGAAACCCATAAAGATACATACCATAAGACCAATCACCCCATCGCTGCGCAATGACGGGCAGCCACTTGCCATACAAGGCCAGCCACAGAACCGACACACTCAAGCCCACAACCCACAAGGCAACTTGAAGAGGGGCATGGGGTGCAAAGGGCGCGCAAAGCACCAGCGCCAACCCCGCCCACAAGGACGGGCGCAGAGTGTCTTTCCACGCAGCAAACACCGCGCCCACGGCAAACGACAGGCCCAGCTTGCTGTCGTAAAAATCCAATCCGGCAAAGGAATCAAACAGCCCCAGGCCCGGTGCCGCGGGCCTGAAAAGCAGCGACAGCAGCAGTATGCCGAATGCCGCCAGGCTCTTGAACCTGAGGGAGCCCGGCAGCAAACCCAGCACGGCCAATGCCACATAGCATTTGATTTCGTAGGGCAGCGACCACAAGGATCCGTTGATGGCATTGGCAAGAGGGTTGCCGGCGAACACCCCCGGCAACGTGAACTTGATACTGAATGCCGTAGCCGTCTTCAGGTAATTCCAGGTTTCCCGCTCACGAAAATAGACATCCAGCGGCAACTGGGTCACCACAGGCCCCAGCACCAGCACGCACAACAGGCAGGTTACCGCCAGGGCCGGATAAATCCGCACTACGCGGCGCCGCGCAAAAACCCACAGGCTTGGACTGCGCAAGAGCGAGAGGCTGACAAGATAACCGCTCAAGACAAAAAAAATCGTGACCCCCACGCCGCCCAGCGTATCCAGCCCCAGCGTGCTTGCCAGCGGCTCGCGCGCGGGCTGTCCGCCCAGCGGAAAGCCGTGACTCAGCAGCACCAGCCAGGCGGCGAACAGGCGCAAAAAATCAAAACGGTTGTCATGCTGCGCCGCCAGCGGCGCAACCGGGGAAGCAGTCATAGAAAATCCGTATCTCCGCCCGACCACCAGCAGCCGAGCGCGGCAACGTCCGAAATGGCAAGCGTCGAGGCCGTAGGCACGCCGACACTTGCCACGGGGCCCATTGGCACGGGCCGGGTGGGCGCCAGCGCTGCGGCAACGGCCGCACTGGCCCAGCAGCTCAGGCCGGTAGCGCCATCGCGGCGCGCCTGCCACATGGCCATGGCCCAGGCCGCCGGAAGCAAGTCCCGCGGCCCCACCCAGTCCAGCCAAGGCAGGTGCTCTGCGGCGCCCACGGGTTGGGCCAGCACGGCAATGCCCAGTGGCTCCGATTGCCAGCGGCGGCGCAGCGCCATGAATCGGTAACCCTTGTCCGGCCGCTCCACAAACCGCCAGCGCACATAGCTGGCGTCACGCACACCGATCGCGCCTTGATGCCCGCCGGCGCGCATCCGCTCCCAGCAGCGATCCACGGCGGTATCGAAGGTGCTCGATCCGGGGTCCAAGGATTCGAAGCGCCATTGCCAGCGCGACCAGAACGGCGGAGCCCCCCTGTCACCCTGCCATTGCAGGCCGCCCACCTCGCCCGCGTCATGGCTCAGCCCCGACTTCACCGCCAGGCGCAAATGCCGCGGGTTGGGAAAGCCAAACCCGGCCGAAAAATCCCTGCCGCACCCCAGCCGGCTGCGATAAAAGCGCTCGCTCACACGAAAAAACGGACTCTTGCGCGTGAACAGGCCGCGCCATGCGGGAGAGACCATGACATCGCCAATCTGCAGCCAGCGCGCAGGCACACCCCTGTGCAGCACCTGCCGGGGCGTGCCGCCGCAAAAGGCAATCAGCTGCGCATCACGCCACAGCCCCACCCCCTCGCCTTGCCCGGCCACATATTTCCAGTGAAACCACCGTGCATCCACGCAGGAGCCGAAGACCTCCCGGTGCAGCTCCAGAACATCCGCCATGTCCTCTGGCGCCAGATCGCGCAAGCTAAAGCGCTGGCCCGCAATGTCCAGCGACTCAGGTGCAAGAACCATCTTCATGGGGCTGAGCGGCTGACGCGCCACTCATGCGGCAGGCTCACCACACCCTGCTCCAGGCCCGTCTGCGTCACATTGAGCCGCAGGCAATGGGTAACCTGGTCGTAGGGGTGGACGCCATCCTCGGTACTCAGAAAGCAGGTCACCCAATACGAGCCCTTGAGCAGCGGCAGCCTCTTGAACACGATGCTGACCTGCCCCCGCCCCTGGGCATCGGTGGACAGCAGCACGCCGTCGTTCACCGATGTGGCGCTGGCAATCGTCATGCCATTGGCATCCGAAAGCCCCACGGCCACCCCCGGGGTGGGCAAGGCGGGATCGATCTCGAACGCCAGTTCCAACTCCACATCGGTGCTGCCCGACAACACCTGCACCTCGCTGCCCACCTCGGTGGGTGTGCGTGCCACGGCCCGCACGATGCGGCCCGTGCCAGAGCCTGGGCGCACGGCGCCTGAAGCCGTTGCCAACGCGTTCATCCTGGGCTGCGTAGCGCCCTCGTGCAGGCTGGCGGCATACGCCGTCGTCACATCGGCGGCCGGGCCATCCATGCGCATGCGCCCATGCTCCAGCCAGATGGCGCGCGTGCACAGCGCCTCCACCTGGTACATCGAGTGCGAGCAAAACAAAATAGTCTTTCCCGCCTCCTTGAGCTGCATGATGCGATCGAACGATTTACGGGCAAACGCCCCATCGCCTACCGATAGCGCCTCATCAATAATCAATATGTCGGGCTCGATACTGGTGGCCACCGCAAATGCCAGGCGCACAAACATGCCGCTGGAGTAGGTCTTGACCGGCCTGTGGACAAAATCTCCAATATCGGCAAAAGCCAGAATACTATCGAGCCGCTCTTCAATCTCCTGGCGTTTCATTCCCAGAATGGCGCCATTCATGAATACATTTTCTACGCCAGTGAAATCAGGGTTGAAGCCAGCCCCCAGCTCCAGCAAGGCCGCCACACGGCCATGCACCTGCAGCCGGCCCGAAGAAGGCGGCAAGGTGCCGCACAGCAATTGCAGCAAGGTGGACTTGCCCGCGCCGTTGCGCCCCACCAGGCCCACCACCTGCCCGCGGGGCACCTGCAGGTCGATATCCCGCAAGGCCCAAAACGACTGCTCCTCGCCCGACCTGCGCCCCCACAGCAACTGCATCAGCCGCTGCGAGGGGCGGCCGTACGCCGCATAGCGCTTGCACAGCGCCTGTGCATCAATGGCCAGGTCAGAGGACATCGGCAAACCCCTGGCGCAAACGGTGAAACACGGCTGCCCCCAGCAAAGCCAGCGCAGAGCAGCCAAGCAGACTCAGCCCCCACTGCGACCAGTCGGGCCACACGCCCTGCAGCAGCACGGCACGCGTCTGCGTCATGATCGGCGCCAGCGGATTCAGCCACATCCACTGCTGCACCTTGCCCGGCAGGGCCTCGATGGGAAAAAAAACCGGGCTGATGAACACCAGCGCGCCCACCACCATGCCCACGACATGGCCGATATCGCGGATATACACCCCGACGGCCGCCAGCAGCCATCCCCCACCCAGGCACAACGGCAGCAAGGGCAGCCACACCAAGGGCAAGGCTAGTGCGCTGACCGGCGGCGCCCCCAGGCCCAGCACATGCAGCACCAGCAAAATGGCGCCGCCCAGCAGGAGTTGCACGCCGGCTGCCAGCACGCAGGACCAGGGCAATATCTGCAGCGGAAACACCACCTTCTTGATCAGGTGCGGCTGCTCCAGCATCAGATGCGGCGCCCGGTTCATGCACTCGGCAAAAAAATTGAACACCACCAGGCCCGTATAAAGGCGCAGGGCAAACGCAATATTGCCCTCATCGGGGGGCGCCCATCGCACCTGGAACACATGCCTGAAGACCAGGGTGTAAATCACCAGCATGAACAGCGGGGCCAGCACCAGCCACGCCATGCCTAGCCAGGACTGGCGAAATCTTGCCTGAATATCACGGCTGGCAAATTGCCGGATCAAACCCGCCTGGGACCAGGGAAGCAGATAGGAAGAAAAAAAATTCAAAATAGCAACGGGTGAATGTATTCAAGCCTTGGGGGCGGCAATGCGGCCTTGGGCAATATCCTGGATATACGGCAAATTCATGATGTGCAGAGAATCGCCATCGCGTACCAGCACACGTTGGGCAAACAGCTGTTGAAAGGCGCGAGTCACCGTCTCACGGCTGGCATTGATCATCATGGCCAGCTCCTGGTGTGTGGGCACCGGCTCAATCGTCGTCAGGTTGTCGAGCGGTTGCGCCGGCAATTGTAAAAGCAGGCCGCACAGGCGCTGGAAAGGCGTTGGCAGGCTCAGCAAGGTGCGCTGTGCCGTGATCAGGCGAATGCGCCGTGCCAGACGCATCATGACCGCCCGCGCCAGTTCCTGATGCCCCAGGATCACCTGGCGGGCAATCGAGGTGTCCACAAACGCCACCGTGGACTTCATGGTCGCCATGATGAATTCCGCGGGCGCCTGCCCATCCACCATGGTCAACTCTCCGAAGTAATCGCCCGGATCGACAAAGTACAGGCCGACGCTGCGGCCATCCACCGTAAAATCCAGCCCCTGCAGCCGGCCCTCCACGAGAAAACCCAGCTCATGCAGCGAATCATTTTTGGACAGCACCATGGCCTTGCGTGCAAAAGAGCGCAGATGCATATGGCCCGACAGATTTTCCAGCTCCCCTCGCGCCAGTGATTGCAGCAAGGGAAATTCCTCCAGAAGATGAACCGAAACGGACATGGAGCGCGAGTGTATCTGGCAAACTGCGGCCCCTTGGTGCCAGGCGGTCGCCTCAATTGGTGCCGGATGTGACGGGGGGCACAGCGTTGTAGACAGATACCGTGCCACACTGATCAGGTTAATCAATGCCTCTTCGGCAAACTCGTGTGGTTCTGTGCAAGCGCCACCGGATCACGCCCGCAGTGCGCTGTAACCGTCTGGGATAAAGGTGAAGAAACATGTTGCCCAAAACAATACGCACAATAAGTGAGCGGATCGCCATCGCCGCCCTGCTGGCAGCCGTCCCCGGGGTGCAGGCATCTCCTTCGGACGCCGTGGTCGCCCAGGCCACGCTGGTCATAGGGCAGGCGCGCATCGTGCATGCCGACGGGCGCAGCTCCTGGGTCGAGCGCGGCAGCACCATCCGGGTGGGCGATGCCATCCACACCGAACTCGGCGGGCATGTGCACCTGCGCTTTGTCGACGGTGCGCTCGTCAGCGTGCGACCCTCTAGCCGCATGCAGATACAAAGCTACGCCTATTCTGCCGATCAGCCCCAGGCTGGCGCCATCAAGTTCAAGCTTGAAGAAGGCGTGATGCGTTCCATCACCGGGCAATGGGGCGGGGCGGCGCGCGAGCGCTTCCGCCTGAACACCCCCCTGGCCGCCATCGGCGTCAAGGGAACCGACTTCGTGGTCAAGGCCAACGACCACAGCACCGCCGCCGCCGTGTTCACCGGCGCCATCACCGTCGCTTCCCTGCAGGGCGAATGTGGCCGCGGCCTGGGCTCCTGCCAGGACGGGCGCCTGCTCTCCGCCGACATGAAAGGGCAGATGATCGAAATGCTGCGGCTGCAAGGCATGCCGCAACTGGCGCCGGCAGAGGACTTCATGGTCGCCTCGCTGCCCCAGGCTGTCGCGCGGACCGGGGTTGACCACCGGGCTCGGCCGCTGGGCGATGCCGCCACGCTGGCCGCCGCCGCCGACAAGCCGCTGCTGAGCGAATCGCGCCTGGCCGGCGCCGTCACCAGCGCCCTGGCCGAAACACAGGCCTCCGATGCCGGCACCCTGCACTGGGGGCGGTATGCCTGGGCCCAGCCGCTGAGCGGCGACAGCTTCAGCCAGCAGGTGGACGCCGCCATGCTCAGCGCCCACGAACGCCTGGCCGGCAACGGCGCTTACACCTTGCTGCGCAAGATGGAAGGCAGCCAGCCAATCGCCTACGCTCCGGGGGCGGGCGTGGCGCAATTCCAGCTCACCGGCGCCGCCGCCAGCGTGGTGCGCCCCGCAGACCAGCCGCTGGAGCCCGTCAGCATCAGCGCAGCCACCCTGAAGGTCGATTTCGACAAAAGCCGCTTCGACACCCGCCTGCAGGTCCAAGGGCCACAGCTGGGCCAGGACGTGGTGCAGGCCGCGGGCAGTATCGACGCCCTGGGGCAAATGCGTGCCGCCAGCGGCAACGTCAGCGTGCAAGGCGGCCTGAGCGGCAACGGGCGCGAAGCCGGCTACCTGTTCCAGAAGGCCGTGCCGTCAGGAATGCTCCAAGGCATGACCCTGTGGGGGCGCTGATTGCCGCCTCGCAAACCCCTCCTGTGGCAGACGCTACGACACCACTGGATCCCCGCGACCGCCTGGCTGGCCGGGGGGGTGCTCTGGGCCGTGCTGGCTCTGCTCATCCCTGGCACCGTCCAGCCCTTGCAAGAGCGCGTCTCCGACTGGATCTGGCGCGCCGGTAGCACGCAGGCGCCAGAGCGCCGGCTCATCCTGCTCGACATCGACGAGCGCAGCCTCCAGGAGCTCGGCCCCTGGCCCTGGGAGCGCACACGCACCGCCCAGCTGATGCAGCAGCTCGCGGCCCACGGCGTGGCCCTGCAAATCTGGGACGTCGTGTTCCCCGACGCGCGCCCCGGCGACGACGCCATGCGCAGCCAGATCGCCCAGCGCTCGCCCGTGCTCTCCCAGGTCTTCGCACTGCCTGGCCAGGGCGACGACGTCCAGGCTGGCCAACTCGCCGGCGCCTGGGACTGGAGCGTCTGCCCCGTGCCCTTCGCCAACGCCAGCGGATATTTGGGCAACGATGGGGCACTCCTGCCGCAGGGCGCCCACGTCGGCCACATCACCCCCCGGCTCTCCGGCGACGGCGTCGTGCGTGGGCAACCCGCCGTGCTGTGCTACCAGGACCGCGCCTATGGCGCCCTCGCCCTGGTCGCGCTCATGCAGGCCAGCGGCGAAAGCCACGTCAGCCTCGCGCGCGGCAACGGCTGGCTGCAACCCAGCTGGCAGCTGCGCAGTGCCAACAATGGCTTTGCCGCCGTACCCCTGCAAAGCAACGGCGACATCCTGCTGCCCTGGCGCCTGCAACCCGAAAGCTTCGTCAGCATCTCCGCCGCCGACCTCCTGGCCGGCCGCGTGCCCGCCGCACTGCTGCACAACGCCTGGGTACTCGTGGGCAGCAGCGCATTCGGCATGAACGACCGCATCGCCACTCCGCTGAGCAGTGCCGCAGCCGGCATGCAGGCCCACGCCCAGCTGCTCACCGCCGCCATGGACGGGCGGCTGCCCTACACCCCCCAGGGCCACCTGCTGTTGCAAGGCGGCGCCGTGCTTGCCGGGCTCGCCCTCATGACCCTGCTGCAGCGGCGCCGGATCGCCGCGCCCGGGGCCGCCGGGCAACCGCAAGCCTGGCCCGTATTCCCCGTGCAATGGCTTCCCCTGGTGGCGCTGGGCTGGCTGCTGCTGCTGCTGCTCGCCCATGCCTGGCTGCTGCTGCGCCAAGACCTGTGGGTCGGCTGGCTCGCGCCCGCGGTCGCCCTGGCCGGCGCCGCGCTGCTGTGGGCCGCGCTGGAGCACGCGCGCAGCCGCCGCGACCGCGACCGCCTCTACACCCACCTGTCCAGCTACCTGCCCCGGCCCGTCGCCGCGGCACTGGCGCTGCAGCCGCCCTCCAGCGCCATCAAGGCCAGCGTGCAGCAGGTCTGCGTCATGTTCGCCGACATCCGCAACTTCTCCGCCTACTGCGAAGAACGCCCGCCACAAGAGGCCGCCGCCGTGCTGCACGCCTTCTTCTCCACCGCCACCGACATCGTCGCCGCCGAAGGCGGGGTGCTCGAAGCCTTCCAGGGCGACGCCATCCTCGCCGTCTGGTACGGCGGCAACCCCGCCGAAGCCAGCGGCGACAACGCACGCAGCGCCCTGCGCGCCGCCGTGCGCCTGAACACCGCCATGCAGGCCGTGCTGCCCGACCCCGCCCCCGCAGGGCTCGAACCCCTGGCCCTGGGCATAGGCCTCGAAAGCGGCCCCGCCATGGCCGGCTCCTTCGGGCAGGCCAGCCGGCGCACCCACATGGTCATGGGGCGCACCGTCACCATCGCCAGCCGCCTGGTCCACATGACCGCCGACCTGTCCCACCCCATCCTGGTAGGCGAAGGCCTGGCCGCTCAGATCGAAACCTCCGAACTCGAATCCCTGGGCATGTTCTTCCTGGACGGCCTGCGCGTGCCGCACCACATCTATGCCTACCCGCTGAGCGCCGGCCCTGCAGACGAGCGTGGGCATGGCTGAGCATGTCCATGATGCAGCGGCCACTCACCCCCCGCTGGTGGATGCGTCTCTTGCCTTCTCCCCCTTTTCGGGGCGCGCCTTTGGTTCCCTCCCCCTTTGGGGGAGGGTGGGGGAGGGGGCCAGCGGCGGTTGCTCCATCAGCCTGTGCGCCCACCGCCAGCCGGCCCCCATCCCCGCCTTCCCCCAGAGGGGGAAGGAGCAAGAGCCGCTGCATGGCAGGCTATTGGCTGCCATCAAAGCCACCGCCTCCCTGGCGCTGCTGCTGTGCGCGGGCGTTGCCCAGGGCGCCGGCAACACCCCCAAGCCCGCCGCCTGCGAACCCGGCCCCCAGGCGCGCGCCGCCACTACCCCCGCGCAACTGCAGGCCGCGCTGCCGGACGAACTGGCGCGCCTGCCGCAATGCCAGGACGACAGCGCCTGGCTCGCCTGGGCCGGCTGGGCGCTGAACCAGCTCGGCCGCTACACCGAAGCCGCCCAGTACCTGGAGCGCGCCCTGCTGCTCGAACCCAGCCCCTGGGCCACCCAGATGGAATACGCCATCGCCCTGGCTGGCAGCGGCGACGGGCTGGCCGCCGTCGAACTCATGCACAGCCTGCACCAGCAGGCCCAGCTGCCGCCGCAGCTGCGCCAAGCCATCAGCCAGCAGCTGGCGCGCTGGAGCGCCGCGCCGGTGCAGGCCGGCTGGCGCCAGCACTGGCAGCTGAGCGCCCGGGCCGGCTACGACAGCAACCTGCTGGGCGCACCCGACATCGCCAGCCTCACCCTCACCCTGCCCGGCTACAGCGTGCAGCTGCCGCTCGATGCCAGCTACGCGCGCCAGGGTGGCAGCTACGGGCGCACCGAACTGGGCTGGAGCGCCGAGCGCGGCCCCTGGCAGCTTGCCGCCAGCGTGGGCGGCCGTGCCGGCGCCAACCACCAGGCGGGACTGGCCCACGCCCAGTGGTCCGTGCAGTACCAGGGCGAAAGCCACTACGCCGGCGCCAGCATCGGGCGGCTGCACAGCAACGCCGGCACCCGCTTTGGCGTTGCCGGCCTGAGCGCCGGCTGGCAGCTGCCGCGCTGGCGCGCGGGCTGCGCTAGCCGCCTCGGGGGCGAATGGCAGCAGCGCCGGCTCTACAGCAACCCCGCACTCTCGGGCCACTACGGCGGCCTGCTGCTGCAGCACACCTGCGAAGCCAGCCCGGCCCAAGGCCCGCAGCCCCTGGGCCTGCAGGCCTGGCAGGCCGGCCTGCGCTGGGGCGTGGACCAGCCTGAAGACCCCGGCCGCGCCGGCGGGCGCCAGCAGCAGGCCTCGGTGCGGCTGATCGCCGTCGGCCAGGGCGCTGGCGCGCGCCAGCAATGGCTGCTGGACGCCGAGGCCTACGCCCAGGCCGACGCCAGCGGCTACAACAGCCTGCTGCAGAACAACGCCCGGCGCCACATCCAGCGCCTGGCCCTGCGCGCCGAATACAGCTGGCCCCTGGCCTCCCTGGCAGAGGGCTGGCACATCGCCCTGGGGCTGGAGTGGCAGCGCCAGCACGCCAGCCTGGTGTTGTTCCAGCAAAAAAGCCAGGGCGCCTACCTGGCCCTGCGCAGCGCCTGGTGAGGGGCGCCGGTTTTTCACTCCCTCCCCCTCTGGGGGAGGGTGGGGGTGGAGGCCAGCGGCGGTTGTTCCATCAGCCTGTGCGCCCACCGCCAGCCGGCCCCCATCCCTGCCTTCCCCCAGCGGGGGAAGGAGCAAAACCCGCCCCTTGGCCAAGGGCTGGGGACTGCCAAAAGCTGTGTCCCTGCACAAGCGCCAGTAGTAAAGGGAAAACACCTGATTAGGCGCATGCCTCAGATCACCGTCATTCCGGCGAAAGCCGGAATCCAGGAGCCTCGCAGCACTCGAACCGCTGGATTCCGGCTTTCGCCGGAATGACGTGGCGTTTGTTGACCGAGTGCTGTCTGAGATATGTCGCTAATCAGGGAAAACAGCCGCCAAGCAGCGCCAACGCTGCGGAGATTGCTATATAAAATGCGAACCAAGTAGCGAATTCTGTTGAAGAGTAAACCGCCGTCATCCCCGCGAAGGCGGGGATCCCAGAGCCACCCGAGCCGTTGCTTCGTCACCGCTGCTGTGGATCCCCGCTGTCGCGGGGATGACGGGTGGGTAGACATTGCACGTCGTGCCCCGGCAACTCAATAGCTGCCGCAACTTGCGCTGTTGCAAAAAAGCACCAAGCTGCGGCAAAGCGCCAAAAGCTGTGATCCCCGTCACCAGCCTCTGCGCACAAGGCCGCTAGACTGGCGCTCAAGTTTGATCGGAGGGCTTGCCCGGCTGGTTGCCTCGCGCACCCGTCATGCATAATCGCCGGCGAACTTGTCAAGCCGGGTGGGTACTGCCTGCTCTGTGATCAACGAGTTTCAATTTTTCAACATCCCGATAAGGAAGACTCACATGCCTCAACAAGTATTTGGCGCAGACGCAGTGGTTAGCATGGTCAACCGTGCCCTGGCCAACACCTCGCCCTCGCACAGCGTGTACGTGAACCAGGTCGCCACCGCCGGCACCACCGCCGCATCGCAGCTGGCCTTTGCCCAGACCGTGGGCGCACAGTACGCCGTGGGCAAGACCGCGGCCGACCTGTCGGCCCTGCTGCTGGGCAACATGGGCGTGTCCAACGCCATCCTGGAATCGGCCCTGACCGACTACATCGCCGCCAACGGCCCCAAGAACATCGGCATCATCGCCCTGCAGCTGGGCCAGATCCTGTCCGGCCTGGAAGGCGACGTCACCTTCGGCGCTGCGGCCGCCAAGTGGAACCAGGAAGTCACCAACGCCTACCAGTATTCCAGCAGCCCGAACAACAACACGCCCCAGCAGGGTGACGACGCTTCGGGCGTCACCAGCCTGACGCGCTTCACCGACGTGGTGAGCGGCCATGAAATCCGCGGTTACCTGGACTACAACCAGTTCACCGGCCTCGATGAGCAGACCCTGACCACCTCCGATCGCCTGACCGGCACTGCCGCTGCCGACGACATCCTGTTCGCGCAGCAGGTTGGTGGCTCGCGCCCCACGCTGAACGGTATCGAAATCGTTTCCATCGATGCCAAGGGCGCAGCTCCTGTGCTGGATATGAGCGATGCCAACGGCGTCAAGACCGTGATCAACGCCGGCTCCGCCGAAGCCGCTGTCCTGCGCTTCTCCAATCTGAAGAACCTGGTGGACGTGGTGGTGCGCAACACCAATGCCGATACCCGCGTGGACTTCAACGCCACTGTCGTGGCTGGTGCCGCCGACGCGCTGAACCTGACCGTGGACGGCGCCGGCGTGCGTGCCGACCGTGCCACCTTTACGGCCAATGGCATCGAAACCCTGAACATCACCGCCTCGGGCGCTGCCAGCGTGCTGGGCAACGTGGTGTCGGCCAACGTTTCCAAGGTCACGGTTTCCGGCGATCAGAACCTGAGCGTGGGTACCAAGGGCAACGGTGATGGCAACCCCGGCCAAGGCTTTAACAGCAACTTGATCACCACCGTTGATGCCTCGGCCGCCACTGGCAACCTGTTCCTGGGCGTGGCAGCCGCCGGCGGCCGCGACCAGACTATCACCACCGGCTCCGGCAACGACACCGTGGTCATGTCCGGCCTGACCGCTGCCGATACCGTGGATCTGGGCGCGGGCACCAACCGCGTCGTGCTGACGGACGCCGGCAGCAACCAGGCTGCTAAGTTGACCAACGTGCAGCAGGTCGAGGCGCGCGTGGCTGCCACCAACCTGAATCTGGTCAACGCCCCCAGCGTGAACCTGATCGCCGTCGCCGAGACATTGAATGCGGGCGTTGCTGCTTCCATCGCCAACGTGACCTCGGTGAAGTCCGGCACCACCTTCGCCTTCGAGGGCGAGGGCGCGGCCAACGTCATCGGCAACCCCGAGCAGGCCACCTTCGGCAACGTGCAGTTCAACCTGTCTAACGCCACCGGTTCCACCGACGTGATCAACGTCACCTACGGCAACGCCGGCTCCATGCTGGGTGCCAATGGCGTGGTGACCATCGGTGTGCTGAATAACAGCGGCAACAACGTCGAAACCATGAACCTGACGTTCTCGGACGTGGGCGCGGACGACGCCGTGAACGTTCAGGACATTATGGTGGGGAACGCACTGCGCACTCTGAACGTGACTTCCGACAGCCGCGTGGCTCTGGGTACGCTGGGTGCTGACCTGACCGATCTGACGGGCCTGACTTCGGTGGATGCCTCGGGTGTCAAGGGTGCCTTCACGGCTACGTTCGGTCTGTTGGCCGACGCCGCCAGCGCTACGGTGAAGACCGGTGGCGCCGGCAACAACAACGTGACCGTGGCCAAGGGCGATGGTGACGGCGCTACCGGCACGACGCTGACGGTGGATGCCTCGGCTGGCACCGGCGCTCAGACCTTCACGGTCAACAACACCGATACTGACATTACCGGCACCACGCCCAGCTTCGTGTTCGTGGGCGGCGCGGGTAATGACACGCTGACGCTGACTTCTGCTGCTGCTCTTGCGCTGAACAACATCAGTGGCGGCAAGGGTGCTGACACCATCAACCTGGCCGGATCCAATGGGGTGGATCGCTTGGTGTTCAACGTGGGCGATTCCCAGCAAGGCGCCATGGACGTGATCACCGGCTTCAAGGCTGCTGGCGCTGACGTGATCGACCTGCGCAGCTTCGGCTTTGACACGCAGCTGCAAAACGTCACGGCCGCTGCTGCTGCGCTGAATGGTGGGGCCGGCCAGTTCGGTGGCAACGCTGTTGCAGCCTTCTCGGCTGGCGGCAATACCACGTTGTATGTGGACGTGAACGGCGACGACAGGCTGGACGCTAACGACTTGGTCGTGAGCTTCGTGGGCACGGCTGCCATCGTGGGTGGTGACATCCTGTGGGCCTAATCGCCGCGGGCCGGGTGGTCTGACCGCCCGGTGACCGGTGAATGCCAAGCCGCCGCGCCGCAAGGCCCGGCGGCTTTTCCACGTCTGTGTATGGACTCACATGTAATGAATAAAAGGAGAATAAATGCCTAAACCATAAAAAGGACACCCACTTCTCATATAAAAAGGACACCCACTTTAATTGCCTAAATAATCAGCACTCCCTAAACTCGCGCCCATGACCCGTCCCCGCTCATCCCTGAATAAAAAGGACACCCACTTTAGTTGCCTAAATAATCAGCGCCCCCTAAACTCGCGCCCATGACCCGTCCCCGCTCATCCCTCATTTCGCTGGCCGACACGCCCTGGTACCACGTCGTCAACCGCTGCGTGCGCCGGGCTTTCCTGTGCGGTCACGATGCCCATTCCGGCCAGTGTTTTGACCACCGCCGGGGCTGGATTGAAACGCGCATTCGTGGGAATAAAAAGGACACCCACTTTCTTTAATAAAAGGACACCCACTTTAATTGCCTAAATAATCAGCACCCCCTAAACTCGCGCCCATGACCCGTCCCCGCTCATCCCTCATTTCGCTGGCCGACACGCCCTGGTACCACGTCGTCAACCGCTGCGTGCGCCGCGCTTTTTTGTGCGGCTACGATGCCACCACTGGCTGCGACTTTGAGCACCGCCGGGGCTGGATCGAAACCCGCATCCGTGAGCTGGCCTCGGTCTTCACCATCGACGTGGCGGCCTATGCCGTCATGAGCAACCACTATCACGCAGTGCTACGCGTGGACGCGGCGCGTGCCGAGACGCTGAGCGACGATGAAGTACTGCGCCGCTGGACGCAGCTGTTTGCCGGCCCGGTGCTGGTGCGGCGTTACTTGGGTGGCGCTACCGATTCGCTGGGCCAGGCCGAGTTGGACAAGGTGGGCGAGTTTGCCGCGCAGTACCGGCAACGGCTGGCCGATGTGTCGTGGTTCATGCGGGTGCTGAACGAGACCATTGCCCGCCAGGCCAATGCCGAGGATGGTTGCACTGGGCGTTTTTGGGAAGGGCGCTTCAAGAGCCAAGCATTGCTGGATGAGCCAGCCCTGCTGGCCGCCATGGCCTATGTGGATTTGAACCCCATCCGTGCCGGCATCGCAGAGAGCTTGCCGGACAGTGCCCACACTTCGATTGCCGCACGCCTGGCCGAGTTGCAGGGCCAGGGTTTTGTGCCGGTACTGGCGCCTGTGGTGTTGGCTGACAACCCGCCCAGTTTTTCTGATAAAAGCCCGCAAGCCCCAGGGGCACTGCCTAGTCTGCTACCAGAAGCAGAGCTTGCCGCGCTGCCAGAAGCGCCGCTGATGCCCTTTGATGCGACCGGTCGCTTTGAGCAGTCCATTCCTTTTGGTTTGCAAGAGTACATTGAGTTGGTGGACTCCATGGGCCGCGCTGTAAACCCGGCTAAGCGCGGCGCCATCCCCGCTACGACCCCACCCATCCTGGCCCGTTTGGGCATGGATTCTGAAGGCTTCATCCACGCCGCCGACCATTTCTTCAAAGACTTTGCCAGCGCCGTAGGCACGCCGGCCAAGCTGATAGAAATCGCTGCCCGGCGACAGCAGCGCGCACTGCGCGGCCTGGCTGCTGCCCGGCGGGTGTTTGAAGCCCGCGCGGCATGATGGCGTGATGGAGCTTAATTCCCGTTGACCTGCTCGGCCAGGGCATTTGGGTAGCAGTCGTAGCCGTCGGTCATGGAGCATTTCATGCCGTGCTGGCGGCGCAGCTCTTGGTACGCATGGGCGCAATACTGGGCCTCGGTCGCAGTGATGCACCAGCACCTGCTGCGTTGCACGGCCCCGTAGCGCCATCTTCAGCGCTTGCGCCACCGCCTCGGTTTGCAGGCTCGCATGCCCAAGCCAGCCGACGATCTTGCGCGAGTGCGCGTCGGTGACCAGGCTCAGGTACACGCATTGCCCTGTCGTGGGCAGGTAGGTGATGTCGGCCACCCACAACTGCTCGCTGCCCGTCACCTGGTGCTTGTCCGGCCCCATTTTGACCAGGTTGGGGTGGCGCCAGAAGCGGTGGTGGCTGTCGGTGGTTTTGTGGTAAGTCCGCTGTCGCGGCACCAGCAGCCGTGCGTTGCGCAGCCCTCGGGGGCGTCGCGATCTTGACACGGTCTCCACGCAGTGCAGGAGTTCGCTGACCGTGTCGTGACTGGCCAAAGCCACGAAGCGCTTGCCCTGCCAAGCCTCACGCAGTCAAGCGAACCTGCCTCGCGAGAACATCAAAGCCGAGACGATGGCGTACGAGCGCGATGAGTAATTTTTTTGTTACTTTTAGTGATCTAAAGTTAGAATTATTACTGGTGTTAATTTTTATCGGTCTAATGCAATTTTAGGATTTGTCTATGAACTGGTCTGGCAGCAGCTCTGCAAACGCTCGTGAAATCGCCTTCGTGCTCGACAACATCGGTGACCCGCAAGGCTTGGCCGTGGGCCTGCCCAGCCATGTGCGCGTGCACGTGCTGGACGCCGCGGGCGACGTGCTGGGCCAGATCATCAATCTGCTGGAAGGCCAGGCCGGCCTGGATGCAATCCACCTGTTCAGCCATGGCAGTGCCGGTAGTCTGAACCTGGGCAAGACGAGCCTGAACGCCAGCACCCTGCCGGGTTTCCAGGACGCGCTGGCGCGCATTGGCGCGGCGCTGTCGAACGACGGCGACATCCTGCTCTACGGCTGCGACGTGGCCCAGGGCACGGCGGGCGCCGACCTGATCGGCCGCCTGGCCCAGGCCACGGGCGCCGACATCGCCGCCTCCACCGACACCACGGGCGCCAGCGCCCTGGGCGGCAACTGGGTGCTGGAAGCCGCCAGCGGCACGGTGGACGTGGCCACGCTGCAGGTGGCGGGCTACGCGGGCACTCTGGCCGCACCAGCCCTGTCGGGCCTCGATCCGGTGACCTTCGTCGAGGGTTCGTCCTCGCCCGTGCTGATCGACTCCAACATCAACTTCACCGGTGGCGACAACTACGGCGGCGGCTACATTCGTTATGCGATCAGCGATCCCAGCACGGGCGATCAATTGACGCTGAGCAGCTCTGCCACTCCCAATGCGCTGGGCGCGATCTCGTTCGACGCCGGTGTCGTCTACCGGGGCGCGGGTGGCAGCAAGATACCACTGGGCGTGATCGACGCTGTGGATAATGGCCAGAACGGCAAGCCACTCAAAATCAACTTCGTGGCCAATTTCCAGAACCCGGGCTTCGAATCGGTGACGGGTGGCGGAGCCGTCACGGGCTGGACCATCGGCACCGAGCGCGTCATCCTGGGGACTACGGTCATCAATGGCAAAACCGCACCGGCCGATACCACCTGGCCCGCCAACTCTGGCAACTCGGACGCCGATCCCGCCACGATGACCTTCAGCAGCGAGTTGTCGACTGCCGAAAAAACCGAAGGCAATGCCTCACTGCGCCTGTACAACAACGGCACTACACAAAACGGCTTTGACGTGGTGCACGGACCGTATGCCTACTCGAACACCTTTGCGGCCAATGCCAATGACGTGTTGTTTTTCGACTGGCAGGCCAAAGCAGGCAGTGACGCCTACGATGCCTTCGGCTATCTGATGAATGCCGACACCGGCGCCTACCAGATCGTGCTGAACGAAACCGGTGCCAGTTACACCGGCGTCAAGCCCTGGACCACGACCAGCGTCACCGTGCCCTCGACCGGCAACTGGTTCTTCGTCTTCGTTTCCGGCACCTATGACTTCACAGGCGGCAGGGCCGTTGGCGGCTCGCTGTTCATCGACAATTTCAAGGTCTCCAGCAACAGCGTCACCACGGCCGACCTGCAGGCCATCGCGCAGCAAATCGATTTCCAGAACACAGCGAAGGATACGAAAGAGGTTCGCGACCTGACGCTGACCGTTGCGGACGGCAGCAACAACCAGGCCAGCACGCAAACCACGCTCACCATCACCCAGGCCAATAACGCGCCGGAACTGAGCGGCCCTTCCACCACGCTTTCGTTCGCGGAAGACGCCAACCCCGCAGTAACGGGGAAGTCCGTCGCCAGCCTGTTCAACCCCCTGTATGCCGATCCGGACAATGTCATCGGTAATCCTGACCCTCTGAGCGGCATCATCGTGGTCGGCGACACCAGCGATGCCTCGGGCGCCTGGCAGTACTCCCTGGACAACGGTACCACCTGGCAAGCCATCGGCACCGTGAGTGATGCCGCGGGCTTGTGGCTGCCCAGCACGGCTCTGCTGAACTTCGTACTGGCCAGCCCGGAAAACTGGCGTGGCACGGCTGCGCCCGAACTGTCCGTGCACCTGGTGGACAGCAGCACCGGCGCCCCCACCGCGGGCCCCGTCGATGTCACCAGCTACAAGGGCGTGGCGGACTCGCGTCACCCCGTTTCTGCCGGGACCTATACCGTGAAGGCGGTCGTGACTGCCTCCAATGACGCACCGGTCTATGTGGCCGGCGGCACCTCCGCTCTGCCCACCGTGTCCGAAGATGTCACCACGGCAGATAACACGGGCGCGCTGGTCAGCACGCTGGTGACAGGCACCGTCACCGATGTCGACACCGCGGCAGGGGGGCCGCTGGCAGGTGAATTTGCCGATGGCGGTATCGCCATCTACGCGACTTCGTCCACCGCCGGTGCGGGCAAGTTCCAGTACTCGACCAATGGCGGCACCACCTGGGTGGATGCGCCGGCGCTCTCCACCACCTCGGCCCTGTTGCTGCGCAGTACCGACAAGCTGCGCTTCCAGCCCGATGCGGCCAAGGGCGGTACGGGCAGCTTCAGCTTCTACATCTGGGACGGCGCCACCGGCACGGCGGGCAGCACGGCCGACGTGACCGCGCGCGGCGGCCAGACGGCGTTTTCACAAGCGGGTGAAACCGGCTCCTTCACCGTGACGGATGTCCCAGACGCACCGGTGGCCTTGGGCATCAGCAACACCACCACCACCGGCAAGGGCGTGCACAGCTATGCCACGGGCAGCCGTTTCACCGACCTCGATGGAGACGCCTTCACGTACAGCTATACGGCCACCGATGGCGGCAACCCGGTCACGCTCGACTGGCTGAGCATCGACCCGGCCACCGGCACCCTGTCGGGCAACCCGCCCACGCCAGCCGGCGGCAAGACCTATGCCATCACCGTCACGGCCAAGGACCCCAGCAACCTGTCGGTTTCCAGTACCTTCAACTGGACCTTCACCAATACCACGGACCCGCTTCCGGTCGCCAACTCGCTCGGCATGACGCCGGCTACCGACAGTGGCACCAATACCAGCGACAACATCACGAACAACGGCTTGCCTGTGCTGACCTTCACGGGTGAGCCAGGCCTGGCGCCTACCCTGAAGGGGCCCGATGGCACCACGCTGACGCTGGGCCAGCACTACCGCATCGACTACAACGCCGGAACCCAGACCCATACCGTGGTGCTGCTGGATGCCCAGCCGGGTGGAAGCGCCAACCCCTTTGGTTCGTTCCATGGCTCCATCGCCTCCGGCAACCCTGCGTCCACGGCGGACGGTCAATACGAGCTGACCGTGAGCAATAGCGACGGCAGCGTGGTCGTGGGCCGGTTCGAGATCGACACCACGGCTCCCGCACTACCCGCCATCACCCTGCAAACGGTCGACACCGACCAACCGGTCATCACCGGCACGGTGGGTGCAGGCGCACTGCCTGCGGGCGGAACCCTGGCCGTGACCATCAACGGCGCCATCTACGACAACGTGACGGTGGCTGGCGACGGAAGCTGGAGCGTGAACACCGCCACAGCCATACCCAAGGCTGGTACTGCGCTGGGCGCCTTTGTCGCAGGCCAGGCCTACGACGTGACCGCCGTGGTCACCGACGCGGCAGGCAACACCAGCACCGACAACACCGGTGGCGAATTCCGCAAAACAGCCCCTCCCACCAAAGCTGGCGAAGGCCTCTTCACCTACACCGTTCCGGACGGCACCTTTGGTGGTGGCGGAGGCCTCACCTATACCGCGGCTCTTCCGCCGGCGGTTGGCGGCACGCCGGCTCCGCTGCCCGGCTGGCTGACGTTTGACCCCACCACGCAGACCTTGAGCGGCAACCCGCCCGCCAACGCCACATCGCCTCTGGTGGTGCGCGTGACGGCGGACGATGGTAACGGCAATATCCGTCACACCGACCTGACGCTTACCTTCTCGAACACCAACGATATACCCACCATCACGGGCATGCCCTCCGAACCTGGGACGGCAACATATGGTTTAGTCAGTGCCTTGCCAGACTACAAAGTCTTTGATGGAGACAGTGATTCCCTGACCGTGACCATTGCCACGACCAATGTCTTTTTCACCAACGTGGTGGATGCAGACCCGCTGACTCCCGGTGTACAGATCACGGGCCGCGCAGACGACATCAATGCGGCACTGGCCGCCATGCAATTCGTCCCCAGCGCGCTGGGCCTCACCACCATTCAGTTGTCCGTGACCGATGGTGTCATCGTCAGCCCCATAGCAGCAACCCATCAATTCAACGTCGTGCAGGGATTTGTCGGGGGCGGTGGCAGCGGCAATGGCGGTGGCAACGGTGGTGGAGCTACACCACCTGCCGACCAAGACAACGATGGCATTCCTCCTGCGACCGAGGCCGAAGCCCCAGCACTGGTGGTGGACGGCAAGCCCGCGCAAAAGGGCGATGGCAACGGCGATGGCATCGCGGACAACATGCAGTCCAGCGTCTCGTCCGCGCCCTTCTTCAAGACCGACAAGGCCGTTAGCAATCCGGGCAATGCACCGCAAACCTTCATTACGCTGGTCGCCAACTCGGATCAGGGGCGTGTGGGCAACGAGGGGACGGCACAGATCACCTCGCTCACCCAGCAAGACCACAATCCCCAGCTCCCGAGCTCCATGGTGTCGTCCCTCGGCAGCATTGTCTCCACCATCGCCATCACCGGCCATCCGACGGAGACCTTCAGCATCTATGTGGACGGCTCGCTGCCCGCCAACGGCTTCTGGGTCCAGGATAACCAAGGGGGCTGGGCCAACCTGGCCAGCGCTGCCTACGGCGGCCGCGTGGTCGCGGAAGGCAACAAGCTGCGCCTGGATTTCCAGATTGCCGACGGCGGCGCCTTCGACCGCGACGGCAAAGCCGATGGCGTCATCACCCTGCAGGGCGAGATCGGCCAAATGCCTCTCACCATCGTGGGCTACATCCCCGAGACGACACAAGGCGGCTTCTGGTTCTGAGCCCCTTGACAACACCGCTGGACGACATTTGCATAAACACACTATGAAGACACCTTACATCCTGAGCGCATCAGTCCTGGCCCTGGCCCTTGCGGCTTGCGGCGGCGGCAGTGGCAGTGCCGATAACGGCCCCGGCAACGGCAACGGCAACGGCAACGGCAACGGCAACAACAATGGCGGTGGCGGCAGCGCCACACTGCCCACATCCCTGCTCCAGGGCTTGTGGCAAAGCCCTGCCGGCGCGAGTCCCGCTGTCTCTGCCATCGTGCTGCCGGACGGCAAGATGTGGGCCGCTGTCACGACTGGAAGCAGCGTACGCGTGCTCAAGGCTGGCCTGAGTGGCCAAGCCGCCAGCTTCTCGGGCCGGGGCAAGAGCTACCTGCTCGGTACCAGCACCGTGACGGACGGCAGCATCACGGCCAGTGTGGTGGCAAAGAGCAGCCTGACCGGCACGATCATCCCTGATGGTGGCACAGGGGAGCCCTTCAGCCTCGCCTATCAGGCGCGCTATGACACTGCTGCGACGCTGGCTCAGTTCGCAGGCGCCTGGCGCGACGTGCAAGGTCCGGGCGCGCAGAACTGGAACATCACCGCCAGCGGTGCCCTCACTGGTACGCGCACCACTGGCTGTACCTATGTCGGCCAGTTGACGGAGCGCCCGGAACGCACGGCGGTGGTGGACGTGAGCATGACCGAGGACTGCGCGGGCACCCGCGTGAACCTGCAAGGGGTGGCCACGCTGAACGCGGCCAACGGGATCAGCATGGTGATGACCACGGCCAATGACTCCGCTGCGGTAGCTCTGACCCTTTCGCGCTGAGCCCCTGTCGCGATTCCACTCATGGATTGATACAAGAAAATAGCCGGAATCCCCTCCGGGACGCGATAAATTCACTCGCACCTGGGCTGCATGGGCAGCCCATGGCTTTTTTGAGTGAATGAGGGCTATGCGTATTCTTTTCGTGCACCCGGGGGTCCCGGCACAGTTTCGCCATTTGGCACAGGCGTTGGTTCAGCAGGGGCACGAGGTGCGGGCGCTGTGCCAGCAGTCCCCGGAAGGCACAGTCCCCGAATTCGACGTGCCCGGCGTGCAGGTGCTGGCCTATGGCCTGCCGCGCGGCGCCACGCCGGGGGCGCAGGGCTGGGTGGCCGACCTGGAAATGCGGGCGATCCGCGGCGAGGCGGCGCTGCAGGCCGCGCTGGCGCTGCGCGATGAGCATGGGTTTGCGCCCGACGTGGTCCTGGCCCAGGTCGGCATGGGCGACAGCCTGTTTGTGAAGGCCGTGTGGCCCGGTGCCCGGCTGGGCCTGTGGGGCGATCACTACCACGACGCGGCCAGCGCGCGGCATGCGGACCATGACCCGGGCTTGAGCGCGTTGACTGCCTTGGACGATACCGCCCGCGCGCGTGCCCAGGCGCTGCTGCAGGCCCAGTTGCGCATGCGCAATGCCCCGCTGGACCTGCACCTGCGCGAGGCGGATGGGCTGCTGGTGCCCACCGACTGGCAGGCGGCGCGGTTCCCCGCGCCGTGGCGCGAGCGGCTGTGGGTGGCGCATGACGGCATCGACTGCGAGGCGCTGGCGCCGAACGACCAGGTGCGCGCGACGCTGCCCGGCGATGTGGCGCTGGCGCATGGCGACGAGATCGTGAGCTTCGTGGCCCGCAGCCTGGAGCCGCGGCGCGGCCTGCAGGTGCTGCTGCGTGCCTTGCCGCGGCTGCTGGCCCGGCGCCCTGCGGCGCGGGTGCTGATCGTGGGGGCGCAAGGCCCGGTGCCGGCGGACGGGCCCGGCTGGAAGCAGCGCCTCATCGACGAGCTGCGCCCGCAGATGCCGGAGGCTGACTGGCAGCGCGTGCATTTCCTGGGGCCTTTGCCCCATGCCCATGTGGTGGCGGTGCTGCAGTTGTCGGCGGTGCATGTGCATTGGGCCTACCCGCTGGCGCTGTCGCGCAGCCTGCTGGAGGCCATGGGCATCGGCTGCGCCGTGGTGGCCAGCGACACCGAGCCGGTGCGCGAGGTGCTGGTGCATGGCGAGACCGGCCGGCTGCTGGATTTCTTCGATGCCGAGGGCCTGGCGGACGAGGTGGCGCGCCTGCTGCAGGAGCCGGCCGAACGGCAGCGCCTGGGCGCGCAGGCGCGGCGCTTCGTGCAGGAGCGGTTCGACCTGCGCGCCGTCTGCCTGCCGCGCCAGCTGCAATGGCTGCAGGCGCTGGCCGACGGCACCGGGGTGCAGGACGCGGCCCAGGCCCTGCGTGCCGAGCTGGCCCAGGCCGAGCTGGCGCGCGACCAGGCGCAGCAGGCCGCGCAGTTGGCCCAGGCCCAGCTGGAACAGGCGGGCCGCGCCCGCGAGAGCGCCGAGGCCGGGCGGCTGGCTGCCGATGCGCTGCTGCAGGAGGCGGTGCAGGCGCTGGCGGGCGTGCGGCAGCTGCTGGAGTCGGAGGCGGGGGCGATGGAGGCCGCGCCGCCTCTGGATTGAAGCCAAATTGGCCTGATGAGCGACATATCTCAGACAGCACTCGGTCAACAAACGCCACGTCATTCCGGCGAAAGCCGGAATCCAGCGGTTTGAGTGCTGCGAGGCTCCTGGATTCCGGCTTTCGCCGGAATGACGGTGATCTGAGGTATGTACCTAATCAGGCAAATCGGTTGATTGCGCCTACCAGGTAAGCGCAGGTAGCTATCGTTTTTGAATTGCAAGCCCGGCCTGCGAGACGCTGAGGTGTTCAGCCCCGGCGTATGGCTTTCACGCTCCCCAGAGCGTCGACAGCGGCGCCGCCCAGATGCCGTCTCCCAGCGGCATCGTCTCGGTGCCGTCGTACAGCAACACGCCCATCTTGAATGGGCTGCCTGCCAGGCTGGCCAGCTTCCTCAAGCCACGCAGGTCGCTTTCCTTGACGGTGGCTGCGGCTTTCACCTCGACGCCCACCAGTTGTCCTGCGGCATTCTCGATCACGAAATCGACCTCGAATTTGTCGGCATCCCGGTAATACATCGGGCGATAGTCGCCATCTGCCGTGCTCATGTGCTTGAGCAGTTCTCCGAAAACGAAGCTCTCCAGTACGTTGCCGAACCGTGTGCGATCCTGCTGTACTTCCTCGGCGCTCAGGTCAAGCAGCGCAGCCAACAGGCCGGAATCGATGAACTGCAGCTTCGGCGTCTTGACCACGCGGTTGAGGCGGTTGCGGGCCCAGACGTCGATGCGCTTGAGCAGGTACATCTGCTCGAAGACGGCGACGTAGCGCGAGGCCGTCTTGCCATCCAGCCCCACCTGGCTGCCGAGCTGGGTGTAGTTGCACATCTGGCCCGCCGTCTGCGCCAGGGCGCGCAGGAACCGCGGCAACTGGTCGAGCTTCTCGATGCCTGCCACATCCCGCACATCTCGCTGGATGATGGCGTCGATGTACTGCCGCGCCCAGGTCACACGGCGCCTGGGCGTGGCACGCGCAATCGCCTCGGGGTAGCCGCCGCGCAGCACGCGCTCGACCAGTTCGCTGCCCAGTGAGGGCTGGTCCGCCATGAGAATCCGGCCCGAGAAAGCGCTGTCGATCCAGTTGGCCGAACGCGCCTGCATTTCGCCCTGCGACAAGGGCAGCAACGACAGCGTTTCCATCCGGCCCGCCAGCGAGTCGGCCACGGTCGGCAGCGCCATCAGATTGGCCGAGCCGGTGAGCAGAAAGCGTCCGGGCCGCCGGTCTTCGTCCACGCTTTTCTTGATGGCCAGCAGCAACTGCGGTGCGCGCTGGATTTCGTCGATCACGACCCGGTCCAGGCTGCGAATCATCCCGATGGGGTCTTCCCTGGCCGAGAGCAGCGTCAGCTCATCGTCCATGGTCAGATAGCGCAGCCCCTGCCGGTCTGCGATCTGCTTCACCAGGGTTGTCTTACCGGCCTGGCGCGGGCCTGCGAGCAACACGACCGGCGTGTCCAGCAAGGCTTCAGCGATGCGCGGCTCGATCCGGCGCGGGTAAAGAGAGGTCGTGCTCATGCGCCCATGGTGTCGTAAATTCCGGAATCAAGCAACGTAAATTACGGAATGTAGAGTCGATTTTTCCGGAATGTGGTCGCGTGAATTTCGGAGCGAAGATGGCACGGATGGGCAATTTGCCACCTGGGCGAGACGGCCCTGGCTTCGGGTGGATTGATGCAAAATAGGCCGATAACGCTTTCCAGGTAAGCGTTAGCAGCTCTTTTTTTGAGAGCTAAGGCGGCTATTCCTAATGCAGCATGGCCCGGGCCGCGGGTACGGCCGGGCCGGCGGCTTCCGCCAGCCATCGCGGCCAGTCCTGCATGGGCCATTCAGCCTCGTGGTACTGCTGCTGCAGTATTGACAGCCATTGGCGCAGGGGCTGGGCGGCCAGCGTCAGGCCGACCGGGGCGGTGGCGTCGGCGCCCGGGGCGCCGCTGAAGCGCAGCTCCACGCCCGATGCGCTGGCCGAGAGCTGGATGCCGTGCACCAGCCATTGCGGGCTGCGCTCGTGCGGGGTGACTGGCGGCTGCGGCGGGAGCTGCGCGCGCGCGGCCTGCTGGGCAAAGCCCTGCAGGGCGTCGCTGCGGTGGCTGGGAAGGTGGGCGGACTGCACCAGCGTGCCCGTGGCGTCGTGCCGCTCCAGCCATTGCCACAGCGCCGGCAGCAGGCGTGCGAGCAGGCGCTGGGTGAGCCACAGCGTCAGCGTGCTGCCGTCGGCGCGTTCGCCGGCCAGGCGCATGCGGTCCTGCTCGGGGTCGTAGGCCGTGGTGATGCGCTGCAGCATCGGGCTTGCCGGCGGCGCGGCCTCGGGCAGGGCGGTCACAGCGCGCCGAGTTGCAGCGTGCCGCCCTGGTTCAGGAACTCCAGGTCGAGGTCACGCGCCGGCGCGGGGGTGGGCGCCTGCCTGGCCTTGGCATGCAGGGCCGCGAGCTGGCCCAGGCTGGCCAGGTGCTGCATGGACAGCAGCTGGCAGTAGGCCAGCTGCAGGGCGCCGCTGCGCTGCAGGGCCTCGAGCGTTGCGCCGGAGAGCTGGTTCAGCGCGGCTTCGTCGATGCGCAGCAGGCCGCCCAGCTCCTGCGCGCCGGCATCGGTTTGCAGGCGCACCGGCCAGGGCTGGATCAACCCGTGCTGCTGCAGCAGGGTGCAGGCGGCAGAGGTGTGCTGGCGGTTGCCTTCGAGCTGCTGGAAGAACTGCAGCACCTGGGCGGTGGCCGGGGCCAGTTGGCCCTGGTCGTCGAAGAAGGGTTGGCCTTCGCTGGCGCTCACGAGTCCGCTGTCTGAGTGGATGCACAGCACCTGCTGGCCGCTCTCGGTGCGGGCCAGGCGGAAGGGGTGGCTGCGGTAGGGCGCGGGGATGTAGCCGGCCAGCCAGCGGCCGTCCGGCGCCACATAGAGGTTGCTGCCGGCTTGCAGGCCCTGGATGGCGACGAGCAGGAACTGATCTTGCTGAGCGATGAAGCCTATGGGCAGGGCCATGACGGCCTTGGGCAGCTCCTGCAGCACCAGGGGGCAGAGGTTGTCGTGGCCGGCAAAGCCGTAGTCGGCCGGGCTGCGCCAGCGCAGCTGGCCGTGCTGCTGGAGCGACAGTGGCGTCACATGGGGGGTGGTCGGGGTGGAGGTGGTGTCGGTCATGTCTTGTGGGGGCAGGGATGTGCGGCGCAGCATAACGCCGCGTCGGCTGTGCCCGGGTCTGTGTCCGGTATTGTGCGCATGGCGCGCAGGGCGGCCTTGCTTCACATGGGGTGGCGGGGAGGGCGGGTTATGCAGCCGTCCCCGCGGCATGCGGTGCCGCATGCGTTGTTTTTTGGCTTTTGCGGTCTCTTATATGAAGTTCATATAAGAGTTTTGTTAGACTCCGCAGTCTGCCATGGACGCCATTCTCCGCATTCCCCTGAACGCTTCGCCCGAGCAGGCCCAGCGCCTGCAGGCTCTGCAGCAGGGCTTTGCGCGGCTGTGCAATGCGCTGGCGCCGCTGGTGCAGTCCACGCGGGTGTGGAACCGGGTGGCGCTGCACCACCTGGCCTACCGCCAGCTGCGCGAGCAGTTCCCCGACATGGGCTCGCAGATGGTGTGCAATGCGATTTATTCGGTGTCGCGTACCTGCCGGCTCGTGTTCCAGCATCCGGGCAGCCCCTTGCATCTAGAGCGCCTGGGTGCTGGGCCCCTGCCCTTGCTGCGTTTTTCCGAGCGCTGCCCGGTGTATTTCGACCGGCATACGCTGAGTGTGAAGGCAGGGCAGCTATCGATGTTCACGCTGGATGGGCGCATGCGCTTTCAGCTGTCGCTGGACAGCGAGGTGGAGGCGCGTTTTCAGTCGCAGAAGCTGCGCGAGGTGGTGCTGTCGCGCCGTGCCGATGGTGTGTTTGTGTTGTCTTTCCTGCTGCTCGACCAGGTTCAGCCTGCGGCTGGCGCGCCCGATGGGGTGTTGCCCGTGCCCGAAACCGGCGAGCTGCCCGAGTATGTGATGGTTGAAGAGGTGGTATGAGTTCCAACCCGGTTCCCTCGGAGTTACGCAAGGCGGTGGCCGATCTGCGTCCTTTCTATGTGCGCGCCGCCTGGTTCAGCCTGTGCGCCAGCCTGCTGGTGCTGGCGCCTTCGGGCTATATGCTGGAGGTGTATGAGCGGGTAGTGAACAGCCGCAGCCATGCCACGCTTTTTTGGCTGACGGTGCTGGTGCTGGGCGCGTTCGTGCTCATGGAGGTGCTGGAGTGGGCGCGCAGCGAGGTGATGCGCGGCGCGGCCGAGGTGCTTGATGAGCGGCTGCACATGCGCGTGTTCCGCGCCATGTTCGAGGCCAATGTGCGCCGCGTACCGGGCGGGCATGTGCAGACGCTGCAGGATTTCAGGAAAGTGTGCGAATTCCTGTATTCGCCGGCGCTGCTGGCCATCATGGAGGCGCCGGTGGCGCTGGTGATGATGGTGCTGCTGTTCCTGATCAGCCCGGCGCTGGGCTGGTCGGCGGTGGCGTTTGGCTTGCTGCAGGTGGGCATCACCTGGCTCAATGAGCGGCGCACCAAGCCGCCGCTGATGGAGGCCAACCGCTGCGCGATTGCGGCGCAGCGCTATGCTGACGATACGCTGCGCAATGCCGAGGTGATCGAGGCCATGGGCATGCTGAAGAACACGCATCGCCGCTGGGTGGCCAAGCAGCGCGAGTTTCTGGGCCTGCAGGCACTGGCTTCGGATGCGGCGGGGGGCTTTCAGGCCTTGAGCAAGCTGGTGCAGAACGTGCTGAGTTCCCTGCTGTTGGGCCTGTCGTGCTGGCTGCTGCTGCACGATGAGCTGCGCGGGGGCGGCGGCATGCTGGTGGTGAGTTCGATTCTGGGCGGGCGCATGCTGGCGCCGCTGGTGCAGGTGGTGGGGCAGTGGCAGTCGGTGGTGAATGTGCGCGATGCCTGGACGCGTCTGGAGGCCTTGCTGTCGGCGGTGCCCGCCGAGTCTGCGGCGATGGAGTTGCCGGCCCCGCGTGGCGTGGTGCAGGTGGAGCAACTGGTGGCGGGCGCACCGGGCAGCAGCAGTTCCATTTTGCGCGGCATTTCATTTGTGTTGCAGCCGGGCGATGTGCTGGCGGTGGTGGGGCCTTCGGCTTCGGGCAAGACGACGCTGGCGCGCCTGTTGGTGGGGCTGTGGCCGGCGGCGATGGGCAAGGTGCGCCTGGACGGCGCGGATGTGCAGGCCTGGAGCAAGCGGGAGCTGGGGCCGCATGTGGGCTATTTGCCCCAGGGGGTGGCGTTGTTCGAGGGCTCGCTGGCCGAGAACATGGCGCGTTTTGGGCCGGTGGATATGCCGCAAGTGGAGGCAGTGGCGCGCGCCGTGGGCCTGCATGAGTGGATCATGTCGCTGCCGCAGGGTTATGAGACGCAGGTGGGGCCGGGGGCCATGCGGCTGTCTGGCGGGCAGCGCCAGCGTGTGGGGCTGGCGCGCGCGCTGTATGGCGACCCGGTGTATGTGGTGCTCGACGAGCCCAATTCGAGCCTGGATGAGCAGGGCGATGCAGCCTTGGCCGCGGCCTTGGCGCAGGCAAGTGCGCGCGGGGCGGTGGTGGTGGTGATCACGCACCGCACCAGCGTGCTGGGCGTGGCCAACAAGATGCTGGTGCTGCGCGATGGGCAGCAGCAGGCGTTCGGCGCGCGCGATGAGGTGCTGGCGGCATTGAACCAGGCGGCGCGTCAGGCGGCTGCACAGGCGGCGCCCGCACAGGCGCCCATGGCGTTGGGCCAGGCAGTGGCCTGAGCAGGTCGAAGCGATTGAGATGTCACAGGTCGAATGATGGCGATTTCTGGTTTTTGGGGGCGCAGCGAGTTGACGCGGGCGCTGTGGGCCTTCCGGCGCGAGTTTCTGGTGGTGGCGGTGTTCAGCGTGGTGGCCAATGTGCTGTTGCTGGTGCCCACGCTGTATATGCTGCAGGTCTATGACCGGGTCATGGTGAGCCGCAGCGAGCTGACGCTGCTGGTGGTGTCGCTGATTGCGCTGTTCTTGTTTCTGGTGGCGGCGTTTTCGGAGTGGATGCGCTCGCGTGTGCTGGTGCGTGCGGGAGCGCGCCTGGATGCGGTGTTGAGCACCCGGGTGTTCAATGCCAGTTTCGAGTCGAACCTGAAGCAGTTCGGCACCAGCACGGCCAAGGCCTTTGGTGACCTGGTCCAGTTGCGCCAGTTCTTGACCGGCAATGGCATTTTTGCGCTGTTCGATGCGCCCTGGGCGCTGGTGTATCTGGCGGTGGTGTTTTTCCTACACCCCATGCTGGGGTATCTGGCGCTGTTTTTCGCGGCCTTGCAGGCGGCCTTGATGTGGTGGGGGCATTGGCAGACGAGCGCGCTGGCGCAGCAGGCGCAGCAGGCGGCAGCAGCCGAGACCCAGGATTTGCAGGGCAAGCTGCTGCAGTTGGAAACCCTGGAGCCCATGGGTATGGTGCATCACCTGGCACGGCGCTGGCAGGCGGTGCACAGGCGGGTGGCGGATGTACAGGGCCGTTCGCAGGCGCGCAGCCACAGGGTGGCTGCGTGGAGCAAGTTTTTGCGTTATTCGCAGCAGTCCCTGGCACTGGGGGCCGGCGGCTTGCTGGTGATCGATGGGCAGTTGTCCGCCGGGGCGATGATTGCCGCGAATGTGCTGATGACGCGCACCTTGACGCCCATTGACGTGCTGGCCGGGACCTGGCGCAGTTTTGCGGTGGCGCATGCGGCGTTCGGCCGCCTGGAGGCCTTGCTGGCGGAAAACCCCGAGCGTGATTCGGCCTTGACCCGTGTGTCTCCAACCGGGGCCTTGCAGTTGCGCGATGTGGTGGCGGTGGCACCGGGGCGTGCCGAACCCATCCTCAAGGGGGTGAGCCTGCAGGCGCTGCCGGGTTCGGTGACCGTGGTGCTGGGGCCTTCGGGCTCGGGAAAGTCCACGCTGGCGCGCTGCATGATTGGCATTTGGCCGCACATGACGGGCGAGGTGCTGCTCGATGAGCGGCCTTTGGCCGGCTGGAGCCGTGAGGAACTGGGGCCTTGCCTGGGCTATCTGCCCCAGGATATCGAGCTGTTCGAGGGCTCGATTGCCGAGAACATTGCACGTTTTGGCGAGGTGGATGCGCAGAAGGTGATCGAGGCGGCGCGCAGTGCCGGCCTGCACGAGATGATCCTGCGCTTCCCCAAGGGGTATGACACGTCGATTGGCGAGGCGGGCGGGTTGCTGTCGGGCGGGCAGCGTCAGCGTATCGGCTTGGCTCGTGCGGTGTATGGCAATCCCAGGCTGGTGGTGCTCGACGAGCCGAATGCCAATCTGGACGATGTGGGCGAGGCCGCCCTGGTGCGGGCGGTGCAGATTCTCAAGGCCCAGGGCAGCACGGTGGTGCTGGTGACGCACAGGCCTGGCATTTTGGCGGTGGCCGACCGGGTGATGGTGCTGAGCAATGGCGTACTGCAGGCGGATGGGCCGCGCGATGCGGTGCTGACCGCGTTGCGTGCGGCGCAGGCACCGGTGGCGCTGTCCTGATAGCGGTGGCTTGCTCTTTTGATCAAGGGGTGCCAACGGGCACGCCTGTTGTTTTTGTCGGGTTTTGACATGGCTGAATCCTTTTCTTCTATTTCTGACAACGCTTTGCCTGCGGGGGCGATGCAGGCGCTTGTGTCGGCCGCCGGCGCCAAGGCTGCGCCCAATGATCTGGGGCGCGCGGGGCGCTGGGGCCTGTGGGCCCTGGGTCTGGGTTTTGGCGGTTTTTTGCTGTGGGCGGCGCTGGCGCCATTGGATGAGGGGGTGCCGGGCCAGGGGGTGGTGGCGCTGGATACCAAGCGCAAGGCGGTGCAGCATCTGACGGGCGGGATCGTGGAGCAGGTGCTGGTTGGCGAGGGCGAAGAGGTGCGCCAGGGGCAGTTGCTGATCAAGCTGGACCCCGCCATGGTGCGCGCCAATTACCAGTCGGCACGGCAGAATTACCTGGGTTTGCTGGCGATGCAGGGGCGGCTCGAGGCCGAGAAGCTGGGAAAGACCGGCATTGCCTGGCCCGCCGATTTGCAGGCGGCGGCAAAGGATCCGCAGATTCAGCAGCACATGTTTAATCAGGAGCAGCTGTTCCAGACGCGGCGCATTCTTTTGCGCTCGGACCTGCAGTCGATCGAGGAGAACATCCGCGGCCAGGAGGGTTTGCTGGCATCGTATGCGGGGATGTCGGCTAACCGGAAGAATCAGCTGGGCCTGCTCAATGACGAGCTGGGCCATCTGCGGGGCCTGGTGCAGGAGGGCTACGCACCGCGCAATCGCCAGCTGGAGCTGGAGCGCATGGTGGCGGATGTGCATACGTCAATGGCCGATCTGCAGGGCAATATCTTGCGTGCGCGCGCCGCCGTTGCCGACTTCCGCCAGCGCGCCATTTCGCGCCAGCAGGAGTACCGCAAGGAGGTGGAGACGCAGCTGGCAGACGTGGGGCGCCAGGTGCTGGTGGAGGGCGAGAAATACCGCGCCCTGAGCGAGGAGCTGGGGCGCACGGAGATCCGCTCGCCCGCCGAGGGCCAGGTCGTGGGCCTGATGGCGCAGACGGTGGGCGGTGTGATCCAGCCGGGGCAGAAGCTGATGGATGTCGTGCCCAAGGGGGCGCCATTGATGCTGGAGGCCAGGGTGGCGCCGCACATGATAGACCGCGTGAAGTCGGGTATGCCGGTGGACGTGCGCTTCTCTTCGTTTGCCAATACGCCGCAGCTGGTGGTGCAGGGCGAGGTCGACTCGGTGTCTGGCGATTTGCTGACGGAGCCCCAGTCGAGCATGAGTTACTACCTTGCGCGCGTGAAGGTGACGGCCGATGGCATGAAGACATTGGGGCGGCGCCAGCTGCACCCGGGGATGCCGGTGGAAGTGATTTTCAGGGGCGGCGAGCGCAGCATGCTGACCTATTTGCTGCATCCGCTGACCAAGCGTCTGGCGGCCTCGATGACGGAGGAGTGACGTTATGCAGCAGTGGCAGGATGGGCAGGGCGCCGTAGCCCATGGGTGGGCACGCATGCGGGGTGCCCGGATATGTACGGTCTTGGCGGCTTGCATGGTGCTGGCGCCGGCCTGGGCTCTGGATTTGCGCCAGGCTTATGAGGCAGCGGAGAAGAATGATGCGAACATCCGCGCGTCGCGCGCGGCCGCAGAGGCTGTGCGCGAGCGATTGCCGCAGGCGCAGGCGCAGCGTTTGCCGAATGTCTCTTTCAGCGCGGGGGCCAACCGCAACCATCTGAAAAGCAGTGCGCAGACGGCTCTGGGGCCACGGTCTGCCACCAGCAGCTATGACAGCAGCAATCAGGCATTGCAACTGCGCCAGCCGATTTATCGACCCTATATCGGCGCCCTGGTGGAGCAGGCGCGGGCGCAGGTCAAGGATGCCGATGCTTCGCTGGAACGCGATGAGCAGGCCTTGGTGGTGCGGCTGTCGGAGGCGTATTTTGATGCGCTGCTGGCCCGTGTTCACCACGATTTGATTGCGGCGCAGAGTGCAGCGTATGCGGCGCAGCTGGATGCCGCGCACAAGCGCTTCAAGGCCGGGGCCGCAGTGCTGACGGATATCGATGAGGCCCAGGCGCGCGTGGATATGTCGAGCGCCCAGGAGCTGGAGGCGATGCAGAACCTGGAGTTCACGCGCCGGCGCCTGCAGGTGCTGGTGGGCCAGCCGATCGACGCCCTGGCGGATCTGGATGTGGCGGGCTTCAAGCCCGTACCTCCTGAGCCGGCGCGGCTCGAGGATTGGATGGCTCTGGCCGAGGAGGTCAGCCCGCAGTTGCGTTCGCTGCGCGCGCAGCTTGAAACGTCGCAGATGGAGATCGAGAAGGCCAAGGCCGGCCACAAGCCCACGCTGGACGCGGTGGCGGGCTGGTCGCGCCAGGACAGCGATTCGGTGACCAGCGTCAACAATGTTTACAACCAGAAGTTTGTTGGTTTGCAGTTGACCGTACCTTTGTACGCGGGCGGCTATGTCAGCTCCACGGTGCGCCAGGCGGTTGCCGACAGCGAGCGTGCGCGTGAGGCGCTGGAGGCCGCGCGGCTGGACCTGGGCACCAAGGTGCATGAGCAGTACCGCGCCATGACCGAGGGGGTGCTGCGCATCGCCGCGCTGGAGCAGGCAGTGCGGTCGGCCGAGCAGGCGCTGCAGTCCAGCCGCAAGTCTTTCCTCGCGGGCGTACGCACATCGGTAGACGTGCTCAATGCCGAGCAGCAGCGCACGATGGCCATGCGGGATCTGGCGCAGGCACGCTACATGTATTTGCTGTCGCGCATCCGCCTGCAGGCCTTGGCCGGCCAGGACCGCTGGGCCAGCGTGGATCAGGCCAATGCCAGCCTGATGCGGTAAGACGGTGAACACGCTCTAAACGGCCATGCATGCGGGCATGGTGGTGTCTATCGTGAGCCATGGCCATGGGGCCCTGGTGCAGCGGTTGTTGCATCAGTTGGCTGGCGCAAGTGCCGCCAGCATCACCCGCGTGGTGGTGACGCACAACGTGCCCGAGCCCGAGCTGCAGGTGCCGGCCGGGGGCTGGCCCTTCGTATTGGAAATAGTCTGTAATGCCGCGCCGCGCGGCTTTGGTGCCAACCATAATCACGCCCTGCGCGGGGCCGTCGAGCCGTTCGTGTGCGTGCTCAACCCCGATGTCGAGTTGCTGGCGGTGCAGGAGCCTTTTGCGGCCCTGGTGCGGACGGCGTCGGAGCCGGGCGTGGGTTGCGCCTATCCGCTGCAGCTCGATGCCGCGGGGCGGGTGCAGGATTGCGAGCGTGAGACGCCATCGCCGCTGGCCCTGTGGCGCCGCCGCGTGCTGCGTCGGCACGAGCAGGAGGTGGACTGGGTGAATGCGGCATGTTTGGTGCTGCCCCTGGCGGCCTGGCAGGCCGTGCGGGGGTTCGATGAGTCCTACTTCATGTATTGCGAGGACGTCGATCTGTGCCTGCGCCTGCGCCTTGGCGGGCTGCGGCTGCAGCGGGCGCCGGCGCGCGTGGTGCATGCGGGCCAGCGGGCCAGCGGCAGGCATTGGCGCCATCTGATATGGCATGTGCGCAGCCTGCTGCGGCTTTGGTGCTCGGATGTCTATCGCCGGGCCCGGAGCTTGCCCGCTGCATCCCGAGGCGGGGTTCGTCTGGACTAGGAGTTGCATGATCTGGCTGTCGGTGGTGGCGTTCTTGGTGGCACTGGCCATGGGTGCGGCGGTGTTGCGCTGGGCGCGCCGCCATGGAGTGGTGTACGGCGAGGACATGCCGCAGCGCATCCATGTGGGCGAGGTGCCGCGGCTGGGCGGGGTGGCTCTGCTGGCCGGGCTGCTGGCGAGCTGGGGCGCGGGTGTCTTCAGCAGCAGCCTGTTGGGTGATCCGTCGGCGCTGCGCCTGGGCGTCTGGTCGCTGTGGTGGGCCGTGGCCCTGCTGCCGGCGACGCTGGGTGGCGTGGCCGAGGACCTGACCCAGCGCCTGGCGGTGCGCTATCGCCTGGCCTTGACGCTGCTGTCCGGCTTGTTGGCTACGGCACTGCTGGGGCTGGCAGTGCCGCGCCTGGGCCTGCCCTGGGTGGATGGCTGGATGCTCCTGAACCCCTGGATGGGCGTGGCCTTGGCCCTGTTGGCAATCACGGGCCTGCCCCATGCATTCAACATCATCGATGGCTGCAATGGCCTGGCCGGCATGGTGGCGCTGATCGTCTGCCTGGCGCTGGCCCATGTGGCGTTGCAGGTGGGCGACCGCGCCCTGGCGGCCATGTTGGTGACTTCGGCAGCGGCCACGGCCGGGTTCCTGGCGTGGAACTATCCACGCGGCATGTTGTTCGCGGGTGACGGTGGTGCCTATCTGTGGGGGGCGGTGATCGCCTTCGGCAGCATTGCGCTGGTGCAGCGCCACGCCGAGGTGTCGCCCTGGTTTCCGATGCTGCTGCTGATCTACCCGGTGTGGGAAACGGTGTTTTCCATGTATCGCAAGTGGGTGCGCGGCGTGTCACCGGGCATGGCCGATGCGCTGCACCTGCACCAGCTGGTGTACCGGCGCATTGTGTGGGGGGTGTTCCACGACGATGAGTCGCGGCAGATGCTGATGCGCAACAATCGCACCTCGCCCTATCTGTGGGCCTTCACCATGCTGTCGGTGGTTCCCGCGGTGCTGTTCTGGCGCAATTCCTGGGTCTTGGTGGCTTTTTGCCTGCTGTTCATCGTGTGCTACGTGGGTGCTTATCTGGCCATCGTGCGCTTCAAGGTGCCAGGGTGGCTGCAGAACTGATTAAATTATTCTTGTCCAGGGATCCATGTCGTTGCCTTTGATGCTGCTCACGGTTGTATGCGTTGTCGGTATTGCCCTGGGGCAATTGCTGTTCAAGAAGGCCGCCATGGCCTTGCCCCCGAATGCAGGCTGGATGGACTGGGCTTTCAACGGCTGGCTGCTGGCGGCGCTGGTGCTTTACGGCGTGACCACGCTGCTGTGGGTTTGGGTCCTTCGGAGTGCATCATTGCATCTTGCCTATCCCTTTATGGGGCTGGCCTTTGTGCTGGTGCCTGCGCTTGGCTGGCTGCTGCTGGGCGAGCCGTTGCACTGGCAGACCTTGGTGGGTGGAGTGCTGATTCTTGCGGGCGTCGCCTTGGCCGCGCAGGTGCCGTCATGAATGCCCGGCACGTGCAGGGGGTGCGACGCGCGGCACAATCCGGGTTTTGATTTTTCAACCAAGTACACCACGCCTCACGGCTTAGCCCACATGACCGATCTTTCCTCCATTGCCCCGCGCGACAAGGCCGAAATCCTGGCCCAGGCGCTGCCCTACATCCGCAAGTTCCATGGCAAGACCATGGTCATCAAGTACGGCGGCAACGCCATGACCGACCCGGAGCTGCAGCAGGACTTTGCCGAGGACGTGGTGCTGCTGAAGCTGGTGGGCATCAACCCGGTGGTGGTGCATGGCGGCGGTCCGCAGATCGAGCAGGCGCTGAACCGCCTGGGCAAGAAGGGCGAGTTCATCCAGGGCATGCGCGTCACCGATGCCGAGACCATGGAGGTGGTTGAGTGGGTGCTGGCCGGCGAGGTGCAGCAGGACATCGTGGGCCTGATCCATCATGCGGGCGGCAAGGCCGTGGGCCTGACGGGGCGCGACGGCGGCATGATCCGCGCCAAGAAGCTGAAGATGCTGGACCACAAGGACCCGAGCATCGAGTACGACGTGGGCCAGGTGGGCGACATCGTGGCCATCGACCCGAGCGTGGTGAAGGCGCTGCAGGACGATGCCTTCATTCCCGTCATCAGCCCGATCGGCTTTGGCGAGGAGAACGAGAGCTACAACATCAACGCCGATGTGGTGGCCAGCCGGCTGGCGACGGTGCTGCAGGCGGAGAAGCTGGTGATGCTGACGAACATCCCGGGCGTGCTGGACAAGCAGGGCCAGCTGTTGCCTGAGCTCACGCCGCAGCAGATCGACGCGCTGATTGCCGACGGTACCATCTCCGGCGGCATGCTGCCCAAGCTCGCCGGCGCTATCGATGCGGCCAAGGCGGGCGTGCAGGCGGTGCATGTGGTCGACGGCCGGGTGCCGCATTCCATGCTGCTGGAGATACTGACGGACCAGGCCTACGGCACCATGATCCGCAGCCATTGAATTAATTCAAATAGTGCCTTGAGGTCCATCTGGCAAGCGCAAACAGCTATCTTTTTTGAGTTTGACTGTGCCTCTGCCACGGGTGTCGGTTCCCCTATAGGCGTAATGTTTTGCTGTGCGAGAATCAATTGCACACATTTGTTACGCCATGTCTGAACCCACGCCCCATATCCCCGACGATTTTTTGCCTGGCGACGTGCCGGCGCGGCGTACCCGCCTGCGGCCCGGTGAGCGGCGCGAGCAGATCCTGCGCGCGCTGGCCGCCATGCTGGAGCGGCCGGGCGCCGAGCGCATCACCACGGCGGCGCTGGCGCGCCAGCTCTCGGTGAGCGAGGCGGCGCTGTACCGCCATTTCGCCAGCAAGGCGCAGATGTTCGAGGGGCTGATCGACTTCATTGAACACAGTGTCTTCACGCTGGTGCGCCAGGTCGTGGAGCATCCGGGCGAGGCGAGCGATGTCCAGCGTGCGGCGCATATCGCGGCCATGGTGCTGCAGTTTGGCGAGCGCAACCCGGGCATGGTGCGCGTGATGGTGGGCGATGCCCTGGTGTTCGAGAACGAGCGCCTGCAGCAGCGCATGAACCTGTTTTTCGACAAGCTGGAAGCCGCCCTGCGCCAATGCCTGCGGCCCGCCGCCGAGGCCGAGGGGGCCGCAGCCCCCACGGTGCAGGCGCAGGTGCGCGCCGCCGCGCTGTGCGACCTGATGCGCGGGCGCCTGCAGCGCTATGCCCGCTCGGGCTTTCGCCGCCTGCCCACCGAGCACCTGGACGCCACCCTGGCGTTGCTCTCTAAGCTCCTCAACGCGCCGTTTTGGGGCGCATCTGGATCCCCGCATGCGCGGGGATGACGGAAGAGGGCGCGTCATTCCCGCGCAAGCGGGAATCCATGTCTTCCCAGGATATAGGGGTTTACCCGCGCGTGCCTCCCGTGCCCGTGCAAATGCTGGCATTGCCGGTCCGTCTGGTGCAAAATAGAACGATCGTTCGTTTTATTGCATTCCATGACGGCATCCACTTCTTCCCCCAAGACCGCTCGTGCGCCGCGCCGTGAGGGCCGGGCGCTGCACAAGGGGCAGCAGACCAAGGCCGCCATCGTGGAGGCGGCGCTGGGCCTGGCCACGCACATCGGGCTGGAGGGCTTGTCCATAGGCGCGCTGGCCGATGTCACGGGCATGAGCAAGTCGGGCGTGTTTGCGCATTTCGGCTCGCGCGAGGAGCTGCAGATCTCGGTGATCCGCGAATACCACCAGCGCTTCGAGCAGGAGGTGTTCTACCCCGCCATGGAGGCGCCGCGCGGTATTGCACGGCTGCGCGCGCTGTTCACCAACTGGATGAAGCGCACCTCGATCGAGCTCGACTCGGGCTGCATCTACATCAGCGGCGCGGTGGAGTTTGACGAGCGTGCGGGCCCGGTGCGCGACGCGCTGGCGAATTCGGTGCTGACCTGGCAGGCGGCCATGAAGCGCGCCATCACGCAGTGCAAGGAATGCGGCGACATCCGTCCGGACGTGGAGGAAGGCCAGATGCTGTTCGAGATCCACGGCCTGATCCTGGCGCTGCACTACGAGGCGCGCTTTCTGCGCACGCCCGGGTCCATTGCTCGCGCCAATACCGCTTTTGACAACATCCTGGCGCGCTACGGCGCCTGAACCCATCCCCCTTCTTTTGACAACTATTCCGGAGGTCAACCATGCCCAGCTACACCCCGCCCCTGCGCGACATGCAATTCGTTCTGCATGAAGTCTTCCAGGTTGCCGACGAATTCAAGGCCATGCCGCGCCACGCCGAGGTGGATGCGGGCACCATCAACGCGGTGCTGGAGGAGGCGGGCAAGTTTGCCGCCGAGGTGGCCTTTCCGCTGAACATCAGCGGCGATGCCGAGGGTTGCCGGCTCGACCCGCAGACACACGAGGTCACCACGCCCAAGGGCTTCAAGGAGGCCTATGCGCAATACGTGGAGGGCGGCTGGGCGGCGCTGTCGTGCGAGCCCGAATACGGCGGCCAGGGCCTGCCGCATGTGGTGAACCAGTGCCTGTACGAGATGCTCAACAGCGCCAACCAGGCCTGGACCATGTACCCCGGCCTGTCGCACGGCGCCTACGAGGCCCTGCTGGCCCACGGCACCGACGAGCAGAAGAAAACCTACCTGCCCAAGCTGGTCAGCGGCGAGTGGACCGGCACCATGTGCCTGACGGAGCCGCACTGCGGCACCGACCTGGGGCTGCTGCGTACCAAGGCCGAGCCCCAGGCCGACGGCACTTACAAGCTCACCGGCAACAAGATCTTCATCAGTGCCGGCGAGCACGGCATGGCCGCCAACATCATCCACCTGGTGCTGGCGCGCCTGCCCGATGCGCCCAAGGGCTCCAAGGGCATCAGCCTGTTCGTGGTGCCGAAGTTCCTGGTGAACGCCGATGGCAGTCCGGGGGCGCGCAACCCGATCTTCTGCACCGGCCTGGAGCACAAGATGGGCATCCACGGCAACGCCACGGCGCAGATCAGCATAGACGGCGCCGTCGGCACCCTGGTGGGCCAGCCGCACAAGGGCCTGGCCGCCATGTTCGTGATGATGAACGCCGCGCGCCTGGGGGTGGGCAACCAGTCGCTGGGCCTGACGGAAGTTGCTTTTCAGAACGCGCTGGCCTATGCCAAGGACCGGCTGCAGATGCGTTCGATCTCCGGACCGAAGGCCAGGGACAAGGAGGCCGACCCCATCATCGTGCACCCCGACGTGCGCAAGATGCTGCTCACCGCCAAGGCCTATGCCGAGGGCGCGCGCGCGCTGCAGATCTACTGCACGCTGCTGCTGGACAAGAGCCACCACCACCCGGACGAGAAGGTGCGCAAGGATTGCGACGAGCTGGTGGCCCTGCTGACTCCCATCGTCAAGGCCTTCATCACCGACAACGGCCACATCAGCACCAACGCCTGCATGCAGGTCTTCGGCGGCCATGGCTTCATCAAGGAATGGGGCATGGAACAGTTCGTGCGCGACAACCGCATCAACATGATCTACGAGGGCACGAACACCGTGCAGTCGCTGGACCTGCTGGGCCGCAAGGTGCTGGGCAACCAGGGCGCGACGCTGAAGAAACTCGGCAAGCTCATCGGCGCCCTGGTGCAGGAGGAGGGCGTGAACGAGAAGATGGCCGAGTTCATCAACCCGATCGCCGTGCTGGGCGAGCAGATGACGAAGTTCACCACCGAGATCGGTTTCAAGGGCATGCAGAACCCCGACGAGGTGGGCGCCGCCGCCGTGGACTACCTGCGCGTGGCCGGCCACCTGGTGTTCGGCTACCTGTTCGCACGCATGGCCCAGGTGGCGCTGCGCGCCATTGCGGCGGGCAACCAGGACCCGTTCTACGTCGCCAAGCTGCAGACGGCGCGCTTCTACTTCGCCAAGCTGTTCCCCGAGACGGCCACGCTGATGCGCACGGCGCGCGCGGGCAGCAAGGTGCTGATGGATACGGACGCGGCGCTGGCTTGAAGCACGACGACTCCCTCCCCTCTGGGGGAGGGCTGGGGTGGGGCCAGCGACGCTTGAGTCGTGATGCCGGCGCTCCAGGCCCCCATCCCCGCCTTCCCCCAGAGGGGGAAGGAGTTAAAGATAATTTGCCATGGAGACCTTATGAGACAAGCGCTAGCAGCTATCGTTTTGATGGCAATCACCGCTCCCGCCCTGGCCCAGATGAGCCCCCTGGGCCTGTGGCGCAGCGTGGACGACAAGAGCGGCGAGCCCAAGGCCGAGATCCGCATCGTGGACCAGGCGGGGGCGCTCAGCGGCCGCATCGAGAAAACCCTGCGCAAGGACGCCAAGCCCACCTGCACCGAATGCCAGGATGACCGCAAGGATCAGCCCATGGTGGGCCTGGAGGTCATCCGCGGCGGCAAGAAGGACGAGGGCAAGGATGTCTGGGAGGGCGGCAGGATCCTCGACCCCGAGAACGGCAAGGACTACCGCGCCAGCCTCACGCCCATAGACGGCGGCAAGAAGCTGCAGGTGCGTGGCTACCTCGGCCCCTTCTGGCGCACCCAGACCTGGCAGCGCGTGGAATAACCCAGGAGCCCCATCACCCTCCCCCTTTGGGGGAGGGCAGGGGTGGGGGCCAGCGACGCGAGTCCTGCCGGCCGGCCCCCATCCCAACCTTCCCCCAAGGGGGGAAGGAGCTTGGAAGAATTAAGGAGTGCATACGACCATGACCCGATTCAATGTGAAGAAAGTCGCCGTGCTCGGCGCGGGCGTGATGGGCGCGCAGATCGCCGCCCATCTCGTCAACGTGAAGGTGCCCGTGGTGCTGTTCGACCTGCCCACAAAAGATGAGGCCCCCACGCTCCCCGCTGCGCGTGGTTCGCTGCCCCCCGAGGGGGCCGGCTCCACCTTGGGGCGGCCCGGCGGTGGAGCAGGTTCGAAGAGCGCCATCGCCGAAAAGGCCATCGCCAACCTGAAGAAGCTCAAGCCCTCGCCCATCGGTGTGGCCGAGGATGCCGACCTCATCCAGCCGGCCAACTACGAGGAGCACATGGGCCTGCTCAAGGACTGCGACCTGGTGATCGAGGCGATCGCAGAGCGCATGGACTGGAAGCTGGACCTCTACACAAAAATAGCGCCCCATGTGGCCAAGCACGCGCTGCTGGCAAGCAACACCTCGGGCCTGTCGATCACGAAACTGAGCGAGGCGCTGCCCGAGGCCTTGCGCCACCGCTTCTGCGGCATCCACTTCTTCAACCCGCCGCGCTACATGCCGCTGGTGGAGCTGATCGCCACGCCCGCCACCGAGGCGCGCGTGATCGACCAGCTCGAAGCCTTCGTCACCAGCGGCTTAGGAAAAGGCGTGGTGCGTGCCAAGGACACGCCCAACTTCATCGCCAACCGCATCGGCATCGCCGGCATGCTGTCCACGATGAAGGAGGTGGAGAACTTCGGCCTGACCTACGACGTGGTCGATGACCTGACGGGCAAGAAGCTGGGCCGCGCCTCCAGCGGGACGTTCCGCACCGCCGACGTGGTGGGGCTGGACACCATGGCCCATGTCATCAAGACGCTGCAGGACAACCTGAGCCTCGCGACCGACCCCTTCTACGGCAGCTTTGAAACGCCCGCCGTGCTCAAGAAATTGCTTGAACTGGGCAACCTGGGGCAGAAAACCAAGGCTGGCTTCTACAAAAAGGCGGGGCGTGACATCCTGCGCTTCGAGCTGGAAAGCGAAGACTACGTGCCCGCCGGCCAGAAGGCCGACGACGTGTATGGCCGCATGCTCAAGAAACCCGCCGCCGAGCGCCTGAAGCTCTTGCGCAATGCCGAGGGCGCGCCGGGCCGGTTCCTCTGGGCCATCCTGCGCAACAGTTTCCACTACGCCGCCATCCACCTGGAAACCATCGCCGACAGCGCGCGCGACCTGGATCAGGCCATGCGCTGGGGCTTTGGCATGAAGCAGGGCCCGTTCGAGCTGTGGCAGGAGGCAGGCTGGCTGGAGGTGGCCAAGATGGTGCAGGAGGACATTGACGCGGGCAAGGCGCTGTGCAGCGCGCCGCTGCCGCAGTGGGTGTTCGAAGGCCCGGTGGCCGAGGCCGGCGGCGTGCACACGGCCGAGGGCTCGTGGAGCCCGGCGCAGCAAAAATTCATAGCGCGTCGCGTACTGCCCGTCTACGAAAAACAGCTTTTCCCTGAAAAACTGCTGGGCGAGGCCAGCCTGCCCGACTGGCAGACGGCCGGCACCACCGTTGCCGAGTCCAAGGCGCTGCGCACCTGGACGCTGGACGGCCAGGTGCTGATTGCGAGCATCAAGAACAAGATGCACGCCATCAGCCCCGAGGTCATGGAGGGCCTGCTGGAGGCCGTGGACCTGGCCGAGCAGGAATACCAGGCCATGGTGATCTGGTCGGGCGACGCGCCGTTCTCGGTGGGCGCCGACCTGGAGGCCACCATGCCGGCCTTCGTGGTCGGCGGCGCCGACGCCATCGACAGCATCGAGGCCGAGCTGCAAAACCTGATGTTGCGCATCCGCTACGCGCAGGTGCCGGTGGTCTCGGCCATCCACGGCATGGCGCTGGGCGGGGGCTGCGAGCTGGCCGTGTACTCGGCGCGCCGCGTGGCGCACATGGAAAGCTACATGGGCCTGGTGGAAGTCGGCGTGGGCCTGGTGCCTGGCGCCGGCGGCCTGACCTACATCGCGCGCCGCGCCGCGGAAAACATGGCCAAGAGCACCGGCAAGGACATCCTGCCCTTCCTGAGCGAAGGCTTCACCGCCGCGGCCATGGCCAAGGTGGGCATGAGCGCCATCGAGTCGAGGAAGCTCGGCTATCTGCTGGACAGCGACATCATCGTGCCGCACAAGGACGAGCTGCTGTTCGTTGCCATCAACGAGGCCAGGGCCATGGCCGCCGGCGGCTGGCGCGCACCCCTGAAGCGCCTGTTCCCCGTGGCGGGCCGCAGCGCCATCGCCACCATCAAGGCGCAGTTGGTGAACATGCGCGATGGCGGCTTCATCAGCGCCTACGACTTCAAGATCGCCGGCATGATCGCCGAGGTGGTCTGCGGCGGCGAGGTGGACGCGGGCGCGCTGGTGAGCGAGGAATACCTGATGCAGCTGGAGCGCAAGGTGTTCTGCCACCTGATCGGCCAGCCCAAGACGCATGAGCGGATTCTGGGCATGCTGAATACGGGCAAGCCGGTGAGGAATTGATGCTGCAGCACCCGCTTGTATTGCTCCCTCCCCCTTTGGGGGAGGGCGGGGGTGGGGGCCGGCGACGTAGGCAATTCTCAGCCGCGTGCATCGTGCCGGCAGCCCCCATCCCCGCCTTCCCCCAAAGGGGGAAGGAGCCTCAGGGGGTGCGCTGAACATGCAGTACCAGGCCGAATCCAATGCCCGAACGAATGCCCGTGCGCTGCGCCGCGACATGACCGATTCGGAGCGCAGGCTCTGGAGCGGCCTGCGCAGCGAGCAATTGGGCGTGAAGTTCCGCCGCCAGCATCCGCTGGGCAGCTATGTGGCCGACTTCGCCTGTCTGGCCCCCAGACTGATTGTCGAGCTTGACGGTTCGCAGCATCTGCAGCAGCCAGGCTACGACGCGCGGCGCGATGCTTTTTTCCGGGCGCAGGGTTTCGAGGTGATGCGCTTTGCCTCCAATGCGCCATTCGTTCAACTGGAAGGGATCCTGCAGGCCATAGCCCACCGGCTTGGCGAGTTGGGCGGGCCCCCATCCCTGCCTTCCCCCAGAGGGGGAAGGAGACAAACATCCGAGGAGCAATCTCCATGAAACAAGTACAAGATGCCTACATCGTTGCCGCCACGCGCACGCCCATCGGGCGCTCGGGCCGCGGCTACTTCAAGAACACGCGCCCCGACGACCTGCTGGTCGCCGCCATCCGCGGTGCCATGGCCCAGGTGCCCACGCTGGACCCCAAGGCCATCGAGGACTCGATCATCGGCTGCTCCTTCCCCGAGGGCGAGCAGGGCATGAACATGGCGCGCATCGCCATGGGCCTGGCCTTCGACCACCCGGTGGGCGGCGTGACGGTGAACCGCTTCTGCGCCTCGGGCGTGACGGCCATCCAGATGGCGGCGGACCGCATCCGCGTGGGCGAGGCCGACGTGCTGATCGCCGGCGGCGCCGAGTCCATGAGCCTGGTGCCCATGGGCGGCAACAAGCCCTCGTTCAACCCCGAGATCTTTGGGCGCGACGAAAACGTCGGCATCGCCTACGGCATGGGCCTGACGGCCGAGAAGGTGGCGCAGCAGTGGAAGGTCTCGCGCGAGGCGCAGGACGCGTTTGCGCTGGAGTCGCACCTGCGTGCCGTGAAGGCCCAGCAGGCCGGTGAGTTCGGCGACGAGATCACGCCCTTCGAGGTCGTCGAGCGCAGTCCGGACCTGGCGACGGGCGAGGTCGTTACCAGGCGCCGCACCGTGAATCTCGACGAAGGACCGCGCCCGGACACCACGCTGGAGGCGCTGGGCAAATTGAAGCCCGTGTTCGCCGCGCGCGGCAGTGTCACGGCGGGCAACAGCTCGCAGACCAGCGATGGTGCGGGTGCGCTGATCCTGGCCAGCGAGAAGGCCGTGAAGCAGTTCGGCCTGACCCCGTTGGCGCGCTTCGTGAGCTACGCCGCGCGCGGCGTACCGCCCGAGATCATGGGCATTGGCCCGATCGAGGCCATTCCTGCCGCGCTGCGCTACGCCGGCCTGCAAAGCCAGGACATCGGCTGGTACGAGCTCAACGAGGCCTTCGCGGCGCAGTCGCTGGCGGTGATCAACACGCTGGGCCTGGAACCCACCAAGGTCAACCCCATGGGCGGCGCCATCGCCCTGGGGCATCCGCTGGGCGCCACCGGCGCGATCCGTGCCGCCACCGTAGTGCATGCGCTGCGCCGCCACAAGCTCAAATACGGCATGGTCACCATGTGCGTGGGCACGGGCCAGGGGGCGGCGGGTATTTTTGAATGCCTGTGAGCCAGCCCCCGCATGCATGAAACAGCATGTGGTGCAAACCGGGCACACTACACGCCGTTATGACTTCTCACCGCATACACCCTTTTGACGACGCGCTGGCGCTCACGCCCGGCGCGCCCGATCACTTCAGCGGCCGCACCACGCCGGGCTACTGGAACATGGTCGGGCCGTATGGCGGCATCACTGCGGCCACGCTCTTGCAGGCGGTGCTGCGCCATCCGCTGCTGCTGGGCGAGCCGCTGTCGCTCACCGTCAACTTCGCGGCGGCCGTGGGCGAGGGCCCGTTCACGCTACAGGCCACGCCGGTACGCACCAATCGCTCCACCCAGCATTGGCTGGTGATGGCCGAGCAGGTGGATGCCAGTGGTGCGCAGGTGGTGACCACCACGGCCACCGTGGTCACGGCCGCGCGGCGCGAGACCTGGAGTGCCGCGGATACCCCCATGCCCGCCGTGCCGGTGCCCGCGCAGTGCCAGCCAGTGCGGCTGGCATTTCGCTCCGAATGGTTGCACCGCTATGAGATGCGGCCGGTGACGGGCGCATTGCCCACGCAATGGGACGACAGCGGCCACACCAGCCTGACCCAGCTGTGGCTGCGCGATGCACCCGCGCGGCAGCTCGACTTCCCGGCGCTGGCCTCCATGTGCGACGTGTTCTTCCCGCGCGTGTGGCTGCGCCGCGCGCGCCGGGTGCCGGCGGGCACGGTGTCCATCACCGTGTACTTTCATGCCGGCAGCGCGCTGCTGGCGCAGACTGGCAGCGGCTACCTGCTGGGCCAGGCGCGCGCGCAGGAGTTTCGCAACGGTTTCTTCGACCAGTCCGCCCAGCTGTGGAACGAAGCGGGCCAGCTGCTCGCCACCAGCCACCAGATCGTCTACTACAAAGAATAAACCCCGGAGCAACCGACATGAGCACGAATGCCGACATCCTGATCCACGCCGAAGAGGGCGTGACCACCATCACCTTCAACCGCGTGGAGAAGAAGAACTCCCTCACCGCCGCCATGTATGCGCAGCTGGCCGACGCCTTCGAGACCGCGGCCCAGGACGCCGCCGTGCGCGTGGTGGTACTCCAGGGCGACGTGGCCATCTTCAGCGCCGGTAACGACATCGGTGACTTCCTGAACCAGCCGCCCTCTACGCCGGACGCGCCCGTGTTCCGCTTCCTGCGCGCCATCGCCGGCTTTCCCAAGCCCGTGGTGGCCGCCGTGTGCGGCCCGGCGGTGGGCATAGGCACCACCATGCTGCTGCACTGCGACCTGGTGTATGCGGGCGACAACGCGGCGTTCTCCATGCCGTTCGTGAACCTGGGGTTGTGTCCCGAGGCGGCGTCGAGCCTGCTCGCGCCGCAGCTGATGGGCTACCACCGCGCGGCCGAGGCGCTGCTGCTGGGCGAACCCTTCATGGCCGAGGCGGCGCTGGAGGTGGGCTTCGTCAACCGGGTGGTGCCGCCCACCGAGTGCAACCTGGTGGCCCAGGCCCAGGCGCGCAAGCTCGCGGCCAAGCCGCTGTCGGCACTCATAGAGACCAAGCGCCTGCTCAAGAAGGGCCAGACCACCGTCGTGGTGGAGCGCATGGCCGAGGAGGGCCGCAGCTTCGGGCGCATGCTGCGCGAACCCGCCGCCCGCGAAGCCTTCACCGCGTTCATGGAGAAACGCCGGCCAGACTTCAGCCGCTGCTGAAATCTGGTCTGCCTTCGAAGGATGCAGCCATGCAGTAGATGTTTTTCGGATTTTAATGAAAAGTGCCTCAAACACCCATCCATCAAGCGTGAGTAGCTCCTAATAAAAAGAGCATTACATCTTCCATGAGCAAGCCTGCAACGCCCCCCGCCGCCTTCGAGCCCGAGTTCATCGCCGGCCTGCGGCAGATCTTCGAGGAGAGGATCCCCTTCAACCACCTGCTGGGCCTGAAGATCGCGCGGCTGGAGCCCACCCAGGTGGTCGGGCGCATCGACATGCGGCCCGAGCTCGTGGGCCACTTCGCCTACAACCGCCTGCACGGCGGCGTGATCAGCGCGGGGCTGGACGCCATGGGCGGGCTGGCGGTGATGGCGGCGATCGGTGCAAGGCACATGGACGAGGCGCCCATGGCGCGCCTGCACCGCTTCACCAGGCTGGGCACCATCGACCTGCGCATCGACTACCTGCGCCCCGGCATCGGCAGCCACTTCGAGCTGCGCGCCGAGGTGCTGCGCCTGGGCTCGCGCGTGGCCACCACGCGCATGGAGTTCCTGGGGTCGGACGGCGGCCTGCTGTCCACGGGCACGGCCGCCTACATCGTTTCCTAAGATCATGAACACGCTCTAAGACCTTGAACACGCTCTGAGCACTCAGCCCCAGCGCGCGCGCCACACGGCCCAGGCCGTACCCGCGCCATAGATGGCCATGGCCGCGGCGACCAGGCCGAACAGTGACTGGGCACTGCCCTGGCCGCTGCCCATGAGCCAGGCGCCGCCGCCGGCCACCAGCAGCAGGCGCACCGTGCCTGCCAGCAGGGGGGCCCAGACATGGCCCGCGCCCAGCGAGGCGAAATACAGCACCAGCCCGAGCCCGAACAGTCCGAAGGCCGGGCCGACCATGCGCAGGTAGAGATCGGCATGGGCGCGCACGGCCGCGTCGTGGGTGAAGAGGCCCGACCACAGCTGAGGCCAGGCGATCACCAGCAGACCCAGCGCGCCCAGCAGGGCCGCCGCGATGGTGCCGCCCGACCAGGCGATGCGGCGCGCGCGCGCCACCTGGCCGGCGCCCATGGCCATGCCGACCATGGGCACGGCCGCCATGCCCACGCCGAAGGCCATGGGAATCAGCAGGAACTCCAGGCGCTGCCCGATGCCGTAGCCGGCCAGCGCCTGCGGCCCCAGGCGCGCCACCATGCCGGTCAGCAGCAATGCGGTCAGCGCCGTCTGCACGGGCGACAGGCAGGCCAGCGCACCCACGCGCAGGATGTCGCGGAACATGGGCCAGGCCAGGCGTGGCGTGCGCCAGGCCAGCCGCAGCCGCTGCTGGCCCCATTGCAGATAGGCCAGGAAGGCCGCCACGGCCAGCGCCATGGCCACGATGTTGCCCACGGCCACGCCCGGCATGCCCCAGCGCGGCATGGGCCCCAGGCCCAGGCCCAGTGCGCCGCCCAGCACGATCTGCACCAGCGAGGCCGCGAAGATCACGGTCGAGGGCAGGCGCATGTTGCCCGTGCCGCGCACCACCGAGGCCAGCGTATTGCACAGCCAGACCAGCACGGCGCCGCTGAACAGCACGCTGCCATAGCCCGTGGCCGCGGCCAGCACCTCACCGTGCCCGCCGAGCCAGCCATAGAAGAGCGCGCCGCAGAGCACGAACAGCAGCGAATACAGCAGGCCCGCGACGGCGCCGATCACCAGCGCATGCAGGGCCAGGGCCGAGGCGCGCTCGCCGTCGCCCGCGCCCAGCGCGCGGCTGATGACCGAGGACACGCCGCTGCCCATGGCGCCGTTGCTCATCATCTGCGTGAGCATGGCGAACGGAAAGACCAGGGCCATGGCGGCCAGCGCAACCGTGCCCAGCTGTCCCACGTAGTAGGTCTCGGCCACGGCGACCAGCACCGCCATGCTCAGCGCCACCATGTTGGGAACGGCCAGGCTCAGCAGCGTGGGCACGATGGCACCCTGCAGCAGAGGGTGGGGCGGCGCGGGCGGCTGGCCCTTGACCAGGGAGGGCAGGGCGGCGCTCATTCGGCGTCTGCGGCCGAGGCCGGCTCCAGGGATTCGGCCAGGCGCGGCAGCATGCCCAGCACCAGCTGCTCTAGCGCGCCGATCTGCTCGGTCCCGCAGAGCTCGCGCACGCGCTGCTGCGCCTGGCGCCACAGGGCCGCGGCCTCGCGGATCTTGGCCTGGCCCTCGGGCGTGACGACCACGCAGCGGCTGCGGGCGTCCGGGCCGGGGGCCAACTCGATGCAGCCCGACTGCTGCAGCGTGCGCAGGTTGCGCGTCAGCGTCGTGCGGTCGGTGTGCAGTTGCTCGGCCAGGGCCGAGACCGTGGGTGGGCCGTCCGGCGCGCGCCGCGCCTGCACCAGCAGGCTGAACTGCGTGCCGCGCAGGCCGCTGGGCGCCAGCGTGTCGTCGTAGAGTTGCGAGATCTTGCGCGAAAGGCTGCGCACCATGAAGCAGGTGCAGACCGGGTCGGCGCTGCGGGGCGTGCGCCCGCGCGCCGTGGATGTGGGGGTGGAGGAGTGCATGGTGTGTGGGAGTGGGATTAGGTGAGTGTATATGCACCTATTTGGTTGCGCCTGTCCGCTGCGCGACGTGGCCGCAGCGCTGGGGGCTGGATGTGTGATCCGGCAAGGCTTGCAAGCGCGTGAAACGCAGGAGTCATTTGGTTACCGTTCTTTCGAGATGCCGGAAATTGTTGTGAGTTGTGCTGCATAGCATCGGGTTTTTCCGAAGGAGATCTCCCCATGGCTGTGCAAAACCCGTTCTTTGGCAAGCGCGACAACGACGCATTCACCTCCCGCAACACTCTTGGCGGCGGCCTGGGTTCCGCCAGCGCGGCCGGCAGCGCCGCGGTATCGGGCGCGGGCGTGAGCAGTCCTGTCGCCCGCCAGGCGACGGCGTCGGCAGCGGAAGCCTCGGGCGGCAGCAAGCTCACCGTGGGCCCCAACATCAAGCTCAAGGGCGTGGAGATCACCGACTGCGACACGCTGGTGGTAGAGGGCACGGTGGAGGCCACCATGGATTCGCGCGTGATCCAGATCGCCGAGCAGGGCGCGTTCCACGGTACGGCCGAGATCGACATCGCCGAAATCCACGGCCTGTTCGACGGCACGCTCACCGTGCGCGAGAAGCTGGTGATCTTCGGCACCGGCAAGGTCAGCGGCAAGATCCGCTATGGCAAGGTGGTGATCGAGGAGGGCGGCCAGCTCTCGGGCGAGATCTCCGTCGGCGTGGGCAGTGCGCGCGCGCAGGCCGCGTCATCGCCGGCATCCTCGGCTGCGTCGCCGTCGCCTGCGTTCGCCGCGGCCTGACGGACTGCCCCGCCGCTGCCACCGGGAGGCCGCGAGGCGCTCCCGGGTTTTTTTATGCCGCGCCCTGGCCGTCGGCTTGCGGCTTCTGGATGGGGCGCGGGCGGCCGTTCTCGTCGATGGCCACATAGGTCAGCGAGGCCTCGGTCACCTTCACATAGCTGCCCTGGGTGCGGATGCTCTCGGCATAGACCTCGACGCGCACCGTCATCGAGGTGTTGCCCACGCGCGTGACCTCGGCAAAGAACGACAGCAGGTCGCCCACGCGCACCGGCTGCTTGAAGATGAATTCGTTCACCGCCACCGTGGCCATGCGCCCGCGGATCAGCCGCGCCGGCAGCACGGAGCCGGCCAGGTCCACCTGCGCCATGACCCAGCCGCCGAAGATGTCGCCATTGCCGTTGGTGTCGGCGGGCATGGGTATCACCTTGAGCACCAGCTCCTTGTCGGTGGGTAGCTCGGTGTGGGAGCAGGGGCGGTCCTGGGACATGGGCACAATCTCTGGTTTTTGACTGTACGGATTGTCCATCATGCGCCGCTACGGCGAAGCCATCGTCCCCGACAGCCCACGCATCCGCTCCGACGGTGCCACCCTGCGGCGCCTGCTGCCCTACCTGTGGCAGTACAAGTGGCGCGTGATGGCGGCCCTGGCCTTCATGGTGGGTGCCAAGCTGGCCAATGTAGGCGTGCCGCTGCTGCTCAAGCAGCTGGTCGATGCCATGACCCTGCCCCCCGGCGGCACCACGGCGCTGCTGGTCGTGCCCGTGGCCTTGTTGCTGGCCTATGGCGCACTGCGCCTGGCGAATTCGGTCTTCAACGAGCTGCGCGAGCTGGTGTTCGCCAAGGCCACGCATGGCGCGGCGCGCGCCATCGCGCTCAGGACCTTCGAGCACCTGCATGCGCTCTCGCTGCGCTTTCACCTGGAGCGCCAGACCGGCGGCATGACGCGCGACATCGAGCGCGGCGTGCGCGGCATCGAGTCGCTGGTGTCGTTCGCCCTGTTCAACCTGGCGGCCACGCTGCTCGAGGTGCTGCTGGTGCTGTTCATCCTGGCGCGCCAGTTCGACGCCTGGTTTGCCGTCATCACGCTGTCGGCGCTGTTGCTCTACATCGCCTTCACCGTGGGCGTGACGCAGTGGCGCATCCAGTTCCGGCGCCAGGCGAACCAGTTCGACTCGGCCGCGCACAGCAAGGCCATCGACTCGCTCTTGAACTACGAGACCGTCAAGTACTTCAACAACGAGCAGTTCGAGGCGCGGCGCTACGACGAGAGCCTGGAGCAGCTGCGCCGTGCCCAGCTCAAGAGCCGCAGCACCCTGGGCCTGCTCAACAGCGGCCAGCAGTTCATCATCGCCGTCGGCCTGGTGGCCATGCTCTGGCGTGCCACCGAGGGTGTGGCCGCGGGGCGCATGACGCTGGGCGACCTGGTGATGGTCAACGCCTTCATGCTGCAGATCTACATTCCGCTCAACTTCCTGGGCGTGATCTACCGCGAGATCAAGCAGAACCTGACCGACCTGGACAAGATGTTCACGCTGATGGACAAGGAGCAGGAGGTGGCCGACGCGCTCGGCGCCACCGACCTGGCCGGGCTGGAGGCGCCCACGGTGCGCTTCGAGGACGTGCACTTCGCCTACGACCCGGCGCGGCCCATCCTGCGGGGCGTGAGCTTCGAGATTCCCGCCGGCAAGACGGTGGCCGTGGTCGGCCCCTCGGGCGCGGGCAAGAGCACGCTGAGCCGCCTGCTCTACAGGTTCTATGACCTGCAGGGCGGGCGCATCACCATCGCCGGCCAGGACATCCGCGCCGTGACCCAGCAGTCCCTGCGCCGGGCCATCGGCATCGTGCCGCAGGACACGGTGCTGTTCAACGACACGGTGGCCTACAACATCGCCTATGGCCGCACCGGCGCCAGCCAGGCCGAGGTCGAGCAGGCCGCGCGCGCCGCGCATATCCACGGCTTCATCGCCGCCCAGCCCAGGGGCTACGAGACGACGGTGGGCGAGCGCGGCCTGAAGCTCAGCGGCGGCGAAAAGCAGCGCGTGGCGATCGCGCGCACGCTGCTGAAGAACCCGCCCATCCTGATCTTCGACGAGGCCACCAGCGCCCTCGACTCGGCCAACGAGCGCGCCATCCAGGCCGAGCTGCGCCAGGTGGCCCAGGGCAAGACCACGCTGGTGATCGCGCACCGCCTGTCCACCGTGGTCGATGCGCACGAGATCCTGGTGATGGAGGCCGGCACCATCGTCGAGCGCGGCACGCACGCCGCGCTGCTGGCCGCGGGCGGGCGCTATGCCGCCATGTGGGCGTTGCAGCAAAATTCGAGCGAAGTGGGTGTTTAACGCTTATGTACAAAGCGCAAGCAGCTATCAAAAAGATGTGAATCCACTATGGATGTGAACGCCTTGCAGCGCCAGCTGCGCGAATTCGCCGCGGCGCGCGACTGGCAGCCCTACCACGCGCCGAAGAACCTGGCCATGGCGCTGATGGTGGAGGCGGCGGAACTGCTGGAGCTGTTCCAGTGGCACACCCTGACCGAGTCACGCGGTTTCACGCGTGATCCCGCCCACAAGGAGCGCGTGGCCGATGAGGTCGCGGACGTGCTGCTGTACCTGCTGCAACTGGCCGACCACACCGGCGTGGATGTGGAGCAGGCCGTGCAGCACAAGCTGCGCAAGAACGCCGGGAAGCACCCCCCCAGGCATCCCGAGAAATCGCCGCAGCCACCGGCCCCAGGCCTGAGGGGGCATTTGCTGATCGATTGGGAGAACGTGCAACCCAAGGGCGAGGAGTTGCGTGCATTGGTTCCCGAGGGCACGGACCTGTGGCTGTTCCACGGTCCGCAGCAAAAGGTGGACGTGGCGAGCTACCAAAGGGTCTACGGTGAAGGCAATGTCACCCTGGTGCCCCGCTCGGGCGCAGGTCGCAACGCGCTTGACTTCCAGCTCAGCTACTACATTGGCTACGTCTCTGCGCGCCAACCGCAGGGTCGGTTCGTGGTGGTGTCGAATGACACGGGCTACGATCCGATGCTGTCGCACGCACGCGAACTGGGGTTCCATGCGCGGCGGTGCGAGTTCCGCAAGCCGGCGCCTGTGTCACAGCCCGCCGTGGCGGAGCCGGCCGTTCCCGCCAAGGAAAAGGCAGCGCTCAAGACGCCTGCAAAACCCGCCGATTCCAGCGCCAAGGCCACGCGCCAGGATGTGCAGCGGCTTGCTCAACTGCTTCAGGGAATGGAGCCTTGGGAGCGCCCTGGACGCTGCGATGCCCTTCGGGTTCTTCTTCAAACCCACTTGAGCGAGCCAAGCCCGCAGTCACCTCGCGTTGCCCATGCGCTGTCGCAACTTCAGGCGCAAAAGCGCGTCGCGCTCAAGAGCGATGCTGTGAGTTATCCGAGCGGGACGGCAATACCAGCCCCGGGGCTGCCTCCAGCAACTGCGACAAAGAAAAAGACCGCAGTCCCTACCGCGGCGCAGATTGCACAGGCTGTTCTTGCCAGCCTGGAAAAGATGCCCAAGAACAAGCCTGCGCGCCGGGAGGGCCTGCTCAAGCTCATCGAAACGCATGCCGTCAAGGCCGCCGATCCCAAGGCCATGGCGCAGCAGGTCTGCGCTCTGCTGGAAGCGCGCAAGGAGGTGACGCGGTCTCCAGATGGCAAAGGTGTCGCTTATCCAAAGATACAAAAAAAATAGCCGTCAACCGATGCTTTATAAGCGGAAGCAGCTATTTTTTAAGGAGCGTTTATTTACTTTTTGCGCGCTGTGATTGCATTTGCGACTGAGTTGACCAAGCCGCTGTACTAGTGCTTCCAAGTGTCGAACTACGGGCGCTGGGCCATCACGCAGGCCTTGCTCTCGGACGAAGTCGCCAGCCAATATGCGCACGAAGGCAGCATTGCCCGCTACCGGTTGCGCAGCTCGGAGTACCAGGCCTGGCAAGCGGCCCAGGCGCGCGGCTGGGAGCTATCGTGCACGCTCTGCAGGATTGGTAAAAACCCGAATCATTGATGTATCTTGAGCATCAATCCAATGTGTTTTGACCGTCTTCCTGGCGTGCAATCCTCCTGAAACAATCGGCATCAACAGCAATCGATGCTCGCCGTGCACCAGAAAGCACGCTGGCGAGGTTGCTCACCAAAGCCCGTTAGTCCCTGGAGGAGAGCAGACTGTGTCTGATTTACGTTTTTCTGCGCTGCTGCAGGCCCGCCTGGCGGTCGACCCGCAGGCGCCGGCCTTTGTGCATGGCGAGGGCGTCACCACGGTGGCGGCGCTGGCGCAGCAGGTGCAGTGCATGACAGCCTGGTTGCGTTCGGCGGGTATTGGGCCGGGCGACCGGGTGGCCGTGTGGCTGGTGAACCGGGTCGAATGGCTGGCGCTGCTGATCGCGGCGGGGCGCATCGGCGCCACGGTGGCGGCTGTCAACACCCGCTATCGCCGGGAAGAGGTGGCCCACATTCTGCGCACCAGCGGCGCCCGTGTGCTGGTGACGCAGCAGCCCCACCAGCGGCTGGACTTTCTCGCCATCCTGGCAGGCCTGGACCCCGCGCAAGTGCCCGATTTGCAGCAAGTGGCCGTGCTGGGCAGCGGCAGCGCCGCGCCTGCTGGCGTGGCGGATCTTGCCGCCGGGCTGCTCTGGCCGCTGGTTGCGTTGGACTGGCAGCAATGCACGCCCGATGCCGGGCCGGACGAATCAAACCCCGAAGCCACGGTGGTGCTGTTCTCCACCTCGGGCACCACCAAGGCGCCCAAGCTGGTCATGCACCCGCAGCGCACCCTGGTGGACCATGCCTTGCGCTGTGCCACTGCCTACCGCCTGGATGCGCCCGGTGCCTGCCTGCTGACCCTGCTGCCGCTGTGCGGCGCCTTTGGGTTGAACAGCACCCTGGCTGCGTTCGCCGCGGGCGCGCCAGTGATTTTGCCAGCCTTGTTTGAAGCCGAAGAGGCCGCCGCCTTGCTGGTGCGCCATGCGGTGACACATTGTTTTGGCAGCGACGAGATGGTGCGCCGCCTGGCGGACAGCTCGCAGGCGGCGCAGCCTTTTCCGTCGCTGCGCTTCTTTGGCTTTGGCGCCTTCACGTCGAACTTCACCGAAATTGCCCAGGCCTGCTGTGCGCGCGGCATTCCGCTGCATGGCCTGTACGGCTCCAGCGAGGTGCTGGCCGTTTTCTCGGCCCAGGCTGGCGACGCGCCGCTGGCGCAGCGGTTGGAGGGCGGCGGCGTGCCGGTGGCCGGGGGCCAGGCGCATATCCGCATCCGCGACGAAGCCACGGGCCAGTTGTTGCCGGCAGGGCAGTCGGGGCAGATTGAGATTCAGGCGCCCAGCCTGTTCCAGGGCTACTTCCGCAACCCGGAGGCCACGGCAGAGGCCATGTGTGAAGGCTATTTCCAGACCGGCGACCTGGGCCACCTGCGCCCCGATGGCAGCCTGGTGTTCGAGACCCGCCTGGGCGATGCCGTGCGCCTGGGCGGCAACCTGGTCAACCCGGCGGAAATTGAAGAGCTTTTGCAGCGCGACCCTGGCGTGCGAGAGGCGCAGGTGGTGGCGGTGCCCATCCAGGGCCAGGACCGCCCCGTGGCCTTCATCGTCCCTGAGGCGGGCGCGGGGCCCGACACGGCGGCCCTGCTGGCCCCGCTGCGCCAGTCCATTGCTAGCTACAAGGTGCCGCAGCGGGTGTGGATGCTCTCTGCCTTTCCTCTGACCCAGGGCGCCAACGGCAACAAGATTTCCCGTGCGCAATTGCGCCAGATGGCGCAGCAACGCTTGGCTGCCGAAGCCAACGAGCCCCAGGAGGCCGCATGACCCCGCGTTACTTTGAAGACTTCACCGTCGGCGAGCATTTCACCAGCTCGGGCCGCACAGTGACCGAAGCCGACCTCACCCTGTTCAACATGATCTCGGGCGACTGGAACCCCATCCATGCCGACGCCGAGTTTGCCGCCGGCACCCGCTTTGGCCAGCGCATCGTCCACGGCGCCTTTGGCGTGGCCTTGCTGACGGGTTTCATGCACCAGATGGGAATTTTTGACGGCACGGCGGTGGCCATGCTCTCGCTCAAGGAATGGGTTTTCAAGGCACCCATCCTGATTGGACAAACCCTGCGCCTGCAACTCACCGTGACCGAGCTTCATCCGGGCAGCAGTCCCCGCGTGGGCCGCCTGGACCGGCATTTGCAACTGGTGGATCAGCACGGCCAGGTGGTGCAAGAAGGCAGCAGTGATTTACTCATCCTCAAGCGCCTGCCCGCGCAACCCGCTTGATCTCTTAGCTTTACCCAATGCCCTTTTCCATCCTCAGGAGACAACATGAAACAACAGCTTTCCAACCTTGCCGCCGTGACCCTGGCCCTGTGCACCGCGACGGCGGCGACCCAGGCCCAGGCCTACCCCAGCAAGCCCGTGACCATCGTGGTGCCGTATTCCGCAGGCGGGCCGGTGGACAACTTCATTCGCGCGCTGGGCCAGCAGCTGTCGGACACCTGGAAGCAGCCGGTGGTGGTGCTCAACAAGCCGGGCGCCAACGAAATCATTGGCGCCGACCAGGTCGCCAAGAGCGCACCCGACGGCTACACCCTGTTTGCTGGCACCGAGGCCTCGCTCACCATGAGCCCGCATCTCTACAAGAAGCTGCCCTACAACGTGGAGGCTGACTTCGTGCCCATCAGCCAGCTGATCAGCCTGCCGCTGATGCTGTTCACGCACAAGAACGCACCGGCCAACACCGTGCCCGAGTTTGTCGAGCTGGCCCGCAAGGCCAAGGCCCAGGGCAAGCCGCTGAGCTATGGCTCGTCTGGCGCGGGCGGCATTGCCCACCTGCCCATGGTGACCTTTGAAAAGCAGGAGGGCATCTCCATGACCCATGTGCCCTACCGGGGCGCGGCCAACCTGATTCCCGACGTGATTGCCGGCCAGGTGGATGCCGCAGTGCTGGCCGTGTCGGTGATCGAGCAGCATGTGAAGACCGGTGTGCTCAAGCCTCTGGCAGTGTCGTCCGAAACCCGCAGCGCGGCCTTGCCCCAGGTGCCCACCTTCAAGGAGGCGGGTGTCAAGGACATTCACGCCATCTTCAGCATCGGCCTGCTGGCGCCCAAGGGCACCCCCGCGGCGGTGGTGGACAAGGTGGCGGCCAGCGCCAAGGCCATCATCGCCACGCCGGACTTCCGCCAGAAAAACATCGATGCCTTCAGCTACGTGCCCGTGGCATCGACGCCGGTGGAGTTCAAGAACTACCTGATCAGCAACAGCAAGCTGCAGGCCGAGCGGGTCAAGGCCTCGGGCGTGACGCTGGACTGAGTCCTATCTGCCCTCTCTTCGTTTCCTGACCTTCTAAGCGAGCGAGCATGAACGCCATTACGTCCCGAATCCCCGCCGCGCTGCAAAACCTGGCGCTGCCCATCATCGCCTCGCCGATGTTCACCGTCAGTTACCCCGAGCTGGTGCTGGCGCAGTGCAAGGCTGGCATCGTGGGCTCGTTCCCGGCGCTCAACGCCCGCCAGCCCGAGCTGCTGGGCGAGTGGTTGCACCAGATGAAGGCCGACCTGGACGCCTACCGGGCGGCCCACCCTGGCCAGCCGGTGGGGCCGATTGCGGTCAACCAGATTGCGCACAGCTCCAACGGGCGCCTGATGCAGGACGTGGAAACCTGCATACAGCACCAGGTGCCGGTCATCATCACCTCGCTGCGCGCGCCTGCGCGCGAAGTCGTAGATGCCGTGCACGGCTACGGCGGCGTGATCTTTCATGACGTGGTCAATGTGCGCCACGCCCACAAGGCGCTGGAGGCGGGGGTGGACGGCCTGATCGTCGTGGCGGCGGGTGCGGGCGGCCATGCGGGCACCCAGTCGCCGTTTGCGCTGGTGGGCGAGGTGCGGCGCATTTTTGACGGGCCCCTGGCCCTGTCCGGTGCCATGGCCACCGGCGCTGCCGTGCTGGCCGCACGCGCCATGGGCGCGGACTTTGCCTACATGGGCACGCGCTTTATTGCCAGCAAGGAAGCCAATGCCAGTGAGGACTACAAGCAGGCCATCGTGAAGGCGGGCGCGTCGGACATCATCTACAGCAACTGGTTCTCGGGCGTGCACGGCAACTACCTGCGCGAAAGCATCGAACGCGTGGGCCTGGACCCGGAAAATCTGCCGGTGGGCGACAAGGCGAACATGAGCTTTGCCAATGGCCGATCCAAGGCCAAGGCCTGGAAGGACATCTGGGGCGCAGGCCAGGGCGTGGGCCAGATCCACGACCTGCCCGAAGTGCGCGAGATCGTGGCCCGGCTGCGCGCCGAATACGACCTGGCCCGCGCCCGCATTTGCGCCGGTTGAGCGCGCCCGTGTTGTCCACCGTCGCGCCGGACAGGGGAGGGCGCAGGCCTTATGCTCGCCCACCGGAGGTCTTGCCGGTGGAACAGTCGCCCTATTTATTTTTTGCCGAGGTCGTGGAAGCAGGCAGTTTTGCCACGGCCGCGCGGCGCCTGGGCATGGACCGCTCCAACGTCAGCCGCCGCATCAAGGAGCTGGAGCACACCGCGGGCGTGCAGCTGCTGCGCCGCACCACCCGCAAGATGGTGCTGACCGACCTGGGCGCTGCGTTCTACGAGCAGTGCCTGGCCGTGCGCGCCGAGGTAGAGCAGGCCAAGAGCCTGCTGCTGTCGCACGGCGGCGTGGTGCGCGGGGCGCTGCATGTCAGCTGTCCGCCAGCGATTGGCAGGCAGTACCTGGTGCCCCTGTTCGAGGCTTTTTGCCGCCGCTACCCGGCGGTGTCCTTGCAGATCACCTTGAAATCGGGTGCGCTGGACTTGATCGAAGAGCGTATCGACGTGGCGATTCACTTCACCAACGAGCCGTCACCGCAGCATGTGGCCCGCGTGCTGGGGCATACGCAATGGATTTTTTGCGCCAGCCCGACCTATCTGGCCGAGCACGGAACGCCCCAGTTGCCCGAGGATCTGGCGCAGCTGGCCTGGCTGGGCATGCGTGCCCGGATGGAGCTGCAGTTGCGCAAAGAGTCGGCCCTGCACCGCGTGGTGCTGCGCTCGCGGGTGGCCTGCCCTGATTACGGCCTGCTGGGCCAGCTGGCCCGCGACGGACTGGGCGTGTGCCTGCTGCCGGTCTATGTCGCGTCCCGCGATTTGGCCCAGGGAGAGCTGGTGCAGGTGCTGGCCGACTACCAGATCGAGCCCACGCCCGGCAGCACGCTGTATGCCATCACCCCGCCAGGTATCCATTCATCACCGCAGGTCAAGGCCTTTGTCCAATTTCTTGCGGAAACCGTGCAGGCTGAATTTCCCCGATAGATTTAAAGAAAAATAGCTGCTAGCCCTTGATGTGAAAGCGCCGGCAGCTACTATTTTCTGATCTATTGGCTTGCTTGCTGGCTACTGCTTGCGCCCCGCAATCGCCTTCTCTGCCGCGCCCACCAGGTCGGCGCCGATCTGGCCCTTCCACTTGTCGTACACCGGGCGCGTGGCCTTCACGAAGGCCTCGCGCTCGGCGGGGGTGAGCTGCGTCACGGTCACGCCCAGGCCCTCGATCTGCTTCAGGAGCGGCTTGTCGGCCTCGACCACGCCCTTGCGCGCGATGGCGATTTCTTCCTTGCCGGCCTCGATGGCGGCCTGGCGCACGGCCTCGCGGTCGGCAGGCGTCCAGCTGTTCCACACGTCCTTGTTCACCACGAAGACCAGCGGGTCGTTCATGTAGCCCCACATCGTCAGGTACTTCTGCGCCACGTTGTGCAGCTTGGCGGCGGTGAAGATGGTCAGCGGGTTTTCCTGCCCGTCCACGGCGCCGCTGGCGAAGGCGGGCTGGGCGTCGGCCCAGCTCATCTGCGTGGGGTTGGCGCCCAGGGCGGTGAAGGTGTCGAGGAACAGCGGCGAGCCGACGACGCGGATCTTCAGGCCCTTCAGGTCCGCCGGGCTCTTGATGGCGTGCTTGCTGTTGCTGATCTCGCGGTAGCCGTTCTCGCCCCAGGCGAGCGGCACCACGCCGGCTTTCTCCAGCGTCTTGAAGAGGCTCTGGCCCACTGCTCCCTGGGTCACGGCATCCACGGCGGCGTAGTCGGGCAGCAGGAAGGGCAGCGAGAACAGGTTCAGCTGCTTGACCTGGGGCGACCAGTTGATGGTCGAGCCGATGGCCATGTCGATCACGCCCTGGCGCAGCGCGCTGAATTCACGCGTCTGGTCGCCCTGGATCAGCGACACGCCGGGGTAGAGCTTGATGTTGATGCGGCCCTGGGTCTTTTCCTTGACCTTGGCGGCCCACAGCTCGCCGCCCTTGCCCCAGGGGAAGGCCGGGCCCAGCACCAGCGACATGCGGTATTCGCTCTTGTAGTTGGCCTGCGCCAGCGCGGGCGCGGAAAAAGCCAGCGCAGCGGCGGCGGCGACGGCGGTGGTCAGAAAGGTACGCAGTTTCATCGTCAAAGTCTCCTTGGGAAAAAATCAATACCCCAGCTTGGCGGGCAGCCAGAGCGCGATCTGCGGCCAGGCCACCACGGCCAGCATGGCCAGGCACATGGCCAGCACCAGCCACAGCACCCAGCGCGTGGTGGCTTCCATGCGCACCTGGGCGATTTTCGAGGCCACCATCAGGTTCACGGCCATGGGCGGGGTGAACTGGCCGATGGCGATGGTGAGCACCAGCACGGTGCCGAACCACACCACGTCCCACTGGAAATGCTGCACCAGCGGCAGCACCAGCGGCACGAAGATGAGCATGATGGAGATGCCATCAAGGAACATGCCCATGATGAGCAGCAGCACGATGAGCGCGGCCATGACGCCGGTCTCGCCCATGCCGGATTCGACGATGAAGCGTGTCACCGGGTCGATCACGCCCAGGGTGGACAGCGAGAACGCAAAGATGCCTGCCAGCGACACCACGATCAGGATCACCGCCGACAACTCGCCCGCCTCGCGCAGGATGGAAAACAGGTCGCGCACGCCAATCGTGCGGTGCACCGCCATGCCCACGAACAGGCCGTAGAACACGGCCACCACGGCGGCCTCGGTGGGTGTGAACCAGCCCATGCGCATGCCGCCCAGGATCACCACCGGCGCGGCCAGGCCCCAGGCGGCCTCGCGCAGGCTGCGCCAGAACGGCGGGCGCGGCAGGTCGGCCTCCAGCTGGCCCATCTTGTGGCGCCGCGCCAGCCACACGGAGGGGATGATGAGCGCCAGCCCCGCCAGGATGCCGGGGAACATGCCGGCGGCGAACAGCGCCGGCACCGATGCGCCCGGCACCAGCACCGAGTACACGATGAAGGCCACCGAGGGCGGTATCAGGATGTCGGTGGCTGCGGCGGCCGCCACCACGCTGGCGGAAAACGCACCGGGGTAGCCCGCGCGCGCCATGGCGGCGATCATCACCGCGCCCACGGCGGCGGCCGTGGCCGGGCCCGAGCCGGAGATGCCGCCCATGAACATGGCCACGCTGATGGCCACCAGCGGCAGCATGCCCGGGCCGCGCCCGACGATGGCGACGGCAAAGTTCACCAGGCGCAGCGCCACGCCGGAGCGGTCGAAGATGGAGCCCACGAGCACGAACATCGGGATGGCCAGCAGCGGGTACTTGCCCAGCCCGGCGTAGAAGTTCTGCGGCACGGCCAGCAGGCCGAACCACTGCGTCTCGGCATTGGCCAGCGCAATCGCCGCCGCCCCCGCCAGGCCCAGGGCCGCGCCTATGGGCACGCCCAGCAGCATCAGTGTCAGGAAGGCTGCGAACAGCAGCGTGGCGATCATGGCTGCTCCTCCTGCGCCGGCGCACTGTCCTGCAGGTACTGCGCATCGCTCTGGCGCGTGCGCCGGCGCAGCAGGCCGATGGCGCGCGCGGCAATCAGGGTCGCGCACACCGGCAGCCAGATCGAATACCACCACTGCGGCACGCCGATGCCGGGCGAGGTTTCCTCGAAGCGCCAGTCATCCCAGACCACGCGCACGCTCAAGCACGCGATCAGGCCAAACAGCAGCGCCACGCAGGCCGCGCCCAGCTGGGCCAGGCGCCTGCGGCGCGCGGCCGAGCCGCTCTGGCAGAAAAATTCGATGCGGATGTGCTGGTCGCGCGCCACCGCCGAGGAGCCGCCCACCAGGGCCAGCACGATCATCAGGAAGATGGAAATTTCCTCCGTCCAGGCGAAGGAGGAGCTGGTGAAGTAGCGCACCAGCACATTGGCAAAGGTGATCAATGCCAGCAGCGCCATGGCGCTGACGGTGAGCCAGTCTTCGATGCGCAGGGAGCGCGGCTCCCCGGTGGGGGAGGCGGGTGGCGTGGGTGTGCCGGAGGGCGTGGAATCCATGGGCAGATGGGGGCTGAGACGAAACGGACCGGCAGATGTGGCAACTGCCTTCACCCAGGCACGGATACCGGCCAGGAACGGGTCGCGCGATTATGCGCGCTGCTATGGAAACTATGTCTTTCGCGCAGGCCGGGGCCGCACGGGCGGATAATGCCGCGCCATGGAAACCAAATGGCTCGAAGATTTCGTCAGCCTGGCCGAGACGCGCAGCTTCAGCCGTTCGGCCCAGTTGCGCCACGTGACGCAGCCGGCGTTCTCGCGCCGCATCCAGGCGCTGGAGGCCTGGGCGGGTACCGACCTGGTGGACCGCAGCTCCTACCCCACGCGGCTCACGCCCGCCGGCACCACGCTGTATGACCAGGCCCTGGAGGTGCTGCAGGCGCTGCAGAACACCCGCGCCATGCTGCGCGGGCATTCCAGCAGCAGCTCCGACATGATCGAGTTCGCCGTCCCGCATACGCTGGCGTTCACCTTCTTTCCGGCCTGGGTGTCGGCCGTGCGCGCGGATTTCGGGCCGCTCAAGAGCCGCCTGATCGCCCTGAACGTGCACGACGCGGTGATGCGCCTGGTGGAGGGCGGCTGCGACCTGCTGATCTCCTACCACCACCCGTCCCAGCCCTTGCAGCTGGACCCCGAACGCTATGACATGGTGACCCTGGGCCAGGAGGTGCTGGCGCCCTATGCCAAGGCCGGCCCCGATGGCCAGCCGCTGTTTTGCCTGCCCGGGCGCGCAGGCGAGCCCCTGCCCTACCTGGGCTATGCGCCGGGCGCCTACCTGGGCCGGGTGACGGAGCTCATCCTCAAGCAGTCGAGTACCGCCATCCACCTGGAGCGGGTGTATGAGACCGACATGGCCGAGGGCCTGAAGGCCATGGCGCTGGAAGGCCATGGCGTGGCCTTCCTGCCTTACAGCGCCGTGAAGAAAGAACTGCGCGCACACAAGCTGGTCAGCGCCGCGCCGCCCGGCGTGGAGGATTTGCAGATGGTCATGGAAGTGCGCGCCTACCGCGAAAAGCCCTCGCGCAAGGAATCGGCGAAGAGCCTGGCGCAGGCGCTATGGGCCTATCTGCAGGCGCAAGGCGGGCAGAACCCGATTTGAACCTTTGTCTCCGGGGTTGTCCTGGAAATACCCTAGGAATCCAGCGCCCTGGGGGCTTCTGGAGCACGCACAATACGAGGCCTGCTCCCCAACCGGGGAGAGGGTTGCACATCGGTGGCGCCTCATCGGCCGTATCCATCGCCTGCAACCCAGTCCACACATGTTCCCATCGTTTCACCCACAAGGAGATTTCATATGAAGAAGCATTTGCTGGCCGCCGCGATCACCGTCCTGGCCGCAGGTAGCGCCATGGCGCAGGCCAACGACACCCTGGCCAAGATCAAGTCGTCTGGCGCCGTGACCCTGGGCGTGCGCGAGTCCTCGGGCCTGGGCTACACGCTGGGCAGTGGCAAGTACGTGGGCTTTCACACCGAGATGGGCGAGCGCATCCTGGCCGACATCCAGAAGCAGCTGGGCCTGGCCAAGATGGAGATCAAGTACCAGCCCGTGACCTCGCAGAACCGCATTCCGCTGGTGGTGAACGGCACCGTGGACATCGAGTGCGGCTCCACCACCAACAATACCGCGCGCCAGAAGGACGTGGCCTTTGCCTACACCACCTATGTGGAGGAGGTGCGCATCGCGGTGAACGCCAAGTCCGGCATCACCGGCATCAAGGACCTGAACGGCAAGACCATCGTCACCACCACGGGCACCACCTCGGTGCAGACGCTGCGCAAGAACAAGCGCGCCGAGGGCCTGACCTTCAAGGAGATTATGGGCAAGGACCATGCCGACAGCTTCCTGATGCTGGAGACGGGCCGCGCCGATGCCTTCATCATGGACGGCTCCATCCTGGCGGCCAACATCTCCAAGTCCAAGAACCCGCAGGACTACAAGGTCGTCGGCGAGGTGCTGTCGGTCGAGCCCATCGCCTGCATGCTGCGCAAGGACGACCCGGCCTTCAAGAAGGCCGTGGACGACTCCATCGTGCGCCAGATCAAGGACGGCTCCCTGGCCAAGCTCTACGACCGCTGGTTCATGCAGCCCATTCCGCCCAACAACGTGAAGGTCGGCCTGCCGCTGTCCGAGGCCACCAAGGAAGCCTGGGCGAATCCGAACGACAAGCCGATGGAGTCCTACGAAGTCAAGTAAGCGGCGCCACGGCGTCCGGCCCCTTCTGGCCTGATGGACGGAAGGGGCTTTTTTGCTGCGCACCACGAGCTGGTTGCGTGTGTCCGAGTTTGAAAATCAAGAGGTGTTCTTATGAGTTGGGATTGGCAGGTGTTCTGCCAGGACACCATTACCCAAGAGGTGGGCGCGAGCTGCTTTGGCAAGGGCGGCGACATTACCTACCTCGACTGGATGCTATCGGCCTGGGGCTGGACGGTGTCGGTGTCTCTGCTGTCGCTGGTGGTGGCGCTGGTCGTGGGCTCGCTGATCGGTACCTTGCGTACCCTGGAGGGCAGCCCGTGGATCGTGCGCCTGGGCAATGCCTGGGTGGAGTTCTTTCGCAATATTCCGCTGCTGGTGCACATTTTCTTGTGGTACCACGTGATCCCCTCCATCTTCCCGGCCATGAAGTCGCTGCCGGGCTTCGTGCTGGTGGTGTTTGCGCTGGGCTTCTTCACCTCGGCGCGCATTGCCGAGCAGCTGCGCTCGGGGATCCTGGCGTTGCCGCGCGGCCAGCGCTACGCTGGCATGGCCATGGGTTTCACCACCTTCCAGTACTACCGCTATGTGCTGCTGCCCATGGCGTTTCGCATCATCATCCCGCCGCTGACCAGCGAGACCATGAACATCTTCAAGAACTCGTCGGTGGCCTTCGCCGTGTCGGTGGCCGAGCTGACCATGTTCGCCATGCAGGCGCAGGAGGAGACCTCGCGCGGCATCGAGGTCTACCTGGCGGTGACGGGCCTGTATGTGGTCTCGGCCTTCGCCATCAACCGCATCATGGCCTTCATCGAGCAGCGCGCGCGCGTGCCCGGCATGATCGCCGCGGGCGGGGGAGGGCATTGAGATGAATCTGAACATCGACTGGTCCTTCTTCACCTGGGAGCTGTTCTCCAACTTCGTCCTCAAGGGCCTGTACTTCAGCGTCATCCTCACGGCGATTGCCACGCTGGGCGGCATCCTGCTGGGCACCTTGCTGGCGCTCATGCGCCTGTCGGGCCGGCGCTGGCTGATGGCCCCCGCCACGGTCTACGTCAACGGCATGCGCTCGATTCCGCTGGTGATGGTGATCCTGTGGTTCTTCCTGCTGGTGCCGCTGATCATCGGGCGGCCCATAGGGGCTGAGATCTCGGCCATCATCACCTTCGTGGCCTTCGAGGCCGCCTACTTCAGCGAGATCATGCGCGCGGGCATACAGTCCATCCCGCGTGGCCAGGTCTTTGCCGGCCAGGCCGTGGGCATGACCTATGGCCAGAACATGCGGCTGGTGATCCTGCCCCAGGCGTTCCGCAACATGCTGCCGGTGCTGCTGACGCAGACCATCATCCTGTTCCAGGACACCTCGCTGGTCTATGCCATCGGCGCCTACGACATGCTCAAGGGCTTCGAGATCGCGGGCAAGAACTACGGCCGTCCGATCGAGGCCTACATGGCCGCAGCCGTGGTCTATTTCGTCATCTGCTACGCGCTGTCGTGGAGCGTCAAGCGCCTGCACCAGAAGATCGCCATCATCCGCTGAGGCGTTTTTTTGCAAGGAATTTCACATGATCGAACTCAAGAACGTCTCCAAGTGGTACGGGAGCTTCCAGGTGCTGAGCGACTGCTCCACGAGCATCAAGAAGGGCGAGGTGGTGGTGGTCTGCGGGCCCTCGGGCTCGGGCAAGTCCACGCTGATCAAGACCATCAACGCGCTGGAACCGATACAGAAGGGCGAAATCTGGGTCGACGGCACGGCCGTGCACGACCCCAAGACCAACCTGCCCAAGCTGCGCTCGCGCGTGGGCATGGTGTTCCAGCACTTCGAGCTGTTCCCGCACCTGTCGGTGACCGAGAACCTGACCATCGCCCAGATCAAGGTGCTGGGGCGCAGCCCCGATGACGCCAAGGTGCGCGGCCTGAAGATGCTTGACCGCGTGGGCCTGATGGCGCACAAGGACAAGTTCCCCGGCCAGCTCTCGGGCGGCCAGCAGCAGCGCGTGGCGATTGCGCGCGCCCTGTCCATGGACCCCATAGTGATGCTGTTCGACGAACCCACCTCGGCGCTCGACCCCGAGATGGTGGGCGAGGTGCTGGACGTGATGATGGGCCTGGCCCATGAGGGCATGACCATGATGTGCGTGACGCACGAAATGGGCTTCGCCAAGAAGGTCAGCGACCGCGTGATCTTCATGGACGTGGGCGGCAAGATCCTGGAGGACTGCAGCAAGGACGATTTCTTCGGCCACCCCGAGGCGCGCCAGCCGCGCACCAAGGACTTCCTCAACAAAATTCTGCAGCACTGAGTTTGCACATCGGACCGTCAAGCCAAAGGTGCTCCCGGCACCTTTGGCTTTTTTGATAGCTGCATGCGCTTACTGTACGGGCGTTTTCGCCCGTTTCGGCTACACAACCCTGCGCAGCCGGCTGCGCGTGTGCCCGAACAAATCCCTGGGGTCGCCGTCCGTGGGCGCCAGCGCCACGTCCACCCCCAGCCCCCGCGCCAGTGCCAGCCGGTGGATGAGGCGCAAGGTGGCGTGGTCCTCCAGCGCAAAGCCCACGGAATCGAAGCAGGTGACCTGGTCGGCATGTTCGCGCCCCGGCGCCAATCCGGCCAGAACCTGCCACAGCTCGGTCACCGGGTGGTCCGCGGCCAGTTGCTGGATCTCGCCCTCCACGCGGCTTTGCGGTGCGTATTCGACGACGATGCGCGCGCGCCGCAGCACCCCGGGATGCAGCTCGGTCTTGCCGGGGCAGTCGCCGCCCACCGCGTTCAGGTGCATGCCCGGCTCCAGCATGGCCGGCGTGATGATGCGTGCGTGGCGCTTGGCGGCCGTGGTCGTGGTCACGATGTCGGCGCCGCGCACCGCCTCGGCGACGGAGGCCGCGCGTATCAGCTTCAGCCCCGGCGTGCGCGCCAGGTTGCGCTGCAACTTGTCGCTGGCGGCGGGGGCGATGTCGAACACGCGCAGCTCCTCGACGCCCAGCAGCGCATGGAACGCCAGGGCCTGGAACTCGGCCTGCGCGCCGTTGCCGATCAGCGCCATGCTGCGGCTGCCCGTGCGCGCCAGCGCCTGCGCCGCCAGGGCCGAGGTGGCGGCGGTACGCAGCGCCGTGGCCAGGGTCATCTCCGACAGCAGCAGCGGCAGGCCCGTGGCCACCTCGGCCAGCACGCCGAAGGCCATCACCGTGGGCAGGCCCCGGGCCGGGTTGCCGGGGTGGCCGTTGACATACTTGAAGCTGTAGAGCCGCCCGTCGGACACGGGCATGAGCTCGATCACGCCTTGCGGGCTGTGGCTGGCCGCGCGTGCCGTCTTGTCGAACGCGTTCCAGCGCAGGAAGTCGGCGTGGATCTCGTCGGCCAGCTCGCAGATGAAATGCTCGGGGCCCATGTCGTGCACCAGGGCGGCGAGCGTGGGCAGGTCTATGAGTCGGGTCATGGCAGCGGTGCTTGGCGTGCAGGAGTCTGCGTGCCATTGTGTGCGCCTTGGGGCCCGAGGGCAATTTAGATTGCGTTGCCCACGTCCATGAAACTGGCGCGCCCCATGCGCGGGACGCCGCGCAAGGGCCGCCCCGCCGCGCTGGCGTCGTCCCCCTTCCCGAATTGCGCAGCAATTCGAGAGAAGGGGGAAGCCGCGTAGCGGCTCAGCGGGATGTTGTCAGAAGAGCGCGCGCCAGCTCGGCAAAGCCCGCGCCGCGCTCGCCGCGCGTGACGTAGCGCGGCAGATGCTGCAGCTGGGGCACGAAGCGCGCGATGTTGGCCACGCCCACGCTGTGCGGGAAATGCTCGAACATGCGCTGGTCATTGGTGGAGTCGCCCACATACACCCATTGGTCGATCTCGGCGTCCAGGTCGCGCCCGAGCAGCGCGCGCACGATCCAGCGCGCGCCTTCGAGCTTGTCGTGCGCGCCAAACCAGCCGTTGATGTGGATGCTGCTCACGGTGGCGTTCATGCCTGCGGCCTGCATGATGGCGACGCATGCGTCGATCGCCGCCTGCGGCAGCTGCGTGAACTCGCTGTGATCGATGGCGATGTCGCACTCGCGCCCGGGCGAGTCCGTGGCGCGCCGCGCGCCGGGCACGCGCGCCTCGATGTCGGCCAGCACCTGCTGCATGCGTGCGTAGTTCGCGGTGCGTGTGGCCGTATCTTGCTGGTATATTTTTGATAGCTGCTCGCGCTTTGCTGGTGAACCTTGCAGCCTAATTTTCTGCAAATCACCGGGCAGCAGGGCGCAGGCCCCGTTCTCGGCCACGATGGCGTCCACCGGCCAGGCGAGCGCAAACGGCTCGCTCCAGCCCACGGGCCGCCCGGTGATGGGGATGACATGCAGGCCCGCGGCCTTCAGGTCGGCCAGCGCGGCCAGCGCGTCGGGCGTGATGGCGCCGTCGGTGGTCAGGGTGTCGTCGATATCGGTGAGCAGGCCGGCGATGCGCGGCGGCTGCCAGAGCGAGAGCGGCCGCATGCTCAGCTCGTACCCAGCGCCAGCCCCGCATGCTCGCGCAGCGGATGGAAGTGGATCTTCGGAAAGCGCTCCTGCGCCAGGCGCACGTCGTACGGGCTGGTGCACAGGTAGGCCAGCGTGTCGGCCGCGTCATGCGCCATGCGCAGCGGGTAGGCGTTCTCGAATTCGCGCAGCTCTTGCGGCGTGTCGGCGGTGATCCAGCGGGCGCCGGTGTACTGGCAGCCCTCCAGGCGCACGTCGCAGTCGTACTCGGTCTTCAGGCGGTGCTGCACCACCTCGAACTGCAGCTGGCCCACGGCGCCCAGCAGCATGTTGCCGCCGGCGTCGGGCTTGAAGACCTGGATCGCGCCTTCCTCGCCCAGCTGCATCAGGCCCTGCTGCAGCTGCTTGGTGCGCAGCGGGTTCTTCAGCACCACGGTCATGAACAGCTCGGGCGCGAAGAAGGGCAGGCCGGTGAACTGCAGGCTGGGGCCGTCGGTGATGCTGTCGCCCAGCTGCACGCCGCCGTGGATGGTGAAGCCGATGATGTCGCCGGCGTAGGCCTCGTCGACGGCCTCGCGGCGCTGGCTCATGAAGGTGACGACGCTGGTCGGTCGCAGCTCCTTGCCCGTGCGCTGCACCTTCATCTTCATGCCCGGTGTGTACTTGCCCGAGGCCACGCGCACGAAGGCAATGCGGTCGCGGTGGTTGGCGTCCATGTTCGCCTGCACCTTGAAGACCACGCCGGAGAAGCCGGGGTCCTCGGGGCGCACGGTGCGCTCCTCGCGCTGGCGGTTCACCTCGGTGAAGGCCATGCGCGGGCCGGGCGGGGGCGACATGTCGACCACGGCGTTCAAGACCTCCATGACGCCGAAGTTGTTCACGCCCGAGCCGAAGAACACGGGCGTGAGGCGCGCGGCCAGGAACTCCTGGTGGTCCCAGGCGATGGAGGCGCCCACGGCCAGTTCCATGCTCTCGATGGCGTCGTCGTAGGCCTGGCCGAAGCGCGCGCGCAGTTTTTCCACGTCGGAGAGCGGAATGATCTCGAAGTCCTCCGGCCGCTTTTCGCTGCCGGCCTGGAACACCGTCATGCTCTGCGTGCGCAGGTCGATGATGCCGCCGAAGTTCTTGCCCTGGCCCACGGGCCAGGTCATGGGGCAGCAGGGCATGCCCAGTTCGCGCTCCACTTCGTCCAGGATGTCCAGCGGGTCGCGCACCTCGCGGTCCATCTTGTTGACGAAGGTGATGATGGGCGTGTCTCTCTGGCGGCAGACCTCGATCAGGCGGCGCGTCTGCGCCTCCACGCCGTTGGCGGCGTCGATGACCATCAGGGCCGAATCGACGGCGGTGAGCACGCGGTAGGTGTCCTCGCTGAAGTCCTTGTGGCCGGGGGTGTCGAGCAGGTTGATGACATGCTCGCGGTAGCTCATCTGCATCACGCTGGACGCCACCGAGATGCCGCGCTGCTTCTCGATCTCCATCCAGTCGGAGGTGGCGTGGCGGCTGGCCTTGCGGCCCTTGACGGCGCCGGCGATCTGGATCGCGCCCGAGAACAGCAGCAGCTTTTCCGTCAGCGTGGTCTTGCCGGCGTCGGGGTGGGAGATGATGGCAAAGGTGCGGCGGCGCCGGGTTTCGGAGGCGTAGGACACTGTGGGCTCTAGGGACTGTGCCGGGGCGCGCGGCTGCGCCTGGCAATAAAGAGAAGCGGGGCGGCAGCCCCGGCGGTTGGGCGTGATTTTACGGCGGCGGGCCTGGTGCGGGGGGCGTCGGTATAATCCGCCGTTTTCCGAGGAGCGTTGCAGCGTCCCCTACCTGCGGGGCGTGAGGCTCGGAACCCATTCTTGCAACGACGCTCACCCACGCCAATCCTGTGCGGTGAACGGTTCCCCATCCCCCCAGGCGCGTGGTTTCCCAACGACCGTGAAGGAATCCGCCATGAGCGCAGTTCTCAAATCCCCCCTGGACTCGGCCATCGCCGACATCACCCTGGCCGCCTGGGGCCGCAAGGAAATCAAGATCGCCGAGACCGAGATGCCCGGCCTGATGGCCGTGCGCGAGGAGTTCGCCGCGCGCCAGCCCCTGAAGGGCGCGCGCATCACCGGCAGCCTGCACATGACCATCCAGACCGCCGTGCTGATCGAGACGCTGAAAGCGCTGGGCGCCGACGTGCGCTGGGCCTCGTGCAACATCTTCTCCACCCAGGACCACGCGGCCGCCGCGATTGCCGCCACCGGCGTGCCGGTGTTCGCCATCAAGGGCGAGTCGCTGGAAGACTACTGGGACTACACGCACCGCATCTTCGAATTCGGCCCCAAGGGTGCGGCCGATGAAGGCCCGAACATGATCCTGGACGATGGCGGCGACGCCACCATGCTCATGCACCTGGGCCAGCGTGCCGAGAAGGACCTGTCGGTGCTGGCGAATCCGGGCAGCGAGGAAGAAAAAATCGTCTTCGCCGCCATCCGCGCCAAGCTGGCCGAGGACGCCACCTGGTACAGCAGGAAGAGCGCGCAGATCATCGGCGTGACCGAGGAAACCACCACCGGCGTGCACCGCCTGAACGAGATGTCGGCCAAGGGTACGCTCAAGTTCCGCGCCATCAACGTCAACGACTCGGTGACCAAGTCCAAGTTCGACAACCTTTACGGCTGCCGCGAGTCGCTGGTGGACGGCATCAAGCGCGCCACCGACGTGATGATCGCCGGCAAGGTGGCCTGCGTGGCGGGCTATGGCGACGTGGGCAAGGGCAGCGCCCAGGCCCTGCGCGCCCTCTCGGCCCAGGTCTGGGTGACCGAGATCGACCCCATCAACGCGCTGCAGGCGGCGATGGAAGGCTACCGCGTGGTGACCATGGAATATGCCGCCGACAAGTGCGACATCTTCGTGACGACGACGGGCAACCGCGATGTCATCACCTTCGCGCACATGCAGGCCATGAAGAACGAAGCCATCGTCTGCAACATCGGCCACTTCGACAACGAGATCCAGGTCGCGCAGCTGGAAGAGCACTGCCAGTGGGAAGAGATCAAGCCCCAGGTCGATCACGTCATCTTCCCCGATGGCAAGCGCATCATCCTGCTGGCCAAGGGCCGCCTGGTGAACCTGGGCTGCGCCACCGGCCATCCCAGCTTCGTCATGAGCAACTCGTTCGCCAACCAGACCCTGGCGCAGATCGAGCTGTTCACGCGCCCGGATGCCTACGAGGTCGGCAAGGTCTACGTGCTGCCCAAGGTCCTGGACGAAAAGGTGGCGCGCCTGCACCTGAAGAAGGTCGGTGCCCAGCTCACCGAGCTGACCGACGCCCAGGCGGCCTATATCGGCGTAGGCAAGAACGGCCCGTACAAGCCGGACAGCTACCGCTATTGATGCCGCTTTACTTCCTCCCCCTTGGGGGGAGGGATGGGGTGGGGGCTGGCGCCGTCACCATGGCTGGCTTCCATCCCGGCCTTCCCCCAAAGAGGGAAGGAGCAAATGCAAAAATCATAGCTGTTAACGCTTGTCCAATAAGCGCTGCAGCCATATTTGACTCATAAAGGACCCGCGCCATGCGCGCAGATGTATTCCTGGTGGAAGGCGGCTATGCCACCACCCGCTCCCAGGCCCAGCGCCTGATCGCCGCCGGCGTGCAGTGGCGCCTGGCGCCGACGCTGCCCTGGAACAAGGTGGCCAAGAACGGCGATGACATTCCCGACTGTGCCGAGCTGCAGCTGCTTGACGCCGCCGAGGCCAAGTACCTCTCGCGCGGCGGCCTGAAATTGGAAGGCGCCCTGGCCGCCAGCGGCCTGCAGGTTGCCGGCCTGCGCTGCCTGGACGTGGGCCAGAGCACCGGCGGCTTCACCGACTGCCTGCTGCAGCAGGGCGCGGCCCAGGTGATTGGCGTGGACGTGGGCCAGGGCCAGCTGCATGAGCGCCTGCGCGTCGACCCGCGGGTGATTGGCGTGGAGGGCCTGAACGCGCGCCACCTCACGCCCCAGGCGCTGGTCGAAGCCTGCGAGGAGGCGCTGTCCGAGCGCATCGAGGCCGAGCCCGAGGACAACGACACCGCGCCCGAGGCGCCCTACGCCTGGATGCGCAATGGCGGCATGGTCGATGACGACTACGACGACAGCCAGGACGCCAAGGAGCACGAGATCGAGGCCTTCAAGGCCGAGCGCATGGCCAAGGCCCGCGCGCGGGCTGCGGGCGAGATCGCGACCGTGCGCCAGCGCCGCGCCGGGCGCGAGGACGACGATCTGACGCCGTCCTTCCCCTTCATCACCGGCGACCTGTCCTTCATCTCGCTGACCCTGGTGCTGCCGGCGCTGGCGCCGCTGCTGGCGCCGGGGGGCAACTTGCTGATGCTGGTCAAGCCGCAGTTCGAGCTGCAGCCCGGCCAGGTGGGCAAGGGCGGCATCGTGCGCGATGCGTCGCTGTACGCCGAGGTCGAGCAGCGCATCCGCGCCTGTTGCGCCGGGCTGGGCCTGCAGGTGGTCGGCTGGTGGGGCAGCGCCATCGATGGCGGTGACGGCAACCGCGAATTTTTCATTCACGCAAGGAGGGCGGCATGAGCCTGCCGGTGAGTTTCGAGTTCTTCCCGCCCAAGACGCCCGAGGGGGCCGAGAAGCTGCGCGCCGTGCGCCAGCAGCTGTATGCGCAACAACCGCAGTTTTGCTCCGTCACCTACGGCGCGGGCGGCTCGACGCAGGAGGGCACTTTCGCCGCCGTGCGCGAGATCCTGGCCGAAGGCGTGGATGCTGCCTCGCATTTCTCCTGCATCGGCGCGACCAGGGCCAGCGTGCGCCAGCAGCTGGCCGAGTTGAAAGCCATGGGCGTCAAGCGCCTGGTGGCGCTGCGCGGCGACCTGCCCAGCGGCTACGGCCTGGGCGGCGAATTCCACTACGCCAGCGACCTGGTGGCCTTCATCCGCGCCGAGACCGGCGACGATTTCCACATCGAAGTGGCGGCCTACCCGGAAATGCACCCCCAGGCGCGCTCCATGGATGCTGACCTGCAGGCCTTCGCCGCCAAGGCGCGCGCCGGGGCGGACTCGGCCATCACCCAGTATTTCTTCAACGCCGACGCCTACAGCCGCTTTGTCGATGAGGCGCGCGGCCTCGGGCTCGACATCCCCATCGTGCCGGGCATCATGCCCATCACCGGCTCCACCCAGCTGATGCGCTTCTCCGACGCCTGCGGCGCCGAGATTCCGCGCTGGATCCGCCTGCGCCTGCAAGGTTTTGGCGACGACGCGGCCAGCATCCGCGCCTTTGGCCTGGACGTGGTGGCCGCCTTGTGCGAGCAGCTGGTGCGTGCGGGCGCGCCCGGCCTGCACTTCTACACCATGAACCAGAGCGCGGCGACCTTGGCGATCTGCCAGCGCCTGGGGTGGTAGCTTGGCATAGCGGCGACAGGGTGGCTGCGGTGCCTGGCGGCATGTCCATCGTCCGGCCCTGGCGCGGGTGGTTGGCCGCCTGCGCTGCGGCCTGGCTGGCAGGCTGCGCCGCGCCGCCGCCGTCGGCGCCCGAGCCCGAACCCGTTGCGCCGGTTGCCGCCGCGCCTGAGCCTGCCGCCACCGCGGCGGTGCCGGCAGCGCGCCAGCCGGCGCTGCGCATCCGGCCCGAGCGCCGCCCCGGCGAAGGCTCGGGTGCCCCCGCCCTGCGTGCGCCGGAGCCCGAGGCGCCGGTGTTGCTGGCCAGCGGCCAGGCCTCCTGGTATGCCGACAGCCTGCACGGACGGCGCACGGCCAGCGGCGAGCGCTACGACCGCGAGGAGTTCACGGCCGCGCACCGCAGCCTGCCCTTTGGCGCGCGCCTGTGCGTGCGCAGCCTGGTCAATGGCCGCACGGTCATCGTGCGCGTGAACGACCGCGGGCCGTTCACGCCCGGGCGCATCATCGACCTGAGCCGCGCCGCAGCCGAGGAGCTTGGGATGCTGGGGCTGGGCATCAAGTCGGTGGAGCTGTGGCGGCTGGGGGCCGACGAAGAGGTTTGCCCCGAAAGCCAGGAGCCGGCGGCTGTCGAGGGCGCCGGCCTGGGGCTGGACGCGGCGGCAGCCGCCAGGGCGCTGCAACGGCCCGCGCCGAGTAAAGCCGCCGGCGTGCCCAAGCCGCGGCGCAAACGGCGCTGAATGGTGCCGGCCTAGGACCCGCCGCTCTCCAGCGTCCAGGTCGCATGCCTGTCCTGGGCCAGCAGCTCGGCCATCTGCGGCAAGGTCTCGCGCAGCGCCGCCTGCAGGGTGTAGGGCGGATTGATCAGGAACATGCCGCTGGCCGGCAGGCCAGGCCTGCGCTGGTTCTCGCCACTGGCCGCAGGGGCCAGCTTGCTGGACTTCACCGTCAGCGTGGCGTGCAGCCAGGGCTTGCCGGCCTTGTTGGCCATGGTCTTGAGCCGGCGCGGCAGGTCATGCGCCTCGGGCCGCGGGATGATGGGGTACCAAACGGCGTACACGCCCGTGGCAAAGCGCTTCAGCCCATCCTGCACCAGATCCAGAACACGCCCGTAGTCGCTCTTTATTTCATAGCTTGGGTCGCATAGTACAAGGGCGCGGCGGGCCGGCGGGGGTAAAAATTTCTTGATGCCCTCAAAGCCGTCCTCGGCCAGCGCCGCCACTTGCCTGCCGGCTTCCAGCTGGGCCACGTTGCCCGCCAGGGCGCGGGCGTCCGAGGGGTGCAGCTCGAACAGCTTGAGCCGGTCCTGCTCGCGCAGCAGGCGCTGGGCAATGAAGGGCGATCCGGGGTAGACGCGCGTGGCCGGGCCCTGGTTGAAGGCGCGCACCATGTCCACATAGGCTTGCAGGGCCGCGGCCAGCGTTGCCGGCGCCGCGGGCGGTACCAGGCGCCCGATGCCGTCGGCCGATTCGGCGCTGGTTGCAGCATAGTCGCCGTCCAGCCGGTACAGGCCGGCACCGGCATGTGTGTCCAGTACGGTCAAGGCCGTGTCTTTGTGTAGAAGGTGTTGCAAGGTGGCGATCAACACCGTGTGCTTGAGCACGTCGGCGTGATTGCCTGCATGGAAGGCGTGGCGATAACTGAACATATGCGCAATGGTAGCGGCGCGCATGCCCGGCGCAATCCGGAGCGCCGTGATGTTGCGGGTCGGCAGGATGCGCTTTGTTGCCAGCCGGTGGTGCGGCCTGGGCCATGATCGCGGCCCTTCCCTGTGGTGGATGTGGCTTGGCCGGCCTGGGGCCGCAAGCCGTGCATGCCGCTGCTCGTATCCACTTTTGCTTGCCTGCGGCTGTCCGCGTTCCGTCCTCCTCCTATGCCTGCAGTCTTGCGCCGCGTCACATCGGCGCGCATCGAGCACCATGTCGACGCCTTGCCGCCGGGTGCGCGCCTGGGTGAGTTCGAGGTGGTGTCCCTGCTGGGGGTGGGTGGTTTTGGCCTGGTGTACCAGGCGTTCGACCATACGCTGCGACGCTGCGTGGCCATCAAGGAATACATGCCGGCGGCCCTGGCCGGGCGCGCTGACGGGCATTCGCTGTGGGTGCGCTCCTCCTCGGACGAGCAATCATTCCAGGCCGGCCTGGCCTCGTTCGTGGACGAGGCACGGCTGTTGGCGCGCTTCGATCACCCCAGCCTGGTCAAGGTATACCGCTTCTGGGAGGCCAATCAAACGGCCTACATGGTCATGCCGCTGTACCGCGGCATGACGCTCAAGCAGGCGCGCGCCCATATGCGCACGCCACCGCCCGAGGCCTGGCTGCGCCAGCTGCTGTGGTCGGTCACGAGCGCGCTACGCGTGCTGCATGACGGGCACACGCTGCACCGTGACATCTCGCCCGACAACATTTTTTTGCAGGATCGCGGGCCGCCGGTGCTGCTGGATCTGGGGGCCGCGCGCCATGCCATCGGCGGCAGTCGCCAGAAGCATGCCGCCGTGCTCAAGGTCAATTACGCGCCGCTAGAACAGTACGGCGATGCGGCCGGCCATCTGCGCCAGGGGCCCTGGAGCGACCTGTACGCGCTGGGCGCCATGGTGCATGGCTGCCTGTGCAACGACACGCCACTGCCCGCCACGCAGCGCGCCGTGCGTGACCGCATGGCGCCGCTGCAGCGTGTGGCGCGCACGGTGCGCAGGCAGTTTGGCGTCGAGTATTCGCGTCCCTTCGTCGAGGCCATTGCGCAGTGCCTGGCGCTGCAGCCGCGGGAGCGGCCCCAGTCCGTCGCCGCATTGCTGCAGACCATGGACATGGAGGATGCGCCTGCGGGGCTGGAGGCCTTCGATTTCCGGGCCGGGTTGGGCGACATCTGGGTCGAGCCGCAGGCCAGGGATGCCCAGGGCGTGGCCGTGCCCATGATGGCCGCCCTGACGCTGTCGCAGCCGCAGTCCGCCCCCCAGGCGCCAGCGGCCGCTGCCCCGGCATTCCCGGCGGCGGCGATGGATGGCGGCGACGCGCCTGCCGGCGGGCAGGCGCGCATGATGTGGGCCATGGCCGGGTCCGCGGCCGCCATGGTGCTTGCCGGCGGCCTGTGGTGGGGGCAGCGCGCACACCCGCCGCGCCATACCCCCGAGAGCGAGATCATCACCGAACTGGCCGAGCCGGCGCCGCCCCCGGGCTTGATGCGCGCGACGCACGAGGCCGGCGCCGCGCGACGGCCGGTCGCCGAGGCGGACCGGCCCACGCCTTACCTCCACGCTGGCGCACTCCCTGCCGCGCCGCCCGTACCGGCGCCGCGCACGGCCTTGCCGGCGCATGCGCCGGGGCCGGACGAGGCCTGCGCATCCGTGGGTTTTTTCGCGCGGTCGATGTGCGTCCACCGGGAATGCCAGAAGGCGGGCATGGCGCGCTATCCCGTGTGCGTGGAAAGCCGCCTCAGGCAGGAGGCGCTGGAGCTTCGGCAGCTATACGCGCAATAGCCTGGCCGGCGCGGCGCATATTTGTATAATGGCGGGCTTCGCAGCGATTTATTGGTCCCGCGGCGAGGCATGCAACCCACCTAAGAGGCTCTCATCAGAGGAGCACCGACCGTGGAAAAGGACCGCCAAACCCTCTTTAGAAGAGAAACTCATGACTACTTTCAGCGCCAAGCCCGCTGAGGTCGTGCACGAGTGGTTTGTGATTGACGCCACCGACAAGGTGCTCGGACGGGTCGCCAGCGAAGTGGCCCTCCGTCTGCGCGGCAAGCACAAAGCCATTTACACGCCTCACGTCGATACCGGTGACTTCATCGTCATCGTCAACGCCTCCAAGCTCAAGGTCACCGGCACCAAGAACCTGGACAAGATCTACTACCGTCACTCGGGCTATCCCGGCGGTATCACGGCCACCAATTTCCGCGACCTGCAGGCCAAGCATCCTGGCCGCGCGCTGGAAAAGGCTGTCAAGGGCATGCTGCCCAAGGGCCCCCTGGGCTACGCCATGATCAAGAAGCTGAAGGTCTACGGTGGCGCGGAGCATCCGCACAGCGCCCAGCAGCCCAAGCCCCTGGCAATCTAAGGAGCCGAGATGATTGGTGAATGGAACAATGGCACCGGCCGTCGCAAGTCCAGCGTCGCCCGCGTGTTTCTGAAGAAGGGTTCCGGCAAGATCACTGTGAATGGCAAGGACATTCAGCAGTATTTCGGCCGCGAGACCTCGATCATGATTACCAAGCAGCCCTTGGTGCTGACGGGTAACGTCGAAGCCTTCGACATCCAGATCAACGTGCACGGCGGTGGCGAGTCCGGCCAGGCCGGCGCCGCCCGCCACGGCATCACGCGCGCCCTGATCGACTACGACGCAGCGCTCAAGCCCCAGCTGAGCGCCGCCGGCTTCGTGACGCGCGACGCCCGCGAGGTCGAGCGCAAGAAGGTCGGCCTGCACTCCGCACGCCGCGCCAAGCAGTTCTCCAAGCGTTAATACGCTCCGGGTTCTGTCTGTTCACAAAGCCACCCTCGGGTGGCTTTGTGCGTTCCTGGGCCGGCAATGGCCCCAGGGACTCTGGCGGCAAAGCCATGGTCGGCCGCAGCCTGCCAGTGGTTTGCAGTAGCATTCAAAGAGTTTTGAACATTGGAGCAATCCATGAGCGCAGTAGCACAGACCGCCGACACCGAGATGCCCGTCCCCATTCTTTTCACCGACAGCGCGGCGGCCAAGGTGGCCGAGTTGATCGCCGAGGAGGGCAACCCCGACCTCAAGCTGCGCGTGTTCGTGCAGGGCGGCGGTTGCTCGGGCTTCCAGTACGGCTTCACCTTCGACGAGATCACCAACGAGGACGACACCACCATGACCAAGAACGGTGTGTCGCTGCTCATCGACGCCATGAGCTACCAGTACCTGGTCGGTGCCGAGATCGACTACAAGGAAGACCTGCAGGGCGCGCAGTTCGTCATCAAGAACCCCAACGCCGAGACTACCTGCGGCTGCGGCTCCAGCTTCTCGGTGCAGGATCAGTGATCACTGGGCTGGCCCGATGAAAAAACCGCCTTTGGGCGGTTTTTTCATGCCGGGTAGATGGCGCCGAGGATGCGTGCGCCGCGTGCGCCGGTGACGCCGGGCAGGCTGGCCGTATCCCCCGCCAGGCACTGGCGCGCCAGCCAGGCGAAGGCTGCGGCCTCCACCTGCAGCGGGGACAGGCCATGGCGGCCCGAGTCTTGCACGCCAACACCCGGCAGCAGCGCCTGCAGGCGCTCCATCAGATAGGCGTTGAGCGCACCGCCGCCGCAGACGATGAGCAGATCGCAGCCGGGGGCGTGGCGCAGCAGCTCCCGGGCGCAGCTTGCGGCGGTGAACTCGGCCAGCGTGGCCTGCACATCCTGCGGCCGCGCATCGTTGCCCGCGGCGGCCAGGTGCCCGGCCAGCCAGTCGGGGTTGAACAGGTCGCGCCCCGTGCTCTTGGGTGGGGCTAAGGCCAGGAAGGGCTCGGCCAGCAGGGCCTGGAGTAGGGCGGCTATGGGCCGGCCGCCGCGCGCCCAGGCGCCTTGGTCGTCATAGGGCCGGCCCGTATGGCGCTCGCACCAGTGGTCCATCAGGGCGTTGGCGGGGCCGCAGTCGAAGCCCAGCACGCCGCCATCGGGGCGCAGGAGACTCAGGTTGGAGATGCCGCCCAGGTTCAGCACCGCGACCGTGCGCCCGGCCTGGCCGAATATGCCCCGGTGGAAGGCGGGCACCAGCGGCGCCCCCTGGCCGCCGGCGGCGACGTCGCGGCTGCGGAAATCGGCCACCACGGTGATGCCCGTGTCTTCGGCCAGCAGGGCCGGGTTGTTGAGCTGCAGCGTGTAGCCCGTGCCGTCGAAGGTCTGGGGCCGGTGGCGCACGGTCTGGCCGTGGGCGCCTATGGCGTGGATCGCCTCGGGCGCCAGCCCGGCCTGCGCCAGCAGGCTCCGCACCACGCCCGCATAGGCGCGCGCCAGGGCATTGGCGGCGAGGGCGGCGCGGTGCAGCTCGTCGGCGCCGCTGCGGTTGAGGGCGAGTAGTTCCGCTCTTAGATCAGGAGCTAATGGCGCAGATGCATGCTGCGTTACAAGGCATTTTTGCCCTGAAAAATTGGCCAGCACGCCGTCGATGCCGTCGAGCGAGGTGCCCGACATCAGCCCGATATACCAGCGTGTCTGGACGTCCACGGAGCGTTTTATTCGGCGCTGGCCTGCAGGATCTGTGCGGCCGAGGACAGCTGCACGCGCATGTTGGATGCCAGGCGGTTGAAGTCAGGGCGCGCGGCGGCCGGCACGGGCTGGGCGGCCGCGCTTGCGCGGGCGATGCTCATCGGGTCGCGGTGCTCGCCGCCCACGCGGAATTCGAAATGCAGGTGCGGGCCCGTGGCCCAGCCGGTGGCGCCCACGGCGCCGATCTTCTGTCCCTGCTCCACGGCCTGGCCCTTGCGCACGTCGATGCGGCTCAGGTGGGCGTAGACGGTGACATGCTGGTTCTGGTGCTTCACGTAGACCACGTTGCCGTAGCCGTTCTGCACGCCGGCAAAGTCCACCACGCCGTCGCCCACGGTGCGCACGGCCGTGCCGGTGGGGGCGGCGAAGTCGGTGCCCAGGTGGGCGCGCCAGGTCTTGTGGATGGGGTGCAGGCGCATCGCAAAGCCGCTGGAGACGCGCGAGAACTCGACCGGCGAGGTCAGGTAGGCGCGGCGCATGCTTTGCCCGTCCAGCGTGTAGTACGCGCCCTTGGCCGCGCCGGGGGGCTGGAACCAGAGGGCGCTGTAGGTCTTGCCGCCATTCTGGAATTCGGCGCTCAGCACGCGGCCGCTGCGCAGCGGCTCGCCGTCGGCTTCCAGGGTTTCGTAGACCACCGAGAAGCGGTCCTCCTTGCGCAGCGCGCGGCGGAAGTCGATGTCGCCCGAGAACACCTCGGCCAGCTGCACGGCCACGGCGTCCGGGATGCTGGCCGCATCGGTGGCGGCGAACAGCGAGCTGCGGATGATGCCGCCCGCGAGCCGGCTGCCCACGGTGAGCGGCGCCGATTCGATGCGCGAGGTGAAGCCGCCATCGTCCTTGCGCTCGAGCACCAGGCGCTGGAACTGGCTGCCCTCATCCGGCGCCCAGCGCGCCGTCAGGCGCACCAGGCGGTGGTCGTCGGTGGTCTCGGCCGTGATCGAGCGGCCTGTGCGGCCCAGCAGTTGCTGGCGCACGGTGTTGTCGGCGCGCATGAAGGCCGCGGCCGCCGGATCGGCGACGCCCAGGCGCTGCAGCATGCTTTCGGCCGTGTCCGAGCCGCGCGTGGTGTCGGAGCGGTACAGCGAATAGGGCGGCGCGTCCACCAGCGCGGACAGCGTGGCATCGCCGGCCAGCGACGCAACGGTCTGGGTGACGGTGGTCAAGGGCAGTTCGGCCGGGTCCGGCGCGAGCGAGGCCACGGCAAAGGCTCCACCGCCGGCGGTGAGCAGCAGGGTGGCGAGGGCGGCGGTGATGCGTTTCGGATGGTTTTGAACGGTCTGCTTGAGCTGGTTGAGCAATAGCAGGCCGGCGGTGGTCAGGCCGTTGTTCAAGAGTCTTACCCCAGGCATAGGTGCTTCGCTGCCCCCGGTCAGGGGTCTCAGGGTTGGCCAAGCACAAGGAATGTGGAAGCGCTGCGGAATGGTCCCGGGCCGGTTGGATGGGCGGGGCCACTAGAATCCGCTGCTTGAAAGTGGCCGAGAGTATAGTCCCTGGGCCCTCGGTGACACCCTGAAAACCCTTATGAATCAATCTGCTGTTACGACATTCCCGGTCACCGATGGCGTAGCGCGGGCGCTCGAAGCGTCCCTGCGCGGCGTCGAGGAATTGCTGCCCAAGGAGGAGTGGATCCAGAAGCTGGCCCGCTCCGAGGCCCAGGGGCAGCCGCTGCGCATCAAGCTGGGGCTGGACCCCACGGCGCCGGACATCCACCTGGGCCACACGGTGGTGCTCAACAAGATGCGCCAGCTGCAGGACCTGGGCCACCAGGTGATTTTCCTGATCGGCGACTTCACCACCTTGATCGGCGACCCCTCGGGGCGCAACAGTACGCGCCCGCCGCTCACGGCCGAGCAGATCAAGGCCAACGCCGAGACCTACTACACCCAGGCCGCCAAGGTGCTCGATCCGGCGCGCACCGAGATCCGCTACAACAGCGAGTGGTGCGACGCGCTGGGCGCGCGCGGCATGATCGAGCTGTCGGCCAGGTACACGGTGGCGCGCATGATGGAGCGCAACGACTTCCACCAGCGCTTCTCCGACGGCAGCTCCATCAGCCTGCACGAATTCCTCTACCCGCTGCTGCAGGGCTACGACTCGGTGGCGCTCAAGAGCGACCTGGAACTGGGCGGCACGGATCAGAAGTTCAACCTGCTCATGGGCCGCCACCTGCAGCAGGAATACGGCCAGGAGCCGCAGTGCGTACTCACCATGCCGCTGCTTGTGGGGCTCGACGGCGTGGAGAAGATGTCCAAGTCCAAGAACAACTACATCGGTATCACCGAGGACGCCAACACCATGTTCGCCAAGGTGCTGTCGATCTCGGACGCGCTGATGTGGGACTGGTACACCCTGCTGTCGTTCCAGAGCCTGGCCTCGATCGCCCAGCTGAAGAAGGAAGTAGCCGAGGGGCGCAACCCCAAGGACGCCAAGGTCATGCTGGCCAAGGAGATCACGGCGCGCTTTCACAGCGCCGCGCTGGCCGACGCGGCCGAGGCGGATTTCATCAACCGGGCCAAGGGCGGCATTCCCGACGACATTCCCGAGGTCGCGCTGTCCGGCGCGCCGCTGGGCATAGGCGCCCTGCTCAAGCAGGCGAACCTGGCCCCCTCGACCAGCGAGGCGAATCGCCTGATCGACGGCGGCGGCGTGCGCGTGGACGGCGGCGTGGTTGGCGACAAGGGCCTGAAGCTGGCCGCCGGCAGCTATGTGGTGCAGGTGGGCAAGCGCAAGTTCGCGCGCGTGGCGCTCAGCTGATCGCGGCAGGTGCCTCGCCGATGGCGCGGCGCGTGGCCTCGGCCTGCAGCAGCAGCCAGGCGCAGAAGGCCTGGATCTCGGGGCGCTGGCCGCTGCGCGGGCCGACGATGAGCCAGTAGGCCAGCGGTGAATCGAGCCGGTGGCCGGGCAGCACCTCCAGCAGGTCGCCCGATGCCAGGCTTTGCGCAATGAGTGGCATGCGCGCCAGCGCCAGGCCCTGGCCCGCCAGGGCCGCCTGGGCGATCTGCTGGGCATAGTTGAAATACAGCCAGCGCCGCGGCTGCAGCCGCTCCAGGCCATGTACCTCGAACCAGCGGCGCCAGGTGATCAGCTCGAAGTAGGGCAGGCGGTGCGCGTCGCCGGCCTCGATCAGCGTGAACTGCGCCACGTCGGCCGGCTCGCGTATCGGCGGCATGCTTTTCAGCAGCCAGGGGCTGGCCACCACCGCCAACTGCTCGCCGAACAGGCGCTGCGCGCCTGGCGCCATGTGGGCCGAGACGCTGGAGCGCAGCGCCAGGTCCACGTCGGCGGTCTCCAGGTCCACTATGGCGTCGCTGGCGTCGATGCGGATGTCGATGTCCGGGTTGTCGCGCTGGAACTCCTCCATGCGCGGGATCAGCCACATCGAGGCAAAGCTGGCCCAGGTGGTGATGGCCACGCTCCTGCGCCCCGCCGTCTGGCGCACCAGGCGCACGGCCGCGTCCATGCGCTCCAGCGCCGGCGCCACGGCGCGCTGCAGCTGGCCGCCGGCGCCGGTCAGCTCCACGGCGCGCGTGTGGCGCAGGAACAGGGGCACGCCCACTTCGTCTTCCAGCGCCTGGATCTGGCGGCTCACGGCCGACTGGGTCAGGGCCAGCTCCTCGGCTGCGGCGCGGAAGTTCAGGTGCCGGGCCACGGCCAGGAAGGCGCGCCAATGGCCCACGGCCACGGGCCGGGTGCGCAGGTGGGTGACGGGAGGCGGGGGCGGTTTCATGACCGTGGATGATGCCCCAATTGATGCAGTTTGGGAATTTATCAGGCCGCATGATTGCATTGGACGCCGGCCAGCTCAAAGGCGCAAACTGGCGCCGTTCCAATGTTTTCAGGAGCCCATCATGAGTGCCTCGCATGTTCTGAACTCGCAACAATGGGGCGCCTGCGGCGCTGGCCCCGAGCACGACCTGTGCGGGCTGGCCGGCGGCGCTGCGCGCAGCCTGCGGCCGACGGCCGCCATGCAGCTGCGCGTGGTCTGCGGCCAGGCCTGGCTGACGTTGGACGATGGCCCCCACGGCTGGCGCGAGGCGTCGGGCGATCTGCTGCTGCGGGCCGGCCAGAGCGTGCGCATTGGCGCCGGCCAGCATGCCGTGATTGAACCCCTGGGCGGCCGGCCGCTGCAATTCCAGTGGCGCAGGGCCGGATAATGGCGCGTTCGCCCGCGGGCACCGCTCCTGCCGGGCATTGTTTGCCATACCCATTCATCTCATGACAGCACTGGACATCATCATCATGGCCGCGGGCAAGGGCACGCGCATGAAAAGCCGTATTCCCAAGGTTTTGCAGCGCCTGGCCGGGCGCCCGCTGCTGCAGCATGTGCTGGACCAGGCGGCCAGCCTGCAGGCCCGGCGTGTGGTGGTGGTGACGGGGCATGGTGCTACAGAAGTAGAAGCTTCTTGCGCAGATGGGGCGAGCGCCAAAGGCCAATTTGACCTCAAATGCGTGCGCCAGGAACCGCAGCTGGGCACGGGCCATGCCGTGCAGCAGGCCGTGCCCCGGCTGGCCGGCGACGGCATGGTGCTGGTGCTCTCGGGCGATGTCCCGCTGACCCAGGCCGCCACGCTGCGCGCGCTGCTCGATGCCTCGGTCGGCGAACGGTTGGCGCTGCTCACCGTCACCTTGCCCGACCCTACGGGCTACGGCCGCATCGTGCGCGCGGCCGATGATACGGTGCGGCGCATCGTCGAGCACAAGGACGCCAGCATGGAGCAGCGCGCCATTGATGAGATCTACAGCGGCATCATGGCCGTGCCCGCGCGCCTGCTGGCCGGCTGGCTCGCGCGGCTCACTAACGACAACGCCCAGGGCGAGTACTACCTGACCGACATCGTCGCCATGGCCGTGGCCGACGGCGTGCCCGTGGTGGCGCACCGTATCTCCGACGCGCTGCAGGTGGCCGGCGTGAACAGCCCGGTGCAGTTGGCCGAGCTGGAGCGCGCACACCAAATGCGCCAGGCCGAGGCCCTGATGGAGCAGGGCGTGCGCCTGGCGGACCCGGCGCGCTTTGACCTGCGCGACGATGTCCGCAGCGGCGCGCGCGGCGAGCTCCTCTGCGCGCAGGACGTGGAGATCGACGTCGGCTGCATCTTCACCGGCCGCGTGGAGATAGGCGAGGGCGCGCAGATCGGTGCCTACTGCTGCATCGCCAACGCCACCATTGCCGCCGGTGCGCAACTGCTGCCCTTCACCCATATCGACGGCGAGAAGACCGGGGCTGTCGTGGGCGAAGGCGCGCAGGTGGGCCCGTTTGCGCGCCTGCGCCCGGGCGCACAGCTGGGGCGCCAGGTGCATATCGGCAACTTCGTGGAGATCAAGAACTCCCAGCTCGCCGACGGCGCCAAGGCCAACCACCTGGCCTACCTGGGCGACGCCAGCGTGGGCGAGCGCGTGAACTATGGCGCCGGCTGCATCACCGCCAACTACGACGGCGCCAACAAGCACCGCACGGTGATCGAGGCCGACGTGCATGTGGGCAGCAACTGCGTGCTGGTGGCGCCCGTGACGATTGGCGCGGGCGGCACGGTGGGCGCTGGCTCCACCATCACCAAGGACACGCCGCCGGGTGCCTTGAGCGTGGCGCGCGGCAAGCAGGTCAGCATTGCCGGGTGGAAGCGCCCGGTGAAGCAGGCCAAGTGACGCGATGCTAAGCGAGATGCCCACGGCCGATACGCAGGACCGGCTGCAGGCCGAGCTGGATGAGGCGCGGCGCCAGATCGCTGCCATGGCCGCCGCGCACGAGGCCTTTCTGCGCGGCGTGTCGCACGACCTGCGCGCGCCGCTGCGCCATGTGACCTCCTACGGCGCCCTGGTGCGCGAGCTGCTGCAGGAGCTGCCGGGCCAGTCGCCGCAGGTGGATGAGGCGCTGGATTTCCTGGCCACCATGGAGGCCTCCGCGCGCCGCATGGGCCTGATGATTGACGGCCTGCAGGCCATCGCCCGCGCCGGCCGCGCACCGCTGCGCCTGCAGGCGCTGGACCTGGGCGCCACCGTGCAACAGGCGCGCGCCGCACTGGGGGGCGCCGGCGAGGGCGTGCAATGGCACATCGCCCCTGCCATGCCGGCCGTGCTGGCCGACGCCGAGCAGCTGGCCCAGCTGCTGGGCCAGCTGCTCTCCAACGCGCTCAAGTTCACGCGCGGCGTGGCGCTGCCGTCCATCCAGGTGCGCGCCGAGCCGGCGCCGGGAGGCCGCGTGCAGATCACCGTGCAGGACAACGGCGTGGGCTTTGACGGCACGCGTGCCCGGCAGCTGTTCGAGGTGTTCCAGCGCATGCACCGCGAGGCCGACTTCGAGGGCGTGGGTGCCGGTCTGGCCCTGTGCCAGGCGATAGCGCAGCGCCATGACGCCGCCATCAGCGCGACGGCCGCGCCCGGTGCGGGCTGCAGCATCCGGCTCGACTGGCCCGCTGCCACCTAACCGTCAGCGCAGGCTCATGGTGTGAAGGGCGGCAGGCCCAGCCGGCTTTCGAGTTGATGCAGGCGCTGGCGCAGCGCGGTCACCTCCTCGATCAGGTCGGCCGTGAGTGCGGCCAGCTCCGGGTCGGCGTCGAAGGTGGCTTCGAGCCGCGCCAGGCGCCGCGCGCGCAGCACGGTGGTGCTGGCGAACAACCAGCGGCCGCCCGCTTGTTCGCCCTGCAGCAGTCCGGCCTGAAGCCGCTCGACCACCCAGTCGGGCGCCATGCAGCATGAGCGGGCCAGGTCGTCCAGCGTGAGGGGGGTCTGTTCGTCGAGCAGCTCGGCCAGGGCGTTGTCCAGAAAGTTCGGCGAGACCATTTCAGGCTCCTTGCGTGCCGGAGGCATGGCGCGGATTGAATTGCGGGAAGGCCTGGGCCAGGGCGCGGTAGGCCTGCTGCTGCGCCGGCGTGGTGGCGGCGGGCAGGGCCACGTGCAGTTCCAGGTACAGGTCGCCGGGCGTGGCGGCGGGTATGCCGCGTTCCTTCAGGCGCAGCTTGCGGCCGGGGCGCCAGCGCGGGGGCACGGTGACCTGCACGGTGCTGCCGTCGGGTGTCTGCACTTCGATGGCGCCGCCGAGCTCGGCCTCCCAGGGCGCCAGGGTGACGGACTGGTACACGTCGCGGTCCTCGGCGCGCCAGCGCGCATCGGGCTTGAAGCGCACCTCCAGGAACAGGTCGCCGGCCGGCGCGCCGCCCAGGCCGGGGCCGCCCTGGCCGCTCAGGCGGATCAGCTGGCCGGCGCGCACGCCCTTGGGGATGGTCGCCTGCAGCTGGCGCTCTTCGTTGATCAGACGCCCGGCATGGTCCAGCCGCGCGCCGTGCAGGGTCAGGGTGCGCTGGGCGCCGTGGTAAGCGTCGCGCAGGTCCAGTTCGATGCCGGCGTGGTGGTCGCGGCCGCGCTGCTGTGCGGGCCCGGCGCCGCGCGCCTGCGCGCCGCCGCCGCGTTGGGCGCGCTGGGCATGGGCGGCGCGGCCGAAGAGCTGCTCGAAGAAGTCGCTGAATTCGGCGCTGTCCATGCCCTCGGCCCCGGGGCCGTCGCTGAACTCGAAGCCGGCGTCCCAGTTGGGTGGCGGGCGGAAGTCCTGGCCGGGGCGGTGCGGCGCCTCGCGGCCCAGAGAGTCGTAGGCGGCGCGCTTTTCGGGGTCCGACAGCACGGTGTGGGCCTCGTTCACCTCGGCCATGCGCGCGGCGGCGTCGGCCTCCTTGCTCACGTCCGGGTGGTACTTGCGCGCGAGCTTGCGGTAGGCCTTCTTGATGTCGGCGGCGCCGGCGTCGCGCGCCACGCCGAGGATTTTGTAGTAGTCCTTGAACTCCATGCGTCCTCCATGCAGGGCTTCAGCGTGCAAGAGTGGGGGCGATGGGGTCTGCGGTCAAGTGCCAGGTCCTGGCGGGAGTGCTGGCATCTTGCCGGGGGGATGGAGGTGCTGCTGTTTTCGGTCTGATTTTGATAGCTGTAATCGCTTGTCACGCATGGGTTATTGGCAGTTTTGTCTCAAATTTTGCACGCCGCGTGGCGAAGAAGGTCTTGACGTTGCGCACGTTCGCATCCTGGGTGAACAGGCGCTGCGACAGCGCCAGGTAGTCGGGCATGTCACGCGCTTGGATGACGAGCACGAAGTCCGGCCCCGGCGACACGCGCCAGCATTGCTGCACCGCGGCATCCTGCACGGCGCGGGCTTCGAACGCGGTCAGGTGCTCGGCGCCCTGGCGGTCCAGCGCGACTTCGACGATGGCCGTGAGCCCGTGGCCTTGCAGCGCCGCCAGCCTGTCGGGCTGCAGCAGGGCCACCTGGCGCTCGATCAGGCCCGAGGCCTGCAGTCTGCGCACGCGGCGCAGGCAGGTCGGGGGCGAGACATGCACGCGCTCGGCCAGGGCCTGGTTGCTCAGCGATGCATCGGTTTGCAGCAGGTCCAGCAGTTGCAGGTCTATGGCATCCGGGGTGAAATCTAGTTCCATTTCAAATGTAAATTTGAATTATTGTTACGTTGATTATCTTTGATGAAATTATTATCCAAAAATATAAAAAATTAGATTGAAAATTTCTTTTCTTGCTGCCTAGCATCATGCCCATTCATTGGCTGGAGTATTTTTTATGTGCGGCATCGTCGGCGCGGTTTCCACGCGCAACATCGTTCCCATCCTGGTGCAGGGCCTGCAGCGGCTGGAATACCGTGGCTATGACTCCTGCGGCGTGGCCGTGCACGAGGCCAGCCTGGGCCGCCAGCCCACGGGCGGCCTGAGGCGCGCGCGCAGCACGGCACGCGTGGCCGAGCTGCTGGAGCAGGTGGCCCACGATGAGCTGCAGGGCGCCACCGGCATCGCCCACACGCGCTGGGCCACGCATGGTGCGCCGGCGGTGCATAACGCGCATCCGCATTTCAGCCACGGCTGTGGCGCGGCGCCGGCAGACACGGCGCGCGCCGGCCGCGTGGCGCTGGTGCACAACGGCATCATCGAGAATCATGAGGAGCTGCGCGCGCAGCTGCAGGCGCGCGGCTATGTGTTTTCCAGCCAGACCGATACCGAGGTCATCGCCCACCTGGTGGACAGCCTGTACGACGGTGACCTGTTCCAGGCCGTGCGCGCCGCCACCACCGAGCTGCGCGGCGCGTTTGCCATTGCCGTGATCCACAAGGACGAGCCGCACCGCGTGGTGGGCGCGCGCGCCGGCTCGCCGCTGGTCTTGGGCGTGGGCGAGGGCGAGAACTTCCTGGCCAGCGACGCCATGGCCCTGGCCGGTGTCACGGACCAGATCGTGTACCTGGAGGAGGGCGACCTGGTGGACCTGCAGCTGGGCCGCTACTGGATCACCGGGCCCGATGGCCAGCCCCTGGCCGCAGGCAGCCGCCCGGTGCGCACCGTGCATGCGCACAGCGGCGCGGCCGAGCTCGGGCCTTACCGCCACTACATGCAAAAGGAAATTTTTGAGCAGCCGCGCGCCATTGCCGACACCCTGGAGGGCTTGCGGAGCATTGCCCCGGAACTGTTCGACGGCGCGGGCCAGCACGGCCAGCCGGGCACCGCGGCCTGGCGCGTGTTCAAGGAGATCGATACGGTGCTCATCCTGGCCTGCGGCACCAGCTACTACAGCGGTTGCACGGCCAAGTACTGGCTCGAAGCCATCGCCGGCATCCCCACCCAGGTGGAGGTGGCGAGCGAATACCGCTACCGCACCAGCGTGCCCAACCCGCGCACGCTGGTGGTGACCATCAGCCAGTCCGGCGAGACGGCCGACACGCTGGCCGCGCTGCGCCACGCGCAAGGCCTGGGCATGCGGCACACGCTCACCATCTGCAACGTGGCCACCAGCGCCATGGTGCGCGAGTGCCAACTGGCCTACGTCACGCGCGCGGGCGTGGAGATCGGCGTGGCCTCTACCAAGGCCTTCACCACGCAGCTGGCGGGCCTGTTCCTGCTGACGCTGACGCTGGCGCAGATCAAGGGCCGCCTCAGTGAGGAAAGCGAGGAGCAATACCTCAAGGCCATGCGCCACCTGCCAGCCGCCCTGCAGGCCGTGCTGGCACTGGAGCCGCAGGTCATCAGCTGGGCCGAGGACTTCGCGAAGAAGGAAAACGCACTCTTCCTGGGCCGCGGCATCCACTACCCGATTGCGCTCGAAGGCGCACTCAAGCTCAAGGAAATCAGCTATATCCACGCCGAGGCCTACCCCGCCGGCGAGCTCAAGCACGGCCCGCTGGCGCTGGTCACCAGCAGCATGCCCGTGGTCACCGTGGCGCCCAATGACGAGCTGCTGGAAAAGCTCAAGAGCAACATGCAGGAAGTGCGCGCGCGCGGCGGCGTGCTCTACGTGCTGGCCGACGCACGCACCAATATCGAAAGCAGCGAAGGCATGCACGTGATCCGCATGCCCGAGCACTATGGCCCGCTGTCACCGCTGCTGCACGTTGTGCCGCTGCAGTTGCTGGCCTACCACACCGCCTGCGCACGCGGCACGGATGTGGACAAGCCCAGAAACCTTGCCAAGAGTGTGACGGTCGAATGACCGTCGCACTCTTGGGGGCGCAAAGCGCCCCGCCGTAGGCGCAAGGTTTCTGGGCTTGCGGCGCAGGCTCATGTCGGCGTAGCCGACGTGAAGCTGCGCAGCAGCGGGCCGCAGCCACAAACCGCGCCGCTTACTTCGCGCAGCGAAGTTATGCGGCGGCACAAGCTCCCCAAAGCCTGGCCAAGAGCGTGACGGTCGAATGACCGGCTCCGCTCCTGGGCGGAGCCGTTTCATGCAGGGATCGTCAACCGTTTATTGCCAGGTGCATAGGATTTGCCCGGATGCGTTGAACGGGCAGATCCGTAACCCTGGAGGCTCGGCCGGGTCAAGCCAAGCTTGTTTCTGTACCGATCAATGAACGGAATACAGACGAACCATGCTAATTCAACCAGTTGTGCTGTCGGGTGGATCGGGCACGCGCCTGTGGCCGCTCTCGCGTGAAAAATATCCCAAACAATTACTCGTCTTCATGGGCCAGGACTCGCTTCTGCAGAGCACGCTGCGGCGGCTGGAAGGCATAGGCGATGCGGGCAGTGCGCCCGCGCTGGTGGTGTGCAACGATGAGTACCGCTTTGTCGTCGCAGAGCAACTGCGCCTGATTGGAAAGCAGGGGCTCATCGTGCTGGAGCCCATGGGGCGCAACACTGCGCCAGCTTTGACGCTGGCGGCACTGGCGGCACGCGCTGGTGGGGACGACCCGGTGCTGCTGGTCATGCCTGCCGATCACGTCGTGACCGAGGTCCAGGCGTTCCAGGATGGCGTGCGCCATGCCGCCCGTCTGGCCCAGGCGGGGGCCATTGTCACTTTTGGCATTACCCCGGATCGGCCTGAGACCGGCTATGGCTACATACAGGCCGGCGCTGCCGTGGATGAAGGCGGAGCCTGTGCCATTGCCCGGTTTGTTGAAAAGCCCGACCGCGCCACTGCCGAGGGCTATCTGCAGGAGGGCAACTATCTATGGAACAGCGGTTTGTTTGTGTTGCGGGCCTCGGTGTGGCTCAAGGCGCTGCAGCTGTCCCGTCCCGACATTCTGTCCGCATGTCAGACGGCATGGGACAAGGGGGTGGCTGATCTGTCGTTTCAGCGTGTTGATGCCGAGGCGTTTGCCGCATGTCCCAGTGACTCCATCGACTACGCTGTGATGGAGCGCCTGGCGGGTGCGCAAGCGGTGGCAGGCTTGCCGCAGGGGGTGGTGCTCCCGCTGTCTGCAGGGTGGTCCGATGTGGGGGCCTGGGACGCCCTGTGGCAAATTTTGCCCAAGGATGAGGCTGGCAATGTGACCCAGGGGCGGGTCTTGATGCAGGGTTGCAGCGATACCCTGGCATTGTCCTGCGGGCGCTTGCTGGCATGTGTCGGCGTGCAGGGCCTGGTCGTGGTAGAGACGGCGGACGCGGTGCTCGTCGTCGATCAGCATCACACCCAGGAGGTCAAGAAAATCGTCGACCGCCTGAAGCGTGACGGCTGCTCCGAGGGACTGCTGCACCGCAAGGTGTATCGCCCCTGGGGCTGGTACGACGGTGTGGATGCCGGTGAACGGTTCCAGGTGAAGCGCATCATGGTCAAGCCAGGGGGCAAGCTATCGCTGCAAATGCACCACCACCGGGCAGAGCATTGGGTGGTGGTGCGCGGCACGGCCCGCGTAACCAAGGGCGATGAGGTTTTTTTGCTGACAGAGAATCAGTCAACCTATATACCTTTGGGTGTCACACACCGGCTGGAGAACCCAGGTCATGTGGACCTGGAGATGATTGAGGTGCAGTCCGGTGCCTACCTGGGGGAGGACGATATCGTGCGCCTGGGGGATATGTATGGGCGTTGATCTGTGCCGGGTATCACGCCCAAAAGATTCAGCATTTCAGCGCACGCCGAGTCCCCTCTAACCAGTATTTACGCACCACAGCCATTCACGTATGCTGGAATGCACTTGATTGGATTTGCTCTTAATTTGTATAGGAGTTGCGCCATGCATGAATATGTTTCGAGGCTCTTGGGCTTGGGGGCTCGCATCGCGGCAATGGTGGGTGCTGCGGTAGTCGTCGTTGGTTGTGCGAGCACAGGCAATTACCCTGTGGCGCCTGCCAAAGCGGCCACGCCCGATTACAACTACATCGTGGGGCCTGGAGATACGCTCAACATCATCGTCTGGCGCAATCCTGACCTGTCACAGGTGGTGCCCGTGCGCCCAGACGGCCAGGTATCAACCCCCTTGATCGATGGCCTGCTTGCCCAAGGCAAGACTTCCTCGCAGATAGCAAGGGATGTGGAAAAGGAATTGTCGAAGTATGTGCGCGATCCGGTGGTGACCGTGATCGTGACGAACTTCGTCGGTCCCTACAGCGAGCAGATCCGCGTGGTCGGCGAGGCGGCAAAGCCCCAGTTCTTGCCTTATAAGCAAAAAATGACGGTGCTGGACGTGATGATTGCAGTCGGGGGCTTGACCGACTTTGCGGATGGCAACAGCGCCACGCTGGTGCGCTCGGCAGAGGGCAGCAAACGCTACAAGGTCCGCTTGGACGATCTCATCAAGCGTGGCGACATTGGCGCCAACGTGGAGGTGCTCCCCGGCGATATTCTCATCATTCCTCAAGGGTGGTTCTGACCGGATTTGCAGGTTCTTAAGCGTTTAGTGCGCTTATCTGGGAGGAGTGATGGATGAGCTTTTAGGTCAGATCACTACTATCTTGCGTGGCATGTGGATCTATCGCCGGGCAGGCATGCTGACTGCTTGGCTGGTGGGCGCGATAGGGGCGGTGGTCGTGCTTTTGATGCCCGACTATTACCAGGCATCGGCCCGGGTATTTGTAGATACCCAGTCCATTCTGCGGCCGCTCATGACAGGTATCGCCGTGCAGCCCAATATTGAGCAGCAGGTGTCCATGCTCAGCCGCACGCTGATCAATCGACCTACGGTGGAGCGGTTGGTGCGTATTGCCGATCTCGATTTAGGCTCACACTCCAAGGCTTCGACAGATGCCGTGGTCGATACCGTAACCAAGTCCATCAATATCCAGTCCACGGGGCGTGACAACCTCTACACCCTGTCTTACCGCGACAAGAACTCGGAAAAGGCGCAGCGTGTGGTGCAGGCGTTGCTGACCATTTTCGTCGAATCCAGCCTGGGGGCTACGCGTCAGGATTCGGATAGCGCGCGCCGCTTCCTGGATGAGCAGATCAAGACCTACGAGGCCAAGTTGTCAGAAGCAGAGGGCAAGCTCAAGGCCTTCAAGCTGCGCAACATCGAGATGCAGTCGCAAAGTGGCCTGGACTCTGCCGGGCGGGCGGCAGAAGTCGACAATCTGCTGAGCCAGGCCAGGCTCGATCTGCGCGAAGCAGAAAGTGCACGTGCTGCGGCAGCCCGTCAATTGGAAGCGCTGCGCATGGAAACATCACAGCCACAAGACGCGGGACTGCCGGATGTGCAAACTCCTGAACTGGATGCGCGTATCTATGCGCAAAAGCGCAATCTCGACATGCTGCTGCAGCGCTATACCGATGTGCATCCTGATGTTGTCAGGGTACGGGCCTTGATTGCGGATCTGGAGACGCAAAAGCACCGTGAAATCGAGGAGTTGCGCCGCAAGGCTCAGCGGACAGGCTCCGCACCTGTGCAGCAAGCCAATCCAGCGATTATGGAGATGAGCCGCGTTTATTCTGCGGCTGAAGTGCAGGTGGCGTCGCTGCGCGCGCGCGTGGTTGAATTTGAGGGCCGTGCACGCCGTATGCATGAGCAGCTCAAGGTTGCGCCGCAACTGGAAGCGGAGCTGGCGCAACTCAATCGGGATTACCAAGTCAACCAGAAGAACTATGCCGATCTGGTGGCTCGCCGTGAGTCGGCACTGATGTCGGGGAAATTGGAAAACACCTCCAACGTCGCAGAGTTCCGGGTCATCGACCCGCCGCGCGTAGCACCCAAGCCCGTTTCGCCTAACCGCTTGCTGTTGGTGCCGGTGTCACTACTGGCCGCCATAGCAGCGGGTTTTGGCATGGCATTTGTGATGAGCCAGGTCAGGCCAGTGTTCTTCGATGGCACTACCTTGCGCCAGGTGACCCAGTTGCCGTTGTTGGGTGTGGTGGGGCTGATCCCCAGCGATGAACAACTTCGACGCGAATCGCGCAGCTTGAAGCGTTTCATCATGGCCTGCATTGCCTTCTTGTTGCTCTACGCGGGCAGCATGGCTGCGCTGTCTTTTCATACTCGCGTTCTGGGGTGATAAGCAATCATGACCAGCTCTATTGAAAAAGCGGCCCAGCGGCTGGAGCAACTGCGCAAGGCCGGAGCGGTATTGCCTGGCGACAAGGTGCAGTCGGCTGGGACAAATGCATCCGAAACGGTGCAGCCTTCAGGGTATGTGGCGCTGCCTGCAGCAGTGTCCCCCGATGCTCTAACCGAAACACACCTGAAGGCAGGCCAGAAAACCGTGCAAATCGACTTGACTGCACTAGGCGCAAGTGGGTTTGTGACTCCCAATGCGCCACGCTCGGCCATGACAGATCAGTATCGTGTGATCAAGCGGCCGTTGCTGGACAACGCCACGGGCAAGGGATCTTCTTTGGTGGCGAATGGCAACTTAATTATGGTCACCAGCGCCTTGCCCGGTGAGGGTAAGAGCTTCACAGCCATTAACCTGGCAATGAGCATGGCAATGGAGCTGGATCACACAGTGATGCTCGTAGATGCTGACGTGACCCGCCCTTCGGTCATGGCCAAACTGGGCTTGCCACCGGCAGCGGGGCTATTGGATGTGTTGCGGGACGAAAAGATCAAGCTGCAGGATGTGCTTTTGCGCACCAATATTGAAAAGCTCACCCTGCTGCCCGCAGGGCTGCCCCATGAGCGCGCTACAGAATTGCTTGCCAGTGATGCCATGACTGCCTTGCTCAATGAGATGAGCAGGCGCTATGGCGACCGAATCATCATCTTTGACTCTCCGCCACTGCTGCTCACCACGGAGGCGCGCGTGTTGGCCAATCACATGGGGCAGGTTGTGGTTGTGGTGCAAGCGGAGAAAACACTCCAATCTGAAGTCGAACATGCGCTCTCCACCATTGAGTCTTGCCCGATCAAGCTCATGATACTCAACCAGGTACGTAACCGTGGTTTGGGCGCTTATGGCTATGGCTATGGCTACGGACGAATGGCAGGAGAGCATAGGCCAGTCACTGCCGCAGTATGAAATAGAAGAGAGGGCGCATGTATGCATCTGTCGCACCATCGAATGGCAAATGTTTCTGTTATTGGTTGCGTTGTATGGGTGCTGGCCGCCATGCCCGCTTTGCTGCCTGGATTTGCTGCGGCGCAGGTTCCTGGCCGTATCGGCGTGCAGCTGCCTAGCTCTGCGCCAGGTCAGTTGCCAGGCATAACTGCCGAGCCAATGCCCGGAGCTGTTGTCGCGCGGCAGAATCTGGCACTGGATCAACCGCATCAATCCGGCATATGGCTGGAGCCGAAAATCACCATACAGCACACGGTCACCAACAATGTGCGGCTCGACGCCACGCAGCTGAGTGATCAGGTGACAGAGGTGATCCCAGGATTCCGCTTGGTCAGCGATACGGCGCGTATCCAGGGTTTCGTTGATTATTCTTTACGGACGGCACACTATGCGCGAGGCACGGTTTCCGATCAGGTGTGGCACAACCTGAATGCCCGAGGAACCGTGGAGGCAGTTGAGAAGCTGTTTTTTGTGGATGTAGATGGCATTGTTGCTCTGCAGCCCATATCTGCTTTTGGTGCGCCTGGCGATGCTTCTCCGGCTAATCCGAACATGGCTCAAACTTCCGTATTTCGTATTTCCCCCTATCTGAGAGGGAGTCTGAGTGGTGGGGCGGATTATGAAGTGCGCTATGGTGTGCAGGATGTCCGTTCCGATGCTGTCAATCGAACCAATGTGACAGTGCAGGACTGGTTGCTGCATTTGGGGAGGCAGCCAATGGGTCAGGTTTGGACCTGGGGATTGGACGCTACACAGCAAAATTTGGATTATTCCAATGGCCGGAATATAGATACGACAGCCTTACGCGCGCGTGTGGGTTATTTTCCAGTCTCGCAGTTATTTTTGACAGGGATAGTCGGTGTCGAATTGACTAATCACCTGACTCCTGTGCGAGAGTCGCATAACATAGTCGGATTTGGCATTGATTGGCGGCCATCGGAGCGCACGCGGCTGTTTTTTGAGCGTGAAAGCCGTTATTTTGGCGAATCGCATAATGCTATATTTGAATATAAAACACCCCGTACTGTTTGGCGCTATACCGATAAAAAAGCTGTCGTGACTGGCCTGGGGGGCGCGTCGTCATCAATGGGCTCGCTGTTTGATCTGCTTGATGGTTTCTATGCGCGAACCGAGCCCAATGCAATTCGACGCACGCAACTTGTCCGCTCAGAAATTGAGCGCATGGGTTTGCCTGCGAGTATGCAAGTATTTCAGGATTTTTTGACCTCTTCAAGCACGTTGCAAAGGCTGCAACAAATGTCTCTGGCATTGTTAGGTCAACGCAGCACCTTGGCACTGGCGTATACACGTACGGATACCCGGCTGCTCGATGGCGCGCTCCAATTGGGGGATGATTTTGATACCAATCAACGGATTCTTCAGCGTGGCTGGAGCCTGGTGCTTGGCCATCGCCTCACACAGAATTCGTCCATCAATGCAAGCCTGGGCCAGACGCGCAGTGTGGGTACCGTGCCTGGATTGGAAACCAAGGTGCGTCCATTAATATTTGGCTGGAATACTCGCGTGGCGCCACGCACAAATATCGGCATTCAGCTGCGCCGTGTATTGTCCGATGGGAGCGCAGGTCGATACGGCGAGTCGGCCATCATGGGATTCATCACACATCGGTTCTGAGCCATGTATGAAGCGTTTTATGGGTTAAGCACCAAACCCTTTCAACTCAACCCGGATCCTGGCTTCTACTTCAGTAGTAAGCAGCATCAACGCGCACGTGCATACCTTGAATATGGTGTCATGTGCTGTGAAGGCTTCATTGTGATCACGGGGGAGGTGGGGGCTGGCAAAACCACGATCGTGCGTGGTCTGCTCGATAGCCTGGATTCGGACAGAGTGGTCGCCGCGCATCTGGTCAGCACGCAGTTGGGCGCTGAGGATACTCTGCGCCTGGTGGGTGCAGCGTTTGGTGTCCACGTCCACGGGCTTCCCAAGGGCGATCTTCTGCTGGCGTTAGAGGCGTTCTTCGTGACCCAGACACTGCAGGGAAAACGTTGCCTTCTTGTCGTCGATGAAGCACAGAACCTGCAGCCGCAGGCGGTGGAAGAGCTGCGCATGTTGTCCAACTTCCAGAATGGTCAGGAGGCGTTGCTGCAGACTTTTCTTGTTGGTCAGCCCGAATTCCGTGAAATTCTGCAAAGTCCCGACATGCTGCAATTACGACAGCGCGTGATTGCTACTTGCCACCTGGGGCCACTCGACGCGGAGGAAACGCACGAGTACATCCTGCATCGGTTGAAGTGCGCGGGAGCTGGTGAAAAGCCAACATTCGACGCGGAAATATTCGGTGGCATATATCGTTTCACAGGAGGAATTCCACGACGTATCAATACCCTGATGGATAGAGTTCTTCTGCAGAGTTTTCTAGCGGACAGGACACACATTGACCTTGAATTGGTCAATGAAGTCATCCACGAGATTCAATCTGAGATGCAGGTGACTTCCAAGAGTTTTCCCTCGTGGGAAACGTCGCTGAGAGCGGCAGTGCGTGAATCCGCGCACGAGGAGGTGGGGCAGGAAGGGGAGGGGATAGGGTTGTTGAATCTAGATGCCGATTTGGCAGATGGCATCTCGAGCCACTTGGCACATATGACTGTAGAGCAGCTGCGTGCGCATTTGCTGCGTATTGAGCGTAGCGTTCTGCGTCAGGAGCGTGTGAGTCTGGAGATTTTAATGAACCTGCAAAAACTGGTGGCTGCGAATCGGCGGCCGCATTCGGATAGCGCGGCGTTATAGAGTGTGGAATCGACTGTCATGCGCAATAAATTACTGATTACAAATGCGTTAACCATAGACGTCGAGGATTATTTTCAGGTGTCGGCATTCGCTCCTTACATTGAGCGCAGCAAATGGGATTTGCATGAATGCCGGGTGGAGCGTAATGTTGAGCGCATTCTTGAATTGCTGGCTGATTGTAATACTCAGGCTACTTTTTTCACGTTGGGATGGGTTGCTGAAAGATATCCGGATTTGGTGCGGCGCATAGTCGAGGGTGGACATGAGCTTGCCAGCCACGGATATGGCCATGAGCGTGTAAGCGATTTATCGGAGCTGGAATTTTTCAATGATATCTACCGGGCAAAGGCCTTGCTTGAAGATATTTCTGGCATGCGAGTTCAAGGATACCGCGCCCCTAGTTTTTCCATAGGATATGGAAACCTATGGGCTCTCGATACACTGCAGCGTGCCGGCTATCGCTACAGTTCCAGTATTTATCCTATCCGGCATGATCATTATGGTATGCCGGATGCTCCGCGGTTTGCTCATCAAATACGAGATGGACTCATGGAGGTGCCGCCAACAACGGTGCGCGTATTTAATCGTAATTTGCCATCCAGTGGAGGGGGGTATTTCCGTTTGTTCCCCTATTTTTTATCGCGTTGGATGTTGCGCCAAGTGAATGGTCGGGATAAATCGCCCGCGGTATTTTATTTTCATCCTTGGGAAATTGACGTTGGGCAACCGCGGGTGCAAGGAATTGGGTTTAAAACTAGATTTAGACACTACGTGAATATAGGCGGCATGGAGAAACGGCTTGGGTGCCTGCTGCGGGATTTTTGCTGGGGCCGTATGGATCATATTTTTTTAGGCCAGAAGACGCAAAAGGTGCCACTTGTCTGAAGTTGCTGAAGCGCTATCTATTCAAAGGCTCGATCGGCACAATACCATTGATGCAGAGCGATGGGATGCATTTGTGCTGGCTTGCCCGCAGGCTACTTTCTTCCATCGTTCTGGATGGCAGACACTGCTTGAGGAGGTTTTTCTTCATGACACCTATTTTCTTTATGCCGAGGCGTGTGGTGTTATCCGGGGTGTCTTGCCATTGGGTCATGTCAAGAGTCGCCTGTTTGGCAACGCACTTAGTAGCCTGCCTTTTTCAGTGTATGGAGGTGTGGCAGCAGTTGATGAGGAGGCGGCCGTAGTTCTGGAGCGGGAGGCGCAGTATCTGGCACAGCGTTTGGGTGTAGATCATTTGGAATTGCGCAATGTGCAGCGTCGCCATGCTGACTGGCCTTTGCAAGATCTCTACGTGACTTTTCGCAAGCCTATCGAGCCCACAGAGGAAGGCAACCTGCAGGCCATTCCTCGCAAACAGCGCGCCATGGTGCGCAAGGGTCTCAAGAATGGTCTGACGTCGCATATCGACGATACGCCTGACCGTTTTTTTGCGTTATATGCAGACAATGTGCATCGTCATGGCACTCCTGCACTTTCCAAGGTCTATTTTAATAGTTTGCGCCGCATTTTTGGGTCTGACTGCGAAATACTTACTGTTTGCACTCAGGATGGTCGCTCTGTCAGCAGTGTCTTGAGTTTTTATTTTCGCGATGAAGTGTTGCCCTATTACGCAGGTGACGCCGAAGAAGCGCGAGAGCTCGCGGCCAATGATTTCAAGTATTGGGAACTCATGCGCCGAGCCTGCGTGCGTGGCCTGAAAGTATTTGACTATGGACGAAGCAAGCAGAACACGGGTTCATATGCCTTCAAGAAAAATTGGGGATTCGAGCCTACGCCGCTGCACTATGAGTACCAGTTGTACGGTGCCAGCGGCGTCCCACAAAACAACCCCGCAAATGCCAAGTACCGCCTATTAATCGCCGCTTGGCGGCGCATGCCAATCCAGTTGGCCAATTGGCTGGGGCCCAAGATCGTGCGCAACCTTGGATGAGTCTCTTCTAAATCATGGCCGCCGTGAGCAATATCCTCTATCTGGTGCACAGACTGCCGTATCCACCTAACAAGGGTGACAAGGTGCGCTCATACCATTTGCTGCGTCACCTGCAAAAAAACCATCGTGTGTTTCTTGGCACCTTTATCGATGACCCTGATGATGAGCAGCATCTGTCGGCACTACAAGCCCTGTGTGGTGACCTGCATGTGGAGCGTATCGACGTGCGTAGCGCCAAACTCAAGAGTCTGAGTGGTCTTCTGACGGGGGAAGCACTCACACTCGCCTACTATCGCAATGCCGGTATGCAGCGATGGGTGGCGCAGATCGCAGCGACGCACAGCTTGCAGGCGTGCGTGGTCTTTTCCTCGGCCATGGCGCAGTATGCACAACCGCTCCTGCGTCGGGTTCCGATGTTGGTGGATTTCGTCGATGTGGACTCGGCCAAATGGACGCAATATGCCTCCGTGCATCGCTGGCCCCTGTCCATGCTTTACCGTCGTGAGGGCCTGCGCCTGCTTGCTTATGAGCGTGCCATGGCAGCGCAGGCGCGATGTTCGTATTTCGTCACGCCGAACGAGACAGCCTTGTTTGTATCGCAGGCTCCTGAGTGTGAGGGGCGTGTCCAAGCCATGGGTAATGGTGTGGATTCTGATTTCTTTAAGCCAGACTTCGAGTTGTCGCGCCCCTTCGAGACGGTTGAACAGGCCATAGTGTTCACCGGTGCGATGGATTATTGGCCCAATATTGATGGGGTGAGTTGGTTTGTGGTGGAGATGCTGCCGCGTTTGATTGCACGTTTTCCCCGGGCGCGGTTCTACATCGTGGGCCGCAGCCCTTCGCCACAAGTTCGAGCCATGGCGGGAGCGCATGTGGTTGTCACCGGAACCGTACCCGATGTGCGTCCCTACTTGCAGCACGCGAGTGCTGTGGTTGCGCCGCTGCGCGTGGCGCGTGGCATTCAGAACAAGATTTTAGAGGCCATGGCGATGCAACAACCAGTGGTCACCGTTAGCAGCTGTGCCGATGCGATTGGCGCTACGGCGGAGCAGGGGTTGTTGCGCGCAGATACGCCTGACGAATTCGTCCAAGCTTTGCAGCCACTACTAGAGTCGTCACACAACGCAGCCGCGCTTGGCCGACAGGCTCGTCGCTACGTGGAGCAGGAATGCAGTTGGCAGGCACATCTTAGCGGTATCGATAGTTGCCTGAATAGAGCGCGAGCCATGCATCGGCAAGAGGCCGGCCATGTATGACACCGCACGAGCCCCTGTTAACTGGCGCATGCCGCTGGCCTTTTTGGGGTTTCTGCTGCTGGCCATCCTGGTGCTCTACGCGCAGACTGCCTCCGACATGGTGGCAATTTGGTCGCGCTCCAACGCGTACTCTCACGGCTTTGTGGTGCCGTTCATCACGCTGTGGTTGATCTGGCGCATTCGCCATACGCTGGCTGCGCTGCAGCCCCGACCATCAAGCTCGGTTTGGCTACTAATGCTCGGGGCGGCGAGCCTGTGGTTAGCAGGCGATCTGGTCGCTGTCAATGCAGCGACTCAGTTTGCGTTGGTGACGCTACTCGTGCTATCGGTACCCGCATTGCTGGGCTGGCAGGTTGCGGCGACCATGGCATTTCCGCTCGGATTCCTGTTTTTTTCTGTTCCCATCGGCGACTTCATGACTCCGCATTTGATGGAGTGGACTGCTGACTTTACTGTTATGGCTCTACGTTTGAGCGGTATTCCGGTGTACCGCGAGGGTCAGCAGTTCGTCATTCCATCGGGCTCTTGGTCAGTGGTGGAGGCTTGCAGCGGTATACGTTACATGATGGCCTCTGTCACTGTGGGCGCTCTGTTTGCTTACCTGAGCTATCGTAGTTTCATACGGCGATTGCTCTTCATCTGCGTGGCCATCCTTGTGCCTTTGGTGGCTAACTGGCTGCGTGCTTACCTTGTCGTCATGATCGCCCATATCTCTGGCAATGAGATAGGTATCGGCTTCGACCACATCGTTGCGGGGTGGGTGTTTTTTGGGTTGGTCATTTTTGCGATGCTTTTCATCGGTGCACGATGGTCTGAAGAATGGATGCCTGAACCAGCTCCTGCGGAGGCGAGTTCAAGTAGCGATGGAAAGTCATTGAAACTCGATGGGGGGTATTCCAGCCTCCTGGCTACTGCAGTGGCGCTGGTCATCGTCATCTCTCCATATCCGGTTTTGCATGTGCTTGCGATGGGCGGCAACACCGTACCTGTGAATCTTGCCGTGCCCCAATTGCAACCAGGGTGGCAAATAGCAGCCTTGTTGCCTGGAAACTGGGAACCGGTAGTTCAATTTCCCTCTGCCGTCGCTCATACCGGCTATCTTGGTCCACAAGGGCAGGTGGTTGGGATGCACCTGAGCTACTATCGCCAGCAGGATTACCAGCGTAAGCTAGTAAGCTCTGGAAACAGGTTGATCAAAAGCGATGACGAGCATTGGGCTCAGTTACCGGGCAACCGAGAGGGCGTCACCGTGGCCGGACAGCCGTTGAGCGTGGCTACCGTCACGTTGCGCCAGCAAGGAGCGGGTCTGTCATCCATCAGTCAACGTTTGCAGGTTTGGCGATGGTATTGGGTCAACGACCGCTTCACTTCCAGCGATGCGATGGCGAAAATCTTGGGGGCTCTGAGCCGGCTCACCGGACGAGGCGATGACGGCGCCATTGTGGTTCTCTACACTCCGCTCAACTCTCAGTTGCTCGAAGCTGAAGCGCGAGCGTCAGCCACAGCGGTGTTGCGTGACTTTTTGCAGGCCCATGGCGGTGCGCTGGAAGCCGCGCTGCGGCAAACGCGCGGGCGCGACTGATCATGTGTGGCATCTCCGGCATTTTCGATACGCAGGGCACAAGAGCCATTTCACGTGAGCTGATTTCACGCATCAACGACGCCCAGGCTCACCGTGGCCCCGATGAGAACGATGTGCACCTGGAGCCCGGCCTGGCGCTGGGTCATAGACGCCTGTCCGTGATCGACCTGGCAGCAGGCCAGCAGCCCTTGTTCAACGACAAGGGTGCGGTGGGTATAGTTTTCAATGGTGAGATCTACAACTACCGCGACCTGACGGTCGAACTCCAGGAGTTGGGCTACCACTTCAGGACGCGCAGCGACACCGAAGTCATCGTGCATGCTTGGTCGGCCTGGGGTGAGGCCTGTGTGCATCGGTTGCGAGGTATGTTCGCCTTCGCGCTGTGGGATCGCAATCGTCAAACCCTGTTTCTTGCTCGCGATCGTATGGGTGTCAAGCCTATGCACTACGCCTGGCTGCCGGACCGCAGTTTTATATTTGGCTCCGAGCTCAAGGTTTTGACTGCGCATCCAGGCTTTAAGCGTGACATTGATCCGCTGGCGGTGGAAGAGTATTTCACGTTGGGCTATGTCGCAGATCCGCGCTGCATCTATCGCAATGCCCATAAGCTGCCTGCGGGCCACACGCTCACGCTGCGCCGCGGCGCAGCGGGCCAGCCGGCGCCGCGGCGCTACTGGGATGTGCGCTTCACTAATGACAATACCATCACACTGCAAGATGCGCAGGCCGAGCTGCGTGACCGCGTGCGCGAGTCGGTACGCCTGCGCATGATTGCCGACGTGCCGTTGGGCGCCTTTCTGTCTGGCGGTGTGGACTCTAGTGCCGTGGTGGCCACCATGGCGTGCCTGTCTAGCACGCCGGTGCACACCTGCTCGATAGGCTTTGACGATCCTCGATTCGACGAATCAAACTATGCTCTGCTGGTGGCCGACCGCTATCGTACGGACCATAGGCTTGATGTTGTCAACAGTGATGACTTTGATCTGATCGATACGCTGGCCTGGCTCTATGACGAGCCCTTTGCCGACAGCTCGGCCATTCCCACCTACCGTGTCTGTCAGATGGCGAGAAAGTACGTCACCGTGGCTCTGTCTGGTGATGGAGGGGATGAGAGTCTCGGCGGTTATCGGCGTTACCGCATGCATCTCGGCGAGGAGGCTGTGCGTGGGCGCCTGCCGCTGGCCCTGCGTCGAGGCATGTTTGGTCCGCTGGGGCGATGGTATCCCAAAGCCGATTGGGCGCCGCGTTCGCTACGTGCCAAGACAACCCTCCAGGCCCTGGCCATGGACAGCGTACAGGCTTATTGCCACAGCATGTCCCAGTTGCGTGACGACGAACGCCGGATGCTGTTCTCGCACGCTTTCCAAAGCAGTCTGGGGGGCTATGTTGCGCTCGAGGTGTTTCGCCAGCATGGCGCGCAGGCCCAGACCGAGGATCCCTTGGCCCTGATCCAGTACCTGGACTACAAGACCTGGCTGGTGAGCGACATCAACACCAAGGTCGATCGTGCCAGTATGGCCCACTCCCTGGAGGTGCGCGAGCCGCTCATGGATCACCTACTGGTGGAGTGGCTGGCTACGCTGCCGAGCGACTTCAAGATCCGCGCAGGCCAGTCCAAGGCCATCTTCAAGCAGGCCTATGAACCTCTGCTGCCGCACGACGTGCTGTATCGATCGAAGATGGGCTTCTCGGTACCGCTGGCGACTTGGCTGCGCGGCCCCCTGAAAGATCGTGTGCGCTTGGCCCTGCTGGGAGAGCGTATGCGTGATTGCGGGTACTTCAACCCCATGGCCGTGCAGCGTTTGATTGACGAGCACAACAGTGGTTTGCGCGACCATGCTACTGTGCTGTGGATGTTGCTCATGTTTGAGGCCTTCCTGCGCCTGAACGATGGGGTAGCCTCCTATGGCTGAGTTGGGCCGCGTGCGCGTCATGCATGTGGTGCACAGCTTCGGCGTGGGCGGGCTGGAGAACGTCATCGTGCAACTCATCAATCGCCTGCCACCCACTCGCTTCGAGCACGTGGTGCTGGCACTGACGACCGTTAGCGATTTCCACCGGCGTATCGTTCGCCCCGACGTGCGCTTCATCGAACTGCACAAGTCACCAGGCCATGCCGTGCCCTTGTATCCGCGACTATATCGTTTGTTGCGCGAACTGCGGCCGGACGTGCTGCACACCTGCAACCTCGCCGCGCTGGAGATAGTGCCCCTGGCGTGGTTGGCATGCGTACCGCTGCGTGTGCATGCTGAGCATGGCTGGGATGCACATGACCCTCAGGGCCGCAACCCGCGCTACCAGCGCCTGCGCCGCCTGTACAGGCCCTTCGTGAGTCACTACGTGGCCGTTTCGCGCGATCTGGATGACTACCTTGGCCGTGCCGTGGGTGTGCCAGCCCGGCGGCGAAGCCTCGTCGCTAACGGCGTGGACACCGATACTTTCGCGCCGGTGCATGGCGTGCCTGGCACGGTGCCAGGCTGCCCCTTTGAACCTGGAAAGCATTGGTTGGTGGGCACGGTGGGCCGCATGCAGACCGTGAAAAACCAACCCCTGCTGGCGCATGCCTTCGTGTGCGCCTTGCAGAGCTATCCTGCCATGCGCGATACCGCGCGCCTGGTCATCGTGGGCGAAGGCCCACTGCGCGTCGATGTTGAGCGCGTGCTGGCCGATGCTGGCATGACCGAACTGGCCTGGTTGCCAGGCGTACGCGATGACGTGGCCGATGTGCTGCGCTTGCTCAACCTGTTCGTCCTGCCTTCGCAGGCCGAGGGCACGTCGTGCACGCTGCAGGAGGCTATGGCCAGCGGTCTACCCGTGGTGGCCACAGCCGTAGGTGGCACGCCTGACCTTGTGCAGGAGGGTATTACCGGACACCTAGTGCCGCAGGACGACGCGCAGGCATTGGTCGATGCCATGGTGCGCGCCTTCAATGAGCGCGACGTTTGCGCTAGCCAGGGCCAGGCGGGGCGGGAGCACGCCTTGCGCCACTTTGCCATCAGCACCATGGTGCGGCAGTATCAACAACTGTTCGATCCGCTGGCGGGCCGGGGTTCCTCCTGATATGCGCATTCTTTACCACCACCGTACCGCCTCGAAAGACGGCCAAGCTGTGCACATCGAAGAAATGATTGATGCCATGCGCGCCCTGGGGCATGAGGTGAAGGTGGTCGCACCACTGGTGAACCAGGGGGCGGGCCGCATGGGCGGGGGCGTGGACTGGGTACACCGCCTCAAGGCCATGCTGCCCAAGGCCGTCTACGAACTCATGGAACTGGCTTACAGCGTGGTGGCCTACCGCAATCTCATGGCCGCTGCGCATGACTTCAAGCCCGACGTGATCTATGAGCGCTACAACCTGTTCCTGCTGGCTGGCCTCATGGCCAAGCGTAGCCTGGGGGTGCCCCTGTTGCTGGAGGTCAACGCACCGTTGGTTTTCGAACGATCGCAGCACAGTGGCGGCCTGGCTTTGACATCCTTGGCGCGGTGGGCCGAAGGCCGGGCCTGGCAGGGGGCCGACGCAGTACTTCCGGTCACGGTCGTGCTGGCCGGATATGTTCGGGCCTATGGCGTGCCGCCTGAGCGCATCCACGTCATTCCTAACGGCATCAACCGCGCACACTTTGCCAATGCCCCCAGCACCGCCAAAGCAAAGGCCGCTTTAGGTTTGCAGGGCCGGGTGGTGCTCGGCTTCACCGGTTTTGTACGTGACTGGCACGGCGTGGATCGCATCGTCGACTGGATGGGCAGCCCTGGGGCTCCCAAGAATACTCATCTGCTGGTGGTGGGCGACGGCCCGGTGCGCGCCGAGCTCGAAGCACAGGCGCGCCATCTTGGGCTGGCAGAGCGCGTTACCTTTACCGGTGTGATTCACCGCGACCGAGTGCCAGCCCAAGTGGCCGCCTTCGATATCGCCCTGCAGCCTGCGGTCACACCCTACGCCTCCCCTCTCAAGCTTATGGAGTACCTGGTGCTGGGCAAGGCTGTGATCGCCCCGGCTACCCCCAACCTGCAGGAAGTGCTCTGCGACGGGGTCAATGCCCTGCTATTTGATGAAACCCAGGCGGGCTCCCTGGAAGACGCGCTGAGTCGCCTGTGCAGTGACGGTGCTTTGCGCGAGCGCTTGGCCCAGGGTGCGACCGACACCATCGACCGCCTAGAGCTGACCTGGCTGGGCAATGCGCGCAAGGTACTTCGTTTGATGGGAGTGTCGGCATGAAGGTCTTGCTTTTTTCCAGCCTTTACCCCAGCGCGGCACGGCCCATCCACGGTATCTTCGTGGAAACACGGCTGCGTGAACTGCTTAAGACGGGCGAGGTGCAGGCCAAGGTGGTGGCGCCCGTGCCGTGGTTTCCTTTCAAGGCCACGCGCTTTGGTGAATACGCGTTGTTCGCGGCCACGCCATATGTGGAACAGCGCAACGGTGTGGAGGTGCATCATCCACGCTACCTGCTGTTGCCGAAGGTGGGCATGCATCTGGCCCCTTATGCCATGGCGCTGGGTGCCTTGCCCGCCATTCGTCGGCTGCAGCGCCAGGGTTTCGACTTCGATCTCATTGACGCCCACTACTATTACCCCGACGGGGTGGCTGCCGCGTTGCTCGCCAAGTGGCTGGGTAGACCCTTTGTGGTGACTGCGCGCGGAACCGACCTCAATCTCATCCCGCAGTACCCGTTTCCGCGCAGGCTGATCCTGCAGGCTGCTGAACAGGCCAGTGCCTCGATTGGCGTGTGCCAGGCGCTCATGGATACCTTGGGCGATCTGGGTGCTGACCGCACCAAGCTCAACACCTTACGCAACGGCGTGGATCTGGAGCGATTTGAGCCTGAAGACCGCTCTGAAGCGCGTCAGCGCCTGGGTTTGCCTGTGCAGGGGCACTACTTGTTGTCGGTCGGGCACTTGATTGAGCGCAAGGGCCACCACATTGCTATCGAAGCCCTGCCTTACTTGCCTGGCGTGACACTGCTGATTGCTGGTGCTGGCCCGGATGAGGGTACCCTGAAAAATCTGGCCAGGCGTCTGGGGGTGGCCGAGCGCGTGCGCTGGGCGGGCGTGGTTTCCCAAGCCGAACTCAAGTGGTGGTACAGCGCGGCTGACGCGCTGACCTTGTGCAGCAGCCGTGAGGGCTGGGCCAATGTGCTGTTGGAGGCCATGGCCTGCGGCACACCAGTGGTAGCGACCGACATCTGGGGCACGCCCGAGGTCGTGAGTACCCCCGCAGCCGGTGTGCTCATGGCCCGCCGCGACGCCCAGGCCCTGGCCGCGGCCTGGGGGCGGCTGCACAGCCAACTGCCTGTGCGAGAGGCAACACGAGCTCATGCCGAGGTGTTCTCCTGGGACGCGACTACCCAGGGGCAGTTGCAGCTGTTCAAGAAGGTTGTCGATGCTTGGGCATGCAAGCGGTGTGTATTTCGTGGCGATACGACTTGACTCATGAGTCGGCCTTGATGGCATGCAGCGCTTTGAGCGGGTGATGGCCAGTGGGCAATTCGAGGATGTGGCGTGCAAAGCGACCGGGTCAACCACAAGATGCAAGAGACAGAATTGATGATCTACTGGCATAGGACGAGGCGGTGTCTCGCCTGTCCGCAACCGATATCGATTTGAAGATTGCCAATAGTTGTATTTCGGCCTATTGAGCATGAACGTAGGGAGGCGGAATTGGAAGCGTTGATTTTGCTGATCGACATGGGCGTTATGTTCTATCTATGCTGGCGACTATTTCGTAGCAAGGACAGTCAGGATGTCGACCTGGGCTTTCTGCGCTATGAAAAAACGGATCCTCCGCGCTGATTTGCTGCTCTACCCCACTACGCACACACCGATATGCGTGATCTGGCTTTTGCGCTGATGTTGCTCGCTGTGTTCCCCTTGGCGTTAGCGCGGCCTTTTAATGCCTACCTTTTGTGGGGCTGGACCGGAATGCTGGCGCCCACCACATATTTCTATGGTTTCATGGTGGGGGCTCGGGTCAATTTCGTGTGCGCCATACTCACCTTGGCGTTGCTCTTGCTGGGGCGTGTGCCATGGCGCAATTACCAATACAACACCGTGACCTGGCTCTATCTGTTGTTGGCGATCCATGCCACGTTGGCGTTCTGGTTTGGATATGCCGGCAACCCTGACAACGCACAGTACTACGAGATTCTGCTAAAGGGCCTGCTGTTCTCCATGATCATGCCCTTCTTCGTGCGCGAGCGTGTGCATTTTCACGCCATGTTTATCGTTATTGCTCTAGGGCTGGGGGTTCATGGCGTGCTCAATGGAGCCAAAACTTTGCTGTCCTTGGGTGGGCATCGCATGCTGGGGCCCGAGGGGACGATGCTGACCGACCGTAACCATCTCTCTACCGTTTTGGCCTTGATTCTGCCAATACTCCTGTATTTGCATACCTATGCCGCTCACCGCGTGATCCGTCTTGGCTACCTAGGTGCCTTCTGCGTAGTGGTGCTAGCTATTCTTGGCGGTGGCTCGCGTGCAGGCTTCATTGCGGTTTCGGTGGTTGGCTTATGGCTCATCTTGACCACCCGACGCAAAGGGCTGGCGTTTCTTCTCGTGACAGCAGCAGTGTTGAGTTTTTTGGCTTTCGCGCCTGCAGATATTACCGAGCGTATGTCCACCATCAAAGAGGCGGAAGAAGATAGATCCTTTATGGGGCGGGTATATGCCTGGAGGGTCAGTTCAGCCATCGCCTTGGCCAATCCGGTCTTTGGCGGGGGGTTTCATGCGGTGCAGGTTCAGGATATCTGGGATAGCTTCAAATCCTCCCCGGGGCTGCTAGGTTTCATGAACTTGCCTGTTCCTGAGTTTGCGGCCAAGGCTGCACACAGCATCTATTTTGAAGTGATGGGTGATCTGGGTTTTGTAGGTCTTGGGATTTTTTTATTCATTCTTCTGCGGTCACTGAGGAGCCGGCAGGTGATTAAGCGCGCTACGGCCCAGCTTGGCTTGCCATACCAATGGGCGAGTGATATGGCCGACATGCTCATGCTGGCGGTGTTGGCTTATATGGTGGGTGGCGCGTCGGTCAGTGTGGGCTACCTTGAAGTGATCTATATGGTCGTCATGCTTATGGAGCTGCTGCGTCAGCATGTGGCGCGAGCCCTGGATGGCCCCATACGCAAAATATCGGCATCAGATGTTGGAGGGAAGGCGTGATCTCGAGGCTGGTGCTGCAATTTTTACCCAAAGACAAGCTGTTTCACATAAGGTTGCGCAGCAATGCGACCTGACGCCTCCCGCACTTCACATCATGGGCCAAGCGTGATTGGCACAAGTGCTATCAATTGATGCGCAATTTACTGACCGAGCCGTTGCAGATGCCGGAGACGGCACTGTGAGTGGGGGTGGGTGCAAAAAATGATCCCAGGCAGTTCTACTTTGCGATGCTACTGGTGGTTGAGTTGAGTGAGTGGCTTGACCATCAGAGTTCCATTGATCGAGTTCGGAGCGCGTGTTCAAACGAGTGGACTCGTCTCTTTTGAAGTGACTGCCTGAGACCTTTGGTACTGCCTTGGGATATTGGGAGGTCAAGGGTGCCGCTGATGGCGAGTAGGGATGAAGTGGCTCAGATAGTCAGAGAAGGAATCCATTCGATGAAAGTGATGCTTGTTTTTGGCACACGCCCCGAAGCGATAAAACTCGCGCCGTTAGTGAAGTCGCTGCAGGCGTGCGCACCTGCCTTGGAAACCGTAGTGTGCGTGACTGCTCAGCACAGGGAGATGCTTGACCAAGTGCTCCAATTGTTCGATATCGTTCCTGAACACGATTTGAACATCATGAAGCCGGGGCAAGATCTGTTCGACATCACATGCGGGATTCTTGCCGGGCTCAAGCCTGTACTGCAGGCCGAGAGACCGGATCTGGTTTTGGTTCATGGTGATACGACAACGACATTGGCGGCCAGCTTAGCGGCTTACTATGCGGGGGTTCCGGTGGGACATGTGGAAGCCGGTCTTCGTACCGGCAACAAACATGCACCGTTCCCCGAAGAGATCAATCGTCAGCTTACGGGCGCTATCGCCGACTTGCACTTTGCACCCACCGACGCAGCACGTGCCAATTTGCTGCGCGAAGGGGTCAGTCAGGAATGTATCCACGTCACCGGAAATACGGTTATCGATGCGCTACTGTCTGTGGTGGAGCAGCTGCAGCATAACGAATCCTTGCGTACTGAACTTGAGCAAAGGTTCGCGTTTCTTGATGCAGGCAAGCGCCTGATCCTGGTGACTGGTCATCGTCGAGAGAGCTTTGGCGAAGGGTTTGAGCAAATCTGCCAGGCATTGGTCGACATTGCAGCCAGTGAGCCCAGTGTTGAAGTGCTTTATCCAGTACACCTGAACCCTAATGTGCGCGAGCCGGTTACCAAGATTCTGGCAGCTCGGCACTTGAGCAATGTGCATTTGATCGACCCGGTGGACTACTTGCCATTTGTCTATCTTATGCACCGCTCCTTCCTCATCATCACCGACAGCGGAGGGGTGCAGGAGGAGGCCCCCTCACTGGGAAAGCCTGTTTTGGTGATGCGCGACATCACCGAACGTCCCGAGGCTGTAGCCGCTGGTACGGTGATGCTGGTAGGCACTTTGCGTGACCGTATCGTCAAGCAAACATTGCACTTGCTACACGATTCATTGGCGTACGCAACCATGTCGCAGGCGTACAACCCCTATGGCGATGGCAAGGCCGTCGGGCGTATCGTTAAGGCCATATTGGAATATGAGAAAAAGTGAGGGGATTCATGGCACGTATCACGCAGAAAATCATTGTCATCGGTCTGGGATACATTGGCCTGCCGACTGCGTCCATGCTTGCCACCAAAGGGCATCAGGTGCTTGGTGTGGATGTCAACGAGAGGTCTGTGCAAACCATCAACTCGGGCCACATTCCGATTGTTGAGCCAGACCTGGATATCCTCGTACGTTCGGCCGTCAACAGTGGGAACTTGAAGGCCTCATTGGAGCCGGAGGAGGGCGATACCTTCATCATCGCTGTTCCGACGCCGTTCATGGCGGTGGATGGCGACACCAAGGTGCCAGATCTGTCGTATGTTGAGGCAGCAACCCGGGCCATCGGGCCTTACCTGCGACAAGGCAACCTGGTGATCCTTGAGTCTACGTCGCCGGTTGGTACCACCGAGCGGGTTTACCGCATCATTGTCGAAATCCGGCCTGAGCTTGAGGGCCAGATCCATGTGGCGCACTGTCCGGAGCGCGTTTTGCCGGGACACACTCTGCGCGAGTTGGTGGACAACGATCGAATCATAGGAGGTCTTACCAAGACAGCCAACGAGCAGGCTAGTGCACTTTACAAAAGTTTTTGCAATGGTGCCATCCTGCTGACGGATAGCAGAACGGCAGAACTTTCCAAACTGGTAGAAAACTCATACCGGGACGTCAACATTGCCTTTGCGAATGAGATTTCCGTGATCTGTGATCACTTGGACATCAATGTTTGGGAGACCATCGCGCTGGCTAACTGCCATCCACGTGTGAATATTCTGCAGCCTGGACCCGGCGTGGGTGGCCATTGCATCGCTGTGGATCCGTGGTTCATTGTGTCCTCTGCGCCACAACACGCGCGCTTGATTCGTACCGCTCGTCAAGTTAATGATGATAAGCCGCATTGGGTTATTGAGAAGGTCAAGGCCAAGGCAGCACGCTTTAAGTTGCCAGTCATAGGCTGCCTGGGCTTAACCTTCAAGTCCAATATCGATGATCTCAGAGAGTCTCCAGCACTGGACATTGTGCGTGAGCTTCGGCGCCAGGACGTTGGGAAGATCCTCGCGTGCGACCCCAATGTGCAATCAAGCAAATTGGAGTTTGCATTGAATCCGCTCAAGCAGGTGCTCAAGGAAGCTGACATCCTGGTGCTTCTGGTAGATCACCGGGAGTTTAAGGAAATCGATCTGGACTTGATCCGTGAAAAAGTTGTCATTGATACGCGAGGCGCTTTGCGCTGAAATTCCAATGAATACTTTTCACCATTACAGCTCATCTGACTGCGATGGTCAGAATATTCATATCGACAAAATGTACGCCGCCTTGCGGGTATTGGTGTATGAGATGCGAGTCCTGGCAGCTGCACTCTGGCTGCCATCCTGCGCGCAATGGCAGATGGCTGCTAAAAGTGGATGGGTAGACCGATCATCCGGCCGGGAGCGGCGCAGTTCGGCGGATTGGCGCGTAGCTCGCTACATGGCAATTTTCACTTTTTTGATTTTGTGTCCGGCAGATGGGGGTTGACACATCTTGGCGGATGAAATTCTCATCTTTGGTATTGGTTTGTTTTTTATGGAGTGATATTGGCATATTTTTGTCTGCCGGTGTGTGATGAATTATTCATGAGAATAGTAGTCGTAAGATGACTCCTAGTCGTTACGTTCGAAGCGCCGTGCACTGGCAATCGGGGGCTTGACATAGTTCAATGGAACTGAAAGAAGATAATGTGGCATCCCTGCTTAAAATTACTATCAAATGGAAAGTTGACTGTACTTTCATTTGATAAGGTGCCAGTTCAGGCGAGCCCGTTTGTACGCGCAGAGTTCGATCTGCATGAGTTTGAGAAAACCCTGAAAAAAATCACGGATTTTTTTTGCATCATGCCGTTGATCGAGGCAGTTCGTTCACTTCGATCTGGTAATTTGCCAGCAAGGGTGGCCTGCTTCACTTTTGATGGAGGGTATGCAGACTGGCGGTGCGGGGTGATACCGGTGCTAGAAAAAAAAGCAATCCATGCTACATTTTTTGTTGCAACTGGACAATTTTCTGGACGACCGATGTGGAGTGAACGGATTTTGCATGTTGTCAAAAATGCACCTGCTGAACTGCAGGATGTCGTTCTGTCTGATCCTTCTGCTCCCCGTTTTGGTTTCGGCGACCTCAATGCAAGAAGGAGGGCATTGACTCTTTTAAGCCACTTTTTTAAACACCAGGGACTGGAGCATCGGGAGGCTCTTCTGGAGGAGCTTGAAGGGTTGGCGGGAGTTTTTATAAATGATGTCCCTTGCATGTCTATTGACGACTTGCGCGCCATTCATGCCAAGGGATTTGATATCGGAGCGAACTCGGTGAATTTGCCCATTCTTAGGTGTTGCTCCCTTGATCAGGCACGACGTGAGATTGGAGAATGCAGAGAGCATCTCGAATCACTGATTGGGCATCGTATTGCAGCCTTTTCCTATCCGAACGGCATACCCGGTGAAGATTTTGAAGCGAAGCACGTGCAGCTTGTCCAGCAGTGTGGATATGAGTTGGCATTAACTCGTGGTGGTGGGGCTGCGAACGGCAGGAGTTCATTATTTCAGATGCCGAGATTTACTCCGCATAAATCGAATTTGTTTTCATCAGGTATTCAATTTGGGTTGAACTTGGTGAAGAAAATAAGTCAAGTGATTGAGCCAGTAGGCGGAGAGCGCCGGGTACTCATGGTGGCGTTCCATTTCCCGCCTCAGTCGGGCAGCAGTGGCATTCTGCGCACGCTGAATTTCGTGAAGCATCTGCCGTCGCATCAATGGCATCCAGTGGTTTTAACGGCATCATCCTGTGCATACGAAGAGCAGCGAAATGATTTGATCGCTTCCGTACCGTCGAGTACTCCCATATTGCGTGCCTTTGCGCTGGATGCTGCGCGGCACTTGTCCATTGCCAAGAGGTACCTCGGAGTGTTTGCGCTCCCTGATCGCTGGTCGACATGGTGGTTTATGGCGGTGTTTGCTGGTATGAAGGCTGTCAAAGAGTATCGACCTGCAGCGATTTGGAGCACATATCCGATACCTAGTGCCCACATGATTGCCGCGACGATCAGCAGTTTTGCTGGTTTGCCGTGGGTAGCTGATTTTCGTGATCCCATGGTATCAGCCAATGTCCCACCGGCCGGTATGCGTCGCAAAGTTTGGCGCAGACTGGAGGCGCATGTCTTGCGTAGCGCAGCAGCCTGCATTTTTACGACACAACGTGCTGCCCAGGAATATGCTGAACGCTATCCAGAAGAGGCGCACAAGTGTCAGGTAATTGCGAATGGATACGACGAAGCGGTCTTCTCTGGGGTGAAGCCTGCACGCTCTGGAATTGATAGACAAACTCTCTTCATGCTGCATAGTGGTTTGATTTATCCGAGGGATCGCGATCCATCCACTTTTTTTGCTGCAATACAAAGCCTCATCAATGATGGAAGCTTAGATCGGGACCATTTGCATATCCGTTTCAGGGCACCCAAGCATGGGGAAGAGGTCGCCGATTCAGCTGCTAGGTATGGTCTGAGCGACGTGGTTGATATTGCTCCCCCTATCTCTTATGAAGAGGCAATTGCCGAAATGTTGGGTGCAAATCTGTTAATAGTATTCCAGGGGCCCAACTTCAATGCGCAGATTCCCGCAAAGATTTACGAATATCTCCGTGCTCAATCCCCGTTGTTGGCTGTGCTCGACCCCGCCGGGGATACTGCTGCGCAGCTGAGATCATTTGACGGTGTATTCATGGGGGATATTAGGAGTAGCCAGGATGTGAGGCGTGCTTTATTAGAATGGCTGATGGAACTAAAGATGCATGGAAACCATATAACACCTCGATCCCTTGAGGGAGTTCGGTCTTTTTCTAGGGAGGCACAGGCAGAACGCTTGTGTCAACTACTTGAGGCGTATACGCAACCCATATGCGGCGAAGATTGCAAATACGGTGCCTAGATATGATGGCTGTAGTCTAAAGCTCAGGCCGCCAATTTGAATTAATCATGGGTTGCATTCAATCGTGTAGGGGTGCTACGGCTGATTTTAATTTAGAGATTTTATCAAAGATTTAAATTGATCGGGGAGCTTTCATGAATAGCATTAATGCGTTTCGTGTTCCATCGTTTGCTTGCCGCCATTGCGGTGCAGTGGTTACTCAGCTATTTGCGGATTTGGGGATGACGCCACTTTGCCAAACTCAGATTTCTCCGCAGCACTTTGATAAGCCTGAGCGATATTTCCCGCTGCAGGCTTATGTGTGCACACAGTGCTGGTTGGTGCAGTTACGTGACTGTATTAGTTCGACCGACGTATTCACCGACGATTACCCTTACTTTTCTTCTTACTCGCCAAGCTGGGTTCAGCATGCGAAGTCCTACGTGGATCAGATGGTACGTCAACTCAGTTTGTCGGCCGCCAGCTTGGTTGTGGAGTTGGCGAGTAACGATGGCTACCTACTCCAATATTTCTCTCCACATGGAGTTTCAGTATTGGGCGTTGAGCCATCACGCAGCGTTGCAGAGGCCGCCCAGCGCAAGGGCATTCGTACGGAAATCTGCTTTTTTGGACAGAATACGGCTCGTCATTTGCGTGAGCGCTACGGTATTGCGGATTTAGTAGTGGGAAACAACGTGCTGGCCCATGTTCCCGATATCAATGACTTTCTGGCTGGTGTGAAGGAGATGCTGAAGCCTAACGGGACGGTGACCTTCGAATTTCCTCATCTGCTCAATCTGATTCGACTCAATCAGTTCGATACTATTTATCACGAACATTTTTCTTATCTTTCACTGCATGCTGTTAATTCACTCTTTCGCACTGCGGGACTAGAACTGTATGACGTTCAAGAACTCAGTACGCATGGTGGATCATTGCGGGTGTTTGGTCAGCATGCAGGAGGGGTATGCAGAATTCGCCCGGCAGTGAATGAATTAATTGAGAAAGAGCGTGTCACAGGCATGCTCGATATAGCCGTTTACGCAAATTTTGCCGAACAAGCGCGAGCAAGCAAGCGAGATATTCTGAGTTTTCTGATTGATGCGCGTCGTCGCGGTAAGCGTGTTGCAGGTTATGGAGCGCCGGGTAAGGGTAATACGTTATTAAATTTTTGCGGCATTGGTGTCGATCTGATGGATTTTACGGTCGATGCTAACCCAGTTAAGCAGCATACATTTACGCCGGGCAGCCGTATACCAATATTTCCGCCAGAACACATACGCGCCATGAAGCCAGACTATGTCTTTATATTGCCATGGAATCTCAAGGAGGAAATTATGCTGCAGACGGCATACATACGGGACTGGGGTGGGCAATGGGTTACTCCTATACCTCGGCCACAGGTTTGGGATAAGGTGGCATCATCCAGTCAAGGTAGGTGAGTCATGAAAGTCGTATTATTTTGTGGTGGTATGGGAACTCGGATGCGGGAGTTTTCCGAGACTATTCCAAAGCCATTGGTGCATGTTGGGCATCGTCCTATCATCTGGCACCTCATGCGGCATTTTGCATATTTTGGACATAAGGATTTCATCTTGTGCTTGGGATACAAGGGTGAAATGATTCAGGATTTTTTTGTTAATTACAAGCCACATGTGGGCGAAGATTTCCGGTTAGAGCATGGTGTTCCAAAGCTTCGCTTAAATGTAACCGATGTTCATGATTGGAATATTGATTTCGTTGATACGGGGTTGAGGCGTAACATAGGTGAAAGATTGGTTGCCGTGCGGCATCTTCTCCAGGATGATGAAATGTTCTTGGCGAATTATTCTGATCAGTTATGTGATATTGATCTTGATGAGTATATAAAACTGGCAAAGGAACGGGGGAAAATTGCAAGTTTCGTCTCGGTGCGTCCCGCTGGAAGCTACCACACTGTTGAGACAGAGCAGGATGGCACGGTCCGGTATATTGGCCCATGGGGCAATGCGGAATTGTGGATCAATGGCGGTTATATGGTGTTTCGGCGGCAAATTTTTGATTATATCAAGCCAGGTGATGAATTGGTTGAGGCTCCTTTTCAGCGCCTCATTGAACAAAGGCAGTTATTTTCATATCATTATAATGGTTTCTGGAAGGCGATGGATACCTACAAGGACAAACTTTCCTTTGACGAGGCGTATGAAAGTGGTCGTAGGCCTTGGGAGTTATGGGTTTAAGCGTGATATTTTGATTGTTTCACGAGGGTAGTTTGTTTTAGCTAAACTTGAAAATGGCAGATAGTCCCATGGCGCCTATGGACAGGGCGCTCAGAAGAAGTACTTTCCAGCCTATTTTGCTAATGCGCCAGACAAGGTCGGTTCCAAGAATTAGTAAGGTCAAAAAAATCAATGCATAAATACTGGTCCAGGCCAGTCGATTGTTATCTATGAAAAATTGCATCATAATTTTTTCTTTGGATTTTTCAGGATAATTGTTTCACCCGCAACGACGCGTTGACCCTCCTTGGCTTCAAAAGCGTAGTCCTCATCGACTTCGATCACGCAGGTGCTTCCGAAAAGCATGCGACCTATCCGTTGTCCTTTTTCTAGGTGACTGCCGACTGGGTGGAAGAACTCAATACGTCGTGATAGGTAGCTTGTGATAAAGCGGATACGTGCTAATCCATAGTCGGTTTGCACTTCCATGTAGCGTTGCTTTGGCGAACGTTTGCCACGAAGAAAATAATATGGCTCATCGCGCAGCGGATCAGATCGATCGCTGTCGATGATGTCGCCGTGCTCAATGTAGCCTGTAATGATTCCGGGGAATGGTATGCGCCCCACATGGACATCCCAGACATTAAGTGAAATGACTAGAAAATTACGCCTGTCGCGAGTGAGCTTGGCCAGCACGGTTCCGTCGACCGCTGCAATCCAGTCATCACCTGGTGGTATGCGGCGTTCTGGGTCACGCATGAAAAATCGTAAAAATCCTGGGTCTGGTGATCCATCCTCTACCCATTTCCAGAGTTGCTCTACAGGCCAGCGTTTCATCGGAGGTAGAAATGGGGCCACCGCCCGTGATGGAAATGGGAAGCGAAGTGCATAGTCGATCAGGAAAAAAAGGCAAACTACAATAATTGTCAATTGGATCAGTAGCACCCAATCAAAACTCATGGTTTGTCTCCTTAATTATTAATAACCAACAGCTGTAGAAATATTTTATTTTTTGGCATATGAGCCATATATGAGCCATATATGAGCCATATGAGGGGTGAGCGCTTTTCTTAATTGGCTATGGGTGAGCGCTAATCCTGGTCCACAGTAAACGTCCATAATGCATCAGCCCTGGGAGTGGGTCGCTTATTCGAAAATAAGCATCCGTTGGGATGCAGTTTCTTGTGTGATCGATGTTGGGCGGGGCCATTTGCCGTGAATAGCGGGCGGCTGGATAATCAATCCAACTGCGAGATCTGGAGTAAGGTTTTTCGGAGGGGACGTCGTACTGCATCATGTCCAAGTAGGCCGCATACAGCCAATCCGAGCCATTGAGTGCCGCAATTTCGTGCTGGTAGTCAGTACGATACACCGTAGGTTCGATCAGATAGAAAGCGCCGTCACGTGCATCGCGCTTGTACTCGATGCCAATTAGCCCGCGGAAATCCATGCTGCCCAGAAAGCGCTGGCTGATGAGTGTTAGTTCGGCATGATGCTCTGGCGCTGCAATGCAGGCTGCTGTGCCGCCAACAGCAGGCGGCCAGCACAAAGTTTTACGGCCCACGAAACTGCGTAATAGCTTTCCCGACCTGCCGATATAAAGAAGATTGAAATAAATATCAGAATCTTCGCCCTCAATCCATTCTTGGATGATCATCGGCACGGGAATTTCTCGCATTTGCTCGAGTAGCTTCCGAAGCTCTGAATGGCTGTCGATCCGGTAGGCTTTACTGAAGCGCAGCGAGTAGGCGTCGTTGCGCAGCGCGGGCTTGAGCACGCAAGGCAGCCTCAGGGTATTCAGGCGTTCGTGGTCCGTGTCTGCCGTGACAGTGATCGTCTTAGGTGCGGGAGCACCATGTTTTGTGGCCAGTTGATCGCACTCGGTCTTGCTGAGCAAACGATGCGCCAGATCGGGACGGAAGAGATAGGTGCGGAAGCAGGTATTCCATCGGTCAGCTTGTACGGTGATTGCGGACACATCGTTTTCTTCTGTTAGGAAAAGTGCGCACTGGCCGTTTCGCACCCCAAGCTTGGATACAAGATGCGATGGCTCGGGCAGGCCGCCAGACTTGAGTGTTTGGAGCGCATGTCGGGAGTGCAGGGCGGGCCCATGACCCTCATGTGACACTACGGCACAGCGAACGCCGTGGGCGGCAAGCGCACGAACGACGCCCAGTGCGTTGAGCCCACCGCCCAGAATGATCGCGTTAAGCTCAGCCATCGAGTACCACCTTGCGTGCCAGAAAGGCTTCCGCGCAACCCGACTCGGCACGGCATTCGATGCCCCTCATGTGCATCAATCCCGAGAACACCGCTTCACGAAACCAGCCCTTGGATCGCTGAGATTCGAAATGGAACATCAGGTGCTGCAGTTTGTGATCGGCATTTTTTCGGGATAGCGGGACATAAATATTTGGGCGCCCCAAATCTCCCTCATACTTTGGAATTTCATATTCAAGGAGCAATTGGTCACGCCAGATCTGCCACGTCATTTCGGCAATCAGCCGGTGGTCCTGATGACGGTCATCCAGCGTGTGCGTGAGAACAATGTCCGGAGTGAACCGCTCCCGAATCGACGTGAGGAAGAACTTGATCTCGCTGAACTGTGCCGGGAAATACCCGTCTTTGAAATTTCCCAAAATGACATATGAGAGTGCATCGCCCAGCAAGGCGTGGGCGCTATTTTTGGCCTCGGTGGCACGCAATTCATCGGTACTCACCACCACCCAGCAGACCTGCAGCGCAGGATGGCGCTCGCGCCATTGCAGCAGGGTGGCGGCGCAACCTATCTCTATGTCGTCGCTGTGGGCGCCTATGCAGAGAACGCGGGGCGCCGATGGTGCAAAGAGGGAAATCATGGGATCGGAGCTTGTTTGCTTGATGTACGCCAGCGCCCAAGTTGGAGCGACTGTAAAACAGAGGCTATGCAGGCAGGAATATCGCTGAGCAGACGACGGCGCTCCCAAAAACACATTTTTGCGATATAGCGATACGCCTGACGCTTGTCGGCTGCGGCGACTGGTGTTTGGTGGATGGCCCTCAACCATCCCAGGAACAGGTGCCATGCTGGCAGCAGGGCGCGCATGTCCGGGGATGGGTAGTGATGCCTGAGATCGTCTTCCTTGGTCATCAGGATCGTTGCGGTTCGGGGGTCCATCCTGCGCAGGAACACCGCTTCCGGCACCTGGGCCATCTTGCCTTGCAGGCAAAGGCAACTCATCATCACGATGTCGGCTTGCATGTAATGCTCTATGACTGGACGGCGAGTCCGGAGTGCCTTCAACCGAATCAGGCCATTCATAGCATTGTTCAGTTTGATAGTTTCGATCATTTGCTGGAAACGTCGCCCTGGCGAGTCGTTCAGGACTGCAAAGTCTTGTGTGTAAAGCTGGGATTCATCTGGATGAGTTTCAAACAGGCGGGTGCTGGGTGCGGCCAGAACCACATCCGGATGCGTGTCGAGGAAAATGACGCAGTGCGTAAGAAAATCTGGTGAGCACAGATCGCTGCACGTGGACCACTTGAAATATTCCCCACGTGCAGCATCGACCACGGCGCTGAAGTTGCCGTTGGCGCCGATATTGCAGCTCTGCTCTATCAGTCGGATGCGGGTGTCTCGCTGACAGTAGGATTTGATGATGCGAACGCTGTCGTCGGTGGAGGCGTTGTCGGAAATCACCAGTTCAAAGTCGCCAAAGCTTTGTTCGAGCAGGCTATCCAGCGACTGGGCAATCGTCTGCGCACCGTTATATACCGGCATACCAATGGTGACGCGTGGGTTAGCGGCTTGATTGGTCATAGCATCTCTCCGGCGGTTAGATCCAGAACAGGTCTTCATTGACCTGATGCGTGCGTTGCAGGTACTGCAATTGCTTGAGCCGGGTGAAGGAGCGCCATGCATATATTTCTTTTGAAAAATCAATGCGCTTGAAAAGGTGAGCCAGTTCCACAGCTCCGTTGCGCGCCGTCCAGCGGGCCTTGAAGCCCGGAAGGTGCCCAGCAATTTTGTCGAACGACACACGATAGCTGCGGTTATCCGCACTCGGTGGCCCAGATGACACTTCGCAGCCTGGAAAGGCATCGGCCACTATGGCAGCGATTTCACGGACACGGTAGTTTTCGCTGTTGGCACCGACGTTGAATACCTCACCGTTGACCGCATCAGCAGGTGCCTCCACGGCGCAGATCATGGCCTGGCAAATGTCCTCAATGTGGACGATGGGCCGCCAGGGGCTGCCATCACTGGTCATGGCAATTCGTCCTTGGGTGCAGGCAAGGGCGCAAAGGTCATTAAGCACAATGTCAAAGCGCATACGCGGCGAGGGGCCATAGGCCGTGGCGTTGCGCAGGAACACTACAGAGAAATCGGCGCTGGCCATCGGACGTACATCGCGCTCCACGTTGACCTTGCAATGCGCATACGCCGTTTGCGGATTGACCGCCGCGTTTTCATCCAGAAACTCACCACTGCCTGCCCCATAGACACTGCAGGACGAGGCATATACAAAACGCCGTACGCCGGCCGCACGGGCCGCACGTGCGATATTGACCGAGCCTTCATGGTTGATCTTGTAGGTAATCTCGGGACGGTTCTGGCCCAAAGGGTCGTTTGACAACTCTGCCAGGTGGATCACCGCGTCAAATCCCTGCAGGTCACTCTCCGATACCTGTCGCAGATCCTTGTACACCGTCCGCGGTGCCTGCGGCATGTCTATGGTGTCTATGTAGAGCGTGCCGTCCTTGTAGAAACCAGTGTCGAGGCCCACCACCTCATGTCCGCGTGCCATGAGGATTGGCGCCAGGCGCGCACCAATATAGCCCTCGGTTCCAGTGAGCAGAATTTTCATGTTTGTTTCCTCCAGGGTTTCAGGCGTTTAGCTCGTGTGTTGATGGAGGGGCAGATTGCGTTCGGGAATGGCGCAATGCTCCAGGCTCAGCGGCTGCGGCGACAGTAGGCCAGATTTTTCGGCCAGCTCTGCCGCATGCTGCAAGGTCGGAAAATCGAGTCCGGACATTTCGGAAATGTCCAGCAGGCTGTGCAATCCGTCCGAGTAATTCAGGACCCAAAGCAGGGCATGCTGCAATGCGCCGATGTTGGTATAGCCGCCCATCATCCGATAGAGGCCGCGCCGGCCCAGCTGGGGCTCGCCAAATGGCGCCAGGTTTTGATAGCGGCGATCGGACTCCAGCACGTGGAGGATTTGCATGATCCGGTGCAGAGAGTCCTGCAGATGCCCGGCTTGCACCAGATCGAGGTTGTCGGCCGAGGTGTGGTACTCGGCATAGGCGCCGTTGGGCGAGCGGGTGATGCGCCCGATGGGCAGGTTGATGCCCGGTGAACAGAACTGCCGCTCGTCGTAGCCCCAGGGGGAGAAGGGCAGGATGGTTCCGGGTTTCTCACCCTGACGCACGATATGCGCGGCCGCACGGTCGATGAGGGCAGAGCCGTGGCGTGAGCGCTTGTAGGTGATGCTGCCCGGGTCTCCGGCGACGGAGACAATGAGGCCAGCCTTGATCCTATCCAGACCTTCCTGATTTCGACTGAGCCAGGTGATGGACCCGATGGTGGCCGGTGCGAACACGAGGCGATAAGTCCAATTCAGGTGGCAGCGTCTGAGGTACTGGCCTAGGCTCGCCAGGAGCACTACCCCCGAGAGGTTGTCATTGCACAGAGAAGGGTGGCAAGTATGGGCGAACAGCAATACCTCGGTCGGACTGTTTCCTTGAATGACGCACTCTGCATAGCTCAGGCTACCTGGAAGCAGATCGGCATCAATGCAGACTTCGTATTCGCCTTCTTGCAGCGAGAGCAATTGCCGGTGTGTCAGGCAGAAGCCCCAGGACTCCTGGTAGTAACTGGTGCGGTACGGAATCCAATCGGGATGCTCGGGATCGCTGTGTAGGTGCTTTTTCAGTTCGGCCAGGCTCATTTGGCCATGTACGGGAGTGCTGTAACTGACTACATGCAGGTTGCAGCGTTTGAAGTCCACGATGCAGGCTCCCGCAGGATCCTTGATCCAGGCGCTGCGGATGGTCCATTCGTTGGGCACGGTCCAGTCGAAAACCTGCGTGCCGGTGGGCACTTCGTTGCGCTGGAGGGGTAGGAACTCCTGCAGGATGTCCAATGTCTGACGCACGCCAGGCCCAGTGATGCTGCGACAGATCGGGTAGAGGCGCTCCATCAGCGCATACATCCGGGCGCCGGCCTCGTCGGCCCCCAGTTGTTGTAGAAAATTCTGTAGCCGCTTCATGGTGCTTTGCTCAATAAGCCGCCTGGGTCCAGAGCATCGGGCGCTCGGGTCCCACCCACTCGGGGTGGTTTCCGCGGCCCGAGCGGTCCGCGATATCGTTCGGCGTCGGTCCTGTGTTCAGGTACCAGAGGCTTTGCCGGCCGTTTCTGGTGCTGCCAGGCAGGCGTGCCTCCTGCATCATTTCGTCCACCGAGAGGCAGGTTTCATAGACCTGGATGCAACCGAGAACGCCATGCCATACCTCCTTGCCGGGTGCCCAGGGTGCATCCCCCCAGGTCAGGGCTGGCCTAGGTGGTAGGGCATCGCCCCAATGCTCAGGGGCCGTGACGGTGATGCGATGCGGTGCGCTGGTCAGGGGCAGGTCCCAGTAGAACTCATGGTGCTTGCCAAGCGGGCTTGGCCACGCGCGAAAGCCCTGCACATGCCAGCGGCCATAGTCGACAGGCGCTCCCAGCAGATCGTCTTGCAGGATCGAAATCTCCCAGCGATGTTTGCTACCGGAAGGGGGCGGCTGAGGGTAGGGGTGTGCGCCATAGTAGGCATCTGCCGTACCCTGGTGCGTCCACACGAAGGTTCGCAGGTCATCTAGGCCATCATCATTGCCCCAGAAAAATGCGGTGTAGTAGCCGCTCTGGCGCCTGGGGAGAGCACGCCAGATATAGGTCGCCGGATAGATGGCCAGTGGCCGGGTGAAGCGAAACCGCATGGTCCCTCGTACCCCGGCGGACCCGGGAAAGTCCAGGCCTACCCTTGGCGGTGCGAATGTAGGAAAGGCATCGCTGCTGCAAGCGGCGCTGGCCAGCGAAGCAGTCGCCGCCGATGCGGCCAGGAAGTCGCGACGGCGCCAATGCATCTGTTTATCCTCCAGGGCCGTCCACGCGCCGCAGCCAGATTTCGCGCCAGTAGGTGTTCGAGGCGCGGGGGCAGCCGATGCGTTTGGATGTGCATTCAGCCCGGCAATACACGTCTTCAAGCTGGATGCAGGGATTTTTCATCTGCATCATTTCGCCCGTTTGTTCATTGATGAGTTTGTCCACGCGCATTTGCACGCGGTGGCGCTCACCGCAGTACTTGGACATCTCCATGTCGTAGCGCATGCCGCGATTCAAGCCTCCATGTGTGATGGTCTGGAGAATCTCGGCCATGGACTTGATCTCAACCCATTCGCCAGGTTGAAGATTGAGTGACGCGGTGGGCGTGGGGTGTCCTTCGGGGATCACGCCGCTGCCCAGGGGGTAGGGCTTTCCGCCGCGCCAACGCTGGAAATGATTAAAGCCGGAAATTAGTAGGCGGTATCCGAAACCGGCGTTCACCAGGTGGCGATAGCCTGCGAACAGGAGTAGCTTGGTCATGTGCCATGCACCATGGTTGCCGCTTACGACATCCCGGAGGTATTGGCGGACGTCCCACCAATGCAGCAATGTCGTGGCCTCATGAAGCGCCGTGGTTTGGCATATGTAAATGGGGGGCGACGATATGTCAGCGACGGGAGCCTTGGTATGGTGCTGCACGTCGGCTCGGGTGAGGCTCGCCGGTGGGGGGGGGGCAAGGGTATTGTCACCGGGGCGCTTGAGCCAAGCCTCCTTCCAGAAGAAGATGCAGTCTGCCATGCAGCCGCCGTGTTCTGCACCATTGCATCGCGCGTTCTCTAGATGCACCGCATTGCGCATGCGACGGCCGCCTGTTTTATGGATGTTGTCGCAGGTCTTATGGGCGGCCTTGAAAACACGTAAGCGCTGACCGCAGAAGGCGAACATTTCCGGCTGAAAGGGCAGATTGTCGAGGCGTGCTTTTTCGTCGAGTGTGCTTAGTATCTCGTCCGCCGATCGAACGACAACCCATTCACCCGCCCGCAGGCCTAATTTTTGTGGCCAACTGAATCCGGATTTGCTCACTGCCTCTGCCTCCCCTTCGTTCGGAACTCAGACCTGATTGGAGCTGGTGCGAAGCTTAAAACGCTGTGACCATTCTTTGATCATGCGTTGTCGCAGTATTTGCTCGGCGCCCGCAGGGCGCCCTGCAACATGCCACATCAGCAATATCGCAACGAGATAAGTACAAAGCGCCACGATGCTGCCCGCCACGAACCAGATGAGAATCGATGCGAAGCTCATGCCGACATAATATGAGGGAGTGATCCATTGCACCATCAGGATCAAACAGGCTGATGCGACCACGGGACGTGCTGCAATCTTGACAAAAAGAAGGGGGTGCAGCCCAAGACAGCGATGGAGTTGATGCAGATAAATTGGTGTGGACAGTAGCGAGGTCAGCAGCGCCGCGTAAGCGGCACCAATCACGCCAACGCTTCGGTCATGCAGAAAAATTCCTGCCAATAGCAACAGCAGCATCACCGTATATACGAGGTTGGCATACATCGCCCGTGCGGGAAATCCCCGGCCGATCAGCACGGCGCAAATTGACGAATGGAGCAGCACCAAGACTCCGTTGAAAGCCAGCAGCTGCATCAGCGGCACGGCACCCAGCCATTTGTTGCCCAACATGAGCGGCACCAGATAAGGGGCGAGGGCGTGAATGCTGGCGGCGATAGGCAGTGTCACGAGCGCGAGAATGCCGACCGCATTGGAGTAGGCGTCGGAAACAGCGACTTGGCTGCTCATGCGGGCAAAACCTGGTAGCAGTGCGCGATTGATCGGGGCTCCGATTTCCGTGGTGGGAAGATTGGCGAGCTCATAGGCGATGTTGTACGTGCCCAGCGAGGTGGCACCGGTCATGCGCCCGACGAAAAAATCGGCTCCCCGCTCCTTCAAAAATCCGGCAACGTTGTTGATCAGCAGCCAGCGAGAAAAAAACAGTAGTTCGCGTGCCTTGGAAAAATCGAGGCGGGGGCGGTACGGATGCATGAGGTAGCTGATAAGGGTGCCGCCGAGCTTGGAGACCAGGATGCCAACGACCAAGGCCCAGTAGCTGCGCAGCAGAAAGGCCAATGGGACGACGACGGAGAAACTGATGAGCTTGCGAAAGACCTGGAACTTGAACTCGCGTCGGAAGTTCAACTCCTTCAGAAAAGCCACGACGCCAATATTCTGTGCGCCCGTGAAAAGTGGACCAAATGCCAGTGCGACGACGACCCATGTCAGTTCCGGTCTTCTGTAGAACGTGGCAATGGGTACCGCCAGTGCAATCATGAGCAGCGTGATACATAGCCCCAACAATAGGCTGCAGGTCCATGCACTGTTGTAGTGATCGTGGGTGGCCGACTGGTTCTGAATGATGGCGGTATCGAAATTGAAGGCGCTCAGAAGCTCCGCCATGGCAATGAAGGACATTGCCATGGCCACCACGCCGAAGTCCTCGGGCATGAGGAGGCGGGCCAAGATCAATGTGCTGATCAAACCGAGGCCTCGCTCAATCAGCCTGAACAAAATCATCCAGATAGCCCCTTTGGCAATCTTGGTCTGAGTGCTGTGAGGCATGGCGCAGTGGTTTGGTATGGGGCTGGAAAGGCTCTGGGCCGCGTCAGGTGCGTAGGGTGATGATCTCAAAAATCATCGGACACTCCTTCCGCCGCTTAAGGGGCAGAATCCGGTCGAACGGCTTGCACAGACCTTGCCTGGATGCCATTTTTCCTCCTTTGTACGGCCGAATCTCTAGTACAGCAACCCGGAAGTGTCGAAACATGAAATCACGCCTTCGCCCGCATGACTGCGTTGCTCATCCTCGTAATAGCTACGGCTATTGCTGCGGTATGCGCCTTGTCCTGCGGACGAATCCATTGATTTCATTCTGTTCCTCTACTCCCTGGTGGCTGTACTAGCCAATGGGTTCTAAGCGTCTTTATGATCAACTGTTCAGCAACTATTTGCAACGGTAGTGTTACGCTAAATTGCTTGTGGGGCAGCTCCTTGCCAGGAGCATGACGTGGCAGGGTGCTCAGGGTGAAATTGCTTTCCAATGAGCCCTGAGCGCGAATTGATGTGCCACCACCGGCTCGAGGCAGCTTTGCGATGGTTGGAGCAAGTAGCATGCTCATCCCGACAGGTGCTGCCTGCCAAGGATGCCAACTGATAGTGGAGGGAGGTCAACTTGAAGACGTTCACCATTGCACGCATTCTTCGTGCCACATTGCACAGCCAGAGTTCGCGTGCCGCGTATTGGCGCGCGGCGACATTGGTGCGGGAAATTGGCGCATTGTTCAGGCCATGCAACCAGGCGTTCCGCAGGCAGGTCGTCAAAGAAATGAGTGCATATCTGATCTTGGGCACCAGACCGATTGAGGGTGAGGTGCAGATCCGCATGCGGTCCGCTGTGGACTGGATACTGCGAGCCCAAGCGGCGGCGGGCGACGGTGGGGTTGCACTCGGGTACTTCCCCTGTGACGACGGGGCTGCGGGATGGCGTGCGTCCTATCCCGAGACGACGGGCTACATCATCACGTCCCTGCTGGCTTATGCGAGCCGATTTGGCGATGCTGGGGTTGCCGAAGCGGCAATGCGCATGGCCTATTGGGAAGTGTCGGTTCAGATGGCCTCGGGGGCCGTGCAGGGTGGTGCCCTGTGCCCGCCGGAGCGTCAGACGGCTGCAGCTTTCAATACGGGCATGGTGCTCGACGGCTGGTGTTCCGCCTACGTGCATTCCGGGGATTCAAGAATCCTGGAGGCGGCTCGCAGTGCGGCGGATTTTCTGGTCCAGGATCTGGACGATCAGGGTTTTTTCAGGACCAATGGCTCTTTTGTCAGCACAGGGGAAGTCAAGACCTATACCTGCTTGTGCGCATGGGCGATCTATAGGTTTGGGGATATCACCAATGAAGAGCGCTATCACTACGCCGCAGTGCGCATCATAGAGGCGGCCGTGCGACAACAGCAGCCTAATGGCTGGTTTGCGCACAACTGCCTGAACCGGTCCGATGCACCGCTGACGCACACGATCGGATATACGTTGCAAGGGATTCTGGAGGTAGGCATGCTCGCGGGCAGGTCCGATTTCATCTCGGCAGTGGAACGTACGCTCGTGCAACTCCTGCCCAGGAGGTCTGTCGTTGGCTATCTGCCGGGACGGTTTTTTGCTGATTGGGAGCCAGCCTGCTTTTCTTCGTGTCTTACAGGCGCGGCGCAAATCGCTATCGTCTGCTACCGGTTCGCCGATCACACTGGCAAACTGGTGTACCGTGAGCATGCAGATCAGTTGGTGAACTATCTCAAGGCGCACCAGCAGATGCAATCGGACAATCCGGCAATGGAGGGTGCGCTTGCCGGCTCTTACCCCTTGTTTGGAGGCTATATGCGCGCAGGCTATCCCAACTGGGCCACAAAATACCTGCTGGATGCGTTGATGCTGCAAGGAGCCTGAGGTCTGCTCCGCAGAAAAGGCTCCCGAAGGATAATGCCAGTCAGTTAAGACAGCAGATCGCCACAGGCGGGTAAAAAGGGAGCATGTTCGTCATGCTCCCTTTTTCGTTTGACTTCCGTACTGCAAAACTCCTTGGATGAGAGCTGGGCAGGGTTGCCCGCTCACGCGATGACTGAGTTGGGCGCGCTGATTGATCCACTGTGGATCGAGCAAGCACTGCATGCCAGCGGCAAGGCATCCATACGTCGGCGCAAGCTGCCTGCAGATCACGCCATCTGGCTGGTCATTGGACTGGCCTTGTTTCGCCACATGCCCATGTGGCAGGTGGTGCAGGAGATGGCCTTGACCCTTGAGGGGCAAGAGTTACCAGCTCCCAGCAGCAGCGTGCAGGTTCGCCAGCGGCTGGGCTCGCAACCCTTGGAGCACTTGTTTGCGCTGCTCACGCAGGCCTGGGGCAGATCGCATCCCGTGCACGAAGAGCGCTTGCGCTTGCGCGTGCTGGCCGTCGATGGCGTTGTCTGGTCTGCGCCCAACAGCGCAGACAACCGCCAAGTGCTGGGAAGTGGTCAGACGCAGTACGGTCCCCAGCCCTGGCCCATGGTGCGGGCTGTGTGCCTGCTGGACACCGATAGCCACGAACTACTCGATGCACAACTGGGTGACTACACCCAAGGGGAGCTGACGCTTGCTGCTGGGCTGCGTGGCCTGGATCACTCCATCACTTTGTTTGACCGGGCGTACTTCTCTGCGGCATTCCTGCTCGACTGGCAGGGCGCAGGCGAGCAACGCCACTGGCTCATGCGGGCCAGAGACAACTTGCGCCATGAAGTCGTGCAATGTCTGGGCGCGGGTGACTGGTTGATCCGCATGCCCATCTCGCAGCGTGCCAGGAAACTTTGCCCCGAACTGCCAAGCCACTGGCAAGCGCGCCTGATCCAGACCGAGGTGCAAGGCAAGAGCAGGCGCTTCATCACCTCGATGCTCGACTCCGAACGCTTTGGCGCATCGCAACTGGCACAGATGTATTGCCAGCGCTGGGAGATTGAACTTGGCTTTCGTGAGATCAAGCAGTCGCTGCAACAGGGCGCAGGCGTGCTGCGCAGCAAGCAGCCGGAGTTGGTCAAACAGGAGGTCTGGGGCGTATTGATTGCGCATACCTTGCTCAGGCGCTGGATGCGCTTGATGGCCCAGCATGTGAAGGTTGAGCCGGTACGCATCAGCTTCCACACAGCCAAGCATGCCATCATTGGCGCACTCAACACCGTGCATCTGGCTCGCGCGGGAGCATTGCCGAGACACCTGCAACTGCTGCTTGAACAGGCACGCTACTTCGTACTTCCTGCACGCCGTAGCGGGCGAAGCTTCCCGCGTGAGGTCAAGCGATCTCGCAGCAAGTTCCCCACAAAGAAAATGCCAGCAAGCTCTTAACTGACTGGCATTATCCCGAAGGAGCCTTTGGCTGGAAGGGTGAGTTCAGGGCTGGCTCATCGCGGGATGATGGCCCAGGTGGGATCGGTAGTGAACGCAGCATCCATCTTGGGTGTCATGGTCTTCCACTTGGCATAGGCGGACGCTGCATTGGCCACGCCGGCGTTGGCGGCGGCGCCCAGCATGGCGCGGATGTAGGCTGCGTAACCTGCAGCATCGTCGGGATAGCCCTCGACGCCCATGCTGGAGCAGGCGGCGCTGTTTATGTCAGGGTAATTCACGCTGAACAATGCGCTCCAGCTGGTGATGAATTTGCCACTGCTATCGCGGATCATCCAGTAGTAGCCGGGGGCCTGCGCGGCGCAGAAGCCGTTGGCCTCGTTGGTCAAGCGGCCCACGTTGAACTTGCTGAACCAGTCCAGCACCTCCTTGGCCTTGGGCTCGCCGGCTTCGGCCAGGCGGCTGAAGACAATGCCGACGAAGTCGTTCTGCCAAGGCCCGGTCTTACCGAATTCATCGGGTTTCTCGATGGCGCCCAGGGGCGAATTGCTGGAGTTGTTGACATAGTTTGCGGCGAACCAGTCGATGTTCTTGGCCAGCACATTGCGGAACAGGCCCTTCATGGCGTGGTTGTCGGGCAAGGCGTGGGCCGCCTCGCTGATGGAACGCAGTATCCAGGCCTGGCCACGGATCTGCTCCCACTTGACCAAGCCGTCACCGCGATTGCGGTATTCGGGATTGCCGTAGGCCATGTTCCAGCTGCCCCAGAACATGATCTCGTCCTGGTAGAAGGCATCGCCCGTGATCAGATACGGGATATAGGCCAGGGACGGCTGGTGGGACTGATCGGGATCCCAAATGGTGGAGCCGGTGGCGGCTGGAATGGTAGGAGTCGAGCTGCCGTAGCCGACAGAGACGCTGGGATACTTCTCGATGCTCAGAGGCTGATCGGTGCTCTCATCGCGGTAATGCACCGGAATGCCGCCTGCAGCGTCGGCATTGGCCAAGAGGCTGGCGCGGGTGCGATCGTCCTGGGTCACCAGATACAGGGCGGCCCAGCGTGGCAGCGGGCCGATGTCGGCGCGCCCCCCCGTGCTAGGGAAGTACGGCGCGATGTATGCGGGGCCCATCGGCTTGGTATCGGCCTTGGCCAGCGAGGCGGCATCGGCCGCTAGCACGGTCTCGGGCACCTTCAGGCTCAGGTCATAGTTCCAGGTGATGCGGCTGGCCATGAAATAGGGCATGTGGTGGCGCAGGCGGTTGGTGGGTTGTGCGCCGCCGGTCCACAACACCTTGTGCCAGCGGGCGTGGTGGTTGTGGGTGAACTTGGGTTGGGTGTGCAGCACCGTGCCATTGCGCTTGATGCTCAGGTCATAGGTGATGTTGCCTGGGCCGGAAGTGAATGTGCGCGTGTTTTCCAGCACCACATCGGTGCGGATGCGGTTGCCGCTATCGTACAGGCCGGTATGCAGGCGAGCCGTCAGGTGCGGGTGTACGGCGCCGGTGGCCTTGTTTTTGAACTGTGCGACCACGGTGTACTCGGAGGCTACGGGGCCACTCAGGCGGCGGCCGGTGCCATTGGCGATCTGGTTCTGCAGCTGAGCCTGGGGCTGAGCCACGAAGGTGCCGGTCACGTTGCCGCTGCCGTCATACACCTTGGCCTCCAGTTCCAGGTTCCAGTCCGGGTTGGCTGGCACGTTGGGCGTGTTGCTGGTTTTGGAGCCGCGGTAGAGGTTGATGATGCGCGTCTCGCCGGGCTGTACGTTGGCTAGCTGAGCGCTGAGTACGGCAAAGCGGGCGGAGCCATCGCGGTGCGAAGAGATCTCGTCGGTTTGCAGAGGGATGGTCGTGCTGCCTACCTTGGCCACGAGGCCCTGGGTTGCGGGAAGCCAATCGCCGGCCTTGAAGGGCTGGCCGAACGTGACGGGCAGGCTGGCCTGAGCCTGCGAGGCGGATGCGGTGATCTCGACGCAGGTGAGGGCATCGGATGCGCAGCTGAAGGGACCGGCCGCTGGTGTGGAGGGGAGTACGGGGATGGGGGCTACCGGCAATTCTGCGGAGTTGGAGTCGGAGCCGGCAGTTGCGCTGCTGCCGCCGCCTCCGCAAGCCGATAAGGCAGCTGCGAAAAGCAAGTTCGTAAAACCACTGCGACAACTGTTCCTATGGATGTACTTTTGAAGTTCGGCAATGCTCATAAAAATCCTATTTATGCGTTGATGGGGCAGGGTATGTGCAGGTAAAAGCCATACGCCATCGGAGGGCAACATCCTGGCATCAGGGCGGCTTGAGTGATGTTGAGGGGCGCCAAGCTGTGCAAAGCGCCGGGCACATGACATTGGCGGCCATTAAAGAGGCAAGGCCGTTGCGCCCCAAGATTTGTGCAATTGTCCGGGGGAGGGAAAACCCAGGCGCAACTGCTTGTTAGCGTCTCATCTTCGCGTTGGATGCCGTTTGCAATATCCGGGATCGCATGGCTGCACGCAAAATCCTATAGCACATAGCCCAGTCAGGTTGGTTGCTGCAAGGAACTGTCGCCGGATCGGGTGGGGTATGGGAGCATGCCTACATCCTGGATGCGCAGACAGGTGGGCATGCCGTCATAGACTGCAGAAAATACGCACCACTGCGTTTTTTGCAACGCCTTAATACAAATTGGCGTGTCGGCCGGGGTGAGCGTGGCCGCAGTCTCAAGGCTGGCCACGCACCAAACAGCTCAGGCGGATGTTTTCCACCCCGCCACAAAAAAAGGCTCCCGAAGGATAATGCCAGTCAGTTAAGAGCTTGCTGGCATTTTCTTTGTGGGGAACTTGCTGCGAGATCGCTTGACCTCACGCGGGAAGCTTCGCCCGCTACGGCGTGCAGGAAGTACGAAGTAGCGGGCCTGTTCAAGCAGCAGTTGCAGGTGTCTCGGCAATGCTCCCGCGCGAGCCAGATGCACGGTGTTGAGTGCGCCAATGATGGCATGCTTGGCTGTGTGGAAGCTGATGCGTACCGGCTCAACCTTCACATGCTGGGCCATCAAGCGCATCCAGCGCCTGAGCAAGGTATGCGCAATCAATACGCCCCAGACCTCCTGTTTGACCAACTCCGGCTGCTTGCTGCGCAGCACGCCTGCGCCCTGTTGCAGCGACTGCTTGATCTCACGAAAGCCAAGTTCAATCTCCCAGCGCTGGCAATACATCTGTGCCAGTTGCGATGCGCCAAAGCGTTCGGAGTCGAGCATCGAGGTGATGAAGCGCCTGCTCTTGCCTTGCACCTCGGTCTGGATCAGGCGCGCTTGCCAGTGGCTTGGCAGTTCGGGGCAAAGTTTCCTGGCACGCTGCGAGATGGGCATGCGGATCAACCAGTCGCCCGCGCCCAGACATTGCACGACTTCATGGCGCAAGTTGTCTCTGGCCCGCATGAGCCAGTGGCGTTGCTCGCCTGCGCCCTGCCAGTCGAGCAGGAATGCCGCAGAGAAGTACGCCCGGTCAAACAAAGTGATGGAGTGATCCAGGCCACGCAGCCCAGCAGCAAGCGTCAGCTCCCCTTGGGTGTAGTCACCCAGTTGTGCATCGAGTAGTTCGTGGCTATCGGTGTCCAGCAGGCACACAGCCCGCACCATGGGCCAGGGCTGGGGACCGTACTGCGTCTGACCACTTCCCAGCACTTGGCGGTTGTCTGCGCTGTTGGGCGCAGACCAGACAACGCCATCGACGGCCAGCACGCGCAAGCGCTCTTCGTGCACGGGATGCGATCTGCCCCAGGCCTGCGTGAGCAGCGCAAACAAGTGCTCCAAGGGTTGCGAGCCCAGCCGCTGGCGAACCTGCACGCTGCTGCTGGGAGCTGGTAACTCTTGCCCCTCAAGGGTCAAGGCCATCTCCTGCACCACCTGCCACATGGGCATGTGGCGAAACAAGGCCAGTCCAATGACCAGCCAGATGGCGTGATCTGCAGGCAGCTTGCGCCGACGTATGGATGCCTTGCCGCTGGCATGCAGTGCTTGCTCGATCCACAGTGGATCAATCAGCGCGCCCAACTCAGTCATCGCGTGAGCGGGCAACCCTGCCCAGCTCTCATCCAAGGAGTTTTGCAGTACGGAAGTCAAACGAAAAAGGGAGCATGACGAACATGCTCCCTTTTTACCCGCCTGTGGCGATCTGCTATCTTAACTGACTGGCATTATCCCGAAGGAGCCTTTGGCTGGAAGGATGGGCTCAGGGTTGGCTCATCGTGGGGTGATGGCCCAGGTGGGATCGGTAGTGAACGCAGCATCCATCTTGGGTGTCATGGTCTTCCACTTGGCATAGGCGGACGCTGCATTGGCCACGCCGGCGTTGGCGGCGGCGCCCAGCATGGCGCGGATGTAGGCTGCGTAACCCGCGGCATCGTCGGGGTATCCGCCATCGGCCAGGCTCGAGCACGATGTGCTGCTCATGCCGGAATAGTTCTGGCTGAACAATGCGCTCCAGCTGGTGATGAATTTGCCACTGCTATCGCGGATCATCCAGTAGTAGCCGGGGGCCTGCGCGGCGCAGAAGCCGTTGGCCTCGTTGGTCAAGCGGCCCACGTTGAACTTGCTGAACCAGTCCAGCACCTCCTTGGCCTTGGGCTCGCCGGCTTCGGCCAGGCGGCTGAAGACAATGCCGACGAAGTCGTTCTGCCAAGGCCCGGTCTTACCGAATTCATCGGGTTTCTCGATGGCGCCCAGGGGCGAATTGCTGGAGTTGTTGACATAGTTTGCGGCGAACCAGTCGATGTTCTTGGCCAGCACATTGCGGAACAGGCCCTTCATGGCGTGGTTGTCGGGCAAGGCGTGGGCCGCCTCGCTGATGGAGCGCAGTATCCAGGCCTGGCCACGGATCTGCTCCCACTTGACCAAGCCGTCACCGCGATTGCGGTATTCGGGATTGCCGTAGGCCATGTTCCAGCTGCCCCAGAACATGATCTCGTCCTGGTAGAAGGCATCGCCCGTGATCAGATACGGGATATAGGCCAGGGACGGCTGGTGGGACTGATCGGGATCCCAAATGGTGGAGCCGGTGGCGGCTGGAATGGTAGGAGTCGAGCTGCCGTAGCCGACAGAGACGCTGGGATACTTCTCGATGCTCAGAGGCTGATCGGTGCTCTCATCGCGGTAATGCACCGGAATGCCGCCTGCAGCGTCGGCATTGGCCAAGAGGCTGGCGCGGGTGCGATCGTCCTGGGTCACCAGATACAGGGCGGCCCAGCGTGGCAGCGGGCCGATGTCGGCGCGCCCCCCCGTGCTAGGGAAGTACGGCGCGATGTATGCGGGGCCCATCGGCTTGGTATCGGCCTTGGCCAGCGAGGCGGCATCGGCCGCTAGCACGGTCTCGGGCACCTTCAGGCTCAGGTCATAGTTCCAGGTGATGCGGCTGGCCATGAAATAGGGCATGTGGTGGCGCAGGCGGTTGGTGGGTTGTGCGCCGCCGGTCCACAACACCTTGTGCCAGCGGGCGTGGTGGTTGTGGGTGAACTTGGGTTGGGTGTGCAGCACCGTGCCATTGCGCTTGATGCTCAGGTCATAGGTGATGTTGCCTGGGCCGGAAGTGAATGTGCGCGTGTTTTCCAGCACCACATCGGTGCGGATGCGGTTGCCGCTATCGTACAGGCCGGTATGCAGGCGAGCCGTCAGGTGCGGGTGTACGGCGCCGGTGGCCTTGTTTTTGAACTGTGCGACCACGGTGTACTCGGAGGCTACGGGGCCACTCAGGCGGCGGCCGGTGCCATTGGCGATCTGGTTCTGCAGCTGAGCCTGGGGCTGGGCCACGAAGGTGCCGGTCACGTTGCCGCTGCCGTCATACACCTTGGCCTCCAGTTCCAGGTTCCAGTCCGGGTTGGCTGGCACGTTGGGCGTGTTGCTGGTTTTGGAGCCGCGGTAGAGGTTGATGATGCGCGTCTCGCCGGGCTGTACGTTGGCTAGCTGAGCGCTGAGTACGGCAAAGCGGGCGGAGCCATCGCGGTGCGAAGAGATCTCGTCGGTTTGCAGAGGGATGGTCGTGCTGCCTACCTTGGCCACGAGACCCTGGGTTGCGGGAAGCCAATCGCCGGCCTTGAAGGGCTGGCCGAACGTGACGGGCAGGCTGGCCTGAGCCTGCGAGGCGGATGCGGTGATCTCGACGCAGGTGAGGGCATCGGATGCGCAGCTGAAGGGACCGGCTATCGGAGCTGGTGCAGGAGCTGGTGCGGGAGCAGGAGCTGGTGCAGGTGCGGGTGCGGGTGCAGGTGCAGGTGCGGGTGCGGGTGCGGGTGCGGGTGCGGGTGCGGGTGCGGGTGCGGGTGCAGGTGCGGGTGCGGGTGCAGGTGCAGGTGCAGGTGCAGGTGCAGGTGCAGGTGCAGGTGCTGGTGCTGGTGCTGGTGCTGGTGCTGGTGCTGGTGCTGGTGCTGGTGCTGGTGCTGGTGCTGGTGCTGGTGCTGGTGCTGGTGCTGGTGCTGGTGCAGGTGCAGGTGCAGGTGCAGGTGCAGGTGCAGGTGCAGGTGCAGGTGCAGGAGTCGGAGTCGGAGTCGGAGTCGGAGTCGGAGTCGGAGTCGGAGTCGGGTTTGATGGCCTCGACGGGCGCCAGCGGTCAAGCTCAATGTCGGTCATCGACCCATCGCTGTTGCTGCCGCCGCCGCAAGCGGAGAGGGTAGCCAAAACAAGCAGAGCTGTAAGACTTTTGCTGTAATTATTTCTAAATGTGCGCTTCTGGGGTGGTGTAGGACTCATGAAGGCTTTCGCTGTTTGATTTGAAGGCTGTGTTTGCAGGCATGCAATGGCGCGCGGCCATAGGAAGCACCCTGGTTCAGGCGAATTCGGGGTGGCCCATATCGTTTGGTGTCCTTGTCGGAAGGTATTAGCTACCGATTAGGAAGGGGGCTATCTCGAATGGGGTGAATTATCAGAACGCAAGCTGCGATTTATGTAGCAAAATGTGTTAAATGTTTTTTTATATTATTTTAAATAGTGTGTTAGGGCATCATGTTTTGCAGAGAAAGAGCAGCTGAGGCATATCCAGGTGGAGAAGATCCTCAATTCAGATGTGCTGAACAAGGCCGTTGTCTCAAGGGCTGGCGCATGCAGTCATCTTTTGTGTAGCATCCTATTTAATGTAGATGCTGGGTTTCTGATGTTTATCCCTTTATTTTCAGGCGAGGTTCGAGATGAGGTCAGGACCTTGGTTTTGCTGCTTTCCCCAAACATGGGGCAGAAGATCCCCATCACCACCCTATCTAGCGAGAGGAAGAGCTGAAACGCCTTGCCTAATAAGCGTTTTCTACTATCAAAAAAGTGTGCTTATGTCAGACATTGGGGATGATTGCTGAGCGTGCGAGTTTGTCGGGGAGTTGGGTGGTGAAGGAGGGTTATCCCTTGATGTTTCGAAGTGTATGGTAAAAAAAGATACAATTATTTTCATTTGATGGTGTCTTGGACTCGGTTTTGATTCCAGCTGCGCGAGATAGACCTGCACGAGGATTGAGTCTTGCAGCAAAATCCGTCAATCACGCGGTCGCACACCTGTCCACCATGTGTCCGGTCCATACATGGCCAACAAAAAAAGGTGGCCAAAGCCACCTTTGATGCGTCAGCAAGGTGCCGGGCTTAGCCGATAGTCTTTTGCTTGCGGCGTGCGACAGCCACCAAGCCGGCCAGCCCAAGGCCCAGCAGTGCCAGCGAGCCGGGCTCCGGTACCTGTGTCACCGACTCCACGTAGACGACCATGTCGTTGTAGTCCTTGTCCGATCCGTTAGACAAGGAGGTGTCCTCCCAAGCCAGGATATAGCTGGATGGGCCCCAAACGCCTGATGCGTTGTCCGGCAGCTGGATGGTGTCGCCATCGCCACGGTAGCTCACCATTTGCGTGTTCCCGTTGTTTTGGCTGCTCAGTGAATAGAACGTGCCATTGGGGCCGTCCAGGTAGTAGCCAAAGGTGGCAGAAGAGAACTGTACCCACGTATTGGTGCCCAACAGCCTGAACCGGTTCAAGCTGTTTGACTTAACACCGACGGTGTCACCCTGGAGGGTGCCGCCGGAAAACAGTTGCAGTTTGGTTGCTGTGTTGCCGGAGTCGTAAATGCCAAAGGAGTTGAAGCCTGCATTTCCGGCGAACTGAATGATCATGGTGGCAATAGAACCGCCAGAGGCTTCGATCTGGAACAGTTCCGCTCCGGATTGGTCGGTGTTGACCTTGGGCGCTGCCGAGACAGGCGAGCAAGCCGGGCTGGAGCCCACGGCGGTGCAGCCATACAGGCTATCGATGATGGTTTGCAGTGGCGTCTCGGGGCCGGGTAAAACAGGTGCGGCAAGGGTGTTGGCAGACACTGCAAGGACTGCAGAGGCGGCCAGGGTTTGAAGTGATTTCATGATGGCTCTCTCCAAATAAATGTTTTGAGTTGTTTGCTTCGAAAGAAAGCATGATGCGTGCCACTTATTGAAATCAATGACTTGTGCAGCAGTGGTTGTCGTCGTGTAAAAAAAACTGACGGGTTCTAGGCGTGCCATCAATCAATTCCGCCACGCGAAAAGTGGCCGGGCGGTGCAGTGCTAGGCGCGGTGAGTGTCGCGTCGTGCTCCAGTCTCGCGCCTATGGCGCCACGGCCAGTCCGCGGGCCTTTCTGAGGCATCCTGGATGCGTGGAGATGCTGGTGTAAGCGCAAGCCGCGCACTATGCTGCGGCTGTTGCTTGATGTATGACCTTCAATCGGAGGGGTGGCGGGACAGATGGAAATAATTCGCCACGTTGCAATGAATAGCACTCAAGACGCTGTCTTCTATTGGGGCTGGGCCTGGGCCGCGGGTGCGTATGCCCTGATGTTCCTGCGCTTGATCAGCCAGCAGCATTTGAGGACGGAGGACGCACGCATTGCCGCGGTGATGCTGGCAGCCTCGGTATTCACCATCGTCTGGAGTGGGTGCAGTTTGCTGGCGTTGACTGTCAACCCGGCGTGGTGGCTTGCCGCACAGGCGGCCGACATTTTGCGTTACCTGTGCTGGGGGGGCTTTGTCGCCTTGTTTTTCAGGCCCAACGCTGGTGGGGGCGATGGCCGTTGGCGCCGCAGGTGGTTGGGGGGGGCTGCGGTGGGCTTGCTGGGCGCGCCGGCGCTGGTCATCAGCGTGCACCTACTTGCTGGCGCCAAGGGGCACGCTTTTCTGATGGTTTTGCTAGCAATCGCGGAACTGGTGCTGCTGGAACAATTGATTCGCAATTTGCCCGAGGATTCGCTGTGGAGTGCCAAGCCCGTGTGCCTGGGGCTCGCGGGCACCTTCCTGTTTGACCTGTACCTCTTCTCACAAGGGGTGCTGTTCCAGGTCATTGATCCTGACGCACTCAGCGTGAGGCCTTTTGTGCATGCCTTGATGGTGCCGCTGTTGTTGTGGGCCACGACACGACATCGCAACTGGATCGCCAAGATCCATGTGTCACGCAAGGTCATATTCCATTCCGCGACCCTGGTGCTCGTGGGCCTGTATTTGCTCTTCATGGCCGGTGTTGGCTACTACGTGCGCTATTTCGGTGGCGCTTGGGGAGGGGCCTTGCAGCTGGGGCTGGTTTTTGTGGCCTTGGTGCTGGCAATGGCGGTGGCGCTTTCGGGTTCCTTGCGGGCCACACTGCGGGTGTTCCTGGGAAAGCATTTTTTTCGCTATCGCTTTGACTACCGTGAAGAATGGTTGAAATTCACCGCTACGTTGTCGAGCCAGGATCATTCTCAGGATGCAGGCAAAAATGTGATCCGTGGCCTTGCGGACATGCTTGAAAGCCCGGCTGGTGCGTTGTGGCTGCTGCGTCCGGACGATGATCGGTATCGACAGATGGCGCGGTGGAATCTGGCGGCGGCCACCCAGACCCTGGACCGGGATGCCGAGCTGCCGAGATTCATGCGATCCACGGGCTGGGTGGTCAACTTGGACGAATGGCATGCCTCGCCATCGCTCTACCAGAACATGCGCGTGCCCGACTGGCTGGCCGAATACCCCCAGGCCTGGCTGCTGGTGCCGTTGTGGCAGGGCAAGGAATTACTCGGATTTGTCTTGCTGGCCAGTCCGCGCACGCGGGTGGATGTGAATTGGGAGGTGATTGATCTTTTGAAGACGGCGGGACGACAGGCGGCGAGCATCCTGGCACAAATGCAGGTCACCGAGGCGTTGCTTGAATCGCGCAAGTTCGAGGCATTCAGCCGCATGTCGGCCTTTGTGGTGCATGACCTGAAGAATATCGTTGCCCAGTTGTCTCTCATGGTCAAAAACGCCAAGCGGCTACAGAACAATCCAGAGTTTCAGGCCGACATGCTGATGACCGTGGAGAACTCGCTGGAGCGCATGCGTCAATTGATGCTGCAGCTGCGCGAGGGGGCAGCATCCGGCGCCACGGCCGTGGGCGTGGATTTGGGCAAGATCGCCGAGCGGCTGGCAGCCAACGCATCGCACAGGGGGCGCAGCGTTCATGTGGACGTTTCGTCACAGGTTTTTACCCGTGGACATGCCGATCGTTTGGAGCGCATCATTGGCCATCTGGTGCACAACGCTCTGGATGCGACCGATGGCACTGAGCGCGTGTGGGTGAAGGTGGATCGTTACGGCAGCCATGCCCGTGTCGAAGTGGGTGATGAGGGCCAGGGGATGACCGAAGAATTTATCCAGACGCGTTTGTTCAAACCTTTTCAGACGACCAAAGAATCAGGCATGGGTATCGGCACTTACGAGAGTTTTCAGTATGTGCAGGAGTTGGGGGGGAAGGTTTCTGTGGACAGCCAGGTGGGGAGGGGCACCGTAGTGGGTCTTTTGCTCCCCTTGATTGACATCAGTCGCGACTCCGATTTGCAGCTGTAGGAGAAGGAAGGCATGAGCGCGGACAAGTCGCAACCCTTATTGATCGTCGAGGATGACCTGGCGTTGCAAAAGCAGATCAAGTGGACGCTTGATCGGTTCGAGTCCGTGACTGCGCATGACCGCGAAAGCGCGATGACGCAGCTGCGCCGGCATGCTCCGGCAGTGGTGACCATGGATCTGGGCTTGCCTCCTGACGCAGATGCGGTGTCCGAGGGCTTCAAGCTCCTGGAGCAAATTCTGGCATCCAGCCCTGACACCAAGGTCATTGTGCTGACCGGGCAAAACGACCAATCCAATGCACTCAAGGCCGTCGCCATGGGGGCTTACGATTTTCTGGCCAAGCCGTTTGAACCCGAAGTGCTCAACCTTTGTGTGGAGCGTGCGTTCAGGATGTACGAGCTGCAGGCCGAGAACAAGCGGCTGCAGGCGATGCAGACGCCTGACGGGCTCTCGGGTTTGATCACGCGTGACCCGCAGATGCTGCGCATCTGCCGCACCATTGAAAAAGTCGCCAACACCAATGCCTCGGTCATGCTGCTGGGTGAAAGCGGTACGGGCAAGGAGGTTCTGGCGCGTGGACTGCACCAGCAATCGAATCGCAAGGGAGGCAAGTTCGTTGCCATCAACTGTGCGGCCATTCCCGAAAACCTGCTGGAAAGCGAGCTTTTTGGCTACGAAAAAGGGGCTTTCACAGGCGCGGTAAAGACCACACCCGGAAAAATTGAGACAGCCCATGCCGGCACGCTCATGCTTGATGAAATTGGGGATATGCCCTTGCCACTGCAGGCCAAGCTGCTACGGTTCTTGCAGGAACGCGTGGTTGAGCGCGTGGGTGGCCGTGAGGGTATTGCGGTGGATGTGCGTGTCGTCTGCGCAACCCACCAGAACCTCTCGCAATGCATCAAGGATGGACGTTTTCGCGAAGACCTCTACTATCGCCTGGCTGAAATTGTGGTGGAGATTCCGCCCTTGCGTGCACGTGTGGGAGACGTAGCGCTGCTCGCGCATGCATTTGTGCGCCGATTCGGCCAGGAGCATGGCCGTAGTCTGTGCCTGGCCGATGATGCGCTGCGTGCGATGGAGGCATATCCCTGGCCCGGCAATATTCGGGAGCTCGAAAATTGCATCAAGCGCGCGACCATCATGGCCGATGGAAATCAGATCACTGCGGCCGATGTCGCCCTCTCAGGCATTGATGGCGCGGAGGACGACCGATCACTGGACTTGCGTGTGACGCGCGAGGCGGCCGAGCAGCGTGCAGTGCTGGCGGCGCTGGCGCGGGCGGATGGCACGATTGCCAAAGCGGCCGATCTGCTGGGTGTCAGCCGCCCAACGCTGTATGACCTGATGCACCGCCTGGGCCTCAAGCCTTGAAGCATCATTGCGGAGGATTGATATGAAGGTTCCTGTTGTCCGCGCTCGGGTACGCGTTGCCTCTCTGGCAATGGTGTGGCTGATGTCTGCCTGCAGTGGCGACAACCCGGACGCGCTCGTGGCGTCGGCGCAGGATTATTTGAGCCGCAACGATGCGCAGGCGGCCATCATTCAGCTGAAAAATGCCTTGAAGGCCCGTCCGGATTCCGCCAAGGCGCGCCTCATGTTGGGGCAGGCGCTACTAATCTCTGGCGATGCAGCGGGGGCTGAAACCGAGCTCAGAAAGGCGCAGACTCTGGGAGCAGCGCCCGATGAGGTAGTACCGCAACTGGTCCAGGCCTTGCTGCAGACCAGGCAGTACAGCAAGATCACGGCTGACTATGCAGACCTGCAACTGGGGCGTGACCAGGAACGGGCCGATTTGAAGACCGGCGTGGCTATTGCCTGGCAGCGCCAGGGTCAGCAGGACAAGGCCCGCGAAAGCCTCAAGGAGGCGCTCAATGCCAAGTCGGACCATGCCCCCGCGCTCATTGAGCTGGCCCGTACCAACGCCCTGAGCGGCGACATCGACCGTGCTCTCGCCGACCTGGACAAGATTCCGCGGCAGTCCACGGTGGCGCATGAGGCATTCAAACTGCGCGGTGATCTGTTGTTTTATGGCAAGCAGGACGCTGATGCGGCTCTGGCCGCGTACCGGGAGGCGCTGCAGATCAACCCATCCTACAAAGAGGGCCAGGCCGGTGTCATCGAACTATTGCTGTCTCAGGGGCAGATCGATGCCGCCGAACAGGCCTTGCAGGAGTTGGTGAAAACAGCGCCCGGTAGACCGCAGACCTTGCATTTGCAGGCGATGCTGGCTTACGCCAAGAAGGAATTCAAGGCCGCGCAAGAGCATGTGCAAAAGCTGCTGAGCCTGACGCCCGAGAGTTATCGTGCGCTGGAACTGGCAGGTATCACGGAGCTGCAACTGGGTGCCAACGTGAAGGCGGAGGTGCTGCTCAGCAAGGCCTTGCAATTGAATGACGGGTTGTCCATGGCACGGCGGGGCCTGGTGGCGATCTATGCGCGCATGGGCCGGCTCGACAAGGCCATGGCGCTGCTGCCAGAAGATGTGGAGCGCAACGACCGCGACCCCGGCATGCTCGCGCTGGCGGGGCAGGTCTACATGCTCCATGGTGATATCGAACGTGCCCAGCGTTACTTCGCGCGTGCCTCCAAGCTCGATCCCAAGGATCCGGTCAAGCGCACAAGCCTGGCGCTGGCCCACCTGGCTGCGGGGCAAGGTGATGCCGCCCTGGGCGAGTTGCAAAGCATTGCTGCCGCTGATGAGGGCGTGGTGGCTGATATGGCCTTGGTCAATGCGCTGCTGCAGCAAGGCAAAGTGGACGAGGCCTTGAAAGCCATTGCCAGGCTGGAGAAGAAGCGCCCTTCAGAGCTTGTGCCGGTGTATTTGCGTGGCCGTGCCTTATTGCAAAAACGCGATACAGCCGGTGCGCGCCAGGCCATGGAGCAGGTGCTGGCGCTAGACCCCGACTATTTTCCTGCGGTGGGCGTGCTGGCAGTGCTCGACAGCAGCGAAAAACGGCCAGAAGAGGCACGCGCACGCCTTGAGGCCGCCATCAAGCGTCAACCGAGCAATGTGCAGGCGTACCAGGTGCTGCTGGAGTTGCGCGCCGCCAATGGTGCCGACAAGACGGAACAGGCCAGCATTCTGCGCCGGGCGGCCGATGGTGCGCCCAACAGTCCGATACCGCCCCAGTTGCTGACGGAGCATTTCTTGCGCAACGCTGAACCCAAGGAGGCTCTGGCGGTGGCGCAAAAGGCAGTCGCTGCATTTGCGGACAATGTGCCCTTGCTCGACGTCCTGGGGCGTGCGCAATCAGCCAATGGCGAGCACAACCAGGCGCTGGCGAGCTTCAACCGCATGCAGGCGCTGCAGCCGCAATCACCCCTGCCGTACTTGCGCATGGCCAGTGCGAACCTGGTGGCGGGCGAGCGTGCTGCCGCCGGTGAAAATTTGCGCAAGGCGCTGGAGATGGACCCCAGATCCCTCGAGGCCCAGCAAGGGCTGGTGCGCCTGGCAATAGCAGACAGGCGCAATGACGAAGCCTTGTCCATCAGCCGCTTGGTGCAGAAACAGCGCCCGAAGGAGGCTGCCGGCTACGTGCTGGAGGGCGAGATTCATGTGGCCGACAGAGCATGGGACAAGGCCGTGGATATTTTTCGCACGGGGCTCAAGCAGGTAAACAGCGCAGATTTGTCAATACGGCTGCATGAGGCGCTGCTATCGGCAGGAAGGAAACCCGATGCCGATCGCTGGGCCGCGCAATGGCAGCGAACCCAGCCCCAAGACGCAACCTTTGCGTTTTACCTGGGGAGCAAGGCTCTCGCCCTCAAGGACCTGCCAACGGGCCTACGCCAGTTTGAGCATGTACTGGTGCTCCAGCCCGGCAACGCCATTGCCCTGAACAATGTGGCCTGGATCAAAGGTCAGTTGGGGCGTGAAGGGGCATTGGCCGATGCCGAACGTGCCAATACCCTGGTTCCGAATCAGCCAGCGTTCATGGATACATGGGCGATGCTGCTATCTGCAGCGAATCAACATGAGCGGGCCGTGGAGCTGCAGAAAAAGGCGGTGCAACTGCAGCCAAAGGTATTGGAGTACCAATTGAACCTGGTCAAAATTTATATCAGGGCGGGGCAGAAAGATGCGGCCAGGGCCTTGCTTGACGAGCTTGCCGCCGCGGGAGCGGGTTTTTCTGGGCAGGCCGAGGTCGAGCAACTTCGAAAGGCCTTGTGAACCTTCAGCCAACGTCTATGGCCTGCAAGGATGCGCCATGAGCTGCCAGCGCCGGGAGCTGTCTTGGTTGGCGGCATTCCTGCTTCAGTGGGCATGGGGTGGCATTGCGTTGGCGCAACTTCCCGATACCGTGGAGCGGGTCAAGCCAGCGGTGGTGCTGGTGGGCACCTACAGCGCCACGGACAGCCCGCGCTTTCGTTTCGTCGGGACGGGTTTTGTGGTGGGAGATGGTTTGCGTGTGGTGACCAACGCCCATGTGACCTACCGCATCAGCAGCCAGGGCGCCGATGCGCCGGCGCTGGCCGTACAGGTGCGCTCGGGCGGGGATGCATGGGTCATGCGCCAGGCCAGGGTGCTGGAAGCCAACCAGGAGCAAGACCTGGCGCTTCTGCAGATTGACGGACCTGCGGTGGCGGCGTTGAGCATCGCCGCGTCCGACGAGGTGCGTGAAGGCGGGGATTTCGCCTTCATGGGTTTTCCGGTGGGGGGGGTGTTGGGTTATTCCTCGGTAACCCATAGGGCCACCGTGTCTTCGATCACCAGCATGGTATTGCCCAGCCCGACGGGGCAGCAATTGAGTGAGCGCGCCATCCGCAGCATGCGCGCCGGACCCCTGCAGGTGTTCCAGCTGGACGCCACGGCCTATCCCGGCAACAGCGGAGGCCCCTTGTTCGATGCCCGTAGCGGTGCGGTGCTCGGTGTCATCAGCATGGTGTTGGTCAAGAGCACCCGAGAATCCGCGCTGAGCCAGCCCTCGGGCATTACCTACGCGATCCCGAGCCGCTATGTGCTGGAAATGCTGGCACGGCATCCATGAACGCGGTCGCTGTCTGCGCAACGAGGCCGTGCCTTGCCACGGTGATGGCGCAATGGGCTCCTGCCCGCCAGGAGGAGCAACGTCGCATGGCACGGCGAGCGCGCTGGCGGTGCTCTTCGTCGAAGCCGCCAAGGCCGGCATTCATGCGCGGTGCACGGCTCTCCCTGGGCTTTCTGACTGCGTCAATATTCCTCGAATTGTGCGCGCAGCAATTCTATGAAGTACCCGGCCCGCTCCGACGGCGCATATTGAGGCGGAAGGGCCAGCACCACCTCTACCGCGCAATGCGGCAGCAAGGGCAGTATGCGTAGCTCGCGTTCGAACACCGAGGCCACATAGGGGTTGACCACGCCCAGGCCCAGTCCCTGGGCTGCCAGGCAGCAAATGGTGGAGGAATATGTGGTTTCGATGGTGGAGCCCACCTCGATGCCGTGGGCCTGCATGGTGTGCTGCAACTGCAGGAAGATGTTGTCGTCGGCATTGAGTGTCAGCAGCGATTGATGCCGCAGGTCACGCACGTGGAGCTCGCTGCGCGCGGCCAGAGGGTGTTGCGGGTGCATGACGCAGACGGCATGACTGTGGTGCAGCACGGTGGCATCCAGCTCCGGCGTAACGATGGCCTTGGTGCTGACCACCAGGTCGAAATGGCCATGCAGCAGCCCCTCGCGCAGGGCCGTGGTGCCCAGGGTCTGAAGGCTGAGATGGGTGCTGGGATAGCACTCGGCAAAGCGGCGGACTGCCGCGGGGATGACGCTCAGGCCCAGGGCGGGGGTGCAGCCAATGCGCAGGGCGCCGGTACCCGACTGGCGCAGTACAGCCAGCTCGCGCTCGATGCGCTCACGTCCCAGGAAATGCTGCTGCACCGTCGCATACAGGTCCATGGCCTCGGCGGTGGGCCGCAGGCGGCCCTTGTGCATGTCGAACAACTTGAGCCCGGCGGCGGCCTGCATCTGGGCCAGCAGGCGGCTGACCGAGGGCTGGGTGGTGTGCAGCAGCTGGGCCGCGGCCGTGGTGGTGCCGGTTTGGATGACGGCGCGAAAGGCCTCGATTTCGCGGGAGTTCAGGGGCCGGGGCATGGAGAGAGTGATGCAGGGGGAGGGTGGCGGGGTATATCACTTTTGAATAAATACCGCAGGAAAAAGCATTTTTCTGCAGGCGGTGTGCTTTCTACACTGCCGCCATCGCATCCACAACACGTCGCGCGGGGCGGCGTCAAGGAACTAGGAGATTCGGCAATGGACAAGCATTCTGGAGCATGGGGTCGGCGTGGCGCCGGTCTGGGTATGGCGGCCGTGGCGGCAGCCCTGATGGGCGGCACGGCGCTGGCGCAGGAGGGCTACCCCAACCCGGCGCGGCAGATGCGCATCGTGGTGCCCTTCACGGCAGGCGGCAGCTCGGACGTGCAGGCCCGCATGCTGGCGGACAGGCTGAGCCGCCTGTGGGGCCAGGCGGTGGTGGTGGAAAACAAGCCCGGTGCCGGCGGTCATCTGGGGGGCAAGTATGTGGTGGACCAGCCCGCCGACGGCTACACGCTGATGGTGGGCTCTATCGGCCTGCATGCCACCTATGGGGTGTATGGCAAGCTGACCTATAACCCCGGCAAGGACCTGCGTGTGGTGACCGTGTTGGCCGAAATGCCCCATGTAGTCGTGGCCACGCCGTCCTTGCCGGCCAATAACCTGTCCGAGTTGACGGCCCTGACCAAGGGCCAGCCGAATGCGGTGCATTTCGGCTCGGCGGGCGTGGGTTCGTCGGTGCACATGATGGGCGAGTTGTACAAGCTGCAGTCGGGCGCGCCCATCGTCCATGTGCCCTACCGCGGCAGCTCGGCGGCGCTCAATGACCTGCTGGGCGGGCAGATCCAGCTGATGTTCGAGAACCCGCCCACGGTGCTGGCGCATATCAAGGGCGGCAAGCTCAAGGGGTTGGCCGTGACGGGCAAGGAGCGGCTGGCAGCCCTGCCCGACGTGCCCACGGCGGCCGAATCCGGCATGAAGGACTATGTGGCGACTTCCTGGACCACGGTGGCGGTCTCGTCCAAGGTGCCCGATGCCCTGGTCAAAAAGCTCAGCGAGGACATCCGCAAGGTGGTGAACATGCCCGAGTTCCGCAAGGGACTGCAAGAGCAGGGCATGAATGCCGTGGCCAACACCCTGCCCGAGGCCGAGGCCTTCGTGCTTCGTGAAAAGCAGCGCTGGGACCAAGTGATTGCCGCGGGCAAGATATCCGCCAACTGAGAGGCTGAGAAAAAATTCCCCATGCCCGCTTTGCACGCCAAAACACCCCCACTCATCGTTGCAAATTCTCGCCATAGCCCGAGCTATGGTTGCGTTTTGCGCCTCGATTGGGCGCGTTTTGACGCGCCTCTCGGGTACGGCCAATTTGTTCTCAACCTCTGAGCGCAACCTGACATCCGAGTCCTATGAATTCCACAAGCACCGACCCGTTCGTACCCTGCCGCCGCGTGGGCGATGGCAGCCAGCACCATTTCTTCGGCTACTACAACAAGTCCAACTGGGACAAGAGCAACCGCCTGCTGCTGGCCCAGCGCACGCCGTGGATGGATCAATACCTGACGCCCGCGGTCAAGGCCACGATTGGCTACTTCGACACGCAGGACGGCGACCGTTTCCATGCCGTCGGCGAAACCGGCGCCTGGAACTGGCAGATGGGCAGCCAGCTGCAGTGGCTGGACGGCGCGCCGGGCCGCCAGCTCATCTACAACGACCGCACGGGCGACATGTCCGCGCGCTACCCGGGCTTTGGCGCGGTGATCGTCGATGTGGACAGCGGCGCGCGCCGCCAGCTGCCGATGCCGGTGTACGTGGTCGCGCCCAGCAGCGAATGGGCGCTGTCGGTCAACTACCGGCGCCTGTACATCACCCATGAAACCATCGGCTATAGCGAGCCGGGCCAGCCGTTCGAGCTGCCGCTGGCCCCCGAGGACGACGGCATCTGGCGCATGGACATCGCCACCGGCGCCGCGCAGCTGCTGGTCAGCTATGCCCGGCTCAAGGCCTTTCACCACAGGGCGTCGATGGACAAGGCCATCCATTGGGTGAGCCATATCGAGGTGAATCCGGCCTCCTCGCGCATCCTGTTCCTGCACCGCTGGACCGAGCGCGTCAAGGACGAGACCTGCTTCCTGCACCGCCTGATCACCATGAACCCCGACGGCTCGGACCTGCGCCTGCTCGAATGCTCGGACCATCCGCTGCCGCAGCTGGCCGAGGATTTCTACCCCGGCGCCGTGGGCACCTTCGACTATGAGAAGTCCGAATACCAGATCTCGCACCCGCTGTGGCAGGACGACGCGCACATCATCGTCTGGGGCCCGCATGCCGGCGAGATCCACTACCACCTCTACCACGATGCCGAGGGCGGCGAGGTGCAGGTCGTCGGCCGCGACGTGCTGGTGGAGAACGGCCACATGACCTTCTCGCCGGTGAGCACGCGCTGGATGCTCAGCGACACCTACCCCGACGACCGGACGCACGAACGCTTCCTGTTTCTGTTCGACATGCAGACCGGCGAGCGCCGCAACCTCGGCAGCTTCTACGCCACGCCCGATCTGTCCAAGGAGAATCGCTGCGACCTGCATCCGCGCTGGAGCCGCGACGGCCGCCTGGTGTGCATCGACTCGGTGCACGAGCACCAGCGCCAGATGTACGTGCTGGATGTGTCGTCCATCGTGGCGGCCTGAGGCACTGTTTTAGCGGCGCGGGCGCGCCGGAGCGCGCGGCGCGCCGCCCGCGCGCGGCGGCAGGTGGCGGAAGGTGATGCGGCCCTTGCTCAGGTCATAGGGCGACATCTCCACCGACACCGAGTCGCCCGCCAGCACGCGGATGCGGTGCTTGCGCATCTTGCCGCCCGAGTAGGCGATGAGCGCGTGGCCGTTGTCGAGGGTGACGCGAAAGCGCGCGTCGGGCAGCACCTCATCGACCTTGCCTTGCATCTCGATCAGTTCTTCTTTGTTGGACATGGGATTCCTTTTCGTCAAGGGTGAGTGATGGCAGGCATGGCCGATGATCGGCGGCTGCCCGTGCTCGCTCGGAGTCTGTGTGCAATGCACAAAAAAACGGATGCGCCGGCAACCCCGGCGCAGGATGGGCGATGGAGCATCGCCCGCGCAGGACACCGGCATGCAACGCTGGCATCTGCTGGAAAAGGCCGCTGCGGCCGGGCGGGGCGCCTTGGGCTGCGGTTGGGGCGTGACGCCCCGTGCGGCGGTGGTGTGGTGCCGGGCAGGCCGGCACGCTGCGGACCGCCAGCGCGTCTGCGCGGCGGCAAGCGGAGTAGTGTAGTGCGTATCCGGTTTGTGTGTCGCTCGCCGTGCCATTGGCCCTGCTGCGGGCTGCAGCATGTGCCGCCGCATCAAGGCCGCTCCATCAAAGCGCCTTGCGCAGCGTGAGGTTGATGCGGCAATCGCCCGTGTCCGGGTGCGTGCCCGGCGCCACGGGCAGCACGCCATGAAAGCGCAGCCGGTCCACGCCGCCCCAGACCAGCACGTCGCCATGGCCGAGCGGCACGCGCAGCGCACGCTCGCCGCGCGTGGCGCCGCCCCACAGGAAGACGGCCGGCAGGCCCAGCGATATGGAGACTATGGGAGCCGTGAGGTCGCGCTCGTCGCGGTCCTGGTGCAGCGACATGCGCGCGCCCGGCGCGTAGCGGTTGATCAGGCAGGCATCGGGCGCAAACGCTGCAAACCCAGCCTGCTGCGCGGCGGCCTGCGCCAGTTGTGCCAGGCTTGCCGGCAGCGCGGGCCAGGGCTGGCCGGTGAGCGGGTCGCGGTCGGCATAGCGGTAGCCCCGCCGGTCGCTGACCCAGGACAGCGGACCGCAACCCGTCATGGCCACCGACATGGCCTGGCCGCCGGGCGTGAGCATGTGGCGCCATGGCGCCCGCTGGGCGATTTGCTCTATGTCCTGCAGCAATGCCTGCGCCTGCGCCAGTGCCAGGCCGCGCAACAGCAGCGCCTGGGGCCCCAGGGGCAGCACCTTGGGCTCGGCGGGATCGTTGGCAAACAGGTCGTCCATGGCATGCTTGGGTATGGCCGGAGTTTGAGCCAAAATGGTCGCTGGCGCTTATCCATAAAGCGCAAACAGCTATTTTTATAAGAGCTAAATAACACGGAGGCACCGATGAACATTGCCCATCTGCTGCAGCGCAGCGCCCTGGTCCATGGCGAGCGCCCGGCCGTGCTGGCTGGTGTGCGAGTGCTGCATGACTACCGCCAGCTTGCCGCGCGCGTGGCGGCGCTGGCCGGGCATTTGCGCACGCGCTGCGGCGTGCAGCCGGGCGAGCGCGTGGCCATCTTCTCGGCCAACTGCCCGGAGTACCTGGAGGCGCTGCACGCCATCCACTGGGCCGGCGCCGTGTCCGTGCCCGTCAACTACAAGCTGCACGCACGTGAACTGGCCTATGTGCTCGCCGACAGCGGCGCGCGCGTGGCCTGCGTGTCCGCTGCGCTGCGCGATGCTGCGCTGGTGGCGGGCGTTGATGCCGGGGCACTGCAGGTGCTGGGTGATGCCGCATGGGAAGAGGCGGCGCGGGGCCAGCCTATGGAGCTGCAGGAGCGCGCGCCCGAGGACGTGGCCTCGCTGTTCTACACCTCGGGCACCACGGGCCGGCCCAAGGGCGTGATGCAGACGCAGCGCAACCTGCTGGCCATGACCATGGCCTACTTCACCGACGTGGACGAGGTGCAGCCCGGGGACGCCATGGTCTACGCCGCGCCCATGTCGCATGGCGCGGGCCTGTACAACTACGCCCACATGCTGCGCGGCGCGCGCCATGTGGTGCCCGAGTCCGGCGGCTTCGATCCAGCCGAGCTGGTGCGCCTGGCTGAGGATGTCGGGCGGTTGTCGCTGTTCGCCGCACCCACCATGGTGCACCGGCTGGTGGAGCATGTGCGCAGTACGGGTGCCAGCACGGGCGGCTTCAAGACCATCGTCTACGGCGGCGGCCCCATGTACGTGGACGACCTGCGCCGTGCCATCGCCACCATGGGCCCGAAGTTCGTGCAGATCTATGGCCAGGGCGAAAGCCCTATGACCATCACCGCCCTGGCACGCGAGCACCTGGCCGACACGGCGCACCCGCGCTGGGAGCAGCGCATCGCCTCCGTGGGCGTGGCGCACGCCTGCGTCGAGGTGCGCGTGGTCGATGGGCAGGACCGCAGCCTGCCCACGGGCGAACTGGGCGAGGTGCTGGTGCGCGGCGACACGGTGATGGCCGGCTACTGGAACAACCCCGAGGCCACGGCCCAGACGCTGCGTGGCGGCTGGCTGCACACGGGCGATGTGGGGCAACTGGACGCGGACGGCTTTCTCACGCTGCAGGGCCGCAGCAAGGACGTGATCATCTGCGGCGGCTCCAACATCTACCCGCGCGAGGTGGAGGAGGTACTGCTGCTGCACCCGCGCGTGCGCGAGGCGGCCGTGGTGGGCCAGCCGGACGCCGGCTGGGGCGAGGTGGTGGTGGCCTTCCTGGTGGCCGATGGCGACGAGGTGCCTCATGCCGAGCTGGATGCGCTGTGCCTGGATCACATCGCGCGCTTCAAGCGTCCCAAGGCCTACCGCTGGGTGAGCGCCTTGCCGAAGAACAGCTACGGCAAGGTGCTCAAGACCGAGCTGCGCGCCTGGCTGTAACCACGGCGCGCGCAGGTGCATGGGGGCAGGCATGGCGCCTTCCTGCCCAATGCGGGAATATCGGGCCCACGCACCGCATCCAATGCGGCATGAGTACCAATGAGAGGACGCATCATGGCTACCTACACCGTCAGGCTGCTTGCCAAAGAACCCGTGGCCCAGGGCACCATGGCCTTTCACCTGGAAAAGCCCGCGGGCTTTGAATTCCGCGCCGGCCAGGCGTTCGAGGTGATCCTGCCCGGGGGGGCCGAGGGCGAGGACGGGCGCCATGCGTTTTCCATCGTCAGCGCGCCGCACGAGGGCGAGCTGGTGTTCGCCACGCGCATGCGCGACAGCAAGTTCAAGCGTGCCCTGGGCGCCCTGCCTCTGGGCGCCAGCCTGGACATCGACGGGCCCTTTGGCTCGCTCATCCTGCACAAGAAGGCCGAGCGCCCGGGCGTGCTGATCGCTGGCGGCATAGGCATCACGCCCTTCATGAGCATGCTGCGCAGCGCGGCCGAGCAGCGCCGCGAACAGATCCTGGTGCTGCTGTACTCCAACCGCCGGCCCGAGGACACGGCCTTCCTGGCCGAGCTGCAGGCGCTGGCGCGACGCCACCCCGGGTTGCGCCTGATGGCGACCATGACCGACATGGCGCATTCCACGCAGGCATGGGACGGCGCCACGGGCTATATCGACAGCGCCTTCGTGCGGCGCGCCCTGCAGGGGCTGGCCGCGCCCATCTTCTACGTGTCGGGCCCGCCGGCCCTGGTCGAGGCCATGCGCAATGCCTTGGAGCAGGCGGGCGTGGACGAGGACGACGTGCGCAGCGAAGAGTTCTTCGGGTATTGAGCCTCTATGCATTCCACGCCGAAACCACGAAGCGCAGCCGGCCGGCAATGCCGGGCGCGCTGCTGCCGCCAAAGGCTACCGTCATCACCCGCTTGCCAGTCTTGAGCGTCTTGTAGGCCAGGGACTCGGTGGCGCGGCCGGCGCTGCTGCTTTGCCAGCCGAAGCTCGCCGTCCAGTCCTCGCCCGGCGTCTGGGGCGGCACCATTTCGACGACCACGGTGTCGTGGAAAAGATAGCCGCCCTCGTAGTGCGTGTCGGGCCAGAATTTGCGCTCCACCTCGTAGTCGGGTACGCGCACACCCAGCGTCACGCCATAGGCCAGCGAGGGCCGCGCGGGGTTCACGCGCGCACGATTGGCCAGAAATGCGGTGGACAGGTAGATGCTGCGTGCATCCTTGTTGGATGGGTCCACCAGCTCCTGGTGGCTGCGGCAGGCGACCGAGTCCTCCTCGGCCATGCGGCGCGTCAGGTACCAGCGCTTGCCGCGCGGCGAGGCCAGCAGCTCGAACTGGTAGAGCGCGTTCACGGCCTTGCCCTGGATCTCGGGCGGCAGCTGCACCGAGTCGATGTCCAGCCAGATGTCCACGCGCACGTCGCCGAACAAAAAGCGTGTCAGGTTCTGGTAGGCCTCCTCGCTGTTGACGATGCCAAAGTAGCCCGAGTGCGCGCGGTAGGTGTAGGCCGTGGCGCAGGGGCTGGAGAGCTTGCCCCTGGCATTCACGCCCCAGACCGAGGCGTTTTCTATGCGCACCAGGCCGTCGCTGCCATGCCCGGCGAAGGCGCGCGACAGGCCCAGGGCCGCGTCGTAGTCGCTGCGGTTGCTGCCGATCATGCAAAAGAAGCGTTCGGACGGGAAGGCTTCTTCGGGCAGCCAGTCCACGCGCCGGGTCTTCTGGTACAGGGCCTCCAGCTTCAGGTACCGGGCCATGTTCTCGCGGTTGAAGTTGTTCATGTCCGCGGCACTCAGCCATTGCGGCACGTTCATGCCGGCAACCTCGATGCCGTTGTGCGGCGTGGCGTAGGTGAAGACCTTGTCCACGCTGGCGCGGGCCTGCTCGTCGCCCAGCTCCGGGTTCTGCAGGAAGGCCCGGCACACCAGGCCGCCCATGGAGTGCGCGACCAGAACGCAGCGAAAGTCCTCGGGCGCCAGCTGATTGGCGGCGTTGGCACAGACCAGCTCGCGCACGCGCAGGATCAGCTCGCTCAGGCCGCGGGCGAAATGCGAGATATCCGGCGTCTGGCCGCTGCCCAGCAGTGCCGAGGCCTGTTCGTAGTAGCGGTAGATGACGATGGAGCGGCAGGCGATGCTGCCCTCCCATTCGCTGTCCATGATGTCCAGTCCGTTCTCGTAGACATCGCCATAGCCAAAGTCGGTCATGAGCCGCAGCACGGGGGACTCGAAGACGAACTTCTTGGCCGGCTTGGCCTTGTCCGGCGTGGCGCGGTACACCGTGGAGCCGAGGTTGAAGCCGCAGAACGGATCGGCCGTGGTTTCGTCCTGCTCGCGCGTGGTCATGGCGTAGCCGCGGACGTAGATGATGGGGTGAAAGGGTGCATTTGAGTCGGCCATGGCGAACCCCCTGTTGGCTGCCTACGCGAAGATCGGGCTGCCCGACGCGGTGCGGGCGCGCATTTCGGCGAGCATCTGGCGCTCGCTCAGATCGGTGGCCCAGCCGGGACGCAGCTGGTAGTGGGGCTGGTCGACGATGGTTTTCCAGTTGCCGCCCCACTCCAGGCCCAGATCCACGCCCAGCACGCCGACGGCCTTGTACTTGGGAGAGTCCGCCAGGTAGCGGTTGCCCTCGAACACGCCAATGTCGAAGGCAATGCCGAAGTTGTGGTTGGAATAGCCGCCCCTGGCATTGGTGACCACCTTGCCCGGTGCGGTGCGGCCCTGGGCGTAGAGCGCGTCCTGCTCCGCGTAGGTTCTCAGGCCGCTGATGATGCGGATGGTGATGCCCGAGGCTGCCGCCTTCTGCACCAAGGCGCGGGCCATGGGCTGCACCTGGGGCAGCAGCGTGGCGATGGTCTTCTCGCTGCGCGCGTCCACCGGGTCTATGGCCTGCGCCGGGGGCTGGCCGTCGATCTTCTTGCCGACCAGGCGCTCGTAGATCGCGCCCCAGGTCTGCGGGCCGGCCCGCCCGTCCACGTCGATGCCCAGTTTGGCCTGGATGGCGGCAATCATCTCTTCGATGCGCATGGTGTCCTCCTGTGGGCGGCTCGCGTGGCTGCGTCAATATACGTGCACCCTCTGCGCCGCGCAATGGATGCATGGGCCGGGAACGCAGGCCGCGCGGCACGCATCGAATCCACGGGAGAACCTATGCACCAGCACCTGCACCACCCACCCATTGCCGGCGCCACGCCCGATGCCGAGCTTGCCGGCCGAGCGGCAGGGGGCGACGCCGCCGCGTTCGAGGCCATCATGCGCCGCCACAACCGCCTGCTGTTCCGTACCGCGCGCGCCATCCTGAAAAGCGACCAGGAGGCCGAGGATGCGCTGCAGGACGCCTACCTGCGTGCCTGGCGCGCGCTCGAAGGCTTTCGCGCCGAGGCCAGGCTGTCCACCTGGCTGGTGCGTATCGTCGTCAACGAGGCGCTGGGCCGCCTGCGCCGCAAGGGCGCCGAGATCGTTCCATTGGATGCCGCCATGACCTCCTCCGAACCCGCCATCCAGGCCGCACTCGCCGATGCGCCGGACGACCGGCCCGAATCTTCCGCCATGCGCGCGCAGCTGCGCCAGCTGCTGGAGGCGCGCATCGACCTGCTGCCCGACGCGTTTCGCACCGTGTTCATGCTGCGCGCCGTCGAGGAGATGAGCGTGGAGGAGGTGGCCGAGGTCCTGCAGATTCCCGAGGCCACCGTGCGCACGCGTTATTTCCGCGCCCGCAGCCTGCTGCGCGAGGGCCTGGCCAGCGCCATCGACATGACGCTCGCCGACGCCTTTGCCTTCGACGGCGCGCGCTGCGACCGCATTGTGGCCGGGGTGCTGGCACGCAGGCGCGCACAGGACACGGCGCCATCCTGACGGCGGCGCGGCGGGAACGCGCGCCAGAGGCACTCCATCGAATGGGCAAGACGCTGCGGCAGCGTCGTTTTTCAACCTTCACCGATGAGCGCGCACCATGACCGCACCTGCAGCCAGGTTCACGCAGCAACCAAGGCTGTCAGCGCCTGCATTCCAAGGACTTATCCATGACGACGACCCTTGCCCCCATGGCCACACAAGACATGGCCACGCGCATGAGCGCCTCCGACCGCATCCGCTACCGCCTGCAGCAGGCCGGGCGGCGCTACCACGCCAACGACAACATTGCCGAGTTCATTCGCGCAGGTGAGCTGCAGGAGCTGCGCGACGAAGTGCAGGCGCGCCTGCAGGAGGTGCTGCACGCCCTGGTCATCGACAGCGCCAATGACCACAACACGGCGGACACCGCCAGGCGCGTGGCCAAGATGTTCGTGAGCGAGGTGTTTCGCGGCCGCTACGAGGCCGCGCCCGCCGCCACGGCGTTTCCCAATGTGTCGCAGCTCAATGAGCTGATGGTGGTCGGGCCCATACGCGTGCGCAGCGCCTGCTCGCACCACCTGTGCCCCATCCTGGGCCAGGTGTGGATAGGCATTCTGCCGAGCGTGCACTCGGACCTGATCGGCCTGTCCAAGTACGCACGGCTGTGCGAATGGATCATGAACCGGCCGCAGATCCAGGAGGAGGCCATCGTCATGCTGGCCGACGCGCTGCAGCAGCGCGTGCAACCCGATGGTCTGGCCGTCGTCATGCAGGCCAGCCACATGTGCATGCACTGGCGCGGCGTGAAGGACGATGGCGCGCGGATGAAGAACTCCGTCATGCGCGGCGCCTTCCTGGGTAACGACGCCCTGCGGCGCGAGTTCCTGAGCCTGCTGGGCGACAATGGCCGGCCATAGCCACAGGAGAGCAGATGCCAGCCGCCACCCCCATCACCCTGAAGATCGACTTTGTCTCCGATGTGGTCTGCCCCTGGTGCGCCATCGGCCTGGCGGCGCTGACGCAGGCGGCTGGGCGGCTGGCGGGCCAGGTGCAGCTCGACTGGCATTTCCAGCCCTTCGAGCTCAACCCCGGCATGGGGCCGGGCGGCGAGGATTTGATCGAGCATCTGGCCGGTAAATACGGTGCCACGCCCGAGCAGCTGCAGCAGACGCAAGCGCAGATTGCGTCACGCGGTGCGTCGCTGGGCTTCGTCTTCGGCCCGCAGCGCACGCGCATCTACAACACCTTCGACGCGCACCGTCTGCTGCACTGGCTGGGCGAGGAGGGCGGCGCCGGCCAGCAGCTGGCATTCAAGCGGGCGCTGCTCACAAGCTATTTCACCGATGGCGAGAACCCCGCTGACCCTGGCGTGCTGCTGAAGCTGGTGGGTGCGTTGGGGCTGGACGAGGCGCGCGCCCGCGCGGTGCTCGAATCAGCCGAATATGCCGACGCCGTGCGCGAACGCGAGGACTTCTACCGGGGCCAGGGCATCCACTCGGTGCCGGCGGTGATCGTCAACGACCGGCACCTGATCCAGGGCGGCCAGCCGGTCGAGGTGTTCGAGCAGGCGCTGCGCCAGATCGCAGCGCAGCAGCCGTGATGCTATTTATTAAATAGCTGTCAGCGCTTACCCAGTAAGCGCTGCAGACGGTTTTTGCTTGTATTGCGTTATTTCAGCGGAATCGGCGTCGCCCGGTCCACCGGCACGGCCGTGATGCTGTTTTGCGGCGAGCCGTCGATGAGCTTGTCGGAATAGGTCAGGTAGACCAGGGTGTTGCGCTTGGCGTCCACCATGCGCACCACGCGCAGGCGCTTGAACAGCAGGGACATGCGTTCGCTGAACACCTCCTGCTGGGCCTTGAGCGGTTGGGTGAAGGCGATCGGCCCCACCTGGCGGCAGGCGATGGAGGCTTCGGCGCGGTCCTCGGCTAGGCCCAGCGTGCCCTTGATGCCGCCGATGCGCGCGCGCGAGACATAGCAGCTCACGCCGCTGACCAGCGGGTCGTCATAGGCCTCGACGATAATGTCGTGGTCGCGGCCAATCCACTGGAAGGCCGTGTCCACCGTGCCGATCTTGTCGGGCTGGGCCGCGCACAGGCCGGCCGCGAGCAGGCTTGTCGCCGCCAGGCAGGCAGTGCGCAGCGCCCTCATGCCGCACCCGCCGTGGCATCGGCGGCCTCGGCGCAGCGGCGCTGCAGGTGTGCCAGCGCCTCCTGCACCTGGTCCACCAGCACCAGGCACAGGTCGCCCGGCGAGAGGCGCGCGAGCGCATGGTCTATGGCGCTGAATTCGCCGTGGATCTCGGTCACGTAGCTGGTGCGCGGCGCGCCCTGCAGGCCCTGCTGCAGCAGGGCCAGCACCTCGCCGTCCTCGCGGCCGCGCTGGCAGGCGTCCTGGTACAGCACCACGTCGTCGAAGGCCGCGCCCAGGATGCGCGTCTGCTCGATGATGTCCTGGTCGCGCCGGTCGCCCGCGCCGCTGATGACCACGCTGCGCCGCTGGCCCGGCATGGCCTGCACGGCCTGCACCAGGGCGCGCATGGCGTCGGGGTTGTGGCCATAGTCGGCGATCAGCGTGGCGCCGCGGTAGTCCATGACGTTGAAGCGCCCCGGTGCGTTGTCGCCGTCGTTCACAAAGCCGGCCAGGCCCCGGCGTATGGTCTGCCAGGGCAGGCCCACGCCCCAGGCCGCGCCAACGGCGGCCATCACGTTCTCGACCTGAAAGCCAATGCTGCCGCCGCGCGTGATGGGGATGTCGCGCAGCGCAATCGATTCGCGCCACGAGCCCTCGGCGGCGACGATATGGCCTTCGTCCACGTAGACTACGCGCGCTCCTTGAGCGCGGTGCGTGGCCATCACCGGGTGGTGCCGGTCCTGGGCAAAGAAGATCACCTTGCCGGGGCATGTGCCCGCCATGGCCGCCACATGCGGGTCGGCGGCGTTGAGCACGGCGTAGCCGTCCTGCGCCACGTTCTGCACGATGACGCGCTTGATGACCGCCACATCCTCCACGGTGGTGATGTAGTTCAGCCCCAGGTGGTCGCCCTCGCCGACGTTGGTGACCACGGCCACCTGGCAGCGGTCGAAACCCAGGCCCTCGCGCAGCACGCCGCCGCGCGCGCATTCGAGCACGGCGGCGTCGGTTTCGGGGTGGGCCAGCGCGTTGCGCGCGCTCCGGGGGCCCGAGCAGTCGCCGCTGTCGATCTGGCGGCCGTTGACATAGACGCCATCGGTGTTCGTCATGGCCGTGCGCCAGCCGTGCGCCGTGAACAAATGAGCGAGAAGTCGCGTGGTGGTGGTCTTGCCATTGGTGCCGGTCACGGCCACCAGCGGGATGCGCCCGTCCTGGCCCGGTGCAAACAGCTCATCGACCATGGGCGCGCCCACGTTGCGCGGCTTGCCGAACGAGGGTGCCAGGTGCATGCGCAGGCCGGGCGCGGCGTTCACCTCGACGATGCCGCCGCCTTGTTCCTCCAGAGGCCTCTGCATGGTCTCGCAGATCACGTCCACGCCGCAGATGTGCAGGCCAATGGTCTGCGCGGCCTCGATGGCGCGCGCGGCGATCTCGGGGTGCACATCGTCGGTCACGTCGGTGGCGCTGCCGCCGGTGGACAGGTTGGCGTTGTTGCGCAGCACCACGCGCTGGCCCTGGGCCGGCACGGATTCGGGCGTCAGGCCCTCGCTGGCGATGCGTGCGATGGCGATGTCGTCCAGGCGTATCTTGGTCAGCGCCGTGCCGTGGCCCGAGCCGCGGCGCGGGTCCTGGTTCACGATCTCCACCAGCTCGCGAATCGTGTGCGACCCGTCGCCCAGCACCTGGGGCGGGTCGCGCCGTGCGGCGGCTACGAGCTGGTGGCCCACGATCAGCAGGCGGAAATCGTTGCCGGGCAGAAAGCGCTCGACCATGACCTCGTCGCTGAAAGACCGCGCGGTGGCATAGGCGGCGTCGAGTTGCGCGCGCGTGCTGATGTTCACCGTCACGCCCTTGCCCTGGTTGCCGTCCTGGGGCTTCACGACCACCGGCAGGCCCACTTCTTCGGCAACCTTCCAGGCGTCTTCCACATCGGCGACGGGCCGGCCCAGCGGCACGGGCACGCCGGCGGCGTGCAGCAGGCGCTTGGTCAGGTCCTTGTCCTGGGCGATGGATTCGGCCACGGCGCTGGTCACGTCCAGCTCCGCCGCCTGGATGCGCCGGGCCTTCGAGCCCCAGCCCAGCTGCACCAGACTGCCGCTGGTCAGGCGCCTAAACGGTATGCCGCGCGCCACGGCGGCGTCCACGATGGAGCCGGTGGAGGGGCCGATGCGCTCGTCCTCGTCGAGCTCGCGCAGCTCGGCGATCACGGCCTGCGCGTCAAACGGCTGGTCGGCCAGGGCCGCCCGTATCAGCGCCTCGGCCTGGCTCATGGCCAGGCGGCCCACCGACTCCTCGGTGTATTCGACCACCACCTGGTAGGTGCCCTCCTCGACGGTCTCATGCGTGCGGCTGAAGGTCACGGGGCAGCCGGCCTGGGCCTGCAGGGCCAGGGCCGCGGTCTCCAGCACGTCGGCCAGCGACAGCGGCCGGTCGGCGCCCTGGGGCTGCAAGGCGCCGATCTGCGGAAAGCGCGCGCGCAGCCGGTCCTCGAAACCAGGCAGCCGGTGGATGTCGTGCTTGTCGTGCGAGCAATGCACTATGGCCTCGATGGCGGTGCTGCGGGTCCAGAGATTGGGGCCGCGCAGGGCGCGGATGCGGGTGATCTGCATGGTGTTCTTTCAACCAGTTTTCAGGTCAAATGGGCTGTAACGCTTTATGGATATGCGCCAATAGCTATATTATTAATAGCAATTGTGGCGTTATGCCTGGTATTCGAAGGTCTTGATGCCGGCGGCGATCAGGTCCGGCGCTATGTCCATGGACCAGGCCGCGGCGATCGCCGCCAGCAGCGCCGGCGTATCCGGCTGCTGGCCGCCGGCCAGGCTCAAGGCGGCCAGCGTGCCCAGCACGCGCTCGCTGGTGCCCGTGGCCAGGATGACCTGACCGCCGCGCACGAACACGGCGCGGCCCTCTGCTTCGGCGCGGTGGGCGGCAATGGCTGCGTTGTCGGCGCTGGTGGAGTACAGCAGCACCTCGCCGTCGCACAGGGCGCTGAGCTCGGCCACCTGGGCGATGTCGGCGTTGAGCACGCCCGCGCCCTCGTCCAACACCACGTCGATCTGGGTACGCAGCACGCGTGTCATCCTGGCCTGCTCCAGCACGTCGTGGTCCGCCAGGCCCTCGTAGCCGTCCATGTCGGTCACCACGCCGACCAGGCAGCGGTCGTAGGCCAGGCCTTCTTCGAGGATGGAGCGCGCCGTGGTCTGGATCACCGCGGCCTGCGCCAGGCGGTTGGTCAGCAGGCGGTGCGCGCCGGCCCAGTTGGCGGTGTTGCTTTTCTGCGTCTGACGGTTGGCCAGAAACATGCCCTCGCTGCTGGCCACGCCGGTGAGCCTGCCTGACAGCTGCAACAGCCAGCCGACCAGGCGTGCGATGAAGGCGTTGTGCCGCGTGCCGACTATGCCCACCAGCGGGATGCGGCCGGCGCCCGGGCCGTCCTCGCGCGGGAACAGGTGATCTGCAATGGCCATGCCCACGGGGCGCGGCGCGCCGCTGGTGGGTTTCAGGTGCATCAGCAGGCCGGGGCCGGCGTTCACTTCCAGGATGGCGCCCTGGCCCTGCAGGGGCTTGGAGACGTCCTTCAGGATCATGTCCATGCCGGCGATGTCCAGGCCCACGATCTTTGCCGCCAGGGTGGCGTAGTAGGCCACGTCGGGGTGCACGTCGTCGGTGCAGTCGATGGCCATGTTGCCGTTGCGCTGCAGCAGCACGCTCTGGCCCTTGGCGATCACGCTGTCGGGTGTGACGCCCTGGCGCTTGAGCTCCAGCTGCACGGCGCCTTTTTCCAGGTCGATCCAGTCCAGCGGGTATTCCTGCTCGGGGCCGCGGCGCGGATCCTGGTTCAGCACGGCCACCAGCTCGGCGAGCGTGGCCTGGCCGTTGCCGTGCACGCTCACGGTCTCGCCCTTGGTGGCGGCGACCAGCTTGCCGCCCACGACCAGCAGGCGGTGCTCCACGCCGTCGATGAATTTCTCGACGATGACCTCCGAGCCCTCGGGCTCGGCCAGCGCAAACGCCGCCTTGATGTCGGCCTCCTTCGACAGCTCCAGCGTCACGCCGCGCGCGTGGTTGCCGTCGGACGGCTTGACGGTGACGGGAAAACCGATCTCCTGCGCCACCTCCCAGGCCTCCTCGGCGCTTTTCACGATCTGGCCCTCGGGCACGGGCACACCGCAGGCGGCCAGCAGGCGCTTGGTGAAGTCCTTGTCCTGGGCGATGCCCTCGGCAATGGCGCTGGTCTGGTCGCTCTCGGCCGTCCAGATGCGCCGCTGCGCCGCGCCGTACCCGAGCTGCACCAGGTTGCCGTCGTTCAGGCGGATGTGCGGGATGCGGCGCTCGCTCGCGGCGTCCACGATGCAGCCGGTGCTCGGGCCCAGGTAGCGGTCGTTGATGGCCGTCTTGATGGCGTGGATGGCGGCCTTCAGGTCGAACGGCTGGTCATTGATGGCCGCCATCAGCAGGCGGTGGCCATGTTCCAGGGCCACGCGCGCCACGGCCTCCTCGGGGCAGCGGAACACCATGCGGTACACGCCGCGCTTGGAGATCTCGCGCGTCTGGCCGAACTCGGCCGGCATGCCCGAGAGATTCAGCAGTTCGATGACGATGTGCTCCAGCACATGGCCCATCCAGGTGCCGCCCTCCAGGCGCTGGATGAAACCGCCGCGCTCGCCCACGCCGCAGGTGTGCTCCACCAGGTCGGGCAGCCAGCGCGTCAGGCGCTCGTTGAAGCCGGGCAGCTTGTTGGAGGGGTAGTCCTCCAGTTCGCCCAGGTCCAGCCAGACCTCCAGGATGGGGCGGTAGGTCCAGACACTGGGGCCGCGCAGATAGGTGGTGCGCAGCAGTTGGATATCTTTGAATGTGGCCATGAAGTGCAGCGTGGAGGATTCGGAGGCCCGCGCGGTCAGGCGGGTGTGGCGATGCCCATGGGCGATTGTGCGCCGAGAACGGGGGGTGTCACGCGGCGCCAGTGTCAGCCGCCGCGGGGCGGCGTGCGTTACTCGGGAATACCGCGCCGGCGCCCCGCTGGCCGACAATGCCGGCCATGGGCATGCGCCCACCCGCGAATTCACCGCCGGCTTGTGGGCGGACATACAAAACAAAATGCAACATCACCATTCAGTGGACGCCTCGGGTGTCTTGCCCGGCCCCTTCGGGGGCGAGCTGCGAGCCATGCTCGCTCCCGATGAAAACGTGCAGGCCGCCTTCGAGGTTGACCTGACGCCCGGGCTGCGCTTTGCGCCCGGCCTCCTCGTGCTGACCGAGCGGCGTCTGCTGGCGCGGGGCACGGATTCGCCACTCCAGGAATGGCCGCTGGCGCCGGGCCTGGTGCTGCGCATGCAGGACCATGGCGGCCTGGGCCAGCTTGCGCTGCACGACGCCGAGCGGCGCCTGGGGCTGTGGCGCTTCACGCTGGGGCGCCACCCGCAGGCGCTGCACCTGCAGCAGCGCCTGGAGCAGCAGGTCGAGCGCCTGCAAAACCCCCTGGCACCGGCCGTGTCGGACGAGGAGGCGCCGCGCTGCGCCGTGTGCGGCACGCCGCTGCCCCCCGACGCCGACGAATGCCCGGCCTGCGCACGCCAGCAGCCGCCCCAGGCCTCCACCTGGGTGCTGCTGCGCCTGTGGCGCTTCGCGCGGCCCTACAAGAAGCAGCTGGCCGCGGGCTTTGCGCTCACGCTGGCCTCCACCGCCGCCTCGCTGGTGCCGCCGTACATGACCATTCCGCTGATGGACGAAATCCTCATTCCCTACCAGAGCGGCCAGCAAATCCCGGTCTCCCTGGTGGCGATGTACCTGGGCGGCCTGCTGCTGGCGGCGCTGCTGGCCTGGGGCCTGGGCTGGGCGCGCACCTATATCCTGGCCCTGGTGTCCGAGCGCATAGGCGCCGACCTGCGCACCAGCACCTATGACCACCTGCTGCGCCTGTCGCTGGATTACTTTGGCAGTAAGCGCACGGGCGACCTGATGGCGCGCATAGGCTCGGAGACGGACCGCATCAACGTCTTCCTGTCGCTGAACGCGCTCGACTTCGCCACCGACGTGCTGATGATCGTCATGACCTCGGCCATCCTGTTTTCCATCAACCCCTGGCTGGCGCTGGTCACGCTGGTGCCGCTGCCCTTCATCGCCTGGCTCATCCACAACGTGCGCGACCGCCTGCGCACGGGTTTTGAGAAGATCGACCGCGTGTGGAGCGAGGTCACCAACGTGCTGGCCGACACCATCCCCGGCATCCGCGTGGTAAAGGCCTTCGCCCAGGAGGGGCGCGAGGCGCAGCGCTTTCGCGCCGCCAACCAGCACAACCTGGAGGTCAACGACCGCCTGAACAAGACCTGGAGCCTGTTTGCGCCCACCGTGTCGCTGATGACCGAGGTGGGGCTGCTCGTGGTCTGGGGCTTCGGCATCTGGCTCGTGGCGCACGAGCAGATCACCGTGGGCGTGCTCGCGGCCTTCATCGCCTACATCGGGCGCTTCTACACGCGGCTCGATTCCATGAGCCGCATCGTCTCGGTCACGCAAAAGGCCGCCGCCGGCGCCAAGCGCATCTTCGACATCCTGGACCATGTGAGCAACGTGCCCGATCCGGTGAACCCGGTGAAGGTGGACAAGGTGGCGGGGGCCATCGAGATGCGCGACGTGGGCTTTCGCTACGGCAGCCGCACGGTGATCAAGAACCTGTCGCTCGACATCCGCCCCGGCGAGATGATCGGCCTGGTGGGCCACAGCGGCTCGGGCAAGAGCACGCTGGTGAACCTGATCAGCCGCTTCTACGACGTGACGGGCGGTGCCATCCTCGTCGACGGCGTGGACATCCGCCGCATGGCGGTGAGCGACTTCCGCCGCCATATCGGCCTGGTGCTGCAGGAGCCGTTTTTGTTCTTCGGCACCATTGCCGAGAACATCGCCTACGGCAAGCCCGACGCCACGCGCGAGGAAATCGTCGCCGCCGCCCGCGCCGCCCATGCGCACGAGTTCATCCTGCGCCTGCCGCAGGGCTACGACAGCCTGGTGGGCGAGCGCGGCCAGGGCCTGTCGGGCGGCGAGCGCCAGCGCATCAGCATCGCGCGCGCGCTGCTCATCGACCCGCGCATATTGATATTGGACGAGGCCACCTCGGCCGTGGATACCGAGACCGAGAAGGAAATCCAGAAGGCGCTGGACAACCTGGTGCAGGGCCGCACCACGATTGCCATCGCCCACCGCCTGTCCACCCTGCGCAAGGCCGACCGCCTGGTGGTCATGGACCGTGGCGAGATCGTGGAAGTGGGTCCGCACGACGAATTGATGGCGCAGCAGGGCGCCTACTGGCGCCTGTACGAGGCCCAGGCGCGCCGCGCCGAGGAAGACGCCGAGGCCGCGGGCGTGCGCATCGAGGCGCGCGAGCATTCCGCCCACCCGGCCGGCAAGTGACGAGGACTCAGCCATGACCACCACGACAACACCGACCTTGGAACTGCGCCGCAACTCTCATGGCCGCCTGGTGCTGCGCCTGGAAGGCGGCATCGAGCACGAGGCCGTCACGCCCGTGCGCGCCTTCCCCATTGCCGCGCCGGGCGAGGGCCTGTCGCTCGTCGGCAGCGACGGCCACGAACTCGCCTGGCTGCCGCGCCTGGACGTGCTGCCCGCCGCCCAGCGTGCGCTGATCGAGGAGGAGCTGGCCGCGCGCGAGTTTGTGCCCAGCATCACGCGCATCCGCAGCGTGTCGAGTTTTTCCACCCCCAGCACCTGGGAGGTGGACACCGACCGCGGCCCCGCGCGGCTGGGGCTTAAGGGCGAGGAGGACATCCGCCGCCTGGCCGGGCGCACCAAGCTGCTCATCGCCGCCAGCGACGGATTGCATTTCCACGTGCCTGACACGACGGCGCTGGACCGCGCCTCGCGCAAGCTGTTGGAGCGCTTTTTATAGCAATTTTCATAGCGCCTGGCGCTTTATTGACGGGCGCTGCATGGCAATCGGTAAAAAAGGCCTAAATTCACCCTTTTGTTTGCCGTAATAGGTGTACGACGAGGTGGTAGCTGTGGCCGCCGCCTTTTGGTCATTCACGAGGAGCCCATGCCATGCAACTGCCACCTGTCGATCGATCGCCTGCCCAGTGGCGTCCCCAGGGCGCGGACCTGTATTCCACGGGCGCTTCCGGGACCGTGCCCGTGCGGCCCGTGAACGCGGCCAACCCCGTCGAATCCATGGACCGGCTGGGCGAGGGCGCCATCGTGCGCGAACCCACCAGGCCCACGGCGCCCGATGAGGAAAACCGCGACTGGACGCTGCCGCTGGAAAAAAAGGACAAGCCCCAGGAGGCCGAGAAGCCACCAGCGGATCCGCCGCTCTACAAGCAGTTGCTGGAGTTCATTCAGTCCATGTGGCGCGCCAGCGCCAACGCCGTGGACGTGGCGCAGGACATCCACAAGACCGCGTTGCAGGAGCGCCAGGCGCAGCAGGCGCAGGATCGGCAGTCGCCCATCTATTCCGACCCCAAGGTCAAGCGCACCGGCGGATCGTAACTATTAATTAAGTAGCTTAAAACGCTTGATGGGTAAGCGTTTCAGGCTGATTTGACCTGGTTTCCTCACGCGGCCGCCGCATTGGCGATGCCGCTGCTCACATGGCCGGCCGGCACATGGCGCGCGGCCGAGTTCACATGGCCGGTCTGGTCGTCGAAGAAGAAGTCGGGCTCGAACTCGCGCAGGAACTCGCCCTTGGGCAGGCCGCCCAGGAACATGGCCTCGTCCACGGCGATGTTCCAGTCCATCAGCGTGCGTATGGCGCGCTCGTGCGCCGGCGCGCTGCGCGCCGTGACCAGGGCCGTGCGTATGCGCATGCCGGCGCTGCCGGCCTGCTGCAGCCGGTGCAGGGCCGCCAGCAGGGGCTTGAACGGCCCCTCGGGCAGCGGCTGGGCGGCCTTGTCGAGCTCGTGGCGCTGGAAGGCCGCCAGGCCCTCGGACTGGTAGACGCGCTCGGCCTCGTCGGAAAACAGCACGGCGTCGCCGTCAAACGCGATGCGCACCTCGTGCGGATGGGCATCGCCCGCCTGCACCGATTCGGTGAGCACGCGCGCCGCCGGGTAGCCCAGGTGCAGTGCCGAGCGCACGTCGCGCTCGTTGGCCGACAGGAACAGCTGTGCACCCAGCGGCCGCAGGTAGCGGAACGGGTCGCGCCCCTGGGTGAACACGCCGCGCTGCACGCTGGGCAGGCCATGGGCTTGGCAGGAACGGAACACGCGCATGCCGCTCACCGGGTCGTTGCGCGACAGCAGCACCACCTCCACGCGCTGGTGTCCGGCGCCGTTGAAGGCCAGCAGCTTTCTCACCAGCGAGAAGGCCACGCCGGGCGGCGCGGGGATGTCCAGCCGCTGGCGCTGCAGATCCGCATAGGCGCGGTCGTCGCCATGCTCGAAGATGCGGTTCTCTTCCTCGAAGTCGAACAGCGCACGCGAGGAAATGGCGACGACGAGCTTGTCGTCCAGGGTCAGGGACATGGCTTATTTGACGAACTGGTTGAGCTCGATGATGGGCTGCAGCACCGCCAGCACAATGAGCATCACCATCAGACCCATGCCCACGATGAGCAGCGGCTCCAGGATGGTGGCCAGCTGCATGGCGCGGCGCTGCACCTCGGCGCCCAGCTGGTTGGCGGCGCGGGCCAGCATGGTGGGCAGCTGGCCGGTCTGCTCGCCCAGGCGCGCAAACATGGAGACCAGGCCGGGAAAGCGTTTTTTTTGCGCCAGTGCCGAGGCCAGCGGCGCTCCCTCGCGCACCAGCACCAGGGCCTCGAGCGCGTCGGCGCGCAGTGCGCGGTTGTTCAGGGTCTCGGCCGCGGCCTGCAGGGCACGCAGTATGGGCACGCCGGCGCCGGCCAGCATGGCCAGGGTGCCGGCAAAGCGTGCCGCGTTGTAGCCGCGCGCCAGCCTGCCCACCAGTGGTAGCCCGAGCCAGGCGGCGTCAAATTTTTCACGAAAACGGGGTCTAGACAATGCTGCGCGAGCGCTGATAGCTATCAAAACAATTGCGACCAGCATGGCCCAGCCATAGCCGCGTACAAAGTCGCTCAAGGCCAGCATGACGACGGTGAGCAGCGGCAGGGCGCGCTTGCTGCCCGCAAACACGCTGGCCACCTGCGGCACTACATAGCCCACGAGGAACAGCACGATGACGATGGCGATCACGGTGACGATGGCCGGGTACAGCGCCGCGCCTATGAGCTTGGCGCGCAGCTGCTGGCGCTGCTCCAGGTCGTCGGCCAGGCTGTCGAGCACCTGGCTCAAGGCCCCGCTGGATTCGCCCGCACCGATCACGGCGCAGTAGATGTCGGAGAACTCGCGCGGATGCTGGGCCAGGGCGCGCGCAAAGGTGCTGCCGGCGTTGACCTCGGCGCGTAGCGCCGCCACCAGGTGGCGCTGGCGTTCATCGTCGGCCTCGTCGGCCAGGGCCGTGAGCGCGCGCTCCAGCGGCAGGCCGGCGCCGACCAGGCCGGCGAGCTGGCGCGTCCAGATCGCCAGCCCGTTGGCATTGAAAACGGGGCGGGTGAACAGGCGCTGCGCCAGCGTGGGCGCGCTGCCTGGCGCCGCATCGGGGGACAGTGCCTCCACGTCCAGCGGCACCAGCGCCTGCGCGCGCAGCAGGTTGCGCGCCGCCTTGGCGCTGTCGGCATCCAGGGTGCCACGGCGAATATGGCCCTGCGCATCCAGGGCTTCGAAGGAATAGGCGGGCATGGGGCGGCGTTGGGGGAAAGACTCTCAGCCTCTCAGCCCGCCATGGTAGCCGCTGCGGGGCCGGTTGGGGCGTTAGCCTGTGCGGTGATGGTCAGCGAACGCAGGCGCAGCTCGGGGTCGAACACATCGCTGACCAGCATGAACTCGTCGGCCCCGGTGGCCTCGGCCAGCGCTCGCAGGCCCGCGCGCACGGTCTGCGGCCCACCGACCACGCCCATGGCGAGAAAGTCGGCTACGGCGGCACGCTCGGGCGCTGCCAGGCTGGCCAGGTAGTTCTCCACGGGCGGGCGCAGCAGCCCGCGCTGCCCGGTGATGATGCCCAGCACGCGCTGGTAGGTGCTGCTGGCCAGGTATTCGGCCTCCTCGTCCGTGGGCGCGGCGATCACCGGCACGCCGATCACCACGTAGGGCTTTTGCAGCACCGCCGAGGGGCGAAACAGCTCGCGGTACAGGGCTATCGCCGCCTGCAGCTGGCGCGGCGCGAAATGCGAGGCGAACGCGTAGGGCAGGCCCATGTGCGCCGCCAGCTGCGCCGAAAACAGGCTGGAACCGAGCAGCCAGATGGGCACCTGGATGCCGGCGCCCGGCATGGCGATGATGCGCTGGCCCGGCTGGGCGGGGGCCAGCAGCTGCTGCAGTTCGGCCACGTCGCGCGGGAAGTCGGCCTCGGTCTCCACGCGGTCGCGGCGCAGGGCGCGCATGGTGGCGCCGTCGGTGCCAGGCGCGCGTCCCAGTCCCAGGTCGATGCGGCCGGGATAGAGCTCGGCCAGCGTGCCGAAGGCCTCGGCCACCACCAGCGGCGCATGGTTGGGCAGCATGATGCCGCCCGAGCCCACGCGGATCGAGCGCGTGGCGCCCGCAATGTGGCCCACGAGCACGGCCGTGGCCGAGCTGGCTATGCCCGGCATGTTGTGGTGCTCGGCCAGCCAGTAGCGCTTGAAACCCAGCGACTCGGCATGCCTTGCCGTGTGTACGGCGATGTCCAGCGCCTGGGCCACCGTGCCGCCCGCGCGCACGGCCACCAGATCGAGCATGGAAAGCAGGGGAGGGGCTTGTGTCTTCATGGCGCCGATTCTGAGTGCGTGGGTGAAACCCCGTGGTCTTGCGGGAATGAATGGGTCACAGTGGTTGCTGGGCGAATCGAAATGGCCATCATTGGCGTGAGCGATAGGCCTTGGGCGGCACGGGTTCTCTGGTGGAGGGCATATGGGGTTTTTCAGCCGATTGTTTCAGCCGCAGGCTGATGGGTTGCAGGCGCCGTCGGACTGGACGCGCCTGCCAGAGAACGACGCCAGCGAACTGGTGTTGCTGGACGAGGAGGCCTACAAGCTCATGGCGCAGTTCGACATCGATGCCGCCATCGCCACGCACGAGCGTTGGCTACCATGGCTGGCCATGGTGCTGCAGGGTGCACGCGACGAACGCCTGCGCCCCGAGGTGGTGGCCGACGATAGCTGCTCGGAGCTGGGCCAGTGGCTGCATGGCAGCGGCCGCGTGGCGCTGGGGCACTTTCCGGCCTTCGACATGCTGCTGCGGCGCCACCGCTATTTCCACCAGCAGGCGGCGGCGCTGATCACCCATGCCGAGGCCGGCGAGAGCCGGCAGGCCGAGCAGGCCCACAAGGCCTGCCTGCATGCATCGCGCCAGGTGCTGCTGCTGCTCAGGGAGCTGCAGCGCGGGCTGCTGCATACGCGTCGCCCGGCTGCGCTGCGATAGGCGCGGGTCAATCGCGCGTCACGCGCAGCAGCTCCTCGCGGCTGGTGATGCCGGCGGCGATCAGGCGCTCGCCGTCGTCGCGCATCAGGCTCATGCCGCCGGCCAGGGCCTGGGCGCGTACCTCGGCCTCGGCGGCCTGGTTGTGGATCTGCGTGCGGATGGCGTCATCCACCACCAGCAGCTCGAACACGCCGGTGCGCCCCGCGTAGCCGGTGTGGCCGCAGTGCTCGCAGCCCGTGCCGTGGTCGCCGCCGTGGCAATGGCTGCAGTACTTGCGCACCAGGCGCTGCGCCAGCACGCCCAGCAGCGACGAGGACAGCAGGAAAGGCTCCACGCCCATGTCGGTCAGGCGCGTGATGGCGCTGGTGGCGTCGTTGGTGTGCAGCGTGGCCAGCACCAGGTGGCCGGTGAGCGAGGCCTGGATGGCGATCTGCGCGGTCTCGAAGTCGCGGATCTCGCCGATCATGATCACGTCCGGGTCCTGGCGCAGGATGGCGCGCAGGGCCTTGGCGAAAGTCAGGTCTATTTTTGCGTTGACCTGCGTCTGGCCCACGCCGGGCAGCTCGTATTCGATCGGGTCCTCCACCGTCATGATGTTGCTGCGCGCGGCGTCCAGCCGTGCCAGCGCCGCGTACAGCGTGGTGGTCTTGCCCGAGCCCGTGGGGCCGGTCACGAGGATGATGCCGTGCGGCTGAGCGATCAGGCCCTCCAGGCGCGCCAGCACCGCGCCCTGCATGCCCACCGATTCGAGCGTGAGCTTGGATTCGCTCTTGTCCAAGAGGCGCAGCACGGCGCGTTCGCCATGGGCGTTGGGCAGGGTGGAGACGCGCACGTCGATGGCGCGCGTGCCCAGGCGCAGGCTGATGCGGCCGTCCTGCGGCAGGCGCTTCTCGGAGATGTCCAGGTCGGCCATGATCTTCAGGCGGCTGATCAGCGCCGCGTGCAGCGCGCGGTTGGGCTGCACCACCTCGCGCAGCGTGCCGTCCACGCGAAAGCGCACGCTGGAATGGCGCTCGTAGGGCTCGATGTGGATGTCGCTGGCGCCGTCGCGCACGGCCTGCGTGAGCAGGGCGTTGAGCATGCGGATGATGGGCGCGTCGCCTGCGGATTCGAGCAGGTCCTCCACCGCGGGCAGCTCCTGCATCATGCGCGAGAGGTCGGCCTCTTCCTCGACCTCGCTGACCACCGTGGCCGCGCTCGACTCGCTTTGCGCGTAGGCCGCGCTGATGCGCTGGGCCAGCTGCGCGGCGTCGAGCGGCATGAACTGCTGCACGGCGTGCTTGCGCAGCACCTCGGACAGCGCGCCGGCATCGGGCGCCGGGCCGTGCCAGAGCACGAGCTGCTGGCCGTCGTCTTCCAGCAGCAGCTGGCTGCTGCGCGCAAAGGCATAGGGCAGGGGATGGCGCATAGCCTGTGCCTTACTGCGGGCTGTACAGCGGGTTGTCCGTCGCTGCCGGCGTGGCACGCGCGGGGGCTGGTGCGGGGGGCACGACCGGTGCCAGCGGCGCGGGCATGGCCGGGGCGTGCGGCGCAGTGCCCGCCGCGGCGCCGCCCTGCAGCGCTGGCAGCACGGGGGCTTCGGAGACGCCGCGCAGCACCGCGCTGGGCGCCGGCTGTGTGACCTGCTGCAGCGCGCGTATGGCCTCGTAGCGGTCCACCATCAGGGCGTCGCTGGTGGCGTTGTCCCGGATCACCATGGGGCGCAGGAAAACCATCAGGTTGGTTTTCTGGCGCTGGCGCTTCTCGTTGCGAAACAGCCCGCCCACCAGGGGCAGGTCGCCCATCAGCGGCACCTTGTCCTGCCCGAGCGAGTAGCTGTCTTCGAGCAGGCCGCCGATGACGATCACGCTGCCGTCGTCCACCAGCACGGTGGACTCGATGGAGCGCTTGCTCGTCGAGGGACCGTTGATGTTGGTGAGTGTCTCCGTCGCGATCTTCGACACCTCCTGGTACAGCGTCAGCTTGACGGTGCCGTTTTCGTTGATCGTGGGGCGCACGCGCAGCATCAGGCCCACGTCCTTGCGCTCCACGGTGGTGAAGGGATTCACGGCGCCGCTGTTGCCGCCGGTGTTGGCGTAGGAACCGGTGACGAAGGGCACGTTGTTGCCGATGATGATCTGCGCTTCCTCGTTGTCCAGCGTCATCAGGTTGGGCGTGGAGAGTACGTTGGCATCGCCCGTGTTCTCCAGGAAGTTCGCCAGTGCCCCCAGGTAGTACTTGCCGTTGATGCGCGGGGCGATGGCCAGGTTCATGCCCGCCGCGGGCTTGGCTGCGGCAATGGCGCTCACGTTGCCGCTGGCGGCCGCCAGGGCCAGGTCCAGGATGTTGGTGCCGGCCACGCTGGAGTTGTTGCCCAGCACGCCCAGCGTGCTGCCGTGGTTGCCTATCACGCCCTGCCATTGGATGCCGAATTCGGCCACCTTGTTGGCGCTGACCTCGACGATCAGGCTCTCGATGAGCACCTGGGCGCGGCGGCCGTCGAGCTTGTCGATCACGGTGCGCAGCTGGCGGTACTGCGGCTCGGGCGCGGTGATGATGAGCGAGTTGGTTGTCGGGTCGGCCTGGATCTGTCCGCCCGTGCTGGGCTGGTTGCTGTTGCCGCCACCGCGATTGAGCCCGGCAGCGGCGCCCGAGGCCAGGCCGCCGCCGGCGCCCATGCCGCCCGAAGCCATGCCGCTTTGCCCGATGCCCCCCGAGGCGCCGGTGGGTGTCAGGCCGCTGTTGCCGCCCGTGCCGCCAGCACCCTGTGACGCGCCGCCCGCCCCGGCGCCCAGGTTGCCTGCCTGCAGCGCGGCGCGCAGGGTGGTGGCCAGCTTCACCGCGTCGGCGTTCTTCAGGTAGACCACATGGATGTTGCCACTGGCGGCCGAGCTGCCGGCGGCCGCCGGCTGGTCCAGCTTGGCCACCAGCGAGCGCACCAGCGCCAGGCGTGCCGGATTGGCCGCGCGCACCACCAGGGCGTTGCTGCGCGGCTCGGCCATCAGCGTGGTCTTGAAGGCGGTGTCTGTCTGGCCCTGGGTGGCGACAGTGGCTCCCGCGCCGCCGGCGCCCTCGATCAGGCGCACGACCAGCGGTGCCAGGTCGGTGGCAAGCGCGTGTTGCAGCGGTATCACCTCCAGGTCGGTGGCGTTGGACACATCCATCGCCGCCACGATGCGCGCCAGGCGCTGCAGGTTGTCGGCATAGTCGGTGATCACCAGCGAGTTGTTGCCGGGGTTCACGTTGATGGTGTTGTTGGGGCTGATCAGCGGGCGCAGCACCGGCACCAGGTTGTTGGGATTCTCGAAGTTGAGCTTGAAGATCTGCGTCACGATCTGCCCGCCCGCCGGCGTGCCGCCCTGGCCGCCCTGTGACACGCTCACGCTGCCGCCCTGCAGCTTGGCGTCGGCCTCGGGCACCACCTTGTACAGCCCGCCCGACTCGACCACCGTGAAGCCCTGCAGGCGCAGCGCCGCCAGAAACTGCTGGAAGGCCGCGGCCGGGGGCACGGCGTTCTCGGTCACCAGGGTCAGCTGGCCCTTCACGCGCGGATCCACCACCACGTTTTTGCCGGTGATGGTGGCCATGGTACGGGCCACGGCCTCGATGTCTGCATTCGCAAAGTTCAGCGTCACGGGCTCGCTGGGACGCACGCTGCCGGCCTGGGTCTTGCCGGCTGCGGTTTGGGCATGAATTTGCGTTGCAAAGCATGCAAGTAAAGCGCTTGCAGCTATTGAATGAAGAGCGACGCGCAGCTGGAGTCGGGAGTAGGAAGGCATAGGGTTACCCCACGGTGATGATGGAACGCGCGCCGCTGCGCCGTCCGATGATATTCAGAAGATTGGCCAGCGCCGCCTCGCGCTCGGGCGCGGCGCTGGCCTCGCCGGTGAAGCGCAGGCGCTGCCCCACCCATTGGCCGCTGCCCGACAGCAGCAGCGCGCCGTCCAGCGTGGACAGCGAGAGCGTCGGGGCTTCGCCGCCCTGCAGCACCAGCCGGTAGCTGCCCATGGGGCGCAGCGTGGACAGGCGTGAGGACATGGCCAGCGCATCCAGCTGCGCCTGGCCCTGCAGCTGCATGCGCCCGGCGGCCCATTGCATGGTCATGCCGGTGGTGACGAGCTGCAGCCTGCCTTGTGGCTGTATGGTGTTCCAGGGCGTGCCCAGGCCGGCGAGAACGCCGGCCGGCCACTGGCTCTGGCCGTCGGTCACCTGCACGCGCAGCACCCCCAGGCCGGGCGCAGCGCGCAGCTCAAGCGGTGCCGGCGTGCAGCAATCGGCCGCAATGCGTGCGCGGGCACCGCCCCATGCGGGCCGCAGCTGCCAGTGCACGCGCCCGGGCAGGGCCGCCCGGTCATCGCTGCCGGCACCACCCGTGAGTACCAGCCGGGCCGATCCCGTCCAGACCGTACCGCGCGCCTGCTCCAGCCGCAGCTGGCCGGCGCTGGCCCGCTCCACGGTGGCCGCCAGCCAGCGAGCGGGCGCCCACAGCAGCAGCGCGGGCAGGGCGCCCAGGCACAGGCCGGCGGCGGCCCAGCGCCAGGGCGCACGCGGCGCGGCCATGGCGGGGCGGGAAGGCGGGCGGCGGGGCATGGGGCAGCGCTCTTGCAGGAGGAATCAGGTGGGCGGCAGGGCCAGCACCAGCGTGCCCTCCCACTGTGCGGGGGCGCCCGTGCCGCTGCGCAGCAGGCGCGCCTGCACGGGCACGGCGCGGGCCGTGCCGCGCACCTGGCCCAGCCACTGCGCGAGCGCCTCGGCCGGCACGGCCTTGAGCGTGATGGTGCTGCGGTCGCCCGCGGTCTGCAGCTGCGTGGCCGCGCCCAGCTGCTGCGCCAGCGTGCCCTGCAGCGCGCGCAGGGCCTCGTCGCCCTGGGGGCGCGGCACGTCGCGCAGGCGCAGGGCCTCGGCCTGCAGGGTTTGCATGTGCTGCAGCTGCGCATCCACGGCGGCATGGCGTGCGGGCGAGGCGCTCAGCTGCGCCAGCGCCGGCGCCAGCAGCAGCCACCACAGCAGGGCCAGGCCCAGCACGGCGGCGGCCGACAGCACCAGGGTCTGCTCGCGCGCCGCCAGGCTGGCCCAGTGCGTGCGCACGCTTGCCGCCAGGGCGTTGAGTTGGGGGGCGTTCTTCATGGGCGCTCCTGTGGACGCACCAGCACGGCGCCCTCTTGCATGCCGGCAGCGTAGCCGTCGGCGGCCAGGCGCTGGTTCATGGCGGCCAGCTCCTCGGGGTTCAGCTCCACGCCGCGCAGCAGCAGCGCGTCGCCCGTGTATTCGATCTGGCTGGGCAGGCGCTCGGCGGGCAGGGCGGCGCCGGCGGCGGCCATGAGCGGCTCCAGATCCTGCCGCGCCATGCTGCCGGCGGCCTGGCGCAGCTGGGCCAGCTCGCGCTCCATCTGCACTGGCGCATCGACTACTGCCTTGATATGGGGGAAGGTCTGGGTGAGTATGGCGCGCACGCCGGCCTGCTTGGCGGCCAGGGCCTGGCGGTCCTGCCAGGCCCAAAGGTTCAGGCCGATGACTTGCACGGCTACGGCCAGGCCCAGCGCCCAGCGTGCGGCGCGCCATTGCGGTGCGCGTGCAAAGCTGTTGGCGGCGCCGCCCAGGCGGCGCAGGGTGCGCGTGCGCCCGCTGCTGGCCAGGTCGAACTGCGCCAGGTCCCAGTCGCCGCGCGCGGCGGCGAGGGCCCGCTGGCTGGCGGTGTGCAGCTCTACGGGACGGCCCAGCAGGCCTTCGGCCAGGGCCGCCACGGCGGGTTCGGCGCGCACCGGGGGGGCGTCCTCGGTGGGGGCGGCCAGGGCTGCCAGTGCCTTGGCCGCAGACAGTGGCAGCACGGTCACGGCCTGCTCCGGCCCGTGGCCGGTGAGCACGGCGTAGGCATCCTCGGGGCTGCCCAGCACCTCGCATTCCTCGCGCCCGCTGGCCGTGGGTCCGGGGGCGAACTCGGGCACGATGCGATCCGCGGGGCGGCCTGCGGCCTCCAGCGCCTGCAGGGCTTCGCGCAGCCAGGCGCGGTCGCACACGGCGACCCAGGCCGCTTTGCCGGCCTGAAAGCCGGGCTGCAGGGCAAAGTGCAGTTGCGCGGGGTCGTCGAGCAGCTGCTCTTCAAGCAGGCCCTCGAGCACGGCGCGCAGCCGCGCCGCCTGGCCGGTGGCGCCCGGCGGCAGCGTCACGCGCTGCCATGACAGGGCACGCGCCGGCACCACCGCCACGACCTCGCCTGCGCGGCCCGGATCGGGCAGCAGAGCGGCGCTGGCACTGGCGTGGCGGATGGCGTTGTGGCCGTCGGCCGTGAGCGTGTAGCCGTAGTCGGCGCCGGCTACCGGCGAGCCCAGGGGCAGGGTTAGTACAAGGGTGCTCATGGAAGGGGCCTCATGAGGCATTTTAGGGGGGCATTTAGCGCACGGGTGCACCGCGTGCCAGGCCGCCGCGCTCGCGCCACAGCGTGATGACCGTGCCGGGCCGCTTGAACACCAGGGAGCGCTCCTCGACCACCGCCCCATCCAGGCGCAGGCGCCCGCGCACCTCGAAATAGCTGGAGGCCACGGCATGCGTGCCGGCCGTGATGCGGCTGGGGTCGCTGACGAGCTGCGCGGCATCGGCCTGGCTGCGAAAGTAGTGAGTCTCGCGCTGCTGCACCAGGCGCTGCGCGTCGGCCATGTCGAGGCCATCGGCGCTGGCCCATAGCACCACGGCGCTGGCGGTGTTCAGATTGACCGGGGTGCGCACGGGCAGCAGCGTGATATGGGGCTCCAGCGCCGCGATGGTGCGCTGCGGCAGGCCCCACCAGCCCAGCTGGGACACGCTTTGCGGCAGCAGCGTTGCGCCGCCCGGGTCGCCCTCGCGCACAGTGGCCAGTTGTATCTGGCGCGCCAGGGTATCGAGCTGCTCGCGCGGCAGGCCCAGGTATTCGAACAGCCGCGTGAACTGGCGCAGGGCCGTGGCGTCCACCTGCTTCTCGCCCGCCAGGTTGCGCAGGTTCAGCAGGCCCTGCTGGTCCGTGATCTGGCCCGACAGAAAGGCATCGGCGGTGTCGGTGCTGGCGTCCTCTACCTGGGCCACGTTGCGGTTGGCGGCGAGGAAGGTGGACAGGCGGGCCTCCTCCAGCGGCACGGCCCAGGGTTCGCTCAGGTTGTCTGTGCCATCGCCATCGCGGGCCAGGGAATCCTCGCGCAGGATCAGGCGCGACCAGTCCAGCGCGCCTATGAGTATCCAGGCCGACTGCATGCGGGCGCGCTCGGCGGTCTCGACCTCGATGGCGCGCCACTGCTGCCACATGGCCGCCGCGGCAAAGGTGGCCACCAGGGTCACGGTGAGCATGGCCATCAGCAATGCGGCGCCCGCCTGGCGGGCTGGCTCCATGGGCTTCATGCGCCTCATGACTTGCCCCCGCCGAGCAGTGGATTGGCCCAGTCGCGCGTGATCACGCCGGCCAGCGCGCCGCCCTCGGGCAGCGTGAGCTGCACGCGCACGCCCTCGGGAATGCTGGCGGCCGCGTTGCCCAGGCCTCCCGGGGTTTGGGGCATGCTGCCTGTGGTATTGGCGGACTGCGCGTTGGCCCAGGCACCGCCACGGTAGTAGTACAGCTGCCAGCCCGCGACCGGCATCAGCGCGGTCTCGTGCCGGCGTTCGGCCGCGCCGGGCGAGCGCGCCCATTGCGCGGCGCGTGCCCAGGCCTCGGTCCATTCGGCGTGCGTGCGCACGGGTGCGGACTGCCAGCGTAGCCAGCGGTCGCTGCCATCCACGTTGCGCAGTGTCCAGGCCACCACGAGGGCCCCTTCGTCCGGCTGGCGCATGCCGCGGCGCGTCAGCCGCAGCACCTGGCCATCCCAGGCGATGGGCTGGGTGCGCTCCACGGCTTGCAGCGCGTCCAGGTCGGCGCCCCATTGGGCCAGCACGGTCTGCAGCGCCAGCACGGCGTCGGCGCGCTCGCGCGTGATCTGCTGCGAGCGCACCATGCCGTCCAGGCCGCGCCAGCTGACGATGGCCAGCAGGGCCATGACGGCAATCGCCACCAGCAGCTCGACCAGGGTGAAACCCGAGAGATTGCGCCGCATCAGTAGCGCCCCACGATGGTCGAGAGCCGCAACACCGGCAGCTGCCCGTCGAATACCTGTGCATCCACGCGGCGGAACTGCGGGTTGGGTGTGGGCGAGACCGTCACCGCGACCTCGTAGGTCCGCCCCGCCTGCTCGCAGGCCAGGCGCGCGTCGCCCGTGGCGGGCATCTGGCGCGACAGGCGCACCTTCACCAGTTCGTTCTCGGCGCACACATGGGCCAGCACCACATCGGTCTGGCGCGCGGCGTTGCGCGTCAGGGCCGAGGTGGCCTGCAGCCCCGCCATGAGGGCGATGGCCACGATGGCCAGCGCCACCAGCACCTCCACCAGCGTGAAGCCGCCGGCCTGGCGCTGCGCGCGCGGGCTCATGGCAGCGCCTGCGCGGCAAAGGGGCGCAGCCCGTCGGTGGCCACGCGCACCGCGCGGCCGGGGTGGGCCTGGCTCACGATCACCACCTGCTGTGCGCCGATGATGGGCTCGGGCCCCAGCCACAGCTCGCCCGGCCCGCGCACGCCGGTGGCGTCGTCCAGCCAGTGGCTGGGCAAGGGGGTGCCGGGCAGGCCCTCGAAGCGAAAACCCTGGGCATCGGCACGCCAGCGCACGGCCGCGCCCGAGGCCCGCGACTGCGCGCGCGCCGACTCCAGCAGCGCCGCCAGCCGCTCGCCCTCGCGCTGCAGCGCCGTGGCGCCGCTGTCCCGCAGGGCCAGGCCCACGCCGGAGGTGGCCAGGGCCATGATGGCGATCACCACCAGCAGCTCCAGCAAGGTGAAGCCACGGGCTTTCATGGTCGGGTGGGAATTACTGCCAGCTGCCGATGTCGGCATTCTTGCCCTCGCCGCCGGACTGGCCGTCGGCACCGAAGGACATCACGTCCACCTCGCCCTTGATGCCGGGGTTCAGGTACTGGTAGGGGTGGCCCCAGGGGTCGTTCGGCAGCTTTTCCAGGTAGGGGCGCCAGTTGCCCGGAGCCGGGGCCGTTGTCGGCTTGGCGATCAGCGCCTGCAGACCCTGCTCGGCCGTGGGGTAGCGCTGGTTGTCCAGGCGGTAGAGCTTGAGCGCCTGGGAGATGTTGGCGATGTCGGTGCGCGCGGCCGTGACGCGCGCGTCGTCGGCGCGCTCCAGCACATTCGGCACGATGAGGGCGGCCAGTACGCCGATGATCACCAGCACCACCATGAGTTCGATCAGGGTGAAGCCCGCGGCCAGGTGGCGGCGGGCCCGTTGTGCAAGAGATGGGTGGTTAGAGGGCAACACGGCGCAGCGGATCGGAGTGGAAAAGGTCGGGTCAATCATAATCCCGTCATGGCGACACTCACACATTCCCGCTGGGCCCCGCGCCTTGCCACCCTGGCGCTGTCGGCGTTGGCTGGCGCCTGTGTGGTCTATTGGGGGCTCAAGCTGTCTGCCCCCGCCGGGGGGGCGTCCCCGGTCGCCAGCGCGCCCGAACAGGTGACGGCCGACCCGCTGGCGCTGGCCAAATTGCTGGGCGCCCAGGCCGCGGCCACTGCCGATGCGCCCTCTTTGGCCAGCCGCTTCGTGCTCATGGGACTGCTGGCCGGCACTACCAGCGGCGAGGGCGCCGCGCTGATCGCCATGGACGGCAAGCCCGCCCGGCCCTACCGCGTGGGGGCGAGCCTGGAGCCTGGCCTGGTGCTGCAGTCGCTCTCGCGGCGCGCGGCGCGCCTGGGGCCCGCCGTCGAAGGCGCCACCACGCTGACGCTGGAAATACCGCGTCAAAAAGACGAATAGCCTTCACCAGTCCCGGGGCAGCGGCAGCTGGATCCAGGCACCGAATGCCGGAGCGGTGGCCGGCCATTCATGGGACTGCGGCACTTGTCCCTGGCCATGGGCCAGCAGCCACTGCACGCAGCGCGCCACGCCGGCATGGGTGATCCAGACCACGTCACCGTCATGGGTCTGGGCGCTGGCCACCGCATCACGCAGGGCTTGGGCTACGCGCGCCAGCATGGCCGCCAGCGGCTCGCCGCCGCCGGGGGCGTGGCCGGCCAGATCGGCGGCCCAGGCATCGATCTGCGCGCGCGCGATGGTGTTCCAGGCGCGGCCCTCCCAGCTGCCAAAGTCCAGCTCCTGGATGCGCGGTTCAGCGTTTGATGCCAAATCGGGTCGCAGCGCCCGCAGTTCAAGCGCCAGCAGCTCACATCTTTGTAGTGGTGAATGGCGTATGGCGGCCACCTGGGGCGGGAGCGCCCTGGCCAGGACCTGGGCGGCTTCGCGGCTGGCCGCGGCGTCGACCGGCAGGTCCAGCCGGCCATAGCACAGGCCATCGGCCACCAGCGGACGCGCATGGCGCACCAGCCACAGCCGGTTCATCGCGCCAGGGCCATGGCCGCGCCCAGGTAGAAGCCGATCTCCGCCACCTGCTGCGTGGCGCCCAGGCAGTCGCCCGTGAAACCCTGCAGGCGGCGCGCAAAGCGCCACAGCATCCAGGCCGCGCCCAGCGCGCTGCAGAGTGCCGAAACTATCAATACATGAGCGCCTAACGCTTGCCACAAAAGCGCTAACGCAGGAAAACACCAAAGGGCCGCAGCGGCCAGCGCGCGGCCCGAGATCTGGTCTGCCAGCGGTTTGCTCTTGGATGTGGCCGTATCGCCCACATGGGGCAGGGCGCGCACCACGGCCAGCGGCCACAGGCGCGACAGCACATGCGCGCCCGCCAGCGCCGCCAGCGCGCAGGCCAGCCCGAGGCTGCCCAGCTGCGCCAGCAGCGCCATTTTTGCGCCCAGCGCCAGCACCAGGGCCATGGCGCCGAAGGCGCCGATGCGCGAGTCCTTCATGATCTCCAGCGCGCGCTCGCGCTGATAGGCGCCGCCCAGGCCGTCGGCCACGTCGGCCAGGCCGTCCTCGTGAAACCCGCCGGTGACTAGCACCGTGGCAATGGTGCTGCCCACGGCCGCCACCAGCGGCGCAAAGCCCTGCGGGCCGCCCAGCGCCGACCAGAGCGCCGCATGCACGGCCACGGCCACGGCCGCCACCAGCCAGCCCACGCCGGGGAAATGCGCGCTGCTGGCGCGCAGCATGGCGGGGCTGTAGCCTACCCAGGCGGCGAGGCGCCCCGTAACCGGCAGGCGGGTGAAGAACTGCACGGCCAGCAGGTAGTGGCGCAGGGCTTGCATGGAGGGATTTTTTTAATTGATAGCTGTAGACGCTTTTTCTTCAAGGGCTAGCGCAGGTTTTCTTTCTCCCTCCTCCTCTGGGGGAGGGCGGGGGTGGGGGCCGGCGGGGCTGGCGCCATCAGGCGTTGTGCCATGCGTGTCAAGCCCCCATCCCAACCTTCCCCCAAAGGGGGGAAGGAGCCATCAGCCACCATTGGCCTGCAGGAACAGCCGGTATGCCGGGTTCTGCGTTTCCTCGACATAGGGGTAGCCCAGCTGTTGCAGGAAGGCGTCGAACTGTGCGGCGTCCTCGGCCGGCACCTGCATGCCCACCAGAATGCGGCCATAGTCCGCGCCCTGGTTGCGGTAGTGGAACAGCGAGATGTTCCAAGTGGGCTGCATCAGGCTCAGGAACTTGAACAGCGCGCCGGGCCGCTCGGGGAAGGTGAAGCGCATCAGCCGCTCGTTGCGCGCGAGCTGCGAGCGCCCGCCCACCAGATGGCGCAAATGCTCCTTGGCCAGCTCGTCATGCGTCAGGTCCAGCGACTCGAAGCCGTGCTTGAGGAAGTTCTTGGCGATCTTCTCCGACTCGCCGCGCCCATGCGTGGACAGGCCCACGAACACATGGGCCAGCTTGTCATGGCTGATGCGGTAGTTGAACTCGGTCACGTTGCGCGGCCCGCCGGGCAGCGCGCCCACCACCTGGCAGAAGCGCTTGAAGCTGCCGCGTTCCTCGGGGATGGTGACGGCGAACAGCGCCTCGCGCTCCTCGCCCACGTCGGCGCGCTCGGCCACGAAGCGCAGGCGGTCGAAGTTCATGTTCGCGCCGCTCAGAATCGTGGCATAGGTCTCGCCCTTGGTCTTGTGCCGCGCCACATACTGCTTCATGGCCGCCACGCCTAAAGCGCCCGAGGGCTCGACGATGCTGCGCGTGTCCACGAACACATCCTTGATCGCGGCGCAGACGGCGTCGGTGTCTACGATCACGTAGTCGTCCACCAGGTCGTGCGCCACGCGGAAGGTTTCCTCTCCCACGAGTTTGACGGCCGTGCCGTCGGCGAACAGGCCCACGTCGGGCAGCTGCACGCGCGCATGCTCGCGCACCGACCGGGCCATGGCGTCCGAGTCGTTCATCTGCACGCCGATGACCTTGGTCTGCGGGCTCACCGCCTTCAGGTAGTTGGCCACGCCGGCAATCAGCCCGCCGCCGCCGATGGGCACGAACACGGCATGAAGCCGGTGGCTGCCCAGGGCCTGCAGCTGGCGCAGCATCTCCATGGCGATCGTGCCCTGGCCGGCGATCACGTCGGGGTCGTCGAAGGGGTGGACGAAGGTCAGGCCCTGCTCCTGCTGCAGCCGCAGGGAATGCTCGTAGGCGTCGGAATAGCTGTCACCGGCGAGCACTACCTCGCCGCCCAGGGTCTTGACGGCGTCCACCTTCACCTGGGGCGTGGTGGTCGGCATCACGATCACGGCGCGCGTGCCCAGCTTGGCCGCGCTCATGGCCACGCCCTGGGCGTGGTTGCCGGCCGAGGCGCAGATCACCCCCTTGGCCAGCTGGTCGGCGGGCAGCTGCGCCATCTTGTTGTAGGCTCCGCGCAGCTTGAAGCTGAACACCGGCTGCTGGTCCTCGCGCTTGAGCAGCACCTTGTTGTGCAGGCGGCGCGACAGCGCCCGGGCGGGCTGCAGGTCGGACTCGACGGCCACGTCGTAGACACGCGCCGTGAGGATCTTGGTCAGGTAATCGAAGGGGGTCAGGGGCTGGGTCATGGTGCAATCATGCGGCGCGTCCGCATGCGTGCGGCCGGGGCATCATCATAGGTGCCCGGCCAATCAGGTCTGCGCAAGGCAAAAAAAAGCCCCGGGCGGTAAGGCCTGGGGCTGAATCCATCCTTTGAGGAGATGGAGGAGACAATCGGTGCGAATCCGCTGTGCTTAAAGTGCGTAGCGGGTAACGCATGGGTGCATTGTATGCCTGAGAAGTTTTGCAATGCAGCAATATCCGTATTTTATTAAGGGTTCGCCCTAATTGTTGGAGAAACACAACATGGAATGCACCGTCAGCTGGACTGGCAACGCCGGCACCAAATCCGGCATGGGCTTTATCGCCGAAACCGGCAGCGGCCATGTCCTGGCCATGGATGGCGCGCCCGACGCCGATCGCCCTGAAAACGGCGGCCAGAACCTGGCGCCGCGCCCCATGGAGGCGGTGCTCGCCGGCACCGGCGGCTGCACCGCCTACGACGTGGTGCTGATCTTGAAGCGCGGGCGCCACGACGTGCGCGGCTGCAGCGTGAAGCTCACGTCCGAGCGTGCGCAGACCGATCCCAAGGTCTTCACCAAAATCCACATGCAGTTCACCGTCACCGGCCGCGGCATACCGGCCAGCGCCATCGAGCGCGCCATCGCCATGAGCCACGAGAAATACTGCTCGGCCAGCATCATGCTGGCCAAGACGGCGCAGATCACCACGGGGTTTGAGATCGTCGAGGCGTGAAGCCTCAATGCCCAGGCCTGGCGCTTGGCCGGAGGCGATTTCGGCCGTGGTTTGGATGTACATGACGGGTGTTGCTAGGTTGCAACGAAAAACCGCATTTGCCTGTCTTTTCGGTGATTAATGGGGGAATTCCTTTGCGCATCCTTACGCCCTCTGTTGCAATAAGACCAACTTCCCCACCAGGAGGTTGGCCCGGGGCGCCGGTGGCCGGGTATAGGTAATACCTTCCCAGACCCTCACGATCCGGTGCCCTCTGTTTAACCTTGGAGTAATTCGTAATGAAAAAATCCCTGATTGCCCTGGCAGTGCTGGCGGCTTCCGGCGCCGCGATGGCTCAGTCTTCCGTGACGCTGTTTGGTATCGTTGACGCCAATGTCGGCTATGTGAACCACAGTGGCGCTGCCAACAAAAGTGTGTACGGCATTGGTACCAGCGGTAATGCCACCAGCCGTCTGGGTTTCCGTGGTACGGAAGACCTGGGCGGTGGCCTGAAGGCAGGCTTCTGGCTGGAAGGCGAACTGGTCAACGACGCTGGCAACCCCGCCGGCTTCAACTTCCTGCGCGAATCCACGGTGCGCCTGAGCGGCAACTTCGGTGAAGTGCGCGTGGGTCGTGAACTGACGCCCACCTACCGTCCCTTCGTCAAGTACGACTTGTTCGGCCAGGTCGGTATTGGTCGCAATGAGTCCCTGCTCCGGAACTGGGGCGGCTCCACCACGGCAGACGCTTCCGCCGTTCGCCAGAGCAACATCATCAGCTACTACTCGCCAAACATGAGTGGTTTCACCGGTGGTCTGGGCTACGGTTTTGATGAAAAGGCCACGGGCAAGGAAGGTCGTTACGTAGGTGTTTACGGTGCCTACGACAACGGCCCCCTGAGCGCAGCCCTGGGCTTTGAGCGTCGCAATGTGAATGCAGCCGGTGCAACCGATCAGGACAAGATGACCCTCGGCGCATCCTACGACCTGAAGGTGGTTAAGCTGGTGGGCCTTGTGCAACAAACCAAGCTGAAGACCGGTTCTGTTAGCAACAAGTACAACGCGTACGCTTTGGGTGTGACTGCACCTGTCGGCGCTGGCGAAGTCAAGGCCCAGTACGCCATGTACGACCAGAAGGCCATTGACTCCAAGGCTCACCACCTGTCCCTGGGCTATGTGCATAACCTGTCCAAGCGCACCGCTCTGTACGGTACCGTGGCTTACATGAAGAACAAGGACGCTTCCGCTTTGGGTCTGAACGCTTTGGGCGTGACCGCAGGCGGCCCCGGTGCTGGTAACAACCAGACCGGCATGCAACTGGGTATCCGCCACGCCTTCTAATATCGGGCTGGCTTAAGCCAGTTGGATAAAAGATGAGAAAAACCGCCACCTTCGGGTGGCGGTTTTTTTTTATGTGCGCCCAGCATGGGCGCACACCTGCGGGTGCAAGTCCCGCTGCGAGCTGGTCACAGTGAGCAAAGCGAAGCGCAACTGTATGAGGGTGACCGATTGTGGGAAGGAAGCGTGGAGCGTAAATCGTGAGCCGATGAACAAGAACCACATAGAAGGCGCTGCCAAGCAGGGCGAGCGGGCATAAAACCGCAAAGCTCTTGTGACCAAGGCAAAGCGGCGTAGATGCGGCGGTTGTGCGATGAAGGTGTGTGACCCTTACCTGGGGAGATCTCGCCTTATGGGTGAAAGCCCGACGGCAGTGCCGGAGCGAGAAGTCAGCAGAGGCCGTAGTAGCAGGAGCCGGGGCTGATGAGGCCAGAAGGTGACAGCCAAGGGCCCAACGAGAGTGAGTGACCGAGGACGAGGAGATGTCAAAGGCCATGCGTCAGATGCTGGAGCGATCCGGGCGGGTGGGCATAGCACGCGGTGAAGCTGCGTGTGAGCCTGCCAGCGACGAAGCCTGCGGCCCGCCCCTTGCACACCAGGGCACAGGGTCGGCAAAGTCCAAGGCAGGCCCTGGTGGCCTGCTGGAGGCGGCGCTGACGAGACAGAACCTGCAAGCGGCCTGGAAACGGGTTAAAGCCAACAAGGGCGCGGCGGGGGTGGACGGGCTCGACATCGAGCAGACGGCCGAACTGCTGCGCACGAACTGGACTGAAATTCGTCACGAGCTGCTGCAGGGGTGCTACCGGCCGAGCCCGGTGCGCAAAGTCATGATTCCCAAACCGGACGGTTCCCAGCGTGAGCTGGGTATCCCGACGGTGCTGGATCGGCTGATCCAGCAAGCACTGCTGCAAGTGCTGCAACCGCTGCTCGACCCCACCTTGAGCGACCACAGCTACGGGTTTCGGCCCGGCAGACGGGCGCACGATGCGGTCAAAGCCGCGCGTAGCTACGTGCAGTCGGGCAAGCGCGTGGTGGTGGACGTGGACCTGGCCAAGTTCTTCGACCGGGTCAACCACGACATCCTGATCGACAGACTCAAAAGGCGCATCGACGACGCTGGAGTGATCCGGCTGGTGCGGGCGTACCTGAACGCTGGGATTATGGATAGCGGGGTGGTGGTCGATCGCCATCTGGGCACGCCGCAAGGCGGGCCGCTCAGTCCGCTGCTGGCCAATGTGCTGCTGGACGAAGTGGACAAGGCATTAGAGGCGCGGGGCTACCCCTTCGCACGCTACGCCGACGACTGCAACGTCTATGTGGGCAGCAAGAAGGCTGGCCAACGGGTGATGGCGCTGCTCAGGAGGCTGTACGCCAAGCTGCGGCTTCAGATCAACGAAGCCAAGAGCGCGGTGGCCAGTGCCTTCGGGCGCAAATTCCTGGGGTATGCGCTGTGGGTGGCCAAGGGCAAAGAAGCCAAATGTGCAGTGGCCAAGAAACCGCTGGACAACTTCAAAGCCCGGATCCGGCAACTCACGCGCCGCTCGGGTGGACGCAGCATGGCACAAGTGGTGGAGAAACTGCGGCCCTACCTGCTGGGCTGGAAGGCGTACTTCGGGATGGCGCAAACCCCTAAAGTCTGGCGAGCGCTGGACGAATGGCTGCGCCATCGACTCAGGGCGATCCAGCTCAGGCACTGGAAACGGCCCAAGACGATCTACCGGGAACTCAAGGCCTTGGGGGCATCGGAGGATGTGGCCAAACAGGTGGCGGGCAACTGTCACCGCTGGTGGCGTAACAGCGACGGTGTCATCAAGCGCGTGTTGACGATTGCGTACTTCGACCGGTTGGGGGTGCCACGACTGTCCTGACCTCAAGCCCTCGAACCGCCCGGTGCGGACCCGCATGCCGGGTGGTGTGGCAGGGGCGCAGCCTATGATGGCTGCCCCCTATGCCGATCACCCACTCCAAGGCAGCGAGCGTCGCCCGGGCAACATCAACCTAGGGGAAACGCCTGTGGCGCCGATGCGATAGCTGGCCGGTTCTGGCAGGGGGCTTCCTAGAATGAAACCTTCTGATACTTCCGAGAGAGAGCGAGAGAAGCCATGCACCTGTTTGCAAAGAAAAACATCGTCCTGGCCACGCTGGCCCTGTGTGGTGCGGGGGGCGTGATGGCCCAGGCAGCCAGCACTAGCAAGGTGCAGTTGTGGGGCATTGTGGATGTGGCCGTACGCCATACCAACAATGAAGGACCGACTCAGGCCGGCCTGACGAAGATGATCGGCGGCGGCATGTCGCAAAGCCGCTGGGGCATCAACGCCGAGGAAGACCTGGGTGGCGGCGCCAAGGCCCTGGTGACGCTGGAGAACCGTTTTGATGCCGATGTGGGCAGTCCTGCGGCCAATGTCCCATTTTTTCAATTGTCCCATGTGGGGCTGCAGGGCCCCTATGGCCGCCTGACGGCAGGCCGCCAGTGGAACGTGCTGTTCGACGTGGTGACCAGCACCTATGCCTCCTTCCCCTATTCGCCCTACATGGAGGCCTACAAGCCCGAGCTGGGCATGGCCATGGGGGCGCGCACCAGCAATATGCTGAAGTACATGTTCGCCACGCAGGATCGCAGCTTTGTTGGTGGGCTGCAGTATTCCTTTGATGAGAACAACGACACCAAGGCCCTGGAAGCGGGCCTGCCCGGATCCATGGCCCAGGTGCCTGCCTATGTCGCAGGTACGCTCAATGGCGGTGCATGGAAGACCATGGGTGGCTATCTGCGCTATGCCGCCAGCGGCCTGGCCGTGGGCGGCGGCTATCTGCGGACCACCCTGCCCGGCGGCACCGATGTCGATGCCTGGACGCTGGGCGGTTCGTATCGCACGGGGCCCTGGTACCTGAGCACCGGCTATGGTTTGAACAAGGCCAAATTTGCGACGGTGACCAGCCCGGTCGTGGGCTTCCGCAATGCGGTGGATGGCGCCATTTTGGGCCAGTTCTGGGGCGGTCCGACGAATGGCGGCTTCCTGCCGGGTAACGCCGACAAGCGCCAGCTGTTCAAGATTGGCGTGGGTTACCAGATGACGCCTCAGCTCAATCTGGGCATGCATTACTTCCGCGGCAAGCAGTCGGGCTCGGTCACGGGCACATCCAACGGCAATGCCAACTTCTATGTCGCCGTTGCCGATTACGCTTTCAGCAAGCGCACCGATGCCTACTTTGGCGTGGATCACACCAGCATCAGTGGCGGCAGCGCGATTGTGCTTGACGCAGCCAGCCAGGCACGTAGCCGCACCGGTATCACCATCGGCCTGCGTCATCGCTTCTGAGCCTGTTTTCAACGCCTCGCGAAAGACCTCCTGCGGGAGGTTTTTCTGTTTCGGCTGCGCAAGCCGGAGTGATATTTCGCGCTAGGGTTTCCCCTGCATGCAGGTTGACGCGGCACTGCCATAGTCGCGGGTTTATTTTTCAGAGGCTTTTATGCAAATCCGCCCCTTGATCCTGTCCCTAGCGGCCGCGTCGGTGCTGGCCGCACTGCCCGCAGCCCATGCCAAGACCTTCAAATGGGCCAGCCAGGGTGAGATCTCGACCTGGGACATCCACTCGCAGAACAATGCGCTGCAGAATGCTCTGCACTCCTATGTGTACGAAAGCCTGGTCTACTACAACAGCCGCACGTTTGCGGTGGAGCCCATGCTGGCCACGGCTTGGCGTGAGGTCAGCCCCACGCAGATACGCTTTACGCTGCGCCAGGGGGTGAGGTTCCAGGACGGCTCGGCCTTTACGGCCGACGATGCGGTGTATTCGCTGCAGCGCGCGATGGCGAAGACCTCCAACTACACGCCCTATGTGCAGGGCATCAGCAAGGTCGCCAAGGTGGACGCCGGCACCATTGACGTATTTCTGTCCGCCCCCAACCCGGTGCTGCTGCGCCAGATGACCGAGCTGCGCATGATGAGCAAGGCCTGGGCCGAGAAGAACAAGTCGGTCGAGCCCAAGGACATGAAGGGCAAGGACGAAAACTTTGCGCACCGCAACGCCATGGGCACGGGGCCGTACACGCTCGAATCCTGGCAGCCCGACGTGAAGATGGTCTTCAAGCGCAACCCGAACTGGTGGGGGCAGATGGATGGCAATGTGACGGAGATCGTCTACACGCCCATCAAGTCGGCGGCCACGCGCATTGCGGCGCTGCTGTCGGGCGAGGTGGACCTGGTGCTCGACCCCTCGCCGCAGGACCTGCCGCGCCTGCGCTCCTCGGCCGACATCAAGGTGGTGGACGGGCTGGAGAACCGCACCATCTTCCTGGGCATGGACCAGTTCCGCGACGAGCTGGTGGGCTCCAGCGTGAAGGGCAAGAACCCGCTGAAGGACCTGCGCGTGCGCAAGGCGCTGTACCAGGCGATCGACGTGAATACGCTCTCGCGCAACATCCTGCGTGGCCTGGGCAAGCCCACGGGCACGCTGGTGGCGCCGCAGGTGGCGGGCTGGACGGAGGGCGTGGGCAAGCGCATGCCCTATGACGTGGAGGGTGCCAAGAAACTGCTGGCCGAGGCCGGCTACCCCGAGGGCTTCGAGGTGGACTTTGCCTGCCCGAACAACCGCTACATCAACGACGAGGCCGTGTGCCAGGCCGTGACGGCGATGTGGGCGCGCATCGGCGTGAAGGCCAAGCTGCGCACGCTGCCGCTGGTGAGCTACTTCCCCATGATCCAGCGCAGCGAGGCCAGCATCTACATGCTGGGCTGGGGCGTGCCGACCTTCGATGCGCTCTATAGCCTGCAGTCGCTGGTGCGCAGCCCGGGCCAGGGCGGCGACGGCAACTACAACGTCGGCCGCTACAGCAACGAGCGCGTGGACTATCTGGTGGACCGCGTGAAGGCCGAGACCGACGCCCCAGTGCGAGCGCGCATGCTCACCGAGGCGCTGCAGCTGTCGAACGACACGGTGTCGCATATCCCTCTGTACGACCAGGTCATACCCTGGGCGATGAAGAAGACGGTGGAACTGGTGCACCGCGCAGACAACCGGGTGGATATGCGCAGCGTGAAGATCAACTGATGCAGGAGCGCCGGTATCTTGCCGGCCCTCCCGCCTCCACCTCAACCGTCCCCCAGCGGGTTAAGGGAGTGTCACCACTGCCTTAGGCACGCCAGGCAGGTGTAGCATCACCAGACTAACCACGACTCAACAATGCTTGCCTACATCCTGCGTCGACTCCTACAGGCCCTGATCGTCATGGTCACCGTGGCCTTTATTGCCTTCATGCTGTTTCAGTTCGTGGGCGACCCGGTGGCCATCCTGTTGGGGCAGGACGCCACGCCCGAGCAGGTGGCCGAGATGCGCGCCGCGCTCGGGCTGGACCAGCCCTTCTTCGTGCAGTTCTGGCATTTCCTGGTGAACGCCGCGCAGGGCGAGTTCGGCCTGTCCCTGCGCCAGGGTGCCAAGGTCTCGCGCCTGATTGCCGAGCGCTTTCCGGCCACGCTGGAGCTGTCGCTGGTGGCGGCCTTCATCGCGCTGGCGCTGGGCGTGCCCATGGGCGTGTATGCGGCGCTCAGGCGCGGCACGTTCACCAGCCAGCTGTTCATGACGCTGTCGCTGCTGGGCGTGTCGCTGCCCACCTTCCTGATCGGTATCCTGCTGATCCTGGTGTTTTCGGTGACGCTGGGCTGGTTCCCCAGTTTCGGGCGCGGCGAGGTGGTGCAACTGGGCTGGTGGAGCACGGGGCTGCTCACGGCCAAGGGCTGGCACCACATCGTGCTGCCGGCGATCACGCTGGCCATCTTCCAGCTCACGCTGATCATGCGCCTGGTGCGCGCCGAGATGCTGGAGGTGCTGCGCACCGACTACATCAAGTTCGCGCGTGCGCGCGGCCTGTCCGACCGGGCCATCCACTTCGGCCATGCGCTCAAGAACACGCTGGTGCCGGTGATGACCATCACCGGCCTGCAGCTCGGCGGCCTGATCGCCTTTGCCATCATCACCGAGACCGTGTTCCAGTGGCCCGGCATGGGCCTGCTGTTCATCCAGGCCGTGACCTTTGCCGACATTCCGGTGATGGCCGCCTACCTGTGCTTGATCGCGCTGATCTTCGTGGTCATCAACCTGGTGGTGGACCTGCTGTATTTTGTGGTCGATCCGCGCCTGCGCGTGGGCGGCAAGGGCGGGGGGCATTGATATGCAGCCCCCGCGCTTGAAGGCCGGCGGGCGCGCCTTTGCCCAGATCGCCCAGTACCACCCAGAGCTCACCGCCTTCAGGCGTGACCTGCATGCCCACCCCGAGTTGGGCTTCGAGGAGGTCTACACCAGCGCCCGCGTGCGCGAGGCGCTGCGCGCCGCCGGCGTGGACGAGGTGCACGAGGGCATAGGCCGCACCGGCGTCGTCGGCATCATCCATGGCCAGGGGCGCGCCAGCGGCAGCATGGTCGGCCTGCGCGCCGACATGGATGCGCTGCCCATGACCGAGCACAACGACTTCGCCTGGAAGTCCTGCAAGAGCGGCCTGATGCACGGCTGCGGGCATGACGGCCACACGGCCATGCTGGTGGGCGCGGCGCGCTACCTGGCGGCCACGCGCCAGTTCGACGGCACGGCGGTGCTGATCTTCCAGCCCGGCGAGGAGGGCATGGGCGGGGCGCGCGTGATGATCGAGGACGGCCTGTTCGAGCGCTTCCCGGTGCAGTCGGTGTACGCCATGCACAACTGGCCTGCCATGCGGCCGGGCACCGTCGGCATCAACGGCGGCGCCATGATGGCCGCGGCCGACCGCGTGACCATTGACATCACGGGCCGCGGCGGCCATGGCGCCCATGCCTACCAGACGGTGGACGTGGTGCTGGTGGCCGGGCACATCATCACTGCGGTGCAAAGCATCATTGCGCGCAATGTGCGCGCGCTCGACAGCGCGGTGATCAGCCTGTGCGCCGTGCAGGCCGGCGACCTGGGCGCCTTCAGCGTGCTGCCGGGCCAGGCCACGCTGGTGGGCACGGTGCGCGCCTTCGATCCGGCCGTGCAGGACATGGTGGAGCAGCGCATCAAGGAACTGTGCAACGCCATTGCCCTGGGGTTTGGCGCCACGGTCACGGTGCGCTACGAGCGCATCTACCCCGCCACCATCAACACCGAGGCCGAGGCCCGCTTTGCCGGCGACGTGGCCGCGGCGCTGGTGGGCGCGGACAACGTGGAGCGCGACCTGGAGCCCAGCATGGGCGCGGAGGATTTCTCCTTCATGCTGCAGTCCCGGCCCGGTGCCTACCTGCGCCTGGGCCAGGGCATGGGCGCGGGTAACAGCACGCTGCACAACAGCCGTTACGACTTCAACGACGACATCCTGCCCCTGGGAGCGGCCCTGCATGCCGGGCTGGTGGAGCAGGCCATGCCGCTTGCGAGTGGGCAGTGAAATCATTAAAAGTGGCTGTGGCGCCCTTTAATAAAGCGTCAAAAGCTATAAATTTGGAAGCAATAACCCTTTTCTAGCGATGAAAAACATCCTTTTGCGCTGGTACGACAGCGACGTGGCCCATAGCTTCCGCAGCTCGCCCGTGGCCATTCTGGCGGCGCTGATCGCGCTGGTCTGCGCGTTCTGCGCGCTGTTCGCCGGCTGGGTGGCGCCGCACAATCCGTTCGACCTGGCGACGCTGGAGCTGTCGGACGCACGCCTGCCGCCGGTGTGGATGCCGGAGGGCAGCTGGAAGTACGTGCTCGGCACGGATGACCAGGGGCGGGACATCCTCTCGGCGCTGATCTACGGCGCGCGCATCTCGCTCGTCGTGGGCCTGGCCTCGGTGCTGCTGTCGGTGGTGGTGGGCGTGGCGCTGGGGCTGGTGGCGGGCTTTCGCGGCGGCTGGGTCGATGGCGTGCTGATGCGCCTGTGCGACGTGATGCTGTCGTTCCCGGCCATCCTGATCGCGCTGCTGATTGCCGGCGTGGCGCGCGCGGTGTTTCCCAACGCGCCCGAGTCGCTGGCCTTCGGCGTGCTGATCCTGGCCATCTCGCTCACCGGCTGGGTGCAGTACGCGCGCACCGTGCGCGGCTCCACGCTGGTGGAACGCAACAAGGAATACGTGCAGGCCGCGCGCGTGACGGGCGTGGCGCCCATGCGCATCATGCGCAAGCATGTGCTGCCCAACGTGCTGGGGCCGGTGATGGTGCTGGCCACCATCCAGGTGGCCACGGCCATCATCACCGAGGCCACTCTGTCCTTCCTGGGCGTGGGCGCGCCGCCCACCTCGCCGTCGCTGGGCACCTTGATCCGCATCGGCAACGACTACCTGTTCTCGGGCGAGTGGTGGATCACCATCTTCCCCGGGGTCATGCTGGTGCTGATCGCGCTGTCGGTGAACCTGCTGGGCGACTGGCTGCGCGATGCCCTGAACCCGCGTCTGCGTTGAATGCCTATGTCGTTACTAGAAGTCCAAAACCTTGTCGTCGAGTTTCCCGGCCGCCGCGGCACGCTGCGTGCGCTGGACAATGTGTCGTTCTCCATCGCGCCGGGCGAGATCCTGGGCGTAGTGGGCGAGTCCGGCGCGGGCAAGTCGCTCACGGGCGCCTCCATCATCGGCCTGCTGGAGCCGCCGGGGCGCGTGGCCTCGGGGCAGATCAAGCTGGAGGGCCAGCGCATCGACAATCTGCCGCACGAGCAGATGCGCCACATCCGCGGGCGCAAGATCGGCGCCATCTTCCAGGACCCGCTGACTTCGCTGAACCCGCTGTACACCGTGGGCCAGCAGCTGGTGGAGACCATCCTCACCCACCTGCCCATGAACGCCGCGCAGGCGCGCCAGCGGGCCATCGATCTGCTCAAGGACACGGGCATTCCCGCTGCCGAGCAGCGCATCGACCACTATCCACACCAGTTCTCCGGCGGCATGCGCCAGCGCGTGGTGATCGCCTTGGCGCTGGCGGCCGAGCCGCAACTCATCGTGGCCGATGAGCCCACTACGGCGCTGGACGTGTCCATCCAGGCGCAGATCATTCAGTTGCTGAAAAGCATTTGCAAGACGCGCGGCGCGGCTGTTATGTTGATCACACACGACATGGGCGTGATCGCCGAGACCTGCGACCGCGTGGCCGTGATGTACGCCGGCCGCGTGGCCGAGATCGGCCCCGTGCACGAGGTCATCAACCACCCGGCCCACCCCTATACCGTGGGCCTGATGGCCTCGATTCCCGACATGGAGCAGGACCGCGAGCGCCTGAACCAGATCGACGGCGCCATGCCGCGCCTGAACGCCATTCCCCGGGGCTGCGCCTTCAACCCGCGCTGCCCGCAGGTCTTCGAGCGCTGCCGGCAGGAGCGGCCCGACCTGATGCCTGCCGGTGCCACCCAGGCCGCCTGCTGGCTGCACGCCGCAAACAAGGAGGCCGCATGAACAACCCCGCGCGTACTATCGCCTTCCCCCTCTGGGGGCAGGCCGGGATGGGGGCTGGCCTGGTCGAGCAGGGGGCGGGCGGCGCAGGCCCCCACCCCAACCCTCCCCCAAAGGGGGAGGGAGCGGGGCCGCCGCTGGTGCAGGCGCACGACCTGGCACGGACCTTCGACGTCTCCGCCCCTTGGCTGAACCGCGTCATCGAGCGCAAGCCGCGCCAGCTGCTGCACGCCGTGGATGGCGTGAGCTTCGAGATCGAGAAGGGCAAGACCCTGGCCTTGGTCGGCGAATCGGGCTGCGGCAAGAGTACTGTGGCGCGCCTGCTGGTGGGCCTGTACGAGCCCACGCGCGGCGGCCTCACCTTCGACGGCCAGGATGCGCATGCCGCCTTCAAGGGCGGTAATGCCAAGGCCATGCGCCGGCGCATACAAATGATCTTCCAGGACCCCTACGCCAGCCTGAACCCGCGCTGGCTGGTCGAGGACATCATCGCCGAGCCGCTGCGCGAGCATGGCATCTTGAGCGACAAGGCGCAGCTCAAGGAGCGCGTGGGCCAGCTGCTGCAGTCCGTGGGCCTGTCGCCGCTGGACATGGTCAAGTACCCGCACCAGTTCTCGGGCGGGCAGCGCCAGCGCATTTCCATCGCCCGTGCGCTGGCCACCGAGCCCGAGTTCCTGGTGTGCGACGAGCCCACCAGCGCGCTGGACGTATCGGTGCAGGCACAGGTGCTCAACATCATGAAGGACCTGCAGCGCAAGCAGGGCCTGACCTATCTGTTCATCAGCCACAACCTGGCCGTGGTGCGCCATGTGAGCGACCAGGTGGGCGTGATGTACCTGGGCCGCCTGGTGGAGCTGGCCGACAAGCAGCAGCTGTTCAGCCAGCCGCACCACCCCTACACGCGCATGCTGCTGGACGCCATCCCCAAGATGCACGACACCGGCCGCGCGCGCACGCCCGTGCAGGGCGAGGTGCCCAATCCCCTGAACCCGCCACCGGGCTGTGCCTTCAATCCGCGCTGCCCCTTTGCCAACGAGCGCTGCCGCAGCGAGCGCCCGCAGCTGCTGAGCGATGGCGGCACGCGCGTGGCCTGCCACGCCGTCCAGGAAGGCCGCATTCCAAGGCCGTAGCCGCACGAGGGCATACTGGCGGCTTCTGTGTCCAACAACGCCAAGGAGCAATGCGCATGACCGCCTTCATCCTCACCAGCCCCGACATCGCCGACGGCAGCACCATCGCCCAGAGCTTTGAGTTCGACAGCTTTGGCTGCAGCGGCAAGAACCAGTCGCCCGTGCTGCGCTGGAGCGGTGCCCCCGTGGGGACCAAGAGCTTTGCCGTGCATGTGTACGACCCCGATGCGCCCACGGGCTCGGGCTTCTGGCACTGGTATGTGATCGATCTGCCGCCCTCGGTGAGCGAGCTGCCGGCGAACGCCGGCGCCCAGGGCGGCACGAATCTGCCCAAGGGCGCGCGCCAGATCCGCAACGACTATGGCAGCTACGCCTGGGGCGGCATGTGCCCGCCGCCCGGCGACAAGCCGCACCGCTACATCTTTACGGTGCACGCCCTGTCGGTGGAGCGCATCGACGTGCCCGATGATGCGCCCGCCGCGCTCACCGGCTTCATGGTCAATGCCAACACGCTGGCCAAGGCATCGTTCACGGCGACCTACGGGCGCTGAGGCTGCCCAGCTCCTTGGGGCATAGGCGCCGACCTATCTTTGGGCCGGACACGGCCAGCGACTGCGCCAGGCCGGCGTAGCGCATCTGGGCCCTTTGCAGCGCCTTCTGCACTGCGTTGATCTCCAGCAATCCCTATGCGTGATTCCCGTCCCAACCAGTTTGCGCTGCTGCGCCAGCGCCGTTTCGCTCCGTTCTTCTGGACGCAGTTTGCCGGCGCGGCGAATGACAACCTGTTCAAGTTCGCCTTCACGGTGATGGTGACCTACCAGCTCGGCGTGTCCTGGCTGCCGCCGGCCATGGCGGGGCTGGTGATCGGGGCGCTGTTCATACTGCCGTTCCTGCTGTTCTCGGCCACGGCCGGGCAGATCACCGACAAGATCGAGAAGACGCGCATCATCCGCTTCGTGAAGAACCTGGAGATCGCCATCATGCTGGTGGCGGGTGCGGGCTTCATGGCGGGCAATGCCGGGGTGCTGCTGGCCTGCGTGTTCCTGATGGGCCTGCATTCCACGCTGTTCGGGCCGGTCAAGTTCGCCTACCTGCCGCAGGCCCTGTCCGAGCGCGAGCTCACGGGCGGCAACGGCATGGTGGAGATGGGAACCTTTGTCGCCATCCTGCTGGGCAACGTGGCGGGCGGCCTGCTGGTGGCGATTCCAGGCATAGGACATGCCACGGTGGCTGTGGCCTGCCTGGCCCTGGCGCTGGCCGGGCGGGCGGCGGCGCAGTTCATCCCCAGGGCGCCAGCCACCGATCCTGGCCTCACGGTGAACTGGAACCCGGTGAGCGAGACCTGGCGCAACCTGAAGCTGGCGCACGGCAACCTCGTGGTGTTCCGCTCGCTGCTGGGCATCAGCTGGATGTGGTTCTTCGGCGCGGTGTTCCTGAGCCAGTTCCCCAGCTTTGCCAAGGACGTGCTGCGCGGCGACGAGCAGGTGGCATCGGCGCTGCTGGTGGTCTTCTCGGTCGGCATTGGCACGGGCTCGCTCTTGTGCGAGGTGCTCTCGCGCCGGCATGTGGAGATCGGCCTGGTGCCGCTGGGCGCCATCGGCATGAGCGTGTGCGCCACCGAGTTGTTCCTGTCCACCTACCACCTGCCGCCGGTGCCGGCGCTTGGCCTGGCGGACTTTCTCTCCAGGCATGCCTACTGGCGCGTGATGCTGGATCTTTTCCTGCTGAGCCTGTTCGCCGGCCTGTACAGCGTGCCCATGTACGCGCTGATCCAGATGCGCAGCCAGGCCACGCACCGTGCGCGCATCATCGCCGCCAACAATATCCTGAACGCGCTGTTCATGATCGCCAGCGCGGTGCTGGCTGGCTTGCTGCTGTCGGCGGGCTTCACGGTGCCGCAGATCTTCTTGTTCACGGGCATCGCCAACGCCGTGGTGGCCTTCTACATCTTCATGCTGGTGCCCGAATACCTGCTGCGCTGCGTGGCCTGGGTGTTGTCGCGCTGCGTGTACCGCTTTCGCGTGCGTGGGGACGAACATATTCCCACCACGGGTGCGGCCATCCTCGCGTGCAACCATGTGAGCTTCGTCGACGCCGTGCTGCTCATGGCCGCCAGCCCCCGGCCCATCTACTTCCTGATGGACCAGCGCATCTTCCGCACCCCGGTGCTGGGGTGGATGTTCCGCCTGGCCAAGGCGATACCGGTCGCGCCGCAAAAGGAGGACCCCGCGACCTACGAGGCCGCCTTCGAGCGCGCCGCGCAGGTGCTGCGGGATGGCGGTCTGCTGGCCATCTTCCCCGAGGGCGGCATCACGCGCGACGGGCAGCTGCAGCCCTTCAAGGGCGGCATCATGAAGATCATCGAGCGTGCCCGTGCCGACGGTGTGGATGCGCCCGTGGTGCCCATGGCGCTGACGAACCTGTGGGGTTCGTTCTTCAGCCGCATCGAGCAGGGCGGCGCCATGGTGCGGCCGTTGCGGCGCGGCATGTGGAGTCGCGTGGGCCTGAACGTGGGCGCGCCCATGGCGGCGGCGCAGGTGCAGCCCGAGCCGCTGCGCGAGCGCGTGGCGGGTTTGCTGGCCTTGGGTTGAAAGCGCTCAGACGGCCAATCGTGAGGCCTGCCACCGGCTGCACGCTGCGCCTGCTCGGCCAGGTGGCGCGCCGTTATAGTGTGATTTCGCCATGGCGCCGGGAGTCGTCGCAAAGACAACGAGGCTTTGCCCACGGCGGCGCCCGGCGCCCCTTCAGCAGAGCCGCCCATGTCCACCCCCCGCGATCACGCCCTGTCCCGTCCCTTGTGGGCGCCCACGCCCCCTTCCGTGCATGCCGACGGTGCGGCGCACCGCCAGCGCTGGCAGCGGCGCACCTGGCAACTTCACCAGTCGGTGCTGCTGAGCCACCTGTATGCCTTCTCGCTGCTGGTGGGCTACAGCCTGGCCGGCTATGCGTCCGGGCCGGCGGTAGCCTGGTATGGCGCCTGGGTGGCGGCCGGCATGGGCTTCATCACCTGGGCCTATGCCAGCGGCTGGTGCCACACGCGGCGCGATCCCGGGCTGTTCGTGGTGCACCAGGCGGTCTCGATATTGGGCGTGCTCGGCCTGCTCGTGGCGGCGCCGCAGCTGGCGTTCCAGGCCCTGGTCATGCTGATTGCCTTCAGTGCCGACGGCTTCCTGGCGCGCAGCCGCACCAGCTTTGCCGTGACCTGGGTGCTCACGCTCGCCGCCGCCGGCTGCGCCATCGTCTGGATGGGGCCGCAGATGCGCATGCCCACCACCACCCTGGCTGGGCAGTTGCTCACCGTGGGGGTCTTGCTGGGGGCGGTGGCGCGCTGCATTGGGCTGGTGACCTTTTTTCGCGGCATGCAGTACCGGCTGAGCGAGGCGCTGGCGCAGATCGAAAACCTGGTGCGCAGCGACGAGCTGACCGGCATCGCCAACCGCCGGGGCATCATGGAAGTCCTGCAGCGCCACCAGGCGCAGGCCGGCCGCAGCGGCCGGCCGCTGTGCGTGGCGCTGCTCGATGTGGACCATTTCAAGCGCATCAACGACCAGCACGGCCACGACAGCGGCGACCGCGTGCTGCGCACGCTGGGCGCCTTGCTGACGGCCCATACGCGCGCGATCGACAGCGTGGGCCGCTATGGCGGCGAGGAATTCCTGCTCGCCATGCCCGACACCACCGCCGCCCAAGCCCGCGAGGCGCTGGAGCGCCTGCGTGCGCGCGTCGAGTCCACCGCCTGGGCCGGCATCTTCCCGGGCGCCAGCGGCGTCACGGTCACCATCGGCGCCGCCGTCTGCCAGCCCGATGAGTCGGTGGAGTCTGCCATCCGGCGCGCCGACGCCGCCCTCTACGAGGGCAAGGCCGCGGGGCGCAACCGGGTGGTGCTGGCGCTGCCCCAGGCTGCGCCCGCGGTGCCAGCCGGGGTTCAGGTGTAGCGCTTGGCACGCAGATTGTTTTTCATCTGCTGCAGCACGGGCTGCAGCGGCTCGCCTATGCGCAGCGCCACGCAGGTGGCCAGCACATCGATGATGAGCAGGTGCAGCAGGCGCGAGGCCATGGGGCTGTAGCGGTCGTAGCCCTCGGGGTTGTCGGCGGCCAGGTGAATGCGGCAGCTGTGCGCCAGGGGCGAGCCGCTGGCCGTGATGGCTATGGTTGTAGCGCCGTTCTTGCGGGCGATGTCGGCGGCGTCCATCAGGTCGCGCGTGCGGCCCGAGTTGCTGATGATCACCGCGCAGTCGCCCGGGCCCAGGAGTGTGGCGCTCATGACCTGTATGTGACCGTCGCTGCTCGCCAGGCTGGTGATGCCTAGGCGAAAGAACTTGTGCTGCGCGTCCTGCGCCACGATGCCGGAGTTGCCCGCGCCATAGAACTCGATGCGCCGCCCGGTTTTCCAGGTGGCGGCGATGGCCTCGGCCGCGCGCTCCAGGGCGTTGCTGCTGGCGGCGTTGCGGTATTGCAAAAAAGCGGCCACGGCGTTGTCCACCACCTTCACCAGCACGTCGCCGGTCTTGTCGTCGGCGTCCACGCTGCGGTGGATGAAGGGCACGCCCTCGCTCACGCTGCCCGCGAGCTTGAGCTTGAAGTCGGCCAGGCCGTCGTAGCCCATGCTGCGGCAAAAGCGCACCACCGTGGGCTTGCTGACCTGGGCGCGCGCCGCCAGCTCGCGCACCGGCAGGCGGGCAAAGGCGCGGGGGTCATCGAGCACAAGCTGCGCCACGCGCTGTTCGGCGGGGGCCAGCGATGAAAGAGAGGCGGTGATGCGATCCAGCATGGGGTGGGTGTGGGGTCAGGCACACCGAATGTAACGCGGTTTCATGCGCGCCGCGCCGCATACACTTGGCGCCTGGCGCACAGCCCCATCATGAGGACCTGCATGAACCAACTCGACGCACTCAAGCAATTCACCACCGTGGTCGCCGACACCGGCGACTTCAAGCAGCTGGCGCAGTTCCAGCCGCAGGACGCCACCACCAACCCCTCGCTGATCCTGAAGGCCGTGCAGAAGAGCGAATACGCGCCGCTGCTCAAGGACTGCGTGACGCGCTGGCATGGCCGCGGCATGGACGAGCTGATGGACCGCCTGATCGTGCGCTTTGGCTGCGAGATCCTGTCCCTGATCCCCGGGCGTGTGTCCACCGAGGTCGATGCGCGCCTGTCCTTCGACACCGCCGCCACCGTGGCCCGCGCCGAGCGCATCGTGGAGCTGTACCAGGCCGAAGGGCTGCACATCGACCGCGTGCTCATCAAGATTGCCGCCACCTGGGAGGGGATACAGGCGGCGCGCCAGCTGGAGGAGCGCGGCATCCACACCAACCTCACGCTGCTGTTCTCGTTCGCCCAGGCCGTGGCCTGCGGCCAGGCGCGGGTGCAGCTGATCTCGCCCTTCGTCGGCCGCATCTACGACTGGTACAAGAAGCAGGCGGGCAGCAGCTGGGACGAGGCCGCCATGGCCGGCGCCAACGACCCCGGCGTACAGTCGGTGCGCGCCATCTACAACCACTACCGGCATTTCGGCATCGCCACCGAGGTCATGGGCGCGAGCTTTCGCAACACGGGCCAGATCGTGGCGCTGGCGGGCTGCGACCTGCTGACCATCGCGCCCGAGCTGCTGGCCCAGCTGGCGGCCAGCGACGCGCCGGTGCAGCGCGTGCTCGACCCCGAGGCCGCGCGCCGCGTGCAGGTGCAGCCCGTGCAATACGACGAGCCGGGCTTCCGCTACGCGCTCAATGCCGACGCCATGGCCACCGAGAAGCTGGCCGAGGGCATACGCGCCTTTGCCGCCGACGCCGCCAAGCTGGAACAGCTGCTGCAAGCCGCCGCATGAGTGGCTATCACGACCCGCGCACGCGCTGCGACCGCACGAGCGCCTGGGCGCGGCTGCGCGCGCATTACGAGGGCGCGGGCCGGGGCTTCGACCTGCGCGCCGCCTTCGCGCAGGACGCAGAGCGCTTTGAACGCTTCAGCCAGCAGGCGCCGCATGTGTTTGCCGACCTGTCCAAGAACCTGATCGACGCGCCCACTGAAACCCTGTTGCTTGAGCTGGCGCGCGAATGCGGCCTGGAGGCCTACCGCGACGCCATGTTCGCCGGCGCCCCCATCAACAACACCGAGCGGCGCGCGGTGATGCACTGGTTGTTGCGTAAGCCTGAGCATTTTTCGGCTCCAACCCAATATGGAAAAGCGTTAGCAGCTACGGATACCGTAGCGAATGGCCTGCGCGAGGTGCATGCCACGCTGGACGCCATGCTCACGCTCGCCGAGCAGGTGCGCGCCGACGAGGTCATCACCGACATCGTGAACATCGGCATAGGTGGCTCGGACCTGGGGCCGGCCATGGTGGCCAAGGCGCTGGACGAGCTGCGCCCGGGGAATAAGCGCCTGCACTTCGTCTCCAACGTCGATGGCATGGAGCTCGGCAGCCTGCTGCGCCAGCTGCGGCCCGAGCGCACGTTGTTCCTGATCGCCTCCAAGACCTTTACCACGCTGGAGACGATGACCAATGCCCACGCCGCGCGCGACTGGTTTCTGGCGCAGGGTGGCAGCCAGGACGGGCTGAGGCGGCATTTCGTTGCCCTGACCACCAACCTGGAGGCGGCGGCGCAGTTCGGCATCACCACCACGCTGGGTTTCTGGGACTGGGTGGGCGGGCGCTATTCGCTCTGGTCCGCCATCGGCCTGCCCATCGCCATCGCCATCGGTGCGCAGGGCTTTCGGGAGCTGCTGGCGGGTGCGCATGCCATGGACGAGCATTTCCGCAGTGCGCCGCTGGCGGCCAACCTGCCCGTGCGCCTGGCGCTGCTGGACCTGTGGTACCGCAACTTCCACGGCTTTGCCAGCCGCAGCATGGCACCCTACAGCCACGGCCTGCGCCGCCTGCCGGCCTATCTGCAGCAGCTGGAGATGGAGAGCAACGGCAAGGGCGTGGATGCGCAGGGTGCGCCCTTGCCCTACGCCACCGCGCCCGTGATCTGGGGTGAGGCTGGCAGCAACGGCCAGCATGCGTTCTTCCAGATGATCCACCAGGGGCCGGACACCGTGCCCGTGGAATTCATCGCGCTGCGGGAGGGCGGGCGCGACCTGCCCGGGCAGCACCCGCGCCTGGTCGCCAATGCCCTGGCCCAGGCGCGCGCGCTGATGATGGGCCGTCCGGATGAGGAGGACGGCCACCGGCGCTTTTCGGGCAACCGGCCCAGCAGCTTCCTGCTGCTGGAGCGCCTGGACCCGGCCTCGCTGGGCGCGCTCATCGCCCTCTACGAGCACCGCGTGTTCGCCAGCGGCGCGCTGTGGGGCATCAACAGCTTCGACCAATGGGGCGTGGAGCTGGGCAAGACCATCGCCCGCGACCTGGAGCCGCGCCTGGCCACGGGTGATACCGAGGGGCTGGACGCTTCCACCGCGGGGCTGCTGCAGCGCCTTGCGTCGTAGGAGCGCCGGCATCTTGCCGGCATGAAAGCGACCGCTATCCCAACCCCATGAAAAAAGCCCGCAGATAAGACCTGCGGGCTTTTTGATTGGGCGCATGGTGCCTCGGCGAGGCGCCAGCGGCCGGGCTAGGCTATTACATGCCCATGCCGCCCATGCCACCCATGCCGCCCATGTCGGGCATGCCGCCTGCGGGGGCGTCATCCTTGGGGGCCTCGGCCACCATGGCTTCGGTCGTCAGCAGCAGCGAGGCCACGGAGGCGGCGTTCTGCAGGGCCGTGCGCGTCACCTTGGTGGGGTCCAGAATGCCCATCTCCAGCATGTCGCCGTAGGTGTCGTTGGCGGCGTTGAAGCCGTAGTTGCCCTTGCCGGCCAGCACGGCGTTGACGACCACGGAGGCTTCGCCACCGGCGTTGTTCACGATCTCGCGCAGGGGCGCTTCGATGGCCTTCATGATCAGTTTCACGCCGGCGTCCTGGTCGGCGTTCTCACCCTTGACCTCGCCCACGGCCTGGCGTGCGCGCAGCAGGGCCACGCCGCCACCGGCCACGATGCCTTCTTCCACCGCAGCGCGGGTGGCGTGCAGGGCGTCTTCCACGCGGGCCTTCTTTTCCTTCATCTCGACCTCGGTGGCAGCGCCGACCTTGATCACGGCCACGCCGCCGGCCAGCTTGGCCACGCGCTCCTGCAGCTTCTCGCGGTCGTAGTCGCTGGTGGCTTCCTCGATCTGGATGCGGATCTGCTTGACGCGGGCCTGGATGTCGTCGGCATTGCCGGCGCCGTCGATGATGGTGGTGTTTTCCTTGCCCACCTCGATGGTCTTGGCCTGGCCCAGGTCGGCCAGCGTCACCTTCTCCAGCGACAGGCCCACTTCCTCGGCGATGACCTTGCCGCCCGTCAGGATGGCAATGTCTTCCAGCATGGCCTTGCGGCGGTCACCGAAGCCCGGCGCCTTGACGGCCACGACCTTCAGGATGCCGCGGATGGTGTTCACCACCAGGGTCGCCAGGGCCTCGCCCTCGACTTCCTCAGCGATGATCAACAGCGGACGACCGGCCTTGGCCACGGCTTCCAGCGTGGGCAGCAGGTCGCGGATGTTGCTGATCTTCTTGTCGAACAGCAGCACGAAGGGGTTGTCCAGCAGGGCAACTTGCTTCTCGGGGTTGTTGATGAAGTAGGGCGAGAGGTAGCCGCGGTCGAACTGCATGCCTTCCACGACATCCAGCTCGTTGTTCAGGCTCTTGCCGTCTTCTACGGTGATCACGCCTTCCTTGCCGACCTTGTCCATGGCGTTGGCGATGATCTCGCCGATGCTGGAGTCGGAGTTGGCGGAGATCGAACCCACCTGGGCGATTTCCTTGGACGTGGTCGTGGCCTTGGAGGCCTTCTTCAGCTCTTCCACCAGGGCGGCCACGGCCTTGTCGATGCCGCGCTTCAGGTCCATGGGGTTCAGGCCGGCGGCCACGTACTTGCTGCCTTCGCGCACGATGGCCTGGGCCAGCACGGTGGCGGTGGTGGTGCCGTCACCAGCGTTGTCGCTGGTCTTGGAGGCCACTTCCTTCACGAGCTGGGCACCCATGTTCTGGATCTTGTCCTTGAGTTCGATTTCCTTGGCCACGGACACGCCGTCCTTGGTCACGGTGGGGGCGCCGAAGCTGCGCTCGAGCACCACGTTACGACCCTTGGGGCCCAGGGTCACCTTGACCGCGTTGGCCAGGATGTTCACGCCTTCGACCATGCGGGCGCGGGCTTCGCCGCCGAAAACTACGTCTTTTGCTGCCATGTTTGGCTCCTACAAATTTTGAATCAAATAGGCTGCTGAGGCTTGTGTGTCAAGCGCAAGCAGCTATGAAAATTGATGGATTGTGAGGCGGGAGGGATTATTTCTCGACCACGGCGAACAGGTCGTCTTCCTTCATCACCAGCAGCTCGTCGCCGTGGACCTTCACGGTCTGGCCGCTGTACTTGCCGAACAGCACGCGATCGCCCACCTTCACACTCATGGCGATGCGGTCGCCGTCTTCATCGAGCTTGCCGGGACCGACGGCCATCACCTCACCCTGGTCGGGCTTCTCTGCGGCGTTGTCGGGGATCACGATGCCCGAAGCAGTCTTGGTTTCGTTTTCCAGGCGCTTGACGATCACGCGATCGGCGAGAGGGCGCAGGTTCATAGGATCTCCTTGCGAGGTACAAACAAAGGGTGGTAACGAGGGCAGCCCGTGAGGGCCGCCTGTGGGTAGGGCGGTGCTGTTAGCACTCAACCCTTACGAGTGCTAATAATAAGGCCGTTTTTTCCCGCTTCAAGGGGCTGGCCCAGAAACTTAGGGGCTTTGGCGATCCGCGGCACCGGTGGCCAGCGGGGATGTGGCCAGGCCCAGGCCCAGCAGTTGGTCGATGATGTGCCAGTGGTCATCGTGGAACTGGTCTTCCATGGTGGCCAGCTGCTGCTCAGCCACCCAGTCGGCATGCGCCGCATCGTCGCCGCCGTGCACCTCGGGCAGGGCGTCATCGCCCAGGTCGAAGAAATACGCCTGGGTGATGACGCGTCCGCGCAGGCTGCGCTGCGGATGGTCGAACACCCGCTGGCTCTGCAGTGCCGCACGCAGGCGCGCTTCGGGCAGGGCGCAGTGGGTTTCCTCGGCCAGCTCGCGCAGGCAGGATTGCCACAGCGTGTCATGCGGCTCGACGAAACCACCCGGCAAGGCCCACAACCCCTTGCCAGGGGCATGGCCGCGGCGGATCAGCAGCACCCGGCCCTGGCAGCGCACGAGCGCGTCCACGGTCACGAACACCGGCGGATAGGGGGCGCCGGCCCAGCTGGCGCGGTAGGCGCGCAGCATGCGCCATTCTTCCTGCAGGGCGGGGTAGTGCGGTGTTTGGGCGAACTGCTTCAGCCAGGCACGCGTCGATCCGGGCAGGTGCTCGGCAAATGGGGTGAGCGCCTGATCCAGCGTGGCAGCGCTGGCGCCAAAGTAGGCGTCGCGGATGGGCGTGGCGTCGATGGCGCCCTGGCGCTGCATGCCGATCAGCGCCCAGCCGGGAAAGGCCTGCAGGTAGCCGCTGGTGTCGTCCTTGAAATAACCCACCAGTGCCATGCGCGCCCCGGCCGGGGTCACCTGGGCCACGGCCTGGCGTACCGCCTGGGCCCAGCGCGGTTCGTCGTAGTGGTCGCGCATGGGCAGCACGATGAGGCGTGCACGCTCGGCCTCGGGCAGGGCGGCGCGCAGCAGCTGGGCGCGTTCCTGCCAGGTGAAGGGGTTCTTGGGCGTGCGTGCCTGGTGCGCGGATCCCAGTATGACGATGGCCTGGCGCGAGCGCGTCAGCGCCTCGCGCAGCAGCGCCATATGTCCGTTGTGAACCGGCTGAAAGCGCCCGATCAGGACGGCGGCGTCGTACATGGGAAGATGGCGTGTCAATGGCGGAGGGGGTGCAGCGGCCTTGTGGTCTTCGCTCACATCGCTGCGCGATATGAGCTACGCCCCAAAGCCCAGGGTTGGCTGACGCAGACGCCGGGCTTACAGCCCGGCCGCAGCACGCAGCGCCGCAGCCTTGTCTGTGCGCTCCCAGGTGAACTCGGGCTCCTCGCGGCCGAAGTGGCCGTAGGCGGCGGTCTTGGCGTAGATGGGGCGCAGCAGGTCCAGCATCTGGATGATGCCCTTGGGGCGCAGGTCGAAATACTCATGCACCAGCTTGGCGATCTCGTTGTCGGGGATCACGCCCGTGCCCTCGGTGTAGACGGTGATATTCATGGGCCGGGCCACGCCGATGGCGTAGGCCACCTGGATCTGGCACTGGCGCGCCAGGCCGGCGGCGACGATGTTCTTGGCCACGTAGCGCGCGGCGTAGGCGGCGCTGCGGTCCACCTTCGTCGGGTCCTTGCCCGAGAACGCGCCGCCGCCGTGCGGGCAGGCGCCGCCGTAGGTGTCGACGATGATCTTGCGGCCCGTGAGACCGCAGTCGCCCTGCGGGCCGCCGATGACGAAGCGGCCCGTGGGGTTGATCAGGTACTTGGTGTCCTGCAGCCACTCCTTGGGCAGCACGGGCTTGATGATCTCCTCGATGATGGCCTCGGTGAAGCTGGCCTTCATCTTGGTGGCGGTCTCGCTCTGGTCCGGGCTGTGCTGGGTGGAGAGCACCACGGTGTCGATGCTGTGCGGCTTGCCGTCCACGTAGCGCATCGTCACTTGCGATTTGGCGTCGGGGCGCAGGAAGGGCAGGCGGCCGTCCTTGCGCAGCTGGGCCTGGCGCTCCACCAGGCGGTGCGCGTAGTAGATCGGCGCGGGCATCAGCTCGGGCGTCTCGTCGCAGGCGTAGCCGAACATCAGACCCTGGTCGCCGGCGCCGGTGTTCAGGTGGTCGTCGCTCGCGTGGTCCACGCCCTGGGCGATGTCGTTGCTCTGCTTGTCGTAGGCCACCAAGACCGCGCAGCCTTTGTAGTCGATGCCGTACTCGGTGTTGTCGTAGCCGATGCGCTTGATGGTGTCGCGTGCCACCTGGATGTAGTCCACATGGGCGTTGGTGGTGATCTCGCCGGCGAGCACGACCAGGCCGGTGTTGGTCAGCGTCTCTGCGGCGACGCGGCTGCGTGGGTCTTGTTCGAAAATAGCGTCCAGGATGGCATCGGAGATCTGGTCTGCCACCTTGTCGGGGTGACCCTCAGAGACCGATTCGGACGTGAAGAGGAAATCGTTCGCCATTTGAATAAACTCCGGTGTTTGCAGCATTTGGGCGTTGCCCACAGCTTTGTCAGGAGCCTAGTGGCGAACGCTTTAGCAGTTGTGTTTAACGTCGCCCTGCAAGTTGCTCATTTAACTCGGCGACGTCCGCGATTGTAATGCCAACCGTTTTTCGTCTTTTTTCAGCGTTGCCTTTGTGGTTGCTGCATGCCGTCGGCGCGCTGCTGGGCTGGGCGGCGTTCGTCGCCTCGCCCACATACCGGCGCCGATTCGTGGATAACGCCGCATGCGCCGGCTATGCGCTCGCCGATGTGCGCGCGGCCGTGGCCCATGCCGGCCGCATGGTGGCCGAGGCGCCGCGCCTCTGGCTGGCCCCCGAGCCGCCGGCCTGCGAGATCCGCAACGCCGAGTGCGTGCAGCAGGCTTGGAGTCAGGGCCGGGGCATCGTGTTCCTCACGCCGCATATCGGCTGCTTCGAGCTGTCGGTGCAGGCGGCTGCGCGGCGCTGGTCGCCGCAGCATGGGCCCATCACCATCCTGTACCGTCCCGCGCGCCAGCGCTGGCTGGCCAAGCTGATGCAGACCGCGCGCAACCGCCCGGGCATAGAGGCCGTGCCCACCACGCTGCAGGGCGTGCGCCAGATGCTCAAGGCGCTGCGCCGCGGCGAGGCCGTGGGCCTGCTGCCCGACCAGGTGCCGCCGCAGGGGCTGGGCCTGTGGTCGCCGTTCTTCGGCCGCCCGGCCTACACCATGACGCTGGCCGCGCGCCTGGTGCAGCAAACCGGCGCCAGCATCATCCTGGCGCGCTGCGAACGCCTGCCGCGCGGACGTGGTTATGTGCTGCATCTGCAGGATTTGCCCGAGCCGCTGGCGCCTGCACTCGACGCCGCCGTGCTGCAAATCAACCAAGCCATGGAGCAACTCATTCGCCAAAGCCCCGAGCAGTATCTGTGGGGCTATGCGCGCTACAAGCAGCCGCGTGCCGAGATGCATGCCAGCGTTCAGGCCGGGGAGGGCGGCGCATGACGACGCGCCTGGCCGTCGCCCTCATGGGCCTGCTGGCGCGCCTGCCGCTGCCCCTGCTGCGGGCGCTGGGCTGGTTCATAGGCCGGGTGCTGTTCGTGCTGGCCGTGCCGCGGCGCAAGGTGGCGCTACGCAATCTGGAGCTGTGCTTTCCCGATATGCCCGCGGCACAGCGCCGCGCCTGGGCGCGCGAGTCCTTCGTGGTGTTCTGCCAGACCTTCCTGGACCGCAGCTGGCTGTGGGCGGGATCCGAGGAGCTGGTGCGCAGCCGCGTGAGGCTCACGGGAGCCGTGCAGGAGCTGGAGGGCGACACGCCCACCATCGTCTTCGCCCCGCATTTCTACAGCATGGACGCGGGCGGGCTGGCGCTGCCCCTGAACACCACGCGCGAGTTCACCTCCATCTTTGCCACCAACCCCGATCCGGCGCTCGACGCCTGGTTCATGGGCGGGCGCCAGCGCTTTGGCAATGTGCGCATGCTCAACCGCGCCGACGGCGTCAAGCCCATCATCGCCTGCCTGCGCAAAGGGGGTCTCTTGTACCTGCTGCCCGATATGGACTATGGCAGGAACGACTCGGTGTTCGTGCCCTTCTTCGCCATGCCCGACACGGCCACCATTCCCTCGCTCTCGCGCTTTGCACGCCTGGGCCGCGCCAAGGTGGTGGCGCTGTACAGCCGCATGACGCCGCAGGGCTACGTGGCCGAGCTCACGCCCGCTTGGGAGAACTTCCCCACCGAGGACCCTGTGGCGGACACGGCGCGCATGAACCGCGAGCTGGAGGCCGCCATCCGCACCATGCCGGCGCAGTACTACTGGGTGCACAAGCGCTTCAAGACGCGGCCCGAGGGGCAGGCGTCGGTATATTGATGTTTTTGGCTGTTTGCGCTTTATGGATAAGCGTCAATAGCTATTGTTTTTGCTGCAAATCGGGTGCGGCGTCTGCATCAGGGGCGTCGGCCAGCGGCGGGTGCGCCCACTGCCACAGCAGCTGCGCCACGTCTTCCACGCCCTGTTTTTTCAGCGCCGAGAACATGCGCACCTCGCCCCCGCCGGCCTGTAGCCGCACGATGGACAGCGCCTTGGCCTGCTCGGCGCGCGTGAGCTTGTCCGCCTTGGTGAGCAGCACCAGGAATTTCAGGCCCTGCTCCACGCGCGGGCGCACCACTTCCAAGAGCGCCTCGTCGAGCTCCGTCAGGCCCAGGCGCGGGTCGCACAACAGCACGATGCCCGAGAGCCCCTGGCGGCTGACCAGGTAATTGGCCATCACCTGCTGCCAGCGTTGCTTGTCCGAACGCGAGACGGCGGCGTAGCCGTAGCCGGGCAGGTCGGCCAGCACGGCGTCGGTCACGCCCTGCTTGCCCAGCGCAAACAGGTTGATGTGCTGGGTGCGCCCCGGCTTCTTGGAGGCGAAGGCCAGCTGGCGCTGCTGCGTCAGGGTGTTGATGCAGGTGGATTTGCCGGCGTTGGAGCGGCCCACGAAAGCGATCTCGGGCACGGTGATGGCGGGCAGCTGGTGCAGCTGGGCGGCGGTGGTCAGAAAGCGCGCGGTGTGCATCCATCCCAGGGCGGCCTTGGCGTCGGGTGGGGTGCCGGGCGCGGGCGCTTGTGGCGTGGTTGACATAGATTTTTAGGCTCAAACTCGAACAAATCAGGGCCCATTGTAGAATTGCCGAGTTTTGCGCTCATAAGACAAGAACCCTAGCTATGAAGTTGCTCGCCTCCTTGCTCATGGCTGCCGCGCTGGCAGCCCCCGCTTTCCCAGCCTTCGCGCAGCAAAAGCCCGCCAAGCCAGACCTGGCCAAGGGCGAGGCCAGCTACAGTGCGGTGTGCGCCGCCTGCCACGCGGCCGACGGCAATTCCACCATTGCCGCTAACCCGTCGCTGGCGCAGCAGCACCCGCAGTATCTGGTCAAGCAGCTGCAGGAATTCAAGTCCGGCAAGCGCGCCGACCCGGTGATGCAGGGCATGGCCTCCATGCTGAGCGATGACGACATGCGCAACGTGGCCGCGTGGCTGGCTGCGCAAAAGGCCAAGGAAGGCTTTGCCAAAGACAAGGATCTGGTCGCCCTGGGCGAGCGCATCTACCGCGGCGGCATCCAGGATCGCAACATTGCCGCCTGCGCTGGCTGCCACAGCCCCAACGGTGCCGGCATCCCGGCGCAGTACCCGCGCCTGTCGGGTCAGCATGCCGATTACACCGTCAAGCAGCTCTCGGACTTCCGCGACGGCAAGCGCGGCAACAACGCCCAGATGCGCGACGTGGCGGCCAAGCTCAACGATCGCGAGATCAAGGCCGTGGCCGACTACATCGCCGGCCTGCGTTGATACACGTCAAGACCATAGGGGCGCTTGGGGGCATTCAAGGAACCTTGCGTCGATAATCGCACCTAACGGCGGGCGGGCACATCTGAACGGGTGGCCCGCCTTTTTCACATCCGGGTTCTCCGTTTCTCATGTCCGACACCTCCAAGCGCCCAGGCCGTGCGCCGCGCTCGCCGGCCACACGCTCACTGACCGAGCTGCTGGCCTCCATGCGCTTTGCGATTGCGCTGCTGACGGTGATTTGCATCGCCTCGGTCATCGGCACCGTGCTCAAGCAGCATGAGCCGGTGAACAACTACGTGAACCAGTTCGGGCCGTTCTGGGCCGACCTGTTCCTGGCGCTCAAGCTCAACGCCGTCTATAGCGCCTGGTGGTTCTTGCTGATTCTGGGTTTTCTGGTGGTGAGCACCTCGCTGTGCATTGCACGCCATGCGCCCAAATACCTTGCGGACCTGCGCAACTACAAGGAAAACATCCGCGCACAAAGCCTGCAGGCCTTTCGCCACAAGGCCAGCGCCACCCTGGACGGCGAGGCCGCCGAGGCGGCCGCCCAGCGCATTGGCAAGCTGCTGGTCTCGGGTGGCTGGAAGGTGCGGCTGCAGCAGCGCCAGACGCCAGCGGGCGATGGCTGGATGGTGGCTGCGAAGGCCGGCGCGGCGAACAAGCTGGGTTACATCGCGGCGCACAGCGCCATCGTGCTGGTGTGCCTGGGTGGCCTGCTCGATGGCGACCTGATGGTGCGCGCGCAGATGTGGTTTCTCGGCAAGACACCTTATGCGGGCGGCGGCCTCATTGCAGACGTCAAGCCCGAGCACCGCCTGTCCGCGCGCAACCCGACCTTCCGCGGCAACCTGCTGGTGACCGAGGGCAAGCATTCCAGCACGGCCATCCTGAACCAGTCCGACGGCCTGCTGTTGCAGGAGCTGCCGTTCTCCGTCGAACTCAAGAAGTTCGTCGTGGAGCATTACTCCAGCGGCATGCCCAAGCTGTTTGCCAGCGACATCGTGATCCACGACCTGGCCACGGGCAAGGCCACGCCGGCGCGTGTGGAGGTGAATCATCCGGTGAGCTACGGCGGGGTGGAGATCTACCAGTCCAGCTTCGATGACGGTGGCTCCGAGGTGCAGCTGCGCGCGCGCCCGCTGGTGCCGGGCATGGAGCCGTTTGACGTGCAGGGCGTGATCGGTGGCTCCACGCAGCTGAAGAATACCGGCTTGGGCGAGGCCATGACGCTGGAGTTCACCGGCCTGCGCGTGCTCAACGTGGAGAACTTTGGCGACAACGGCAGCAGCGGCTCGGGCGCCGACGTGCGCAAGGTGGATCTGCGCGCATCCATCGAATCGCGCCTGGGCGCCGGCAACAAGACCGTATCCAAGCGCGAGCTGCGCAACGTGGGGCCCAGCGTGAGCTACAAGCTGCGCGACGCCGCGGGTCAGGCGCGCGAGTTCCATAACTTCATGCTGCCCGTGGATACGGGCGATGGCCAGCCGGTGTTTCTGCTGGGCGTGCGCGAGACGCAGGCCGATCCCCTGCGCTACCTGCGCGTGCCCGTGGACGCCGAGGGCAGCATGGAGGGCTTCGTGCGCCTGCGCCTGGCGCTGGCCGACCCGGCGCTGCGCGAGCAGGCGGTGCGCCGTTACGTGGCCCAGGCCGTGGACGCCTCGCGCACCGATCTGGCCGAACAACTGGCCCAGTCCACCGGGCGGGCGCTGGCCCTGTTTGCCGGCGACACCCTGGGTGATGCGGCCCTGGAGAAGCTGGCGGCCGTCAACGGCCGTCCGCTGGCCGGCCTGCCGGCGATCTCGGAATTCATGCAGGCGAATGTGCCCGAGGCCGAGCGCGAGCGTGCCGCCGAGGTGCTGATGCGCATCATGAACGGCGCGCTGTTCGAGCTGGCGCAGATGACGCGCGAGCGCGCGCAGCTGCCACCCTTGGAGCAGGGCGAGAAGACCCAGACCTTCATGACGCAGGCCGTGCTCTCGCTCAGCGACTCCCAGGCCTATCCGGTGCCCCTGGTGTTCGAGCTGCGCGACTTCAAGCAGATCCAGGCCAGCGTCTTCGAGGTGGCGCGAGCCCCTGGCAAGAACGTGGTGTATCTGGGCTGCCTGCTGCTGATCCTGGGCATCTTTGCCATGCTCTATGTGCGCGACCGGCGCCTGTGGGTCTGGCTCGCGCCGGGCAGCGGCGGCGCGCAGGCCACGATGGCGCTATCGGCCAACCGCAAGACCCTGGATACGGATCGTGAATTTGCACAGTTGCGCACCCAGTTGCTGGGGGCGGCCCATCCCCCTGACGGAGGTACGACATGAACACTGCCACGACGACGCTGACCCTGAATGAGGGCTACTTCGCGCGCCGCAACTGGCTGGACTGGTTGTTTGCGCTGGCGGTGCTGGGCGGCGGCCTGTTTGCGCTGCAGCGTTACGGCAGCGCCATGGATGTGTACGAAAAGGGCATTCTGCTGGGCAGCATTCCCGGCGCCATCTGGCTGGGCTGGTTCTGGCGGCCGCTGCGCATCCTGATGCTGGCGGTGGCGGGCTGCTCGCTGCTGGCCATTGGCCTGTACCAGAACAATGGCGCGGGCGACCTGGCGCGCTCGGAGACGGTGTTCGGCCTGAAGTATTTCCTGTCCAGCCAGTCCGCCATCCTGTGGATGAGCATGCTGTTCTTCATGAGCACGGCGTTCTACTGGATAGGCATGTTCTCGCGCGGCCAGGGCCAGGCCATGATGCGCATAGGTTCGCGTATCGCCTGGGTGGCGGTGGCGCTGGCGCTCATCGGCACCATGGTGCGCTGGTACGAGAGCTACCAGATCGGCCCGGACATCGGCCACATTCCGGTGAGCAACCTCTACGAGGTGTTCATCATGTTCTGCTGGATGACGGCCGTGTTCTACCTGTACTACGAGCAGCAGTACCAGACACGTGCCCTGGGCGGCTTCGTGATGCTGGTGGTCAGCGCCGCCGTGGGCTTTCTGCTGTGGTACACGGTGGTGCGCGAGGCGCACGAGATCCAGCCCCTGGTGCCGGCGCTCAACAGCTGGTGGATGAAGCTGCATGTGCCGGCCAACTTCATCGGCTATGGCACCTTTGCGCTGTCGGCCATGGTGGCGTTTGCCTATCTGATCAAGCAGCAGGCGAGCGAGACGCGTTGGTGGAAGCTGGCACCCCTGTGGCTGCTGGGCGTGGTGCTGTGCTTCGAGCCCATCGTCTTCCGCCAGGGGGCGACCGAGGGCGGCGGCGCCTACTGGATGGTGTACTTCGGCGTTTCGGCGCTGATCGTGGCCGGCATCCTGCTGGCGCGCCGGCGCATCGCCGAGGGGCTGCCGGCGCTGCAGGTGCTGGACGACGTGATGTACAAGTCCATCGCCGTGGGCTTTGCCTTCTTCACCATCGCCACCGTGCTCGGCGCGCTGTGGGCGGCCGAGGCCTGGGGCGGCTACTGGAGCTGGGACCCCAAGGAAACCTGGGCGCTGATCGTCTGGCTGAACTACGCGGCCTGGCTGCACATGCGCCTGATGAAGGGCCTGCGCGGCACCATGTCCGCCTGGTGGGCCCTGGTGGGGCTGGTGGTGACCACCTTCGCCTTCCTGGGCGTGAACATGTTCCTGAGCGGCTTGCACAGCTACGGCACGCTGTAACCCTGTGCAACATGTGGGGAACCACCGGGCCCTGCGATCAGTCTCTGTTTCGTACAGACTCTGGCCGACACGGTCAACGCAAGGGTTTTCATGCTGATTCCACGCAACAACGGTTATATCCATCCGCACGCCAGCGAGGTCACGCCGCGCGCCGACTATGAACAGCGCCGCGCGCTGCTGCGCCTGCTGGCAGGGGGTGCGGCCGGAGCGGCGCTGGCGTCCTGGGCCGGGCGTTCGGCGCTGGCGCAAACCGTACAGCGCCCAGGCCGGCTTGGGGCTCTGGAGGGCATGCGCTCGGCCGTGGCCGGGGCGGTGACCATGGAAAAGCCCACCGAGTACAAGGATGCCACCGGCTACAACAACTTCTACGAATTTGGCACCGACAAGGCCGACCCCGCGCGCAACGCCCACACCCTGAAGACGCGCCCCTGGACGGTGGAGGTGGAGGGCCTGGTGCACAAGCCGCGGCGCTTCGACATCGACGAGCTGCTGAAGCTGAGCCCCCAGGAGGAGCGCATCTACCGCCTGCGCTGCGTGGAGGGCTGGTCCATGGTCATCCCCTGGGTGGGCTATTCGCTGGCCGAACTCATCCGGCGCGTGCAGCCGCAGGGCAGCGCCAAATATGTGGAGTTCGTGACCCTGGCCGACAAGGCCGTCATGCCCGGGGTGGGCAGCCGCATCCTGGACTGGCCGTATACCGAGGGCCTGCGCCTGGACGAGGCCATGCACCCGCTCACGCTGCTGGCCTTCGGCATGTATGGCGAGTTGCTGCCGAACCAGAACGGCGCCCCGGTGCGCATCGTCGTGCCCTGGAAGTACGGCTTCAAGAGCGCCAAGAGCATCGTCAAGATCCGCTTCACCGAGAAAGAGCCTGCCACGGCCTGGAACAAGGCCGCGCGCAACGAGTACGGCTTCTATTCCAACGTCAACCCGGACGTCGACCACCCGCGCTGGAGCCAGGCGACCGAGCGGCGCATCGGCGAGGATGGCCTGTTTGCCAAGAAGCGCAAGACGCTGCTGTTCAACGGCTACGAGGCCCAGGTGGGGCAGCTCTACGCCGGCATGGATTTGCGCAAGAACTATTGATGGCGCGCGTCCTGTTGCACCCGGCGGCCAAGCCGCTGCTGCATGTGCTGTGCCTGCTGCCGCTGGCCTGGCTGGTGTATGCGGCGGCGCTGGACCGCCTGGGCGCAAACCCGGCCGAGGCGCTGATCCGCTCCCTGGGCGACTGGACGCTGCGCCTGCTGTGCCTGACCCTGGCCGTGACCCCGCTGCGCCTGGCCCTGGGCCTGCCCGCGCTGGCGCGCTTTCGGCGCATGCTGGGCGTCTACACCTTCGGCTATGCCGCGCTGCACCTGCTGTGTTACGCCGGGTTTGACATGGGGCTGGATTGGGGCGAGATTGCGCGCGACGTGGTCAAGCGGCCCTTCATCCTCGTCGGCATGTGCGGCTTCGTGCTGCTGCTGCTGCTGGCCGCCACCTCGTTCAACCGCGCCATACGCTGGCTGGGCGCGCGCCGCTGGCAGCAATTGCACCGCAGCGTGTACCTGATTGCAGGCCTGGCGATCCTGCATTTTTTCTGGATGCGCGCCGGCAAGAACGACTTCGCCGAGGTGGCGCTGTATGCCGCCATCCTCGCCGCGCTGCTGCTGGCGCGGCTGCTCAGGTACCTACGGGGTCGATTCAAGGTTAGATCACTATCATTGTGATAGCTATTGACGCTTGTGTATTGGCTGTTTGGGCCTGATTTGGTTCAAATTCTCTGGGCGGTTGCGGCAGTGGCTCCATAGCCGCCGTCGGTATCCGCTAGGCACGCTTGTCGAACAGATTGATGCTGATGCCGCACACCAGGCCGTAGAAGGGGTTGCCCTCACGGAATGCATGCACTACGCGGGCAGCGGCGCCAGCTCGTGGCGCCCCAGCGGCAGGCGCGGCCACCGGCGTCGGGTAAGCCGAGGCGCTAGATGAGCAGCCGCCATACGAATGGCCCCTCCATGGTGCTGGCTTGCTGTCTGGCGGGCAGAAACAGGTGTCAGGGGAGCAGTTTCTCGCTGCGGTAGATGTCGCTCACGCTTTCGCGAGCCCGGATCACATGCACGCTGGCGCCATCGACTAGCAGCTCGGCCGGACGCGGCCGGGTGTTGTAGGTGCTGCCCATGGAACTGCAGTACGCCCCCGTGGACAGCACGGCCAGCAGCTCGCCTGCGGCCACGGCCAGGCTGCGCTCGCGCCCGAGCCAGTCACCGCTTTCGCAGATCGGGCCGACCACGTCGTAGACCTGCGGCTCGTGGGCAGTGCCCGCATCCAGCGGCACGATGCCGTGGTAGGCCTGGTACATCGCCGGGCGCGGCAGGTCGTTCATGGCGGCATCGACGACGCAGAAGTTCTTCTGCTCGCCGGGCTTCAGGTACAGCACCTCGGTCAGGCACACGCCGGCATTGCCCACCAGGGAGCGGCCCGGCTCAATCATCAGCTGGCGCTGGCCATAGCCGCGCGCATCCAGCTTGGCCAGCAGCTTGGCCCACAGGGCATCGGCCGCGGGCGGCGTATCGCCGTTGTAGTCGATGCCCAGGCCGCCGCCGAAATCAATGTGGTGGATGTTGATGCCCGCCGCCTCGATGGCCTGCACCAGGTCCAGCAGGCGGTCCATGGCGTCCAGATAGGGCGTCTCCTCGGTGATCTGCGAGCCGATGTGACAATCGATGCCCACCACGCGCAGGCCGGGCAGTTGTGCCGCGCGCCGGTAGGTGTCCACGGTGCGCTCGTGGGCGATGCCGAACTTGTTGCCCTTCAGGCCCGTGGAGATATAGGGGTGGGTCTTGGCATCCACGTTCGGGTTCACGCGGATGCTCACTGGCGCGCGCAGGCCCATGGCCTGGGCAACCTCGCTCAGCACCTCCAGCTCGGCCTCGCTCTCCACGTTGAAGCAGCCGATGCCGGCCTCCAGCGCCTGGCGCATCTCGGCGCGTGTCTTGCCCACGCCCGAGAAAATGACCTTGGATGGGTCGCCGCCGGCGGCGAGCACGCGCGCCAGCTCGCCGCCCGAGACGATGTCGAAGCCGCAGCCATGGCGCGCAAACAGCTGTAGCACGGCCAGCGACGAATTGGCCTTCATGGCGTAGCAGATCTGCACCTTGCGCCCGGCAAAGCCGCGCTGGTAGGCCGCCAGCGCCTGCAGCATGGAGGCCTGCGAATAGACATACAGCGGCGTGCCGTGCGCGCGCGCCAGATCCGACAGGCGCTGGTCTTCGAGGTAGAGGGCTTGGTCGCGGTAATGCAGCTGGGGATGGCCGGGCAGGGAGCGGGAGGTCATGGATGGGACGATGGTGCGGTGGATGGTGTGGCAGGCATCGGCGCGCGCGAGGCGGCCGGGTTGAGTGTCTCGGGCAGGGTGGCGCGCTGCACCGCCGCCGGATCGGTCGGCAGATACAGCGGACCACGCTGGCCGCAGCCCAGGGCCGCCGCGCTCAGAGCAAGGGCAATCGTCCTGACTAGAATTTGGCGAGCTCTCAACATATGCAAATTGTAATGATCGACCTTGAATTCATGGACCGTGCCGAGCAACTGCTGCTGGCGGTGGAGCAGGGCTGCGACCGTATCAACGACGATACCGATGCGGACCTGGACAGCCAGCGCTCGGGCGGCATGCTCACCATAGTCTTCGCCAACCGCAGCCAGATCGTCATCAACCTGCAAAAGCCGCTGCACGAGGTCTGGATGGCCGCGCAGTCCGGTGGCTATCACTACCGCTTTGACGGCACTCGCTGGATGGATACCAAGGGCGACGGTGAATTCTTCGCGGCCCTGAGCCGCGATGCCAGCCGGCAGGCGGGCCAGGCGCTGCAGTTCACGGCATAACCTGGCGGCCCCGGGGCGCCGCCGTAGCGGTGCCACCGCAGCCGTAGCAGCGCCAATCAGTTGCGGAACAAATCGAGGATGCGGCTGCGCTCCTCCTGCGCCGGCGCCACGGCGGGCGCGGTGGCAGCGGGCGCATCCATACCCAGGCTGGGGATGCCGGCGCTGCGAGCGTACTCGTCGTAGAACCACTCGCCGCTCACGTTCACCACGCCGGGGGGCACGGTGGGCTCGGCCACGGGCACGCCCTTGAGCGCCTTGTCCATGAAGCTGATCCAGATGGGCAATGCCAGGCCGCCACCGGTCTCGCGGCTGCCCAGGTTGCGCGGCTGGTCGTAGCCAATCCAGGTCACGGCCGTCAGCGTGGGCTGAAAGCCGGCGAACCAGGCATCCACCGAATCGTTGGTGGTGCCGGTCTTGCCGTACAGATCGGGACGCTTGAGCGTGGCCTGCGCACGTGCGGCCGTGCCCGAGCGCGTGATCTCCTGCAGCAGGCTGTTCATGATGAAGGCGTTGCGCGCGTCGATGGCGCGCGGGTTGTCCTCGGTGGCCGGCGGCTGGAAGTTGGACAGGATGCGGCCCTTGTGATCGGTCACGCGGGTGATCAGGTAGGGGTTGACGCGGTAGCCGCCGTTGGCAAACGCCGAATAACCCGTCGCCATCTGCATCGGCGTGACCGAACCCGCGCCCAGCGCCATCGTCAGGTAGGCCGGGTGCTTGTCGGCGTCAAAGCCGAAGCGGCTCACCCATTCCTGTGCGGTCTTGGGGCCCACGGCCTGCAGCACGCGGATGGAGACCATGTTCTTGGACTTCGCCAGGCCCGTGCGCAAGGTCATCGGGCCGTCGTATTTGCCGTCGTAGTTCTTGGGCTCCCAGGGCTGTGCGCCCGTCGCACCGGCGCTGAAAAATATCGGCGCATCATTGACGACCGTGGCCGGCGTGAAGCCTTTTTCGAGAGCCGCGGAATAGATGAAGGGCTTGAAGGACGAGCCCGGCTGGCGCCATGCCTGGGTGACATGGTTGAACTTGTTCTTGTCAAAGTCGAAGCCGCCCACCAGCGCGCGTATGGCGCCCGAGCGCGGGTCAATGGCCACGAAGGCACCCTCCACCTCGGGCAGTTGGGTGATCTCCCAGGTCTTTTTCGGCGTCTGTAGCACGCGAATGACGGCGCCGCGGCGCAGCTTGATGTTCGGCGGGGCCTTGTCGCTCAGCCCCGACTGGGCGGGCTTGAGGCCCTCGCCGGTGATCTCGATCTGCTCGCCATCGGCGCGTGCGGCAACGATCTTCTTGGCGTTGGCCTCGAGCACCACGGCCGCCAGCACATCGCCGTTGTCGGGGTGGTTGGCCAGTGCGTCATCAATCGCGTCCTCGACCTCGGCGGCGCTGCTGGGCAGGCTCACGAAACGCTCGGGGCCACGGTAATGCTGGCGTCGCTCGTAATCCATGATGCCCTTGCGCAGGGCGGCGTAGGCCACCTCCTGCTCGCCCGCATTCAGGGTGGTGTAGACGTTCAGGCCGCGGGTATAGGCCTCGGCGCCGTACTGGGCAAAAATCAGCTGGCGCGCCATCTCGGCGACATATTCGGCATGCACGCGGGTGCTGTCGGTGGACGAGCGCAGCCTGAGATCTTCCTGCTTGGCTGCGGCGGCCTGTGCAGCGGTGATGAAGCCGTTGTCCAGCATGCGCTCGATGATGTAGAGCTGGCGCACGCGGGCGCGCTTGGGGTTGCTGATCGGGTTGTAGGCCGAGGGGGCCTTGGGCAGGCCGGCCAGCATGGCGGCCTCGGCGATGGAGATGGACTTCAGCGGCTTGCCAAAATAGGCCTCGGAGGCGGCTGCAAAACCGTAGGCGCGATTCCCCAGATAAATCTGGTTCATATAGATCTCGAGAATCTGATTCTTTGTCAGCAAATGCTCAAGCTTAAAAGTTAACAATATTTCATATATTTTTCGCGTCAATGTTTTTTCTGATGAGAGATAAACATTGCGCGCCACCTGCATGGTGATGGTGGAGGCGCCCTGGCTTTTCGCCCGGCCCAGGTTGGCCAGGGCCGCGCGCAGCACGCCCTTGTAGTCCACGCCGCCATGCTCGAAAAAGCGCGCGTCCTCAATGGCCAGCACGGCCTGGGTCATCACGGCCGGAATGTCCGCGATGGGGGTGAGGTTGCGGCGCTCTTCGCCAAATTCGCCGAGCAATGCGCCCTCGGTGGAGTACACGCGCAGCGGCAGCTTGGGGCGGTAGTCGGCCAGATCGGAAACGTCGGGCAGATTGGGGTAGGCCATGGCCAGGCCTACGCCCACCACCAGCATGGCCGCCAGCGCACCCGCTGCGCCCAGGCCTGCGAGCCAGACCACAGCGCGCAGCAGCCAGCGTAGCCAGCGTGGCGAATGGGCGGGGGGTTTGGGGGAGGGGGCTTTTTCTCGTGAATGCGGCATAGGGCTCAATCGGCAAGCAACCTCACATTATAAAAATTCGAGGCTTGCCCATCCCTGATGGGATGTGTCAGATGGTGTTGGTAGGCAGACCTGAAAGCGACTCGAAAATTCCCTTATCAATAACAGAAAAATCGTCGGCTTTTGACAACGCAACAGATGTATCAGTGGCGTAAAACTCTTTGCTGGTGTAGGAGCATACTGATAGGATTCATGTGAAGTGTTAGGTTTTGTTGCGTCATATCGGTAAGTTACGGGGGGAGCCGTGATCTCAATGGGGTCGTTGTTCAGTCGTCAGCCGGCTCCATTGTTAGGGGTCGACATCAGCTCTTCCAGCGTCAAGCTGGTGGAGCTTGGGCGTGATAAGGGAGGTGCCCTGGTTCTCGAGTGCTGTGCCATCGAGCAACTGGAACGAGGGTGGATCACCGATGGCAACATCGAAAAATTCGACGAGGTTGCCGACGCCTTGCGCCGGCTGGTGAAAAAAAGCGGCACCAAGACGAAGAACGTGGCGCTGGCCTTGCCTCCGTCCGCGGTGATCACCAAGCGCATCAGCCTGCCTGGCGGCATGACCGAGCAGGAGTTGGAGGTGCAGGTCGAATCCGAGGCCAACCAGTACATCCCGTTTTCACTCGATGAGGTGAGCCTGGATTTCTGCGTCGTCGGCCCGAGCAAGAATGCGCCTGGCGATGTGGATGTGCTGATTGCCGCATCGCGCAAGGAAAAGGTCCAGGATCGCCAGGGCCTGGCGGAAGCCGCCGGCCTCAAGCCCGTGATTGTGGACATCGAGTCCCATGCCGCGCGCCTGGCCGTCGGTCGCCTCATCGAGGCCCTGCCGAACCGCGGCACGGATGCGGTGGTGGCCCTGTTCGAGGTGGGTGCGCTCACCACCAGCATGCAGGTCATCCGCAACGACGACGTGCTGTATGAGCGCGACCAGGCCTTCGGCGGCGCGCAGCTGACGCAGCTCATCGTGCGCCAGTACGGCTTTTCCCAGGAGGAGGCCGAGAGCAAGAAGCGCAACGGTGATCTGCCGGAAGACTATCAATCTGCCGTGCTGAGCCCCTTCGTGGACAGCCTGGCCCAGGAGGTCGGGCGCGCCCTGCAGTTTTTCTTCACCAGCACGCCCTATCACCGGGTGGATCACATCATGCTGGCCGGCGGCTCCGCTCCGCTGCATGGCCTGACCCAGGCAGTGACCGAGAGCACCGGCTTTGCCTGCAGCATCATCAACCCGTTTGAGGGCATGGACGTAGGTGGCGCGGTACGTCTCAGGAAAATGGCGCGCGAGGCGCCGTCCTATCTGACGTCCTGCGGACTGGCGATGCGGAGGTTCGTGCAGTGATTCTGATCAACCTGCTCCCGCACCGGGAAGTTGCACGCAAACGCCGGCGCGAGACGTTTCAGGCCATCATGATGGCCTCGGCTTTGGCTGGCCTGGTCATTGCCGCGGTGATTTACTGGTGGTTCCAGATGATGATCACCGATCAGCAGGACAGGAACAGTTTTCTGCGCGGCGAGATTCAGGTGCTGGAGCGCCAGATCAAGGAAATCGCCAACCTCGAAGAGGAAATCACCGCGCTTCAGGCACGTCAGAGGGCCGTGGAAGACCTGCAGTCCGATCGCAACCTGCCGGTTCACCTGCTCAACGAAATGGTCAAGCAACTACCTGACGGCGTGTACGTGACCAGCCTCAAGCAGGCCGACCAAATCGTCACCATGCAGGGTATGGCGCAGTCCAATGAGCGGGTTTCCGAGATGCTGCGCAACCTGAGCAACAACACGCCCTGGCTTGCCAAGCCCGAGTTGGTGGAAATCATTGCCGCCAATGTGTCCTTGTCCCCCAAGGACCAGCGCCGCGTGGCGTCGTTCAATCTGCGTTTCCGCCTGGTGCGCAGCTCCGAGGCGCAAAAGGCGATGGGCGCTGCAAGTGAAGCGGCGGCAGGGAAATAGACATGGCCAAGAAGAAAGCGCCGAAGGTTGACTTCGCCAGGCTGCAAGGGGATTTGCAGCATCAGTTCCAGAACCTGGATCCCAAGGATCCGTCGCAATGGCCGGTATTGCCGCGCACCTTGCTGTGCGTGCTGATCGCCGTCGGTGTGGCCACGTTTCTGTGGTTCTTCAAGCTCTCTGAATTTGAAGAGGAGCTGACCGCAGAGCGCAATACCGAACAGACCTTGCGTGCCGACTATCAGAAAAAACTCGTGAAGGCAGTCAGCCTGGATGCCTTGAAGCAGCAGCGTGAGCAGATTCAGCAATACGTGATCCAGCTCGAAAAGCAATTGCCCAGCAAGGCGGAAATGTCGGCCCTGCTGTCCGATATCAACCAGGCCGGCCTGGGGCGCAGCCTGCAATTCGAACTGTTCCGCCCGGGCCAGGTGGTGGTCAAGGATTACTACGCCGAACTGCCCATTGCGATCCGCGTGGTGGGCAAATACCACGACGTGGGTGCATTCGCATCCGATGTGGCCAATCTCTCGCGCATTGTGACCCTGAACAATCTTTCGCTGGCTCCTGCCAGCAAGGATGTGCATGGCAACCTGACCATGGAGGCCACGGCCAGAACCTTCCGCTACCTCGATCCCGAGGAGATACAGGCCCAGAAGGCCGCAGCGAAAGGAGCCAAGAAATGATGCGCTTTTGCTGCAGGCCGTTCATCGCGGTGATGGGCGTGTTGATGCTGGCTGGTTGTAGCGGCAATGACGAAGACGAACTGCGCCAGTGGATGGCCGATCTGCGTGCCACCACCAAGCCACGCGTCACGCCGCTCTCCGAGCCCAAGCAATTTCTTCCGCAGGATTACAACGGGGACGGCAAGATGGAGCCATTCAATCCGTTGAAACTGACGCAGGTCTTGCGTCGGGAGTCATCGGAAAATGTGGCCAATGCCTCCCTGATTGCGCCCGAGATGAGCAGGCGCAAAGAGCCGCTGGAGGCTTATCCGCTCGATACCGTGAAGATGGTCGGCAGCCTGAATAAAACCGGGGTTCCGACCGCATTGGTCAGCGTGGACAAGCTGCTATACCAAGTGCGCACAGGTAATTATCTCGGCCAGAACTACGGAAAAATTATCGGAATATCGGAAACGAATATCCGTTTGCGCGAGATAGTCCAGGACTCCACGGGGGATTGGGTGGAGCGCATGACAACACTGGACCTGCAAGAGGGAAATGAGGTGAGGAAATGATTCAGCAGCAATCTCGTTTGCCCCGGCATCTTTGGCTGGCCGGCGCAGCCATCGTGGCAGTCCTGGGCGCCACGGCATCGCATGCGCGGGGTTCCATTGAATCGATCTCGGGTTTCCTGCAAGGCGGCGCCGAGGTGCTGCGCATCGAATTTTCGGAACCTCAGACCGAGCTGCCCACGGGATTTTCCATTCAGACCCCGGCGCGTATTGCCTTGGACTTTCCCGGTACTACCAATGCCTCGGGCCGCTCCTTGGTGGAAATCAACCAGGGCAACGTCAAGTCAGCCAACCTCGTCGAGGCCGGCGAACGCTCGCGCATCGTCTTGAACCTTAAGCAGCCCACGACGTACCGCACTGAGCTGCATGGCAAGACGGTGCTGGTGCTGCTCGATGCCGTCACCGGCGGCGCGCGTGTCGCCAGTGGATCATCGGCCGTGTTTGCCGAAAGTCAGAATGCCGACATGCTGCCGCTCAAGGACCTGGACTTCCGCCGTGGCACCGACGGCGCCGGCCGCATCGTCGTGGGCCTGGCCAACAACCAGGTGGGCGTGGACCTCAGGCTTCAAGGCAAGGGCCTGGTGATCGATTTCCTGCGCTCGTCGCTGCCCGAGGGGCTGCGCCGGCGGCTTGATGTGTCGGACTTCGGCACCCCGGTGCAGATCATCACCGCCGCCCAGCAGGGTGAGCGCGTGCGCCTGACCATAGATCCCGTGGGCGACTGGGAGCACAGCGCCTACCAAAGCGATAACCAGTTTGTCGTCGAGGTGCGCCCCAAGAAGGTCGACCTGTCCAAGCTGACCCAGGGCCCCAACTACACCGGCGAAAAGTTGTCGCTGAACTTCCAGAACATCGAAGTGCGCTCGCTGCTGCAGGTGATCGCCGACTTCACCAATTTCAACATCGTCACCTCCGACACCGTCACGGGCGCGCTGACCCTGCGCCTGAAGGACGTGCCTTGGGACCAGGCCCTGCAGATCATCATGGACGCCAAGGGTCTTGGCATGCGCAAGTCCGGCACCGTGCTGTGGATTGCGCCCAAGGACGAGATCGACGAGCGCACACGCAAGGACTACGAAGCCGCCCAGGCCATTGCCAAGCTGGAGCCCCTGCGCACGCAGGCCTACCAGCTGAACTATGCCAAGGCGGCTGATATGGTGGTGCAGCTGACCACCAACACCTCTTCGGGCAGCGGCGGCGGCAGCTCCAGCCAGAACACGCGCTTTCTGTCGCAGCGCGGCAATGCCATCGCCGAGCCGCGCACCAACCAGCTGTTCGTGACCGACACGCCCGCCAAGCTGGAGGAGGTGCGCCAGCTGCTGCAGACGCTGGACGTGCCGGTGCGCCAGGTCATGATCGAGGCCCGCATCGTCGAGGCGCGCGACACCTTTGGCCGCTCCCTGGGCGTGCGCCTGGGCGGCGGCGACCTGCGCGCCAACCGCGGCGGCGACGGCGGCTACGGCATAGGCGGGGACAACCGCGTGGCCTGGGGTACCAATTACTCCAACGCCACCAATTCCAGCGGGTTTGGTGGTCCTGTGAACGTGGGGGGCAATTTCGTCAACCTGCCGGCGTCGCTGTCCAGCGGCCAGGCGGTGGGCTCGTTTGCCCTGTCCATCTTCAACTCGGCCGCCAACCGCTTCCTGACCCTGGAGTTGTCCGCCATGGAGGCCGACGGCCAGGGCAAGGTGGTATCGAGCCCGCGCCTGATCACCGCCGACCAGACCAAGGCCCTGATCGAGCAGGGTACCGAGTACCCCTACACGGTCACCGCCCCCAACGGCGCCACCACCATCGCCTTCAAGAAGGCGGTGCTCAAGCTGGAGGTCGTTCCGCAAATCACGCCCGAGGGCAACATCATCCTCGACCTGGACGTCAACAAGGACAGCCGCGGCGAGAGCACTACCCAGGGCGTCGCCATAGACACCAAGCACATCAAGACCCAGGTGCTGGTGGAAAACGGCGGCACCGTGGTGATTGGTGGCATCTTCGAGATGGAAGAAACCAATCAGGAAAACAAGATACCCGTGCTGGGTGATGTGCCGGTGGTGGGCAACCTGTTCAAGAGCCGCACCAAGGAATCCATGAAGCGGGAGATGCTGGTGTTTATTACGCCCAAGGTCATTACGGATCGCGGGCCTGTGCGGTGATTATGGAAAGTAAGAACGTCATGAAAATTTTGAAAGCAATATTCGTCTTCGCGGTTTTTTTGGGCGCTTTGGCTGCATGTGGTGGTGGCGGTGGTTCCCCTGGTGGTCAGCCCGGTAAGACATTGCTAACCACGGCGCCCTCGCCGGTAACCTTGCTGCCAGGCTCCAGTGGCCAGTATGAAATATCGGGTGGCGTACCACCGTACCGGGTTGGTAATAGCGACACGGCGATCGCCGTGGGGGCTGTCAATGGGACGAGGTTGCTGATTGGTGCCGTAAATACCGGTAACTCTGTAGTCAACGTGATGGACAACGCAGGAGCTATGGTGGGAGTAGCGGTAAACGTAGGCTCTAGCATTCCGCTGACCAGCACGGCACCGGAGGCGCTCACCATTGGGGTGGGACCGGCATCGATGCGTACCTTCACGATCCGCGGCGGTGTTCCGCCTTATATGGTTGAGGGCTCCAACGCCAATGCGTTCACAGCCGCCAAGATCGGTGGGAATCAGTTCAGCGTGACGGGCATGGCCATTGGCGCAGGTGTGGTGACGGTGACCGATGCGGCCAACACCAAGCTGGGTGTGGCAGTGACGGTGGGGGCACCTGAGTTGCGCGTGTCGCCTACAGAGCTGAAAATTTTCCCTGGCATTGATGCGGTGGTGAAAATCTCTGGTGGTCAACCGCCCTATCAAGTGGCGGGCGGCATCCCATCGGCCATCCAGCTCACCATCTCGGGTGACGAAATGCATATCAAAGGCCTGTTGGCATCCAAGCTTGAGGTTGGAGTTGCCGATGCCACGGGACAGACCGTCAAGGTAACTGTTGAGGTGACCAATGGCACCGGGGTGTTCAATATCATGCCAGGCGCCCTTTCGATTACCGAAGATGACAACCAGGATATTCGTCTGAACATCTATGGGGCTGCGTCTGGTCCGGTGTGCTTCTTTACCGACCGCACTCAGTTGCAGCCTCAAGTTGGCGGTTGCCCCACCAATCCGTCATCCGTAACCTTGGTGACAGGTTCCGCTGGCTCGCGTTGCGTGAATGGCAATACAGATGTCACTTTGACGGCAGTGGACTCCTTGGGTGCAGTGGCTACGGCCGTGGTTACGATCGTGGATAACGGTGGATGCGCTATGCAAGCCCCTCCCGTGACTGCCTCGACGACTGCGGTGACACTCAACCGCGCCAATCCGGGAGCTATTCCACCGGTGCCTGCGTCCACGGCGCAGATTCTGATTAGGGGTGGTTCCGGCGAATACACCGTGACGGCGGATAATTCGAGCCTGGCAACCGCAACCATGAACGGGAACGTGCTTTCAGTCACAAGTGGAACCCAGGCGGGCAATACAGCTGTGCGGGTCTATGACCAGCGACAGCTCAATGCCGCACCTGTAACTATCAATGTGACCATCCAATAGCAATAAATTCGCTTATCCTCAATCCCCGGCCTGTCCGGGGATTTTGTTTTCTGTAAGGCTTTGATGATGCAATCGTCCTATCAGACTACGGCTTGCGTGCCCATTGAGCTGCAAGAGCGTAGTTACGCTATCGACATCGGTGCGGATTTGCTGCACGGCATGGCTAGGCAGGCGGCCCTGCCAACGGGCACGGCTGCCTTGGTTGTTACTAACGACACTATCCAACCGCTTTACGGCGCAGCACTGGTTGCCACGCTGCAGGAGCGTTACCCCGCCGTCCACACCGTGGTCCTCCCCGACGGCGAAGAGCACAAAACCTGGCAAACCCTGAACCTGATCTTCGACGCCCTGCTCACCCATGGCTGCGACCGCAAGACCGTGCTCTACGCCCTGGGCGGCGGCGTGATCGGCGACATGACCGGCTTTGCCGCCGCCTGCTACATGCGCGGCGTGCCCTTTGTGCAGGTGCCGACCACGCTGCTGGCGCAGGTGGACTCCAGCGTGGGCGGCAAGACGGCCATCAACCACCCGCTGGGCAAGAACATGATCGGCGCCTTCTACCAGCCGCGGCTGGTGGTGTGCGACCTGGCGACGCTGGACACGCTACCCGCGCGCGAGCTGGCCGCCGGGCTGGCCGAGGTCATCAAGTACGGGCCCATTGCCGACATGGAGTTGTTCGCCTGGCTGGAGCAGCACATGGACGCGCTGCTGGCGCGCGACCGGGCCGCGCTGGCCCATGCCGTCAAGCGCAGTTGCGAGATCAAGGCGGCGGTGGTGGGTGCCGACGAGCGCGAGGCCGGCCTGCGTGCCATCCTGAATTTCGGCCACACCTTCGGCCACGCCATCGAGGCCGGCATGGGTTACGGTGTGTGGCTGCATGGCGAGGGCGTGGCGGCGGGCATGGTGATGGCGGCCGAGCTCTCGCGCCGCCTGGGCCTGGTGGATGCGGCGTTTGTGGAGCGCCTAACGCGCCTGATCGCGCGCGCCGGCCTGCCCACGCGCGCGCCGGTGCTCGATGCGCAGGACAACGCGGGCCGCTACCTGGAGCTGATGCGCGTGGACAAGAAGGCCGAGGCTGGCGAGATCCGCTTCGTGCTGATCGACGGCCCGGGCCAGGCCGTCATGCGTGCGGCGCCCGATGCGCTGGTGCGCGGGGTCATAGATCAGTGCTGCGCAGTCGCGTGAAGCTATATTTACGCTAGCTGCTTTCGCTTGCTGGAAAAGCCTTGAAGGCCAATTTGATGCTTGATACTGTGCTGGCCCCCTACGCCTGTGATCCGGCGCATAGCCGTGGCCGCCGCTGCTCCGAGCCGCCCGCGCCCACGCGCACCGAGTACCAGCGCGATCGCGACCGCATCGTGCATTCCACGGCCTTCCGGCGCCTGGTCTACAAGACCCAGGTGTTCCTGAACCACGAGGGTGACCTGTTTCGCACGCGGCTCACGCATTCGCTGGAGGTGGCGCAGCTGGGCCGCTCCATCGCGCGCTCGCTGCGCCTGAACGAGGACCTGGTCGAGGCCGTGTGCCTGGCTCATGACCTGGGGCACACGCCTTTCGGCCATGCGGGGCAGGATGCACTGAACGACTGCATGGCCGACTTCGGCGGCTTCGAGCACAACCTGCAAAGCCTGCGCGTGGTGGACCGGCTGGAGGAGCGCTACCCGCAGTACGACGGTATTAACCTGACATTCGAGACGCGCGAGGGCATCCTCAAACACTGTTCGCGGCGCAACGCCGAGTGGTTGCAGACGCGCGAGCCCGGCGGGGTGGGGCAACGCTTTCTGCTGGGGCATCAGCCCAGCCTGGAGGCGCAGCTGTGCAACCTGGCCGACGAGATCGCCTACAACGCGCACGACATCGACGACGGCGTGCGCTCCGGCCTCATCACCCTGGCGCAGCTGCGCGACGTGCCGTTGTTCGACCGCTACCGCGCCCAGGCCGAAGCCGAATATCCCCATTTGATGCAGCCCGCGTGCCGGCGCCGGCTGCTGGCCGAGGCCATACGCCGCATGCTCAGCGACCAGGTCTACGACGTGATCGCCGCCACGCGTACCGCCCTGGCCGCGCATGCCCCAGCCGATGTCGATGCCGTGCGGCGGCTGCCCGCGCTGGTGGGCTTCTCGCCGGACATGTGCGCGCAGTCGCGGGAGCTCAAGCGCTTTCTGTTCCGGGCGCTGTATCGCCACCCCCAGGTGATGCAGACCACGGACCGTGCGCGCCAGGTGGTGCGCGAGCTGTTTGCCATCTACCAGGCCGACCCGCGCGAGATGCCGTCCGCACAGGCTGGCCAGGCCCTGGAAGGAGACGCGCAGCAACATGCGCGCACCGTGGCCGACTTCATTGCCGGCATGACCGACCGGTACGCCGCGCGCGAGCACGAGCGCCTTACGGGCCAGCGCCTGCTGGGCTGATAATGCCTGCCCCTTCGATGAAACGAGCCGCAGCATGACCACCGCCCCCACCCACGATCAGCCAAACCCCTCTGCCTGCGACGATGCGGTGGTGGTGCAGGACATGGTGCGCTGGCTCGAGCGCGCCGTCATCGGCCTGAACCTGTGCCCGTTTGCCAAGAGCGTGCACACCAAGGACCAGATCCACTATGCCGTGAGCCACGCCACCGACGCGCGCGCGTTGCTACAGGATTTGCAGCGCGAGCTGGAGGCGCTGGCCGAGGCTTCGCCCGAGAAGCGCGACACCACGCTGCTGATGGCGCCGCTGGCCATGCCGGACTTCCTGGACTTCAACGACTTCCTGGAGCTGGCCGACGAGCTCGTCGAGGCCATGGACCTGGCTGGCATCCTGCAGGTGGCGGCGTTCCACCCGCGCTTTCAGTTCGAGGGCACGCTGGCTGATGACGTGAGCAATGCCACCAACCGTGCGCCATACCCCGCGCTGCACCTGCTGCGCGAGGAGAGCATAGACCGCGCGGTCGAGGCCTTCCCCGAGGCCGAGGAAATCTTCGAGCGCAACATCGAGGTGCTGGAGCGCCTGGGAGCCCAGGGCTGGGCCGACCTGGACGTGGGGCCGCGCTGCCCCGTGGGGCATGGCGCCAAGGGCGACGACAAGGGCCAGGCGTGAGCCGCGCCCAGTCCAAGGCCGATGCCGCCCAGGCGGCCCAGGCGGCGGTATTGGCCGAACTGCGTCCCGGCCAGTCGATAGAACTGCTCAAGGAACTGCACATCCTCACGCGCGAGGGGCGGCTGAACCAGGACTCGCGGCGCAAGCTCAAGCAGGTCTACCACCTGTACCAGTTCATCGAGCCGCTGCTCGCCGAGCTGTCGCAGGACGGCCATGCACCGCTGCTGGCCGACCACGGCGCCGGCAAGTCCTACCTGGGCTTCATCCTCTACGACCTGTTTTTCAAGCAGCTCGGGCGTGGCGAGATCTACGGCATCGAGTGGCGCGGCGAACTGGTGCAGCGCTCGCGTGACCTGGCGCAGCGCCTGGGCTTCGAGCGCATGCGCTTCCTCGACATGTCCGTGGCCGACGCGGCGGGGGCGGCGCAATTGCCCGAGCGCTTCGACATCGTCACCGCGCTGCACGCCTGCGACACCGCCACCGACGACGCCATTGCCTTCGGCCTGCAGAAACACGCGCGCTTCATGGTGCTCGTGCCCTGCTGCCAGGCCGAGGTGGCGGCCTGCCTGCGCCAGACCAAGGCACTGAGCCTGGCGCGTACGCCGCTGGCCGAACTCTGGCGCCACCCGATCCACACGCGCGAACTGGGCAGCCAGATCACCAACGTGCTGCGCTGCCTGCGCCTGGAGGCCTCGGGCTACCAGGTCACCGTGACCGAGCTGGTGGGCTGGGAGCACAGCCTGAAGAATGAACTGATCCTGGCGCGCTGGACGGGGCAGAAGAAGCGCAGCGCGCAGGAGCGGCTGGTGGCCATCCTGGAGGAGTTTGGTCTTGCCCAGGCGCTGGGAGGGCGGTTCGGACCGTTGAATTAATTGGGGTCGGATTCCAATTAAAATCGAGCTCCTGTCCTGCCAGGAGCTCCCATGGCCCGTCTGCCCCGCCTCACTCTTGCGGGCTATCCGCACCACATCATCCAGCGCGGCAATAACCGCCAGGCCATCTTTGTCGACCGGCAGGACTTCGAGGCCATGCTGGCGCTGCTGGCCGAGAACGCGCAGAAGTTCGGCGTCGCCGTCCATGCCTATGTGCTCATGGACAACCATTTCCACCTGTTGGCCACACCCACCACGGCCGAGGCGCTGCCGCTGATGATGCAGGCCGTGGGCCGCAGCTATGTGCGCTATTTCAATGATCGCCACGGCCGCAGCGGCACGCTGTGGGAGGGGCGCTACCGCTCCACGCTGATCGAGACCGATCGTTACCTGCTCGCCTGCATGGCCTACATCGACCTCAACCCGGTGCGCGCCGGCATGGTGGCGCAGGTGCTGGACTGGCCCTGGTCCAGCCATGCCCATTACCTGGGCCAGCGCAGCGACAGGCTGGTCACGCCCCATGCGCTGTACTGGGCTCTGGGCAATACGCCGTTCGCGCGCGAGGCCGCCTATGCCGCGCTGGTGCAGGCCGGCATAAGCAGCGCCGAGCAGGCCGCGCTGACCGAGGCGACGCTGCGCGGCTGGGCGCTGGGCGACGCCGATTTTGTGGCAGAGCTGCAAAAGAAGTCGTCGCGCCGCGTGAGCAAGGCCAAGCCCGGACGGCCCGTCGTGGCGCCTGAAAATAACGACAAATAAGCCTGAAAGCATTGTACATAAATGGCATGATGCTCTCAAATTTAATGTGTCCCTAATTTAATTAAGATTCAATAGTATGGTAATAAATTAGAATCTGACCCCCATTAATATGCTTGTCATGCATGGATTCATGCCTTATTCTGCGCATCCCTGCGAAATTTTGAGAAAGCGCGCGATGACCAAGGCTGCCGAAATCCAGCACCTGCAACAGCACGGCCTGTATGCCTCCAGTAACGAACATGACGCCTGTGGCCTGGGCTTCGTGGCCCATATCAAGGGCGTGAAGCGCCATGACATCGTCACCGGTGCGCTGAAGATCCTGGAGAACCTGGACCACCGTGGCGCCGTGGGCGCGGACAAGCTCATGGGCGACGGCGCGGGCATCCTGATCCAGATCCCGGACCAGCTGTACCGCGAAGAAATGGCCAAGCTCGGCGTGGAGCTGCCCCCGGCCGGCGAGTACGGCGTGGGCATGGTGTTCCTGCCCAAGGAGCACGCCAGTCGCCTGGCCTGCGAGCAGGAGCTGGAACGCGCCATCAAGGCCGAGGGGCAGAAGCTGCTGGGTTGGCGCGACGTGCCGGTGAACCGCGACATGCCGATGTCGCCCACGGTGCGCGAGAAGGAGCCCATCCTGCGCCAGCTGTTCATCGGCCGCGGCGCGGACGTGATCGTGCAGGACGCGCTGGAACGCAAGCTCTACGTGATCCGCAAGACCGCCAGCGCCGCCATCCAGGCGCTCAAGCTCAAGCACAGCAAAGAGTATTACGTGCCCAGCATGAGCAGCCGCACCGTGGTCTACAAGGGCCTGCTGCTGGCCAACCAGGTGGGTGTGTACTACAAGGATCTGGCGGACGAGCGCTGCGTCTCAGCCATCGGCCTGGTGCACCAGCGCTTCTCGACCAACACCTTCCCCGAGTGGCCGCTGGCCCACCCCTACCGCTACGTGGCGCACAACGGCGAGATCAACACCGTGCGCGGCAACTACAACTGGATGCTGGCGCGCGAGGGCGTGATGGCCTCGCCCGTGCTGGGCGAAGACCTGAAGAAGCTCTACCCCATCAGCTTCGCCGGCCAGTCCGACACCGCCACCTTCGACAACTGCCTGGAACTGCTGACCATGGCCGGCTACCCGATCAGCCAGGCCGTGATGATGATGATCCCCGAGCCCTGGGAGCAACATGAGGGCATGGACGAGCGCCGCCGCGCCTTCTACGAGTACCACGCCGCGATGATCGAGCCGTGGGACGGCCCGGCCTCCATCGTCTTCACCGACGGGCGCCAGATCGGCGCCACGCTGGACCGCAACGGCCTGCGCCCCTCGCGCTACGTGGTGACGGACGATGACCTGGTGATCCTGGCATCCGAGGCCGGCGTGCTGCCCGTGCCCGACAGCCGCGTGCTGCGCAAGTGGCGCCTGCAGCCGGGCAAGATGCTGCTCATCGACCTGGAGCAGGGCCGGCTGATCGAGGACGACGAGCTCAAGGCCAACATCGTCAACACCAAGCCCTACAAGCAGTGGATCGAGAACCTGCGCATCAAGCTCGACGATGTGCAGGCGCCGCCGGCGGCGCCCGTGGCGTCCGACCTGCCGCTGCTGGAGCGCCAGCAGGCCTTCGGCTTCACGCAGGAGGACATCAAGTTCCTGCTCGCCCCCATGGCCGCCAATGGCGAGGAGGGCATCGGCTCCATGGGCAACGACAGCCCGCTGGCCGTGCTGTCCGAGCGCAGCAAGCCGCTGTACAACTACTTCCGCCAGATGTTCGCGCAGGTGACGAACCCGCCGATCGACCCGATCCGCGAAGCCATCGTCATGAGCCTGGTGTCCTTTGTCGGCCCCAAGCCGAACCTGCTGGACATCAACCAGGTGAACCCCCCGATGCGGCTGGAACTGCAGCAGCCCATCCTGGACTTCCACGGCATGGCCAAGCTGCGCCAGATCGAGCAGCACACGCACGGCAAGTTCAAGAGCGCGACCATCGACATCACCTACCCGCTGGCCTGGGGCAAGCAGGGCGTGGAGGCCAAACTGGCCTCGCTGTGCGCGCAGGCCGTCGATGAGATCAAGGGCGGCGCCAACATCCTGATCATCAGCGACCGCCACCTGAGCGCGACCCAGGTCGCCATCCCCGCGCTGCTGGCGGTATCAAGCATCCACCAGCACCTGGTGCGCGAGGGGCTGCGCACGACGACGGGCCTGGTGGTGGAAACCGCCACGGCGCGCGAGGTGCACCACTTCGCCGTGCTCGCCGGCTATGGCGCCGAGGCCGTCCACCCCTACCTGGCGCTGGAAACCCTGGTTGCCATGCACCACGAGCTGCCGGGCGCGTTGTCTGCCGACAAGGCCATCTACAACTACGTCAAGGCGATCGGCAAGGGCCTGTCCAAGATCATGTCCAAGATGGGCGTGTCCACCTACATGAGCTACTGCGGCGCGCAGCTGTTCGAGTGCGTGGGCCTCTCCAGCGACACCGTGGCCAAGTACTTCACCGGCACCGCCAGCCGCGTCGAGGGCATGGGCGTGTTCGAGATCGCCGAGGAATCCATCCGCACCCACGTCGCCGCCTTTGGCAACGACCCGGTGCTGGCCACCATGCTTGACGCCGGCGGCGAATACGCCTGGCGCACGCGCGGCGAGGAGCACATGTGGACGCCCGACGCCATCGCCAAGCTGCAGCACGCCACGCGCGCCGGCAACTGGAGCACCTACAAGGAATACGCACAGCTCATCAACGACCAGACCAAGCGCCAGATGACGCTGCGCGGCCTGTTCGAGTTCCAGTTCGACCCAGCCAAGGCGATTGCCCTGGAAGAGGTCGAGCCGGCCAAGGAGATCGTCAAGCGCTTTGCCACCGGCGCCATGTCGCTGGGCTCGATCAGCACCGAGGCGCACGCCACGCTGGCCGTGGCCATGAACCGCATCGGCGGCAAGAGCAACACCGGCGAGGGCGGCGAAGACCCGGCGCGCTACCGCAAGGAACTCAAAGGCATACCGATCGTGCAGGGCGAGACCCTGGCGTCCATCATCGGAGCCGACAAGGTCGCGGCCGACATTGACCTGCAGGACGGCGACAGCCTGCGCTCGAAGATCAAGCAGGTGGCATCCGGGCGCTTTGGCGTCACGGCCGAATACCTGGCCTCGTCGGACCAGATCCAGATCAAGATGGCCCAGGGTGCCAAGCCCGGCGAGGGCGGCCAGCTGCCGGGCGGCAAGGTGTCCGAGTACATCGGCCAGCTGCGCCACAGCGTGCCCGGCGTGGGCCTGATCAGCCCGCCGCCGCACCACGACATCTACTCCATCGAAGATCTGGCGCAGTTGATCCACGACCTGAAGAACGTGGCGCCGCACGCCGACGTCTCGGTCAAGCTGGTGTCCGAGGTCGGCGTGGGCACCATCGCCGCCGGCGTGGCCAAGTGCAAGAGCGACCATGTGGTCATCGCCGGCCATGACGGCGGCACGGGCGCCTCGCCCTGGTCCAGCATCAAGCACGCCGGCTCGCCCTGGGAAATTGGCCTGGCCGAGACCCAGCAGACCCTGGTCTTGAACCGCCTGCGCGGGCGCATCCGCGTGCAGGCCGACGGCCAGATGAAGACCGGCCGCGACGTGGTCATCGGCGCGCTGCTGGGCGCGGACGAGTTCGGCTTCGCCACCGCGCCGCTGGTGGTCGAGGGCTGCATCATGATGCGCAAGTGCCACCTGAACACCTGCCCGGTGGGCGTGGCCACGCAGGACCCGCAGCTGCGCGCCAAGTTCTCGGGCAAGCCCGAGCATGTGGTGAACTATTTCTTTTTCGTCGCTGAGGAGGTGCGCCAGATCATGGCGCAGCTGGGCGTGCGGAAATTTGACGAGCTCATCGGCCGCACCGAGCTGCTCGATATGCGCAAGGGCCTCTCGCACTGGAAGGCCCAGGGCCTGGACTTCTCGCGCCTGTTCGCCCAGCCCCAGGTCGGTCCGGAAGTGGCGCGCTACCACGTCGAGGCGCAGGAGCATGGCCTGGAGAAGGCGCTGGACGTGAAGCTCATCGAGCGCTGCCAGCCCGCCATCCGCAAGGGCGAGCAGGTGCGCCTGATGGAGGTGGCGCGCAACGTCAACCGCTCGGTGGGCGCCATGCTCTCGGGCGCGGTGACCAAGGTGCACCCCGAGGGCCTGCCCGACGACACCATCCGCATCCACTTCGAGGGCACGGGCGGGCAGTCGTTTGGCGCATTTTTGTGCAACGGCATCACGCTGAACCTGACGGGCGAGGCCAACGACTACACCGGCAAGGGCCTGTCGGGCGGGCGCCTCATCGTGCGCCCCAGCCACGAGTTCCGCGGCGAAACGACAGCCAACACCATCGTCGGCAACACGGTGCTGTTCGGTGCCACCAGCGGCCAGGCCTTCTTTGCCGGCGTGGCCGGCGAGCGCTTCGCCGTGCGCCTGTCGGGCGCCACGGCCGTGGTCGAGGGCGTGGGCGACCATGGCTGCGAATACATGACCGGCGGCACCGTGGTGGTGCTGGGCAGGACCGGGCGCAACTTCGCCGCCGGCATGAGCGGCGGCGTGGCCTATGTCTATGACGAGGACGGGCGCTTTGATGGCCGCTGCAACCTGGCCATGGTGGCGCTGGAGCGCATCCTGCCCGCCGACGAGCAGATCGCCAGCATGGATCCCGGCCACTGGCACCGCGGCCAGACCGACGAGGAGCAGCTGAAAAAGCTGCTGGAGGAGCACAGCCGCTACACCGGCAGCCGCCGCGCGCGCGAACTGCTCGACAACTGGGCCGCGGCGCGCAGCCGCTTCGTCAAGGTCTTCCCCACCGAGTACAAGCGCGCCCTGGTCGAGATGTATGAGCAAAAAGTGCTTGAAGAGCAGGCCACGCCTGCGCAGGCAGCTCCTAAAAATGAAACTGTAGCCGCGAAGTAGCGAACAGCTCCCTCCCCCTCTGGGGGAGGGCAGGGGTGGGGGCCAGCGACGCCAGCCTTGCCGGCCAGCCCCCATCCCCGCCTTCCCCCAGTGGGGGAAGGAGTGAATACCCAGATACCCACGAGCAAAGACACGAACACGAGCTAAGGACCAGCACCATGGGCAAGACCACCGGTTTCATGGAATACGAGCGCATCGAGGAGGGCTACCCGGCTCCGGCAGAGCGCGTCAAGCACTACAAGGAATTCGTCATCGGCCTGACGGGCGAGCAGGCCAAGATCCAGGCCGCACGCTGCATGGACTGCGGCACGCCGTTCTGCAACCACGGCTGCCCGGTGAACAACATCATTCCGGACTTCAACGACCTCGTGTACCACCAGGACTGGAAGAGCGCGAGCGCGGTGCTGCACAGCACCAACAACTTCCCCGAGTTCACCGGCCGCATCTGCCCCGCGCCCTGCGAGGCCGCCTGCACGCTCAACATCAACGACGATGCCGTGGGCATCAAGAGCATCGAGCACGCCATCGTCGACCGCGCCTGGGCCGAGGGCTGGCTGCCGCCCCAGCTCCCTAAGCACAAGACGGGCAAGAAGGTGGCCGTCGTCGGCAGCGGCCCGGCGGGCCTGGCGGCGGCGCAGCAACTGGCGCGCGTGGGCCACGCCGTGACGGTGTTCGAGAAGAACGACCGCGTGGGCGGCCTGCTGCGCTACGGCATCCCCGACTTCAAGCTCGACAAGGGCCATATCGACCAGCGCGTGGCGCAGCTCGTGGCCGAGGGCGTGGTGTTTCGCACCGGCGTGTTCGTCGGCAGCGAGAAGGACGGCCTGGGCAAGGATGCCAAGGTCACCAACTGGGCCAAGGAAACCGTCACCCCGGCGCAGCTGCAGAAGGACTTCGACGCCATCGTGCTCACCGGTGGCGCCGAAGCCTCGCGCGACCTGCCCGTGCCCGGGCGCGACCTGGCCGGCATCCACTTCGCCATGGAGTTTCTGCCGCAGCAGAACAAGGTCAATGCCGGCGACAAGCTCAAGGGCCAGATCCGGGCCGATGGCAAGCATGTCATCGTCATCGGCGGCGGCGACACCGGCAGCGACTGCGTGGGCACCAGCAACCGCCACGGCGCGGCCAGCGTGACGCAGTTCGAAGTGATGCCCATGCCGCCCCTGGCCGAGGACAAGCCCCTGGTCTGGCCCTACTGGCCGATCAAGCTGCGCACCAGTTCCAGCCACGACGAGGGTTGCCAGCGCGAATTCGCCATCGCCACCAAGGAATTCATCGGCAAGGGCGGCAAGGTCACGGGCCTGAAAACCGTGCAGGTGGAGTTCAAGGACGGCAGGTTCGTCGAGATCCCCGGCACCGAGAAGGAATACAAGGCCGACCTGGTGCTGCTGGCCATGGGTTTCGTCAGCCCCGTGGCCGCCGTGCTCGATGCCTTCGGCGTGGGCAAGGACGCCCGCGGCAACGCCCGCGCCAGTACCGACTTCACGGGCGGCTACGCCACGAATGCGCCCAAGGTGTTTGCCGCCGGCGACATGCGCCGGGGTCAGAGCCTGGTGGTCTGGGCCATCCGCGAGGGACGCCAGGCGGCGCGCGCGGTGGATGAGTTCCTGATGGGCGCCAGCGACCTGCCACGTTGATAAAAAAAGGCCTGCAGGCCTTGTTTAGAAAGCGCTGATAGCTATGTTTTCAATAGCTTCCAGCGCTTTCTTCTTGGCTCGATGCCGCGGCCTTACTTCATCGTGATGGTCGTGTTCACGCCATCACTGGCGCTGCCGTGGTCTTCATACCAGCGTGCGGTCACGGTCTTGGTCTGGGTCCAGAACTGCACCGCCTGCTTGCCGTTGGGGCCCAGGTCGCCCAGCTTGGAACCGCGCGAGCCGGTGAAGCTGAAGTAGGCCACGGGCACGGGAATCGGCACGTTGATGCCCACCTGGCCCACGTTGATGTCGTGCTGGTACTTGCGCGCCGCCCAGCCGCTGCTGGTGAAGATGGAGGTGCCGTTGCCGTTGGGGTTGCGGTTGATGAAGGCAATGGCGTCCTCCAGCGTGTCCACGCAGACCACGTTGAGCACCGGGCCGAAGATCTCCTGGCTGTAGATGTCCATGGCCTCGGTCACGTCGGCAAACACCGTGGGGCCGACGAAGTTGCCTTTTTCATAGCCCGGCACCACGCAGTTGCGGCCGTCCAGCAGCAGCTTCGCTCCTTGGGCCACGCCGGAGTCGATCAGGCCCAGCACGCGCTCCTTGGCGCGCGGGTTGACCAGGGGGCCCAGGTCGGCGCTGCGGTCGGTGCCAGGGCCTACCTTCATGGCCTGGGACTTGGCCACCAGATCGGGCAGCCAGTCGCGCGCGGCACCCACGAACACGGCCACCGAGTTGGCCATGCAGCGCTGGCCTGCGGCGCCAAAGGCCGAGCCCAGCAGGTTGTTCAGCGCATGCTCCTTGGGCGCGTCGGGCATGACCACGCAGTGGTTCTTGGCGCCCATCATGGACTGCACGCGCTTGCCGGCCTCGCTGGCGCGGCGGTAGATATGCGTGCCCACATGGGTGGAGCCGATGAACGACAGCGCCTTGATGTCCGGGTGATCGCAGAGCATGTCGGCCACCTCGGGGCCGCCGTGGATCACGTTGAGCACGCCGGGTGGCACCCCCGCCTCGTGCGCCAGCTCCACCAGGCGCATGGTGGAGCTGGGGTCCTGCTCGGAGGGCTTGAGCACGAAGGTGTTGCCGCAGGCAATGGCCATGGGGAACATGAAGCAGGGCAGCATCACCGGGAAGTTGAAGGCCGTGATGCCCGCGCCCACGCCCAGGGGCTGCAGCAGGTTGTACACGTCCACGCCGGTGGCGGCGTTCTCGGCGATCTCGCCGAGCTGCAGCGTGGTGATGGAGCAGGCATGCTCCACCACCTCCAGGCCGCGCCCGACCTCGCCCTCGGCATCGGGCAGGGTTTTGCCATGCTCGCGCGTGATGAGCTGGGCCAGCTCGGCCTGGTGCTCGCGGATCAGCTGCTGCAGCTTCAGCATGATGCGCATGCGCGCCGACAGCGAGGTGCTGCGCCAGGTCTGGAAGGCCTCCTGCGCGTTGGCGACCGCCAGCTCCACCTCTTCGCGCGTGGCAAAGGGAACGCGCGCCACGACCTCCTGCGTGGCGGGGTTGGTGACGTCGCGCCACTGGCTGGTCTTGGACGGATAGGGCTTGCCGGCGATGAAGTGGTGGATGGTGGTGGGGGTGGTCATGGAGTGCTCCTGGACTTATTTCTTCACGAGGGGGCAGCTGGACTGGGCCAGCGGCTTGAAGGCGGTTTGCGCGGGGATGGTGCTCACGGTCTTGTAGTAGTCCCATGCGCCCTTGGACTCGGCCGGGCTCTTCACCTGGAACAGGTACATGTCGTGGATCACGCGGCCGTCGGGGCGGATGCTGGCGTTGCGCATCACCGGGTCGTCTATGGGCAGTTCGCGCATCTTTTGCGCCACCACCTTCCAGTCATCGGTCTTGGCCGCGGCCACGGACTTCAGGTAATGCAGCACGCTGGAATACACGCCCGCCTGCACCATGGTGGGCTTGAAGCCCTTGTGCAGCTTCTCGAAGCGCGTGGCGAAGGCGCGCGTCTTGTCGTCCATGTCCCAGTAAAAGCCCTCGGAGAACATCAGGCCCTGGGCCTGGCGCAGCCCCAGGGAGTGCACGTCGGTCAGGAACATCAGCAGCGACGCCACCTTCTGGCCCTTGCCGCTGCCGATGCCGAACTCGCGCGCGGCCTTGATGGCGTTCACCGTGTCCTGCGCGCCGTTGGCCAGGCCTATCACCTGGGCCTTGGAGTTCTGTGCCTGCAGGATGAAGGAGGAGAAATCGCTGGCGTTGAGCGGGTGGCGCACGCTGCCCAGCACCGCACCGCCATTGGCCTTGACCATGTCGGAGGCGTCCTTCTCCAGCGAATGGCCGAAGGCGTAGTCCACGGTAACGAAGAACCAGTTCTTGTCGCCGTTCCTGGTCAGTGCCGCCGCCGCGCCGGAGGCCGAGGAATAGGTGTCGAACATCCAGTGGAAGCCGTTCTCGGCGCAGTCCTCGTCGGTCAGGCGGGTGGTGGCGGGCCCGCTGTACATGGCGATGCCGCCCTTCTCCTTGATCAGCTTCTGCACCGCCAGCGCGCCGGCGGAGTTGGTGAGGTCGGCCATGGCATCGACCTTGTCGCGATCCAGCCATTCGCGCGCCTTGGTGGCGGCGATGTCGGCCTTGTTCTGGTGGTCGGCGCTCACCACCTCAATCTTCATGCCCTTGCACTCGGCCTTCAGGCAGTCGTCGATGGCCATCCTGGCCGCCACCACCGAGCCGGCGCCGCCCATGCCCGAATACGGGCCGGCCATGTCGGTCAGGATGCCGATCTTCACCATGTCGTCGGAAATCTGGGCCTGTGCGCCGGCGCAGAGCGCGAAAGCGGCGAGGGCGAGGGAATGTCGAATGGGTTGCATGCATGTCTCCTGGGTTATCGATCTCGGGCTGCGGCCAAAGCCACGCGCCGGATCACTCTAAGCCAACAGTTATGCAAAGGGGTAGGGCATTTGGGCATATGCTCAATGCAAATTTGCACCACTACTTTTCTTGCAGGCATGGCCATAGACCGTATCAACTGGGACAACCTGCGCCTGTTCCTGGCCGTGGTCCGCGCCCAATCGGCCCAGGAGGCGGCACGGCGCATGGAGGTGGACCACTCCACCATCACGCGCCGCCTGCACCGGCTGGAAAAGGAGCTCGGGGCCCAGCTGTTCGAGCGCACGCCGGCCGGCCACCTGCTCACGCCGGCGGGTCAGCGCCTGCTGGAGCATGTGGAGCGCATGGAGAGTTCCATGGTGCGGGTGGGCGAGGCGATCGGTGGCGACAGCCACATGCTCACCGGCCATGTGCGGCTGGGCGCGACGGAGGGTTTTGGCAGCTTCTTCCTGGCGCCCCACCTGAGCCATTTCTGCGAGCGCCATCCGGGAATACAGGTGGAGCTGCTGATCGTGCCGCGCTTCATCAACCTCTCGCAGCGCGAGGCCGACCTGGCCGTGAACATCGAGCGCCCCCACCGGACGGGCCAGGTGTGCAGCAAACTCACCGACTACCGCCTGCGCCTGTATGCGAGCCGGCGCTACCTGCAAGAGCACCCGTCCATCCGCCGGCTGCAGGACCTGGCCGAGCACCGCTTCTTCGGCTATGTGGAGGAACTGGTCTTCAGCCAGGAGCTGCGCTACCTGAGCGCCATCGCCCCCGATGTGTCCAGCTCCCTGCGCAGCACCAGCGTGGTGGCCCAGTACAACGCAGCGCGCGAAGGGCGCGGCCTGGCGGTGCTGCCCTGCTTCATGGCTGCGCAGAGCGACGAGCTGCTACCCGTGCTGCCTGGCGAGGTGGACCTGCGGCGCACCTTCTGGCTCGCCGCGCCCGCCGACCGGCGCGAACTGGCGCGGGTGCGCGCCCTATGGGACTACCTGCGCGAGCTGGTGGAGTGCAACCAGGCCTTCCTGCTCGGCGACTCGCCGATCTGGCACACGCTGCCATAGACCATGGCATGCCGGCAACGGACTGCCATCGTGGGACAATGCCGGGTTTGCCCGCAATGGCATTGCCGTTGCGATTGTCATCCCTGCTTGTTCTAGAGAGAAACGCTCACCATGAAGAAGATTGCCGCCGTAGCCCTGCTGACCCTGGGTGCCGTGCTTGCCGGTTGTTCCAAGCAAGAGCCCGCCGCTCCCGCCGCCGCGCCGGCACCGGCCGCCGTGACCAAGATCGTGGTCGGCCTGGACGACAACTTCCCGCCCATGGGCTTTCGCGACGAGAAGAACGAACTGGTGGGCTTTGACATCGACATGGCCAAGGAGGCCGCCAAGCGCCTGGGCCTGGAGGTCGAGTTCAAGCCCATCGACTGGAGCGCCAAGGAGGCCGAGCTGTCGGGCAAGCGCGTGGACGCGCTGTGGAACGGCCTGACCATCACCGAGGAGCGCAGGAAGAACATCGCCTTCACCGCGCCCTACATGGAGAACCACCAGATCATCGTCGTGCCCGCCGGCTCCGCCATCAAGGCCAAGGCCGATCTGGCCGGCAAGGTGGTGGGCGCGCAGGAGGGCAGCAGCGCCGTGGACGCCATTAAGAAGGAAGAGGCCGTCTTCAAGTCGTTCAAGGAACTCAAGACCTTTGGCGACAACGTGACGGCGCTGATGGACCTCTCCACCGGCCGCCTGGAGGCGGTGGTGGTCGACGAGGTCGTGGGCCGCTACTACGTGGCCAAGAAGCCGGATCAGTACGCCGTGCTGGACGACAACTTCGGCACCGAGGAATACGGCGTGGGCGTGCGCAAGGACGATGCCGAATTGCTTGGCAAGCTGGACAAGGCCCTGGGTGAGATGAAGGCAGACGGCGCCGCCGCCAAGATTGCGGAACAGTGGTTCGGCAAGAACATCATCAAGTAAGCTCACCCGCCACGCCCGCCGTGGCCCGCACCGGCAGTGCCTTGCCTGGGCCTGCCGGTGTTTTGCGTTCATAAGGCGATTGCATGGACTACCTTCTCTCCCTTCTGGGGCCGCTGGCGCAGGGCGCTGCCGTCACCCTGAAGCTGTTCTTCATCACGCTGGCGCTGGCCGTGCCGCTGGGCCTGGTGCTGGCGTTGGCGCGTGTGTCGCACTGGAAGGCGCTGTCGGGCGCGGTGAATGGCTACATCTGGCTCATGCGCGGCACGCCGCTGATGCTGCAGATGCTGTTCATCTACTTCGCGCTGCCCTTCGTGCCGGTGATCGGCGTGCGCCTGCCGGACTTTCCGGCCGCCGTGGTGGCGTTTGCGCTCAACTACGCGGCCTACTTCGCCGAGATCTTCCGCGCCGGCATCCAGTCCGTCGATCGCGGCCAGTACGAGGCCGCCAAGGTGCTGGGCATGAACTACGGCCAGACCATGCGCCGCATCGTGCTGCCGCAGATGGTGCGCTCCATCCTGCCGCCCATGAGCAACGAGACCATCACGCTGGTCAAGGACACCTCGCTGATCTACGTGCTGGCCCTGAATGACCTGCTGCGCGCCGCGCGCGGCATCGTGCAGCGCGACTTCACCACCACGCCCTTCATCGTCGCCGCGGCCTTCTACCTGATCATGACCCTGGTGCTGACCTGGGGCTTCCAGCGCCTGGAGCAACGCCATGCCAAATATGACCAGTGAATCGACCGCTGATGCGCTGATGATCGAGGCGCGCGCCGTGAAGAAGCGCTTTGGCCACAACGAGGTGCTGCGCGGCGTCTCGCTGTCGGTGGCGCGCGGCGAGGTGGTGGCCATCATCGGCCCCTCGGGCTCGGGCAAGAGCACCTTCCTGCGCTGCCTGAACCACCTGGAGACCATAGACAGCGGCCATATCGCCATCGAGGGCGAGGCGCTGGCCACGACCGATGCCCAGGGCCATTGCCGCTATGTGGCCGAGGCCGAGCTGCGCCGCATCTGCGCCAAGACCGGCATGGTGTTCCAGCATTTCAACCTGTTCCCGCACCTCACGGTGCTGGAGAACCTGATCGAGGCGCCCATGGTGGTGCAGGGCGTCAAGCGCGACGAGGCCGTGGCCCGGGCCGAGGCGCTGCTGGCCAAGGTAGGCCTGTCACCGAAGCGCGACAACTACCCCGCGCGCCTGTCGGGCGGGCAGAAGCAGCGCGTGGCGATTGCGCGCGCGCTGTGCATGCAGCCCGACATCATGCTGTTCGACGAGCCCACCTCGGCGCTGGACCCCGAGCTCACCGGCGAGGTGCTGCGCACCATGCGCGAGCTGGCCGACGAGCGCATGACCATGCTCGTCGTCACGCACGAGATGGGCTTTGCGCGCGAGGTGGCGCACCGCGTGGCCTTCATGGATGGCGGCGAGCTCATCACGGCGCGGCCCGCAGCCGAATTCTTCGCCGACCCGGGGCACGAGCGCGCGCGCGCCTTCCTGCAACACATGCTGTGATGTTTTTGGGCGCTATCGCTTGCTGGTATTGCGTGGGCAGCTCTTATTTTTGAGCCTATCAGCCCGTCGTGACCAGCACCGGCGGCAGCTCGGCCGGATCACGCAGGTCGGCCAGCACATCGCCGCTGCGCAGTGGCTCGGCCGCCTGGGCGAAGATGGCGCGCACGAAATTGGGCTGGGCCAGCAGCGCGTGGTGCGTGGCGCCGTTGTACAGCTGCAGGTCGGCAATGCCGCGCTGGGCAATGCGTGCGTCCACTTCTTCGGTGCTGAGCAGCGCCGGGTCGGTGCTGTCCGAGGCCATGGCCATGCACCACAGCGTGCCGTACAGCGGCACGTATTGCAGATAGGGGCGGAAGATGGGGAACACCGCGCGCACCGATGCGCCTATGCGGCGCATGCTTTCCTGCAGGTGGATGGGCGAGCCCAGGTGCAGCGAGACCACGCCGCCGGGGTTCAGGATGCGGCGGCAGGCGGCATAGAACTCCACCGTGTACAGCTCCACCGCCGGGCCGAAGGGGTCGGTCAGATCGAGCACGATCTGGTCGAAGCGCTCCTCGGTCTGGGCAATGAAGTCGCGCGCATCCCCCACGCGCAGCGTGCAGCGCGCATCGTCGAATGCGCCGCGGTGGATGCCGGGCAGCCACTCGCGCGCCATGGCGATCACTTCGCCGTCGAGCTCGGCCAGCACGACTTTTTCCATGCCGGGCAGCTTGAGCAGCTCCTCGGCCGCGCCGCCGTCGCCGCCGCCCACGACGAGTGCCGTGCGCACGCCGGGGTGGGCGATGGCCGGCAGGTGCACCATGGGCTCGTGGTAGAAGAATTCGTCGCGCTCGCTGGTCATGAAGCAGCCGTCGATGCGCATCACGCGCCCGAACTGCGCGTTGTCAAAGACCTCGATGTGCTGCCAGGCCGACTGGCGCTCGGCCAGCAGGCGGCGGTTGCTCAGGTAGAAGCCGAAGTCGGCATTCAGGCGCTCGGCCAGGTAGCGCGTGGCCTGCGTGGTGGGCTCGCCGCTCATCAGGCGCGATCGACGCGGTGCAGATGCGGGTCGGCCGGGTTGAAGGCCGCCTGCAGGTCGTCGAACAGCTTTTGCGCCTTGGGGCGGTTGTTCTCGGTGTAGTTGCAGACGTAGACATCGAGCGTGACGTAGCCCGATTCGGGCCAGGTGTGGATGGCCAGGTGCGACTCGGCCAGCACCACCGCGCCGGTGACGCCGCCGCCCTCGCCAAAACTGTGAAACAGCGAGCCTACGGTGGTCAGGCCTGCGCTGGCCACGAGCTCCCGGCAAAAATTCTCAAGATGCTGGGCGTCCAGCATCAGGCGGCTGTCGCACAGGCAGCCATACAGGTCGCCGATCAGGTGCAGGCCGGTGGCGCTGCGTGCCACTGCAGGGGGCTGGATGGGGACGACGGATTGGTAGTTCTTCATTGCACTCAGGCCCTTCTTTTGTTGGGACATGACAAAAAACGGCATGCGCGGTGGATGAGAATCCACCGTGCACGCCACCCGGTGCGCTGTCTGGCTGGGGTGCCTGCCGCCAAGGGGAGGGGGAATGCCGCTGGCCCGTGCAGGCCATTGCCGCGCCTTCGCTTGTGCTGGATGCGCCGCGACACCCCTTGCACCACCGACAGCAATCCGCCCGGATAAACCCGGGCGTGACATTTCACTCAAACCCATGATTATAACCAATGAAAATATGTAATCGTGTTGAAATGCATAAACCCGCCCAAAGGCCATTAGGTTTTACCCCTATGATGTGGGGCTTTGCCATCTTCCAATCTGGGCGGGCAGTGTCCGGTCCATCCCATGTCCTCTGACGCACCTTCCTTTGCCGACGCTCTCGTGCAGCTGCGCAACGTCACCTTCGGTTACGGCGAGCGTGTGATCCTGCGCGACCTGTCGCTGGCCGTGCCGCGCGGCAAGGTCACGGCCATCATGGGGGCCTCGGGCGGCGGCAAGACCACCATCCTGCGCCTGATCGGCGGGCAGCAGCGCGCCCAGCAGGGGCAGGTGCTGGTCAACGGCCAGGATGTGGGGGCGATGGATATGCAGCAGCTCTATGCCGCGCGCCGGCGCATGGGCATGCTGTTCCAGTTCGGCGCGCTGTTCACCGACATGAGCGTGTTCGACAACGTGGCCTTCCCGCTGCGCGAACACACCGACCTGCCCGAGGAGCTGATCCGCGACATCGTGCTCATGAAACTCAACGCCGTGGGCCTGCGCGGCGCGCGCGACCTGATGCCGAGCCAGATCTCGGGCGGCATGGCGCGGCGCGTGGCGCTGGCGCGGGCCATCGCGCTCGATCCCGAGCTCATCATGTACGACGAGCCCTTCGCCGGGCTGGATCCGATCTCGCTGGGCACGGCGGCGCAGCTGATACGCCAGTTGGGCGACGCCATGGGGCTGACCACCATCGTCGTCTCGCACGACCTGGAGGAGACCTTCCGCCTGGCCGACCATGTCATCATCCTCGGCCCCGGCAGCGTCGCCGCGCAGGGCACGCCCGAAGAGGTGCGCGCCAGCGCCGACCCGCTGGTGCACCAGTTCGTGCATGCGTTGCCCGCGGGCCCGGTGCCGTTCCATTACCCCGGCCCCGGCGTGGCGCAGGACTTTGGCCCGCCTGGCGCCTCGGGTGGCGCGCAGCACCAGGGGGCAGGCAGACCATGAGCTGGTGGCGGCCCTCGCGGCTGGGCTATGCCGTGCGCAGCAAGCTGGCCGATATCGGCTTGGGCGCGCGCCTGTTGTGGCGTCTTGTGGCCCTGTTCGGGCCGGTGCTGCGGCGCTTTGGCCTGGTGCGCGATCAGGTGCACTTCCTGGGCAACTATTCGCTGTCCATCATCACCATGTCGGGCCTGTTCGTGGGCTTCGTGCTGGCGCTGCAGGGCTACAACGTGCTGCAGCTCTATGGCTCGTCCAATTCGCTGGGCCTGGTGGTCACGCTGGGCCTGGTGCGCGAGCTCGGGCCGGTGATCACGGCGTTGCTGTTCGCGGGCCGCGCGGGCACCTCGCTCACGGCCGAGATCGGCCTGATGCGCGCGGGCGAGCAGCTCTCGGCCATGGAGATGATGGCCGTGGACCCGGTGCAGCGCATCCTGGCGCCGCGCTTCTGGGGCGGCGTGATCGCCATGCCGCTGCTGGCGGCGGTATTCAGCGCCGTGGGCGTGATCGGCGGCTGGCTGGTCGGCGTGGTGCTGATCGGCGTGGACGCCGGCGCCTTCTGGGGCCAGATGCAAGCCGGCGTCGATGTCTGGAAGGACGTGGGCAACGGTGTCGTCAAGAGCCTGGTGTTCGGTGTGGCCGTCACCTTCATCGCCGTGCTGCAGGGCTTCGTGGCCAAGCCCACGCCCGAGGGCGTGTCGCGCGCCACCACGCGCACGGTGGTGATGGCGTCGCTCACCGTGCTGGGGCTGGACTTTGTCCTCACGGCACTGATGTTCAGTATTTGAGGGGCGGCAATCACAGCCGCCAAGGAAATTCACCATGCAGCATTCCAAAAACGATCTCTGGGTCGGCCTGTTCGTCCTGCTCGGGGGCGCGGCGCTGGTTTTTCTGGCCCTGCAGTCGGCCAATCTGCTCCAGCTCAACTTCCGCTCGGGCTATGTGGTCACGGCGCGCTTTGACAACATCGGGGGCCTGAAGCCCAAGGCCGCGGTGCGCAGCGCCGGCGTGGTCGTGGGGCGTGTGCAGTCGATCTCCTTCGACGACAAGACCTACCAGGCACGCGTGGCGCTGGAGATCGACAAGCGTTACGTTTTTCCCAAGGACAGCTCGCTCAAGATCCTGACCAGCGGCCTGCTGGGCGACCAATATGTCGGCATGGAGGCCGGCGCGGACGAGCACAACCTGGCCGATGGTGATACCGTCACGGCTACGCAGTCCGCCGTGGTGCTGGAAAACCTCATTGGCCAGTTCCTCTATGGCAAGGCGGAAGAAGGCGCTGCTGGTGCAGGAGGCAAAAAATGACCACCGAGGCACGCATCAACAAGCACAGGGCAGCCCGCTGGGCGGCGCTGGTGGTGGGGGCAGCGCTGCTTGCCGGCTGCGCCAGCGGCCCCAATGCCAACCCGGCCGACCCTTTCGAGCCCTACAACCGCAGCATGACCCGGTTCAACGACAACCTGGACAAGGCCGTGCTCAAGCCCGTGGCCACGGCGTACCGCGACGTGACGCCGCAGCCCGTGCGCACCGGCGTGGGCAATTTCTTTGCCAACCTGGGCGATGCCTGGTCCTTCGTCAACAACCTGCTGCAGCTGCGCGGGCTGGAGGCCTACGAAAGCATGGTGCGCTTCAGCGTCAACACCGTCTTTGGCCTGGGCGGCCTGCTGGACATCGCCAGCGAGGCAGGCATAGAGCGCCACAAGCAGGACTTCGGCCTGACACTGGGGCGCTGGGGCGTGCCCACCGGCCCGTACCTGGTGTTGCCGCTGCTGGGGCCCTCCACCGTGCGCGACACGGCGGCCCTACCGGTGGACTTCTATGTGGGCGACCTGGTGGACTATGGGGGCGACGTGCCGCTGCGCAACTCGTTCCTGGGCCTGCGCATCATCGACAAGCGCGCCAGCCTGCTGGGCGCAACCACCGTGCTCGACGAGGCCGCTCTCGACCGTTACAGCTTCACGCGCGACGTGTATCTGAAGCTGCGCGGGGGCGCCGACAACACAGAGGGCGGCAAGCTGCCCGAAGACTATTGACCGCTGCTGGCATTGGTTTGCATTCATACACACAAGCGACACAAGGCGTGCATGCACGGTCTTCACCATCCAAAGAAATGACAAGGATCATTCCATGATGAATCGCCGCACCCTGACACAAACAGCCGCCGCCCTGGCCGCAGGTGTCTGGCTGTCCTGGGCCCCGGCCGCGCTGGCCGCCGATGAGGCCCCTGATGCGCTGATCAAGCGCCTGTCTACCGATGTGCTGGAGACGGTGAAGAGCGACAAGTCCATCAAGGCCGGCGACGTGGACAAGATCATGGTGCTGGTGAACAAGAGCATCTTGCCGCATGTGAACTTCCGTCGCATGACGGCCGCCGCCGTCGGGCCGGCCTGGCGCAGCACCACGCCCGGGCAGCAGCAGCGCCTGCAGGAGGAGTTCAAGATCCTGCTGGTGCGCACCTATTCCGGCGCCCTGAGCCAGGTGAGCGACCAGACCATCGTCGTCAGGCCGCTGCGCATGGCGCCCGAGGACAAGGACGTGCTGGTGCGCACCGAAATCCGCGGTCGCGGCGACCCGGTGCAGCTCGATTACCGCCTGGAAAAGACCCCGGGCGAGGGCAGCGGCTGGAAGATCTACAACTTGAACGTGCTGGGCGTGTGGCTGGTGGAAACCTACCGCAGCCAGTTCGCCCAGGAGATCAACGCCAAGGGTGTGGACGGCCTGATCGAGGCCCTGGCGGCGCGCAACAAGGCCAATGCCGGCACCACTTCCGGTGTCGCCGGTGCCAGGTAACGGCGCGGGCGCACGCATGCTGGTCCTGCCCACCGAACTCACGCACCGCCAGGCCTCGGTCACCCTGCGCATGCTGCTGCAGGCGCAGAAGGCTCAGCGCGAGCCGCAGGTGGTGGTCGATGCCGGGGCGCTTACCACCTTCGATTCCTCGGCCCTGGCCGTGCTGCTGGAATGCCGCCGCGCGGCCCTCTTCGAGGGCCGGGGCTTCATGGTCAAGGCCCTGCCGCCGGCCCTGGCCAGCCTGGCGGGGCTGTACGGAGTGCAGGAGCTGCTGCCCTCGGTCTAAGAGCGTTTTCATGGACATGCTCTAAGTATCCCCAGGGAAGCTTCAAAAGAGGGCCGCCCTTAGAATGCCCGGTTCCCATGTCCGCCGTATCCTTCCAATCCGTCTCCAAGACCTTTCCCACCCCCAAGGGGCCCTTCCAGGCCTTGGCCGATGTCAGCCTGGACATCGCCGAGGGGGAATTTTTCGGCCTGCTGGGGCCCAATGGCGCCGGCAAGACCACCTTGATCAGCATCCTGGCCGGCCTGGCGCGCCCCAGCCAAGGGCGCGTGACCGTGCTGGGCCATGACGTGCAAGCCGACTTCGCGGCCGCGCGCCGCCTGCTGGGTGTGGTGCCGCAGGAGCTGGTGTTCGATCCGTTCTTCAACGTGCGCGAGACGCTGCGCCTGCAGTCAGGCTATTTCGGCGTCAAGAACAACGACGCCTGGATCGACGAACTGCTGGAGAACCTGGGCCTGGCCGACAAGGCCAGCGCCAACATGCGTCAGCTCTCGGGCGGCATGAAGCGGCGCGTGCTGGTGGCGCAGGCGCTGGTGCACAAGCCGCCCATCATCGTGCTGGACGAGCCCACGGCCGGTGTGGACGTGGAGCTGCGCCAGACCCTGTGGCAGTTCGTCGCGCGCCTGAACAAACAGGGCCACACCGTGCTGCTGACCACGCATTACCTGGAGGAGGCCGAGGCGCTGTGCACGCGCATCGCCATGCTCAAGCGCGGCCAGGTGGTGGCGCTGGCCAGCACCTCGGAGCTGCTGCAGTCGGCCTCCACCAATGTGCTGCGCTTCAAGAGCGATGATGCGCTGCCCGAGCCGCTGGCGCAGCAGGCGCGCGTCACGGGCCGCGTGGTGCAGCTGCCGGCGCAGAACGTGCAGGAGATCGAGCAGCACCTGGCCACCCTGCGCGCCGCCGGCGTGCGCGTGGAGGATGTGGAGATCCGCAAGGCCGACCTGGAGGATGTGTTCCTCAACGTTATGGCCGGCGTGCAGGAGGTGCAGGCATGACCGGCTGGCAGACCCTGTTCTACAAGGAAATCCTGCGCTTCTGGAAGGTAAGCTTCCAGACCGTGGCCGCGCCCGTGCTCACCGCCGTGCTGTACCTGCTGATCTTTGGCCATGTGCTGGAGGATCACGTCAAGGTCTACGGCAGCCTGAGCTACACCGCCTTCCTGGTGCCCGGCCTGGTGATGATGAGCGTGCTGCAGAACGCGTTTGCCAACAGCTCGTCCAGCCTGATCCAGAGCAAGATCATGGGCAGCCTGGTGTTCGTGCTGCTCACGCCGCTGTCGCACCGCGCCTGGTTTGCCGCCTACGTCGGCTCGTCCGTGGTGCGTGGCCTGGCCGTGGGGCTGGGCGTGTTCCTGGCTACGCTGGCGTTTGCCGCGCCGCAATTTGCCGCTCCGCTGTGGATCCTGGTGTTTGCGCTGCTGGGCGCGGCGCTGCTGGCCACGCTGGGGGTGATTGCCGGGCTGTGGGCCGACAAGTTCGACCAGATGGCGGCGTTCCAGAACTTCATCATCGTGCCCATGACCTTTCTGTCGGGCGTGTTCTATTCCATCGCGTCGCTCCCCCCCTTCTGGCAGGGCGTGAGCCGGCTGAATCCGTTTTTCTACATGATCGACGGCTTTCGCTACGGCTTTTTCGGCGTGAGCGATGTCTCGCCTTGGCTGAGCCTGACCATCGTCGGCGGCGCCTGGGCCGTCGTCAGCCTGCTGGCGCTGCGCCTGCTGCGCACCGGCTACAAAATCCGCAACTGATTGACCTTTTGCCATGACTGCAGACCACATCAAAGACATCATCCGCGCCGGCCTGGCCTGCGAGCACATTACGCTGGAGGGCGACGGGCGCCACTGGTACGCCGTCATCGTCTCGGCCGAGTTCGAGGGCAAGCGCCCGATTGCGCGCCACCAGCGCGTCTACGCCACGCTGGGCGAGAAGATGGCGCGCGACGAGGTGCACGCGCTGTCGATGAAGACCTTCACGCCGGCCGAATGGGCCGCGGCGCAGCAGGGCTGACAACTGTTTTGATAGCGGCTGACGCTTGATGGAAAAGCGTTGCAGCCCATTTTTATTTAAAGAATAGCCCCCATGGACAAGCTACTGGTACGCGGCGGCCGCCCACTGCACGGCGAGGTCGTCATCTCCGGCGCCAAGAACGCGGCCCTGCCCGAGATGTGCGCCGCCCTGCTCACCCACGAGCCGGTGCACCTGCTCAACGTGCCGCGCCTGCACGATGTGCGCACCATGCGCCGCCTGCTCGACAACATGGGCGTGGCCAGCGAGACCCATGGCGAGCGCGGCGGCATCAGCTTCGTCGCGGCCGACGCGCTCCACCCCGAGGCGCCCTACGAGCTGGTCAAGACCATGCGCGCCTCGGTACTGGCGCTGGGCCCGCTACTGGCGCGCTTTGGCGAGGCCACGGTGTCCCTGCCCGGCGGCTGCGCCATTGGCTCGCGCCCGGTGGACCAGCACATCAAGGGCCTGCAGGCCATGGGCGCGCACATCATCGTCGAGCATGGCTACATGATCGCCAAGCTGCCCGCGGGTCAACAGCGCCTGCGCGGCGCGCGCATCACCACCGACATGATCACCGTGACCGGCACCGAGAACCTGCTCATGGCCGCCACGCTGGCCGAGGGCGAGACGGTGCTGGAGAACGCCGCCCAGGAGCCCGAGGTCAGCGACCTGGCCGAGATGCTGATCAAGATGGGCGCCCGGATCGAGGGCCATGGCACGAGCCGCATCCGCATCCAGGGCGTGCAGCGCCTCGCCGGCTGCACGCACCAGGTGGTGGCCGACCGCATCGAGGCCGGCACCTTTTTGTGCGCCGTGGCCGCGACCGGAGGCGAGGCTTATCTGCGCCATGCGCGCGCCGACCATCTGGATGCGGTGATCGACAAGCTGCTGGAGGCCGGCGCCCAGGTCGTGGCGCAAGAAGGCGGCATCCGCATCCAGAGCCCGGGCGGTGCGCGGCTGAAGGCGCAAAGCTTTCGCACCACCGAATACCCGGGCTTTCCCACCGACATGCAGGCGCAGTTCATGGCGCTCAACTGCGTGGCCCAGGGCACGGCCACGGTGGCCGAGACGATCTTCGAGAACCGCTTCATGCACGTCAACGAGCTCGCCCGCCTGGGCGCGCAGATCGCCATCGACGGCCGCGTGGCCACGGTGACGGGCGGCGCGCAGCTCTCGGGCGCCACCGTCATGGCCACCGACCTGCGCGCCTCGGCCAGCCTGGTGATCGCCGGCCTGGTAGCCGGCGGCGAGACCCTGGTGGACCGCATCTACCACCTGGACCGCGGTTACGACCGCATGGAAGACAAGCTGCGCGGCCTGGGCGCCGACATCGAAAGAATCACCGCATGATCACCCTTGCCCTGTCCAAAGGACGCATCTTTGATGAAACCCTGCCGCTGCTGGCCGCTGCCGGGATTGTGGTCACGGAAGACCCGGAGAAGTCGCGCAAGCTCATCCTGTCCACCAACCAGCCGCAGGTGCGCGTGGTGCTGGTGCGCGCCACCGACGTGCCCACCTACGTGCAGTACGGCGGCGCCGACCTGGGCGTGGCGGGCAAGGATTCGCTCATCGAGCATGGCGGCCAGGGGCTGTTCCGCCCGCTGGACCTGCAAATCGCCAAGTGCCGCGTGAGCGTGGCGGTGCGCGCGGGTTTTGACTACCAGGACGCCGTCACCCAGGGCTCGCGCCTGAAGGTGGCCACCAAGTACACCAGCATCGCGCGCGACTTTTTCGCCTCCAAGGGCGTGCATGTGGACATGATCAAGCTCTACGGCAGCATGGAGCTGGCGCCGCTCACCGGCCTGGCCGACGCCATCGTGGATCTGGTCTCCACCGGCAACACCTTGAAGGCCAACAACCTGGTGGAGGTGGAGCAGATCATGGACATCAGCAGCCACCTGGTGGTGAACCAGGCGGCGCTGAAGCTCAAGCAGGCGCCGCTCAAGCGCATCATCGACGCCTTCGCCTCCGCCCTTGCTCGGGGTTGATACTATGCAATTCGTAGCTGCTCCCGCCCGTCTGTCAACCGTTTCAGCCAATTTCGAGGCTGATTTTGCGGCCCGCCTGCACTGGTCGGCCGAGCAGGACGCCGCCATCGAGGAGCGCGTCGCCGCCATCCTGGCCGATGTGCAGGCGCGTGGCGACGCGGCCGTGCTGGATTACACCCGGCGCTTCGACGGTCTGCAGGCGGACGGCGTGGCCGCGCTGGAACTCACCCAGGCCGAACTCAAGGCCGCCTACGACGGCCTGCCCGAGGCGCAGCGCGATGCCCTCAGCGCCGCCGCCGCGCGCGTGCGCAGCTACCACGAGGCGCAGAAGAAGGCCTGCGGCGAGAGCTGGAGCTACCGCGACGCGGACGGCACCCTGCTGGGCCAGAAGGTCACGCCGCTGGACCGCGTGGGCATCTACGTGCCCGGCGGCAAGGCCGCCTACCCGAGCAGCGTGCTGATGAACGCCATCCCTGCCCATGTCGCGGGCGTGCCTGAGATCATCATGGTCGTGCCCACGCCGAAGGGGGAAAAGAATCCGCTGGTGCTGGCTGCCGCCCATGTGGCCGGCGTCACGCGCGCCTTCACTATCGGCGGCGCCCAGGCCGTGGCCGCGCTGGCCTACGGCACGGCTACGGTGCCGAAGGTGGACAAGATCACCGGCCCCGGCAACGCCTACGTGGCCAGCGCCAAGAAACGCGTGTTCGGCACCGTGGGCATCGACATGATCGCCGGCCCGTCCGAGATCCTGGTGCTGGCCGACGGCAGCACGCCCGCCGACTGGGTGGCCATGGACCTGTTTTCCCAGGCCGAGCATGACGAGCTGGCCCAGTCCATCCTGCTGTGCCCCGACGCCGCCTACATCGCCGCCGTGCAGCGCGAGATCGACCGCCTGCTGCCCCAGATGCCGCGCGCCGAGATCATCGTCAAGAGCCTCAGCGGCCGCGGCGCGCTGATCCACACGCGCAGCATGGAGGAGGCCTGCGCTATCAGCAACCGCATCGCGCCCGAGCACCTGGAGGTCAGCAGCCGCGAGCCGCACCGCTGGGAGCCGCTGCTCAGGCACGCCGGCGCCATCTTCCTCGGTGCCTACACCAGCGAGAGCCTGGGCGACTATTGCGCCGGCCCCAACCACGTGCTGCCCACCAGCGGCACGGCGCGCTTTTCCAGCCCGCTGGGCGTGTACGACTTCCAGAAGCGCAGCAGCCTCATCGAGGTCAGCGAACAGGGCGCCCAGGTGCTGGGCAAGATCGCCAGCGTGCTCGCACATGGCGAGGGCCTGCAGGGGCATGCGCGGGCGGCGGAGATGCGGTTGAAGTAGGGCACTTCCCGGCTGCCATGGAATAGCCATCCCGGGGGGGACTTGTACCCTAAAGATGCATAGTTTTCTATTGAGCCTAAAACCGGCAGCTCGCCCCGCCACGAGCCCCATTGACAACCGTGGCGGGCCAGCTTGTGGCGCAATGCGCTCGCAGATGTAGCGCAGCATGCAGGCCCACGGGTCTATCGTGGGTAACTGCCGCGCAGTTGTCTTTACATGCGGCAAAGCCGCACCAATATTGGCCAGAAGCTTCTTGAGCACATCCATGCGCCCATGCATGGGCGTCAGATAGAGCAGCGTCTGGTTGCCATGCGAGACGGCCCGCCCCACGGCAGCCAGTAGCAGCGGCCGGCTGGTTCCGCCCGCAGACCGACGCTGTCAGCGCTTCTCGTCGTTCATGTGGTACCAGTGATAAAGGAAGCGCTGGCCCACCCGTCGGAAGGGTGCGAAGGCGCGGGATGACACCATGTTGAAAACGTTCGGATAGGTCAGCTCCGAGTTGTAAATAGGCAATTCAAAGACCTTGGACTGCTTTCCGGCGATGCGCTCGGCCATACGCCGGCCTGCGTGGGCGGAAAAGCTCACGCCATTGCCGCCGTAGCCCAGCGCATAGAACACCGTCTCCATGGGGTCCGGTTGCGCGATGCGCGGCATCATGTCGTGGCTCACATCGACCCAGCCCCACCAGGAGTAATCGATCTGAATGCCTTTGAGCGCGGGGAACTTGCGATGCAGGCCCTGCACCAGCGCCTGCATGTGACGCGGGTTGGTCGCATCGGCGCCGGTGATGGAACTGCGGCTGCCAATCTGGACCCGGTTGTCGGGCAGCTTGCGGTAGTAAAACCGCAGCGTGCGCGTGTCGGTGATAAAAACGGTGGACTTGAAACCGGTCGCCTCGATCTCGGCCGGCGTGAGCGGGCGCGTGACGAGGGAATTCGACAGGATGGGCATGATCTTCGAGTCCAGGCTCTTGTGCAGGCCATTGGACGTGTAGCCGCCGGTGGCAAAGCCCACGGACCGCGCGCGCACCGAGCCGCCGGGGGTCTTGAGGTAGTGCACGCCATTGCGCGTTTCCATGCCGGTGACGGGGCTGGCCGGGTGCACCTTGACGCCCAGTGCACGGGCCATGCGCAGATAGCCATGCGCTAGCTTGAGCGGGTGCACGCCGACGCCGTCAGGCTCGAGCAAGGCGCCGCAACTCTCGGCATCGTTGACATAGCGACGTTTGAGCTCCTCGGTGCTGAGCATGTGCGTGTCGTAGCCAAAGACTTCGCGCATGACCTTGGCCTCTTTGCGCAGGAAGTCCATCTTCTGCTCGCGGTGGGCAATGTAGAGGTGTCCACCCGGCTGTGCATCGCACGGCACCTCGGCCACCAGGCTTTTGAAAGTCTCGAAGCCATCGCGCACCTCGGCGTCAAGCTTGATGGCCGTTTCCTTGCCCCAGCGCTCTATCCATTGCGAACGATAGAGCCGGCCGGTGGCGTTCAGGCCCTGGCCGCCGTTGCGGCTGGTGCAGCCCCAGATACTCTGGTTGGCCTCCAGTACGGTGGCCTTGATGCCGTGTTCGCGCGCCAGGAAAAGTGCCGTGGCCAGACCGGTGAAACCGGAACCGACAATGACCACGTCGGCATCGGTGTCCTGTAGGATAGGACCATCATCCTCGGGCGGCGTACCCGCCGTTTCCACCCAGTAGGTGGGCGCGTAGTCGCGTCCGTGCCCCGGGGTGCGAGCTACCAGGGGGTCGTAATGGGGATCGTAGGCCGCAAGCGGTTCTCCGTATCGTTTGCTTGGTATGTCCATGCTATGAATCTATGGTTAGTTGGGTGCTTGAAAGTTATTCGGAATCTGTGCTGCCCGTGCGTCAATTTCATACTGATTTAGGTCAGCACTGGAGCGTCCATAACTTAATCGAGATAATGCTCACGCCCAGCAGCATCTCGGTTCGCGTCTAGCCTCCGCCATCAATAGTGATGACGTACAGTGCAGAAATTTGATGTCAGCGACATTGACGTGAATCGATGCTCATCTGGACCCTCGAAAAATTTCTATTTTCAAAGGCGTCATGAGTATTTGTAGTGCTGAACTATTCCAAGTAGAACTCCGGCACTCATGGGAAAACAAAAAATATTCAAATAACGCGTTAAGTAATGCCGCGCTGGCGGAAAATTGCGCCCATGCGGAAAATGCTAGTACACGTTTCGCTTAAGCGTGTCGCACTGGAAGCGTTGATTTTGCATTAAATCCAGACTTGGTGGCGAGAGCATGATCCAAGGAAACTCCTCGCCAAGCAGTCCGGGCTCGAATAGCAACATCAGTCGCCGGATATTGTTTGTGCGTCGTTTTAATGATTCGAATTGGACTGCTCGTCATCCGGGCGTCTCCCTCCCCTTGGAAATAAAATACGTGGCGCCAGTGCGCTCAAGTGCGTATTCTGGAGTGTATGCTTATATGGCAGTGTTCATTTTCCGCCAATTAATTGACAATAAATGCCATCTGCAACATATTTAATTAGCCATGTCTAGCCCAAATTCAATCTCTGCCAAACCGCTATTGCGCGGCCCCATAGGATTTGTGCTGATCCCTCAGTTCGCGATGATGGCGCTGGCGTCAGCGATAGAGCCACTGCGTATTGCCAACCGCTATCTGGAGACACCCTACACTTGGCGATTGTTGTCGTTGGATGGTGCGGCAGTAGTTGACGGCAATGGCATCCCAATTCTTCCACACGGGTCCATCTTGGATACGGAAGAACTTGGAGCTGTCATCATTTGCGCTGACATCCAGCCTGAACGCTATTACTCGCGTGAATTACGCCGTTGGCTGCATCAGATGAACGCCACGGGAGCCACGCTAGGGGCTCTTGACACCGGATGCTTCCTGTTGGCGCGTGCCGGACTACTGGACGGCTGCCGTGCCACGATGCACTGGGAGGTGGTCGAAGCGTTTCGCGAACGCTTCCGCAAGACCACCGTCGCGCAGACGCTATTCGAAGTCGACTCCCGGCGACTGACTTGTGCCGGCGGAACCGCCGCGATTGACATGATGCTCAGTGCTATCGCGATCGACCATGGGGTTGAACTCGCGAACCGAGTCGCCGAGCATTGTCTGCATGGCGGCATTCGACCAGGAGATGTAGCTCAACGCATGTCACTGACGAGGCGTAGTCGCATTCACCACCCATCCGTTGCAGCCGCAATGCAACTGCTTGAAGAATCACCCGAGCGTGCGATCGGCGTGCCAGAGCTTGCGAATTCCGTCGGCTTGTCTTCTCGTCAGCTACTGCGCTTATTTTCTCAGTTCGTTGGCGAAGGTCCTAGCCACTACCACCGACGCCTTCGGCTCGAACATGCACGTAGCCTGTTGCGTTATACAGCGATCACTGTGACCGAGGCGTCGGTGGCTGCGGGATTCCAGACGTTGGCACACTTTTGCCGTGCCTACCGGCAGCAGTATGGACAGCCGCCCGGCGTGGATCGGACGAGCGAAGCTAGAAGAACTCCACTATTGCGTGACCGTGCGAAATAGCCGCCCTGCAACGCTTATCACCATCTCGTTATACACAACTCACACCTGCCCCGATCTTTCACATGTAGCGGCGAGCCTTCGACGAAGGTGAGTACGCTCTTCAAGATCAGGCGCCGCACCGTATTGAGCTGTTCCCCTCCCTCCCTCACGTCAGAATGGTTTTCGCCCTTATAAATTCAAGACAGGGTCGGCGATGAAGGGCGAGATTGGCTCGATAGGGGCAGCATTCAAGGACTCGACAAGGTGGAAAGTCCGCACACTTGTCTCGGCGTATGACAGAAAATGTCAATTAAATGGCGTAAATTACATGTCAATCAATCAAAAATTTCGCAAAAATACTGATTGACGCTTCCAGCGTTAATCCGCGTCGACTTTTCTTGCTGCCATTTCTTGATGTGCGAATCTGAATGCTGCCTGGCTCGCGTTGGAACCTCAATGCGGTATGCGGGTGGTGTTCAAGACAATCGCAATTAGATCAAAGCCTCGCAAATCGCAGTGTCGCGCTGCTGGCGCAATCGACAAAAAGTTTTTTCATTAGGAGTTAGTATGAATTCACCCCCAGCCATCATCAATGAAGCCACGTTAGAAGAATTCAGCGCAGCGTGGAATCGTCACGACATTGACGCGATCATGTCCTTCATGAGCGACGATTGCGTATTCGAAACACCTGCAGGACCAGATGCCTGTGGCACCCGCCATGTGGGAAGGGAAGCGGTGCGCAAGGCATTTGCAGCGGTTTGGGATGCAATGCCCGATGCTCTTTGGAGCGAAGGCCGCTACCTCGTGCAGGGCAATCTCGGTCTCTCGCAATGGCGATTCACTGGCACGAATGCCGATGGCAGTCGGGTCGACGTGGACGGTGTCGACGTGTTCACTCTTAAGGACGGAAAAATCCAAGTGAAAAATGCATTCAGAAAAAATCGCTTCCAGGTAGGAACGCCATAGAAATAGATGAAGCGGTGCCCTAACGTGGCGACCTTGAGCATGGCGGCGAACTTTGCCAAATAAGCGGCAGCCGTGGCGTCGGTGGCTGGCACTGTCCCGCCATGCTGGAAGAAGTGCTGCATGTCGTTGGGATAGACACATTTGATAACCTGGGACGTGGCTGCTGTCTTATGCGGACACCTCCGCGATGTAGCAGCCCAGGGCCTCCACCGTGCTGCTTGACATCTTGCTGCCCACCTCGGAAGAAGCTTGGGCTGGAACCGTCCCGATTGCAGCTAGGCCCAAGTTGATGGTGTGCATCACCGTTTCCGTATTGCCGGCCAGTTGCACCAGCAGTATGTGGGCAACAGGGCAAGTGAAGCACCAGGCCCCGCATGGACCGAAGAGAGGCTGGAATGACAGTAGTCTGATGGCAGCAAGAGGGTCGTTACCGAGCGCTCCCGCTCGGTGATGATCCAGAGCTTGGCGGGCTTTGCCGCCGCATCTGCGGCGGCGAGGTGGAACGCGGTCAAGATGCGCGCACCGGCCGACGGTTGGACTCATGATCTCCTGCGCACAGTTCACGCAGTCCCTGGCCTGGTAACGATTCATCAGTTGGGAGATGGATGCCCCGCGCTGCTAGTCTAGTTTTACCCCGGACTCCTTGACCAGCTTCCCGTAACGAACCGTCTCACTTTTAATGTAGGCAGCTGCTTCCGAAGGCGAACTGAATACAGCATCACTCATCAATTTGGCCAGCAAGGCCTGATACTCCGGGTCCTTGGCTGATTCCCGGATGACCTGATTGAGTTTTTGAATGCGGTCTGTAGGCGTGCCAGATTTGGTGACGATCGCCACGAAGCTTTGCACCCGTGGGCCTTGACTGCCGCCTTCCAAGATAGCAGGGACATCCTTCATTGCCGGGCTGCGTTTGTCTTGCAAAATGCCCAATGGTCTGACTTTGCCACTGCTGACATGCGGGTAGGATGAGCCAGGAAAATCAACCGTGGCAGTTACCTGTCCACCAATCAAGTCTGTAATGGCTGCAGGACTGCCGCGATATGGAACTACGGTGAAATCCAAGCCAGATGCTTTTTTCCAAGTTTCAAGGCCTAGCTGCGCAGCGCCCCAAGTCGCATTAACACCAATGGAGACCTTGCCGGGATTCGCGGCAATTTTTTTGACCAAATCATCGAAGTTCTTCTCCGGGCTATCGGCTTTCACGATGAGCCAGTTAGGCGACGTGTAGAGGATAGTGACGGGGCTCAGATCCTTGGCCGGAGAATAAGGTGCGGATGGCATGAGGACTGGATTAATGCTCAAAGTTACATCCGATGTGATGAGCATCGTATGACCATCGGCCTCGGATCGAAGCAAATTTTGAACGGCAGGGACTGTTGCCCCGCCGCTGACATTTTCCACAACTACTGGTTTTCCAAGGCGTTTTCCCAAGTGGATCGCCAGGGAGCGAGCCAAAACATCGACCGATCCTCCGGGTGGAAAGGCAACGATCAAGCGCATGCTCTTGGACGGCCATTCAGACTGCTGCGCCATAACCGGCATTGCCGTCGCCGCCATCAGCATGGGCGCCAGGGCCAAGGAGGCCAGCTTCTTCAGTATAAATTTACGATTTCTGTTAATCATGATATTTATTTTTTAGTAAAAAACAGGTGGTGAGCTCATGGGTTTGTGATGAGAAATGACTGCTTCACAATTTCTCAGAGAGGAGGATTCGATCCCTCTTTGCTCTTTAAGTGGGTGATGGCGAAAAGCACCATCGCGTAGATGTCAAGCGACGCGCGGCTGCGTTCCGTAGAAGGTCCATTGCCTGCGCCTTTGACCGTCAGGCCACGGAGCTGCATCTCCGTGTGACCTCACTCAGTCTATTTATGCAGTTGGAACGCCCAAAAAAGGTGGCCCTTGCACAAATCAGTCTGCGGCCAGGGCGCCTCATTCACAAACCGATTTATGCAACAAAGCCGTCAACACCATTTAGAACCTGTTTGCCTGAAACGTAAGCAACTCAGGGCGCCCCACTTCCCAGAATAAGATTATTTGATCGGACGGACCTTCCCATTCACCTTCATCAAATATTTTGTCGCTTCCTCCTCGGCCCTATTCCAGAGCTCGGAATATTGTTCCGGGGTTGAGTACTCCAAAATCAAGGCCATGGCATCCATTTTTTGCTTTAAATCCTGATCATCCAAAACTTCCTTGATCATCGCGCTCCATTTCGAAACTATTGCTGGGGCGGTGCCTGCGGCGAGCGTTAAGCCGGTGCCAAAACTTGAAGCATCAACTCCTAGGGAGTTGGCGGTCGGTACATCCGGGAAAAATTTGAATGGCTTATCGCCACTGATCATGACGACCCTGATTTTTCCGGAATTGAAAAACGGCAATGCAGTTGTTGCATTGATCATCCCCAGATCTATATGCCCGCCCATAAGTCCATTCATCATTGATGGCCCATCATTGAACGGAATGTGATTGAATTTTGCGCCGAATTTATTCTGGATATTTTCAGCATAAATTACGGCGGGGCCGCGGCTGCTTGGAGATCCAAAATTGATCTTTTCCGGGTTGGCCTTTGCCGCCTCCAGTACATCCTTCATTGATCGGTAAGGGCTGTCGGACTTGACAATCCACACGGCCGGCGTGCGCTGCGTCATGGCCACGGGAATTAAATTGCTGCGAGAATACGGTGCATTTGCCTCAGTGTTCAGATATGTCATCTGGGCATCGAACCCCTGAGTAAAGGCAATGGTGTACCCATCATTGGGCTGCCGAAGCAATTCACTCAAGGCAATTTGACCGCTTGCCCCGGTTTTGTTCAAAACGATGGTTTGAGTTCCCCACTTCTTGTCCCACACAGGCGCCATGGCCCGCGCCATGATGTCAATCTGTCCTCCCGCACCGAAAGGCACAAGAAGATTGATTCGCTTTCCTTTCTCTGGAAAATCTGCTGCTATCGCATGGCCTGTAGCCAGAGAAATGGTGAGCATGCCGAAGCATTTGAAAAATTGCCTGAGTTTCATGATGTCTCCTGGTTGGTTAATTTTTTGGCGGCGAATTAATCAAAGAAATAAGCTGTCGAAGGAAAACACAAGGGTCGCCATCCGTGTTGCAGCACGCATTAGCAACTTGTTTGTAAATGGCTTTCGAAGGAGGGCTGGGTTTGAAGGTGTGATCTGCCAGAACACTGGAGACCGATTCTTCCAAAAGGTGAATCTCCCCCTCAAAGACAGTGCCCGCAACCCGGATGTTTTTCAAATTCTCAGCACCTAATTCGAAGGGATCGTCATCAAGAATCGCAAAATCCGCCTTCTTCCCAGCGGAGATGGAGCCAATCTCATCGTCAAGGCGCAGAGCGAACGCCGCATCGATCGTGATTCCCTTGAGGGCTTGATGGATATCCAGCATCTCATCGGGTGAAATCTGCCGACCTGAACGAGTGGTTCGGGTGGCGGCACACCAAGCAAGCATCAATGGCTCCATGGGTGCCATCATGAAATCCGAATGGAACGACACCCGCATGCCATTGCGCACCATAGAGCCTGCGCGAACGATCTGATCTGCACGCTCTCTCCCCAGGCCGAGCAGACCGTAGTTGTCTGCCAATGCATGGATGTAATAGGAATTGACCGAAGCATGGGCGCCCAGCGCCGCCAGCCGGCGCGACTGCGCATTGGTGTGAAAGCCCACATGGTGCACGGTAAAACGGTGGTCGAAACGGGGTTTGCGCTCCTGCGCGGCGCCAAGCGCAGCGAGTACCGCATCCATGCCGCCGTCACCGTTCACGTGCACATGAACCTGGTAGCCGGCATCCCAGAACACCCGCACGCCTTCGGCGAGCACTGCAGGGCTCATCAGCCACTCACCATGGTGCCCATCGATGTAGCCGGGCGGGTTCATCTGCATCAGCTGCGAGAACATGGCTCCATCGGCAAAAAGCTTGATGCCTTTAGAAAAGCGCACACGCCGGCTTCCGCGAGACTGCATGGCCTCGATGGCCTTGAGTCCTTCCTCGAACGGCGGGCACTCGTCGGGCGCGCCCATGACCTTGCGGCCAATGGCACGGTTGGAAAACCCACGTGCATCGGCAATATTGACGACGCGCAGCGGTCGGTTCTTGCGCTCGATGCAGGCCTCCAGGGCGGCGAGCTCGAACTCCGGATCGATGGCACCGAACAGCATGTCGCCCGCCGTCGTGATGCCTCCCTGGCGCATCAATTCGGCCGTGATGTCCAGGCCACGGTGGTACCACTCGGGGCGCAGCATCATGGGCAAGAGCTTGGCCATCACCAGCTTGTTGCCTGTTTCAAAGAAGTGGCCTTTGGGCAAGTTAACCTGTGGATGATTTCCCACTTCATCTTCGGTCAGACCGAGCCGCTCAATGGCTGCGGTGTTCAAGTAGGTCTCGTGGAACGACCGCTGCCAGAGAATCACCGGTCGGTCGGGGCACAGGCTGTCGAGTTCCGCACGGTTCCACTGACCATGCTCGGAGGGCTGGTAGCCAAAGGAGATGAAAATTTCGCTGTGATCCGTCCGCGCCGCCAGCCGAGCCTTGAGCAACTCCAGGTAGCGCTCGGGGGAGTTTGCCGCAGGCGCAATGCGGCCGCCTTCCATGCGCCAGGCCTCCGGAGCAATGATCTCCATTGGCGTCAACAGCGCCCCCAGGAAAGGATGGAGATGGTTGTCGATAAAACCCGGCAACAGCACCTTGTCGCGCAGGCTCTCGTCAATCACGACCTCGCGGCCCTCGCGCCAAGGGGCCATAGATTCGAGATCGCCGACAGCGACGATCCGGTCGCCGATCACGCCGACGGCCGTGGCGTGCGGTAACGATTCATCCATGGTGTGGATGCGCCGAGCTAAGTAGATGCGCATCGGCGCTTGCGCTGGTGTGGATGTATTCATGGCGACTCTGTATGACTAACTGCGGGTCTCTACCTTACCGCCTACACATCAATCGATATTGCAAAAAAAGCCACCCAATTGCCAAACTGCGCCATTCGCGATCAAGCTTTTAAATTGCGGATTCAAAAGTGAAGTGAAGCGCAACCCCCTGGGCTCAATGAATGGCGGATTCAAGTCCAAGTGCAGCGAGTGTTAAGAGCCATCCATCCCTTTCAAGGTCTTTTCCCCGCCGCCTGTTTGAGCACACGCGCATCCCCACCACGGGCCTGCTGGCCCAGGTGCTGGTGGCCAAGTACGCTGACCATCTGCCTTTGTTCCGCCAGGAAGCCACGCACGGCGCAAGTTCTTCGACCTGCATGCGGCCCACAAAAGCCAGATCGCCGGGTTCGCGCTGGAGCAGTTCGCCAAGGTCTACGACATCGAACGCGAGGCCAAGGCGCTGGATGCTGATCAGCGTCAGGCCATTCGGCAGCAGCACAGCAAGCCCGTGCTCGATGCATTGCACGAGTGGATGACGCTGCAGCGGCAGAAACTGCCAGACAGCTCGACCACCGCCAAGGCACTGAATTACAGCCTGCGGCGCTGAACTGCGCCCACGTGCTTCGTCGATGACGGGCAATTGCCCGGGTAACAACTGGATTGAGAACCAGATCCGGCCGGTAGCCATTGGACGCAATAACTGGCTGTTCGCCGGCAGCTTGCGCGCGGGCCAGCGAGCGGCCGGCGTGATGAGTCTGGTGCAGTCAGCCCGCATGAACGGGCATGACCCCTATGCGTATCTGAAGGATGTGCTTACGCGGCTGCCCACGCGCAAGGCCAGCCGGGTGCAGGAACTGCTACCGCATCGCTGGCAAGCTGCGAGCGCCTGAGCAATCACCGGGGGACGGGCGGAGTCAACGCGGGATCACCGAGCCTTTAGGCGTGGTGGGCTTCAAGGCATGCAAGTTCCCCACACCATGACGACGCAGGCAGCGATCGAGCCCCGAGCGCGAGACCGTGGGGCACAAGAACTCCCGCGTGACGGCCAGCAGCTCATCCAGGGGCAACAGCAAGGTGCGCCGCAGGTGAACCAACACCGTCTCTTGAGCAGGCGTGAGTAACTATGTATCGATTGTTGGGGGGGAATAACCGGGGGATGGTTTTTTTGTCAGCGCCAAGGCGATGAATTTGACACGAATTTCGTGCAACACGAATTTCGTGTACTATCGGCGCCGTGAAAAACCTCACCATCACCGTGGAAGACAGCGTGCTCGAATGGGCGCGCATCGAGGCGGCGCGCCGCGGCACGAGTGTGTCGCGCATGGTGGGCGATTTCATGGCCGAGATGCAGCAGCGCGAAGACGCTTACGAGCGTGCCTATCTCGCCTGGCGCACGGACGAGCGCAGCTGGCAGGCCCAAGGTTTGGAAGAAACCATAGCGCGTAGCGCAAGTCCAGCAAGGGCTAATTGCCAAAATAACCCAGAAACCGGGACGGGCGCATGAACCCGGTGTTTATCGATACCTCGGTGCTGATCGCCGCGGAAGACGTGGCGGGCGGTGACTTGTACGCCGCCACGCTGGCCTGGCTGGACGCGCTGTGGCGCACGCGCGCGGGCCGCACCGGCAATCAGGCACTGGTGGAGTTCTACGACCAGGTGACCAGCGCCACGAATCCCATGCCCCAGGGCGACGCGCGCGCCGCCATCCGCCGCTACCAGACCTGGACGCCCTGGCGCACCGACGCCGCGACGCTGGAGACCGCCTGGGCCGTGCAGGCGCGCCACCAACTGGCCTTTGGAGACTGCCTGGCTGTGGCCTGTGCCCAGCACAGCGGCTGCAGCCACATGCTCAGCCTGCACCTGCCCCATGGTGCGGAATTTGGCGGCGTGACGGTGCTGCACCCGCTGCGGCAGCCGGCACCCGCGCCGGAAAAAGGCGCCTGACTCCGAGAAAGAGAAGATCCATGACCGATTCCACCCCCCAATCCCCGGCCCTGCAGCGCATCCGCCCCGACGTGCGCGCCATGCACGCCTATGCCGTGCACGACGCCACCGGCTACCTGAAGATGGACGCGATGGAGAACCCCTTCGGTCTGCCGCCCCTGCTCCAGGCCGCGCTGGGCCAGCGCCTGGGGCAGCTGGCGCTGAACCGCTATCCGGGCACGCGCCAGAATGACCTGAAGGCGGCGCTGGCCGCCCATGCGGGCGCGCCCGAGGGCAGCGCGCTCATCCTGGGCAATGGCTCGGACGAGCTCATCAGCCTGGTACAACTGGCCTGCGCGCAGCCCGGTGCCGTGGTGCTGGCGCCCGCGCCGGGCTTTGTGATGTACGCCATGTGCGCGCAGCAGCATGGCCTGCGCTATGTGGGCGTGGAGCTGGATGACGAGTTCCAGCTGCGCGAGCAGGCGATGCTGGCCGCGATCGCCGAGCACCGCCCGGCCCTGACCTTCATCGCCTACCCCAACAACCCCACGGCCACGCTGTGGGACGAGGCCGTGGTGCAGCGCATCGTCGATGCCGTGGCCGCCGTGGGCGGCATCGTGGTCATGGACGAGGCCTACCAGCCCTTCGCCAGCCGCAGCTGGATCGACCGCATGCGCGCCGAGCCCGCGCGCAACCAGCATGTGCTCTTGATGCGCACGCTCTCCAAGTTCGGCCTGGCCGGCGTGCGCCTGGGCTACCTGATCGGCCCGGCCGCGCTGGTGCAGGAGGTGGACAAGCTGCGCCCGCCCTATAACGTGAGCGTGCTCAACTGCGAGGCGGCGCTGTTCGCACTGGAGCATGCCGAGCTGTTCGCCGCCCAGGCCGCCGAGCTGCGCGCCGCGCGCACCGAGCTGCTGGCCCTGCTGCGCGCCATGCCGGGCGTTGACAAGGTGTGGGACAGTCAGGCCAACATGGTGCTGGTGCGCGTGGCGCACGCCGCCCACGCCTACGAAGGCATGAAGGCGCGCAAGGTGCTGGTCAAGAACGTTTCTACAATGCATCCATTGCTGGCCAACTGCCTGCGTCTGACGGTGGGCAGCCCTGCCGAAAACGCCCAGATGCTCGCCGCGCTCCAGGCATCCCTATGACTTCCTCTGCACTCGTTCCCTCTTCCCTTGAAACCCTGGCCGACCGCACCGCCGAGGTCAGCCGCACCACCGCCGAGACGCGCATCAGCGTGCGCGTGAATCTCGACGGCACGGGCCAGGCCAGCCTGCACACCGGCATAGGCTTCTTCGACCACATGCTCGACCAGATCGCGCGCCATGGCCTGATCGACATGGAGGTGCGCTGCGACGGCGACCTGCACATCGACGGCCACCACACGGTCGAAGACGTGGGTATCACGCTGGGCCAGGCCTTCGCGCGCGCGGTGGGCGACAAGAAGGGCATACGCCGCTACGGCCATGCCTATGTGCCGCTGGACGAGGCGCTGTCGCGCGTGGTGGTCGATTTCTCGGGCCGCCCGGGCCTGCACCTGCACATTCCGTTCACGGCGGCGAGCATCGGCGGCTTCGACACCCAGCTCACCTACGAGTTCTTCCAGGGCTTCGTGAACCACGCGGGCGTGACGCTGCACATCGACAACCTGAAGGGCATCAACGCGCACCACCAGTGCGAGACGGTGTTCAAGGCCTTTGCGCGCGCGCTGCGCGCGGCGCTGGAGCGCGACCCGCGCGCGGCGGGCGTGATCCCGTCCACCAAGGGCTCCCTGTAATTTCAAGCCAAATCGGACTCTAACGCTTATCTTGCAAGCGACGGCAGCTATGAATAATGAAGTAAAAACCGTCGTCGTCGTGGACTACGGCATGGGCAACCTGCGCTCCGTCTCGCAGGCCGTGCAGGTCGCGGCGCAGGGCAGCGGCTTTCATGTCACCGTGACCGCGCGGCCCGACGAAGTGCGCGCCGCCGACCGCGTGGTGCTGCCGGGCCAGGGCGCCATGCCCGACTGCATGCGCGAGCTGCGTGAATCCGGCCTGCTCGAATCGGTGCTGGAGGCCGCGGCCGCCAAGCCGCTGTTCGGCGTGTGCGTGGGCATGCAGATGCTGCTCGATCACAGCGCCGAGGGCCCGGACGGTGGCACGCCCTGCCTGGGCCTGATCCCCGGCGAGGTGCTCAAGTTCGACCTGGCCGGCCGCACCCAGCCCGACGGCAGCCGCTACAAGGTGCCGCAGATGGGCTGGAACCGCGTGCGCCAGCTGCGCCATGGTGGTGCGCTCCACCCTGTGTGGGCGGGCGTGCCCGACGACAGCTACTTCTACTTCGTGCACAGCTTCTATGCGCGGCCGGCCAACCCGGCGCATGTGGCGGGCGAGGCCGACTACGGCCTGCCCTTTGCAGCGGCCATCGCACGCGATAATATTTTTGCCACCCAGTTCCATCCCGAAAAGAGTGCCGAACATGGGCTGGCGCTGTACCGCAACTTTTTGCACTGGAACCCCTGATTTTTCAACCCGGTGGGGCCGAGTTCTTCCGGCTCGCCCCTTCTCTCGCTCCTCATCATGCTGCTCATCCCCGCCATCGATCTCAAGGACGGCCACTGCGTACGCCTCAAGCAAGGTGACATGGACCAATCCACCACCTTTGGTGAAGACCCCGCCGCCATGGCGCGCAAATGGGCCGATGCCGGTGCGCGCCGCCTGCACCTGGTGGACCTGAACGGCGCCTTTGCCGGCCAGCCCAAGAACAAGGTGGCCATCAAGGCCATCCTGGCCGAGGTAGGCGCCGACATTCCGGTGCAGCTCGGCGGCGGCATCCGCGACCTGGACACCATAGAGCGCTACATCGACGCGGGCTTGGAGTACGTCATCATCGGCACCGCCGCGGTGAAGAACCCGGGCTTTTTGAAGGACGCCTGCAGCGCCTTCGCCGGCCACATCATCGTGGGCCTGGACGCCAAGGACGGCAAGGTGGCCACCGACGGCTGGAGCAAGCTCACCGGCCACGAGGTGGTGGACCTGGCGAAGAAGTTCCAGGACTGGGGCGTGGAATCCATCATCTACACCGACATCGGGCGCGACGGCATGCTCTCGGGCATCAACGTCGAGGCCACGGTCAGGCTGGCGCAGGCCCTGACCATCCCCGTGATCGCCTCGGGCGGCCTGGCCGGCATGGCCGACATCGAGAGGCTCTGCGAGGTCGAGGGCGAAGGCGTGGAGGGGGTGATCTGCGGGCGCGCCATCTATTCGGGCGACCTGGACTTTGCCAGCGCCCAGGCACGCGCCGACGAACTGGCCGGCGTGTAAAAGCGGCCCTCAGCAGGCGGGCAGGTCCTGGCCCTTGTTGAGGGCATCCACCGTATCCAGCAGGCGATTCCAGTAAGCCGGCAGCCCTGCCCAGGGGTTGCCGGTGTTGCGCGCGAAGTCGTAATGCCGATCGGTGGCATACACCCAGCCGGCGTGGCCGCGTGCACTTGCCGCGGTGCGCAGGCTGGCCTGCATGGTGCTGCAATCGCTGGCGTCATGCACCAGCATGGCCTGCTTGCCGTTGCTGTGCTGATAGACCCAGCCGTGGCTGGGTTGGGGGTCGAAGCGGCTGTAGGCGCCGGCCTGGCCTTCGAAGGTCACCAGGGTGTCGGCCACGGCGGCATAGTCGGCCACCGGCAGGGTGCCGGGGTTTCCCACCACCTGCAAGCCTGCGTCCAATCCCTTGATGTAGCCGTAGATCTGGCGATAAAAGCCCAGCGCTGCGCTGGTGGCGGCCATTTCGTCGATGAAAAAGCCGCTGATGTGTGCGCGGCCGTAGAACGCCAGGTAGCGGTCGATGTGCAGCCGGATGTCGGACTGCGCAGATGCGCCGTAGCCCGTCGGCACATAGCCTATGACCTTGCCGCCGGCCTGCGTGAACGCGCCGATGGCCTGCGTGAACTGGGCATCGGCCTGCTTGCCCGCCCCATTGCTGGGGTTCACGATGGCGGTGATGCCCACCGAGGGCTGGGCCTGGGCGCTGCGGGCCAGCTGCTCCCAGGGCGAGCCGGGCAGCGGGTAGAAGTATGCCGGCACCAAGACCCGCAGCGGCTCGGATGGGGGGCGCGGGATGGCCGGGCTATCACCGCCGCCGCCGCAACCAGACAGGGCGCCGATCAGGCTCGCAACGACGGCAACAAGGCATAGAGGCAGGCGGCTGGCGGGCATGAGGAATCGAGGGTCAAATGGCAAGCCGGCGATTGAGCATGCGCCGGCCGTGCCTTATTGCAGCATGAAGGTCTGGTATTCCAGCCGGTGCAGGCGTTTGGACAGCAGCAGCAGGCCGGCAGCCAGGGTCAGCAAGGTAGCCAGCGCAAAGCCGTAGCCATACAGGGCCGCGCCAAATGCCAGCGTAACGCTCGTGAGCAGGATGTTGAGCAGCACGAACATGCTGCACAGCAGCAGCACGGTGCGCCGCTGGTCGAGGTAGAAGAACACGTTGAGCACCGCCATCAGTCCCACCTGCAGGCCCACGCCTATGACCTGCACCTGCAGCAGCGGCAGGTACAGGCGCGAGATGCCCAGGGCATCGAGCAGCCAGGGGCCGGCGACGAAGGTCACGAGCACGGCCAGGGTCTGGATCTTGGCGATCTCGCCCAGGCCCTGCTGGATGGAGTAGACCATTTCGTCGCGCATGGTTTCTATGTATTCGAGCGAGCCGCCGCTGCGCACCGCGTCGTAGAACTTATCGTAGTACTCGACGAAGTCGGTCTCGATGCGCACCAGGAACACAGCCATGCCGGGAATGATGGACAGGTAGGACAGGAACACCGGCAGGTCGTAGATCAGCGAGGCGCGCAGCTGGCCGATGATCGGCTGCGAGGTGGGCGGGAAGAACCAGAACATGAACTTGTCGGCCCAGATGCCCAGGTTGTAGAGAAAGCCGATCGCCATCAGCGAGGGGTACAGCTTGTCCCACTGCAGGAAGTCAAAGGCGATGATCTGGTGCTTGGGGTGAAACTCCTGCACCACCAGCAGCCACATGCCGGCCAGCAACACATAGTGGCCCAGCACGAAGGCGCCCAGCAGCCCTTCCAAGCCCCAGGGGCGCAGCAGGAGTGCGCACACCACGATCAGGGTGTAGCTCAGCCCAAACAGCCCGACGATGGCCTTGTAGCGCTTCATGCCCGACAGCAGCACGGTGAGCACCCATACGCCGCACAGCAGCATGAAGCCGGCGAGCATGAGCAGCCGGTAGGCCAGCCCCAGGCCTGGCAGAGCCACGAACAATGCCAGGGTGGCGAGTACCGCGGCACCGAGCAGGACGATGGTCATCAGCCCGTGCAGATTGGGCAGGACCAGGCGCCGCTGTTTTTCGAACAGCCGATCGGCGATGAAGCGCGTGAAGGCCAGCTGCACCAGCCCGGTATAGATCAGGCTGCAGGCCACGAGGTAGGTGACCGAGGTCTGGAATTGCGTCACCAGGGAGGCCGGCACCACCACGCTGGCGCTGAAGATGCCGACCAGCAGGATGCCGACGATGGACAGCACCCAGGGCCCGGAGCCGATTACGCCGGCGTAGGCGTAGGCCTGCACCAGACTCAGCAGGGTGTTCTTGCGCAGCATGTGGCGCAGTTCGAATCCTATGCCGGCCATCAGGCTGCTCCCGGGGCGCCGGCCAGTGCGCGTTCGTAGACCTGGCGGTAGCGATCAAACATCAGGCGGTCGCTGTAGTAGCGCTCCACGCGCGCAATGGCCGCGCGGCTTGCGGCCTGCCAGCGGGCGGTATCACCGAGCAACTGCAGGGCCGCGTCGGCCAGCTGCTGGGGCTCGGTAATGGGGACCACCACGCCCGAGGGGCCGAGCGCGCGGTCTTCCTCATCCAGCCCTTCGATCAACTGGCGGCACGAGCCGACATCGGTGGACACGGCGGGCACGCCGGCCGCATAGCCCTCCAGCAGCACCAGCGGCAGGGCCTCGCTGATGGAGGACAGCACCACCAGGCCGATGCGCGGCATCAACTCCTCTACGCGCTGCATGCCCAGAAAGCGCACATGCTCCTGCAGCCCCAGGCTGCGCACGAGGTTGCGGGATTCTTCGGCGTAGGCCGGGTCTTCCTCGGCCGGGCCGGCAATCCAGCCCTGGGCGTCGGGGCGCTGGTTGGCCACCCGGCGCATGGCGCGGATGAAGGTCTTGATGTCCTTGATCGGCACCACGCGGCCAATCAGGCACAGCACCGGCGGCGGCTCGGATGGGCGCTGCGCGCGCAAGGGGGCGAAACGTTCCAGCCTGATGCCGTTGGGGATGCTGCTGGTGCGCTCGGGCGGCGCGCCGTCGCTGATCTGGCGCTGGCGGTTGGCCTCATAGAGCGCAATGATCGGGTCGGCATGCTGGTAGCAGTAGCGCCCCAGCCACTCGAAGAAATGGATCCACATCTGGCGGAAGTACGACAGCTCGGTCGGGTCGCGCTGGAACACGTTGCGGTTGTCGCGTATCCACTCGCTCTTGAACAGGTCGATCTTGCGCTCCTTGGTGTAGATGCCATGTTCGGACAGGATCAGCGGCGTGCCGCGCGTTTGCGCCAGCAGAGCGCCCAGAAAGCCCGCGTAGCCGGTGGAGGCGCAGTGCACGGCGCGTACCGCAGGCAGCTGTTGCGCCACCCGCGCCAGCAGCCACAGGGGCTGCAGCATGATGCGCACGGTCCAGAAAAAATCGACGAACGAAGGGTCGGCGCAATGCTCGCGGTACACCTCGCAAATGAGGTCCCAGGCGCGCTTGCTGTAGAGAAAGTCCCCCAGTTGCACGCTGCCGCCGGGCAGCATCTGCCGCGTTACCGCTTCAAATGCCGCCATGACCTCGGGGCTGGCCGGTCCGTGCCGGAAAGCATCCAGCAGGTTCTGCACCAGCGCCTGGCCTTGCGCGTCGCCCCTGCGGGCCGCCGGCTGCGGGCGCCATTGGCCTGGGTCGTGCAGGTAATGCTCTTCGAAATGCACCACGTTGTCGGGCAGCGGGTATTTGAATGCACCGTAGTCCTCGCGCCGGCTGCCCAGAAAGACGATGGCATAGCGATATTCGGGGTAAGCGCGCACGATCTGGTTGATCCAGCTCGACACCCCCCCGCTGACGTAGGGGAACGTGCCCTCCAGCAGCAGGGCGATGTCGGCCGACTGTGCCTTGGGATGGCTCATGAATGGTTCCAATAGTCGATCACGGGCCGCAGGCGCGGCAGCGCCCCCCATTGGTGCAGTTCGCGCATCAGCGTGCGTGTCTGGGCGTAGTCACGCCGCTCGAAGGCCAACTGCGCCTGGTAGGGCAGCACCCGGGAGGCGGGCAGGCCCAGCGTGCGGGCCATGGCATAGGCCTGTTCGGCCTCCTGCAGCTGTCCCTGTTCGTGCAACAGGCGCCCGCGGCGCAGGTGCAGGGCGGCATTGCCGTGGTTGTGCTGCAGCGCCATGGAGCAGTACTGCAGGGATTGCTCCATCGCGTGCTGGCGCAGGTCGCCCTGCACCAGGTCGTGATACACCAGCTCCCAATACAGGTCGGACAGGCGCTGCGCACATTGCGGCTGCTGGCCGCTCGCTGCGGCACCCGCCTGCAGGATGGTGAGCTCGTGGTCTATGGCGCGGTTGATGCGCTTTTCCAGGTTGTCGAGCATGCCGTGCGCGAGCAGACGCAGGTCCTCGCTGGGGTCGTTGAGCACGCCGCGCAGCAGTGGCGATGCCGTGCGCCCGGAGACATATTGCAGCGCTGCCATGGCGCGCATGCGCGCCTGTACCGGAACCTTGGCATTGCCCAGGAACGCGCCCAGTCCGGCATGGCGAAACTGGCTTTGCCGGCGCTGGTGCTGGTCAAATTCGGGCAATTGCACGGAGTCGAAGTCGTCCCCGGCCGGCTTGCGGCGGTAGATGCGCAGGATGGCAAAGGCCGCCAGCACGCCGAAAAAGCCCGCCACGGGCACGGCGTAGCTGCAGGCCGCGATGAGCAGCACGGTGGCCCAGCGCGGCCTGGACAGGCGCCCGGGCAGCAGTGGCAACAGTGCCAGCGACAGCAATCCGCTGGCCGCAGCGTGCAGCAGCAGATAGCTGACCAGGGCCGCGTCGGAGCGCTCGGCCAGCAGCCATGTGCCGCCCCAGGCGCCGAACTCCAGCCCCAGCGCGGCCAATCCCCATTTGAAATTAAGCATGGGCAATGCTGTGCAGGCGTTGCAGGATGCGCTCGGGTTGCGCGCTGTCCAGCGGCACCACGTGCGGAAAAATGCCGGCCTGCGCCAGCGACTGCTGGCTCTTTTGCTGCATCCAGGCTTCCAGGCGGCGGACATAGCCCTCGGCCGTAGTTGCATTGCCCAGCGGCATGAGCACGGCCAGCACCTGGCGCTGGGGTGCGCGGATCAGCCAGGCCTCGTCGAGCTCGCGCTTGAGGCGCTCCACCTGGGCCGGCAGGTCCTGCTCAAGCGCCCGTGGCTGGCATTCGAGCGCTACGACGATGCTGGGCACCTGGGCGCTGGCGTGGATGTGCGCCAGGCGCTGGAGCTCGAAGGCAAAGAGCGGCGGGCAGTCGGGAAACTGTTTCACGATGGGCCGGGCCAGGGCGTCCATCGACAGGCCGTCGGTGTAATAGCCGAGCAGCAGTTGCAGGGTCTGCAGGTTTTCCTCCTGCAGTGCGAAAAACGGCATCTCCTGCACCACCAGCAGCCCATACATCTCGCCGTCCAGATCCAGCAAGGGCGCAGCCACCAGGTAGCGTGTCCCCGGCGGCCCGTTCTGCACCTGGCGGATGTGGCACAGCCTGTGCGTCTGTAGGGCCTGCCGCAGGAGCGGGTCGTCGGCTTGCAGCGGGTCGTGGGCGCCGATGCTGGCGGATGCTTGCGCGGCAACATGCCCTTTGGTCACGGTATGGATGGCGGCGCATTCCAGCTGGCAATACTGCGCCAGCAGCCGCAGCAGCGCCTGGGGGGCTTGTTCTTCGCCGCGACCGGCCTCGCGCAGGCCGGACAGCGCGTCGCGCATGGACATGGGGCGGCCGATCAGCTCCTGCTCCAGCCGGTCGTGCGACAGGCGCAGCAGGTAATGCTGGCGCACCAGGTGTTCCAGGCGTTGGTCCAGGTACAGCTGCAGGGTTTCGGCGCGGCGTGCGCGTGCCTGCCACAGGCTGGAGAATTCGCCCACCAGCATCACCAGGATCAGGCCGCCCAGGAAGTACAGCTGCGGGAAGATGTCCCAATGGCCGGCGTTGAGTGCCAGCCAGCCGATCAACAGCACGCTGGCGCCCACCAGGCCAGCCATGGGGCCGTAGCGCAGCGCCAGCACCACCGGCGCCAGCCAGGGCCAGGGAAACGATGTCTGCACCTGCAAGGGGTCTTGCGGTGCCCAGATGAGGCCCAGGCCCACGGCCAGCAAGGGCAGCAGCAGGGTTTCGGCCAGTATGACGGCGGGATGGGTGGCCTTGGTGGCCAGCTTGCCCAGCAAATGAACGGGCAAGCCCATGCCTGGGCGCGCCTGCGGATCGTCGTCGCCACGGCCCATCTGGCGGCGCACGCCGGGGTTGTCGGAGAGGGTGGCCATGGGGCGTTCAGCGGCTGCCGGCCAGGCCCGATTGCAGCAGCTTGCGCATCAGCTTGTGCGCCACGGCCGACAGTGCCTCGCGGCTCCAGCCGCTTTGGCCGCCCGAGCCGCTCCACAGGGTTTCGCCGCTGGCCACGTCCAGGATGTGCAGGGTGATGCCGGCGGCGGGCTCGCCGTCCACGCCGACCTTGTAGCGCCACTCCTGCACGCTGCCGGCCAGGGCGTAGCGCAGCTTTTGCTCGCGCGCCCAGGCCAGGGCGTCCTGCATGCGCTGGCTGTCGCCGCTGTTGAAAAGCGCCTCCTGCTGCGTGACCACCGGCGCGCTGCGCACTTTGGCCCCCATGCCTTGCGCGCTCAAGAGCGCCTGGGCAATGGCCTCGGCGCGCTGGCCGGCCAGCGGCGTTTCCGTGTGGTTGGCAAAGGGCAGGACGACCCAGCTGGCTTGGGCGTCGAGCTGCGGGCTCTGGCCCTGGTCCAGGGTGGAGCAGGCGGCCAGCAGGCTTAAGGCGCCCATGGCGGCCAGCAGTCGCAGCCGGTGCGCAAGAGTGGGGCGGTGGGGGAGCATGTGCGTTTCTCCTCAATGGTTTTAAAAGTGCAGGCGGTAGGACAGGTCCAGCAGGCGCGTCAGACCCAGGGATTGCAGGCCCGATTTGCCCAGGCCGAGGCTCAGGCGCAGGTGGTCCGGTCCGAGCATGCTGCCGGCCAGGCCCAGGCGCAGGTCATAGCCCATGCCCAGCTGGCTGTGCCGCGTCAGGCTCACGCTGGCGTAGGGGCGCAGCGCGCGCGTGTAGTCCTGCTCGTAGCGCATATTCGTCGACAGGCGCAGCCCATAGAACTGGAAGCTTGCGGGCAGAAAATAATCGATGCCCATGGCACCCACGCCGGCGGGCAGGAAGCGTTGCTGGAAATCCAGCCCCTGCTGGCCCAGGAACACCGGGTGGCGGCGCTCGAAGCGGTGGTCAGACCAGAAGGCGCCCAACTCCCAGGTCGGGGCGTCCTGGCGATAGGTGTGCGTGTACTCAATGGCCGTGTGCCGGCCCCTGCCGACCTCGGCGCCGGTCTGCAGCCGGTATTGCTCGCTCCACTGCGACAGCAGCAGGCTGTCCTGGCGCGTGGCCTGGTAGCGCAGGTGGGCGGCCACGCGCGTCTTCATGCCACCCATGCGCAGCGCCAGGCTTTCCTCGCTGGGCAGGTGCCAGCCGAGCTCGCCGCGCAGGGACAGGCGGTTGTCGATGCGCTGCTCGTGCTCCAGGCTCAGGGGTGTGGTGTGCGCGTAGCCGCTGCGGCTGGCGGCGCGTACCAGGGTGGCGCCGTCGGCATGGCGCCAGCGCAGCAACAGGGCTGCGATGTCTTCATGGGCGGCGCTCTGCAGCTGATCCTGCGCCGTGACGCTGCGGCGGATGCGTGACAGGTCCAGCTCCAGGGACAGGCGCGGGCCGATGGCCCAATGCAGCTGGGCATCCACCTGGCTTTCGTCGATGGCCCCCAGTTGCCTGTGCGCCAGGTGTGCTCCCGCATGGTCGCTGAAGGCCAGCAGGTTGTCGGTGAGCTGCAGGTGCAGCGGGTTGTCGTCGGGCTGGCTCTCCTGTGTTTCGAAGGCGGCGCTCTGGGCCAGGCGCATGTCGCCCACCGCGGCGGCGGCGTTGATGCGGTCGTAGCGCGGCAGGCGTTCGTCAAATTCCTGCAGCAGCTGGCCGGTGCTGGCCTTGTCGTCCTCGGCCAGGGCCACGGTGATCTCGGCCCATAGCGGACGGTTGGCGCGCTGGGCCTGGCTGCGTGCGTATTGGTGGCGCAGGAAGCCGCGCTCCGCCGTGTACTCGCCCGCATCCTGCAGCCAGCCTATGGCGGTCTCGGCCGCGGCGTTGGAGAAGTTGCCCTGGGCGTCACCATCCAGGCGCAGCAGCTCGCGCAGCACCTCCTGCGCCGGGTCACCCGGCCTTTGCATGAGGGTGAGGCGCGTGCGGGCGATGCGCTGGGTGGCGCTGAGGCCTTCTTCGCTCAGCCACCGCTGCTGTGCCTGGCTGCGACTCAAACGGGTGGTGCCTTGCTGCATTGCCTGCCATTGCTGCGACAGCAGATGGCGGCGCAGGCGCCAGGCGCGGTCGGCCTCCTGGTTTTGCTCCAGCGCGTCGGCGTAGTTCATGAGCCACAGGAAATCACCCTGGCGCTCGGCCACATGGGGCGTGAGGTAGCGCGTCAGCGCCACCTGCGGCAGGGACAGGGCCTGGTATGCCCCGGCCAGGGCCTCGTGCAGGTCTTCGTCGGTGCTCCAGGCCGGCTCGTGCAGCGCCAGCAGTTCGCGGATGGCGCTGGCGTCATTGCCATCGATGAGCAGCCATAGCAGTGCCTGGCGCATGTCGGAGGACTTGGGATCGGCCTTCAACCCCTCTTCGTAATACTGGCGTGCCTGCGCAAAGCGTCCGGCATTGTGGTGGTAGCCGCCCACCAGGCGCAGGAACTGGGGTGAGCGGTGCAGCCTGGCCAGGGAATTGCGGGTGGCGTCGGGTGCGGGATCGAGCTGTTCCAGTACGCGTGCGAATGCGCTCCACTGGTGGTGGCTGGAATACAGGGTCAAGGCCTGGATCAGGTGGCGCGGCTCGTCGTGCTGGCGCCAGGCCAGCAGGGCGACCCCGGCAGCCTCCAGGGGCTGGTCCCGCTGCAGCAGACGGATGAGGGCGTCGTAGTCGCCGATGCTGGCGTTCTGCGTGGCCACGAGCCTGCGGTAGGCGGCAACGGCCAGCTGGTTGCGCTCGCGGTTCTCGGCCAGCTCGCCCGTGAGGCGCCACAGCTCGGCGGTGCTATCGGTAGATGCAAGCGGGCGGTCCTGCACGGCCTGCAGCCATTGCAGGCCCAGCTCGGGCTGGCGGTGCTGCAGGGCCAGCACGGCGCCATGCATGGCGCGCTCAGCGGTGAGCTGGGCGGGGTCGGCGAGCAGCTGGCGCCAGGCGTCCAGGGCCAGGTCGGGCTGGCCTGCGCGTTCGGCCAGCTGGGCCAGCAGCTCCAGGCTGGCCGCGCTGCGTGCATGCTGGCGCAGGTAGTCGATGGCCGGCTGGGGTTCGCCCAGGCGTTCCTGCGCCTCGACCAGGGCGCGCACCAGGCGCAGATCGTCGGGGCGGCTGCGCAGCTGGTGGCGCAGGGCCTGCACCAGCGCCACATCGTCGAATTGACCTGGCGCCAGGCGTAGCACGGCCTGCCAGGCGGCTTCCTGGTGGGTCTGGCGCGCGAGGATGAGCCAGTTTTCCAGCGCCATGCCGGGGCGCTGCGTCCACTCCGACACCTGCGCCAGGCGGCCGCGCCAGCGCATGTCGGCGGGGTTCTGGCGCACGGCGGCGCTGGCTATGGCCCAGGCGTCTTCGAGCTTGCGGTTCTCAAGGAATACCTCGTAGCCCAGGGTGTAGATCTTGTCGTCAAAGGGCAGGGCGGGCGGCTGCGGGGCGGGGGGCTTGTCTGCCACCGGCAGGGCCAGGCGCTGCGCCGGGTGCACGAGCAGGCTGGCGCCATCGTCAAACAAGGCGGCGGCAGATGGCACGGCGGGTGCTGCACGCCAGGCGATGGGCTGCAACGCCCAGTCCCGGGCTGCGCCGGCCCATTGCGTGGCCTGTCGCTCCAGGGCCATGCGCAGGAGGCGGCGCACATAGTGTTCGGCCACGTCGGGGCGGCCCGCAGAGCGGGCCAGCTGCGTCAGCATGAACAGGGTTTGCGGATCGTCGGCCAGGGGGCCGAGCTCGCGCTCGGCGAGTAGCAGGGCCGCCTGGGGCCGGTTGCCCGAGCGCAGTGCGGCCACGGCCGCGTTGTAATAGGTCTTGGCCCGCTCGGGGTCGGGCGTGCTGCCGCGTGCGGACAGGTAGGACTGGGCGCAGCCCTCGTAGTCGCCGCGGGCCAGCGCCTCCTTGGCCACGCGTTCGTAAAACAGGGCGGCCTCGTGCGGATCCTCGGGAGCCTTCTGGCGATTGAGCGCCAGGGCGATGTCCTGCTGATCAAACTCGCTGGCCAGGGCGGCCAACCGTCTTTGCCGCTCCAGGGGCCAGCTCTCCTGCGACAGCTGGCGTATGTGCTGCTGCAATGCATGGAGCAGCGCAAGGCGCTTGTCGGGCTCACGCTCGGGTGCATGCTGGTATTCGGTATACAGCAGTTCCCATTGCGCCCACAGGGCTTCCTTGCGCAGTGCCGGGACGGAAGAATCCAGGGCGGGCTGCAGCGTGGCGCGGGCGCTGACCGTATCGCCATGGTTGATCTGGCGCTGGGCCAGCAGCAGGCGCAGGCGCGGGTTGTCCGGGTCGCTGCGCAGCAGGTTATGCAGGTAGGCCGTGGACAGCTCGCTCTCGCCGCTGGCGGCCAGGCGCAATTCCAGATCCTGGCGTGGATACAGCAGCCACAGGGCTCCGCACATCATCGCGGTGAGCAGCATGATCAGCCAGGTGGGCGCAAGTATGGGGCGCTCAACGCTCGGGGCAGAGGATCTGGATCTGAGCGGCGGCATGAGGCAGCTTGAATTGTTGCACTGCGGAAGGGGGTTGCACCGCGGGGCGCAGGGCGGTGAGGGTGCGCTGGTCGGCACGCACCTGGCAGGTCTGGGTGCCGACCAATGCGAACTCCAGTGGCACATGGCCCCGGAGCTCGAATTGCACGCGCCGGCCAGCGTCCTGGACTTGCCAGTCAGCGAGGCGGGCATTGGCCTCCAGCAGGTAGGGCGTCGTCACCTGGGGCTGTTCGTCGGTCTGCAGCCAGGCCGCGGGGCCGGCGAGGTGCACATAGCTGCCCTCGCCGCCCTGGCGCCAGCCGGCCACGGCCTGGCTTGTGGCTGGCTGCGGTTGGCCCAGGATGGCTGGCAGGCGCACGGTGCGCAGCGCGCCATTGCTGCTGCGCAGGCGCCAGCCTGTACCGTCGCGCGCCACGGCGTAGTCGTAAAAGTCCTGCACCTTGGCGATGAACTCCGAGGTGCGCACGGGGTGCAAGGGCTGCGCCAGGGCCCAGTCATAGACCTTCTTCAGGGCCTTGAGGGCGGCGGGCTTGGAGGTGGAATACACATGGTAATAAATGCCCACGGGTTTGATGCGCCGTGGGCTGTCCGTCATCTCGAAGGTTTCTATGGCGCGCTCGAAGCCGTAGAACGGGCCGGTCCACAGGTTGGTGTAGAGGTTCTCGTTGGTGATCGGGGCATAGACCTGCAGGAAACCATGTTTACGGATGCCCAAGCCCTTCACCGCCGTGAGCGTGGGGTTGGCGCGGCTGATGGAGGTGTCGCCGCCGTTGATGTTCAGCAGCCCGGCGCGATAGCTGATCTCCAGCGCCTGGGCGCTGGGCGCGGTGTCGCCGGTCCATTGCAGGATCCTGACGGGCTTGTCCTTGGGCGCCAGTCGCTCGTTGATGTAGCGGCTGGAGCCCATGATTTCGCGCTCCAGGTCCATGGTGTAGCCAGGAACCTCCAGGGACAACGCGGCCTCCGCGTCTTCCTGGAAAAGACCGTGCCGCACGTTCGTGTCCCATAAGAAGGGATGGGAGTAGGAGTGGCTCGCAACCTCGATGTGGGGCAGGCGGAACATCTTGCGCGCTATCTCTTCCATGCGCGGGCTCAGATCCGGGTGCAGGCCCTCGGGCGCCACCTCGGCCTCGATGATGGACATGGTCTGGGGAATGCGGTACTTCTCGAAGACCTCCTTGAGCAGCACCTGGGCGGCCAGCGGGCTGCCGGGAAACTCCGCCAGCGAGGGAAAACCGTCGCCGTCCACATGCGCCAGCAGCAGGCGCCGGCCGTTTTCCGTCGTCGTGTCGGGCACGGGGATGGCGGGCAGGCGCAGGGCCTGCTGCAGGAAGGCAAACGGGTCGACCACCCAGCGCGTGTCGTCCGTGCCCGGGATTTCGTACAGCACGTTGGGATCCAGGATGAAGCCGCCCCAGGGCGTGATGGCTCCGCCCACGAAGGCGTGGTCGCGCGTGTCGCGCAGCTCGATCAGGGCTTGCGCCCGGTGCGCCATGTCGGGCGCCAGCTGCTCCAGGCTGGTTTGCCGTCCGGGCGGGGGGGGCGGGTTTTCCAGTCCCATCATGGAGGCGAGCTGCGTCTGGCGCAATGCACCCTGGGGCTCGGCCTTGTCGATGGCCAGGCCCAGGCTGCGCGTGAGGGCGCGGTCTGGCTCCAGGCCCCAGTCGCCCAGAACGGCCAGCGGCATGCCTTCGCGGATGCGCGCCTGCAGCCATCGGCTCAGGTGGGTGCGCCTGACCGCAGGCACGTACCCGGAGAACCAGCTCACCACGCCGGCATAGCGGCCCGGCGCCACCCGATCGGGCAGACCGGCGCGCACGTCCACATAGTCGGTCACATAGCCCATGTGGTTGAGCGGCATTTGCAGGAAGCGGTGGGCGTTGGCGTAGTTGAGAGCCGGTGACTCATCGCCGTTGTAGAGCACCAGCACCCGGCGTGGTACGGCCTCGATGCTGCCGATGCCCATGGTGGACAACTGCGCATCCGTGACCCAGGGCAGGAATCCGTCCTGCGCAATTTTTGCGGCAGTGCTGCGTGTGAGCGCACGGTCGTGCGGCGCAACATAGTCAATCACCAGCACGGGCAGGCCGTCGCGTTGCTGGATGCTGCGCAGCTGCCCCAGCAGCCATTGGCGATCCGCCTCGGGCACTTGTTCGTAGCGCTGCGCCTTGGCGTTCCAGCGCCGGTAAAGCGATTCGGCGGCCACCATCTCCACCTTGCCTCGCACCCGGGGCAGGATGTCAAAACCCCGGTTGAGGATCAGCCTGATGCCGGGAAAACGCTGGTGCAGGGTCTCGATGACGCGCACCAGGCCCTGCTGCTGGGCCTGCTCGTCGAATTTTTCCGCCAGGCGGTAGGAATCCAGGGTGTCGAGAAAGAAACCCCTGAAGCCACGCTCCCACAGGGGGGCGACGACGCGGCTGGCGAAGAAGTCGGGCCATGCGGCCACGCTTTGGTCGACGACGTCGGACTGCCAGTCCTGGTTGCGCGCCAGCTTCCAGTCTGCCGCGATGTCCGGATAGTAGGCGCGCGAGGCTTGCACCTCGGTCACCGAGACGTAGGCATAGACCTGGGTGGCGGGCTGCAGGGTGGCGGGCTGATGCGTGGTGTGGTCGGGGTCGATGACCAGCAGATCGAAGGCGCGGAACTCGCCCAGGGGAAGGTCATGGCCGTAGTACAGCGCCACCGCCGGTGTGGCCCCCTGGGCGCCCCAGGCCAGCAACAGGCAGAGCAGACCCCACACCAGGCGTTGGCACAGTTGCGAAAAAGGGCAGGCGAGCATGGGAGTGAAGGATTTCGCTGCAGCTGGCGGTGCGGCATGACAGCTGGAATCTGGAAGTATCCAAGTGTAATCAATTAATTTAGTCAATCGGTTATTGATATGTGGTAGTTAATGCTTGGTCTGCCACAATGCAGAGCATGGCAATAGCCGCAGGAGAGTGGTTTTGATCTTGGTGACCGGAGGCGCGGGCTATATTGGCTCGCATATGTGTGTGGCGCTGGCGCAGGCGGACGAGCCATATTTGGTGCTGGACAACTTCAGCAACAGCCACCCCTCGGTGCTGCCGCGCATAGGGCGCATCACGGGGCGCACGCCCGAATGCGTGCACGGTGACGTGCGCGACGTGGCCTTGCTGCAGCAGTTGTTTGCGCGCTATCAATTCACGGCGGTGATCCACTTTGCCGCGCTCAAGGCCGTGGGCGAATCGGTGCGCGAGCCCCTGGCCTACTACGACAACAACGTCGCGGGTACGGTCACGCTCTTGCAGGCGATGCGCCAGGCGGGCGTGCGCCAACTGGTGTTTTCTTCCTCGGCCACGGTGTATGGCGAGCCGGCCAGCTTGCCGATACGCGAGGATTTTCCGCTCATGGCCACCAACCCCTATGGCTGGAGCAAGCTGATGATGGAGCAGATGCTGGCCGATGTGGATGCCAGCGCGCCCGGCCAGTGGCGCATCGCGCGGCTGCGCTACTTCAACCCCGTGGGCGCGCACGAGAGCGGCCTGATCGGCGAGGACCCGCAGGGCGTGCCCAACAACCTCATGCCCTACGTGGCGCAGGTGGCCAGCGGCCGGCGCGAGTTCTTGAACGTCTGGGGCAACGACTACCCCACGCCCGACGGCACGGGCCAGCGCGACTACATCCATGTCTGCGACCTGGCCGAGGGCCATGTGGCGGCGCTGCGCTACCTGCGCCAGCACCCGGGCCTGCTGACGCTGAACCTGGGCACGGGCCGGCCGGTGTCGGTGCTGGAGATGGTGCGCGGTTTCGAGCAGGCCAGCGGCCGCCCCGTGCCCTACCAGGTCGGGCCGCGCCGCCCGGGCGACGTGGCGGCCTGCTGGGCCGACCCCCGCCTGGCCGAGCGGCTGCTGGGCTGGCGCGCCCGGCGCGACGTGGCGGCCATGTGCCAGGATGTCTGGCGCTGGCAGGATGGCGTGGCGCGCCAGCTTGCCGATTGACCCGCGCTGGCGTGGTATCTTGCACGCCCCAGCCGTGAAACAAATCCCCATGCTTGCCAAACGCATCATCCCCTGCCTGGACGTGACCGGTGGCCGCGTCGTCAAGGGCATCAACTTCGTCGAACTGCGCGACGCGGGCGACCCGGTGGAGATCGCCGCGCGCTACAACGAGCAGGGCGCGGACGAGCTCACCTTCCTCGACATCACCGCGACGAGTGACGGGCGCGACCTGATCCTGCCCATCATCGAGGCCGTGGCCAGCCAGGTCTTTATCCCCCTCACCGTCGGCGGCGGCGTGCGCACCGTGGCCGACGTGCGCCGCCTGCTCAACGCGGGCGCGGACAAGACCAGCTTCAACTCCGCCGCCATCGCCGCCCCCGAGGTCATCAACCAGGCCTCCGACAAATACGGCGCGCAGTGCATCGTCGTGGCGATCGACGCCAAGCGCCGCCAGGGCCAGGAAGTGGCCGAGCGCGGCGAGGGCTGGGACGTGTACAGCCACGGCGGGCGCAAGAACACGGGCCTGGATGCCGTGCGCTGGGCCGAGGAGATGGCGCGCCGCGGCGCGGGCGAGATCCTGCTCACCAGCATGGACCGCGACGGCACCAAGAGCGGCTTTGACCTGCGGCTCACGCGCGCCGTGAGCGACGCCGTGGGCGTGCCCGTGATCGCCTCGGGCGGCGTGGGCAACCTCGATCACCTGTCCGATGGCGTGACCGTCGGCGGGGCCGATGCCGTGCTCGCCGCCAGCATCTTCCACTATGGCGAATTCACCGTGCGCCAGGCCAAGGAGCATATGCGCGCGCGTGGTATTCCCGTGCGGCTGTGAACAGTTTTTGAATCAAATAGGGCGGAAACGCTTGTTGAACAAGCGTGAGTAGCTATCAAAATAATTAGCCTGCCGCGTTGCGGCAAAGCTCCGACAATGGCGCCATGAACTGGCTTGATCAAGTGAAATGGGACGCGCAGGGCCTGGTGCCCGTGATCGCGCAAGAGGCCGCCACGGGCGACGTGCTGATGTTCGCCTGGATGAACCGCGAGGCGCTGGCGAAAACGGCGGAGCTGGGCCGCGCCGTGTACTTCAGCCGCTCGCGTGGCAGGCTGTGGTTCAAGGGCGAGGAGTCGGGCCATGTGCAGCAGGTGCACGAGATGCGCCTGGACTGCGACCACGATGTGGTGCTGCTGAAGGTCACGCAGCTTGGGCACGAGCCCGGCATCGCCTGCCATACCGGGCGCCACAGCTGTTTCTTCAGCGTCCTCAGGGCTGGCGCCTGGCAGGCCGTCGATCCGGTCCTGAAAGCCCCCGAATCCATCTACAAGTAGTAACGCCCATGTCCAGCAATGATTCCCTCGCACGCCTGGCCGCCGTGATCGAGAGCCGCAAGCCCGCGAGCGGCGGCGACCCGCAGGCCAGTTACGTCGCACGCCTGCTGCACAAGGGGCCGGACGCCTTTCTGAAAAAGATTGGCGAAGAGGCCACCGAGGTGGTGATGGCGGCCAAGGACGTGGACCATGGCGCGGCCCCGGCAAAGCTGGTCTACGAGGTGGCCGACCTGTGGTTTCACTCCATGATTGCGCTGGCCCACTATGGCCTGAGCCCGGCCGACGTGATCGCCGAGCTCGAGCGCCGCGAGGGCACCAGCGGGATCGAGGAAAAGGCGCTGCGCAAGCTGGCGGGCCGGGCCCTGGAGGAAGGAGAGGCGCCGTGAGCAACGACGTCATCGACGTAGAGCCGGATGCTCGTGCCGAGGGCCTGAAGGCCTGGGGCTGGGTCAGCTACATCCTGCATCTGATCGTGGCCGTGGGCGCCGTGCTGCCCGGGGCACAGCCCGGCGTGGCCCTGCTCATCGTGGCCCTGGTCATCGACCTGGTGAAGAAGGGCGACGCCGAAGGCACCTGGCAAGCCAGCCATTTCTCCTGGCGCATCGGCACCGTGTTGTGGGTCGGCGTGCTGTACGTGGTGACCGCGCCGCTGTGGCTGTTTTTCCTGTTTCCGGGCTGGGTGGCCTGGGGCCTGATCTCCATCTGGTTCCTGTACCGCATCGTGCGCGGCATGGTGGCCATGAACAAGGGCCAGGCCATCGATGGCTGAAGCCGGCGCGCAGCCGCCCCTGAATCTGGCCCTGCAGGGTGGCGGCTCGCATGGCGCGCTCACCTGGGGCGTGCTCGATGCGCTGCTCGAAGACGGCGGTTTTGCCTTCGAGGGCATCAGCGGCACCAGCGCCGGCGCCATGAACGCCGTGGCGCTGGCCCATGGCTTTGCCCAAGCGGCGCTGCAGCACAAGGATGCGCGTGAGGCGCACCAGGCCGGCTGCGCGCTGGCGCGCACAGCGCTTACCCGCCTGTGGGAGGGCGTGGGCGCCATGGGCAGCCTGATGTGGGGCGTGCCGCTGCAGGGCAATCCCTTGCTGGGCATGCTGAGCCAATGGCTCTCGCCCTACCAGACCAATCCGCTGGGCATCAATCCGCTGCGCAGCCTGCTCGAGCGCGTGGTGGACTTCGATGCCCTGTGCCACGCACGCCATGCGCATGTGCCCAAGGTGTTCGTGTGCGCGACTAATGTGCGCACCGGCCGCGGCGAGATTTTTTCGGGCGTGCGCCTGTCGGCCGACGCCGTCATGGCCTCGGCCTGCCTGCCGCTGATGTTCAAGGCGGTGCAGATCGACGGCGAGCATTACTGGGACGGGGGCTTTTCCGGCAATCCGGCGCTGTACCCGCTGATCTACCAGACCGAATGCGCCGATGTGCTGCTGGTGCAGATCAATCCCATAGAGCACCGCGACCTGCCCGATACCGCGCAGGAGATCATGGAGCGCATGAACGAGGTCACCTTCAACGCCAGCCTGCTGGGCGAGCTGCGTGCCATCGACTTCGTGCGCCGCCTGCTGGCCGAGGGGCGGCTCGATCCTCAGCACTACAAGAGCATGCGCATGCACCGCATCGACGGTGGCCGCGTGCTGGCCGTGTTTGGCGAGGCCAGCAAGACGCGCGCCGACATGGGCTTTGTGCGCCAGTTGTTTGAACTCGGGCGCGCCGAGGGCCAGCGCTGGCTGCACCGTCATCGCCATGACGTGGGCGTGCAGCACACCTTGCATTTGACCGACAATCACTGACCGTTACTGCCTCCTCCCCTTCGCCTGTTTCATGCACGATCCCAACTGCCTCTTCTGCAAGATCATCGCCGGCCAGATCCCGTCCAAGAAGGTGTTCGAGGACGAACATGTCCTCGCCTTCCACGACATCCACCCCTGGGCGCCGGTGCACTTTCTCATCGTGCCAAAGCTGCACCTGCACTCCATGGCGGCCGTCGCGCCCGAGCATGCGGGCCTGCTGGGCCACATGATGCTGCTGGCCCCGAGGCTGGCCATGGAGCAGGGCTGCAACCCCTATCCGGACGGGGGCTATCGCATCGTGGTCAACACCGGCGCGGAGGGCGGGCAGGAGGTGCACCATCTGCACCTGCACGTCATCGGCGGCCCGCGCCCCTGGCTCAGGGGTTGAACCATCACGCCTTGTCATGCATCCAACGTGTGTCAAGGGTTATCGCAGGTTTGGCATATCTGGCGACGTCTAAAATGGGTCGCATTCGTTAGGAGATTTTCATGGGATCGTTTTCCATCTGGCACTGGCTCATCGTGCTGCTCATCGTCGTCATGGTGTTCGGTACCAAGAAGCTCAAGAACATAGGCTCCGACCTGGGCGGCGCCGTGAAGGGCTTCAAGGACGGCATGAAGGAAGGCTCCAGCAGCGATGACCAGGCGGCCACCAACACCCCCGCCGGCCAGGTGACCAACGCCGCGGCAGCCGACAAGACCACCATCGACGTCCAGGCCAAGCAAAAGAGCTGAGTGCTTCAGCGCATTGCCTGAGCGTTTTTCATGATCGACATTGGCCTGTCCAAGATGGCGCTGATCGGCGCCGTGGCTCTCATCGTCATCGGCCCCGAGAAGCTGCCACGCGTGGCGCGCACCGTAGGCACCTTGCTGGGCAAGGCGCAGCGCTATGTGTCGGATGTGAAGGCCGAGGTGAACCGCTCCATGGAGCTTGACGAGCTGCGCAAGATGAAGGATACGGTGGAGAACGCCGCGCGCGATGTGGAGCAGAGCATCCAGACCAGCGCCAGCGACTTCCAGAAGGACATGGAGCAGAGCCTGGGGGAGGACTTCACCCCTTTGGGCGATGGCGCCGGCGCCTCGCAGGAGCTGTCCACCATCGTCCCCGCCTACAAGCACCCGGGCAAGAACTGGCGCCTCAAGCGCGGTGCCGTGCCGCAGTGGTACAAGGCGCGTGCCGGCGTGCGCACCAGGGCGCAGTCGGGCGCGGCGCGCGTGGCGCGCTTTCGGCCCCGGAAATTCCATTGATCCCATGACTTCCAAGGCTGCGCCCACCGCGTAGCCCCGGTGGGCACCATGTCCGCCACACTCCCACCATGTCCGAAACACCCAATCAAGAAGACGAGCTCGCCGGTACCGAGCAGCCTTTCGTGCAGCACCTGATGGAGCTGCGCGACCGCCTGGTGAAGGCGATGATCGCCGTGGGCATCGCCGCGGCCGCATTGTTCTTCTACCCCGGCCCGGGGCAACTGTATGACCTGCTGGCCGCGCCGCTGGTGGCGCACCTGCCGCAGGGGGCGACCATGATCGCCACCTCGGTGATCTCGCCCTTCATGGTGCCCCTGAAGATCCTGCTGATGTCGGCCTTCCTGATCGCCCTGCCAATCGTGCTGTGGCAGGTCTGGGCCTTTGTCGCGCCGGGGTTGTACTCGCACGAAAAGCGCCTGGTGCTGCCGCTGGTGGTCTCCAGCACGGTGCTGTTCTTCATTGGCGTGGCGTTCTGCTACTTCTTCGTGTTCGGCCAGGTGTTCAGCTTCATCCAGGGCTTTGCGCCCAAGAGCATCACCGCCGCGCCCGATATCGAGGCCTATCTGGGCTTTGTGATGACCATGTTCCTGGCCTTTGGCCTGGCCTTCGAGGTGCCGATCGCCGTCGTGGTGCTGGCGCGCCTGGGCGTGGTAAGTGTGGACAAGCTGAAGAGTTTTCGCGGCTACTTCATCGTCATGGCCTTCGTGATCGCCGCCATCGTCACGCCGCCGGACGTGGTATCCCAGCTGGCCCTGGCCATCCCCATGTGCCTGCTGTATGAAGTCGGCATCTGGGCGGCGCAACTGTTCATGCGCCACACCCAGGCGCCCGAGGATGAGGATGGGCAGGAATCCACTTCCTGATGGATTTCAGTAAAAATAGCTGCCAGCGCCCGTGTATCAAGCGCTGGCAGCTATTTTTTTGAGAGAGTAAAACGTCAGCGGCGCTGTGGCATGCGCGGGCGGGTTCCTGCCACTACCGACAATTTCAGCTGCCTGTCGCCGCGCTGCAGCTCGAAGCTCGCTGCCTTGCCCGGCGGCAGTGCGGCCACGGCCGTGAGCAGTTGCGAGACATTGTCGGTGGGCTTGCCCGCCACGCGCAGGATGACGTCGCCGGGGCGTATGCCGGCCTGCGCGGCGGGGCCGCCCTGCAGCACCCCGGTGATGATCACCCCCTGCGTGGCTTGCACGCCGAAGGTCTGCGCCAGCTCGGGCGATAGCTCATTGGGCTCCACGCCTATCCAGCCGCGCGTGACCTGGCCGTCGCGCACGATGCCGTCCAGTACCAGCTTGGCCGTGGAGACGGGGATGGCAAAGCCAATGCCCATGCTGCCGCCCGAGCGCGAGTAGATGGCGGTGTTGATCCCCATCAGGCTGCCATTTACATCCACCAGCGCGCCGCCGGAGTTGCCGGGGTTGATGGCCGCATCGGTCTGGATGAAGTTCTCGAACGTGTTGATGCCCAGCTGGCTGCGCCCGAGTGCCGAGACGATGCCGCTGGTGACCGTCTGGCCGACGCCAAAGGGGTTGCCAATGGCCAGCACCTGGTCGCCCACGGCGAGGTGGTCGGAGTCGCCCAGCACGATGACGGGCAGCTTGTCCAACTGCACCTTGAGCACGGCCAGGTCGGTGTCCGGGTCCGTGCCGATCACGGTGGCGCGGGTACGCCGGCTGTCGGTGAGCGTGACCTCGATCTCGTCGGCGCCCTCGACCACATGGTTGTTGGTCAGGATATAGCCATCGGGGCTGATGATGACGCCGCTGCCCAGGCCCGTCTGCGCCTGCGGACCCTGGTCGCCAAAGAAGAACTGGAACCACGGGTCGTTGCTGCGCGGGTGGCGCACCTCCTTGCTGGTGTTGATGCTGACCACGGCCGGCGCCGCCTTGCGCGCTGCCGCGCTGAAGCTGCCGGCCGCGGGTTGGGAGCCGGTGGAGGGAGGTGCCTCGATGAGCGAAATGCCCGCGCCGCTCGTGGTCGTGCCGCGTTGCAGCCAGCCGGGCTGCAGGGTGGCGACGACGAAGTAGGCGGCGACGAGCACCGTCACGGCTTGGGAGAACAGCAGCCAGTAGCGTTTCATGATGCAGAGATGGGGCGGCACAGGGGCGCGGCGATGAAAGGGTGATTGTCGCGTGTTTGCGGCATCGGCCCGCGGCGCTTGGGCACAATTGGCGCCATGAGCATCGAGCGACACGACCTACTGGCCCACTTCGACAACCTGCTGCAGCCCGAGCGCTTCAAGGACTACGGCCCCAACGGTCTGCAGGTGGAGGGCAAGGGCCGGATCACGCGCATCGTCAGCGGGGTCACGGCCAGCCGGGCGCTCATCGACGCTGCTATTGACCAGCGTGCCGACGCCATCTTCGTGCACCACGGCCTGTTCTGGCGCGGCATGGATGGCCGCGTCACCGGCTGGATGAAGCAGCGCCTGCAGCGCCTGCTGGCGCACGATATCAATCTGTTTGCCTATCACCTGCCGCTGGACGCGCATGCAGAGCTGGGCAACAACGCCCAGCTGGGCCTTGTGCTGGGCTGGCAGGCCGACCAGCGCTTTGGCGAGCAGGATCTCGGCTTTGCCGCGCCGGCCACCTTTGCCGGCGCCGCCGACCTGGCAACCCATGTGCGGGCGGTGCTGGGGCGCAGCGTGACCCTCGTGGCTCCCGAGGAAGCGCGCCCCATCCGGCGCGTGGCCTGGTGCACCGGCGGCGCGCAGGGCTTTTTTGAAGCCGCCATCGCCGCCGGCGCCGATGCCTTCATCACCGGCGAGATCTCCGAGCCCCAAACCCACCTGGCGCGCGAGACCGGCGTGGCCTTCATCGCTGCAGGCCACCACGCGACGGAGCGCTACGGCGCGCCCGCCGTCGCCGCCCATGTGGCGCAGCAATTGGCGCTGGAGCATAGTTTCATCGATATCGACAATCCCGCCTGACAGGCGTTGGTAGCTATAAATAATATAGCTTGTTGCGCTTTTTGGACGGGCGTTAGGCCCATTTTTGATACATATCTCCCATGCATCCATCCCTTCCAATTGCCATCACCCAGGGCGACCCGGCGGGCATAGGCCCGGAAATCGTGGCCAAGGCCTTTCGCGATGCGCCGCAGGATTTGCACGGCTGTTTTGTCGTGGGCGATGTGGCCACGCTGCGCCGCGCCGCGGCCTGCATCGAGCGGCCCGGTGAGACCAGCCTGCCGGTGGCGCGGCTGGACAAGCTGGGCGATCTGGCACAGGTGCCGCCGCGCTGCCTGCCCGTGTGGCAGCTACCCGAGCTGGCCGGCCCCCTGGTGCCCTGGGGGCAGGTGAGCGCCGATGCGGGCCGTGCGGCAGCGGCCTGCGTGCTCTGGGCGGCGCGCGCGGCGCTGCGCGGCGAGATCGCGGCTCTGGTGACCGCACCCCTGCACAAGGAGGCGCTGGCCGCCGCGGGCGTGTCCTTCCCGGGCCACACCGAGCTGCTGCAGGCCGAGGCAGCACGCCACGCCGGCGTGGCCGTCGCGCAGATGCCGGTGCGCATGATGCTGGCCAGCGATGAGTTGCGCACGGTGCTTGTCAGCATCCACATGTCGCTGCGCGAGGCCATTGCCGCCGTGACGCCGGACAACCTGCTGCAGACGCTGCGCATCACGCAGGCCGCGCTCTCGCGCAGCCTGGGCCGGGCGCCGCGCATCGCCGTGGCGGGGCTCAATCCCCATGCGGGCGAAGGCGGCCTGTTTGGGCGCGAGGAGCTGGAGATCATCGCCCCGGCGATTGCTCGGGCGCGCGCCGAGGGCATCGACGCCCTTGGCCCCTATGCGCCCGATACCGTCTTCATGCGCGCGCGCTCCACGGCCGGGAAACCGGGTGAGTTCGATGTGGTGCTGGCGATGTACCACGACCAGGGACTGATCCCCGTGAAGTACCTGGGCCTGGACAAGGGCGTGAATGTCACCCTGGGCCTGCCCCTGGTGCGCACCAGCCCGGACCATGGCACGGCCTTCGACCTCGCGGGGCGCGGCGTGGCCGATGCCGGCAGCCTCATCCAGGCCGTGCGCATGGCGCGCAGCCTGGGGCGTTGAGCCGATAAAAATCGTCAAAAAGCACACGCCTGTGGCGCGGATGCCACGGGCGTGCGAGCAGGGGCAAAAAATCAGCGCTTCAGGCTGTCGCGGATTTCGCGCAGCAGCACGATGTCTTCGGGAGTCACCGGCGCGGGTGCCGGTTCGGCAGCCGGTGCCTCGCGCTTGAGGCGGTTGAACTGCTTGACCATCATGAAGATGATGAATGCCAGGATGAGGAAGTTCACCGCCACGGTGATGAAGCTGCCATAGGCAAATACCGGCACACCGGCCTTCTTCAGTGCATCCAGCGTTCGGGCCGTGCCCTCGGGGATGCTGCCCAGCACGATGAAGAGATTGGAGAAGTCGAGCTTGCCGAACACCAGGCCGACCACCGGCATGATGAGGTCGGCCACGACGGAGTCGACGATCTTGCCGAACGCGGCGCCGATGATCACGCCGACGGCCAAGTCAATCACGTTGCCCTTGATGGCAAATTCCTTGAATTCTTTGGTAATGCTCATTTTGAAGGACCTTTGAAAAGAGAAAAACACGAAGAACCGGCGGGTGAGTTAGCTTAAGTGCGAGCACAACATTGAAGCAAGCATTTCCGGTCCGCTACAATTTACGGTTGACCCCATAGCGAAGCATACCGAGGATCCCCATGAGTCAAACTCAGATCGACTCCAGCAAGCGGACGTGGCTCATTGCGTCCAGCTGTGCTGGTGCGGTGGGCGGAGTGGCCGTTGCCGTCCCATTTGTGAGTACGTTCCAGCCTTCCGAGAAGGCCAAGGCCGCAGGTGCCGCCGTCGAGGTGGATATCTCCAGCCTCAAGCCCGGCGAGAAGATCACCGTCGAGTGGCGCGGCAAGCCCGTGTGGATCGTCAAGCGCACCGCGGAGCAACTGGCCGAGCTGCCCAAGCTCGACGGCCAGCTGGCCGACCCCCAGTCGATGCGCAATCCGTCGGAGCTCACGCCCGAGTACGCGCGCAACGAGTGGCGCTCCATCAAGCCCGAGATTCTGGTGGCCGTGGGCATCTGCTCGCACCTGGGCTGCTCTCCCTCCGACAAGTTCACGCCCGGCCCCCAGCCTTCTCTGCCCAATGACTGGCAGGGCGGTTTTCTGTGCCCCTGCCATGGCTCCACGTTCGATATGGCGGGCCGCGTGTTCAAGAACAAGCCTGCGCCCGACAACCTCGAGGTGCCGCCGCACATGTACCTGTCGGACACCAAGCTCCTGATCGGTGAAGATAAAAAAGCCTGAGGGAGGCACTGACAAATGGCTGCTTACCGCGAATTCAAGGACATTTCACCCAATGCCTCGGCTGGGGCGAAGACGATGAACTGGCTGGAAAACCGTTTCCCGACGGCTTTCGACGCCTATCGTGTCCACATGTCGGAGTACTACGCTCCGAAGAACTTCAACTTCTGGTACATCTTTGGTTCGCTGGCGCTGCTGGTGCTGGTGATCCAGATCGTCACCGGCATCTTCCTGGTGATGCACTACAAGCCCGACGCCGCCAAGGCCTTCGAGTCGGTCGAGTACATCATGCGCGACGTGCCCTGGGGCTGGCTGATCCGCTACATGCACTCCACGGGTGCCTCGGCCTTCTTCGTCGTGGTCTACCTGCACATGTTTCGTGGCCTGCTGTACGGCTCGTACAGGAAGCCGCGCGAGCTGGTGTGGATCTTCGGCTGCGCCATCTTCCTGGCGCTGATGGCCGAGGCCTTCATGGGCTACCTGCTGCCCTGGGGTCAGATGTCGTACTGGGGCGCCCAGGTGATCGTGAACCTGTTTTCGGCCATCCCCTTTATCGGCCCTGACCTGGCGCTGCTGATCCGTGGTGACTACGTGGTGGGCGACGCCACGCTGAATCGCTTCTTCAGCTTCCACGTCATCGCCGTGCCGCTGGTGCTGCTGGGTCTGGTGGTGGCTCACTTGCTGGCGCTGCACGACGTGGGCTCCAACAACCCCGACGGCATCGAGATCAAGGGCCCCGGCAAGCCGGTGGACGACAAGGGGCACCCGCTGGACGGCGTGCCTTTCCACCCCTACTACTCGGTGCACGACATCTTTGGCGTGAGCATCTTCCTGTTCATCTTCTCGGCCGTGATCTTCTTTGCGCCCGAGTTCGGTGGCTACTTCCTGGAGTACAACAACTTCATCCCCGCCGATCCGCTGAAGACGCCTTCGCACATCGCTCCAGTCTGGTACTTCACGCCGTTTTACTCGATGCTGCGCGCCATCACCAGCGAGATGATGTATGCACTGATCGCCTGCGTGGTGCTGGGTGCCGGCTTTGGCGTGTTCAAGGCCCGCCTGCCCGGCTTCGTCAAGGGCGGCATCGTGATTGCCGCCGCCGTGGCCATTGCCCTCATGCTGGCAATCGATGCCAAGTTCTGGGGCGTGGTGGTGATGGGCGGTGCGGTCATCATCCTGTTCTTCCTGCCCTGGCTCGATTGCAGCCCGGCGCGCTCGATCCGCTATCGCCCGAGCTGGCACAAGTACCTGTATGCCGTGTTTGTGGTCGTGTTCGTGATCCTGGCCTACCTGGGGGTGCAGCCGCCGTCGCCGATCGGCGAGCGCGTGTCGCAGGTGGGGACGCTGTTTTACTTCGGCTTCTTCCTGCTCATGCCTTGGTGGACGCGTCTTGGCACACCCAAGCCCGTGCCTGACCGCGTGACTTTCAAGCCCCATTGAGCCGGAGACCACAACAATGAAAAAACTGCTTCTCTCGCTGATTGCCGCCCTGGGTCTGGCTGCGGGTGCACATGCCGCCGGTGGCGGTATGGCCTGGGACAAGGCGCCCGTGAATATCACGGACACGGCTTCGCTGCAAAACGGCGCCAAGCTGTTCGTGAATTACTGCCTGAACTGCCACTCCGCAGCCTTCATGCGCTTCAATCGTTTGAAGGATATCGGCCTGACGGATCAGCAGATCAAGGACAACCTGCTGTTCACCACCGACAAGATTGGTGAGACCATGAAGTCGGCCATTGACCCCAAGCAGGCGTCAGAGTGGTTCGGTGCCAATCCGCCTGACCTCACCGTGATCGCGCGCTCGCGCGCGGGCTCCGGTGGTTCGGGCGCCGACTATCTCTACACCTTCCTGCGCACCTTCTACCGCGATGACACCAAGGCTACCGGCTGGAACAACCTCGTGTTCCCCAGCGTCGGCATGCCGCACGCGCTGTGGCAGCTGCAGGGCGAGCGCAGTGCCATCTTTGAGCAGCGAGAGAGCCACGGTCAGACCGAGCAGGTGTTCAAGGGCTGGGAGCAGCTGTCTCCCGGCAGCATGACGCCTCAGCAATACGACCAGGCCGTAGGTGATCTCGTCAACTACCTGCAGTGGATGGGCGAGCCGGCGCAAAATACGCGCGTTCGCATTGGCGTGTGGGTACTGCTCTTCCTGGCAGGCTTCACCTTCATTGCCTGGAGGCTGAATGCAGCCTACTGGAAGGACGTCAAGTAACCCAGGAGTCGTTGCGCTGCAATTTTTGCCGTGCAAACCTGTACAGAGTGGGCGCCTTGGCTCCCACTCTTTTGATTTTTAGGAGCCGTTCACCATGATGGTGCTTTACTCGGGCACGACCTGCCCCTTCTCCCATCGTTGCCGTTTCGTCCTGTTCGAAAAGGGTATGGACTTTGAAATCCGCGATGTGGATCTGTACAACAAGCCCGAAGACATCAGCGTGATGAACCCCTATGGCCAGGTGCCCATCCTGGTTGAGCGCGATCTGATCCTGTACGAGTCCAACATCATCAACGAGTACATCGACGAGCGCTTCCCGCACCCGCAGCTGATGCCGGGCGACCCCGTCGATCGCGCGCGCGTGCGCCTGTTCCTGCTCAACTTCGAGAAGGAATTGTTCGTGCACGTAAATGCCCTTGAGTCGCGTGCCACCAAAGGCAACGAAAAGGCACTGGAGAAGGCGCGCGCCCACATCCGTGACCGCCTGACACAGCTGGCCCCCGTGTTCCTGAAGAACAAATACATGCTCGGCGAGGGTTTTTCCATGCTGGATGTGGCCATTGCACCGTTGCTGTGGCGCCTCGATTACTACGGTATCGAGCTCTCCAAGAATGCTGCGCCGCTACTCAAGTACGCAGAGCGCATCTTCTCGCGCCCGGCCTATATCGAGGCGCTGACGCCCTCGGAAAAGGTCATGCGCAAGTAAGCCAACCTCACTTTTGCGCATGATGAACGCTCAGGATCTTCCCTCCACGCGCCCCTATCTGGTGCGTGCACTTTACGAATGGTGCACGGACAATGGCTTCACGCCCTATCTGGTGGTGCGCGTGAACGAATCCGTGCAGGTGCCGCGCGAGTATGTCAACAATGGTGAGATTGTGCTCAATGTGAGCTATGACGCCACGAGCGGGCTGCACATAGGCAACGATTTCATTGAGTTCAAGGCACGCTTTGGTGGCAAACCGCGTGACATCCTGGTCCCCGTGCGCAGGGTGGTTGCCATTTATGCACGCGAGAATGGCCAGGGTATGGCCTTTCCCTTGGAGGAGGATGCGGGCCTCGCTCCGGGCCTTCCGCAGCCTGCAGCAGGGGCGGCAGACTCCGGTGAGCATCCTGAGCGCGCTCCCGTGCAACTGCAGTCTATCGACGGCAGTGCGGGCGAGTCGCAAGACGATGACGCGCCGCGCCCACCGCAGCATCCTGCGGGTGGCGGGCGTCCTTCGCTCAAGCGCGTCAAGTAAATGATCAGGGCGCGCTGTCCGGCGACTGGGCGCGCCCGCTGTTTTTGGCGGCTAGAATGCAGCCTTCGCCGGTTTAGCTCAGTTGGTAGAGCACCCGCCTTGTAAGCGGTAGGTCGTCAGTTCGAATCCGACAACCGGCACCATTCCCCAGGAGTTTGCGCCACTCAATCTTCCTGCCTCATCTGGGTCAGGATTGAATTTTCAGGCGTATGGAATCCACCTCCCACCCCCGCCTGCGCAGATGGGCCTGAAAGGCGGGCAGCAGCTGCCGTAGCTTCGCAGCGGCAGCGTTGCTCTTGACCAAGAGGCACCAACAGCCACCCTCGATCGGACCGGCCTGCACGGCAGGGCGCAGCATGGGCGGTATCAAGCCCTCTATGGCCTTGAGCCGCTCGCTGGAATCTCGGGTCAGCGCGGCGAGTCGGGCCAGCATGGGGGACTCCAGGGTGGCTTGTTGCAGTGGAATGGCGTAATGGCGGCGGTTCATGGCAGGTGGTAGAGCGTGCACGCCGAGCGGTTCGTGCGGGGGGATTATTGCGGATGCCGTAGCCTCCCGCAGCCGTAGATCCTGGCCGCCCATGGGGCAAAGGTAGAATGCCCGGTTTTGGACCTGCCGCGATGCTTGCAAGCACTTGCAATTCGATGCTGCGGGCCCCAGCTGGTTTCACTTCATCTTAGGGATTTCGGTCGCTCTGCCGCTTTGCTTGGCGTGTGGCGCGGTCCTGCTCGCATGGCCACCAATTTCCTCACCAAACTCTTCGGCAGCCGCAATGACCGGCTGCTCAAGCAATACCGCAAAACCGTGGCTCGCATCAATGCGATGGAGCCGGAATACGAAAAGCTCAGCGACGAGGCGCTGCGCGGCAAGACACAGGAATTCAAGGAGCGCATTGCCAAGGGCGAAACGCTGGACGCACTGTTGCCCGAGGCCTTTGCCGTGGTGCGCGAGGGCTCCAAGCGCGTCATGAAGATGCGCCATTTCGACGTGCAGCTGATTGGCGGCATGGCCCTGCACTACGGCAAGATCGCCGAGATGCGCACGGGCGAGGGCAAGACGCTCACCGCCACGCTGCCCGTCTATCTGAATGCGCTGTCGGGCCAGGGCGTGCATGTGGTCACGGTGAACGACTACCTGGCCGGGCGCGACGCGCAGTGGATGGGCCGGCTGTACAACTTCCTGGGCCTCTCGGTGGGCATCAACCTGCCGCAGATGCCGCGCGAGGAAAAGCAGGCTGCCTACCAGTCCGACATCACCTACGGCACGAACAACGAGTACGGCTTCGACTACCTGCGCGACAACATGGTGTATGACGCGCGCGAGCGCGTGCAGCGCGGCCTCAACTACGCCATCGTGGACGAGGTGGACTCCATCCTGATCGACGAGGCGCGCACGCCGCTCATCATCAGCGGCCAGGCCGAAGACCATACGGCCGTCTACCTGTCGATCAACAAGGTCGTGCCGCTGCTCGTGCGCCAGGAGGGCGAGGCCGATCCCCGCACGGGCGAGGGCGTCACCAAGCCCGGTGACTTCACCGTGGACGAGAAGACGCACCAGGTGTTTCTGACCGAGCAGGGCCATGAAAGCGCCGAGCGCATTCTTGCGCAGGCGGGCCTGATCGCCGAAGGCGCATCGCTCTACGACCCGGCCAACATCACCCTGGTGCACCACCTGTATGCGGCCCTGCGCGCCAATCACCTGTATCACCGCGATCAGCATTACGTGGTGCAGAACGGCGAGATCGTCATTGTCGACGAGTTCACCGGCCGCCTGATGGCCGGCCGCCGCTGGAGCGAGGGCCTGCACCAGGCCGTGGAGGCCAAGGAGGGCGTGCAGATCCAGGCCGAGAACCAGACCCTGGCCTCGATCACCTTCCAGAACTACTTCCGCCTGTACGGCAAGCTTTCGGGCATGACCGGCACGGCCGATACCGAGGCCTATGAGTTCCAGGAGATCTACGGCCTGGAGACCGTCATCATCCCGCCCAACCGTCCGAGCAAGCGCGACGACCAGCTCGACCGGGTGTACAAGACCACGCGCGAGAAGTACGAGGCGGCGATCGCCGACATCCGCGAATGCCACGGGCGCGGCCAGCCGGTGCTGGTGGGCACGACCTCGATCGAGAACTCCGAGATCATCGACGACCTGCTGAACAAGGCCGGGCTGCCGCACCAGGTGCTCAACGCCAAGCAGCACGCGCGCGAGGCCGACATCGTGGCCCAGGCGGGTCGCCCCGGCATGATCACCATCGCCACCAACATGGCCGGCCGCGGCACCGACATCGTGCTCGGCGGCAACGTGGAAAAGGCCGTGGCGGCGCTGGAGGCCGACGAGTCCCTCACGCCGGATCAGCGTGCGGCCAAGGCCGAGCAGCTGCGCGCGCAATGGAAGCTCGATCACGAGAAGGTCACCGCGCTGGGGGGCCTGCGCATCATCGCCACCGAGCGCCACGAGTCGCGCCGCATCGACAACCAGCTGCGCGGCCGCTCGGGGCGCCAGGGCGACCCTGGTTCCTCGCGCTTTTACCTGAGCCTGGACGATGCGCTGATGCGCATCTTTGCGGGCGACCGGGTGAAGGCCATCATGGACAAGCTGAAGATGCCCGACGGCGAGGCCATCGAGGCGGGCATCGTCACGCGCAGCATCGAGAGCGCGCAGCGCAAGGTCGAGGCGCGCAACTTCGACATCCGCAAGCAGCTGCTCGAATACGACGACGTGGCCAACGACCAGCGCAAGGTGATCTACCAGCAGCGCAACGAGATCCTGGACGCGCCCGATCTCGCGACCCTGATCGCCGCCATGCGTGACGACTGCATGGCCGATCTGGTGCGCCAATACGTGCCGGCGGAATCGGTCGAGGAGCAGTGGGACCTGCCAGCCCTGGAAAAGGCCCTGGCCACCGATTGGCAGGTGCAGATCGCGCTGCAGCAGGAGGTGGCGGGCTCCGAGGCCATTACCGACGACGACATTCTGGAGAAGGTGCAGCAGGCCGCACGCGAGGTGTACGAGGCCAAGCTGGCGCTGGTGGGCAACGAGAATTTCGCCCCCTTCCAGCGCGCCGTGCTGCTGCAGAGCTTTGACACCAACTGGCGCGACCACCTTTCCGCGCTGGACTACCTGCGCCAGGGCATTCACCTGCGCGGCTATGCGCAAAAACAGCCCAAGCAGGAGTACAAGCGCGAGGCCTTCGAGCTGTTCCGCCAGCTCATCGACCAGGTCAAGAACGAGGTCACGCGCGTCATGCTGACGGTGCAGGTGCAGTCCAACGCTCAGCTGGACGAGGCCACGCAGGCCATGGAGGAGCGCGGCGAAAACGTCAGCAACGTCACCTACACCTCACCCACCGAGACCGGCGAGGTAGAAACCGTGCTGGATGCGCAGACCGCCAAGGCGGCTCGGGCGCAGGCCATGCCCGGTGTGCGCGTGGGCCGCAACGACCCCTGCCCCTGCGGCAGCGGCAAGAAGTACAAGCAGTGCCACGGCAAGCTGGCCTGATGCTGCAGCGCTGAACGACACGGGCTGCGGCCCGTGTTTGCTTTTCAATCCCTTGTTTGTCCCAGGAGCGTTCCATGCCCGTCAATCTCTCCGCCCCTATCGCCCAAGACCTGCATCCCGTCGCTGGCGTGCGCATCGGTGTCGCCGAGGCCGGCGTGCGCAAGGCCAACCGCAAGGACCTGACCGTGTTCCTGCTCGACGAGGGCACGACGGTGGCCGGCGTGTTCACGCAGAACCGCTTCTGCGCCGCACCGGTGCAGGTCTGCCGCGAGCACCTGGACGGTGGCCAGGCGATCCGCGCCATGGTGATCAACACGGGTAACGCCAACGCCGGCACGGGCGCCGACGGCCTGGCGCGCGCGCGCGCCACCTGCACGGCGCTGGCCGAGCAGCTGGGGCTGGATGCCAGCCAGGTGCTGCCGTTCTCCACCGGCGTGATCATGGAGCCGCTGCCGCACGAGCGCATCGCCGCGGCCCTGCCCGCGGCGCTGGCCGACGCGCAACCTGGCCACTGGGCGCGCGCGGCCGAGGGCATCATGACCACGGACACGCTGCCCAAGGCCTTCAGCACGCAGGTACACATTGGCGGGGCCACCGTGTCCGTCACCGGCATCTCCAAGGGTGCGGGCATGATCCGGCCCAACATGGCGACCATGCTGGGTTTCCTGGCCACCGATGCCTGCATCGCCCCCGCGCTCATGCACCAGCTGGTGCGCGAGCTCGCCGACCAGTCCTTCAACCGCGTGACCATCGACGGCGACACCAGCACCAACGATTCCTTCGTGCTGATCGCCACGCACCAGGCCATGCACGCGCCCATCACCTCGCTCGACAGCCCCGAGGGCCGCGCGCTGAAGAGTGCGCTGCTGGAGGTGGCGCAAAAGCTGGCCCAGGCCATCGTGCGCGACGGCGAGGGTGCGACCAAGTTCATCACCGTGCGCGTGGAGGGCGGCAAGACCGGCGAGGAATGCCGCCAGGTGGCCTACGCCATCGCCCATTCGCCGCTGGTCAAGACGGCGTTCTTCGCCAGCGACCCGAACCTGGGGCGCATCCTAGCGGCCGTGGGCTACGCGGGCATCGCCGACCTGGACCAGACGCTGATCGACCTGTACCTGGACGACGTGCATGTGGCCGTGCAGGGCGGGCGCAACCCCGCCTACCGCGAGGAGGACGGCCAGCGCGTGATGCAGCAGCAGGAAATCACCGTGCGCGTGGTGCTGGGCCGTGGCGAAGCTGTGGACACGGTCTGGACCTGCGACCTGAGTCACGACTACGTGACCATCAACGCCGACTACCGCTCCTGACTGCATTTTTTATAGCCTCCAGCGCTTGCTGGATAAGCGTTTGAGCCTGAAATGACTGATAAGTTTGACCAGCTGATCGCACGCGCCGAACAGCTCATCTCCCGCATCGAGGCCGTGCTGCCCCAGCCGTTGTCAGCGCCCGATTGGTCGGCCGCCATCGCCTGGCGCTACCGCCGGCGCAGCGGCGGCCATGGCGCGCTGGAGCCGGTGCGCCATGTGGCCGGCATGCGCCTGTCCGACCTCAAGGAGATCGACGCGCAGAAGGAAAAGATCCAGCGCAACACCCAGCAGTTCGTCGATGGCAGGACGGCCAACAACGTGCTGCTCACGGGCGCGCGCGGCACGGGCAAGTCCTCGCTCATCAAGGCCTGCCTGAACACCTATGCGCCCCAGGGCCTGCGGCTGATCGAGGTGGACAAGGCCGACCTGACGGACCTGCCCGACATCGTGGAGGTGGTCTCGGACCGGCCCGAGAAGTTCATCATCTACTGCGACGACCTGAGCTTCGAGGAGGGCGAGGGCGGCTACAAGGCGCTCAAGTCCATCCTGGACGGCTCCGTGGCGGCAAGCACGCCCAACGTGCTGGTCTACGCCACCAGCAACCGCCGCCACCTGCTGCCTGAGCAGATGAAGGACAACCTGAGCTACACCACCGCGAGCGACGGCGAGATCCACCCCGGCGAGGTGGTGGAGGAGAAGATCTCGCTGTCCGAGCGCTTTGGCCTCTGGGTCAGCTTCTACCCGTTCAGCCAGGACGAATACCTGGCCATCGTGGCGCAGTGGTTGTCGGCCCTGGGCGTGGCGCAGGAGGACATAGCGGCTGCGCGGCCCCAGGCCCTGGTCTGGGCGCTGGAGCGCGGTTCGCGCAGCGGCCGTGTGGCCTACCAGTTCGCGCGCGATTTCGCCGGACGGCGGGGCACATGAGCGGGCAGGGCGGGCGCAAGCACACCGAGGTTGCGGTCGGCATCCTGCTGCGTGCCGACGGCGCCATGCTGCTGTCCACCAGGCCCGAGGGCAAGCCCTACGCGGGCTACTGGGAGTTCCCGGGCGGCAAGATCGAGGCCGGCGAGAGCGTGGAGCAGGCGCTGCGCCGCGAGCTCATCGAGGAACTGGGCGTGACCATCGGGCCGGCCGAGGTCTGGAAGGTGACCGAGCACGACTACCCCCATGCCCTGGTGCGCCTGCACTGGTGCAAGGTGCACGCGTGGAGCGGTGACTTCGAGATGCGCGAGGGCCAGGCCATGGCCTGGCAGCACTGGCCGTTGCAGGTGCGGCCCGTGCTGCCCGGCGCCTACCCGGTGCTGCAGTGGCTGGCCGAGGAGCGCGGTCAGGCGTTCGACGCGTCGCAGCTGGAATAGCTTTCAAAAAAAATAGCGTCTGACGCTTGCTGGGTGCGTGTCAGCAGCGTATTTCATTTAAATTCAAGACTGGCGCTTGGGATCCCCGAACTCGGCGTCCTCGGGCGGTGCCTCGGCCGGCATGCGAAAGTCCTCGGCCGCCCAGGCTCCCAGGTCGATCTGCTTGCAGCGCTCGCAGCAGAAGGGGCGGAACGGGTTCGCCGGGCTGAACAGACTGGATCCGCCACAGGTGGGACAGATCACCTGTTTGCCGGCCGTGCCATGCGGCGGATGCTCGGTGTTCATGGTGGAAATCAGGCGCACAGCGTCAACTCGAAGGCCGCATCCTCGTTGCTCGGCACCAGCTTGCCGCCTTCTTCCTGGCGCATCAGGCGCACGGAGACGATGAGGCGGTTGCCGCTGATTTCGGGCACCAGCTCCAATTCAGGATCTATGCGCAGCCGCAGCAGCTGGAAGATACGGCCCGGGGGCAGGTTTTGCTGGAACTGGCCGCGATCGGCCGCCACCTTTTGCGGCACGCCGGAATCGCGCATCAGGCGCAGCAGCAGGTAGACGGACTCGGCCAGCGGCGCCAGCGTGGCGGCCCAGTGGTGCAAGTCGTTCTGGCGCTGCTCGGGCGCATGGTGCTGCCAGGCGTAGTAGGCGGGCAGATCGAAGCCGCAGGTGCCGCCGGGAATGCCCACGCGGCTGCGTATGCCCATGAGCCAGTCGTTCTCGGTCAGCGACTGGCCGGCCTTGCCGGTTTGGGCGTTCAGGGCGGCGAAGCACTGGTCGAGCTGGGCGATCACGCCATCGAGCGCCGCCTCCGAGATCGAGGGATTGCCGCGGTAGGCGTCGAACTGGTGCTTGTGCTTTTCCAGATCCTTGAGCACATCGGCCTTGAGGTCGGCGCGCGCCGCCACGTCCATCACCTCGAACATGGTCACCAGCGCGTAGTGGTGATCCAGCGGGTGCGCGCGCGCGATGAGCTCGCCCAGGCGGCGAAACAGCTGCTCAAGGCGCAGATAGGTTCTCAGGCGTTCGTTGAAAGGATATTCGTAAAGGATCACGCTGCGGGTTTCCTGAGTGCGCACGCATCATAGCCCGAACCAGGCAGCCACCTGGCGCGCCTTGGTTTGCAAATCCGGCAGCGTCAGGCCATCGTTGTAGACGACAAAATCTGCCGCCGCACGGCGTACGGCACGGCTGCTTTGCGTGGCCATGATGGCGTGGATGGCATCCACCGTCAGTCCACTGCGCGCCTGCACGCGGGCCAGCTGCGTTTCCTCGCGGCAGTCCACCACCAGCACGGCATCGAGCTGGCGCGGCCAGCGATCCGATTCGGTCAGCAGCGGGATGTCGAACACGATGAGCCGCTTGCCCGCTTGGGCGGCGGCTGCCGCGGCTTGGGCGATGGCGTTGCCCACCAGGGGGTGGACTATGGTCTCCAGCCGCTCCTTGGCCTGCGGGTCGGCAAATACCAGGGCGCGCATACGGGCACGATCCAGGGCGCCATGGCGGTCCACATAGTCAGGGCCGAATTGATGGCGGATGGCGGCCATGGCCGCCCCCCCGCTCTGCGTCACCGAACGGGCAATCGCGTCGGCATCGATCAGCGCCGCGCCGCAGTCGTGCAGCATGGCGGCAAAGGTGCTCTTGCCGCTGCCTATGCCGCCGGTCACGCCCAGGCTTGCCGGGCGTGGGTGGGCTGCGTGAGTGGGCGTGGCAGTCATCTACAGCAGCCCCAGGGTGGCATAGATGGCCTGCATGATGCGCCCCGGCCCCCACAGCATGGCCGCCAGGCCGCCGCCCGCCAGAAACGGGCCGAAAGGCACGTATTTGCCCTCGCGCAGGTTGCTGGCGAACTTCATGCCAATGCCCACGATGGCGCCTATCACCGAGGCCATGAGGATGATGGGCACCAGGGCCTGCCAGCCAAACCAGGCGCCCAGGGCGGCAAACAGCTTGAAGTCGCCATAGCCCATGCCCTCCTTGCCCGTGGCGAGCTTGAAGCCCCAGTACACGGTCCATAGCGACAGATAGCCCGCGGCTGCGCCGAGCACCGCGTCCACCGGCGGCACCTCCGTCCAGTGCAATACGGCGGCCAGCAAGCCGGCCCACAGCAGGGGCAGGGTGATGTCGTCGGGTAGCAGCGTGGTGTCCCAGTCGATGAGGGCGAGGGCCACCAGGGCGGCAGAAAAACCGCACCAGGCCAGCGTCGCCAGGGACCAGCCCCAGCGCATGGCGCAGGCATAAAACAGGGCTGCCGTGGCCAGCTCGACCAGCGGGTAGCGTGCACTGATGCGCGTGCCGCAGCCCGAGCAGCGGCCACGCAGCCCCAGGTAGCTGAGCACGGGAATATTTTCATACCAGCGCACCTCATGCCCGCAGGCGGGGCAACGCGAGCGCGGGGTCCACAGATTGAACGTCTCAGGTGCTGGCGTGTCCTGCTTGCCCGGCTTCAACAGGCCCGTGTCTTGCGCGTATTGCGCGCATTCGGCCGCCCATTGCCGCTCCATCATGCCCGGCAGGCGATGGATCACCACGTTCAAAAAGCTGCCAATCAGCAATCCCAGGACGCCAACCAGCGCGGCGTCGGCAAGCATCGACCCCGTCATCAGACTACCTGCCCCAGCTTGAAGATGGGCAGGTACATCGAGACCACGATGCCACCGATGAGGGTGCCCAGGAACACAATGATGATGGGCTCCATCAGGCTGGACAGGCCGGCCACCATTTCGTCGACCTCGGCCTCGTAGAAGTCGGCCGCCTTGCTCAGCATGTGGTCGATGGAGCCCGATTCCTCGCCGATGGCGCACATCTGCAGCACCATGGACGGGAACACATTGGCATTGCCCATGGCCGCCGTCAGGCTGGTGCCGGTGGAGACTTCCTGCTGGATCCTGTCGGTCGCCAAGGCATAGACCGAGTTGCCGGAAGCGCCACCGACCGAGTCCAGCGCCTCCACCAGCGGCACGCCCGCAGCGAACATGGTGGACAGGGTGCGTGTCCAGCGCGCCACGCAGGATTTGTTGATCAGGGCGCCAAAGATGGGCATCTTCAGCAGGAAGCGATCCATCGCCTGCTGCATTTTTTCGCTGCGCTTCCAGGCCTGCATGAAAAAATAAAAACCGCCGCCAATCACGCCGAAGATCAGCCACCAATAGTCCACAAAAAACTCGCTGATGGCCATGACGAACAGCGTGGGCGCCGGCAAATCGGCGCCGAATGAGGTGAAAACCTCCTTGAATGCGGGAATCACAAAGATCATGATGACGGTCACCACGACGAAGGCAACGATAATCACAGAAACGGGATACATCAAGGCCGAACGGATCTTGGATTTAATGGCCTCTGTTTTCTCCATATAGAGCGCCAGACGATCGAGTAATGCCTCCAGAATGCCGGCCGCCTCGCCTGCCTCCACCAGGTTGCAATACAGGCTGTCGAAATGCATGGGGTATTTGCGGAACGCCGCATTCAGCGAGGTGCCGGTTTCCACATCGGCGCGAATATCGTTGAGAAGTTTGGTCACGCTGGGGTTGGTATTGCCCCGCCCCACGATATCAAAGGCCTGCAGCAACGGCACGCCGGCCTTCATCATGGTTGCCATCTGGCGCGTGAACAGGGCGATGTCCTTGGGTTTGATTTTCTTGCCCGCGCTCATGCGGCGCTTCTTGATCCTGGTCGGCAAGACACCCTGGCGGCGCAGCGTGGCCTTGACCTGGTTCTCGCCAGCCGCCCGAACCTCGCCACGCACGATTTTGCCGCTGCGATCCTTGCCCTCCCATTCAAAGACAAAGTCCTTGATGCCCCTCGATGCCACGGTCGCCATGGTGCTTTCTCGCTGGTACGGTTATTCGTTGGTCACGGCCAAAACCTCTTCCAAAGAGGTCAGGCCCATCTTGGCCTTGTGCAGGCCTGCCTCGCGCAGCGTGCGCACACCTTCGCGACGTGCCTGCTCGGCAATGTCCAGGGCACTGCCGTCGCGCAGGATGATGCGCTGGATTTCTTCGGAAACCGGCATCACCTGGTAGATGCCAAGCCGGCCCTTGTAACCATTGTTGCAGGCGGAGCAGCCCACGGGCCGGTAGGTCACCCAGGAGCCGTCGATCTCCTCCTCCCGGTAGCCAGCCTCCAGCAAGTTCCCACGCGGTATGTCGGCGGGCGCCTTGCATTGCGGGCAGAGCCTGCGCGCCAAGCGCTGGGCGGTGATCAAGATCACGCTGGAGGCGATGTTGAAGGGCGCGATGCCCATGTTGCGCATGCGCGTGAGAGTGGTGGGCGCGTCATTGGTGTGCAGCGTGGACAGCACCAGGTGACCCGTCTGGGCGGCCTTGATGGAAATATCGGCGGTTTCCAGGTCGCGGATTTCACCCACCATGATGATGTCCGGATCCTGGCGTAGAAAGGCTTTCAGGGCGGTGGCAAATGTCAAGCCCGCCTTTTCATTGACGTTCACCTGATTCACGCCCGGCAGGTTGATTTCCGACGGGTCTTCGGCCGTGGCGATATTCACGCCCGGCTTGTTGAGCAGGTTCAGGCAGGTGTAGAGCGAGACGGTTTTTCCTGAGCCCGTGGGGCCGGTCACCAAAATCATGCCGTAGGGCCGGCTGATGGCGCGCAGCAGGCGTTCCTTTTCTTCTGGCTCGTAGCCGAGGGCATCGATACCCATTTTGGCGCTGCTTGGATCCAAGATGCGGATCACGATTTTTTCGCCAAACAGCGTGGGCAGTGTGCTGACGCGAAAATCAATGACGCGATCGGCCCCCACCTTGAGTTTCATGCGTCCGTCCTGGGGTACGCGTTTTTCCGATATATCCAGACGGGAAATCACCTTGATGCGCGAAGCCAGCTTGTCCTTGATGGCAATCGGCGGAGATACGATTTCACGCAGCTCCCCGTCAATGCGAAAACGCACACGGTAGTTATGCTCATAAGGTTCAAAATGCAGGTCGGATGCACGCATGTTGAATGCATCCAGCAGCATCTTGTGCAAAAACCTGACGACCGGGGCGTCTTCTACCTCATTCGTTGCGGATTCCGAGTTGTCTTCGGCGGCTTCCTCGATGGAAATATCGCCAAATTCAAAATCCCCATCATCGACAATGCTGTCCAGGGTTTCGCGGTTTTTTTTGGCGGTGGCATCCACCAAATGAATCAGCTTGTCGTATTCCGCAATGATCCAGTCCACGCCCATTTGCGTTGTGAACTTGATCTTTTCCGCCGCCTCCTGGTTCGTGGGGTCGGCCGTGGCGACGATCAGGCGATTGTTGCGTTTGCTCAGAACAACCACATGGTAGGCCTGGCACAGCTTCTGATCCAGCAAACCCTGAGGCAGGCGCCCACGATCCAGCGCATCGACATCCAGCAGTGGCGCACCAAAGATGGAGGACAGCGTGTGGGCCAGATCGTTGGAGGTGACTACATTGGTTCCGATCAATTCGGCAATGAAACTGGAACGCGCGGATTGTGATTTTTTGTAAATTTCTTCGGCGGTTTTCTGATTCAGCTTGCCCACAGACATTAATGCCCGAGCCAAACCCGGCAAGGCAACGGGTTGAGCGGCTTTCTGTGTGCTGTCTGCGGTGACCATGTAACCAGTGGATTCTTATGGGAAAAAACGAAACGATCCTATCATCGCCGATAGCCTGGGGCATGTACAGAATTTGCCTGGCCGATGGGCCGGTCGGTAGTGCCAAAGCAGCCAGAGGTGTTTTCCTGTCGCTGAGGTGGCTCATTCAGTGGGTGCTGACGGGCAGGCCCGTGGGCTGGATATAGCCCAGCTTCCAGGCCAGCAGCAGGCATAGAAACAGCACAATCGACAGCCCCACGCGCAGAGCCAGAGCCTGGACCATATGCTTGCTGCGTCGCCGGTCTTCGCCTTCGCCGCGCATCATGAAAAATAGCGCCGAGCCCAGACTTGCGATGATGGCGAGAAACGCCAAAGCCACCAGTATCTTCATGGAGCCCATTATCCGGTGAACCCCGCACAAGCTCGTTTCGGTTGGCGCTTTTGGCTGCTCACGCTGGTCTCTGTAGTGGTCATGGGGGGCACTGCAGCACTGGGGTTCTGGCAGCTGTCGCGTGCCACGCAAAAGCAGGCCATGCAGGCGGCCATTGACGAGCGTCAGCGCATGGCCCAATTGGTCGATGGTGACTTGTTGCGCGCCCGCGCTGGCGGTGTGACTGCGCTGCTGCACCGCAGTGTGCTGCTGAGCGGCGAATGGTTGCCTGAGGCGACGGTGTTTCTGGACAACCGCCAGATGCAGGGGCGAGCGGGTTTTTGGGTGCTCACGCCACTGCGCCTGCGCGGCAATCAAGGCGTGGTGCTGGTGCAGCGGGGCTGGGCGCCGCGCAATTTCCTGGAGCGCACGCAACTGCCGGGCATCGTTACGCCGGCTGGCGATGTGCAGCTGCAGGGGCGGATTGCAGGCAATGTGGCGCGGCTTTATGAGTTTGCACCCGCCGGCAAGGGCGAGGGGGCTTCGCGCATCCGGCAGAATCTGGACCTGGGTGCCTATGGCGCAGAGCTGGGTCTGCCCCTGCTGCCGCTGATCGTGATCCAGACCGATGCCGCCAGCGACGGGCTGCGGCGCGACTGGGCGCCGGTCGATACCGGCGTCGATAAGCATTACGGTTATGCGTTTCAATGGTTTGGGCTTTGCGGCCTGGTAGTAGTCCTCTATGTTTGGTTCCAATTCGTCCGACGTTTACCCTTCCATGGCGCCCGGCCCGGGGCCTGAGCCCGCAGGGCGGCCAGCGCGGCGTTCGCGCCGCATGGGGCGCTGGCAGTTGCTGGGCCTGCTCCTGGTGTGTGCAGCGCCGGTGCTGGCTTCGTATTTCACCTATTACGTGATCCGTCCCGAAGGCCGGCGCAACTTCGGCCAGCTGGTCGAGCCGCAGCGGCCCATGCCGGCGCAGGCGCTGTTGACCACGCTGGATGGCCGGCAGCAGCCCCTGGGCGAGCTGCGCGGCCAGTGGTTGCTGGTGAGCGTGGCCAGCGGTGCCTGCGACGCGGATTGCCGCGACAACCTGTACCTGCAGCGCCAGCTGCGTGAGGGCATGGGCCGCGAGAAGGAGCGCATGGACTGGGTCTGGCTGGTGACCGACGATGCCGCACTGCCCGTGGACATCACCGCCGGACTTTCTCAGGCCACGGTGCTGCGCGCCGATGGCGCCATGTTGGAGTCATGGCTGGCGCCTGAGGCCGGCCATGCCTTGTCCGAGCATCTGTACGTCGTCGATCCCGGCGGAAACTGGATGATGCGCTTTCCCGCGCGCCTGGAGGGCGCCGGCGCGGCCCAGGCCAGGCGCGACCTGGAGCGCCTCCTGCGCGCCTCGTCTTCCTGGGATCAGGCGGGCCGAACGAAGGAGCAGCCATGAACAGCACGCAATCTCTCTACGATCTGGCGCCACTGATCGAGATCATGGCCCTGGGCCTGGTGATCGCGCTCGGGCCATTGACCTGGGTATGGTGGAGGAGCCGCGGCGGCACGCCGGTGCGGCGCCTGCAGGCGCTCACCGTGCTGACGCTGTTCCTTACCTTTGACCTGGTCATGTTCGGCGCCTTCACGCGTCTCACGGACTCGGGCCTGGGCTGCCCCGACTGGCCGGGCTGCTACGGCAGCGCCAGCCCTGTGGGCGCGCACTCCGAGATCTCCGCGGCGCAGCAGGCCATGCCCACCGGCCCGGTGACCCATGGCAAGGCTTGGGTGGAGATGATTCACCGCTACCTCGCCACCGGCGTGGGCGTGCTCATCATCGCGCTTACCGTGGGGGCGTGGCGCCAGCGTGGCGCCAACCGCGTGCTGAGTCCCTGGTGGCCAACGGCCACGCTGGTCTGGGTCTGTCTGCAGGGCGCCTTTGGCGCGCTCACGGTGACCATGAAGCTGTTCCCGGCCATCGTCACGCTGCACCTGATCGGCGGGCTGGTGCTGCTGGCGCTGCTGTGCCTGCAGGCCGTGCGCCAGACGCAGCACACCCGCGGCGTAGCCCCAGAGGCCCTGCCGCACGGACTGCGCTGGCTGCTGGCCGGCGCGGCTGCCCTCGTGGCGCTGCAAAGCGTGCTCGGCGGCTGGGTCAGCACTAACTATGCGGTGCTGGCCTGCACCACCTTCCCGCAGTGCCAGGGCAGCTGGTGGCCGGAGATGGCCTTCGGCGAAGGCTTCCAGATCTGGCGCGAGCTGGGCCATCTGCAGGATGGCAGCCTGATCAGCTTTGCGGCCCTGACCGCGATCCACTATGTGCACCGGCTGGCTGCCTATGGAGTGTTGCTGGTGCTGGCGCTGCTGGTGTGGCGCCTCATGCGTGCGCGCGTGCTCGGGGACCAGGCACGCTGGCTGGCGGGTCTGGCGCTGCTGCAGCTGCTCACCGGCCTGTCCAACGTGATCCTGGACTGGCCCCTGGTGGCGGCGGTGCTGCATACGGGCGGTGCGGCCGCCCTGATCGTGGTGCTGACCTGGGCCCTGGCCGCCAGCCGCACCGCCACGGCCGATGCCAGGGCGGTTCACGCGCAGGCACGGGCTTCGGCATCCAAGAGGAGGGTGTCTGCATGAGTATCGCGCCCGCTCCGGCCCCCGGGCCCGCTCCCGCAGGCCCCTTTGGCATGACCGGGCCCGGGGCACTGCCCTCGCGCCTGTTCCAGTTCTACGCGCTGACCAAGCCGCGTGTGGTGCAGCTGATCGTGTTCTGTGCCTTCATCGGCATGGTGCTGGCCGTGCCCGGCCGGCCCAGCGGCGTGCAGTGGGGGCTGATGGCGCTGGCCAGCGTCGGCATATGGCTGGTGGCGGGTGCGGCTGCGGCCTTCAACTGCCTGGTGGAGCGGCACATAGACGCGAAGATGAAGCGCACCGCCTGGCGCCCCACGGCCAAGGGCGAACTCTCCAGCGCGCAGGCGTTGGCATTTTCCGCGCTGCTGTGTACGGCCGGCTCGGCGCTGCTGTATTGGTGGGTCAACCCGCTGACCATGTGGCTCACCTTTGCCACCTTCGTGGGCTATGCGGTGGTCTACACCGTGATCCTCAAGCCACGCACGCCGCAAAACATCGTCATCGGCGGGGCCTCCGGCGCCATGCCGCCGGTGCTGGGCTGGGCCGCCATGGCCGGCGACGTGGGCGCCGAGGCCCTGATCCTGTTCCTCATCATTTTTTTGTGGACGCCGCCGCATTTCTGGGCCCTGGCGCTGTATCGCGTGGAGGACTACCGCAAGTCCGGCTTACCCATGCTGCCCGTCACGCATGGCAGCGAGTACACGCGGCTGCAGGTGCTCCTGTATACGCTGGTCCTGTTTGCCGCCTGCCTCATGCCCTTCGCCTATGGTATGAGCTCGTGGATCTACCTGGCAGCCGCCGTGCTGCTGGGCACGGGCTTTTGCCTCTATGGCTATTGGCTGTGGCGGGATTATTCCGACGCGCTGGCGCGCAAGACCTTCCGCTTTTCGCTCATCCATCTGAGCCTGCTGTTTGCGGCGCTGCTGGTGGATCACTATGTGTTCTGATCTCAAGCCATGTTCAAACGTACTGCTCTTAAAAATATAGCTATTGGCGCATTGTGGGTGGGCTCTGCAGGTCTTTTTTCTGCTTGCTCACCGAAAGGCCCGAAGTTTCAGGGCGTGGACCTGACGGGGGCCGAGTACGCACGCGACCTGCCGCTGACCGACCACAATGGCCAGGCACGCACCCTCAAGGACTTTGCGGGCAAGGTGGTGGTGGTGTTCTTCGGCTATACGCAATGCCCGGACGTATGCCCCACCTCCATGTCGGAGCTGGCCGAGGTCAAGCGTGCCCTGGGCGCCGACGGTGAGAAACTGCAGGGCATCTTCGTCACCGTGGATCCTGAGCGCGACACGGCCGAGATGCTCAAGGCCTATATGGCCGGCTTTGACCCGAGCTTCATCGCCCTGCGCGGCACGCCCGAGCAATTGGTCGCCGTGGCCAAGGACTTCAAGATCTACTTCAAGCGCGTGGACGGCCAGACGCCCACGAGCTACACCATGGACCATTCGGCTGGCAGCTATGTCTACGACACCAAGGGCCGGCTGCGCGTCTACCACCGCTATGGCGCCGGCGCGCAGAGCCTGGCGGCCGACGTGCGCGCGCTGCTGGACGAGGCGCGCTGAAGAGTGCAGGGACTTCTCCCTGCAACCCTCACTCGGCCCGGATACCCTGCTCGCGGATCACGCGGGCCATCGCGGCCGTGTCCGCCTGGATGCGGTTGGCCAGGCCTTCGGCCGAGGAGCCCACGGCCTGCCAGCCCTGCTGGAACAGCTTGGCGCGCACCTCCGGGCTGCGGGCAATCTCACCGATCAGTACCGATAGCCGCGCGCGCACTGGCGCCGGCATGGCCGCCGGCGCGGCAAAGGCGTTCCAGATTTCCAGCTGAAAGTCGCGCACATCGGCCTCCGCCAGGCTGGGCACATGGGGCGCCAGCGCGCTGCGCCCGGCCGAAGTCACGCCGATCAGGCGCAGCTTGCCGGCGCGCTCCTGGGCCTGTGCCAGCGCCGGCGGCAGCAGCGCCATCTGCAGCTGGCCGCCCAGCATGGCCGTGACCACCTGCGGGTAGCCGGGGTAGGGGATGTGCACCGGGGCGATGCCCGTGCGCGCCTTGAGCAGCTCCGTGCCCAGGTGGCCCACGGTGCCCACGCCGGGCGTGCCATAGCTCCAGCGGTTGCCGGCCTGGCGCGCGGCCTGCACAAAGGCGCGGGCGTCCGCGGGAGCATCGCCCTGGCCCACGGGTGCGCTGAGCACCAGCGGCGACACCCCGATCAGCGACAGCGGCGCCAGGTCGCGCGCGGGGTCGTAGGGCAGCTGCGGGTTGAGCAGCCTGGCAATCGTCAGGTTGCCGTTGATGAACAGGCCGATGGTGTGGTCGTCCCGCGCCTTGGCCACGGCGTCGGCGCCGATATTGCCGCCCGCGCCTACCTTGTTCTCAACGATCACCGGCTGGCCCAGGGCCTGGGACAGCGGCTCGGAGAAGGTGCGCGCCGTCAGGTCGGGCGAGGAGCCCGGGGGAAAGCCCACGATGATGCGCAGGGGCTTGGCAGGCCAGCCCGGCGTGGCGGGCGCGGCGCCCTTGCCGGCCACGGCGGCGCCGCAGATGGACGCCAGGGCCAGCGCCAGCAGGCCGCGGCGGGCGGGGGAGTGACGGTACATGGGAAATCTCCTGGAACAAAAAAGCGCGCGGCCTGTGTGGGCCGCGCGCCTGGATTATCTGCCTGCGGCGCAAACCGCTCAGGCGTACTCGACCAGCGCCTTCTTCATCTTCTTCATCGCCGCCACCTCGATCTGGCGGATGCGCTCGGCGCTCACACCGTACTCGGCGGCCAGCTCGTGCAGCGTCATGCCGCCCGAGCCGTCGTCATTCACCTGCAGCCAGCGCTGCTCCACGATGCGGCGGCTGCGCGCGTCCAGCCCGTCGAGCGCCGCGGCAATGCCGTCGCTGGCCAGCGCATCGCGCTGGCGCGACTCGATCATGGCCGTGGGTTCGTGCGCCGTGTCGGCCAGGTAGGCAATGGGGCCGAAGGCCTGCTCGCCGTCATCCGATGGTGCAGGGTCCAGCAGCACGTCGCCGCCGGACAGGCGTGTCTCCATCTCGATGACCTCTTCGCGCTTGACGTTGAGCTGCTCGGCCACCAGGTCGATCTCCTGCTCGGACAGGGTCTCGCGGTGCGTGTCGGCATCCAGCGCATCGGCCTTGAAACCATGCTTCATGGAGCGCAGGTTGAAGAACAGCTTGCGCTGGGCCTTGGTGGTCGCCACCTTGACCATGCGCCAGTTCTTCAGGATGTACTCGTGGATCTCGGCCTTGATCCAGTGCATGGCGTAGCTCACCAGGCGCACGCCCTGGTCGGGATCGAAGCGGCGCACGGCCTTCATCAGGCCCACGTTGCCCTCCTGGATTAGGTCGCCATGCGGCAGGCCATAGCCCAGGTACTGGCGCGAGATGGATACCACCAAGCGCAGGTGCGACATGACCAAGCGGCCGGCTGACTCCAGGTCGCTGTCGTCCTTGAGTTGGTGCGCATAGCGCTGCTCCTCCTCCAGTGTGAGCAGGGGCAGGCGGTTGACGGCGGAGATATAGGCGTCCAGGTTGCCCAACGGCGGAACCAGGGCCCACGGATTCACGGGCGCCAGCGTCGTCACGGTAGATGCAGTCTGGAGTGCCATATCCATAGTCCTTTCTTGCATAAATCTCATATTAGCACTCCATTGGAGCGAGTGCCAAAACCAAAGTTCCCGTGGGCGAATACCCGCCGCCAGGCTGCAGCTAACATCCGGTAGCCACCGCTCAAAGACCGTTGCAACTGTCCACGAATGCTCGAAGATATTAAGAAAACCCTCTGGGCCGCCGCCGACAGCCGTACCCACATTGAATCGCAATCACGCTCATGGACTGCCGTATCTGGTTCCTGCCGGGCAGTGCATTCAGGCTTATGAGTCAGTTGTGATGCCGATGCATGTGCGCGCCAAGCACAACGAGCTTCGCGCCCAAACCCTCTCCACCCTCCGCGACACCCAGTTCCCCCGCCTGATCTTCGGCCAGCTGCGCCTGCCCGCAGCGGCCTCCTATGAAGTTGCCACGCCATGACCTCACCTCACCCACCCGCTGCACCCGCCCAGCCACGCAACCCCCTGCACGGCCTCACCCTGGAGGCCATCGTCACGGCGTTGGTGGCGCACTATGGCTGGCAGGAGCTGGGCAGGCGCATTCCTGTGCGTTGCTTCACCAGCGAGCCCAGCGTGTCGTCCAGCCTGAAGTTCCTGCGCAAGACGCCCTGGGCGCGCGAGAAGGTGGAGGGGCTGTACCTGTTCATGCTGCGGGACCAGCGGCGTGACCAAATGCATCAAAATTCATAGCTCATACCGCTGGATTCCGGAGTGCGTGAACATGAAGGGGCCGCACCACATGGCCGCATCCCAATGTTTCTTTCACCCGATGCGTACCACCGGCACCCCCATCACTTCCAACACGCTGGGCGAATCGGTCAAGGCGTTTGTGCCGCACCCCTTGCCGCCCAGCCAGCCGCCGCTGGCGCCCGAATCCTTTGCGGCGGCCAACCGCGCGGCGGAGACGGCGCTGGCCCAAGATGGACTATTACCGCCACCTCTCCCACATTCGCACGCAGGGCGATTGGGAAGGGGGGACTTCTTTCTGCTAGGCGTGGAGCGTGTGCGGCAAAAGCTGGGCACGAGCTTCCCGACCGCCAACGCTGCGGTGCAACTGCTGGCGGAGTTGGGCATCGTGACCGAGTTGACGGGCCAGAAGAAAACCGCAGCTACAGCTACCAGCGCTACATTGAGTTGATGAAGCTGTAGCCGGAAAAGAGAGAGGGAGCCATGACCGAAGAGCAACTCGAATGCGACAACCGGGGCGAACCGCTGGGCCTGAGAGCGTGCCCCATGAAAAGCCTTTGAACAGGCTCTAAACTGCGGCGTTGCCAGCCGGGCGTGGGTGAGGAAGCAATCCCCAGGCATCGTCGCCCGGGCCTGGTACTGTTGCCCCATGCACCCAAGGAGACCCGATGATCAGCTATGACGTGACCGAATGTGGCCAGCCCCTGGTGCGCAATGAGCGCGCCACTCCCCAGCCCGTGGACGACCAAGTGCTGGTGCGCATCGAGGCGGCGGGCGTGTGCCACTCCGACCTGCACATCTGGCATGGCTCCTACGACCTGGGCCATGGCAAGAAGATGTCCATGGCCGATCGCGGCCTGAAGCTCCCCCTGACCATGGGCCACGAGATCGCCGGCGAGGTGGTCGCCGTGGGCGATGCCGCCAAGGGCGTGACCGTGGGCAAGCGCTACCTGGTCTTCCCCTGGCATGGCTGCGGCGAGTGCAGCGTGTGCCGGCGCGGCGACGAGAACCTGTGCCTGGCCGGCAGGTCCATGGGCGTATTCCAACCGGGCGGCTATGCCGACCATGTGCTGGTGTCCCACGCGCGCTATCTGGTGGACATTGGCGACATGCCGCCCGTGCAGGCCGCGCCCTATGCCTGCTCCGGCCTGACCACCTACAGCGCCCTGAAGAAGATACCCGCCCAGGTGCTCAGGGATGAAAGGCTGGTCATCTTCGGCGCCGGCGGCCTGGGCCTGATGGCCGTGCTGCTGGCCCGGGCCATGGGCAGCGCCGGTGTCATCGTCATCGAGCCCGACCCAGCCAAGCATGCCGCCGCGCTGCAGGCCGGTGCCCAGGCCGTGTTCAGCCCCGCGCAGGACGGTTGCATGGCCCAGGTGCGCCAGGCCGCCGGTGGCGCGGTGTGGGCCATCATCGACTGCGTGGGCTCCAGCCAGACCGTGCAGGCCGGCATCGACCTGCTGACCAAGGGCGGGCAGCTGGTGCAGATCGGCCTGTTCGGCGGCCATGTGGACCTGCCCACGCCCTCCATGGCCCTGCGCGCCATCACCTACCAGGGCACCTACGTGGGCAGCCTGCGCGAGCTGCAGGAGTTGATGCGGTTGGTCAAGGAGAAAAACCTGCCGCCCGTGCCCAGCACCTGCATGCATTTCAGCCAGGCCTTCACGGCCCTGCTGGCGCTGGAAGAGGGCAAGGCCGTGGGGCGGCAGATTTTGACGCCGCAGGGCGCGGGCTGAAGTCTTTTGCGTCGTGGCCAGTACCAGCCTGACTCTGCCAGACTCGCGCCATGCACAGCACCGCAACCCCCCTGATCGCCGTTGTGACCACCACCGTCGCCAGCGCGGCCGACGCGAAGCAGCTGGCCGCCGGCGCCGTGCAGGCGCGCCTGGCCGCCTGCGTGCAGGTGGAGGCCATCAGCTCGCACTATGTCTGGCAGGGCGCGCAGCATGAGGACGAGGAATGGCGCCTGGTCTGCAAGACGCTGCCCGCCGCCGTGCCCGCACTGCGCGCCTGGCTGCGCGCGCAGCACCCCTATGAGGTGCCGCAGCTGCTCACCCACCAGGTCGAGGCCGAGGCCGACTATGCGCAGTGGGTGGGGCAGCAGGTGGATAGGTGATGCAGCACCCCTGGGCCCCGGCTTTCGCCGGGGTGACGGTGATGTTTTTGGGGGGCAACTGGGCTAACACCCCTCAAGCCAGCAGCGCCTGCGCGAATTCGCGCGCGTTGAAGGTTTCCAGGTCTTCCATCTTCTCGCCCACGCCGATGAAGTAGACCGGCACGGGCCGGTCCTGGGCGATGGCCGCCAGCACGCCGCCCTTGGCCGTGCCGTCTAATTTTGTGACGATCAGGCCGGTGAGCTGCAGCGCGTCGTCGAAGGCGCGCACCTGGGTCAGGGCGTTCTGGCCGGTGTTACCGTCGATGACCAGCAGCACCTCGTGCGGGGCGCCGGCGTCGGCCTTGGTGACCACGCGGCGGATCTTCTTCAGCTCCTCCATCAGGTGCAGCTGGGTGGGCAGGCGCCCGGCCGTGTCCACCAGCACCACGTCCTTGCCGCGCGCGCGGCCGGCGGTGACGGCGTCAAAGCTCACGGCGGCCGGATCGCCACCCTCCTGGCTCACGATCTCCACCAGGTTGCGCGTGGCCCAGACGCCCAGCTGCTCGCGCGCCGCGGCGCGGAAGGTGTCGGCCGCGGCCAGCAGCACGCTCTCGCCGTGATCAGCCAGGTGCCGGGTGAGCTTGCCGATGGAGGTGGTCTTGCCCGCGCCGTTCACGCCCGCCACCATGATCACGGTGGGGGTGTGCTCGCCGATCACCAGGGGCTTTTCCAGCGGGCGCAGCAGGTCGGCCAGGGCGTCGGCCAGCAGGGCCTTGACGGCGGCGGGCTCTGTCGCCTTGGCCTCCTTTACGCGGCGTTTCAGGTCATCGAGCAGGTGCTGCGTGGCCTTCACGCCGGTGTCGGCCATCAGCAGCGCGTCCTCCAGCTCCTCGTACAGCGCGTCGTTGATCTGCGTGCCGGTGAAGACGGTGGCGATGGAGCTGCCGGTCTTGCGCAGGCCGGATTTCAGGCGCTCCATCCAGCCCTGGCGCTGGCCCTCGGGCTTTGGCGTTGGCTCGGGCACGGCGGGCGGGGCCTGGTCTGCCGCGGGTTCGGCCTGCGCCATGGCTGCGGCGGGCTCGTCCGCGCCGCCCAGGGACTTGCGCAGCCAGCCAAAGGCGCCGCCGCTGGCGGGTGCCTCGGCCTGCGGCGCCGGCGCGCTGGCGGGTTCGGCGGGGGAGGGGGATTTTTTCTTGAAAAAACTGAACATTGCTAGGTTCTTAGAATCGCAGCCATTCTATGAAACGCGCTATCACCCTTTTGGGCCTGCTGGCCTGCCTGCATGCGGGGGCGCAGACCGCACCGGCTTCCTCCACCCTTGCGCCGCTGGCCACCACGGCGACGGGGGCGCAGCAGTTCACCCTCAGAAACGGCATGCAGCTCATCGTGCAGCCCGACCGGCGCGCGCCCACGGCGGTGCACATGGTCTGGCTGCGCGTGGGCTCCATGGATGAGGTCGATGGCCGCTCGGGCGTGGCCCATGTGCTGGAGCACATGATGTTCAAGGGCACGAAGAAGCTGCCGCCGGGCGAATTCTCGCGCCGCGTGGCGGCCCTGGGCGGGCAGGAGAACGCCTTCACCAGCCGCGACTACACGGGCTATTACCAGCAGATTCCAGCCAGCCGGCTCGCCGACGTGATGCGGCTCGAAGCCGACCGCTTCGCCCACAACCAGTGGCCCGATGCCGAGTTCGGCAAGGAGATCGAGGTGGTCAAGGAAGAGCGCCGCATGCGCACCGAAGACCAGCCGCGCGCCGCGCTCATCGAGCAGCTGTATGCCACCACCTTCATCGCCTCGCCCTACCGCCGCCCGGTGGTGGGCTGGATGAGCGACCTGGACTCGATGACCCCGGCCGATGTGCGCCAGTTCCACCGCCAGTGGTATGCGCCGGGCAACGCCGCGGTGGTCGTGGCCGGCGACGTGGATCCGGCCCAGGTGCTGGCCCTGGCGCAGAAGACCTATGGCGCTATTTCCCCGCGCGCCCTGCCAGCGCGCAAGCCGCGCACCGAACCCGTGCAGCAGGGCCTGCGCCGCATCGATTTCAAGGCGCCGGCCGAGCAGGCCTATGTGGCCCTGGCGTTTCGCGTACCTGGCATCGCGCGCATCGAGGACATGCAGGACAGCGACCGCGACGGCCTGGCCCTACTGGTGTTGTCGGCCGTGCTCAGCGGCTATGACGGCGCACGCCTGGAGCGCGCGCTGACCCAGGGCGCCGAGCGTGTGGCCGACAGCGCCGACAGCCATGCCTCGGTCGTGGGGCGCGGGCCGGCGCTGTTCCTGCTCACGGGCGTGCCCGCCGCGGGCAAGACGGCGCAACAGGTCGAGGACGCGCTGCGCGCCGAAGTGGCCCGCGTGGCGCGGGACGGCGTGAGCGAGGCGGAACTGTCGCGCGTGAAGACGCAGTGGGCGGCCTCCACCATCTACGCGCGCGACTCGCTCTACAGCCAAGCCAGCGATCTGGGCAGCAACTGGGTGCAGGGCCTGCCGCTGGATGCGGACGAGCGCCTGCTGAAACTGCTGCGCGCCGTGACGCCCGAGCAGGTGCAAGCGGTGGCCGCACGCTACTTTGGCGACGACCAGCTCACCGTGGCCACGCTTGTGCCCCAGCCGCTCGCGGCCGGTGCCAAGCGCGCCGCACCCGCGCCCGCTGCTGGCGAGCGCATGCATTGAGCCCAATGACTCCCATGAACAAAAATATAAAAAACATAGCTGTTCGCGCTTTACTGATAAGCGCTGGAGCCATTTTTTGTATGCAAAACGCATGGGCGCTGCTGCCCATACAGCACTGGACCGAGGCCAGCGGCGCGCGCGTCTGGCTGGTGCACAGCCCGGCGATTCCGATGGTGGATGTGCAGGTGGACTTCGACGCCGGCTCGCGCCGCGACCCGGCACCGCAGGCGGGCCTGGCCGCGGCCGCGGCGCTCATGAGCTCCAAGGGCGTGACGGCCGCCGGCGCCGGGGAGAGTGCGCTCGATGAAAACGACCTGGGCGAGGCCTGGGCCGACCTGGGCGCGAGCTTTGGCGCCCAGGCCGGGCGCGACAGCTTCCAGTACGCCCTGCGCTCGCTCACCGAGCCCGACTTGCTGGAGCGCGCCGCCCAGCTGGCCGCGCGCCAGATCGCCCAGCCCAGCTTCCCTGCGCCGGTGTGGGCCAGTGAGCGCGCGCGCTGGAGCGCGGCCATCAAGGAGTCCTACACCCGCCCCGGCCCGGTGGCGAGCAAGGCCTTTGGTAGCGCCGTCTACGGCAGCCACCCCTATGGCCAAAAGCCCGATGAGCAGACGCTGGAGCGCATCGCGGTGGCCGACCTGCAGGCCTTCCACCAGCGCGCCGTGGCCGCCTGCCGCGCGCGCGTGAGCATCGTCGGCGCACTGGACCGCGCCCAGGCCCAGACCCTGGTGCGCCAGCTGCTGGCCAGGCTGCCTGAGCGCAGCGGCGCCGACTGCGCCCCCCTGCCCGCCGTGCCCGACCCACAGCCGCTGCAACAGTCCGTGCAGCAGGCCATCCCCTTTGCCGCCGCGCAGGCCCAGGTGCTGATCGGCCAGCTGGGCATAGCCCGGCGCGACCCCGACTTTCTGGCGCTGCTGGTGGGCAACCACATCCTGGGTGGCGGCGGCTTCACCTCGCGCCTGACGCAGGAGGTGCGCGAAAAGCGCGGCCTGAGCTACAGCGTGTACAGCGACTTCTCGCCCGGGCTGAACCGGGGCGCCTTCGTCGTCGGCTTGCAGACCCGCCCGGACCAGGCGGCGCAGGCCGTGCAGGTGGCGCATGACACGCTGGCGCAGTTCGTCGCGCAAGGCCCCACCGAGGCCGAGCTGCGGGCCGCCAAGGACAACCTCATCGGCGGCTTTGCGCTGCGCATCGACAGCAACCGCAAGCTGCTGGCCAACGTGGCCAACATCGCCTGGAACGAGCTGCCACTGGACTACCTTGAGCACTGGACCGAACGCGTCAACGCCCTGACCCTGGCCGAGGTGCGCGCCGCCATGCAGCGCCACCTGCAGCCCGAGCGCATGGCCACCGTGGTCGTCGGGGGCCAGCCTTGAGCCGCGGCGCCGCCCGGCCTGGCGTGCGCAAGCCCGCAGCCGCGCGTGGCGCGGGCGAGGTGCGCATCATCGGCGGCCAGTGGCGGCGCACGCGCCTGCCCGTGGCCGACCGCCCCGGCCTGCGCCCCACGCCGGACCGCGTGCGCGAGACCCTGTTCAACTGGCTGGGCCAGGACCTCACCGGCTGGCGCTGTCTGGACGCCTTTGCCGGCACGGGCGCCCTGGGGCTGGAGGCCGCATCGCGCGGCGCGGCCAGCGTGCTGCTGGTGGAGGGCGACGCCGGCCTGGTCCGGCAGCTGGAGCTGCTGCGCGAGCGCCTGCAGGCGACCAGCGTGCGCGTGCAGCGCGGCGACGGCGTGGCCGCGCTGCGCCAGTGCCAGCCCGCCAGCATGCACCTGCTGTTCATCGACCCGCCGTTCGATGGCGCGCTGTTCGCCCCGGCGCTGCAGGCCGCGGCGCAGGCCGTGGCGCAGGGCGGCTTCATCTACCTGGAGGCGCCCGCCGCCTGGACGGATGCCGAGCTCAAGCCCCTGGGCCTGGCCTTGCACCGCCACCTGAAGGCCGGCACGGTGCATGCACACCTGTTGCGCCGCTCATCGGATGCTACTGATATGTGAGCTACTTGCGCTTGTCGTATAAGCGCTGGAGGCTTGTTTCGCATCAGGCTGCTGCATGGGTCACGGCGCTGCATAATCGGCCCCAAGGGGCCCGCGCCGGGCGCCACCCACTGCAAGGAGAAGCCACGCCATGGCGCATGTAGTTGCCGTTTATCCCGGAACCTTCGACCCCATCACGCTGGGCCATGAAGACCTGGTGCGCCGCGCGGCGCAGCTGTTCGAGCGCGTGATCGTGGCCGTGGCCATTGCCCATCACAAGAAGACGATGTTCAGCCTGGACGAGCGCATGGACATGGCGCGCGAGGCCCTGCAGGACTGCCCCCAGGTCCAGGTCGAGCCCTTCGAGGGCCTGGTGACCGAGTTCACGGCCGCGCGCGGCGGCACGGCCATGGTGCGCGGCCTGCGCTCGGGCACGGATTTCGACTATGAATTCCAGCTTGCCGGCATGAACCGCGCGCTGGTGCCGCAGATCGAGACCGTGTTCCTGACCCCCAGCAGCCAGTACCAGTTCATCAGCAGCACCCTGGTGCGCGAGATCGCCACTCTGGGCGGCGACGTGGCGCAGTTTGTCTCGCCCGCCGTGCTGCGGCGGCTGCAGGCCAGGGTGGGGAAGGCATAAACGCGCCGCCTGTCATCGGGCGGCGCGTGTTCTGGGGGCGCGCCTGGGATCAGGGGCGCACGACGATGCTGTTGCGCACCTCGCGCACATGCCGGGTGGTGCGGGCGATGGATTCGGCCCGCTCCTTTTCGGCCTGCGACTTGGCAAAGCCCGACAGCTGCACGGTGCCGTTGAGCGTCTCCACGCTGATGGCGGTGGCCGATACGCCCTTGTCCTCGGCCATCTTCGCCTTCACGGCGGTGGTGATGGCCGCGTCGTCCACGTAGGAGCCCACGGTCTGCTGGTCGCGGGCCACGGAGCAGCCGGTGGAGACGAGGGTGGCGCCCGTCAGCAGGGCGAAGGCGATCGCAGTGGCGTATTTCATGGTTGTCCTTCGAGGGTGGCTGGAGGGTGGCTGAGAAACTGGGTCATAGCGTCGGCGCGTCGCGCCGCTTTGTCAAGCACCCGGCATATCGCTGGCACTGTGCGGCAGCACGGCGCTGACCAAGGTGCCGGCGCCGGGCGTGGAGTGCACGCTGAATTGCCCGCCCGCAGCCTCCACGCGGTGGCGCATGCCCAGCAGGCCGTGGGCATCCGGGGCGATGCGCCGGGTGTCAAAGCCGACTCCGTCGTCGCGCACCTGCACCGAGACATGGTCCGGATGGTTGTGCACGCACACCAGCACCTTGCCCGCGTTGGCATATTTGCTGATGTTGGTGAGCGACTCCTGCACCAGCCGGTACACCGTGAGCTGCGCGGACTCGGACAGCGGCACATCCTCCAGCAGGGTGTCCACCTGCAGGTTGCTGTGCCGGGCAAAGTCGCGCGTCAGAATCTCCAACGCCGCCGTCAGCCCCAGGTTGGACAGGGAGGAGGGGCGCAGGTTCTCGATGATGCGGCGCTTGAGCGCAATGCCGCTGTTGAGCGTGTCCGTCAGGTGCTGGATGCGCTCGGCGTTGTCGGGCAGTTGCATGTCCACGCGCGACTTGAGCCGTGCCAGGTCCAGTTTGGCGGCCGTGAGCAGCGCGCCCAGCTCATCGTGCAGCTCGCGCGCCAGGTGCGCGCGCTCGTCCTCGCGCACCTGCTGCAGGTGGTTCGCCAGCTGTGACAGCGAGGCCGTGCGCTCGCGCACCAGCTGCTCCAGCCGGTCACGCTCGCGCGCCAGCACCTGCTGCTCGCGTTCATTGGCCGCCTGCAGGGCATGGGTCTGGCGCAGGTACATGTAGAAGGCCAGCAGGCCGATCAGGGCCACGGCGGCAATGCCCATGCGCGACAGTCTCAGCGAGTGCACGATTTCCTGCGCGCTGCCTTGCGCCTGCTGCTCGCTGAGCGCCACCAGCCGGGCGGCGATGCTGCGGATGGCATCCATGCTGTCCTTGCCGCTATCGGTGGACAGCACGACGCGCCAGGACTCGTCATGGTTCTTGCGCCGCAGCTCCAGTATCAGATTGAGCTCCGACAGCTTGCGCGCGACCTGCTGCGACAGCCGTGCAAACTCCTCGCGCTCCTGGGGCTGCTGCTGGTAGGTCTGGCTCAGTTCTTCGAGGTTGGCGGTGATCGTGGCCACGGCCTGGTCGTAGGGCCGCAGATAGTGCTCGTCGCCGGTCAGCAGATAGCCGCGCAGGCCGGTCTCGGCATTCAGCATGTTCTGCAGCAGCCGGTCCAGCGCATTGCGCGTGGTGTGGGAGTGGGCCAGCTCGGCGACGGCGCTGCGCGAGCCCATGTAGCCGATTTCGTTGATGCCCACCAGCAGCAGCGCTGCCAGCAGTGCCAGCGGCAGGCTGAAGGCCATTTTGCGCAAGCGCGACCAATTCATGTACGGGCTTCTCCTGGGCCGGTGTGGCGCGGCCGAAATGCATATCATCGGTCCGTGACACCCTGTGAGCGCCATTATGGGCGCCTGGCCCTGCACCCCTGAAGGATGGCTTGATGATCAAGATCGGCATTGTGGATGACCATGCAATAGTGCGTTCCGGCCTGCGCCAGTTCCTGTCCGACTATGTGGACCTGCGCGTGGTGGGCGAGGCCGCGAACGGCCGCGAGGCCATCGACCTGGTGCGCGCGCATGAGATCGACGTGCTGATCATGGACCTGGCCATGCCCGGGCAGAGTGGCCTGGATGCGCTCGCCATGCTGCGTGCCAAGGCGCCGGACATGGGCATACTGATCCTGAGCGGCTACCCCGAGGAGCACTACGCCATCAACCTGATCCGCCAGGGCGCGAGCGGCTACCTGAACAAGGAATGCGAGCCCAAGGAAATCGTCGAGGCGATTCGCACCATCGCCCTGGGGCGCCGTTACCTGACCCCTGCGGTGGCCGACCTGCTGGCCCAGCAGCTGCACCGCAAGGACGGCGCGCCGCCGCACGAGCAGCTGTCCGAGCGCGAGTTCCAGGTGTTCCTGAAGCTGGCACGGGGGGAGACGGCCGGGGACATCGCCAAGTCGCTTTCTCTCAGCGTCAAGACCGTGAGTACCTACCGCACGCGGCTCATGGAGAAGATGGGCTTGTCTTCCAACAGCGACCTGACCTATTACGCGCTCAAGAACCGGCTCATCGATTGACCGTTCAAAGCGGGCCTGGGCCGATGGCGGCATGGACGGCGGACGCGCGTTGCGCGCCATGGACGATGCAGTAGTCCACCAGCGCGTCGATTTCATTGGACTTGTCGAACACCGCATCCACGCCGAGCTGCGCGCAGCGCATGCGCACGTCGGGCGTGGCGTAGTTGCTCAGCACCACCAGCTTCTGCGCGCTCATGCGCTCGCGGCATGCGGCCAGCACGCCCAGGCCGCTGCCCTCGCGCAGGAACAGATCGACGATGGCCAGATCCCACTGTGCGGGGTGTGCGGTGAGCCAGGCTTTGCCCTCCTCCTCGGTCTCGGCGCTGCCCACGGCCTGCACCTCGGCCAGCTCCTCCAGCGTGCCTATCAGGTTCTCGCGGATGGTGGCGTTGTCTTCGACGATGTAGGTGCGCAGTTTCACGGGTGTTCCAGTTCGGCCCTGCGGCAAAAGAAAGAACCAGGGGGCTACTTTAGAGCCATGGGCGTGGCGACGCTGCCAGCAGCTGCGCGCAGCCACCGTAGGTGTGTTCCTACTCGGGCTGTGCGTGCCGCGCCCCGCACACCGTGCAGGCGGGGTCGCGCTGTATACGCATTTCGGTCCATTGCATGTCGCGGCCGTCGAGCATCAGCAGGCGCCCGGCCAACGAGGTGCCCACCCCGGCGATGAGCTTGAGCGCCTCGGCCGCCTGCATGGTGCCGATGATGCCCACCATGGGGGCGAACACGCCCATGGTGGCGCAGGCCACCTCCTCAAATTGGGCGTCGGGCGGAAACAGGCAGGCATAGCAGGGCGTGTCGCCGCGGCGTGGGTCGTACACCGAGACTTGGCCGTCAAAGCGGATCGCGGCGCCGGCCACCAGCGGCCTGGCGTGGTGCACGCAGGCGGCGTTGATGGCCTGGCGCGTGCGGTAGTTGTCGCTGCAGTCCAGCACCACGTCGGCCTGCGCCACCAGCGCGTCCAGCGCCGCTGCGTCCACGCGCTGGCGCACGGTCTGCACGCTGACCTGCGGGTTGATGGCGCGCACGGCCTGGGCCGCGGAGTCCACCTTCGCAAGCCCCACGCGTCCGCTGGTGTGGGCGATCTGGCGCTGCAGGTTGGTCAGGTCCACCACGTCGTCGTCCACCAGCGTCAGGCAGCCCACGCCGGCCGAGCCCAGGAACAGCGCCACCGGCGAACCCAGGCCGCCGGCGCCCACGATCAGCACCCGCGCCGCCAGGATGCACTCCTGGCCCTCAATGCCGATCTCGTCGAGCAGGATGTGGCGTGAATAGCGCAGAAGTTGATCGTCATTCATGGCGTGAGGGGCGTGAAAAAGGCCGGGCCCCGCGGGAAACCCGGCCTGGTGGCGAGAACGAGTATTTCGTCTCGGTTCAATTGTCCTTCTTCTCTTCCTTGCGCTCGGTCAGCGTCTTGCTGGCGACCACCGTGCGCCCCTTGAGCTGGTTCAGCGCCTGGATGAGCTGGAAGTCCTTGTCCGAGCCGAATTCGGGCAGCTTGCGCTCGGCAATCGGCTTCTTGGCCTCTTCCTCCAGGCGCTTCTTGGCCTCCTCGCGCGCCTTTTCGCGCGCTGCATCCTTGACCTCCTCGCCTTGGCCGCTGGTCAGGTGCTTCTCCAGGTCGGCCTCGCGCATGCGCAGCGAGGCGTAGATGTCGCCCTCGGCCGTCTCGTCGAGCATCACGTCGGGCACGATGCCCTTGGCCTGTATCGACTTGCCGCTGGGCGTGTAGTAGCGCGCCGTGGTCAGCTTGATGCCGGTGTCGGGGCCGAGCGGGCGCACCGTCTGCACCGAGCCCTTGCCGAAGGTCTGGCTGCCCATGACGGTGGCGCGCCTGTGGTCCTGCAGCGCGCCGGCGACGATCTCGCTGGCCGAGGCCGAGCCCTCGTTGACCAGCACCACCAGGGGCACGGTCTTGATGGCGGCGGGCAGGCGCTTGAGCGGGTCGCCGCTGCCGCGGCGCTGGTAGAACTCGGGCGCGGCCTTGAACGTGGCCTTGCTTTCGGCCAGCTGGCCGTTGGTGGAGACCACGGTCACGTTCTCGGGCAGGAAGGCGGCCGACACGGCCACGGCGGCGTCGAGCAGGCCGCCCGGGTCATTGCGCAGGTCCAGCACCAGGCCCTTGAGGCGAGGGTCCTGCTTGTAGATCTCTTCCACCTTGCGCACGAAGTCGTCCACCGTGCGCTCCTGGAATTGCGACAGGCGGATCCAGGCGTAGCCGGGCTCCACGAGCTTGGCCTTGACCGACTGGGTCTTGATCTCCTCGCGCGTGATGGTCACGGGGAAGCTGCGGCTTTCTTCCTTGCGCAGGATGGTCAGCGTGACCTTGGTGTTGGGCTCGCCGCGCATGCGCTTGACGGCCTCGTTGAGCGTCAGGCCCTTGACGGCCGTGTCGTCGATTTTGGTGATCAGGTCGTTGGTCTTCAGGCCCGCGCGGTCGGCGGGCGAGCCCTCGATGGGCGAGACGATCTTGATCAGGCCGTCTTCCTGGGTGATCTCGATGCCCACGCCGACGAAGCGGCCGGTCGTGCCCTCGCGGAATTCCTTGAAGGACTTCTTGTCGAAATACTGCGAATGCGGGTCCAGGCTGGAGACCATGCCGGAGATGGCGTCGGTGATGAGCTTCTTGTCATCGACCGGCTCCACGTAGTCGGTCTTGATCAGGCCGAACACCGCCGACAGCTGCTGGATTTCTTCCAGCGGCAGCGGTGTCATGGCGCCGCGCGCCACCGTCTGCAGCGATACCGTGGTGAGTGCCCCGGCCACTATGCCGACCGATACCCATCCCGCAATTTTCAGTTTGTGGCCCATAGAACACCTCTACCGCATCGGATCAATATACACCTTGGAAGGGCGCGGCCCGGGGCAGTTCCCGCGCCCTTGCCTATTTTTGAGGTTCGGCCTCTCAGGCCTTGCCCTGCGCGGCCACGGCCGCGGCGGCCCGGGCGGCGGCCTCGGCGTCGCCCAGGTAGTAGTGGCGCAGGGGCTTGAGGTCTGCGTCCAGCTCATACACCAGCGGGATACCGTTGGGGATGTTCAGACCCACGATGTCCTGGTCGGAAATGCCGTCCAGGTACTTGACCAGTGCGCGGATGGAGTTGCCATGGGCGGCGATCAGCACGCGTTTGCCCGACCGGATGGTCGGCGCGATGGTGTCGTTCCAGTAGGGCAGCACGCGCTGCACCGTGTCCTTGAGGCACTCGGTCAGCGGCACCTGATCGGGCGCCAGGCCCGCATAGCGCAGGTCGCCGCGCTCGCTGCGCGGGTCGTTGGCCGCGAGGGCCGGCGGCGGCGTGTCGTAGCTGCGGCGCCAGACCAGCACCTGCGCGTCGCCGTACTGCTTGGCCGTCTCGGCCTTGTTCAGGCCCTGCAGCGCGCCATAGTGGCGCTCGTTCAGACGCCAGCTGTGCTCCACCGGCAGCCAGGTGCGGTCCATCTCGTCCAGGCAGTGCCACAGCGTGCGCGTGGCGCGCTTCAAGACGCTGGTGTAGGCCAGGTCAAACTCGTAGCCCTCGGCCTTGAGCAGGCGGCCCGCGTTCTTGGCCTGCTCTATGCCGGTGGCGGTGAGATCCACGTCGGTCCAGCCGGTGAAGCGGTTTTCCAGATTCCACGTGGATTCGCCGTGGCGGATCAGAACGAGTTTGTGCATGGTGTCCCTTGGGCGTTCAGGTCAAAACTCGCCATTTTAGAATCACGTACTTTGCATTCGCCTAAGGACCTCCGTGAACTTCATCGTCGACAACTGGTATTTGATCTTTCTCGCGCTGGCCTCGGGCGTCATGTTGCTGTTGCCCGTCGTCAAGGGCGCGGGCGGCGGACTGAGCGCCGCACAGGCGGTGCAGCTCATCAACCGCGAGAAGGCCCTGGTGATCGATGTGTGCGAGCCTGCGGAATTTGCCGCAGGCCACGTGGGCGGCGCCAAGAACATTCCCCTGGCGCAGCTGCAGGAGCGCCTGCCGCAGGTGGCCAAGAACAAGGCCGTGCCGGTCATCATGGTCTGCGCCAAGGGCGGGCGTGCCGCGCGCGCCGTGGGCATTGCCAAGGGCCTGGGCTATGACAAAGCGCAAACCCTGTCGGGCGGCCTGGCGGCCTGGCGCGAAGCCAATATGCCGATTGAGAAGGCCTGAACGGCCTGCACCTGCGGTTATGTATCGTTAATTTTGCTGAAAGGTTGCAGCCATGCAAGCCGTGAAGATGTACACCACCGCCGTGTGTCCCTACTGCATACGCGCCAAGCAGTTGCTGAAAATGAAGGGCGTGGAGCAAATCGAGGAGATCCGCGTGGACACCGACCCGGCCGCGCGCCAGCACATGATGGAGATCACGGGCCGGCGCACCGTGCCGCAGATCTTCATCGGCGAGACCCATGTGGGCGGGTATGACGACCTCGCGGCGTTGGATGGCCGTGGCGGCCTGATCCCCCTGCTGGGCGCATGATTGTCCCGATCGAGGTTGCATAATGCAGCCCCAAGTGCCCGCTGCGGGAGCGTCTCCCCGGCGGGCTTTGTTTTGACTGACGGACCAAAGCCATGTCTACCGAAGAAACCCCCGTGTTCCAGATTCAGCGCGTGTACCTGAAGGACCTGTCGCTGGAGCAGCCCAATTCTCCCGCCATCCTGCTGGAGCAGGAGCAGCCCAGCGTGGACATCCAGCTTGGCGTGCAGGCCGCGACCGTGGCTGAAGGCATTTTTGAAGTGGCCGTGACGGCCACGGTGCAGACCAAGATCCAGGACAAGACCGTGTTCCTGGTCGAGGCCAAGCAGGCCGGCATCTTCGAGATCCGCAACGTGCCCGAAGAACAGTTGGGCGCCATCATCGGCATCGCCTGCCCGCAGATCGTCTACCCCTACCTGCGCGGCAACGTGGCCGACACCATCACGCGCGCTGGCTTTCCGCCCGTGCACCTGGCGGAAATCAACTTCCAGGCCATGTACGAGCAGCAACAGGCCGCCGCGGCCGAGGCCGGCAACGGCTCGGTGCAGTAAGAGAGTGCATCGGGCGGTTTGAGGTTTTTTTGGCCTCTAAGGCCCGTGTGATAAGCGCTATAAGCTATGAAAATAGTAGTTCTTGGCGCGGGCGCCTGGGGCACAGCCATCGCCATCAGCGGCGCCTCCCATGCGGCAGGCCATGCGGTGACGCTGTGGGCGCGCGACGCGCAGCAGGCCGCAGCCATGCAGGCGGCGCGCCACAACCAGCGCTACCTGCCCGGCCTGGCGTTTCCGCCAGCGCTGCAGGTGCTGGCCGGTGATGCGTGTGCGCTCGCGGCCGATGCTGATCTGGTCATCATCGGCACGCCCATGGCGGCGCTGCGCGGCATGCTGCAGCGGCTCAAGGACTGCGGCGCACCCATCGCCTGGCTGTGCAAGGGCTTCGAGGCCGGCACCGGCCTGATGGCCCACGAGGTCTGCGCCGAGGTCGCGCCGCAGCTGGTCAGCGGCGCCTTCAGCGGCCCGAGCTTTGCCCAGGAGGTGGCGCGCGCCCAGCCCACCGCCCTGGTGGCCGCAAGCCGCCACGCCCGGGTGCGCGAGGCGCTGGTGGCGGGTTTCCATGGCCCGGCGCTGCGCGTCTATGCCAGCGAGGACATCGTGGGCGTGGAGGTGGGCGGCGCCGTGAAGAACGTGCTGGCCATTGCCACCGGCCTGTGCGACGGCCTGCAGCTGGGGCTGAACGCGCGCGCCGCGCTCATCACGCGCGGTCTGGCCGAGATGACGCGCCTGGGCCTGGCCCTGGGCGCACGCACCGACACCTTCATGGGCCTGTCCGGCCTGGGCGACCTGGTGCTGACGGCCACGGGCGAGCTCTCGCGCAACCGCCGTGTCGGGCTGCTGCTGGCTGAGGGCCAGAGCCTGCAGCAGGCGGTCGATTCGCTGGGCCATGTGGCCGAGGGCGTGTACAGCGCGCGCACCGTGGTGCAGCGCGCGCGCGCGGCGGGCGTGGAGATGCCGATCGCCGAATGCGTGCTGGCGCTGCTCGATGGCCGGCTGCGTGCGGCCGAAGCCGTGGTCCGGCTCATGGAGCGCGAGCCTACGGTGGAGTAAGTTACCTTTTCACACCCCCAGCGCGCCCATGGGCCGGGGCGGCGCTTGAATCCGTCCGTTTCCTGGCGTAGCCTGCCTGCCTCGCAATGTCCAAGGAGACGGGCCATGCCGCATCGCATCCTGCCGGTCGTGCTGTCTGCCGCCGCCATGCTGGCGGCCTGTGCGCCCATGTCTGCCCAGGCGCCCGCCGGGTCACAGGCCATGGGTTTTTTTGTCACCAGTGGTAATCCAGGGCGTGGCGCTGATTTGGGTGGGCTCGAGGGGGCCGACCGCTATTGCCAGTCACTGGCCAATGGCGTGGGCGCCGGCGCGCGCACCTGGCGCGCCTACCTGAGCACGGTGGCGACCCCCGCCGGTCCGGCGGTCCATGCGCGCGAGCGCATCGGCAGCGGCCCCTGGTACAACGCCCGGGGCGTGCTGATCGCACGCGATGTGCAGGAGCTGCACGAGGCCAACCACATCGACAAGCAGACCGCACTGACCGAGAAGGGCGAGCTGCTCAGCGGCCGGGGCGATGCGGTCAACATGCACGACATACTGACCGGCTCGCTGCCCGATGGCCGTGCCTCCACGGCAGCCAATGACACCACCTGCGGCAACTGGAGCCATGACGGTGCCGGATCGGCCCTGCTGGGCCACCATGACCGCATGGGGCTGGATGACAGCGCCGCGGCCAAGTCATGGAATTCCTCGCACGGCTCGCGCGGCTGCGGCATGGAGGCCCTCAAGGCCACGGGTGGGGCGGGGCGGTTTTACTGCTTTGCCGCCGATGCGCCGGTATCCGACAGCGGGCGTTCGGGATATTGACGCAACACCTGTCGCTGTCAGCCCGCCGAGGAATCTGCAGGCCGCAGATCAGCTTGCGCTGCATCTGGGCCGATACCCGGCGCCCAAGGCCGCCCAGCAGCACCACGGCGGCCGGGTAGAACATCTGCTGCTGGCGTGCGCGTCCCGGCTCAGGCGCTGGCGGGCAGCCAGCTTGCGCCATCGGCCGGGGTGGCGTCGGCATCCAGCGGGTAGATGGGGCGGCTCAGGTGTTTGAACGGGAACAGGCCATAGTCCGAGCTGCACACGCCCGGCCCGCTGACGAGCACGACATGCCTGGCGAAGGGGCCGAAACCGGCGCGGAAATGCTGGCGCGACTTGAGCAGCACATAGTGGGCCTTTGCCGGGTCCACGTCCGCATGGGTGAACACGCCCGTGTCGTACGGCTCCTGCGGGCGCTCGCAGATGAAGATGCGCACCGTGCCCACGCGCAGCACGGCGGTGCGGCCCAGGCTCTGGCGCACGCCGGTGAACATGGGGCCGGTGACGGTGTATTCGCCATCGGTCAGGCGTTCGACCACGCCCGTCAGGCGCAGCGGCCGGCCCTTCAGCCCCAGGGCCGGCATGTCGGTCTTGCCGCCCACGTCCACCGTCACCTCGGCGCCCATGCCGCGCTCGAACAGTGTGGCCACCGTGGCCGGGTCCCAGAAGGGACCGGCGACCACGTCCTCCAGGCCTTGCTTCAGCACCTCTTCCAGCACCTCCATGACGTCGGTCACGCCGCCGGCGCCGCAGTTGTCGCCATGGTCGATCAGCAGCACCGGGCCTTCCTGGAGGGTCTTGGCATGGGCGATCGATTCCGTGACGGAGCCCGATTCGAAGACAAAGTCCGCGCGGCGCGACCAGGCCAGGCCGCACAGCTCGTCGAGCAGCTTCTGGCCCTCCTGCATGCGCTCGCGCTCGGCGGCGATGACCACCGACAGGCCGGCGCAGGGAATGTCGGACAGCGGAAAGCCGCCGAAGACCGAGGCGTTGCACACCTCGCCAGCCTGCTCGGCCTGCATGGCCCGGTCCATGATGTCCTTCATCGGCTGCTGGGCGGGAGTCTGGCGCAGCATGTGCGTGAGCATGGGCAGGCGGCGCCACAGCAGCACGGGATCGCTGCGCCCCTCCAGCCGTGCGCGGATGCTGTGGGCCACGCGCGCGCCGGTCTCGTAGATGTCCACATGCGGGTAGGTGCAGTAGCCGGCGATCACCGTGGCATGGCGGATCAGTTCGCTGCTGAAGTTGGCGTGGAAGTCCAGCGCCACGCCTATCGGCAGGCCCGCCGGGGTGCTGGCGCGCAGGCGGCGCAGCAGCTCGCCCTCGGCGTCCGGGTAGCCCTCGGCGACCATGGCGCCGTGCAGGTCCAGCAGCACCGCGTCGCAGCCCTGGGAGGCGCTGCGCACCACGGTGTCGCACAGGCTCTCGAAGGCCTCGCGCGCCACCACGCCGCTGGGCACGGCGTTGGCATAGACCGCGAAGTCCACCTCGGCCCCCAGCTCGCGCGCCATGTCCAGGTAGGCGCTGGCGGCATTCTTCGTGCCCTCGCAGGCTTGGCGTGCCGCCTCGCCATAAGCCGGCCCGGCGCCGGTGCCACGGCGGAAGTCGCCGAGCACGGTGGGAATGGGCGAGAAGGTATTCGTCTCGTGGCGGATCAGGGCGATGACAAATTTCATGGCGCTGCTTTCTTATTGCTTTTCCAGGCCCGACTTCTCGAGCAGCACGCCGTAGCGCTGGGTTTCCTGCAGCAGGAAGGTCTTGGCCTTGGCCGGCTCCAGCAGCACGGGGTCCAGGCTCAGCAGGGACAGGGTGTTGGCGAAGTCTTCTTCCTTGACGCCCGCCTGCAGCACGGCATAGATCTTGTCCAGCACCGCCTGCGGCGTGCCGGTGCGCATCACCACCGACAGGTTGGACTGCACGACCAGGGCCTTGGAGTCCTTGGGGTCCTGCGTGACGGCCTTGGGGAACTCCTTGACCGGCGTGCCCTGCAGCACGGCCACGGGCAGCACGCGTCCGCTGCGGGCATGGGCGATGGAGGAGCCCACCACGTCCATATGCGCGTCGGTGTGGCCGCCAATCAGGTCGGTGACGGCCGGGGGCGAGCCGCGATAGGGCACGATCTCGAAGTTCAGGCCGTTCTGCCGGCGCCAGTTGTCCAGCGCCAGATGGGCCGCGCCGCCGATGGTGTTGACGCTGATGGACACCTTGCCCGGATTCGCCCGCATCGCCTTCACCAGGTCGTCCAGGCTCTTGTACGGTCCCTGGGGATTGACGATCAGCCAGTGCGGGTAGGAGTTCAGCACGGTCACCGGCGTGAAGTCCTTGTCGCCGTCGTAGCGCACATCCTTGAGCAGCCAGCGGTTGATGTTCAGCGTGCCGTCGCTGGCCATGAACAGGGTGTGGCCGTCCGCGGGCTCGCGCAGCACGGCCAGCGCGCCCGGCACGGTGGCCCCGCCGGGGACGTTCTCCACCACCACGCTGGCCTTGAGCGCCTTGCCGAGCTTGTTGGCCACCATGCGCCCCATGGCGTCGGCAGAGCCGCCGGCCGGATATGGGACGACGACCTTGATGGTGCGCTTCGGCCAGTCCGTCTGGGCGTGGGCGGTGCTCATGCCCAATACGGGCGCAAGGCAGGACAGCAGGGCCAGGCCCGTGATTTGGCGGCGGATGCGTTGCATTTTGATGTCTCCAATCGATCTGTGACTGACGGCCGATGGCCGGGATGGCCGCAGTGTAGGAAGACATAGAACCAATGTCTAATATATATTTGGTTTATTTTTATATAAAAATTATATGGACGAACACCGCTTGAAATGCTTTGTCGCCGTCTATGAGCAGGGCAGCGTGTCCGCCGCCGCCACGCGCCTGCACATGACCCAGCCGCCGCTGAGCATCCTGCTGCGCAAGCTGGAGGATGAGCTGGGGGTCACGCTGTTTGACCGCAGCGGCCACCGGCTGGCGCCCACGGCCACGGGCGAGCTGTTCTACCTGCGTGCCAAGGCGCTGCTGGCCAACCTGCAGACCATGCGCCGCGAGCTGCGCGAGGCCGAGCAGGGGGCGCGCGGCACGGCGCACATTGGCTGCGCCACGGCGGCCAGCCTGTTCGTCATGCCCTGTGTGCTGGAGGAGCTGGGCGCCAGCGGCCTGGACATCGCGGTCCATGTGCACGAGGGCGAGGCGGGCTACATGCTGCAGCGCCTGCGCGAGCGCGGCCTGGACCTGATCATCTCGCGCAGCGAGTACATGGCCCCCGAGCTGGAGATGCGCATCATCATGGACGAACCCCTGCGGGTGGCGCTGCCGCCGGGCCATTCCCTGGCAGGCAGCGACCGGGTACGGCTGGCGGACCTGCGCCACGACCGCTTTCTGCTGCACCGCTCGCCGCTGGGCACGGGCATCTCGGACATGGTGCTGCGCGCCTGCCAGAAGGCCGGGTTCGTGCCCAACGTGGTGTACTGGGGCGGTGAGACCTTGCCCATGCTGCTGATGGCGCAGCGCGGCCTGGGGGTGGCGTTTGCGCCGCAGAGCTTTGGGCAGCTGGTGGCGCCGGTGCTGCCGCCCCTGCTGCCCCTGGAGGGCGCGGACCTGCGCACCCATTTAAACCTGGTCTGGCCGCGCCAGTTTCCTCTGACGCCGGCGGCGGGGAGGGTGCGGGATTTGATTCTGGAGCGGTTTGGGTAGGGAGGCGCGCTCGTTTAGCGTTGCTGGCCGGGTCTCGCCCCGGCGGGCGAGGCACTTTTCTTGGCTTCGAGACAAGAGAAAGTTACTGCGCCGCCGGGCGCATATCCCGGACAGCCACATCCAAACACAAGACAATGACTCAAAAAAGATAGCTGCTAACGCAATATGAAAGAGCGATAGAGCCACTTTTCACCCTAAAACTCCAGGTTGTCAATCAACCGCGTCCCCCCCAGCCGCGCCGCGCCCAGCGCCACCAGGGTGCCGGGTGCGGCAGGACCCTGCGGCGCCTGCAGATCATCGCGCTGGCGCACGGTGAGGTAGTTCGGCGCCCAGCCCTGCTGCGCCAGCTGCTCCATGGCCTGCTGCTCCAGCGCGGCCAGTGGTGCCGCATCCGGGGCCGACGCCGCCTGGGCCAGGGCGTGCAGCGCCTGGGACAGTTGCACGGCCGCGGCGCGCTGCTCGGGGCTGAGGTAGCCGTTGCGCGAACTCAGCGCCAGGCCGTCGGCAGCACGCTCGGTGTTGCCGGCGACGATGTCCACGGGCAGCGCAAACTGCTGCACCATGCGGCGTATCACCATCAGCTGCTGGTAGTCCTTCTTGCCGAACACGGCCGTGCCGCCGCCGCTGGCGAAGAACACGGCGGAAAACAGCTTCATCACCACGGTGCATACGCCGGTGAAGAAACCCGGGCGGAAGTGACCCTCCAGGATGTCGGCCAGTGCCGGGTCGGGCTGGATCTTGAAGGTCTGCGGCTCGGGGTACAGGTCGCCCTCGCGCGGGGCAAAGACGATGTCGCAGCCAGCGGCCTCAAGCTTGGCGCAATCCGCGTCCCAGGTGCGTGGGTAGCTATCAAAATCTTCGTGTGGCAGAAACTGCAGGCGGTTCACGAAGATGCTGCTGACCAGCACGTCGCCCAGCGGCCTGGCCTGGCGCACCAGGGCGATGTGGCCGTCGTGCAGGTTGCCCATGGTGGGCACGAAGGCGGGGCGGCCGCGGCCGGCGAGGGCGGCGCGCAGCTCGGGGAGGGTGCGAACGATTTGCATGGGAGATAGGTCTATTGAGGTGTCGGTCACCAGGCGTGCAGGGCGTCGTCGGGGAAGCTGCCATTCTTCACGGCGCGCACATAGGCCTGCATGGCGCCCCTGACGCTGCCCGCCTCCTGCATGAAGTCGTGCACAAACTTCGGGTTCTTGCCCAGGTTCACGCCCAGCATGTCGTGCATCACCAGCACCTGGCCGGCCGTGCCCTTGCCCGCGCCGATGCCGATGGTGTGGCAATGGGGCAGCTCCTGCGTCAGGCTGGCGGACAGGGCGGCGGGCACCATCTCCAGCACCAGCATGGCGGCGCCCGCGTCCTGCAGCTCCAGCGCGTGGCGGCGCAGCTCGGCGGCGGCGGCGTCGCCCTTGCCCTGTACGCGGTAGCCGCCCAGGGCGTGCACGGTCTGCGGCGTCAGGCCCAGGTGGGCGCACACGGGAATGCCGCGCTCCACCAGAAACTGCACCGTGGGCGCGGTCCAGCCGCCGCCCTCCAGCTTCACCATGTGCGCGCCGGCCTGCATCAGCCGGCAGGCACTGCGCAGCGCCTGCTCGCGGCTCTCGTGGTAGCTGCCGAAGGGCAGGTCGGCCACCACCCAGGCCGTGCCCTGCACCCGGTGCAGGCCGCGCGTCACGCTTTCGGTGTGGTAGGCCATGGTGTCCAGCGACACGCCCACGGTGCTGGGCAGGCCCTGGCAGACCATGCCCAGCGAGTCTCCGATGAGTATGGCCTCCACGCCCGCCGCGTCGGCCACGGCGGCAAAGGTGGCGTCGTAGGCCGTGAGCATGGTGATCTTTTCGCCGGCCTCGCGCATCTGCGCCAGGCGCGGCAGGCTGATCGGGCGGCGCTGGGGCAGGGGCGATGCGGGCGGAATCGTGCCGTAGGGCGTGCCCGGGGCGGAATTGGCACTGGTCATGAGCAGTCTTTCGTGGGGCGGGATGGGAAATCCCGCGAGTCTAGGCGCATTCGTTTGCCATCGCGGCGGGCGGCCATGCGCGCGGCAGCCGTCATGGCTTCATGGTGCTTTAATTTTGATAGCTGATGGCGCTTTGTGGATGAGTGCTGGTGCCATTTTTCTCTTAAATCAAGGCGTAACCAGGACCGGGCCGGTGCCAGCGGCGTGACCGTGTTTCGGGAGGCCGCTGCGCTTTTGCCCACACGCCAAGGGCTTGCCCTGCCATGCGGCTATCCTTGTGCCCCCCGTAAAAAACGACTGTGACCCCGTGATGACTCCCGACTCCATCGCCGCGCAGGTGCGCGAAGACGTACAACGCGCGCTGCAAGAAGATGTGGGCAGCGGCGACCTGACCGCCGCCCTGGTGCCCGCCGGGCGCCGCGCGCGCGCGCGCATCCTGGCGCGCGAGGCCGCCGTGATCTGCGGCGCCCCCTGGGCCGAGGCCGCGCTGCGTGCGCTGGATCCCGGCGTGCGGCTGACCTGGCATGTGGCCGAGGGCCAGCGCTGCGCCCCCGACCAGGTGGTGCTGGAGGCCGAGGGCGACGCCCGCGCGCTGCTCTCGGCCGAGCGCACGGCCATCAACTTCCTGCAGCTGCTCTCAGGCGTGGCCAGCAAGACCCGCATCTACGTGGATGCCGTGGCCGGCACGCGCGCGCAGATCGTGGACACACGCAAGACCATCCCCGGCCTGCGCCTGGCGCAGAAATACGCGGTGCGCGTGGGCGGCGGGGTGAACCACCGCATCGGCCTGCACGACGCCGTGCTGATCAAGGAGAACCACATTGCCGCCGCCGGCGGCGTGACGGCCGTGCTGCGCGCCACCGAGGCCGTGGCGGCGCGCGCCGCCTTCATCGAGATCGAGGTCGAGACTTTGGCGCAGCTGCACGAGGCGCTGGCCGCCGGCGCGAAGATGGTGCTGCTGGACAACATGCCGCTGCCCATGCTGCGCGAGGCCGTGGCCATCAACGCCGGGCGCGCGATTCTGGAAATCTCGGGCGGCGTGACCCTGGAGGGCGTGCGCACTCTTGCAGAAACCGGGGTGGACCGCATCTCCATTGGTGCGCTGACCAAGGACGTGAAGGCCACGGACTTTTCCATGCGCCTGCAGGAGCTGGCATGAACACCACCATCACTTTGAAGGAAGTCGAATACGAGCAGCCCGAGGAGGGCGCCGTCTGCTCGACCAAGCACGCCTGGGCGCGCGTGCCGCCCGAGCCCACGCCGGCCGAGCGCGTGCAGCTCAAGGACAAGATCCGCCGCCTGCTGAAAGAGAAAAACGCGGTCATGGTCTCGCACTACTACGTGCACCCGGACCTGCAGGACCTGGCCGAGGAGACCGGCGGCATCGTCAGCGACTCGCTGGAAATGGCGCGTTTCGGCCGCGACCATGCGGCGCAGACGCTGGTCGTTTCGGGCGTGAAGTTCATGGGCGAGACGGCCAAGATCCTCTCGCCCGAGAAGACCGTGCTCATGCCCGACCTGGACGCCACCTGCTCGCTGGACCTGGGCTGCCCGATCGACGAATTCAGCGCCTTCTGCGACCAGCACCCGGACCGCACCGTGGTGGTGTATGCCAACACCAGCGCCGCCGTGAAGGCGCGCGCCGACTGGCTGGTCACGTCCAGCTGCGCGCTGGACATCGTGCGCGCCCTGAAGGACGCCGGCCACAAGATCCTGTGGGCGCCCGACCGGCACCTGGGCGACTACATCCGCCGCGAGACCGGCGCCGACATGGTGTTCTGGAATGGCGCCTGCATCGTGCATGACGAATTCAAGGCGTTGGAGCTGGAGCTGCTGAAGAAAGAGCACCCCCAGGCCAAGGTGCTGGTGCACCCCGAGAGCCCGGCCGACGTCATCGCCCTGGCCGACGCCGTGGGCTCGACCAGCGCCATCCTCAAGGCCGCGCGCGAGCTGGACGCCCGCGAGTTCATCGTCGCCACCGACAAGGGCATGATGCACAAGCTGCGCCAGCTCAACCCGGGCAAGACCTTCTACGAGGCGCCCACCGCCGGCAACAGCGCCACCTGCAAGAGCTGCGCGCACTGCCCCTGGATGGCCATGAACGGCCTGGCCGACGTGGCGCGCGTGCTGGAGACCGGCGCCAACGCCATCCACGTGGATCCCGCGCTGATCCCGCGCGCGCGCCAGCCCATAGACCGCATGCTGGCTTTCACCGCCGCGCTCAGGAGCGGCCAGGCGCCGGGCGCGCTGGTGCCGCATCTGGGTGCCGCGTGACGCTTTTATTTTGATAGCTATCAATGCATGATGGCCGTGCGAAAAGGCGTATTAGACGGGTCGGCTGTCGGATCCGGGAGGCATTCTTGATACATGTCATGACCGGTTACGCCAATTGCACCGACGAGCGCATAAAGGGCGCGACGATGCCCTGATACAGGCGCATATTCATCCGTTGGAGATTCCGAGAGAAATTTGTCAATCGGTATTTCCTTTGTCATCCAAGAAGAAAGGATGTGATATGCGCAATCTATCCGCATTGTTGACGGCTACGCTGCTAGGTATGGCCGGCCCGGTGTGGGCCCAGAGTGGCGATGCCACCGCACTCCCTCAGTCGCAGACGGCCAGCACCGGCCTGAGCCGCGCCGAGGTGTTGGCCGACCTTGAATCATGGCACCGCGCCGGCATGACCTATTGGCCACACCCACCGGCCGAGATGGATCTGCAGTTCATGGGCGACTACCAGGCGGCCCTGGCCCGCTATCAGCAGCTGCGCGTCGGCCAGGCCTTCCAGGCGACCACGGCCAAGTACCAGGAGGTGCTCGGCAAATGAACGCGCGCCCCAGTTTCTCCCACAGGCGCCCGCAGATGCGGGCGTTTTTTGGTTTGTGAGGCGGGGGCGTCGGGCGCTGTGGTGTCGTCTAGACTTGGCCGCTTGCCGCAGGCACCTGTGTACTATTAATAAAATAGCTCAATGCGCAGGTTGGACGGGCGATAAACGCTGTTTTCACTTGAATTCCATCATTGATTTCCCCGCCCCCCGCGACCAGGCCGCCGCGCGCCTGCGCCATGCGTTCGGCACTCCGCTGCGCACGCTGGCGGCCCGGAGGCCCGGCGAGGTGCGTGCCGTGCTCGACGCCGTGCAGCAGGCCGCCCAGGCCGGCCTGTGGTGCCTGGGCTGGCTGCGCTACGAGGCCGCGTCGGCCTTCGATGCCGCCTATGCCGACGCTCTGCATGCCCAGCCCGAGGACCGGCCGCTGGCCTGGTTCGCCGTGCACGAGCCGCCCTGCAGTGCCGAGGAAAACCCGGCGGCCGACGCTGGCGGTGGGGCGGCCCGTGCGCCGCAGGTGCTGTGGCAGCCGGGCCTGGAGCGCGCCGCCTTCGATGCCGCCATCGCGCGCATCCATGCGGCGATCGCCGCTGGCGACTGCTACCAGGTCAACTACACGGCGCAGTTCCTGGGGCGCCTGGCCGGCGATGTGCCCGCGCTGTGCGCGGCGCTGCGGCGCGCACAGCCCGGCGGCTATGTGGCCTGCCTGGACAGTGGCGACGAGCAGGTGCTGTCGGTCTCGCCCGAGCTGTTCTTCGACTGGGACGGCGAGCACATCCTCACGCGCCCCATGAAGGGCACGGCCCCGCGCGGCGCCACGCCGGCGCAGGACGCGGCCCATATGCAGGCCATGCGCGCCTCGCCCAAGGAGCGCGCCGAGAACGTGATGATCGTGGACCTGCTGCGCAACGACCTGTCGCGCATCGCGCTGGCGCACAGCGTCAAGGTGCCGCGGCTGTTCCATGCCGAGGCTCTGCCCAGCGTGTGGCAGATGACCTCCGACGTTGAGGCGCGCACGCGGCCCGGCACGGGCCTGGCCGATGTCTTTGCGGCGCTGTTTCCCTGCGGCTCCATCACCGGCGCGCCCAAGCGCCAGGCCATGCGGCTGATCCGCGAGCTCGAGCCCGGGCCGCGCGGCATCTACTGCGGCGCCCTTGGCGTGGTGCGGCCCGGCGGCGCACCCGGGCGCATGCACGCGACCTTCAACGTGCCCATACGCACCGTGGTCGTGCGCGGTGACGAGGTGCGCTGCGGCATAGGCAGCGGCATCACGGCCAGTGCCCAGGCCGAGGCCGAGTGGCAGGAATGGCAGCACAAGCGCGCCTTCCTGCGGCAAATTTGAAGGAGCGGCCATGGACTTCGAAATCCTGGAAACCCTGGCGCTGGAGGAGGGCCGCCCGCGCCACCTCGACCGGCACCTGGCGCGCATGGCGGCCAGTTGCGCGCACTTTGCCTACGCCTGGGACGAGGCCCGCGTGCGCGCCTGCCTGGCCGACGTGGCGGCCGCCCATGGCCGGGGCCTGTGGCGCGTGCGCCTGCTGCTCGATGCCGAAGGAGTGCCGCGCGCCGAGGCCTTTGCCCTGCAGCCCACGGTCACGCCGGTGCGCCTGCGGCTCGCCGACCGGCCTTTGGCACAGGCGCATGGCGAATGGGTGCGGCACAAGACCACGCGGCGTGCGCATTACGCGGCCTTTGCGCCGGCTGCGGGCAGCGGCTGGTTCGACACCGTGCTCTACAACGAGGCCGGCGAGATCACCGAAACCACCTTTGGCAACCTGGCCCTGCGGCTCGATGGGCGCTGGGTCACGCCGGCGCTCTCCTGTGGCCTGCTGCCCGGCGTGGGCCGGGGCGTGGCGCTGGAGCAGGGCCGGCTGATGGAGCAGGTGGTGCGCCTGCAGGATCTGCCGCGCGTGCAGGTCTGGGCCTTCATCAACAGCCTGCGCGGCTGGCTGGAGGCCACGCTGGAGCCCTCCTCGCCGTGATCTGCCGCGGCGCAGCGTGCCCTGCGCCCGCGCGTAGTCGTAAGCACCCAATCCTCACTTGAAATCAGGGGTTACCCTGATTTGTCACATTCCGTGTGTTCAATAGGCCCGGCCCCACAGCAGGGGCTGGCCGAGTTTTGAGGATGCGCGCCGCGCGTACCACGACGACCGGCTGTTCTCTTTCACTCCAACCCATGAACAGCATGAACAAAACATTTCTTGCCCTTGCGGCACTGACGGCGACTGCAGGTGCGGCGGCGCAAAGCTCCAGCGTGAGCCTTTTCGGCGTGATGGATGCGTCCGTCGCCCGTATCACCACGACGGGCAAAAGCGTGACCGGCCTGGCCAGCGGCGGCAACTCCAGCAGCCGCCTGGGCTTTCGCGGGGGGGAAGACCTTGGCGGCGGCCTCAAGGCGGGCTTCTGGCTGGAAGGCGGCGTGAACGTCGACGATGGCACGAGCACCGGCTTCAAATTCGACCGCCGCTCCACGGTGAGCCTGCTGGGCAACTTCGGCGAGGTGCGCCTGGGCCGCGACAAGACGCCCACCTACCTGAACCTGGAAACCTTCCACGCCTTTGGCGACACGGGCATGGGCGGCATCAATGCCCACAACCTGGTCAGCGGCTCCGCCGCCGGCACGGCCGAGGGCAGCGCGCCCAAGCGTTTCTCCAACAGCATCACCTACCTGCTGCCCAAGCTGGGTGGCGTCTATGGCCAGGTGGCGCACAGCTTCGGCGAGGACGCGGCCGACAGCAGCCTCAAGAGCGCCACGGGCCTGCGCCTGGGCTATGCCAACGGCCCCCTGAACCTGGCCGCCGCCTATGGCGTCGCGCGCGGCGGCACGGCGGCCGTGGGCGTGGACTACAAGGCCATGAACCTGGGCGCGTCCTACAAGATCGGTGACTTCACGCCCATGGTGCTGATCGGCTCCGAGCGTGGCGCCGGCAAGCGTGTGGACATCTACAGCGTGGGCGTGAAGATGAAGCTGGGCGCCGGCGAACTGCGAGCGGCCTACACCGACTACAGCGACAAGAAGGGCGCGAACGATTCCCAGCGCCTGGCACTGGGCTATGGCTACCAGCTTTCCAAGCGCACCGAGCTCTACGGCGCCGTGGCGCGTCTGAACAACGATGGCACGGCCACGCGCAAGCTGGCCTCGTCCCTGAGCCCGACGCCTGCCGCCGGCAAGTCTTTGACAGGCTACGAAATCGGCATTCGCCACAATTTCTGAGTGAGGAGCGGAGCGCGCGGGGCCGTGTAGGCAACCCGCCCGCGCCGTGCGCCTTGCCCTGGCCTGATCCACCTGGTGGGGAACGCGAGCAGACCGGGCAGGCAAACGAACCGCTTCGGCCGTTTGGCCGGAGCGGTTTTTTGCGCCCGCACGGGTGCGCTCCTGCAGGTGAAGGCCCTCCCGCAAGTTGATCACAGCCAGCGCAGCTGGAGTGCAACTGCATCAGGCCGGCTGCAGGCGCGGCTGGGGTAGTGGCCGGTGTTTCACGGTGGGGGCTGCCGGGCATGGCACGATAGCGGTTTTGGGGCCGTCACCTGTCAACGCACTCATGGCGCAAGAACACACCACCATCCGCTTTGCCGACCTGATCGCCTCGTCGGCCCATGACATGAAGAATGCGCTCAGCGTGCAGGTTGGTGTGCTGGAGCGGGTGGCCCAGCAGCGCAGGGCCGCGGGTGACCAGGAGAGCTACCAGGTGCTGGGCGGAGCGATCCATGAATCCCAGCGCATGCATGCCTCTCTGGTGCAGCTGCTCGGCCTGTACAAGCTGGGCCAGGCCATTTATCCGCTGGATATTGCGGAATGCGCCATGGCCGAGTTGCTGGGCGACTTGCTGGTGCAGCAGCAATTCATGCTGGAGGTTAGGAACATCGCCGTACAGCTCGACTGCGAGCCCGATTGCCAGTGGTATGTGGACCGGGACCTGGTCAGCGGCGCCTTGCTGAACGCACTCCACAACGCCTGCGCGCACAGTCGCGGCAAGATCCGCATCGCGGCGCGCACAGACCAGGGCCGCCTGGAGCTGCGCGTGGAGGACGACGGCCCCGGCTTTCCCGCGCACCTGCTGCAGGCCGACGCCGTGACTGCCCGCATGGGGGTGGATTTCGCCGGCGGCAGCACCGGTTTGGGCCTGCATTTTGCGTTGCAGGTGGCGCGCGTGCATAAGAATGGCACGCGTGTGGGCGGCATCAGCCTGGAAAACGGTGGCGCCTATGGCGGCGCCTGTTTTGTGCTGTGCCTGCCTTGATGGGATTTGCGAGGAATTTTTTTGCCTATGTTTGTCAAGCTTGCCCAGGCCAAGGTCCTGGTCGTGGACGATTTTCAGGGGATGCGCACCGTGCTGCGCGATCTGGTGCGCACCATGGGTGTGCAGCATGTGGACACGGCGGCCAATGGCAAGGATGCCTTGCAGAAACTCGGCGCCAGCCGCTATGACGTGGTGGTGTGCGACTTCAATCTGGGCCAGGGCCTCAATGGCCAGCAGGTGCTCGACGAAGCGCGTCTGCATGACTACATCGGCCTGTCCACCATCTGGATCATGGTGACGGCGGAAAAGACCGCTGAAATGGTCACCGGCGTGGCCGAGGCCAGGCCCGACGAGTACCTGCTCAAGCCCATCAATCAGGGCATGCTGCAAGGGCGGCTGGAGCGGCTTCTGGCCAAGAAGCAGGTGCTGCACGGAGTGCAGGAGGCCATGCGCGCCAAGGACTACGTCGCTGCCTTGCAGCACTGCGAAGCCTTGCTGGCCGGTGCGGGGCCCAAGCCAGCCGATCTGCTGCGCATCAAGAGCGAGCTGCTGCTCACGCTGGGCCATTACCCCGCGGCCCAGGCCCTGTTTGATTCGGTGCTGGCCGAACGTGAGGTGCCCTGGGCGCGTACGGGCCTGGGCAGGCTGCACTTCTACCAGGGGCAGTACGAGCTGGCGCGCGGCATGTTCGGGCAGGTGCTGAAGGACAATCCCATGTTCATCGAGGCCAGCGACTGGCAGGCCAGGACCTTGCAGGCCCTGGGCGAGCCGCACGAGGCGCAGCAGGTGCTGATGGAGGCCGCGCGGCGCTCACCCAATGTGGTGCGCCGGCAAGTAGAGCTGGGCGAGATCGCCTACCGCAATGGTGCGCTGGAGGTGGCGCGTGCGGCGTTTGAGAAGACCGTGAAGATCAGCGAGTTTTCCACCGACAGGCAGCCCGATGCCTACGTCTCGCTGGCGCGCGTGCTCTCCGACAGCCAGCAGGACGATGCCGCGTTGAAGTGGTTGCAGCACACGCTCAAGGTGTTCAAGGACAACACCGACGTCGCCATCCAGGTGGCGGCGGTGCAGAGCGTGGTGCATCAGCAGGCCGGCCAGCCAGAGGCGGCCGGGCAGGCGCTGGAGCAGGCCCTGGCCCTGCAAGGCCGCAGGCAGGGGCACGCCAGCCCGCGCACCACGCTGGAGCTGGCGCAGGGCCTGCTGGCCATGGGGCGCAGCAGCGAGGCCGTGGACTTGCTGCGCAAGCTGGTGAAGAACCACCACGAGGACAGCCAGCTGGGCCAGCAGGTCCAGCAGCTGTTTGAGCGCGCGGGCATGGGTGAGCAGGGGCAGGTCCTGATGCGCGAGGCGCGCGAGGAGCTGATCAACATCAACAACCAGGGTGTGATGCTGGGCCGCCGGGGGCAGTTTGCCGAAGGCGCGCGCCTGCTGCGCGTGGCCTTGGAGGACTTGCCGGGCAACGAGGTGATGCTGCTGAACCTGTGTGGGCTGCTGCTGGCCCAGATGCGTACCGAGGGCCGCAGCGAAGCCTTGCTGGCTGAAACCCTGGACCTGCTGCGGCGCGTGCACGAGCTCAACCCGGACAGCGCCAAATACAGCGTCTACATGAATGCGCTGAAGGCGGCGCGAGCCGCCTGAAGGTTTAGAGCCGTTCCTTCACATAGGACGGCCGGTCCATATCCACGATCTCCACGCTCAGCTGCACCATGACTCCCGCCGGGCGCGGCGTGAGGCGGCGCAGCACCTCGGCCACGCGGCCGGCCAGGTCCTGCTTGGCCTCGGGGCTGCGGCCCGAGAGCAGGCGCAACTGCGCATGCACGAAGGCGCGGTCCGCCGGGACGGTGCCGACCTGGAAGCTGCCACTGCGCACGAAGCGGCTCTTGACGTCGGCCTCGTCCAGCACTTCGGGGCTGGCGCAGACGGCGGCGTTGAGCTCAGCCAGCGCCTGGGCCTCGGGGTAGGCGGGCAGGTTGCTCGAATATTCGATAGTAAGGTGGGGCATGGCGTGGACTCAGGGGTGATGGGCAAAGAGGATCAGAGGGCCTGCACGGGCACGGCGTGGCGCAGCGCGGTCTGGCGGTTGCGCTCGCCCACGAACACCAACTGCGGCTGGTGCTTGGCAACCTGGTCCTCGTGCACCTGGGCGAAGGCGGCAATGATGAGCAGGTCACCGACGCAGGCGCGCCGGGCCGCAGAGCCGTTCACCGAGATCATGCCGCTGCCGCGCTCGCCCTTGATGGCGTAGGTGGTGAAGCGTTCGCCGTTGTCCACGTTCCAGATATGGATCTGCTCGTTTTCACAGATGTTGGCGGCTTCCAGCAGGTCTTCGTCTATGGCGCAGGAGCCTTCGTAGTGCAGCTCGCAATGGGTGACGGCCGCGCGGTGGATCTTGGACTTGAGCAGGGTGCGGAACATGGGAAGGGGTCTCCTGTAGTGTGAAATAGGGGGCAGGCTCTCAGCGCAGGGGCGGCACCAGGATGGTGGGCGCCGCGGGCGCGGCCATGTCGGGCCAGTCGCGGCTGTAGTGCAGGCCGCGGCTCTCGTGGCGCATCTGGGCGCTTTGCACGATCAGGTCGGCCACCTGTACCAGGTTGCGCAGCTCCAGCAGGTCGCGCGTGACGTGGAAGTGCGCGTAGAACTCCTGGATCTCGCCCTTGAGCAGGTCGATGCGGTGCGCCGCGCGCTCCAGGCGCTTGTCGGTGCGCACAATGCCCACGTAGTCCCACATGAAGCGGCGCAGCTCGTCCCAGTTGTGCGAGATGACGACGGACTCGTCGGCGTCGCCCACGCGGCTGTCGTCCCAGGCCGGCAGTGCGGGTGACTTGGCCGGCGGTGTCTGGGTGATGTGGGCACAGGCGGCGCGCGCGAATACCAGGCATTCGAGCAGCGAGTTGCTGGCCAGGCGATTCGCGCCGTGCAGGCCGGTGTAGGCTACCTCGCCCACGGCCAGCAGGCCCGCCAGGTCGGTGCGCCCCGTCAGGTCGGTGAGCACGCCGCCGCAGGTGAAATGCGCCGTGGGCACGACGGGGATGGGCTCGCGCGTAATGTCTATGCCCAGACCCGCGCAATGCGCCAGGATGTTGGGGAAATGCTCGCGCAGAAACTCCGGGCTCTGGTGCGAGATGTCCAGGTGTACGCAATCGAGGCCGTGCTTCTTCATCTCGAAGTCGATGGCGCGCGCCACCACGTCGCGCGGGGCCAGCTCGGCGCGCGCATCGTGCGCGGGCATGAAGCGCGTGCCGTCGGGCAGCAAGAGCCGCCCGCCTTCGCCGCGCACGGCCTCGCTGATCAAGAAAGACTTCTCGTGCGGGTGGTACAGGCCCGTGGGGTGGAACTGCACGAACTCCATGTTGCCCACGCGGCAGCCCGCGCGCCAGGCGGCGGCAATGCCGTCGCCCGTGGCCGTGTCGGGGTTGGTGGTGTACAGGTAGACCTTGCCCGCGCCGCCCGTGGCCAGGATGGTGTGCGGCGCGCGAAAGGTCACCACGCTGTCGCTGGCCTCATCCAGCGCATACAGGCCCACGCAGCGCGGCTGTCCGGCCAGTCCCAGCTTGCGCGTGGTGATCAGGTCGACCAGCGTGTGCTGCTCGAACACCGTGATGCCGGGGGTGGCGCGCACCACCTCGATCAGCGTCTTTTGCACGGCGGCGCCAGTGGCGTCGGTGGCGTGCACGATGCGCCTGGCGCTGTGCCCGCCCTCGCGCGTGAGGTGCAGGTCCTGGCCCTCCAGCGTGAAGGGCACGCCCAGGGCCTGCAGCCAGCCAATGGCCGCGGGAGCGTTTTCCACCACGAAGCGCGTGGTGGCCAGGTCGCACAGGCCGGCGCCGGCCACCAGGGTGTCCTGGATATGTGCGGCAAAGCTGTCGTCATCGGCCAGCACGGCGGCAATGCCGCCCTGGGCCCAGCCGCTGGAGCCGTCCTGCAGCTGGCGCTTGGTGATCACGGCCACGCGGTGCGTGGGCGCAAGCTGCAGGGCCGCGGACAGGCCGGCGAGGCCGCTGCCTACGATGAGTACGTCGAAATCATGCGATGCCATGGTGATCGGCCACAACCGGGCGGACAAAAGGGAGCGAGCATTGTAGGGAGGCCCGGGAATCCTGCGCCGCGCTTCGCGCATCCATTCCCATTGCGCGGCCAGCGCGCGGGGCTGGCATGAACTAGGCCGGCGTATAGGCCAGGCGCACGTAGATGGGCGCGAAGGCCTCGGCCTGGGTGATCTCGATCAGTGTCTCCTTGGCCAGCTCCAGCAGGGCGATGAAGGTCACCACCAGCACGGTGCCGCCCTTCTCCGGCTGGAACAGGTCTTCGAAGGGGACGAAGCGCCGGCCCTGCAGCGCCTTGAGCACCTGGCTCATGTATTCGCGCACCGAGAGCTCCTCGCGCGTGATGCGGTGGTGCTGCACCAGCCTGGCACGGCGCATGATGTCCGCCCAAGCCTGCTGCAGTTCGGCCAGGTGCATCTCGGGAAAGCGCGGCTGCAGGCTTTGCTCGATGTACACCTGTGCGCGGATGAAGTCGCGCCCGTACTGCGGCACCTGGTTCAGGCGCATCGCGGCCAGCTTGATCCGCTCGTATTCCAGCAGGCGGCGCACCAGCTCGGCGCGCGGGTCCTCGGGCTCGGCGCTGCCCTCCTGCCTGCGCGGCGGCAGCAACATGCGCGACTTGATCTCGATGAGCATGGCCGCCATCAGCAGGTACTCGGCCGCCAGTTCCAGGTTGCGGCTGCGCACCTCGTCCACATAGCCGAGGTACTGGCGCGTGACATCCAGCATGGGGATGTCCAGGATGTTGAAGTTCTGCTTGCGTATCAGGTACAGCAGCAGATCCAGCGGGCCCTCGAAGGCCTCCAGGAAGACCTCCAGCGCGTCGGGCGGTATGTACAGGTCCTGGGGCAAGGCGAACAGCGGTTCGCCGTACAGGCGGGCCAGGGCCACCTGATCCACCACCTCGGGAAGGTCGGCACCGGGCGCCGGCGCTGCCGGTTGCTCGGAGGTGGCGCGATGCATTGATTGGCTATATTATTAATAGCTACTTGCGCTTGATGCGCAAGCGTTGCAAGTCATTTTTATCAAGAATCCGTCGTGCGGAAATTCTGAAAATAGACATAGGGCTTCTGCGCCACGCGCCCGGCCCTGTACTCTGTCCAGAGGTCACGATCGACCTCTTTGTCCCACAGCAGGGCGCGCCCGGCCTGTTGCTGGGCCTCCAGCCCGGGCTTCTGATCCTTGAGCTGGTTGATGAACTGCGTAACTTCGGACTGGTAGTCGGGGCGGCGGAAAATATGCATGGACGGTAAACCTCTCAGAATCGGCAATTTTAGCGACACCTACCCATGAGCCCTTTGACCCGTATCACCAGTGTTCTGGCCGCTGGCGCCTTGAGCCTGCTGTCACTGGCGGGCTGCGACGAGCAGCGCATCCGCGAGCTGGAAGAAGATGTCTCCACGGAGGCCGACGTGCGCACGCGCTTTGGCGAGCCCGAGAGGGTCTGGCCCGAGCAGGACGGCGGCCACACGCTGGAGTACAACCGCCAGCCCGCTGGCCACCAGAACTACATGATCACCATAGGCCCGGGCGGCAAGATGACGGCGCTGCGCCAGGTGCTGGCGCCGCATTACTTCGAGCAGGTGCGGCCCGGCATGGAACAGGAGGCCGTGCGGCGCATGCTTGGCAAGCCTGCCAAGCGGATGACTTACGAGCTCAAGCAGGAGACGGACTGGGACTGGAACTGGATCGATCCGCCCAGCCGCGCCATGATCTTCACCGTGACCTTTGGCGCCGACGGGCGCGTGAAGCGCTCGGGCAGCGTGGAAAAGCTGCACGACGGGCCGTGATCAGTGCGCAATCCTGCGCTTGAGCGCCCGCTCCATGGCCGAGATCGGCCCTGGGCTTTGCCGGCCCCAGCGGGTTCCGGCGCGCTTGCAAGCGCTGGACGCGCACACCGGGGCTTACGGTGTCGTGGTCTGGATGCCGGCAGGCGCTGGCGCCGGGTCGTCGGCCAGCGCATCTGCCGCCTTGCCCACCCCCTTGCCGACGATTTTTGCCGTGCCCACGACCGCGTCGGCGGCCAGGCCCACGGCCGATGCCGTGACGCTGACGGCCGTGGTCGCCACGGCCACCACGGTGCAGCCCGGCAGCAGCGGCGCCAGGCACAAAAAAGCCCCCAGGGCCAGCGGGCGCGGGGACTTGTGGCGCATGGCCGGCATCAGTGGATGCGCATGCCCGGCTGCGCACCGGGGAAGGGTTCGAGCACGTAGATGCCGGGCTGCGCCTTTTCGTCGGCGTGGCTGGCGGCCAGCACCATGCCCTCCGACACACCGAACTTCATCTTGCGCGGCGCGAGGTTGGCCACCATCACGGTGAGCTTGCCTTCGAGCTGCTCGGGGCGATACATGCTGGCGATGCCTGAGAACACATTGCGCGTCTTGCCCTCGCCCAGGTCCAGCGTCAGCTGCAGCAGCTTGGTGGAGCCCTCCACGGCCTTGCACTCCACGATCTTTGCGATGCGCAGATCCACCTTGGCGAAATCGTCGATGGCTATGGTGGGCGCGATCTCCTCGCCGCCGGGCAGGGCTTTCTCCTCCACCGGGGGGGCGGGCAGTTCGAACAGCGCATCGAGCTGCTTTTCCTCCACGCGCTGCATCAGGTGCTGGTACTGGCCGATCTGGTGGCCGGTGCCCAGCGGGCGGTCCACGCCCTCAAACTGCTCGGGCGGCACGATGAGGAAGCTGGCGACATCGGCTGCCAGCTGGGGCAGCATGGGCTTGAGGTAAATGGTTAGGATGCGGAAGGCCTCGATGCAGGTTGTGCACACGTCGTGCAGGCGCGCCTGCAGGCCTTCCTTCTTGGCCAGCTCCCAGGGCTTGTTGGCGTCCACGTATTCGTTCACGCGGTCGCACAGCTGCATCACCTCGCGTGCCACGCGGGCCGTGTCACGCGCCTCATAGGCGGCGACGATGGTGTCCTTGTGCGTGCGCAGTGCCGCCAGCAGGGCCTGGCCGTCCTCGCTCACCTGGCCCAGCTTGCCGTCAAAGCGCTTGAAGATGAAACCGGCCGCGCGTGACGCAATGTTCACGTACTTGCCGATCAGGTCGGCGTTCACGCGCAGCATGAAGTCGCCCGCGTTGAAGTCGATGTCCTCGTTCTTGCCGTTGAGCTTGGCGCCCAGGTAGTAGCGCAGCCATTCGGGGTTCATGCCGAGCGCCAGGTACTTGAGCGGGTCCAGGCCCGTGCCGCGGCTCTTGCTCATCTTCTCGCCGTTGTTCACGGTCATGAAGCCGTGCACGCAGATCTTCGTGGGCGTCTTGCGGCCGCTGAACTTGAGCATGGCCGGCCAGAACAGCGTGTGGAAGGTGATGATGTCCTTGCCGATGAAGTGGTACTGCTCCAGAGCCGGGTCGGCCATGTAGGCCTCGTAATCCTCGCCGCGCCTGTCCAAAAGGTTTTTCAGCGAGGCCAGGTAGCCGATGGGGGCATCCAGCCAGACGTAGAAGTATTTGCCCGGCGCGTCCGGGATGGCGATGCCGAAGTAGGGCGCGTCGCGCGAGATGTCCCAGTCGTCCAGCCCTTCGCTGGTGCTGCCGTCGGGGTTGGTGCGCGTGCCGAACCACTCCTTGATCTTGGCGGCGACCTCGGGCTGCACATGAAAGCCGTCCTGCGTCCACTCCTGCAGGAACTCCACGCAGCGCGGGTCGGAGAGCTTGAAGAAGAAATGCTCCGAGGTCTTCAGCTCGGGCCTGGCGCCGGACAGCGCGGAATAGGGGTTGATGAGTTCGGTGGGCGCATACACCGCGCCGCAGCTCTCGCAGTTGTCGCCGTACTGGTCCTTGGCGTGGCAGCGCGGGCATTCGCCCTTGATGAAGCGGTCGGGCAGGAACATGTTCTTCTCGGGGTCGAAGAACTGCTCGATGCTGCGCGTCTCGATCAGGCCGGCGGCCTTCAGGTCCAGGTAGATCTGCTGGGCGAGCTGGTGGTTCTCGGGGGCGTCGGTGCTGTGCCAGTTGTCAAAGGCGATGTGAAAGCCGTCCAGGTACTGCTTGCGCCCGGCGGCGATGTCGGCCACGAACTGCTGGGGCGTCTTGCCGGCCTTTTCGGCCGCGATCATGATGGGCGCGCCATGGGCGTCGTCCGCGCCCACGAAGTTGACCGCATGCCCCTGCATGCGCTGCGCCCGCACCCAGGTGTCGGCCTGGATGTATTCCATGATGTGGCCGATGTGAAAGTTGCCATTGGCATATGGCAGGGCGGTGGTGACGAAGAGCTTGCGTGGGGACATGGGCTGTGACTCGGGCTGGCCGAAGCAGGGTGTCCTGCTTCGGCGTGGACGAAACCCGCGATTTTAGGTTGCTGGTGCCCAGCACCAGCGGTTGCGGCCTTGGGCCTTGGCCTGGTAGAGGGCGTCGTCGGCACCTTCAAAGAAATCGGGGGTGAGCTCGTTGCCGCCGGGGATGGTGGTGATGCCGCCCAGGCTCAGGGTGATGCAGGGCGCGGAAGGGGAGGTGGGGTGCGCGATGTGGCGCGCCACCACCCGCTGGCGTACATCCTCGGCCAGTTGCCGGGCTTGCTGGGGGCTGGTCTCGGGCAGCAGCAGCACGAATTCTTCGCCGCCGTAACGGGCCACCAGGTCCCCCGGGCGGCGTGCGCTGTGGCGCAACACCGCGGCAACCTCCTGCAGCACGCGGTCGCCTGCAGCATGGCCCTGGGTGTCGTTGTAGCGCTTGAAATGATCCACGTCGGCAATGATGAGCGACAGCGGCTGCCCCGAACGCTGGCAGCGGCTCCATTCCTGCGCCAGGGCCTCGTCGAAGCGGCGGCGGTTGGGGATGCCGGTCAGGCCATCGAGCGCGGCGATCTGTTCCAGCAGGCGGCGCTGGTGCGCGATTTGCAAATGGTTGTGCACGCGCACGCGGACGATCGAGGGGTGGAATGGCTTGGTGATGTAGTCCGCGGCCCCCAGGAGCAGCCCCCATTCTTCCTCTGACGGCGAATTGAGCGCGGTGATGAAGATCACCGGGATCTGGCGCGTGGCGTCGTTGCGCTTGAGTTCGCGCAGCACGGTCATGCCGTCCAGCTCGGGCATGAGCACATCCAGCAGGATCAGGTCGGGCGTATGGGTTTGTGCGCGCTCGAGCGCCTGCATGCCGCTTTTGGCCTGGATGATTTTGTATTCGTCCTGGAACAGCTCGGTTAGCAGCAGACGGTTTTGCTTTTCGTCGTCAACAATGAGCAGGGTGAATTGGCGTTCCGTATCGATCATGCAGGCGCTTGCTCCAGTTGGGCGCGCAAGGAGGCGAGTTGCTCCAAGGCGCTTTCGTATTCGATGTCCTCGACCAGCTCGCGCAGCCTTGGCAGTGCGGCATGCAGGGCCGGATGGACGCTGGTGTGTGCTTGCAGCTCCTGCAGCACGCGCAGGGCAGCGGCGTCGTCGTTCTCCAGCCGGGTTTGCAGGTGCTGGAACAAGGGAGCTAGATCATCGACGCTGGTGCTGCCGTGGGGTGCTGTGGCGGGCGTTGCCGTGATCCATGGGGTGAGCAGGGCGCACACGCGTGCCAGTTCGGCGCGGCTGCTGGCCAGCTGCTCGTCGGTGGCAGCGTGGCGCTGCATGAAACTGTCCTCCAGGCCCTTGGCCTGCTGCGCCAGGGCGGTGGCGCCAATGGTGGCGCTGGCGGACTTGAGCGAGTGCGCCAGGCGCCGCGCCAGAGGCCAGTCGCGCGCGGCCTGGGCGTCGGCCATGGCCTGGATGCTGCCGGCAAATTCCTGCACGAAGTTGGCCAGGAGGCGCTGGTACAGCTCGGGCCGTCCCAGGGCCTGCGCCAGGCCGCGCTCCGTGTCCATGCCGGCAAGCGCTGGAATGCCGAGAGTGGGCGTGGGCGCTGCAGTCGCTGCCATGCGGCCCGCCTGGCGCGGCGCAATCCAGCGCAGCAGTGCCGCGTACAGCGCATCGGGGGCGAGGGGCTTGGTCAGGTGGTCCTGCATGCCCGCCTGCAGGCTGCGCTCGCGGTCGCCCACCATGGCGTGGGCGGTCATGGCAATGATGGGCAGGCCGTGCAGGTGCGGCTGCTTGCGAATTTCGCGCGTGGCCGTCAGGCCGTCCATCTCCGGCATCTGTATGTCCATGAGCACCAGGTCGTAGGGTGCGCCGAGCACCTTGTCCAGCGCCTCGCGGCCATGCACGGCGACATCCACCTGCACCCCGGTGTCGGCCAGGAAGGCCAGGGCCACGGTGCGGTTGAGCTCCACGTCGTCCACCAGCAGCACGCGCGCGTGGGCAATGCCGCTGAAGTCCGGGCGCGGGCCTTGCCGCAGGCGGGAATGGCCGCGCGCGGCCGCGCCATTCTGCCTGTCCGTGCGGGTGGGCTCGGGTTCGGGTTCGGCCAGCGCCAGTGGCAGGGTGAAGTAAAAGCGGCTGCCCGCGCCCACGCGGCTTTGCGCGGCAATCGAGCCGCCCATCAGCTCCACGAGCTGGCGGCAAATGGCCAGGCCCAGGCCCGAGCCGCCAAAGCGGCGCGTGATTGAGCCGTCCACCTGCGTGAAGGGAGTGAACAGCTGCGCCAGGCGTTCCTCGGGAATGCCCATGCCGGTGTCGCGCACGGAGAATTCCAGCTGCACATGCTCGCCGTGGCGCTGCTGCACCCGGGTGTGCACCACGATCTTGCCAAATGCGGTGAATTTGACGGCGTTGTTGCACAGGTTGACCAGGATCTGGGACAGGCGCAGGGGATCGCCGCGCAGCCGCCGGGGCACGTCGGCATTGGTGCGAAACAGCAGCTCCAGCCCCTTTTGCCGGGCGTGCAGCCCGAGTTGGCTGGACACGCCGCGCAGCACCTGCTCCAGGTCGAAGGTGATGGCCTCGATCTGCAGCTTGCCGGCCTCGATGCGCGAATAGTCCAGGATGTCGTTGATCAGGGCCAGCAGCATGTCCGAGGCGGCGATCACCTGCTCCTGATAGTCGCGCTGGTGCGCCGTGAGCTCGGTTCTCAACAGCAGCTGGCCCAGGCCGACGATGGCGTTCATCGGGGTGCGGATCTCGTGGCTCATGCGCGCCAGGAAGTCCGACTTGGCGCGGCTGGCCTGCTGCGCCTGCTCGGTGGCCGCGAGCAGGGCATGGGTGCGCTGCTCCACCAGCTGCTCCAGGTTCTGGCGGTACTGCGCCAGCTCCTGGTCACGCGTCTGCAGCTTGTCGATCATCTGGTTCAGGCTGCGCCCGAGCTGGGCCAGCTCGTCCGCACCGCGGGTGGCGACACGCTCGCTCAGGCCGGGGTTGTCGGCCACGCGTGCCATGAGCTGGTTGAGGCTTTGCAGCGGCACGGCCAGGCGCCGGGCGGCGCGGCTGGAGAGCCACAGGAACGCCAGCAGCAGGGCCGAGAGTCCGGCGCCCGTCTCCAGCGCCGTGCGCCACAGCACATGGCGCATCTCTTGCAGCGTGGCCACCAGTTCGATGTGGGCCTGGCCATCGCTGCCCGGGATCGGGGCCCAGACGACGACCAGGTCGCTGCCGAAATGCGCGTCCTGGCCATCGCGCAGGGGTGCCGGGAGGGAGGCCGGCGCATCATCCGTGCGCGCAAACTCGGCAAAGGGCTGGGTCTTGCCGGCCACCAGCAGGCGCGCGCGCAGCACCGAAGGGGTGGACTGCACGGCCTGCAGCAGCCGCGCCGCCTCCTGGCGATCCCGGAAGTCCAGTGCTGCCTGGCTGTTGGTGGCGATCAGGCGCGCCTGGGCACGCAGGCCGTCGCTCCATTCGCTGCGGATCAGGCGCTGCTGCTGCACCAGCATCAGCACGAAGACCAGGCTCACCGCCAGCACGATGGCCGCGGTGAACCACCAGGCCAGCTTGCCCCGGATGCTGTGCGGGCGCAGGCGCTCGATGATGCGGCTCATGGCTCGACGATCCTGGCCAGGCGCAGCAATTGCGCGTTGAAGTGGATGCGGTGCGCCTGCGCGGCCCTGCGGTTGATGAGGATGTTCAGGGAGTCGCCGCCATCGGGATGCAGGGCCATCTCCACCATGCCGCCGGCGCGGGCGAAGCCGTCGATGTCGGAGATGGTGACCACGGGCGCCTCACCGAGCCTGCCCAGTATGGACTTGAGTTGATCCGCTTCGCTGCGCGCGATGAAGACGAAGTCGCAGTCCAGTGCCTGGGCTGCATCCTCGGGCTGGCGCAGTTGCACGCTGCGCCCGTCGATGGGCGTTTGCGCCAGCTTTGCCAGCGCACCGCCAAAGGGGTTCTTGCCCAGCAGGCACAGGCTGATGCGGGTGCCGCCCTCCAGGCGCGGCAGATAGACGAAGCGCGGCAGCTTGAACAGCAGGGCGGACTTGACGGCGTATTCCGGCGCGGGTGCCGGCTGGGCCCGTGCGCCGCCGGCCGGCAGCACCAGCACCATGGCCGCCAAGGATAGCTGGATAATCACTTTTTGATAGCTTATAGCGCTTAACCAATAAGGGTTTAAAGGCTTTTTTAATAAAAGAAATGGCGTGCTGCACGCTTGCCTTGTCGGGTGCCTGCGGGATCCTGGTGTGCGCATCTGTGCCGCCGCGCTCAGAACCGGTAGTCCAGCGTCACCATCCAGGTGCGCGGCTGCTGGGGCATGTCCAGGAAGGTGCGGCTGCCCGCGCCGCCAGCGGCGTAGTAGCGCCTGTCCAGCAGGTTGTACAGGTCCAGCCACAGCGTGGCGCGGCCGCCCAGCAGCCTGTGCCAGCCCAGGTGCAGGTCCACCAGCGTATAGCCGGGCGTGCTGCAGCGCGCGGGGGCCGTCATTGCTCCTTGGCATGCGCCCTGGGGCAGCAGCGGATCGGCCGGGGCCTGCTTGCGCCCGTTGGTCACGTCGCCGGTCCAGTAGATCCTGGGCGTGATGCTGAACTGGTCGCGCCAGCGCAGTGTGGCTCCGAGCTTGAGCTTGTGGCGGGCCACGTAGGGGATGTCCCAGTCCACGCCGGTGCCCTCGTCGATGCGGCCATGGATCCAGCTGGCACTGCCCCACAGGTCGCCGGCCCAGTCGCCGCTGATGCGAAAGCGCCACTGCGCCGACAGGTCCAGCCCCTGCTGCTGCTGGCGCCCGGCATTGCCCTTGGTCTCGGGCCCGACCAGGATGGCGCCGGGCAGGGCGTTGACATTGTCCGAGCCCTGCGTGACCACCAGGTTGGTGATGCGGCTGAGGTAGACATGGGTGACCAGGTTCAGGCTGGGCCTGGGGCGCCAGTCCCAGGCGGCGCTCACGGTGCGCGCCTTTTCCGGGTTCAGGTTGAAATTCGGTACGCGGAAATTGGTGCCGATGTAGTTGCCCTGGGCGTCCTGGGCCCCGCTGAAGGAGCCAAAGGCGCTCAGGCTTTCCTCGGGCGAGGGGGCGCGGAAGGCCTCGCCGTACAGCAGTTTGAACACATGCCGCTCCTGCGGCTTGTAGACGGCACCCAGGCGCGGATTGACGGCATTGCCGTAGTGGCTGTGGCGGTCCAGGCGCACCCCGGCGCTGGTGCTGAAAGCCTCGCTCCACTGCGACTGCAGCTGCGCATAGGCCGAGAGATTGCGAAACGCGGCGTCGTGGATCTGCACCGGCAGCGTCGTGTTGGGGTAGAGCAGCCCCTGGCCATGCGCGGGTTTGCCGGTGTCATAGGGCGCGGGCAGGCCGGCGGTTTCGACCGCATAGTATTTTTGCCAGCCCAGGCCGGCCTGCAGCTGCTGCTGGCCGTTGATGCGCCACTGGAGGCTTTGCTCTATGCCGCTGCGCTTGCCCAGCACGTAGGAAAAACTGTCCCGGTAGTTGCTGAAGGTGTTGTTGTAGCGCGCCCTCGGATCGACCTGCATGCGCGAATGGTCCACCAGCAGCTGCGCCTGCATCTGCGGCGCCGGCTGGAAGCGCCAGCGGCCATAGAGGGTGTCGGAGCGGGGCTGCCACTCGGAGCTGGTTTGGTAGCGCGCCATGGCCGGCGGATCGCCGGTGCTGGTCAGGCTGGTGAAGCTGTGGCGCAGGAATCCCACGGTGAACTGCTCGGCCCAGTCGGCGCGCGCATACAGGCTGTGGCTGGCGGTACTGCCCACATAGGGCTCGCGCAGGTCCGCGGGGATGAGGGTCTGGCCGTTGCCGACGGCCGGCACCTTGGCGAATTCGCGCGGGTAGTAGCGATCCAGCGGCGCACGGTCGGCGCTCTGCCAATGCCCGCCCAGCGACAGGTGCAGGCCTTGCACGGTGTCCAGCCCGGTGAGAAAGGCCCCCTTCTCGGCGCCAAAGCGCCCGGCCCCGAGCGCGGCCCAGGAGCCCCGCGGCCCCTTGCCGGCCTCGGTGATGATGTTGATCACGCCGGCCACGGCATCGGCGCCATAGAGCGCGGCCGCGGGGCCGTAGAGCACCTCGACCTGCTTGGCCATGTACAGCGCCAGATTGCTCGCCACGGGGAAGTTGCCGCCCGCCGGCTGGCCTATGCGCACCCCGTCCATCAGGATCAAGAGCTTGCTCGGCCCCACATGGCCCTGCACGGCAAACTGGTTGAACTGCGACGACTTGGTGCCGCCTTGCCAGTCCATGCCGGGCAGGTCCTGCATCAGGTCGGCCAGGCTCTGGTAGCGCCGCTCGCGGATCTGCTCGCGCGTGATGACCAGGATCTGGGCCGGCGTCTGGTCGCGCCTTTCCTCCTGGCGCGAGGCCGTGACCACCGGGGTGGCGATCAAATCCTGCAGGGACAGGCTCATCAAGCGCTGGGCATCGGCCTCCAGTGAGCCCCGGGCCCAGAGCGGCTGGGCCGCCATGCCCGCCAGGGCCAGGGCCGCCGCCAGGCAATCCTTCATGTGCATGGGCATGATGCTTTTAGCTACATTTTGATAAACCTGTAATCGTAGCAGCGGGATTTTTGGCCCCGTGCCGTCCGGCCGGCACAGGCGTCACGCGTAGCAGGCCAGGCGCAGCGGATTGCCGGCGTCGCACCAGCCGAAGAAGGCGCAGAGCTCGCCGCGCCGCGCCAGCGCGTCGCTGCGCCCCAGGGCCATGAGCTCGCGCGTGTAGCCGCGCTCGAACAGCAGGTAGCTGACCAGAGCGCCGTTGCCGCCATTGCCTGCGCCGGGCTGGCCGGCCTCCACCCCCAGGGCGCCCAGCAGCGCGCGCATGCTGCGCGGTAGGTCGCACAGGTGGCGCGCAGCGATGTCGTCCAGGCTTTGCGAGGGCACGAACACCAGCAGCTGCAGCGGGCGCAGCGGGCTGCGCGCGCGCTCCTCGGGCGTGAGCAGGGCCAGCAGCTGGTTGATGTGCTGCAGGTGCTCTATGTCGGCCGACAGCGCATCCAGGAAGATGTTGGACAGCGCATGGCCCGCGACCTGGGCCAGGGCCGGGTAGGGCTGCCGCGTGCCCGCCGGGCACGGCGCCGGTGGCTCATGGGCGCGGCTGGTGCCCACCACCAGCAGCCGCTCGGCGCCCAGGTGGATGGCGGGCGCCAGCGGCGCCGTCTGGCGCATGGAGCCGTCGCCAAAGTATTCGGTATGCCCGTCGATGGGCAGCGGTGCGGCCGGGAACACCAGCGGAATGGCGGACGAGGCCAGCAGGTGCTGGTGCGTGATCGGCCCGCGCGCCGACTTGCGCAGCGAGCGCGACCAGGGCGCCTGCGCGTCGCCGGCGTCGATAAAGGCCACATGCTGGCCCGAGTTGTAGCTGGACGCCGTCACCGCCAGCGCGCGCAGATGGCCCGTGCGGATCAGCTGCGGCACGCGCTGCACCGGCACCAGCCGCTGCAGCAGCTGCGCCAGCGGTGCGTTGTTGAGCAGCGAATGCGGGTGCACGTGGCGCCAGCGCGCCAGCGCCCAGCCCAGCGACAGCAGCGTGAGCCAGTGCGCGCCGCGGCGCATCAAATGCAGCGAGTCGGCGTGGTAGACCTGCTGGGCATGGAAATGCGCCCATGCGCGCGCCATGCGCCGCACCGCGTGGTCGAAGTGGTCGGCCCCGCTGGCCAGGGCCGCGGCGTTGATGGCGCCGGCCGAGGTGCCGCTGAAGATGCCAAACGGCGCCGCAGCATGACCATGGCCACAGGCCGCGCGCAGGCCCGCAATGGCCTGCAGTACACCCACCTGATAGGCCGCGCGCGCGCCGCCGCCGGTGAGCACCAGGGCCGTGGTGGCGGTCATGGCAGCGGCGTCCCTTGTGCCTGCGTCGCGTGCCTATGTCTTGGCCGCCGGCGCCTTGAGCAGCAGCGCAGCCAGCGCGCCACCCTCCAGCAGCGCCAGGCCGTTGCCCTGCGCGAAGCTGCGCGCTTGCTCGCTCACCGTGCCCTGCAGCACCACGTAGACGCCGGCGCGTGCGCCCTGGCGCTGCACCTCGGCCTGCAGCTCGCGCAGCGGCTCCACGCCGTGGCTGGCGGCCTTGTAGCGGCGCGCGGCCACCAGCAGGGACTGCTCGCCCTTGGTGATGCGCAGGTCGCTGGCCGTGCCGCCGGTGCGCTGCACCTCATGGCCTTCTGCGCGCCAGGCGCGCTCCAGCAGGTCGGCAAATTCGCGCCAGGGCATGGCGCCCGCGGCCTCCAGCACGGCCTGCACGCGCGCCGCGCTGGGCGCACGCCACTGGCGCCAGGCGGCGATGCAGCCGATGACCGCCACGGGCAAGGCGCCCACGGCGGCAAACGGTGCCAGGTGGGCCGGTAGCAGCGCGCCGCAGAGCAGCACGATGACGGTGGCGATGGCAAAGCTGACCCACCAGGGCGAGCGCAGCAGGATTGCGAAACCCGAGTTCGGGGCCATCTTCAGTTTCACGGGGGGCTTCCTTGTGAGGGGGTTGGTATGGGGCGAGACTAACTGAGGTTTCTGGGGCGGGGTTATTCGTTTTGAGGGGGGCTGGCCGGGACTCGCCCCGGCGGGCGACCTCCTTTCTTGCTCGTGCAAGAAAGGAGGCAAAGAACACGCCCCCAAGTCTGCGACGGGTTTTTGGGGTCAGAGCCCCATTTCACCGAGCCTTCGGCTCGCCCGTAGGGTGCGGTGCTGTGCACCGCAGTGAAATGGGGCTCTGACCCCAATAACCCGCAAACCTGTGTCGGGGCGCTTGCGGGGTGTGCCGCGGAACTCACTACGCGCCTTCGGCGCTGCGTTCAGACAACCGCGGCAAGTCAGATCACGAAGCATGCGCGCTGCGACGCGCATGCCACCCCGCAAGCGCCCCGCCACAGGCGCAGCCCCAGGGGGTGAACAGCCCGGCACGGGCCATCGCTGCGCTCGGCCTGGTCTGGCGCGGCGCGTAGCGCCTGCGCCGTGCGAGGCCGAGCGCAGCGATGGCCCGTCTCGCGGGTGCCCTTCTGGCCGTGCCGAGAAGCGCAGGGCGCGGGGCGGGCGTGTGCCGCAGGACACACGCCTTCGTGGTCTGACTTGCCGCGGTTGTTTGAGCGAAGCGCGAAGCGCGCAGCGAGTTCCGCGGCACGCCCCGCGAACGAGCATCGCAGGTTGCCCCGTAGCGCAGCGAAGGGGTCACGGACAGTAGGGTCGCCTTCTCTTTGGTGACTTTCTCTTGGCGAGACTGCGCCGCCGGGCGCATATCCCGGCCAGCCACCCTTAAAAAGAATAGCTACCAGCGTTTACCCATCAAGCGAAAAAGCCAAAAATCACCCCAGCGCCAAAACCGCCCCCGCCACCCCCACGATGCCATCGGCCGACAGATCCGGCGCGCTCACACACTGGCGCGCATCCCAATGTGCAAAGTTGCGCGCCTGCGAGCGCCCGTAGTGCGGGTCGTAGTGCAGCCGCATCAGCTCATCGAACAGGGGGCCCAGATCGCGCGCGCGCGCCCAGACCTGCCAGCGCTGCACCGTCTCCTTGCCATGCAGTTCGACGAGCGCCCCCAGGCGCTGCGCCAGGGCCTCGGGGTCGTCACCCAGATAGGCGTAGTCGCGCAGCAGGTAGGCCAGGCGCTCTTCGGGCGTGGCCGCTATCTCGATGCAGGCCGCGGCGCGCAGGCGCTGCACCAGCGGCACGGGGAGGGACAGGCGGCCTATGCGTGCGCTCTCGCCCTCCACGTACACGGGGCGCGACAGGTCCATGCCTTCGAGCGCGGTGGCGATCTGCGTCTCGAAATTTTTTTGCGAGGGCTGGGGCACGCCGGGCAGGGCGCCGAGCAGCGAGCCCTTGTGACGCGCGCAATGCTCCAGGTCCAGCACCTGCGCGCCTTGGCTTTCCAAGGCCTGTAGCACACGCGTCTTGGCGCTGCCCGTGGCGCCGACCAGCACGCGCAGCTCGAGCCGCGGCACCAGCGCCGCGATCTGCTCGATCACATGGCGGCGAAAGGCCTTGTAGCCGCCCGCGAGCTGCTGCGCGTCCCAGCCCACCAGGCGCAGCCACTGCACCATGGAGCCGCTCCTCATGCCGCCGCGCCAGCAGTACACCAGCGGGCGCCAGCCCTGGGGCTTGTCGGCGAACTGCTCGCGCAGGTGGCGCGCCAGGTTCGCGGCAACAAAAGCGCCGCCCACACGCCGCGCCTCGAACGCGCCCTGCTGCACGTAAAGGGTGCCGACGATGGCGCGCTCCTCGTCGTCGAGCGCCGGGCAGTTGATGGCGCCGGGGATATGGTCCTCGGCGAACTCGGCGGGCGAGCGCGCGTCGATGAGGGCGTCGAAGGCGTGGCGGTCTGCCGGGCGTATGGGGCGGTGGTGGGACACGGGCGGTGAATCTGGGATGATGCGACGATTTTTCCCCGATTGTCCGCCACCGCCATGAACGTCAGCCCCGTCCCCGCCTCGCCCCGTCTCACCTCTCTATCCCATGGCGGCGGCTGCGGCTGCAAGATCGCGCCGGGCGTGCTGTCGCAGATCCTGCAGCAGAGCGGCGCGGGGGCGGTCATTCCGCCGGAGCTGCTGGTGGGCATAGAGACGGCGGACGACGCCGCCGTGTATCGCCTGAACGAGAGCCAAGCGCTGGTGGCGACCACCGACTTCTTCATGCCCATCGTGGACGATCCGTACGAGTTCGGCCGCATCGCCGCCACCAATGCGCTCTCCGACGTGTACGCCATGGGCGGGCGGCCCATCATGGCGCTGGCGCTGGTGGCCATGCCGGTGAACCAGCTGCCGCTGGAGGTGATCGGCGCCATCATCCGCGGCGGGCAGGACGTATGCCGCGCGGCCGGCATACCGATCGCGGGCGGCCACACCATCGACTCGGTCGAGCCCATCTACGGCCTGGTGGCCATGGGCCTGGTGCATCCGGACCGCGTGCGCCGCAACGCCGACGCGCGGCCGGGCGATGTGCTGGTGCTGGGCAAACCGCTGGGCGTGGGCGTGTATTCGGCGGCGCTGAAGAAAGAGCAACTGGCCGATGGGCATTACCGCGAGATGCTCGCCAGCACCACGCGCCTGAACACGCCCGGCCCGCTGCTGGCCGAGCTGTCCGGCGTGCACGCCATCACCGATGTGACGGGCTTCGGCCTGGCCGGCCACGCGCTGGAGATGGCGCGCGGCGCCGGCCTCGCGGTGCAGATCGACTGGGCGCGCGTGCCGCTGCTGCCCGGCGTGGCCGAGCTGGCCGCCGCCGGCTTCGTGACCGGCGCCAGCGGCCGCAACTGGGCCGGCTACGGGGCCGATGTGCTGCTGGCCGATGGCCTGCCCACCACCGCCCAGGCGCTGGCGACCGATCCGCAGACCTCGGGCGGCCTGCTCGTGGCCTGCGCGCCGGACAGCGTGCAGGCGGTGCTGGAGGTGTTTGCACGCGAAGGTTTTGCGCAGGCCGCGGTCATTGGCGGCGTGCAGGCCGGACCGGTGCGGCTTGAAATACGCCCATGATGCTTCGTTATTTATAGCTTTCGGCGTTTGTCCATAAAGCGCCGAACCCTATTTTTTCTTGTAATACCCCAACCCCGCGAGTGGCACCTGGCGTTGGCTAGACTCACCAGCTTCCATACGCAAACAACACAGCCATGGCACTAACAGAGCAAGATCTGCTGGCGGCAATCGCCGGCGTCCAGGATCCGCACACGGGCAAGGATTTCGTGAGCACGCGCGCCGTGCGCAACGTGCAGATCAACGGCGGCGACGTCGCCTTCGACGTGGAGCTGGGTTACCCCGCCAAGAGCCTGGTGCCGGCGCTGCGCCAGCAGTTCATCGCCGCGGCCAAGGGCGTGGCGGGCGTGGCCAACGTCTCTGTGAACATCGTCACCAAGGTCACGGCCCATGCCGTGCAGCGCGGCGTACAACTGCTGCCGGGCGTGAAGAACATCATCGCCGTGGCCTCGGGCAAGGGTGGCGTGGGCAAGAGCACCACGGCCGCCAACCTGGCCCTGGCCCTGGCCGCCGAGGGCGCGCGCGTGGGCGTGCTGGATGCCGACATCTACGGCCCCAGCCAGCCCATGATGCTGGGCATCCAGCGCCGCCCCGATAGCCTGGACGGCAAGAACATGGAGCCGCTGGAAAACTACGGCGTGCAGGTTATGTCCATAGGCTTTCTGGTAGACCAGGACCAGGCCATGATCTGGCGCGGCCCCATGGCCACCCAGGCGCTGGAGCAGCTCTTGCGCCAGACCAACTGGAAGGACCTGGACTACCTTCTCGTGGACCTGCCGCCGGGCACGGGCGACATCCAGCTGACCCTCTCCCAGCGCGTGCCCATGACCGGCGCGGTGATCGTCACCACGCCCCAGGACATCGCGCTGCTGGACGCCAGGAAGGGCATCAAGATGTTCGAGAAGGTGGGTGTGCCCATCCTCGGCATCGTGGAGAACATGGCCGTGCATGTGTGCAGCAACTGCGGCCATGTGGAGCACATCTTCGGCGCCGACGGCGGCAAGAAGATGGCCCAGGAATACGGCATGGACTATCTTGGAGCGCTGCCGCTGCACATCGACATCCGCCTGCAGGCCGACTCTGGCCGCCCCACCGTGGTGGCCGACCCGGACGGCGAGGTGGCGCAGATCTACAAGCAGATGGCGCGTGACGTGGCCGTGAAGGTCGCCCAGCAGGCCAAGGACTTCTCGGCCAAGTTCCCGACCATCTCCATCAGCAAGCGAACCTAGGCCCTGATGCCGGCCATGTCCACTTCTGCACGCGCTGCCGGCGGTGCCGGCAATCCCTCTTTCCTGCACCTGGGCTGGCGCACGCTGTGGCGCGACCTGCGCGCGGGCGAGCTGCGGCTGCTCATGGTCGCCGTCACGCTGGCCGTGGCCGCGCTCACCTCGGTGGGCTTTTTTGCCGACCGGCTGCACGGGGGGCTGGCGCGCGACGCGCTGCAGCTGCTCGGCGGCGACGCCGTCGTGGCCAGCGACAACCCCACGCCGGCGGCGGTGCAGGAGCGCGCGCGCGCGCTGGGCCTGGCCAGCGTGACCACCCTGGGCTTTCCCACCATGGGGCGCGCCAGCGACGCACAGGGCGGCGCCAGCCGGCTGGTGGCGCTCAAGAGCGTGGAGCCGGGCTACCCGCTGCGCGGCCGCCTGCAGGTCAGCGACGATGCCGAGCGCGCAGGCAGCCCCACGCAGGACATCCCCGCGCCGGGCCAGGTCTGGGTGGACGCGCCGCTGCTCAATACCCTGTCCCTCAAGCTCGGCGATCCGCTGCTGCTGGGCGACACGGCGCTGCGCATCACGCGCATCATCACGCTGGAGCCCGACCGCGGCGCCGGCTTCATGAGCTTTGCGCCGCGCGTGATGATCAACGCGCTGGACCTGCCCGCCACGGGCCTGGTGCAGCCCGCCAGCCGCATCACCTACCGCTTTGCCGTGGCCGGCCCGCCCGATGCCGTCGGGCGCTTCACCGCCTGGGCCGAAGAGGCCGTGACCGAGCCCGGCATGCGCGGCGTGCGCGTGGAGTCGCTGGACAGCGGCCGCCCCGAGATGCGCCAGACGCTGGACCGGGCGCAGAAATTCCTCAACCTCGTGGCGCTGCTGGCCGCGCTGCTGTCGGCCGTGGCCGTGGCCCTGGCCGCGCGCGGCTTTGCCAACGACCACCTGGACGCCGCCGCGCTCTTGCGCGTGCTGGGCCAGAGCCAGCGCACCATCGCCGGCGCCTATGTGCTGGAGTTCCTGCTCGTGGGCCTGTGCGCCAGCGCCGTGGGCGTGCTGCTGGGCTTTGCCGTGCACCATGTGTTCGTGCTGCTGCTGGCCGGGCTGGTGGAGTCGGCCCTGCCCGCGGCCAGCCTCTGGCCCGTGCTGCTCGGCGTGGGCGTGGGCCTGACGCTGATGTGCGCCTTCGGCCTGCCGCCCGTGCTGCAGCTGGCGCAGGTGCCGCCGCTGCGCGTCATGCGCCGTGACCTGGGTGCCGTGCGCCCCACGTCCATGGCCGTGCTCGGACTGGGGCTGGCCGGCTTTGCGGCGCTGCTGCTGGTGATCAGCCGCGACTGGAAGCTGGGCTCCATCGCCGTGGGCGGCTTTGCCGCCGCCGTGCTGCTGTTTGCCGCCCTGGCCTGGGTGGCGGTGTGGCTGCTGCGCAAGGCCGTCAGCGAGAGCACCGCGCCGCGCTGGATGGTGCTGGCCACGCGCCAGATCGCGGCGCGTCCGGCCTATGCCGTGGTGCAGGTGGCCAGCCTGGCCGTGGGCCTGCTGGCCCTGGTGCTGCTGGTGCTGCTGCGCACCGACCTCATCTCCAGCTGGCAGAACGCCACGCCGGCCCATGCGCCCAACCGTTTCGTGATCAACATCATGCCGGACCAGGCCGATGACTTTCGCGCGCGGCTGCAGCAGGCCGGCGTGGCGCAGTACGACTGGTACCCCATGTTCCGCGGCCGCCTGGTGGCCATCAACGACCGCGCGGTGAGCCTTCAAGATTACGCCGACGACCGCGCCAAGGGCCTGGTGGACCGCGAGTTCAACCTCTCCAACGCAGCCCAGGCGCCCGCGCACAACAGCATCTCCGCTGGCCGCTGGACGGCCGAGGAGGCGGGCGCCGTCAGCGTGGAAGAGGGCATCGCCAAGACCCTGGGCCTCAAGCTCGGCGACCGCCTGCGCTTTGACATTGGCGGCGTGCCCAGCGAGGTGCGCATCACCAGCCTGCGCCATGTGGACTGGAGCTCGATGCGCGCCAACTTCTTCGTGATGTACCCGGTGGCGCATATGGCCGACGTGCCCATGACCTACCTGGCCGCCTACCGCGCGCCAGAAGCCCGCCCGGGTGGGCCGGACTTCGACAACGCCCTGGTGCACGCCTTCCCCAACGTCACCAACGTGGACATGAGCGCCACCCTGGCCCAGGTGCAGGGCGTGCTGGCCCAGGTGATACGCGCCGTGGAATTCCTCTTCGCCTTCACGCTGGCCGCGGGCCTGGTGGTGCTGTTTGCCGCCGTCACCGCCACGCGCGAGGAGCGCGCGCGCGAGTTCGCCATCATGCGCGCCGTGGGCGCGCGCGCCAGCCTGCTGCGCCAGGTGCAGCGCGCCGAGCTGGCCGGCGTGGGCCTGCTGGCGGGCCTGTTGGCCAGCTGCGTGGCCGTGGCCGTGGGCTGGGCCCTGGCGCGCTATGTGTTCGACTTCAGCTGGACGGTCAGGCCTTGGGTGCCGCTGGCGGGCAGCCTGGTGGGCGCGCTGCTGGCGCTGGCCGCCGGCTGGTGGGGGCTGCGCGAGGTGCTGCAGCGCCCCGTGGTGGACACCCTGCGCCGCGCGGCAGAGTAGCGCGGGACGGGAAATGTGAGCCGATCAGCGGCGACCGCCCCGGCCATGGAAGCCCCCTCCACGCCCTCCACCATGCCAGCCGCTCCGGCCACCACCGCCGCGCCAATAGCCGAAGCCAAGGCTCAGGCCTATCGGCGGCCCCACGTATGTCGGGCCGTAGTAATACGGCGCGGCATACACCGGCGCGGCGGGATAGACGACGGGCGGCGCCGCATAGACGGTCTGGCCATCGACGTCGGTGCCGTAGTAGGTGTAGGGGCCGGGAGCCGGCCCGTAGACCGCGCACCCGCCCAGGGTGGACAGCGCCAGCAGCGAAAACATCAGCCGTGCCGCCGCAGCCTTGAAGCTCTTGGTCATGATGGAACCCTTCGGTCGTGAACCATGGTGGCTGTTAGAACGCAAGTGCTCCTCGGTGGTTCAGTGGAGTTGGGCGCGATGGGCCGGCGCGGTGTGTAAAGTTTTCGTCAACGGCCACCCTGCACCGGGTGGCGCAGCAATGAGAGGAGTCAGGCCAAGTGAATGAAGCCGCAGACTGGGCGCCCGACTGGGCGCAGGCCCCCGCGGGCTGGGACTGGCTGGCGCAGGACGAGGACGGGCGCTGGTTCTGGTACCGCACCGAGCCCATCGCCGGCTTTGGCGGCGGCGTGTGGCGCTCCAACTCGCGCAACCAGCAGTACGCCGGCCAGGGGCAGTCCAACCCGGCCTGGGCCGAGTCGCTGTGCCGCCGGGATCAATGAAAATTGATAGCTGCTATCGCTTATGGGTAGTGCGCTGGAGCCATATTTTCCTATGAATCAAGACGACGGCGCCGAACTGGCCAAGGCCCTGTGCCAGGCCTTGGGTGCGGCCGAGGGCGGGCCGGTGCAGCACCTGCAGACGCATTTGTCGCACCTGCTGCTCACGCCCACCCATGCCTACAAGCTCAAAAAACCGCTGCGCCTGCCGTTCGCCGACTTCTCCACGCTGGCCGCGCGCCAGTATTTCTGCGCCGAGGAGCTGCGCCTGAACCAGCGCCTGGCGCCCTCGCTGTACCTGGACATGCTGCCCGTGCTGGGCAGCGTGCAGCAGCCGCGCATTGGCATGGCAGACCAGGCGGACGCCGCCATCGACTGGGTGCTGCGCATGCGCCGCTTTCCCGCCGGCAGCGAGCTGGATGGGCTGGTGCGCGCCGGCACGTTCATGGCCGAGGAAGTGGACGCCTTCGCCGAACGCATGGCGCGCTTTCATGCCGATGCGCCCGTGGCGCCAGCGGGCAGCGACTGGGGCGGTGCCGCGCAGGTGGGCCGGGCGATTGGCGCGGTGCTCGATCAGCTGGCCGCGCTGCTTGAGGGCCCCGAGGCCGCCCGCCTGGCCCTGCTGCGCGCCTGGTTCGACGCGCGCCAGCCGGCTCTGGCCGGCCACTGGGCCGCACGCCGCGCCGCGGGCCAGGTGCGCGAATGCCATGGCGACCTGCACCTGGGCAATGTGGTGCGCCTCGATGGCGTGGTCACGGCCTTCGACTGCCTGGAGTTCAGCCCCGCGCTGCGCTGGATCGACACGCTGGCCGACGCCGGCTTCTTCACCATGGACCTGCACGCCCATGGCCGCAGCGACCTGGCCTGGCGCTTTCTCGACGGCTACCTGGCCGCATCCGGCGACTACGCCGGCCTGGCCGTGCTGCGGCCCTACGAGGTCTACCGCGCCCTGGTGCGCGCCATGGCTGCGCGGCTGCGTGCCGCGCAAGGCGTGGCGCCCGCGCCCGGGCCGGACTACCTGGCCTGCGCCGAGCGGCTTGCCATACCCATGGGTGCGCGCCTGCTCATCACCTATGGCCTGTCGGGCGCGGGCAAGTCCACCGTCGCCGCGCAGCTGCTGCTGCAGGGGGCGGTGCGCCTGCGCTCGGACGTGGAGCGCAAGCGCCTGCATGGCCTGGCGCCGCTGGCCGATTCCGCCGCGCAGGGCCTGGACATCTACACCGCCGAGGCCTCGCGGCGCACCTTTGCCCACCTTGCGCAGCAGGCGCGCGCCTTGCTGCTGGCCGGCTACCCGGTGATCGTGGACGCGGCCTTCCTGCGCCGCGGCGAGCGTGACGCCTTCCATGCGCTGGCACGCGCGCTGGGCCTGCCGTTCACCATCCTGCACTGCCATGCCGCGCCGGACAGCCTGCGCGAGCGCGTGCAGCGGCGCCAGGCGACGGGCGCCGACCCCTCCGAGGCCGACCTGGCCGTGCTCGCGCGCCAGCAGCAGCATGCCGAGCCACTGGCGCCCGAGGAGCTGGCGCATACGCTGGACCTGGCCACCGACCAGGCCTGGGATGCGCCCGGGCTCTACCAGCGCTGGCTGGCAACCACGGTGGCACAGGGGGCTTGATAAGCATCAACACAGCCAGCGCCGCCAGTGGCATGCTGGCCGCATGAACACCACCACCCTGACCGACTCCCAACGCCAGCAGCTGCGCGCCCAGTTGGAGCAGCGCAAGGAGCAGCTGTTGCAAGAACTCGATGCCATCCAGCGCGACACGCTGGGCGTGGCCGAGGCCGCCGGCCGGGGCGACGCCGAGCCGGCCGGCAGCTCGCGCGACCAGGCCAATAGCATGGCCGCCGGCATGGTGCGCGACGCCGAGGCCGCGCGCGACCATGCCGAGCTGGTGGCCGTGCGCGCGGCGCTCGAGCGCATCGCCGCGGGCAGCTACGGCGAATGCACGGACTGCGGCCAGAGCGTGGGCGTGCCCCGCCTGCTGGCCCAGCCCGCGGCCGCGCGCTGCATCGCCTGCCAGTCCAAGGCCGAGGCGCAGGGGCACCGCTGAGACTTTGGTGCAGGGCGGGCCCGAGGACCTGCGCACCCGGCTCAAGCAGAGCTGCATGAACCAGGCGGACTGGACGCACAACCGTGCGGGTTGAGCAATTCACTATTAATTAAATAGCTGTAAGCGCTTTGCAGGAAAGCGCTGTAGGCCAATTTGTCTATGCGCCCCGTTGGCTGGGCGCCAGCAGCACCACCAGCGCGCCCGCACCGCCGTCGGCAGGCCGCGCCTGCACGAAGGCCAGCACCTCCTTCTTCTGCACCAGCCAGCCCTGTACGCGGCCCTTGAGCACGGGCGTCTTGCCCGGCGAGCCCAGGCCCTTGCCATGCACGATGCGTACGCAGCGCAGGCCCGTGCGGTGCGCCAGGCGGATGAATTCGCCCAGGGCCTCGCGGGCCTCGTCGGTGCGCAGGCCGTGCAGGTCCAGCTGGCGCTGCAGGCTCCAGTGCCCGGCGCGCAGCCTGCGCGTCACGTCCTGGCCGATGCCGGGACGGCGAAAGCTCAGCTGGTCGTCCACGTCCAGCAGCGTGCTCACGTCGAACTCGTCGCTCAGCGATTCGCGCAGCACGCGCGCCTCGTCCAGCGTGCGCTGCACGGGCTGGGGCTCGGGCGGCACGGGCGCGGGCCAGTGGCGCTCGGGCCGGGCCCTGAGCGGCTGCACGGCGCCCACCGCGTCCTGGAACAGATGGCGCTCGGCGCGGGCGCGGCGCTCGGCCTCGCGCCGCTGCCGCTCGCGCTCGGCCTGCTGCGCGGCGGCCTCCTGCAGGGCGCGGCGCAAGGGCTTCAAGTCGGCGAAGGAGCGGGCCTTGAGTACGGTGTTCATGGGGCAGCGCCGGTTGTAGCGCATCGCTCATGTCCGCCGCGCAGCGGCAGGTATTCGGCGGCGATGAACTGCGTGACCTGGGCGGGGTTGAAGTTGTCGTCGCTCACGAAGACCAGTACGCAGCCGCTGCCCCGGGCCCCGTCCTGCAGCGGTGGGCCCCAGGTCATGCCCTCGATGTTGTCCACCGCCGTGCCCAGCGCCGCCAGGTCGGCCACCAGGGTCTTGGGAGACGGCCGGTGGTTCGCGGGCCTGAGAGCATTGAGGGCCAGCGTGTCGCTGCCCTGGCGCGTGTCGATGCGGTACAGGCGCGCGCCAAAGCCGGCGCCGGCGCTGTAGGCGCGCTCGAGCACCAGCAGGTGGTGCGGCCCGTCGGCCAGGATCTCGCTGACGCCGTTGATCTGCGGGCCGGGCAGGGCGCGCGTGCGCGGCACGGCGTCGGGTTGGTAGGCAATCTGGCGCAGCGGGCGGCCGCTGGCGATGTCGATTTGCGTGATGCGCACCGGGGCGCCGCCGCTCGTGGGCGTGGCCTGCTTGCCGTCCTGGCGCCAGGGCAGCTCCATGGCCAGCCAGGCGCTGTGGCCGTCGGGCGACAGTGTCAGGCCCTCCAGCGTGCCATTGGGGCGTGGGCCGCGCCTTGGCCGGGGCGTGAAGCCGGCCGGCAGGGGGATGTCGCGCACATGCGTGCCATCCAGGCGGCTCTCGCGCAGCTGCGGGCCGAAGCCGCGCGAGAAGTCGCCCTCGCTGGTCCACAGAAAGCCGGCCGTGCCGGGCAGCCAGCGCAGGGCCTCGGCATCGGGACGGTCCATGCCGGGCTGCAGGCGCCACCAGGGCGCAAAGGGCTGGCCGCTGGCGTGCCGCAGTGCATGCACGCTGCTGAACTGCGGTGCCGAGAGCCCGTGCGCGTCATAGCGCAGGCGGGCGGTGTAGACATGCGTCTGCCGCGTGTCGCTGATGAGTAGGTAGGCGTCCTGCTGCGCGTCGTAGTCGATGCCTGAGAACCCGCCTATGGTCGTGCCGCCGTACTCGCTGCCGGAGGAAAGCTCGGCCACGCCGATCAGGCGCAGGTGCGGCGCCAGCAGCGGCTCGGGTGCCGGCGGCGCGAGCGGCAGGGCGCAGCCGGCCAGGGCCAGCAGGGCGATGCAGGCCCAGCGCACAGACCGGGTGCCTGTGCTCACACCAGCCCCTGCTCGGCCATCGACAGGGCGGCGCCCGGCGCCACGATCACATGGTCCAGCACGCGCACGTCCACCAGGGCCAGCGCGGCCTTCAGGGTCTGGGTCAGGGCCTCGTCGGCGCGGCTCGGCTGCACGCTGCCGCTGGGGTGGTTGTGCGCCAGCACCATGGCCGCGGCCTGGTGGTGCAGGGCGCGCAGCACCACCTCGCGCGGGTAGACGCTGGTCTGCGTGAGCGTGCCGCGAAACAGCTCCTCCATCGCGATCAGGCGGTTCTGGCTGTCCAGGAACAGCACGGCAAACACCTCGTGCGCGCGCGCCGCCAGGTGCAGCTGCAGGTATTGCTTGACGGCGCCGGGGCTGCCGAACACCTCGCGCTCGCGCAGCTGCTGGGCCAGGGCGCGGCGCGCCAACTCCAGCACGGCCACCAGCTCGGCGCGCTTGGCCGGCCCCAGGCCCTTGATGCGCGCCAGGTCGGCCGCGCCCGCGTGCAGCAGGCCGGCCATGCCGCCAAAGCCGCCGCCCGTGATGCGGCCGGTGCTGTCGCGCACGGGGTCATCGAGCAGCTCCTGCGCCAGCTGCAGCACGCCCTTGCCGGCCAGGCCGGTGCGCAGCAAGATGGCCAGCAGCTCGGCGTCGGACAGGGCGGCGGGGCCGCGTGCGAGCAGCTTCTCGCGCGGCTGGGCGTCGGCAGGCAGGTCTTTGAGGGGCATGGCGGGAGGCGGTGCGGGGCCGTGGGGGTATACCCGGTTTTCTACAATGGCGGCAGTTTATCGAGAGCCTTCATGACCACAGACACCACCACCGCCACCACCGGCCTGCCTACCGTGCAGCAAGGATCGTTTCTCACGCTGCACTATCGCCTGGCCGGTCCGGCGGGCAATGTGATCAACACCTTCGACGACAAGCCGGCCACGCTGTCGGTGGGCACGGGCGAGCTGTCGCCCGCGCTGGAGCAGCGCCTGATCGGCCTGGCCGAGGGAGCACGCGTGAGCTTCGCGCTGGCCGCCGGCGAGGCCTTTGGCGAGCGCAACCCCGAGATGCAGCAGTGGGTGTCCAGAAAGCTGCTGAGCGAGATGGGCGACCCCGCCGAGGAATACACCGTGGGCGAGGTGGTGGAGTTCCCCACGCCCGACGGCATGGGCCAGTACGCCGGCGTGGTGCTGGAGGTGCGCGAAGACGGCGCCGTGCGCTTTGACTTCAACCACCCGCTGGCGGGCGTGCCCGTGACCTTCGAGGTGCAGCTGATCGGCGTGCTCTGACGATGAACAAGCCCCAGGAAATCGTTCTGGCCGAGCCACGCGGCTTCTGCGCCGGCGTGGACCGCGCCATCGAGATCGTCGAGCGCGCGCTGGCCAAGTTCGGCGCGCCGATCTACGTGCGCCACGAGATCGTGCACAACACCTATGTGGTGAACGACCTCAAGGCCAAGGGCGCGATCTTCATCGAGGATCTGGCCGAGGTGCCGCCCGGCGCCACGCTGATCTTCTCCGCCCATGGCGTGAGCCGTGCCGTGCAGGACGAGGCGCGCGCGCGCGGCTTCACCATTTTCGACGCCACCTGCCCGCTGGTGACCAAGGTGCATGTCGAGGTCGCCAAGCTCGCCAAGGAGGGCTACGAGTTCATCATGATCGGCCACAAGGGCCACCCCGAGGTCGAGGGCACGATGGGCCAGCTGAACGAAGGCATCCACCTGGTCGAAGGCGTGGCCGACGTGGCGCGCGTGCAGCCGTCGCAGACCGAAAAACTCGCCGTGGTCACGCAGACCACGCTCAGCGTGGACGATGCGGCCGAGATCACCGCCGCCGTGCGCGCGCGCTTTCCCACGATCCGCGAGCCCAAGCAGCAGGACATCTGCTACGCCACGCAGAACCGCCAGGACGCAGTGAAGCTGCTCAGCCCCCAGGTGGACCTGGTGATCGTGGTCGGCAGCCCCACCAGCTCCAACAGCAACCGCCTGCGCGAGCTGGCCGAGCGCCTGGGCACCAAGGCCTACATGGTGGACAGTGCCGACGAGCTGCGCCATGAGTGGTTCGACGGCATCGCCCGTGTCGGCCTGACGGCCGGCGCCTCGGCGCCCGAGGTGCTGGTGCAGGCCGTCATCACGCGCATCAAGGAGCTGGGCGCGGTCTCGGTGCGCAAGCTGGCCGGCATCGAGGAAACGCTCAAGTTTCCCCTGCCCAAGGGCCTGAAGCTGGATGCCGCCACGCATCTTGCGCGCGAATGATGAGTGCTGCCGAGGCACGCCCACCCCATTGATGTGCTTCATTATTGATAGCTGTTTGCGCTTGCTGTGTGGGTGATGAGGGCGGTTTTTGTTTATTGATGCAATGCCGGCACCCGGCTGGGGCATGTGACCGGCGGCGGCCAAAGTCCCGCACAATGCAAGACTTCTTACAATTTCCGCCTCTTCACACCCTGGGAGCGCCTCGGGCTCCCTGCATATGGAAATAGCAATACTGTTCGCCCTCATCCTGCTCAATGGCGTGTTCGCCATGTCCGAGCTGGCCCTGGTCTCCGCGCGCAAGACGCGCCTGCAGAAGCTGATCGATGAGGGCGATAGCGGTGCCATTGCGGCCGCCAAGCTGGGCGAAGACCCGACGCGCTTCCTTTCCACCATCCAGATCGGCATCACCTCGATCGGCGTGCTCAACGGCATCGTGGGCGAGGCGGCGCTGGCCAAGCCCCTGGGCGAATGGCTGGTCGGGCTGGGCCTGCAGGCGCAATACGCCAGCTACATCGCCACCGGCCTGGTGGTGCTGTTGATCACCTACTTCTCCATCGTCGTGGGCGAGCTCGTGCCCAAGCGCCTGGGCCAGAGCCACCCCGAGGCCCTGGCGCGCATCGTGGCGCGGCCCATCAACTGGCTGGCGCTGGCCACCAAGCCCTTCGTGCGCCTGCTGTCGATCTCCACCGAGGCCCTGCTGCGCGCGCTGGGCGTGAAGCAGGGCCAGGGCAACGCCGTGACCGAGGACGAGATCCACGCCGTGCTGGCCGAGGGCACGAGCGCCGGCGTGATCGAATCGCACGAGCACCAGATGGTGCGCAACGTGTTCCGCCTGGACGACCGGCAGATCGGCTCGCTCATGGTGCCGCGCGCCGACGTGGTGTTCCTGGACGAGCAGGAGCCGTTCGAGGAAAACCTGCGGCGCATCGAGGAGTCCGACCATGCGCGCTTCCCGGTGGTGCGCGGCGGCATGGAGAACATCCTGGGCGTGCTCAGCGCGCGCCAGTGGATGTCACGCGCCGTGCGCGACGCGGCCGCACGCGACCTGGCCGCGCAGCCGCTGCAGGCGGCGCTGTACGTGCCCGAGACCATCAATGCCCGGGAGCTGCTGGACAACTTCCGCCAGTCCGACATGCACATGGCCTTCGTCATCGACGAATACGGCGAGGTGCAGGGCATCGTCACCCTGCAGGACCTGATTGAGGCCATCACCGGCGAGTTCCAGTCGCTCGACCCGGACGATTCCTGGGCCGTGCAGCGCGAGGACGGCAGCTGGCTGCTCGATGGCCATATCCCCGTGCCCGAGCTCAAGGACCGCCTGCAGCTGACCACCGTGCCGCAGGAAGATCGCGGGCGCTACCAGACGCTCAGCGGCATGATGATGCTGCTCACCGGCAAGCTGCCCGGCGTCACGGATGCCGTGCAGTGGGAGAGCTGGCGCTTCGAGGTGGTGGACATGGACGGCAAGACCATCGACAAGGTGCTGGCCACTCGCCTGCCCGAGGCGCAGCCGCACATGGGCGACCAGGGCCTGAGCGGGGATTGATCCCTCCCTTTAACTCCAGAGGTCCAGCGGCGGATCGGCCACCACGGCGCGCAGCATGTCGGTGCGCGAAACAAAACCCACCAGCAGGCCGAGCTCGTCGGTCACGGGCAGGCCCGGCAGACCCGTGTCCAGCAGCACCGGGGCCACGCGGCGCAGCTCGGTATCGGCGGCCACCGTGGGCACGGGGCTGAGCATGACCTCGGACACTGCGCGGCGCGCCCGCGCAATCGCCAGCGGCACCGCGGCGGGCAGGGGCAGCAGATCCAGCGGCGCCATGTCGGCGCGTAGCAGCAGGCCCACCACCTGCCCCTGGGCGTTCACCACGGGCGCCTGGGCCACGCGCTGCTGCGCCAGCGTCTGCCAGGCCTCGTGCGCCGGCATGTCGGGCGGCACGCTCACGGCGCCCACGGTCATGATGTCGGCCACGCGCAGCACCGGCCGTGGCGGCCCCGGGCCCTGCTCGGTTTGCACATAGGCCGCCGCGGCCTCCTGCAGGCGCTGCTGCTGTGCCGTCTGGCTGGGCTTGGCAATGGGCGGGGCGGCGGCCGCGTCCGGCTCCATGGCGCGCGTGCCCAGCGCCTGGGGGCGTTGCACGCGCTGCACGGGCGCCAGCTGCGCCAGCTTGGTAGGACCGCCGCGGTAAATCTGCCCCGATGGGCCAAACACGAAGAACATCGCCTTGCCTCCTCATCCCATGTTATCGGCGCCCGGCCACTAAAATCGAGGACTATGCTAGACATCCTCCTCCTTCGCAAAGACCTCGCATCGGCCGTCGCCCGGCTGGAAACCCGCAAAAATCCCCAGGCCTTCCTGAACGTGGAGGCGTTCCAGGCGCTGGAAGCCGAGCGCAAGAGGCTGCAGACGCGCACCGAGGAGCTGCAGTCGCAGCGCAACCAGCTGTCCAAGCAAATTGGTGTTTTGATGGGTCAAATTCCTCGTCTCAATGCGACGGAGGAATTCGATCAAGCCGACTTCAACAAGCAGCAAGCAGATGCTTTCAAGCTGAAAGTAGCCCAAATAAATCAAGAGCGCGAGACTTTTGACGCACGTCTGGAGCAAATCCAGGCCGAACTGCACGCCATGCTGGCGGCCGTGCCCAACCTGCCGCACGAGAGCGTGCCCGTGGGCGCCGACGAAGCCGCGAATGTGGAGCTGCGCCGCTGGGGCAGTCCGAAGGCGTTTGACTTCGAGGTCAAGGACCATGTGGATCTGGGCGCGCCGCTGGGGCTGGATTTCGACCTGGGCGCCAAGCTTTCGGGCTCGCGTTTCACCGTGATGCAGGGCCCCATGGCGCGGCTGCACCGGGCGCTGGCGCAGTTCATGCTGGATGTGCAGACCGGCGAGCATGGCTACACCGAATGCTATGTGCCCTACATCGTGAATGCCGACTCGCTCAAGGGCACGGGCCAGCTGCCGAAGTTCGAGGGCGACCTGTTTGCCGCGAAAAAGGGCGGCCAGGAGGGCGAGCCCGCCCCCGACAACGCGCAGCTATACCTCATCCCCACCAGCGAGGTCCCGCTCACCAACATCGTGCGCGACGAGGTGCTGGCCGAGGGTGAGCTGCCCATCAGGCTCACGGCCCACTCGCCATGCTTTCGCTCCGAGGCCGGCAGCTACGGCCGGGACACGCGCGGCATGATCCGCCAGCACCAGTTCGACAAGGTCGAGATGGTGCAGATCGTGCACCCCGACAAGAGCTACGAGGCGCTGGAAGAAATGACGCGCCACGCCGAGGCCATCCTGCAAAAGCTGGGCCTGCCCTACCGGGTGGTCTGCCTGTGCACGGGCGACATGGGCTTCGGCAGCGCCAAGACCTACGATCTGGAGGTCTGGCTGCCCGCGCAGGGCACTTACCGCGAGATCAGCTCGGTGAGCAACTGCGAGGCCTTCCAGGCGCGCCGCATGCAGGCCCGCTTCAAGAACGCCCAGGGCAAGAACGAGCTGGTGCACACCCTGAACGGCTCGGGCCTGGCCGTGGGCCGCGCATTGGTGGCGGTTCTGGAGAACTACCAGAACGCCGACGGCAGCATCACCATCCCCGAGGCGTTGCGGCCGTATATGGGTGGGCAGGCGCAGCTGCAGGCTTGAAAACCCGCCGTGCCCTGAGCCGCTGGCCGCCAGAGCGACGCCCCGCGCACTGCCGGCTGCGCAGGCGATGCCGGGCAGAAGGGCGCTTCAGGCGGCGGCTAACGCGGGCGCTATCGAGAAATCCACCCGTGCCTGCGCCAGTTGCAGCATCGCGGGAATCAATGCCCGAGAGTCACCGCGCCGCCATTGCAGCGCGTAATGCAGCGGCATGAGCGGCGTTCGGCTGCCGATGCTGCGCAGGCCCAGCGTGCCTGGCCAGCCTGTAGGCAGAAATCCCACGCCGACGCCGGTGCGCAGCATGCCAGCCACTGCTCCCCAGCTGTTGCACAGAATGCGCTCGTGCACGGTGGCGCGCTGCGCGAGCAGCCAATCGTCGAGCAGCCGTGTGGTGCCAGCATTGGGCGGCAGCGTGACCAGTGGGTGGCGCTGCAGCAGCGCCGCGGCGCCGAGATGGCTGGCGCCCGTCAGCGCGGGGGCCGCGGCCCAGGTGAAACGGGCCGCCCCCACGGGTTGGGAGAGCAGGGTGCTGCGTGATGAGCGGCCCGCGATGACCGCGAAATCGAGCTCGCCATCATCCAGGCGGCGCTCCAGTACGCCGCCCACGTCCACATACGGCTCCAGGACCAGTTGTGGATATGCCTGCCGCACCGCTGCCACGAAGCCGGGCAGCCAGGTGAGCGCCGAGAGATCGCCCACGCCAAAGCGGCAGTAGCCCGTGAGCGCCTGGTGCGCGTCTACTGCCTGCCCCAGCGCCGCGATGGCGTTGAGCACGTTGAGCGCTGCCGGCAGCAGGCGTTCGCCAGCATCGGTGAGCACGGCACGGTGGCCGCTGCGGTCGAACAATGACTGGCCCAGCACCGATTCCAGCTCGGTGATGCGCTTGGACAGCGACGACACCGACAGGTGCACGCGCTGCGCGGCCGTGGCGAAGTTGCTGCAGGTTGCCGCCCACCAGAAGGCCTCGAGCTGCTTGATGGATGGCGTGGCCATAGAGTTTGTTCTATTTGAGCGAATGAATCTATTCTAAATATTTCGCTTTTATTCCATTCCGTGCTTGCCTACAGTGACATCTGTTTTGAAGTCCGTCGAAGTCCGCACATGGCCACCATCCTCTCCTCGCTACCAGATGCCCAGTCCCCAGCCGCCTTGGCGGCGCTCGCGCCGCGACCGCCTGCCGTGCTGCGCCGCATGCTGTCGCTGGGCGATTTCGAGGAGGCCGCACGCCGGCGTCTGCCGCGCCCCATCTTTGGCTACATCGCCGGCGCGGCAGAGGACAACGTCTCGCTGCGCGACAACCGCAAGGTGTTCGATGAATATGGTTTCACCACGCGCGTGCTGTGCGATGTATCGCAGCGCTCGCAGGCCGTGGAGCTGTTTGGCGAGCGCTACAGCAGCCCTTTCGGCATAGCGCCCATGGGCATCAACGCCCTGTCCACCTACCGGGGCGACCTGGTGCTGGCGCGCGCGGCGCAGCGTGCGGGCATTGCTTCGGTCTTGAGCGCAACCTCGCTGATCCCGCTGGAGGAGGTGGCACGCGAAAGCCCCGGCACCTGGTTCCAGGCCTACCTGCCGGGAGACCAGGCGCGTATCGACGCGCTGATCGACCGCGTGGCGCACGCGGGGTTTCGCACGCTCGTGGTCACGGTGGACATTCCCATCTCGGCCAACCGCGAGAACAACATCCGTACGGGCTTCTCGACGCCGCTCAAGCCCAGCCTGCGCCTTGCCTGGGATGGCATGGTGCGGCCGCGCTGGGTGGCAGGTACTTTGCTGCGCACGCTGCTGCACCATGGCATGCCGCACTTCGAGAACTCGTTTGCCACGCGTGGCGCGCCCATCGTGTCGTCCAGCGTGTTGCGCGACTTCTCGGCGCGCGACCACCTGAGCTGGCGCCATATCGAGGCCATCCGCCGGCGCTGGAAGGGGCCGCTGGTCGTCAAAGGCATCCTCAGCGTGGAGGATGCGCTGAAGGCGCGGCATGCGGGCGCCGATGGCGTCGTGCTGTCCAACCACGGCGGCCGCCAGCTCGACGGCGCCGTGTCGGCCATGCGCATCCTTGAGGCCGTGGTGGCCGCCCTGGGACCCTGCTACCCCGTGCTCATCGATGGGGGATTCCGGCGTGGCTCCGATGTGCTCAAAGCGCTCGCACTGGGCGCGCGCATGGTGCTCGTGGGGCGGCCTTTCAACTATGCCGCCGCCGTGGCTGGGGAGGCCGGGGTGCTGCATGCCATCGCGCTGCTGCGTGATGAGATCGACCGCAATCTGGCCATGCTGGGCGCCAAGAGGTGCCAGGAGATCGGCCCGCAGCACATCGTGCGCCGCTGAGCCCGATGCGGCGACGGCGTTCGTTCTTTGCAACCCAGGTCACTATTTCTGTTGGAATCGCGAGTCTGGCTCCAGGTTCATACCTCGTTGGACAAGACGCAGATTGGAAAAATAAGAGAAAAGTCCTGCTAGAATCGTCGGCTTCGACACACAGGAGAGGTGGCAGAGTGGTCGAATGTACCTGACTCGAAATCAGGCGTACGTGCAAGCGTACCGTGGGTTCGAATCCCACCCTCTCCGCCAAATAAAAAGCCTAAGTGATTGATTCACTTGGGCTTTTTTCTTGTGCGTGTGAATAGCGTTGACACCAAGGACTTGCAAAAAGGGCAAGCAAGATGTCATCAAGGATCAAACGCACGCAACGCGACTACCCGCTGGTTTTTAAACTGGCTGTAGTCGCTCAGGTAGAAAAAGGCGAGCTGACGTACAGGCAGGCCCAGGAGCGCTACGGCATCCAGGGCCGCTCGACGGTGCTGGTGTGGCTGCGCAAGCACGGGCGGCTGGGCTGGAGCACTGCGGCATCATCGGCCGCCATGCCCCTTGATAAAACACCTGCCGAGCTCACCCCGGAGCAGCGCATAAAGCAGCTGGAAGTCCAGCTCAAGGACGTCCAGCAAAAGGCACAGTTGTTCGAGGCCATGATCGACGTGCTGCGCAAGGACTACGGGGTGGCTGACAAGCCCCTGCGGAACTTCAAGGCCCGAGTCCGGCAACTCACGCGCCGCTCAGGCGGGCGCAGCCTGGAGCAGGCGGTGGAGAAACTTAGGCCCTACTTGCTGGGCTGGAAGGGCTACTTCGGGATGGCGCAAACGCCCAGGGTCTGGCGAGTGCTGGACGAGTGGCTGCGCCACCGACTGCGGGCAGTCCAGCTCAAACACTGGAAGCGATCCAGGACGATCTACCGGGAACTCAAGGCATTGGATGCATCCGATGAGGTAGCCAAGCAGGTGGCGGGCAACTGCCACCGCTGGTGGCGCAACAGTGGCATGCTACTCAACAAGGTGCTGACCCTTGCGTACTTCGACCGGTTGGGAGTGCCCAGGCTGTCCTGACCTCAAACCTTCGAACCGCCCGGTGCGGATCTGCATGCCGGGTGGTGTGGCAGGGGCGCCTCCGACAATGGAGGCCCCCTATGCCGATTTGTGGCTGTATTGGTATGCCATAGCATGCTGGCTTTGTTCGGATGAACTTGGCGCCCCCCGTCAAGCGGATGCCCGCCGGAGCAGGCATTGCGCAGTGTGCAAGCCGAGAGTGCGGACGGCGTGGCCGATAGAATGGCTCTCCTTAACTTTCAGCCTATTTTCTGGCGTTCCCACATATGGACTGGCATACCTGGATGGCTTTTTTTGCGGCTTCATGGGTGATTGCCATCTCGCCAGGCTCGGGGGCCGTGCTGTCCATGAGCCATGGCCTGTCCTACGGCGTGCGCAAGACGGGAGCCACTATCCTGGGGCTGGAGCTGGGCCTGCTGTTCATCCTCATCGTCGCGGGTGCGGGCGTGGGCTCGCTGCTCATCGCATCGGAGCTGGCCTTCACCGTGGTCAAGGTGTTGGGCGCCTGTTATCTGATCTACCTGGGCTTCAGCCAGTGGCGCGCGGGCTCTGCCGGCACTCTGGGCGGTGATCTGCTGGCCGCGCCTGCAAGCTGGCGCCGGCGCGTGCTCACCGGCGTGCTGACCAACGCCACCAATCCCAAGGGCATCCTGTTCATGGTGGCCGTGCTTCCGCAGTTCATGTCCGAATCGCGCCCGCTGTGGAGTCAGCTGCTGGTCATGGCTGTGACCCTGGTGTCGGTGGACCTGATCGTCATGAACGGCTATGCCGCCAGTGCCAGTGTGTTGCGCCGCTGGATGCGGAACGCCAGCGCCATGCGCGCGCAAAACCGCATCTTCGGTGGCCTGTTGATGCTGGTGGGCGCGGGTCTGTTCTTCGTCAAGCGCGGCACACAGCACCAATGATGCATTTGAATTGATAGCTGTTTGCGCTTTGTGGGTGGGCGTTTAAGGTCAATTTCATCCAAATCATAGAGGGAGCTCACATGCCGGTCATCGCAGTTGCCAGCCCCAAGGGCGGGGTGGGCAAGTCCACGCTGTCCACCAACATCGCCGGCTACTTCGCCAGCCACGGTCACCAGGTCGCGCTGGGCGATGCCGACCGCCAGCAGTCCGCGCGGCTGTGGCTCAAGCAGCGCCCCGCCACGGCGCGCTCCATAGGTGTCTGGGAGGTGGACGCCGACTGGATCAGCGCTCCGCCATCGCAGGTCACGCACGCCGTGCTGGACACGCCCGCGGGCTTGGGCGGCTGGCGCCTGAAGGATGCGCTGAACCTGGCCGACCGCATCATCGTGCCGCTGCAGCCCAGCCTGTTCGACATCTTTGCCACCGGCCAGTATCTGGACGAGCTGGCGGCGCAGCGCAAAGGGGGGCTGGCGCAGGTGGCCATCGTCGGCATGCGTGTCGATCCGCGCACCATCGTCGCCGAGAAGCTGCGCAACTTCGTGGACAGCCTGGGCCTGCCGGTGCTGGGCTATCTGCGCAACACGCAAAACTATGTCCAACTGGCGGCCCAGGGTCAGTCGGTGTTTGACGTGACGCCCTCGCGCGTGGCGCGCGACCTGGAGCAGTGGCAGGGCATCTGCAGCTGGCTGGACGCGGCCTGAGGCATGAAAAGGCCGCTGCGCCCCGGCAGGGGCGAGCGGCCCGAGGAGCCTTGTGGGGAGGGATCGATGAATGGCTTTTCGCCCCTCCCGCCGCCAGGTGCGCGTTAGCGTACTCGTCGTGGTAACGAACAGGTGTTACCACTCGCCATAGCTGGGCAGGGTGCCGTTGGTACGTGCGGCCATGAATTCGGCAATCACCGCTTCGCGGGTGAGCGAGCTGGGCTGCGATTGCATGCTGTCTGCCGGGTAGTTGCCCTCATATTGGATGGCCGCGTCGGCATGCGCGGCGGTGATGGCGCCCAGCGTGATTACGGCGGCGATCAGGGCGCGTGCATTCTTGCGCATGGTTGTAGTCCTTTCATTGCTGGGTTGTCGACTTCTTGGTCTAGGGCCGCAGCGGGTGGGCCAGGGGCCAAGGGCGGTTGTTGCCAGAGGAGTAATGGCGTCCACGGCGCACACTTTATTAAGTATTAACCCGTGGAAAAAGCCGTTTCCCTGCAATGATTGCGTCGTGAAATTGAAATAATCCCACCCAATGCAAGCGTGGGGGCTGGGTATGGACAGATTGATGACGATGCGCGTATTCCAGACCGTGGCCGATCAGGGCGGCTTCGCGGCCGCGGCGCGCGTTCTGGACATGTCGCCCGCGACGGTGACGCGGTTTGTGGCCGACCTGGAGCGCGATGTAGGCGCGCGCCTGCTGCAGCGCACCACGCGCCGGGTGTCGCTGACCGAGGCCGGCCTGGTCTATCTGGCGCGCGTGCGCGCGATCCTGGCCGATGTGGAGGAGGCGCGGGCCATGGCGCAGGAAGACACCGTGGGCATGGGCGGCGTGCTGCGTGTGTGTGCCGGCCCGGTGCTGGCCACGCATATCTTGGCGCCACTAGTGGCCGAGTTTCGAGCCCGAAATCCGGCCGTGTTGCTCGATATCCATGTGCGGCTTGGAGGCGCCGCCCTGATCGCCGACCATGACATCACGCTGCTCAGTGCGCCCTCGGACTTCGACGCGGATGTGATCGCGCGGCCCTTTGCGTCCACGGTAGGCGTGCTGTGTGCTGCGCCCGCCTATCTGCAGCGTCGCCCCGCGCCGCGCACGCCGCAGGACTTGCCAGCACATGATTGCCTGCTGGCCCACAACATGGATATCCGCGGCGGCGTAATGCGGCTCAGCCATCCAGAGCACGCGGATCGTGTGGCCGAGGTGGCATTGCGGCCGGTGTGCGTGGTCAATCATGCCGATACGCTGATGGCGGCCACGCTCGGCGGCGCCGGTATTGCCGTCCTGTCAGTGGACCTGATCGCAGAGCATTTGCGCGCGGGCCGGCTGGTGCGCGTGCTCGCGCCATGGATCTGCGGCAACTACACGCTGTATGCCGCCTTGCCCAGCCGCAAGTTCATGCCGGCGCGCACCCGGGCCTTTCTGGATTTCCTGACCGAGCGCACGCGCAGTCGCATCCGTGATGCGCTGAGCGAATAGGCCTTCAGGAAGGTGCCGTGGTGGGTGCGAGAAAGCTGTTTTGCCGCCAGGCCTCGAACACCGTTACGGCCACCGCGTTCGACAGGTTCAGGCTGCGCTGGCCGGCCCGCATGGGCAGGCGCAGGCGCTGTGCGGGGGCAAAGGTCGCGCGCAGCTCGGGGGGCAGGCCGCGTGATTCGGGACCGAACACCAGCCAGTCGCCGGGCAGAAAGCCCGTGTCGTATACCGAGCGCGTGCCATGCGTGGTGAGGGCGAACATGCGCGCCGGGTCGGGCTGCATCTCACGCAAGAGGGCCGTCCAGTCGCCGTGGCGATGCACCTCGGCGTACTCGTGATAGTCCAGGCCCGCGCGGCGCATGAGCCGGTCTTCCATCGAGAACCCCAGTGGTTCCACCAGGTGCAGTGTGCAGCCGGTGTTGGCCGCCAGCCGGATCACGTTGCCGGTATTGGGGGGGATTTCGGGCTCTACCAGGACGATGTGAAACATGGCGCTATTGTCAACCGGGACGGCGCTGTGCTCTGGCTCCCATCGCGGCGCTTCGTCACGATGTGCGCGCCAGCACCATGGCCGTGATGTGCTTTGCGCCCGCCTCGCGCAAGGGGGCGGCGGCGGCGTGCAGCGTGGCGCCGGTGGTCATTACGTCATCCACCAGCAGCACGCGCCGGCCCATCACCTGCGCCGCCTGAAGCGGATCAAGCGCAAAGGCGCCGCGCAGGTTGTGCAGGCGCTCGGCGCGCGTGAGGTGGCTCTGTGCCTCGGAGTCGCGCGTGCGCAGCAGCAGTTGCGCCTGCACGCGCGTGCTACCCAGCTGGCGCGCGAGCAACAGGGCCTGGTTGTAGCCGCGCTGCCGTAGCCGTGCGGGCGCCAGCGGCACGGGCAGCACCAGGTCGGCCTGGGCCAGCGCAGTCGGCGCGCCCGGCATCTGGTGCATGAGCGCTGCGAGCGCGGCTGCCCAGCCTGGATCGCCCTGGAACTTGAATTGCGCCAGCAGATGCGCCCAGGGATAGGCGTAGTTCACCGCGGCCAGGCAGGCGTCCAGCGGTGGCGGGTGCCGCAGGCATTGACCGCATTGCGCCACCCCGTCCGGCACGGTGCAGGCGCATGTCGCGCAGCGTGCAAGTTGCGGCGCAAACCGCGCGCGGCACGCGTTGCACACGCGCCGCGTGGGCCAAGAGTGGCAGACGGCGCACTGGCTGGGCAGCCGGTTTGCCAAGGCGCTCAAGGCCCGCAGGCCCTGGCGCCATATCCCTGCAGGGTGCGCGTCAAGCATGGGCTCAATATACTCGCCGCCTTCTATTGCCGCCATTCTTCGCCGCCATTTGCGGCTCGCCATGTCCGCACAACTGCCTCCCACCATTGACCCGGTTGCCGCCGCACGCTGGCATGCGCGGCTGAGCGATGACTCGCCCTGGCTGCACGAGGAGGTGGCGCGGCGCATGCAGGAACGCTTGCAGTGGATCGTCAACGCGCCCGCGTCCTGGTGCGACTGGGATCCGCTGCGCGGTGGTGTGCAGGGCCATGCACTGGTGAGGGAGCGCTTTGCGCAGGCCGTGTGTCAGGTTGCGGAAACTTCTTCACCCCTTGGGGAAGTGGCTGCGCGTGCGCGTTTTGCCCAGCCCTGGTGGAGCCCGGCGCGCTGGTCCGCGGCCGCGCCGCGCTTTGGCCTGCCGCAGGCGGGCAGCCAGCAGATGCTGTGGGCCAACATGGCGCTGCACATGGCGGCCGACCCGCAGGCGCTGATTGCCCAGTGGCACCGGGCGCTGGCGGTGGACGGCTACCTGATGTTCTCCTGTCTGGGGCCGGACACGCTGCGCGAGCTGCGTGACCTGTATGCCGAGTTGGGCTGGCCCGCGCCCGGCCACGCCCTGACCGACATGCACGACTGGGGCGACATGCTGGTGCAGGCAGGTTTTGCCGAGCCCATCATGGACATGGAGCGCATCACACTGACCTTTGCCACGCCCCAGCGCCTGCTGCAGGAGCTCCGCGGCCTGGGGCGCAATCTGCACCCGCAGCGTTTTGCTGCGTTGCGCGGACGCAACTGGCGCGCGCGGCTGGAGCAAATGCTGGCCCAGCGCCTGGCCGATCCGCGCCACGAAGGCCAGCTGGTCCTGACCTTCGAAATCGTCTACGGCCATGCCTTCAAACCCGCGCCGCGCGTACGCGTCGAGGGCAGCAGCGCCGTGTCGCTGCAGGACATGCGCGCCATGCTGCATGCGGGCCGTACAACAGGACGTTGAGCGAGTAATAGCGTGGTTTACGCTGTCAATGATTCTCGTCAAGGCACGCTAGAATAATTTTCGATCACGTAATCGGAACTCTCTTGGCGTGGTGAAACCTGGCAACTGCCAGGCCTTGCTTGTCGCATCCTCCGGGGTCCTGGGGCGCCATGGCGGCCTTAGTTCTCCTTATGTGCGGTACTTCCTGATGTTCTTTTCCTGGGACTAACGCGTATTGCCGTCGGTTTCAGGGCTGGGCATGCTGAAAGCGATCGAGAGAGCCTGTGCGGGGCGCGCACCGGGCCGGGTCACGGAGACAACAGGCTGCCAGGAGAGCGGTCTGGACTGATTCAAGAAGCGACAGCCATGCTGCCGCAAGACTTTGCGCACCGCCGGTTAGCGGGTGGGGCCGCAAGGGATTGGTCAACTGGAGCTGAGACACAAGAGAGAACCATGACAAGCATTTCCAACAAGCTGGCTTCCCTGTTGCTGGTATCGCTCGCATCCCTGGGTACGGCCGCACATGCGGTACAGGATCTGCCCGGTGGGCCGGCGGTCAGGCAGCTCAACCTGCACCCGCCCGTCACCCGGATCGCCGCGGCGCAGCATGACCTGCACTGGATGCTGCTGATCATCTGCACAGTCATCTTCGTTGGTGTGTTCGGCGTCATGTTCTATTCCATCTGGCATCACCGCAAGTCGCGTGGTGCCAAGGCGGCGCATTTTCATGAATCAACGGCCATCGAAGTCACCTGGACGGTGATCCCATTCCTGATCGTGATCGCCATGGCCGCGCCTGCCACCAAGGTCATCGTCGCGCAAAAGGACACGAGCAACGCCGAACTCACCATCAAGGTCACGGGTTACCAATGGAAGTGGGGCTACGACTACCTCACCGGAGAAGGGGAGGGCATAGGCTTTCTCTCCACGCTTGACTCATCGCAGCGCGCGCTCTCCAGCGCCGGCACGCCACAGGGCGACGACTATCTGCTGAAAGTGGACAACCCGCTGGTCGTTCCGGTGAACAAGAAGGTGCGCATCATCACCACCGCCAATGATGTGATCCATTCATGGATGGTGCCGTCTTTCGGCGTCAAGCAGGACGCCATACCGGGCTTTGTGCGCGACACCTGGTTTCGCGCCGAGAAGCCGGGCGACTACTACGGGCAGTGCGTGGAGCTGTGCGGTAAGGAGCATGCCTACATGCCCATCCACGTGAGGGTGCTGCCCCAGGCCGAGTACGCGGCCTGGGTCGATGCCGAGCAGAAGAAGGCTGCCGCCAAGCGTGACGACCCGAACAAGGTCTGGACCCTGGAGGCGCTGCTGCCACGCGGTGATAAGGTCTATGCAGCCCATTGCGCGGCCTGCCACCAGGCCAATGGCAAGGGGGCGGGGCCGATCAAGCCGCTCGATGGCTCGGCCATCGTCAAGGACGCTGATCATGCACGGCAGATCCAGGTGGTTCTCAAGGGCGCGGCCAATGGCGCCATGCCCTCCTGGGCAGCCCTGAGCGATACCGATCTGGCGGCCGTGGTTACCTATACCAAGAATGCCTGGTCGAACAAGACCGGTCAGCTGGTGCAGCCGGCGGAAATCGTGGCCCAGCGCGGCAAGTGAAACCCCAAGGCCCAACGCAACGTATTGAGGATTCGACCATGAGCGCAGTTCTGGACAACCATGGGCATGCCGCCGGCCACGATGCTCACCACCAGCCCACGGGCTGGAGGCGTTGGGTGTTCGCCACCAACCACAAGGACATCGGCACCCTGTACCTGCTGTTTTCCTTCACCATGCTGATGGTGGGCGGCCTGCTGGCGATGCTGATCCGTGCCGAGCTGTTCCAGCCCGGCCTGCAGATCGTGAACCCGGAGATGTTCAACCAGTTCACCACCATGCACGGCCTGATCATGGTGTTCGGCGCCATCATGCCGGCCTTTGTGGGCTTTGCGAACTGGATGATTCCGCTGCAGATCGGCGCCTCCGATATGGCGTTTGCGCGCATGAACAACCTGAGCTTCTGGCTCCTGGTGCCGGCGGGCATCATGTTGTCGGCATCGTTCTTCATGGCCGGCGGGGCGCCCGCCGGTGGCTGGACGCTGTATGCGCCGTTGTCGGCGCAGATGCCCAAGTCGCTGGACTTCGCCATCTTCTCTCTGCACATCATGGGTGCCTCGTCCATCATGGGCGCCATCAACATCATCGTCACCATCCTGAACATGCGCGCGCCGGGCATGACGCTGATGAAAATGCCAATCTTTTGCTGGGCCTGGCTGATCACCGCCTATCTGCTGATCGCCGTGATGCCGGTGTTTGCCGGTGCCATCACCATGACGCTGACCGACCGCCACTTCGGCACCAGCTTCTTCAACCCGGCCGGTGGTGGCGACCCCGTCATGTACCAGCACATCTTCTGGTTCTTCGGCCACCCCGAGGTCTACATCATGATCCTGCCGGCCTTCGGCATGATCAGTCAGATCGTGCCCACCTTTGCGCGCAAGAAGCTGTTTGGCTATACCTCCATGGTGTATGCGATTGCCGCCATCGCAACGCTGTCGATGATTGTCTGGGCGCACCACATGTTCACCACCGGCATGCCGGTCACGGGCCAGCTGTTCTTTATGTACGGCACCATGCTGATTGCCATTCCGACGGGTGTGAAGGTGTTCAACTGGGTTGCCACCATGTGGCGCGGTTCCATGTCCTTTGAAACCCCGATGTTGTGGGCCGTGGGCTTCATCTTCGTCTTCACCATTGGTGGCTTCACGGGCGTGATCCCGGCCGTGGTGCCGGTGGACACCCAGATCCAGGACACCTACTACATCATTGCCCATTTCCACTACGTGCTCGTGGCCGGCTCATTGTTTGCGATCTATGGCGCGTTCTACTACTGGTCGCCCAAGTGGAGTGGCGTCATGTACAACGAGACGCGCGGCAAGATTCATTTTTGGTGGTCGATGATTTCCTTCAACGTCACCTTTTTTCCCATGCACTTTTTGGGGCTGGCCGGCATGCCGCGGCGCTATGCCGACTACCCGATGCAGTTTGCCGACTTCAACATGATTGCATCGATCGGCGGCTTCTTCTTTGGCGCAGCCCAGGTGTATTTCTTCTTCGCCGTGGTGTTGCCGATGCTGCGGGGCAAGGGTGAAAAGGCGCCCCAACGGCCCTGGGAAGCCGCCGATGGCCTGGAATGGGAGGTCCCGTCGCCAGCGCCGTTCCACACGTTTGAGACTCCACCCAAGCTTGACGCCACGGCGACGCGGGTGGTGGGCTGAGCGTGGACTTTTGACAGGAGTGACTGCAGCATCATGACGACTAAAGAGCAACGCCGACGCAATGTTCGCCTGGGATTGAGGCTGGCATCCGTGGTGCTGGCCTTGTTTGTCGGTTTCATTGTTCAGCGGTATTTCCTGCTGACGCACTGAGAGGCTGAGAAAAAATTCCCCATGCCCGCTTTGCACGCCAAAACACCCTCACTCATCGTTGCAAATACTCGCCATAGCCCGAGCTATGGCTGCGTTTTGCGCCTCGATTGGGTGCGTTTTGACGCGCCTCTCGGGTGCGGCCAATTTATTCTCAACCTCTGAGAGGAGATGGGCATGGCACGGCGCGGAGACAACCTCAGGATGCTTGGCAAACTGGTGGTCGTGACTGTCGGCATGTTCTCCTTCGGCTATCTGCTGATTCCCGTTTACAAGGCGATTTGTGACGCCACGGGCGTCAACATCCTGTCGCTCACCGAGCGCCAGGTACCCGGTAACGGAGTGGCCGCAGACGACGCTCGGGCGCTGGCGAAGAACACGCAGGTTGACACCAGCCGCACCATCATCGTCGAGTTTGATGCCAATGCCCGTGGTCCCTGGCAATTCAAGCCGGCGCGACGCAGCATGCAGGTGCATCCTGGTGAGATGGCAACGGTGCTGTACGAGTTTGAGAACGTACAGGACCGGCGCATGTCCGCCCAGGCCATCCCCAGCTATGCACCACGCCAGGCGGCGCCGCATTTCAACAAGCTCGAATGCTTTTGCTTCAGCCAGTACACCCTTGACCCCGGGGAAAAGAAGGAATGGCCCGTGGTGTTCGTGATTGATCCGCGCCTGCCCAAGGATGTGACGACGATCACGCTGTCCTATACCTTCTTTGAAGTGGGAGGCAAGATTCCTGCGGCGCCGCAATCGACGGCGGGGGGTATGCAGGCGCAGAGGGCGGATTCGTCATGACCGACCAGCCTGCACGCGCCAAGGCATCGCTATGGCGTACCGTGCGGGCCGTTGCCTGGGCCATGCTGGGTGTGCGCAATGGTGACGAATACCGCAAGGATCAGGAATCGCTGCGGCCACTGCAGGTCGTGGGCATAGGGCTGGTGGCGCTTTTTCTTATCGTGCTGCTGCTCATGGGCGTGGTGAGCTGGGTGGTTTGAATCACCTGACTCAACCAAAGATGCATCAACAGGAGACCGAGGAGTTGACATGAGTACACCGACCCCAGGCGCAACACAGCCGTACTACTATGTCCCCGCACCTTCGCGCCACCCCGTGATGGTGGCGGCAGGGCTGTTTTTCGTGATCCTTGGCGCCAGTCAATGGATCAACGGCCAGCATTGGGGCCAGTATGCCTTCTGGTTTGGCATTGTCTGGTGGCTGATCGTGCTGTTCCAGTGGTTCCGCGACGCCGCCCAGGAGAGCGAATCGGGCCTGTATGGACGCAAGGTCGATATCTCCTACCGCTGGAGCATGAGCTGGTTCATCTTTTCGGAAGTGATGTTCTTCGGCGCCTTTTTCACGGCGCTGTGGTGGGCGCGCGCGCATTCCGTACCGGCCTTGGGTAGCTTGGACAACGCCTTGCTGTGGCCCGACTTCAAGGCCGCCTGGCCCAGCGTGGTAGCAGGTGCCACGGGCTCTCCGGCCAATGTGGTCGAGCCCTTCCAGACGGTGGGGCCGTTCTGGCTGCCCACCATCAATACGGCCCTGCTGCTCAGCTCGGGCGTGACGCTGACCATCGCCCACCACGCGTTGCGCGCGGATCAGCGCGGCAAGGCCATTGGCTTCATGTGGATCACCGTGCTGCTGGGGCTTAGCTTTTTGTGCGTCCAGGGCTATGAATACTTTCACCTCTATACCGACCTGAACCTCAAGCTCAACTCGGGTGTGTACGGTTCGACCTTCTTCATGCTCACTGGTTTTCACGGCTTTCACGTGTTTTTGGGCATGCTGATGCTGTTGTTCATCACCTTGCGCCTGCAAAACGGGCACTTCACGGCCGAGCGGCATTTCGGCTTTGAGGGTGCGAGTTGGTACTGGCATTTCGTGGATGTGGTTTGGCTCGGCCTGTATGTTCTGGTGTACTGGATGTGATGTGAAGAGCTGCAAACGACTTTCGGGGCAGTCGGGGGATTGCATATGCATCCAGGATCCCCTGACTGCGTATATGCCGCAGGCGCTCCTCGCCTGCTGCCCCGCACCAAAGGCATGAGGCAGGGCAGTTGGAGTGCCAGGCAAATGGCGCCTGCCGTACCGTTGGGCGTGCGGGTAAACACCGTGCACCACTGGGCCTGATCGTGGGAGCCTCCCATCATGGCCGGACTGGTGATAAACACCCTTGAAATTCCGCGCATCTCTATTATGCTGTGATTGTTGTTCGCTGTATTATTTTGTATACAAGAGATTGGTGGGAAATGATGCGGCGGCCGTGAGGAATGCAGGCTGGATCCATGTGGAAATGGATTTTGATATTTCCCGTGGCTTATTTTGATTTTTCTGAGTTGTAGAAAGTGTTTTGTACTGGTTTTGTGGTTTTCATATTTTGCTGTTGATGATTGGTTTTTGAGGGGGGGTTAATGATTAAGATATTTAATCACTATTTCCGTCAACGAACTATTTTGCAGGCCATGGTTTACATGGTCTTGATCGTGGGCACGCTGGTTGCGTCAATGGCTTGGCAGATGGGGGGGGGTATTTTCAATGGCGCAACTATATCTTCCGGCGTCGTTCGTGGAGGGCTGATAGCCATCGGAATATTGGGTGTTAACTTCGCTCTTGGAATTTATGAATGGCCAAATCACCTGACGATGGGGCAGGTGCGTGTACGTATCATATTGTCTTTTTTTTTGGCTGTGGTTATCGTTGGAGGTATATTTCTTCTCTTGCCGCTTGATCCGCCTTATGATAACGATCAGATTCTGCTGGTTTTGCTGCTGATGGTGAGTGCAATGTTGATCATGCGCTTGCTGGGTAATGAGATATTGCCTGCCTCTTATAGACGCCAGCGGGTGTTGATATATGGTACTGGGTCTCGTGCATATATTGCGGGTCAATCATTGCTCGAAAATGACCCCGGCATCGAGTTGGTGGGGTATTTTCGTGGGCCGCAAGAAAAAGAGCCGCCGGCGGTCGGGTTGGACATCGTGTCTGCCAAGGGTACTCTAACGGAGGTCGTGGAGCATTATGGCGTGAATGAAATTGTGGTGGCGGTGAATGAACGCCGGGGCGGAAGCATGCCGCTGCGAGAGTTACTGGACTGCAAGCTTCATGGCGTGCAGGTGATCGATTTGGCAACTCATTTCGAGCAACTACTTGGGCAAATCCACCTGGAGGCAGTATCGGCAGGATGGTTGATTTTTGGAGACGGTTTCAAGCAGGGTTTTGTTCGGTCCGTGGTCAAGCGTTTGTTTGATATTTTTGGCTCTGCAGTTCTGTTGCTGTTGGCATCTCCTGTAATGTTTGTCACTGCATTGATGATAATAATTGAAGGTGGTTTGCCTATTTTTTATCGTCAAGAGCGGGTTGGTCTTAATGGGCGGAATTTTAATGTCATAAAATTCCGCAGCATGCGGAAGGATGCTGAAAAAGATGGCACGCCGCGCTGGGCCGGAGCAGGGGATGCACGGGTCACGCGCGTGGGGAAAATTATTCGAAAAATGCGTATAGATGAGCTTCCGCAGCTGTTTTGCGTGCTTAAGGGGGATATGAGTCTGGTGGGGCCAAGGCCGGAGCGCCCATATTTTGTTGAGCGTCTTACGAAAGATATACCTTATTATGCATTGCGGCATGGCATAAAGCCAGGATTGACTGGCTGGGCGCAGGTGCGATATCATTATGGCGCATCTATTAAAGATGCTGAGCAAAAATTGCAATATGATTTATACTACGTTAAAAACCATTCGTGGCTTCTGGATTTGATAATTTTGTTTGAAACGGTGGGCGTGGTATTGACGGGTAAGGGAGCGCAGTAGCGCAGGTATGTTGATGGCTTTGTTTTTCTGTCTTGCCGAGTTTGAAGATTTCAAGTTGAAGTTAATTTGAGTCCAATCTGCCCGTGGGGTGAGGGCAATTAAATAGCGTGTTGGATCACTAATCTGGACTTGTGTGTAACGAGATGCCCGCAAGAGGCATGGTTGCAGACATGGGGCCGCCATCAGATGCGACTCGGTGTCACTAGAAACGCATGCAGTCCATATACGCCTGCTGCAGTTCGCGCACGCCCGCTTCAATCGACGCGCTGGGGATGGCCGAATAACCCATGCGAAAGCAGCGGCTCCGCGCGGCGGTGGGGTGTGCGAAAAACACGCTGCCCGGCTCGATCAGCACGCCGCGCGCCTGAGCCGCCTCTGCCAGCACTGTGGCGTCCAGCCCGATGGGGCCTTGCACCCAGGCGCCCGAGCCACCGTGGGCCTGGCTCACGGTGCAGTCGGGCAGCCAGCGCGACAGCGCTTCCAGTAGTATTCGGCGGCGTTCGCGGTAGGTGACGTTGAGCTTGCGAATGAAGGCGTCGTGGTGGCCCTGGGCGATGAACAGGCTGGTGATGTGGGCGTTGTTCGACGGCACGTGCCGCATCAACAGGCGCCGTAGCGCCCGCAGTTCGCGGATCAGCTCGGGCGCAGCCACGATATAGCCCAGGCGCAGACCATGGGCCAAGGTCTTGGACAGACTGCCGAGGTAGATCACACGCCCGTCCGAATCCAGGCTCTTGAGTGCGGGCAGGGGTCTTCCCGAAAAATTGAGCTCACTCTCGTGGTCGTCTTCAAACAGCACCACGTTCTTCTTGCGCGCCATGTCCAGCAAGGCCTGGCGCCTCGTCAGTGGCATGGTGACGCTGGTGGGGCACTGGTGGCTGGGCGTGACGTAGGCGTAGTCGCACTGCCCCAGTTTGCGCGAGGGCAGCAGCCCCTGCTCATCCACCGCCAACAACAGCATGCGGCTGCTGCGCAGCGCGAAGTTGTTGCGGGCATCGGGATAGCCGGGATCCTCCATTCCCACCACCGTCTCTGGGCCCATCAGCACCTGGGCGAGCAGATAGCACGCCATCTGCGCACCGGCCGTGACCAGGATCTGATCGCGCTGCGCCACGATACCGCGCGCGGGCAGCAGTCGGTGCTGGATCTGGCTGACCAGGCCCGGGTGGTCGCGGTCCACATGGTCCTGTGACCATTGGCGCACCGCAGGGGCCAGCAACGACTGCTGCGAACACGCGCGCCAGTCGGCCAGAGGCATGAGCGTTGCGTCGAACTGGCCGTACACAAAGGGGTAGGCGAAGTCTTGCCATTGGGCAGGCTTGGCGATGTTGCGCTGCTGGCTGACGGCGGTCTTCAAACGCGCGCGCCAACCCAGGTCGTCACCCGAATTTTCATCGGGCTCTTTGCGACCGGCCTGACCCAGCACGATGTCGGGGTTCACGAACAGGCCGCTGCGCTCGCGCGAGACCAGAAACCCCTTGTCCACCAGCCGTTGCAGCGCGAGCGAGACGGTGTTGCGCGAGACACCCAGGGCCTGCGCCAGGCTGCGGCTGGGTGGCATGGCGGCATCGCTGGGCACCAAGCCATCCAGAATGCTGCGCACCATCATTTCCTTGATGCGGCCTTGCAAGGTGGCGCTGCTGCCCTCGAAGCGGGGCAGCAGCTTGACCCAGATGTCGGTAACGGATTGGGCGGGACGCATGGGGCGGCTGGCGATGGAATTCTGGCACCAAAGAAAACCCATTATGGATCTAACACGGCATCGCGCACAGGCCTAGCATTCCAACACCTCTTCACCGCCACCCCCACCCAACGCACCCACAGGCACACCATGACCACCGAATACCTGAAAAAAGCCACACCACCCCAGGCCACCATCGACGCGGCCACGGGTGAGACCGTGCAGCGCATGCTGGCCACCATCAAGAGCGAAGGTCGCGAAGCGGTGGAGCGTTACGCCAGCGATCTGGACGGCTATCGCGGCAAGATCGTGCTCGATGAGGCCGACATCGCCGCGGCGGTCAAGGCCGTGCCGCTGATGGTGCGCGAAGACATCGCATTCGCCCACCAGCGGGTGCGCGACTTCGCCCAGCGCCAGCGCGACTCGCTGGCCGAATTTGAAGTCGAGCTGATGAGCGGACTGGTGGCCGGCCAGAAGCTGATTCCAGTCAACACGGCAGGTTGCTATGTGCCGGGCGGGCGCTACGCCCACGCGGCGTCTGCCATCATGAGCGTGTGCACCGCGCGCGTCGCCGGTGTGCCCAACATCGTCGCCACCTCCCCCGCGCACAAAGAGGCGGGCGTCAACCCGGCCATCCTCTATGCCATGCAACTGTGCGGTGCCCACACTGTGCTAGCGCTCGGCGGCGTGCAGGCCATCGCGGCCCTGGCGTACGGCTTGTATGCCAAGGCTCCGGCTGACATCATCGTCGGCCCCGGCAACCGTTTCGTGGCCGAAGCCAAGCGCACGCTGTTCGGCAGCATCGGCATCGACGTAGTCGCCGGGCCCACAGAGTCGGCCATCATTGCCGACGAGAGCGCCGACGCAGAAATCGTGGCCGCCGATCTGGCCGGCCAGGCGGAGCACGGGCCGGACTCGCCGGTGTGGCTGTACACCACCTCGCGCGCGCTCGGCGAGCAGGTGATCGCCATCATGCCGCGCGTGATCGCTGCGCTGCCGGAACCGGCCCGCTCCTCGGCCACCGCTGCCTGGCGCGATTACGGCGAGGTGGTGTTCGCACCCACCCGCGAAGAGATTTGCGAAATCAGCGACCGCTATGCGCCGGAACACCTGCAGGTGATGGCATCCGACCTGGACTGGTGGCTGCAGCGGCTGACCAACTACGGCTCGCTGTTCCTGGGCGAAGAAACCACCGTGGCCTACGGCGACAAATGCGCCGGCCCCAACCACATCCTTCCGACCCGGGGCGCGGCGCGGTATTCGGGCGGACTGAGCGTGGGCAAGTTCATCAAGACCGTGACCTACCAGCGACTGAACCGCGCAGCCAGCCGCGAGGTTGGCCAGGTGGCGGCACGCATTTCCCGGCTGGAAGGCATGGAAGGCCACGCCCGCACCGGCGACATCCGCCTGCAAAAGTACTTTCCGCAAGAGCAGTTCGAACTCGGTACCCTGCAAGGCCACCAGCACTGACATGGACACCACCAACGCCCCCGCCCGCGCCGCCGACGGTTTGTGGTTCGGCAAGGATCTGAGCGCGTCCGAGCCCATTCCGGAAACCGCCATCGCGCAAGCCTTGGCGCTGATGCGCAGCGGCCGCCTGCACCGCTACGGCGAACAGGGCGCCGGCACGCCCGAGCCCTCTTTGCTGGAACAGGAATATGCGGCTTATGTAGGCACCAAATACTGCGTGGCCGTCAACTCCTGCGGCGCGGCCATGTTCCTGGCGCTCAAGGCCCTGGGCGTGCAGCCCGGTGACAAGGTGCTCACCAGCAGCTTCACGCTCGCGCCGGTGCCCGGCGCGATTGCGCACGCCGGTGCTTCGGCGGTGCTGGTCGAGACGCAAGACGACTACACCACCGTCCTGGCCGATCTGGAGCACAAGGCGGCCAGCAGCGGAGCGCGCGTGTTTTTGCTATCGCACATGCGTGGCCACATCACTGACCTGCGCGCCGTGCAGGCTATCTGCGAACGCCACCACATCGCCCTGGTCGAAGACTGCGCCCACACCATGGGCGCGCGCTGGGACGGCCAGCACACCGGTACGTTTGGTCGCATCGGCTGCTACAGCAGCCAGACCTACAAACACATCAACTCCGGCGAAGGCGGCTTGCTGGTCACCGACGACGATGACATCGCTGCGCAGGTCATTCTGATGTCGGGCTGCTACATGATGTACGACCAGCATATGCTGCGCCCACCGGCCGAGGTGTTCGAGCGCTGGCGCTACGTCACGCCCAACTTCAGCATGCGCATGTCCAATCTGGCTGCGGCCCTGCTGCGTCCGCAAATCGCGCTGCTGCCCGAGCGGCGTCAGCGCTGGCGGCGCATCTACGACGACCTGGCCCAGGCGTTTACCAGCGTGCCCCAGATCTCGCTGCCGGTGCGCGATGCACGCGAAGATTTCGTGCCCAGTTCGATCCAGTTCTCGCTCGATTTGTCGCCCGCCCAGATCGAACATTTCCTGAACGAATGCGCGGCGCGCGGTCTGTACATCAAGTGGTTTGGCCTGCGCGTGCCCACGGCATTCACCAGCCACTTCGGTCACTGGCACTACTTGCCGGAACAAGCGCCGCTCAAGCAGTCACAGCGCGTTCTGCGCCAGTTGCTCGATCTGCGTACTCCGCTCTCGCTCACGTCCGATGACTGCCGCCTGATCGGCCAAATCGTGCAAGTGGCCGCCGCCGCTGCTGCCGCCCACCCGCCTGGCGGGTGAACACTAGAAAGACCTGCCATGAAACCTTACCCAAACCCGACCTTTGCGCCCGAGCAGACGCTGGATCCCGCCGACTGGAACGCCTTTCGCGCCCAGGCCCACCGCCTGCTGGACGCTGCGGTGGACCGCATGGAGCGCTACCGAGAAGGCCCGGTCTGGACCGCGCTGCCACAGGCGCTGCAAGCGGACTACCAGGCGCCTTTGCCCAGCATGGGCATCGGGCCAGAAGCCACCCAGGCCCACATGGAGGCCTTGCTGCCCTACGGCGTAGGCAACACCCACCCCCGCTTTTTTGGCTGGGTGCATGGCTCGGGAACGCCGTGCAACCTCATGGCAGACATCACTGCCGCAGCCATCAATGCCAACCTCGGCGGGCGCGACCACGGCGCGATGTATGTGGAAAAGCAGGTGGTGAACTGGTGCCGCGAGCTGTTTCAGTTTCCAGCGACGTCCAGCGGCCTGATCGTGAGCGGCACATCGATCGCCACCGTCATTGCCCTGAAAGCGGCGCGCGACCGCTGCTTTGACTTCGGCAGCCGCAAAGCCGGGCTGCAAAATACCGCGCGAGGCCGGCTGGTAGGTTACACCTCGGAGCAAACCCACTCCTGCGTGGCCCGGGCCTTCGACATCCTGGGCCTGGGCACCGAAGCATTGCGCAAGATCGCTGTCAACGGGCGCTTCGAGATCGACACCGAGGCACTTAAGGCGGCCATCGCGCAAGACCGGGCGGCCAACCTCACGCCCTTTCTCATCGTCGGCACAGCAGGCGCTGTGAACGTCGGTGCCATCGACGATCTGGAGACCTTGGCCGATATCGCGCAGGCAGAACAGCTCTGGCTGCACATCGATGGCGCGTTCGGAGCCCTGGGTGTTCTGAGCGAGCGCCTGCGCCCACGCCTGACCGGATTGCAGCGCGCCGACTCGATAGCGTTTGATTTCCACAAGTGGCTGCACGTGAACTACGACGCTGGCTTCATCCTGATGCGCTCCGAAGAATCGCACCGCCGCGCTTTCTCAGAGCGCCCGGAATACCTCAAAGGCGCATCGCGCGGGCTGGCTGCCGGCAACCCCTGGCCGGTGGAATACGGACCGGAACTCTCGCGCGGCTTCCGCGCGCTCAAGGTCTGGGCCCAACTGGCCGAGCACGGCACCGCCAAGCTCGGGGCGCTGATCACACAGAACTGCGAGCAGGCGGCCTACCTCGCCGAGTTGGTGAATGCATGCCCGCAGATGACGCTGGTGGCACCGGTGGCCATGAACATTTGCTGCTTCCGCTACCAGATCGAGGGCCAAGACGCAAAAACCACCGACGTGCTGAACGACGAGATCGTGGTGCAACTGCAGACCCAGGGCATCGCCGCGCCGTCCACCACGCTGGTCAATGGGCGCAACGCCATCCGCGTGAACATCACCAACCACCGCACCACGCGCGCCGATCTGGAGCTGCTGGTGCGCGAGGTGCACCGCATCGGACAGGAGCTGCTGAACACTGGTCTTGCACCGGAAAAATGGAATTTCTAAGCCCAGGCCTGTTCAGAAACACTGCTGTCCGCTTCCGCCCCCACGTCGGATCGCTTACCCGGCGGTGGCGATCAAGCTCACGCCGGCCATGAGCAACAGACCGGCAGCCACGCGCGACACCGCCACCGGAGAGAGCTTCAGCGGATAGTGCCGGTTGCCCCAGGTGACTCCGAACAGCAACGGCACGGCCAGCACCGCGTAAAGGGCTGAGGCCGGCGTAAACTGCCCGGTGATCAACACCGTCGCCAGCCGCACCAGCTGGCTCAGGCCAAACATCACCAACAGCGCTTGGCGAATCACCGCCAGACTGAGAGGCTGGCGATAGAGCTTGTAGACCAGCGGAGGCCCAGCGGTGGAAAACATACCACCCATCAAGCCTGCTAGCACACCGGTCCACGCAAACGAGGCCGCTGTATCCATCTCGGTTTTGGGCTGAAACCGCATCACGAGCAAGGCAGCGGAACCCACCACCGACACCCCCAACGCGATCTTGAGCAGGAAAAGAGCGCTGTCACCGAGCCAATACAGCAAAGCCAGTCCTCCAATCACACCGATCAAGCTAGGCCAGATCGCCGGCTGGATGACCCGCCACTCGGGTGTGATCGGAAATTCGCGGAAATGGATCAGGGTCTGGCTCAACGTGATCAGCGTCACGGCATTGGCCGCGGTCGCGATCGGGATCAAGTCGAACATGCCCACCAGCGCCAAAAAAATGAGGCCAAAGGCAAAACCCGTCAGACCTTGCACATAGGCTGCCAAAGCAACACAGAGCAATATCCAGAGCGTATTGAGAGTCAGCAAAGCATCCAGCGACATGGCGAAGAGATTTTTTCAGAGAACGCAATCGACCGCAGAACGCCAGCCGCCGATGGGCCGATGCAAAACGCACCGCAAAGCCACGGCCGGGCTGCGCCACCATCAGGTGGCGCGGCACTCACTGTTTCAAAAGTAACCTTGCTGGCGCGCGATGATGGCGGCCAACACCAAGACAGCCATCCAGACCGTCTCCACCAGCAACAGGGAAAACGGCCGCCAGCCTGCTTTGGCCAGTTGCTGGAACGAGGTCTTGATGCCCAGTGCGGCAATCGCCACCACCAAACACAGGCGCGAGATATCACTCAATCCCTTGCCGACTTCGGCCGGCACAAATCCCAGTGAGTTGATCGCTACCAGGATCACAAACACCCAGAGAAACCAGGGCACCAGGGGTTGCTTCTTGGCTGCGGCGTGGCCGCCATTGGCCGCAATTTCGTGCTCTGCGCGCTCGCGCTCGGTCTTGAACATGGCCGAAACCACCACCACCACCACCGCGAGCATGGAGACGCGGAATAGTTTGACGATGGTGGCGTAGTCACCGGTTGGATGGTCAATCATGTACCCTGCGCCGACCACCTGGGCTACGTCGTGGATGGTGCCACCCAGGAACAGGCCAGCCAGTTCGGGGGGTAGGTTGAGCGCACGCGCGATCAGCGGGTATACCACCATGGCCACGGTGGACAACACAGTCACAGTGACCACCACCATCAGCGTGAAACGCTCGCTTTCCTTAGTGCGCGGCAGCACCGACGAGATCGCCAGCGCGGCTGAGGCGCCGCAGATCGCCACAGAACCACCGGAGAGCACACCCTGGGCGCGATCCAGCCCCAGACGCTTGCCCAGCAGATAGCCGACCAGCAAGGTGGTGACCACCGCAACGATCACGATTGCAGCGGTCGACCAGCCCAGACCGGCGATCTGCGCGGCGGTGATGCGTGCACCCAGCAAGCCCACGCCCAGGCGCAGCACATTGCGCGAACAGAACTCGATGCCGGGCTTGGCCTTGGGGTCCGAGCTGAGGTAGTGGAACGCGACGCCGAAAAACAGTGCATAAAGCAGCTGCGGACCACCGTGGAGGGTGGAGACCAGGGTTGCGGCCATAGCCACCACAGCGGCCAGCAGTGTGCCGGGCAGCACATGCAGCACGAACTTCACTGGCTGCAGCCCGCTGGAGACGGCCGCGCTCATGCTCGAGCTCCAACGCCCGATGCACGGGTAGCTACCAGCACCGCAAGCGCACACGAGGTGATGCGTGCGGTGATCGAGTCGGAGCGGCTGGTCAGGATGATCGGTACCTTCATGCCCAGTACCAGACCCGCGCACTCGGCACCGGCCATGTAGACCAGTTGCTTGTAGATCATGTTGCCAGCCTCAAGGTCGGGCAGCAACAAAATGTCGGGGCGACCTGCGACCTCGGAAACAATGCCTTTATTGATCGCTGAAGCACTGGAGACGGCGTTGTCGTAGGCCAGCGGACCGTCGAGCACTGCGCCGGTGATCTGGCCGCGGTCGGCCATTTTGCACAGGATCGCAGCGTCCAGCGTGCTGGCGATCGCGGGGTTGATGCTCTCCACGGCGGAGAGGATGGCAACGCGCGGACGCTCGATGCCGATGGCCTGGGCGAAGTGGATGGCGTTCTGCACGATGTCGCGCTTTTCCATCAGGCCTGGCTCGATGTTGACCACGCAGTCGGTCAACACCAGCGGACGCTCCAAGCCGGGGACATCCATTACAAAGGCATGGCTGGCGCGCGAGCTGCCACGCAGGCCGGCCTCGCGCGATACGGCTGCGCCCAGCAGTTCGTCGGTGTGCAGGCTGCCCTTCATCAGGGCCGCGGCCGCGCCTTCGCGGCACAAGCTGGCCGCTTGGGCGGCGGCGGCGCGCGGGTTGTCGGCGGTGTCCACGATTTCCAGACCTGCGAGGTCCAGGCCGCCCTGGCTGGCCGCGGCCTGCATGCGCGTGCTTGGGCCGACCAGCAGTGGCGTGATCAGCCCTGCGCGGGCCGCTTCGATGGCCGCGCCGAGCGAGGCCGCGTCACAGGGGTAGGCGATGGCCACCCGCAGCGGGCCACAAGCCTTGGCGGCGTCGACCAGCGACTTCAAATGGGGGTGGGCAGGCGCTTGTGCGGCCTGCGCCGGTGCCGTGGCGGCCACCGGTGAGACGAGGGAATCAGCCATGTGGCCTCCAGGGTCGGTGCTCTGCTCACGCGATGGTCAAACCGTTGTCGCGGTGGGCAGATGTCATCAAGAAGGCGCTGCGCGGGGAAAACCAGCGCAGCGCCACGGAGTTCAAAGACGCTGCGTGATCACACGTAGTCTTTGTACTTCTCCAGGAAGCGCACCGGCTTGGACAGCGCATCGCGGCGGAACGGATCGCCGAGTTCGCGGGTGCACATGATTTCGATGACGCAGGTCTTGCGTTCGTTCATCTGCATGTCCACTGCCTTCTTGAGCGCCGGGCCCACATCTTCGAGCTTGTCAACCACGATGGCTTCGGCGCCCATGGCCTTGGCCATGCCAGACCAGCTTTCGTTTTCCAGCTCGGCGGCCACAAAGCGGCGGTTATAGAAGTCAACCTGGTTCTTCTTCTCGGCACCCCACTGGCGGTTATGGAAGACGACGGCGGTGACCGGGATGTCGTGGCGCACGGCGGTCAGGATCTCGACCATGCTCATGGCCCAGGCGCCGTCACCGGCGTAGGCGATCGCAGGGCGGTCCATGGCGGCCAGCTTGGCGCCGATGATGGTCGGCAGCGCGTAGCCGCAATTGCCGAAGCTCATCGGGGCGAAGAAGCTGCGCGGCTCTTCGAAGCGCAAGTAGCTGTTGGCCACCGAGTTGATGTTGCCGATGTCGGTGGAGACCATGACGCGCTCGGGCATGGCTTTTTCCAGCTCGCGCAGGACCTGGCGTGGGTGCAGATAGTCGCCGCCGTTGAAGGTCTTTTCCTTCTTGTTCTGCTCGATCATGTCGAGGCTGAAGGCATCCTTCTCATGCGTCCACTCGTCGAGCTCCTTTTCCCATGCGGCCTTCTCGCTGGCAATGGTCTTGGCACGCTCGGCCTTGGTGGCGTCGCAGGCCAGGGTCTTGCCGCTCAGGCGCTTGGTCAACTCGGCGGCGGTGGCTTTTGCATCGCCACAGATGCCGACGGAGATCTTCTTCACCAAACCGAGGTTGGTGTGATCGGCCTCGACCTGGATGATCTTGGCGTTCTTGGGCCAGTAGTCCATGCCGTGCTGCGGCAAGGTGCCGAATGGGCCCATGCGCGAACCCAGCGCAATCACCACGTCTGCTTGCGCGATCAGCTTCATGCCGGCCTTGGAGCCCTGGTAGCCCAATGGGCCTGCCCACAGCGGATGGCTGGCGGGGAAGGCGTCGTTGCGCAGGTAGCCGGTGACAACGGGCGCGCCCAGGCGCTCAGCCAAGGCCTTGCACTCTTCCACGGCGTTGCCCATCACCACGCCACCGCCGGCCAGAATGACCGGGAACTTGGCCGTGGCCAGCAGCTCGGCGGCGGCCTGCAGCGAAGCTTCACCACCGGGACCCCGATCGACACGCTGGGGCTTGGGAATCTCGCACTCGATCTCGCCGTAGAAATAGTCGCGCGGGATGTTGAGCTGGGTCGGGCCGTTGTCGCTCATGGCGCGGTCGAAGCAGCGGGCCGTGTACTCGGCCATGCGTTTGGGGTGGGTGACGTGGCCCTGGTACTTGGTGAATTCTTGGAACATGGGCAGCTGGTTGGCTTCCTGGAAGCCGCCCAGGCCGATGCCGGTGGTGCCGGTTTCGGGCGTGATGATCACCACCGGGCTGTGGGCCCAGTAAGCGGCAGCGATGGCTGTCACGCAGTTGCTGATGCCAGGGCCGTTCTGGCCAATGGTCACGCCATGGCGACCGGACACGCGGGCATAGCCGTCGGCCATGTGGGCGGCCCCCTGCTCATGCACCACCGGGATCAGGCGGATGCCGGCGGGAGCGAAGATGTCCATCGCGTCCATGAAGGCCGAACCCATGATGCCGAACATGTCGGTGACGCCGTTGGCGACCAGGGTTTCGACAAATGCCTCGGAAGGCGTCATCTTTTGCACGCCGCTGACGACGGTGCGGGTATCAGAGGGGGTCTTGCTCATGAGTGTCTCCTGGGCCTGGGCCTATCGACTGGGGTGAAATATGGAACATGACATTCCGTTTTTTGGAATGTGTGCGAACTTTAGGGCACTTCTGTTTCTTGGTCAATATGAATTTCATTTTTCGGAATATTTTTTGTGTTTTTTCGGAATATTGATATCATGCGTCCATGAAAAGCGTGCTCACCCCCGTCCCAACGTCCACCACCACCCCGGTCGAGATCAATGGCGACACGCCCACGATGCGCTTGTTCGCGTTGCTGGAGGTGATTGCGTCCAAAGACCAGTTTTTCTCTCTGCAAGGCCTGGCCGAGGAGACCGGCACGCCCAAGCCCACCCTGCACCGTATGCTTCAGCAACTGGAGAATGCGGGCTTACTGGAGCGTGGTGCGGACAGTCGGCAATACGGCACCGGCGTGCGCCTGCGCAAGTTGGCCGAGAACCTGCTGCTCAACGACACCTTTCATGGCGCGCGCCACGGCGTGCTGCGCGCCCTGGTCAACGAGGTTGGCGAGAGCTGCAATCTGACCGCGCTCAGCGGCAGCGAGGTGATTTACCTCGACCGTGTGGAAACTCCCGCGCCGCTGCGCTTTTATTTGCATTCGGGCTCCCGGGTGCCCGTGCACTGCTCGGCGAGCGGCAAGATATTTCTTGCGGGCATGACGCCTGCGCAACGCCAGCGGCTGTTGGCCCATTCGCCACTCGAAGCCTTCACGCCCAAGACGCTGACCGACAAGGATGCGCTGGAGGAAGAGATCAAACAGGTCAAGCGCCAGGGCTTTGCATTTGACAACGAGGAATTTCTGCCCGGCCTGCTGTGCGTGGCGGTGCTGGTTCCCAGCGACAGCGGCCGCTCCAATCTGTGTGTGGCGGTGCAAGCGCCGATCATGCGGCTTGGTCCTGACAAGGCCTTGAAACTATTGCCCGCCCTTCAACGTGCGGCCCAGGCGATCAGCCGTATCGAACGCGACGCAACTGCCCCCGTCGGCGGCAGCAGTGCAAGCGCTTGACGGGGCGTAAGCACCCCAGCCCTTTCAGGAGCCTGTCGGATTTGGAGCGTCGAAAGCCAAAGCAACTCCAGCAAGACTGGTTTTGCCGGATTTACAGCCGATGAATTGCAAGTCAGACAGGCTCCCTAGAGGGTAGCCCATCCAAATAGGAGACACACCATGACCGAACTGACCAACCTGCGACCCACCGAGATGGTGTCGGTTCGCGAAGTGTTTGGCATCGACACTGAACTCAAGGTGCCGGCCTTTGCCGAGCGCGACGAGCACGTGCCCGATGTCGATGCCAACTACCGCTTCAACCCTGCAGTCACGTTGGCCCTGCTCGCCGGATTCAGTCGCGACCGCCGTGTGATGGTGCAAGGCCTGCACGGCACCGGTAAATCGACCCATATCGAGCAGGTGGCCGCGCGGCTGAACTGGCCCTGTGTGCGCGTGAACCTCGACGGCCACGTGAGCCGGCTTGACCTTGTGGGCAAGGACGCTGTGGTATTGCGCGATGGCCAGCAGGTGACCGAGTTTCAGGAAGGGATCGTGCCCTGGTCACTGCAGCGCCCAATGGCGCTGATTTTTGATGAGTACGATGCCGGTCGTCCAGACGTGATGTTTGTGATCCAGCGTATCCTGGAGCGCGACGGCCAGCTCACGCTCCTGGACCAGAACCGCGTGCTGCGCCCAAATCCCTATTTCCGTCTGTTCGCCACCGCCAACACCGTGGGCCAGGGTAACCTCAGCGGTCTCTACCACGGCGCGCAGCGCCTAAACCACGCGCAAATCGATCGTTGGAACATTGTGGTGGCGCTCAATTATCTAGCGCGCGAAGAAGAGGTGGCTATCGTGACCGCCCGCGTGCCCGCTTACGCCGACACAGCAGGCCAGGAAATGATCAACTCCATGGTGGCGGTGGCCGAGCTCACCCGCCAGGGTTTCCGTGTCGGCGATCTGTCCACGCTGATGTCGCCGCGCACCGTGATCACCTGGGCCGAGAACGTGGAGATCTTCCACGACCCCGGGCTAGCGTTCAAACTGTCATTTGTGAACAAGTGCGACGAGTCCGAGCGCCCCATCGTGGCTGAGTATTTCCAACGTTGCTTCCATCGCGAGCTCGACGAATCGCACGCTCTGGTGGCCTGAGGCACATGCGATGACCCAGCCCCCGGCCGGCGCGGCCAGCGCTACCCGCCAGCAGCAGCGCATAGACGACCTGTGCGCGGCCTCCATCCGCGCGCTCAGCGGCGACGCCGGCCTGCACTTTCGAGGCCGCCGGCTGTACCGGGGTGACAAGGCGCTGCCTCCGTTTGCGCCCCACCTGAACCCAGCGCCGGTCACCGACGATTTCGGCTCGTTCCGTGGCGCGGCCGACGCGATGGCGCTGCGGGTGCGCCTGAGTGACGCCGAGCTGCACAAGCGCCTGCGCCCCAGCGAGCCGCTGCCGCGCATGCTGTTCGAGATGCTGGAGCAGTTCCGCGTTGAAGCGCTGGCGCCGGCCGACATGCCGGGCATGGTGCACAACCTGCGACACCGCTTCGAGGCCTGGTCGCTCGCGTTCTTCAACAGCGGCCTGACCGAAACCTCGCGCGGCATGCTGCTCTACACCGTGGCGCAAATTACCCGCTCGCGGGTCACGGCTCAGCCGGTGGTGGAGGCCAGCGAAGATGCCATCGAGGCGACCCGTATGTCGGTGGTACCCACGCTGGGCACCGCCCTGGCCGGCCTACGCCGCACGCGGCACGACCAGGCTGCCTATGCGGTGCACGCGCTGTTCATCGCGCGGACTGTCGACGACATGCTGAACGCCGGCGAGGAGGGGGATGAAGCCGACGATGCGGCCAACGAGGCCGAGGCCGACGACAAATCCGCGCTGTTCAACCTCTGGATGGACTTCGAGAGCGACGGGGAAGAGGGGTTTGTGGCCGCCAGCAGCGGCCAGAGCCGCCTGCTGAGCGAGGCGGGCGATGCCTACCGCGTGTTCACCGACGAGTTCGACACCGAGGTCGAGGCCGAAAGCCTGGTGCGTACCGCCCTGCTCGACGAATACCGCGAGCGCATGGACCAGCGCATCGCACAGCAGGCGATCCAGCAGGCGCGTCTGGCGCGCGAGCTTCAGGCCGTGCTCGCCGCGCCGCAGCGCGACGGCTGGCTGGGGGGCCAGGAAGAGGGTTACATCGACGGCCGCCAACTCAGTCGCCTGATCACTTCCCCCTCGGAGCGCCGGTTGTTCCAGCAGGAGCAGCTCACTCCGCAGTCCGACGCCGCAGTGAGTTTTCTGATCGACTGCTCTGGTTCCATGCGCCAGCACATCGAGGCAGTGGCCACGCTGGTCGATGTGATGGTGCGTGCGCTCGATCAGATCGGTGTGACCAGCGAGGTACTCGGTTTCACCACCGGCAGCTGGAGCGGCGGCCGCGTCCAGAAGGCCTGGCTGCGCGCCGGGCGCCCCGCGCACCCGGGCCGCCTGAACGAAACCTGCCATATCGTGTTCAAGGACAGCAATACCCCGTGGCGGCGTGCACGGCGCTCGATCGCCGCATTGCTCAAGGCCGATCTGTTCCGCGAAGGGGTGGACGGCGAGGCGGTGTTGTGGGCCGCGCGGCGGCTGGTAGAGCGCTGCGACGGCCGGCGCCTGCTGCTGGTGTTTTCCGACGGAAGCCCCACCGATGGCGCCACTGCGCTGGCCAACGACGCCCACTATCTCGACCACCACCTGAGCCATGTGGTGGCCCAGCTGTCGGCACAGGGCGAGGTGGAGATTTATGGCGTGGGCGTGGGCCTGGACCTGAGCCCCTACTACCGGCAGAACCGCGCCTTCGACCTGTCGAACTCGGTGAGCAACCAGGTGCTGCGCGAGATCGTGGCGATGCTCGCCGCCGGGCCGCGCCGGCGCTTCGGATAGCGCGTGCGCTGATCTGTGTTCAAAGCCGCCGCATCAGGCGGTCGGCTGCCTGTGGCATCAATGTGAACCGCTCCAACGCGAGCATCAGTGGCATTCGAGCCGCAAGCGCGTGTTCCGCCAGTGCCGCGCGGACCTCGAGCACCGGCAACCGCCGCCATCGTCACCGGACCCAGCACAGCCGGCGAAGCGGCGCAGGGCTGCCGCACCACGCGACAGGGCCTCTCAGGCTTGGCGCACAATTCTGCGCATTCACCCTGATTCACTACTTTTTTCAAAATTTACCGCCATGCTCCAGCCCCTACAAGGCGCAATGTGGAAACAGCTGCTGCAACGCAGCGCGCGCGAGAATCTGACGCTGCAAGGCCAGATACGCGAGATGCTGGTCTCGGCGATCCTGGACGGGCAACTCAAGCCGGGGGCACCTGTGCCCTCCAGCCGCGAACTGGCCACCGAGCTGGGCGTGGGCCGCATCACCGTGGTGCTGGCCTACCAGCAACTGGCCGATGAGGGCTACCTGATTTCGAGGGAACGCAAGGGCCACTTCGTGAGTTCGACCTTGCTAGGCCAGCGCATGCAAAACCGTGCTCCGGCCGACCAAGGCCACCAGGCTCCATCCATCGCCTGGGCACAGCGCCTCTACCAACAGCCCAGCGCACAGCGCAGCATCGTCAAGCCCGCCAACTGGCAAAAAAGCCCCTTCCCGTTTCTCTATGGCCAGTTTGACGAATCGCTGTTTCCTACTGCGGCCTGGCGCGAGTGCTGCCTCAAGGCGCTGAGCGTGCTCGACATTCGCGACTGGGCGCCAGATCAGATCACTCGCGACGACGAATCGCTAGTGGATCAGATCTGCACCCGCGTGCTGCCCCGGCGCGGTGTCTGGGCCACGGCGGACCAACTCATCATCACCGTGGGCGCGCAACACGCTCTCTATATGGTGGCCGACCTGCTGATGCGCGAGCAAACCCGGGTGGCAATCGAAGATCCGTGCTATCCCGATGCGCGCAACATCTTTGCCAGCCGCACCTCGCAGATCACGCCCTTGCCGGTGGACGACAACGGCCTGATCGTGGACGACCGCCTGCGCCATTTCGATTACCTCTACACCACGCCCAGTCACCAGTGCCCGACCGGCGTGACCATGCCCTTGCATCGGCGCGAAGAGCTGCTGCGCCTGGCAGATGCCGCCGATCTCGTGATCATAGAGGACGACTTCGAGAGCGAAAACAACTTCGCGGGCAACCCGATCCCGGCGCTCAAGAGCCTGGACCGCAGCGAGCGCGTGATCTACATCGGCAGCCTTTCCAAGAGCATGGCGCCGGGCCTGCGCATTGGCTACATCGTGGCTGCTCCCGCGCTGATCACCGAGTTGCGTGCGCTGCGCCGCCTCATGATCCGCCATCCCTCATCGTTCATCCAGCGCAGCCTCTCGTTGTTCATTTCTCTGGGCTACAACGATGCGCACCTCAAACGATTGGCCCAGGCGCAAAAAGAGCGCGGGACGCTGATGCTCGACGCACTGGCGCGCCATGCCCCGCAGTGCACCGTGACGCCCATGAGTGGCGGCGGTTCGTGCTGGGTGCAACTGCCCGACAACGTCCCGGCCACCGAACTGGCCGAACGCGCCGCCGAGCGTGGCGTGTTGATTGAGCCGGGCGATGTGTTCTTTCAGGCCGAACAGCCCACCGGTCACTTCGTCCGCCTGGGTTTTCAGTCGATCCGCGCGCGCGTGATCGACGAAGGCATTGCCACTTTGGCTGGGGTGATCGCCGAGATGCAAAAACGCCGTCCGCCGATGCTGATCGGCTGACGGCGCTGTGCATCGATGACCTGGGTTCAGTAGCCCATCAGCGAGGGTAGCCAGAGAGAGATCTGCGGCACAAAGGCGATCAGGAAAACCGCGATCGTGGACACCAGCACGAAGGGCAGCACTCTCACGACGATCTTTTCCACCGATTCCCCACCGATGCCCGAGGCCACGAAAAGGTTCTCTCCCAGCGGGGGCGTCATGAAACCGATCGACAGGGTACAGATCACCACGATGCCCACATGGGTTGGATCAGCGCCGGCCAGGTACATCACCGGCAGCAACACCGGCACCAGGATCAGGATGGCTGCAAGGGTTTCCATGAACATGCCGACAAACAGCAGAAACATGATTACCAGCGTCCAGATGATGTAGGGGTTGGTCGTCATGCCGAGCATGGCCTCGGCGATGTTGCTGGGAATGCGCTGTTCCACCAGCAGGCGGCCGAATGCGGTGGCCGTGAAAAGGATGAGCAGCACGCGCCCGGTGATCCAGGTGGTGGTGCGCAGCGATACCTTGATCGCGAGCCAGCTCAGTTCGCGATGGACAAACCAGCCGACGAACAAGGTATAGAAGATCGCCACGATGGCCGATTCAGTGGGGGTGAAGATGCCGGCGTAGATACCGCCGAGGATGATCACCGGCGCCAGGATGGACCAGACGCCGCGTTTCAGCGCCGCACGCAGATCGCTGCCCGACCAATTTTCAGACAGGCCCCGGTAGTTGCGCTTCTTGGAGATGAAGTAGTTCATCACCAGCAGGGCGCCAGCCATCACCAAACCAGGCATCACGCCGGCAACAAACAGCTTGGGAATGGACAGCGAAGCAAAAGTGCCAAATTTCTCCACCGCCTCGGGTGGCGGCTCCATGCCCAGTGCCGCGATGCCGAAGATCACCATCGGAATCGAGGGTGGAATGATGATGCCCAGCCCGCCAGAGGCTGCGGTCACCGCCGAGGCGTAGGCGCGATCGTATTTGCGCTTGGTCATGGCGGGGATCATCAGCATGCCCACCGCCGCGGTGGTCGCCGGCCCCGAGCCAGAGATCGCACCGAAGAACAGACAGGCCAGCACCGTCGCCACACCCAGGCCACCGGTGATGGGGCCGGCCATGGCTTCGGCGATGTCAACCAGGCGCCGGGAAATGCCAGCGGCCTCCATCAGGGCACCGGCCAGCACGAAGGCGGGCAGGGCCATCAGCGGAAAACTGCCGACCGAGTTGAACGCAATCTGCACGAGCGCGATGGGATCTTTGTCGAGCACCACATAGGCGCCCATGGCCGCGCCGCCCAGCGCCACCGTGATTGGCGCGCCCAGCAGCAGCAGCAGCAGGAATCCGCCAAACAGAATTTCGGATAAATACATGTCCATGATCTTGTCTCCGGTACGCGCTCAGTTCCGAGCCTGCGCGTCGTTGTTTTTCAGCATTTTCTTGATCTCTGCAGTTTCGGGGTCCAGCAACTCCTCGCCTCTGAACACGCTGAGGTAGATGTTCCACAGCACGCGGAGAGACATCAGGGTGAAGGCCACCGGCAGGATCATGTAGATATATTTCATAGGCACACCCAGCGTCTGCGCTTTCCAAAACAGGTTCATGCGGTTGAACACGAAGTCGTAGCTGAGCCAGACGAAATACAGGTTGAACGCCACCCAGAGCAGATCGGCCAAGGTCATCATCGTCTTGGCCAGCCAATTCGGCAGGTACTGCATGTGCACGGTGACGCGGTTGTGTGCCGACATCTTGGCTGCCACCACCGCGCCGAGGTAGGCAAACCAGACAAACATGTAGGTGGAGAGCTCTTCCGACCAGGCGATCGAGTAGCCGAAGAGCTGACGCGAGACGACCTGCGCAAACAGCAAGATCACAAATAGCGCGAGCAACCACTCGCACACCAGTGTCTCGATGTCGTTCAACCAGGCCAGTGATTTGCGCAAAGGCGTCATGGCGATTACCTCAAAAAAGGGCGCGCGCGGCACGCCGGACAGGCGCTTTCAAAAGCGCAGTACAACACAAAAATCCACAAAAAAAGGCGGCCACCGAGCGGTGGCCGCCGCCATCAGGCGATCAACGGCCCAGGGTCTTCAGGACTTTGTCGAGCTTGTCCTTGCCGCCGATGCTGGCGTAGAACTTGGGCCACACCGTTGTAGTGGCCTTGGCGATCCACTCTTTTTCGCCATCGGCCGGGTCGGTGATCTGCATGCCCTTGGCGGTCAGCTCTTTCTTGATCTTTCCTTCTGTGTCAGCCAACCACTTGTAGCTGTGCTCGGTGGCTTCAGTGCCTGCTTCCAGGATCGCTTTTTGCACATCGGCCGGCTGCTTCTTGAAGGTGGCCTCGCCCACGATGATGGGTTCGAGCGAGAACACGTAGCGGATGTTGGTGATGTACTTCTGCACTTCGCTGAACTTCATTGAGTGCACTGTGAGGTAAGGGTTGTCCTGGCCATCCACCACGCCTTGTTGCAACGCGGTGAAGGTCTCGGACCAGGCCATGGGCGTGGGGTTGATGCCCCAGGCCTGATAAGAAGCAATCATGATTTCGTTCTTGGGAACGCGGATCTTCAGGCCCTTGAGGTCGGCGATGGTCTTGATCGGTTTCTTGGAGTTGGTCAGCACACGGAAACCGGTGAAGGTCCAGCCAACGATGCGCACGCCAGCGTCGCGCACGGTGTTGGCGGTGAGCTCCTTGCCAATTTCGCCAGTCACCAGCTGTTTGGCTTCTTCGGCGCTCTGGATCACGTAGGGCAGCGTAAGCACGCCCACAGTGGGCGAGAACGGGGTGATGTTGTTGATGGCCAGGACGGAAAAGTCCAGGGTGCCGATCGAGGCGCTGTTGACCGTGGTCTCTTCGCTGCCGAGCTGGCCGTTGGGGAATAGGTCTACCTTGTGTTTGCCGCCGGTTTTGGCCTCAAAGGCTGTCTTGAACTTGCTGGCCATTTCCCACTGGGCGCTGCCCTGGGCGTCGCCCACGGCGACCTTGAAGGTGGTGGCCAGCGCACTGCCGCCAATGAAGAAAGAAGAGGCTGCCAGCAGCGATACCAGGGTGGTGGTCTTGAATACCATGATTGTCTCCATGGGTGGTTTAAATACTAAACAAACGGGTCGACTTTGGCGTCGATCTTGGTTACGGACTGTGATCAGCTTGGGCCGGCTCGGGCCTTCATGCCCGCAGCCGGCACAACAAGGGAAAAAATGCCTGAGGGCCGGGTGGGCTCAGGTCGTCAGTGCAGGACGGTCTTTGCGGAAGGCGTTCTTCACCAAAATCTTGCCGTCCTTGAAGGTGAACACATCGACCATGCGGGCTTCGATGCGCGAACCGTCGGCCTTGGTGCCCTTGAAGGTGCACTCGGACACGCCACGATCGCCCACCACAAAGTGATTGCCATCGAGCCAAGCGGCGTCGGGGAAGTTGGTCCAGGCGGCCTTGAAGCCTTCGCGGACCTCGTCGCGGCCACTGAAGGTGCGGCCCAGCAGATCTGGACCGGCCACAGCGTGGAACAGACAGTCGTCGTGCATGAAGCTCATCAGGGCCTCGATATCGTGACGGTTCCAGGCGTCGGCAAATTCGGCCAGGGTTTCTGCGGTGATGGTGTTGTGTGGCTCTGTCATCTTGTCTCCTGCTATCAGTGTCAAACTTTTCGCATGGGGCCGGGGGAACGGTGCTTGCCGCCCGTGCGACCGATTTGCGAACGGACTCTATTGTTGGACCCTGGCGGCCCGCCACTGTAGAACCAGTTCCGGCGATTCGTTAGGTCCAATGATGCGGGTTAATACTGAGGATATTTTTTTGAGGTAAACGCGAGGCGGCTGCTGGCCCCATGGATTGGTCGGAACTGGTTCTAGCCAGTGCCTGCTGCTCCTGCCTATCCTTCGTTTGAGCGTGATCCCAGGGGCATGGCTCCCAGGATCCGCGCGCTTACACCACTTGCACTGCTCGACAGCAAGGCGCACCTGCTACAAACCCTGGAGACACTTGATGACCTCGACTACCCTTGGCGGCCACGTGATGCGGCCCTACGAACCCACCTATGACCCGCTGGTGAACCCCACGCCGGGCCAGGGCACCGGTTATGCCCCCACCTACTGGGTGGCCTCGGCGGGCAACCCGCCGCCAGATGATGGCCCGATCCGTGGTGACATCAATGCCGACGTGGTTGTGATCGGTTCGGGCTCTACCGGCATGTCCACCGCGCTCTACCTGGCGCGCGAACACGGCATTGTGGCCACGGTGCTCGAAGCGGCCCAGACCTCCTGGGGCTGCTCCAGCCGCAGCGGTGGCCAGGGGCAAAACGCCAACGGCCGCCTCACCCGCTCACAGTGGATCGAGCGCTGGGGCCTGGACGTGGCCAAGAAGCTTGATGCCGAGGTCCGCATGGGTTTCGAGAACTTCCGTCAGCTCACCAAGGAGATTGAGTGCGAGGCCTACGACGGTGGTCACCTCTACATGGCACACCGCCCCAAGAAGCTCGACTACCTGCGCGAGATGACCCGCGTGCGCAATGAGGTGTTCGGCTATCGCACGCGCATGCTCACCGCGGAAGAAGTCCGCGAACAATTCTGCGACGAGCGCGAGCACGTGGGCGCGATGTTCGAAGAGGAGGGCGTGGGCATCCATCCGTTGAAATTCACCTTCGGCCTGATTCGCAAGGCACGCGAGTTGGGCGTGAAAGTGCATCCGGCCAGCCCGGTGCAAGGGTGGAAAACGGTCAACGGCGTGCACCACCTGCAGACCCCCGGCGGCGTCGTGCGCGCCAAGCGCGTGGTGGTCTGCACCGGCGGCTACACCGGTCAGAAGCTCACCCCCATACTCAAGAACAAAATCCTGCCCATCCTGTCCAACTCGGTGGTCACCCGCCCGCTGACGGACGCCGAAATGCAGGCCTGCAACTTCAAGTCCAAAACCTTCATGACGGACACGCGCACGCTGCGCTTCTACTACCGCCTGCTTGAAGGTAACCGCCTGCAACTGGGCAGCCGCAGCTCGATCACGGGTGCCGATGCCGAAGACCCGGTACACCTGAAACTTCTCACCGACGCCATCGCACGCAAGTTCCCGCCGCTGGCAGGCATTCAGATCGACCATTCCTGGTGGGGTTGGGTCGATGTGAGCCATGACATGATGCCGCGCATCACCCGCCCAGACCCGAAAGAGACCGTGTGGCACGCCCTGGGCTATGGCGGCAACGGTGTCTCCTCCTCCACCTGGGCGGGCAAGCGCATCGCCGAACGCGTGGCAGGCAAGGATGCTGGGAAAGAAGTGTTTCAGCTGCCAATCTACAACTCACCGCTGGAGTACCCCAATATCTGGAACATGGTGCGTTCGGAGGCATTTGCGCCGTTTCGCCGTTTTGGCCAATTCTTCTTGTACAAGTGGTACTGGCTGCGCGACGAGAAGATCTAAACGCACAATGCAAAAGGTGAAGACATGAGCAAGGCACTTCAGGCCATCGATTTCCAGCGGGACAGCGGCGAACACGAGGCGCGGCGTCTGCGCGATCTACCCGGTCGCGTGATCGAGGGTGATCCGCAACACGAAAGCACCGTGTTTTTCAAGGGGGCAGAGGGTGATCTCATTGCCGGGACCTGGACCAGCACACCCGGACAGTGGCATGCCTTCACCGATCGTGACGAGTTCTGCTATATCGTCTCGGGCCATGTCCGCCTGATCGGCAATGACGGCACGATTCAATCGTTCAAGACTGGGGATGCCTTTCTGATCCCCAACGGATTCAGTGGGCGCTGGGAAGTGGTCGAGACCACTACCAAGCACTTCGTCATCCGTCAATACGAAGCCGATTGACGCAAGTTGCCGGGCTGGGCCCGGGCCTGGCCCGCGCCGTTTCCACTCACTTACTCGAACAGTACATCCGCCATGGCAATGAAGCGCGTCGTCACGCAATTCGGTATGGGAACCTCGATTCGCAGCCGCAACTACACCGAGGCTGCCGCGCGGGCCATCCGCGACGCGTTGTGGCACAACTCGTTGAATGTGGCCGATGCCTTCGGGTTCCCCCGTGAGGCCATGGTCATCCAGGTCGAGATCGGCGTTCAGCGACCCGAGGAGGTGGATTGTCAAGCCTTGCTGGGAATCTTTCCCTACGGACAGCCGTCTGTGACGGTGGTCAAGGGCGGGCTCGACATTCCCCGCCGAGAAAAAGAGGGCTGGAGCGTTGTCGCCAATGCTGCGGTCATGGTCTCCTTCGACATGGAGCCCGCTCATGGCTGAAAGACGCATCATTCTCGAAATGGGGTCGGGCAACGATCTGTATGGCGGCGACTACACCAAGGCAGCCTGCCGAGCAGTGCAGGATGCCTTGCACCACTCGTCCATCGTGTTGTTCAAGTCGCTCGGTTATGACCACCGTGACATGCGCGTGCAGGTCACCATCGGCGTGCAGGAACCAGACAAGGTTGACACGGCCCGCGTCTGCGCGGAACTGCCGCGAGGCCGTGCAGAGGTCACTGCCGTCCATGGTGGACTCAATGTGCACGATGCCGAGCAAGGAACCACGCACGTCATCGCCACTGCCGCGATCGAGGCGTTTTTGCCGATAGAGCCAGGCCAGTGGCGACTCAGCCAATAAGCGGCAGCTGACTGCTTGCCATTTTCACGGGAGCCGCATGGATGTTGGCCTTTGCAGCTTCGCCCACGCGCACGGGTTTCGACGATGTTGCTTTCGATCGGGCGGTTGGTGCCTCCCCGCCATGACCACTATTTCGAGGATCTGGATGTCGGGCAGCCGTCAGTCCACGACCAGCAGATGGAAGGGTTCACAGCGCAAATTTTCGCTATAGAAATAGTATTGCTGTGTCCTGCTCAGGCGTTGGATGCGGTAGCCAGGGCCTGTAGGGCCGCAGTCACTTCGATGGTGTCCACGCCCGCCACGGGTGCCAGCTGCCCAGCCAGGGCCTGCAGGGCGCCGGCTTCTTTTTGCAGGCGGGCAATGGCCTGGCCGGCCTCGCGTGGCATGTCAAAGCCAGTGCTTTGCAGCAGCAGCCTGCCATCGGCAGCCACCAGCTTGAAGTAGAACTTGCCGTCCGCCTCGCGGTATTGCTTGAAGGTGGGCAGCGCAGCCTTGCTGGCCTTGTGTGTGTCCTGGGGCTGGGTTTGCATGGCGCTGAGCGGCCGCAGGCCCACGGCGGCGCGCAGCTGCTTCAGGAAGGGGGTCGCCAGAGCGCGCGCGCGCTGGGCGCCGATCTGCAGCGCGGCTTCCACCTGCCCGGGGTGGGCCATGAACTCGTCGTAGCGCGCACGCATGGGGGTGATCTCGCGGTCTATGCGCTCAAACAGGATCTGCTTGGCCTCGCCCCAGGCGATGCCGTCGGCATAGGCGCGGCGCATGGCTGCGGTTTCCTCGGGTGTGGCGAAGGCCTGGTAGAGCTGGAACAGGGTCGAGCCCTCGACCTCCTTGGGTTCGCCGGGGGCGCGGGAATCGGTGACGACGGCGCCAATGAGTTTTTTCAACTGTTCGCGTGGGCAAAACAACGGGATCGTGTTGTCGTAGCTCTTGCTCATCTTGCGCCCGTCCAGGCCCAGGAGGGTGGCCACGCTGTCCTCGATGGCGGCTTCGGGCAGAGTGAAATGCTCGCCGTAGAGGTGGTTGAAGCTGGCGGCGATGTCGCGTGCCATCTCGATGTGCTGGATCTGGTCGCGGCCCACGGGCACTTGATGTGCGTTGAATATCAGGATGTCTGCCGCCATCAGCACCGGGTACATGAACAGGCCGGCGCTCACGCCGTCGTCGCTCTCGCGCCCGGTCTCAAGGTTCTTGTCCTGCGCGGCCTTGTAGGCATGGGCGCGGTTGAGCAGGCCCTTGCCGGTGACGCAGGTCAACAGCCAGGTCAGCTCGGGGATTTCGGGGATGTCGGACTGGCGGTAAAAGGTCACCTGCTCGGGGTCCAGCCCCGCGGCCAGCCAACTGGCGGCGATCTCCAGCGTGGAGCGGTGCACACGCTCGGGCTCCTGGCACTTGATGAGGGCGTGGTAGTCGGCCAGGAAGTAGAAATTCTCGACCCCGGGCCTGCGGGTGGCGGCAATGGCCGGGCGCATCATGCCCGCGTAGTTGCCCAGGTGCGGCGTGCCGGAGGGCGTAATGCCAGTAAGAAAGCGCGTAGTAGTCATGGAATTAGCGAAGCAAGGCGGTGAGCGGCGAGATCAGCAGGCTGATGGCGGCGTAGCCCAGCGACATCAGCGGGCGCAGCCACAGTTGGCCCACGACGCCGCCCACGACCAGGGCCAGCACGATGAAAAAACCGTAGGGCTCGATGCGAGCGATGAGCTGCGCCTGTTTCCAGGGCAGCAGGCCGACGAGGATGCGGCCGCCATCGAGCGGCGGCAGCGGAAACAGATTGAAGGCCCACATCACCAGGTTCACGGCGATGCCGGCACGCGCCATCTCCACGAAGAAGCGCTCCTGCGTGCCCGTGGCCGCCAGTGCCAGCAGCACCAGCGCCCAGACGATGGCCTGTGCGAAGTTGGACGCCGGGCCCGCCAGCGCCACCCAGACCATGTCGCGCTTGGGGTTGCGCAGGTGATGGAAGTTGACCGGCACCGGCTTGGCATAGCCGAACAGAAACGCCCCCGAGGTGGCGAAGTACAGCAGCAGCGGCATCAGCACCGTGCCTATGGGGTCGATGTGCCTGATGGGGTTGAGCGTGACGCGTCCCAGCATGGCGGCGGTGTGGTCGCCGAAATGGCGTGCCGTATAGCCATGGGCGGCCTCGTGCACCGTGATCGCGAACAGCACGGGCAGGGCGTAGATGAGTACGGTTTGGATGAGGTTGGTGATATCCACGGCACGGATTGTGTCAGACGCAGTGCGCTCGGTCAGACGCAGGTGGTGCGATGAGGGACTTCACGTACGACAAGACAAGTCAACTCTTGTTAGTATGAATTAGTGTTGCAAAAAGAAACACAAATATAAGGAGACAAGCAGTGCCTGGTTTCGTCCGATTGACAATTGGGGTACGCCTGACGCTGGCGTTTGGTTCTATGGTGCTCTGCGTGAGCGCACTTATGACCGTGGCCCTGTGGGGGCTGGCGCAGCCGGGTGGCGGGGGGGCCGCGCCCTGGGTATGGGCGCTGGGGGGGCTGGCGATCCTGCTGGCGGCATTTTCATGGCTCTCCTTGCGCAGCGGCATCGTGCGTCCGCTGGCCCAGGCCATTCTGATTGCCGAGACCGTGGCCGCGGGCGACTTGAGCCAGGAATTCAGTTCCGACCTCCAGGGCGACTTCGGCCGCTTGTTGAGCGCGTTGGGCACCATGGAGGATACGCTGACCGAGCTGGTCGGGCGCATCAAGCAGTCGGCCGACGCGATTGGTGTGTCCGCTGGTGAGATCGACGCCGGCAATGGCGATCTGTCGCGCCGCACTGAGGAGCAGGTGAGCGCGCTCACGCAGACCGCGGCCAGCATGGAGCAGCTCACCGTCACCGTGCGCCAGAACGCCGAGCGTGCGCGCTCGGCCAGCGGCCTGGCGGTGGATGCATCGCATACGGCGGGTCGTGGCGGCGAAGTGGTGGGTGAGGTGGTGCAAACCATGGACGCCATCAGCTCCAGCTCGCGCAAGATCGTGGACATCATCCAGGTCATCGAGGGCATTGCCTTCCAGACCAACATCCTGGCGCTGAATGCGGCCGTCGAGGCCGCACGCGCCGGCGAGCAGGGCCGCGGCTTCGCCGTGGTGGCCAGCGAGGTGCGCAGCCTGGCCCAGCGCAGTGCCGTTGCCGCGCGCGAGATCAAGACATTGATCCAGGAGTCGGTGCAGCAGGTGCAGGCCGGCGCCGGCCTGGTGGGCCAGGCCGGCCAGACCATGCAGGAGATCGTGCATTCCGTCGGCCAGGTCAGCGGCCTGCTGGGCGAAATCTCCCACGCGCTGGGCGAGCAAAGCGAGGGTATCGGCCATGTGAACCAGGCCGTGGGCCATATGGACGCAGCCACGCAGCACAACGCCGCCCTGGTGCAGCAGGCCACGCAGGCCGCCGCCGCCTTGACCGAGCGCGCCGTGGACCTGCAGCAGGCCGTGGGTGCCTTCAAGCTGGATGAAGAGAGCGCGGGCGACATGGTCGCCAATGAATCACTGCGCCTGGTGGCCTAAGGCGAGTTAAAAAATATAGCTTCACGCGCTTGATGGGCGGGCGCTAATGCCCTGTTTGACTGTGAATTCTGCATGCGACCTTCAGAGACCCAGCGCCTGCAGGCTGCCGCGCCCTTCTCGCACCACCAAGACCTCGCCGCCGGTGCTCATGGGCGTCAGATCCAGCACCGTGGTCGGCGCCAGCGGGCAGGCGCCGGCGTCGATGATGGCGTCGAGCTGCTTTTCGTAGCGCTCGCGGATGTCCTGTGGATCGTTCAGCGGCTCGGTCTCGCCGGCAGGGATCAGCGTGGTCGCCAGCAATGGCGCGCCGTGCAGCTCCAGCAGCAGTTGCATGACCTTGTGGTCGGGTAGGCGCAGTCCGATGGTCTTGCGCTGCGGATGGCTCACGCGCCGCGGCACCTCCTTGGTGGCGTCCAGGATGAAGGTATAGGGCCCGGGCGTGGCCAGCTTGAGCAAGCGGTACTGGCGGTTGTCCACATGGGCGTAGCTGGCCAGCTCCGACAGGTCGCGGCACAGCAGCGTCAGGTGGTGCTTGTCGTTGATCTGGCGCACGCGGCGCATGCGGTCCACGGCGTCCCTGTCATCCAGTCGGCACACCAGGGCGTAGCTGGAGTCCGTGGGCACGGCCAGGATGCCGCCGCTGGCCAGCAGCGTGGCCGCCTGCTTGAGCAGGCGCGGCTGCGGGTTGTCGGCGTGGATTTCGAAGTATTGGGCCATGACAGGGCGGGTAGCGGGATTTGATTTATCAGTGGGCGCGCAGAATGCGCTCGGCCAGCGGTTGCCACACGGGCGTCAGCTGCGCCGGCAGGTTGGGCAGGGCGCCCAGGTCGGTGTGCGATTCCCCGGGGCTGTGGAAGTCGCTGCCGCGCGAGGCGGCCAGGCCGAACTCTTGCGCCATGGCGGCATAGACGGCGTATTCGGCGCAGGAGTGGCTGCCGGTCACCACCTCCACGCCCTGGCCGCCATGCTGCTTGAATTCGGAAAACAGCGCATATTCCTCATTCGCCGTCAGGCGGTAGCGCGCCGGGTGGGCGATCACGGCCATGCCGCCGGCCTCGCATATCCAGCGCACGGCATGGCCCAGCCGGGCCCAGCGGTGCGGCACAAATCCGGGCTTGCCCTCGGTCAGGTATTTGCGAAACACCTCCGTGGTATCGCGGCAGTAGCCGGCGTCCACCAGATAGCGTGCAAAGTGGGTGCGCGAGATCAGCTCGGGGTTGTCCACGTAGCACAGCGCGCCCTCGTAGGCGTCCCTGATGCCCACGCGCGCCAGCTGCGCGCCGATTTCACGGGCGCGATCGCCGCGCCCGTCGCGTGTGGCGGCCAGGCCCCGGGTCAGCTGTGCGTCATCGGCGTCAAACCCCAAGCCCACAATGTGCACCGTGGTGTCGGCAAAGGTGACGGAAATCTCCACGCCCGTCAGGTAGTCCATGCCCAGTGCGCGCGCCGCCGCGGCCGCGCGGTGTTGGCCGCGGATCTCGTCGTGGTCGGTCAGCGCCCACAACTGCACGCCGTTGGCATGCGCACGCGCCGCCAGGGCTTCGGGGCTGAGGGTGCCGTCAGACACCACGGAATGGCAGTGCAGGTCGGCGTTGAGCAGGGTGGACACGCAGGCAATTCTAAGGCGCGCCCTCAGACTGCGCGGCCATGATGGTTTGGGCGAAAACGAGGAAAACGAGGGGCGTTTGTTACCTTTAAATGTGTAATCAAACGTGTAGTGCGTGAGACACTACGCCCCCGGCCGGATCGCCGTTGAGCCCGGCCAATCACTTTTTTTCTGTTGTATATACGGCGCCGTCATGTGCCCTAGAGAAAAGACATGAATTTCAATCATTTGCCTGTTGCGCGCAAACTGTGGGCCCTGGTGCTGGGGCTGATGAGCTGCATGCTGGTGCTGTTGGCCGGCATGGTGACCCATCTGGGGAATGTGGATGCCGAGGTGGCGCGTGTCGTTCAGTTCAACGAAAACCGCATCAGCCTGGCCCTGCGCTGGAAGGGCTTGAGCGCGCTGGCGGTGGATCGGGTGGTCAATGCACTGGCCTCGGGGGATGAAGCCCTGTCGGAACGTTTGATCCAGCAATCCAAAGAGGGGATACAGGCGATTGACGCCGTGCAGCAGCAGATCGAGGCGGCGCTTTTCTCGCCCGCGGACAAGGAGCAGTTCCAGCGCATCATGACGATGCGCAAGCAGGTGCTGGAGTTCAACGCTGAGGCCGGCAAGCTGCGCGCCAACCTTGACTTCACCGGCGCCATGGGTGTGTTGAACAGCAAGATGCTGCCGGCCGTGGCGCGCTATGTGGCAGAGCAAGACGCCTTCTTGCAACTGCAGGAGCGCCAGCGCGATGCCGCCAGGCTCAAGGCTGAGCAGCAGCGTCAGACGGCCATATGGGTGGGTGGGGCCATTGCCCTGACGATGGTGCTGGTGGGCGTGGCACTGGCGGCCATGCTGGTGCGCTCCATCACCCAGCCGCTGGACCGCGCCGTGGGCCTGGCGGACGCGATTGCCGCCGGCGACCTGACGCAGGACGTGCATGACGAGCGGCGCGACGAGCTGGGCCGCCTGCTGCGTTCGCTGTCGGCCATGGGCGCGCGCCTGCGCGGCGTGGTGGGCGAGGTGCGTTCGGGCGTGGAATCGGTCTCGGCTGCCTCCAGCCAGATTGCCACCGGCAACCACGACCTGTCCTCGCGCACCGAGCAGACGGCCGCCAACCTGGAGGAAACCGCGGCCAGCATGGAAGAGCTCACCGCCACGGTGACGCAATCGGCCGACACCGCACGCCAGGCCAACCAGCTGGCGGCCAACGCCGCCCGGGCGGCCGAGCAGGGCGGCCAGGTCATGGACCAGGTGGTGGCCAGCATGCAGCAGATCACTGAATCGAGCCGCAGGATCTCCGACATCATCGGGGTCATCGACGGCATCGCCTTCCAGACCAACATCCTGGCGCTGAACGCCGCCGTCGAGGCGGCGCGCGCCGGCGAGCAGGGGCGCGGTTTTGCCGTCGTGGCCGGCGAGGTGCGCAGCCTGGCCGGCCGCTCGGCCGAGGCCGCCAAGGAAATCAAGCAACTCATAGGCGCCAGCGTGGACAGCGTGGAGTCGGGCTCGGCCCAGGTCGAGCAGGCCGGCCGGAGCATGCAGGAGATCGTGCAAGGCGTGCGCCGCGTGAGCGACCTGATCGGGGAGATCACGGCGTCCAGCACCGAGCAGCGCGACGGCATCGGCCAGGTGAACCAGGCCGTGGCCAACCTGGACCAGATGACGCAGCAGAACGCGGCCCTGGTGGAAGAGTCCACCGCGGCAGCAGCCGCCATGCACGAGCAGGCGCAGCGCCTGGCGCAGGTGGTGGCGGTGTTCAACGTGGGCGGCCATGCCGTGGCCGCGCCGCGTGCTGCCGCGCGTCCGCTCGCGACACCCGCAGCCGCCCAGCCCAAGGCCCAGGCCAGCGTGGCGCCAGCGGTGCGCACGCAGGTGGCCAAACCCGCGCCCAAGCCGGCTGCGGTGCCGGCGCGCATTGCCAGCACCAAGGCGCCCGCGGCCGCCGGCGCGGATGACGACTGGGAAAGCTTCTAAACATTAAAAACCATAGCCTGCGGCGCTGGCGGGGCGGGCGTTAAAGGCCTTTTCGGCATTCAATCACGGCAGGGGGCGGCGGTTTTTATAATCGCCGCCCCTTTTTTGCATTTTTTATGCGTTCAACTCACAGCTCCAGCGCGGCCCTGCGCCCCTTGCCGTCCATGATTTTTGCCAGCCGTTGGCTGCAGTTGCCCCTGTACCTGGGGTTGATTGCGGCGCAGGCGGTATATGTGTTCCATTTCTGGGTGGAGCTGATCCACCTGCTCGAAGCCGCCCTGGGAGATGAGCAGGCGCTGCAGGCCCTGGTCACCAGCATTGGCTATAAGACCGATGCTCCGCTGACCAGCTTGAACGAGACGGTCATCATGCTGGTGGTGCTGGCGCTGATCGACGTGGTGATGATCTCCAACCTGCTCATCATGGTCATCGTCGGCGGCTACGAGACCTTCGTCAGCCGCCTGCACCTGGAGGGCCACCCGGACCAGCCGGAGTGGCTCAGCCATGTGAACGCCTCGGTGCTCAAGGTCAAGCTCTCGACGGCCATCATCGGCATCAGCTCCATCCACCTGCTGAAAACCTTCATCAATGCCGCCAACTATGACGAAAAGGTGTTGATGTGGCAGTCCATCATCCACATCGCCTTCCTGCTCAGCGCCCTGGCGATTGCCCTGACCGATCGCCTGCTGAGCCACAGCCACGGCGGCCACGATTGAGCCAGTGGTTCTGCTGCGGGCGATGGGCATGATGAGGCACGAGGCAGTGCGGCTTGCCGATGGAGGCAAGCGCCTCATCTGATTTCCAGTTCCACCCCCTCCACCAGGAACTGCACGCGCCGCTCGCCGCGCCACTCGTTCACGTCGAGGCGAAAGGCCAGCAGCGCGCGCTCGGGCAGCGGCTCGGTGTGGCCGAACCAGATCGCATCCATGGGCCGGCCCTGGTGCAGCAGCTTGATCTGCAGGTGGTTTTTCGCCTCGCCCACCAGGCGCTGGCTCAGCACCTGCACCTCTTCGCTGAAGGTGGGCGGGGCGAAGCCCTGGCCCCAGACCTCGCGCTGCAGCTGGTCCACCAGCTCGGCGCGGCAGTATTCGGGCGCGAGCGGTCCGTCGGTCTCCAGCCGGCGCGTGAGGGTGGCGGCGTCCAGCCATTCCTGGGCCACCTGGGCGAAGGCCTGTTCGAAGGTCTCGAAATGCTCTTCGGCCACGGTGCAGCCGGCGGCCATGGCATGGCCGCCGAACTTCAGGATCACGCCGGGGTGGCGCTTGGCCACCAGGTCCAGCGCGTCACGCAGGTGAAAGCCCGGGATGGAGCGGCCCGAGCCCTTGAGCTCATGCTCCTTGCCCGGCGCGCTGCTGGCGGCGAAGACGAAGCTGGGGCGGTGCAGCCGGTCCTTGATGCGCGAGGCCACGATGCCCACCACGCCCTCGTGGAATTCGGGGTCGAAGACGCTGATGGCCGGCGGCGGCTCCTCGTCCTCGTCGAACAGGCCCTCGGCCAGCAGCATGGCCTGCTCGCGCATGCCGCCCTCGATCTCGCGGCGCTCGCGGTTGATGGCGTCGAGCTGGCGTGCAAGGTCGGCGGCGCGGCCCGGGTCGTCGGTCAGCAGGCACTCTATGCCCAGCGTCATGTCCGCCAGGCGGCCCGCGGCGTTGATGCGCGGGCCCAGCGCGAAGCCGAAGTCGAAGGTGGTGGCCGCCTCGGCCTTGCGTCCGGCCGCGTCGAACAGCGCCTGTATGCCGGGCGGCATCTGGCCGGCGCGTATGCGCTTCAATCCCTGGGCTACCAGGCGGCGGTTGTTGCTGTCCAGGCGCACCACGTCGGCCACGGTGCCCAGCGCCACCAGCGGCAGCAGCGGCTCCAGCCGGGGCTGGCCGGCCTGGTCGAAGCGGCCGCGTGTGCGCAGCTCGGCGCGCAGCGCCATGAGCACGTAGAACATCACGCCCACGCCGGCGATCGACTTGCTCTCGAAACCGCAGCCCGGCTGGTTCGGGTTGACGATGGCGTCGGCCGCCGGCAGCTCGGGGCCGGGCAGGTGGTGGTCGGTGACCAGCACGGCCAGGCCCAGGGCCTTGGCCTCGGCCACGCCCTCGATGCTGGCAATGCCGTTGTCCACGGTGATGAGCAGATCCGCGCCCTTGTCGAACACGCGCCGGGCGATCGGCGCGGTGAGGCCGTAGCCGTCCACCACGCGGTCGGGCACCAGGTAGTCGACATGGCGCGCGCCCAGCAACTTCAGGCCGCGCACGCCCACGGCGCAGGCGGTGGCGCCGTCGCAGTCGTAGTCGGCGACGATGACCAGGCGCCTGTCCTGGGCGATGGCGTCGGCCAGCAGCGTGGCCGCCTGCCGCATGCCCTTGAGCGCATCCGGCGGCAGCAGGCGCGCCAGGGCATCGTCCAGCTCTTCCTTGGCGCGTATGCCGCGCGCCGCATACAGGCGCGCCAGCAGCGGGTGCACGCCGGCCTGCTCCAGCGCCCAGACGGCGCGTGGGGGGATGTCTCTAGGTATTATTTTCATAGCTGTTCACGCACGCTGGCAAAGCGTTGTGGCCTGAAAAGACCTTGAATGCGCTGGCCCAGGCTGCGCCGTGCCGTGTACCAGGTCATGGCGCTGCGCTCGCCGCACAGGGTCAGGCGCGCCGATCCGCCGTCTGCCACATGCCCGGCCAGGCGGGCCACGGGGCCGGCGTCCAGCGCCTTCCAGGCGGCAACCCAGGCCGCCCAGTCCTCGCGCAGGGCGGCATCCAGCAACGTGGTTGGCATTTCGGGCGCCTGCATGTACTCGGGCAGGCGGGGCAGGGCGCCCGCGCCGTGCGCCCAGAAGGCATTCACGGGCGGCAGGCCCTGGGCGGCGCGCGCGTCGTTGAAGGGGTGGGTGTAGAGCAGCATCTGCATCTCGCTGTGCAGGCGGTGCAGCGCGCGGGCCTGCAGCTTGTCGGGCAGCCAGGCGCTCACGTCGCGCTGCAGCACGCGGGCCAAAGAGGCCGTGGCCAGGCCGTCGAACACGGCGCCGCGCGCGAGCCAGCGCGTGGGCTGGTCGTAGATCAAGGTGATGCCGTCCTCGGCAAACCAGGGCGCGAGTATCTCCAGCAGGGCGCGCGAGTCGGCCTCGGTGAGTCGCAGCAGCGCCGGGTCGGCCAGCAGCACATGGTTGGCGCCGGCCTGCCACTGGCAGGGGGTGATGAAGGCCCAGGCCGCGTCCTGCGCAGCCTGCGGCTGCATCTGTTGGCGGTGCCAGGCGGCCCAGGGGATGCGGCCCTCCTGGCCGGCGGGCAGACCCAGGTGGCGCGCCAGGGCGCGTTCATGGGGCGGGCTGAAGTCGGTCTCGCTGCCGGCATCCAGGCCTGCGGGTGTCAGGCGCGCCAGCAGCCGGTCGATTTGGGGCAGGGCCAGGTCCTGCAGGGCCTGCCGGCATCCCTCGGCGGTGCTGGCGGCCAGGGGGATGAGCAAATGGGGGGTGGGGGACATGGGCGGGTATTGTCCGGGATGCCACAATCGCGGGCTCTGAGCGGCCGGTGTTTCCCCGCGCTGCGCAAGCCTTCCACACCATGCAAATCCCCTACGAACTGGCCCTGGGCTGGCGCTACACCCGGGCGGGCCGCGCCACGCGGCGCAATGGCTTTATCTCCTTCATCTCGGGCGTGTCCATGCTGGGCATTGCGCTCGGGGTGGCGGCGCTGATCATCGTGCTCAGCGTGATGAACGGCTTTCAGAAGGAGGTGCGCGACCGCATGCTCAGCGTGGTCTCGCACATCGAGATCTTTGCGCCCGGCGGCGCCGCGCTGCCCGACATGCAGCGCACGCTGGCCGAGGTGCGCGCCAACCCCAACGTGGTCGGCGCCGCGCCCTTCGTTGCCGCGCAGGCGCTGCTGGCGCGCGGCGAGGACATGAAGGGTGCGCTGGTGCGCGGCATTGACCCGGCACTCGAGCCCGAGGTGACCGATCTGGCCGCCGAGAACCTGCAGGGCCTCAAGGCCCTGGTGCCGGGCGAGTTCCGCGTCATCCTGGGCAGCGAGCTGGCGCGCCAGCTCGGCGTGCGTGCGGGCGACGCGGTGACGCTGATCGCGCCCTCGGGCCAGGTCACGCCGGCGGGCGTGCTGCCGCGCCTGAAACAGATGACGGTGGCGGGCACCTTCAACTCGGGCCACTACGAGTACGACTCGGCCCTGGTGCTGCTGCACCACGAGGACGCCGAGCGCATCTTCCGCCTGGAGGGGCCGACCGGCCTGCGCCTGAAACTGAAGGACCTGCACGCGGCGCCCGAGGTCGCCCAGCAACTGGCGCGCAGCCTGTCGGGCCACCTGCTGATCCGCGACTGGACGCAGCAGAACAAGACCTGGTTTGCCGCCGTGCAGCTGGAAAAACGCATGATGTTTATCATCCTCACGCTGATCGTCGCCGTGGCGGCGTTCAACCTGGTGTCCACACTGGTCATGACCGTCACCGACAAGCGCGCCGACATCGCCATCCTGCGCACGCTGGGCGCCAGCCCCCAAAGCATCATGGGCATCTTCGTGGTGCAGGGCGCCATGGTGGGCGTGATCGGCACGCTGGCCGGGCTGCTGCTGGGCCTGGGCATCGCCTTCAACATCGACGTCATCGTGCCGGCCATAGAACGCGCCCTGCACACCAGCTTCCTGCCGCAGGACATCTACCTGATCAGCCGCATGCCCAGCGACCCGCAAAGCAGCGACATCGTGCCGATTGCCGTCATCTCGCTGATCCTGGCCTTTTTCGCCACCCTGTACCCGAGCTGGCGCGCCAGCCGCGTGAACCCGGCGGAGGCGCTGCGCTATGAATGATGTCGTGCTCCAGGCCCGGGGCCTGACCAAGCGCTTTACCGAGGGGCGGCTGGATGTGAGTGTGCTCAAGGGCGTGGATTTGGCCGTGCGCGCGGGCGAGACCCTGGCCATCGTCGGCGCCTCGGGCTCGGGCAAGAGCACGCTCTTGCACCTGCTGGGCGGGCTGGACGCGCCCACCGCGGGCACGGTGACGCTCAAGGGCCAGGCGCTGGGCGCGCTGCCGCCCGCCGCACAGGGGCGGCTGCGCAACGCGCACCTGGGCTTCATCTACCAGTTCCACCACCTGCTGCCCGAGTTCAGCGCCCAGGACAATGTGGCCATGCCGCTGCGCATCCGCCGCGCGCCCTATGCGCAGTGCATCGCCCAGGCGGTGCAGATGCTGGCGGCCGTGGGCCTGGGCGAGCGCGTGCACCACCGCCCGGCCGAGCTGTCGGGCGGGGAGCGCCAGCGCGTGGCCATCGCGCGCGCCCTGGTCACGCGCCCGGCCTGCGTGCTGGCCGACGAGCCCACGGGCAACCTGGACCGCGCCACGGCCGATGCGGTGTTCCAGCTCATGCTGCGGCTGGCGCGCGAGCAGGGCACGGCGTTCGTGCTGGTGACGCATGACGAGACGCTGGCGGGGCGCTGTGACCGGGTGCTGCGGTTGGTGTCTGGGGTTTTGGGATAGTTTTTGCTGTTTCGCATGCTGTTTCTGCGTGGATAGCTATTTTTTTTTGAATGTCGCTGGCCGGGACTCGCCCCGGCGGGCGACCTCCTTTCTTGCTCGTGCTGTTCAGACCGGGCGCATATCCCGGCCAGTCACCATCAAAAAGAATAGCTTAAAGCGCGCATCCAGCAGGCAATAGAGCCAATAAACTCACAACATCCTGCCGAACCACCACACCGACAACCCGGCCGCCAGCAACACCAGCGCGGCCCCCAAGAGAGCCAGCAGCGCCGACACTTCGGTCTCCTTCGTCTCCACCGTGATCCGCGAGCTCAGCGTCTCGTAGACCTTGCGCAGTTCCTGTGCCGAGGCGGCGTGGAAGTATTCGGCATTGGTGCGCAGGGCCACGGCCTTGAGGGTGTCCTCATCCAGGCGCACGCGCATGGACCAGCCCTCGAAGCCTATGACCTCACCCTGCACCGTGCCCACGCCCACGGTGTACACGCGCACCCCCCGGTCGGCGGCCCATTGCGCGGCCTCCAGCGGGTCCACGCCCGTGGTGCGCTGGCCGTCGGTGAGCATGATGATGGCGGCCGAGCGGTAGGAGCCCGGCGCCACGGGGGTGAAGGGCTTTTTCTCCGGCTCGGGGCGGCGGGCCTCGTCGATGGGCTGCACGCGCATGGACTGGCGCCCGCCCAGGGCGGCGACGTCGATGCCCGCATCGGGGAACAGCGTGGCCAGCGCCACCATGATGCCGTTGCCCGTGGCCGTGCCGCGTTGCAGCTGGAAGCTGTCGATGGCCTTGAGCAGGTCCTCGTGGTTTTGCGTGGGCAGTTGCGCCAGCTGGGCGGTGCCGGCGAAGGCCACCACGCCCACGCGCACATGGCGTGGCAGGTCGTTGATGAAGGCCTTGGCGGCGTTCTGCGCGGCCGTCAGGCGGTCGGGCTGCACGTCGGTGGCGCGCATGCTGCCCGAGACATCCATGGCCAGGATGATGGTCTGCTGCTCGGACGGCAGCTTCAGCACGGCCAGCGGCCGCGCCGCCGCCAGCAGCAGCGCCGCCAGGCCCAGCAGGAACAGCAGCGGCGGCAGATGGCGGCGCCAGCCCTGGCCGCTGCCCAGCGCCTGGCGCACCAGGGCCAGTCCCGGGTAGGGCAGGGCCTGTGCCTTGCGCCGGTGCAGCAGCCACAGGTAGAGCAGCACCAGCAGGGGCAGGGCCAGCAGCAGCCATAGCAGGGAGGGCCAGAGAAACACCATGGTCGGCTCCTTATGTGGCTGCCATCCGTACCGCCAGGGCCGGGCTGCCGGCGGCCAGGCGCGGGCGACGGCCGCGCAGCTGCATGAAGCGCAGCAGCGCGGCCAGCAGGTCTTCGTCGGTGGACAGTTCCAGCGTGTCCACGCCGGCGCGCGCCAGGCCCGCGCGCAGCTCGGCTTCGCGCTGTGCGGCCAGGCGCGCGAAGCGGTGGCGAAAGCCGCGTACGTGCGTGTCCACCTGCAGCTGCTCGCCGGTTTCGGGGTCGCGCAGCAGCAGCAGGCCCAGGTCGGGTAGTTCCAGCTCCAGCGGGTCGAGCAGGCGTACGGCCACCACGTCGTGGCGCTGTGCCAGGCGCGCCAGGGGCTTGTCCCAGCCGGGGGCGCACAGGAAGTCGGACAGCACGAATATCGCCGAGCGCCGGCGCAGCAGGCCCTGGGCCTGATTCAGCAAGCGCTGCAGGTCGGTGATGCCGGGGGGGGCGGCAAAGCTGGGCATGGGAGGGGCGCCGGCCAGCATGTGCAGCAGCTGCAGCACCTGGCGCCGCCCGCCGCGCGCCGGCAGCACCCGGCCCATGCCCGCATGGCCCGCGTGCAGCACCGCGCCCACGCGGTTGCCGTGGCGCTGCAGCAGGCGCGCGAGCACGCCCACGAAGCCCGCCAGCATGTCGCGCTTGGCCTGGCCCGGTGGGCCGAAGTCCACCGAGGGGCTGAGGTCAAGCAGGAACCAGGCCGTCATGTCGCGGTCCTCGTTGTACACGCGCACATGGGGCGTGGCCAGGCGCGCCGTGACGTTCCAGTCGATATGGCGCACGTCGTCGTGCGGCTGGTATTCGCGCAGGTCGGCCAGGTCGATGCCGGCCCCGCGCAAGAGCGTGCGCCAGTCACCCTGCAGCAGGCCATCGAGGCGCCGGATCACGGTCCACTCCAGGCGCTGCAGCAGGCGCTCGGCCGCGGCGGGCCGGGCTGCGCTGGCGGGCTGGGCGGCCTCAGGCACGGCGGGCCTCCGCGCCGGCGGCCTCCTCGGCCGAATGGTGCAGCGGGCGTGCCGGCGCAGGCAACTGGTTCATGATGCGCTGGATCAGCGCGTCGGCGTCCAGGCCCTCGGCCAGCGCCTCGTAGGAGAGCGTGATGCGGTGACGCAGCACGTCGTGCGCCAGGTCCAGCAGGTCCTCGGGCAGGGCGTAGCCGCGCCCGCGCAGCATGGCCAGGGCCTGTGCGCCCTCGGCCAGGGCGATGGTGGCGCGCGGGCTGGCGCCGCAGGCGATATGGCCGGCCAGATCCTGCAGGCCATGCTGCTGCGGCGCGCGCGTGGCGGCCACCAGGCGCACGGCGTACTGGATCAGCGAGGGATCGACGTACACCGTGCGGCACTCCATCTGCAGCGCTGCCAGCTGCTCGGTCGTGGCCACGGGCGCCACCTGCACGGCGGGCGCGAGCGCGCGCTGGGCGATGACGTATTCCTCTTCCTCGCTGGGGTAGGCGATGAGCACCTTCAGCATGAAGCGGTCCACCTGGGCCTCGGGCAACTGGTAGGTGCCCTCGGTCTCGATCGGGTTCTGCGTGGCCATGACCACGAAGGGCTCGGGCACGGGGTGGGTCTGGCCGGCAATCGTGACCTGGCGCTCCTGCATCACCTCCAGCAGCGCGCTCTGCACCTTGGCGGGCGCGCGGTTGATCTCGTCGGCCAGCAGCAGGTGGGTGAACACCGGGCCCAGCGTGGTGCTGAACTCGCCCGTGCGCTGGTTGTACATGCGCGTGCCTATCAGGTCGGCGGGCACCAGGTCGGGCGTGAACTGGATGCGCTTGAAGCGCCCCTGGATGCAGCTGGCCAGCGTCTTCACCGTGAGCGTCTTGGCCAGGCCCGGCACGCCCTCCACCAGCAGATGGCCCTGGGCCAGCATGGCCACCATCACGCGCTCCAGGAAACGGTCCTGGCCGACGACGACACGCTTGACCTGGTAGAGGATCTGCTCCATCAGCGTGGCCGTGGGGCTGGAGGCGGCGGGCTGGGTCTGCATGGTGGCTCTCCTTGAAAAGGGGTGGACGGTCAGAACGGCGGCATGCCGGCGGCCTGGGCGGCGTTCTCTATGGGCACGGCAAAGCCTATGCCGATGAAGGTGCGCGCCGGCGTGGGGTTGAGGATGGCGGTGACGATGCCCACCACCTCGCCGTCCAGCGTGACCAGCGGCCCGCCGGAATTGCCCGGGTTGGCCGCGGCGTCGAACTGGATCAGGTTGCGCAGCTCCTGCCCGCTCTCGGGTGATTCGAACTCGCGCTCCAGGCCCGAAACCACGCCGGCGGACGCCGAAGGCCCGATACCGAACGGAAAGCCGATCACCACCACGCCGTCGCCCGCGCGCAGGCGCTGCGTGGAGCGTAGCGGTGCCGCCTGCAGGTCGTCGGGCAGCTTGTGCGCCCGCAGCACCGCCAGGTCGTTCTCGGGCTGGGCGCCGGTGATGCTGGCGTCCGACTCGGTGCCGTCGGCAAACGTCACGCTCAAGCGTTCGGCGCCGCGCACCACATGCAGGTTGGTGAGGATGATGCCCGTGTCCACGATGACCACGCCCGTGCCCACGCTGCGCTCCACCTCCTTGCCCTGCTTGTTGCTGGCAAAGCCCATCACGCGCACCACCGACGGTGCCACGGCCTCTGCCGCGCGTGCGGCGGCCGAGGGCAGGTTGTGGTGCTCCAGAGTGTGCAGCACGGCCGCATCGATGGCCTTTTGCGTGATGCGCGGTGCGGGAGCGGGTTGCAGCCACCACAGGGCGGCCAGCAGCAGGGCCAGCAGCGCCATGGCCGCCCAGTGCAGTTGCTGTGTCGAGGGTGGGCGCAGGCGCCGCCGTGGGGCGTCAGGGGTGGGAGGGGTGGGTGCGGCGCCGGGCGCAGTGGGCTGCCCGGGCGGGCGTGCCCGGTCGCTGCGGGAAGGGCTGTAGCGGACGGGCCGGGGCATGCGAGCACCTCCGTGAAACAGGGAGCGGCAAGGCACTCACGGTAGCACGGAACGGGCGGGCGCGCATGGGCTTATCAGCAGAGTTCAGGCGACCGGCACTTGTTCGGGCGCCACCTGGTCGAACGCGGCCACGGCATTGGCGGCATACATCAGCGCCGGCCCGCCGCCCATGTAGACGGCAATGGCCAGCGTCTCGTGCACCTCGGCGCGCGTGGCGCCCAGGCGCGCCAGGGCCTGGGTGTGAAAGCCGATGCAGCCGTCGCAGCGTGCGGCCACGCCAATGCCCAGGGCGATCAGCTCCTTGGTCTTGGCGTCGATGGCGCCGGGCGCCAGCGCCGCCTTGCCCATGGCGTTAAAGCCCTGCATGACCTCGGGTTGGCTGGTGCGCAGCTGGCTCACGTTACCCGAGATTTCGCGCGTGAGGGCCTTGTAGTCGGTGGAGGAGGGCATAAGGGAGTTCCTGAGGTTGAGGGATGCGGTGAAGCAGCCAGCAAAGCGGTTGATATGTTGTTTAGAATTATCTAAATTAGAATGGATTAAATTTCCACTTTTGTCAAAAAGGAGTACTCAGTGACCAGCGCCAGCGACCGGGAGTTTATGCAGCAAGGTGCGGCCCGCGCCGCAGCCCTGTTGCGTACCGTGGGCAATGAACAGCGGCTGCTGGTGCTGTGCCTGCTCATCGAGCAGGGCGAGGCTTCGGTCGGGGCACTGCTCGACCAGATGCACCTGAGCCAGTCGGCGCTGTCACAGCACCTGGCGCGCATGCGCGATGAGGGGCTGGTGACCTACCGGCGCGATGCGCAAACCCTGTACTACCGCATCGCCGATCCCACAGTGGCAAAGCTGGTGGCGGCGCTGAAGAATATTTTTTGCGGCTGAGTGCTGCGGCAGGCGGTGCACAGCATGGTTTTTTCATCAACCAGGAGAGAAGTCATGAAAAACGTCGGAGGTCTGGATCGTGGTCTGCGCATCGTCATCGGGCTGGTGCTGATTGCGCTGGCGGCCACGGGCACGGTGGGCTGGTGGGGCTGGATCGGCGTGGTGCCGCTGCTCACGGGGCTGGTGGGAGCCTGCCCGGCGTACTCGCTGCTGGGCATGAACACCTGCCCCATGCGCAAGAACGACTGAGTACATGCCGGTGGCATGATCCAGCGTATGCAGCGCTGGATCGACACCCATTGCCACCTCGACGAGTTCGCGCTCCATGGGGGCATGGACCATGCCGACGCCGAGCGCGCCCGGGCCGCGCGCGCCGGCGTGGCGCATTGCGTGCTGCCGGCCGTCGAGTTGGCCAACCTGCAGGCCGTGCGCGCCATGGCCCAGCGCCATGGCGACAGCTATGCGCTGGGCATACACCCGCTCTATACCCCGCAGGCCGGCGAGGGCGACCTGCAAGCCCTGGCCGCAGCGCTGGAGCAATGCCGGCATGACCCGCGCCTGGTGGCGGTAGGCGAGATCGGGCTGGATTTCTTCGTGCCTGCTCTGGATCCCGTGCGCCAGCAATTTTTTTACCGTGCCCAGCTGCAGTTGGCGCGCCGCTTCGAGTTGCCGGTGATCCTGCATGTGCGGCGCTCGGCCGACCAACTGCTCAAGGCCCTGCGCGAGCTGCCAGTGCGTGGCGGCATCGCCCATGCCTTCAACGGCAGCCTGCAGCAGGCGCAGGCCTTCATCGCCATGGGCTTCAAGCTCGGCTTTGGCGGCGCCGTCACCTATGAGCGCGCGCTGCAGCTGCGGCGCCTGGCGGCCGAACTGCCGCTCGATGCCCTGGTGCTGGAGACCGACGCCCCCGACATTCCCCCGCACTGGCTCTACGTAACCGCCGCCGAACGCGCCGCGGGCCGCCCGCCCGCACGCAACAGCCCGGCCGAGCTGCCGCGCATCGCCGCCGTGGTCGCCGGGCTGCGCGGCATCTCCAGTGCCGAACTGGCGCGTGCCACGCGCGCCAACGCCTGTGCAGCGCTGCCGCGGCTGGCGCCGCTGCTGGTTTAGGTGTTTTTGGGCTCAAACGCTTATGCTAAAAGCGTTAACAGCTATGAAATTTATTGTGAACGGCAGGCAAACATGGCGCGTTCCGCATTGAGGGTACCCGCCACAGAGCGGCTGGTGGGCCTGCCGCCCGTGGTGGGCGCGGGCACGCGTGTGCTGGTGCTGGGCAGCTTTCCCGGCGTGGCCTCGCTCGCCGCGCGGCAGTACTACGGCCATGCGCGCAACCATTTCTGGCCCATCCTGGCCGCGCTGTGGCCGCAGCACCCGCTGCCGGGGCCGGGCGCATACGCGGCGCGCTGCGACTGGCTGCTGGCGCGCGGCCTGGGTCTGTGGGATGTGTATGCCGCCTGCGAGCGCGCGGGCAGCCTGGACAGCAGCATCCGCCACGCCCGGGTGAATGACTTTGCCGGGCTGCAGGCGCAGGCGCCGGGGCTGGCCGCCATCGCACACAATGGCGGGGAGAGCTTCCGCCATGCCGCCGCCGTGCGTGCCGACCTGGGGCTGGATGCCGGTGCGCGCATTCCATCGCTGCGCCTGCCGTCCACCAGCCCGGCCAACGCGTCGTGGAGCTTTGACAGAAAACTGCAGGCCTGGGGCCAGGCCCTGGCCGGATTTGGATTGATAACGCCTTGACTCGCAAAAAGAACCCCGCCGCCGAACTGCCCGAGGTCAGCGTCTCCGACGATGGCGAGGTGCGCCACCTGCACCTGGGCACGCCCTGGATCCAGGGCTCGATGCGCATAGCCGCGCCGTTTGACCTGGAACTTGAATATGTGCAGCGCATGATGGCCTGGCTGCTGTTCGTGCCGCCCCAGAGCGTGGCCAAGCGCCACGCCATGCAGCTGGGCCTGGGGGCTGGCGCCATCACCAAGTTCTGCCGCAAGAAGCTGCGCATGTGCTGCACCGTGGTCGAGCTGAACCCGCGCGTCGAGGCCGTCTGCCGCGCCTGGTTCAAGCTGCCGCCCGACGGCCCCATGCAGCGCGTGGTGCTGGCCGATGCGGCCCAGGAGATCCAGAAGCCGGAATGGCGCGGCATGGTGGATGCGCTGGCCGTGGACCTGTACGACCACCAGGCCGCCGCGCCCGTGCTCGACAGCGCCGAGTTCTATGCCGACTGCCGCGCCCTGCTGACCGAGGATGGCTGCCTCACCGTGAACCTGTTCGGCCGTTCATCGAGCTACGAGCGCAGCGTGGAACAGCTGGCCACGGCCTTCGGCGAGGATGCGCTGTGGGCCTTCAAGCCCACGCGCGAGGGCAATACCGTGGTGCTGGCCCAGCGCACGCCCACGCGGCCCAAACGCGCCGAGCTGCAGGCCAGGGCCGAAGCCCTGCAGGAGCGCTGGGGCCTGCCGGCCCCGAAGTGGCTGCGGGTCTTCAAGCCCGTGGCCTGATTAACACCACTTTTCCCCGTCCGGACTCCATGACCACAGCCACACGCCACGCCAGCGCCGACGCACCGGCCGACAACCAGGGCCCGCTGCAGTGGCGCCGCATCGTGGACTGGCTGCGCGCCGATGGCGTGATCAGCGCCGAGCAGGCACAGCGCACGATTGCCCGCTGCGCGCACGCCGAGAGCAGCCAGCACCCGCTGGTGCGGCTGGGCAACCTGAGCATGCTGCGCGCCAGTGACGGCAAGCCGCTGGACGTGGACCTGCTCACCGAATACCTGGCCCGGCGCTGCGGCCTGGCGTTTTTGCGCATCGACCCGCTGAAGGTGGACGTGGGCCGCGTGGCCGATGCCATGAGCGCCAGCTACGCCGAGCGCCACAAGGTGTTGCCGGTGCAGGTGAGCGGCAGCGAGCTGGTGGTGGCCACGGCCGAGCCCTTCGTCGACGACTGGGTGGCCGAGGTGGAGCGCCAGTCCCGGCGCAGCGTGCGCCGCGTGCTGGCGAATCCGCTGGACATCACGCGTTACACGGCCGAGTTCTACGCCCTGGCGAAGTCGGTGCGCGAGGCGCAAAAGAGCGGCGCCGGCGCGGGCGGCAGCAGCTTCGAGCAGCTCGTCGAGCTGGGCAAGACCAACAAGCAGCTCGACGCCAACGACCAGGGCGTGATCCGCGTGGTGGACTGGCTCTGGCAATACGCCTTCGACCAGCGCGCCAGCGACATCCACCTGGAGCCGCGGCGCGAGCAGGGCGTGATCCGTTTTCGCATCGACGGCGTGCTGCACAGCGTCTACCAGATGCCCATGGGCGTGCTCAGCGCCATGGTGGCGCGCGTCAAGCTGCTCGGACGCATGGACGTGGTGGAGAAGCGCCGCCCGCAGGACGGCCGCATCAAGACGCGCAACCCGCGCGGCGACGAGGTGGAAATGCGCCTGTCCACCCTGCCCACGGCCTTCGGCGAGAAGATGGTGATGCGCATCTTCGACCCCGACAACGCCGTCAAGGACCTGGACGCGCTGGGCTTCACGGCGCACGACGCCGAGCGCTGGGAGCAGCTCGTCAAGCGCCCGCACGGCATCATCCTGGTGACCGGCCCCACGGGTTCGGGCAAGACCACCACGCTGTATTCCACGCTCAAGCGCGTGGCCACCGAGGCGGTGAACGTGAGCACGGTGGAGGACCCGATCGAGATGATCGAGCCCAGCTTCAACCAGACCCAGGTGCAGCCGCAGCTCGATTTCACCTTTGCCGAGGGGCTGCGCGCCCTCATGCGCCAGGACCCGGACGTGATCATGGTGGGCGAGATCCGCGACCTGCAGACCGCCGACATGGCGGTGCAGGCCGCGCTCACCGGCCACCTGGTGTTCTCCACGCTGCACACGAATGACGCGCCGAGCGCCGTCACGCGCCTCATGGAGCTGGGCGTGCCGCCCTACCTCATCAACGCCACGCTGCTGGGGGTGCTGGCGCAGCGCCTGGTGCGCACGCTGTGCAAGCAGTGCCGTCAGGCCGACGAGGCGGCCAAGCCCGAGGCGCTGGCCGACATGATCCGCCCCTGGAAGCTCAATGGCGGCTACCGCGCCTACAAGCCCGTGGGCTGCGTGGACTGCCGCATGACGGGCTTTCGCGGCCGCATGGGGCTGTACGAGCTGCTCACGGTGAGCGAGGCGCTCAAGGGCCAGATCCACCAGGCGCCGTCCATAGACGCGCTGCGCCGCCAGGCGGTGCAGGACGGCATGCGCCCGCTGCGCCTGGCCGGCGCCCTGCGCGCGGCCGAGGGCCTGACCACGCTCGAAGAGGTCATTGCCGCCACCCCGCCGCTGGAGTGACGCGCCAGCCGCCATCGGCCCATGGGGCCGGGCGGGGCTATTGGGGAAAACTTGTAGCTGCCGGTAGGTGGAACCCACATCGAGACGCGGGGCACGCTACCCGACAATCGCCCGTCGCGTTCCTTTTGGGAGACATTTGTGAATATCAAGAGTCAGAAAGATTTCTTTTCCGGCCTCATGTTCCTTGCGGTGGGTGGTGGTTTCGCCTGGGGCGCTACCACCTACAGCGTGGGAACGGGCGCCCGCATGGGCCCGGGCTATTTTCCGTTGATGCTGGGCGTGCTGTTGGCCATCATCGGCGCCATCATCATGTTCAAGGCCGTCGTCGTGGAGACGGTGGACGGTGACAAGGTCGGAAAATGGGCCTGGAAGCAGATCTTCTTCATCATCGCCGCCAACCTGCTGTTCGGCGTGCTGCTGGCGGGCCTGCCCAGCCTCGGCGTGCCGGCCATGGGCCTGATCGTTGCCATCTATGGCCTGACCTTCGTGGCCAGCCTGGCGGGCCATGAGTTCCATTTCAAGGAAGTTTTCATCCTGGCTACCGTGCTGGCCGCTGGCAGCTATGTGGCTTTCGTGTGGGCGCTGAATCTGCAGTTCCCCGTCTGGCCCAGCTTCATCGTCGGTTGAATGGGAGACCTAGACCATGGAATTGCTTGAACATCTGTCGCTCGGTTTTGGTGTCGCGTTTACGTTCCAGAACCTCATTTACTGCTTCGTAGGCTGTCTATTGGGCACGCTGATCGGCGTGCTGCCCGGCGTGGGCCCCGTGGCCACCATCGCCATGCTGCTGCCCGCCACCTACGCGCTGCCGCCCGTGGCCGCACTGATCATGCTCGCCGGCATCTACTACGGCGCGCAGTACGGCGGCTCCACCACCGCCATCCTGGTGAACCTGCCGGGCGAATCGTCCTCGGTGGTCACCGTGATCGACGGCTACCAGATGGCGCGCAACGGCCGGGCAGGGCCGGCGCTGGCGGCTGCCGGCATCGGCTCGTTCTTCGCCGGTTGCGTGGGCACGCTGATCCTGGCTGCCTTTGCGCCGCCGCTGACCGAGGTGGCCTTCAAGTTCGGCCCGGCCGAATATTTCTCGCTGATGACCCTGGGCCTGATCGGCGCCGTGGTGCTGGCCTCGGGGTCGCTCCTCAAGGCCGTGGCCATGATCGTGCTGGGACTGCTGATGGGCCTGGTGGGCACGGACGTGAACTCGGGCGTGGCGCGCTACAGCTTCGATATTCCCGAACTGACCGACGGCATCAACTTCGTCGTGATCGCCATGGGCGTGTTCGGCTACGGTGAAATCATCGCCAACCTGTCCAAGTCGGACGAGGAGCGCGAGGTGTTCACGGCCAAGGTGCAGGGCCTGTTCCCCACGGCCGAGGACTTCAAGCGCATGTTTCCGGCCATGATCCGCGGCACGGCCCTGGGCTCGGCCCTGGGCATCCTGCCCGGCGGCGGCGCGCTGCTGTCGGCCTTCGCGGCCTACACCATCGAGAAGAAGACCAAGCTCAAGCCCGGCGAAGTGCCGTTCGGCAAGGGCAACATCCGCGGCGTGGCCGCGCCCGAGTCGGCCAACAACGCCGGCTCGCAGACCTCCTTCATCCCGCTGCTGACGCTGGGCATTCCGCCCAACGCCGTGATGGCGCTGATGGTGGGTGCCATGACCATCCACAACATTCAGCCCGGCCCGCAGGTGATGACCAGCAACCCCGAGCTGTTCTGGGGCCTGATTGCCTCGATGTGGATCGGCAACGCCATGCTGGTGATCCTGAACCTGCCGCTGATCGGCATGTGGATCAAGCTGCTGACGGTGCCCTACCGCTGGTTGTTCCCGTCCATCGTGCTGTTCTGCGCGATCGGCGTGTACTCCACCAACAACAACACCTTCGACGTGTGGCTGGTGGGTGCCTTCGGTTTCATCGGCTACCTGTTCTACAAGCTGGGCGTGGAGCCGGCACCGCTGCTGCTGGGCTTCATCCTGGGCCCGATGATGGAAGAAAACCTGCGCCGTGCGCTGCTGCTGTCGCGCGGCGACTGGAGCGTGTTCCTGACGCGCCCGCTCTCCGCCGGCCTGCTGGCCGCGGCAGCCCTGCTGCTGGTCATCGTGCTGCTGCCCGCGGTGAGCAAGAAGCGCGAAGAGGCTTTCGTCGAGGATTGATGCAGTCCTTCTGACGCGCCCCTGCATGCACGGCACCTTCGGGTGCCGTGCTGCGTTATGCGGGCTGCGTTGCGCAGACAATAACGGCCCATGCCCATGGATCACCTTCTTGCACAGCACCCGCAGCGCGCGCAGCTGCACAACGAAATTCATGCCCGTCCGCCCGAGGCGCTGGGCACGGCAGTGGCCATTGCGCATGTCGTGATGTGGGCCGATGCCGCGCAGCGCGAGGCCAGCCGTGCGCACCTGGCAAGCCTGCTGCGCGACCAGCACCAGGCCCTGCCGGATGCGCACAGCACGCATCTGCGCGCCAACCTGGGCGGCTTTCGCCTGCGCTGGGAGCTGCACACCGAGTTCGTCACCTGGACCTTCAGCGTGCCGCTGGCCGGTGAGGCCTGGAGCCAGGGCATGCCGGCGCCAGCCACCGCCGCCGTGCCGCGCGAGTGGCTGTCGCAGCTGCCCGGCCAATGCCTGTGCCAGCTGCAGCTGTGGGTGCTGCCCACGCGCGGGTTCGATGAGCCGCCGCAACTCTCCGAGCTGCTGCGCGAGGATTCCCTGGTGGCCTCCAGCGTGGCCCATGGCCATGGCGAGGTGTTCACCGACTTCTGCATCCATGCCGATGGCAGCTCGCGCATGCTGCTGCTGGCGGGCAGCATGGCGCCGCGGCGCCTGGGGCGGCTGGTGCAGCGGCTGCTGGAGGTCGAAACCTACCGCATGGCGGGCCTTTTGGGCCTGCCCGTGGCGCGGGAGGCGGCGGCCGTGCTCGGGCAGGCCGAGCATGAGCTGGCGGCGCTGGCCGACGCCATCCGCTCGGCCGACCGCGACATGGAGCCCGAGTTGCTCGACCGCCTGACGCGGCTGGCCGGGCAGGTGGAGAGCCAGTACGCCGCAACCCAGGCGCGCTTTTCCGCCAGCAGCGCCTACTTCGAGCTGGTGGACCGGCGCATACGCGACATTGCCGAATCGCGCCTGGGCGGCATGCAGACCATTGGCGAATTCATGGAGCGGCGCCTGAGCCCGGCGCGCAGCACCTGCGAGTGGGTGGCGCGCCGGCAAAATGCCCTGAGCCAGCGCGTCTCGCGCATCAGCAACCTGCTGCGCACGCGCGTGGAGATCGAGCAGCAGCAAAGCAGCCAGGCCTTGCTGGCCACTATGAACCAGCGTCAGGACCTGCAGCTCAAGCTGCAATCCACGGTGGAAGGGCTGTCGGTGGCGGCCATCACCTACTACATCGTCGGCCTGGTGAGCTACCTGGCCAAGGGCGCGCAGGCGCTGGGCTGGCCCTGGTCGCCCGAAAGCACGGCGGCCGTGGCCATACCGCTGGTGGCGGGCAGCGTGTGGTGGTCGCTGCGCAGTCTGCACCGGCGCATGTTCAAGCATTGACCATCAATCAAGGAGCGAAGAATGGACTTGGGGATAGCAGGCAAATGGGCCCTGGTATGCGGCGCCAGCAAGGGCCTGGGACTGGGCTGCGCCCAGGCCCTGGTACGCGAGGGCGTGAACCTGGTGATCGTTGCGCGCACGCCGGGGGCGTTGCAGGCGGCTGCTACGCAATTGATAGCTATAAGTGCTGATGCAGCAAGCGTAAGAGGCCAAAATGACTTAAAATCCAAGGTGCTCGCCGTGGCCGCCGACATCACCACGCCCGAGGGGCGTGCGGCGGCGTTTGGCGTGGCCGGCGGCCCGGGCAAGGACTTTGACATCGTCGTCACCAACGCCGGCGGCCCGCCGACCGGGGATTTCCGCGACTGGGACCGCGATGCCTGGATACGTGCCGTGGACGCCAACATGCTCGCGCCCATCGAGCTGATCCGCGCTACGGTGGACGGCATGGCCGCGCGCGGCTTTGGCCGCATCGTCAACATCACCTCCAGCGCGGTGAAGGCGCCGATTGACATCCTGGGCCTGTCCAACGGCGCACGCAGCGGCCTCACGGGCTTTGTGGCCGGGCTGGCGCGCAGCAGTATTGCCGCGCGCGGTGTGACCATCAACAACCTGCTGCCGGGCAAGTTCGACACCGACCGCCTGGCCGCCACGCTCCAGGCCGCAGCCGCCAAGACGGGCAGGAGCGAGCAGGAGGTGCGCCGCGCCCAGCAGGCCGCCATACCGGCGGGGCGCCTCGGCACGCCGCAGGAGTTCGGCGCCATCTGCGCGTTTTTGTGCAGCACACACGCGGGGTACATTACGGGCCAGAATTGGCTGGCCGATGGAGGCGCCTATCCGGGCGTTCTGTGAATGGTTCATAGCGGCGTTGCAGGGCTTGGGGAGCGACCGGTATGGGGGTATCCGTGGGACTGAGAATGCTGTGGGCGGCCGCCTTGGCCGCAGCCCTGTGTGCGGCGCCGGCGCATGCCGCAGCGCCCGAATACGCGTTCCGCGTGGTGGGCGGGCTGGCCGGGGTGAACCAATACACCCAGTGGGAAGAGCCCTTCTGGACGCGCGAGCTGCCGCGCATGAGCGGCGGGCGCTTCAAGGCCGAGATCGTGCCCTTCGACCGCGCGGGCGTGCCCGCAGAGGACATGCTGCGCCTGCTGCAGCTGGGCGTGGTGCCCTTCGGCACCGTGCTCCTGAGCAGCTTGACGGCCCAATACCCGGAGTACACCGCCCCTGATCTTGCAGGGCTCAATCCCGACATGGCCAGCGCCCGTGCCAGTGTGCAGGCGTTCCGGCCTTTTCTGGAGAAGAACCTGCGCCAGCAGCATGGCGTGCAGTTGCTCGCCCTCTATGTGTATCCGGCCCAGGTGGTGTTCTGCAAAAAAGCGCTTGCCTCGCTGGCCGACCTGGCGGGGCGGCGCGTGCGCGTGTCATCGGCGGGGCAGGCCGATTTCGTCGAAGCCCTGGGTGCCAAGCCGGTGCATACCCCGTTTGCGCAGATCGTTGCCCATGTGGAGTCGGGCAGTGTCGATTGCGCCATCACGGGCACGCTGTCGGGCAATGGCCTGGGCCTGCACCAGGTCACCAGCCATTTGCACAGCATGCCCCTCAGCTGGGGGATGGCCATGTTCGTGGCCAACCAAAGCGCCTGGGATGCCTTGCCTGCCGATCTGCGTACCCTGCTCGGCCGCGAGTTGCCCAAGCTGGAGGCGGTCATCTGGGATCAGTCCGAGAGCGACACCAGTCGGGGCATTGCCTGCAATACCGGCCAGGCCGCCTGCTCCCAAGGGCGCAAGGGCGCCATGGTGCTGGTGCCGGCGACCCCCCGGGATGAGCGGCTGAGGCAGGATATTTTTGCCGCTTCCGTACTGCCGCGCTGGCTGCAGCGCTGCGGCCAGCGCTGTGCCGAGGTCTGGGACCAGACCCTCGGGCCTGCCCGCAGGGTGAGTGCGTACTGATTGGCATCGCGGCAGTTCCATGCGCTTGAATCCGGTCCGCATCCCTTTGTTGATCTGGTTGCTGACGACGCTGTTCGTTGCGGTGCTGGCGAGCAGCGCCATGGGGCTCGTCTGGTCCATGCGCACGACGGCCGTGCGCAGTGCGGAGGGCTTGGCTGAGCACATGGTCTCGGGCGTGGAGGCGACGCTCAACCGCAACCTGCTGTCCCTTGATTTGCTGCTTTCCGGGGTGCAGAACTTATTGCAGGCGGGCGCGACCAGCGATGCGCAGGCCGATGGGCGCATGCTGACCATGATCTCGCGCGATAACCTGCTGGTGGGGCGCCTGGCCTTGCTGGATGCCAAGGGGCGGGTGCGCGCAGTCTCCGGCAATTTGGGACCCTTGCAGGACTTTTCGCTGCCCCCGTCGTTTTGGGCCGAGATGACGGCATCGAATACGCAGCGTCTGCACGTCAGCGCAATGGTGCAAAGTTTTGCCACGGCCCAGCCGGTGCTGTTTTTTGCCCGGAGCCTGAGCCTGGACGACGGGCCGCATTGGGTGGTGGCCGAAGTGCCGCTGACCAAGTTCACGCCGCTGGTGCAACGCAGTGACCCGTCAGGCTTTGAGATCCTGCTGGAGAAAACCAATGGGCAGCGCCTCTTCGCCCTGCCCGACCTGCCTGAATCGGGGGGGCTGGGCTTGCAGGGCCGCGACATCCCTTTCCCGGAGCGTGCCTGGAATGTGCCGGCGCGCATCAGCGGCGTCCCGGCGCTGGTGCTTGGGCGCTCCTTGCTGTACCCCGAGCTGCGTGTGTCGGTCAGCCTTCCCGTGGCCGTGGCCCTGGCACGCTGGAACGCGGAGCGCAATGCCGTGCTGGTGGTGGCGCTCGTGTTGTGTGCCGTGCTGCTGCTGGTGGCTGCGGTGGCCGTGAAGGTTTTCCGGAATCTGAGTGCCGCACGGCAGACCGTGGCTGCCTCCAAGGCCATGCTGGACCAGGCCCTGGAGGCCATGGAGGGCGGCTTCGTGTTGCTGGACAGGGAGAACCGATTGGTGCATTGGAATCGGCGCTATGAGGACATCTTTCCTGGGATGCGCGCGTGCCTGGCGCCGCAGGTGCCGTTTCGGGAGGTGCTGGTGCATGGCGCGGCCATCATCCTCCCGGCGGGCAGCGACGCCGAACGCCAGCAGTGGGTGGCGCAGCGCCTGAGCTGGTATGACGCTCCCACGCAAGTCCATGAGCTGGTGATGCCCGATGGGCGCCATATCCATGCGATGGCGCGCCCCACGTCCGAAGGTGGCAGGGTCATCACCTACCACGACGTGACCGATCTGCACCGCGCCAAGGAGGAGATCGAGAACCTTGCCTTCTACGATGCGCTCACCGGCCTGCCCAACCGCCGCCTGCTGCTCGAACGCCTGGGCCAGGCCATCGTGCAGGCCCAGCGCTCGGGAAGTGTCGGCGCGCTCCTGTTCCTCGACCTGGATCACTTCAAGGTCATCAACGACACCAAGGGCCATGAAATGGGCGATGAACTGCTCAAGCAAGTGGCCCAGCGCCTGCTGGCCCATGTGCGCGTGGCCGACACCGTGGCGCGCCTGGGGGGCGATGAATTCGTCGTCATGCTCAGCGACCTGCCGGCCAACTCCCAGGAGGCGGCAGCACAGGCGCAGCGCATTGCCGAAAAAGTGCTGCACAGCCTGGGAGAGCCCTTCCTGCTGGGTGACTACGCGTACCAGGGCGCTGCCAGCATCGGCGCCACGCTGTTTGGCGCCAGCGTGCAAAGCGCCACCGAGCTGCTGCGCCGCGCCGATATCGCCATGTACCAGGCCAAGGCCCAGCGTGGCAACGCCCTGTGTTTCTTCGATCCCGAGATGCAGACGGCCATCAACGAGCGCGCGCAGCTCGAAGCCGACCTGCGCCAGGCACTGCACGGCGATCAGCTGGTGCTGCATTACCAGCCGCAGTGCAGGGTGAACGGCGAGGTGGTGGGGGCCGAATGCCTGGTGCGCTGGCAGCACCCGCAGCGTGGTCTGGTGCCGCCAGGGCAGTTCATCCCGGTGGCGGAGGACAGCGAGCTCATCCTGGACATAGGCCAGTGGGTGCTGCAGACCGCATGTCGGCAGCTCGCCACATGGCAACAGCAGCCGGGCTGTGCCGGCCTGAAACTATCGGTCAACGTGAGCGCGCGCCAGTTTCGCCAGACCGGCTTCGTGCACCAGGTCGTCGAGGTGCTGCAAGCCACGGGGGCGCCGGCCCACCTGCTGACACTGGAGCTGACCGAATCCATGGTGCTCGACAACGTGCAAGACGCCATCGAAAAAATGCACCAGTTGCGCATCAAGGGCGTGCAATTTGCGCTGGATGATTTCGGCACCGGCTACTCATCGCTGGCGTACCTGACGAGCTTGCCGCTGCACATGCTCAAGATCGACCAGTCCTTCGTGCGCCACCTGGGCGAGCGGCCTGCGGACGATGCCATCGTGCAGACCATCATTGGCATGGGGCGCAACCTGAACCTGGAAATCACCGCCGAGGGCGTGGAGACCCAGGAGCAAAAAGACACGCTTGCCGGCTATGGCTGCGATCTGTACCAAGGTTACCTGCTCGGGCGGCCCGCGCCGCTCGAGCTGCTGCAGGAGCGGCTGCAGGAGCCCTTGGCCTCAGCGGCGTGAAGACACCACGATCCCACCCACGATGAGGGCAAACGCGGCGGCGTGGTACAGGTGCGGCGCCTCGCCCAGAAAGGCCGCCGACAGCACGGCCGCGAACAGCGGCGTGAGGTTGATGAAAAAGCCCCCCAGCACCGGCCCCGCGCGCTGCACGCCCACGCCCCAGAAGCGGTAGGCCAGTATGGCCGGGCCGATGGCGATGAAGGCCAGGCCCGCGGCCAGCGGCCAGCCCCAGGCGATCTGTGTGCGGCCCAGCGACCATTCCGCGCCCGCAAACGCGCCCGACCAGCCCAGACCGAAGACCATTTGCGCCATCAGGAAGGCCGCCCAGTCGCCACGCAGCCCCTGCGGCTCGCTGGTGCGCACCAGCAGCCAGCTGTACAGCGCCCAGGAGATGGTCGCCAGCACCATGTACAGGTCGCCCGGCACCAGGCGCAGCGCCAGCAGCTCGGTGAAGCTGCCGCGGCTCAAGACCAGCAGCACGCCCGCCACCGACAGCAGCGCGCCCGCCACCTGCCGGCGCGTGGCCGGCACGCCGAAGCACAGCGCGCCCACGGCCAGCATCCACACCGGCATGCCCGAACCCACCAGCGTCACGTTGAGCGGTGTGGAGGTCTGCAGCGCCAGGTACTGCAGCGCGTTGTAGCTGCCAATGCCAAACAGGCCCAGGGCCGCATAGCGGCGCCAGTGCGGCCACAGGCCGCTGGCCGGGCGCAGCACCCGCCAGGCCAGCGGCAGCAGCAGCGCAAAGGCCAGCAGCCAGCGCGTGAAGTTCAGCGTGATGGGCGGGATCAGCGTGTGCAGCGCGCGCCCCACCACGGCATTGCCGGCCCACAGGAGCGGCGCGGCGGCAAGCATGGCGATGGTGCCCGGGGAAAGTCGTTGCGTCATAGGGGCTGCGACTGTACGGCAAGAGCCGAGCCCCGCGCACGGCAAGGGGCGGCAAAACATGGCACGATCGCGCCGCACTACCTTGGAGACTTGAACCCATGACCCTCGCCGTACAAATCCGCCAGCATGGCGGCCCCGAAGAACTGCAGATCGTCGACGTGCAGGTGGGCGACCCTGGCCCGGGCCAGGTGCGCATACGCCACCACGCCGTGGGCCTGAACTTCATTGATGTCTATCACCGCACGGGCCTGTACCCCCTGAGCATGCCGGCCGGCATAGGCATGGAGGCCGCGGGCGTGATCGAGGCCGTGGGGGAGGGCGTCACGCACCTCAAGGTGGGCGACCGCGCCGCCTATGCCAGCCAGCCGCCGGGCAGCTACTGCGAGGCGCGCGTCATGCCCGCCAAGTGCATCTGCCGGCTGCCCGACGCCATCAGCTTCGAGACCGGCGCGGCCATGATGCTCAAGGGCCTGACGGCCCAGTACCTGCTGAAGAAGGCGCGTCCCGTCGAGGGGCTGGAGCCGGGCGACTTCGTGCTGTTCCATGCGGCCGCGGGCGGCGTGGGCCTGATCGCCTGCCAGTGGGCCAAGGCGCTTGGCCTGCGCCTCATCGGCACGGCGGGCTCGGATGCCAAGTGCCAGCTGGCCCTCGCCAACGGCGCGGCCCATGCCATCAACTACGCCAAGGAAGACTTCGCCGCGCGCGTGAAGGAGATCACCGGGGGCAAGGGCGTGAAGGTGGTCTACGACTCGGTGGGCAAGGACACCTGGGACAAGTCGCTCGACTGCCTGCGCCCCTTCGGCTTGATGGTCAGCTTTGGCAATGCCTCGGGCCCGGTGCCGCCGCTCGCGCCCGGCATGCTGGGCGTCAAGGGCTCGATCTATATCACGCGCCAGACCCTGTTCACGCACATCAGCACGCGCGAGGCCACGCAGGCCATGGCCGACGACCTGTTTGCCGTGGTCGAGAGCGGCCAGGTGAAGATCCACATCGCGCAGCGCTATCGGCTGGCCGACGTGCAGCAGGCGCACCGCGACCTGGAGGCGCGCAAGACCACCGGCTCCACCATCCTCACGCTGCCGTGATAGCCAGCGCCGCGCCCGCCTGGGTGGCCGCGGCACGCGCGCGTGCCCTCTGCGCCCCGGCCGCGCCGCGCATGGCGCTGCTGGTGGGGGCTGAGCGCGTGGGTTCGGTGGATGGGCGGATTTTTGATCAAATAGACCCCCAGCGCTTATTGGATAAGCGCTGTCAGCTATCAATAGTGTTGCATGAAGGTGCCCCGGCCTGGGCCCTCCCGGCCGGCGATGCCACGGCCGCGCTGAATGCGCTGGCCCTGGCGTTGCGCGAGGCCGGCCGCTGCGGCCCCTGGCGCGATGAGCAGCTGGCCGTCCGCAGTGCGGGCGGCCGGCGCCTGGCCACCGTGGAGCGCGGCGCCGTGCGCGTGCTGGGCCTGGCCACCGAGGCCGTGCACCTGGTGGGCTGCACGCGGGACGGCGCCATGTGGGTGCAGCAGCGCGCGCGCACCAAGGCCAACCATCCCGGCATGTGGGACACGCTGATGGGCGGCATGGTCTCGGCCGCCGACAGCCTGCCGCAGGCGCTGGAGCGCGAGACCTGGGAGGAGGCCGGCCTGCGCCTGGCGCAGCTCGATGCCCTGGCGCCGGGCGGCCAGGTGGACTTTGCCCTGCCCAGTGATGAGGGCGGCGGCGCCGGCTACATGGTCGAAACCATCCATTGGTACCGCGCCACGGTGCCCGATGGCGCCATGCCTGCCAACCAGGACGGCGAGGTGGAGCGCTTCGAGCGCCTGACGCATGCACAGGTGCAGGCGCGCCTGGCCGGCGGCGCCTTCACGCCCGAGGCCGCGCTGGTGCTGGCGGCGTTTTACGGCTGGTAGCTGTTTCGCCCCCGCATGGGCCACAATCCTGGCCCTGCGCATCCTGTCTCCAGCCGCTTTCCCCATGGCCCGTTCCCGACTGCTTCCCGACAACTTCACCCTGGCCCTCGTCGCCACCGTCACGCTGGCCAGCCTGCTGCCCGCCTCGGGCGGCGTGGGGGCCTTCTTCGAGAAGGCCACCGTGGCCGTGGTGGCGCTGCTGTTCTTCATGCATGGTGCCAAGCTCTCGCGCCAGGCCGTGCTTGCGGGCCTGGGCCACTGGCGCCTGCACCTCTTGGTCGTGGCCAGCACCTTCGTGCTGTTTCCGCTGCTGGGCTGGCTGCTGCGGCCGGTGCTGCAGCCCCTGGTGACGCCCGAGCTGTACCTGGGCGTGCTGTTCCTGTGCGTGCTGCCGGCCACGGTGCAGTCGGCGATCGCGTTCACGGCCGTGGCGCGCGGGAATATGGCGGCGGCCATCTGCAGCGCCTCGGCCTCCACGCTGCTCGGGATCGTGCTCACGCCGCTGCTGGTGGGCGTGGTGCTGCCCGTTGCCGCATCGACCCCGCAGGACATCCTGGGCAGCATCGGCCGCATCATGCTGCAGCTGCTGCTGCCCTTCGTCGCGGGCCATCTGCTGCGCCCCCTTGTCGGTGGCTTCATCGCGCGCCACGCGGCGGGGCTCAAGTTCGTGGACCAGGGTTCGGTGCTGCTGGTGGTCTACACGGCCTTCAGCGCCGCGGTGGTCGCCGGGCTGTGGCGCCAGCTGCCGCTGTCCGCGCTCGCCGGCCTGCTGCTGGTGTGTGCGGTGATCCTGGGCGCGGCGCTCACGGCCACCACCTGGCTGGCGCGGCGCCTGGGCTTTTCCAAGGAGGACGAGATCACCATCGTGTTCTGCGGCTCCAAGAAGAGCCTGGTGAGCGGCGTGCCCATGGCCAAGGTGCTGTTCGCCTCGCAGGCGGCCGGCGCCATCGTGCTGCCGCTGATGGTGTTCCACCAGATGCAGCTCATGGTCTGCGCGGTGCTGGCCCAGCGCTATGCGCGGCGCGGCCAATGAAGAGCATTACAGCCGCTCGTTCGGTGTGACCGGAACCTCCGCCGCCGCCGGGTGCAGGCGGGCAATGGCGGAGTTGGCCTCCAGCACCGGGTAGGCCACCGAGCACAGCAGCGAATTGATGCGCTTGAGGTCGCTGATGATGTCGATGTGCAGGGAGCTGGTCTCTATGCTCTGTATGGTGTTTTCCGCCAGCCGGTTCAGGTGGGTGGCGGCGTAGGCCAGCTCCAGCTCGCGGAAGCGGTTCTTCTCCTCCAGCAGCTTTTGCGCGTCGCGCACATTGCTGGTCAGGAACACGCTCATGGCCAGGCGCAGGTTGGCCACCAGGTGGTCGTGCATTTCGTTGATTTCCAGCAGGCCCGCCTGCGAGAACTGGCGCCCCTTCTTGATCTTTTTGTCCTCCACGTCCTGCAGCACGCGCTCCACCAGGTCGCCCACCTGCTCCATGTTGATGGTGAAGCTGATGATTTCCGTCCAGCGCCGGCCCTCGCCTTCGTCCAGCTCGGAGCGCGAGATCTTGGTCATGTAGTACTTGATGGCCGAGTACAGGCTGTCCACCTGGTCGTCCATGGCGCGCAGCTCGCCGCTCAGCTTCTGGTCATCGGTCTGCCACACGGTCTTCAGGCCATTGAGCATGGTCTCCACCAGGTCGGCCAGGTGCAGGGCCTCGCGCGCGGCGCAGGAGATGGCCAGCGAGGGCGTGGACAGGGCCGAAGCGTCCAGGTGGTGCGGGCGCGACAGCGCGGCCGACACCTCTTCCTTGGGGGTGATCTTGGCCACGGCCTTGGCGATCAGGCCCGTGAGGGGCAGGCACAGCAGCGTCACCATGGCATTGAAGGCCAGGTGGAACAGCACCACCTGGCTGACCTTGTCCGGCACCAGGGCCTGGATATGGGTGTGCCACAGGCCAATCGCCGGAATCATGACCAGCGCGCCCACCATCTTGAACAACAGGTTGCCGATCGGCACCTGGCGCGTCTGCACGCTGGCCCTGAGCGTGGTCAGCACCGCTAGCAGGCCGCTGCCCAGGTTGGCGCCCACCACCAGGCCCAGGGCCACCTCGGTGGGAATGCCGCCCGAGCCCGCCAGCGTGGCCACCAGCAGCACGGTGGCCAGGCTGGAGTAGGAGACGATGGCGAGTATGGCGCCGGTCATGATCTCCAGCGTGATGTCGCTGGTCAGCGCCATGAGCAGGGTGCGCACCACCTCGGACTGGGTCAGCACCAGCGTGGCCTCGGTGATCAGGCGCAGCGCCAGCAGCATCAACCCTAGGCCGATGAGCACGCGCCCCACGCGCCCGGCCTTGCCGTCCTGGCGCGTCACATACAGCACTACGCCGACAAAAATGCACAGCGGCGAGAGCCAGGACAGGTCCAGGGAGAACACCACTGCCATCAGCGCCGAGCCCACATCGGCCCCCAGCATCACGGTCAGCGCCGCCATGAGCGAGATCATGCCCTGGCCGACAAAGGCCGAGACGATCAGCGCCGTGGCCGTGCTGGACTGCACCACCGCCGTCACCCCCACGCCCGAGAGCACGGCCAGGAGCTGCGTGCGCACGCCGCGCGCGATCAGCTGGCGCAGGTTGGCGCCAAACACGCGCAGGATGCCCGTGCGTACCATCTGGATGCCCCACACCAGAAGGGCAATGGCGGCCAGCAGATTGAGAAGGTGCTTCATGTGGGCGGTGGGCGGCGGTGGAACGCTATCAGTCTATGAGCATGCCATTCTCGTGGAAAGGATAGGGGCCTTCAAAGATTCCCGAGGCCGCAAGGTGTGAAACCAGCCGCTGCCCGTCCCAGGCATGGACGCGCAAGGCCGGTGGCTCCAGCATCCAGGCAGAGGCGGCGTCGGGCTGCAGGTCCAGCGCCACCTGGTGTCCCGGCGCGGGGCAGGTGCTGGCGATGCTGCCGCCAAAGCGCACGTCGATGGCGCGGTGCAGGTGGCCGCAGATGATGCGCTCAATATTCGGGTGGCGCGCCACGATGGCCTCGAGCCGCTCGGCACCCTCGAGCAGGCCGATCTTGTCCATGTGTCCTATGAGCGTGCGAAACGGTGGGTGGTGCATGGCGATCACCACCGGCTCGCCCCGGCAGGCTGCCAGTTCGTGCTCCAGCCACTGCAGGCGCTTCTCGCACAGCACGCCATGGCTCTGGCCCGGCGCCACCGTGTCGAGGGCGATCAGCCGCAGCGGGCCCACCTTCACGCTGTATTGCACGAACTCGCCGCCACCCTGCAGATAGTCGTGCCGCGCAAAGCTGCGGCGCAGCTGCGCACGCTCGTCATGGTTGCCGGGCAGCAGGTACAAGGGCAGGGCGCCGAGTGGCGCCAGCAGCTCGGCCAGGTGCGCATATTCGGCCTCACGCCCGAAGTCCGACAGGTCGCCGGTGATGACGACCGCGTCCGGCTTTTGGCGCAGGGCCAGCACGCTGTCGACCGTGCGCCGCAGGTAGGGCGCGGTGTCGATGCGGCCATAGGCCAGGCGGCCGGGCTCGCGGATATGCGGGTCGGTGATCTGGACCAGGAAGGTGTAGGAGGGGGCGTTCATGGCTTGGACTCTGCGGTGCTCATCAGGTGTTGCGGATCGATGTGGATGCCGACCTCGTCGCCGCAGCGGTAGGGTGCGTCGCGAGCGACGTCGGCCAGCAGCGTGCCGGGCACGCCGGCTGCGGCGAGGCGCAGCTGCACGCGGTCGCCGAGGAAGCTGCGCTGCTCGACCCGCGCCACGCCCCAGCCGTCCTGGCGCGGACCGACCTGTATGTCTTCCGGACGCACCAGCAGGGCGGGTTGGTCGAGCGCTGGCGGGCAGGTCAGCGTCGCGCCGCCTATCGTCAGCACGCCGCGGGCCAGTGACTCGGGCGAGCGCTCGATGCGGTTCACCCGGCCGAGGAACTCGGCCACGAACGGATGGGCGGGCGCGCGGTACAGGTCTTCGCCGCGGCCGACCTGCACGATGTGCCCGGCGCGCATCACGGCCAGCCGGTCGGCAATGGCCATGGCCTCCTGCTGGTCGTGCGTGACGTGGATGGCGGTGATGTGCAGGCGCCGCAGTAGCTCGGCCAGTTCCTCGCGCAGTGATTCCTTGAGCTTGGCATCGAGGGCTGCCAGCGGTTCGTCGAGCAGCAGCACGCGCGGGCGCACGGCCACGGCGCGCGCCAGGGCCACGCGCTGGCGCTGGCCGCCCGAGAGCTCGCCCGGGCGCTTGGATTCCAGGCCATTGAGGCGCGTGAGCTCCACCAGCTCGCCCACGGCGCGCCGTTCCTCGGCGGCGCTCACGCCGCGTATGCGCAGGCCGTAGCCGATGTTGGCGGCCACGCTCATCTGCGGAAACAGCGCGTAGCTCTGGAACACCATGCCCACACCGCGCTGCTCGACCGGGCGGTGGGTGACGTCCTGGTCGCCGAACAGGATGCGACCGCCCGGGTCCAGAGTCTCCAGCCCGGCGATCAGGCGTAGTAGCGTGGTCTTGCCGCAGCCCGAGGGGCCCAGCAGCGCGAGCACCTCGCCGGGCTCGACATGCAGGCTGGTGGGCTGCAGGCCGCGTGTGCCGTCGGCATAGGTTTTGGAGCAGTGGTCGATCTCGACCGGTATGCGTTCAAGTTCCATAGCGTTTTTGCATGAGCTGGGCCAGGGCCTGCAGGGCCCAGAGCACCGGAAGAATGACGATGAAGAACACCAGCGTGTAGGCCGAGCCGACCTCTATGCGCATGGACGCATAGCTGTCGGCCAGGCCCACGGGCAGGGTGCGGGTGAGCGGCGTGTGCAGCATCCAGGTCAGGTTGAATTCGCCCACCGAGAGGGTGAACACCATCAGGCCGCCGGCCACGATGGCCGGAAACACGGCCGGCACCAGCACGCCGAGAAAGCGCTGGGGAAAGCTCGCGCCCAGCGTGCGTGCGGCCTCTTCCAGCGCGACCAGGTCGTTGCGCTGGAAGGCTGAGGCCACGGTGCGCACCATGAAGGGCAGGGTGAAGACGATATGGCCCACGAGGATGAAGGCAAAGCTCTGGCGGAAGGCGGCGATCTGGCCGTAGGCCAGAATCAGCGCCAGCGCCGTCGCCAGGCCGGGTACGGCCACGGGCAGGGTCAGCAGTTCCTCGAAGGCACGCGCGGCGCGCGAGCGGCTGCGCGCCAGCGCGTAGGCGCAGGGCACGCCAATGGTGGCCGTGACCGCCACGCTGGCCGCGGCGATGACCAGCGACCAGCCGACCGTGCCGCCATAGACCTCCCACACCTCCTGCAGCCAGCGCAGGGTGAAGCCGCTCTTGATGCCCACGCTGTAGTTGTTGACCAGACCGGCCAGCACCGACAGCAGCATGGGGGCGATCATGAACAGGCTGGTGAGCGCGGTGACCGCGAACAGGAACGGCGCGCGGTTGTGCGTTGCTTGTCGCATGCGATGAGTCCTTTTCAGTGGTTTCAGCGCAGGGCCTGGCCGCCGCCGAACTGGCGCGTCAGGAACAATGCCAGCCAGGTGACGAGCCCCAGGGCGATGGACAGCGATGCGGCGAGCGCGAAATTGGCGTAGTTGGTGAACTCGTTGTAGATGGTGATCGGCACCACCTCGAACTTGCTCGCCAGCGTGAAGGCGGTGCCGAACGCGCCCATCGACGTGGCGAACAGGATCGCGCCGCAGGCCACGGTGGTGGGCGCGAGCTCGGGCAACCACACGTCGCGCACGATGCGCAGGCGCGATGCACCGAGCGAGCGCGCCGCCTCCTCGAGCTGCAGGTCCATGGCCTCGGCCGCGGCCGCATAGGTGGCGATGGCGCGCGGCAGCGAGAAGTACAGGTAGGCCAGGAACAGGCCCAGCAAGCCGTAGGCGAAGGTGATGCGCTCGCCCACGAGCTGGTTGGACAGGTCTGCCACCAGGCCCTGGCGCCCGCCCAGCAGGATCACGAAGAAGCCGATGATCACGCCGGGAAACGACAGCGGCAGCGTCAGCAGCGCCAGCAGCAGGCGCTTGCCCAGAAAGCTGCGCCGCGCCAGGTAGATGCCCACCGTGGCGCCGATCACGAGGGTGGCCAGCGTCACGGCCACCGACAGCAGCAGCGTGTTGAGCATGCTCTCCATGTAGCGGCCATCGGTCAGCACCACGAAATAGGTGGCCCAGCCTTTCTCGGCCGGCAGCGCCAGCAGGCGCATCACCGGCAGCAGCCAGAAGGCCAGGAAGAAGGCGCCCGCCGGTGCCGCGCAGCCGGCGAGCAGCAGGCGCTGGCGCGGGCTCAACGCACTTCCTTCAGGTAGCGGGCGGAGAAGTCCCGCTGCGCGGCGGCCATGCCGGCGTAGTCCACAGTCTTGGCGCGGGCGTATTCCGCCGCCGGCAGGAATTGGGCCTGCACTTCCTTGGGCATGGCGCTGGCGCGCACCGGGCGCAGATAGGCCTTGGCCCAGATGGCCTGGCCCTCGTCGGAGAGCACGAAGTCCAGCACCTTTTTGGCCTCGGCCGGGTGCGGGGCCTTGTTCACCAGGCTCATCACGTAGGGCACGACCACCGTGCCTTCGGTGGGAATGACGAATTGCACGTTGGCGCGGTCCTTGTACTTGGCGCGGTAGGCGTTGAAATCGTAGTCCAGCAGGATGGCGATCTCGCCCGACAGCACGCGTGCGTACGAGGTCTGCTTGGGCACAATGGGCTCGTTCTTCTGTAGCGCCTTGAAGTAGTCGATGGCCGGCGCGAAGTTGGCGAGTGTGCCGCCGCGCGCCTCGTTGACCGCGACCGCGCCCACATAGCCGACGAAGGCCGAGGCCGGGTCGAGGTAGCCGACCAGGCCCTTGTAGTCGGGCTTGAGCAGGTCGGCCCAGGACTTCGGCACGGGCTTGCCCTTGAGCGCATCCACGTTGACCATGAAGCCCAGCGTGCCCGAGTGGATGCTGAACCAGTTGCCCGCCGGGTCCTTCATGCCCTCGGGAATGTCCTTCCAGTGGGCGGGCTGATAGGGTGCCACCACGCCGTCCTTTTGCGCCTGGATGGCGAAGGTCACGCCCAGGTAGGTCACATCGGCCACCGGGCTGCCTTTCTCGGCCACCAGCTGCGCCAGTGACTGGCCCGAGTTCTTGTTGTCCGCCGGCACGGTGATGCCGGTCTTGGCCTTGATGGCGCGCAGCTGCGTGCCCCAGTCGGCCCATTCGGTGGGGCAGTTGTAGCAAATGGCGGTCTGTGCCCAGGCGCCGGTGGCTGCCAGGCCGGCAGCTGCCAGCACGCCGATGCGGGCGAAGCGTTGCAGAGTTGAGGTCATGGGGGTTCTCCTTGGGGTGGGACGGGACGGATCGGATGGTGCGGCGCTCAGGCCGCAGGGCCGTTGACGGCGCCGCAGGACTCGCCGTCATGAAACTGGTAGGGCAGGCACAGGCTGTCGCCGGCGCCGGATGGGGTGCCGCGCACAATGGATTGCACGAGCAGTTCCACTGCATGGCGACCCATGTCGTGGTTGGGCTGGGCGATGGTGCTCAGGGCCGGAGTGAGGTCCTGGCCGATGGCGATACCGTCAAAGCCGATGATGGAAAGGTCCTGCGGAACTGTCAGTCCCGTCAGGTGTGCGGCACGCATGCTGCGTATCGCCAGCAGGTCGTTGGAGCAGAACAGGGCAGTGGGCCGTGCACGGGCGCGCAGGTGGCGCGACAGGGCCTCGACGGCGCTGGTGACGAAAGGCACCTCCAATACGGGCGGCGCATCCAGCCCGGCGGCGGCCATGCCGCGCAGGTAGCCGCGATAGCGCTGCTGCGCCCGGTCGGAGGCCGCCAGCGTCCCGCTGACCATGGCGATGCGCCGGTGCCCCAGGGCCACGAGCCGCGCCACGGCCTCGGCCGCCGCGGCCTCGCCATCCACCGAAACGCAGGGGTGGTCAGGATGGGCGTTGTAGGCCAGCACATAGGGCAGGCCCGTGCCGCGCAGGCGCTGCAGCGCCTGCGAATCCGAGGGGCTGGAGACGACCAGGATCATGCCGTCCACGTTGGCGGCCAGCAGCTGCGCAACGGCCTGCTGCTCCTGCGCCTCCTCGTAGCGCGTCATCACCGGCACGATGGCGTAGCCGCTTGCGGCCGCCGCCTGTGCAATGCCCTGCAGGCACTCGGCAAAGACCGGGTTCAGCAGGGTGGGCAGCACCACACCCAGCACGCGGCTGCGCTGGGTGCGCAATGTGCGGGCGCTGGCGTTGGGCTGGTAGCCGAGTTCGCGCGTCGCACGCTCCACCAGCTCGCGCGTGGCGGGTGCCACCTTGTCGGGAAAGTTGAACGCCCGGGACACGGTCGCGGCAGAAACGCCAGCGCGTGCGGCAACGTTGTGAATGTTCAGGGATTCCTTTGACATGGAGCTATGAAAACGATTTCATTGCACCACGCGAGTATGACGCCGCGATGACATGCGGATTGTTCGGGTTAACCCTGAGAATTGGAGGTCAGCGCTCGCGCCGCACGCGCAGCAGCTCGTCGAGGATCAGGCAGGCTGCGCCCACGGTGATGGCGCAGTCGGCCACGTTGAAGGCCGGGAAATGCCAGCCGCGCAGGTGAAAGTCCAGGAAGTCCACCACGTAGCCATGCTGCAGGCGGTCCACCACGTTGCCGATGGCGCCGCCCAGGATGCTCGATAGCGCGAAGCAGAACAGTCTTTGCCCCGGATGCGCGCGCAGCTGCCACAGGATGAAGATCGCCACCACCAGGGCGATGCCCGTGAACAGCCAGCGCTGCCAGCCGCCCGCATCGGCCAGGAAGGAGAAGGCCGCGCCCGTGTTGTGCGCGCGCACGACGTTGAAGAAGCTGGTCACGTAGGTCGCGTCGCCCAGCCGGTAGTAGCCCAGGATCAGCGTCTTCGTGAATTGGTCCGCGATGATCAGCAACGCGGACCAGGCGAGCCAGGGCCACAGGCTGGCGCTGCTGCCTTTCTTGGCGCCCGCCATCAGGCGTGCACCCGGTTTTCGCCGGCGCCGTGCAGGTTGCTGTCGCAGCGTCCGCACAGCGTGGGATGCTGGGGGTTGCTGCCCACGTCGGCGCGGTAGTGCCAGCAGCGCTCGCATTTTTGGTCAGAACTGGCTGCAACGCTTACCTGTAGGGCGTCACCAGCTACCAATGTGATAGTAGAGACGATGAACACGAATTTCAGATCCTCGCCCAGGCCCTGCAGCAGCGCATGGTCCTCGGGGGCCGCGGCGAGCGTCACCACGGCCTGCAGCGAGGAGCCCACCTGGCCGGCGCTGCGCAGGTTCTCGATCTCCTTGTTCACCGCGTCGCGGATGGCGCGCAGGCGCTGCCACTTGGCCAGCAGGGCCGCGTCGCCCGCGGGCAGCGTCTGGTAGGTCTCCTGGAAGATGGAGGCGCTCTGGCCAAACACCTTCCACGCCTCTTCCGCCGTGAAGGACAGGAAGGGCGCCATCCAGCGCAGCATGGCGTGGGTGATCTGATAGAGAGCCGTCTGGGCGCTGCGCCGCGCCAGGCTCTTGGGCGCAGTGGTGTACAGGCGGTCCTTGAGCACGTCCAGGTAGAAGCCGCCCAGGTCTTCCGAGCAGAACAGCTGCAGCTTGGCGACCACGGGGTGGAACTCGTAGACCTTGTAATGCGCCAGCATGTCCTGCTGGAACTCGGCCGCGCGCGCCAGCGCCCAGCGGTCGATCTCCAGCATGTCAGCGTAGGCCACGGCGTCCTGGGTGGGGTCGAAGTCGCTCACGTTGGCCAGCAGGAAGCGCAGCGTGTTGCGGATGCGGCGGTAGGCGTCGACCACGCGCGCCAGGATCTTGTCGTCGATGGCCAGGTCGCCGGAATAGTCGGTGGCCGCCACCCAAAGGCGGATGATCTCGGCCCCCAGCTTGCCGCTGGCCTCCTGCGGCGAGACGGTGTTGCCCAGCGACTTGCTCATCTTCTTGCCCTGGCCGTCCACGGTAAAGCCGTGCGTCAAGAGGCCGCGATACGGCGCGCGGCCGAAGATGGCGCTGGCCAGCAGCAGCGAGGAATGGAACCAGCCGCGGTGCTGGTCGTGGCCTTCGAGGTACAGGTCGGCCTCGGGGCCTTCGTCGTGGTGCATGCCGGCGTGGGTGCCGCGCAGCACATGCCAGAAGGTGGAGCCGGAGTCGAACCAGACCTCCAGGATGTCGGTGCTCTTGGTGTAGGCCTTGGCCTCCTCGGCGCCGAGGATTTCCTCGGCCGTGGCGCGGCTCCAGGCCTCGATGCCGCCTTTCTCAACGATGGCTGCCGCCTGGTCGATGATCTCCATGGTGCGCGGATGCAGCTCGCCCGAATCCTGGTGCAGGAAGAAGGGCAGGGGCACGCCCCAGCTGCGCTGGCGCGAGATGCACCAGTCGGGCCGGCCGGCAATCATGTCGCGCAGGCGCGCCTTGCCGTTCTCGGGGTAGAAGTGGGTGTGTTCGATGGCGTCCAGCGCGATCTGGCGCAGCGTTTTGGCAGGCTTTTGCGCCGGGTCGGTGAACACGCCCTCGCCCTCGTCCATGCGCACGAACCACTGCGCGGCGGCGCGGTAGATCACCGGGCTCTTGTGGCGCCAGCAATGTGGGTAGCTGTGGCTGATGGTCACGCTGTCGAGCAGGCGGCCCGCGACCTTGAGCGCGTCGATGATGACGGGCACTGCCTTCCAGATATGCTGGCCGCCGAACAGGCCCAGCTCCGGCGCGTAGACGCCGTTGCCCTGCACGGGATTCAGGATGTCCTCGTATTTGAGGCCATGGGCCACGCAGGAGTTGAAGTCGTCCACGCCGTAGGCCGGCGCGCTGTGCACGATGCCGGTGCCGTCTTCAGCCGTGGCGTAGTCGGCCAGGTAGACGGGCGAGATGCGGTCAAAGGCTTTCTCCACATGCGCCAGCGGATGCCTGAAGGGCATCAGGTCGAGCTTCTCGCCCAGGGCCGTGGCGATGACCTGGCCCGAGAGCTTCCAGCGCTCCAGGCATTTCTCGACCAGGGCGCTGGCGACGATGAGCAGGCCGCGTGCGGTATCGACCAGGCTGTATTCGAGCTCGGGGTTGACGTTGAGCGCCTGGTTGGCGGGGATGGTCCAGGCGGTCGTCGTCCAGATGACGATGAAGGCGTCCTTGCCGAGCCGCTCCAGGCCGAAGGCGGCGGCGAGCTTGGCCGGGTCGGCGGCAGGAAACAGCACGTCCAGCGTCTGGCTCTGCTTGTCCTGGTACTCGATCTCGAACTCGGCCAGCGACGAGGCGCAGTCAAAGCACCAGTACACGGGTTTCAGCCCGCGGTAGACAAAGCCGCGCTCCATGACCTTCTTCAAGGCGCGCAGCTGGCCGGCCTCGCTGGCGAAGTTCATGGTCTTGTAGGGGTTGTCCCATTCGCCGAGCACGCCCAGGCGCTGGAAATCCTCCATCTGCTGCGCGATCTGCTCGGCGGCAAAGGCGCGACCGCGCGCCTGCATCTCGTCGCGCGGCAGGTTGCGGCCGTGCTTCTTCTCGATGGCGTTCTCGATCGGCAGGCCGTGGCAGTCCCAGCCGGGGGTGTAGAGCGCGTCGAAGCCTTCGAGCTGGCGGCTCTTGATGATCATGTCCTTGAGGATCTTGTTCATCGCGTGGCCGATGTGGATCTGGCCGTTGGCGTAGGGCGGGCCGTCGTGCAGGATGAACTTGGGCGCGCCGCGGCGCGCATCGCGCAGCTTCTGGTAGGTGCCCTGCTCGTTCCACTCCTTCACCCAGCCCGGCTCGCGCCTGGGCAGGTCGCCGCGCATCGGGAAAGGGGTGTCGGGCATGTTCAGCGTGGCGCGGTAGCTGCTCACGGGGGCGTTCTTGGAGGTGGGTTCGGACATCGGGGGAAACCTTCAAATCAAGGGCGTTCCGGGCGCTGGGCCTGGAAGGGCGGTGCGAAAGCAGGGCGGTAGAGCGGGGCGAAGGCGGCCCCGTCAAATTCGGTCGCGCGTGGTCTGGCGGCGGGTTTCGGCGTGCGCGGACGCGAAGAAGGCACGGGCGTCCTCACAATCCTTGGCGATGCCGGCCGTGAGGGCGGCCAGGCTGTCGTATTTCAGCTCGTCGTGCAGTTTGTGCAGGAGTTCCACGCGCACGATTTTACCGTAGGCCCCCTCGGCGCCCAGGTGGGCGGGCCAGGTGAGGCAATGGGTCTCCAGCAGCACGCGCCCGCCGTTCACATCCTGGGGGTCCAGGGACGGACGCACGCCCAGGTTCGCCACGCCGGGCAGGGGCTCTTCGTGCAGGCCATGGACGAGCACGGCGAAGATGCCGCTGGCGGCCGGTTTCCAGTGCGCAAAGCGCAGGTTGAGGGTGCGAAAGCCGTCCTGGTGCGCGCCGCTGGCGGCCGAGCGGCCCAGCGCACGCCCGAGCTTGCGGCCATGCACCACATGTCCCGAGATGGCGTAGGGGCGGCCCAGCAGGCGCGCCGCGTCCTGCATGCGGCCGGCGCCCAGGGCCTCGCGCACGGCCGAGCTGGACACGCGCAGGCCGTGCACCTCATAGCTGTTCATGCGCGCTACCTCGAAGCCCTGCGCGGGGCCGGCCGCGTCCAGCATCGCGTAGTCGCCCGCGCGCTGGCTGCCGAAACGAAAATCGTCGCCCACCAGCAGGTAGCGCGCGCCCAGGCCGCGCACTACCACGTCCTCGATGAAGGCCTGGGCCGATTGCTGCGCCAGCCGCTCGTTGAACGGCAGCACGATGGTCTGCTGCACGCCGCAGCGCGCCAGCTCGGCGAGCTTGTCGCGCAGCGTGCCGATGCGCGCGGGGGCGAGTTCGGGGCGCCGGTGCAGGCCGGCGAAGTAGTCGCGCGGATGCGGCTCGAAGGTCAGCACGCAGCTTTGCACGCCGCGGTGCTGCGCCTCGCTGTTCAGCAGCGCCAGCATGGCCTGGTGGCCACGGTGCACGCCGTCGAAGTTGCCTATGGTGAGGGCGCAGGCGGGCGCCACGTCGGGATGATGGAAGCCGCGGAAGATCTTCATCGCAGTGCTTTTCTTTTGATAGCTTTTAGCGCAAGTCCATCAAGCGCTTGCCGCCTGTTTGTGATGAAAAGAGTATATTGTGCGCTACCGGCCCCACCCACAAGCGTGCGGCCGGCGAGACGTCAACGTTCCGATGCTTGTGCTCAAAGGCAGGAGGCAGGTGGTGAAGGTCTTGAAGCTGTCGGCCCAAGGGCTGCCGCAATCGTGGATCACGCTGGAGCAGGCGGTCACGCATTACGCCGCGGGCGAGGTGCGCTGGGAGATCGGCGCCCAGGTGGCGCTGTTTCGCGGCGGGCACAACGCCATCACGGGCGTGCAGTCGCAGATCGCCGTGAGCAGCATCATAGGCACGCGCGGCGTGCCCCAGATCAACCCCTTCGACCTGCGCCCCAGCCTCACCAACGCCAAGCTGTTCACGCGCGACCGCAACATCTGCGCCTACTGCGGCGGGCATTTCGAGGAGCCTGAGCTCACGCGCGAGCACATCGTGCCCTTTGCCAGGCAGGGCCTGAACCACTGGATGAACGTGGTCACCGCCTGCCGCTCCTGCAACCACCGCAAGGGCCCGCGCACGCCCGAGCAGGCGCGCATGCCGCTCTTGTACACGCCCTACGTGCCCAGCCTGTGGGAAGACTTCATCCTGCGCAACCGGCGCATTCTGGCCGACCAGATGGAGTTCCTGATGGCCCATGTGCCCAAGTCGTCGCGGTTGCTGAGCTGAGAGACGGAGGGCCTTTCCTCCTATGCCCGCCTTGCACGTCAAAACATCCCCGCTCATCGTTGCAAATGCTCGCCATAGCCCGAGCTATGGCTGTGCTTTGCGCCTCGCGCGGGAATGTTTTGACGCGCCTTTCGGGCACGAGGGAAAAACTCGCAGCCTCTGACGCCGGGCCGTGGTGGCGTCGGCGACACCCCATGCCGCTGTTTCTCGTCGCGCATTTCATCGTGCGGGAGCTGCTGACCTTCGTGCCTGCGCTCTCCACCTGGCTGCCGCATACGCTGGGTTTTTAGGCCCCTCTCTGGCCTGGCCGCCCGCGGCGATGGCCCGCAGGGTTACGGCGCCACGGTTTCTTCGGCTGGTATGCCCAGCTGTTCGCACAGCCGCTGCACGGTGGCGCGCAGCGCGGCCACCTCGGATTCGAGCGCCTCCACGCGCGCCTGCAGTGCCGGGCTTGCGGGTGCGCCGGCGCTGGTGCTGGCTGCCTGCAGTGCCTGCGCGTCCACCGGGCCGCACAGCAGCTGCGCCCAGCGTGACTCGCGCGCGCCGGGGGCGCGCGGCAGCAGCGTGACCAGCGGGCCGCCCTTGTCCTCGCTGCGCTCGGCCAGCTCGTCCAGGAAGGCCTCGACCGAGGAGGTGTCGGCAAAGCGGTGCCAGCGCTCGGCGTTCAGGCGCAGCTCGGCGGCGGTCTGCGGGCCGCGCAGCATCAACAGGCCCAGCAGTGCGGCGGCCTGCATGGGCACGCCAATGCCGCGCTCGAAGTTGTGCTCCCAGCGCGCCACGCGGGCGCCGCCTATCTCCACCACCAGGGTCTGCTGGCGCAGCGTTTCCAGGGCCTGCAGCAGGTCGTTGTCAGAGAGCTGCATCACCGGCTCGCGGCTGGTCTTCTGGTTGCAGCCGGCCAGCAGGCTGTTCAGGGTCAGGGGGTAGCTGTCGGGCACGGTGCGGGACTTTTCCAGCAGCGTGGCCAGCACGCGGGCCTCGGGGGCGGAGAGGGGGCGCTGTCGGGGGTCGAAGGGCATGGCGGGATAATCCGGTCTACATGAAAAATATCGTGATTTTGATCTCTGGCGGCGGCTCCAACATGGCCGCCATCGTACGCGCTGCCCAGCAGCAGGACTGGGCCGGCCGCCACGGTATCCGCGTGGCGGCGGTACTGAGCAACAAGGCTGACGCCAAGGGCCTGGCGCTGGCGCGCGAGCAGGGCATTGCCACCCAGGTGCTGGACCACAAGGCCTACGCCACGCGCGAGGCCTTCGACGCCGCGCTGGCCCAGGCCATAGATGCGCACGACCCGGCCCTGGTGGTGCTGGCGGGCTTCATGCGTATTCTCACGCCCGGCTTTGTGGACCACTTCGCGGGCCGGCTGGTGAACATCCACCCCTCGTTGCTGCCGGCCTTCACGGGGCTGCATACGCACCAGCGCGCGATTGACGCGGGCTGCCGGTTTGCCGGCTGCACGGTGCACGAGGTCACGGCCGAACTCGATGTGGGCCCTATCCTGGACCAGGCCGTGGTGCCGGTGCTGCCGGGCGACACGGCCGACAGCCTGGCGGCCCGCGTCCTGACGCAGGAGCACCTGGTCTACCCGCGTGCGGTACTGGCGCATTTGCTTCGGTAAGCGTAGCTGCCTGCGCTTGATGGATAAGCGTTACAGCCCATTTTGTTCATAAGCCCTGCGGATCGGGCGGCAGCGCTGCAAGATGGGACAATCGCGCCTATGCATCCTAAAGCCCTTGTAGACGCCTGCGCCGACCTGCTGCAGCAGGTTTTAACCTTCGAGCACCCGGCCGACGCCGTGGTGTCCCGCTTCTTTCGCCAGCACCGCCAGCTGGGCCCGCGCGAGCGCGCCACGCTGGCGGAGACGGCCTATGCCGTGCTGCGCAAGAAGCCCTTGTTCGAGCAGCTGGCGCGTTCGGGCTCCGGCCCCAGGGAGCGGCGCCTGGCCATCCTCGGTTTCTACGGCCCGCGCGACTTTCTGAAAAGCGCCCTCACGCCGCAGGAAAAGGACTGGGTCGATGCCTGCGACGCCGTGCGCGAGGCCGACCTGCTCGAACCCCAGCGCCACAACCTGCCGCAGTGGCTGGCAGAGCCGCTCAAGGCGCAGCTGGGCGATGAGTTCTGGGCCCTGGCGCGCAGCCTGCAGGAGCAGGCGCCACTGGATCTGCGCGTCAACGCCCTGCAGGTCAGGCGCGAGGATCTGCGCAAGGAGCTGGCCCAGGCTGGCATCCAGGCCGCGCCCACGCCGTATTCGCCCTGGGGCCTGCGCGTGCAGGGCAAACCTGCGCTGAACAAGCTGGAGGCCTTCACGCGCGGCGCGCTGGAGGTGCAGGACGAGGGCTCGCAGCTGCTGGCCCTGCTGCTGGACGCCAAGCGCGGTGAGATGGTGGTCGATTTCTGTGCCGGCGCCGGAGGAAAGACCCTGGCCATCGGCGCGCAGATGCGCAACACCGGGCGGCTGTACGCATTCGACGTGTCGGGCCACCGGCTCGATGCGCTCAAGCCCCGGCTGGCGCGCTCGGGCCTGTCCAACGTGCATCCGGCGGCGCTGGCGCACGAGCGCGACGAGCGCGTGAAACGCCTGGCGGGCAAGATCGACCGCGTGCTGGTGGACGCGCCCTGCAGCGGCCTGGGCACGCTGCGGCGCAACCCCGACCTGAAGTGGCGCCAGAGCCCGCAGGCGGTGCAGGAGTTGACGGCCAAGCAGGCCGCGATCCTGGCAAGCAGCGCGCGCCTGGTGAAACCCGGCGGGCGCCTGGTCTATGCCACCTGCAGCATGCTGCCCGAGGAGAACGAGGCCATTGCCGAGGCCTTTGGCGCGGCCCACCCCGACTTTGTGCCGCTGGCGGCGGGCGAACTGCTGGCGCAGCTCAAGGTGGAGCAGGCGGCCAGCCTGTGCAGCGGCGGCGCGGACGGCCAGCGCTACCTGCGCCTGTGGCCGCAGCGGCACCAGACCGACGGCTTCTTTGCCGCCGTGTGGCAGAAAAAATAAGCAAAAAATGGCTTTGGCGCTTGCGGGGCAAGCGCCAACAGCTATCAAAAATGCATGAAAAAAACCGCCAGGGCCTGCGCCGTGGCGGTTTTTTTACAAGAGCCGGGCTGTAATTACTTCAGCTTGGCTTCCTTGTACTCGACATGCTTGCGAGCCTTGGGGTCGAACTTGATGATGCTCATCTTCTCGGGCATCGTCTTCTTGTTCTTGGTGGTGGTGTAGAAGTGACCGGTCTCAGCCGTGGAGACCAGCTTGATCTTTTCGCGTCCGCCTTTAGCAGCCATGGTGTTTCTCCTTGGGGAAATTAAGCTTGGCCACGGGCACGCATGTCTGCGAGCACGGAGTCGATGCCGTTCTTGTCGATCAGACGCAGGGCAGCGCTGGAAACACGCAGGCGCACCCAGCGGTTTTCGCTCTCCACCCAGAAACGGCGGTACTGCAGGTTGGGCAGGAAACGACGCTTGGTCTTGTTGTTGGCGTGGGAAACGTTGTTTCCCACCATGGGCTTCTTGCCCGTGACTTCACATACGCGTGCCATGAGGACACTCCGATAGTTGCACGGCCGCCGGCCCTGGTGGCCGGCAACCTCACCTCGCCAGTTGAATCGGGTGGCGGTAACCCGGCCGTCTCCGGCCGCCAGGGCGCCCGAATCCAGCAAAGCCGCGCATTATAGCGCGGCCGAAAACTCCCGGCCTCTTACTCCTGTTGCTCCAGGAAGCGCTGGGCATCGAGCGCTGCCATGCAGCCCGTGCCGGCGCTGGTGATGGCCTGGCGGTAGACATGGTCCTGCACGTCGCCGGCGGCGAACACGCCGGGCACGCTGGTCTGCGTGGCGAAGCCTTTCAGGCCGCCCTGGGTGATGAGGTAGCCGTTCTCCATCTCCAGCTGGCCCTGGAAGATCTCGGTGTTGGGCGCATGGCCGATGGCCACGAAGCAGCCCTGGAGCTGGATGTCCTCGGTATGCCCGTCCTCGGTGCTCTTGATGCGGATGCCGGTCACGCCGCTGGCGTCGCCCAGCACCTCGTCGAGCGTGAAGAAGGTCTTGAGAGCGATCTTGCCGGCGGCCACCCGCTCCATCAGCTTGTCCACCAGGATGGGCTCGGCGCGGAACTTGTCGCGGCGGTGCACCAGCGTCACCTTGCGCGCGATGTTGGCCAGGTACAGGGCCTCCTCCACGGCGGTGTTGCCGCCACCGATCACGCACACGTCCTGCTCACGGTAGAAGAAACCGTCGCAGGTGGCGCAGGCCGACACGCCCTTGCCCATGAAGGCCTCCTCAGAGGGCAGGCCCAGGTATTTGGCCGAGGCGCCGGTGGCGATGATCAGCGAGTCGCAGGTGTAGGTGCCGCTGTCGCCGGTGAGCGTGAAGGGGCGCTTGGACAGGTCCACCTTGCCAATATGGTCGAAGATGATCTGGGTCTTGAAGCGCTCGGCATGCTCCAAAAAGCGCTGCATCAGCTCCGGGCCCTGCACGCCGTTCACGTCGGCGGGCCAGTTGTCCACCTCGGTCGTGGTCATGAGCTGGCCGCCCTGGGCCATGCCGGTGATGAGCACCGGGTTCAGGTTGGCGCGTGCGGCATACACGGCGGCGGTGTAGCCCGCCGGGCCGGAGCCGAGGATCATGACTTTGGCGTGTTGGGTAGTGGACATGGCAGAAGGTAATTGTTCGTAGTGGCCCGTTGATGGGCCGTGGAGGGCTGTCAGCGCGGCCATTGTAAGAAGCCCGCAATCACGGTGGGCAGGCAGGTGCAATGCCGGCTCCCGCCTCGGCCCGGGGCCGGCTGCGCCAGGGCTTGGCGCCACCCGCCATGGGGTAAGCTTGCGCGCTCTTATCCCATGACCTACTCCCTCAATACCCTCAACGCCTCGGCGGCGGGCAGATCGGCGCCGCGCTCGGCCGCGGCGCGCTTTGGTCACGAGCTCTGCCTCATCATCGGCCTGCTGGCCCTGGTCTTCTGGCTGCTGGCTCTCACCAGTTATTCCGCGCAAGACGCCGCCTGGTCCACCTCCGGCGCGGGCGACGGGCGGCCGCTGACCAACTGGGTGGGGCGCCTGGGTGCCTGGCTGGCCGATGGCAGCTATTTCGTGCTGGGCTTTTCCGTGTGGTGGTGCGTGGCCGCGGGCGTGCGCGCCTGGCTGTCGTCCCTGGCGCGCTGGATGCGCGGCGGCGATGCCGGGGCATCGGCCCATGGACCCTGGCTGCGGCGTGCCATGTTCTGGGGCGGCCTGGCCGTGCTGATGAGCGCCAGCACGGCGCTGGAGTGGTCGCGGCTGTACCGCTTCGAAGACCTGCTGCCGGGTCATGCCGGCGGCATGCTGGGCTATGTGACGGGCCCGGCGGCCATGAAGTGGCTGGGCTTCACCGGTTCGGGCCTCGCCGGCGTGGTGCTGGTGGTGTTGGGGGCGGCGCTGGTATTCCGCTTTTCCTGGGGGCATCTGGCCGAGCGCCTGGGTGGCCGCATCGACGCCCTGGTGCAGACGGGCCGCGCGCAGCGCGAGAAGGCCAAGGATGTGGCCGTGGGCCGGCGCGCCGCGCGCGAGCGCCAGGAGGTGGTGCAGGAGGAGCGCCACGGGATCGAGGCGCAGCACCCGCAGCCGGTGCACATCATCGAGCCCGTGCTCGCCGACCCGCCGCAGAGCACGCGCGTGGTCAAGGAGCGCCAGAAACCCTTGTTCAGCGACATGCCCGACAACCGGCTGCCGCAGGTGGACCTGTTGGACGCGGCGCAGACGCGCCAGGAAACGGTGTCGCCCGAGACGCTGGAGATGACCAGCCGCCTGATCGAGAAGAAGCTCAAGGACTTCGGCGTGGAGGTCAAGGTGGTGGCGGCCAGCCCCGGCCCGGTGATCACGCGCTACGAGATCGAGCCGGCCACGGGCGTCAAGGGCTCGCAGATCGTGAACCTGGCCAAGGATCTGGCGCGTTCGCTGTCGCTGGTGTCGATCCGCGTGATCGAGACCATTCCGGGCAAGAACTTCATGGCGCTGGAGCTGCCCAACGCCAAGCGCCAGACGATTCGCCTGGCGGAGATCCTGGGCTCGCAGGTCTACCACGATGCCAAGAGCCTCTTGACCATGGGTCTGGGCAAGGACATCGTAGGCGCGCCCGTGGTGGCCGACCTGGCCAAGATGCCGCACTGCCTGGTGGCGGGCACCACCGGCTCGGGCAAGTCGGTGGGCATCAACGCCATGATCCTGTCGCTGCTCTACAAGGCCGAGGCGCGCGACGTGCGGCTCTTGATGATCGACCCGAAGATGCTGGAGATGTCGGTCTACGAGGGCATCCCGCACCTGCTTGCGCCCGTGGTCACCGACATGAAGCAGGCGGCCCACGGCCTGAACTGGTGCGTGGCCGAGATGGAGCGGCGCTACAAGCTCATGTCCAAGCTGGGCGTGCGCAACCTCGCCGGCTACAACACGAAGATCGACGAGGCGCGCGCGCGCGAAGAAATCATCCCCAACCCCTTCAGCCTGACGCCCGAGCAGCCCGAGCCGCTGGAGCGCCTGCCGCACATCGTGGTCGTCATCGACGAGCTGGCCGACCTGATGATGGTGGTGGGCAAGAAGATCGAGGAACTCATCGCCCGCCTGGCGCAGAAGGCGCGCGCCGCGGGCATCCACCTGATCCTGGCCACGCAGCGCCCCAGCGTGGACGTGATCACCGGCCTGATCAAGGCCAACATTCCCACGCGCATCGCCTTCCAGGTGTCGAGCAAGATCGACAGCCGCACCATCCTCGACCAGATGGGCGCCGAGGCGCTGCTGGGCATGGGCGACATGCTCTACATGGCCAGCGGCACCGGCCTGCCGATCCGCGTGCACGGTGCCTTCGTCTCGGACGACGAGGTGCACCGCGTCGTCAGCTACCTCAAGGAACAAGGCGAGCCCGATTACATCGAAGGAGTGCTGGAGGGCGCAAGCGTGGACGGAGAGGACAGCGGCTTTGGCCTGGATGATGGCGAGGGCGGCGGCGAGAAGGACCCCATGTACGACCAGGCCGTGGAAGTGGTGCTCAAGGACCGCAAGGCCAGCATCTCCTACGTGCAGCGCAAGCTGCGCATAGGCTACAACCGCTCCGCGCGCCTGCTGGAAGACATGGAGAAGGCCGGCCTGGTCAGCGGCCTCACGACCAGCGGCCAGCGCGAGGTGCTTGTCCCTGCGCGCAGCGAATAGGAGGCCGGGCCATGAAAAAGACGATCACTGCTATTTTGATAGCTACTGGCGCCCAGTGGGCAAGCGCGGACGGCCTGAAAAGCCTTGAGAATTTCATGAAGACCGTCCACAGTGGCCGGGCCGATTTCACGCAGACGGTGACGGCGCCGCCGAAGGATGGCCAGGAGCAGCGCCCCAAGCAATCGAGCGGCAGCTTCGAATTCCAGCGCCCGGGGCGTTTCAAGTTTGTCTACAAGAAGCCTTTCGAGCAGACCATCGTCGCCGACGGCAAGACGCTGTGGCTGTATGACGTGGACCTGAACCAGGTGACCGAGCGCGCCCAGGCCCAGGCGCTGGGCAGCACGCCCGCGGCGCTGCTGGCCTCGGCGCCCGACCTGGCGGCGCTGCGTGCGGATTACCGGCTTGAGGCCGCGCCCGCGCAGGATGGACTGCAGTGGGTGCTGGCCAGCCCGAAGGCCAAGGATGGCCAGCTCAAGAGCGTGCGCGTGGGCTTCGAGGGCGAGCGCCTCGCGGCGCTGGACATCCTGGACAGCTTTGGCCAGCGTTCGCAGATCCGCTTCACGGGCATGCAGGTGAACCCCGCGCTGCCCGCCGGCAGCTTCCAGTTCAAGCCGCCCGCGGGGGCGGATCTGCTCAAGCAGTAGCGGCGCCCAATCCCGAGGGGGGCTGCTGCGGGACGGGAGCGGCCATCACGAAGGCGTCGGAGAAGCAGAAGTTCTCATCCAGCCCATGGGCGATGAAGGCCGGAACCGCCGTCTCCACCATGCGTACCGAGCCGCACAGGTAGACCTCGTTGCCGCTCAAGTTGGGGAAGTCCGCCAGCATGGCCTCGTGCACTAGGCCGGTGCGCCCGCTCCAGCCGTCCTCGGGCGCAGGGTCGGACACTACGGGCACCACGGTGAAGTTGGCGTGCTCGCGCTGCCACTGTTCGCACTGCTCCAGCATGTACAGATCCTGCGCCTGGCGCACGCCCCAGTACAGGCGCATGGGACGCTGCACGCCGCGCGCAAAGGCGTCCTCGACGATGCTCTTGATGGGCGCAAAGCCCGTGGCCCCGGCGATGAACAGGATGGGGTGCTGGCTCTCGCGCAGCGTGAACTGGCCCAGCGGGCCTTCGAAACGCACGTTGTCGCCCGGTTTCATGCCCTCGAACACATGGGTGGTCCAGCGCCCGCCCGGCACCAGGCGCACGTGCAGCTCTATCTGGCTGTTGGCCCCGGGGCGGTTGGCGAACGAGAACGCCCGGCGCTGGCCGTCCTCCAGCAGGATGTTGATGTACTGGCCGGCTGCGAATTGCAGGCTCTGGCCGGCCGGCAACTGCAGCATCACGCGCATCACATCGGGGCTCAGGCGCTCCATCTGCGCCACGGTGGCGTGGAAGACCTCCTGCGCCTGGGCGGTCGCCCCGGTGAAGCCGGCCACGTCGATGGCCATGTCCTCCTGCGGCACGGCGCAGCACATCAGGGCCTTGCCGCGCGCCTTGTCGGCGTCGGGCAGGGCCGTCTTCTGGTAGGGGCGATGCTCGAACCGCCCTTGCTCGATGGAGCAGACGCACAGGCCGCAGGCGCCGTTGCGGCACTCGTATGACAGGGCCAGATTCTGGCGCAGGCCGGCGTCCAGAATGGTTTCATCCGGGCGCACGGAGATGGTGCTCAGTGCACCCTGTTCGCCATGTATCTGCACGCGATACAGGCGCTTGTCGCCCCGCTTGAACTGCGGCGGCCACCAGGGCAGCAGGGCCACGACGACGGACACGCCTATCACCAGGGCCCAGACGCGGCCCAGAGGCCATTCGCTGAGCAGCGGGAAGATGGCCATGTAGAACCAGTCCAGCTCGATCTGGGTGGCGGCCTGGGACAGGTCGGTCTGCCCGCCCTGGCTGTGCACCGGTGCGACCAGCGAGAGCACCAACAGGGTCGCCAGCAAACCATAGACGATGGGGCCCGGGGGCATGGTGCGCGCCTTGGGCACGCGCTGCACGTGGATCCACATCGCCATCAGCAGCACCAGCGGAATGCCCAGGTGCATGAAGGACAGCAGCGTGAAGAAGCGCGCGCCCACATGCTCGGAGTACAGGAAGTTGCGCATCAGGCTGCCGCTGAAGATGGGCAGCCAGTCCAGCCATTCGAAGCTGGTGACGGTGACGTACTGGGCCAGTTGGTCCCAGGGCAGCATGTAGCCGTTGATGCCCGAGGCGTAGACCATCCAGATCAGCATCACCCCGGTGATCCATGAAAACCAGCGAAAGCCGTGGTACAGGTTGAAGGCAAAGTAGCGCAGCATGTGCAGCATCATGGTCAGCACCATGGCATCGGACGCGTAGCGGTGCACGCTGCGCATGATGCCGCCCAGCCACCACTGCTTGGTCGTGAGCGCAATCACCGAGGAGTAGGCCTCGGCCACCCCGGTTTCAAAAAAGATGTAGAGGTACAGGCCGCTGGCACCGACGATCCAGAACAGGTAGAAGGTGATGGCGCCCAGGTGGTAGAAGGGGTTGATGCGGTCGCCAAAGGCGGCATTGAACAGCCCTTCGGTGCGCAAAAACAGCCACTGCAGCAGGTCTTGGAGTTTTTTGATCATGGCTTGCTTTCTTTAGATGGACCGTGCCTGTGGCTGGCGCATGCTGCGCAGCACGACGACGACAAACAGCAGTCCGCCAATGATGGCGATCAGCCCGCCCAGGCCCATCAGGCCCATGCCGGCAATTTCGGCCGTGCTGCGCAGCACCTGGTCGCTGCCGGCCACCTTGCGCTGTACGCCGTAGCCGCCGGACCAGACCAGACCGATGATGTGCATGAGCTGGCCCAGGCCATAGGTCCATGGCTGCCAGGTGGCCAGGCGCCCCTGCGGGGCCTGGTAGCCGAGGGCGGGCAGGATGCGGTACACCGCGCCCATGAGTGCCAGGGTCACACCCACGATGCTGCCGTGGTAGTGCGCCGGAATACGTACGTTGCTGCCGTGGATGAAGACGCCGATCACACCGCCGGCGGCAAAGAGCAGGACCGAAGACAGCAGCGCCGCGCGCAATGGGCGCAGGGCCGGGTCCGATAGGCGCAGTGCCAGCACGCCAATCACGGCCGCCAGGGCCACGGGCACGATGGCCGGCCCGCCACCCAGGCGCATGGCCCAGGTCAGCAGGTTGCGGTGTTCCACCGACGCCACGTCATGCGCCAGGTAAGCCACGGGCGTGACGAAAACGCCCGCCAGCGCCAGCAGCAGCAGCAGCAGGGTGATGCGCGGGCTCAGCACGATGCGTGCCCCGCAGGCACTGGCCAGCCACAGCCAGGCCACGAGCATGAGCAGCGTCCAGGTGAACTGCAGGGCGTGGCCGCCGCCCCAGAACAGGATTTCGTAATATGCCTTGCCGTGCAGACTGGTGGGCAGCACGATCCAGGACCAGGCAAAGCACAGCAGCGCCACCGCGGTGGCCACAGCGGCGGCATTCAGACCAAAATTCAGCGCGCCGCGCCCGTCCAGCGGTTGCCCCATGCCTGGGGCCGCCCGTAGGCTGCGCAGCACCAGCAGCGTTGCGCCCAGGCCAAAGACCACCAGGCCGGTGAGAAACAGCGAGGATTCCAGCACCGGTATGTAATTGGCCATGATGGGCTCGCCCGGATTCAGAAAGGGTGCCAATGCCATGGCCAGCGTGCCGCTGCCCGTGATCCACAGTGCCAGCCAGCCCAGTCCGGTCGCACGGGCCTGGCCATGCAGGCTCCACAGCAACCCAGCCATGGCGACAAACCACACTAGCACCGACAGGTCCACATGCAGCACCAGGGCGATATGGAAAAAATTGCTCGTTGGCAGCCATTGGTTGACATAGGGCGTGCGTGAGGCAACGAGCAGCACGGAAAACAGGCCTGAGCCGATCAGGGCCGCGAGCCCGAGCCACAGCCAGCCGCGCGCCAGGGACAAGCGAGCATCGCGTGGCAGGCTGAGTTGGTAGCTGGCGCCCGATGGAGCGGCAAGCGTGTTGGCCGCAGCCGCGGGCTGTTCAGGAAAGGGGGGGGCATGGGTGTTCATTGCAGAACAATGCCTCCCTTGTCGGCGCTGAAGTCGATCACCAGCACCTGGGCGGGCTTGAGGGTGATGGTTTCTTCCAGCTGCGAGGTGAAGCCCTCGGCCTTTTGGTTGTCCTTGAAACGCACGGCAATCCGGTGCTGGCCTGCCGCAACGTTCAGGCGCTGGTACAGGGTGGAGGCGCCATCGCGTGACAGACCCGAAGGCGCAGAGGTGTGCGCCAGCACGGTCTTGCCGTCTATATCCACCTCTATGGACACGGGCGAGCGTTCACGCTCGCACTTCTGCGCCTTGCGCATGTTTGGCGGCATCTTGGCCTGCTCTTCGGCCGTGTAGGGGCGGCATTCGGCCACGCGAGCACCATGGTGGATGAAGCTGACCTTGATCTGGGCCATGTCTTCGGCAAGTGGGTGGTATACCGGCCAGCGCGAAAACACGCCCAGCGCCACGGCAAAACCGCCGTACAAAAGCGCTTGGCCAGTCCAGTTGAGTGCGCGGTTCATCAATGACTCTCCTCAGAAACAGGGGGGGTGCCGGTGTGGTGGCGTTGGCGCATGGCGTCCAGCGCTGCAGCCAGCGTGCGCTCATCTCCCGTATCGGTCCAGACCGCCCGCCAGCGGTCCTGCGGTACCGAGCGGCGCAGATGGGGTTCTCTCTCACCCGTCAGGCGCTCTGCTGTCCAGCGCTGGCCCAGGCGGTATTCGCAGCCCCCCTCGCGGCAGCCGTTGATGAGCACCCCATCGGCACCATGGCGCAAGGCGTATTCAATAAACGAAGGGGGCAGAGCCCCGGCGCATGCCAGATTGAAGTGCAGCACATCGGATGCCTGCCCTGGGGTGTGAGCGCCCTGGGCGCAGCCAAAAATGACAAAGCGTTGCGGGCCCGGCATGGCCTGCAGGCTTTGTATCAATTGGGCGCGCAAGTCGTTGACTGGCCATTGCGGCATGTCTATGCCCGTCACCAGTTGCTCGGCGCTGCGAAAGGGGGTGGAAGATGGGCAGGCGCCGGCACAGATGCCGCAGCTGGCGCACAGGTCGCTGTTCACCTGGGCCAGGCGCATGCCGGGCTTGCCGTTGGTGTGCGGCACCATGCTGATGGCGGAGTACGGGCAGTCGTCAAAGCAGCGACTGCAGCCGCTGCAATGCTCCGGATAGACCACGGCAACCGCTTCGCGTGTACGACCGGGCCATAGGGGCGGCAGTGCCAGGAGCACGAAAGCCAGGGTCAGCAGCACCCAGACGATGGTAGGTGATGTGGCATCGACAAGGGGATGGATGAACAGCAGCCACCAATCGAGCGCAAGGGCCGTGGGTTGACTGCGCAGGTCTGCCGGGCCCTGGCTTTCGACGGGCAGGAGCAGGGCCAGCAGCAGCAGGGTGATGAAGGCGCCCCAGGCCAGCGGACGCGGTGGAAACACCTTGGCCAGGCTGATGCGCTGTATGTGAAACCACAGGCCAAACACCATGAGCAGCGGCATGCCGATGTGGATGAAGATGAACAGGGTAAAGAGCCGGTCGCTGAGGTTCACATCACCCAGGAAATTGCGTGCCAGAGGTGCGGCAAGAAAGGGCAGGGCATCAATCCACTCGGCCGTGGCCACCACCGAATATTGGCCCAGGCGATCCCAATTGAGCCAAAAACCACCCACGGCGCTGACAAAGGCCAGGCCCACCAGGGGCACGCCCGTCCACCATATCGCCCGGCGCCAATGCCGGTAGCGTCCCAGCAGCCATTCGCGCAGGATATGCATGCCCATGACCAGGACAAAGGCGTCAGCCCCATAGCGGTGCAGGCCGCGCAGGGCCGTGCCAAGCATCCAGGGGACTTCGGCAAGTGATGCGATGGACTGGTAGGCGCCCGCGGCGGAGGTGTCCAAGACGATGTAGAGAATGCTGCCGCTGGCCACCAGCAACCATAGCAGCATGAAGCCTAGCGCACCCAGGTGTTTGAGTGGGTTGGCGCGCGCGCCAAAGACCGCGTCAACGCCATGCTCCAGCATCCGGTAGGCGCTGGCAAGGCGGGGTAGTGGCGATGGAGAGGCAACGGAACCCTCGGCGGGCAGGGCTGAACCTGGCAAAGACATGGCACTGGTGCGCATCAGGCGTTGCGCATCCCCTTGCTGCTGGCCATTTTGCGGCTGGAGCGCCATTCATTGATGAAGAAAATGATCATCAGCACGAAAAACATCACGCCGCCGGCAATCTGTATGGGTAGCGTGTAGTCCACCTTGTAAGCCCCGGTCTTTGGGTCGTACACGGTGCACAGTATGCGGACCCTGTCCATCAAGTGGTCAATCAACTCGTTGGACTCGACGGGCTGACCTGCCAGTAGCATCTTGAGCGGCTCGCCCAGCTCGGCGGGCACTACGCCCTCGCCATAGACCTGGCGCACGATGCGCCCCTCGGCGTCCAGAATGGAGACTTGCAGCACATGGTCAAACCCGGCGGGAGAGGCCTGAAACACGAAGCCGAAATCTTGAGCCAGGGCTGGAACGATGGCGGCCGGGGGGCTCAGGAACTCCCAGTTGGGCTGCTGTATGCCGTACTGCGTGGCAAAGGCCTTGAGGGCCTGGGGCGAGTCGGCGGGCTGGTTGAATCCAATGCTCACCACATTGAATTGGTTGGGCCCCACGCTTTTTTGCAGACCCTCCACGGTTTCTTGCAGCGAGCGGGTGGTGGTGGGGCAAACCTGGAAACAACCGGTATAGATGAAGCTCACCAGCAGTGGCTTGCCCCGGTAGGACGCGAGGGAGATGGGCTTGCCCTCGCGATTCAGAAGAATATGGTCACCGATCTTGCGGCCAATGGCAGCCTGACTGGTGCGCAGCGCTGCTTCGCGATCCAGCCCCAGATCGGTGGTGTCGGTGGAAGATGCCATGGTTGGTAGTGCCAGCACCAACCCCACAGCGCACGCAGCGACTGAGCGGTGGATACGAAGCAAATGTAACCAGGCCATGGCATGTGTCCCGTATCAGCGCAGCAGCGCGTCAATGCTGGCAGCAACCAGCAGCAGGCTCAACTGCACCAGCGATGCAAAAAAGGAGCCCATGGCCGTGGCGCGCTCGGGCTTGCGCGCTAACTGCCAGGATTTGCGCACAAAGTGCAGGCCGCCCACCAGCGCACCTATGCCATACACCGGCCCTGCACCGTAGGCCAGGGGCGCCAGTGATGCGAGGAACAGGGCAATGGTGCTCAGGAGCACTGTGCGTGCGGCACGTTCCGGCCCCACGACCACTGGCAACATGGGCACACCGGCCTGAGCGTAGTCTGCACTGTTGGCAATGGCCAGACTCCAGAAATGTGGGGGCGTCCACAGAAACAGCACCAGTGCCAGCAACCAGGGCAGGGGGCCGAGCGCCGGGTCGATGGCAGCAGCTCCTGCCAGGACGGCAAAACTGCCAGCCAGGCCGCCAATAACGATGTTCATGGCAGTACGGCGCTTGAGCCACAGGGTGTAGACCACCCCGTAGAAAAATGCGCCTAGGAACACGTGCAGGGCCGCCACGCCGTTCAGCACCAGCCAGGCTGCAGCCACCGCCCCCGCCAGCAGCACGGCCATTAAGACCAGCCAGGCGGGGTGGTGCGGCAGGGCGCCTGTGACGAAGGCGCGTTCGCTGGTGCGCTTCATCAGGCGGTCGCTCTCGTACTCCACATACTGGTTGAACGCTCCCGCACTGGCCGATGCCAGCAGCACGGACAGCGCCAGTACCAGCGCCTGCACGAAGCTGGGCGCGGGCCCTGGTGTCACAGCCATGCCTACGAGCGCGGTGATCATGATCAGCACGCCGATGCGCAGCTTGAACAGCGAGATGACGTCGCGCGCCAGCTGTGCTGTGCTGCGCCCTGCGGGCTTGAGCGTTGTGGTATGCATAGCAGCAGGGCTCCGGATCAGCTCAGACTCCACAGCTGGCCGAGGTACTTCCAGTTCACAAAGTAGTACAGCACAAAGGTCACGAGGAAGAACATGGCCAGCACGAAGGTGCCGGGTGCCACGAAACCAGCCGAGCCGTAGGTCTGCGCTGCTGCCGTGGGGGCGGCACGCGAAAGTGGGGTGAATTTCGGGCTGGTAGCACCAGCATCGAGCTTCTTGCCCCACAGCAGCGAACCGACGGTCACGTAGATGTAGATCGCGCCACCTGCGATGGCTGCTACGCCGCCGATGCCGACCAGACCCATCATCAGATAGGCGGCACCGGGCCACTCATAGGCCAGGGCGTTGCCGCTGAAGGCCATGTCCCAGTGGCGGCGCGACACACCCAGCGTACCTGCTCCCATCATGACCAGGCAGAAGAAGTACATCGAGAAGCCGAACAGATAGGGCTGCAGCTTGGCCAGGCCAGGCGCGATCATCTCGCGCCTGAACAGCGAGGGGATCAGGAAATACGTCAGCGCCATGAAGGTCAGCGTGGTTCCAACCACCACGGTGGCGTGGAAGTGGCCGGGCACGTAGATGGTGTTGTGGATCAGCAGGTTGAGCTGCTCGGTACCCATCATCACGCCGGTGGTGCCACCCAGGAAACCAAAGCCTACCAGGGCGATGAACACGCCGGAGAAAGTGGGGTTGCTCCAGGGCGCCTTGCGCAGCCACTCGAACAGGCCCTTGTTGTAGCCGCGGGCGCGTTGGGCCACTTCCATGGCGCCAGGAATGGACAGGGCGTGGATCATGGAGCCCAGCACGGCAAAGTACATGAAGTAGCTGGTGTTGACCACCTTCCACTCGGTGCTGACACCGGGATCGGCGAGGATGTGGTGGGCGCTGGCCAGCTGCAGGAACAGGATGTACAGCAGGAAGGCGCCACGGCTGACGCGCTCGGACATCGGCTTGGCGCCAAAGGCGATCGCGGCGACGGCATACCAGATGGAGATATGTGCCGCCACATTGATCTGCTGCGACGAGTGGCCAAAGGCCCACCAGACCACGCGGTAGACCAGCGGGTCGACACTTTCGAGCAGTCCGATGGACACAAAGAAGGTCGGCACCAAGATGAAGGCACCCGACAGGATGGTGAACACCGCAATGATGGCTGCCGTCGTGGCACCGAAGGTAACCAGCGGGACGGAGCCTTCGTAGGTCTTGTCGCGCCTGGCGACGACTAGCGTGCCGAAGAAGACGAAGCAGGCAATCAAGGCGCCCACGGCAAACAGGATCAGGCTCAGGTAGAACGACCAGTGCGCCATCATGGGCACGTAGGAGGTCATCATCACGCTGGACTCACCCTGGAAGACCGCGATGTTGTTCCACACCGCGCCGATGAGCATGAGCGCAAACGCCATCCAGGCTATTTTTGGTGTGGCGAGGCGGCAGCGCAAAAGTGTCGATGAGGCAAAGTACAGGACGGCGACCTCGAAGAAGATGATCCAGAAGATCAGCATGTCGATGCCGTGGGCGGTGAGCACCATGTAGAAGGTGTCAGCGGGCAGCCAGTGGACTGCGGGCCAGCGGGTAAGCACCACGCCAATGGCAAGCAGGCCACCCACGAGTAGGGCGACCACGGCCATGAAGGCGTTGGCAATCATGAGTTTCTCGGCGTGAGCCTCGAATTGCAGGCCCGTGCGCGGGCAGGTACGGTAAGTGGTGGTCATTAGGAGTCTCCGCTTACTTCACGTAGATGCGACCCAGCATTTCATGGTGGCCGATGCCGCAATATTCATTGCAAACCACGGAAAAGGTGCCGGACTCGTTGGGCGTGACCTTGATCACGTGTTCATAGCCGGGAACGACCTGGATGTTGATGTTGGTCGGCTGCAGCGAAAAGCCGTGGTTGTAGTCCATGGATGTGAGGTGAAGCTTGTACGTTTTGCCTTTTTCCAACTCGAGAATCGGCCAGAAGTTCCACAGGCGAGCAATCATGTACACGTCAGCACCTTCGGGAGGTGCTACGACCGGGATGTTCTGCTCGGTTTCGGTGCGCACGGTCCATTTGTCGACCGCGGCTTGCGCTTGGGCGGAAAATTTTTCAGGACTGGTTTTGTAGGTTTCGGTGGCCAGGTTCTGTTTTCCGTAGATATGCCAGCCCACCATCATGAAAAACATGACCATGCACCAGACAAAGGAAATGATGATCCAGACGGCCTCGACACGGTCGAGAGGGTGTTTCCACCACAGCCGCTCAGCGGGAGGGAGTATTGCGCTCATGGGGTGGTTCCTCTTACTTGGCCAGTGGAATGGTCAGGATGTCTATGACGCCCCATAGGTTGTATACAACCATGGGGATCATCACACCCAAAAACAGTAGCAGGAATGGGCTATCCAGCAACTGCTGGATGAGTGGAACTTCTTCGTTCTCATCGTCATGGTGGCTCATGGTCTTCTCCTTGTTAGGCTTTTCAGCGGCCCGAATTCTTGACTGCCATACTGGGTTGACACATGAACTATGTCAAGGTTTGGCGTTTTGGTGGATTAAGGGAAAACCCTTGGTTTGGGGTTTTTGCTGTTGATTATTGGCTGCTGTCTGGGCAAGTTTGAGACTGTTTTTCGAGGGGAGACAGTGACTTTGATCACGAATGCAATAGTGTCAGACTAGCTTGTCGGAGATCAATTTAATTTTGATTTATGTCAATTAATAGCTGTTATTCCTTTGAGGCCAGTACTGCCGCAATACGGGCCCGTATCAGCGGCAGCAACTCGGCCTCGAACCAGGGATGGCGCTTGAGCCAGCCATTGTTGCGTGGGCTGGGGTGGGGCAGGGCTATGGCGTGCGGCCAGTGGCTCCTCCAGTCCCGCACGGCCTCAGTCACGCTGCGGGGGGCATTGGGCATATGCCAGGCGAGTGCATATTGGCCAAGCACAACGGTGAAAGTGATTGTTGGCAGCCGCGTCAGTAATTGCGCGCGCCAGGCGGGCGCGCATTCGGGGCGTGGCGGCGCGTCGCCAGATGGGCCCTTGCCGGGATAGCAAAAGCCCATGGGCAGGATGGCGACAAGGGCCGGGTTGTAGAACTGCTCGCGTGTCAGTCCCAGCCAGTTGCGTAGCCGCTCGCCACTGGCATCGTCGAACGGTATGCCCGAGACATGCACCTTGCGCCCTGGCGCCTGCCCCGCGATGAGGATGCCTGCGCTTGTGCCTGCCTGCAGCACGGGCCTGGGGCCCAGTGGCAGGTGGGCCGCGCAGATCGTGCAGGCGCGCACGCGACGCAGCAGGCCGTCGAGCGATTCGGTGTTGGGCATGGCGGTCTCCCGTTGCGAGCCATTGTCGGTCATGGACTCCCGGGCCCGCTACCATTGCTCACTCGCCTTGTCTCGCCTGCCATGAAGTCAGCCGCCACTTATCAACCCCTGGCCGAACGCCTGCGCCCGCGCTCGCTGGCGCAGGTCATAGGCCAGCAGCATGTGCTGGGGCCGGGCATGCCGCTGCGCCTGGCGTTCGAGTCGGGTCGGCCGCACAGCTGCATCCTGTGGGGACCGCCGGGTGTGGGCAAGACCACCATTGCGCGCCTCATGGCCGCGGCGTTTGACGCGCAGTTCATCAGTATCAGCGCGGTGCTGGGCGGGGTGAAGGACATACGCGATGCCGTGCAGTTGGCGGAAAGCGCCCGTGACGGGCTGATGGAGCAGCGCACCATCGTCTTCGTCGATGAGGTGCACCGTTTCAACAAGAGTCAGCAGGACGCCTTTTTGCCGCATGTGGAAAGCGGCCTGTTTACCTTCGTGGGGGCGACGACCGAGAACCCCTCGTTCGAGGTCAACTCTGCCCTGCTGTCGCGCGCCGCGGTCTATGTGCTACAGCCCTTGAGCGGCGATGATTTAAAGCAAATTGTGGTCAAGGCGCAGGCCTGTCAAGCGCTACCAGCTATTGAAGATATAGCAATTGAGCGTCTGGTGGCCTATGCCGACGGCGATGCCAGGCGCCTGCTCAACACCCTGGAAACCCTGGCCATCACGGCCGAGCAGGCCGGCATCGCACGCATCGAGGATGCCTGGGTGGTGCGCGTGCTGGGCGAGCGCATGCGCCGCTATGACAAGGGTGGCGAGCAGTTCTACGACAGCATCAGCGCGTTGCACAAGTCGGTGCGCGGCTCCGACCCCGACGCCGCGCTGTACTGGCTGGTGCGCATGCTCGACGGCGGGGCCGATCCGCGCTACATGGCCCGGCGCATCGTGCGCATGGCCTGGGAGGACATCGGTCTGGCCGACCCGCGCGCCATGCAGCTGGCCAACGAGGCGGCCCAGACCTACGAGCGCCTGGGGTCGCCCGAGGGCGAGCTGGCCCTGGCCCAGGCCGTGATCTACCTGGCCGTGGCGCCCAAGAGCAACGCCGGTTACATGGCCTATAACAAGGCGCGGGCCTTCGTGAAGCAGGACGGCACCCGCCCCGTGCCCCTGCACCTGCGCAACGCGCCGACCCAGCTCATGAAGCAGCTCGACTACGGCAAGGACTACCGCTACGCGCATGACGAAGAGGGCGGCTTTGCCGCAGGGGAGAGCTATTTGCCCGAGGGCATGGAGCCGCCGGGCTTCTACGCGCCCGTGCCGCGCGGGCTGGAGATCAAGATCGGCCAGAAGCTCGATGAACTGCGCGCGCGCAATGCGGCGGCGCAGACGAAGCCCGCGCAAGGCTGACATCGGCCGGCGCTGTTTTCCGCCTTTGCGCCGCAGGCTGATCCGTTGCAAAACCAGGGAAAACACCGCCTCTGCGCGCCACGGGCGGGGCCTTTTCCCGTGACAAAATTTCACCACCAAACCCGCCCCAACCCTTGCTGGGCGGGTTTTTTGCTAAATGGCAGACGGGCCCACAAGGCTGTACCGATTGGCGGTGCCTGCTCTCAAGCCGGTCGACACAAAGGACTTTTTATGGACATTTTGCTGCAGCAGATCATTAACGGTCTGGTCCTGGGCAGTATGTACGCCTTGATAGCCCTGGGCTACACCATGGTGTACGGCATCATCCAGCTCATCAATTTCGCCCACGGGGAGGTGCTCATGATCGGGGCGCTGACCAGTTGGAGCTGCATCGGCCTGATGCAGGGCGCCATGCCTGGTGCACCCGGCTGGCTCATCCTGCTGCTGGCCACGCTGATCGCCTGCGTGGTGGCGGCGGCGCTGAACTATTCCATCGAAAAAATCGCCTACAAACGCCTGCGCAACAGCCCGCGCCTGGCGCCCCTGATCACCGCCATCGGCATGTCCATCCTGCTGCAGACGCTGGCCATGATCATCTGGAAGCCGAACTACAAGCCCTATCCCACGCTGCTGCCGGCGGCGCCGTTCCAGGTTGGCGGCGCCGTGATCACCGTCACCCAGGTGCTGATCCTGGCGGTGACGGTGCTGGCGCTGGCCTCCATGGTCTACCTCGTGGGCTACACGCGCCTGGGCCGCGCCATGCGCGCCACGGCCGAAAACCCGCGCGTGGCGGCGCTCATGGGCGTCAAGCCCGACATGGTGATCTCGGCCACCTTCATCATCGGTGCGGTGCTGGCGGCGATTGCCGGCATCATGTGGGCCGCCAACTACGGCACGGCCCAGCACACCATGGGCTTCCTGCCGGGGCTCAAGGCCTTCACGGCGGCGGTGTTCGGCGGCATCGGCAACCTGGCGGGGGCCGTGGTGGGCGGCGTTTTGCTGGGCCTGATCGAGGCCATAGGTTCGGGCTACATAGGCCAGCTCACCGGCGGCGTGCTGGGCAGCCATTACACCGACATCTTTGCCTTCATCGTGCTCATCATCGTGCTCACGCTGCGCCCCTCGGGCCTGCTGGGCGAGCGTGTGGCCGATCGCGCATAAAGGAGCCACGGCATGAAAAACAACAAGATCCAATGGATCCTGGGCGGCATCGCGCTGCTCGTGCTGCCCCTGGTGCTGCAATATTTCGGCAACGCCTGGGTGCGCATCGCCGACCTGGCGCTGCTGTACGTAATGCTGGCCCTGGGCCTGAACATCGTGGTCGGCTACGCCGGCCTGCTGGACTTAGGGTACGTGGCCTTCTACGCCGTGGGCGCCTACATGTTCGGCCTGCTGGCCTCGCCCCATCTGGCGGAGAACTTCGCCTGGTTCTCGCAGCATTTCCCCGATGGGCTGCACCTGTCGCTGTGGGTGGTGATTCCGCTGGCCCTGCTGCTGGCGGCCGGCACCGGGGTGCTGCTGGGCATTCCGGTGCTCAAGCTGCGCGGCGACTACCTGGCCATCGTGACGCTGGGCTTTGGCGAGATCATCCGCATCTTCATGAACAACCTGGACCACCCGGTCAACCTCACCAACGGCCCCAAGGGCCTGGGGCAGATCGACTCGGTGAAGATCTTCGGGCTGGATCTGGCGCGGCGGCTGGAGCTGTTTGGCTTCGACATCAACTCCGTCACGCTGTACTACTACCTGTTCCTGGCGCTGGTGTTGATCACTATCGTCGTGTGCTACCGCCTGCAGGATTCGCGCATCGGCCGTGCCTGGATGGCGATTCGCGAGGACGAGATCGCCGCCAAGGCCATGGGCATCAACACGCGCAACATGAAGCTGCTGGCCTTCGGCATGGGCGCCTCGTTCGGTGGCGTGTCTGGTGCCATGTTCAGCGCCTTCCAGGGCTTTGTCTCGCCCGAGTCCTTCAGCCTCATGGAGTCCGTGATGATCGTCGCCATGGTGGTGCTGGGCGGTATAGGCCATATTCCCGGCGTGATCCTGGGGGCCGTGCTGCTGTCGGCGCTGCCCGAGGTGCTGCGCTATGTGGCGGGGCCTTTGCAGGCCATGACCGATGGACGGCTGGACTCCTCCATCCTGCGCCAGCTGCTGATTGCCCTGGCCATGATCATCGTCATGCTGCTGCGCCCGCGCGGTCTGTGGCCTGCGCCCGAGCATGGCAAGAGTCTGAGCAAAAAGTCCTGATACCACGGGTAGAGCAAGAACATGACAGACATATCAAAAAACGTGGTGCTCAAGGTCGCCGGCATCAGCAAGCGCTTCGGCGGGCTGCAGGCCCTGTCGGGCGTGGGCCTGAGCATAGAGCGCGGCCAGGTCTATGGCCTGATCGGACCCAACGGCGCGGGCAAGACAACATTCTTCAACGTCATCACCGGCCTGTACACGCCCGACGAGGGTACGTTCGAGCTGGCGGGCAAGCCCTACGAGCCCACGGCGGTGCACAAGGTAGCGCAGGCGGGCATTGCGCGCACCTTCCAGAACATCCGGCTGTTTGCCGAGATGACGGCACTGGAGAACGTGATGGTGGGGCGGCATATCCGCACCCACTCCGGGCTGTTGGGTGCGGTGCTGCGCACCAAGGGCTTCAAGGCCGAGGAGGAGGCCATCCGCGCCCGTGCTCAGGAGTTGCTGGACTATGTGGGCGTGGGCAAGTACGCCGACTTCAAGGCGCGCACGCTGTCCTATGGCGATCAGCGTCGCCTGGAAATCGCCCGCGCCCTGGCCACGGACCCCCAGCTGATCGCGCTGGACGAGCCCGCCGCCGGCATGAATGCCACCGAGAAGCTGCAGCTGCGCGAGCTGATTGACCGCATCCGCAAGGACAACCGCACCATTCTCATCATCGAGCATGACGTCAAGCTCATCATGGGCCTGTGCGATCGTGTCACGGTACTGGACTACGGCAAGCAGATTGCCGAAGGCACGCCGGCCGAGGTGCAGAAGAACGAAAAAGTGATTGAGGCCTACCTGGGCACGGGCGGGCACTGAAGGACAACGAATATGGCCGAAAAATCCAAGCAAATTCTGCTGCAGGTCAAGGGCTTGAAGGTGGCCTACGGCGGCATCCAGGCGGTCAAGGGCGTCGATATGGAGGTGCGCGAGGGCGAGCTGGTCACGCTGATCGGCTCCAACGGTGCCGGCAAGACCACCTCCATGAAGGCCATCACCGGCACCCTGGGGCTCAACGATGGTGACATCGAATACCTGGGGCGCAGCATCAAGGGCCGTGGTGCCTGGGATCTGGTGAAGGATGGGCTGGTGATGGTGCCCGAGGGGCGCGGCGTGTTCGCGCGCATGACCATCACCGAGAACCTGCTCATGGGCGCGTATACGCGCAATGACAAGGCCGGCATTGCGGCCGACGTGGAGAAGATGTTCACCATCTTCCCGCGCCTGCGCGAGCGCAAGGACCAGTTGGCCGGCACCATGAGCGGCGGCGAGCAGCAGATGCTGGCCATGGGGCGCGCGCTCATGAGCCAGCCGAAGGTGCTGCTGCTCGACGAGCCCTCCATGGGCCTGTCGCCCATCATGGTGGACAAGATCTTCGAGGTGGTGCGCGATGTGTACGCGCTCGGCGTGACCATCGTGCTGGTGGAGCAGAACGCCAGCCGGGCGTTGGCGATTGCCGATCGCGGCTATGTCATGGAGTCCGGCCTGATCACCATGACGGGCGCGGGGCAGGAGCTGCTGTCGGATCCGCGTGTGCGCGCGGCCTATCTGGGCGAGTGAGGCGATCCGCGTCAAACGCAAGGCACCGCCCTGGCGGTGCTTTTGTTTTAATAGCTGCTTGCGCTTGCTGGGTATGCGTTAAAGTGCGATTTGACTTGTAAATACGACTGCGCCATGCATGCCCTGCAATCCCTGCCTATCCCGCTGCAGACCATCTTGCTGCTGGTGGCCAGCAACGTCTTCATGACCTTGGCCTGGTATGGGCACCTGAAAAATCTGGCCACCGCGCCCTGGTACGTGGCGGCGCTGGTGAGCTGGGGCATCGCGCTGTTCGAATACCTGCTGCAGGTGCCTGCCAACCGCATCGGCCACACTCAATTCAGCGTGGGCCAGCTCAAGATCATGCAGGAGGTCATCACGCTGACCGTGTTCGTCCCCTTTGCGGTGTTTTACATGAACGAGCCGCTCAAATGGGACTACCTCTGGGCGGGCTTGTGCCTCGTGGGCGCGGTGTATTTCATCTTCCGTAGCGCCTGAGCCGCCCGTTCCGGGCGCCGGGCCCGTCAATAGCTGTACTGCAGGCCCAGCGTAGCCGTGTCCACGTCGGAATTGCGGTCGGCAAAGTGCAGGCGGTGGCGCTCCCATTCCAGCACTGCCGACCATTGCGGCGTGAAGGCCCAGCGCAGGCCTGCCCCATAGGACAGGCCAAAGCCGCTGTCCTTGCCTGGTTGCACGCCGTAGCCCCCAAAGCCCTGGGTGTTGGTGCGCCCATAGATGCTGCCCAGCTTGCCCAGCAGATCAAGCTGCGTGCTCAAGGGCAGGCGCCCGACCAGGCTCAGGCTCAGTCCTCGAGCACTGGTGCTGCCGCCGATGCGGCGGGCCTTGCCCATGTCCAGGTAGCTGAGCTCCAGCCCCAGGTTGGGGTGGAAGTAGGCGCCGGTGTACAGCTTGATGGCCGTGTCGCTGTCGTCGAAGGTGAAGCCACCACCGCTGCGCAGGTCATATTTGGCCGTGCCGCCGCCCAGGCCCACATAGCCGCGCTGCGCGCCCGGCAGCAGGGCGGGCTCTGTGCCCTGGTGCGTCTGTGCCTGGCTGACCATGGTGCCGCCGCCGAGCAGGGCGGCGCACAGCAGTATGCAAGATATTGATTGCATGGCCCCTCCTTGTGAGACGAGTGGTTTTTGCATCTCAATCTACGGCGAACCAAGAGGGGGGGAGTGTGCGCTCTGACGATGCCTGCGTGTAGGAATAATCCGACGGCAATACGGATTTGCCCTTGCATGCTGGAGGTCTTTCGGCCAGCCGGCGGTTAAACTCGCGTTTTTCGCAGATTTGTCACACGATGGTCAACTCTGCGTTGTACTACGCACGAAGGTTCGATCAGGAGTCGACATGTTGTTTGGAAAGCTGTTGCCCCGCGAGGGCAATTTTTTCGAGATGTTCAACCAGCATGCCGACCGCATTGTCGAAGCGGCAAGGGCGTTTTCGCAGCTGGTGGCCAATTACAGTGATACCCACCTGCGCGACCAGTACAACCAGGATGTGGACAACGCCGAGCGCGCCGCCGACCGTGTGACGCACGAGGTCAACCGCACGCTGCACCAGACCTTCATCACGCCCATTGATCGCGAGCAGATCCACTCGCTGATCAACACCATGGACGATGTAGCCGACCTGATCCAGGACTCGGCCGAGGCCATGGCGTTGTATGACATCCGCCACATGACGGACGAAATCACGCGCCTGACGGACCTGAGCGTCAAGTGCTGCGAGCGCGTGCGCGATGCCGTGAAGCTGCTGTCGCGCATTGCCGACCCGGCCGTGGCCGAGGCCGCGCTCAAGACCTGCGAGGAGATTGATCGTCTGGAGGGCGACGCCGACCGCGTGCTGCGCAGCGCCATGAGCAAGCTGTTCCGTGAGGAAACCGACGTGCGCGAGCTGATCAAGCTCAAGGCCATCTACGAGCTGCTGGAAACCATCACCGACAAGTGTGAGGACGTGGCCAACCTGATCGAGGGCGTGATCCTCGAGAACTCCTGAAATCCAGGCACAACCCCTACTTGTTACAACCATGGAAACGGTACAAACCGCCCTGTGGGTCGTGGTCGTGCTGGTGGCGCTGGCCATCCTGTTCGACTTCATGAACGGGTTTCATGATGCGGCCAACTCCATTGCCACCGTGGTCTCCACGGGGGTGCTCAAACCCGCGCAGGCCGTCGTTTTTGCGGCATTTTTCAATTTTGTCGCCATCTTCGTGTTCCACCTGAGCGTGGCCGCCACCATCGGCAAGGGCATTGCCGATCCGGGCGTGGTGGATACCCATGTCATCTTTGGCGCCCTGGTGGGTGCCATCACCTGGAACGTCATCACCTGGTATTACGGCATCCCCAGTAGCTCTTCGCATGCGCTGATTGGTGGCATCGTGGGCGCAGTGGTCGCCAAGGCGGGATCGGGAGCGCTGCTGGCCAGCGGCATCATCAAGACCGTGGCCTTCATCTTTGTATCGCCACTGCTGGGGTTCGCGCTGGGTTCGTTGATGATGCTGCTGGTGGCCTGGGCGTTCCGGCGCACGCGGCCCAATAAGGTGGACAAATGGTTCCGCCGCCTGCAGCTGGTGTCTGCGGGAGCCTACAGCCTGGGCCATGGGGGCAACGATGCGCAAAAGACCATAGGCATCATCTGGCTGCTGCTTATCGCAACGGGCTACGCCTCGGCCGGCGACACCGCGCCGCCCACCTGGACCATCGTGTCCTGCTACGCCGCCATCGGCCTGGGCACCATGTTCGGCGGCTGGCGCATCGTCAAGACCATGGGCCAGAAGATTACCAAGCTCAAGCCTGTGGGCGGCTTCTGCGCCGAAACCGGCGGCGCCATGACGCTGTTCCTGGCCACCATGCTGGGCATCCCGGTGTCCACCACGCACACCATCACCGGCGCCATCGTCGGCGTGGGTTCCACCCAGCGTGCCAGCGCCGTGCGCTGGGGCGTGGCGGGCAACATCGTCTGGGCCTGGATTCTGACCATCCCGGCCAGCGCCTTCGTGGCCGCCATCGCCTACTGGGTGAGCCTGCAGTTGTATTGATAGCTATTTATTTTGTAGCTTTTTGCGCTTGATGGGTAAGCGTTTGGCGCCGGTTTCATTGTGAAATCTTGCGCGCCTCCTCAATCTGATATTCGTAGTAGCGCTGCAGGCTGAAGGCAATGCTGGCCATCAGCACGGCCGTACCCACCAGCAGTGACAGCGCTACGGCAAACACCGTGAACCAGTTGGTGCGCCCGGGCGCTGCGTCGGCTGCGGCGGCGTGGTTGTAGCGGGCATTCCATTTTTCGGGCGGCGTCAAGCCATAGACGATGGCGCAGAGTGCGCAGCCGGCGATCGTGAACCCCAGCAGCGGGATCAGCAGCCAGCTGAGCTGGTCGTCCTGGCCCCATTGCTGCACGCGCTGTATGCCATACACCCCGAGCGCCGTGGGCAGGGGCAGCAGCCAGCCGAGCATGTCGCTAAAGCCATGCAGGTAAAAGCGGTGCAGCCCCAGGGGGCCGCCCACAAAGGCGAGCCAGGTGGCGATGGTCTTGTTTTTCATGGCGTGGATTATTCGCGCGGCATCACTCGGGGGCTGTGGCATCGCCCGCGCCCAGGGGTTTTTCCATGAGCACGATGTCGCGCCAGGCACCGAACTTCCAGCCCACCGAGCGCATCACGCCCACTTCGGTGAAGCCTGCGGCGCGGTGCAGGCCGATGGAGCCGACGTTGGCCGAGTCGCCGATCACCGCCAGCAGCTTGCGCACCCCTGCGGCCTGTGCCTGCGCCGCCAGCGTATCGAGCAGCAGGCGGCCCAGGCCCCGGCCGCGCGCTTCGTCGGCCACGTAGACCGAGTCCTCGGCCGAATAGCGGTAGGCGGGGCGCGGCTTGAACCAGTTGCAGTAGGCAAAACCCAGCACCCGGCCGCCTTCTTCGGCTACCAGGTAGGGCAGGCCCCGGGCCAGCACGTCGGTGCGCCGCGCCGCCATGTCCTGGCTGCTCGGCGGGTCGATCTCGAAGGTGCCGGTGCCGTGCAGCACATGGTGGGCGTAGATGGTGGTGATGGCGGCCAGGTCGTCATCCCGGCTGGCGCGGATAGTGGGCATTGGCATGGATGTGGATATAATTAGCGGCTTTGCTGCGTGTCGCTGGCCGGGTGGCCAAGTCGCGTGTCTCAAACGCCGCAAAAACAGTGCAGTAGTTGCTGCAACCACCCGAAGGATTCATTATGGTCGTCATTCGACTCTCCCGCGGCGGCTCCAAGAGCCGTCCGTTTTTCAACATCGTCGTCGCCGACAAGCGCGTGCGCCGCGACGGCCGCTTTATCGAGCGTCTGGGTTTCTACAACCCCACCGCCAAGGGCGGTGAAGAGGGCCTGCGCATCGCCCAGGACCGCCTGACGTACTGGAAGAGCGTGGGCGCGCAAGCCTCCCCCACCGTGGACCGCCTGATCAAGCAAGCCGCCAAGCAGGCCGCCTGATCCGCACGCATCCCCGAAAAGGGCGGGCCCCGTTGGATAGCTGACGGGCCCCGCCTTTTTTTCATGCCCGATTCTTTTCGCCCCGCTTCTCTCATGCCTCAGCCACCTACCCTGGAAGCCGCCGAACTGCCTCTCGATGCCGTGGAGGTTGGCCGTATCGCCGATGCCTGGGGCGTGAAGGGCTGGTTCAAGGTGCTGCCCTACAGCAGCGACCCCGAGGCGCTGCTCGCCTCCAAGACCTGGTTTTTGCAACCGGCGCAAAAGGGTGGCAAGAGTTTCTTTTCTGGCACCATGCTGCTGCCGATTCGCCAGGCGCGCACGCATTCCGACTCCGTTGTGGCCTGGGCCCATGGCGTGGATGACCGCGACGGCGCCGAGGCGCTGCGCGGCGCACGCATCTTCGTGCCGCGCGCCAGCTTTCCTGCGACGGGCGACGACGAGTATTACTGGGTGGACCTGATCGGCCTGGCCGTGCTCAACCGCGAGGGCGTTCTGCTGGGCACCGTGCGCGAGCTGCTGGCCACCGGCCCGCAGACCACGCTGGTGCTGGCCTATGAACATGAAGGCAAGCCGCAGGAACGCATGATCCCCTTCGTCTCCGCCTATGTGGACAAGGTGGATCTGGCCGGCCGCTGCATCACCGTGGACTGGCAGCCCGACTATTGAAGGCTGTCATGCGCTTCGACGTCATCACCCTGTTCCCCGAGTTGTTCGAGCCCTTCCTCGCCAGCGGCGTGACGCGGCGCGCCTATGCCTCGGGTCAGGTGCAGGTGCGCTTGTGGAACCCGCGCGACCATGCAGAGGGCAACTACCGGCGCGTGGACGACCGCCCGTTCGGCGGTGGGCCGGGCATGGTCATGCTGGCCGAGCCGTTGGCGCGCTGCCTAGCAGCGATCCGCGCCGACCGTGGCGAGGCTCAGGAGGCACAGGCGCCGCTGGTGCTGTTCTCGCCCATAGGACGCAGGCTGGACCATGCGGCGGTGCAGGACTGGTCCGCCGGCGCGGGCGCCATTCTGCTGTGCGGGCGCTACGAGGGCGTGGACCAGCGTTTCATCGACGCCCATGTCGATGCGCAGATCAGCCTGGGCGACTTTGTGCTCTCGGGCGGCGAGATCGCGGCCATGGCCCTGCTCGATGCCGTGGCGCGGCTGCAGCCGGGCGTGCTGCACGATGAGGGCAGCCACCAACTCGACAGCTTCAATCCGGCCCTCGACGGCCTGCTGGACTGCCCCCACTACACCCGGCCCGAGCAATGGGCCGGCCGCAGCGTGCCCGCGCCGCTGCTGTCCGGCCACCATGCGCAGATCGAGCGCTGGCGCCGCGACCAGCGCCTGTTGATTACGGCGCGCCACCGCCCCGATCTGCTGCAGTCCGCGCGTGAGCGCGGCCAGATCACGCGTGCCGACGAGGAGCTTTTGGCGCAAAGGCCGGACTTGCTATAATCGCTGGTTCTCGATCCTCTGGCCGGCCGCTATAGGCGCATGCAATGCATGCCAAGCCGATAGCCACAAGGCGCCAATTGGGGCGCCGCAGCCAATCCTGGCGCGTCCATGATCGTTGGAAACGAAACCATGAATCTGATCCAGATCCTCGAGCAGGAAGAAATTGCCCGCCTGAACAAGACCATCCCCGCATTTGCGCCCGGCGACACCGTCATCGTGAGCGTGAACGTGGTCGAAGGCAGCCGCAAGCGCGTGCAGGCCTATGAAGGCGTGGTGATCGCCAAGCGCAACCGTGGCCTCAACAGCGGCTTCACCGTGCGCAAGATCTCCAGCGGCGAAGGCGTGGAGCGTACGTTCCAGACCTACAGCCCGCTGATCGCCGGCATCGAAGTCAAGCGCCGCGGCGACGTGCGCCGTGCCAAGCTGTACTACCTGCGCGAGCGCAGCGGCAAGTCGGCCCGCATCAAGGAAAAGCTGCCGTCCCGCGTCAAGGTGGCGGCCGCCGCCGTGTAATCCGGCCAGGCCAGCATCACGCTGCAAAACCGCTACAGTGCGCAGGCCTGTAGCGGTTTTTTAATTCCTGGTCCTGATTCGTGAGCTCCTTGCGCCCCACTGGTTCTGACGCAGCGACGATGATCTCGTCCCTGTCCTCGCTGCCCGACTTCGACCCGCGCTCCGTGCCCCTCGTGGGCGTGGATGCGGGCCTGCCGGCGGTCCCCGCGGCGGCGCAGACCCCTGCGGCATTGCGCCAGCGCTTCGCCGCGCCGCCCCCGTGGACGCCAGAGATCGTGCGCGAGAAGAAGTTCGTGGAGCGCGCGCCCGCGCACGCTGCCGTGCTGGTGCCCATCGTGCAGCGCGAACGGCCCACGGTACTGCTCACCGAGCGCACTGCACACCTATCCACGCACAAGGGCCAGGTGGCCTTTCCTGGCGGGCGCACCGATCCCGAGGATCTGGATGCCGCTGCCACCGCCCTGCGCGAGGCGCATGAGGAGGTGGGGCTGGAGCCCGGCCGCGTCGAGGTGCTGGGCAGCCTGCCCATCTATGTGACGGGCTCCTCCTTCATCGTTACACCCGTGGTGGCCCTGGTGCGGCCCGGCTTTGCGCTGCAGCCCAACCCGCATGAAGTGGCTGATGTATTCGAGGTGCCGCTCGATTTTTTGCTCAATCCGGCGCACCATGAACGCCATGCCCTGGAGTGGCAGGGCCTGCGGCGCGAATGGTTTGCCATGCCTTACCAGGACGGCGAGCGCCAGCGCTACATCTGGGGCGCCACGGCGGCCATGCTGCGCAACTTCTACCGCTTCATGCTGGCGTGACACGGCACCGGATGGCTTGGTAGCAGGCGCCGCTATCATTGCCGCCATGAGTTTCTTCGCCATCCTGTTCGCATTGCTCATCGAGCAGGCCAGGCCGTTGGCCCGCAGCAATCCCATCCATGCCGGCCTGCGTGCCTGGGCGCTGTCGGTGTGCCGTAGTTTCGATACCGGGCAGTCGCCGCACGGCTGGGTGGCCTGGGGCCTGGCAGCCGTCGTTCCGCCGCTGGCCGTGCTGGCCGTGCACTGGGCGCTGCTGCATTGGCTGGGCTGGCCCCTGGCCCTGGCATGGAGCGTGGCCGTGCTCTACATCACCTTGGGTTTTCGCCAGTTCAGCCACCATTTCACGGCCATACGCGATGCGCTGGAGGTGGGCGATGCGGCCGAGGCGCGTACGCGACTGGCGCAGTGGAAGCAGGTGGACGCCAGCGAACTGCCGCGCAGCGAGATCGTGCGCCATGTGATCGAGTATTCGGTGATTGCGGCGCACCGCCATGTGTTTGGCGTGCTGGCCTGGTACTCCATCTTTGCGGCCTTGGGTTTGGGGCCGACCGGGGCGGTACTGTACCGGCTGGCCGAATTTGTGGCGCGCTACTGGGGGCCGCATTCGCGCGTGGTGACGGCCCATCCGCCCAGTGAGTCGCTGCAGCGTGCATCGGCGCGCGCCTGGATGGCGATCGACTGGCTGCCCGCACGCCTGACGGCCCTGAGCTTTGCCGTGGTCGGCAGCTTTGAAGAGGCCATAGAAGGCTGGCGCTTTCATGCCCAGCGCTTTCCCAATGACAACGATGGCGTGGTACTGGCGGCCACGGCCGGAGCCATCAATGTACGCCTGGGTGGCGAGGCGCTGCGCAGCCGCGCCGATGTGCTCCCACCCGGCTTCGAGGCGGGTGCCGATATCGGCGACAGCGACAGCACCCCCGGGCGCGAGCCCGATGTGGGCCACCTGCGCAGCGTGGTCGGCCTGGTGTGGCGCTCGGTGGTGGTGTGGATGCTGCTGCTGGCGCTGCTGACCCTGGCGCGGCTGCTCGGGTGATGCTGTTTTTTTTGTAGCTTTATGCGCTTTATGGGTGAGCGCTACGGCCCGATTTCATCTGAAATTCTTCAGTACAGACTCTGGCTCAGCTCCGCAAACAGCTCGCCATAGATGCGGTAGCGCTGTGGACTGATGGCCTGCGCATCCTGGCCCTCGCGCACCTGGGCCATCACGGTGCAGCCGGGCTCGTGCAAATGGGTGCAGTTATAGAACCGGCATTCGCCCGCGTGCGCCGCGATGTCGGGCATGCAGCGCGCCAGGTCGGTGGGCGCGAGGTGGCGCAGCCCGAATTCCTGAAAGCCTGGCGAGTCGATCAGCGCCGTGGTGCGCGCGTCGTCGATCCAGTACAGGCTGGTGGTGGTGGTGGTGTGCCTGCCCGAATTCAGCGCCTGCGAGATCTCGCCTGTCTGCGCCGCGGCACCCGGCACCAGCAGGTTGACCAGGGTGCTCTTGCCCGATCCCGAGGGGCCCAGCACCAGCGTGGTCTTGCCGGCCAGCAGCGGCAGCAGCGCGTTGCGATCCACCGCGCCAGACTGGGTCAGCGACAGTGGCAGCACGCGGTAGTGGTGCTTGGTATCGTGGTCGCCGCCCATGTGGCGGTAGGGCCAGAGGCGCTCCCAGGCGCGCGCGAAAGGCTCCACCAGGTCGCTCTTGTTCAGGGCGATCAGCGGCGTGATCTGCGCCGCCTCGGCCGCGATGAGCGCGCGTGCGAGCTGGCTTTCGGAGAACACCGGCTCGGCCGCGATCAGGATCAGCACCTGGTCCAGGTTGGCGGCGAAGGACTTGGTGCGCACCTCGTCCTGGCGGTAGAACAGGTTGCGCCGCTCCAGCACCTTTTCAATCGTGCCTTCGTCGCCGTGGCCCCGCCCCTGGCCGGGTGCCGCGGCCTGCCACAGCACGTGGTCGCCGACCACAGCCTGGCTCTTCTTGCCGCGTGGGTGGCAGATGCGGCGCGCGCCGTCGGGCGTCTCCACCACGCAGTGGCGGCCGTGGCTGGCCACGACCAAGCCCTCCAGGCCTGCGCTGCGGCTCATGCTGCAGCCAGCAGCGCATCGATGCGCGCGGCGCAGTCGATGTCGGTAGCCGAGAGGCCGCCTACGTCATGCGTGTTCCAGCGCACTACGCAGCGGTTGTAATGCACCGATAGGTCGGGGTGGTGGTCCTGCGCGTGGGCGATGAAGGCCACGGCGTTCACGAAGGCCATGGTCTCGTGGTAGTTGGCGAAGCGGTAGGTCTTCTCTATCGCCACATTGGCGCCGTCGCCGGCAAGCGTCCAGCCCTGCAGTTCGGCTAGTTTTGCTACTATTTCAGTAGCTTTCAGCGCACGCCTGGTCTGTGTAGACCAGTCTTTTTTTGGAAACATCGAGGTCATGGCTGCATGGCCAGGCGCGCCAGGCGCTCCGTGGCAGGAGGGTGGGAGTAGTAGAACTTCACGTACACCGGGTCGGGTGTGAGCGTGGAGGCATTGTCCTGGTAGAGCTTGAGCAGGGCCGAGGCCAGGTCGGCGCCGCTCGCCTGCTCCGCCGCATAGGCATCGGCCTGGAATTCGTGGCGGCGCGAAATCTGCGCCATGAGCGGCGAGACGAACAGCGTGAATACGGGAGCGGCCAGCAGGAACAGCAGCAGCGCCAGCGCGTCGTTGGGCGCCGAGCCGGGCAGGCCCGGCAGCATCAGGTTGGGCTGCACGCCCAGGCCCGTGTAGAACCAGCCACGCGTGGAGAGCCAGCCCAGGGCCGCAAAGCCAGCCAAGCTGATGGCAAACATGCCCACCAGGCGGCGCGTGATGTGCTTGTGCTTGAAGTGACCCAGCTCGTGCGCGAGCACCGCCTCCACCTCGCCCGGGGCCAGCTGCTTGAGTAGCGTGTCATAGAACACCACGCGCTTGGCCGCGCCAAAACCGGTGAAATAGGCGTTGGCATGCGCGCTGCGGCGGCTGCCGTCCATCACGAACAGGCCCTTGGCGGCGAAACCGCAGCGCTGCATCAGGGCCGTGACGCGGGTCTTCAGCGCCTCGTCTTGCAGCGGCTGGAACTTGTTGAACAGCGGCGCGATGAAGAGGGGGAAGACCACCATCAGCAGCAGGTTGAAGCCCATCCATACCCCCCAGGCCCAGAGCCACCACAGCGGGCCCGCCGCGCCCATGAGCCACAGGATCAGCGCGGCGATCGGCAGGCCGATCACGGCGCCCAGTAGGGTGGACTTGGCGAGGTCGGTGAGCCATAGCCGCAGCGTCATCTGGTTGAAGCCGAAGCGCTGCTCCAGGCGGAAGGTCTGGTAGAGCGTGGCCGGCAGGTTGATGGCGCCTTCGACAAGCGCGAAGCCGGCCAGCAGCGCCAGCTGCTGCGTCATGCCGCCGCCGAGCCAGGACAGCAGCGCCTGGTTCAGCGCGTCCAGCCCGCCCAGCAGGGTCCAGCCCAGCACCACGGCGGTGGCCAGTGCCATCTCCAGCAGGCCGAAGCGCGCCTTGGCAACGGTGTAGTCGGCGGCTTTCTGGTGCGCGGCCAGGGTGATGCGGCTGGCAAAGGCCGTCGGCACGGCGCCGCGGTGGCGCGCCACATGGCGGATCTGGCGCGAGGCCAGCCACAGGCGCAGCGCCAGGCCAGCCAGCAGCAGGGCGGCGAATACCAGCGTCGTCAGGGTCGAGGGTGTGAGCAACTGGGCTGGTGAGGGGGCAGAGGAGGGCGACATGAGCGTGGAAGTTTACGGCGACAATTCGCGCCATGTCTGAAACTGCCAACCCTATAGCTTGCGAGCTTGCCAAATCCGACCAGAACCTCGTCTGGCTCGACTGTGAAATGAGCGGGCTCGACCCGGAAAAGGAACGCCTGCTGGAGATCGCCGTGGTCGTCACCGGCCCCGGCCTGGAGCCGCGCATCGAAGGCCCGGTGTTTGCCATCCACCAATCCGATGCCGTACTCGACGCCATGGATGCCTGGAACAAGGGCACGCACGGCAAGAGCGGCCTGATTGATAGGGTGCGCGCCTCCACCATCAGCGAGGCCGATGCCGAGCGCGAGCTGATCGACTTCCTGTCGTGCTACGTGCCCAAGGGCGCGGTGCCCATGTGCGGCAACAGCATAGGCCAGGACCGGCGCTTTCTTGTCAAGTACATGCCCAAGCTGGAGGCGTTCTTTCATTACCGCAACGTGGACGTGAGCACGCTCAAGGAGCTGGCCAAGCGCTGGAAGCCCGAGGCCTACAACGGCTTCAAGAAGGCGCAGCGCCACACTGCCCTGGCCGACGTGCACGAGTCCATCGACGAGTTGCAGCACTATCGCCAGCAACTGCTGGCATTGTGAAAGTGCATTGCGCAGGTAGATAATCCGCTCCCGTCTCTATCCAGACATCCCGCCCGCAGGGCCAGGGCGATCCGCCTGGCACCCGAGGGCACTTTTGCGCAATCTCTACCGGAACGTTCGCCATGCAAAACTTCTTTCTGAAACCCACCCTCGTGGCCGCAGCGGCCCTGGTTGGCGCCGCCGGCGCCTTCGCCCAGGAGCAGGTCGTCAGGATCGGCCATAGCGGCCCCCTGTCCGGCCCCAACACCTTCGCCGGCCGCGATAACGACAACGGCGTGCGCCTGGCCATCGAGGAGCTGAACGCGCGCAAGATCAGCGTGGGTGGCAAGACGCTGAAGTTCGAACTGGTGTCCGAGGACGACCAGTGCGACGCCAAGGCCGGCGTGGCCGTGGCGCAGAAGTTTGTGGATTCGGGCGTGCGCTACGTCATGGGCCCATACTGCTCAGGCGTGACCATTCCCGCCTCGCGCGTCTACGACGGCGGCGGCACCATGGTGTCCACCGTAGGCACCAATCCCAAGATCACGCAGGCCGGCTACAAGAACCTGTTCCGCATCGTCGCCAGCGACGTGCAGGCCGGTGCCAACATGGCCACCTATGCCGCCAACGTGCTTAAGGCCAAGAAGGTCGCGGTGATCGACGACCGCACGGCCTTCGGACAGGGGCTGGCCGATGAGTTCTCCAAGGAGGCGCAAAAGCTCGGCCTGACAGTGGTCGGCCGCGAGTTCACGACCGACAAGGCCACCGACTTCATGGCCATCCTCACCAACATCAAGGCCAAGCAGCCCGAGGCCATCTTCTACGGCGGCTACGCCCCGCAAGCCGCGCCCATGGCGCGCCAGATGAAGCAGCTGGGCATCAATGCCAAGCTGCTGGGCGGCGACACGCTGTGCAGCCCCGAGATGACCAAGCTTGGCGGCGACGCCGTCGACGGCGTGGTCTACTGCGCTTACGCCGGCATGCTGACGGAGAACGACGCCGGCGCCAAGGCTTTCCAGGACAAGTTCAAGAAGCGCTTTGGCCAGAACCCCGACGTCTACGGTCCGTTTTACTATGACCAGGTCATGAACATTGGTGAGGCCATGCAAAAGAGCGGCTCCATCGATCCTGCCAAGGTCGGCGCCTACATGCATCAGCAGGCCTACAAGGGCGTGATGGGTGAGTACGCCTACGACGACAAGGGCAACCGCGTGAAGGCGCCCGTGGTCGTCATGACCTTCGAGGGCGGCAAGGCCAAGCCATTGGCCAGCTACTGAGTTATGTGCACGGCTTGCGGGAAAACCCCAGTCGTGTCATAATTCAAAGCTTGCACCGTCACTGAGGCGGTGCAATTTTTTTGTGCATCTCCCTTCACACACCGGGCACAGCACGCCAGCGTACTTCTAAGCACGCGGCGCCTTGCAATCAATGCCCACCCAGGTCGTCCGCTGCGACCTTTGGTTTCGTTTGATGGTTGATGTTTTGTAACCATCGAGCGAAGCCTGCCCAGGTAGCGCCTGCGGCCGTCTTCGTGTGAGCAAATCATGACTGAGCAAGTTTTGGTGCAGGGCGAGTGCGCGCCTGCAGATTCCACTATTTCCACCGCCAACGCAGCGCCGCAGGCGACCCTGCCAGAGGGCTTCGTGCGCCTGGGACTGGCACCCGAGTTGGTGCAGGCCGTGGCCGACCTGGGCTACACCCAGCCCACGGCCGTGCAGGAGCAGGCCATTCCGCTGGCCATGGGCGCGGGCGATGAGGCGGGCCGCTTCATCGACCTGATGGTCTCCAGCCAGACCGGCAGTGGCAAGACCGCGGCCTTTCTGCTGCCCGTACTGCATACGCTGATTCGCCAGCAGGCCGAGGCTGATGCCGCTGCGCGCGCCGAATTCGAGCGTGCTGCCGCCGAAGCCGCCGCGCGTGGCGAGGCCGCGCCTAAGCGCCCCAAGCGCAAGAACCCCACGCAGACGCGCAACTTCAAGGCCGCCACGCCCGGTGCCTTGGTGCTGTGCCCCACGCGCGAGCTGGCGCAGCAGGTGGCCCACGACGCCATCGAGCTGGTCAAGCACTGCAAGGGCCTGCGTATCGCCAACGTGGTGGGCGGCATGCCCTACCAACTGCAGATTGCCAAGCTGCAGAATGCCAACCTGGTCGTCGCGACGCCGGGACGCCTCTTGGACCTGCAGCGCTCCATGCAGATCAAGCTCGACCAGGTGCAGTTCCTGGTCGTGGACGAGGCCGACCGCATGCTGGATCTGGGCTTCTCCGACGACCTGGCCGAGATCAACCAGCTCACCAGCCAGCGCCAGCAGACCATGATGTTCAGCGCCACCTTCGCGCCGCGCATCCAGCAACTGGCCATGCGCGTGATGCACGAGGGCGGCGCCAGCGTGAAGAAGATCCAGATCGACAACCCGCAGGAAAAGCACGCCAACATCAAACAGATGCTGTACTGGGCCGACAACGCCCAGCACAAGCGCAAGCTGCTGGACCACTGGCTGCGCGACGCCTCCATCGACCAGGCCATCGTGTTCGCCAGCACCCAGGTGGAGTGCGACGGCTTGGCCAATGACCTGCAGCAGGACGGCTTCAGCGCCGTGGCCCTGCACGGCGCCCTGAGCCAGGGCCTGCGCAACCGCCGCCTGATGGCGCTGCGCAATGGCCAGGTGCAGATTTTGGTGGCCACCGACGTGGCCGCGCGCGGCATCGACGTGCCCACCATCACCCATGTCTTCAACTTCGGCCTGCCCATGAAGGCCGAGGACTACACGCACCGCATCGGCCGCACGGGCCGCGCCGGCCGCGACGGCCTGGCCGTGACCTTTGCCGAGTTCCGCGACCGTCGCAAGATCTTCGACATCGAGGGCTATAGCCGTCAGTCGTTCAAGGCCGAGGTGGTGGAGGGGCTGGAGCCTGCACAGCGCTTCCCGCAGGGCGGGCGCCCCGACTTTGGCGGCCGTGGCCGCGAGGGCGGCGGACGTGGGCGTGACCAGCGCTTTGGTGGCGCTGGCCGCGGTCATGGCGACCGCGGTGGCCATGGTGACCGTGGCGGTTTCGGTGACCGCGGCGGCTTCGGCGATCGCGCTGGCTTCGGTGACCGCAGCGGGCGTGGCGAACGGCCTGCCCATGGCGGCCGTCGCGACGGCGAGGGCTATGGTCGCAAGGGCGGCTTTGGTGAAGCGCCCCGTTTTAATGAAGCGCCTCGCTTTAACGAAGCGCCCCGCTTTGGCCGTGGCGAGGGCGCTGCTCCGCGCGGCGACTTTGGCCGCAAGCCTGAGTTTGCCCGTGGCGGCTTCGCCAAACCCCAGGGCGCCGGCAAGCCCTTCACGCCGCACGATGCGCGCAAGCGCCCGGCGCGCACGGGACGTTGACAAGGTTGATTGCCAGCCTGTCTGAAGCGTGATCCAAGCCAGCCTCGACAACGAGGCTGGCTTTTTTCCATCAAGGCAGGTCCGACGATGTCGATAATTCCTCAGGTTCTGGAGTTGTGCATGCCGTCTGCCCCATCGTTATCCACCGATTTCGAACACATGTTCGAGCTTGCCCCCGTCTCCCTCTGGCTTGAGGACTACAGTACCGTGCAGCGGCTGTTTCAGCAGTGGCGCAGTGCCGGTGTGGTCGATGTGGTGCAGCACCTGCGCCGGCACCCCGAGTGCATCCAGGCGTTCGGCGCCGGCATCCGCCTGCTGCGCGTGAACCGGCGCACGCTGGAGCTGTTTGCCGCGCCCGACCAGGCGACGCTGGAGGCATCGCTGGGCCAGGTGTTTCGGGGCGATATGTATGAAAGCGCCATCGCCGAGATCGAGCAGTTGTGGAATGGGGAGCCCGAGTTTGCCAATCAGACGGTGAACTATGCGCTGGATGGGCGGCGCCTGGATGTGCGCATCCGTGGACGCATCCTGCCCGGCTACGAAGAGTGCTGGAGTCGGGTGCTGGTGTCGCTCGAAGATGTGACCGAGCAGGTGCAGTCACGCCGACGGCTGCAGCGCAGCGAGGACTATGCGCGCGGGCTGTTCGAGCATTCGCCTGTATCGCTGTGGGTCGAGGACTTCAGCGTCGTCAAGCGGCTGCTGGACGAAGTGCGCGCGCAGGGCATATGCGACTTCAGGACCTTTCTGAAGGTGCACCCCGAGTTTGTCGAGCGCTGCATGCGCGAGATCAGGGTGGCGGACATCAACCAACTCACCCTGTCGATGTTCGGTGCGAGCAGCAAGCAGGTCCTGCTGGCAAGCCTGGACCGGGTGTTCCGTGGCGAGATGCGCGAATCGTTTGCCGAGCAACTGATCGACCTGTGGGATGGCAAGCTGGTGCAGCAGCGTGAGGTGGTCAATTACAACCTTGCCGGAGAGCCGCTGCATATTCACATGCAGTTCGCGGTGCTCGAGGAGCGCCGCCACGACTGGGGCATGGTGCTGGTGTCGCTGGTGGACATCACCGCACGCAAGAAGGCCGAGGCCTATCTGGAGTATCTCGGCAAGCATGATGTGCTGACCGGCCTGCGCAACCGCGCCTACTATGTGGAGGAGCTCAATCGCCTCACGCGCAAGGGGCCCTTGCCGGTGGCGGTGATCGCCATCGATCTCAACGGCCTGAAGGTTGTCAACGACGAGCAGGGCCATGCCGCAGGCGACGCCATGCTGCGCCGCACGGGCGAGGTACTGGCCAAGGCCGTGGATGCGCCGACCTGCGCGGCGCGCATCGGCGGCGACGAGTTCTGCGTGCTCATGCCCATGACCGACGAGCGCGGCGCGCAGGCCATGGTGGATCGCATCGCCAGCCTGCAGGAACTCAACAACCAGTTCTATCCAGGGCAGGCACTGAGCCTGTCCATGGGCGTGGCCGTTGCGTTATCTGGCGACCAGATCGAGGCCGCCGTGAACCAGGCGGACCAAGCCATGTATGCCGAGAAGTCGCGTTACTACGCGGCCTTGGGACGCAATCGCCGCCACGGTTGATACGGCCAGCAGCCCGCTTCCACACTTTTTTACAATGGCGGGAGTGCCTTGGCTTGCGTGACAAAAAAGCCGCCGTGCATGATGCGCGGCGGCTTTTGTTGTGGCGCCCCGAAGGGCGCCTGGGCTTGCAGGCGATTACTTGAGCGACAGAATCCAGCTCACCAGCTTCTTGGCGTCGGCTTCATTGACCTGTGTATTGGCCGGCATGGGTACGGGGCCCCACACGCCTTTGCTGCCCTTCAGCACATGCTCAACCAGCGTGGCTTCGGCGCCCTTGCCGGCATATTTCTTTGCCACTTCCTTGTAGGCCGGGCCTACCATTTTCTTGTCGATGGCGTGGCAGGCCATGCAGTTCTTGGACTTGGCCAGGGCCTCATCAGCCATGGCGGGAGCTGCGACGGACAATGCCATTGCGAGCGTGATCAGGGAGCGTTTCATCGCGTGGTTCCTCTAAGGGTTGGGGTACATTTGGCCTTCAATCGAATTGTAGTGTTCACGGTTGACGGGCTTCAAACAAAAATTCGCATGGTATTAGGGGATGCGATCATGTATGCGTTGCTTTTGGGCATCTTGCTGATACTGCTCAAATATCTGTCAGTTGGTCCGGTGGCCGCCTGGTCGTGGTGGTGGGTGCTCTCACCCTTCGCGGTAGCCCTGGCCTGGTGGGCCTGGGCCGATGCCACGGGCTATACCAAGCGCAAGGCCATGGAGAAGATGGATCAGCGCAAGCGGGACCGTATCAACAAGCACAAAGAAGCCCTGGGCATGAGCAAGCGCCGCCCGCGCTGAATGCCACGGCAACTGGCCCGCAGGGCATGGAGCCGCGGGCGCTTCTTTGTCTTGGCGTTATCTTTGTGCACTATTACAAATGTAGCTATCAACGCTTTATGTGTAATGGTTTTAATCGGTTTTCATTGAAATCATCGAGCACGGCACCCCGGCTTGCGCTGGAGGCGTTGAAGGCAAACTTGGCCTGCACGCCGCGTGTGTAGCGTGGCGCAGGTGGCGTCCATTCGGCACGGCGGCGCGCCAGTTCCGCGTCGTTCACGTTCAGCTGCAGCAGCAGCCGGTGCGCGTCTATGGTGATGCTGTCGCCCTCGTGCACGAAGGCGATGGCGCCGCCGACGAAGGCCTCGGGCGCCACATGGCCCACCACCATGCCCCAGGTGCCGCCGGAGAAACGCCCGTCGGTGATCAGGCCCACGCTTTCGCCCAGGCCCTCGCCGATCAGGGCGCCCGTGGGCGCCAGCATCTCGGGCATGCCGGGGCCGCCCTTGGGGCCCAGGTAGCGCAGCACCATCACGTCGCCCGCCTGGATCTTGCCTGCCAGGATGGCGGCCAGGGCCGACTGCTCATCGTCGAAGACGCGCGCGGGGCCGGTGATGACCGGGTTCTTGAGCCCGGTGATCTTCGCCACCGCACCCTCGGGGCTCAGGTTGCCCTTGAGGATGGCCAGATGGCCTTGTGCGTAAAGCGGCTGGGTGATGGGCCGGATCACGTCCTGGCCGGCGGGCGGCTCATCGGGCACGTCCTTGAGGGTTTCGGCAACCGTCTTGCCGGTGATGGTCATGCAGTCGCCGTGCAGCAGGCCGGCGTTCAGCAGCATCTTCATCACCTGCGGGATGCCGCCGGCCTTGTGCAGATCCACGGCCAGGTATTTGCCGCTGGGTTTCAGGTCGCAGAACACCGGCACCTTTTGGCGCATGCGCTCGAAGTCGTCGATGCTCCACTCGACCCCCGCCGCGTGGGCGATGGCCAGGAAGTGCAGCACGGCGTTGGTCGAGCCGCCCACGGCCATGATGACGGCCACCGCGTTCTCGATGGCTTGGCGCGTGACGATGTCGCGCGGCTTCAGGTCGTGGCGTATGGCCTCGATCAGCACCTTGGCGGACTCCTTGGCGGAATCGGCCTTTTCCTGGTGCGGGTTGGCCATGGTGGAGGAGTAGGGCAGGCTCATGCCCAGGGCCTCGAAGGCGCTGCTCATGGTGTTGGCGGTGTACATGCCGCCGCAGGAGCCGGTGCCGGGAATGGCGTGCCGTTCGATGTCCTTCAGTTCCTGGTCGCTGATCTTGCCGGCCGCGTTCTCGCCCACGGCCTCGAACACGCTCACGATGTTCAGGTCGCAGCCGTGCAGGCAGCCCGGCTCTATGGTGCCGCCGTAGACGTAGATGCTGGGCACGTTGGCGCGCAGCATGCCCATCATGCCGCCGGGCATGTTTTTGTCGCAGCCGCCGATGACCACGCAGCCGTCCATCCACTGGCCCTGTACGCAGGTTTCGACGCAGTCGGCTATCACCTCGCGGCTGACCAGGCTGTACTTCATGCCCTCGGTGCCCATGGCCATGCCGTCGGAAATCGTCGGCGTGCCAAAGGTCTGCGGGTTGCCCCCGGCCTCGCGTATGCCCTGCACGGCGGCGTCGGCCAGGCGCTGCAGGCCGCTGTTGCACGGCGTGATGGTGCTGTGGCCGTTGGCCACGCCGACCATGGGCTTGTCGAAGTCGGCCTCGGTGTAGCCCATGCCGTAGTACATGGAACGGTTGGGAGCGCGTGCCTTGCCCTGGGTGATGTGGGCGGAGCGGCGGTTCAGGGGCATGGGATCGGTCATGGCAGTCCTGGCGCAGTGTGGAAGTGGCAGGTAGTTTGGTCTTGCGCGCCGCGGCTGTCCAGCGCGCGGCCGCGCCGGGCCTGACGCCGGTGTGGGCTGCGCACGTGCGACATAATCAATCGGTTTGCCCATGGCGGGGCTCAAGAGGTTTCCGCCGCGGCGCGCGCAGGCCCCCAAGCGCACGGGCCACAGATTTCCTCCAGTCCATCCTCTCCCGCAACCACGATGCCCGCATACCGTTCCAAGACCTCCACCCACGGCCGCAACATGGCAGGGGCCCGCTCCCTGTGGCGCGCCACCGGCATGAAAGACGAAGACTTCTCCAAGCCCATCATCGCGGTGGTCAATTCCTTCACGCAGTTCGTGCCCGGCCATGTGCACCTGAAGGACCTGGGCCAGCTCGTGGCGCGCGAGATCGAGGCCGCGGGCGGCGTGGCCAAGGAGTTCAACACCATCGCCGTGGACGACGGCATCGCCATGGGCCACGACGGCATGCTGTACTCGCTGCCCAGCCGCGACATCATTGCCGACAGCGTGGAATACATGGTCAACGCGCACTGCGCCGACGCCATGGTCTGCATCTCCAACTGCGACAAGATCACCCCCGGCATGCTCATGGCCGCGATGCGCCTGAACATTCCGGTGATCTTCGTCTCCGGCGGCCCGATGGAGGCCGGCAAGGCCAAGCTGTCCGTGCCCGGCACCAGCACCATTGCGTTCAAGAAGCTTGACCTGATCGACGCCATGGTCATGGCCGCCGACGACAAGGTCAGCGACGCCGACCTGGCCGAGGCCGAGCGCAACGCCTGCCCCACCTGCGGCTCCTGCTCGGGCATGTTCACCGCCAACTCCATGAACTGCCTGACCGAGGCGCTGGGCCTGTCCCTGCCCGGCAACGGCACCGTGGTGGCCACGCACGCCGACCGCGAGCAACTGTTCAAGCGGGCCGGCCGGCGCATCGTGGAGCTGGCGCGCCAGTACTACGAGCAGGACGACGAGCGCATCCTGCCGCGCGCCGTGGGCTTCAAGGCCTTCGAGAACGCGATGACGCTGGATATCGCCATGGGCGGCTCCACCAACACCATCCTGCACCTGCTGGCGATCGCGCAGGAGGCCGGCATAGACTTCGGCATGGCCGACATCGACCGCCTCTCGCGTGTCGTGCCGCAGCTGTGCAAGGTGGCGCCGAACACCGACAAGTACCACATCGAGGACGTGCACCGCGCGGGCGGCATCTTCGCCATCCTGGGCGAGCTGGAGCGCGCCGGCCGGCTGCACACCGACGTGCCCACCATCCATGCGCCCACGCTGGGCGAGGCGCTGGCGCAGTGGGACATCACGCGCACGCAGGACGAGGCCGTCAAGACCTTCTACATGGCCGGCCCCGGCGGCGTGCCCTCGCAGGTGGCCTTCAGCCAGAACGCGCGCTGGCCCAGCCTGGACCTGGACCGCGCCGCGGGCTGCATCCGCTCGTATGAGCACGCCTTCAGCAAGGAAGGGGGCCTGGCCGTGCTCACCGGCAACATTGCCCTGGACGGCTGCGTGGTCAAGACCGCGGGCGTGGACGAATCCATCCTGGTGTTCGAGGGCCCGGCCCATGTGGTCGAGTCGCAGGACGAGGCCGTGGCCAACATCCTGGCCGACCGGGTTTTGGCCGGCGACGTGGTGGTGGTGCGCTACGAAGGCCCCAAGGGCGGCCCCGGCATGCAGGAAATGCTCTACCCCACGAGCTACATCAAGTCCAAGGGACTGGGCAAGGCCTGCGCGCTGCTGACCGACGGGCGCTTCTCGGGCGGCACCTCGGGCCTGTCGATCGGCCACTGCTCGCCCGAGGCAGCGGCCGGTGGCGCGATCGGCCTGGTGAGGAACGGCGACCGCATCCGCATCGACATCCCCAACCGCCGCATCGACGTGCTGCTCAGCGACGATGTGCTGGCACGCCGCCGCGCCGAGCAGGACGCCCTGGGCTGGAAGCCCGTGCAGCCGCGCCCGCGCAAGGTGTCTGCCGCGCTCAAGGCCTATGCAAAATTGGTCACCTCGGCCGACAAGGGCGCGGTGCGCGATCTGTCGCTGCTGGACTGACGGGACCGAGCTTCTGTTTTGTGAGCTGTCTACGCTTGTGAATAAAAGGTTTCAGAACGATTTAATCTTTAAATCATTAAAAATCAAGCGTGGATAGCTCTTATTTTTGCTGCAAACCCTTGACGCCATGAACTCACTGCATGAACGCATCGCCGCCAGCTTCAACGCCCAGGGCCTGATGAGCACGCTGGGCGCCCGCCTGGTGCTGGTGCAGGACGGCGAGGTGCATATCGAGCTGCCCTTCTCCAGCCACCTGACGCAGCAGCAGGGCTTTGTGCACGCCGGGGCCATCACCAGCATTGTGGACAACGCCTGCGGCTACGCGGCCCTGACCAAGTCCGCGCCGGGCTCAGAGGTGGTCACGGCGGAGTTCAAGACCAACTTCATGCGGCCCGCTATCGGCGAGCGCTTTGTCGCCGTGGGCAAGGTGCAGAGCGCGGGGCGCATGCTCACCGTGTGCAGCGGAGAGGTGCGCGCGTATTCCGGCGCGGGGCCCGATTACAAGGTGGTGGCGCTGATGCAGGCCACCATGGTCAGCGTGCCGGCCAACGCCTGACGGATCAAGCCTCGGCCTGCGATTGCAGGTAGTTCTGCAGGCCCAGCTTGTCGATCAGCCCGATCTGCTTTTCCAGCCAGTAGGCGTGGTCTTCCTCGGTGTCGCGTAGCTGGGCCAGCAGCATGGCGCGGCTCACGTAGTCACGGTGTGTCTCGCACAGGGCGATGGCGGCCTTCAGGTTCTTTTGCACCGCGTACTCGGTGTCCAGGTCCTGGCGCAGCATCTGCTGCACCGTGTCGCCGGGTGTGAAGGTGTGCGGGCGCATGTCGGGCTTGCCTTCCAGCACCAGGATGCGGCGCAGGATGGCGTCGGCGTGCTGGGTTTCTTCCTGCATCTCGTGGTCCAGGCGTTCATACAGGCGCACGAAGCCCTGATCCTCGTACTGGCGCGAGTGGATGAAGTACTGGTCGCGCGCCGCCAGCTCGCCGCGCAGCAGCTCCTTGAGGCAGTCGATGACGTCGGGGTGGCCTTGCATGGTGTTGATCTTGTGTGGGTTGTGACCAGCGAAGTATCGTGCGTATTCAGTGACCATTCAAATGGGACTGCGGTACACCTGCGGCACAATCGCCGCCATGCTGATGTACCCGCATATTGACCCCGTGGCCCTGCAGATCGGCCCCGTGGCCATCCACTGGTATGGCCTGACCTACCTGGCCGCCTTTGCGCTGTTCATGGTGCTGGGCCTGCGCCGCCTGCGGCATGAGCCCTATGCCTCGCTCACGGGAGATCAGGCCTGGTCGCGCAAGGATGTGGAGGACATCCTGTTCCTTGGCGTGCTCGGCGTGGTGGCCGGCGGGCGGCTGGGCTACTGCCTGTTCTACAAGCCGGGCTACTACCTCTCCCACCCGCTGGAGATCTTCTACGTGTGGCAGGGCGGCATGAGTTTTCATGGCGGCCTGCTGGGCGTGATCGGTGCCATGCTGTGGTTTGCCCATTCGCGCCGCAGGCCCTGGTTGCAGGTGGCCGACTTCGTGGCGCCCTGCGTACCCACGGGGCTGGCGGCGGGGCGCATAGGCAACTTCATCAACGGCGAGCTGTGGGGGCGCTTTGCGCCACAGGATCTGCCCTGGGGCATGGTGTTTCCGCAAAGCGGCTCCATGCTGGCGCGCCACCCCTCGCAGATCTACCAGGTTTTGCTCGAAGGCCTGCTGCTCTTCGTGCTGCTGTGGCTGTATGCAGGCCGTCCGCGCAAGCGCGGCGAGGTGGCGGCGGCCTTCCTCGTGGGCTATGGCGTGCTGCGCTTCGTGGCCGAGTATTTCCGTGAGCCCGACAGCTTCCTGGGCCTGCTGTCGCTGGGCATGAGCATGGGGCAGTGGCTGTGCCTGCCCATGGTGCTGGGCGGCGTGGGGCTGTGGTGGTGGGCGCAAGGGCGATCGGCGTGACGCCACCGCCCGTGGTGCAGTGTTTGACGCTATACAGCACATAAACAGTGCCGTTGAACACAGGGCGCGTGGCAAATCCTCGCGCTAGCTGCGGCTATCACTGCGGTTTACGCCTTGCTCTGCGTCTGGGCCACGAGTAGGACCATCAGATCTTCGGTGGCGGCGAGCACGCGCTCGCTGCCCTCGGCCACCTGCTGAGCGCCCGCGCGCATGGCGGCGGGCTCCTTGCTGGCAAACAGGGCTTGCTGATAGGGCTCCCATGTGCGGCGTACGCGCGTGGCGGCGGCCTGCACGGCCGGCGTCACATGGCGCGAGGCTTCCAGTTGCGCCAGTACGGCCGTGAAATGTGCGCGACTCAGGTGCATTTCCATGTCTGCCGGCGCTTCGTACAACTCCCAGGTGCGGTAGAAATAAAACTTGGCCAGTCGCTGCGACAACATGCGCTGGCGCCCGGCCAGGCCGATCAGGTGTTCCAGCAGCGAGCCGGTGCTGTTGGAGTAGGACACGGTGAGATAGTGGGCCGCACTTTGCAGCGTCTCGTTGGCGTCGTACAGCGCGGCCGCGCCGGTGCGGTTGGGTTCGCCGGTCAGAAGTGCCTTGAATTGCGCCCAGAGGGTTTGTAGCTGTGGCAGGTTGGCCTGCACGGCCGGGTTGGGCTGGAAGGTCTTGAGCGCTGCCAGGTGCGCCTCGTAGCGGGTGATGGATTCCTGCAGCAGCGTGCGGGCGCTATCGCTGGCAATCGACTGGCCCCACTGCAGATAGGCCTTGGTGCAGCGCTGCGACAGCATGCGCAGGCGCCCGGCCATGTCGATGGCGTGGGGCGTGTCCAGCCGCTGGGCCGGTGTGGCCTGGGCGAATGCCGCACGGGGTAGGGCGGCGAGTGCCGCGCCGCTGACGAGACCCGCGCAAAACTGGAATCTGTCCATGAGAGCCTCCCGCTGAAAGAAGGAGGGAGAAGGAACCGGGCTTTCGGCACCTGGTCCGTCTCCCCCACTCCTGGCCGTCATCGCAGCCAGTATAGGGTGGCTGCCTGGGTTTCAGTGCGCCGCCGTCTCGCGTTCCTGCAGGGCACGCCACGGCGCCGGTGCCGGACTTGGGCAGGACATCCGGCGCGCACTCTTGCCGGCCACGGGGTGCTAAAAGGGTTAGCTATGGCCGCTGGCGCGCACCCGCGCGCCGCTCAGGCTGGGCGCGGGCAGGGGTTGGGCCAGGCTGCCGGGGCGCACCGGCGCAAAGCGGCCGGCATTCCAGTCGTCCAGCGCCGCCTGCAGTTCGGCCTGGCTGCGCGCCACCAGGTTCCACCAGATGAGGACGTCTTCGCCCAATGGCTCGCCGCCCAGCAGCAGCCACTGCGCGTCGGCGTCGCATTGCGCGTCAAGCTGACTGCGGCCGGGTGCGAAGTAAAGCCACTCGCCGGGCGCGATGGCTGCGCCGGCCAATCGCACGCAGCCGCGCAGGGCCATGGCGGCGTATTCAAATTCGGGCCGCAGCGCCAGCGTGCTGTGCGCCGCGCCGGTGGACGCAAGGTCGATACCCACCAGCGGCGTGTAGACCCGTGCCGGGGCGCTCTGGCCAAAGGCGCTGCCCGCAAGCACGGTGGCGCGCCAGCCGCCGGTGTCCAGCTGCGGCAGGTCGGGGTAGTGGTCGAACGTCGGCTCGCACCAGCGCTGCTCGTCAGGCAGGGCGATCCACAGCTGGGCCGCGTGCATGCGGGAGCCATCGAGCAGCGAATCCTCGGTGTGCGCTATGCCGCGTCCGGCCGTCATCAGGTTGACCTGGCCGGGGCGCACGATCTGCTCGTTGCCCAGTGAGTCGCGGTGCACGACCTCGCCCTCGATCATCCAGGTGAAGGTCTGCAGGCCGATGTGCGGGTGTGCGCCGACATGCATGCCCTTGTCCGGCGCGAATTGCACCGGCCCCAGGTGGTCCAGAAAGCACCAGGCGCCCACGGTGCGCCGCTCGCGGTGCGGCAAGGCGCGCACGATGCGCGTGTCCGTGCCGATGACGGCGGCGCGTGCGGCGTAGCGCTGGGGGGCGATATCCCCGGGGTGCGAGGTGTTGTCGGTCATGGTCGTCCTCCTGGTTTCTCGGCTCGCGTGCGGGAACCGCCCGCGGTTGAAATCGCCGGCAGCAGCCCATTTTTGGCTTTGCCGCTCTTCGTCACGAAGCCCCGCTGCGGGTGGCTGCCCACGCCGCATGGTCCGGCAGCAGAAACAGGCTGCGCTCGGCCACGCCTTCGCTACTGTAGCTCTCAGCGGTGCCGCTTCGTCACGATGCGCTTGCACGGGCGCGGTGCAGGCATGCGTGGGCTATCGGCTTCATCCAATCCTCTGGCTATGTGGGGGCTATAAAACTATTTTTATAGCGCCATGCGCATATTAGGTAAGGGTTTTTTGTGTTTTCCCATCCCATTTATCAGACTTGCGGCGCTTATGCCGTGATGCCGGCAAGGTAGGCGATAACCCCCATCGCAAGTGGCGGCCGTTGTTTGATAATTACAGAAAATTATGCGTAATCATGAGTCATTCGCCTTGTTTCGCGGGCTGTTGAAGACCGCCTAGTTCGACCATTGCCCTCCATGCGCAGCGTTGCCGATTCCCTGCACCACCAAGCCGCCGAAAAGCTGCGCCAGCAGATTTTTGCCGGCGAGCTGGCACCGGGCGGCTTCGTGGACGAGGGGGCGCTGTGCGAGCGCCTGGCCGTTTCGCGCACGCCGCTGCGCGAGGCGCTCAAGGTGCTTGTCGCCGAGGGCCTGCTGCGCCATGAGCCGCGCCGCGGCTGCTTCGTGGCCGAGATCACGGAGCGCGACGTGGACCAGATCTTTCCGGTGATTGCGCTGCTGGAGGGGCGCGCCGCGTTCGAGGCCGCCGAGCGCGCCGGGCCTGCCGACATCGCGGCGCTGGAGGTGCTGCACCAGCGCTTGCGCGCGCACGCCGAGGCGGGACGCATCACCGAGTATTACGAGGCCAACCACGCCATCCACGAGGCCTTCATTACCCTGGCCGACAACCGCTGGCTGGCCCAGGTGATTGGCGACCTGCGCAAGATCCTGCGCCTGGCGCGGCACCAGACGCTGCATGTGCCGGGCCGGCTGCAGCAAAGTCTGGCCGAGCATCTGCAGGTGTTCGCGGCCCTGAAGCGGCGCGACGCCGAGGCCGCCGAGCAGGCCATGCGCCACCATCTTTTTGCCCAGCGCGAGGCACTGCGCGAGCTGGCCCGCAACCATCCCTCCCGGATCGCACCATGAACGCCACCCAGACCTGGATCTCGCGCAACGTGGGCCGCCTGCGCTCGGCCGGTGGCAAGGCCGCTGCCGGCAAGGAGGGGGAGGGCGCCGCAGCCACGTCCAAGCCCGCACAGGAGCGCAGCACGCACGAGCGCCTGCAGGCCACGCTGCGCCGCGGCAGCGAGGCGCTGTCGCCGCGTGCCCTGCGCCAGTTGCTGGCCCAGCTGCAGGACGTGGTGGCGCCGCGCGTGAGCGAGATCGAGGGCGGGCGCCGCGCCCAGGCCGTGGCCGCCTGGCATGCCGGGGCCAGTCCCGAAGAGCGGCGCGATCTGTGGCTGTTGATGAGCGAGCAGTTCGTGCCCGATGCCGCGCGCATGAAGAGCGCGCAGCAACGCTATGAGGCCGCCATGGGCACGGCAGATGGACCCCAGGCCGAGGCCCAGCTGCGCCGCGCCCTGAATTCGCCGCGCACGCGCCTGTTGCAGCGCTTTGCCGCCTTCCCCGAGGGCCTGCGCTTTCTGGTGGACCTGCGCGCCGAGCTGCTGCCGCAGCTTAAGGGTGACAAGCGCCTGCTGCCGCTGGAGGCCGAGCTGGAGCAGCTGTTTTCCACCTGGTTCGACGTGGCCTTCCTGGAGTTGAAGCGCCTGTCGTGGGACTCGCCCGCGTCCCTGATCGAAAAGCTCATCAAGTACGAGGCGGTGCACGACATCCGCAGCTGGGATGACCTGAAGAACCGCCTGGACAGCGACCGGCGCTGCTACGGGTTCTTCCATCCGCGCCTGCCCAACGAGCCGCTGATCTTCGTGGAGGTGGCCCTGGTGGGCGAGATTTCCTCCAGCATCACGCCGCTGCTGGACGAGTCGGCCGCACCCTCGGACATACGGCGAGCCACCACCGCCATTTTCTACTCCATCAGCAACACCCAGGCGGGGCTGCGTGGCGTGAGCTTTGGCGATTCTCTGATCAAGCATGTGGTGGACACCCTCACCGCGGAGTTTCCGCGCCTGCGCACCTTTGCCACCCTCTCGCCCATTCCCGGCTTTCGTGCCTGGCTGCAGAAGAATTGTGCGGCGCAGCTGGATTTGCTGGACGCCAAGCACCTGGCCGAACTCGGCCGCGCCGTGGGCTTTGAGCCGCCGCAGGCGGCGCATGTGCTGGCCGCGGCCGACAAGGCGCTGGACCTGCCCGCCAAATCACCGCTGCGCCAGCTGCTGCAGCAGTGGGCCGCGCGCTATCTGGTGCGCGAGCTGCAGGATGGCAAACCGATGGACCCCGTGGCGCGCTTTCACCTGGGCAATGGCGCGCGCGTGGAGCGGCTCAACTGGGCCGGCGACCCTTCGGCCAAGGGTCTCAAGCAGTCCTTTGGCCTTATGGTCAACTATCTGTACGACTTGAAACGCATCGACAAGCACCGCGACCTGCTGGCCCAGGGGCATGTACCGGTGTCGGGCGACATCGAAAGCCTGTGCCGCGGCTGAATACATTCACCACTTGCATAACAGAAGGAGACTAGGCAATGCACGAAAGCATCGACACCACCCGCATCGCAGCCACCCCGCGCCGGCGCGACATGCTGCGCGCCGCCGGCGCGGCAGGCCTGGCCCTGACCGCGGGCGGTGCCTGGGCGCAGAGTGCGGGCGGTTGGCCGACGAAGCCCGTGAACCTGATCGTGCCCTTCCCGGCGGGCGGCGGCACGGATGCGTTTGCGCGCCCGCTGGCGGCGCAGTTCGCCAAGTCCACGGGCAAGACGCTGGTCATCGACAACCGTGGCGGCGCCGGCGGCACCGTGGGCGCTAGCGCGGCCGCCAAGGCGCAGGCCGATGGCTACAACCTGTTCATGGGCGGCGTGCACCATGTGATCGCGCCCTCGATGTACCCCAGGCTGGATTACGACATCGAGAAGGATTTCGTCCCCCTGGCCCTGGTGGCCAACGTGCCCCAGGTGCTGGTGGTGAATCCACGCAATGTCACCGTGAACCATTTCAAGCAGTTCCTGGAGCTGCTGAAGGCCAGCCCGGCCAAGCTGAACTACGCCTCGGCGGGCTCGGGCACCTCGCACCACCTGGCGGGCGAGCTGTTCAAGCTGCAGACCGGCACCTTCATCACCCATATCCCTTACCGCGGTGCGGGCCCGGCGCTGCAGGACCTGATCGCCGGCAACGTGGACATGATGTTCGACGGCCTGGGCTCGTCCGCCGCGCACATCAAGGGCGGGCGCATCAAGGCGCTGATGGTCTCGGGACCTAAGCGCAACCCGGCCTTCCCCGACGTGCCCTGCGCCGCCGAGGTGGGGCTGCCGGACTACACCGTCTCCACCTGGTACGGCCTGTGGGCGCCCAAGGGCACGCCGGCCGACGTGCAGGCGCGCATCGCCGAGGAGATCCGCAAGCTCGGCCAGGCCGAGGAGATCAAGACCGTCTGGGCCGGCAATGGTGCCGAGTTCGGCACCCTGTCGCAGGCCGAGTTCGGCAAGCTGGTCGGCAGCGAGGTCAAGCGTTGGGCGCAGGTGGTCAAGGCCTCGGGCGCCAAGCTGGAGTGATGCGGGCCGTGGTTGCCGAAGTCATTGCCGCCCCGGCTGGGGGCGAGGCCGCGGGCCGCGGCGTGGTGCGCGTGGCGCTGCGCCACGACGGGCGGCTCAATGCCATGTCGCGCGCCATGTGGCGCCAACTTCGTTTCGTTTTCGAGAGCATCCAGTGCAATGCTGGCGTGCGCTGTGTCCTCATCGAAGGCGCAGGGGAGGCGTTCTGCGCGGGCGGCGACATCTCCGAGTACCCGGCGTTTCGCTTCGACCCCGCGCAACTGCGCGGCTTTCATGAGGACGAGGTCTGGGGCGGCCTGGCGGCCATGCTGGCCTGCGACGTGCCCATCGTGGCGCGCATCGCCGGCCCCTGCATGGGCGCGGGCGTGGAGATCGCCAGCTGCTGCGACGTCCGCATCGCTGAGGCGGACGCACGCTTTGGCGCGCCCATCGCCAAGCTGGGCTTTCCGATGGCGCCGCGCGAGGCGGCCCTGGTGGCCACGGCCATGGGCGACACCACGGCGCGCCAGATGCTGCTGGAGGCCGCCACCTTCGGCGCCGCGGAGATGGCCCAGCGCGGCTTTTTGAGCCGCGTCGTGCCGGCCGAGCGGCTGGAGGCCGAGGCGGTTGCGAGCGCGCTGCGCATTGCCGCGCTGGCGCCGGCCGCGGCGCGCATGAACAAGCAGACCCTGCGCACATTGCAAATGCAAAAAATGGCACAAACGCCCATGCAACAGGCGCAAACAGCTATGGATAGCGTAGCTGATCCCTATGCCTATGCCGACAGCGCCGAGCACCGCGAGGGCATCGGTGCCTTTCTGGCCAAGCGCCCACCCGTCTTCTGATTTATTGGCTTGTACCTACCATGAGCAATTCCGACCAGAACCTGTTTGGCGCCCTGCGCGCCGCCTTCCCCGCGGACCTGGAGCAGATCGCCGTCGAGGCCGCCACGGCCAGCGGCGAGCCGCTGCTCTACACCTGGCGCGACCTGGAGCGCGCCAGCGCCCGCATCGCCAACCTGCTGGACTCGCTGCAAATTCCCGAGGGCAGCCGCATCGCCGTGCAGGTGGAAAAGTCGGTCGAGGCCATGATCCTGTACCTGGCCACGCTGCGCGCGGGCTACGTCTTCCTGCCGCTGAACACCGCCTACCAGAGCGCCGAGATCGAGTACTTCGTCGGCAACGCCGAGCCGGCGGTGGTGGTCTGCACCCCGGGCAACTTCGGCTGGGTGTCGAAGATCGCCTTCAGCGCGGGCACGCAGCATGTGTTCACGCTGGGCGACGACCGCACGGGTAGCCTGCTGGAGCGCGCCGCGCATTTTGGCGATGCGCATCAGATCGTGGCGCGCAAGGCCGACGACCTGGCCGCCATCCTCTACACCAGCGGTACCACGGGGCGCAGCAAGGGGGCGATGCTCACGCACGGCAACCTGCTGTCCAACGCCCAGGTGCTCAAGGACTACTGGGGTTGGAAGCCGGGCGATGTGCTGATCCACGCGCTGCCCATCTTCCACGTGCACGGCCTGTTTGTGGCCATCCATGGCGCGCTGATCAACGGCAGCAAGATGATCTGGCTGGCGAAGTTCGAGCCCAGGGTGGCTATCGCCGCCATGGCGCGTGCCACGGTGTTCATGGGGGTGCCCACGCTGTATGTACGCATGCTGGCCGAGCCGGCGCTCACCAAGGCTGCCGCGAGCCATATGCGCCTGTTCATCTCGGGCTCGGCGCCGCTGCTCATCGAAACCTTCAAGGAATGGCAGGAGCGCACCGGCCACACCATCCTGGAGCGTTACGGCATGAGCGAGACCATCATGCTGACCTCCAACCCCTACGCCGCCGACGCGCGCCACGGCGGGCAGGCCGAGCGGCGCGGAGCCACCGTGGGCTTCCCGCTGCCCGGAGTCGGCCTGCGTGTGGTTGGCGATGAGGGTGACGAACTGCCTGTGGGCGAGATCGGCAACATCCAGGTGCAGGGCCCGAACGTGTTTCAGGGCTACTGGCGCATGCCCGAAAAAACGGCGGAGGAGTTCACGGCCGATGGCTGGTTCAAGACCGGCGATGTGGGCAAGCAGGACGAGCGCGGCTACGTGAGCATCGTGGGCCGCAGCAAGGATCTGATCATCAGCGGCGGCTACAATGTCTACCCGGCCGAGATCGAGGGCTACATCAACGAGCTGCCCGGCGTGGCCGAAAGTGCCCTGGTGGGCGTGCCGCACTCGGACTTCGGCGAAGTCGGCGTGGCGGTGGTCATTCCCAAGCCTGGTGCCAAGCTCGATGGCGAGGCCATCATCGGCCAGCTCAAGAGCCAGCTGGCCAACTTCAAGATCCCCAAGCGCTGCTTCGTGGCCACCGAGCTGCCGCGCAACACCATGGGCAAGGTACAGAAGAACCTGCTGCGCGAGCAGCACAAGGGGCTGTTCGCCTGAGGGCGCGCGGCGGCAAGAAACGTAAAAGGCGGCCATGGCCGCCTTTGCTATTTTATAAATAGCTTCTAACGCTTGATGGTAAAGCGCTAGAGCCTGATTTAATGCTTAGCGCAGCACCAGCACCGGAATATGCGAGTGCGTCAGCACATGCTGCGTTTCGCTACCCAGCAGCAGGCGCTTGAGGCCCTTGCGGCCATGCGAGGCCATGACGATCAGGTCGCAGTTGTGCTTCTTGGCGGCGGCGATCACGGCCTCGGCAACCAGATCGGACTTGGTCACTACGGCCTTGACGCTCACGCCTTCATCCGAGCCGCGAGCCTTGACCTTGTTCACCAGTTCCTGGGCAGCGTCGCCCCATTGTTTCTCGATGCGTTTGACCTCCGCCGTTTCCACTGGCAGGCTGCCGTCGAAATAGCTGCGCGGATAACGCGGCACCACCTTAAGGGCAACCACCGATGCGCCCGTCAGGCCTGCCAGTGACAGGCCGCTCTCCACAGCCTTTTCCGACAGGGGAGATCCGTCCGTGGCGATCAGTATGCGTTTGTACATGAGTTGCTCCTAATATCTGGTTGAAGTTGCGAACTAGCATAGGATAGCTCACGTTCTCCGCCTTGATTCATGTCAAGAGGGTTTCCTCGCGCTGCAGATAATCTTCGATCTATGTCAAATCAACCCGCCGGTTCGTCGGCGACCGCTGAGCCTGTGGTGGCACCTGATCCTGCTGTGCTGCTGGACGATCCGCAGGAGTGGGCGGCCTTTGGCAGGCCGTGCGCTAGCCCGTCTCCGGGCGCGTCGCCCACTGATACCCCGTGGGAGTCCCATGTGGTGCTTGAGGGCATGCATTGCGCGGCCTGCGCCTTGACCATCGAGGACGCTCTGCGCCGGGTGCCTGGCGTGAGCGAGGTGGATGTGAGTGCCGCCACACGCCGTGCGCGCGTGGTGTGGAGTCCGTCGCAGGTGCTGCCTTCGCAATGGATGCAAGCCGTGCGCAAGGCCGGCTACCAACCCCTGCCGGCCATGGATGCCCTGGCGCGCGAGCAGCGCCAGCGTGAAAACCGCCGAGCCCTATGGCGCTGGCTGGTCGCCGGCTTTTGCATGATGCAGGTCATGATGTACGCCTGGCCCGCCTACCAGGCCATGCCCGGGGACCTGAGCACCGAGATGGAGCAGTTGCTGCGCTGGGCTTCCTGGGTCATCAGCCTGCCCGTGGTGTTGTTTGCCTGCGGGCCGTTCTTCTCCAGCGCGCTGCGTGACATACGCCAGCGCCGGGTGAGCATGGATCTGCCGGTGGCGCTGGGCATGCTGATCACCTTTGTGGTCAGTATGCTGGGTACCTTCGACCCGACGGGGCCGTTCGGGCGCGAGGTGTACTACGACTCGCTGACCATGTTTGTCTTTTTCCTCCTCACGGGCCGCTGGCTGGAGCTGCGCCTGCGCGACCGCACGGCCGGGGCCCTGGAGGCCGTCATGAACCGCCTGCCCGACAGCGTGGAGCGGCGTACGGCCGAAGGTGACTTTGTGCGCGTGGCGACGCGGCGCCTGCAGGTCGGCGATGTGGTGCGGGTGCTGCCCGGGGAGGCCTTTCCGGCCGATGGTCGCCTTCTGAGCGGGAGCACCCAGGCTGACGAGGCCCTGTTGACCGGCGAGTCCACTCCCGTCGGCAAACACCCCGGCAGCTCAGTCACCGCAGGCAGCTTCAACCTGCGGGCGGCGGTGGAGGTGATGGTCGAGGCCTTGGGCGCACAGACGCGTTTTGGCCAGATCGTGCTGCTGATGGAAAGCGCCTCACTACAAAAACCACGCCTGGCACAGCTGGCCGACCGGGTGGCTCGCCCTTTCTTGGTCGGGGTGTTGCTGGCGGCTGCTCTGGCGGCTGCCTGGTGGTGGCCTACTGATCCCAGCCATGCATTGATGGTGGCGGTGGCCGTGCTGGTGGTCACCTGCCCCTGCGCGTTGTCGTTGGCTACGCCGGTGGCCATGCTTACCGCCGCAGGCACGCTGGCGCGCAGAGGGGTGCTGGTGCGCAACCTGCAGGCACTGGAGGCCCTGGCTCATGTGGATACGGTGGTGTTCGACAAGACGGGGACGCTGACCCGTGACCGGCTGGCGGTAACCGACATCGAGGTGGCGCCTGGTGCCGGGCTCACGCCAGAACAGGCTCTCGGGCTGGCGGCCATGCTGGCGGGCCATTCTTTGCATCCGGTGTCGCGGGCGTTGGTCTCCGCGGTGCAAGAGCCGGCGTTGCAAGATGGCGCGTGGCGCGTGGATGCCGTGGAGGAACTGCCAGGCGCCGGACTTCAGGCGCGTGGGTGGAAGGCGGAAGGGCAGGAAGAAATGATCCTGCGCCTGGGTTCGGCTCTGCATGCGCGTGTCCCGCAGGCAGGCAGCGCCCGGCAGCAGGTGGTGCTATCGGTCGAGCAGGCGGGGCAAATTTCCGAACTCGCGCGTTTTGGCTTGAGTGAAGAGTTACGCCCCGAGGCCGCCGCAGTCGTGCAGCAGTTGCGCGCTGCTGGAGTCGCCGTTGAACTGCTGTCCGGCGATCAAGGCGCGGCCGTTCAACGCGTGGCGCAGCGCACAGGCATTGAGGCCGCCCGGGGTGGTTGCACGCCGCAGGACAAGCTGCAGGCCCTGCAGGCCCTGCAGGCGCAAGGCCACCGAGTGGCCATGGTGGGTGATGGCCTCAACGATGGCCCGGTGTTGGCTGGTGCGCACGCATCATTCGCATTTGGCAAATCTGTTGCGTTGGCGCAATCCCGTTCTGACATCGTTGTTTTAGGTGACAATCTTGCCCTCGTGACCCAAGCCTTGCTGCTGGCGCGGCGCACCATGCACATCGTGCGCCAGAACCTGTGGTGGGCCGCCGGTTACAACGCGGTAGGTGTTCCGTTGGCCATCGCCGGTTACATGCCTGCCTGGTTGGCCGGGCTGGGCATGGCGCTCAGCTCGCTGCTAGTGGTTCTAAATGCCGCGCGTCTGGCGCGTGCCGTCGGAGGCGAGGCCATTGCCGTCAGCGCCCAGGCGCCGCTCTCGACGCATGGGCCCATGGGGGTGGCCTGATCATGGATATTTTGTATTTGCTGATTCCCCTGTCTGTCGTGCTCGTGCTGTTTGTGCTGGCAAGCCTGTGGTGGGCGGTTTACCGGGGGCAATTTGAAAACATCGAACAAGAGGGGGAGCGCATTTTGAGAGGTGATTGATGTTGATCAATAACCATAATGCGAGTCCGGTTGAAACTTTCCTGCTTATCAATGAGGTAACCGATGGAGTCATCACAAACAAAAGTCGCGCATTACGACGATACCGTCGTACGCCAGTTTTCTATCATGGCAGTCGTTTGGGGGGTGGTTGGCATGCTGGTTGGCGTGTTCATCGCTGCCCAGTTGACCTGGCCTGAACTAAATTTCGGAATACCATGGTTAAGTTATGGCCGCCTGCGTCCGCTGCATACCAATGCAGTGATTTTTGCCTTTGGTGGCTGCGGTCTGTTTGCCACCAGCTATTACGTGGTGCAACGCACCTGCCAAACCAAGCTGTTTGGTGGACCGCTGATTCCGTTTACCTTTTGGGGCTGGCAAATCGTCATTGTGGCTGCCGCCATCAGCCTGCCCTTGGGCTATACCACTGGCAAGGAATATGCTGAACTGGAATGGCCGATTGACATCCTGATCGCTCTGGTCTGGGTGGCTTACGCAATCGTGTTTTTTGGTACCGTGGGCCAGCGCAAGGTCAAGCATATCTATGTGGCCAACTGGTTCTTTGGCGCTTTCATTCTGGCTGTGGCCCTGTTGCACATTGTCAACAGCGCGGAAATTCCGGCCGGCTGGATGAAGAGCTATTCGGCCTATGCCGGCGTTCAGGATGCCATGGTGCAGTGGTGGTATGGCCACAATGCCGTGGGCTTCTTCCTGACTACGGGCTTCCTGGGCATGATGTACTACTACATCCCCAAGCAGGCCGCCCGCCCGGTATACAGCTACCGCCTGTCCATCGTGCACTTCTGGGCGCTGATCTTTACCTACATGTGGGCCGGCCCGCACCATCTGCACTACACAGCACTGCCTGACTGGACACAGTCCGTAGGCATGGTGTTCTCGCTGATTCTGCTGGCGCCCAGCTGGGGCGGCATGATCAACGGCATCATGACCCTGTCGGGCGCCTGGCATAAGCTGCGTGACGATCCCATCCTGCGCTTCCTGATCGTGTCGCTGTCGTTCTACGGCATGTCCACCTTCGAAGGTCCGATGATGTCCATCAAGACCGTTAACGCCTTGTCGCATTACACCGACTGGACCGTGGGGCATGTGCACTCCGGCGCCCTGGGCTGGGTTGGCCTGGTGACCATGGGGTCGCTCTACTACATGATCCCGCGCCTGTTTGGACGGGAAAAAATGCACTCCATCAAGGCCATTGAAATCCACTTCTGGTTGGCCACTATCGGTATCGTGCTGTATATCGCCGCGATGTGGATTGCCGGGGTGATGCAGGGCCTGATGTGGCGTGCGGTCAATCCCGATGGCACCCTGACCTACACCTTTGTCGAGAGCGTCAAGGCCACCTATCCGTTCTATGCGATCCGCTTCTTGGGTGGCGTACTGTACCTGGGCGGCATGATCATCATGGCTTGGAACACTTGGATGACTGCAATCTCTGGCCGTTCTGTCAAGGTGGCCATCCCAGCCGTCAATCCGGCACACGCTTGAGATCCAAGGGAAATTGTCAATGTCTAACGCATCCAATAAATCGAGTTCTGGCTTCACCCACGAGAAGGTAGAAACCAGCAACTTCCTCATGATCGTGCTGATTTTGGTAGTGATCGCTATGGGGGGGCTGGTGGAAATCGTTCCGCTGTTCTTCCAGAAGTCCACCACTGAGCCGGTCCAGGGGCTCAAGCCCTATACGGCACTGCAGTTGGCCGGGCGTGATATCTATCAGCGTGAAGGTTGCTACAACTGTCACTCGCAGATGATCCGCCCGTTCCGTGCTGAGACTCTGCGCTATGGCCACTACTCGGTGGCTGGCGAATTTGTCTACGATCATCCGTTCCAGTGGGGCTCCAAGCGTACAGGCCCGGATCTGCATCGTGTGGGCGGCAAGTACAGCGATGAATGGCACCGCATTCACCTGATCAATCCCCGTGATGTGGTGCCCGAATCCAATATGCCGGCCTACCCCTGGCTCGAAAAGAACCAAGTGGATGCCGCCAGCATGGCGCCACACATGCGTGCCTTGCGCCGGGTGGGTGTGCCCTATAGCGATGAGGAAATCGCCGGTTCGGCTGAAGCCGTAAAGGGCAAGACCGAGATGGAGGCGGTGATCGCATACCTGCAGGTGCTGGGCACCGCACTCAAATAAAGAGAGCTTGCCATGGATATCACCACCATGCGCATCGTGGTCACGCTGGTTTCGCTGGCGTGTTTTCTGGGCATTTGGTATTGGGCCTACACGGCTCGCAACCGTGCCCGGTTCGAGGAGGCGGCGCAGCTGCCCTTCGCCAATGACGATTGATTGCTCCAACCGATATCAAGAGAAAACCCATGAGCGATTTCACCAGTAATTTCTGGTCTATTTATGTGGCCGGGATCACCCTTGCCGGCATCATTGCCTGTGCTCTTCTGCTGTGGCTGACCTCTCGCAAGAAGATCGAGTCGGCAGCCGACAACACCACGGGCCATGTCTGGGATGTGGACTTAAGGGAAATGAACAACCCTATGCCCCGTTGGTGGATGTGGTTGTTTGTCATCACCATTGTGTTTGGCATTGCTTATTTGGCTGCTTATCCTGGCTTGGGTACTTTCAAGGGGCAATTGGGCTGGACGCAGGTGGGCGAGTATCAAGCTGAAGTCGATAAGGCCAATGCCGAGTTGCAGCCGTTGTATGCACGCTTTGACAATATGAAAACCGAGGAAATGGCTGCCGACCCAGCAGCCATGGCCATTGGTGAGCGCTTGTTCATGAACAACTGTGCCCAATGCCATGGCTCGGACGCGCGCGGTAGCAAGAGCTTCCCTAACCTTAGTGACAATGATTGGTTGCATGGTGGTACGTCGGACGACATCCGCAAAACTATTCATGATGGACGCATCGGTGTGATGCCTCCCATGGCAGAAGCGGTGGGTTCCCCCGAAGATGTACGCAACTTGGCGCAATATGTGCTGAGTCTGTCGGGCAGTCCGCATGACTCGCTCAAGGCATCGCTTGGCAAGTCCAAGTTCACGGCTTGTGCGGCCTGTCATGGCATGGACGGAAAGGGCAACACCGCCATGGGTGCCCCTAACTTGACAGATGACATCTGGCTGCACGGCTGGGGCGAAGCGAGCATCACGGCTATGATCAACAATGGCAAGACCAATCAGATGCCCGCACAAGCCGGCAAGCTGACGGATCAGCAGATCAACGTGTTGACCGCCTATGTTTGGGGCTTGTCCAGCAAGTCCGGCGCCCCTAAATAAAGCGTCTTTATTGGCCGGCAACCCCTATCCGGGGTGCCGGCTTTTTTGTATTTTGCAAGCGTGTCTTGCATTGAAAAAAATCCACCATGAAGCCAGCCCAAGGAAAACCACGCAAGGTTATCCCCATTGCGGCAGCCCCCGCTGAAACGCCTAAGGCTGATTCCGTATCCTTGTACGAGGCACAGAAGAAGGTCTACCCGCGCTCCATCAGCGGCTTGTTTTCGCGTTGGCGCTGGATCATGGTGTATGTCACCCAGCTGATTTTTTATGGTTTGCCCTGGCTGCAATGGGGCGAGCGACAAATGATGCTGTTTGACTTGGGTGCCCGGCGCTTTTATATCTTTGGCTTGGTGCTGTATCCACAGGATTTTATTTATCTAACCGGTTTACTCATCATCTCGGCCCTGGCGCTGTTTTTGTTCACTGCGGTCGCAGGGCGGCTGTGGTGCGGATTTTCCTGCCCGCAGACGGTTTATACCGAAATATTCATGTGGATTGAGCATAAGATCGAAGGTGATCGAAGTGCTCGTATTCGACTGGACAATGGGGCCTGGACTTTTGAAAAAATATGGAAAAAGTCGCTCAAGCAGTTGGTTTGGGTCACTGTGGCCTTTTGGACCGGGTTTACGTTTGTTGGCTACTTTGTGCCCATTCGTGAATTGGGCGGGGAGCTTTTGGCGCTCCATGGCTCTTGGCAAATTTTTTGGGTATTTTTCTACGGATTGGCGACCTATGGTAATGCAGGCTATTTGCGTGAGCAGGTCTGTAAATACATGTGTCCTTACGCACGCTTTCAAAGTGCGATGTTTGATAACGATACGCTCGTCGTTACCTACGATCCGGAGCGGGGCGAACCTCGTGGACCGCGCACCAAGATCGTAGATTACAAGGCCAAGGGGTTAGGAGATTGCATCGACTGTTCGTTGTGCGTGCAGGTTTGTCCCACTGGCATTGATATACGAAATGGTTTGCAGTATGACTGCATTGGCTGCGGGCTATGCGTGGACGCTTGCAACACGGTGATGGATAAGATGCAATATCCGCGCGGGCTGATTCGATTCTCCACGCAGAATGGCGTAAAGAACCATTGGACTCAGTCGCAGATGCTCAAGCGCGTGCTACGTCCCCGGGTGCTGTTTTACACCGGTATCTTGGTGGCACTCTGCCTGGGTATGGTGGCCAGCCTAGTGGTGCGCACGCCCCTGAAGGTGGACGTGGTACGAGATCGTGCGGCGTTGTCGCGCGTCGTGGCAGGTGGAAAACTTGAAAACATTTACCGTTTGCAGATCATGAATGCTACCGAAGGAGCACAGCGTTACGTGATCGATGCGCGTGGGTTGGAGGGGCTGGAAGTGGTTTCCGAGCCGGAAATTAATATTGGCCCCGCGGAGTCGCGCTGGGTGGTCGTGCGCCTGCAGATCCCCTATGGATCTGCGGCGCCAGGTTCGCACACGGTGTATTTCGATATAGGGGCACAGGGCAACAAGGCGCAGGTGGCAGAAAAATCTGTGTTCCTAGTGCCGCGTTGAGGGTGGCGTATAGCGCAAACCGATTCCTATCAAATTTTGCATGGCGTCCATGAGAGCCAAGGAGTTCGCAGTCATGTCTGCAAGTTCATCGAAGAATAACGCGCAAGGATCCCAGCCTTGGTGGAAATATGGCCATGTCTGGCTAATTATTGCTGGGCCTGTGATCGTGGTCATCGCCGGTTTTGTTACGCTTTGGCTTGCACTTGCGCAGCCCGATCCGGTATTGGCCGAAGACTATTATCAGCGCGGCCTTGACATCAACAAGACATTGAAAAATTCGGAGATGAGCATGACGCCCGCAACCAAGGGGCGCAACCACGCCGCTACGCCAGTCCAGGATCAACCACGCTGACGAGGTGGCCTAGGAGGCTGTCGGACTTGGAAATCACCCGCTGCAAATCGACCGCAGCGGCCCATTTTTCACCGTCTTTTTGCCCAATAGCTCGGCTATTGGGCTGCAAATCCGGCAAAAACTGGTCTCGCTGGGGCCGATTTTCGCTTTCGGCGCTCCAAGCCCGACAGCCTCCTAGGGGGAATCCGGGGTGCGATTACTTCCCACATAGTGCTAGGCTGTCAGCGCAGCAAGGAGGTACTTCGATGTGGATGCAGCGTTTGATGTGGATTGCCTGGCCGGCATTTCTGATGGCTGGTGCCATGGAAATGGTAGTGTTTGCGTTTGTCGACCCCGAGGCATTGCAGTGGTTTGATCAGCCTGTGAACCTATCGAGGCAAGGTGTCTACACCATTGCGTTTTTCGTATTCTGGCTGATCATCATGGCATCGAGTGCGCTCACCACCCTGCTGTCGTTTTCACCCTTTGAGCTCAATCGCTGCCCAGTACCGTCGGGTGAAAGGCCGGAGGATTGCGCCAAGTATGTGTCTTGACCTAGCTATATCGGTCCGATGGATTATTTTTTAGTTTGGTACGGGTCTTAATGACAGGATTGCTGGTTGTTGACGATCCGCTTCAGGGCGTCAGTGTTCGCAATGCGTACATGGCGTTGCTTGACCTCCACAATGCCTTCCTCCACGAATTTGGAGAAGGTGCGGCTGACGGTTTCGAGCTTGAGGCCTAAATAACTACCGATTTCCTCGCGTGTCATGCGCAATACTAGTTCCGACTGCGAGAACCCGCGTGCATGCAGTCGCTGCACCAGGTTTAGAAGAAAGGCTGCGAGGCGCTCCTCGGCTCGCATGCTGCCCAGCAACAGCATGACGCCGTGTTCACGGACAATTTCCCGGCTCATGATTTTGTGTACATGGGTCTGCAGAGCCGTTACTTCGCGCGACAGCTCTTCGATACGCTCGAATGGCATCACGCAGACCTCGGCGTCTTCAAGGGCTACTGCGTCGCAAGTGTGGCGGTCGTTGACGATTCCGTCTAGGCCAATGATCTCGCCCGCCATCTGAAAGCCGGTCACTTGGTCACGCCCATCTTCCGTGGCCACGCAGGTTTTGAAAAAACCGGTACGAATGGCAAACAGAGAGGTGAACGGCTCGCCGTTGCGAAACAATGTGCTGCCTCGTTTGATCTTGCGGCGTATCGCAACGATGTCGTCGATGCGCTTGAGTTGCTGCTCATCCAGCCCCACAGGCATGCACAGCTCGCGCAAGTTGCAATTTGAGCAGGCTACTTTGATGGCTTGGGAGGAGTGCATGGAGACACGGTTCATGGTGCGAGCTTACATCGGAATGCTAACGAGACGAGGCATGCCACATTTGTTGAAATACTTTGATCCAAGGCTAAATTGTCGCCAACTCGACTTCGAGAGTGCTTGATTGATGTCAAGGACGCCGATGGGACTCTACGGCACAGTGCGTTCGAATTGCAAGGAATTCTTTCATGACCGTCGTTACAACCGAGCTCTTGCGTCGTTTTGATGTTTCGGGGCCGCGCTATACCTCCTATCCCACGGCCGACCGTTTTGTGGAGGCTTTTGGCGAGAAAGAGTACATCCTGGCGCTGCAGCAGCGTCACGTAGGGTCTGTGGCCAAGGCTATGCCTCTGTCGCTTTATGTCCACATCCCGTTCTGCGAGTCGCTGTGCTACTACTGCGCGTGTAACAAGATCATTACCCGCCACCCCGAGCGGGCTGAGGTGTACTTGCGCTACCTGAGCCGTGAGATTGACTTGCACACGGCGCACTGCGGTGTTGGTCAACATGTTAGCCAGCTCCACTTTGGCGGTGGAACCCCGACGTTCCTGTCTGATGACGGCTTGCGCGAGCTCATGGGTATGCTCAAGCGCAGTTTTGTTCTGGTTCCTGGGGGTGAATACTCCATTGAGGTGGATCCCAGGACAGTGGATGAGCAGCGGCTCGCCCTGTTGGCGGAACTGGGCTTCAACCGGCTCAGTTTCGGGGTGCAGGACTTTGATCCCGAGGTGCAAAAGGCAGTGCATCGCATACAGCCCGCCGAAAAGGTGTTCAGCCTGGTTGAGAGTGCGCGCAAGCTTGGCTTTGAGTCAGTGAATGTGGATCTGATTTATGGTCTACCCAGACAGACGCCAGAGTCTTTCGACCGTACGCTGGAGCAGGTGGCCCAGTTGCGCCCCGATCGCATCGCACTCTACGCCTACGCCCATTTGCCCGAGCGCTTCAAGGCCCAGCGGCGCATCATCACCTCGGAGCTGCCCATGGCCTCGGCCAAGGTATCCATGCTGGCGCGCTCCATTGACGCATTCATGAATGCCGGTTACGTCTACGTGGGCATGGATCACTTCGCTCTGCCTGAAGATGCGTTGGCGGTGGCCAAGCGCCAGGGGCGGCTGCATCGTAATTTCCAGGGGTACAGCACACAGCCCGATTGCGACTTGATCGCTCTCGGAGTCTCAGCGATTGGGCGTGTGGGAGCGACATACAGCCAAAACGTGAAGACGCTTGATGACTATTACGACGCCATCAATCATGGGCATCTGCCCGTCGTGCGCGGCCTGGCCTTGACCAAGGACGATTTGGTGCGCCGTGCGGTCATCATGGCCTTGATGTGCCAGGGCGAGTTACTGTTCGAGCCGATGGAGCAGTCCTGGCTCATCGACTTCCGGCACTATTTTGAAGCGGAACTACGGCAGCTTCAGGAGATGGAACAACAGGGTCTTGTGGTTATCAACTCTGAGGGCGTGACGGTGACTACCATGGGGTGGTTTTTTGTGCGTGGCGTGGCCATGGTGTTCGACAAGTATTTGCAGGCTGACCGTAACCGGGCTCGTTTTTCGCGCATCATCTGAGCCATGTTATTGGCTTTGGCATCGACGGCATTTCTCATGGGTTTGATAGGCGGGACGCATTGTCTCGTCATGTGTGCGGCACCCTGTGCAGCATTGACGGGGGCGGGTGCCGCGCCAGCCGGCGAGGCGCAGGTAGTGCGCTGGATGTCGCGTACAGGTGTGGTGCAGCGTACGGCGAGCTTCCACCTGGGACGGTTGGCGGGCTATGGGGTGGCAGGCGCACTGGCCGCTTTTGCCATGGAGCGGCTGGCGTGGCTGAGTCAGAACAGCGCAGCTTTGCGCCCGGTCTGGACTATGTTGCATGTGCTGATCCTAGCTTGGGGCTTGCTGATGATGCTGCAGGCACGGCAGCCTGCTTGGTTGGAAAGTGCCGGTCGCTCTGTCTGGGGCAAGGTGCGAGCACTGGTGTCGCGCCCCGGGGGGCTATTCGTGACAGGACTGGCTTGGGCGTTGCTGCCTTGTGGCTTGCTCTACACCGCTTTGCTCACCGCAGCCCTGAGTGGCAGCGTGCCGCGTGGCGCGTTATGCATGGTGTTGTTTGGCATCGGCAGCGGGGTCTGGCTGGTTGCCGGGCCTTTGGCATGGCGGGGCCTTCGGGTGCGCCTGAATGGTATGGCAAGCTCCTGGGGCTCCAGGCTGGCTGGCCTGGTGCTTTTCACTCTGGGTGCTTGGGCTCTGTGGATGGATGTGGTGCACGGACAACCTGCACCTTGGTGTTTGCCCTGACTCACCAGCCATACATGCACGGTTGTGCGGATCGCGCCACGGATGTAATAAACATGTGGTTTGCGTAACTGCAATAATGTTTCGTCACGAAGGGTGGATTCGGATAAGCATCCGCTGAGCCCATGCCAACTGAACCGAAGTGCACCAGTCTGTTTCGATCGATATCGACGCGCTCCAAGTGGGCATGTTCATCCAGCTGGAGATGAGTTGGATCAATCACCCTTTTCCGATGAGCAGCTTCAGGATCTCTTCGCCGGAACAGATTCGTGTGCTGCGCGAGATTGGGGTGAAGTCCGTTCGCTATGTCCCTGCCAAGAGTACCTTTAGTCCTCTGACGCTGAAACCGTCTGCGGCACAGGCAGACAGGCGGGCGAATGATGCAGCTGAGCATGTAAGCGATGTCATGGATCAAGGGGGATTGAAAGAAAAGGATCTCGTTGCCGCATACAGATCCAGCCAGCAACGCTGCCAACAGCGATTTCTTGAGGCCACCAGCGCGTCTATCGCCGTTTTTTCCAGTGTGCACTCCGTGCCGCAGCAGGCGCGCGAACGGGCCGATTCCTTGATCGCTGCATGTGTTGCGGATCTTCTTGCGCAAGGGCCATGTGCTGCGCATTTGCTGACAGGCAGTGTCGGCCAGCATTCTGCCGTCCATGCGGTGAACGTGGTGGTATTGGCTTTGCTGCTGGGGCAGTCACTGGGCATGCAGGCGCAGGAGTTGCGCGGCCTGGGCGTCTCAGCCTTGCTACATGATCTCGGTAAGGTGAGTCTGCCGGGACACATTGGAGAGCCAGGCTCCTCGCTTGGGGCTGCTGACATGCAGCGCTACCGAGACCATGTGGGGCTGTCGGTGGAGCTGGGGCAGCGCATGGACCTGCCCAGCGATGTACTTATAGCCATTGCTCAACACCATGAAATGGCCGACGGTAGCGGGTTCCCACTACACCTCATGGCCGAGGATATCAGCCGCTGGGGGCAGATTCTGGCGCTGGTCAATCGCTATGACCGCTTGTGCAACCCATTGCACGGAGAGCTGGCGTTCACGCCTCACGAGGCCGTAGCCAGGCTTTTTGCGCTGCAGCGCGAGTGCTTTGATGAAGCGGTGCTTGCGGCCTTCATTCGCATGATGGGCGTGTACCCGCCGGGTTCGCTGGTGCAGCTTGTGGACGGGCGCTTTGCCATCGTGGTGATCGTCGATCCCTCGCGCCCGTTACGCCCCTGCGTTGTGCCGTATCAGCCAGATGTGCAGCGGGACGACGCGCCTTTGCTGAACCTGGCACGTAACCCCGAGTTTGGTATTTTGCGCAGCCTCAAGCCGGTGCAATTGCCGCGCGAAGTGCTGGATTATCTGCGGCCTCAGCCGCGGATTTGCTACTTTTTCGAGCCTGCTCAGGACGTGCTGGAGCGGGAGAATCGTTCGTGAATATCGGCAGGCAACCGTTTGAGGCCATATGGAATGGTCTAAGCCTGGCTGCCTGGCTGGTGGATGCCTCCACCCTGCAGATCCTCCAGGCCAATGAGGCGGCTGCGCGACTGGTGGGGCGGCGTGCGGTGGACATGGAGGGCATGCCAATTCTCGAGCTGGCGGCTACGCCAGAGGATCAAATCTACTGGAGTCAGGCCAATACAGATATTGCGGCCGGTATCCATTCGCATAGCTGGGTGCGCAACATACGCAGCGGGGCATTGGTGCCGGTGGATCGCTGCGTACTTGCCATTCATGCGCCGACCGTCACCGATGCGGTGCGGTGCCTGCTACTGACCATGCAGGATCGATCTGAGCATGAGGCCTCGCGCCTTGAACTGGAGGCCCTGCTGTCGGAGCTGCGCGCCACCCTTGATTCCGCCGCCGATGGTGTCCTGACCTGTAATCTGCATGGGCAGATGCGCGCCTTCAACCAACGTCTGGTGCACATCTGGCAGGTGCCACACGAGCTGCTGCTACGGCGCGACGATGCGGCGATATGGGCGCATATGGAAGATCAGGTACTTGATTCTGAGGCTTACCGTGTCCGCCGGACTGCGATTGCGCATGAGCCCATGCGGGAGAGTGCCGATATCCTGCGGCTACGCAATGGCATGACGGTGGAGCAGCGCTCCGTGCCGCAATTCATCAGGGGCCGCCCTGCAGGGCGGGTGTACTCGTTTCGCGATATCACCCAGCAGTCGGCAGTCCAGGCCGATTTGCGACTGGCGGCCAGGGTGTACGAATCGAGTCTCGATGCCATCTTCATTGCGGACAAGCACAACGCGATAGTGCGCATCAATGCAGCCTGCGAGCGACTGCTGGGCGCTTCAGTGGCAGGTGTGATCGGCCAAGTGGCAGCCAGGCTTTTCGCACCGACGCAGAATCACTGCGCCTTCATGTCTGGCGTGCAGCAGGCTTGGCAGCAGGAGGGCTTTTGGGAGGGCGAGTTGCGGCTGCGTCAGGGGGATGATGGCCAATGCAGTGTGCATTTGTCCTGGGTGGCTCTGCGTGATGATGAGGGAACCGTTAACCAAAGCATAGGCTTCATGCGCGATCTGACGCAGCAGCAGGCCGCAAAGCAGCGGATTGAGGAACTGGCCTACAGTGATGTGCTCACCGGGCTGCCCAACGGGCTGTTGTTGGCTAAAAAGGTGGCGGCGGCCATTGATGCGTCTCGTGCCATTGGCGACAGCTTTGCCATTCTGTTTCTGGATCTGGATCGCTTCAAGATCGTCAATGACTCTTTGGGGCACTCCTTTGGCGATCGTGTGCTGAAGTTGGTGGCGGAGCGGCTGCAGCGCTGCCTGCGCCAGTCCGACATGCTGTGCCGCTCGGGTGGCGATGAATTCGTCATCCATCTGCATGGCGCCGATGCCGGCGTTGCCGAGGCCGTGGCACGTCGCATGCTTGATGAGATGCAGTACCCATTCATGCTCGATGGTATGGAGTTTTCCGTCCAGTGCAGCATTGGCCTGTCCTTGTTCCCCCAGGATGGAGGTTCGTTTGAGGAACTCATCAAGCAGGCCGATACCGCCATGTACCAAGTCAAGGAGCGCGGGCGCGGCAGTTACGGCTTTTACCAGCCGCAGATGAACGCCAACCTGCTGTCGCGCATGAAGATGGAGCACGCCATGCGCCAGGCGCTGGGGCTGGGTCATGTGTTGGTGCACTACCAGCCCCAGGTGGAGATCGCCACGGGGCGTATCGTGGGAGCGGAGGCGTTGGCCAGGTGGACGGATCCCGAACTTGGCGCGGTATCGCCCGGTACATTCATTCCGTTAGCAGAGGAGTCGGGCTTCATCGTCACCCTGGGTGCCTGGGTGATGGAGCAGTCCATCAAGGAGGCTGCCTACTGGATGAGCTGCGGGACTCCCTTGGTCGTGTCGGTAAATGTCTCGGCGCTGGAGTTCAGGCAGGCTGGCTTCGTGGAGCGCATCACCGCGTTATTGGGCCGCTATCAATTACCGGCACAGCAGTTGGAGCTGGAGTTGACGGAAAGCGTTTTGCTGCACGATGCCCAGGAGATGGAGCAGGTGCTGGCAGCCTTGACCAGCATGGGGCTCAAGCTCGCGATCGACGATTTTGGAACGGGCTATTCCAGCCTGGCCTATTTGAAGAAGCTGGCCATTCATCGGCTGAAAATCGACAGGACATTCGTGAGCGGATTGCCTGATGACGAGGGCGATCGCGCCATCGTCCAGGCCGTTGTCAGCATGGGCCGGGCCCTGGGCTTCAGTGTGGTCGCAGAGGGTGTGGAAACGCAGGCCCAGCGCCTGGCGCTGCACGACATGGGCTGCGAGTACTACCAAGGGTATTTGTGCGCGCCGGCCTTGCCTGCGGCAGAGTTCCGTGCACGGACGGCGGGTCCGGCTGCTGATTCGAAGCGTGTGCTCCAAAGGGCCTCGTGTCTCTTGCCTGCCGCAGAGCGCTGAATCGATGGCTTGCGCGGGCAGAGGAATAGGTGTCTGCAAATGCCACCGGACCGGCATCCTGAACCGGGGGTTCAGGTGGGCGAGGGCAGCCAGGCGTTGGGTTCATCTGACGCGAGATGATCACGCTCACCAGGCAATGTACCAAGCCCGTGCTCGTTGAGCATTGGTTCAAGGAAATATAAAGCCCGGCAGCACCGCAGACCGTTTCATTGTAATGGCTGCGTGCATTGGCAGCGGCCCTGCAGCCTGCCGGTTACAACAATCGTCCATCCTCGTCCAAGGCTTCATCCAGGCGCAGCAGCAACTGTTGCAGGCGCTGTTCTTGTGCGGCCGGCAGGGGTGTGTCTTCAGCATGGATGATGGCTTGCGCCGCGGGGGTGTCGCGCTGCTGCGTCGCAGCGGCCAAGTCGGCGGCTTTGCGATCGGCGATCTCAAAGGCCAGGTTGAGTGCCGCCAGTACGGCGATGCGTTCGCGTGCACGTACCTTGCCGGCGTCGCGAATGCGCGTCATGGCCGTGTCCACGCGCTCCACGGCTTCGAGCAGGCGCGCCTCGTGGCCCTCAGGGCAGGCCAGCAGGTAGCTTTGCTGCAGGATCTGAACCTCGATCTGATTCATGGCGCATCCTTGGACGGATTGTTTTCGGGCAGGCGCTCCAGCAGGAGATCGACCCTGGCGCGCGCGGCGCTGAGGCGGGACTTGAGTGAATCACGCTCCTGGGTCAGGGTGGTCACCTGCTCGGCCAGCAGGGCGTTGGTGCGCTCCAGTTCCGCGTGGCGCAGCAGCAGGCGCTCGACGCGCTCTGCAATCAGATCGAGAGGGTGGGGTGTGACCATAGAGCCCTTCATTGTAGAGCTGTGCGTGGGTTTTCCCGTAAAATCCACCGCGTTGGTGCTCGCTGCCGTGGTTCGCACGGCCGCAGTTCAACGGGAAGCAGGGAGGGGCTCTTCGCCATGAAGCACACCCCGAGCCTGCGCTGCCCCCGCAACGGTCAGCGGATGAGTCGCATGCCGGCTCCGCTTTCATTTACACGCCACTGGGTGCCTTGAACAAGCGCCTGGGAAGGCCATGAAAGCTGCTCCGCCAGCCCGGATACCGGCCAACATGGTGGTGGTGCGTGCCTGCCGAGAGCAGGCGCGTGCGGCCGTATCACCCAACGCTGGCGGGGAGGCTGGCACGGGTTTCTAGCTGTAATTTTCCCTATGACGAATCCGTCTTTTTGCGAGTGCGCTGTAGCGCCCGTGCGCGTGCGTTTGCGCCATTCGGTGCTGGCCCTGGCTGCCATGTCGGCCTGCGCGGCCCAGGCCCAGGAGGGCAGCGTGCAACTGGCGCAGAACCTGCGCGCTCCTTCCCTGAACGAAGTGGTGGTCACGGCCACGCGCAGCGCACAGCCCCTGTCCGACATCGTGGCGGACGTGTCCGTCGTGGACCGCGAAACCATCGAGCAAAGCGGCGCCACCGGCCTGGCGGATGTGCTTGCGCGCCTGCCGGGTATAGAGGTGGCGCGCAATGGCGGACCGGCCAGCAGTACCAGCCTGTTCCTGCGCGGTGCCGAGACGCGCTACACCGCTGTCTATATCGACGGCGTGCGTGTGGATTCACAGGCGGGTTCGGGCGGTGCCCCCTGGGAGGCGATTCCGCTGTCCCTGATCGACCGCGTGGAGGTGCTGCGCGGCCCCGCTGCCGCCATCTATGGCTCGGACGCCATCGCCGGTGTGGTGCAGATCTTCACGAGGAAGGGCGAGGCCGGCGTGGCGCCCTATGTGGGCGTGGGCGCGGGCAGCCATCGCACCTGGCGCACCGAGGCCGGCGTGAGCGGCTCCAGCGGCACGGTGGATTACGCGCTGGGCCTAGCACGCGAGATCAGCAAGGGCTTTGACGCCACGACCAAGGACAACCGAAACAACAACCCCGACCGAGACGGCTACCAGGCCACCAGCGCCAATGCGCGCCTGGGCCTGCAAATCAATGCCGCCCACCGCGTCGAAGGCATGCTGCTGTACAACGATTCCAACAGCGGCTACGACGCCAGCAAGACCGCCGATGACCGCAGTCTGCACCGCCTGCGCACGCTGGGCCTGAATTGGCAGGCGCAGTGGAGCAGCAACTACAAGACGCGTCTGAGCATCACGGATTCGCAGGATCGCTACCAGACCACGCCCTCGCCCTACCTGACCGATACCCGGCTGCGCGGCTACCTGCTGCAGAACGAGTGGCGCTACGGCGTGCACCAGTTCAGCGCCGCGCTGGAGCGCCGTGAAGACGAGCTGGTCAACAACCCCATAGACCGCAGCCGGGCGCAAAACGCGCTGGCGCTGGGCTATGGCCTGCACAGCGGTGCGCATACGCTGCAGCTCAACGCGCGCCACGACGACGACAGCGAGTTCGGCGGTAAGAGCTCGGGCAGCGCGGCCTATGGCTACGAGTTCGTGAAGAACTGGCGTGCCACGGCCTCGGCGGGCACCGCTTTCCGTGCGCCCACGCTGTACCAGCGCTTCAGCATGTACGGCGACGCGACGCTGCAGCCTGAAACCAGCCGCAACGTGGAGCTGGGTGTGAAATGGGCGCAAGGCCCCCATGCATTCTCGGCCACGGCCTACCGCAACAAGGTCAGCAATCTGATCAACTGGGTCGGCGGCGCCGGCCCCTGCCCGGGTGGCTCCGGCCCCTTCCCCGGCTGCTACGACAACGTGGGCCAGGCGCGCTACGAGGGCATCACCCTGGCCGGCGGCACCCGCGTAGGTCAGGTGCAGCTGCGTGGCTCGGTGGATTGGCAGAACCCCAAGAACCTGGACACCGGCAAGCTGCTGGCGCGCCGTGCCCGGCGGCACGCCAGCTTCGGCGCCGACACGCTGCTGGCGGGCTGGGCGCTGGGCGGCGAGGTGCAGGCCTCGGGCCAGCGTTACGACGACGCGGCCAACAAGACCCGCCTGGGCGGCTACACCCTGCTCAACCTCTACGCCAGCACCCGTCTGGCGCGCGACTACCAGGTCGTGGCGCGCGTGGACAACCTGGCCGACAAGGACTACCAGACGGCGCGCACCTACGCCACGCCGGGCCGCACGTTTTACGTGGGCCTGAAGTGGGCGCCGCAGTATTGAGCCGGCCATGAGCACCGTGGCCCGTTGCCCCGCCCTGGTCATTGCCGCCTGCGCCTCCGGCCAGGGCAAGACCACCGTCGTTGCCGCGCTAGCGCGCCTGCATGCACGGCGCGGCCGGCGCGTGCGCGTGTTCAAGTGCGGGCCGGATTATCTGGACCCGCACTGGCACCGTCTTGCCAGCGGCGCGTCGGTGGAGCAGCTCGACCTGTGGATGACGGGCGCGCAAGACTGCGCCGCACGCCTGCATGCCGCCGCGTACGACGCGGACCTGATCCTCATCGAAGGTGTGATGGGCCTGTTCGACGGCGTGGACAGCGTGGCCGACCTGGCCGGGCGCTTCGGCATACCGGTGCTGGCCGTGATTGACGCCTGGGCCATGGGCGGCACGCTGGGCGCCATTGCCCATGGCCTGAAGGCCTTTCGCCCCGGTCTGCCCTGGGCGGGCGTGCTCGCCAATCGCGTGGCGGGCGATCGTCACGCGCAGCTGCTGCAGGACGGCCTGCGGGACGGCGCCGACTGGCTGGGCGCGCTGCCGCGACTGGAGGGGGAGGGCGGCGGGCCGCTGCTGCCCGAGCGCCACCTGGGCCTGGTGGCAGCGCAGGAGCTGCCCGACGCAATGGTGCGCCTGGACATGGCCGCCGACGCCCTGGCCGCCACGCCGCTGGGCCAGATGGATACTGCCGCGCTGCAGCGCTTTGCCGTGGATTTCGCCCCGCAAGCACCGGCGCCGGTGCCGCCGCTGCTGGCCGGCCGCACCGTGGCCGTGGCGCGCGATGCGGCCTTTGCCTTCATCTACCCGGCCAACCTGCAGACCCTGGAGCGCCTGGGTGCGCGCCTGGCGTTCTTCTCGCCCCTGGCGGGTGAGCGCCTGCCGCCCTGCGACGCCGTCTGGCTGCCCGGCGGCTATCCCGAGCTGCACGCCGAGCCAATCGCCGCCAACCAGGGCCTGCAAGCCGACCTGCGTGCCCATGCGGCTGCGGGCAAGCCCCTGTGGGCCGAATGCGGCGGCATGATGGCGCTGGCCGAATCCATTCTTCTGCCCGATGGCCGCACGTTGCCCCTGTGGGGCCTGCTACCCGGGCGCGTGACCCTGCAGCGGCGCCTGGCCGGCCTGGGGCCGCAGCAACTGGCGCTGCCCCAGGGCATGCTGCGCGGCCATACCTTTCACTACTCCACCTTCGGCTGCCACGCTCCCGTGGCCACGCGCACGGCGCGGCCGGGGCAGGGCGTGGCGCCGGATGCGGGCGAGGCCGTGTACCGCCTGGGCAGCGTGCAGGCCAGTTACTTTCACGCCTGGTTCGCGTCCAGCCCGGCGGCCACGGCGGCCTTGTTTGGCGCAGGGGCGGCATGATGGACGTGGCGCGCAGCGAACTCATCCTGGGCGGGCAGAAAAGCGGCAAGTCGCGCCGCGCCGAACTGCTGGCGCGTCAGTGGCTATCCGAATCACCCGCGCACCGGGCGCTGCTGATCGCCACCGGCCAGGCCTGGGACGATGAAATGCGCCAGCGCATAGAGCGCCACCAGCGCGACCGCGCCGCGCGCGTGCCCGGGCTGGCGACGCTGGAGGAGCCGCTGGATCTTGCCAGCGCCCTGCAGTGCCACGGCAGCGCCCAGACCCTCATCGTCGTGGACTGCCTGACGCTGTGGTTGACGAACTGGCGGATGCCCATTGAGCAATCCAAGCCAAATCAGCCTGAAACGCCCGACTGGAAAGCGCAAGAAGCTCTCTTTTTGGAAGCAATCCGGCAGACTCCCGGGCCTGTTGTACTGGTGGGCAACGAAATCGGCCTGGGGGTCATTCCGCTGGGGCGCGAGGTGCGCGCCTTCGTCGACGCGCTGGGCGTGCTCAACCAGCGGGCGGCGGCGGCCTGCGCGCGCGTCACCCTCATGGCCGCGGGCCTGCCACTCACCCTGAAAGAATGCGAGCCATGAAGCCCACGCCGGTCAAGCGCATCCTCATCGTCGTCGCCGTGCTGCTGGCGCTGCTGCTGCTCATGAGCAGCCTGGCGCAGGCTCAGGCCGTGCAGGTCACCGATGACCGGGGCCGTGTCATCAAGCTCGCCAAGCCGCCCGAGCGCATCGTCACCCTGTTGCCTTCCCTTGCCGAAACCGTGTGCGCGCTGGGCGCATGCCAGCGCCTGGTGGGCGTGGACCGCTACACCAACTGGCCCGACGGCGTGAAGCAACTGCCCCAGGTGGGCGGCGGGCTGGATCCGAACATCGAGGCCGTCGTCGCGTTGCGCCCGGACGTGGTGCTGATGGCGACCTCCTCGCGCGCCGCCGACCGCCTGCAGGCGCTGGGCATTCCCGTGGTGGCGCTGGAGCCCAAGACCCATGCCGACGTGCGGCGCGTGCTCGGCAAGATCGGCCAGCTGCTCGGCGTCCATGATGCCCAGCAGGTCTGGCGCGGCATAGACGCCGGCGTCGCCGCTGCCGCCCAGTCCCTGCCGCCCGCGGCGCGCGGCCTGCGCGTGTACTTCGAGGTCAGCCCCGGCCCGTTCGGCGCGGGCGAGGGCTCCTTCATCGGCGAGACCCTGGCGCGCCTCTACGCGCGCAACATCCTGCCGGCCACGCTGGGCCCCTTCCCCAAGCTCAACCCCGAATATGTGGTGCGCGCCGACCCGGACCTGATCATGGTCGGCGCGCGCAGCGCCCAGGGCCTGCTGGCCCGCCCCGGCTGGGACCGCCTGCGCGCGCTGCGGGACGGCCGGCTGTGCCAGTTCTCGGCCGAGGAGTCCGATGTGCTGATTCGCCCCGGCCCGCGCATGGCCGAGGCCGCGCGCCTCATGGCCGCCTGCCTGCAGCGCCATGCCCCAGGGGGTGCGCGATGAGCGAGACAGTGGCGCTGCACGCCCAGGCCGGGCCCCGGCGCTGCGCCGTGGCGCGCTGGCTGGCGCCTGGCCTGGCGCTACTGGGCGCGGTGCTGGTGCTGCTGGGCCTGGGCGTGGGCAGCACCGGGCTGGAGAGCCTCTGGCCGCTCTTGCGCGGCGCCGCCCGGGGCAGCGCCGAGGGCGCCATGGCCTGGCAGATCGTCTGGGACATCCGCCTGCCGCGCACCCTGGGCGCCTGGGCCGCCGGGGCCCTGCTGGGCCTGGCCGGGGCCGTGGCCCAGGGGCTGTTCCGCAATCCGCTGGCCGACCCGTACCTGCTGGGCAGCGCTTCGGGCGCGTCGCTGGGCGTGGCGGCGGCGCTGGCGCTGATGGGCGGGGCGGGCGGCATGCTGGGGGCCTCCGGCACGGCGGCCGTGGTGTCGGTCTATTCCGGCCACTGGCTGGTGCGCCTGGGGCTGACCGGCGCGGCCTTCGTGGGCGCGGTGGCGGCCGTGCTGCTCACCCTGGTGCTGGCGCGCGGCGTGCAGCACACGCTGCGCCTGCTGCTGGCCGGAGTGGTGGTGGGCGTGGTGCTGGGCGCCTGCACCTCGCTGATCCTGCTGCTCTCGCCTGATTCGCTGCAGGCCATGCAGGGCTTTCTGCTGGGCTCCACCGGCTTCGTCGGCTGGACCTCGTGCCTGCTGCTGCTGGCCGTGTGGCTGCCTTGCCTGGGCGCGGCCTGGGGGCTGTCGCGCTCGCTCGATGCGCTGGCGCTGGGCGAGGCCACGGCGCACAGCCTGGGCCTGCCGCTGGCGCCGCTGCGCGCCGCCCTGGTGGCGGTGCTGGCCCTGGCCACGGGCACGGCGGTGGCGCAGACCGGCCTGATCGCCTTCGTGGGCCTGGCCGCGCCGCACCTGGTGCGCGCCGTCGTCAGCGTGCCCCATGGCCGCCTGATGCTGCTGGCCAGCCTGATGGGCGGCGCGCTGCTGGCCGGCGCCGACCTGCTGGCGCGCGGTCTGCTGGCGCCGCAGGAGCTGCCCGTGGGCGTGCTCACCGCCGTGCTCGGCGGCGGCTACCTGCTGTGGCTGATGCACCGGCGCACGGCGCCCGGGGGGCTGTTGTGACTGCTGCACAAAAAATAGCTGTTGGCGCTTACCAGATAAGTGCTGGCGCCGGAAAAGACTGCATATTGCAAGGCATGAGCCTGCAGATCGCCGCCGGGCGCTGGACCAGCATCGTCGGCCCCAACGGCGCGGGCAAGTCCACGCTGCTGAAGGTCCTGGCCGGGCTGCTGCCCGCGCGCAGCGGCCGCGTGGAGCTGCTGGGGCGCGAACTGCACGCCTGGCAGCGGCGCGAGCGCGCGCGCCGGCTGGCCTGGCTGGGCCAGAACGAGGCCGCCGCCGACGACCTCACGGCGTACGACGTGGCCATGCTCGGCCGACTGCCGCACCAGGGCTGGATGCAACCCGCCAGCAGCGCGGACCATGCCGCCGTGGAGCAGGCGCTGCGCGCCACCCAGGCCTGGGACTGGCGCGAGCGCGCGCTTGGGGCACTATCGGGCGGCGAGCGCCAGCGCGTGCTGCTGGCGCGCGCCCTGGCGGTGCAGGCCCCGGTGCTGCTGATGGACGAGCCGCTGGCCAACCTCGACCCCCCGCACCAGGCCGACTGGCTGCAGCTCATGCGCGCCCTGGTGGCGCGCGGCCACACGGTGGTCAGCGTGCTGCACGAAATCTCCCTGGCGCTGCAGGCCGACGACATGCTCATCATCGACCGCGGGCAACTGCGCCACCACGGCGCGGCCGGCGACGGCGCCACGCACCGCGCGCTGGAGCGGGTGTTCGACGGGCGCATCGCCATCCACCGGGTGGCGGGCCAGTGGCTGGCCCTGCCGCACATCAACGTTTGAAGGAATCCCATGCAGATCGAAACCCCACCCGCCGAGAAACCCTACGACAAGGCCGAGGGCGAGCGCCGCGGCCTGGTCATCGTCAACACCGGCGACGGCAAGGGCAAGAGCACGGCCGCCTTCGGCCTGGCGTTCCGCGCCACGGGCCGGGGCAAGGCGGTGAAGGTGTTCCAGTTCATGAAGGTGCCCAGCGCGCGCTTTGGCGAGCACCGCCTGGCCGAGCAGGTCGGCCTGCCCGTCGAGGGCCTGGGCGATGGCTTCAGCTGGAAGAGCAAAGACCTGGAGCATTCCGCGCAGCTGGCGCGTGACGGCTGGGCCAAGGCCAGCGCCGCCATCCTCTCGGGCGAGTATTTCCTCGTCGTGCTCGACGAGATCACCTACCCGCTGATCTACGGCTGGCTGCCGCTCTCCGAGGTGCTCGCCACCCTGGCCGCGCGCCCCGGGGACGTGCACGTGTGCCTGACCGGCCGGCGCTGCCCCGAGGAAATCATCGCCGTGGCCGACACCGTGACCGAGATGAAGCTCGTCAAGCATGCCTTCCAGGCCGGCGTGCCGGCGCAGCGCGGCATCGAGGACTAGAAGCGGCGAGGGGCAAGACGCCATGGGCCTGCTGTCCTGCACCATTCCCACCCCCCTGGGCGACATGCTGGCCGTGGCCTGCGCGCAGGGCCTGTGCCTGCTCGAATTCGTCGGCCAGCAGGGCGTAGCGCGCGAGCTGGCCCAGGTCGAGGCCGCGCGCGGCGGCGCCGCACAGACGGGCGACAGCCCCATCCTGGCGCAGGTGCGAGCCGAGCTGGCGCAATACTTCGCCGGGCAGCGCCAGCGTTTCGGCGTGCCCCTGGACCTGGTTGGCACGCCGTTCCAGCTGGCCGCCTGGCAGGCGCTGCTGGGCATCCCCTACGGCCAGACGCGCAGCTATGCCCAGCAGGCCAAAGGCATCGGCAAGCCCACGGCCACGCGCGCCGTGGCGGCCGCCAACGGCGCCAACAAGGTGTCCGTCATCGTGCCCTGCCACCGCGTCATCGGCAGCGACGGCAGCCTGACCGGCTTTGGCGGCGGCCTGGCGCGCAAGCAGGCGCTGCTGGCGCTGGAGGGTGGCGCCCCGCAGCAGAGCCTGCATGGGTTTTGAACACCGCCGCCCTGGACAGGCCTGGGGTAGCGAGCGCGGATCAGGTCGCCCTCCTGACACCGCGGACGGGCAGCTTTCGGGCCTCTTTTCTTGATGAAACACAGCGCCAGTGCCCCTGCAAGGCGCTGGCGCTTGCGCTGGGTGTCAGCCAGGCGGCGGCCCGGCGTGCTAAGTTCAGCCCCTTCCCAAAAAAAGCAAGCGCAAATAATGAGCACTCTGCAAGAGAGAATCGCAACCCTGCCGCAAGAGCGGCTGGCGGGCATGCGCCGTGGCATAGAAAAAGAGGGGCTGCGCGTGCTGCCCACGGGCGGCCTGGCGCTTACGCCGCACCCGCTGGCGCTGGGCTCGGCCCTCACGCACCCCTCCATCACCACCGACTACAGCGAGTCGCAGATCGAGCTCATCACGGGCGCGCATCAAAGCGTCGAGGGCTGCCTGGACGAGCTTGTCGGCATTCACCAGTACGTGCTGCGCACCCTGCGGGATGCGGGCGGCGAGATGCTGTGGGTCAGCAGCATGCCCTGCGGCCTGCCCACGGACGAGACCATTCCCATAGGCCGCTACGGCAACTCGCACATCGGCCGCGCCAAGAGCATTTACCGCATGGGCCTGGCGCACCGCTACGGGCGGCGCATGCAGACCATCTCGGGCATCCACTACAACTGGTCGCTGCCCGGCGTGACGAGCGAGGAATACTTCGCGCTGATCCGCAACTTCCGCCGCCACGCCTTCGTGCTGCTGTACCTGTTCGGCGCCTCGCCCGCGCTGTGCCCCTGCTTTGTCGAAGGCCGCCAGCACAGCCTGCAGCCCATGGGCGATGGCGGCCGGGCCCTGCATCTGCCGCACGCCACCTCGCTGCGCATGGGACGCCTGGGCTACCAGAGCGACGCCCAGGCCAGCCTGAACGTGAGCTACAACGGCCTCAAGGGCTATGCCGACTCGCTCTACGAGGCGCTGACCCGGCCCTACCCGGCCTACGAGGCGATCGGCATACGAAACATCGGCGGCGACTACAACCAGCTGGGCACCAGCCTGCTGCAGATCGAGAACGAGTTCTACGGCACCATCCGCCCCAAGCGCACTGTGCAGCGCGGCGAGCGCCCGCTGCACGCGCTGCGCGAGCGCGGCGTGGAGTATGTCGAGGTGCGGCTCATGGACCTGGACCCGTTCGAGAGCGTGGGCATCACCGCCGCCACCATGCGCCTGCTGGACGTGTTCCTGCTGCACTGCCTGCTCTCCGACAGCCCCCCGGACACGCCGCAGGAAATCGCCGAGATCAAGCACAACCAGCACCAGACGGCCGAGCGCGGGCGCGAGAGCGGACTGATGCTGCAGCGGCGCGGCCAGAGCGTGCTGCTGACCGACTGGGCCGCGCAGGTGCTGGGCGAATGCGCGCCGCTGGCCGCCGCCCTCGATGCCGGGCAGGGCGGGAGCGACTACGCGGCGGCGCTCGCCCAGGCCCGGGCCGTGCTTGCGGACGCCAGCCTGGCGCCGTCGGCGCGGGTGCTGGCGGCTATGCGCGGGCAGCACGCGTGCGACTTTGAGGCGTTTTCCTTTGCCCACTCGTGCCAGGCGCGCGACGCGCTGCTGGCCCGCCCCTGGGATGCCCGGCAGCAGGCGCATTACGAGGCCCTGGCCGCGCAGTCCCTGGCCGCGCAAAAGGACATAGAGGCGGCCGACCGGCTGCCCTTCGAGGACTGGCGCCTGCAGTACATGGATCCGCTGCAGCTCGGCTGATCCCTCCCCAGTCCAGGCGGGACGCTGCATTCGGCCATGCCCATGCCCCTACAGCCCCGCCTGCGCGCAGCCCTGCGGGTGCTGCTGTCGCACTACGTTGCCAATGGCGCGGCGGCGGCGCTGGGCTTGCTGGTGATCTCCTCCCTGATGCACCTGCTGGGGGGCAGCGCGGCGGCCTCTGCCGCGACCGTGGGGGCCATCGTCGCCATTCCGCCCGACATTCCCGCACCGCGGCGCGGCAAGCTGCTGCACATGCTGCCCGCGCCGCTGCTGGCGCTGCCGCTGTTCTTCGTCGTGCAGCGCCTGCACGGCGAGCCCTGGCTGCTCGGGCTGCTCATCGTGCCGGCGAGCTTTTTCGCCTTCCTGGCCATGGCCTGGGGCAAGCGCGGCGCGCCCGTGGCCATTGCCGCCGTGCTGGCGCTGGTGTTCTCCATGGCCGTGCCCGCGCCTGCCGGGGGCGATGGCTGGCAGTCGGCCCTGAGCAGCAGTTTTTACTTTGGCCTGGGCGCGCTGCTGTACCTGCCTTGGGGCGTGCTGGCCAACCGGCTGCTCAACGGCCGCTACCGCGTACAGATGATCGCCGACGTGCTGCTGTCGCAGGCGGCGCTGATGCGGCTGCAGGCGCTGCAATTCACGCCCATGCTGGCGCTGGGCGAGCGCGCGAATCCGCTCATGGGCGGGCTGCTGCTGCGCCAGGCGGCGCTGGCCGACCAGCTGCAGTCGGCGCGCGACATCGTGCTGGAATCGCCCGGCAGCGCCCGCCAGCAGCAGCTGGCCGGCATGCTGCTGTGCGCGCTGGAGATGCGCGACCATCTGCTGGCCAGCGCCCTGGACCTGGAGGGGCTGCGCACCCAGCCCGAGCTGGCCCAGGCGCTGTCGCGCCAGCGCGGGGTGCTGGTGGCCCTGGCGGCGCAGCTGGAGCGGCTGGCCGATGCCTTGCTGCTCGGGCAGATGCCCGCGGCGTTCGAGAGCCTGCGCGCCGGGCTTGAGCTGCCGCCTTTGCCGCCCGGCGCTGGCTTTACCCCGGCGCGACTGGCGCAGGCGCTGTCGCACCGCATAGGCCATATCCATGACGAAGCGGCACGCCTCACGGCCCTGGCGCGCGGCGAGACCACGCCCGACCTGGCCCTGGTGCGTGTGTACTGGCAAATGTTCGTCAGCCCCACGGGCTGGGGCTGGAAGCCCTTCTTCGGCCTGTGGCGCTGGCGTGCCGCGCCGCTGCGCCACGCCATGCGCGCGGCGCTGGCCATTGGCGCGGGCTATGCGCTGTCGCAGCTCCTGCCCTGGCGCGAGCATGCCTACTGGATCGTGCTGACCATCATCGTCGTGCTGCGCGGCAGCCTGGCGCAGACGCTGGAGCGGCGCAACGAGCGCGTGGCGGGCACCTTGCTAGGCTGCCTGCTGGCCTCGGTCGTGCTGGCGGCCGAGCTGCCGCACTGGGCGCTGCTGGCCTGCGTCACCGTGGCGCAGGCCGTGGCCCATGCGTTCACGCTGCAGCGCTACCTGTTCACCGCCATCGCGGCCACGGTGCTCGGCCTGGTGCAGGCGCATTTGCTGGGCGCGGGCGGCAGCCCCGGCTTCGTGCTGCTCGAACGCATGGCCGACACCCTGATCGGCGCCGGCATCGCCTGGGCCTTCGCCTATGTGCTGCCCTCTTGGGAGCGCCAGCAGATACCGGCCCTGGTGGCGCGCACGCTGGCGGCGCAGACGCGCCACGCGCGTGAGGCCCTGGGCCTGGGCCAGCTGCAGGCCGTGGACAACCACCCCGAACTGGCCTGGCGCCTGGCCCGGCGCGAGGCCTACGACAGCCTGGGCGCCCTGGTGCAGGCCACGGCGCGCGCCTGGAAGGAGCCGCGCGCCGTGCGCCCGCCGCTGGCGCCGCTGGAACGCATGCAGGTGCATTGCTACCAGCTGCTGGCGCAGCTCACGGCCGTCAAGTCCATGCTGTTGCTGCGCCGCGGGCATTTGCGCGGCGAGGACGTGCAGGCGCCCCTGCAGGAGGCCGCCGAGCGGCTGGAGGCCGTGCTGACCGGCGCCGCCGTGGCTGCTGCGCCCGAGCCGCCATGGGACGGGGAGGCAGTCCCGCAGTCATTGCCGCCGCTGGTCGAGGCCGATCTTGCCCCCTGGCTGCTGCGCCGCCTGCGCCTGGCCGAGGGGCTGGCGCAGCAGCTGCGCAGCGAGGCCATGGCGGTGGTGACGCCGCTGCGGGGCGGATAGGGTTGGTGGCGCGCGTGTGCGCGCCATGCGGAGATCTCAGGCCGTGCGCTGACCAGGGCCTGTTGCATGGGTTGTTGAGCTGTCAGGATGGGCAGGTACCGGCCAAGAGCCGACGTCCATAAGAGCGCCCACAACCAGACTCTCGACCGTAGCTTTGGTCGATTCACTCCTCGCTCTTGACCTCTGTTGCCGCAGTAGTGGACGGTGATCGGGGCCACACGTCAGCGTGGCGACCAGTTATGCACGTCGGCAACGCCACCATGCAGGCGAGCGAGGGGCGAGGTAGCGGCCGTCGCCGCTGGGCGGTTCACATGAGTTCATGCCGCTGGCGACAACGCACCGAACCGGTACGCCGCAGTGACGCCGCCGTCCATCAGGAAGTCGCTGCCGGTAATGAAGCCGCCATCAGTGCCCATCAGCAGCGCAGCCACGTTGCCCACCTCATCCGGCGTGCCGGCGCGACCGACGGCGCAGGTTTCTATCATGCGACGATAGCCCGCGCCGCGCGGGCCGTTCAGTTCGTCGCGGGCCAGTGGCGTAATGATGATTCCGGGGCTGATCGTGTTGATCCGCGCGCCGCGCCGCCCCCAGCGCACGGCCTCGGCCATCACGCGCAGCGAGTTGCCGCGCTTGGAGAGCTGATAAGCGTGCAAGGTGTCGGTCACCTGGCCGGGCTGCAGCATCTCAAGGGCAAGCAGATCTTCTGTCGGTGTGGTTGCCAGCGCCTTGTCCTGCTCTGCCGTCAGCGCCGGCAGCCGGTGACCCGACTGCGAAGAGATCACCACGCCCGAGCCGCCGCGTGCGATCACGTTGCCGAACAGTTCCAGCACAAGCGCAGTGCCATAAAGGTCGACCTTCAGGATGGTGTCGATCGGTGCCTGCGAGGGGGACACGCCGGCGGCATGGACGAGACCCGTGATGGCACCCAGACTCTGAGCCTTGTCGACCAGGGCCTGGACCGACGCGCGCGACGAAATGTCGACCTCAGCCGCGCTTACATCAAAGCCGGCGTTGGCCAGAGCCTCGGCCGCTTCGATGGCGCTCTTGTGCGTGACATTCGCCAGTAGCAAATGCTTGCCCGCTCCCACACGGCGGGCAATGGCCTGGCCGATGAATCCGGCTCCGACGACGACGACAACTTCCTTCATCTCGATCTCCTGTGAGCAGTTCAAGCTGACTCAGGACCGCGGCTGCGCGAACACCTCGCGCGCCACGCCGATGGCTGTCACGGCGCTCGGCCAGCCGGCATAGAACGCCAAGTGTGTGGTGGCTTCGATCAGCTCGGCATCCGACAGTCCGATCTGCCGCGCCCACGCGAGGTGCCCACGCAGTTGTTCTGGCCGATTCATCGCGATCAGTGCGCTCACTGTGATCAGGCTGCGGTCGCGCGGGGGCAGCCCGGGCCGCGCCCACACGTCACCAAAGAGCACGTCGTCAGTCAGTTGCCCCAATTTGGACGCGATGTCGCCGAAGAGCTTCTGGCCTTGGGGCGGCTGGGCCGGTGCCGCGCCGGTCACGGGCACAGGCGGCGTGCCGTACTGCGCATCGCTCACCGGCTCCATCCATTCGGCAGCCTTGCTGTCGAGGGCCTCGGTGATGGCAATGTGCGTCATCGCACTGTCCGCCGCTGCACCATGCCAGTGCTTGACATTGGCGGGGATATGGACCACATCGCCGACCTGGATCTGTTCGGCCGCACCGCCCCAGCGTTGCACGCGTCCGATGCCGGCCGTCACGACCAGAGTCTGGCCCAGCGGATGGCTGTGCCAGGCCGTGCGCGCACCGGGAGAGAAGCTAACCGTGCCGGCCGAGGCCTGCTCGGCGCCGGCGGGGGTGTAGAGCATCTCGACCTTCACCGCTCCGGTGAAGTTTTGTGCAGGCGCAGGGTTGATCGGCCTGGTGCCGGCGTGGGTGATCGTCAGTTCGGGCTCGGCACCGGCCGACGGCTCCGTCATCGATAGGGGCATTGCAGCGGTGGCAATCAAGGGGTTCATAGTTATCTCCTTGGGTTGGCGGCCTGCTCAGCGTTTCGGCGTTGAAAACCGCGCCAGCTCTTCGAGCACACGGGTCGGCTCGTCGGCCAGGGGCATGTTGGCACTGTCGCGCACGGCGTCGAGAGCGCCTGCAGCGTCTGGCTGAAGCGCCGCAAACAGCGGCTCCAGTTCCTTCTGCGCCGCGCCGCGCTCGGCCACCAGCTCGAAGGTCTTCGCCCGTGCGGCATCAGACGTCAGGCTGTGCACCAGCACTTTGGCAATCTGCTGGCGCGAGATCACGCCGTCGCTGGGATCGCCCGCCTGCCGCGTGTCACCCTGTAGCAAGACCAGGCGGTGCTGGTCCGGTGCGTTGTAGTCGAACCAGCCGGGTCGCACAATGGTGTAGGGCAGGCCGCTGGCGCGCAGCAGGCGTTCGCCGCGGCGCTTCCAGTCGTGGATCTGGGTGGTGCGGTTGTAGTCTCCCTGGCGGTTCGTCACGCCAATCGATGTCATCAATGCGACGCGCGCCGAGCGGCCGCCAAGTGCCTGCAGCACGTTGCGCACACCGCCGTAGTCCACCTGCTCGGCCGCGGCCTTGCCGCCATCGGAGCCGTGGGTGAACACGATGGCGTCGATGCCCTGCGCGGCGGCCGAAAGGCTTTCGGGCTGGGTCAAATCGCCGACAACGCGCTGTGCTTCTGACGGCAGATCGGTGGCACGCTCTAGATCACGCACCAGCGCGCGTACGGCATGGCCCTGGTGCAGCGCCTCAGTCACCACGTGACGCCCGATGCTGCCGGTCGCGCCGACCACCAGCACGGTGAGCCTGTGCCCGCTCATGCTGCCACCTCGCCCTTCAGCGACGCCATGTCGATGACGAATCGGTACTTGACATCGGCCTTGAGCATACGCTCGTAGGCTTCGTTGATGTCCTGGATGCGGATCAGCTCGATGTCCGAGTGAATGCCGTGGGCACCGCAGAAGTCCAGCATCTCCTGCGTCTCGGCAATACCGCCGATCAGCGACCCCGCCAGCGCCTTGCGGCTGAACACCAGCGGGCCAGAGTTGAGCGCCGGCTCCAGCGGCCCCAGGTAGCCGACCATCACGAGGGTACCGCCGGTGGCAAGTGTCGGTACGTAGGGGTTGACGTCGTGCTGATAGGGCACAGTGTCGATGATGAGGTCGAAGTGCCCGGCCACGGCCGCCATCTGCCCGGCGTCGGTGGAAATGACGATGTGGTCGGCCCCCAGCCGGCGGGCATCGGCTTCCTTGCCGGGCGAGCGGCTGAACAGCGTGACCTCGGCGCCCATGGCCTTCGCGAGCTTCAGGCCCATGTGGCCGAGGCCACCCAGACCGACAATGGCCACCTGGCTGCCGGGCTGTACGTTCCAGTGCCGCAGTGGCGAGTAGGTCGTGATGCCGGCGCACAGCAGCGGCGCTGCGCCGGCCAGTTCGAGCGCATCGGGAACTTTCAACACGAAGTGCTCTGCCACCACGACTTTTTCGCTGTAGCCGCCATAGGTGCGGGTGCCGTCCACGGGATCGGTGTGGTTGTAGGTGTAGGTGGCTCCGTTCTCGCAATACTGCTCCCACCCCTTGCCGCAGGCCTTGCAATGGCGGCAGGACTCGACCATGCAGCCGACGCCCACACGGTCGCCCACCTTGAAGCGGGTGACCTCGAGGCCAACCTCGAGCACGCGGCCGACGATCTCGTGGCCTGGCACCATCGGGTACTGCGCGTTGCCCCAGTCGTTGCGCACGTTGTGCAGGTCAGAGTGGCAGACGCCGCAGTACAGGATTTCGATGACCACGTCGTCCGATCGCGGGCTGCGGCGGTCGAACTCGAACAGGCCCAGCCGGCTGGTGGGCGAGTGGGCGGCATAGCTTTTCACAGGGTAGGTCATGGTGCGGATCTCCAGGGCTCATCGGCCGACGCGGTTGGCCAGTTGGGCGGGGTAACGCGCGCCTTCGATGGCGATACCCTCGAGCGCTTGGCCAATGCGTTGTAGGTCGGCGGCGTCGAGTTCGACGTTCACCGAGGCCAGGTTCTCGTCCAGCCGATGCAGTTTGGTCGTACCCGGAATCGGCACGATCCAGGGCTTGCGCGCCAGCAGCCAGGCCAGCGCCACTTGCGCCAGCGTGATGCCCTTGGACTGGGCTATGACGGTCAGCGCATCGATCAGCGCCTGGTTCGCCTGCCGGGCCTCGGACGAGAAGCGCGGCACGATGTTGCGAAAGTCGTCTTTGCTGAACTCGGTCGCCGCGTTGATCGCCCCGGTCAGGAAGCCCTTGCCCAGCGGGCTGAAGGGCACAAAGCCGATGCCCAACTCCTCAAGTACCGGCAGCGTCGCCTGCTCAGGCTCGCGCCACCACAATGAGTATTCGCTCTGCAGCGCGGTGACGGCCTGCACCGCGTGCGCGCGGCGGATGGACTCAACGCCGGCCTCCGACAAGCCGAAGTGGCGCACCTTGCCTTCGGCGATCAAATCCTTCACGGTGCCGGCCACGTCTTCCATCGGCACCTGAGGGTCGACGCGGTGCTGGTAGAGCAGGTCGATTCGGTCCGTGCGCAGGCGCTGCAGCGAGGTCTCGACGACGGCACGGATGCGCTCGGGGCGGCTGTCCAGGCCTGCCTCCGAATCACCGTCCTTGAAACCGAACTTGGTGGCGATGACGACCTGGTCACGCACCGGCGCCAGCGCTTCGCCGACCATTTCTTCGTTCAGCGCACCATAGGCCTCGGCGGTGTCGAAGAAGGTCACGCCGCGCTCCACGGCCTGGCGCATGAGCTGCACCCCCGCCGCGCGGTCCACGGCAGGGCCATAGCCAAAGCTCAGGCCCATGCAGCCGAACCCGAGTGCCGATACGGTCAGGCCGCTGCGGCCCAGTTGACGGTTTTTCATGGGGGTGTTTCCTTGTGGTGAATCCATAGGAGCCACTCTAGACTTCGGTTCACTGAATGAATAGACTGCTAAACCGATATGCAGTCATAAGCACTACTAATTAATGGCGCGCTTCGACGATCTGGCCGCTTTCGCCGCCGTGGTGCGCGAGGGCAGCTTCACACGCGCTGCAGCGCAGATGGGTATGACCCAGTCCGCGCTGAGTCAGACCGTGCGCTCGCTGGAGCGCAGGCTTGACCTGAAATTGCTGAACCGGACCACGCGCAGCGTGTCACCCACCGAGGCGGGGGAACGGCTTTACCTGACCGTCGGTCCGCGCTTCGCGGACATCGAGGCCGAGCTGGCGGTGCTCAGCGAACTGCGCGGCAAGCCGGCCGGCACCATTCGCATCTCGGCCACGGAACACGCCGTGCGCACGCTGCTCTGGCCACGGCTACAGCCGTGGCTGCCGAAGTACCCTGACATCAAGGTGGAAATCAGCAGCGACAACCGCTTCATCGACATCGTGGCCGAGCGCTTTGACATCGGTGTGCGCCTGGGCGGTGACGTGGCAAAAGACATGATTGCTGTGCGCATTGCGCCGGACATGCGCCTGGTCGTGGTCGGTAGTCCAAGCTACTTTGAGCGCCATACCCGGCCCCGCACGCCGCAGGACCTCACTGAACACGATTGCATCGGTCTGCGCCTGCCGTCCCACGGCGGACTGCTTGCCTGGGAGTTTCAGCGAAGCGGCAAGAGCATCAATGCGCATGTCACCGGGCGACTGGTTTTCAACTCCAGCGACATGGTCGTCGCCGCGGCGCTGGGCGGACATGGCCTGGCGTGGGTTCCCGACGATGCGGTCGCTGAGCACATCGCCGCCGGGCGCCTCGTGTCCGTGCTGGACGACTGGTCGCAAACCTTCCCCGGGTACCACGCGTACTACGCCACCCGCAGCGCCTCCCCCGCCTTGGGTCTAGTTGTCGAGGTCTTGCGTCAAGCGGGGGAGCAATGACCTGGCCGACTGCTCTGCTCAACCGCGAAGGACTGCTTCGGGTCGAAAGCAGGCTTGCCCATACATGCAACCCTTGAGCCGTGGTTCCATCGCCTCAAGGGATCCCCGCCAGGGCACCCTTCAGCGTCTCCCGCGCTTCCTCACACCACCGCTGCGCCGCTGCGTAGAACCCGTCCCACGCGCACCCATTGCATCCCCGTTCGCAACAGCTCGTGGGCTCGGGCGCTGGGGGCGCAGGGCCACGGCCGCGCGGATGGCCCCGGCCTGCAGTGCGGCGAAGCGCTGGCGCGTGGCGCCGGGCAGGTCAGTGGCTGCGGCGGCGCCAGCGAACGAGGCCGTAGCGCAGCAGAAAGGCGCAGCCCAGCACCAGGGCGAACCAGCCCGCCAGATGGGCCTGGGCCATGAGCTCGCGCACGTCCTGCGAGCGCGCCACGTAGGGGGCCAGCAGGATGATGGCGCCTATGAGCGCGCAGACCGCGCCCTTGAGCAGCAGCTCGGAATCTTGTTTGCGCTGATGGGAGGAGGGCATGGGGCGATTATCCTTGGCGCCTTCCCGAAGTTTGATGAGTGAAAGTACAGCCCCATGGCCATTCAGTGGTTTCCCGGTCACATGCACCTGACGCGCAAGGCGATAGGCGAGCGCATCAAGGACATCGACGTGGTGATAGAGCTGCTGGACGCGCGTCTGCCGGGCTCAAGCGCCAATCCGCTGCTGGCCGAGCTCACGGCGCACAAGCCCACGCTCAAGGTGCTCAACAAGCAGGATCTGGCCGACTCCGCGCACACCAGCGCCTGGCTGGCCTGGTACAACGCGCGGCCCGCCACCCGCGCCATCGCGCTCGATGCCTCCGATGCCGCGCCGGCGCGCCGGCTCATCGACGCCTGCCGCCAGTTGGCGCCCAACCGGCGCGGCCTCTCAAAGCCCATGCGGGTGCTGATTTGCGGCATTCCCAACGTGGGCAAGTCCACGCTGATCAACACCCTGTCGGCCAAGCGCCAGGCCAAGACCGGCGACGAGGCTGGCATCACCAAGCAGGAGCAGCGCATCGTGTTGGACGATGACTTCTACCTCTGGGACACGCCCGGCATGCTGTGGCCGCGCATCATCGTGCCCGAGAGCGGCTACCGCTTGGCCGCCAGCGGCGCCGTGGGGCGCAACGCCTACGACGAGGAAGAGGTGGCGCTGGAGCTGCTGGCCTATTTGAAGCACCACTATGCGGCGCTGCTCGACGCGCGCTACAGGCTGGGCCTGGACGCGCAGGCGATCGGCGCCATGCATGACGACGAGCTGCTGGAGCTGATTGCACGCAAACGCGGCGCCGTGATGAGCGGCGGGCGGCTGAACCTGCAAAAGGCCGCCGAGATCGTGCTCACCGACCTGCGCAGCGCCGCTCTGGGGCGCGTGACGCTGGAGAGCGTCGAAGACTTCCAGGCCTGGCTGGCCGCGGGGCAGCTGCAGGACAAGGCGCGCGCCGAACGCAAGGCCGAGCAGCGCAAGCGCGACGAGCGCCGCGCGCGCAACGCGCCACGCGGTGCGGGTTAGGCGGTGGTTTGTGGTGAAAAGTGCTGCCAACGCTTAGCCAGTAAGCGCTGTTGGCTATAAAAAATAGAGTATTTGTGCCGCAGTCAGCGCTACCAGGCCAGCGGTGTCGGCGCGTCGTCCCAGAAGATGAAACGCCTGGCCTCGGCATAGCGTGAGTTGCTGATCAGGTACGGATCGGTGCCGCTGCCCTTGTGCAGCAGTACCAGGTAGCCGCCGGCCGTGCCCACGGCCAGGGCGAGGCCGTCCGGCGCGGTAGCGATGCTGCAAATCGCGCCCCCGATGTGGTGGCGCCACAGCGCGCGGCCGTCTTCGGCCAGGCCCAGCAGGTCGCCATGCGCGTCGCCGCGTACCGTCAGGCCATGGGCCGTGGCGCTGGTCACAAGAGCCTCGGGCGCCACGGCGACTGGCGTTTGCTCGGCGGGCAGCGGACTGATATGCAGCCCGTCGCTGCTCACCTGCCACCAGACGGGCGCTCGTGCCTGGGCCTGGGCCGTGGGGGCCACGCGGGCCAGCAGCCGGCCATCTGCCTGCCACAGCACCGGCCCCACGGCTTGGCCGCCGCGCGCGGCGTGGTGGCTGAAGGCGCCGGGGGCAAAGGCAAAGCGGCGGTGAAAACGTGCGGACAAATCCGGATTTGCCTGGGCATGTACGGCGCGCGCCAGCTGCAGTACGGTAGCGGCCTGGGCGCTGCGTGGATCCACCAGGGGCGGAGGCGTGGGTGCGCCATCGCCTGGCTGCGCAATCTCTGCGGTCTGGTGTGCCCACTGTGTGCGCACCAGCGTGGCATGGGCGCGTCCGGTGCTTTGCCATTCATGGGACAGGGCCATGATGCTGGCACCGAATACCGCGGCATCGACCTCGTCGGGGGCAAAGGGCGGTGTGCGCGGCAGGGCGGGCGCGCCAGCGTCGTCGCCGGGCGGGGTGGTGGTTTGCAAGGCCTGCTGCTCTTGCGCATGGGCCGAGTACAGCTGCTGCTCCAGGTGGGTGAAGAGTCGCAGCAGGCGCGCCATGTGCTCTACGGCGTCATTCGTCAGGGGGCGGCGCGTGTCGCTTTGGCGCTGGGCGTAGCTCAGGTGCAGGCCCGGCGGGTGGGCCGTCCCCGCGAGGGGTGCGTCGTCCTCGATCAGGTCGATCTGGTAGCAGGCGTGGGCGTCGTCTTCCTCGTCGCCCGGCCCCTCGCTGCCGTTGCGCCAGCTCAATTTGAGCGCGCGGCCCCAGTGCCGGGTGCCTTGCTGGCCGGGCTGGCGCGCGCCTATCCAGACATCGCCCTGCCACCAGCCATTGCGCTCGGGGTCCCACCAGTCGTTGTAGCGGCCGGTGAAGACGGGCAGCAGCGTCAGTGCCTGCACGCGCTCGGGCGTGAGGGCTGCGTGCAGCCGCGCGCGCAGCGGCCGGCCCGCGCGGCGCTGGCCCTCGGCCAGGCGCCAGTAGTCGATCACGCCGCGCCAGGCCTGGGCGCAGGCCTGCAAGGCCTCGGGGCTGGCGTGCCCGGCCTCCAGCGGCTGCCAGGGGCCGGCGCGGCCGGTGCTGTCGTAGGCGCGGTATTGGCGCAGCAGGCCGTTGGTGAGTGTCGGCCGCGTGGGCTGGCGCAGCCTGGCCCAGGTCTGGCTGAGCAGGTTGCCGTGGGTGGATGCGGCGGCGTCATCGGGCAGGGCGAGCCAGAAATCCCAGCGTTTCCAGAGGGTGATGAACAGGCCGTCGTGGTAGGCGTCCTGGTCTTCGTCGACATGGCGGCGCGTGCATAGAAAGTCGGTCTGCCCGAACCAGCCCGCGGCCTTGCGGCGGCTGCTGTCGGGCAAGGCCACGCGCAGCAGCTGGCGCAGGTGCTGGTCATGCATGGCCTCGCCGGGGCAGAGCGTGTCGTCCCGGGGCAGGTCGGTGTCATCCATGTCGGATGGCGAGCGCGCGGCGACGGCGGAGGGTGCGGGCATGGCGTGCATGGCGGGCCTTGCTGGGGGTGTGATGCATGGTAGCGTGGGGGGTGCCCGGGTTAAACCTCTTCCCAGGGCAGGGCAAACACGCGTTGCCAGTCCAGCCAGGATGGGATACCGCCGTCATGCGCCACCTGGGGCCAGCGCAGGCCGCTGTCGAGCGTGATGCGGCGGCCGTCCTGCGGGTGCGGCAGCTCCAGGCGCCAGGCGTGCAGCCACAGTCGCTGCAGGCCCAGGCGCTCGGCCCACCAGCGGTTGAGCGGCCCCTTGCCATGCGTGGCGTCGCCAATGATGGGGTGGGCGATGTGCTTCAAGTGGCGCCGGATCTGGTGGCGCCGCCCGGTCGTGGGCTGGGCCAGCACCAGGCTGGCGCGGGTGCCGGCAAAGCGCGGGTCGCTGGGCTCGGGCAGTTCCAGCCGCGCCAGTCGGGAGACAAGGGTGTGCGCGGGCTGGGCCGGGGCGTGCGGCGGCGCGTCGTCGGGGCGCAGCGGGTGGTCTACCTCGGCCTGCAATGGCGCCCAGCCGCGCACCAGCGCCAGGTACTGCTTGCGCACCGCGTGCCGCGCAAAGGCCTCGGCCAGGGCGCGCGCGGCCGCCGGGTGCAGGGCCATCACGAGCACGCCGCAGGTGCCCTTGTCGAGCCGGTGCACGGGGTAGACATGCTGGCCGATCTGGTCGCGCAGGGCCTGCACCACGAAGCGCGTCTCGCCGGCATCCAGCCCCGTGCGGTGCACCAGCCAGCTGGCGGGCTTGTACAGCGCCACCATGTGCTCGTCCTGCCACAGCAGGGGCAGCGGGGGGTGGGGGGTGGGGTTCAGGATCAGCGTCCGGGCGTGAGCTGTATCGTGCTCAGGCCCGAGTCCTGCGCCTCCCGGCGCGGCGCCAGCCAGTACACCCACAGGCCGCGCAGCCAGGCCCCCAGGTAGACGATGGACACGGCAAAGATGCCCCATTGATCGGCCTGCCATGAGGCGTAGAACCAGAACGGCTGGCCCAGCAGCCCGAAGATGCAGGCCCAGCGGCGCAGGCCCGGGTTGCGCGCCTGCGAAGCCCAGGCGGCGGTGGCGCCCAGCAGGGCGATGGCGATCTGGTCGAGTCCCATGATGTCAACTGGATATATGCACAGGCATGATAGCAGGCGGCCTGCCTGCCAGGGCGGCACAATGCGCCGCCATGATGATGTCCTCGCGTTCCACGATTTTGCCGCTGCCCCTGCTGGCCGCGCCCCGTATCGACGATCCCCAGCCCCTGGTGCTGTACCACGGCCGCTGCGCCGACGGTTTTGCCGCTGCCCTGGCCGCCTGGCGCTTTTATGCGGGCCAGGTCGAGTGCCTGGGCCTGTCGCACGGGCAGGTGGGCAGTGTGGCTGAGCTGCCGCCGCTTGCGGGCCGCGCCGTGTATGTGCTGGATTTTTCCTTCGCGCCCGCGCTGCTGGCCGAGATCGACGCACGTGCCGCCAAGCTGGTGTTGCTGGACCACCACAAGAGCGCGGCCGAGCAGCTGGCGGGTTTTGCCTGCCGCTGCGGCGTGCTGCACTTCGACATGGGCAAGTCCGGCGCACGCCTGGCCTGGGAGTTCTTCCACCCGGATGCGCCGCTGCCCGACCTGGTGCGCCATGTGGAGGACCGTGACCTGTGGGCCTGGCAATACCCCGAGACGGCGGGCTTCGTGGCGGCGCTGGACATGGAGCCCTTCGACTTCACCCGCTGGCAGCAGATTGCCGACTTTTCGCCCGCCGAGACGGCGGCCTTCGTCGCGCGCGGCCAGGCCATGGACGAGAAGTTCCGCCACCTGGCGCAGGACGTGGCCGGCGGCGCGCAGCCGCTGGTGTTCAACGGCCAGGCCGGGCTGATGGTGAACGCGCCCGGCGCCTTCCACAGCCTGGTGGGCGAGCTGCTGTCGCAGCAAAGCGGCACTTTTGCCCTGATGTGGGCCGTGGGTAAGGATGGGCAGGTGAAGGTGGGCCTGCGCTCGCAGCGCGGCTACGACTGCTCGCCGCTGGCCGTCAGCATGGGCGGCGGCGGGCATGCCCAGGCCTGCGGCTTTCGCCTGCCTCAGGCGCGGCTGGCGGAATTGCTCAGCGGCAACTTCAAGGCCTGAAACGGCCGTGACGCAAGTGCAATAAGCGCTATAAGCTATATTTAATGTAGCTATAGTGCAGTTGGCCTGGCACTACAGACGTGGGTACTTGCGCCGGTAGTCCCAGGGTGCGAGCGGGCGCTTTTGTGCCCACAGCCCCTGGCCACTGGCGCGCGCCTGGCGCTGCAGGGCCAGTAGCTTGGGGTACTGTTTGGCCTGTGGCGCATAGACCCAAGCCAGGCCGGCGCGCATCTGGGCCGTGGCCACGTCCTGGCCCTGGCAGCGCACATGGGCCAGGGAGCGGCCATAGCTGTCGTGGCCCAGCCGGTACAGCCGCGCCTGCTGGCGAAAGCACAGGCGCGCCAGGTTCTGGTGCGCGCGCTGGCCAAAGGCCTGGCGGCTCTCGGGTGCGTCGATGGCGGCGATGCGCACGCGCTCTTGGCGCCATGCGCCGGGCGCGCCGCAGCGCGCGGTGAGGGTGTCGCCATCGTGGATGGCGACCACGAGGCAGAGCAGGGCGGTGGCGGATACGGACACGGGATGGACGGCGCAAAAGGGAGCGCACTATACCCCGCGCATCCCCCGGCAGCGCCCCAGGCGGCGCTGCCCAAAAAATAGGCGATGCGCTGCGCGCCAACACTGGTGCGGCCCGCACGCAGTTGTCCCGGTGCTTGTCCACAGCTCGGCCCACAGGCGGTGGGCATAACTTGCAAGAGCCTGCAATCACCGACAATTACGGGTTCTCTTCTTTGCCCCGCCCCCTGTGATCAAAGGTCTTGTTGCGTCCATCGTCGCGTCCGTTCTGTTTGGTGCCATGTACTACCTGGCGCCCGTGCTGGCGCCGCTCGATGGCGAGCAGGTCTTCGGCTGGCGCATGCTGGCCACTCTGCCCTTCACCACCGCCCTGCTGCTGTGGCGCGGGCAGTGGCCGCGCGTGCGCCTGCTGGCGCGGCGCGTGCAGCGCCAGCCTTCGCTGGCCCTGGGACTGCTGGCCAGCGCGGCCCTGCTGGGGGTGCAACTGTGGCTGTTCCTGTGGGCGCCGCTGTATGGGCGCGCGCTGCCGGTGTCGCTGGGCTACTTTCTGCTGCCGCTGGTGATGGTGCTGGCCGGGCGTGTGCTGTACCGCGAACGCCTGTCGGGCCTGCAATGGCTGGCCACGGCGCTGGCGGGCGCGGGCGTGGCGCACGAGGTGCTGCGTGCGGGCGGCATGTCCTGGGAAACCTGGCTCGTGGCGCTGGGCTATACGGTGTACTTCGTGCTGCGCCGGCGTCTGTCCACCGACCACCTGGGCGGGCATTGGCTGGACATGCTGCTGCTGGTGCCCGCGGCCCTGTGGTTCGTGCTGCGCGCGCCCTCGTCGCTGGCGCTGGTGGCGGGGCACACGCACCTGTGGGCCATGGTGCCGGTGCTGGGCGTGATGAGCGCGGTGGCGCTGGCGCTGTACATGGCGGCCAGCCGGCTGCTGCCGCTCGGCCTGTTTGGCCTCTTGAGCTATGTGGAGCCGGTGCTGCTGGCGCTGGTGGCGCTGCTGCTCGGCGAGAGCATTGGCCCGGACCAGTGGCCGACCTACGGGCCGATCTTCGCGGCCGTGGCGGTGCTGGTGCTCGATGGCGCCCTGCGCTTGCGCACGCCGCCAAAAGGTTGAGTCAAAAGTGGCTGTAACGCTTATCTATCAAGCGCAATCAGCTTTGTTTTTGATAGCTTTTGCGGGGCGCCGCGACTTCCTCCCAGCGGCCAGGGGCCAGGCCGTCCAGCGTGTACGGGCCTATGGCCGCGCGCACCAGGCGCAGCGTGGGGTGGCCCACGGCGGCGGTCATGCGGCGCACCTGGCGGTTGCGGCCCTCGCGGATGACGAGCTCGATCCAGCAGTCAGGAATCTGCTGGCGCACGCGTATCGGCGGGTCGCGCGGCCATAGCGCGGGAGGTGGATCGAGGCGGCGCACGCGCGCGGGCAGGGTGGGGCCGTCGTTGAGCCGCACGCCGCAGCGCAGGGCGTCGAGTGCCCCGTCATCGGGCATGCCCTCGACCTGCACCCAGTAGGTCTTTTCCATCTTGTGGCGCGGGTCGCTGATGCGCGCCTGCAGGGCGCCGTCGTCGGTCAGCAGCAGCAGGCCCTCACTGTCGGCGTCCAGGCGCCCGGCCACGTAGACGCCGGGCAGGTCTATGAAGTCCTTGAGGCCGCGCCAGCGCCCCTCGGGCGTGAACTGGCTCAGCACGCCATAGGGTTTGTTGAAGCGGATCAGGCGCGCCGTCATGCGGGCAGGAACAGGGCCGGATCGACCATGCTGCGGTTGAGCATCACGCCCCAGTGCAGATGCGGGCCGGTCACGCGGCCCGTGGCGCCCACCTGGCAGAAGGCCTGGCCCGCGCGCAACCGGTCGCCCGGCTGGCAGTCCACGCGGCTCAGGTGGCAGTACATGCTGAGCAGACCGCCGCCATGGTCCAGCCAGACGGTGCCGCCGTTGAAGAAATAGTCGCCCACGTCGATCACCCGGCCGGCCAGCGGCGCCACCACGGGCGTGCCGGTGGCGGCGGCGATGTCCATGCCGCTGTGCGGATTGCGCGCCTGGCCGTTGAACACGCGGCGCAGGCCGAAGCTGCCCGAGCGCCGCCCCGGCGCGGGCTGGAGCATTTGCAGCTGCTCCGGCAGCGGCGTGGAGAAGGTGGCCATGACCTGCTGCTGGTGGGCGCGCTCGCGCTCGTGGCGCGCCAGGTCCTCGGGCGCCAGGTCCACGGTGCGCGGCGCCACCGTCAGGCGCTGCTCGCGGTACTGCTTGGCCACCACGCGGTAGGCGATGCGGCGTGCCGCAGTGGAAGGCGTGGCCTGCACCGTCACATGGGCCTGGCCCACGGGTGCGGAGAGTGCTATGCCGACGATGGCCGTCCATTCGATGGCATCGCCCAGCACCAGCACGGGCACGTCGCCCGCGTGCACCACGGGGCGCTCGGGCGCCGGGCCCAGGGCCAGCCGGGCCACGCCGCCGGGCACCTGCAGCGCCTGGGGCCAGGCCGGGGCCGTGGGGGCGCGGGCCAGCACGGCGGAGCCGGGCAGCAGCGCCAGGCCCAGGGCCTGGAGCAGTCTGCGGCGCCGGACACCCTGCAAGCGCAGGGCAGAGGGGGAGATGAGAGCGGACATGGATGACACGGCCGGCAGTGTAGGCCCCTGGGCCCACCCGCCTGCCCACCGCGGGGGCATGGTTATGCGCAAAGTTATGGTTCTCATGCGCGGCGCGTGCATTGGGTCATAATCCGCCTCCAATGCCCTGGGCACCTTGGTGGTCGGGGCATTGCCACGTTTGGCACCTGCGCCGCCCACAAGGCACGCCAGCCCCGCAGCACCCACCGGGTTTTTCTCCTGCGCCAGCGCGGACCGCGCCCCAGCCATCACCCGGGGGCGGACCTTTGTCCCATTTTTCCCCCTCACCAGAAAGCAGATCGACCATGCGTCAAGAAAAAGACTTCATTGGCATCAAGACCATTCCTCCCGACGCCTACTGGGGCGTGCATACCGCCCGCGCCGTAGAGAACTTTCCCATCACCGGCCACAGCGTGGCCCAGATGCCCGCGCTGATCCGCGCCTTTGCCTTCGTGAAGAAGGCCGCCGCCCACGCCAACCTGCAGCTGGGCGCGATCAACGAAACCCAAGCCGGTGCCATTGCCAAGGCCTGCGACGACCTGATTGCCGGCCAGTTGCATGAGCAGTTCGTCACCGATGTGATCCAGGGCGGCGCCGGCACCTCCACGAACATGAACGCCAACGAGGTGATCGCCAACCGCGCGCTGGAGCACCTGGGCCTGCCCAAGGGCAGCTACGACGTGATCCACCCGAACGACCACGTCAACGCCTCGCAAAGCACCAACGACACCTATCCCACGGCGGTGAAGATGGCCACCTGGTTCGGCATCCAGGAACTGCTTGCCGCCCTGGCCGCCCTGCGTGGCGCCTTCGAGGCCAAGGCGCTGGAATTCGCCCCCATCCTGAAGATCGGCCGCACCCAGCTGCAGGACGCCGTGCCCATGACGCTGGGCCAGGAGTTCCAGGCCTTTGCCGCGATGATTGCCGACGACGAGCGCCGCCTGCGCGAGTCGGCCTACCTGATGTGCGAGATCAACATGGGCGGCACCGCCATAGGCACGGGCATCAATGCGCCCGTGGGCTATGTGGACGTGGTGACGCCGAAGCTGGCCGAGCTCTCCGGCGTGCCCGTGAAGGCCGCCGCCAACCTGATTGCCGCCACGTCGGACACGGGCGCCTTCGTCGATATTTCCGGCGTGCTCAAGCGCATCGCCGCCAAGCTTTCCAAGATCAGCAACGACCTGCGCCTGCTGTCCTCGGGCCCGCAGGCCGGTGTGGGCGACATCAAACTGCCGGCGCGCCAGGCGGGCTCGTCCATCATGCCGGGCAAGGTGAACCCGGTAATCCCCGAGGTGATGAACCAGGTGTGCTTCGAGGTGATAGGCAACGACGCCGCCATCACCATGGCCTGCGAGGCCGGGCAGCTGCAGCTCAATGCCTTCGAGCCGCTGATCGCCTGGGCCCTGCACAAAAGCCTGCACCACCTGGCGCGCGCCTGCCACACGCTGCAGGTGAACTGCGTGGAGGGCATCGTCGCCAACCAGGACCTGCTGGACGAGCGCATCGCCGCGTCGGTGACGCTGGTGACGGCCTTGAACCCGCTGATCGGCTACGAAAAGGCCGCGGCCATCGCCAAGGCCGCCATCGCCACGGGCAAGCCCATCGCCCAGGTGGCCGAGGACCTGGGCATCATGGGCCGGGACGAGCTGCAGAAGCTGCTCGTGGCCGAGCGCCTGACCCAGGCCGGGGCGATCACCGCCTAAGCTATTAAAAAAATAGCTGCTGGCGCTTTTTGAATAAGCGTTTCAGCTGATTTTCTTCCTCTCCCGCTGGCGGGGGAGGGAGAAATACCTGCAACGTCGTTGCCTGCTGTGTAGCGACGTCATACCGACGCCTACTTCACGCGCTCGCTTTCCACCACCATGTCCAGCACATAGGCGTAGGCCGATGCATCGGCCGGCGCGTTCTGGCGCTTGAAGCGGTTGAGGCGCAGCACAGTGCGCACGCCCGGCTCGTGGGTGTAGCCCTGCACCTCGTCGTAGAACGGCTGCCATGGCCCGACATGGGTCTTGACGCCGTTGTCGCCGTAGCGCAGCTCGCGCACGCGCAGGCATTGGGCGGTCTGCACCGGGCCACGGCTGCAGGCCACCCGCTCGGGCGCCACCTCCAGGAACATGCGTTCGCCCGGGCCACCGTATTGCGTCTGCGGTGTGGGCTGGCCGGCCAGCTCCCAGCGGCTGCCGTCGGCAAAGAACAGCTGCAGCCGCGGCGTGCCCCCGGCGTGCAGCTGGTAGCGTTGCACGGTGGGCAGCTGGGCGCCCACGCGCTGCTCCAGTTGCATCAGGGCCGGGTCGGCGCAGGCGCGCTTGGTGGACAGGGGCTGGGCCAGCTGCATCTCGTCGCCGCGCGTGCCGAAGCGCGCGCCCAGCAGGTTGCACAGCTTGCGCACACTCAGCTGTTGGCCTTCAAAGTGCAGCTGCAGCGGATCATGGCCGGCCGGCAGCCAGCGGCCGTCGGGCCGGCCCTGGGCATCCAAGGCGGCCGTCAGGTTCCAGTCGTAGGCGGCCAGGTCGGGGGCGCCGGCTTGGGGCTGTGATGGGGTGCTGGTGCAGGCGGTCATCAGGGCGGCCAGGGCCAGAGTGCAAAGCCTGGGGATCGTGGTGCGGTGATTCATGGCGCAGTTGGAAACCGGTCGGAGTGGAAGGTTCACGCTCTTAGCGGATCGCCAGCATTTTGTGGGTTTGGATGGACAGGCGCCACCTCGGATGCGCCATGCAGTAGGCCAGTGCCGCGTCCGTGTTCTGGGCGATGGCAGGACCGTCCATAGGTTGCAGCAAGTAGTTGTCGAAGCGCAGCGTCGGCCAGGGCAGGGCATCCGGCATCAGGCCTGGCTGCGGAAACACGAGTTTGAGTTCGTGGCCACTGGTCTGCACCAAGGGTGCGCCGGCCTTGGGGCTGACACAGATCCAATCGATCCCCTCGGGCGCGGCGACCGTTCCATTCGTTTCCACGGCGATGCGAAAGCCCCGCCCATGCAGGGCATCAATGAGGGCATGATCCAGTTGCAGAAGCGGCTCTCCGCCGGTCATGACCACCAGCCGATGTTGCTCGTCTGTCGCTGGCCAGAAAGAAGTGATACGGTCTGTAAGTTCGTCCGCCGTCGCGTATTTGCCGCCGAACGTGCCGTCGGTACCCACGAAGTCGGTATCGCAAAAGCGGCATACCGCCGAGGCCCGGTCCGCCTCCCGTCCACTCCACAGATTGCAGCCGGCAAACCGGCAGAACACCGCCGGCTTGCCCGCCTGCAGGCCCTCGCCCTGCAAGGTGTAGAAGATCTCTTTGACTGAATACGTCATCGGCTTATACCGGCAGTACCGGCCCGTTCAGGTGCCCCCCGACGAGGGAGCCACCACCTTCGGACTCAAACACATCGACGCGGGCCAGCTGTGGCAACTGGCGCCGCGTCGTCGCGTGCAGCCAACGCGCGATGGTGGTGGTGTCGCCGTCGGCCAGTTCGGGCTGCTCGTGCAGCGGGTGATGATCCAGCGACTTGAAAATCGGATCGAACACGGCTTTCACGTCACCGAAATCGACCGTCCAGCCCATCACTTGGTGAATCGGTGCGCTCAGATGCAGCCGCAGCGTGTAGGTGTGGCCATGGATGGCGCTGCGTGGCTCATTGGCGGGCGCGTGCCTGTGCCGCACAGCGCTATCGATGGTGAAGTCCTTCCAGATGCGGTAATCCGTGCCATCGAAGGTGGCGCCGCACGATGCCGTCTCGTAAACGGTGACCCATGACAGGGTGGGAAGCTGGGGCTTGAGCTGGGCCCACAACCATGACGAGAGCATCTCGCTGGTGGGGTTTTCAAGGCCGGGGATTTCGTTCAAATAGTGGTAATTGACCTGCGCTGCAATGGGCGCCCAGAGGCTGTCGAGGTGGTCGTAGTCGATGCGCTCGGCCGTGCCTGCCAGGTTCTGGCTGGCGTGCAGAATCACCTCGAAGCCATGTCCGTGCAAGCGCCCGCATTTGTGACCGGGCGGCACATGGGGCAGGCGATGCGCCGCCTGAAAGCGATAGCGCCGCCAGATGTGCGCATGGTCACGCCCATCGATCTCGACACCTTGGTGCGGCGTGCTCTGAACGGCGACCCGGTCGATGCCGGGCACCTCGAGCCGGTCCCGGATCCAACGCGCCAAATTCTCGTCGGTCGGCTGTGCCAGTTGTTGATTGAGTACGCCGTAACTCAGCATGCTGGCGCAGCGGTCAAGCTGCTGCTGCAGGGCGTTCACCTCGCCCCCGGGGTAGGGCGCCCAATCGACCGGTATGCCCGCATAGGCCGTTGCGGCAAAGCCATGTCCGTGCATGCCCCGGCACCGATGGCCATCGGGCAGCATGTCGATCTGCCGCGCGGCCTCAAAACGGGCACGCGCGGCGTGCAGGATCTCAAGAGTAGATGTGGTGGCGGTCATGTGACCTTCGGCATGGCTGCCGCTCCAATAATTGGCAGCCAACAGAATGGCTGCCCGGGCCTTACTTGGCCCAGCTGTCCTTGAGCCCCGTCACGCGGTTGAACACGGGTTGGCCGGGGGCGTGCTCCTTGCGGTCGGCGACGAAGTAGCCGAAGCGCTCGAACTGGAACTTGTCCTCGGGCCGTGCCGCGGCCAGGGATGGCTCGACATAGGCCGTCACCACCTTCAGGCTGTCCGGGTTGAGTAGCGCCAGGAAGTCCTTACCGCCCGCGTCGGGCTGCGCGTCGGTGAACAGGCGGTCGTACAGGCGCACCTCGGCCTGCACGCCGTCGGCCACGCCCACCCAGGTGATGGCGGCCTTGACCTTGACGCTGTCGGCGCCGGGCGTGCCGCTCTTGGTGTCCGGCACCACGGTGGCCAGCACCTTGGTGACCTGGCCCGCGGCATTCTTCTCGCAGCCGGTGCATTCGATCACGTAGCCGCCCTTGAGGCGTACCTTGTTCCCGGGAAACAGGCGCTTGTAGCCCTTGGGCGGCAGCTCGGCGAAATCCTCGCGCTCGATCCAGACCTCGCGCCCCAGCGTGAAGCGGCGCTCGGGCACGGCCGCGCCTTCCTGCGCGTGGGGCAGGGCGGGCAGGCTGCAGGGTTCCAGGTGGTCGCCGCCGCCGAAAACCTCGGCCCAGTTGGTGAGCTCCAGCTTGAGCGGGTCGAGCACCACCATGGCGCGGTGCGCCTTGGTCTCCAGGTCTTCGCGCAGGCAGCCCTCCAGCGTGCTGTAGTCGATCCAGCTGTAGTCCTTGGTCACACCGATGCGCTCGCAGAACATCTGGATGGAGGCGGGTGTGTAGCCGCGCCGGCGCAGGCCCACGATGGTCGGCATGCGCGGGTCATCCCAGCCGCTGACGATGCCGTTGTCCACCAGGTGCTTGAGCTTGCGCTTGCTGGTGACCACATAGGTCAGGTTCAGGCGCGCGAACTCGTACTGGCGCGGGTGCGGCTTGGCGATCAGGCCGCCCTCGGCCAAGCGGTCCAGCAGCCAGTCGTAGAACGGGCGCTGGTCTTCAAACTCCAGCGTGCAGATGCTGTGGGTGATGCATTCCAGTGCGTCCTCTATGGGGTGGGCAAAGGTGTACATGGGGTAGATGCACCATTTGTCGCCGGTGTTGTGGTGCTCGGCACGCTTGATGCGGTAGATGGCCGGGTCGCGCAGGTTGATGTTGGGGTGGGCCATGTCGATCCTGGCGCGCAGCACGGCGGCGCCGTCGGCCAGCTTGCCGTCCCGCATCTCGCGAAAGCGTGCCAGGTTCTCGGCCGGAGTGCGGCCGCGGTAGGGGCTGTCCACGCCGGGCTTGCTGAAGTCGCCGCGGCTCACGCGCATTTCCTCGGCCGTCTGCTCGTCCACGTAGGCGTGGCCGGCCTCGATCAGGTATTCGGCCGCGCGATACATGAAGTCGAAATAATTGCTGGCGTAGTACAGGTTCTCGTGACCGTCCGGGTCCTTCCAGTCAAAGCCCAGCCAGTGCACGGCGTCGATGATGCCGTCCACGTACTCCTGCTCTTCCTTCTCGGGGTTGGTGTCGTCAAAGCGCAGGTGGCACACGCCGCCATAGTCGCGCGCCAGGCCGAAGTTCAGGCAGATGCTCTTGGCGTGGCCCACGTGCAGGTAGCCGTTGGGCTCGGGCGGAAAGCGCGTGCGGATCCTGGCGGGATCGAGCGCGCCAGCGCCCTGGTGCGCGGCGTCGCCGGGGCTGCCGGCCCAGCGGTTGTCGGCATGCGTGCCCTGGGCCAGGTCGGCTTCGATGATCTGGCGCAGGAAGTTGCTGGGCTTGACGGATTCTGTGGTTTCTTTGTGGGCTGAGGTGCTCATCCTTTGATTTTAGGCCGCGTGGGCATGGCCCTTGCGGGGCGGGCGACTACGTTCGGAAACAACATAAACAGTGTTTCATGACATCCTTTGCTGCTGTTGGCGCGTTGAGGGCTTTGGCGGCCCTGTTTGCAGCCCTGTTTGTTCGTGTCGATAGAGCTGTGTCCTGCGGAGGGCGGGCAGGCTTTGCAGTCAAAGGAGAATTTTTATGACCCAACGTCGCTCTTGGTTTGCCGCCGTCGCATCGGTCGGTGTGGCATTGGCCCTGATGGCGGGCGCTGGCACGGCGCAGGCGCGCAGTGATGTGTATTGGTCGGTCGGCGTGGGCGCGCCCGGCGTGGCCCTGGGCGTGGGCAATGCCGCCCCGGTGTACTACGCACCGCCCCCGCCCGTCTACTACGCGCCGCCCCCGGTGGTATATGCGCCGCCCGTTTACAGCGCACCGCGCCCTGTGTACTACGCACCGCCCGCGGTGTATTACCGGGGGCATGACCACTGGCGCGGGCATCGCCACCACCATCACCGTGGCCATGATGATCGGCGCGGTCATCGCGATTGGCGCTGACGCACCTGGCACATGAGTGAGGCAGGCGGCCCTTAGCGGCCGCTTTTGCTTGGGGTGCGCCCCGCATAATGGGCGCTTGCGGGTCCGCTCGGGCGGGTTAGAACCGCATGTCTCACCGTATGACCAAAACCGTTTTCGTTCTCAACGGCCCCAATCTCAACCTGCTGGGCACGCGCGAGCCGCAGGTGTATGGCTCCCAGAGCCTGGCCGACGTGGAGCAGATCTGCGCCGCGGCCTGCGCGCGCCATGGCCTGGCGCTGGTGTTTCGCCAGAGCAACCACGAGGGCACCCTGGTGGACTGGATCCACGAGGCCGGCCGTCTGTACGCCTCAGGGCAACTGGCCGGCGTGGTGCTCAATGCTGCGGCCTATACGCACACCAGCGTGGCGCTGCTCGATGCCGTGAAGGGCACGGGCGTGCCGCTGGTGGAGCTGCACATCAGCAACGTGCATGCGCGCGAGAGCTTCCGCCACCACTCCTTCCTGGCCAGCGCGGCGCGCGCCGTGATGTGCGGCTTTGGCGTGCAGGGCTACGCGCTCGCCATCGACGGGCTGGCGCAATGGTGACGCAGCAGCCTCTCGCCACATTGCCCGTGCCGCCCGAGGTGCTGGCCCTGCGCGGCCAGGCCAGGCGCGAGACCACGCCCTGCGGCGGCGGCGACATCGTCTGGCATGTCTGGGGCACGCCGCAGGACGGCATGCCGCCCCTGGTGCTGCTGCACGGCGGCAGCGGCAGCTGGACGCATTGGGTGCGCAACATCGAAGGCCTGGCGGCCGCGGGCCGCGAGCTGTGGATCGTCGACCTGCCGGGTTTTGGCGACTCGGCTTCGCCGCCCGCGGGCGGGGACGCCGACGCCCTGGTGCAGCCGCTGGCCGAGAGCCTGCGCGCGCTGTTTGGCCCGCGCCAGTGCGACCTGGTGGGCTTTTCCTTCGGCGGCCTGACGGCCGGCCTGCTGCTCGCGGCGCACCCCGAGCTGGCGCGCCAGCTGGTGCTGGTGGGCGCGCCCGCCATGGGCGTGGTGCCGCAGCGGCAGTTTGCGCTCAAGGCCTGGCGCCACCTGCCCGAGGCCGGGCAGATCGCGGCGCACCGCTACAACCTGGCCGCGCTCATGTTTCAGAACCCGGCGCTGATCGATGAGCAGGATGGCCTGGCGCTGGGCCTGCATGTGGCCAACGTGCTGCGCGACCGCATGCCGCGCCGCCGCCTGGCGCACACCGATGCGCTGGCGCGCGCGCTGCCGCAGGTGGGCTGCCCCGTGCACGCCATCTATGGCCGCGGCGACGCGATTTACAAGGAGTGGATTGGCGCACTGGAGGGCGCCTACGCTGCTGCCGCCCCCGACTTTCGCGGCCTGGCGCTGATCGAGGACGCCGGCCACTGGGTGCAGTTTGAGCGCCCGCAGGCCTTTCAGCAGGCCCTGTTGGCCGCGCTGGGCGCAGGGGCGGGCGCCGCCTGAGAGCCGTGAACGCGCCGCAGCACCCCGGGGGCTTGCAGGTGAACCCGGCCGAGGTCGAGCTGAGCGCCATGCGCGCCCAGGGCGCGGGCGGGCAGAACGTGAACAAGGTGGCAAGCGCCGTGCATCTGCGCTTTGACATCGCCGCCTCGTCCCTGCCTGAGGACGTGAAGCAGCGCCTGCTGGCACTGCGCGACGGCCGCATCACCCAGCAGGGCGTGCTGGTCATCAAGGCCCAGCAATACCGCACCCAGGAGGCGAACCGCCTGGACGCGCTGGCGCGCCTGCAGGCCCTGGTGGACAGCGTGGCCCGGCCGCCGCGCGTGCGCCGCGCCACCCGGCCCACGCTGGGCTCGCAGCGCCGGCGCCTGGAATCCAAGAGCCGGCGCTCGGGCCTGAAGGCGCTGCGCGGCCGGCCCGGCGCGGTAGAGTGACGCGGCTCCCGCACTCCTTTTCCACAGGTCCATCACCATGTCTGATTTACCGCTGTCCTTCCTGCACCGTCCCGCCGCGGCGGGCACTTCCCAGCCCTGGCTGCTGGTGCTGATGCACGGCGTGGGCAGCAACGAGCAGGATCTGTTCGGCCTGGCGCCCTATGTGCCCGCGCCGTTCCATGTGCTGAGCCTGCGCGCCCCCTACCGCATGGGGCCTGATGCCCATGCCTGGTTCGAGTTTTCCGTGGCCGCGGACGGCACGCGCAGCATCAACGAGCCGCAGGAGGCCGCCAGTCGTGCCCTGGTGGCGCAGACCGTGGACGCGGCCGCGCGCGGGCTCGGCATTCCCGCCGCGCGCGTGGTGGCGGGCGGCTTCAGCCAGGGCGGCATCATGGCGCTGACGCTGCTGCTCACGCGGCCCGAGCTGCTGCACGCCGCCATGGTCTGGCACAGCCGGCTGCTGCCGCAGGCGCTGGGGCAGGCCGCCCCGGCCGCGGCGCTGGCCGGCCGCCGGCTCTGGGTGAGCCATGGCGTGCAGGACAACGTGATCCCGCTGGCCAGCGCCCGGGCCATCCGCGACCATGCGCAGGCCCTGCCGCTGGCGCTGAGCTACCGCGAATACCCGGGCCTGCACGAGATCCGCCCCGAGGAGCTGCGCGACTCCATGGCCTGGCTGCAGGGCCTGACGGCGGCCATGGATTCCCCGTGAGCGGTTTTGGATGAAAAGTGGTTGTAACGCTTTACTGTAAAGCGTTTAAAGCTATTAATAAATGAGTATTTCGGCGCCCGACCCCTACGCCTTGGGTAGCGGCAGGGCGGTCTTGTAGCGCACCTGCTTGAGCGTGAAGCTGGTGCGTATCTTCTCTATGCCCGGGATGGGCGTGAGCTGCTCCAGGATGAAGCGCTCCAGCGCCGCGATGTCGGGCAGCATCACGCGGATCAGGTAGTCGCTGTCGCCCGTCATCAGGTAGCACTCCATCACCTGCTCATGCTCGGCGATGTGCTGCTCGAACGCGGTCAGTGCCTCCTTGCTCTGGCTCTTGAGGCTGATGCTGATGAAGACGTTGAGCCCCAGGCCCAGCGCCGTGGCATTCGCCAGCGCCACATAGCGGCTGATGATGCCGGCCGTCTCCAGCGCCTTCACGCGCGCCAGGCAGGGCGAGGGCGACAGGTGCACGCGCCGCGCCAGCTCCACGTTGGACAGTGCGCCGTCGGCCTGCAGCTCGGCGAGTATGCGCAGATCGATGGTGTCAAGTTTCATATGCCGCATTGGATTGCATAAGCGGCAGATTGTGCCGCCATTCTCTGACGAGGCTCGCAAATCGGCACCCTGTTTTCCCCGCATCGGCATACAGTGGTGAGCATGAACGCCCCCATCTCCCCGACCACCCTGTACCCGGCCAACGGCGCCGTGGATAGCGACCCGCAGGAAACCGCCGAATGGCGCGACGCCTTTCTCGCCCTGGTGGCCACCCAGGGCCCCGAGCGCGCCCGCTTCATGCTGGACGAGCTGACGCGTGCGGCCCACTCCAGCCGCGTGGGCTGGAAGCCAGAGTTGAACACCCCGTACGTGAACACCATCGCCGCGCAGGCGCAGCCGGCCTTCCCGGGCGACCTGGCGGTGGAGGAGCGCCTCGCCTCGCTGATGCGCTGGAACGCGCTGGCCATGGTGGTGCGCGCCAACCAGGCCTATGGCGAGCTGGGCGGCCATATCGCCAGCTACGCCAGCGCGGCCGATCTGTTCGAGGTCGGCTTCAACCATTTCTTCCACGCGCGTGAAGGATTGGCGCCGGGCCAGCACCGGGGCGATCTGGTGTTCTTCCAGCCGCACAGCGCGCCGGGCGTCTACGCCCGCGCCTTCCTGGAGGGGCGCCTGTCCGAGCAGGACCTGCTGCATTTCCGCCAGGAAATCACCGCCCCCCGGGAGGGCGCGCGCGGCCTGTGCAGCTACCCGCACCCTTGGTCCATGCCGGACTTCTGGCAGTTTCCGACCGGCTCCATGGGCATAGGGCCGATCAGCAGCATCTACCACGCGCGCTTCATGCATTTTTTGAGCGACCGGGGCCTGCTCGACTGCAGCGGCCGCAAGGTCTGGGGCGTGTTCGGCGATGGCGAGATGGACGAGCCCGAGAGCACCAGCGCCTTGACGCTGGCCGCGCGCGAGGGCCTGGACAACCTGGTGTGGGTGGTCAACTGCAACCTGCAGCGGCTCGATGGGCCGGTGCGCGGCAATGGCCGCATCGTCGATGAACTGGAGCGCCTGTTCACCGGCAGCGGCTGGAACGTCATCAAGCTGCTGTGGGGCAGCGACTGGGACGGCCTGTTTGCGCGCGACCTGAGCGGCACCCTGGTGCGCACCCTGGGGGCAACGGTCGATGGCCAGATGCAGACCTTTGCCGCCAAGGACGGGCGCTTCAACCGCGACAATTTCTTCGGCCAGAGTCCCGAGCTGGCGGCGCTGGCCCAGGGCATGACGGATGAGCAGATCGACCGCCTGAAGCGCGGCGGCCACGACCTGGTGAAGATCCACGCCGCCTACGCGCAGGCCGCCGCGCACCGGGGCCAGCCCACGGTGATCCTGGCGCACACCAAGAAGGGCTATGGCATGGGCACGGCCGGCCAGGGCAAGATGACCACGCACAGCCAGAAGAAGCTGGACGACAAGGAGTTGATCGAGTTTCGCAACCGCTTCAACCTGCCGCTCACCGACGCGCAGGCGGTGAACCTGGAATTCCTCAAGCCCGCGCAGGACAGCGCCGAAATGCACTACCTGCAGGCAAGGCGCCAGGCCCTGGGCGGCTACCTGCCCCGGCGCGAGTCCGCGTGCGCGCCGCTGCCCGTGCCGCCGCTGGCCAGCTACGCGCAATTTGCGCTCGCGCCGCAGGCCAAGGAGATGAGCACCACCATGGCCTTCGTGCGCATGCTCGGCAGTCTGCTCAAGGATGCGCAGCTGGGCCCGCGCATCGTGCCCATTGTGGCCGACGAGGCGCGCACCTTCGGCATGGCCAACCTGTTCAAGCAGGTGGGCATCTACAGCAGCGTGGGCCAGAGCTACGCGCCCGAGGACATAGGCTCCATCCTTTCCTATCGCGAGGCCAAGGACGGGCAGATCCTGGAAGAGGGCATCAGCGAGGCCGGCGCCATCGCCAGCTGGACGGCCGCCGCCACCAGCTACAGCGTGCACGGCCTGGCCATGCTGCCGTTCTACATCTACTACTCGATGTTCGGCTTCCAGCGCGTGGGCGACGCCATCTGGGCCGCCGCCGACCAGCGTGCACGCGGCTTCCTGCTGGGCGCCACCTCGGGGCGCACCACGCTGGGCGGCGAGGGCCTGCAGCACCAGGACGGCAGCAGCCACCTGGCGGCGGCCACCATCCCCAACTGCAAGGCCTATGACCCGGCGTACGCTGGCGAGCTGGCCGTGATCCTGGATGCCGGCATGCGCGAGATGCTGGTCGAGCAGCGCGACGTCTTCTACTACGTCACGCTGATGAACGAAAACTACCCCCAGGCCGACCTGCCCGAAGCGGCGTATCACGGTGTGCTGCGTGGATGCTATTTGTTCAATAGCTATCAGCGCTTACAAGATGGGCGTGAGAGCCAGGTTTCTTCTGAAAAACACGTCACCCTGCTGGGCTCGGGCGCCATCCTCACCGAGGTGATCAAGGCCGCCGAGATGCTGGCCGCGGACGGTATTACCGCGCATGTGGTCAGCGTTACGAGCTGGAGCGAGCTGGCGCGCGACGGCCGGGCCTGCGAGGACAGTGGCGCCACGCCCTGGCTGGCCCAGGTGCTGGGTGGCACGCAAGGCCCCATCGTCGCCGCCACCGACTACGTGTGCGCCGTGCCCGAGTCCGTGCGCGGCTATGTCCCCGAGGGCCGGCGCTACCGCACCCTGGGCACCGACGGTTTTGGGCGCAGCGATACGCGCGCCGCGCTGCGCAGCTTCTTCCAGGTGGATGCGGCGCACATTGCCGCGGCTGCCAGGCGGGGGCTGGCATGACGGTGAAAAACGCCCAGGTGCTTGACAATTGCGGCAGGTGCTGGAACTAAAAATGCTACGCTTGGCATCTTTTTTTGCCTTGATATAAACGATGACTGCCTTCTCCAATGCCTTTCGCTCCGAGGTCGCGCGCATGGCGCGCAAGGAAATCAAGGGTGAATTCGGCAGCCTGCGCAAGACGGTCACGTTGCAGCGCGGCGAGATCGCGGCGCTCAAGCGCGATGTCAAGCTGCTTGCGGCGCAGTTGAAGGCCTTGCAAAAAGTGAGCCCGCACCAGGCCGATGCGCCCGCGGCGACCCAGGCGCCCGCGCGCAGCAGCAAGCGCAGCGCAGAATTCGATGGCCAGGCCCTTTTGGCCAAGCGTCAGCAGCTGGGCATCACCCAGCAGGCCATGGCGAGCCTGCTGCAGGCCTCGACCCTGTCGGTCTACAAATGGGAAAGCGGCAAGGCCACGCCGCGAGCCGCGCAGTTGGAGCGCATCCAGGCGCTGCTGAAGATGGGCAAGCGCGCGGCGTTGGCGGCGCTGCAATGAAACCCGCTTGAAACCCACTGGCCCCCGGCTGCGTTGTGGTTGGCAGGCCTCCTGGCCGGCATCCGTTTTTCTCCATTTCTTTTTAATGTCCCACGCTCAACGCAGCGCCGTCATCGACTGCACCAAGGGGCTGGCCTGCGCGGCCATCGTCTGGCATCACCTGGCGTTCTATGGGCCCATGTCCGACGTGGTGCGCCAGGAGCTGCCCGGCCTCATCGACTGGCTCTACGACGACGCACGCATGGCCGTGCAGGTGTTTCTGGTGCTCGGTGGCTTTCTTGCCGCCGCAAGCCTTGCGCCGCACGGGCAGGCGCGCTTTGATGACCCCTGCAAGCGCATTGCACGGCGCTTTGTGCGCCTGGTCGTGCCCTATGCGGTGGCGCTGGTGTTGGCCATCCTCGTGCAGGCGGCCGTGCGCCCCTGGTTCGACCATGACTCGGTTTCGGCCGACCCGGATCTATGGCAGCTGCTCGCGCATGCGCTGCTGCTGCAAACCGTGCTGGGCGAGGAGTCGCTGTCCGCAGGCGTCTGGTACGTGGCCATTGACTTCCAGCTGTTTGCCCTGACGGCCTTGCTGCTGGCGGGTGCGTCCATGGCCGCGGCGGCGCTGCGCGCGCGCTGGGGTGAGCGCGCACTGGTGCGTTGCTGGCCCAGGACCGTGACCGGAGTGCAGCTGCTGGTGGTGGCGGGGGTGGCCGCATCGCTGCTGGTTTTCAACCGCGATGCGCAGTGGGATATCTGGGCCTTGTACTTCTTTGGCGCCTATGGCCTGGGCATGCTGGCGTTCTGGGCCGTGCAGTCGCCGCGGCCGCTGGGCGCCTGGGGCTGGGCCTTGCTGATGGCGGTGCTGGTGCTGGCGGCGCTGGTCCTGCAGTGGCGTGCACGCATCGCGCTGGCCGGCGTCACGGCGCTGGCCCTGGTGCTGGCCATGCGCCAGCCGGCCATGGCGCGCTGGGCGGGATGGGCGCCCTTGAACCGGCTGGGGCAGATCTCTTATTCGGTCTTTCTGGTGCACTTTGCCGTCTGCGTGGCCGTGAATGCCGTGGCGAGCTACTTTTGGCCGCAGTCCCTGGCCGCAGCCGGGCTGGGCATGGTGCTGGCGTTCCTGCTGTCGCTGGCCGCAGGCCATGTGCTGTACGAGCGCGTGGAGCGCCATGCGCCCACCTGGCAGGCGGCGCTGCGCTGGCAGGCGGGGCTGGTGGCGACGGGTTTGCTGACCGCCGCCGTGTTGACATAAAAAAAGGCAGCCTGTGCCTAGGCCGCCTTGGTCAGGGGGAGCGCTTGCTTGGCGCTCAGCGATGCAGCTCGCCCGCGTTCTCGGGCTGGTATTCGATGGCATCGACGCGCACCGTGGTGACCCGGCCCGTGGCGCTGGGCATTTGCAGCTCGTCGCCCACGCTCAGGCCCAGCAGGGCAATGCCCACGGGAGCGAAGATCGATACCTTGGTGTCGCTGCTGTCCATCTCCTTGGGGTAGACCAGGGTCAGGGTGCTGCTCTTGCCGGTCTCGAGCATGGTGAAGCGCACGGTGGAATTCATGGTCACCACATTCGGCGGCATGTCCTTGGGGTCGAGGACGTCGGCGCGGTCGAGCTCGGCCTCCAGCGCATCGCGGCCAGGGAAATCGCCGGTGTGCTTCTCCAGCAAGGATTCCAGGCGCTCGAAGTCCAGCGACGAGACGGTGATGGATGGTTTGCTGTGCATGGTGTTTCCCTTGATGCGAATGGACGCGGCAATAAACGGACAAAAGCCCGGGCAACGGGGTTGTCCGGGCCAAGGCGTTGTTCGGGTTCAAAAAAAATGCACCCAGGCGGTGCGTCGGACCCGATTGTCCGCCCGGCGCGGGGTTTTGCCAAGCGATACCGCACTGCGCTCCCGTGATTTGTTTGCACAAGAGCCGGCAATCGCTTAGCGACGTGCCCCGGCCAGGCCTCTTGGCGTTCATGGCGCCTTCAGCCGCAAAACAAAGGTATGGCTTTCGGCGCTGGCTGAATGCCAATCATGGCCAATGATCCAAGGCCCTACCGCGTGCCCAGCGCCTGCGCGTGGTGGCGCAGGTGGTCTTCGATGAAGCTTTGGATGAAGTAGTAGCCGTGGTCATAGCCCGCATGGCGGCGCAGTATGAGCGGCTGGCCTATGGATGCGCAGGCGGCCTCGAAAAGATGCGGGTGCAGCTGCTCGGCCAGGAATTTGTCGGCCAGGCCCTGGTCGATGAGGATGCCTGCCGGGTAGGGCGCGGCGGGTTGGTTCTCCATGAGCACCGTGGCATCGTGCGCGCCCCAGGCCGTGCGGTCGGGGCCAAGATAGCCGGTGAAGGCCTTTTCGCCCCAGGGGCAGCGCGTGGGGGCGCAGATGGGTGCCAAGGCCGACAGGCTCTTGAAGCGGCCCGGGTGGCGCAGCGCCAGCGTGAGCGCGCCGTGGCCGCCCATGCTGTGGCCGAAGATGCCCAGCCGGCCATCGTCCACGGGCAGGGTGCTGGCGACGAGGGGCAGCAGCTCCTGCAGCAGGTAGCTTTCCATGCGCCAGTGCGCGGCCCAGGGGGCCTCGGTTGCGTCCAGGTAGAAGCCCGCGCCCACGCCGAAGTCCCAGGCATCCGATTCGCCCGGCACGCCCGCGCCGCGCGGGCTGGTGTCGGGGGCGATCAGGGCCAGGCCCAGCTCGGCCGCCTGCTGCTGCGCGCCGGCCTTGATGGGGAAGGTTTCCTCGGTGCAGGTCAGGCCGGCCAGGTAGAGCAGGGCGGGCACGGCTCCGCCCGCCAGGGCGCGGGGCGGCAGGTAGACGGAAAACTGCATCGGCAGGCCGATCTCGCGCGATGCATGGCGGTAGAAGCGCTGCTCGCCGCCAAAGCAGGTGTGGCTTGACAGCAGTTCTATGGCGGTGGACATGGGGTTTAAGCTCCTGTTTCTATAGTTTCTGGCGCTTGATGGAAAACGATCTCAAGTAGAAAAATACCTGAAATCGTTGATTGGCAAGCGCTGTGCGCTCTTGTTTTCGTCAGTCCGCGTAGTGGACCACCGAGCGGATGGACTTGCCCTCGTGCATCAGGTCGAATGCCTGGTTGATGTCCGTGAGGCCCATGGTGTGGGTCACGAAGGGTTCGAGCTGGATCTTTCCGCGCATCGCGTCTTCCACCATGGCGGGCAGTTCGCTGCGGCCCTTGACGCCGCCGAAGGCCGTGCCCAGCCACCTGCGGCCGGTGACCAGCTGGAAGGGGCGGGTGCTGATCTCCTGCCCCGCGCCCGCCACGCCGATGATGACCGACTGGCCCCAGCCGCGGTGCGCGCATTCCAGTGCCGCGCGCATCACGTTGACGTTGCCGATGCACTCGAAGCTGTGGTCCACGCCCCAGCCGGTCATCTCCACGATCACCTGCTGGATGGGCCGGTCGTTGTCCTTGGGGTTGACGCAGTCGGTGGCGCCGAAGGTGCGCGCCAGGTCGAACTTGGACGGGTTGGTGTCGATGGCGATGATGCGCCCGGCCTGGGCCAGCTTTGCGCCCTGGATCACGGCCAGGCCGATGCCGCCCAGGCCGAACACGGCCACGGTGTCGCCCGGCTGCACCTTGGCGGTGTTCTTCACGGCCCCCAGGCCCGTGGTCACGCCGCAGCCCAAGAGGCAGACCTGCTCGGGGTTGGCGTCGGGGCTGATCTTGGCCAGTGACACCTCGGCCACCACGGTGTATTCGCTGAAGGTGGAGCAGCCCATGTAGTGGTACACGGGCTGGCCGTTGTAGGAAAAGCGCGTGCTGCCGTCGGGCATCACGCCCTTGCCCTGGGTGGCGCGCACGGCCACGCACAGGTTGGTCTTGCCGCTTTGGCAGAACAGGCATTCGCCGCACTCGGCGGTGTAGAGCGGAATCACGTGGTCGCCGGGCTGCACGCTGGTCACGCCTTCGCCGCATTCGACGACGATGCCGGCGCCCTCATGGCCCAGCACGGCGGGGAAGATGCCCTCGGGGTCGTCGCCGGAGAGGGTGAAGGCGTCGGTGTGGCACACGCCGGTATGGGTGATTCGGATGAGCACCTCGCCCTTTTTCGGGGGCGCGACGTCGAGTTCGACGATCTGCAGGGGCTCTCCAGCCTTGAAGGCAACGGCGGCGCGGGATTTCATAGTCAGGGATCCTTGGAAGAACAGGTCAGGAGAAACAAGGGTAGCGGGCAGCGCCGCCATGGTAGCGATGCCGCCACGCAGCATGGAAAAAGCCCGCAGGCAGCAGGTGCATGCGGGCTTTGGGGCAAAAGCGGCCTGCGCGAAGGCAGGCGCCGGCAGGGTCAGGGCACGTCGCGGCGCGGCGAGCCGGTGAACAGCTGGCGCGGGCGGCCGATCTTGTACTCGGGATCGCCGATCATCTCGTTGAGCTGGGCGATCCAGCCCACGGTGCGGGCCAGGGCAAAGATGCCGGTGAACAGGTTCACCGGGATGCCGATGGCGCGCTGCACGATGCCGGAGTAGAAGTCCACGTTCGGGTAGAGCTTGCGCTGCACGAAGTAGTCGTCCTCCAGGGCGATCTTCTCGAGCTTCTTGGCCAGTGCGAACAGCGGGTCATTCTCCAGGCCCAGCGCGGCCAGCACTTCGTCGCAGGTTTCCTGCATGAGCTTGGCGCGCGGGTCGTAGTTCTTGTACACGCGGTGGCCGAAGCCCATCAGCTTGACGCCGGAATTCTTGTCCTTGACCTGCTCCATGAACTCGCCCACCTTGGCCACGCCGCCATTGGCCTGGATCTGTTCGAGCATGTTCAGGCAGGCCTCGTTGGCGCCGCCGTGCGCCGGGCCCCACAGGCAGGCCACGCCAGCGGCAATGGCGGCGAACGGGTTCGTGCCCGAGCTGCCGCACAGGCGCACGGTGGAGGTGGAGGCGTTCTGCTCGTGGTCCGCGTGCAGGATGAAGATGCGGTCCATGGCGCGCTCGATCACCGGGTTGACCACATAGTCCTCGCAGGGCGTGCCGAACATCATGCGCAGGAAGTTGCCGGCGTAGGACAGATCATTGCGCGGGTACATGTAGGGCTCGCCCTTGCCGTACTTGTAGGCCATGGCCACCAGCGTGGGCATCTTGGAGATCAGGCGGATGGCCGCGATCTCGCGGTGCTCGGCGTTATGCACGTCGGTGCTGTCGTGGTAGAAGGCCGACATGGCACCCACCAGGCCGGTCAGCACGGCCATGGGGTGGGCGTCGCGGCGGAAACCACGCAGGAAGAACTGCATCTGCTCGTTCACCATGGTGTGCTTGAGCACCAGCTTGTGGAAGTCGGTGCGCTGGCTCTCGCTGGGCAGGTCACCCTTGAGCAGCAGGTAGCAGGTATCGAGGTAGTCGCACTTGGTGGCCAGTTGCTCGATAGGGTAGCCGCGGTACAGCAACTCGCCCTTGTCGCCGTCGATGTAGGTGATGTCCGACTGGCAGGAGGCGGTGGACAGGAAGCCAGGGTCATAGGTGAACATGCCCGTCTGGCCATACAGCTTGCGGATGTCGATCACATCCGGGCCGATGCTGCCCTGGTACACGGGAAGATCTATGCTCGGGCTGCCGTTGCTGAACGAGAGCGTCGCTTTGTTGTCTGCCAGTTTCATTTCCAGTTTCCTTCAGTGGTTTGGCCTGTTGGGGGGCTATGCGCGTTGGCGCAACTGCTCCAGCACTTCCTTGACTTCCTCGGTATCGGTCTCGCCTTGCGGTTCCTTGCGGCGCAGCAGCAGGTCCAGCAGGTCGTTGTCCGACAAGTCCATCAATATCGTCAGTCCCCGCGCCTGACGCGTGGTCAGGCGCGAGCCATGGTTGGCGAAAAAACGCTCGAGAAACAGGTCGTTCTCGACCAACCCGCGGCGGCAGCGCCAGTGCAGGATGGCCACTTCGCGCTCGTCGAGCAGCATTTCGTCGGCCATGGTCTTAGATGGCACGGCGTGCCATCAACTCCTTGATCTTGCCAATGGCGCGCGTCGGGTTCAGGCCCTTGGGGCACACGTCCACGCAGTTCATGATCGAGTGGCAGCGGAAGAGGCGGTAGGGATCTTCCAGGTTGTCCAGGCGCTCGCCCGTGGCCGTGTCACGGCTGTCGGCGATGAAGCGGTAGGCCTGCAACAGGCCTGCGGGACCGACGAACTTGTCCGGGTTCCACCAGAAGCTGGGGCAGGCGGTGGAGCAGCTGGCGCACAGGATGCATTCGTACAGGCCGTCGAGCTCCTCGCGCTCCTCGGGCGACTGCAGGCGCTCCTTGTCGGCCGTGGCGTAGATCTCGCTTTGCAGATAGGGCTTGATCGAGTGGTATTGCTTGAAGAACTGCGTCATGTCCACGATCAGGTCGCGGATCACCGGCAGGCCGGGCAGGGGCTTCAAGACGATGTCGCCCTTGAGCGTGTTCATGTTGGTCAGACACGCCAGGCCGTTCTTGCCGTTGATGTTCATGGCGTCGGAGCCACAGACGCCTTCGCGGCAGGAGCGGCGATACGACAGCGAGGGATCTTGCTCCTTGAGCTTGAGCAGGGCATCCAGCAGCATGCGTTCGTGGCCGTCGAGCTCGACCTCCACGGTCTGCATATAGGGCTTGGTGTCCTTGTCCGGGTCGTAGCGGTAGATCTTGAAGGTGCGTTTCATGGGTGTTTCTCTCGTGGGCGGCGGCTGGTTTAGAACGTGCGAACCTTCGGGGGGATGCTGTCCACCGTCAGCGGCTTCATGTTCACGGGCTTGTAGCTCAGGCTGTTGGTGGCGCTGTGCCACAGCGTGTGCTTGAGCCATTCCTTGTCGTTGCGGCCGAGCGGGCACTCGGGGTGATCGGCCGGATGCTCGTAGTCGTACACCGTGTGTGCGCCACGGCATTCGGTACGTGCCGCGGCCGACACCATGGTGGCCTGAGCGACCTCGATCAGGTTGTCCACCTCCAGCGCCTCCATGCGCGCGGTGTTCCAGACCTTGGACTTGTCCTTCAGGGTGACGGAGCCCACGCGCCCGCGCAGGGCATTGATCTTCACCACGCCTTCGTCCATGCCCTTTTGCGTGCGGAACACGCCGGCATGCTGCTGCATCGTCTGGCGAATCTCGTTCGCAATGTCCTGGGCGTAGGTGCCTGCGGTGGAGTCCTGCAATTGATTCAGGCGCGCCAGGGTGCGATCGGAGCCGTCGGCAGGTACGGGCTGGTGCGAGCCATAGCCTGCGACAAAGCTCACGATGTGCTTGCCGGCGGACTTGCCGAACACCAGCAGGTCCAGCAGCGAGTTCGTGCCCAGGCGATTGGCGCCGTGCACCGACACGGCGGCGCATTCGCCCACGGCGTACAGGCCCTTGACGATGTTGTTCCGCTCGCCGTCCCAGACCACGACCTGGCCGTGGATGTTGGTCGGGATGCCGCCCATCTGGTAGTGGATGGTGGGCACCACGGGGATGGGTTCCTTGGTGATGTCGACGTTGGCGAAGTTGTGGCCGATCTCTTCCACCGAGGGTAGGCGCTTCCTGATGGTGTCTGCGCCCAGGTGGTCGAGCTTCATCAGGATGTAGTCCTTGTTCGGGCCGCAGCCACGGCCTTCCTTGATCTCCTGATCCATGGAGCGCGAGACGAAGTCGCGCGGCGCCAGATCCTTCAAGGTGGGCGCGTAGCGCTCCATGAAGCGTTCGCCGTTGCTATTCAAAAGAATAGCGCCCTCGCCACGGCAGCCCTCGGTCAGCAGCACGCCGGCGCCGGCCACGCCGGTGGGGTGGAACTGCCAGAATTCCAGATCCTGCAGCGGAATGCCGGCGCGCGCCGCCATGCCCAGGCCGTCGCCGGTGTTGATGAAAGCGTTGGTGGAAGCGGCAAAGATGCGGCCCGCGCCACCCGTGGCCAGCAGCACGGCCTTGGCGTGCAGCTCGTACAGGTCGCCGGTTTCCAGTTCCAGGGCGGTGACGCCGACCACGTCGCCGCCTTCGTTGCGGATCAGGTCCAGCGCCATCCATTCGACGAAGAAATTCGTCTTCGACTCGACGTTCTTCTGGTACAGCGTGTGCAGCATGGCGTGGCCGGTGCGGTCGGCCGCGGCGCAGGCGCGTTGCACGGGCTTTTCGCCATAGTTGGCGGTGTGGCCGCCGAACGGACGCTGGTAGATGGTGCCGTCGGCGTTGCGGTCAAACGGCATGCCGAAATGCTCCAGCTCGATCACCACATTCGGTGCCTCGCGGCACATGAATTCGACTGCGTCCTGGTCGGACAGCCAGTCGCCACCCTTGATGGTGTCGTAGAAGTGGTAATGCCAGTTGTCCTCGCTCATATTGCCCAGCGATGCGGATACGCCTCCCTGGGCCGCCACGGTGTGCGAGCGGGTGGGGAAGACCTTGGACAGGCAGGCCACGGAGAGGCCGGCGCGGGACAGTTCGAGGGAGGCGCGCATGCCGGAGCCGCCGGCCCCGACGATGACCACGTCAAATTTGCGCTTGGTGATATTCGCTTTGGTATAGCTCATTGTGTTCTTTCAATCGCGGGGGTCACAGACGCCACAGGACCTGCAGGGCCCAGCCGGTGCAGCCGACCAGCCAGACGATGGTGAAGGTCTGCAGCAGCAGGCGCAGACCGTCGGGACGGGCATAGTCCATCCACACGTTGCGCACGCCCACCCAGGCATGCCAGGCCAGCGAGACGATCAGGGAGAAGGTGAGGAACTTCATCCACTGGGCGGCAAAGATGCCGGCCCACAGGTCGTAGCCGATGGGGCCCTTGCTGAAGATCACTTGTGCCAGCAGGCACACGGTGAACAGGACGATGACGATGCCGGTCAGGCGCTGAACCAGCCAGTCGCGCACGCCGTAATGGGCACCGGCCACGGTGCGTTTGGAGCCGTAGGTCACGGACATGGTGTTTTCCTTTTCTCTCGAAGATCAGTACAGGCCAAACAGCTTGGCGCCCAGGACCAGCGTCAGGCCGATGCTGAGCACCAGCGTGAAGACGGCGGAGCGGCGGCCCGTGTCCTTGTTCACGGCGCTGTGGTCGATGTCCATCCACAGGTGGCGCAGGCCGGCGATCAGGTGGTGCAGATAGGCCCAGATCAGGGCCAGCGTCACCAGCTTGATGAGCCAGCCGGGCACGAAGCCCAGGCCCGCAGTGAAGGCGGCGGCGAAGCGGCCGAATGAGATCTCCGAGGACACAGAGGTGTCGAACATCCAGATGACCAGGGGCAGCAGCAGGAACATGAGCATGCCGCTGGCGCGATGCAGGATCGAGACCCAGCCAGCCAGCGGCAGGCGGTAGGTCCTGACGTCATGGAAGATGTTGATGTTCCGGTACTCGGGTCGTTTCTTGGCGTGCTCTGTCATGGCGTTGTGCTTTCGTGGATGTAACTGCGTTGTAATTGCATGAAGGCGGACAACCTAAAATTCTATTGCAACGCAGTACAAAGGTTTTGCGGTGACTGCGTATTCATGGCGTTTGCGTTCGGAAGTTGGCTGTGTGTCAGCTGAGTTTGTTGTGGTAGTGATGCGTGTCCGTGCGGTACAGGCCGCGGCGCAACTCCATGGGGACGTCGTTGTAGGTGTAGGCCAGCCGCTCTACGCTGAGCAGGGGGGTGCCGGGTGTCACGTTCAGCCACTGCGCCTGGGTCTCGTCGGGCAGCACGGCGCGTATCTTCTCCTCGGCGCGCACCATGCGCACGCCAAAGTCGAGCTCGAACATGGCATAGGTGGGGCCCTGGTAGTGGGCCATCTGCTCGGCCGTCAGGCCCCTGAAGGGCTGGTTGGGCAGCCAGATGTCCTCCAGGATGGTGGGCACTCCCACAAAAGACAGGATACGTTTGATCTGGATCACAGAGTCGCCCGCGCGCAGCGCAAGGCTGCGGGCCACCTCGGCGCTGGCGCGCAGCCGGCGGCACTCCAGAATGGTGCGCTGCGCGGGGCCTTCCACGCGTGCGTCGCCCGAATCGGGCAGTAGCTTCAAGAAGCGATACTGCACCTGGCGTTCGGCATGGGTGGATACAAAAGTCCCCTTGCCCTGGCGGCGCGTCACCAGGTTCTCGGCCGCCAGCTCGTCAATGGCCTTGCGCACCGTGCCCTGGCTCACGCGAAAGCGCGCCGCCAGTTCGATTTCGCTGGGAATGGCCTCGCCGGGCTTCCATTCGCCGTGCTGCAGGCTGTGCAGGATCAGGCCCTTGATCTGTTGGTACAGGGGGCTGAAGGCGGGCGTGGCTACTCCCGTGCCGCCGTTTGCGGGCGGTGTGCCTTCGGTGCTTGGCGGAGGCAGGGACGACATGGTGCTTGGGGGTGGGTTCTGCGTTTTCGAGGGGTAATCATATCTTATATAAGACATAAGACAAATTGACCCTGTGTCCGAATCGGCAGTAAAATTAACGGCTGTTTGCGAGGCTCGGGCTGCTGATTTCTGGCGCTGGTGCGGCCTTGTACCAACACCTTTTTTGTCACTTCCTTTCTGGAGTTTTCTCATGAGCAAGAAGCCCGTTCGCGTCGCAGTTACCGGCGCCGCTGGTCAAATCGGTTACGCCCTGCTGTTTCGCATCGCCTCCGGCGAAATGCTGGGCAAGGACCAGCCCGTCATCCTGCAATTGCTCGAAATCCCGGACGAAAAGGCCCAGAACGCACTCAAGGGCGTGATCATGGAACTTGAGGATTGCGCCTTCCCGCTGCTGGCCGGCATCGAGGCCCATGCCGACCCCATGACCGCCTTCAAGGACACCGACTACGCCCTGCTCGTCGGCGCCCGCCCGCGCGGCCCCGGCATGGAGCGTGCCGACCTGCTGGCCGCCAACGCCCAGATCTTCACCGCCCAGGGCAAGGCCCTGAACGCCGTGGCTTCGCGCAATGTGCGCGTGCTGGTGGTCGGCAACCCCGCCAACACCAACGCCTACATCGCCATGAAGAGCGCGCCCGACCTGCCGCGCGAGAACTTCACCGCCATGCTGCGCCTGGACCACAACCGCGCCGCCAGCCAGATCGCCGCCAAGATCGGCTGCGCCGTGGGCGACATCGAGAAGCTGGCCGTGTGGGGCAACCACTCGCCCACCATGTACGCCGACTACCGTTTCGCCACCGTCAATGGCAAGTCCGTCAAGGACACCATCAATGACCACGACTGGAACGCCAACGTGTTCCTGCCCACCGTGGGCAAGCGCGGCGCGGCCATCATTGCCGCCCGCGGCCTGTCCTCGGCCGCCTCGGCTGCCAACGCCGCCATCGACCACATGCGCGACTGGGCCCTGGGCACCAACGGCAAGTGGGTCACTATGGGCATTCCGTCCAACGGCGAATACGGCATTCCCAAGGATGTGATGTTCGGCTACCCCGTCACCTGCGAAGGCGGCAAGTACACCATTGTCAAGGACCTGCCCATCGATGCCTTCAGCCAGGAATGCATCAACAAGACCCTGGCCGAGCTGCAGGGTGAGCAGGATGGCGTGAAGCATCTGCTGTAAAAAATGTAGCTGCTGGCGCTTGATTTACGGAATTTTCATTATGTTTTCTAAAGGAAAACATTTCCAATCAAGCGCTGGCAGCTCACTTTTTTATGATTCACGATAAAGACATGCTGTTGCCATTGCCGTCCCCCGGCCTGCAGTAGCAACACCATTTTTTTGTCCGCAACGGCCAGGACTCCATGACCCCAGTCGCACCCCATCCCCGAGAGATCCTGCTGGGCGCCCAGGCGGCAGCGCATGCCCTGCCGGTGTGCGATCACTACAGCGGCGTCGAGCAGCGCATGCGCAAGAGCCTGCAGCTGCAGGCCGAGATGCTGCAGGAGTTTGGCCACTGTGTGTTCGACGTCACGCTGGACTGCGAGGACGGCGCGCCCGTGGGCCAGGAGCGCGAGCATGCCCAGCTGGTCGCGCAGCTGGCCAGGAATGCCGCCGCCGGGGCGCGCGTGGCCGCGCGCGTGCACACCGTGGACCACCCCGCGTTCGCGCAGGACATGGCCATCATCGCGGGCGAGGCCGGCCAGCACCTCGCCCACATCATGATCCCCAAGGTGGAGTCGGTGGACGACGTGCTCGCGGCCGAGCGTGCGCTGCTGGCCGCCGGGGCCGGCCACCTGCCGCTGCATGCGTTGATCGAGTCGCCCGCGGCCGTGCACCGGGCGTTCGAGATCGCCGCGCACCCGCGCATCCAGAGCCTGAGCTTTGGCCTGATGGATTTCGTCTCCGCCCATGGCGGCGCCATTCCCGCTTCGGGCATGACCTCGGCGGGCCAGTTCCAGCACCCGCTCGTGGTGCGCGCCAAGCTCGAGATCGCGGCCGCCTGCCACGCCAACGGCAAGGTGCCATCGCACTGCGTGGTCACCGAATTCAGCGACCAGGCCGCCATGCAGGCCGCGGCCGCGCGCGCCGCGCGCGAGTTCGGCTACACGCGCATGTGGAGCATCCACCCGGCGCAGATCCGCCCCATCCTGGCCGCCTTCGCGCCCGAGGATGCCGAGATCGCGCGCGCCACCCAGATCATTTCTGCCGCCATCGACGCCGACTGGGCCCCCATCAGCGAAGACGGCGTGTTGCACGACCGCGCCAGCTACCGCTATTTCTGGCAGGTGCTTGAGCGTGCGCACCAGACCGGCCGCGCGCTGGCGCCGCAGGCGCGGGCCTGGTTTGCCAATGCTGACGGCAACTGATGTGGGTACTTCGCCGCCACAATCAAGGTTTTCTCCCATTTCTGCCGGAGTCATCATGAAAACCCTTATCGCTTCCGCCATGCTGCTGCTGGCCCCCGTGTGGTCTATGGCGCAGCCGGCAACTGCGGCCCAGGCGGGCAAGAGCGTTGCCAAGAAGCCCGCTGCCAAGCCCGCCAAGGCAGCCAAGGCAGCGCATGAGGCCACGACTGTCGCCAAGGCCGCGCCCACCAGCAGCCGCACCCGCCTGCACAGCGGTGCCATGCAGGTGGCGGCCGGCATCGCCGCGGCCGAAATTGCGCTCACCCCCGAAGAGCTGGCCGTTTCCGACGAGGTGCACACCGGCCGCATGGCCTGCGAGCTGGGAGCCTTTGTGCAGGTGGAGCGCGATGCGCAGTCGCCCGGGCGCTTCTATGTGGAAGGCAAGGGCTTCAAATACCACATGGCACCCGTGACTTCGGTGACCGGTGCGGTGCGCCTGGAGGATCAGCGCGCCGGCGCCGTGTGGATACAGATCGCCAACAAATCCATGCTCATGAACCAAAAGCTCGGTCAGCGCATGGCTGACGAGTGCATGAGCCCGCAGCAGTTCACGGTGGCCGAGGGCTTCAAGAAGAACCCGCCGCCCAGCCTGCTGGACAACCCCGCGGCCAAGTAAAACCAGCGTCCTTTGGCCGGGTCACAGGCACCAGCCGTCTTGGCGGTGGGCGTGCATGTGTCCGGCAGGTGATCGTCCCCCACTTTGAAAACCCTGACCATTCCGGAGAAAGAAGACATGTTGCAAGCCTATCGAGCCCATGCCGCCGAACGCGCCGCCCTCGGCATCCCGCCCCTGGCACTGGATGCAAACCAAGTTGCCGAGCTGATCGAGCTGATCAAGAACCCGCCGGCGGGTGAGGCCGAGTTTCTGCTGGACTTGCTGACGCACCGCGTGCCTCCGGGCGTGGACGATGCAGCCAAGGTCAAGGCCAGCTTCCTGGCGGCCGTGGCGCATGGCGACATCCAGGTGGGCCTGATCGGCAAGGCCCGCGCCACCGAACTGCTGGGCACCATGGTTGGCGGCTACAACGTGCACCCGCTGATCGAACTGCTGGACGACGCCGAGGTCGCCGGCGTGGCGGCAGAGGCGCTGAAGAAGACGCTGCTGATGTTCGACTACTTCAACGACGTGGCGGCCAAGGCCAAGGCCGGCAACGCCAAGGCCAAGGAAGTGATGCAGAGCTGGGCCGACGCCGAGTGGTTCACCAGCCGTCCCAAGGTCGATGAAAAAATCACCGTCACCGTGTTCAAGGTGCCCGGCGAGACCAATACCGACGACCTGTCGCCCGCGCCCGACGCCACCACGCGCCCCGACATCCCCATGCACTACCTGGCGATGCTGAAGAACACCCGCCCCGACGCGGCCTTCAAGCCCGAGCAGGACGGCAAGCGCGGTCCCATGCAGTTCATCGAGGACCTGAAGAAGAAGGGCCACACCGTCGCCTACGTGGGCGACGTGGTGGGCACGGGCTCCAGCCGCAAATCCGCCACCAACAGCGTCATCTGGGCCACGGGCCAGGACATTCCCTACGTGCCCAACAAGCGCTTTGGCGGCGTGACGCTGGGCGGCAAGATCGCTCCCATCTTCTTCAACACGCAGGAAGACTCGGGCTCGCTGCCGATCGAGGTCGATGTTTCCAAGCTGGAGATGGGCGACGTGATCGACGTGCTGCCCTACGACGGCAAGATCGTGAAGAACGGCGAGACCGTGGCCGAGTTCAAGCTCAAGAGCGACGTGCTGCTGGACGAAGTGCAGGCCGGCGGCCGCATCAACCTCATCATCGGCCGCTCGCTGACGGCCAAGGCGCGTGAGTTCCTGGGATTGAGCGCCTCGACCGCCTTCCGCCTGCCCCAGGCGCCCGCCGAGTCCAAGGCCGGCTTCACCCTGGCGCAGAAGATGGTCGGCCGCGCCTGCGGCCTGCCCGAAGGCCAGGGCGTGCGCCCCGGCACCTACTGCGAGCCGCGCATGACCACCGTGGGTTCGCAAGACACCACCGGCCCCATGACGCGCGACGAGCTGAAGGACCTGGCCTGCCTGGGCTTTTCCGCCGACATGGTGATGCAGTCCTTCTGCCACACCGCCGCCTACCCCAAGCCCGTGGACGTGAAGACGCACCGCGAGCTGCCCGCCTTCATCAGCAACCGCGGCGGCGTGGCCCTGCGCCCCGGCGACGGCGTGATCCACAGCTGGCTCAACCGCCTGCTGCTGCCCGACACCGTGGGCACGGGCGGTGACTCGCACACGCGCTTCCCCATCGGCATCAGCTTCCCTGCAGGCTCCGGCCTGGTGGCCTTCGGCGCCGCCACGGGCGTGATGCCGCTGGACATGCCCGAATCGGTGCTGGTGCGCTTCAAGGGCGAATTGCAGCCCGGCGTCACGCTGCGCGACCTGGTGCATGCCATTCCGCTGTACGCCATCAAGGCCGGTTTGCTGACCGTGGCCAAGGCCGGCAAGATCAACATCTTCTCGGGCAAGATCCTTGAAATCGAAGGCCTGCCGGACCTGAAGGTGGAGCAGGCATTCGAGCTGTCTGACGCCTCGGCCGAGCGCTCCGCCGCCGGCTGCACGATCAAGCTCAACCCCGAGCCGATCAAGGAGTACCTGCGCTCGAACATCGTGCTGATGAAGAACATGATCGCCGACGGCTACCAGGACGCGAAGACCCTGCAGCGCCGCATCGAGAAGGTCGAGGCCTGGCTGGCCAAGCCCGAGCTGCTCGAAGCCGACAAGGACGCCGAGTACGCCGCCGTGATCGAGATCGACATGAACGAGATCAAGGAACCTATCGTCTGCTGTCCCAACGACCCGGACGACGCCAAGTTCCTCTCCGAAGTGGCCGGCACCAAGATCGACGAGGCCTTCATCGGCTCGTGCATGACCAACATCGGCCATTTCCGCGCAGCCGCCAAGCTGCTCGGCGGCCAGCGCGACATTCCCGTCAAGCTGTGGGTCGCGCCGCCGACCAAGATGGACCAGAACGAGCTCATCAAGGAAGGCCATTACGCGGCGTTCGGCACGGCCGGCGCGCGCACCGAGATGCCGGGCTGCTCGCTGTGCATGGGCAACCAGGCGCAGGTGCACGAAGGTGCGACGGTGATCTCCACCAGCACGCGCAACTTCCCCAACCGCCTGGGCAAGAACACCAATGTGTTCCTGGGTTCGGCCGAACTCACCGCCATCGCCTCGCGTCTGGGCAAGCTGCCCACACGTGAGGAATACCTCAAGGAAATGGGCGTGATCGACGCGGACAAGACCAGCGTGTACCGCTACATGAACTTCGACCAGATCGAGGAATACGCCGAGGTTGCCAAGGGCGTGGCGGCCTGACAGGCCACGGGCCGCCGTTGGCGGCCCTCATGAAAGAACCCCCGCCGGCGTGCAGCCGGGCGGGGGTTTCGTTTTTTCTGGAGCACTGGGTTTGGGGCCGGATAAGATAAGATAGTAATAAGTCACTTACTTTCCACGGATGCCCATGAGCGAAGCAAGCAAACATCTGCCGGCCGACGAGCGGCGCAGCGCCACGGTGGAGGCGGTGATCGATCTGGCGGCGCAGCAGAACCCCAGCGACATCACGACCACGGCCATTGCCCGGCGCATGGGCGTGACGCAGGGGGCCTTGTTTCGCCATTTCCCGAGCAAAGACGCCATATTGCAGGCGGTGATGACCTGGGTGGCGCAACGCCTATTGGCGCGTGTGGACAAGGCGGCGCAGGCAGCGCCGTCGCCCGCAGCGGCCCTGGAGGCGGTGTTCATGGCACATATCGATTTCGTGTGCGAGCGTCCTGGCGTGCCGCGCCTGCTCTTTGGTGAACTGCAGCGACCGGGCCAGAGCATTCCCAAGCAGTTGGTGCAGACGCTGATTGAGCACTATGGCGAGCGGCTGCGCAGGCTGCTGGAGGCTGGCAAGGCGCAGGGCGAGCTGGACCCCGGTCTGGATGTGCCGGCCGCCGCCGTGTTGTTCATAGGCAGTATCCAGGGGCTGGTCATGCAGTCGCTGCTGGCCGGTGATGTGGCGCGCATGCGCCAAAACGCGCCGGGGGTGTTTGCCATCTACCGCCGTGGCATCGGGAGGCTGCAATGAAATTTCCACAGTTGCAGCGCCGCACGCTGGCGCTGGTCGCCGTCATCGTGCCGCTGGCGCTGTTGTTCGTGTACGTGGTGCTGCGCTCGGGGCCGCTGGCGCCGGTGGCGGTGACGCTGGGTACGGTGCAGTCGCGCGCGGTGGCGCCGGCGCTGTCGGGCATTGGCACGGTGCAGGTGCGCTACATCCACAAGATCGGCCCCACGGTCGCCGGGCGCGTGCGGCGCCTGGACGTGCATGTGGGCGACATGGTGCGGGCGGGCCAGGAGCTGGGCGAGATGGATCCCGTGGACCTGGACGAGCGCATACGCGCCCAGCAGGCCGCGATCAAGAGCGCCGAGGCCGCCCTGCGCCAGGCCGAGGCCCGGCAGGGCTATGCCCAGAGCCAGGCGCAGCGCTACGAGCAGCTGGTGGCCGTGCGCGTGACCAGCGAGGAGAGCCTGGCCACCCGGCAGCAGGAGCTGGCCGTGGCCGACGCGGCGCTCGCGGCCGCGCGCGAGGATGCGAGCCGCCTGCGCTCGGACCTGCAGGCGCTGCGCGCGCAGCGTGGCAACCTGCGCCTGGTGGCTCCCGTGGCCGGGCTGGTGGCCGCGCGCGATGCCGACCCCGGTACCACGGTGGTGGCGGGGCAGGCGGTGGTCAGGATCATCGATCCCGCCAGCCTGTGGGTGGATGCGCGCTTTGACCAGATCAGCGCCCAGGGCCTGGCGGCCGACCTGCCGGCCGAGGTGGTGCTGCGCTCGCGCCAGGGCCAGCCGCTGGCCGCGCGCGTGCTGCGCACCGAGCCGCTGGCCGACGCAGTGACCGAGGAACTGCTGGCAAAAATCGTCTTTGACGCGCTGCCCAGGCCGCTGCCCCCGATCGGCGAGCTGGCCGAGATCACCGTGCGCCTGCCGGCGCTGCCCGAGGCCCCCACCATCCCCAACGCTGCCCTGCGCACCGTGGCCGGCCAGCGCGGCGTGTGGCGGCTCAAGGATGGCGAGCTGGCGTTTGCGCCGCTGCGCCTGGGCCGCGCCGACCTGGAAGGCCAGGTGCAGGTGCAGGAAGGTCTGGCCGCGGGCGAGGCCATCGTGGTCTACAGCGAAAAGACCCTGGGCCCGAAGAGCCGCGTGCATGTGGTCGAGCGCATTGCCGGGGGGGCTCCATGATCAGCCTGGCGGGGCGCGACATCCTGCATGCCTGGGGCAAGTTCGTCTTCACCGGCATTGGCCTGGGGCTGCTGATCGGCGTGACGCTGACCATGGCCGGCGTGTACCGCGGCATGGTGGACGACGGCAAGGTGCTGCTGGACAACAGCGGCGCCGACCTGTGGGTGGTGCAGAAGGACACGCTGGGCCCCTACGCCGAATCGTCCAGCGTGCCCGACGACCTGTGGCGCAGCGTGCGCGCCATGCCCGGCGTGGCGCAGGCGGCCAACATCACCTACCTGACCATGCAGGTGGGCCATGGCGACAAGGATGTGCGCGCCATGGTGGTGGGCGTCACGGCGGGCGGCCCCGGCATGCCGGGCTGGCCGCCGCAGCTGATGGCGGGGCGCCAGATCACGCGCGGGCACTACGAGGCCGTGGCCGATGCCGCCGCCGGCGTGCGCCTGGGCGACCTGCTGAAGATCCGCCGCAACCACTACACGGTGGTGGGCCTGACGCGGCGCATGGTTTCGTCGAGCGGCGACCCCATGGTGTTCATACCGCTCAAGGACGCGCAGGAGGCGCAGTTCTTGAAGGACAACGACGCCATCCTCATGCAGCGCCGCCGCACCGAGGCCAACCCGGCCTTCAACCGCCCGGCCGTGCCGGACCTGCTGGACGCGGTGATCGCCTCGCAGACCAGCAACAGCTATGTGAACGCCGTGCTGGTGCGCCTGCGGCCCGGCTTCACGCCGCAGGAGGTGGCAGAGCCGATCCGCCTTTGGCTGCGCCTGACGGTCTATGACCGCGCGCAGATGGAGGGCATCCTCGTGGGCAAGCTCATCGCCACCTCGGCCAAGCAGATCGGCATGTTTTTGGTGATTCTGGCGCTGGTCAGCGCGGCCATCGTCGCGTTCCTGATCTACACGCTGACCATGGACAAGATCCGCGAGATCGCCGTGCTCAAGCTCATAGGCACGCGCAACCGCACGATTGCCTGGATGATCCTGCAGCAGGCCCTGGTGCTGGGCCTGATCGGCTTCGTCGTGGGCAAGATCACGGCCACCTTTGCCGCGCCGCTGTTCCCGAAGTACGTGCTGCTGGTGCCGTTCGACACGGCCATGGGCCTGATTGCCGTGATGGCGATCTGCGTGCTCGCGAGCGTGGTGGCGATACGCGTGGCGCTGCGCGTCGATCCTGCGCAGGCGATCGGGTGAAGCCATGAACCGACAAGGCATACGCATAGAGCGCCTGAGCAAGCGCTATGGCTCGGGCGAGACGGCCTTCCTGGCGCTCAAGGACGTGAACATGCATGTCGCGCCCGGCGAGGTGGTGGGGCTGATCGGCCCCTCGGGCTCGGGCAAGAGCACGCTGCTCAAGTGCCTGGGCGCGGTGATCGACCCTACGTCCGGGCGCATGACGCTGGACGAGCAGGTGATCTACGACGACGGCTGGAAGGTGCGCGACCTGCGCGCGCTGCGCCGCGACCAGATGGGCTTCGTGTTCCAGGCGCCGTACCTGATACCGTTCCTGGACGCCACCGACAACGTGGCCCTGCTGCCCATGCTGGCGGGCGTGCCCAACGACGAGGCGCGCCGGCGCGCGCTGGAACTGCTCACCGCGCTGGACGTGCAGCACCGCGCGCGCGCCATGCCCTCGCAGCTGTCGGGCGGCGAGCAGCAGCGCGTGGCCATTGCGCGCGGCCTGGTGAACCGCCCGCCGGTGATCCTGGCCGACGAACCCACGGCGCCGCTGGATTCGCAGCGCGCCATGGCGGTGATACGCATCCTGAACGACATGGCCCGGCGCCTGCAGACGGCCGTCATCGTGGTCACGCACGACGAGAAGATCATCCCCACCTTCAAGCGCATCTACCACATCCGCGACGGCGTGACGCACGAGGAGGCGGGCGAGGGGCGCGGGTTTGACTGAAGTTAAGTAAAAATAGGGCTGTAACGCCCGCCAATAAAGCGTCACAAGCTATTAATACAGGAGCTATTCAAGGCTCCTGCAAGCGTCGCAGCAGTTCGTGCGTGGCATAGCCGTCGGCCGGCAGGCCCAGGCTTTGCTGGTAGCGGCGCACGCCGGCGCGCGTGGCCGGGCCGGCCACGCCATCGGGCGTGCCGGCGCCAAGCCCCCGGGCGTTGAGCAGCTCCTGCAGCGTCCTGGTCTCGCTGCGTGACAGTGCCGGCAGGTCGCGCGGCCAGGAGGCGACCAGGCCCGTGCCGCCCTCGATCTGGCGCGCCAGCAGGCCCACGGCCAGGGCGTAGTTCACCGAGTTGTTGTAGCGCAGCAGGGCGCGGAAATTCGGGCCGACCAGGACGGCCGGGCCGCGCGCACCCGCGGGCGTGAGGATGGAGGCGCCCGGCAGCTGCGGCAGGGCCTCGCCGTCGATGCCGCGCACGCCTTCGGCGGCCCAGGCCTCGCTGTCCTGGCGCACGCCCAGTTCGGCTCGCGCATAGTCGAAGCCCGGCGGCAGCCGCACCTCCACGCCCCAGGGCTGACCACTTTTCCAGCCCGAATGCGCCAGGAAGTTGGCCGTGGAGGCGGTCACGTCGGCCACGCTGCCCCAGATGTCGCGCCGGCCGTCGCCGTCGGCATCCACGGCATAGGCCAGGTACACCGAGGGCAGGAACTGCGTATGCCCCATGGCGCCGGCCCAAGAGCCCACGAGCGCGTCGGCCGCGATCTCGCCCCGGTCCACGATGCGCAGGGCCGCCAGCAGCTCGCCGCGCGCCCAGTCGCGGCGCCGGCCGTCGTAGGCCAGCGTGGCCAGCGCATCGACGGCGGAGAAGCTGCCGAAGTTGCGGCCGTAGTTGCTCTCCATGCCCCAGATGGCCGTGATCACGCTGGCCGGCACGCCATGGCGCTGCTCGGCCGCCGCCAGCGCGGCGGCATGCAGGCGGCGCTGCGCACGCCCCTGGGCCACGCGCTGGGGTGAGACGGCGCTGTCCAGGTAGGCCCAGGGCGGGCGCGTGAATTCGGGCTGGGCGCGGTCCAGTTCCACCACCCGGGACTGCCACTGGGCGCGGGCCAGCGTGGCGTCCACGGTTTGCGCGCGGATGCCGGCCGCCAGCGCCTCCTGCGCAAAGGCCTGCAGCCACGTGTAAAAGCCGGCGATGGTGCTTGCCATGCCGCTCACGTCGGCGGTTGCGGGCATTGGCGTGGGTGGTGCCGTGGGTGGTGCGGGGGCCGTCGCGGCGGTAGTGGTGGCAGGCAATGCGGGGGCAGGGGCGCTGGCGCAGCCGGTAAGTACCGCAAGGCCCAGGGCGGCGGGAAGAAACAGGAAACGCATGACAGCGATTGTGCCGGCATGGGCCATGCATACTCGGGCCTCGCCAAGTTTCCGGCTGCAACCGACCTGCCCATGCACACCTTTCTCTGGCACGACTACGAAACCTTCGGCGCCGACACGCGCCGTGACCGCCCCGCGCAGTTTGCCGCCATACGCACCGATGCCGAACTCAATGAGATCGGCGCGCCGCTGATGATCTACTGCCGCCCGGCCAACGACTATCTGCCGAGTCCAGAGGCCTGCCTGATCACCGGCATCACGCCTCAGCTGTGCCTGGAAAAAGGCCTGCCCGAGCATGAGTTCGCGGCGCGCATCGAGGCCGAGCTGGCCCAGCCCGGCACCATCGGCGTGGGCTACAACACGATACGCTTCGACGACGAGATTACGCGCTTCATGTTTTGGCGCAACCTGATGGACCCCTATGCACGCGAATGGCAGAACCAGTGCGGCCGCTGGGACTTGCTGGACGTCGTGCGCATGACCTATGCGCTGCGCCCGGATGGCATCGAATGGCCCGTGGTCGAAGGCAAGCCCAGCTTCAGGCTGGAGCATCTGACGCGCGCCAATGGCCTGGCGCACGATGCCGCGCACGATGCGCTGTCGGACGTGCGTGCGACGATTGCGCTGGCGCGGCTCATACGCCAGCACAATCCCAGGCTGTTCGACTTTGCGCTATCCCTGCACAAGAAGGAGCGCGTGGCCACCGAGCTGCGCCTGCCGGCGACGGCGCAGACGGCGCGGCCCTTCCTGCATGTCTCGGGCATGTTCGGCACCGAGCGCGGCTGCCTGGCCGTGATGTGGCCGCTGGCCAGCCACCCCACGAACAGGAACGAGCTGCTGGCCTGGGACCTGGCGCAGGACCCGGCCGAGCTCGCCACGCTTTCCGCCGACGAGATCCGCCAGCGCCTGTTCACGCGCCAGGCCGACCTGCCCGAGGGGGTGACGCGCCTGCCACTCAAGAGCGTGCACCTGAACAAGTCGCCGATGGTGGTGGGCAATGTGAACACGCTCACGCCCGCCATGGCCGGGCGCTGGAACATCGACCTGGAGCGGGCGGAGCAGCACGCCGAGGCCGCGCGCCGGCTGCCCGACATGAGTGCCATCTGGGCCCAGGTGTTCAAGAGGCAGCAGGAAGCGGCGCCCGACGTGGATCAGGACCTGTACGGCGGCTTCGTGGGCAACGAGGACCGCCGGCGCCTGAACCGCCTGCGCGGCCTGAATGCCGAGGAGCTTGCGCGTGAGCGCCCGGGGTTTGACGATGGTCGCCTGAGCGAGCTGTTCTGGCGCTACCGTGCGCGCAACTTCCCGCAGACCCTCTCGCCCGAGGAGCATGAGCGCTGGGAGGCGCACCGCATCGCCATGCTGGTGGAGGGCGAGGGCGGCGGCCTGACCTTCGACGCCCTGTTCGAGCGTCTGGACGCGCTGGGCGCCGAGGCCGACGACGAACGCACCGAGGCCATCCTGGGCGCGGTGTACGACTATGCCGAAAGCATTGCCCCCGGCCTGTGACCTAGGGCTTGCCATCGAGCCGCTGCGGGGCTGGCTGCGCCGGCACCCGCGCCTGTTCGTGATCACCGGCGCGGGCTGCAGCACCGCGGTTGGCATTCCCGACTACCGCGACGAAAACGGTGACTGGAAGCGCCCGCAGCCCGTGACCTACCAGGCCTTCATGGGCGATGCGGCCACGCGCCGGCGCTACTGGGCGCGCAGCCTGCTCGGTTGGCCAGTGATGGCGCGTGCACGCCCTGGCACTGCGCACAGGGCGCTGGCACAGCTCGAGCACGCGGGCCGCATCGAGCTGCTGCTGACCCAGAACGTGGATGGCCTGCATCACGCCGCCGGCAGCCGGCGCACGCTCGACCTGCATGGGCGCGTGGATACGGTGCGCTGCATGCACTGCGAGGCACGTAGTCCGCGCGCCATCCTGCAGGCCGAGCTGCTGCGGCGCAACCCGGGTTGGGCGCAGCTGCAGGCCGCGCCCGCGCCCGATGGCGATGCCGACCTGCAGGGGCGCGACTTGTCCGGCTTCGACGTGCCATCCTGTACGCACTGCGGCGGCGGGCCGCTGAAGCCGGATGTGGTGTTCTTTGGCGAAAACGTACCGCGCGAGCGTGTGGCTGCGGCACATGCCGCGCTGGCGCGGTCCGACGCCGTGCTCGTCGCCGGCTCCTCGCTCATGGTGTATTCGGGCTATCGCTTCGTGCAGGCAGCCGTGCGGCAGGGCCTGCCCGTGGCGGCCATCAACCAGGGCCGCACGCGAGCCGATGAACTGTTGGCGCTGAAGCTGGCGATGGATGTCGACCAGGCGCTGCAGGCCGTGATCGATGCCTTGTAGGGCCTGTCAAAAATCCGCCACCAGCGACACGCGCGCATTGCGCCCGGGCTGGGAATAAGCGTCTATGGTGGCAGAACCTGCTGGCTGGCTATAGACATCGGGCCACATCCAGTACTTGCGGTTGGTGAGGTTGTTCAATGCCAGGTTCAGCCGCACCGCCTTGCTGATGCGCCACTGCGCACCCAGGTCCAGCGTGGTGGCAGAGGGCGTGGCAAATTGAGTGGTGCCGGCCTTGTTGTTGCCGATCGATACCAGGTCGATGTCCTTGTCCTTCTTGGCCGCGTAATGGCGCAGGTCGGCATACACGCTCCAGGGCGCGGTGTCGTAGCGCAGGCCCAGCGCAATCTGCATGGGCGTGATGGAGTTCAGCGGCCGGTCCGCCGTCCTGTCGGTGCCGCGTGTCTGGCCGTAGGCGAAGGTGTTGTGCAGGCGCCCCGGGCCTATGCTGCCCCAGTCATAGCCGCCCTTGAGCTCAAAGCCGTGAATGCGCGCACGTGCGATGTTCACGGCCTGGAAGGTTTGTTGCGTCGCTGTTTTGTTGATCAACCGGGCGTCTTCGATGAGGTTGGAATAGCGGTTGGCAAAACCCACCAGATCCACGCTCAGGCGATCGAAGCGGCCGCGTACACCTAGCTCCACGCCGCGGCTGCGCTCGGGCTTGAGGTCGGGGTTGGCGACGATGATGTTGTTCACACCCAGCGCAACGGCCTCAAAACGGTCGTTCACCTGGCCCGCGTCGGGCGCACGGTAGCCGGTTGCGTACTGGCCAAAGACACTCCACGCAGGTGTGGCGCGGTACAGCACGCCGAGCTTGGGCAGCGCGGCCGTGCCCGACAGCGATTTGCCGGGTTGCGGCGCCGGCGGGTGGTAAAGATTCTGGCTGGTCACGTCGATGGCGAAGTGATCGATGCGCAGCCCCGGGGTGATGGTCCAGTCCCCGTGCACGCTTTCGTCCTGCACATACAGGCCGGAGCTGGTCTGGCGCGTATCGGGAAAGCGCTTGAGCGGGAAGCTTTCCGGCGGCAGCGGCGCCTTGCCGTCGTACAGGTTGGTGATCGTGCTGCGCGCATGGTCAAAGCCGTAGACGATGCGGTGCGACCATTCGCCATGGCGCAGTATCTTGTCGGCCTGCAGGCCGAGCTGCCAGGTGCGCTCGTCATAGCGGTTATCGCGCACGCGATGCACGCCACTGCGCAGAAAGCTGTTGCCGATGCGCCGCGAACTGGCGTCCTGCACTGCCACTACCGTGCGCAGGTGGTCGGCCCAATCGGTGTTGAGGCCAAAGCGCGCGTCCCAGGTCAGGCGGTCGCGCTGTATCTGGGTGTGGGCATTCTCATCGAGCACATCGGCGGGCCTGGGTGGAGTTCCCGGCGCGCGACTGGACAGCAGATCGATATCGGATTTTTTCTGCGTGTGCTCGAACGTGAAGATATGGCGCTGCGTGCTGCTGGGGCGCAGCACCACCTTGCCCAGGATCGAGCCGTCGCGGAGGTCGGTTGGGTCGGGGCGGGTGCGGTTGCTGTTCGGTGCGTCGTTGCTGCCCATGTTGTCCAGTGCGTCGGAATGGCGCCCGGTGGCCGTCAGCATCCACTGCAGGCTGTCGCTGGCCTTGGCCGCAATGGTGCCGGCGGCGAAGTAGCCATGGTCGTCCTCGCTCCAGCCCGCGGCCACGCGCCCGCCCAAGGTCTTGGGCGCCCCACCTTCGGCTGTCTTGAGGAAGTCCATCGGGTCGTGGGTGACGAAGTTCACCACCCCCGCCATGCCGTCGCCGCCGTACTGGGCCGAGGCCGGGCCGCGGATCACGTCGATGCGTTTAAACAGTTCCAGCGACAGGTATTCACGGTCGAACATGGCCGAGCGCGACACATAGCTGCGCGGCATGCGGATGCCGTCCACCGTCATCAGCACGCGGTTGCCGCCCAGCCCGCGGATGTTGATGCCCATGTTGCCGTCGCGCGCAAACGCTGCCGATCCGGCGCCGACGGCCAGGCGCGCCGGGGAACTACGCACCGCAGTGTTGGGCAGATCCTGCAGCGCCTGGCGCAGCGTATGGACCTGCTGGTCGCTCAGGCTCTGGCCCTCGATGACGTCGGCGCTCAGCGGCAGGTCGTCGGCCAGCAGGTTGTTCTGGCTGGAGCCACTTACCACCACCGTCGGCAAAGTGACGTGTGCCTGTGGCCCGGGTTGTGCCTGCGCCGCCCCATGCATGGTCAGGCATGCCAATGACACAAGGATGGGCAGGATGCGCAAGCTGGGATGCTCAGGGGCGTGGATGCTCATAGGGCTCTGGATGGGGGCGATGTGGTCAGGGGCGGGGCTTCTGCTCTTTGGCCAGCGCACTCTGGGCGCGTGCGTCGTCCAGATTTTCCTGGGTCATCTTGGCGTCTTCCGAGCCGGGTTCGAGCAGGGACAGAAGCTTTTCCCACTCTTTGACGGCGCCGTCAAAGTTGCCGCGCTGGTAGGCGACGACGCCCGACATCATCAGTGCGCTGGGGTGCTCCGGGTCGATGGCCAGCGCCTGGCGGACCAGTTCCTCGGGGCGGCCATCCATGCGGTGCTGGGCCTTCATGGCCAGCAGTTCGGCATAGTCCACCAGCAGGTCGGGATGGGTACGGATGGCGTCGGTGGCCTTCTCATAGGCCTGCTCGGCCTCGTCCAGGCGCCCCATGACCTTGTACGAGCGCGCCAGCATGGCCCAGCCCTGGGGGTTGTCGGGCGCAGCCTTGAGCTTGGCCTCGAGCGACTCGACCATTTGCGTGATCTGCAGCCTGGCGGCCTCTTGCGTTGCCCCTGGGTTGAGCGCAGCAGGATCGCCCAACCAGCGATAGGTGCCCACCGAGAGCAGGGGCAGCATCAGCGCAATCACGCCGGCGGTGCGGCGCGCGGTCCAGAACCCCGGCGCAGACGCGATGGCAGGCATGTCGGGGGCGGCGGTGTCGTCGAGCAGGCGCAGTTGCAGTTCGTCGCGCGTGGCCTCGTAGTCTGCGGGGCTGATGGCGCCGCTCGCCAGGTCGCGCTCGAGCGTGGCCAGTTGATCCTTGTAGATGGACGCGTTCAGGCGTTCGCTGGAAACACCCTCCTGGGTCTTGGGGTGCAACAACGGGCGCACCAGCGCCGCAATGATCAGCAGAGTCAGGGCCGAGATGATGGCTATGAAAATGCTCATGAAAGGTTTTCCGGATCCTGAAGAAGAGACTGCGCCTTGGCGCGCCCGGCCTCATCCAGCGTTTGTGCCTCGGCGGCGCCGCGCTGGCTGCTGCGCACCATGCGCACCAGGATGAAAACCGCACCGGCCAGCAGCACGAAGGGACCAAACCAGAGCAGCCAGGTCACGGGGTTGACGGGCGGACGGTAGCGCACGAAGTCGCCGTAGCGGTTGACCATGAAGTCCATGATCTCGGCGTCACTCTTGCCGGCCTTGATGAGACCGCGGATTTCGCGCTTGAGGTCCAGCGCCAGGTCGGCGCGGGAGCCGGCGAGCGATTCGTTTTGGCAGACCAGGCAGCGCAGTTCCTCGGAAATGGCAATCATGCGCTTTTCCACCACTGGGTCTTCGGCCAGGGGCTGTGCTTCGTTGGCATGCACGCAGAGGGCGGCAAGGGCGCATTGCAGCGCCAGCAGAATGGCGAGCCAGAGTCTCATTTCTGCAGTTCCCGGATCAGGGGCAGGATTTGTTTTTCCAGGGCTTCCTCGGTCACCGGGCCAATCTGCTTGAAGCGGATCTTGCCGGCCTGGTCGATCAGGAAGGTCTCGGGCACGCCATAGACGCCGAAGTCGATGCCGATGCGCCCGTCCTGGTCGATGACCGTGAAGTCGTAGGGATCACCCTTGCGCTGCAGCCACTTGATGCTGTCAGCGGGCTTGTCCTTGTAGGCCAGGCCGATGAGGGGAATGTTCTTGCGCTTGGCGTATTCAATCAGCACCGGATGCTCTTGCAGGCAGGCCGTGCACCAGGAGGCCCAGACGTTGAGCAGCCAGACCTTGCCGCGCATGTCCTTGGCTGCAAACGACTGGTCCGGGGAGGCCAGGATGGGCGCGGAGAACTGTGGCGCGTCCTTGCCGATCAGGGGCGAGGGCACGACGCGCGGATCACGCGTCAGGCCTATGGCCAGAAACACTGCCAGTACCAGAAACAAGCCCAGGGGAATGAGTGCCTTCTTCACGCGGCGACTCCCTTCACCGTGACGCCCGTGGCGGCGCGCGCCCGCTTGCTGCGGTAGCGGCGATCCAGTGTCGCCATGGCTCCGCCGAGCGCCATCAACAAGCCGCCGCCCCAGATCCAGTTCACGAAGGGTTTGTAGTAGACGCGCACGGCCCAGACGGGGTGCTCTCCGCCTTCCAGGCGTTCGCCAAGTGACACATAGACGTCGCGCGCCAGGCCGGTATCGATGGCCGCTTCGGTCATGGGCATGGCAGAGGAGAAGTAGGTGCGCTTTTCGGGGTGCAGCAGGCGTAGGATCTGGCCGTTGCGGCTCAGTTCCACATCACCCACGTCGGCGCGATAGTTGGGGCCTTCGGTCTCCCGGATGCCGGTGAGTCTGAAGGTGTAGCCTCCTACAGCGACGGTGTCGCCCAGGCCCATGCGCACGTCCTTCTCGGTTTCATAGCCTTTGACCATGGTGACGCCCACCACGCTGACCGCGATGCCGATATGAGCCAGGTGCATGCCCCAGAAAGACCAGGGCGTGGCCCTCCAGTTGGTGGTGCTGCGCACTTGCCGGTAGATCTGCTGCAGCGAGGACAGCACGATCCACAGGGCTAGGCTCAGGCCCAGTGCCGCCAGGGCCGACCAAGGTCCGGCAAGCAGGGGCAGGCTGCAGCCCAGCACCAGCGATGCCAGGGCGCTGGCGCCTAGTTTGCGCGCCAGATCCAACGCGCCGTCGCTTTTCCAGCGTGCAAAAGTGCCCACCACCATGAACAGCAGCACTGGCACCATGATGGGCACGAAGACCGCATTGAAATACGGCGGACCGACGGAGAGCTTGCCCAGATTGAGCGAGTCCACTATCAGCGGGTAGAGAGTGCCCAGCAGCACAGAGGCCGCAGCCGTGGTGAGCAGCACGTTGTTGAGCAGCAGAAAGGTCTCGCGCGAAACCAGTGCAAACGCACCGCCAGAGCGCACCTTGCCCGCACGCATGGCAAACAGCGTGAGCGATCCGCCCACCACCACGCATAGGAAAATGAGAATGAACACGCCGCGCCGCGGGTCCGTGGCAAAGGCGTGCACCGAGGTCAGCACCCCCGAGCGCACGAGGAAGGTCCCCAGCAGGCTCAGCGAGAAGGCCGTGATGGCCAGCACGATGGTCCAGTTGCGAAACAGGCCACGCTTTTCTGTCACGGCCAGCGAATGGATCAGCGCCGCGCTCACCAGCCAGGGCAGGAAGGAGGCGTTTTCCACAGGATCCCAAAACCACCAGCCGCCCCAGCCCAGTTCGTAATAGGCCCACCAGGAACCCAGGGCGATGCCCAGCGTGAGGAAAATCCAGGCCGCCGTAGCCCAGGGGCGCGACCAGCGTGCCCAGGCGGCGTCCAACCGTCCATTAAGCAGCGCGGCGATGGCAAAGGCGAACGGAATCGCCAGGCCGACGTAACCCATGTACAGCATAGGGGGATGGAACACCAGGCCCGGGTCTTGGAGCAGAGGATTCAGGTCGCGACCGTCGGCCGGAATGTCGGCCAGGCGCAGGAAGGGGTTGGAGGTGAACAACATGAACACCAGGAAGCCCACCGCCACCAGACCCAACACACCCAGCACGCGCGCCACCATGGTGTCGGGCAACTGGCGCGAGAACAGGGACACCGCCAGCATCCAGGTGGTCAGCATGAAGTGCCATAGCAGCAGCGAGCCCTCGTGCCCACCCCAGACGCCGGCGATGCGGTAGATGTCGGGCAGGTGTGAGTTGGAGTGCTGCACCACATACACGACCGAAAAGTCGTTGCTATAAAAGGCGTAGGTCAGGCAGCCGTAGCCTAAGGCAGTGAGCAGCCATAGTGCCTGTGTGGCAGGCCGTGTCAGGGCGAGCCAGTCACGTCGCCCGGTCTGCCCGCCGGCCAAGCCCAGCAGGCCGAGCACCAGGGCGACGAAGAGCGACAGGATGAGCGAGAAATGACCTAGTTCTGGAATCATGGTTATTTCAGCGTCTGGATGGTCTTCTGGGCCTCGTCGACCGCGTGCTGTGCTTCGGGGGGCATGTAGTTTTCATCGTGCTTGGCCAGCACCTCGGAGGCCGTGAACAACCCGTCCTCGCCGAGCTTGCCTTGGGCCACTACGCCCTTGCCCTCGCGGAACAGATCGGGAAGGATGCCGGTGTAGGTCACCTTCATTTCCTGGGCCGTGTCCGTGACCACAAAGGAGACGGTCAGATCCTTGCGCTCGACCGAGCCCTCCTTGACCATGCCGCCCACGCGGAAGGTGCGGTTCTTTGGGGCCTCGCCCGCGGCAACCTGGCTGGGGCTGAAGAAGAAGACCAGATTGCTCTCGAATGCGTTGAGCACCAGATAAGCGGCCAGGGAGAGGGCGGCCAGTCCGGCGGCGATGATGGCGGCGCGTTTGTGGCGAGGTTTCATGTCTGCGATTCGTTGGGTTGGTGTTCGGCGCGTAGGAGTTGTTGTACCTGCTTGCGCCGGTTGCGGATCAGCAGCGACTCCACTGCCATCACCAGCGCCGTGGCGCCGAAACTGCCCCAGACATAGAAGGCATAACCTCCCATGGCGAAAAATTCTGAAAAGCTATTCCACTGCATGTTGAACCCACTCGGTGTGACGTTCCCGCTCGAGAATGATGTTGCGCACCCGCGCCAGGGCGGCGGCTATGGCATACATCCAGAAGGCCACCACCATGATCAGCATGCCCCAGAGCATGGGGGCCGCCATCGAGGGCGCGCGGGTCATCGAGACTGAGGCGCCCTGGTGCAAGGTGTTCCACCAGACGACGGAAAAATAAATGATGGGCACGTTCACCACGCCCACCAGCGCCAGCACGGCGCAGGCCTTGTCCGCGCGGCGCGGGTCATCGATGCTGGACTGCAGCGCCAGGAAGCCCAGGTACAGGAACAGCAGGATCAGTTCTGACGTGAGCCGCGCATCCCACACCCACCAGGTGCCCCACATCGGTTTGCCCCACAGCGAGCCCGTGACCAGCGACAAAAAGGCAAACAGTGCGCCCGTGGGTGCCAGCGCACTGGCCATCATGCCCGACAGTCGCGTATTGAAAGCCAGGCCGATGGCGGCCCAGCCTGCCATCACGATGTAGATGAACATCGACATCTGGGATGTCGGTACATGCACGAAAATGATGCGATAGCCCTGACCCTGCTGTGCGTCCGTGGGTGCGACAAAGAAGGCAATCCACAGACCGAGCAGCGTCAGCACGGTTGCCAGGCCTGCGAACCAGGGCCAAAGTCTTCCTGCCAGAAAATAGAAGTTTTGTGGCGAAGCGTACTTGAACCATTGAATGCCGGGTGTTTTCATTCCAGAGAAATTTTCAGGGCGGCGGTGGTAGCGAGGGGGGCGAAAAAAAGGGCAAGCACTAGCAGTGCAGCAAGCAGGGACAGGTGCCCGCCGGCACCCAGACCGGAGGCATGGGCTTCCACGGCGCCGGCACCAAAAATGAGCACGGGGATATAGAGCGGCAATATTAACAACGACAGCAGTACCCCCGCGCCGCGCACTCCCAAGGTTAGCGAGGCTCCGATGCTGCCTATGAGACTCAGCGTTGGCGTTCCCAGCAGCAGTGAGAGCATCAAAATCCCCAGGGCTTGGCTATCGAGTCCGAACTGCAAGCCGAGCACCGGGGCAACCAGCACCAGCGGCAACCCTGAAAGTAGGAAGTGCGACAGCGCCTTGGCCACCACCAACAGGGTCAGTGGGGTGGAAGACAGCAGCATCTGCTCTAGCGAGCCGTCGGCGTGGTCACTGGCGAACATGCGCTGCAGTGACAGCATGGCCGCCAGCAGCGCGCTCACCCACAGTACGCCTGGCGCCATACGCAGCAGCAGCGCGGATTCGGGGCCTACGCCCAAAGGGAACAGACTGGCGACAACGATGAAAAATACCAGCGGCGTCAGCACTTCGCCCTTTTGCCGCATGGCCAGGGCAACTTCACGCCGCAGTACCGCCAGCATGACGGCACCCAGCCCCAGCTGCATATCGGAATGTGAGGGTGGTGGGTTCATGCGCGCAATTCCAGGGGCTGGGCGGGCACCGTGCCAATGCCCACGCTTTGGTGGCTGGTCAGTACCGTGATGCCGCCGCTCGCCAGGTGCTGTGCAATCAGGTCTGAGAGCATGCGGATGCCGGTGTCATCCATGGCGACAAAGGGCTCGTCAAGTACCCATAGACGTGCCGGGCTCAGGGACAAGCGCGCCAGCGCAACCCGGCGCTTTTGTCCCTGCGAGAGGTGGCGCACCAGTTGCTCGCCCCGTCCGGCGACGCCGAATCGCGCAAGCGTGACGGATACTGTCTTGGCGTCACATGCGTGGCCGCGCAAGGCAGTGGCGAACGCCAAATTTTCACGGACGGTCATGGACTCTTGCAGGCCGTTGAGGTGCCCCAGATAGCACAGGTCCTGCTGGAAGGCGTCTCGCTGCGCACGGATGGATCGCCCTTCCCAGAGGATGTCACCCGACTCAATGGGCGACAGGCCGCAAAGCATGCGCAGCAGGCTGGTCTTTCCTATTCCGTTGGCTCCCATGACATGAAGCCAGCGTCCGCATTGCACCGTGCAATTGACGCCCTGGAATAGTTGGCGCCCTCCTTTGCTGCACCCGAGGTCATTGAAGGCAAGAATCGGTCCGGGCATCAATTTGTTGTTTCCACGTCACAGTTGCGCATCTTAAGTCAGCATTGCGCATGATTTATGCGCACATTGCCGCCTCTTGGCAATGTTTGGATTGTGTGCATATTCGCCCACTCTTTGATGCATTTGCTTTACCCTTTTGCCATAGGTCAAGGGTTGGGGAAACTGCACAAACATAATGAACTTACTCGGATCGACTTGTTGCGGCCGTCGCCGGGTTTCACAGCTACCTGAGAGGGTGGATTGGCTGCAAGATACCTACGGAGTAAAAAAGATGAAATTTCCCCGCCTTTCGAGCATTGCTGCAGTGGTGATGCTCTCGGGTCTTGCAGTACCTGCAATGGCTCAAGACGCCAAGCTCGAAGCGCCTGCCATGACGGCCGCAGAGAAAGAGGCAGCCAAGAAGATTTATTTCGAACGCTGCGCCGGTTGCCACGGCGTCCTGCGCAAGGGGGCTACGGGCAAGAATCTTGAGCCGCACTGGAGCAAGGTAGGCGCCGACGGCAAGAAGACCGAGGGCGGGACGCTTGCACTGGGCCAGTCGCGCCTGGAGAAGATCATCGGCTATGGCACCGACGGGGGCATGGTCAACTTCGACGACATCCTGACCAAGGAAGAGCTGACTTTGATGGCCAAGTACATCCAGAATCCCCCGGATGTGCCGCCTGAGTACAGCTTGAAGGAAACGATGGACTCCTGGAAGGTCATGGTGCCGGTCAGCGAGCGTCCGACCAAGCAGATGAATAAGATCAACCTGAGCAATGTCTTCTCGGTCACGCTGCGTGACACCGGTGAAGTGGCTCTGATTGATGGCGACACCAAGGAAATCCGTAGCATCGTCAAGACCGGCTACGCCGTGCATATCTCGCGTATGTCTGCCTCGGGCCGCTACGTGTATGTGATCGGTCGCGACGGCCGCTTGTCCCTGATTGACATGTGGATGGAGAAGCCAGCCGTCGTTGCTGAAGTGAAAATCGGCTTTGACGCGCGCTCGGTGGATACGTCCAAGTTCAAGGGCTTCGAAGACAAGTACGCGATTGCCGGCTCCTACTGGCCGCCCCAATTCGTGATCATGGATGGTGACACCCTGAAACCGCGCAAGGTGGTCGGTACTCGTGGCATGACAGTGGATGGCGAATACCACCCCGAGCCGCGCGTGGCCTCCATTGTGTCGTCCTTCATCAAGCCGGAATGGGTGGTGAACATCAAGGAAACCGGTCAGATCCTGCTGGTTGACTACTCGGATATCGAGAACCTCAAGACCACCACCATCGCATCGGCCAAGTTCCTGCATGACGGCGGATGGGATGCCTCCAAGCGCTACTTCCTGGTGGCTGCCAATGCTTCCAACAAGATTGCCGCTGTAGACACTAAGCTGGGCAAGCTGGCTGCTTTGGTTGATGTGGCCAAGATTCCCCATCCGGGACGCGGCGCCAACTTCGTCCACCCCCAGTACGGCCCCGTCTGGGCAACCGGTCACCTGGGTGCTGATGTCGTGACGCTGATCTCCACGCCTTCGGACGATCCCAAGTTCAAGAAGTACAAGCAGCACAACTGGAAGGTGGTGCAGGAGATCAAGCACGTTCCTGGCAATCTGTTCGTGAAGACCCATCCGAAGTCCAAGCATTTCTGGGCCGACGCACCCCAGAACCCCGACAAGGATCTGGCGGAATCCGTGGCCGTGTGGGACATGGCTGATCTGTCCAAGCCCAAGGCAGTGCTGAACGTGGCCAAGGACTCTGGCCTGCCGGAAACCAAGGCAGTCAAGCGTGCCGTGCATCCGGAATATTCCAAGGATGGCAAGGAAGTCTGGATCTCCCTGTGGGGTGGCAAGACCGACCAGTCGGCCATTGTGGTGTATGACGATGTGACCCTGAAGGTGAAGAAGGTGATCACCGATCCCAAGATGATCACCCCCACGGGCAAGTTCAACGTGTATAACACGCAGCACGACATCTATTGATGGGGCAGCCTTAGTCTGAGGCAAGGATCGAGGGGCGTGAGTCCCTTGGTCCGTGCGTCTCCAATACGAAAAATGAAGTGCGGAGAAATTTGATGGCTGGAAAATTTGCAAACCTGTGGGCCACCCTGAAAAAGCCAAGCGCGAAGTATTCGCTGATTGGGTTGCTGATGACAGGTTTCATCTCTGGCATTCTGTTCTGGGGCGGTTTCAACACCGGAATGGAAGCGACCAACACGATGGACTTCTGTATCTCCTGCCACGAGATGCACGACAACGTCTATCAAGAGTACAAGAAGACGATTCATTACAGCAATCGCACCGGTGTGCGCGCCATGTGTTCGGACTGCCATGTGCCCAAGGACTGGACGCACAAGATGATTCGCAAGATCCAGGCCAGTCGCGAGGTGTGGGGCAAGTTGACCGGTACTATCGATACCAAGGAAAAGTTCGAGGCCAAGCGCCTGACGCTGGCCGAGCGGGAGTGGGCGCGCATGAAGGCCGCTGACTCGCGTGAATGTCGCAATTGCCACAGTTTCGAGGGCATGGATACCGAGAGGCAAAAGGCGCGTGGCGCCAAGATGCACAAGATCGCGCAGGAAGAAAAGCAAACCTGTATCGATTGCCACAAGGGCATTGCACATAACAAGCCCAAAGGCATGAAGGAAGACGAAGACGAGGATCTGTAAGCTTGTTTGGCGGTTTGTCCTGGCTGGGGCGGTCGCCTGAGAACACCTATTAGGAGTAAACGATGAAAAAATCCACCCTTTCGATAATGCTTTTGGGTTCGCTGCTCGCTGTGGGAACGCAGGCAGCCTTTGCGGCGCCCGACTGGGGCAAGGTTCCCAAGCGCGATATCAACGTGTTCCACGCCGCTGTTTCCCCCATGGAGTGGGTGGGCAAGAAATCTGACCACAGTGGTACGGCTGGCCTCAAAAAGGGCGAAACTTGCATTGGCTGCCATGAGGAAAAGGGCACGCTCAACTTCGACATGAAACGCCTGGCCGGCAAGGACATGGAACCCAAGGGGGCTCCCAAGACCATGATGTACCCGGTGGCCGTGCAGGCCGCCTATGACGCCAGCAACCTTTACCTGCGCCTGACCTTCAAGGCCCCTGCAGGCGGCGCCGACCAGAGCGATAAGGACAACGAGGTCAAGGCCACCGTGATGTTCCCGGATGCACAGGTGCAACTGGCCAATCAGGCCGGCTGCTGGGCTTCCTGCCATAACGATGCGCGTACCATGCCCGGTGCAGATGACAAGAAGACCAAGTACACGAAAACCGGTGCTTATGAATTGATGCAGTGGAAGAGTGCCAAGGGCGCCAAGGTGGCCAATGGCACGGTGACCACGGAGCGCAAGATGGAAGGCGGCTCGCTGGGGGCAACGGCGGAAGGAACAAAGAGCGGCGACACCTACACCATCACGTTTACACGCAAGAATCCTGGCGAGGGTAAGACGGTGCCGTTCGGCCTCGCCATCCACGCCGATCATGCCTCAGGGCGCTTTCACCATGTCTCGCTGGGCTATACGCTGGGCGTGGGTGCAGACGGCGACGTGAAGGCGCTCAAGCAGTAACACTTTTGCTTCGACGACGTGAAAGCATGTCGCTCTCAGTCATGAAAACCGGAAGACAGGTGTCGACGTGTGCGGCACTTGTCTTTTTTTCTGCGGTGATCGCCTCGTCTCCCGTGTCGGCCCAGAAGACTGTCGAAGTCATCATTCAGAACTACCGCTTCGATCCGGCGCAGGTCCGTGTGCGTGCCGGGGATACGGTCAGATGGGTCAATCAGGAAAAGCGCACGAGCCATTCGGTACTTTTCTCGCCGGAGCAGGGGGGCGAATCCGAGAGGTTTTTCCCGCAGGAATCCTGGCAACGTCAGTTTGAGACGCCGGGCCGGTATCCATATTCATGCGGTCCACACCCGGAAATGAAGGGCGAGGTGGAGGTGACGCCTTAGCTCCGTGTTTGTTGGCGAACTCGCCTTCTGGGCAGCCGAGATGTTTTCGGGTTGATGCAAATCAGCCTTTGCCATTTTGACGTTTCTATATTGACAGTTGTCCTGTTGCGGCGAAAGCGACACCGCAGGACATTGGCTCAATCACAGGGCCAGTCAAGCAGCAAAGTCATATTTGGAGGCATCGCATGAAAAACTATCGGCCTACGAGTGTCGCTGCAGCATTGCTGGCGACGGTGGTTCTTGGCGTGTCCGCGCAAGAGCAGAAGGGCGTTTCCGAAGCAGAGAAGAACTACCAAGCTGGTACTTCCCCGCTCACCGCAACCCCCATGGTGCAAAGCACCAATCCCAAGGCGCCGCCCATGTCGCTGGCGGAGTTTGACGCTGCGCGCAAGATTTACTTCGAGCGCTGTGCGGGTTGCCATGGTGTTTTGCGTAAGGGCGCCACGGGCAAGCCCCTGACACCGGATCTGACCGTTCCCAAGGGGACGGATTACCTGAAGATTTTCATTGCCTATGGCTCGCCGGCCGGTATGCCCAACTGGCAGACCTCGGGTGAACTGACCGAGGCGCAGGTCGACCTGATGGCGCGCTATATCCAGCACGAGCCGCCCCAGCCGCCCGAATGGGGCCTGGCGGACATGAAGGGGACCTGGAAGGTCACGGTGGCTCCGGCCGACCGCCCCACGAAGAAGATGAACAGCTACAACATCAGCAACATCTTCTCCACCACCCTGCGCGATGCCGGCGAGGTCGCACTGATCGATGGCGACAGCAAGAAGATCATCAGCATCATCAAGACCGGCTACGCGGTGCATATTTCCCGCGTGTCGGCCTCGGGTCGCTACCTGTTCGTGATTGGCCGTGATGGCCGCGTCAACATGATCGACCTGTGGATGGAGACACCCACCAACGTGGCCGAGATCCGCATCGGCCTGGAGGCGCGTTCGGTGGAAACCTCCAAGTTCAAGGGCTACGAGGACAAGCTGGCTATTGCCGGCGCCTACTGGCCGCCCCAGTTCGTCATCATGAACGGCGACACGCTCGAGCCGCTGAAGATCGTGGCCACGCGCGGAATGACCGTGGACACCCAGGAATACCACCCCGAGCCACGCGTAGCCTCCATCGTGTCGTCGCTGCACAAGCCCGAGTTCATCGTCAACGTCAAGGAAACCGGCAAGTCCCTGATGGTCGACTACTCCGACATGAAGTCGCTGAAACTGACCGAAATGGGCGTTGCGCGCTATCTGCATGATGGTGGCTGGGATTCGAGCAAGCGCTACTTCATGGTGGCAGCCAATCAGAGCAACAAGATCGGCGTGATCGACTCCAAGAACGATACCGTGGTGGCGGTGGTCGATGTGGGCAAGATTCCGCATCCCGGGCGGGGCGCCAACTTCAAGCATCCCAAGTACGGCCCGGTGTGGTCCACGGGCCACCTGGGCGATGAAACCGTGTCCCTTATCGGCACCGACCCCGTCAAGCACAAGGCCCATGCCTTCAAGGTGGTGCAGACGCTCGCGGGGCAGGGTGGTGGATCGCTTTTCCTCAAAAGCCATCCCAAGTCCAGACACCTGTATGTGGACACGCCGTTGAATCCGGATGCGGGGCTTTCCCAGTCGATTGCGGTGTATGACATCAACAATCTCGACAAGGGCTACAAGGTGCTGCCGATCGGCCAGTGGGCCGGCCTGCCGGACGACGGTGGAGCGAAGCGCGTGGTGCAGCCCGAGTACAACAAGGCGGGCGACGAGGTATGGTTCTCCGTCTGGTCGGCCAAGGACAAGGCCTCGGCCATCGTCGTGGTGGATGACAAGACCCTGCAGCTGAAAAGCGTCATCAGGGATCCACGCTTGATCACGCCGACCGGCAAGTTCAACGTCCACAACACCCAGCACGACGTGTATTGAGCGATTTCAGCCCCCGGTCCTGCACGGCAGAAACGGGGGGGCTTTCAGCGGCGGGCGTCCACTGGCCGGGTGATCCTGTTGTGCAGGTTGTATTGGCCGCCGGGCTTGTCCATGGGGATGCGCTTGACCTCCTTGAATGTGGTGGCGTCGAAGACGACGAGTGCACCGCCGTCGGCCTTGCTCTCCCTCAGGCTGGCTAGGGCATAGCTGCCGTTACGTGTGAATTCGACATGTGCCAGGGTCTTGCCGGGGGCGGGACGGATGTCGGCCATGCGTTGGAGCGTACGTTTGTCGATGACCTGCAGTGTGTCTCGGGCGGACAGCATTGAATCCGCCCAGGCGTAGGGTGTGTCCTCGTGGCTGTGCACGAAGCAGCCCGGGCCCAGGGTGGGAATGGTCTGGAGCGTGGCCCAGGTTCCCAGGTCGATGACGCTGAGCTGGCTGTCGTGCAGGCTGGGCGTGGCCATCACGGTGTGCTCGGGCGCACTGGGCCGGGGGCGGTATTTCCAGGTGGTACCCGAGCCCAGGTATGGCCTGCCGGGCAGTTGCAGGTTGGCGATCTTCTTGCGCACGTCCAGGTGGATGACCTGGCCCAGGCCGGACTCGCGACCCGTGCCCACGAGTTCGTCGCGGCTGGGCGTCAATGAAAAATCCCTGATGGGCTCTGCCAGGTAGGTGCGGTGCGGGTTCAGGAAGCCCGCAATGAACGCGCCCTCCTTGTAGAGGAAATCGTGGATGACACCGATCGGCACGTCATCGGCCGTGGGGTTGTAACTGACCTCCCAGACCTCGGGCACATCCTCCAGTACGGCGACGAAGCTCCTGCGTGGCGCGGCGTCACGCACCGCCAGGACGCGCGAGCTTTGCGTGCGATGCTTGTTCAGTGCCGGGTGCACCTTGAGCGGGTTCAGCTCGGCGTCCAGCAGCACCAGCGTGTGCGGCTGGTCGTTGGCCACGGCCACATATTGGCCGTCGCTGGAGACGGCAAAATCGCGCGTGCTGCTGCCGGCGCGTACCCGGGCTACGACTTGCAGGTTCCAGATATCGAACTTGGTGATCCAGCCATCACGCGAGGCGAAGAGCATGTAGCGTCCATCGGGCGTGAACTTCGGCTCGCCGTGCAGGGCGGCGCCTGGCGCAAAGCGGTGGATGGGTTCCAGTCGATCGCCGTCCAGTACGCTGACATATTGGCCATCCGCCTCCACCACGATGAAGAGATTCATCATGTCCGCGCCCTGGAATACGGGCGCGGGTTGGGCCGGCAGGCTGCCTGGCGTGTGGTGGACGATGCGTGAGGCCTTGAGGTCAGCCTCGGTCAACGTCGGGGCTGGTTGGCCAGGCTGGTCCGCGCCATGATCGGTGCGGCACTGCTGCTGGAGCAGGGCTGCGGTGGTTTTTGCTTCCGCGGGCGAGCCTGCGGCCAGCACCAGGGCCGCAGCGCACAGGCCGGTGGCGGCGTGCCGCAACACTCTGCCTGCGTGGGCAGCCAGGAGGGAGTGGGGCGTTGGATGCATCATGAGATCACTGGTGCTGTGCCGTGTGGCCGTGCTCTTACTTGGTGCCAAAAATACGGTCGCCCGCATCCCCAAGGCCCGGCAGGATGTAGCCGTGCTCATTGAGCTCGCGGTCGATGGCGGCGGTGAAGATGGGGACGTCGGGGTGGGCCTTCTGCATGGTGGCCACGCCCTCGGGCGCGGCCAGCAGGCACACGAACTTGATGGAGCGCGGCTGGAGCCGCTTGATGCGCTCCACGGCCGCGGCGGCCGAGTTGCCGGTGGCCAGCATGGGGTCCACCACGATCACGTCGCGCTCGGCCATCTCGGACGGCATCTTGAAGTAATACTCCACGGGCTGCAGCGTGGCCGGATCGCGGTACAGGCCGATGTGGCCAATGCGCGCGCCGGGCACCACGTTGAGCATGCCGTCGAGGAAGCCGTTGCCAGCGCGCAGTATCGACACCAGCACCAGCTTCTTGCCGTCGATGACCTTGGCGGTCATGGTCTCCAGCGGGGTTTCGATCTGCACATCCTGCAGCGGCATGTCGCGCGTGACCTCGTAGGCCATCAGCGTGGACAGCTCGCCCAGCAGGCGGCGAAAGCTGTTGGTGCTGGCGTCCTTCTTGCGCATCAGGGTCAGCTTGTGCTGCACCAGGGGGTGGGCTATGACGTGGACGTTGCTCATGGGCGGGTGCCTCTTGTGGAATATCAAAGGAAACGGGGGGCCAGGGCGGAATTTTTGCACGCCCAGGCGCGGCTTCGGCGGCGAGGTATAAACTTTGCGGCTGCGGCGCAGGCCGCATTTTTTGTTGGCTCCACGCAAAGGAAATCGTAGCCATGGGTGCGCAATGGAAGGCAAAGGGCAAGGCGCTGGTCGCCGATGCCAAGGGCAGGCTTTTTGGCAAGCTGGTCAAGGAAATCATCGTTGCCGCACGCGCTGGCGCCGACCCGGCCGGCAATTCGCGCCTGCGTCTGGCCATTGAGGCGGCGCGCAAGGCCTCCATGCCCAAGGACACGCTGGAGCGTGCCATCAAGAAGGGCTCGGGCGTGGGCGGTGACGCTGTGAACTATGAGCGCGTGATCTACGAGGGCTTTGCGCCGCACCAGGTGCCGGTGATGGTGGAATGCCTGACCGACAACGTGAACCGCACCGCGCCCGAGATGCGCGTGTGCTTTCGTAAGGGACAGATGAGCGCCGTGGCCTGGGATTTCGACCATGTCGGCATGATCGAGGGCGAGCCAGAGCAGCCCGGCGCCGACGCGGAACTCGCCGCCATCGAGGCGGGCGCCCAGGACTTCGAGCCCGGCGAGGAAGAGGGCCAGACCCTGTTCCTGACCGATCCCGCGGACCTGGACGCGGTCGCCAAGGCGCTGCCCGGGTTCGGCTTCAAGGTGCTGTCGGCCAAGTTGGGCTACAAGGCCAAGAACCCGGTGAGCATGGCCAGCCTGTCGCCCGAGGCGCAGGAGGAGGTGCAGGCGTTTCTGGCCGGCATCGAGAACAACGACGACGTGCAGAACCTGTTCGTGGGCCTGGTGGATTGAAGGCGCCGCCGCTGCAGCCAAAAAGCCGCTGATTCAGCGGCTTTTTTTGCGGGCGACGGGCCCCGCGTTAGCGGCGCACGGTGCCGGCGTCCTGGCCGAACAGGATTTTCTTGGCCGCCTCATCCACCGTGGGCGCGGTGTTGATGGTCTGGGCCAGGGCGTAGGCGCGCTCCGTGGCGGGGCGGGTGCGGATGCGTTCGAACCAGGCCCGCAGGTGCGGGAAGTCGCCCAAGTCCTGGCGTTGCCGCTCATGCGGCACGATCCACGGGTAGCAGGCCATGTCGGCGATGGAGTATTCGCCCGCGACGATGTAGTCGCGGCCGTCGGCCAGGTGCTTGTCGAGCACGCCGTACAGGCGTGCGGTTTCCTTCACGTAGCGCTCGATGGCGTAGGGGATCTGCTCGGGCGCGTACTGCACGAAGTGGTGGTTCTGCCCGGCCATGGGGCCCAGGCCGCCCATCTGCCAGAACAGCCATTGCAGCGCCTGGTTGCGCCCGCGCAGGTCCGGCGGGATGAACTTGCCGGTCTTGTCGGCCAGGTACAGCAGGATGGCGCCGGATTCGAAGATGGACAGCGGCGCGCCGCCGTCGGCCGGCGCCTGGTCCACGATGGCCGGGATGCGGTTGTTCGGCGCGATGCGCAGGAAGTCGGGCGCGAACTGCTCGCCGCGGCCGATGTTCACCGGGTGGATGCGGTAGGGCAGGCCTGCTTCCTCCAGGAACAGCGTGATCTTGTGGCCGTTGGGGGTGGTCCAGTAGTACAGGTCGATCATGGAGTACTCATAAAAAAATAGCTGACTACGCTTGTGGTTAGGGTGTTAGAGCCACTTTTTGTTTCAAATGGCTCAGCGCTTCCTGCCGCCGAAGATGCTGCCTAGCACGCCGCGCAGGATTTCCTTGCCCAGGCTGGTGCCCATGGTGCGCACGGCGGACTTGGCCATGGTCTGCACCAGGCCGTCGCGCTTGCCGCCGCGCGGGCCGGTGGAGCCGAACAGCACGTCGTTGAGCCCGCCTATCAGCCCGCCCTCGTCCTGCGCGCCCGCATTGCCTTGGTTTGCGGCCGCGTTGCTGACTGCCGCATCGGCGCGGCCGCGCAGCTTCTCGTAGGCCGACTCGCGGTCCACGGGTTGTTCGTAGGTGCCCGTGACGAGCGAGCCCGCGATCAGCGCGCGCCGCTCGCTGTCGGTAATGGGGCCGATCTGGCTGCCCGGCGGCAGTACGTAGACGCGCTCGGTCTCGCTGGGCCGGCCCTTGGCGTCGAGCAGGCTCACCAGCGCCTCGCCCACGGCCAGTTCGGTGATGGCGGCCTCGATGTCCAGGCCCGCCTTGGGACGCATGGTGGTGGCCGTGGCCTTCACGGCCTTCTGGTCGCGCGGCGTGAAGGCGCGCAGCGCGTGTTGCACGCGGTTGCCCAGCTGGGCGAGCACGCTGTCGGGGATGTCCAGCGGGTTCTGCGTCACGAAGTACACCCCCACGCCCTTGGAGCGCACCAGGCGCACCACGAGTTCGATGCGCTCGACGAGCACCTTGGGCGCCTCGTTGAACAGCAGGTGGGCCTCGTCGAAGAAGAACACCAGCTTGGGTTGCTCGGGATCGCCGATCTCGGGCAGCCGCTCGAACAGGTCCGACAACATCCACAGCAGGAAGGTGGCGTACAGGCGCGGCGAATTCATGAGCTTGTCGGCCGCGAGGATGTTGATCACGCCGCGCCCATCCACGGTCTGCATGAAGTCCTCGATGTTGAGCATGGGCTCGCCGAAGAACTTGTCGCCGCCCTGGGTCTCGATCTGCAGCAGGCCGCGCTGGATGGCGCCCACGCTGGCGCTGCTGATGTTGCCGTATTCGGTGGTGAAGTCCTTGGCGTTGTCGCCCACATGCTGGAGCATGGCGCGCAGGTCCTTCAGGTCCAGCAGCAGCAGGCCGTTGTCGTCGGCGATCTTGAACACCAGGTTCAGCACGCCCAGCTGGGTCTCGTTCAGGTTCAGCATGCGTCCCAGCAGCAGCGGCCCCATGTCGGAGATGGTGGCGCGCACTGGGTGGCCCTGCTCCCCGAACACGTCCCACAGCGTGGTGGGGCAGGCCACGGGCTCGGGCAGGGCCAGGCCACGCTCGGCCAGCACCTTGGCCAGCTTGTCGCCGATGCTGCCCTTTTGGCTGATGCCCGTGAGGTCGCCCTTCACGTCGGCCATGAACACCGGTACGCCGATGCGCGAGAACTGCTCGGCCAGGGTCTGCAGCGTCACGGTCTTGCCGGTGCCGGTGGCGCCGGTGATCAGGCCATGGCGGTTGGCCAGGCCCGGCAGCAGGTGGCATTGGGTGGTGTCGTGCTGTGCGATCAATAGGGGCTCGGCCATGGCAATCCTGTGAGGGGGTGAGTCAAAAGTAAAATCCCGACCGCAAGATTAAATCAATCAAAGGACGCTGCAGTGGCAGGACACAGCAAATGGGCCAACATCCAGCACCGCAAGGGCCGCCAGGATGAAAAGCGCGGAAAGATCTGGACCCGCATCATTCGTGAAATTACCGTCGCGGCGCGCACAGGCGGCGGCGACCCCTCGGCCAACCCGCGTCTGCGCCTGGCCATCGACAAGGCCAAGGCCGCCAATATGCCGGCCGACCGCATCAAATACAACATTGACAAGGCCTCGGGCACGCTGGAGGGCGTGAACTACGAGGAAATCCGCTACGAGGGCTACGGTATCGGCGGCGCCGCGATCATCGTGGACACCATGACCGACAACCGCGTGCGCACCGTGGCCGAGGTGCGTCACGCCTTCAGCAAGTACGGCGGCAATATGGGCACCGAAGGCTCGGTGGCCTTCCAGTTCAAGAACGTGGGTCAGATCATCTTTGCCCCTGGCACCAGCGAAGACAAGGTGATGGACGTGGCCTTGGAAGCAGGTGCCGAGGACGTGATTACCGACGACGAAGGCGCCATCGAGGTGCTGACCGCGCCCGGCGACTTCGAGGCCGTGCGCAACGCGTTGCAGGCCGCGGGCCTGACGCCCGAGGTGGCCGAGGTCACCATGCGTGCCGAGAACACCATTGCGCTGGAGGGCGACGCCGCCGCCCGCATGCAAAGGCTGCTGGACATGATCGAAGACCTTGACGATGTGCAAGATGTCTATCACAACGCTGAGCTCTAGGAGCTAGAACGACAACTTATGAAAATCCTAGTCATTGGCGGCGGCGGCCGGGAACACGCACTGGCCTGGAAGCTGAGCCAGTCCCCCAGGACCACCAGGGTCTATGTGGCGCCGGGCAACGGCGGCACGGCCTTGTCGCCCCGGTATGAGAACCTGCCCATCACCGATGTGGTGGCGCTGCGCGAATGGGCTCAGGCGCAGAAGATTGCGCTGACCGTGGTCGGCCCTGAGGCGCCGCTGGCCGCGGGCGTGGTAGACGAGTTCCGCGCCCACGGCCTGCGCATCTTCGGCCCCACGAAGGCGGCGGCCCAGCTCGAAAGCTCCAAGGCCTTCTCCAAGGCCTTCATGCGCCGCCACGGCATCCCCACGGCGGACTACGACACCTTCACCGACCCGGCCCTGGCCCACGCCTTCGTGGACCGCCTGGGCGCGCCCATCGTCATCAAGGCCGACGGCCTGGCCGCCGGCAAGGGCGTGGTGGTGGCTACCACGCTGCAGGAGGCGCACGATGCCGTGGACTTCATGCTGGTGGACAACAAATACGGCGTGGCGCACAACGAGGGCGGGGCGCGCGTGGTGATCGAGGAATTCCTCGAGGGCGAGGAGGCCTCCTTCATCGTGCTGTGCGACGGCAAGAACGTTGTGGCGCTGGCCACGAGCCAGGACCACAAGCGCCTCAAGGACGGCGACCAGGGCCCGAATACCGGCGGCATGGGCGCGTATTCGCCGGCCCCGGTGGTCACGGCCGACGTGCACGCGCGCGCCATGCGCGAGGTCATCCTGCCCACCATCCGCGGCATGGAAAAGGACGGCATTCCCTACACCGGCTTTCTGTATGCCGGCCTGATGATCGACGCCACCGGCCATCCCAAGACGCTGGAGTTCAACTGCCGCATGGGCGACCCCGAGACGCAGCCCATCCTGATGCGCCTGAAGAGCGACCTTGTCGAGGTGCTGGGCGCAGCCGTGGACGGCAGGCTGGACCAGGTCGCGCTGCAGTGGGATCGGCGCACCGCGCTGGGCGTGGTCATGGCCGCGCACGGCTACCCCGACAGCCCGCGCAAGGGCGACGCCATCACCGGCCTGCCGCAGGACGAGGACGATGCCATGGTGTTCCACGCCGGCACCCAACTCGACGAGGATGGCGTGGTGCGTACCAGCGGCGGGCGCGTGCTGTGCGTGACGGCCCTGGCCGACAACGTAAAGCAGGCGCAGCAGCGCGTGTACGACGTGGCGCGCGGCATCTACTTCGATGGCGCGCAGTACCGCCGCGACATCGGCCATCGCGCCGTCAAGGGCGGCTGATGGCGCAGGCTCTGAATCCCGCCAGCACCGTGGCAAGGGTGCGCGGCTACCTTGAAGGCCTGCAGTCGCGCATCACCGCCGCACTGGAAGACATCGAGGGACCGCAGGATCAGGGCGGTGCGCGCTTCAGGTCGGACGCCTGGCGACGCGAGCCTGGCTCGCCCCTGCAGGGCGACGGCATCACGCGCATCCTGGAGGGCGGGCGCGTGTTCGAGCGCGCCGGCTGCGGCTTCTCGCATGTCAGCGGCCCGCAACTGCCGCCCTCGGCCACGCAGCACCGGCCCGAGCTGGAAGGCAGCCCGTTCGAAGCCATGGGCGTGTCGCTCGTATTCCACCCGCGCAACCCTTATGTGCCCACCGTGCACATGAACGTGCGCATGATCGCCGCGGGCCGGCCGGGGCAGGAGCCCACCTGCTGGTTCGGCGGGGGCATGGACCTGACGCCGTACTACGGCTTCGAGGAAGACGCGGTGCATTTCCACCGTGCCTGCCGCGACGCCCTGGCGCCGTTCGGCGAGGGCCTGTACCCACGCTTCAAGGCGTGGTGCGACGAGTATTTCTATCTGAAGCACCGGGGCGAGCAGCGCGGCATCGGCGGCATCTTCTTCGACGACTTCTCCGACCTCGGCTTCGAGCGCAGTCTGGCCATGACGCAGAGCGTGGGCGATGCCTTTTTGAAAGCCTACCTGCCGATCGTGCAGCGGCGCATGGCCCTGCCCCATGGCGAGCGCGAGCGCGAATTCCAGCTCTACCGCCGAGGGCGCTACGTAGAGTTCAACCTGGTCTGGGACCGCGGCACGCATTTCGGCCTGCAGTCGGGCGGGCGCACCGAGTCCATCCTGCTGTCCATGCCGCCGCTGGCGGCCTGGACCTACCAGCGCGAAGACGCACCGGGCACGCCCGAGGCCGAACTCACCACACGTTACCTGCAACGCCGCGACTGGCTGTGAGCCTTGACAGGCTATATTGACCCCATTTTTTCTCTGAAGACCCCTAGATGACCACTTCCCCCAAATCGGAAACCGCCGCCAAGAAAGACGTGACCCGGCTCCAGCGCGCCATCGTCGATGGACTGGAGGACGTCAAGGCGCAAGACATCCAGGTCTTCAACACCGAGCATCTCTCGCCGCTGTTCGAGCGCGTCGTCGTCGCCACCGGCAGCTCCAACCGCCAGACCAAGGCCCTGGCCGCCAGCGTGCGCGACGCCGTGCGCGAGGCCGGCTTCATCAAGCCGCGCACCGAGGGCGAGGAGAACGGCGAATGGATCATCGTGGACTGCGGCCAGGCCGTGGTGCATGTGATGCAGCCCGCCATCCGCCAGTACTACCGGCTGGAGGAAATCTGGGGCGAAAAACCCGTGCGCCTGAAGCTGGGCGCGGCCAAGCCGCGCAAGATCATGGCCTCGGAAGACGCCAGCGGCGCGCCCTTGCGCAAGCCCGCGGCGAAGAAGCCCACGGCCAAGAAGGGGGCGCCCCAACCACCGGCCAAGAAGGCTGCGGCCAAGACTGCCGCGAAGTCTGCCGGCGCCAAGCCCGTAGCAAAGCCGGCAGCAAAGACCGCGGCAAAAACCGCAGCAAAAACCGCTGGCAAGGCCGTGGCCGCGAAGAAACCTGCTGCCGTGAAGAAGCCCGCGGCCAAGACAGCGATGAAAACCGTGGTGGTGAACAAGCCCGCAGCCAAGAAGGCGCCCGTGAAGGCCGCGGCCAAGACCACGGCGCGCAAGCCCGCGGCCAAGCCTGCGGCAAAAACTGCCGCAAAGAAGGCCCCCGCACGCAAGAAGGCCTGAGCCCTCCCTGACGCATGAAGCTGCTCATCGTCGCCGTGGGTCAGCGCGTGCCCGATTGGGCGCAGACGGCCTATGAGGACTACGCCAAGCGCTTTCCGCCCGAGCTCAAGGTCGAGCTCAAGGCCGTGAAGACCGAGCCGCGCGGCTCCAAGACGCTGGAAACCTTGTACGCCGCCGAGCGCGAGCGCATAGCCGCGGCCATCCCCCGTGGCACGCGTGTGGTGGTGCTGGACGAGCGCGGCACCAGCCTGACCACCAAGGCCCTGGCCCAGCGCCTTAAGGACTGGCAGCTGGGCGGCGACGACGTGGCCCTGGTCATCGGCGGCCCCGATGGACTGGACCCGGCCTTGCGCCAGGCCGCGCACGAGCGCATACGCCTGTCGGACCTGACGCTGCCGCACGCCATGGTGCGCGTGCTGCTGATCGAGCAGCTGTACCGCGCCTGGTCGGTGAATGCGGGCCATCCGTATCACCGTGAATGATATCGTTTTGATAGCTGTAATCGCTTGATGGACGGGCGTTAAAGCCCGATTTGACTCAAAATGCCTGACTTCATCTACCTCGCCTCGCAAAGCCCGCGCCGGCGCCAGTTGCTGGAGCAGATCGGCGTGCGCCATGAGCTGCTGCTGCCCGGCCCCGACGAGGATGCGGAAGGCCTGGAGGCCGTGCTGCCGGGCGAAGAACCGGCCGACTATGTGCAGCGCGTCACGGCCCTCAAGCTGGACGCGGCGGTGGCGCGCCACGCGCGCCGCGGCCTGGCGCCTGCGCCCATCCTGTGCTCGGACACCACGGTGGCGCTGGGCCGGCGCATCTATGGCAAGCCCGAGGATGCGCAGGATGCCGTGCGCATGCTCTCGGAACTATCGGGCCATGAGCATCAGGTGCTGACCGCCGTGGCGCTGCAGGCGGGTGACAGGCGCCTGGCGGCGCTGTCGGTCTCGCGCGTGCGTTTTGCCGCGATGACGCCAGCGCAGATCGCGGCCTATGTCGCCAGCGGCGAGCCCATGGGCAAGGCCGGCGCCTATGCCATCCAGGGGCCGGTGGCGCAGTATGTGGAAAACCTGGACGGCAGCTACACCGGCATCATGGGGCTGCCGCTGTTCGAGACGGCCGGGCTGTTGCGCGCGGCCTGGGTGCTGTAAGCGCGAGCGTGAAAACGCTTTAGGCGCCCGTCAATGCGAGGTGCCTTCGCTGCGGGTGATCTTGTTCCATACGTTGTATTTGCCCACGGGCTTCTTCATGGGCAGGCGCTTGACCTCCTGGAAGGTGGCGGCGTCGTAGACGATGAGGGCGCCATCCATCTCCCACAAGCTGGCAAGGGCGTAGCGGCCGTCGCGTGTGAATTCGATGTGCGCCAGGGTCTTGCCGGGTTCGCGCACTTCAGCCACGGGCTTGAGGCTGCGCTTGTCGATGATGGTCAGGCGCTCCTTGCCCTCCTTGCTCATCATTGAATCCGTCCAGGCGTAGGGCGTGTGCTCGTGGCTGCGCATGAAGAAACCGGCGCCCGGGGTGGGGATGGTGGCCACGTTTTTCCAGGTTTTCATGTCGATCACGTCGACCGCGCCGCCGCCCAGGTTGGGGCTGGCGAGTACCGTGGTGCCATTCCAGGCGAAGGTGATGCCCGAGCCCAGGTGTGGCATGCCGGCGATGGGCAGGTCGGCGATCTTGCGCCGCAGGTCCAGGTTCACCACCTGGGCGCTGGCGTTGCCTCCGGCCTTGGGCCGTGTCGCCCCCAGGGCGTGGCGGTAGCTCTGGTCGAAGAAGAAGTCGTCCAGCGGCTCTTCCAGTGGCGTGCGGCGTACGTCTAGGTAGCCGGGCTTGGCAATGCCCTCCTTGAGCCTGCGGCCTTGCACCAGGCCGTCGTGGATGGGAGCTGCCCTTTTGTCGTAGGAAATTTCCCAGATTTCCGGGATATCCTTGAGCGCCACCACGAAGCTGTTCCTGGGCGTGGCGTCGTACACGGCAGAGACGCGCGAGCTCGCCTTGCCGTCGAGGGTGGCAGCGTTGTAGGTCTTGACGAGCTGAAGGTCGGCGTCGAACAGTGCCAGGCTGTGCGGCAGGTAGTTGGCGGCCATGACCCAGCGGCCGTCGCCGCTCACGGCCACGTTGCGCATGTTCAGGCCGGCGCGCACCTCGGCCACCACGGCCAGGCGCCATAGGTCGTACTTGGTGATCCAGCCGTCGCGCGAACCAAAGAACACATAGCGTCCGTCGGGGGTGAACTTCGGGCCGCCGTGCAGGGCGTAGCGGCTGGCAAAACGGGCGATGACCTCGAAACGGTCGCCGTCGAGCAGCGAGACATGGTGGTCGCCCCCTTCCACCACCACGAACAGGTTCATCGGGTCGGCGTCCCACTTCGGCTTCACCGGTTCATCGGCCGGCAGTGGCGTGGCGATGCGGGAGGCCCGGATGTCGGCCTCGCCCCAGCGCGGCGCGGGCAGCACCGGGGTGCGTATCCAGTCCGCCAGGGCCTGGATCTCAGTGCCCGAGAGCCGGTCCGCGTAGCCCGCCATCTGCGTCGCCTGGCGGCCTTCCTTGATGACGCGCAGCACCTCGGCCGGGCGGGTGCGCTCCAGGCTCTCGGGCAGCAGGGCCGGGCCCATCAGGCCGGTGCGCTGGGCGCCGTGGCAGCTGGCGCAATGCTGCTGGTACAGGGCCGCGGCGTCGGGCTTGCCGCTCGCGGCCTGGGCGCACAGCGGGCCGGCCAGGGCCAGGGCAAGGAGGGCGGCGGCGCGCAGGGCGGGGCGGGGCAGATCAGGCATGGGCAATCTCAATGCGGCGCTTGGGCAGCGCGGGTTCAAACGGTGTCGAGGCGGCCCCGACCTCGGCGTCGCTCAGGTAGCAGCCCGGGTCTTCAAACCAGAAGTTGCCGGTGAGCTGCTGCGCGCGCACGCGGGTGTTGCCGTTGCAGATGGCCAGATGTTTGCAACTGCCGCAGCGTCCCTCAACCGGGCGAGGGCGCTGTTTGAGGCCGGCCATCAGCGGGTCGCTGACGTCGTTCCAGATCTCGGAGAAGGGCCGGTCGCGCACGCAGCCCAGGTCGTGGTGCCACCACATGGTGTCGGGGTGCACATGGCCCAGGTTGTCGATGTTGGCGATCTGCTGGCCGCTGGCGTTGCCGCCCCAGGCCACCAGGCGCGCGTGCAGCGCCTCTTCCCATTGCGGCAGGTGCGAGCGCACCCATTGCAGCAGGTAGGGGCCGTCGGCGTCGTTGTTGCCACTGACGTAGTCGTCCATGCTGCCGGCCTGGGCGGCGGCCCAGGCGCGCTCGAACAGCAGGTCCATGGCCGCGCGCGTGGCCTGGTGCTGCGCATCCTTGTCGCGGTGGATGTTGCCGCGCCCGGCGTAGTTCAGGTGCGAGAAGTAGAACTTGTGCGCGCCCACCTCCTGCATCAGGTCGAGCAGCGCGGGCAGGTCGTGGCCGTTCAGGGCCGTCATGGTGTAGCGCAGGCCCACCTTCACGCCCACCTGGTCCAGGTGACCGATGGCGGCCAGGCTGCGGTCAAAGGCGCCTTCGAGACGGCGGAACTTGTCGTGCGTGGCCTTCAGGCCATCCAGGCTGATGCCGACGTAGTCAAAGCCGGCATCGGCAATGCGCCGCGCCATGGGGGCGTCGATCAGCGTGCCGTTGGTCGAGAGGCCGGTGTAGAAACCCATCTCGCGTGCGCGGGCCGAGATTTCAAAGATGTCCGGGCGCAAGAGCGGCTCGCCGCCGGAGAGGATGAGCGCGGGCACGCCAAAGGCCTTGAGGTCGTCCATCACCGAGAACACCTCGGGCAGCAGCAGCTCGCCCGCGTAGTCGTGGTCCGCCGAGAGTGCGTAGCAATGCTTGCAGGTGAGGTTGCAGCGGCGGATCAGGTTCCAGATGACGACAGGGCCGCGTGCCCTGCGGTCTTTCACGACAGGGTAGCTGCCCGTGGCTTGTGCCTGCGCGAGTTCGCGCATGTACTGGCTGATGCGAAACATGGCTTAGTCCTTCAAACGTTTTTCAAGCGCAGGCCGGTTTTTTTCAGGATGGCCGTGGAGTACAGGATGTCGTGGCTGCGACAGGCGTTACCCAGCAGGGCGACGATGTCCTGGGCCTGCTGCTCCACCGCCGCGCGGCTGGTGCCGTGCAGCATGGCAAACAGGTTGTAGGGCCAGCCGGGCAGATGGCGCGGGCGGCGGTAGCAGTGCGACACACCCGGTAGCTCGGCTACGCGCGGCCCGAGTTCGGCGATACGTTCGTCATCCACGTCCCACACGCTCATGCCGTTGGCGGTGTAGCCCAGGCGGTAGTGGTTGGGCACGGCGCCAATGCGGCGGATCAGGCCCTGGGCCAGCATCTGCGCCAGGCGTTCGCGCACCTGCTCGCCGCTCACGCCCAGCATGGCGCCCACGGCCTCATAGGGGCGCGCGACCAGGGGCAGGCCGCCCTGGGTGGCGGCGATCAGGGCGCGGTCGAAAGCGTCAAGCGCCATGGGCATCTCCGGTGGTCGCCAAGGCGGGCAGGCGCAGCTCGACGAAATATTCTTCTTCCTTCGGGAAGGCAAACACCTGCAGGCCCACGGCCTCCTCGATGCGGGCGAGGGCGTCCTGTGCCTGCGCGGGCGATTCGGCGGCGACCACGAACCACATATTGAGCTGGTGCGTACGCCGGTAGTTGTGTGCTACTTCGGGAAAGCTGTTGACCACGGCGTTTACGGCGTCAAAGCGTTCCTCGGGCACGGCAATCGCTGCGAGCACGAACTGGCCGCCGGCGCGCTCGATCTGGAACAACGGGCCAAAGCGCGTGAGCACGCCCTGGGCCAGCAGCTGGTGCAGGCGCTCGATGACGCGCTCCTCGCTCCAGCCCAGCTGCGCTGCGACGGCGGCAAAGGGGCGATCGACGAGCGGAAAGCCGCCGTGCAGATGGTCGATGAGACGAGCGTCTTCAGGCGTAAGCATGTGCTGCTCCTTGGGGTGCCGGGCCATGGTGGGCAAAGCGGCGTGCGCCGGTCTGCTTGAAGCGGCGCAGCGAAAACAGTGTGGCGCGCGGTTTGCCATGCAACCCGGCTTGGGCGATGGCGGCGTCTACGGTGGCGCGCACGCTGTCGCGGTCGCGGCCATGCACCATGCAGTACAGGTTGAAGGGCCAGCCGGGTGCGCGTGCGCGCTGGTAGGCCAGGGTGATGCCGGGGATCTGCGCCAGCGCCTCGCCGCAGGCGTCTACCGCGCAATCGGGCACGTCGAACACCGTCATGGCGTTGGCGGTGAAGCCGAGCTCGTGGTGGCGCACGACGACGCCAAAACGGCTCAGGGTTTTGGCATCGAGCCAGCGCGCAAGCGTTGCCAGTACGCTCTCGACCGGCTGGCCGAGCTGTGCGGCCCAGGCGTCAAAGGGTTGCTCGATGAGCGGCAGGCCCTGTTCGGCCAATGCTGCCAGGGGTTCGTCCTGCGGCTGCAGGCTGTGCTGCGCCCAATGCGTGGCACCGCTGGCCTGCGATTGCGCGGCGCGCAGGTCAAAGCCGGTATCGATGCGGTAGGGTCGCAGCATGGGCAGGCGCAGCACAGCCAGGCCGGTGTCGGCCTCGATGGCGCGCAGCAGCAGTTCCACGGCAGCGGCATCGCGCCCGGTGGCGACGAACCACAGGTTGACCTGGTGCTCGCGTTCGTAGTTGTGATTCACGCCCGGGTGTGCCGAAACGATGGCGGCCACGGCGTCCAGCCGGGCTGGCGGCACCGCCATGGCGGCGAGCAGCGAGGCGCCGCCTGCGCCCGGCGCAAACACCGCCCCGATGCGACTCACGCTGCCACCGCGCTGCAGGCGCTGGTAGGCGTTGAGCACCTGGGCCGCCTCCAGCCCCAGTGCTGTGCCGATGGCGGCAAAGGGCGCGCGCACCAGCGGAAAGCCGCGCTGCCAGGCGTTGAGCAGGGTGAGGTCGGTAGCGTGCGTAGCCATGGCTCAAAACCCCAGGCGTTGGGCGCGCGCGGTGAAGAAGATGCCGCTGGGCGCATCCACCTTCAGGGTTGCCTGCAGCTGGCGCGTGTGCGTGTCATAGACCTGCACGCGGTTGTCGTCGCGGCAGCTGATCCACACCGATTCGCCGCGTGGCGTGAATTCCATGTGCAGCACCGCCTTGCCGGGTTCCAGGGTCTGCAGCACGCGCTGGCTGGGGGTATCTATCACCTGCACGCGGTTGTAGTCGGGGACCGAAAAATTGACCCACACCTGGCGCCCATCGGGCCGCGCCATGACGAACACCGGCTGGCCCGCGACCGGGATGCGGCCCACCTCCTGCCAGGTCGTGGTGTCGACCACCAGCACCTCGTGGCGGCCGATGGCCGGCAGGTAGGCATGGTGTCCGGCGATGGCCCAGCCGCGCAGGTGTGGCATCTTGTACACGGGCAAGGGCTTCTGGCCGCGCCCGTAGCCGCCCAGGATGCGCCGCACCTGGGGCTTGTCTTCCCACAGGTCGAGCATGGCCAGGCCGTCTTCGCCAAACAGGCCGGCAATGTAGGTGCGGCCATTGGGCGAGACGAGGGCGTCGTAGGGCTGCTGGCCAATATTCTCGATGGTGGTGATCTGCGGCTGGCGTGGGTTGCTGCAGTCGGCAATGCAGATGGCGGAAGCGTCGAACAGGCTGTAGATGAAGCGCCGCTGCGGCAGGTCCGCCAGGCCGACGACGCGTGAGCGCTGGCCGCCCGGCATGGCAGCGGGCACGTCGGCCAGCAGCTCCAGCGTGGCGGCGTCGAAGACCTTGATGCCGCCGGGCTGGTAGTTCTGCGCCACGACCAGGCTGCCGTCGGCGCTGATGGCTCCGCCAATGGAGTTGCCGGCCTGCATTACGCGGTGGGTGATGCGTGCGCCCAGGATGTCCACGCGGGTCAGGCCGCCGTCGCGGCCAAAGACATAGGCAAAGCGCGCGTCGCGCGAAAAGACCACCGAGGCATGCGACAGGTCGCCCAGGCCTTCGACGCGGCCAACGATCTCGCGGCGGCTGGTGTTGATGAGGGTCAGCGCGCCCTGGGCACGCTCTATGACCACGCCCAGGTCGCCCGTGCCCTGCAGGGCGGGCGCGTTGGGGGAGGATGTCTGGGTGCTGGCGCAGCCGCTGGCCAGCAGCGAGGTACCGGCGGCGAGCGATAGGAGGGAGCGTCTTTTCATGGGGCGTGGCTCTTGTTTTCTTCGGGAAAGCCGCTGGCCAGCTGCTGGGCAATCCACAGGGCTTCATCGGCGCTCAGCAGCGCACTCCAGGGCGGCATGGGCGTTCCGGGGATGCCGTGGATGATGACGGCAGCCAGGAAGTCGGGGGGCTTGGCGGCCAGAGCCTGGCGTGTGAGCGCCGGACCCAGGCCGCCGGTGAGGCGCATGCCATGGCAGGAGCCGCAGTCCTGGCGCACCATGCGCACCAGCTGAGCGGTGCGCTCGGGAGCCGGTGCGGCTGGCGTTTGCGCCCATGTAGCCGCTGCCGAGAGCGCCAGGGTGAGGGACAGTAGAGCGTTGCGTGCCATGTCAGGCCTCAGGTTGCGGCATCAACGGATGTCGTGCCGCGCGTTGTACACATGGAAGTGGCCGGACAGTGCATGGAAGACCTCCGTGGAGGTCATCGCCTATCTCGCGGGGCACTGCCGGTTTCCTTTTTTGCGAGTAGGCGCATCGTGCTGCGGGTATTCCCTGGCGTCCTTGACTTACCTCAAGGACAGGTCCCTTGCGGTCTTTGAACAATGGAGCCCGCCCCACGATCTGCCAAGGAAACGCCCACATGAGCTTCGTAGAAGATGCGCGCTGGTTCACCCCCCCGCCAACCGCAGATGTATCTGACGCGCCTGGTTCGCCAGGGCGGGTGACTCTGGTAGGTGCCGGACCGGGTGATCCGGAACTGCTTACCTTGCGAGCCGTCAAGGCTCTGCGCGGCGCCCGCCTGGTGCTCTACGACCATCTGGTGAGCAAGGAGGTACTGCGCTATGTGGCGGAAGATGCTGACCTGATCTATGTGGGCAAAGAGGCCTCGCAGCATACGCTGCCCCAGGAATCCATCATCGACCTCATGGTGCGCCTGGCGCGCAGCGGGCGCAGCATGGTGCGCCTCAAGGGGGGTGACGGCTTCATCTTCGGCCGCGGCGGCGAGGAGGCTCAGGCCTTGGCCGACGCCGGGATTGGCTTCGAGGTGGTGCCAGGCATCACGGCGGCCCAGGGAGCGGGCGCTTGTGCCGGCATTCCTTTGACCCACCGCGACCATGCTGCCACCCTGGTGTTTGCCACCGGGCACCTGCGCGGCGAAAACGAGGTGGCCCTGGATTGGGAGGCCTTGGCCCGCCCGCGCCAGACCGTAGTGATCTACATGGGCATGGGCACGCTGCCCGTGATTTGCGAGCAATTGGTGCGCCACGGCCTGCCCGCCGGCACGCCCGCGGCCCTGGTGGAGCAGGCCTCCCTGCCGGGCCAGCGCTGCATCACAGGCACGCTGCAGGATCTGCCTGCCCTGGCCCAGCAGCACAGGGTGCGCCCGCCGGCGCTCATCGTTGTAGGCGAGGTGGTGGCGCTGCAACCGCAACTGATGCGCGGTATGCAGACGACAGGGGTGTAGAGAGAGCTACTGCCCGCGGCACGGGTCGGTTTCAGGCATCATGGATGCTTCATAGAGACTGCCCATGCAACAAGACATTTTGATCAATTGGTCACCGCAGGAGACGCGCGTCGCGGTGGTGGAAAGCGGTGCCGTGCAGGAACTGCACGTGGAGCGCACCCTTGAGCGTGGCATGGTCGGCAACGTCTACCTGGGCAAGGTTTCGCGCGTGCTGCCCGGCATGCAGTCGGCCTTTATCGACATCGGCCTGGAGCGTGCAGCCTTCCTGCATGTGGCCGATGTGTGGCAGCGTCAGGAGGGCGGCGAGGCGCCGATGTTCGCGCGCAAGGGTGAGCCGCCCGTGCCCATAGAGAAGCAGGTGTTCGAGGGCCAGGCGCTGATGGTGCAGGTCATCAAGGACCCGATAGGCAGCAAGGGCGCCCGCCTGTCCACGCAGATCAGCATTGCCGGACGGCTGCTGGTGTTCCTGCCCCAGGACGACCATATCGGGGTGTCGCAGAAAATTCCTCAGGAGGAGCGCGATGCGTTGCGAGCACGTCTGCAGGCGTTGGTGGGCGACAAGTCCACGGGCGGCGGGGGCGGCTTCATTTTGCGTACCAACGGCGAGGATGCGAGCGATGAGGAGCTGGCCGAGGACATCACCTACCTGCGCAAGACCTGGGCCGGTATACGCCAGGCGGCGCAGAGTCGTCCACCCACCTCGCTGCTGTACCAGGACCTGAGCCTGCTGCAGCGCGTGCTGCGCGACCTGGTGAGCGACGCGACGCAGACCATACGCCTGGATTCGCGCGAGCAATTCGCTGCGCTGCAGCAGTTCGGGCGTGAGTTCATGCCGCAGGCGGCGGCCAAGCTGCAGTGGTACAAGGGCGAGCGGCCGATCTTCGACCTCTACGCCATCGATGAGGAAATTGCCCGCGCGCTGGGCCGGCGCGTGGACCTGAAGTCCGGCGGTTACCTCATCGTGGACCAGACCGAGGCGCTCACCACCATCGACGTGAACACCGGTGGCTACGTAGGCGCGCGCAATTTCGACGACACCATCTTCAAGACCAACCTGGAGGCGGCCGGAGCCATCGCGCGCCAGCTGCGCCTGCGCAACCTGGGTGGCATCGTGATCGCGGACTTCATCGACATGCTGCGCGAGGACCACCAGGCGGCCGTGCTCGCCGAGTTCAAGAAGCAGCTGTCGCGCGACCGGGTCAAGACCATGGTGGGAGGCTTTTCGCAGCTGGGCCTGGTGGAGATGACGCGCAAGCGCACGCGCGAGTCGCTCGCCCACATGCTCTGCGAGCCGTGTCCCAATTGCCGCGGCGTGGGCGAGGTCAAGACCGCGCGCACCGTGTGCTACGACATCCTGCGCGAGGTGCTGCGCGAGGCACGCCAGTTCAATCCGCGTGAATTCCGAGTCGTGGCCGCGCCCCAGGTGGTGGACCTGTTCCTGGACGAGGAAAGCCAGCACCTGGCGGGCCTGTCGGACTTCATCGGCAAGCCGATCTCGCTGCAGGCCGAAAGCTCGATCGGACAGGAGCAGTACGACATTGTTTTGCTGTGAGGTTCAGGCGGGCTCATCCTGCCTCAATCGCCACACATAAGTGACTGTCGTGAAAGGAGATTTCGTCAGGCGAGCATTCTTGTCGTGTCTTGTGGTCCCATCCTTTCGCAACACTATTGGGTAGCTGCGTGGGTAGCTAGCCGGTGCGCTGGACCCGGCTTCTGCGTAGCGCCCAGGAGCATTGAGTATGTCGACCAAGAATGGACTGTTATCCGACCTGCAGTTGAAGCAGTGGGCCAAGGCGGGCAAATCTCTGGCAAAAAGTGACGGCAACGGCTTGACGTTCACGCTGTCCGCCGCGGGCAAGGCGGTATGGGTGCTGCGGTATCGGTTTGGTACGCGGCGGTTTGAACTGACCCTCGGCCCCTATCCCGATCTTGGCTTGGCGGAGGCCCGAGCCATGGCGACAGTAAAGCGGGCTGACATTCTTCGAGGCGTCAACCCGGTCGCCGAGAAGCACAAAGCCAAGGTTGTCCTTGCAAGGGACTGGACGCTGCGCAATCTCATTCAGGACTATCGGCTCAAAAAACTGGCCGCTCTAGGCAGCAGCACGCAACGCAGCTACGGCCGCCATCTCAAGCTGTTGGATCGACGCCTTGGAACGTTGAACGTTCGCGAAGCCGAAGCCGGCGATATCGTCGCTCTCATCGAGGAAAGCAAACTGACCTGGGTGGAGTCAAACATGTTGCTCGTGGCGACAAAGAGCGTGTTCACCCATGCTTGCGGAAAGCGACTGCTTGATGCCAACCCCTGCAAGGGGATCATGTTGGCAGCCCTTCTGGGGCCGCGGCCTCCGATTAGGAAGCGCTTGATGCTAACCCGGGAGGAACTGCATCTTCTGTTTAATGCCAAGATGCGACGCGTCAACGCCCTGGCGATGAAAATCTTGCTGGCCTGTGGTGTGAGGAGTGCTGAGTTTTACATGGCAAAGTGGGAGAACGTCCACCTGGATGAAGTTCGCTGGCATGTGCCGGAGAGCAAGACCGGGCCTGCCATGGATATCCCATTGGTTCCTACGGTCGTCGGTTGGTTTGAGGAATTGCGTGTGATGGCCGGATCTTCCGCGTACGTGATGCCAGCGAGAAAGCAGGCGCGCGTGCGTCGCCAGAACGGCGACACTCATGTTTCGAAGGACACCATACGCGAGGCAATCGATTACTGGATCAATCAATACGAGCCAGACGTTCGTCGGTTCACCCCGCATGATTTCCGCAGCACGATGAAGTCGCATATGCGTGCACTTGGTGTTCAACGGGACATTTCGGAGATGTGCCTAAACCACAAGTTGACGGGGGTCGAAGGCATCTATGACCAGTACACCTACTACGAAGAGCGCCGAGAAGCGCTCCATATCTGGACGGACTTTCTCGTTGGGTGCGAACGGTCATTGTCTCCGCCGGCGATTTTGGGTTCTTCGCGAAGCGTCGTAAGGCGGGAGCGGTCTCCCAGGACTGCGGCGTGCCCCTGTTGAGAATTTCGATGCTTGCAAGTCTGGGTCGCGCTCGCGCCTGCCCTTGTGCCTCGATTTGTCTGCGCATGGGTAGTGCCCCCGAAGAATGGACTTCTTAGCTCATGACCACAGTGCTGGAAGGGAGCGAAGAAATGGTCGGCAAGCAAGTGCGTGGCAAGTACACGCAGGAGTACAAAGCGGAGGCGGTTCGGCAGGCTGAGGCCAGCCAATCGCTGGCAGTGCTGTGCTGGTCGAACTCAAGGCACTGCGCCCGCACGGCATGGCCGGCGCGTGGGCCGATCTGGTCGAGCAAGGCGGCGGCGAGGGGGCGGTGTGGGCATGAAGTACTCGCGCTGGCTGATCGAGCATCTGCTGCAGGCCGAAGGCACGGACCGTGCGATGCGCTCGGTCAGCCATTAGATGCACGCAGCGACCAATCCCATCTCCAAAGTTACGGGGTACTGGTTTCTTTGGCGACTTCTTTTGCGGCATCTTTGCAGGCCTTGACTTCGGCCTCATAACGCGCCTTGCGCAATTGGTTCAGGTACGGCGTCGTCTGTGCGCGCGGGCCATGGTCGAGCTGCAATACGAGTTTCTTGGGAGGACAGACCTTTTCTTGGTCTGGTGCGGCACTGGCCGAGAGACTGAAGCCAAGGGTCGTGGCGCCAACGAGAGCGATGAGCAAGTATTTCATGATGAACTCCTTGGATAGAAAAACCGAACGTGTGATTCAGCGATCCTCGGCCTCCCCGGTAATCCGCTGCACCCCAACTGGCCATCAACCTTGGGAGTTGAGACGCAGACGCGCGTCGCGTTCTTCAGGGGACTCGCTCCGCAGTTCGTTGATTACTTGCTCACGTGTCTTGCCAGGACTTGCATCGGGTGTGCGCATCGGGAAGTTGCTTTGGCCGTAAGAGTGTCGTCCTTGCTGCATAGCAGCCTTGGTTTCTGCAATGACCTGCTCTCGCGTTTTCTCACTCTTGAAGTGTTCCGGGTGAACGATTACGCCCTTTTCATTGTTGGCAGGATGTTCGTATGCGGCCGAAGCTATCCCTGGAAGGCCCAGGGTAACCACTGCGGCCGCGGCGGCAATCATGGAAGAAAGGGAGAGGCGTTGTTGGATCATGGTTGAAGCTCCTAGCGATGGTGAATAAAACTTGCATCTCTCATGCCTTGCTTGGGCGTTGAGGAGATGTGTTCATCGTAGGGAGCGCACCCCAACAGAATCTAGACAGCCCGATGACATTTTTATCAGGGAGCGGCGCGAGCTGGAGCGCAAGTTGGTGGACCTGCGCGGGGGACAAACGCGGAGGACGGAGGATCTACCACACGGGTAGACAGAAGTCGCCAGTGGATCGGCGCGAGCCTGTCAGAGGTCGTGACGGAACTGCGCAACCGCGGTGTGCAGGACATCTTCATTGCCTGTGTCGATGGGCTCAAGGGCTTCCCCGAGGCCATCGAGGCGGTGTTCCCCAAGACGGTGGTGCAGCTGTGCATCGTGCACATGGTGCGCCACAGCCTGAACTACGTGTCGTGGAAACGCAGGAAGGAAGTGGCCGCTGACCTGCGTCGCATTTACGCCGCCGCCACCTTGGATGAGGCCGAACTGATGCTCGGGGAGTTTGAAGAAAAATGGGACCAGGAGTACCTGCCCATTGGCCAGTCTTGGCGCAGGAACTGGGGGCGGCTGACCCCATTCTTTGATTACCCGCCCGACATCCGCAAGGTCATCTACACCACCAATGCCATCGAGTCGGTGAACATGGGGCTGAGGAAGCTGACCAAGAACCGGGGCTCATTCCCCAGCGATGAGGCGCTGACCAAGCTGTTCTACCTGGCCCTGCGCAACATCAGTCAGAAGTGGACCATGCCGATTCGGGATTGGAAGGCTGCGCTGACCCGCTTTACCATTCAGTTCGGAGACCGCATCTCCGTCAACTGAAGTCCGAACCGTTTACACAAAAATTCGGACACGCCCAGAGATTTTGTGTCACGGCAACAGCCCGGGTGCAATTGAGCAGCCCTGGCTTTCGCGCATCCTCCAGCGATGTCGCTCCAGCGAGCTATCGCAATCGATGGATAGGCGGTTGTGGGTCCGCAGGCGGGCAAACAAGTGCAGCGATGATGGGGCAGGGAGACGCCTGCCCCGCCTCCTCGCACCGCGCGAGCATGTCACGCAGTGCACCTCGCATGCGTTCCAGATCCCCGACCTTCTCATCGATCTGCTCAAGGCGTCGCCGCGTCACCGTCTGGATGGCCCGGCGATTCCGTCCGTCCTCAAGGTCCAGCAGCGATCCCACCTCATCCAACGAGAAGCCCAGGCTCTGCGCCCGCTTGATGAAGCCGATCCGCTGGACCATTGAAACGTGGTAACGCCGGAAACTGCCTGCGGCCTTCGGAACCGGCAAGAGCCCGCGACCCTGATAGTAGCGAATCGTCTCTACACCGACGCCAGCGACTTTCGCCAGTCTGCCGACCGTCATCCAATCGCCCGGGCCTTCGTTCATCGAGGGATCTACCGTTTTCTTCATCGCCATGGCAGGATAACGCTGTACCGTGTAGTTGACCCCTGTCTCCATTTGATCGAGATCAATATCTTGGAGCTTGCCTAAGCATAGGATTAATGTAGGGGTATAAAGGCTGCGCATGCGCACATTTCTCAGCGCCCGTACGACTCGCGCCATCGCGTGGATGGTGCTGGGGGTATGGTTGTTTGCGCTTGCGGCCGGGATGGCGAATGCCTGCCTGTTGGAGTCCCCGGAGCCGCACCACCATGCGTCCGGGTATGAGCACGGCAATGGCCACTCCCATGGGGGTCATGAGGGCGCCCACGAAAAGCATGAAGAGGGGAGCCAGGACCTGTCGAAGGCACCTTGCCTGAAACTCTGCGGAGAGGTCAACCAGTCGGCAATTCAGAAGACGCCGACCTTCGCGTTCGACCTTATTGGGCTTCCGTCCCCTTCATATGCTGCCTGGGAACCGGCCCCGGCGCTGGCTCTGCGAGCCATCCCATTGAGGAGCCCCCAGCAGGCTCCCTCACAGCCGCCTGCTTGGCTGCTGTTTGCACGTCTCGCGTTATAGCGCCTCCTGTGAGCGCTGTGCCGGCTATGTCCGGCACGCGTCTCGTACGCCTTGACTCTGTACCCGGCTACGGAGTTCTCATATGGGATTTGTCTGCTGGAAGCGCCACTTGGCTCGACCAGACGACAAAAGCCAGCGGCTAAAGGAGAAAGAAATGACATTCGTTCGCTCCATCGCGGTCGTCTTCGGCGCCGCCCTCGTCAGCTTGTTTGCGTTCGCGCAAGACGACCATCAGGCTCATCATCCTGCGGGTTCGAGCGCCCCTGCGACTTCGGCTCCAGTGGCGCCGAGCTTCGAGGGCATGGGGGCGCAGATGAAGTCCATGCAGGCGATGCACGAACGGATGGTGGCCGCGAAGACGCCCGAAGAACGCAAAGCGCTGATGGCCGAGTACATGCAGGCCATGCGAGGCGGCATGGCGATGATGAAAGCAGTGAAGGAGGGCACTGCGCCGGCGCTGCCCGCCGAGCGGCAGCGAACGCTCGAAATGCGCATGGACATGTGCCAGTCCATGATGCAGATGATGATGGACCGGCTGCCCGAGTCGGTGAAGTGAGGAGCAAGCCATGACAGCATCTCACCGCGTGGGCTCATCCGAACCGGCGTTTTCAAGCTCGCGATGGTTCCTGGGCTTTCTGGTTTTCTCGGGCGCAAGCATCTACATGCTGTTCACGGAACACCGGGCCCACTACCTGGCCGCTCTGCCGCTGGTCCTTCTCGCGACATGCGTCGTCGCCCATGTGCTGATGCATCGTCATGCCGCAGCAAGCGATCTTCGCGAGCCGGATAAAACGACACATGGAGATCGCACATGAATCACGATGCGCCCGCCTATGGGCTATGGTTGCTCGTTCTCGTGAACTCGGCGGTCTTCATCATGTTCGCCTTCAGCTTCTTCAAGCCGCAGACTTCGCGTGATTGGCGAACTTTCGGGACATTCGCAGCGTTCATCGTTGCGCTGTTCGTCGAGATGTATGGCTTTCCGCTGACGCTGTACCTGCTTTCCGGCTGGCTGCAGACGCGGTATCCGAGTCTGGACCTACTGGCCCACAACAGCGGCCATCTCTGGTCGACCTTGCTGGGCGAAAAAGGCGATCCGCACTTCAGCCCGCTGCATATCGCGAGCTACGTCTTCATCGGCGGCGGCTTCTGGCTTCTGTCGAGTGCCTGGAATGTGCTGTACCACGCACAACGATGCGGGCAGCTCGCGGTAAGCGGACCCTACGCCAGGATTCGGCACCCGCAGTACGTGGCCTTCGTGGCCATCCTTCTCGGCTTCCTACTGCAGTGGCCAACGCTGTTGACGCTGCTCATGTTCCCCTTCCTCGTCGTCATGTATTCGCGGCTGGCGATCAACGAGGAGAAGGACATGCGCAAGCAGTTCGGCGCCGAGTTCGATGCCTACGCCGCGCGAACGCCGCGCTTCTTTCCATCCCTCTCGGGTCCGCGCCAGCGAGGCTGACATGAAGACGATTCGCCTGCGCCAATCCGCCCGTAGACCGTACCTGGCTGCAGCGTGCGGTCCCTGCGGCGGTGCCGCGTGCCGCTCGCATGCGGACCTAATCACCATGCCCGATCGAGTACCGGAGCGCTCATTGAACAGCGCCGCCTGCAACGATAAGGCCTAACGGAGAACCCCATGGCAAAGAGCAAGAAGGCCGCGACAGGCGCGAAGAACAAGGCTCATGCGGACGACGTCGAGATCGCGCACGGCTCGCCGCGAGACGAGGCCGCCGCACGCTCGATCGGCCGCGAGGATTATGAGGCGCAGTTGCACATACTGCAGATAGAACTCGTGAAGCTGCAGCGTCACTTCATCAAGTGCAGCGACCGCATCCTCATCCTCTTGGAGGGACGGGACGGTGCGGGCAAGGATGGCAGCATCAAGCGGCTCGTCGAACACCTGAGTCCGCGGGAAACCCGGGTCGTCGCGCTCGGCAAACCCTCCGACCGGGACCGCACCGGTTGGTACTTCCAGCGCTACGTGCCGCACCTACCGGTCGGCGAAGAACTCGTTGTGTTCAACCGCAGCTGTTACAACCGCGCCGGCGTGGAGCCGGTGATGGGTTTCTGCACGGCTGAGCAACACGAGGAGTTCATGAACTCCGTGCCCAAGTTCGAGGAGATGCTGGTCAACTCCGGCATAAAGCTGCTGAAGTATTACCTCGACATCGGCAAGAAAGAGCAGACCCGCCGGCTCGGTGAACGCCGCCGTGACCCGCTCAAGCAATGGAAATCAAGTCCGGTCGACGCCGTGGCGCTGAAGCACTGGGACGGCTACACGCGTGCGCGCGACGAGATGTTCATACGCACGCACACCGCTGCCGCTCCCTGGTTCGTCGTGCTCGCCGACAACAAGCGAGTCGCCAGGCTCAACCTGATCAGGGATGTCCTCTCGCGGCTCCACTACGCGGGCAAGAAGCACAAGCTCATCGCTCCCGACCGGGAGATCGTCTTCGAATTCTCGCAGGATTGCATGGACTCGGGCCGACTCGCACGTTGACAGCACGAACACAGCGAACAGGAAGAACCATACATGAAGTCAATCAACGTTGAGGTCGGAGGGCTCGTGTCGAGCCTGAGCGCGGAGGGAGTGCGCCGCAAGCTGCAACAACTCCCGGGCGTCCATCATGCGGATGTCAACTACGTCGCGGGGAGCGCTACGGTCCATTTCGACGACCGGCAACTCAGTGTCGAGGACCTGCGCCTCCGGATCGTCGAGTGCGGCTATCACTGCAGTGGCGAGCAGACGCCTAAGCATGTGTGCGATCCCGCCACGGGCAGTACGGCGGGCCAGAGCCATGACGGACACGCTCATCACGCCGTGTCTGCGAAGCATTCGGGGCACGCCCATGCAGTCGGAGCGACTGCGACGACGGCCGCCTCGCCGGCCTCCCATGCCGGGCACCAGGGCCACGCAGGCGAGCCCGCCATGGCCGACATGATGCACGACATGGGGCACGGGTCTGGGTCGATGCAGGACATGGCCCGGGACATGCGCAATCGGTTCTTCGTGTCCCTGATCTTTTCGATTCCGGTGTTTCTCTATTCGCCGATGGGGACGATGTTCGGCGACTTCCAGACGCCGTTCGGTCTGGACGACAAGCTCTTCCTTTTCATCTTCGCAAGCGCGGCGATCATCTATCCCGGCTGGCCTTTCTGCATCGCTGCGTGGCGCGCTTTGCGCAACGGTGTCGCCAACATGGCCACGCTGGTCGTGCTGTCGGTGGGCGTCGGATACCTGTTCAGCGTCGGAGCGACCTTCTTCTACGAGGGTGAGGTGTTCTATGAAGCGGCGTCGGTGCTGCTGGTTTTCATCCTGCTGGGCCACTGGTTAGAGATGCGCGCCCGCGCGGGTGCGTCCGACGCGATTCGCGCGCTGATGGATCTCGCGCCACCGATGGCCACCGTCGTGCGCAACGGTGTCGAGACCAAGGTGCCAACCGCCGAGGTCGTGGCCGGTGAACTGGTGGTGATCAAGCCCGGCGACAAGATCCCGGTGGATGGCGAGATCGTCGAAGGGGCCTCGCAGGTCGACGAGTCGATGCTGACCGGCGAGTCGATGCCGGTCAAGAAGGTGGTAGGCAGCACCGTCGTGGGCGCCAGCATCAACAAGAGCGGGAGCTTCCGCTACAGGGCCACGAAGGTCGGTGCGGACACGGCATTGGCCCAGATCGTCAAGCTGGTTCAGGAGGCCCAGAACTCGAAGGCACCCGGCCAGCTGCTGGCCGACCAAGCGTCGCAGTGGCTGGTGCTGGCGGCGATCGTGATTGGCCTGTTGACCTTCAGCGTCTGGTACTGGGTGATGGGCCAGACGCTGCTATTCGCACTCACCTTGACCATCACGGTATTCGTGATCGCATGCCCTGATGCACTGGGCCTGGCCACGCCGATGGCGATCATGGTCGGGACCGGCCTGGGCGCGATGAACGGCATTCTCTTCAAGAATGCGGCCGCATTGGAAAACGCGACCAAGCTGACAGTGGTGGTGTTCGACAAAACCGGCACCTTGACACTCGGGCAGCCCGATGTCGTCGAGATCGTGACCGCGCCCGGTGTCGAGGAGGCGCGGCTTCTGGCGACGGCCGCCGCGGTGGAGAAGTTCTCCGAGCACCCCCTTGCACTCGCAGTGCTCAAGCGTGTGGGGGACATGCCGATGGAGGTCACCGAGAACTTCACCAACATCGATGGGCAAGGTGCACGGGCCACCATCGGGGGCGAGAGGGTGCTGCTCGGGAACCGGCTGCTGATGCAGTCGGAGCAGGTAGACCTGGCAGTCCTCTCCAGCGAGGCAACGCGGCTGCAAGGCGGCGGGCGCACGGTGGTCTATGTCGCGCGCGGCGGCTGGCTGATCGGCCTCATCGCAATCGCGGACGCCGCCCGGCCGACCTCGCGCGAGACGATCTCCAAACTGCAGGCGCGGGGCGTGAAGGTCGCGATGCTGACCGGCGACAACCAGGCGACCGCCGAGCGCATCGGCAAGGAACTGGGCATCGACATCGTCCTTGCGGACGTGCTGCCGGGGCAGAAGGCATCCAAGATCCAGGAACTGCAGCAGCAAGGCCACAAGGTGGGCATGGTCGGCGACGGCATCAACGACGCGCCAGCGCTGACCCAGGCCGACGTGGGTTTTGCGATCGGCGCCGGGACGGACGTCGCGATGGAGAGCGCCCAGGTAGTGTTGATGAAAAGCGACCCGTACGACGTCGTCGGGGCCATCGAGCTCTCCCGCGCGACGCTGCGCAAGATGCACCAGAACCTATGGTGGGCCGTGGGCTACAACGTGATCGCCTTCCCGCTTGCGGCTGGGGTGTTGTACCCCTTCACGCTGTCGCCCGAGGTTGCCGCGTTGTCGATGTCCGGCAGTTCCGCGATCGTGGCCATCAATGCGCTGATGCTCAAACGCACGCGTCTACCGGGCATCAAGCGAGTCACGTCGCGCGCCTCCGCTCAAGCGGTCGCGTGAGCCCGTGCTGCGAACCACCATGGTCGAGAGCCACCCGATGAGATCGCCGCCATCCAAAGCCACGCCGGCCCGTCAGGACGACCTGGGCGTCATTCAGCTGGGCTGGCTGGCTGCGGCCGTGTTCGTTGTCTCGGCCGGGTATGGCGCGTTGATGCCCTTGATTCCCGACTGGCTGCGCCCTCTGATGGGCGAAGCGGATCCAGCGGTGCTCGCGCGCCATGTCGGCTACCTCAGCGGCATCTACACGGCCGGGATCCTTGTGGGGGCGCCGCTGTGGGGCGTGCTGGCGGACAGGCTGGGACGCGCCCGCGTGCTGCTGGTCGGGCTGGTCGGCTATGTGGCGAGCCTGCTTCCGCTGCTGCGCCCCGAATCTGTGGGCGTGGTCGGCATCTATACGCTGCGCGGCGCCACGGGCTTCTTTGTCGCCGCAGTCGTGCCCGTGGTGCCGGCGCTCGTCGCGCAGTACACGCCGCAGGCGATACGCGCCAAGCGCTTCGCATGGTTGGGCGCGATGTCACTGCTCGGGTTCCTGTTCGGGCCCGGCCTCAACGCCGTCGCGGATCGCCTTGCCGGCTTGGGCGTCTTCGCCGCCCTCGTGCAGGGGTCATCGACCAAGCTCGTGATCGGACTCTCGGCCGCGCTGGGAGCGTTGATGATGCTGGGCCTGGTCGCCACGCTTCCCGCGCCGTCCACCACTCTGGATGCGGGCCCGAGCGATGACGACGGCGCGCCCGAGAGCCGATCCTTCACGCTCTGGCTGCTCAATGGCGTGGTCATGTTCGTGCTCGCCGGCTTTGAACTCGGCATCGTGCTGCAGGGCCAGCGTCATCCCGATCTCACGTCGCGCGACGTGTCGTTGATGTTCGCCGAATGCAGCCTGGTGATGTTGGGCGTCAACGCGGTCCTGTTTTTCACCGGCTTGCTTGAGCGCGCTGATCCCCGTCGCATGTTGGCTGCCGGCATGATCCTGGGTATCGCGGGACTCGCGGTGCTGGCTCGCCATGGCAGCGAGACCTGGATGTACGTTGGCGTCAGTTTCACAGCGGCGGGCACCGGTATCGTGCTGCCGACCGTTGCCTACCTCGCCGCGGGCTCCGCACGTCGGCGGCTCGGAACCGCGATGGGCGGCCTAGCGGCAGCAGCTGGCTTCGGGCAGACGCTGGGATCGGCAGTCGCCGGCTGGCTGTTCGGCACCGTCATGCAGAGCAGCTTCGCTTGGCTGTCCATCCCGCTCGTGGCCACCCTCGCTTTCTTGCTGATTCCCCGGAAGTGGTGGCCAGCGAACCCGGCCCTGCTGACGGCTTCACCTTCTTCCACTTCACCCACCTCCACGGAGACCGAACCATGAGACTTGTCCTGACGACCCTGCTCGCAGCGCTTTCCCTTTCGCTGAGCGGATGCGGCTACAACGACTTCCAGCGGCTGGACGAACAGACCAAGTCTGCCTGGTCCGAGGTGCTGAACCAGTACCAGCGGCGCGCAGACCTGATACCGAACATCGTCGCGACGGTGAAAGGAGAGACCAACTTCGAGCAAGAGACGCTGACCCGGGTCGTCGAAGCGCGCGCCAAGGCCACCTCGATCCAGGCTACTCCGGAACTCGTCAACAACCCCGAGGCGTTCCAGAAGTTCCAGGCGGTGCAGGGCGAGCTGTCCGGCGCGCTGAGCAGGCTGCTGGTCGTGAGCGAGAACTACCCGCAGCTCAAAGCCAACCAGGCCTTCCAGGAGCTGCGCGCACAGCTTGAAGGCACCGAGGACCGCATCACTGTGGCACGCGGGCGCTATGTGAAGGTGGTGCAGGACTACAACGTCCTGACGCGCAGCTTCCCGACCAACATCACGGCCAAGGTGTTCAGCTACGACGTCAAGCCGAACTTCTCCGTCGCCGACGAGAAGGCGATGGCCACGCCGCCCCAGGTCGACTTCGGCGCCTCGGCACCGGCGGCGCGCCGCTGACATGAGCACGATGAGAACAGCAGTGCCGTACCCGGCCGCCCACCTGCGCCTGGCCCGTATGCTGGCCTGGCTGTTGCTGAGCCTGTTCCTGGCGGTCGCGTCCGCGCAGGAACTGGTCGCTATTCCGCCGCTGAAGGCGCGTGTCACCGACCTCACTGGGACGCTCGCCGCCGATCGGGTCGCCTCGCTGGATGCGCAGCTTCGTGCCTTCGAGGAACGCAAGGGCGTGCAGATCGCGGTGCTGATGGTCGGCTCCACGCGGCCCGAACCGGTCGAGCAGTACGCCATGCGGGTGGTCGAACAGTGGAAGCTCGGCCGCCGCAAGGTGGACGATGGCGCACTGCTGCTGGTTGCGAAGGACGATCGTGCCGTGCGCATCGAGGTTGGCTACGGCATCGAGGGCGCGCTGAGCGACGTGGTGGCGCGGCGCATCATCGACGAAGTAATCACGCCGCGCTTTCGCCAGGGCGATTTCGACGGCGGCATCGCGGAAGGCGCCGAACAGATCATGCGCGTCGTCGACGGCGAAGCCCTGCCTGCGGCGGACCCACGGCGGCAAGGGCGGACCAACGACATCGGCCAAGCGTGGCCCTTTCTGTTCATCGTGGCCTTGATGCTGGGCGGGTTGCTGCGCAACGCGCTTGGCCGCGTTCCCGGCGCCGTGGTCACAGCCGGGGTATTGGGTGCTGCGGCGTGGCTGGTGGTGGGCACCCTCGTGGTGGCCGCGATGGCCGGACTGGCGGGATTCTTCGTCACGCTGCTGGGCATCGGGATGGGCGGCCACGGCGGCATGCACGGGCACCATCGGGGGAGTGGATGGCCTGGTGGCGGATTCGGCGGCGGTGGCGGAGGCGGATTCCGCGGCGGTGGCGGCGGCTTTGGTGGCGGTGGCGCCTCAGGACGGTGGTGAGATGAACATTCAACGACTTCTTCGCCACCTCGCCACCACCAGCCACGCAGTACGCCGGGCTTTCCCGCCGCACGCCCTGGACGCGATCGAGCAAGCCATCCGTACGGGAGAGTCCCAGTATGGCGGCCAGTTGCGCTTCGTGGTCGAGGGCGCGCTGGACGGATCGCCGCTATGGCGAGACCAGTCGCCGCGCGAGCGAGCGCTGGATCTGTTCGCCCGTATGGGCATATGGGACACGGCGCATAACAGCGGCGTGCTCATCTACGTGCTGCTGGCCGATCGGGCGGTGGAGATCGTGGCCGATCGCGGCATCCTTGCCTGTTGCGGTGCCGACATGTGGTCAGGTGTGTGCCAGCGCATGGAAGCCCAGTTCGCGCAGGGGCGCTTCGAGGCCGGTTCCATGGAGGGCATCGCCGCCATCAGCCATATGTTGATGCAGCACTTTCCGCGGGTCTCGGGCGACGGCAACGAGTTGCCCGATCGGCCAGTCCTTCTTTGAACGACAACATCCTTGGAGACCTTCCATGCAACTTCAGTTTCTGGGTGCCACGGGCACCGTGACCGGTTCGAGATACCTCCTGCGCCATGGCGACGCGACCATCCTGGTGGACTGCGGCCTGTTCCAGGGCTTTAAGCAGCTGCGGCTGCGCAATTGGGAGCCGCTGCCGGTTGCGCCCAAGACGATCGATGCTGTCGTGCTCACCCACGCCCACATCGATCACAGCGGCTACCTGCCGCTGCTGGCGCGACAGGGTTTTCGCGGGCGGGTCTATTGCACGTCCGCGACGCATGAGCTATGCAAGATCCTGCTCACCGACAGTGGTCATTTGCAGGAAGAAGAGGCGAAGTTCGCCAACCGCCACGGCTTCTCCAAGCACAAGCCCGCGCTGCCGCTGTACACGCGGGAGGATGCCGAGCGCTGCCTGAAGCTTTTCTCCCCGCGTCCGTTCGCCGAGGCCTTCGAGGCTCTGCCCGGACTCACAGCCCGGCTGGAGCCTTCGGGGCACATGCTCGGCTCCGCCTTCGTGCACCTCAGCGATGGGCAGCGGTCGGTGCTCTTCTCCGGCGACATCGGCCGCCCGAACGACCCGGTGCTGCGCCCGCCGGTGCAGGTCCCGGGCGCGGACTACCTGCTGGTGGAGTCCACCTACGGCAACCGCAAGCATGAAGAGACTGACGCGCTGGAAAAACTGGAGACCGTGATCAATCAGACCGCAGCCCGCGGCGGCGTGCTGGTCATCCCCGCGTTCGCGGTCGGCCGCGCCCAAAGCCTGATGTATGGCATCTACCAGCTCAAGAAGCAGGGCCGCATCCACCACTTGCCGGTGTACCTCGACAGCCCAATGGCCATCGATGCCACGCGGCTGTACCACGCCCACCGTGACGAGCATCGGCTCTCGCCCGAGGAGTGCGAGGGTATGTGCCACGCCGCGAAGATCGTCAACAAGGTCGAGGAGTCCAAGGCGCTCAGTGCCGGCCGCGGGCCGATGGTGATCATCTCCGCCAGCGGCATGGCCACGGGTGGTCGGGTGGTTCACCACCTGAAGTCCTTCGCACCCGATCGGCGCAACACGATCCTGTTCGCCGGCTACCAGGCGGGTGGAACCCGCGGCGCGGCGATCCTGCACGGTGCGTCCACCGTTCGCATCCATGGCGAAGACGTGCCGATTCGCGCCGAGGTGGCCTCGCTCGACAACCTCTCCGCCCACGCCGATGCCGACGAGATCATCGCGTGGCTGCGCGGCTTCACGCAGACGCCGCGCCGCACGTTCGTGACGCACGGCGAGCCCGAGGCGGCCGATGCGCTGCGCTCGCGGATCGACCATGAACTCGGCTGGGCGGTCTCGGTGCCCGACTACCTGCAGACCGTGGAGCTTGAATGACAGCGCAAGTGGATGAAGCCGGCCGCGCCAAAGAGGCCGGGAACAGGCTGCAGGCGTGGCGCACGGGCATCGACACCTATCAGGAGCCGGTGGTCTACATGCGGCGCGATTGCCCGGTCTGTCGATCGGAGGGTTTCACGACCCAGGCGCGCGTACAACTGACGGCCGGCGGCCGAAGCATCGTGGCGACGCTCAGTGTCGTCGACGGTGATTGGCTGGCCGAGAACGTCGCCGGTCTGTCCGAGTCCGCGTGGGCATCGCTGGGTGCGCAGGCGGGTGAGCCGGTCGCGGTCACCCATGCGCCACCGCTGGATTCGCTCAGCCATGTCCGGGCCAAGGTCTACGGCAACTCCCTCGGCGACGCCGAACTCGGCGCGATCATCTCCGACGTCGCGGCGGGCCGCTACTCGGACCTGCACCTCGCCACCTTCATCACCGCCTGCGCGGGCGATCGCCTCGACCTGGCGGAGACTGTCTCGCTCACGAAAGCCATGATCGCCGTCGGCGAGCGCATCGATTGGGGCCGTCCGCTGGTGGTGGACAAGCACTGCGTCGGCGGCCTGCCTGGGAATCGCACGACCCTGCTCGTGGTGCCCATCGTGGCCGCCTGCGGCCTCACGATGCCCAAGACCTCCTCGCGCGCCATCACCTCACCGGCCGGGACGGCCGACACGATGGAGGTGCTGGCACCGGTCAACCTGGATGTGCCGAGCATGCGACGCGTGGTCGAGCGCACGGGCGGCTGCATTGTCTGGGGCGGCTCGGTCCGGCTCAGCCCCGCCGACGACATCCTTATCCGCGTCGAGCGGCCACTCGATCTCGACAGCGAAGGGCAGCTCGTGGCCTCGGTCTTGTCCAAGAAGGCCGCTGCGGGCTCGACCCATGTGTTGATCGACCTGCCGGTGGGCGCCACCGCGAAAGTGCGCAGCGCACACGCCGCGGCGTCGCTCGGCCGGCGCCTGCAGGAGGTGGGTGGCGCCATAGGCCTGCAGGTGTTCTTTCGCGTCACCGACGGAGAGCAGCCGGTCGGCCGCGGGATCGGCCCCGCACTGGAAGCCCGCGACGTACTGGCCGTCCTGCAAGGGACGCCCGAGGCCCCGGCGGACCTGCGAGAGCGGGCGCTGCGGCTGGCGGCGGACATCCTCGAAATGGGCGGCGCGGCGCGTGCCGGCGGCGGCCTGAAGCTCGCCACCGAGGTGCTGGCCGACGGCCGGGCCTGGGCCAAGTTCCAGGCAATCTGCTCTGAGCAGGGCGGCCTTCGCAGCCTCCCGATGGCGGCGCATCTGCACACCGTCGAATCGCCGGCCACGGGCCGTGTCACCCGCATCGACAACCGCCTGCTCGCGCGGGCGGCCAAGCTCGCCGGTGCGCCGACCGCCCCGGCCGCCGGCATCGATGTGCACGCGCGCCTTGGCGATCGCGTCGAAGCCGGACAGGCGCTGTTCACGCTGCATGCCCAGGCACCAGGCGAACTGGCCTATGCCCTGGAGTTCGTCCGCGCGCGCCCACCGATCTTCCAGATTTCGGAGAACGCATGAAACCACTCATTTTTCACCTGCCAGGCGACGAGGCCTTCGCCGAAGGCCTCGTCCGCGCGTTGCGTGCGGAGCGGGCCACCCTGCAATTACACCGGTTTCCGGACGGCGAGTCGCTGGTGCGGCTGGAAGCCGACGTGACGGGCCGCACCGTCGTGCTCGTGGCCAGCCTGGCACAGCCCGACGCCAAGGCGCTGCCCCTGCTGTTCGCGGCAGACGCTGCACGTGACCTCGGTGCCACACGCGTACTGCTGGCAGCGCCCTACATGGCGTACCTGCGCCAGGACCGGCGCTTCAACACGGGCGAAGCGATCACGTCCCGAACGTTCGCTGCGCTGGTATCGACGGTGTTCGATGGCGTCGTCACCGTCGACCCCCATCTGCACCGCTACCACTCGCTTGGCGAGATTTACCGGGTGCCCACGCGCGCCGTGCAGTCCGCGCCCGTCATCGCGACCTGGGTCGCGGCGAACGTGGATCGCCCAGTGCTGATCGGCCCCGACGCCGAAAGCGAGCAATGGGTCCAGGAAGTCGCGCGGGGGGCCGATGCACCGTTTACCGTGCTGCAGAAGATTCGCCGGGGCGACAAGGACGTGGAGGTCAGCCTGCCCGACACCTCGGCCTTGGCAGGCCGCCAGCCCGTGCTCATCGACGACATCGTGTCCAGCGCGCGCACGATGATCCAGGCCATCGCGAGCGTGCGCCGCGTCGGATTGCCGCCGCCGGTGTGCATCGGTGTGCATGCGCTCTTTGCCGCCGATGCCTATGACGCGCTCCTCGCGGCGGGCCCCCAGCGGGTGCTGACCTGCGACACCGTGCCGCATGCCTCCAATGGCATCAGCGTGGTGGCACCGCTGGCGGCCGCGGTTCAGGATCTGATTGAGGCCAGCGCCACATGAGCGACGACCTTGTACGCCGTCCCTCCGCGCTACGGCGGCTCTGGCTCCTGCTGACCCAGGCAATCGCGATCGGCGCGGGTGTCATCATCGCCTGGCGGGCCTTCGGGCCGGCGCCTGTCCCTGTGACGCCCGACGTCGTGGCGGTACAGGAGGCGCCGCATGCGAGCGCCGCTACCGGCTCGGCGCCTGCCACACCGAGCGCGACCACAGCCCGCCTGGAGGCGGGGTTTCGCGCCGCCGCCGCCAAGGCGTCCGCTTCGGTTGTGAACATCTACACCCGCAAGACACCTCCGCGCAGGATGCCGAACTGGTTGCGGCCCGATGGCGGCGATGAGAACGCCGCCCAAGGCGCGTCGAGTCTTGGGTCGGGCGTCATCGTCGCGGCCCAGGGCTATATCCTCACGAACAACCATGTCGTGGAGGGCGCCGACGAGATCGCCGTGATGCTGCCAGGCGAGAAGGTTGCCGCGGCGCGCGTCGTCGGTATCGATCCGGAGTCGGACCTTGCCGTGCTGCGCGTCGAGGCCACGGGGCTGCAGCCCATCACCTTCGCTGATCCAGCATCGGTGCAGGTCGGCGACATCGTGTTGGCCGTCGGCGATCCGTTCGGGGTCGGCCAGACCGTCACGCAGGGCATTGTGAGTGCTACGGGGCGCAACCGCCTGGGTATCAACACCTTCGAGAACTTCATCCAGACCGACGCGGCGATCAACCCCGGCAATTCGGGCGGCGCGCTCGTCGATGGGGACGGCGATCTCGTCGGCATCAACACCGCCATCTACTCGCGCAGCGGCGGCTCCCAGGGGATCGGCTTCGCGATCCCGGTCAGCTTGGCGCGGCAGGTGATGGAGCAGATCATCGCCACCGGCAGCGTGCGCCGGGGCTGGCTGGGGGTGAGCGCCCGCGACGTGATCCACAAGGCCACCGGTGCCGCCGCGGGCGCCGCACTGGTGGCGGTGCAGCGCGGCGGGCCTGCCGATCGCGCCGGGCTGAGGCCCGGTGACACGGTGCTTGCGATCAACGGAAAGGAGATCCCGGACACCGCCGGCCTGATCGGCGAAACAGCCGCAGTCGCGCCGGGCAGCAACGCCCAATTCAAGATCCTGCGCGGCCGCGAGACGGTGACCGTGCAAGTCGAACTCGGGCAGCGGCCCACGGTCCGCAAGCCCTGAGCGCCGATGACGATGCTGCACGGAACCGTCGAGACCGGCCTGCTGCGTGCGCTGACCCGCGGGGCGGAGACGCGTGCCTTTCCCCTCATCGTGGCGGCCGTGGCCATGGCCACCACGCTGTCGATGACGATTCCGTTCGGAACGTTGCTCGTCGCTGCCGTGCTACTCGCCCCGCGGCGCTGGCGGAGCATCGCCGCGACCTCCAGCATCGGCGCAGCCATCGGCGCACTGGTCCTCTATCTCGTGTTTCATCACCTTGGCTGGAACCGCTTCTTCGTCGCCTACCCCGACGTAGTGCGATCGACGGCCTGGCGTGACGCCACGTCCTGGCTCGGCGGGTACGGCGTGCCCTCGCTGCTGGTCATTGCAGCGCTCCCGGTACCGCTGACGCCTGCCCTCATGTTCGCGGCAATCTCCCGGCTGCCGGTGGCCGAGGTTCTTCTGGCGCTCTGGTTGGGCAAGCTGGTGAAGTACACGCTCTATGCGTGGCTTGCATCTGCTTTCCCATCGCCCTGGATCCGCAGGGTCCAGGACCGGATAGCGACGCTGCACGCCGCGCTGAGCCGCGCCCAGGCGCTCGATCCGGATTCGCGGCATCGAGCCGCACCGGGAACATCTTCGCCAGGACCGACAGAGCGGCCACAGCCATGAACGCAATGACACCCACATTCAAGAGGAAATGACAGCGATGTGCTTAAACAAGGTCAGAGTGGCGGTGAACGGGTACGGTGTGATCGGCAAGCGGGTGGCAGACGCGGTCGCGCTCCAGGAGGACATGGCACTTGCCGGCGTCGCGGACGTGGTGCACGACTATCGACTACAGGTCGCCGCGCAGCGCGGCTTCGCCATCCACGCGGCAACCTTTGAAGCTGAAGGAACGATGCGCGCCGCAGGTCTTCCTTTGGCGGGCAATCTGGCAGAACTGCTCGCGAAGGCCGATGTCGTGGTCGACTGCACGCCCAAGAAAGTCGCTGCGATCAACAAAGAGGTGTACGCCGCGGCCGGCGTGAAGTCGATCTTCCACGGTGGCGAGTCTCATGCGCTGACGGGGCACTCATTCGTCGCGCAAGCGAACTATGCGTCGGCCATCGGCCGCGAGTCCACTCGCGTGGTCTCCTGCAACACCACGTCCATCGTGCGAACGCTGGGGGCGCTGCGGACTGCCGGCCTGCTCAAGCGTGCACGCGGCACGCTCATCCGCCGGGCATCCGACCCCTGGGAAGCGCATGCCGAGGGAATCATCAATACCCTCGTGCCGGAGAAGGCGATCCCCAGCCACCAGGGACCGGATGCGAGGACCGTGATCCCGGATCTGGATGTGGTAACGATCGCGGTCAAGGCGTCGCACAACAGCAGTCACCTGCACACCTGGTGGGTCGAACTGACGAGGCCGGCAACGCGCGACGAGGTGCTGGCGGCCTTCCGCGCGGCGCCACGGATCGCGTTCGTGCGTTCCTCGGATGGCCTCGTGGCACTCAACAGTACGGTGGAGCTGATGGCCGATCTTGGCCGCCCGCGCGGCGACATGTGGGAGGTCGCCCTGTGGGAGGACGTCCTCGCGGTCGATGGCGACCAAGCTTACTATACCTACCAGGTCTTCAACCAGGCGATAGTGATTCCCGAAACCATCGATGCGATCCGCGCGCTGGGCGGCATCGAGTCCGATCCGTCAGCGTCAATCGCCCGGACGGATGCCGCGCTCGGTTTGCGGCACGACTTCATCCACGACCGCGACTAGGCGTCGATTCACGCTTGGGCGGTACATTCTGCCGCTGGTGCCGATCGTGCCTCGACGACCGTGCATCACAGCAGGTGCGAGATCTCGTTCAACGGCTTTAGGCCCGAGCCGAATCTGCCGATCGCATCGCGATGCGCGCCAAGCTCGCTGTAGGGGAGGTAGCGAATTCCCAGCTCCGCCACCCGCGTGAATGCCGGCCGACGCAACTGGCTGCGGACATCCTCGCGGCGAGCGTCCGGCGCCACCAGGAACATCGATACACCCGCTCCCAGCTCCGTGCCCAAGGCTAGGTCGAGCATGCGCACGATCCCGGAATAGATCGAGGTCGAGTGCTCTACCTCGAAGGCAGCGGCGATCTTCGAGCCGTCGGCCTCCACCCAAATGACGTCGATCAGGCGAACAGAGTCCAGACCGGCCCGGGCCTGCGCGGGAAGCTGCGTCAGACAGCCATCTCCGAGGCGTCCTCCCCGATAACTGCGCCCCTGATCGTTGGACGCAATCCAGACACCGTAGCCGAGCGACTTGCCCAGGTCGCGCAGCCATCCCTGAATTTCGGTGTGGGTCGCGTCGCTCTCGCGCTCCGCGGCCCAGCGTTTGTGGGCCGCGGCCGATTCCTCGCGCACCTTTTCGAGATCGGCCTCCCAGCCCTGGACGGCGGCCGCATCGTCATCGCGCGGTGGCGCCGCGTACCGGCCCGAGCCGATGTCGAACAGCAGCCCAGCCAGTGCCCCCATGTCGTTCGACAACGCGTTGCGGTGCTGGGCATTGAGGCGAAGGCCGCCTTCGCGCATCGAGAGGTAGTGCTCCCACTTGCCGAGCTTGACGCTGCTGCCCGTGACCGCGTTGTAGCCCTTCACGATCGCGGTGTTGAACGGCATCACGATCGTGGGGTGAACGAAGTACAGGAGATTCGCCACGGCGGGACCCAGGCCCTTGATCTGACGAGCGTCGATCCGCCGTATTGCTTCGATCACTTCCTCTGCGCTGTTGCAGCAGTCGCAGGTGTGCAACAACCGGGCAAAGGCCTGTTGGTTGATTGCGTTCTCGTAGATGTCGGGAATGCGCAGCTTGGGCTTCCACAGGAATGCATGGTCTGCCCCCTTAAAGATCTGGCGCTGCTCGGCCACCGATCCGACCACCGTTTCGAGCGAGGAACCGCGGAATGCGCTACCGAAGGTGCCCGCATCGATGTCCTTGACCACCTGCGCCAGGCCGCGGCGAATCGAGCGGAAGTTCTTCAGCCGTTCTTCCCACAGGAACCAGGTGTTGTAGGTGCTCAGCGGATCGGCTTTCCAGTGACCGATGAGAGTTTCAAGCGCGTGGGACATGGTGTCGATAAATGGGCGGGCACAAGGTGCCAATTGGACCACGGCCTCTTACTTATCGGCGCCGGAAACGACGCTATTCTTGTCCCTATGGGGCAAACAGGGGAATCATGCCGAGACCATCACTACCCGCGGGTCGCCGTGGCCTCCCACCGCGGCCAACTCCTCGGCGGTCAATATGCTCGCGGGATCGACGCCGAGCGCCTGCGCGGCCTCGGCCGCGACGTGCGCCCACGTGCAGCGGTTCGCAAACAGCATGCCGGCAACGTCGAGCGTCCCACCGCGCGCCTGGTAGCCTAGTGCACGGGTCTGCCGAGGCCCGGTATCGATGCGGCGCAACAGGCCCAGCGTCGGCTCCGGCCGCATGTGCGAGACGATGACGCGCACCGCAGCGGTGTCCGGGAACAGCGAGCGCAATGCCGCGTCGCCCGCCACGAAAGCCCGCTCGCGCTCGTCGCGTGGCAGCCGGAAGCGGCCCGGCTCGATGACGCAGGTGACTGCCGTCCGATGCCCGGCGTCGTCCAGCCGCCGCGCCGCGAGCAGCGCCTGCTGTAGCTGGTACGCACCGATAGCGACCAGCAACACATCGGGTGCGTCGCAGGGCTTCACCACGCAGGCGCCCTCATCGGCCAGACGCTGGGCCTGCTCGCCGCTCAGTTGGCTGGCGACGGCCCGCTTTGGAACGACCAGTGTCCAGAACTGGCCATGCGAGGCGTAGGCGGCTCGCAGCGCCGCGACGGCACTGTTGGCATCCACCGGGAACAACACACGTGCGGTGTCGGACATCTCGCCCAGCAGCGCCTCGGCCAGTGTCGGATCCTGATGGGACTGCTCGTTTTTGCCGTTCTCCCAGGTGTGGGATGTCGCCACCGTCACTACCGACAGCCAGCCCGGAGGCATGCCGGCCTCCGCCTGGTGGCGCGCGAACAGGATTTCCTGCCGCAGTGCACCCAGCATCTTCACGGCAAAGGCCTCGTAAGAAACAACGAGGTTGATGCCGCCCTTGTTGCCCAGCGCCGCACTGACCACCGCCTCTTCGTTGAGGGCCGTGATCACGGCGCCATCCACGGCTTCAGCCAAGCCCGGTTCGGGCGTGAAGACGCGGTGTTTGAGCAGGTCCAAGGTCTGGCCCATGCGGTTGCTGCGCAGCTCGTCGGGATTGCCGACGCGCGGGCGTAGTTGGGGATTGGCCTGGATGATGGCCGCGAAGGCTCCGTCGAGCGCACCCATCGGCGAGACATTGCCGAGGTCCGCGGCGTGCCACTGCGGCTCCGGGAACCTCGGTGCTGCGACATGGCGATGCGCCAGGGGATGGTCCCGCTCAAGGGGACGGCGCTGCACCTCATGCCGGCAGAGCAGGGCCAACGCTTCGTCGAGTTCGCCCGGTGGCACGAACAAGACGCGCGCGCCGTCATTGAACTGCTGCCGGGCAGTGAGATCGACACGGGGATTGCCCGCCAACGGCAGGTTGTGCGCGGCGTTGGTTCCGGCACCGGGAAAACCGAATCCTTTGGGCGCTTCGGCGATGGTGTAGTGAAGTGGCACCGGGTACTGAACGGTTCCACGCGAAACCCCCGTCGCGCAGGCCGCCAGCCGTTCCTCCATCGCGTGGATGGCCCAGGCGAATGCGGCGGGGTCGGTGCCGTCGATCTCCATAGGGTCGAAGCTGTTCAGCCGCAGATGCTGCTGGAACCATTCACGGCCGCCCTGCTGCTGCATGGTGCTGCGCTGCTCGATGCGACGGCCGTTGAGGATCATGAACGGAGCCACGAATCCACTGTCCTCGGCGCGCCACCAGCGCGGCGCCCAGTCGCTGCCGCGCTGCTCCTCGAATGCACCGTCGCTGAGGAACACCACCAGCCGTTCGCCGGGCAGGGGCATGTGCACGTACTGCAGTTCAGCGAAGCCGAGATAGCCCCCCTCGGACAGGCCGCCTGCCGTGTTCGGGCCGACGTGGCTGCCCAGCGGCGAGGCCGGGCGCCCCTGCGCGTCGATCGCGTAGCTGTAGAAGTCCCGAGCGAAGCGCGTAAGGCCGTTCTCGCTGCGGTCGTACCGCTCGGCGTGGCGCGGCGTCATGTTGCCCGCCAGCAGGTTGCAGGCGTCGATGCCCGCCACGCAATGGCCTTGACCCATCAGCCAGCCGCGTGTCAGGCCGCTGAGCGTGTTCGCGGCAAGGTAGCCGACATAGGCCGGCACGATGTTCAGTGATCCGCCGGTGTGGCCTTCAGGCGTCTCCTTGAAGTCCTTGGCCGCCATTTCCCGGCCGTCGGTATAGACCCGATCGGCATAGGTCATGTGAACCGTTAGCCACATCCCGGCCACGGCCAATCGGTCTGCGGCCCACAGCGTGCGGTAGATCGCGGATGTGTCGCTCGTCTTGCCTTCGGCGACCAGCACCTGTGCGAGTTCGTGGATTCGCAGCTGCGTGAGGTCGTTGTGGGCGATGGGGCCATGCCCGCGCGCCCAGCGCGCGAAATCGGGATCGGATTCGCGGAACAGTCGCGCGCGCTCGGCGACCCAGGGGAGGTTGTGATTCATCTTGAAGGTCCTTGGAACCGATCCGCAATGATGAGCGTCGGCGGGGTTGGGAACGCCGGCGTCTCGGATCGCCGGCGCAGAAACGAATGGCATGGCGCTGGACACGTCAGACCTGCCTCGCATATAGCACCACGGCCACGGCCCACAGCAAGGCAGGCAGCAATAGCGCCCAGCGGAAGTCCGAGTGGAGGACGAAGTTCATCGCACTCAGCAGCCCAACCGTCACAAGCCCGGCGAACGCGGCGGCCCAGCCGGTGCCGCCTTGCCGCTCGCGCATGGCCATGCGCGCCAGGTGGACGATCAGTACGCACGCGCCCGCCATGAAGCCGCCCATCACCGTGAACACGATTCGCCGCCATGCCTCCAGACCGGGTGCCAATCCACGAAGCCGATCCAGCGGCACACTGATGAAGCGCGGATCCTCGGGCAGCAGCGCCGGCCGCAGGAACACGAAGTAGGCGCCCAGCCCGACGAGCCAGACGCCGCAGGCCATGAACAGCCACATGGAGGTGCGCGGTGCCTGCGTGCGCAGAGGCGCCACGACGCTGGGTCGGCAGGCGTCTCGGCGTGCTTGTCGGCGGCTCACGGCGTACCGCCCTGCGGCGACCGCGTCACTGCGGCCACGCGAAGCCGAACTGCGGATGGGGCGAACGCGGGTCTGCTGACCGTCCACCTCCACGCCCTCACATTGACCTGCATCGGGCAGAAGAATACAACTCGCGCAACCCGGTCAGCGGGCCTGCTCATCTTTCGCTCACCGTCATTGGCGTTCATGGGGTAGTACCCGAGTAAAGATCGCGGCGCGTCAAAGGAACGGGCCATCTTCCGTCGTCTCGTTTGGACGCTACGATCTGGTAGATCCCTGTGCCGCCCGCCTCGAATTCCAGCGCGCATGCCGCCATGTACAGGCGCCAGACGCGGAAGGTCACCTCATCGTCTTCCTGCAAGGCCTCCTCTCGGCGCACTTCGAGTCGCTGAACCCAATGACGCAACGTCAGCGCGTAGTGGGGTCGAAGACCTTCGACATCATGGATTTCGAAGCCGGACCGTTCCATCCCGAGCTGGATGTTGCTGACGCAGTCCAATTCGCCGTCAGGAAAGACATAGCGGTTGATGAACTCGGTCGCGACAGTTCGGTTCCAGCCCTCTTCGTCATGGGTGATCCCATGGTTGAGGAAGAGCCCGCCCGGCCGCAAAACACGCTGCACCACGGCGTAGTAGGCACTCAATACCTGCATTCTTACTGCTTCGCCTTCCGAGCATCAGACCTGCATGTTCATCACATCGGTGTAAGCCTGAACAATTCGGTTTCGGCTCTGCAGCGTGGCCTGAAATGCAATGTTCGACTTGACTCCTGCAAGCATCGTTTCTTCAAGACTGACAGTGGGGTTGTCGAAGGTGACCTCGCGGCTCAGGCGCCCAGATTCACTTTGCAATTGGCTCGTGGTCGTTAATGCCTGCTTCATCGCGTCCAAAAATCCACCGTCCTGAACTGTGGGTGCTTTGGACACCAACTTGCCCACCGAAATGACTGGCAGTAGTGCGTCAAGCGGGTTTGTGGTGACGTTCATGGTGTGTCCATTGTCGAACTGACGGAGGTTATGAGGGGCCTTTTTGGCGGGAGAAAGAGACCAGCGATCGATACGAAATAGTAAGTGTCGCCAGCCGATCAAGAAGCCCTGCAACTGGTGCGTCAGCCGTTCAATTGCACAGCTATGGATAACAGAAACGTCATCTTGCCGACATCGCCGTGAGTTGCCGGTACGCGCAGTGGTGTGCACCGCAAAGCATGAAGGTTGGCAGGTGCCACGCCGAAAGGAGCGTGGTCTAGAGTCGCTGCGAAATCTCGATCAACAGTTTGTTGCTGGAGCCAAAGCGGCTCATGGACGCGTGGTTCTGCTCCAGTTGGCTGTCGGGCAGATAACAGATCTCTAGCGCCGACACTCGGGAGCGCAGTGGAAGCGGCCACGGACGCGAGAAGTGCAGATGCGGCGCTACGGGCTTGATGCCCTGCGCGCATGGCGCTTCGGCGTCAACGGGCGCGGCCTCTGGTGGAACCCCGGGGCCAGGCACATGGTCGCCGCACTGCCGCCCAAATACTTTACAGGCGTGGGGCTGGTCTCGTTAGTGACCATCCAGCAACGCCTCCAGCGTTCCACTTGAACCGCCGTATGCGGAGCCGCACGTACAGTGGTGTGAGAGGGGTGAGGGGTAACACCTCACCCCTCCCGATCATGACAAAGATGTAATGAAGCCGTTATGCCTTTGACAGTTATTGGTTTGCACAATGACGTAAGTCAAAAATGCATCACAAATCCATGAACAATCTCTGGCTTTCACGACCTACCTCAAGCCTCTGGCTGGCCGCCGCGCTATTGGTGCCGTCCCTGGCATTCGCACAGATGCCAGAGGGCGAAACCGCGAAGGTGGGCTACCTGCTCTCGTACCGATCAGCCCTCTCGGGTTACGAGGCCTACAAGGAGCAGTCCGTCCAGCCCTGGAAGGCAGCTAACGACAAGGTGGGCGAGATCGGCGGCTGGCGCGCCTATGCGAAGGAAATCAAGTCGGGCGAGCCCGCGTCCGCCCAGGGCGCTGCTCCCGCCAGCGATCCGCATTCTGACCATCATGGGGGAGGCAAGCCATGATGCGTTTGCGTGCCACTCACGCCAAATGGGCCCTGTCTGCACTCGGACTGGCGGTGCTGACCGGCTGTGCCAGCGTCAGCTGGGATCAGAACATCAATCGTGTCAACGACGAAGCGGGCAGCTTCACTGAGGGCAAACTCGCCCTGGCTCGTACCCAGGTGGAGCACGACCAGCGCGCGCAGGCCGCTCAAGCCTTGCTGGCGCAGCCTCTGGGTCAGAAAGAAACCGTTCAGTTGGCCTTGGTGAACAGCCCGTCCCTGCAGGCCCTGCTGGCGCAGGGTTGGGCGGAGTCGGCGGATGCCGCGCAGGTAGGCCGGATTGCCAATCCCATCTTCAGTTTTGAGCGCATGACGGCCGGCACCGAGCTGGACTTAGGGCGTGCGCTCTCCTTTGGCCTGTTGGATCTGCTGACCCTGCCGTCCCGCTACAGTGTCGCCACCCGGAGAATCGAGCAGTCTCAGCTGCGTTTGACCAGCGACGTGGTGGACCAGGTCACGCGCGTGCGCCAGGCCTGGGTGCGCGCAGTGGCGGCGCAGCAATCGCTCAAGTACGCCAAGCAGGTCTATGAAAGTGCAGAGGCCGGAGCCGAACTGGCCAAACGCATGCAGGGCGTGGGCAACTTCAACCGCATCACCCGCGCACGCGAGCAGGCTTTTTATGCCGATGCGGCCACCCGCCTGAGTACGGCCCAGCACCAGGTCACGGCCAGCCGGGAAGAACTGGTACGTTTGCTGGGGCTGGATGAAAGCCAGGCGCAGGCGCTCAAGCTTCCGGAACGTCTACCCGATCTCCCCAAGCAAGCACTGGATCCGCAGGCGGTTGGCTCGCTCGCTACCAAGGCACGCCTGGACATCCGCCTGGCGCAGACCGCGCTGGATGGCGCGGCCAAGGCCCAAGGCCTGAACATGGTGACCAGCTTCACCGATATCGAGCTCACCGGGCGTCGCAACACGACATTTGACAATGCCGAGGGCACCCGCTCCACCGCACGCGGCTGGGAAATCGATGTGCGCCTACCCCTCTTTGACTGGGGCGGAATGCAGCGCGATGCGATGAACGCCCGAACGCTGGCGGCCGCCAACCAGCTTGAAGGCACGGTGCGTTCCGCGGGCTCCAGCCTGCGTGAAAGCTATTCGGCCTATCGGACGGCCTACGACGTGGCGCGGCACTACCGCGACGAAGTGGTTCCGGTGCGCAAGGTGATCGCGGAGGAGAACCAGCTTCGCTACAACGGCATGCTGATCAGCGCCTTCGAACTGCTGGCCGACGCGCGCGACCAGGTCGGTGCCGTCACGGCGGCCCTGGACGCGCAGCAGCAATTCTGGCTGGCCGACGCCGCCCTCCAGGCATCCGTGATCGGACGCCCCACCAACACTACCTTGTCGGTCACCACCAGCGCCCCCAGCGACGCGGGTGCTGGTCACTGATGCAGAGACGATTGCCATGACATCCAGAAGAGATTTTTTCAAGTTCGCCGGTATTGCTGGCGGCGCCGTTGCGGCCGGCGCGGTCAGCCGTGTCGCCATGGCGGCCTTGCCCGAGCCCGTCATTCAGACCAGCCCGAACACCATGGCCCCGCTGATGCCCAATTCGGGACGGCCGTACAACCCAGTGGTGACGCTCAACGGCTGGACCCTGCCGTGGCGCATGAACCAGGGCATCAAGGAGTTCCACCTGGTGGCCGAACCGGTGGTGCGCGAAGTGGCCCCAGGTATGAAGGCCCACCTGTGGGGTTACAACGGACAGAGCCCCGGCCCGACCATCGAGGTCGTCGAGGGCGACCGTGTGCGCATCTTCGTGACCAATAGGCTGCCCGAGCACACCAGTGTTCACTGGCACGGCCAGCGCCTGCCCAACGGCATGGATGGCGTGACCGGTCTGACGCAGCCGGCCATTCCGTCCGGCAAGACCTTTGTCTACGAGTTCGTGGCGCGCCGCCCGGGCACCTTCATGTACCACCCGCACGGCGACGAGATGGTGCAGATGGCCATGGGCATGATGGGCTTCTGGGTCACGCACCCGAAAGCCAGGCACCCGTTGATCGATAAGGTGCAACGGGACTTTTGCTTCCTGCTCAGTGCATATGACATTGAACCAGGCGCCGCAACGCCGAAGGTCGCGGAGATGACGGACTTCAACCTGTGGACATGGAACAGCCGTGTCTTTCCCGGCATCGACTCTCTGAACGTGCGTCTCAACGACAAGGTGCGCATCCGCATGGGCAACCTCACCATGACCAATCACCCGATGCACGTGCATGGCCACGAATTCGTGGTCACGGGCACCGATGGCGGCCCGACGCCCAAAAGCACGCGCTGGCATGAAGTAACCACCGACGTAGCCGTGGGGCAGATGCGCCAGATCGAGTTCGTGGCTGACGAGGAAGGCGACTGGGCCTTCCACTGCCACAAGAGCCACCACACCATGAACGCCATGGGCCACGACGTGCCAACCATGATCGGCGTGGATCACAGCGGCCTTGCCAAGAAAGTCAACAAGCTGATCCCCGACTACATGGTCATGGGCGAGCGCGGCATGGCCGACATGACGGAGATGGAAATGCCGATTCCCGACAACACCATCCCGATGATGACCGGCCAGGGGCCGTTCGGCTCGGTGGAGATGGGCGGCATGTTCAGCGTGCTCAAGGTGCGCCGCGACCAGAAGCCGGGCGACTACAAGGATCCGGGCTGGTACAAGCATCCCGCAGGCACGGTGGCGCATGAGTACACCGGCCCCATGGCTGAGCCCGCGCGCTTCAGCGCCGAGGGCGGCCAGTCCATGCCGCGCGCTCGCAAGCCTGCAACGCCGACCGAAGTCAAGGTGCGCAAGCCCACTTCGCATGGCGAGCATTGAGTTTCCCCTTCAGTTTTCAACGAGAGCCCATCCATGAAATTCACGCGATCCACTATTTCTCAACTCTTCGCTATGGCTGCGCTGGCCACATCGGGGGTAGCCTTCGCCAGCGGCACCCATGCAGGTGGCCACGGTGACGGGGGTGAGACAGCCATTGGCAAACCCGGCGTTGCCGCCAAGGCCGGTCGCATCATCACCATCGAAATGAGCGACAACATGCGTTACACGCCGTCGAACATTCAGGTCAAACAGGGCGAAACCGTGCGCTTCGTTGTCAAGAACGTCGGCCAGGTCAAGCACGAACTCAGCCTAGGCACCGAGAAGGAACTGCTGGAGCACCTGGAGCAGATGAAGAAGTTCCCGGACATGGAGCACGACGAACCCGGCAAGGTCACGCTCGCACCGGGCAAGCAGGGTGAAATCGTCTGGCAGTTCACCAAGGCGGGAGCCGTGAACTTTGCCTGCCTGATGCCTGGCCACTATGAGGCCGGCATGAAGGGCGCCATCAAGGTGGGCCGCAAGTGATGGCCTGAAGCGCCCACCACAGCCGGCCCAGCCATGGCAGGGCCAGCCCATAGATCCATCCATTTACCCAGAGGTCACCATGAACACCATCCAACGTCTGCTCACCATCTCCGCCCTCGCCATGGGCGCCGCCCTGCCGCTGGCGGGCCATGCACAGGTCAGTCCCAATTCAGGCCAGACTTCGGCTCCCGCACCCGCATCCATGACCGATGGCGAGGTCAAGAAGGTCGATCTGGACAACGGCAAGATCACCCTCAAGCACGGGGACATCAAGAACCTGGACATGCCCGGAATGACCATGGTCTTTACCGTCCGCGACAAGGGCCAACTCACCAACCTCAAGCCCGGCGACAAGGTGCAATTCATGGTCGTCCAGGAAGGCGGGAAGATGATCATCACGGACATCCAGCCCGTGCGCTGAGCAAATTCACAACCGCGCCATCTCGTCGGACGCGGCAGCCCTAGCCAACCCCTGCACCGCAAGGAGGATGCATCATGGTTCACATTCGCCATACCCTGATCGGCCTCTGTGTCGCCGCCGCCTCCGTGGGCGTGCTGGCGCAAGGCTCCGACGAGCACAAGGACCACCAACGATGCAATTCACGCCGGTGATGGTCAACAGCCTTCTGAGTTGCTCGTTCTGGACCACGGATTCGCACAACAGCCGATCGATCGCCGCAAGGTCCTCGCCGCCGAGCCGATCGATTTCGCGCAGGCGCTGCTCCACCGCAAGACGCTCATCCATTGGAAGCGGCTGTTGATTCAGCCAGACGCGCCCTTTGCGCCCGAACAGATCGCTTGCCGGACATGACGGGATCAAGGGCGCCGCAAGGACTGCATGGATCTCGTTGTTCAAGCGTGTGCGGTGACGATCAATCTGTGAACGGCGTGCCACCTGGCGGCGCAGCGCGAGGGTCTGCTTGTCGGGCATCCAGACCTGCGGCAGAAAGCCACTGGCGTACAGTTGTGCAGGGCGTGTCCGAATTTCTGTGTGTGAGGCTCATTGAACCTTCACCGATATCGTGAAGCTAGTTGAATATCTTACGTGCTCGATTTCGTGAACCGGTCTTCGTAGAGGATCGCGAATTGGTTCATCGCTGATTTCCAGTTGTTGGCCGCCCGTCCCCAGTCCTCGGTGATGTTGCGCAGTGCCAGCCAGATCAGCTTGGTGGCCGCGTCGTCGCTGGGGAAGTGTCTGCGCGTCTTGAGATCAAAGCGCAGCCTCGCATTCACGCTCTCAATCGCGTTGGTGTGTAAATCACCCTGCGCACCTCGGGCGGGAAGGCGAAGAACGGGATGACCTTGTCCCGGGCCCTGCGCCAGGCGCCAACGACGGTCGGGAATTTCTGGCCCCATGGCCCCTGGGCAAACGCATCCAGTTCGGCCTCGGCCGCCTCTGCGCTCACGGCCGTGTAGATCGGCTTAATGGCTGCGGCCAGCAGCTTACGATCCTTCCCGCTGGCGAAGTCCAAGCTGTTGCGTATCAGATGCACGATGCAGGTCTGCAGCGTCGTGGCCGGGAACACCGCTTGCAGCGCCTCGGGCATGCCCTTGAGGCCATCGGTCACGGAGATCAGGATGTCATGGACTCCGCGCGTCTTCAGATTGTTGAACACGCAACATCGCAGAACTTGGCGCCCTCGGTGTTCTCGATCCAGATCCCCAGGATGTCACGGCTGCCGTCGGGCAGCACGGCCAGCGCCAGATACACGGCCTTGGAGCGCACCACAGCGTCTTCACGTATCTTGACCCGCAGCGCGTCGAAGAACACGACGGGGTACATGGGCTCGAGCTGGCGCGTCTGCCAGGCCGAGACCTCGCTCATCACCGCGTCGGTGACGCTGCTGATGAGATCGGGCGAGACATCGACCGAGTACATCTCGGCCAGGAAGCCCTGGATCTCGCGCACCGTCATGCCGCGTGCGTACATGGCGGAGATCCAAGTCGTTAAAGCCGGTGAAGCGGCGCTCATGCTTGCCAATGAGCTGGGGCTCGAACGTGCCCTCGCGGTCGCGGGGAACGTCGATGCGCAAGGCGCCGACGTTGGTCAGCACGGTCTTGGCGCTCTTGCCGTTGCGGTGATTGACGGCAGCCCCTTCTGGCTTGGCCTGGCCGGGCGCGTAGCCCAGGTGATGGCTCATCTCGGCGCCCAGCGCTCGTTCAAGAACCGACTTCTTGAACTGCTGGAAGATGCCTTCGAGTTCGGCCGGCGTTACCGGCCCGGGAATGAGTTGCTCCAGCAGCTCGGCTGAGAATTGCGGCTGCGCCGCCTTGTCCGCTGCTGCAGTCGTCTTCGTCTTGCGTGGCATTCATGCTCCTTGTTGACATGCTATGCCTCACACACAAAATTTCTGACAGGCTTTCTGACAGGCTCGCTCGCGCCGATCCACTGGCGACTTCTGTCTACCCGTGTGGTAGATCCTCCGTCCTCCGCGTTTGTCCCCCGCACAGGTCCACCAACTTGCGCTCCAGCTCGCGCCGCTCCCTGATAAAAATGTCATCGGGCTGTCTAGATTCTGTTGGGGTGCGCTCCCTACGATGAACACATCTCCTCAACGCCCAAGCAAGGCATGAGAGATGCAAGTTTTATTCACCATCGCTAGGAGCTTCAACCATGATCCAACAACGCCTCTCCCTTTCTTCCATGATTGCCGCGGCGGCCGCAGTGGTTACCCTGGGCCTTCCAGGGATGGCTTCGGCCGCATACGAACATCCTGCCAACAATGAAAAGGGCGTAATCGTTCACCCGGAACACTTCAAGAGCGAGAAAACCCGTGCCCAAGTCAAAGCAGAAGCCGAGGCTGCCATGCGGCAAGGCCTCCTTTCTTACGGCGAAAGCAACTACCCTATCCGCACACCTGATGCAGCAGGTCCAGGCAAGACGCGTGAGCAAGTAATCAACGAATTGCGGAGCGAGTCCCCTGAAGAACGCGACGCGCGTCTGCGTCTCTATTCCCCCGGTTGATTGTCCTCGGTGGGGCTGCAGAAAATTCCTTGGAATCCATTCTGTGGGATTGTTGGCGTCGGCCTGACTAACCTCGGGCCAGCCCAGGCCGCCGTCCAATTTCCCATGACACCCCACCGCCGCGAACCGTCCCGACGAGTCGCTGACCCAGCCGCGGCTCGATCACCGACTTACACGGAACGAGCGAGAATCCCATGCCGTCATCCTGCATCTAGCAGCGTGCACTCGCCAGCATCACGGAACGCCGGTAGATGTCCGCAGCGCGCTGCGCGTCGGCCACGGGTCGATGTTTCTGGCCGGTTTCGGATCCGATCCTGAGGTTTCCCCTCAAACTTCAAGCGCGGCATTGGGATTGCTCCAGCGGCTAATGATCTGCAACAGTGGCTCGGTGGGCGGATCAAGGACAGTAACGATTAACCAGCCCAGTTGATGCACCGACAGCTGTGGGCGGCTGCGGCGGTTGGTCAGTTGCCAATGGCGTTGTTGCTGACCGTCGTAGGCCCATTGCCCGACCAGATACAGCACCCACTGCGCCAGCGTGGCGATCAGCACCAGCACGGCCAGGCGCTCGGGCGTGCGCGTACCGCTGCGCTCCAGGCCCAGACCCCAACGCGCATTCTTGGTGTCGCGAAACGATGGCTCGATTTGCATGCGCTGCGCGTACCGCGCCGCAATCGCTGCAGCGCTGAGCTGGCGCAGCGAGCATGAGGCGGCCAGCAGCCACGGCTCGGTTTGCGAGCGGGCATTCTTGCGTGAGTGTTTGCTGCGCGCGCGGGTGCCGCGCACCGTGAACCGCCCCGGCTTTCGAGGAGGCCGATTGGTTTAAGTTGACACTTCTGTCGAGGTGTCGCTGGCGGCGAGTTGCCTCCAGTAGTTTGCCTCAGCTTCTGCCGGAGGGATGCCCCCAATCGGCGTGAGCAGTCGGACGTGGTTGAACCAGTGCACCCATTGCAGGGTGGCCAGTTCCACGGATTCCCTGGTCTTCCAAGGTCCCCGGCGGTGAATCAACTCGGCCTTGTACAGACCGTTGATGGTCTCGGCCAGCGCGTTGTCATAGCTGTCTCCCCTGCTGCCCACCGAAGGTTGTATGCCCGCCTGGTCCAAGCGTTCGGTGTAGCGGATGCTGACGTACTGACTGCCCCTGTCGGAATGGTGCGTCAAGACATGGGCCGCTGGCTGGCGTTCGTACAGAGCCTGCTCCAGGGCATCGAGCACGAAGTCCGTCTGCATGCTGCGACTGACGCGCCAGCCCACGATGCGCCGAGCGTACACATCCACCACAAAGGCCACATACAACCAGCCTTGCCAGGTGGAGACATAGGTGAAGTCCGACACCCATAGCTCGTTGGGACGGCTGGCATGGAAGTGCCGGTTGACGTGGTCCAGCGGGCACGGGGTCGAGGTATCCGGCGTGGTGGTGCGCACCGCCCTGCCACGGCGTGCCCCTTGCAAGCCCATGGCACGCATCAGACGCTCGACCGTGCAGCGCGCCACCACGATGCCCTCGCGGTTCATCTGCAGCCAGACCTTGTCGGCTCCGTAGACCTGCCAGTTGGCGTGCCACACGCGCTGAATGTCGGCCTTCAAACCCTCGTCACGCTGGGCGCGTGCACTGCGCAGTTGCGCGTTGCGTTGCCGGGCTGCGTGGCGCCAGTAACACGACGGGGCCATCTGCAGCGCCCGGCAGATGGGCTCGACCCCGTAGTCATCACGGTGGCGGTCGATGTAGGCCTTCACGACTTGAGTCGGCGGTCGAGCTCCGCCTGCGCGAAAAACGCGCTGGCCGTCTTCAGGATGTCGTTGGCCCGGCGCAATTCTTTGACCTCACGCTCCAGTTCCTTGATGCGCTGCGCATCCGAGGTGGTGGTGCCGGGGCGCTGGCCGCTGTCGACCTCGGCCTTCTTGACCCAGTCGTTCAAGGTCTGTGGCACGCAGCCAATCTTGGGGGCAATCGATTCAATCGCTGCCCACAGCGACGGGTAGTCGGCTCGGTGCTCCTGCACCATGCGCACGGCGCGCTCGCGCACTTCCGGGGAGAACTTCGGTGACTTGTTCATAGCTCCATCTTCTCAAGTGTTGGAGCCTCCTCAAAACCCGGGGCGGTTCACCGTGTGCTTGTGCCGGCCTTTGGGCTCGTGCTTGAGCAGTACCAGCCGGCACACATGGGGGCGCGAGCGCACGCATTCATAAGCGCCCAGGTCGCTCGGCCTGGTGGTGGCTTGCGCCCACACGCTGCGGCAGCTGGCCCAGCGCGCCTGCGGGTGGTCCGCTGGACGCAGCAGATCACGCCCACGGATACGCCCCAGCCAATGCCAGCCGAGTTTTTCCACGGCGGCAAACCAGGGCGCACGAAAGCCTGCATCGGTGACGATGATAGGGCACGCCCGCTCGCCAACGATGGCCTTGAGCTGGCGCAGAAAGCGCGTATGCGTGCGGGGCGTGGCCGCCTGCTTGGCGCCGTACACCTGCTCGAGCAAGCTCAGGCTGCGCCCATGCAAGGCCAAGCTGGCGCGGATCAGCTGCACACTGCGATCGGCCTTGAGATCGCTCCAATCGACCAAGATCACTGGCTGCTTGCAGTCCGCAAGTATTTGCCTGGCCATGCCAGCGTAGATGTCTGCACATTGGCGCTGCAATGCCGCGTTGCCCAGCAGGCGATCCATGCATTAGACGCGCTGGCGCACGCTGGTGCGCCCGTTCAAGGCGCGGGCCAGGTTCGATAGGGTATGGCTGCGCGCATGCAACGCCGCCTCGACGGCCCCCATCAGAGTCTGCAGCCTGCGCTTGAGTAGGCCCGGGCAACTGCGGGCCAGCGTATCGCGCAAAATCTCTATGGCATGCATGGCGGTGTCTCCTCGTGGCTTGTGTGGAAACACCAGTGGGGACTCAACTAACCATGCATGCACTCAGGCGCTGTTTTGGACAGCCAATCTAGCCCCCATGCTATTGATTTGCAAGCGAAATTTGAGGGGAAACCTCAGGATCTGATCAGCTTATGAGGCCGAAAGCCTTTGCTGTGTTGGATGTCTCCGGTAATTCCGCCTGATCAACGAACGATTGATAGGCTGGTCAATTTCACCGGCGGCAACATAAGAGGGATAAGGTACTGTAGTGCCGATGGGAGCCCTGTTGGCGTTGGTTATTTCTATCACAGCAACCTGCTCGGAAATTCCAGACTGAACTTTGTTCTCCCCGCACCGGATTCAACCGTCACACGTCCCCCGTGAGCTTGTGCGATGGCCCGGGTAATTGATAGTCCTAGGCCAGCACCATCGGATTGTGGGTGCAATCGAGACGGGTCGGCACGGTAGAAGCGGTCAAACAGGCGAGGAATGATTTGAGGATCAATGTCCTCCCCTGTGTTCTCGACCGTCACGATAACGGCTTGCGCTGTATCGCTGATGTCAATCGTTACATCGCTATGGTTTTTGGAATGGCGCAATGCGTTCGATAGCAAATTGCTCAACGCTCTTCGAAACATCAGTCGGTCACCCAAGACGTCTCCGTCACCGAACAGGCGTAGTGTGACGCTCTTTTCTTCCGCGACGGCTTCGTAAAACTCCAGTAACGCCTGGGCTTCCTTCGCGGCGGAAAACCGCTCCTTGTTCGGCAAGTCAACCCCACGATCCGTCTTGGCCAGGAACAACATATCCGACACCATGCGCGCCAAGCGTTCGAACTCCTCCGCGTTCGACGCCAGTATGTCTCGATATGTGTCAGCGTCTCGCCTGGTGGAGAGTGCGACCTGGGTTTGCGTCAGCAGGTTGCTGATGGGCGTGCGAAGTTCATGCGCCAAGTCCGAGGAGAAATCGGAGAGTCGCTGAAAGTCATTTTGCAGTCTGTCCAGCATCTTGTTGAGTTCCTGCGCCAAGTCAGCCATTTCCACAGGAACTGCTTCGACGGGCATTCGCTTATCGAGACGATGGGAGCTGACCGTTGTGGCTCGGGTCTTCATGGCGCGCAACGGTGCCATGCCTTTGTAGGCTGCGAACCACCCCAGCATCCCGCTGACGAAGATGGCACCAATGGCGTAAAGCGCCAGCGTGCGCCGCAACTGCGCCATGAATTGCATGTGATCTTCCATGTCAATAGCGATCAGGAAATCCAGCGGTGGCGCCGCACTGTGGGCAGGGTTGACGCGCAAGTTCAACGCACGAAATTCACGGCCTTGGTTTTTCCAACTCTGAATCTCGGAAATCCGATGCTCTGGTGTTGGCGCATCTAAAGTGGCTGGAGGTTGAAACCCTTCAGTCTTGAAAAGAACATCCCCTTTAGCGTTTTTGACAATGACAGACAAGCCGTGGTGATTGTTCAATGACTCGCGTAAGCGCGATGGGATGTCATCGATGGAGTTGGTATTGACTACTATGTTCTCGATCAGGTGCTGTTTGTCTTGCAGCGTGATTCGATCCAGTTCCAGGAAGTGGCGTTCGGTCGCAACCAGGAACAACATTCCAAGCCCCAGCACCATGGCTGCAGCCACCATCGTGAAAAAGATGGCCAAACGATGGGTAAGCGAAAAGAACCGGAACATTTAAACGCTCTCCGGCGCTTCCAGCACATAGCCCATGCCTCGCACGGTCTGGATCAACTTGACGTCCTGGCCTTCGTCGATCTTCAGACGCAAGCGGCGCATCGCCACTTCGATCACGTTGGTGTCGCTGTCGAAGTTCATGTCCCACACCTGGGAGGCAATCAGCGAGCGAGGCAACACTTCTCCATGCCTGCGCATCAGCAACTCTAGCAAACCAAATTCCTTGGCTGTCAGGTCAATGCGGCGGCCACCCCGCGAGACCCGTCGGCGCAGCAGATCAAGCTCCAGGTCAGCCACGCGCAGTGTGTTGGTTTCGGTGCCTCCTCGGCCCCGGCGCAGAATTGTGCGTACACGGGCCAGCAACTCGGCGAATGAAAAGGGCTTGACCAGATAGTCGTCAGCGCCCAGTTCCAACCCTTTGACCCGATCTTCCACCTGATCCCGGGCCGTCAGGAACAGCACGGGCATCTGCAAGCCGCGATTGCGCAGGGACTGCAGCACCTGCCAGCCATCCAGTCCGGGCAGCATGACATCCAGGATCACGAGGTCGTACTCACCTTGGAGTGCCAGGTGCAGCCCATCGCTACCGTTGTGAGCCAGGTCGGCCACAAATCCGGCCTCGCTCAATCCCTGGCGAAGGTATTCACCGGTTTTAGGCTCATCTTCGACGATCAATATCTTCATGGTCACTCTCCGCTATCTGGCGTAGACGTGAGTTTGACGAGTTTCTGCGTTCCCGACATGCAGATAACAAATATGTAATCTGGCGCACAGCTTTCTGACAGGGTCGCTCTTCAGAATCTCTTCCATGAGATCGGTCATTCGTCGTGATGTGCCCAGCAAGGTCACGCTGGTCCCTGGCAAGCAAGGTGAGATCGTCTGGCAATTCGCCAAGGCGGGCACTGTCAACTTCGCGTGCCTGATGCTTGGTCATTACGAGGCCGGCATGAAGTGGGCCGTCAAAATGGCCAAGAAGTAATCCACTTTTTTACTCTCATTCCTGAGGAAATCATGAACACCATCAAAAACATTCTTGCTATCTCCGCGCTTGCCATGGGCACATTAACGCCCATGGGCAGCTTCGCCCAGACCATGATGGATCACGGCAAGATGGATATGTCCCAAGCATCGGCATCCATGACCGACGGCGAAATCAAGAAGGTCGATCAGTCCACTGGCAAGGTCACCATCAAGCACGGAGAAATCAAGCACATGGACATGCCCGGCATGACCATGGTGTTCACCGCAAAAGACAAGAGTCTGCTGGGCAAAGTGAAGCCCGGCGACAAGGTCAAGTTCATGGTCGTCAACGAGGGCGGGAAGATGGTTGTCACTGACATTCATCCCGCTCAGTAAGAACGCGCTGCTTGGGCGTGCTGTGTCGTCGCGGACGTCTGGGTTGAATGCTGAATGCGACGGTTTTTCACCGCAAGAAGGAGAACACTATGTCAAAAATTCGCCATACCCTGGTTGGTATCTGTATCGCTTCGGCCTCGCTGAGCTTGATGGCGCAAACCGCCGATGAGCACAAGGCCCATCACCCTGCAGGAAGCACATTGCCTGCGTCTACCCAAATGAAGGCGGCCGCGAAGCCAACGGGTGCGGGGCAGATGGCTGGAATGGCCAAGATGGACGAGCACATGAAAGCCATGCAAGCGATGCACGAAAAGATGATGGCGGCCAAAACGCCGGAAGAGCGGCAGGCGCTCATGGACGAGCACATGAAGCTGATGCAGGACGGTATGGGAATGATGCAGCAGATGGGCGCAGGCATGCAGGGCATGGGTGGCATGCAAGGTGGCAAGGGCATGCCCACCAACATGGCCGAGCGCCATCAGATGATGGAAAAGCGCATGCAAATGATGGAGTCCATGATGCAGATGATGCTGGACCGCCTGCCTGCCACGCCGACCAAGTAACGCACCCACCTGATTGCGAGTCACCATGAGCCATCAACACGACGGACACGAGTCGCCCCCCAGTTTCTGGAGTTCTCGATACGCCATCGGCTACGTGGCGATTGGTGCCGTGGCGGCGTATTTTTTGTTGACAGAACACCTCGCGCATGTCGTCGGGGCGCTACCTTTTCTCCTGCTCCTCGCCTGCCCGCTGATGCATGTTTTCATGCACGGCAGCCACGGTGGGCATGGTCACCATGGCCAGAGCAAGCCTGATGTGTCGAAGACTGCCGAATCGCGCAAAGAAGGAGATCCCCAGTGAACCACACCGAATCTGCTTATGGCCTGTGGTCGTTGGTCATCATCAATTCAGCGATCTTCATCATGTTTGCGTTCAGCTTTTTCAAGCCTGCAACGGCCCGTGACTGGAGGACGTTTGGCGCATTCGCAGCCTTCATAGTTGCCTTGTTCGTAGAGATGTATGGCTTCCCGCTGACGATTTATCTGATGTCGGGTTGGCTGCAAACCAAGTTCCCAAATTTGGATCTGCTATCACACACCTCGGGTCACTTGTGGTCTACCCTCTTGGGCGAAAAGGGCGACCCGCATTTCGGCGTACTGCACATCGCCAGCTACGTTTTTCTGGGCTTTGGTTTCTACCTGTTGTCCACAGCGTGGAATGTGCTGTACCACGCTCAGCGTCGCCAGTCGCTCGCCACAGCAGGCCCCTACGAGCGCATTCGACATCCGCAGTACGTGGCTTTCGTATTGATCTTGCTGGGTTTCCTGCTGCAATGGCCCACGTTGCTGACCTTGGTCATGTTCCCTGTCTTGCTCCTGATGTACGGGCGTCTCGCCATCACCGAAGAGAACGAAATGCGCAAACAGTTCGGTGCTGAGTACGACAGCTACGCACAGCGAACACCCCGGTTTATTCCTCGCATTGGCAAAGCCCAGTCGACCACTGACTCGGTATCAAAAAGATGATCTGGATTTCTTCCCGGCGGTACACGTTTCATTTTTTAGGAGTTTGAAATATGAGCACGATTGATCTGCAAGTCGAGGGTATGAGCTGTGGCTCTTGTGTGAATCACGTCACGCAGGCATTGCAGCCGCTGCCGGGGGTCCGCGGGGTGGAGGTCGATCTCCCGTCTGGCCGCGTCCGGGTGAGCGGGGAACTGGCGCAGGGCAGCGCTCCTTTGTTGATGGCCTTGACGGATGCGGGCTACCCCGCGAAGCTGGCCGCAGACGCGTCCATTCCCGCTGCGACTTCGCAGACTAAAGCTTCGGGCTGCCACGGCGGCGGCACGGGCGGCTGCGGCTGCCGCTAAGGGGCACGGCATTTGATTCCGGATTGACCGGCCGGGTGACTCCGCGTCCCGTACTTTTTTGGCAACTCTGAAGGAGCAACGCCATGGATCAGCCTGACAACGACTCCCATGCGCCATCGTTCTGGCGCCGCCCAGCCGGCATGGCGCTGGCAACGGCTGCCGTGATCGCTGGTTTTTATCTGCTGCGAGAGCACTGGGGCCATGTTCTGGGTTATTGGCCCTACCTGCTGCTCCTCGCCTGTCCGCTAATGCACCTGATGCACGGCCACGGCGGCCATGGTGGGCACGGCAACCATGCGCAGCCGCAACGGCGCACCAACAACAACAAGGAATAAGCAATGGACATGCATGCACACCACCATCACGGCAGTCACCCCCCTGCCGAGCCAGCCTCGCCAAAGGATCTAAAGGATCCGGTGTGCGGCATGACCGTTACGGAGCAGTCTGAACACAAATTGACGCACGAAGGGCGGCCCTACTATTTCTGTAGCGCCAAGTGCCAAGGCAAGTTCGCAGCGAACCCACTGCAATACCTTGTATCTACTGCACCCGAGGACACCGCGCCAGAGCCGGCCGGCACCATCTACACCTGCCCTATGCACCCCGAGGTGCGGCAGGATCATCCTGGAATCTGTCCCAAGTGCGGCATGACATTGGAGCCAATCATTCCTCTGGACGAGGAAGACAACCATGAGTTAAAGGATTTTCAGCATCGCTTCTGGTGGACACTGCCATTCACAGTCATCGTTACTGTTCTTGCAATGTTCGGCCATCGTCTCGGGTGGTTTGACATGAACGTTCAAACCTGGGTCGAACTGGCGCTGTCCTTACCCGTCGTGTTGTGGACGGGTTGGCCCTTCTTCGTACGCGGTTGGCAGTCTCTTGTCCATCGCAGCCCCAACATGTGGACATTGATTGGCCTGGGTACTGGCGCGGCCTTTCTCTACAGCCTCGTGGCTACCGTGGCGCCGGGCGTGTTCCCAGATTCATTCATTTCCATGGGTCGCGTGGCTGTTTACTATGAGGCGGCAGTGGTCATCATCTCGCTGACCATGCTGGGCCAGATCATCGAGTTGAAGGCCCGTTCGCAAACTTCTGCGGCGATCAAGGCGCTGCTCGGTTTGGCACCCAAGACCGCTCGCCGCATCAATGCGGATGGCAGCGAAGAGGACGTGCCGCTGAACCATGTTCACGTCGGGGATCTGCTGCGCATTCGTCCCGGCGAGAAAGTGCCGGTCGACGGCGTTGTGACCGAAGGCAGCAGTGCGGTCGATGAATCCATGCTTACTGGCGAGCCTGTGCCGGTGACCAAACGGCTTGGTGACAATGTGATTGGCGCCACGATGAACACCAGTGGCGCCTTGGTGATGCGCTCCGAAAAAGTCGGTGCGGCCACCATGCTGTCGCAGATTGTTCAGATGGTGGCCAATGCCCAGCGCTCGAAGGCGCCCATGCAGCGCATGGCGGATGTGGTGGCAGGCAAATTTGTGGTCGTGGTGGTGCTCATCGCCATTGCCACCTTCTTTGTCTGGGGTTGGTTCGGTCCGGAACCTAGCTGGGTGTTTGGCTTGATCAACGCAGTGGCCGTGCTGATCATCGCTTGCCCCTGTGCGCTGGGGCTGGCCACGCCGATGTCGGTGATGGTGGCCACAGGGCGTGCCGCGACACAGGGGGTGCTGTTCCGCGATGCTGGCGCCATCGAGAAAATGCGCGAGGTGGACACGCTGATAGTGGACAAGACAGGAACTTTGACCGAAGGTAAGCCCGCTTTCGACACCGCAGTTGCCGCACCCGGCTATACAGCGGACGAAGTACTGCGCCTTGCGGCCAGTTTGGACCAAGGCAGCGAGCATCCTTTGGCAGAGGCCATCGTCAGCGCAGCACGCGCCAAGGGCCTGGAACTGATCAAGCCGCTAGATTTCGAATCCGGCAGCGGCATTGGCGTGCGCGGCATCGTCGATGGGAAGCATCTGGTGCTGGGCAACACCGCATTGATGCAGCAGGAGGGCGTGGCCACTGATGCGCTCAAGGTAGATGGCGAGCGTCTGCGCAGTGAAGGCGCCAGCGTGATGCATCTGGCCGTGGACAGACAACTGGCTGGCATCCTGGCCGTGACCGATCCCATCAAGGCCACCACCTTGGAAGCCATTAAGACTTTGCACGCCAGCGGTTTGCGCATCGTGATGGCAACTGGCGATGGTCTGACCACCGCCAAGGCCGTGAGTGCAAAACTGGGCATCGACGAGGTGCATGGCGAAGTCAAGCCCGCAGACAAGCTGGCGCTCGTGGAACGGCTCCAGAAAGAGGGCCACATTGTCGCCATGGCCGGCGATGGCATCAACGATGCGCCTGCGTTGGCAAAGGCCGATGTCGGCGTGGCCATGGGCACGGGGACCGATGTGGCCATGAACAGCGGCCAGATCACGCTGGTCAAAGGCGATTTGCGCGGCATCACCGCCGCACGCGACATCTCTATCGACACCGTCCGAAACATGCGCCAGAACCTCCTGTTCGCATTCGTTTACAACGGCATTGGGGTGCCGATTGCGGCAGGCGTGCTGTACCCATTCACTGGGTGGTTGTTGTCCCCGCTGATCGCGGCGCTGGCCATGAGTCTGAGCTCGGCCTCGGTGATTTTCAATGCTCTGCGTTTACGGCGCGGAAAAAAATGACCCCGTAGTTCGGAGGAATGATGAAAATCCCCACGTCACCACAAAAGCCTCGGACCTCTCAACGCACCACGGCGGTGGGTAAGGAAGCAGCGGTGCAATGGACGCACCGCCACGCAAAGGATCTACCACCGACCGTCTTGGATCATTCCGAGGAGTTGTTGAAGCCTGCGCCACAGGATGCGTCTAGTGGCATGAAAAGAGCAGCTGAAGCACCTTCGGCGCAGGACTATTTCGATTACCAGCGCGACTTCTTCGAACGCACCGTTCTGTTCTGGGACACGCTTCGCCAGCGCGCGAACAACATGCTGGAGCACGAGCGAGCCGGATTGCCGCCGCTTCTGGACTTCAAGTATGAAACGCTGTTGGACGCGCGCAGCTTCGAACGGTCCGTCAACTATGCACTGCTGCGCATCACGGAAATCGACGGGCATTGCTGGGACGACTGCGTCGACTCTGACAAACCGCCAGTCATCATCGTCGATCCACGCGCTGGCCATGGCCCCGGCATTGGCGGCTTCAAGCGCGACTCCGAAGTCGGGATGGCCATGCGCGAAGGCCATCCGGTTTATTTCGTGATTTTCTTTCCAGAGCCGGCTCTGGGGCAGACCCTGGCAGACGTGTTGCATGTGCTGCGGCGTTTCGCCGAAGAGGTCGCACTACGCCATCCTGGCAATCCTCCTGTGCTCTATGGCAACTGCCAGGCCGGGTGGGCGTTGACGTTGCTGTCCGCAGACTGCGCCGGTCTGGTCGGACCGGTGGTGCTCAATGGCTCGCCTTTGTCTTATTGGGCTGGCGAGTCCGGTGTTAATCCGATGCGTCTTTCCGGAGGGCTCCTTGGCGGCAGCTGGTTGGCGCATCTGACGGCCGACCTGGGCAATGGCCGCTTCGACGGGGCCTGGCTAGCGCAGAATTTCGAGAACCTCAAGCCCGAAAAGGCCGTTTGGGAGAAGTATGCCCAACTCTTCACCAACGTTGACAGTGAGCAGGCGCGCTTTCTGGAGTTCGAACGCTGGTGGAACGGTTTTTATTTCCTGAGCCGAGAAGAGATCCTCGCGATCGTTGAAAACCTGTTCATCGGCAACCAGCTTGAACAGGGCCTTTTCCAGATTTGCCAGGGTTGCACTGCTGACCTGAGGCGGATCAGGAATCCAATCGTCATCTTTGCATCCTACGGCGACAACATCGCGCCACCGCATCAGGCGCTTGGATGGATCCCCGCTGTCTATAGCGACACCGAGGATCTCAAGCGGGCAGGGCAGCGGATCGTCTACCTCACCAACCCGCATGTGGGCCATCTCGGCATTTTTGTCTCCGCAGGAGTGGCACGTCTGGAGCACCGGGCCATCCTGGAGAGCCTGGCTGACATTGAAGCGCTGGCCCCGGGTCTTTATGAAATGAAAATAGACAACCCGTCGGGTGACCCGGACTGCCATAAGCCTTCCTTCAGCATCCGCTACGAACCCCGTGAGGTGGAAGACCTGAAAACGGATTACCCGCAGGAAGCTTTTGAGCGGGTGAAACAGGTCTCGACATTCAACGAGGCGCTTTACCGGGCATTCGTCAGTCCCTGGGCGCAAGCGCTGTCCACGCCGGGGACAGCCGAAGTGCTCAAGTGGCTCCATCCAATGCGCAGCAGCAGGTATTTGTTTTCAGAAGCATTTAATCCGTGGATGAAATGGGTCAGTATGATGGCCGACCCCCTCGCCAGGAGCCGACAACCGCTTGCGCAGCATCACCCATTGATTGAGCGTGAGCGTGAAGCTGCGGGACAAGTTACTCATGCATTGGGACGACTTCGCGAAGGCCGCGACGCTGCGATCGAGCAAGCGTTTCGTTTGATGTTTCAACACCCTGGCTAGTTTTTATTAGGAACAGGAAAACCCCCGGCTCTGCCGGGGAGGCAGTAGAAGTTTGACTTTTCAGGGGTTGCCCATCGCAGAGACTTCCAAACGTGAGCCGCCAAGCACACGAAAGGAAGAATCAGGATGGACAAGTATGAGAGTTTGAATCACACGGCATGGGACTGTAAATATCACGTGGTCTTCATACCGAAATGTCGAAGAGGGGCGCTGTACTACCAACTACGCCAGCACCTTGGAGAGGTGTTTCGCAAGCTGGCATCGCAGAAGGAGAGTAGGGTAGAGGAAGGACACTTGATGCCCGACCATGTGCACATGATGCTGTCGATACCGCCGAAATACGCGGTATCGCAGGTGGTGGGGTTCATCAAAGGCAAGAGTGCGATCCACCTTGCAAGGGTCTACGGGGAGCGTAAGCGCAACTTTGTAGGTCAGCATTTCTGGGCGAGGGGCTACTTCGTATCGACGGTAGGGCGAGACGAAGCGGTCATACGGCAATATATCCGTAACCAGGAGAAGGAAGACGAACGCCTGGATCAACTGGGCCTGTGGAGATGAACGGCCGCCAGTAGGCGGCACCAACCCGAGGGGCCGCGTTAGCGACCCCGTTCAGCCGCTTTGAGCTGCTCACATAACGAAAGCCCCCGGCTTTGCCGGGGGATGGTTACTCGTCCTGGACATGATGGAAAAAACGGTGACGGTAATACCGGACGTTCAAAGCGGACATAGCCCTGTTCTAGGGGCCATTTCTCAACAAGGATTGATCATGATGATTGGAAGATGCAACTGGCTTTCGGCAGCGGTCCAGATCGGCCTGCTGGCTTGGTCTGGAACCACTTTGGCCGCCGACCAGGTATATGTGGCCAATGAAGGCGCTGACACGGTCAGCGTCCTCGATGCGGTATCGTTGAAAACGCTGACGAACGTGCGCGTCGGCAAGATGCCTCACAACGTGCAAGTGTCGCCCGACGGCAAGCTCGCATGGTTGACCAATAACGGCGAGCCTGACCAGGCAGCCGACGCTTCTGCGCACAAGGGCATGGCCCAAGGCGACCACGATGCGATGGGAAAACCGGGCGCGATCTGGGCCATCGACACCGCGACCAACACGGTCGTCGCCAAGGTGCCGGTGGGTTTGCACCCGGCCCATGTGGTGGTTTCACCAGACGGTCGCCTGGCCTATGTCACCAATGGGGGTGACAACACGGTCACTGTGATCGACACAGCAGCGCGGAGCCACGTGGCGACGATTCCGGTTGGTCAGTTTCCCCATGGTCTTCGGTTCAGCCCGGATGGCAAGGAGGTCTACGTCGCCAATCTCAAGGGTGGCACGGTATCGGTCATCGACACCGCCAGCCAGAAGGAGGTTGCGCAGGTGCCGACCGGCAAAGGTCCGGCCCAGACTGGCTTCACGCTGGACGGCCGCTTGGCCTTTGCCTCGTTGTCCGGCGAAAACGCCATTGCCGTGATCGACCCAGCAACGCGCAAGGTGATTCGCAAGGTTGCGGTAGGAACGGTGCCGATCCAGTTGTACGCCACACCTGACTCGCGCACGCTCCTGGTGGCCAACCAGGGTACGCGCAAGATGCCGGGCAAGACCGTCAGCATGATTGACCTGGAGACTTTCAAGGTCGTCAAGACAGTCGTAACTGGCGCTGGTGCTCATGGCGTGGTCGTTGATCGTGAAGGGCGGTACGCCTATGTGACGAACATCTACGCCAATTCGGTTTCCGTGCTTGACGTGAAAGATCGCAAGGTAACGAAGACCGTTCCTGTCGGTAAGGCACCCAACGGCATCAGCGTAACGCCTTGAGTGGGGCCCGTCGCCTACACCCGTCCGGTACGGTACCGTACACAAAAATGTAGAACAAGCCAGCGCCAGCCTTGCCGTATGTCCAAATGACGCGCACGCGCCCGACGCACACCATCAGCACAAGCACTGACAGCCTCGGGCAAGAACCTCTTCCCGCGTGGCGTGTTAACGCTAAGCCGCCATGTCTGGAGGCCAGTCGTGCGTTTCCGGCTGGCATGACTTGCACCACGCATAGAGCGCGTCGTACATCACCATGCCATGGCCAATATGCAAGGCCCCATGAATCGCCTGACAGAAATGTAATTTTTGAAACATCTTCCCGTTAGCCTTGAGCTCGCAAAATGCATGACGTGCATTCACACAAGATAGGCGGATGCGAATGCGAAGTACAACAACCTGAATTTTAGTGGCCGAGGGTGCGATGCTGCGTGAGGAACTAATGCTGAACGTGGATTGGACCGAAGCGGTGGTGCTGTTCAATGTCGACTCGCGTTATACCTGTGGTGCGGTCGTGATTCCTGGCATGCGCAAGATCGTTCATCCGGCTAAGCAGGCCATCAACACAGAGCACCGATGAACGGCTACGAACTACCACCGGGCGCCGCGGGCTTGGTTGCCGCGCTTGCTGTCGGTCTGGTGATTGGCTTGGAACGCGGCTGGCGCGACCGCGAATTGCCGGAGGGTGGGCGTGTTGCGGGCCTGCGCACCTTTGCGCTGACCGGACTGCTCGGCGGTGTGCTTGGACATCTGGAGCCAGATTTCGGTCCCTGGCCTTTACTGGGTGCGCTGCTTGGACTCGCCCTGCTGCTGACGGTGTCCTACGCCCGTAATTCCAAACTGTCAGGCAACCTGAGCGCCACTACCCCGGTGGCGATGCTACTTACTTTGGTCCTGGGTGCTTTTGCGGCACACGGCAACATCACCTTGGCGTTGTCGGCAGCGGTGATTGGGGCCGTGCTGCTGGACCTCAAGCCGACCTTGCACGGTTGGCTGCGCTTGATTGATCACCGCGAGTTGACGGCATCGCTGCAACTGCTGGTGTTGTCCATGGTCATCCTGCCCTACCTGCCCAATACGGGCCTCGGGCCCTATGCCGCGCTCAATCCGTACCAGCTGTGGTGGGCAGTCATCCTGATTGCGGGCCTGTCGCTAACGGGCCACTTTGCCATGCGCATCACCGGCGCGCAAAGGGGTGTGCTGTGGACTGGGATTCTGGGTGGGCTGGCTTCTTCCACGGCCACCACGTTGGCTTTGGCTCGTTACGCACGCGCGCAGCCTTCGCTGGCCGGCGCGGCGGCAGCTGGCACGTTGGCCTCCTGTGGTGTCATGTTTTTTCGCATGGTCGTTCTGCTGGGCGTCATCCAGCCGACGTTGTTGCCCACCTTCGGCAGCGCCCTAGTGGTCACTGGCGTGGTGCTGCTGTGTATGGCGCTATGGGGGTGGCGCAAGTTGAACCGCACTGCAGTGGGAGAGGGCGCTGTCGGCGCGATGGCGCCATTCGACCTTGGCACCGCGCTCGGTTTTGGTGTGCTGCTCGCTGTCATGAGCGTCCTGGTGCCAGCGGCAAAGCAATGGCTGGACACCAGCGGCCTCTATGTGCTGTCGGCGGTTTCTGGCCTTGCGGACGTGGACGCGATCTTGATCTCGCTCGCTCGGCTGCATGGTGCCGGTGGATTGTCCACGGGCGCCACCGTCACGGCGCTCGGTCTCGCGACGTTGGCAAACATGGTGGCTAAGGTCGGCATCGCCTGGACGACAGGTGGTGCGCAGGTCGGTAAATCGGTTGTTTTTGGCTACCTCGGCGCGATGGCGTCCGGAGCTGCCGTATTGGCGCTGAGCGTGACGCTTTCGTGAGCGTCCACCGGCCACGTCTTCAGAATTTTGTGTTTAAACAATAGGGATCACCGCTATGGAAAAGTCATTTCATCGCTTCTCTGAACTGTTTGCCCAGCTCGGCTTGCGCATGGACGCGGCAGGCATTGGGGAGTTCTTGGAGGTCCACGCTCCACTGCCGGCCGATGTGCTGCTGGCCGATGCGCCATTCTGGACACCATCTCAGGCGACTCTGTTGCGCGAAGAACTTCTGGAAGACGCGGACTGGGCCGAAGTAATTGACCGGTTGAATGCCGCCTTGCGTGCGCCAAGGGGGAGGTCATGATGGCTATTAGGAATCGCCTGTCGTTGGGGGTGGTAATGGTGTCTCTCGCGCTGAGCTCGATGGTTCACGCGCAGGAGGTCAAGCTGGGGTCGAGTGTTGAAGGGCTGTTGCAGACAGCGAGGGAAAACAGTCCCGAATTCGCAAGCATGCAGTTCGAAGCCGATGCAGCTGCCGAGCGTGTCGTACCCGCGGGGGCCTTGCCGGATCCAAAGTTCAGCATGGAACTTCGTGACATTACCCGGATGGGCGAGCGCAACCCGACGCTGCTGCCCGGGCGTGTGGGCAGCACGCGATACCTGCTCACACAGGAATTGCCGTGGTTTGGGAAACGGGGCCTCAAGCGTGAATCGGCCCAATTGCAGGCCGAAGCGGCCCGAGGGCGAGTGGCTGGCACCTGGAGTGAACTAGCGACCAAGATCAAGACGACATACGCCCAACTCTACTATCTGGACCAGAACGAGCGGCTGACCAGGGAGATCCTGGACCTGATGACTCGCCTGGAAAAAGTCGCTCAAGTGCGTTACGCCAGTGGCCTGGCAGCGCAGCAGGATGTAATTCGTGCGCAGCTAGAGCAGACCGCCATGCGCAGCGAGTTGATTGGCCTCGAAGCAGAGCGCCGACAATTGCAGGGCAAGTTGAACGCGCTCGTAGGGAGGCCTTCGGTTGAGATGCTGGCCACGCCGGAACGAATTCGTACGATCCCGGCGCCCGAGAGCATGCGCTTTGATGTGCTGGAGCAGCGCGCGCGGGCCAGCAACCCGCTGCTGAGAACCGAGGAGTCACAGATCCGGGCGGCAGAAAAAAGCCGCGAACTCGCCCACAAGAACCGCTATCCGGACTTCTCAGTGGGGGTGTCACCCATTCAGTACGGGAAATCGATTCGCGAATGGGAATTGATGGTCGAGGTCACCATTCCCTTGCAGCAGGACACCCGGCGCGCACAGGAGCAGGAAGCACAGGCCATGCTGGATGCCGCCCGCTCGCGCCGCGAAGCGGCCACCAACCAGGTACTGGCGGATCTGTATGAAAACTTGGCGGGCCTGGATGCGGCTCGCCGTACGCTGGCGTTGACCACGGACAGCCTGCTACCCCAGTCGGAGCTGACGTTCCGGTCGGCTTTGGCAGGCTACGAATCGGGCAAGGTGGATTTCGCCACCCTGCTGGATGCACAGAGACAGATACGACAAGCCAAACTCAATCAAGTCAAAGCAGGAGTTGCAGCCCAGATGCGTCTGGCGGACATCGAGCGCATCGTGGGAGAAGATCTATGACAACAACTATCAAGGTGGGCGCGCTCGTGCTGGCCGCCACGGCACTGGCTGCGGGAGGCGGCTATTGGTACGGGCAACGCCAGTCCGCTGCACATGGATCAGTGCAGGCGACATCGACTGTTGCTTCGGCAAACGATAAGAAGGAGCGCAAGGTTCTCTATTACCGCAATCCGATGGGCTTGCCCGATACGTCCCCCACGCCCAAGAAGGACCCGATGGGGATGGATTACATCCCCGTCTACGAGGGCGATCAGGAACCGGAAGCCGGAAGCGCCAACCAGATCAAGATCAGCACCGACAAGGTTCAGAAGCTCGGGGTGCGCGTTGAGGCTGTCAGCCTGCGCAACCTGGACAAGATGGTGCGCGCGGCAGGCCGCATCGAACCCGACGAGCGCCTGACCTACGCCATCACCCCCAAGTTCGAGGGCTACGTCGAACGCTTGCATGTCAACGCCACCGGCCAGGCCGTGGGCAAGGGCCAGCCGTTGTTCGAGGTCTACAGCCCGGAGCTGGTGTCGGCGCAACGCGAGTACGCGATTGCCGCGCAAGGTGTGGATGCCTTGAAGGGCGCCAGCGAGGAAACGCAAAAGAGCATGCGCGAACTCGCCGAATCGAGCCTTTCTCGCCTGCGCAACTGGGACATTTCGGACGAGCAGGTCAAGGCATTGACCCCATCGGGAGCGGCACGCCGTACGCTGACATTTCGTTCGCCGGTGGCGGGCGTCGTGACCGAAAAGAAGGCGCTGCAAGGCATGCGCTTCATGCCGGGTGAAACGCTCTACCAGGTCACCAATTTGTCATCGGTGTGGGTGATTGCCGATGTGTTCGAGCAGGACATCGCCCTGGTCAAGCCGGGTGCCATGGCCACGGTGCGCATCAACGCCTACCCCGACAAGGTGTTCACCGGCCCGGTCACCTACGTCTATCCGACCCTCACGGCCGAAACACGCACCGTGCCCGTGCGCGTCGAACTCACCAATACAGGCGGTCTGCTCAAGCCGGGCATGTTCACCCAGGTGGAGCTGTCTGCGGCACCCAAGGGCGCCGTGCTGACGGTGCCGACGTCGGCGGTTATCGACAGCGGAAGGCGCCAGATCGTTCTGGTACAGGTCAAGGAGGGTCGTTTTGAGCCGCGTGAGGTCAAGGTCGGCGCCCGCAGCGAGGATCGCATCCAGATTCTGGAGGGGGTGCAGGACGGTGAGCTGGTGGTGGTGGCGGCCAACTTCCTGATCGACGCGGAAAGCAATCTCAAGGCGGCCATCGGAGGGTTCGCGTCGGCAGAACAAGGCAAAGGGGCCACCCAGGATAGTTCCGCCAAGCCGCAGGGCGCTGGGGGGGGCGGCCACCAGGCCGAAGGCACGGTGGAAGACGTCGATACGAAATCCAGCATGGTGACGCTGGCGCATGGCCCGGTGCCCAGCCTCAAATGGCCGGCCATGTCGATGGAGTTCAAGGTTGCGAACAGCGATTTGCTCAAGCAGCTCAAGCCTGGCGCAGCGGTGGCGTTCGAGTTCGTCGAGCGCGGGCAAGGCGAATGGGTAATCACCGCCGCCCGGCCCCAGGGCAAAGCCCCGGCCAATCCCCACGCCGGTCACAACTGATTTTCGGGAAACAATATGCTTGCGAAGATCATCGACTGGTCCGGGAGAAACCGTTTCCTGGTACTGCTGGCGACCCTGTTTGTTATTGTTGGCGGTATCTATGCTGTGCTCAAAACACCGCTGGATGCGTTGCCGGACCTGTCGGACGTTCAGGTCATCGTCTACACCGAGTATCCGGGCCAGGCCCCGCAGGTGGTCGAGGATCAGGTCACGTATCCGTTGACCACCTCCATGCTGTCGGTTCCCAAGTCCAAGGTGGTGCGGGGCTTCTCCTTCTTTGGCGCCTCGTTCGTCTACATCATCTTCGAGGATGGCACTGACATCTACTGGGCACGCTCACGCGTGCTCGAATACCTCAACTTCGCAGCGGGGCGCATGCCCAAGGGTGTGACACCGCAGATCGGCCCGGATGCGACTGGTGTGGGCTGGGTGTACCAATATGCGCTCTTGGCCAAAGATATGACCCTGGCCGAATTGCGTAGCTTGCAGGACTGGTACCTGCGCTACCAGTTGACCAAGGCCCATGGCGTGGCCGAAGTGGCGTCGATGGGCGGGTTTGTGCAGACCTACCAGATCACCGTCGATCCGGTGAAACTGCGGGCTTACGGCATTCCCTTGGCCAAGGTCTCCCAGGTGGTGCGCGACTCGAACCGCGACGTCGGCGGGCGCGTGGTGGAGATGGCCGAAACCGAGTACATGGTGCGTGGCAAGGGCTATCTGCGCGGGGTGGCCGACATCGAGAGCCTGGTCGTCAAGGCGGAAAAAGGCACACCGGTGCTGATCCGTGACATTGCCCGTGTTGAACTGGTACCGGACGAGCGCCGTGGCGTGACCGAGCTCAATGGCGAGGGCGAGGTGGTCTCCGGCATCGCGGTGGCCCGCTACGGCCAGAACGCGCTGGAGGTGATTCACAACCTCAAGGAAAAGATCGCCGAGGTCTCGGCGGGCCTCCCGCCGGGCGTCAGCATCGAGGCGGTGTACGACCGATCCGACCTGATTCACCGGGCCATCGATACGCTCAAGCGTACCTTGCTGGAAGAGAGCCTGATCGTTGCCCTGGTCTGCATGGTCTTTTTGATGCACGTTCGCTCGGCCCTCGTGGCTATCTTGATGTTGCCCGTGGGTGTGCTGATCTCGTTCATCGCCATGCGCCTGCTGGGCATGAATTCCAACCTGATGAGCCTTGGCGGCATCGCCATCGCCATTGGGGCGATGGTGGATGCGGCCATCGTCATGATCGAGAACGCGCACAAGCACTTGGAACGTCTCCCGCCCGAGCACAGCAAGACCGATCGCGTGGAGGCGATGATCGCCGCCTGCAAGGAGGTGGGGCCTGCGCTGTTTTTCTCGCTGCTCATCATTACCGTGTCCTTTCTGCCGGTATTCACACTGGAATCACAGGAAGGGCGCATGTTCTCGCCGCTGGCCTATACCAAGACCTTTGCGATGGCCGGGGCCGCGCTGCTGTCCGTGACGCTGGTGCCCGTGCTGATGATGCTGTTCATCCGGGGAAAAATCATGCCCGAATCCAGGAACCCGGTGAACCGGTTCCTGATCTGGGTCTACCGCCCCATCATCGCCACCGTGATGCGCTGGAAGAAGCTGACCGTCGCTGCTGCGCTCCTGGTGCTGGGCATTTCGTTCTATCCCGCCAGCCAGCTCGGCTCTGAATTCATGCCTACGCTCAACGAAGGCTCGTTGCTGTATATGCCCGCCTCGCTGCCAGGCATGTCGATTACGAAGGCGGCCGAGCTGATGCAGACGCAGAACAAAATCATCAAGAGCTTCCCGGAGGTGGTATCGGTCTATGGCAAGGCTGGGCGCGCCAACACCGCCACCGACCCGGCGCCGACCGAGATGTTCGAGACCGTCATCAACCTCAAGCCCGAGTCCGAATGGCGCCCCGGCATGACGACCGACAAGCTCATCGCGGAACTGGACAAGGCATTGCAATTCCCCGGCGTGTCCAACGCCTGGACCATGCCCATCAAGGCGCGCATCGACATGCTGTCCACCGGCATTCGCACGCCCATTGGCATCAAGGTCTACGGCAATGACCTGACCGAAATGGAACGCCTGGCGCGCGAGATTGAAACAGTGGTCAAGCAGGTGCCGGGAACGACCTCGGCTTTCGCTGAGCGCCTCACGGGGGGCTCTTACCTCAACATCGAGCCCGACCGAGTGCAACTTGCGCGCTACGGGCTGGCGGTCGGAGACTTGCTGGAAGTCATTGGTACTGCACTGGGCGGAGAAATGGTGACCACGACGGTCGAAGGCCGCGAGCGCTTTGGCGTCACGGTGCGCTACCCGCGCGAGCTGCGCACCGACCCGCAGCAGATCGCCCGCGAAGTGCTCGTGCCCACCATGGACGGCGCGATGGTGCCGCTGGGGCAGGTGGCCCGGGTCGAAGTGGCAAAGGGTGCGCCGGGCATCCGCACTGAAAATGCGCTTCTGTCTGCTTACATCTTCGTGGACATCCGTGAGCGTGACATCGGCAGCTATGTGGCAGACGCGCGCAAAGCCGTGAACGAACAGGTAAAGTTTCCGCCGGGCTACTACGCGACCTGGAGTGGCCAGTTTGAGTCGATGGAACGTGCGGTGCAAAAGATGAAGGTGGTCATTCCCGTCACCTTGCTCATCATCTTTCTGCTGCTGTACCTGAACTTCAAGCGCCTGACGGAAACCCTGATCGTCATGCTGTCGGTGCCGTTTGCCTTGGTCGGAGGGGTCTGGCTCATGTGGTTGATGGGCTACAACATGTCTGTGGCCGTCGCGGTGGGCTTCATCGCCTTGGCGGGGGTGGCCGCTGAGACCGGGGTGATCATGTTGATCTATTTAGACCATGCCTGGGAGGAAATTCAGGCAAAACGCCGCGCTGAAAACAAAGAGCCTGGCGTTGCGGATCTTTATGAAGCCATCATGGAGGGTGCGGTTGAGCGGGTGCGTCCCAAGATGATGACGGTGGTCGCCATCATGGCTGGCTTGCTTCCCATCCTGTGGGGAACTGGCACAGGCTCGGAAGTCATGAGTCGTATCGCTGCACCGATGGTTGGAGGGATGATTTCCTCGACCGTGCTGACGCTGGCAGTAATTCCCGCTATTTATGGCTTGGTCAAGCAGTTTGAACTTCGAAGACAGCGCGCTTCGGGAGTGGATTCGCAATCCATCCGACCCACTCTGGTGCCATGATGCATGAACGATGGTCGCTTCCTTGATGTGCATCACCGCCTTGTCTCCGTGCTGCCCATGCCAACCTTCTTCTATGGCATGAAACCGGGCGACGAGGTGGCGCTGGAGATCGAGGCGGGCAAGACCTTGCTGGTGAGCCTGCAGACCGTCCATGTGGACGAGTGTGTGGCAAAGGTGTAGTTCGAGATGAACGGCCAGTCGCGTATGACCAGCGTGGCCAAGGCCGGCGCGGCCACGGCGGCACAGCGCGAAACTGCGGAACCCGGCAACCCGCTGCATGTAGGTGCACCTATGCCCGGGGCCATCGTGACCGGGGCGGTGACTGCAGGTCAGCAGGTGAAGGCGGGAGCCACGCTGTTGTCGCTGGAGGCCATGAGGATGAAGACCTGAACGGATTGCACTTATCGAAACCGGTTTGGTGTTCAAGCTACCGGGACCACCTCTTGCGAAAGGTTGGAGGAGAACGCTGTCGATTCAACGATAGGGACGCTGCTCTAAGTTACTTGACTCGGAGAGAAATCTTGATAGGGTTTTACCAAGTAGGGCCGTATGCGAAAAACCATCTTCCTCTTCTTCCTGCTGCTGGGCATCGGTCTTGGCTACCTGCCCGCGCGCCATGACGACTGGGGCCTGAAGATCGTCATGATGGCCGTGGGCGCGCTGTTCGGCGGCGCGATCGGGGGCGGCCTGTCGCAGATTGGAAAGCCGCGAGCACAAGACAAGGTTCGCCACTGGCGGACTGAGGAAGAGATCGAGCCGATTCCAGGTGGAGGAGGTTCGGGCCGTGATCTAGCTGTGAACTTCTGGCGTGATGAAGGGTATCAGCCATTCACGAAGCCGCCTCGTCCGGAGCATGGAACCCGTATGTTCGACGCGGACAAGAACATCTGACGGGGCTATTTCTTCAAGGCATCCCTGACCGCTTGCTTCGCGTCGTCGATGAACGGCGCTGCATCCTCCTTCACCTGCTTGCCCGATTGCAGCAGCAAGGAGCGTTCGGATGCCAATGTGCCATCGGGGGTTTTCGTGATTTGCGCCTTGCGATCGAACGCCCCCTGATCGGCGGATGTGGTCGCACGGATGCGCTCGCCTTCCTCGCGGATCGCGCTGCGCATGGGCGACGGCGCTCCAGCCGATGGAGCGGAAGTTGAGGTACCACCGAATCGACGTACCTCACCCTGATTTGAGTGGTGACGCTCCGTGAGGTCAGGTCTCAATGCGGGATCCCCGGAGTTCCGCAGATGCTGGGCCTGAAGTTCGCCGAACGCCGTGGGCACAGCGGCCCCATCCGAGAACACCTGTTGAGGCCGCAGGGATTGCCTCGCCAACTCCGCTTCCATCAACACGCGAGCGGAAGCGCTGCTGCCACCATACTGTTCCGCGTAGCGGGTGAACATGGCGAGGTTGTGGGGATCCTGGGCAATGTCGATCGAGATGGTCTCGCCGCGCTCATAGGCCGTTGAGACACGTTCCGCGAAGGCGCTTCTTTCCGAGAGGCTGGCGTCAGCGCGTTCGGTGCGGGAAGTCGTCGACGCCAACCGCGATGTAAGGTCCTGTGCTTCGCGTGCGTCGCTGGCGATCACGCTCATGAAGCTCTTGTCTCTGGATGCTCGGTCTCCGAACTGTTTGAAATCAGTGATCTGTTCACTTGACATCGAGGCGAGCGCCTTTTGTTCGGCTGCGGTGAGGTTCGAGCTGTAGTTCTTTTCGGCGATGGCATTGCCGCCGAGCCCGGCGATGGGAGTGCTGAGGCCCAGATGCCCGGAAGCTCCTATGGCAATGCGTGCTACCTGTGCCTGCGTAAGTCCTGTCGAGTCCGCCACGCTCTTGCTGATCTGATCCAGCCGGTTGAGCGTCTCGCCGAACTGCTCGAAGCTGCTCGACGTGGAGCCGGTGCTGCTGCGCGACGAGCGCAGCTTGGCGACGCCCTTGGTAAAGGCCTCCGCCAGCACGGACGACCGTTCGCTGCTGGCCGCGACCGCCTCGCTGCGCGCGGCATCCACTTGCCGGCTCGCATCCTGCACGTCCTGCTCGGACACGCGCATCGACACGACGCGCGAGGCGTAGCCCTGGTTGCGCAGCAGGCTCACCGCCGTCCTGCCTGTGAGTGCGTTGGATGAGAAGGTGTTGCCGCTCAGATCATGCTGCCAACTGCCCATGAAGGCCGAGGTGCGGTTTGGCGCGAGCTGCATCTGATCCATGGAGACATTGCCCAGCGACGTGTTCCCCACGGTGGATGCCGAGGTTGTGCCCGACAGCATGGCCTGCAGTCCCGACAGCCCACCCACCAGTGCCGTGCCAAAGTTCTCCATGCGCTTGAGCGCGGCCCAGGCGATGAACGGAATGCTGATGGCCAGATAGCCCACGATGGCCTCGCCCGACAGCGCTCGGGAGTAGATGACCGAGGCCGTCTGCAGGGCCAGGGCCTTTGCGCCAGTTCCGAGATCGGCAGCAGCCGCCAGGTCGTACGCCGCATAGATCGAGGCCATGTAGTTCAGGATCGCGTAGAGCGGCGGCCACAGCTGGATCCAGATCAGGATGGCCGCATAGCCCTTGAAGGCCAGCATGGTCTCGCGGCCGCTGGTCAGCAAGAGCAGGAGTACGAACAACGGGAAGAGGGCGTAGGTCACCGCTTCGATCACATTGCGGAACACCGGCAGCGCCTGCTCGGCGACCTTGCCGTAGTTGAGCCACGAGGCGTTCATTTGGGCCACGGCCTGGGCCCTCCCCACCGCCAGCACCATGGCAGCTGGATCGTTGACCTTCTGCCCCACGATCTTGCCCGTGTCCTCGAGGGCGTTGAGCATGGCGTTCTGGCGGATGATGTCCGCGGCGGTGGCCGAGGCATTGGCGATGCCGTTCTTCAGGTAGGCCTGCTGGATCTGGCCCGCGATGGCAGCGGCGGCCGCCGTGCCTGGCAACGTCGGGTTGAGCTGGAAGGAGAGCCGTCCCTGGATGCGCTGCAGCTGTGCCGGCAGCCGGCCGTTCAGGCTCAGGTACACATTGGGGCAGGTGTCCACGCCCACGGCGCCGCCCGCGCCCGTCAATGTGCTGAAACGCGCCGGATTCGGCGAGGCCATCAACGGCCAGACGTCATCGGAGGCGGAGAAGGTCGCCGGATCGAGCGTGCCGTCGACCAGGTCGTAGGTCGTGCAGTTGTGGATGAAGTTCACCAGGTCCGTGCGGAAGGCCGGATCCTGGAACACCACAGTGCCGGTCTCGCGCACGAGCCGGTTGCCGAACATCAGCCCGTTCTGCTGATAGGACAGCTCGGCCGGCATGGCTCCAGCGCCCGGGATCACCTGGAAGGCCGTTTCGAACATCCCCGTGAGTGTGTGCCCGATGGTGCTGGTCAAGCTACCCAGCAGCGCCACGCCGAACGGCACATTGTCCACGACCTTGACCGCGGAGCCGCCGGTCTTGTCGACCACGCCCACCGTCACCTTGGGCACGATCAGGATGCCGAAGACGAGCACCACCGAGGCCAGCCACTTCCAGCCCTGGAGTTTCTCTGGCGCAAAGGCATAGGCGATCAGCGCCGCCACAAAGCCGCAGAATGCCACTGCCGCGACGGCCGAGGCATAGTCATTGGAGGCATGGATGGCCGCGGCCGCGTTGAACACGCCGAACAGGCTGTCGGCGTTCTGGTAAGCGTAGATCTCCCACATGGCTGTGCCGCTTCATCGGTGTCAGCGCGACAGGTAGGCCGCCTGCTGGCCCAGCATGTCCATGACGTGCTGAGGCATGCTGGAGCGCAACTGCCGCTCCAACTGCTCGAGGTGGCTGGCCACGGCCCTGTACGAGCCGACCTTCTGGTATAGCAGGTTCTTCTCCTGCGAGATCTGCAGCAGCATGGCCTGCGCGCGCTGCCGCACCTGGTTGGCCTGGTCGCGCTGGGTCTGCTGCAGCGTGTAGTCCTTGGCGAGGGCCGCCATGCCCAGGCGCAGGTTACGCTCCAGGAACACGTAGGCGTAGTCCGCCGCGATCACGTCGCGGTACTGGCCGATCAGGCTGTCGGCCAGGCCCGAGCCCGGGATGCTGGTGCCGACCGAGAGCATCTTGTAGACGGGCTCGGTGGTCTGATTCACGAAACCGACCTCGGCCGAATTATTGGGAATCGGCGTGCGCGTGGCGATCTTTTCCGCGATCGAACGCATCATCGTCTCCACCTTCGCCGTGAAGGGGACGTGGCTGTAGTTGGTATTGAGCGAGACCACGTCGCAGTTCGTGTAGTCGTTGCAGCGCAGCAGGTGCTGGACGACATTGGTGCCGGAGCCGGCGGCCTGACCGTAGAGCAACTGGCTGATGGAGGTGAGCGTCGGGGCGATGGGCTCCGGATCGCGCTTCGACTCCTCGGGGTAGTAGATGATGGTGCCGACCATGCTCATGATCAGCTCGCGTTCGGCATCGTCCAGGTAGGCGCCGGTGTACTGCAGCGCTCTCCAGGTCAGGTTGCCGACGAAGGGGGCCTTGTTGCGCACATTGGCATCTCCCGACGAGCGCGCCGACGACAGGATGCTGGGCCGGTCGGTGCCGCAGCGCTTGCGCGCCGAGTCCCGGTCGCTCTCCAGCCCCATGTCGATCGCGAGATCGGCGCAGGTCTCCTGCGAGCTGTAGCCCACGGCCTCCGCCGCCGTACTGACGATGGCTTTCGCGGTTTCGCAGGAGTTGATGCGGGCGTTGTTGATCCAGGTCTCCAGGCCCTTGGCCCACTTGGTCAGTCCGCCGAGCAGCGGCGAGACGGCATCCAATGCCAACTGGAAAGCGATGCCGGGCAGCGCCGCCGTGATGTTGCGTAGCATGTTCTTGAACTCCTGCGCGGAGATGTGCGAGAAGCTGCCCCCGAACACGTCGATCCCGCCGCAGCCTGCTTTCGCGCTCGGGAACTGGATGGCCGCGAGCTGGTAGACCTTGTTTGGCGAGCGCATCATCAGACTGCCGCCGGTGTAGGTGTTGTAGGTCTGGCCGCGGAACGCGCCGGGTGCGGTGTAGTTCCCGATGGCCCCCAGGTTGTTGAACATGTCATTGACCTCGCTGTTGAGATCGGCGCGGCTGGGCATCGCAGCGCACAGCAGCGACAGGGCGACTGCTGTGGCGACCGCCTTGCGCGCAGGAAGAGTGCGGGAGCGGATGGACATGGAAACTTCCTATGGAAGCGCCAGGCGCCGGGCAGCGCCGGGCAGCATGGCTTCGCCCGCGGGTGAAGCCACCGTGGCAATGCGCTCCAGCAGTTGCGACTCGGACAGCACACCAAAGCCGATCGGGGTGATCTTTCCGGTGAAGGGCTGGGCCAGGAACACGGCTGGTACCTGGGTCACCTTCAGCGCGGTGGCGATGCCGTTGTCGGGGCGCGCCTTGGGGAAGCCCGGCATCGGGCCTCCGTCCACGCTCACGGCCACCACCTGGATACCGTGGCGTGCCTCGAAAGCCTGCAGGGTCGGCGCGAAGGCGTGGCAATACGGACAGTCCGAACGGTAGAAGAAGAACAGCACATGGTCGCGGCCCAGCGATTCAACGGAGGTGGAGCGGCCTGCGCGCTGCTGCTGGTCGAAGACCTCCAGGGCTTGCGCATTGACCGGGCGGCCCTGCAGCGTTGGATCGAGCTCCGGCGTGGCCCAGGCCACACGCTGCGCCACGTCGGCGAAGTAGGAGGCGCGGTTCACCACCTGCATCTCCAGCTCCATGTAGCGCCGCACGTTGCGCTCGGTCGGCCGCATGATCGCGATGTTGCGCAGGTCTTCCAGGGTCTTCTGCAGGCGCTCGAACTCCACCAGCGCGGGTGGCCGCGACGGCGCGGTGGGCAGGGGCGGGATGGCCGGCGCGGGCCGGGCGGTGGGTGCGGGCTCCTCCGAGGGTGGATCCTCGTAGAAGTGCCAACCGCGCCAGCCGTCGTACCAGTAGGGGCGCTGGGAGTCACCCAAGGGCGCGGGCGGAACAACGCCCTGGGCGGAGGCCATGCCAATCACCATGGCGGTCACGGAGACCGCCGCGGCTGCCAGAAGCGAAGGGCGACGCGCGCGCATGGTCATCCCCTCAGAGCAGCGACTTGGGCGGCAGGCCCGTGGCGCAGTAGTTGATGCCGAACTCGATCGTCTGCTTGCGCGGCGCCTTGGCATCCGGGAGGCGGACACCCTCCTGCCAGAAGAGCACCTTCAGCCGGCTGCAGCCCGGCGCGCGGTAGCGCTGCTCGGTGGTGACGTCGATGTAGATCGGCGACGTGGCCTCGAAGCGCTTCGTGATGGCATCCGCGCTGTCACCTGTCAAAACGCCATGAGCCGTACCGTCCGCGGATCGCAGCGCAGCCAGCATGACGGGCCGCGCGCCGGGCACCGGGGTGCGGGACGGCTCGGCCTGAATCGGAGACCAGGGGCCGAAAAGCACCGTTCCGGCCAGGCAGACGGCGGTGGAGCGCGCAAAAGCGGCTATTCCAGTCATTGGCACCTTCCTTCCCCAAAGTAACAGTTGCTGGCCCGATTGGCGGCGCCGCCCTGGATGGCAGCGGCGTCAGGCAGCTTTGGAACGATCGAGGCATAGAACTCGGTGAGGTCCATGCGTGCGAAATCCAGCGCCTGGAGCTGGGCTATGCTGAAACCCGAGCAGTCTGGGGAGCGCGCCGAGCCCCAGCCCTTGACGACCTGCAGGCGGCCTTGTTCGTTGATGATCCGGGCCAGCACCGAGTTGAAGCAGCACTTGCCTGTCGTGTACTCGATGCAGGCCACGCACTTGCCCAGCACCCGGATGCAGGAGGAGCAGTAGGTGCCGACCGTGCGGCACAGCTTGGCGCCTTCCTTCAGGGCGAGCTTTCCTTCCTCTTCATTGCAAGACGTCAGCGACATCGCCACATAGAAGACCGCCAAGATCGCAAGGCTCCAGGGATCGAAGGCGATCACCACGCTCTCACCGGAATAGAGGACGGCGGAGCCGGCAGGCAGGGCGGTGCCGTTGATCGCGACGGTAACGCCATAGCTTGTGAAACTCCCGCTGAAGCCGCCTGCCATGAGCATGGCCTGCAGGCCCTGGTACAGGAACTGGCGGTTGCCGGCGTTCATCAGCACGTCGTAGACCAGCCGCGTGCCAACACCGAACATGCTCTGGTTGGTCATGCCGCGGCCTGCGGCGTCGGACATGCAGCAGTTCTTGAGCAGGCGGTCGCGGCAGCTGTTGACCTCGCCCTTGAACACCTGCAGGGTGTCTGTGTCGAGGTAGACGCCGGCCTCGCGCCCGGCTTCGAGGAAGGACATGGCGCGAGCGAAGTCGGCGTCGTTCGTGTACGCGGTGCTGAAGCAGTTGCCGGCGAGACAGAATACGTTGGCCGGGCAGTTGCCGTTGTCCTGGCATCCGCTGTAGTAGCTGGCGAGGTTCTCCAGCATGGTGGCGGGATTGTTCGCGACGTATCGTGCTCCTTGTACTGTCGGGTTGTCGGGCGAGACAAGCTCCCGCGGGGTGTTGGCCGAGGCCCGAGCACCCAGCAGCGCCTGGCACACAGGGTCGTTGGGCGTGAGCGCGCAGGTGGTGAATTGCGCGCTGGTCTGGCCCGAGAGATTGGGCCGGCCGTAGTAGAGGCGCTCGGGCGGTGCCGTGGTGTAGCCCGGCACCACGGACGAAGCGCTGGGCGCCGTGATTGTTCCCCGGATCACCGGGTTGGCCGAGTGCCCTGCGGCTGTGCCTTCCTCATGCGGACCGGCCACGGCCGCCGTTTGCGTGGCGAGGAAGCTGACCAGCGCGAAGCCGATGACGATCCGGCGCAGCAGCAGGGCAAGAGCGGTAGGCATGCCGTTTTCCTAGTTCCGCAGCCGGGCAAGGAATGGGGCGGCGTCGGCGCGGAACGCCGGGGCGGCGCGCTGCATGTGCTCGAGCGCGTAGTCCAGGCTCACGTCCCCTGCCGTGCGCAGGAAGGCCTCCGGCGGCGCGCAACTGCCCGCGGCGCAGGACTCGGGCCGCGTGCCGTCGCGCACCAGCACGAAACTGGGCACGCGCGCGATCGCAAAGCGGTCGAAGGCCTGCGGATCGATCTGCACCGCGACCTGGCGCTGGCCGATCAGCGGCTGCACCTGGGCCACGGTCTGGCGCAGCGAGCCGTTGGCCAGGCCCCGCAGGATGACCGAGGCCCGGGCGCGCGCCGCCTGGTCGATCAGGCGTTGCAGCGTGGGTCGGGGTATCGCCAGGCTGACGAAGACGAACAGGCCGGGGCCCTTGGCCAGACTCTGGGCCGCTTCCATCGCGTCGGCCTGCAAGGCATAGCCGCGCGCCAGCGCTTCCAGATCCATCGGTGTGCGTGCCACGGGCTGCGGCAGGGCGTCGACGGAGGGGGCAGTAGTCGCGGGGGCATTCGCCGGGAGGTCGATCGGCGGCATGCCGTGCTTGCGGCGCGCCTGCTCGATGTCCTGCTCGGTGACCGTGGGCTGTGCGCGGCGCGCACGCTCGATGTCGGCCTCTGTGATGGTCGGGCCGGCGGCCCAGGTTATAGGCATGGCGGCTGTTGTCGCCAGCAGGGAGAGCGCGCGCCGCAGGAGGGTGGGGAGGTCAGTAGCCGACACAGCAGTTCCTTTTCCTGAACAACATGAAGGCGAAGTCCTCGCCGCGCACTGGGTACTCCTTCCCGGCGCCCCAGGTCACAGTCGTGCGGCCGAAGGGCTGGCAGCACTTGCCGGCTTCCTTGGTGGTGTTGGGGATGGGGTGGGTGAGCTGGGTCTTGTAGGCGGTCTTGTTCATCACGGGCTCGAAGTACGGCCCGCACAGTCCCGCCTGGCCATGCCAGCCCCAGGCGATCAACTCGCGGTGCATCTTGGCCGTCAGGCGCTGGGCCATCAGGGCCGCGGTGCGCACACCGCCCATGTGGTACGGGACATGGCCATTCATTGGATAAAGGCCGCCCTGGCAGCCCGCGCACCAGAACATCTCCCGGATCCCGAAGCCCACCGAGGCGGCCACGCAGTCTGCAGCGCAGGCGGCGACCGCCACCGGGTTGGCGAACAGCGCCGCGTCCGGATTGATGATCAGGGTGAGCTCGTCGTCGGCCCACAGCGGATCGACCTCGGTGAGATAGGCCAAGTCGAACGAGCCTTTCTCCAGGCACGGGAAATCGGTCACCACCTCCAGGTAGTAGAGGACCGGGTTCACGTAGAAGTGGGCCTGGTAGAAGCTGCCGCCGTCGCCATCGCCCTCGGGGCGCGTGAAGCGGGCCGCCTCGGGCGCCGGAATACCGGGGTCGAGGTCGATGCCGCCCAGGGATGTCAGGCAGAAGGGCTTGCGCACGGCCTCGACGTGGCGCGCGGGCTCCCAGAAACCGATCGACAGGCCGATGATGGGATTCACGCCGCAGGTGCACAGCGGGCTGCTCGGGTTGTCGATGTCCTCCTGGTCGCCGAAGTTGCCGATTCGCGCGCCGCCGATGCTCAGCGGCAGGATGCAGCTCCAGCAGATATCGGTGATCGGGTTCGGAAATTTGCCGGTGCAGGTGGCTACCCCGGCGGCCGAGACCGAGGTGGTCAGCGTCAGGAGCAGCGCGGCGAGCAGGCTGGTAGTCAGAGAATGGAGCAAGCGGATCATCGCGGCACCTCCATCTCGTCGATGCGCAGCCGCTTGTCCTCCTGCGAGACCAGGGCCGGCACCTGGGCGATACCGAGCCGGCGGGTCAGCAGTCCCTGTTGGTCGTAATAGACGGGGATGCGCCAGGACTTCATCAGGTCCAGGTAGGAGCCACCCGTCAGGATGGGCTTGACCTTGCCCTGGTACCGCCCCAGCAGCTCGCGCGCCTGGCGGACCTGGCGGCCGTCGCGGGCGTCGAAGAACAGCAGGTGCCGCGACAGCGAAACCACGTCCAAGGGATTGGCCTTGGTGCCGGCGGCGAACAGCAGCTCGCCATGCGCGCCGAGGATGTTGCGGTCCAGCGTGTAGCTCGGGTCGTAGTAGAAGCTGCGCGGCTTGGCCGTGGTCTGCACACCGGCGACGGGGGGCGGGCTGCGCACCGCCTCCGTGCCGCGCGCGCGCGCATCCTGCTCGATCCTGGCCAACTCGCCCGAGCGCTCCTTCTCGCGCAGGCGCTGCTCGATCATCCGCAGCAGATGGGGCTCGGTGATCTCGTAGGTGGGGCCGAGGGTGCCGAGGTCGGTGGCGTGCGTGGAGGCGTTGGTGCCGGCCAGCACGGCGAACGCGAGGGCGAGGGCGAGGCGGGCTTTCATCGTGTGCCTCCGCGCAGGCAGGGGAGTTGCGCGACCAGCCGGTCGCGCGCTGCGCTGTCCTTCTGGTGGGCGGCGCGGATCAGGCCCATCAGGGCGGGATTGCCTTCGCCCTCGGACACGGCCTGTCGCAGCTCGGCCGTGGTCAACGCACGGCCGCAGCGCAACCGCAGGGCGGCGAGGTAGGTGCGTGCACCGCTCTCCGCCGCTGGCGCGATCTGCTTGAGCAGGCCCAGGTAGTCCGCGAGGGGTATGTCGCCTGAGGCCTCCTGGCTGGGCACCGCAGACAGCGGGCCGAACGCTGGGCTGGTCTGGGCCAGCGCGGTGCCTGCGGCCAGCGCGTGGCCCAGCAGGAGCGCGGTGAGGATGGAGACGCTGCGCATGTTCCGGCCTCTCAGAAGATCGGCACCACGATGCCCACCACCTGCTCGGCGCGCACCAGGCCGCTTTCGGCGTAGCGCGAATCGAAGCTGTGGGGGCCGATACCCTGCACGTAGAAATGCCCGGGTGGAATCACCACGGGCGCGATGGGCGCCAGTGGGTGACCGTCGAAGGCATGGGTCTTGGCCAGGCCCACGGCCTCGCCGTTGACGAAGACCGCGCGGTCCAGGACCGTGACCACGTCGCCGGGCACGCCGCGCACCTGCTTGAAGAAGGGCTGGCCACGCAGGCCAGGGTAGTGCGCCTGGGCCTCGCCCGCGAACGCGAAGACGATCAGGTCGCCGCGGCGCACGGGCTGCTGCTGGAACTGCATCAGCGCCACGTGGTAGGGCAGGCTCGACGTCCAGTTGACCAGGACCGGCATGTGCGGCGTCGGGTCGATGAAGAGCCGCACGTAGGCGAAGCTCCAGATCGCGAAGACCGGCAGGTACAGGTACCAGCGCCGCCGCATGTGGTGCAGGAAATCGCCAAAGGCCTGGGCGTGCCGGTGCCACCAGCCTGGGGCCGGTAGCTGTGTCGGTGCCATGGCTTCGGTCGAGGTGGATTGCGTGGTCATGGCTGGTCCACCTTTCTGCGCAGCAGCGGCGTCAGATCCCGGCTGTTCGGTGCGCCGGCGATCGCGCTCTTGACCATCACCAGGCAGCCGCATTCGCGCGGCAGTTCGTCCAGCGCCGCGGGCAGGCGCTGAGAGAAGCTGCGCGCCAGCGCGAGCGCGCGTTCGCGCTCGGACTCGCTGCCGGTCTGGGTCAGCAACTGCGTGAACTCGGCCTCCTTGGCGCGGTAGACCTCGGACAGGTCCACCACGCCCACGACCAGGGCGGGCCGCAGCACCCAGCGGTCATAGGCGGCGATTCCGAGGGCAACCAGCAGCGCCGCAACCACGGCGTGGAGCAGCAGGGGCCGGGTCATAACGCATGCCCCCGCTGCCGCAGCAGTTCGGCAATCGCCTCGTCAATCGACAGCCCTTGTGCCCGTAACGCGTCGATGGGTGCGTTGTCCTCCAGCTTGTTCGAGAACAGCAGGTGCGTCGCGGGATCCAGGATGTTGCGCGCCACGCCTTCGCCCACGGGCGAGGAGATATACAGCTCCGAGAACGCGCCGGCTTCCGTGCGCAGCGAGTTCAGCAGCCGTTTCTTGGGCTCGTCCATCGCAAGCCGCCCCTTGCGGTCCAGCATCTCGATGGATTCGGGCTTTTGCCGCAGCAGGAACACCCAGTCCGAGCAATTGAATGCCGCCTCCATCTGCGCTGAGCCGTAGTAATCGTCCGCGCTCTGCGTGGCCGTACCCAGCGCGCCACCGTACTTGCGGGCACGCCGCGCGGCTTCCTCCACCACAGCGGCCTTCACCGGATCATCGGCGCCGATGTCGCCAAGCTGCTGCTTGAGCTCGTCGATGAACAGCACCTTGCGCCGGTTGCGCGTCAGGTACATCTCGCCGGTGATCTGGTGCAGCAGCAGGATGTTGACGACGGCGTGCAGGTCGGGCCGGCGCTTGAGTTCCTCGTTCTCGATGACAATGAAGTCGTTCGAGAAATCGACGTTGGCCCGCCCCTCGAAGAAGCGCTCGTACTGCCCGCCCCTGGCATAGGGGTTGAGCATGATGGCCAGATCCTTGATGCGCTGATCGCCCGCGACGCCCAGCTCCTCGATAGTTCCGGTCTTGAAGGCATCGCGCAGGCCGGTGATCGTGAGGTCGTTGCCGTGCTCGCGCCAGAGCTTGAGCACCATCGCCGAGATCGCCTTGTACTGGACCTCGTCCAGCGCGTGCTGCATCGAGCACATCTTGCTGATGCCCGGCACCAGCATGTCGATGTCCTCGTTGATGTCGTGCACGATCGTGAACGGGTTCAGGCAGATGTCCACGTCGGGCCGGAACTCGATGTAGGTGCCCTGGGCCTTGCGGCACAGCTTCTCGAAACTGCGGCCCAGATCCAGCATCCACACCTTGGCGCCGATCGCGCGGTACGACCAGGCCAACTCGTTCATCAGAACGGACTTGCCCGAGCCGGGTGCGCCGATGATCGCGAAGTTGTAGTTGCCCAGGTCGTTGTCGAACAGGTCCAGCGTCATGACCTGGCCGCGCCGCCCGCCGAACACCAGCGCCGGCGTGCGCGTGCCGCGCCATTCGGCGATCAGTGGCGCCATGTGGATGGCGTTGGCCATGGTCTTGCGCGTGACGCGGCGCATCTTGCCCAGATCCTTGTGGAATCGGGGTGTCAGCGTCATCGGCAGGCTGGCCAGCAGCGCCTGGCGGTGCATGTAGGCGTCGGCATTGAGCTGGAAACCTCGGGCGCGCCAGATGGCGTTCGCGGCCTCGTGCGCCGAGGCCGCCTTGTCCGGGGGCGTGAAGATCGCGAGCTGGTGGTACAGGCTCACCAGGCTGCCGCCGGTGTCGATCGCATTGGCCGCGGCCGACCAGTCGTCGAGCTTTTTGCGCACGTCCGGCATCACGTCGGCCATCTTGGACTTGGCGTTCTGTGTGGCGCGCACGTGATTCGCCGTGATGATGGACTTGGTGGCGTTGGGATCCAGCACGTGTACGCCCAGCGTGATCAGGAAGGGCGCGTTGTACTGCAACGCCGGCTGCATCAGGTCGCCGATCAGCGAGCCCATCTGCCACAGGGCAAAGCGCTCCGGGAACGACTTGATCGAATAGAAGCGCGCCTCCAGCACCTCGGCGCTGGTTTCCTTCCAGAGCGTGATCCCCGAGGGGTGCGGATCCTGGATGGTGTCGAAGTCCACGATCTGGTCGCGGATCTCCCGACCGTCGTCGTAGCGCAGCCTGCGGTCATCGTCGTAGTTCAGGTCCTCGGCATCCGAATGCGCGATGCGGTCGGGGTTGGTGAACAGCGCACACCAGTTGATGAGGTCGACCGCGTCGCAGACCCGGTTGGGCAGCATGGCCGAGCGCAGCGTGGCCGCCATCGAGTCGCGCAGCGCCAGCAGCGCTTCGCGCCGGTTCAGGTCGGCCGCGCTGCCCGGAAACGCCACGCTCAGCATCAGCCGGAAGTCGCGCAAGGTGTAGTGGAAGCCCGCCGTCAGCGAGGCCTGGGTGCCGCGCAGCAGGTGCTGCACCCGCTGGTGCGCCAGCTTGCGGAATAGGTTCTCGTTGGGCACGGGCCGCCCGAACGGGCGGGCCTTCTCGGCCTGGTCCTCGTCCTCAACCCGCAGGTTGGTGTACTGGCGCAGCTGGTGGCGCACGTGCGGCGAGGCGAACAGGTGGAACTGCAGGCCGGTGTCCGGCGGGCAGTTGGCATAGAGCGAGACCAGCACCTCGGCCATGCGCTCATCGGCGCCCGACTGCGGCATCACCTCGAGCATGAAGCCCATGCCGTCACGGTTCACGAAGATTTTCTCGTTGGCCAGGTAGGCGGAGTAGGGCAGCCAGCCGGCGAACTGCTCGGCGGGCGTGTCCGCGGCCATGCCGAACGGAAACAGTGGCGCGGCGCGGGTGCCGCCAGATTGAGCGTCGGTGGAGGAAAACAGCATGGCGGCCTCACTGCGGACGAGGGCCCAGGCCCGCCGGTGGCTGGGCGAGCGAGGGGAAGGCGTGGAAGGGGGCGGGGCGCTGCACCGCACCGCCGGTCGGGCCTGCGGCTTCGGGTTCGGCCGGGGGCGGTGTGCCTGCGGGGAGCGCTGTCGGTGCAGGCGCCGGAGGCGGGCGCAGCGGGGCGTACTGGTCGCGGATGCGCTGGCGCACATGGTCGATCTGCCAGCGTCCGGCATCGACCTGCACATAGACATAGCCCTGGTCCCAGAGATCGCCGTCAGCGTCTTCCCAGGGCTTGGTCCACAGGCGCAGCACCCGAGCCTGGGAACGCAGTGCCAGGGCAGGGGCGCCTTCCGCGCCGCCATCGGCAATGCTGCGCGGCGCGCCGGCAATCGGCTGGCGCGCTGGCGGCGATGAGCCGGGCTCCGGCGCAACTTCCCGAGACTCGCCGCGGGCAGCCGATGCCTGCTGGCTGGGCAGGTTGTGGTGCAGCGCGTTGGTGTAGGTGCCGGACACCGAGTCGCAGGCCACGCCCTCGGGCGCGGCGCAGGCGTATTTGGAGTTGCCGGAGAGCCCCGACATGTTCATGCAGCCGGCCAGCGGCAGCAGCAGGGCAGCGGCGGCCGCGCGTGCAGTGTAGGCAGTGTAGGCAGTGTGCGCGCTCATGGCCGCTTCTCCGTCTTGACCGGCTGGGCCGCTGCGACCTTGGCGACCTCTGCAAATCGGGCCTCGAGCACCGAGCGCCCGACATAGCCGTCGGTGCGGCTGCCGTCCGCCCAGATCATGGTCGGCGTTCCCTGCACGCGGAGCCGGCGCGCCAGCTCGAGGTTGCGCGCTATCGGGTGCTCGCACTGTGCGCCTGGCTGCATCAGGCTGGGATCCGCCTGCAGCATCCATTGGCGCCAGGCGCGCTCACGGTCGGCGGCGCACCAGATGGCGACCGGCCGGGCCTCGCCTTGGAACGGCACCAGGAAGGTGTAGATCGTGACGTTGTCCAGGCCGGCGAGCTCGGGTTCGAGCTGCTTGCAGTAGACGCAGTTCGGGTCGCTGAACACGGCGAGCTTGCGCTGGCCGTTGCCGCGCACCGTCTTGATCGCATCGGCCAGCGGCAGCTGGTCGAGCGGCACGGGTGCCGCGGACACGGATTCCGTCTGTGCCCGCCCATCCTGGCCGGTACGCTGCGCGATTTTTGGGCCCGTGATGTCGCGCATGGCCTGGGTGTCGAACAGCCGCCCGAAGATGAAGTAGCGCGGATTCGTCGAAGCGACATAGGCCACGTTGCCGTTCATCCAGACCTCGTACAGGCCCGAGACCTCGGTGCGGGACACCTCGGTGAACTCGGTGCCCGGATGGGCCTTGCGCAGCGCGGTCAGGAGTCGGGTCTCGTCGGGAGACGCGGCCTGGGCTGTGGCCGCCGCAGCCGCCAGCACTGCGCATAGCGCCGCCGAAGCGACGCGACGCCGCCGACGCGCTGATTCAGTAATTGCCATCATCGGTGGCCTCCAGGTAGCGGGTTTCGGGGGAAGCGGTGCGGCGCTGGCCGCGCTCGATAGGGGAGTGAGAGGAGGCGGTCATCGGCACGTCGATGCGTACGCCCTTGGTGATCACGACGTCGATCTGGCGGCCGGCGTCCACCTCGATGACGGGGAAGGTGTTCTCGGCCAGCTTGATGTAGTACTGGGCGAGCCGGTCCAGCGCCTTGCCGACGCCATGGCCCAGGCCTGCCCGGTAGGCGTCGGCATTGCTGTCGGCGCTGGCGATGGTTCCGAGGGCCGAGGTGCTGTAGGTGGTGTTGGCCGTGGACAGGCCCTGGCCGATGCCGCTGACCACGCCGGCCAGCAGCGCGTTGGCGAGCATCTGGCCCTGCTTGGTGACGAGCCGCCCGCGCATGCCCACCTTGCCGTCCTCGCCGTAGACCGAACCCTGAATGCGCACCTCCAGCGTGTCGCCGTCGGAGCGCACGCACGACAGGTTCTCGGTGCGCAGGTAGGCGCGCTCGGAGCTGATGTCGCCATAGCCGGCCGCGATCACGAAGCACTCGCGGTACTCGCCGCGGAACTGGTTGGGCAGCACGCTGTTGTCCGAGAGGCGGATCAGCACCGGGTGCGGATTGGCCTGGGACTGCCCGCCCGTGGGGGCATCGAGGCCGCCGAGCAGGATGCCGCGCGTGAAACTCACCGGCAGGAAGGTGGACACCGTCTTGGGGGCAGTCGATGTCTGGCTGGCTCCCTCGGCCCGGTGGGCGCCGTCGCCGCCGGCCGTGGCGGACGGGCGGGCGCGCTCGGCCAGCGTCACGCGGGAGATTACGGGCGTCGGTGGCGCGGCCGCGGCCATGCCCTGGAACGTGGGCATGCCGGAGGGCATGGCGCCTGTGCCCGGGGGCGACGCAGGCGGCAGGCCGGCCGCGGGCGGCATGGCGGTGGGGGCTGCCGGTGCGGGCGCCGGTGGCGGCGGCGTGGGCGCGGGAGGTGGCGATGCCGTGGCCTGCTGGGTGCTGGTCAGCCGCTTCTCCAGCTCCGCGAACCGCTGCAGGGTCTTGTTCTCGAAGGCCTCGCGGTCCTTGTTGACCCGGCTCTGCGCCTCGCGTTCGGTCTCGTACTGGGCCAGCTTGCGGCCTGCCGTACCGACCCACTGGTCCACTGGGTTGACCTGGCCGCCTGGCGGCATCACGCCGATGTTGGTGACGTCGCCGGGCTGGGTCTGGGCCGCGCGGCCGCTGTGCGGCTTGGCATCGCTGCCCGCGAAGCTGAAGATCATCCACAGCAGGCCGATGCCGCCGCCCAGGATGGCGGCCAGCAGCGCGTACTGGCGCTGGCGCGGCGACAGGCGCTCCAGCCAGCCGCGCACGGCATGGCCGGGTGGGCGCCCGGATCCGGACGACCCCGAGGGCATGGAGGGGGTGCTCATCGCGTGCCTCCCCGCCGGATCACATAGACGCTGGTGGTCTCGCCCGGCCGCAGGTTGTGGTGTTCGATCGCGATGCCGCTGATCTCCCCGCCGGCGCGGCTGTCCGGCCGGTCGAACTCCTGCTCGGCCAGCACCATGGGGGCCAGGCTCACGTTCTGCAGCGCGTACTTCTCGCCCACGTAGCCGCGGCCATCGTAGCGCCGCAGCAGTGTGAAGCGCGCCTCAGCCCAGATCTGGATGGGCTTGGAGGCCTCCTCCACGCGCACGTCGGCGGGCACGCGGTCCGAGGACATGGCCACCAGCAGGCCCTTCATGGCCCGGACATGGCTGGGCGCCGGGCCGGAGGGTGCGGCCTCGGGGATGCCCGGGCGTAGCGCCTGGGGTGTCTTGTCCCGGATCACGATGGTGTCGGCCGGGGTGTCCGCGCGGCGCAGCAGCAGCGTGTAGGTGGCCGTGGCCGACGACACGAACAGGTTGATGGGCCGCATCGCGTTGCCGACGGGCCGGATGTAGACCTCGCCCTTGTCGCGGTCGCATTCGACGATGACGTCGCCGGCCGGGTTGGTTGGGGATGAGGTGAGCGATGCCGGACTGGCGAGTCCGGGTGTGCCAGAGGGTGTGGTGGGGGCCGACGGGATGGCCGGCGCGCTACCGCCGCAATGGCTGGAATGGATGTTGCCGAAAACGTCGGTGATCGCCGCCCCCTCGATGCGGATGCGCGTGGGTTCCTTGAGGGAGACGATGGCTTCGACTGCCACGCCGTCGCTGGCCTCGACTACCTGCAGGGCGTGCGCCTGCAGACCCAGGGACAGGGCGGTGACGGCGAGCACCTTGCGCGCCGTGGGTGGCAGTCGGCCCCAGCGCTGGTGCGACTGGCTGTCACGGGATGCTGGCGGCAGCGTGGCCGCGAGGCTCCCGGCCGGCTGCCGCAGGGGCGCGCGCCGCGGGAAATACGCAGGCCAGGGCCGTGTGAGCGTGCTGTCACTTGACCGCATAGGGCACCTCCTTGAATCCAATGACATGCATGCGAGCGCCGGCAAAGCCGAACTCGATGCGGTAGGCCTTGAGGTCGTTGGCCGTCTCGTAGCCGTTGACCAGGGTGCGTAGCCTGCCGCGCACGACGAGCGACTGGGTGTCCTCGCTGGCGACGAGCTGCTGGGGCGCGAAGGCGGTGGCCGCGTTGATGCGCTTGAGTCGCTCGGCCTCGACCTCCTGGCGCGTCTTGAGCGGGCCGTACTGGGCGGGGTCGACGTAGCCCAGCAGGATGTCCTTCTTCCAGTCGATGGTGGAAGGCGTCACGTCCAGGATCAGCCAGGCGACGAAGCTGCCCATCTGCTCGAGGTACTCGCTGGAGGCGCGGTCGCTGGTGACCCAGAAGCTCTTGCTGAGCGAGGGCGGCACGACGACGGTGCGCACCGTGCCCAGCAGGTTGATGATGATGGCGAGCGCGAGCAGCAGGCCGGCGGCCAGGGCGCCGACGGCCAGCCCCAGGCCCCGGTTGCGCCGGCGCATGTCCTTGAGGTCGCCGCTGAGCCGGTCGAAGTCCATGGCGGTGCTCCGGTTCAGCCGACCATGCGGCGGATGTGCGAGGGCGGCGTGACGCGCATGGCCGTGGCGGGGTTCACCGGTAGGTGCCAGTAGAGCCAGTGCAGTGCGAAAGAGGGATGCTTGTCCGCCTTCAGCCGCGAGATCCAGCGCGAGACGGCGATGCCGGCGGCCATGCAGACCGCGAACGCGGCCTTGCTCGCCGACAGATAGCCGATGAAGAAGGCGAGAACGATGGGCGCGGCAACGTCGACGTCCCAGAAGCCGATCTTCCACTGGTCGTCCAGGCGCCGCGGGATATAGGTGTCCGCTTGCATGTGGGCCTCCGGGAGGGCGATGCGCGGGGGCTCAGACGACCGCGCCCATGATCGCGCCTGCGATCACGAGGCCCACGGCGGCGAAGATGGCCAGGCCCACGTAGAACAGCACGGGCCCGAAATTGCGCAGCGCGGACAGCGAGATCAACGCCACGACGAAGCCGACGAAGCCCACGAGTGCCTTGATGCCCGGACCGAGGTCGGCGATCTGCGTCAGCGCCGAGGTGAGCGGGCCGGTGATGCCCGTGAAGGCCACGAGGTCCAGCGCATGGCTCGGGAATGCCAGCGCCAGGCCGGCCAGGGCGAGGGCGACCAGGCAGAGAAAGCCGAGGATCCTGCGCGCGGGGGCGCGCCGCGAGGCTGTAGTGGGAGTGGGCAGGATGGCAGTGCTCATGACGAATCTCCGGAAAATGAAAGGAGCGGGTGTCGGTCGGGTGGGGCGGTTTGGTCTGCACAGTGGCGGGGTGGGGCCAAGGCCCGGACAGGTGGGTGTTCTCGTCCTAGGTCGCGGATAGAACTGGCGCGCTATGGCGGTGCCGATTGCGGTTGTGCGCCTGGCGGTTCCTCTGCAGAGGGGGCGGCCGGATCGGTCTGCACCCCCACCTGTTCGCCGGGTCCGATCGAATCAAGAAGCGGTATCGGAGCAGCGACGGCGGGATCGGGTATCGCCGGAGCGATGGCCCTTGGCGCCGTGTTCAAGGTTTTGGGTGTGGGCCGGGGGCAGGCATCGCCACGGCACAGTGCGAACACGGATTCGGCGCCATGCCCGCGCTGCGCCAGGCGTGCCCAGGCCTTGGCGGCCACCGGCGCGGGCGGCTCGATGGCGGCGGGCGGCGCAGTGGTGCAGGCCGAGATGGCCAGGCATGCCCCCAGCGCGCACCGGCGGCACCGTGCCTCGGGCGTCGCGCGCTTCATGGCGTGACTCTCACGTGCAAGCCCTGGCTTCGCGCCGCAACGACGAAGGCCTTCTGCCGGGGACCCGCATCCGCTGTGCGCACCGACGGCAGATGCCGGTACACCTTCCATGCATAGGTGGCTCTCGCCTGCGTGCAGGCATCCCCCTTGAGCTGGGTGCAGGCGGCGTTGTAGGCGCCTATGGCGTTCCAACTGACGCCATGGCGTGCGAAGCTGTCGGCCATCAGCCATGCCCCCACCTGCAGATTCACGCAGGGGTCGTACAGATCGGACTCTCGTATGCCGAATCCGGCCAGCCGGGGCAGGTGCCGGCTGTTGATCTGCATGAGGCCGATGTCGTAGCTACCCGTGCGCTTCTCATGCGCGCGGTTCACTGCACGCGGGTTCAGACTCGACTCGGTGCGTGCGACGGCGTAGAGCAGCTCCGGCGCAATGCCATAGCGCTGCGCTGCCGTATCCCAGCACATGGCCAGGGCCGATGTGGCCGGCAACATCGCCACCATGAAAACGACAACCCAGCGCATCGAACACCCCCCAGTGGTTCGGGACAAGCCCGCTGCGGCGCGGGCACGGGGTGGGGACCGGCGTGCCGGTCAGGGTCTTGGCGGGTGAGCCGGGCGGGAGCCCGGAAGGTCAATGCGGGTGAGCGGCGCCATGCTGCAAGGTCAGCGCCGGTGTCGCGGCGCGAGTTGGGTCAGGTGGCGCTCCACCATGTTGCGGCGTGCCTGGACGAGCACGGCCGCGCCCGAAGCATCCTCCTGCTGGCACAGCGCCACGCAGGCCGTGGTGAGCTGGTCGAGCTGGAACTTGGGGTTGGGATGCCGATTGGCGGGCGAGCACTGTAGGTCGTGCAGCAGCTCGAACTGGGGGCGCCACAGCGACTCGCGTCGGCGCGGTGTGGTCGGCGAGCGCATGACCAGCGCGGTTCCGAGGAAGCCGAAGATGCGTTCCGCGGCATCGTCCCTGCTGAAGACGAGGGTCACGCAGGCGCTGAGCAGATCCGGGATGCGAAACGTGGGGGCGACATTGCTCTCGCTGCGCAGCAGGGCATAGAGCCAGTTGTGCTCCTCCAGCCAGAGCCGCGTCTCGACCACGTCGCTGGAGTCGGCGGCGCCCTCGGAGGCATGCCCTGCGGGGCTGGAGTTCGGCATGGCAATCAGCATGGCATGGGTCCTCGTGTCCTGGAGTTCAATGAACACGCGCATCGGCGCATGGACAGAGAATAGGAGCGGGCTGCATACATGTCGCCCGGGAATGAAGCTCAACTCAGGGGTGTTTCGCAACCAGCGCTGATACCCGCCTTCATGGAGAACGGGGGCAGGACCGCTTTGGACTGTGGCGATATCCCGTTCCCATTGGCATTGGCGAAGTTGCTCTCGACTTTCGGAGTTTCTATGCATTCCGGTTTTGAGGGGCGACCATCACTGATGGATTCTGATAGAGGGCGCCACAGGTTGGTTTCACCAGTTTAATTGCTTTCAGTGTCTGCTGAAAATATCATTTTCAGTGAAATTCCCTTGACTTTTTCAGCAAAACAGGTAATTTCAACAAATGATGAAACAGGCAATTTTAGTGAAAATAGAGCAGCAAGCCGCCGATGCGCTCCGCCGCATCCTGGAGGAGGTTCCGGCTGTCGAGCACCTGGAGGTCAGGAACGTTGGACAAGAGGGCGACCGCGCCGTCGACCTGATCGCGCATGTCGATTTCTTCGGCCGCCGTCATACCCTGGTCGCCGAGGTCAAATCCAGCGGCCAGCCCCGGCATGTGCGTGCGGCGCTGCTGCAACTCAAGGAATATGCCCAGCGCCAGCCCGAGCCGGTCACCCCTGTGTTCATCGCGCCCTATCTGTCGGCCGAGGCCCAGGCCTTGTGCCGAGAGTACGACGTTGCCTTCATCGACCTGGAAGGCAATGCACGCCTGGCATTCAGCACCTTTTTCGTATCACGCCAGGTAGCGAGCAAGCCTGTCCCGGAGCGGCGCGAGCTGCGTTCGCTGTTCAAGCCAAAATCCGCCCGGGTGCTGCGCCGAATGCTGCGCGAGCCCGGCCGCGCCTGGCGGGTCGCTGAACTGGCCGAAGCCGCTGCCGTCAGCCTGGGCCACGTGAGCAACGTGCGTACCAGCCTGCTGGATCGGGAATGGGCCCAGTTGTCGGGCGACGGAGTTTTCCTGTCGGATCCCGATGCGCTACTGGATACCTGGCGCGACGCCTACGAGCCGCCGATCGGCAAGCGCCTGGGCTTCTATACGACCTTGCACGGAGCTTCGTTCGAGGTCGCCATGCGCAAACTACCGGCCCCGACGGGGAACGGGCATACTGCACTGGCCTCATTCTCTGCAGCGCAATGGCTCGCCCCCTATGGCCGTACCGGCACCCATTACTTCTATGCCGACGAGGCGGGCCTGGAACACTTGCGCTCCACCTTGGGCCTCTCACCCGCCAGCAAGGGCGAGAACGTGGTGGTGACCGTGCTCGAAGAGCCGGGTCTGTTCCTCGATACCGTGGAGCCGGCGCCGGGTGTGGCCTGCACCAGCCCTGTTCAAACCTACCTGGACCTCTCCAAGGCGGGTGAGCGCGGACGGGAGGCCGCCGACCATCTTCGGCAAGAAAGACTGCAATGGCCAACATGACCCCGGGCGAACCCCAGTACGCCAGCGACTACGACGACCGCACCACGGCGGCCGTCAAGGCCGTCCTCGTCGAGATCGGGCAGATTCTCGGCAGCTTCAAAGGCAAGTTCGCCGTGGTGGGCGGCGCCGTGCCCTGGCTGCTGCTGGGTGATAACGAAGACATGCCCCACGTGGGGACGCTGGACCTGGATCTGGGCCTGGATGCGGCCGCGCTGGGAGACGGCGAGTACGCCAATCTGGTGGAAGCCCTGCTGGGACATGGCTACGCGCAGCGCAAGGAACTCCGGCGATTCCAACTGGTACGCCAGATCGCGACGGCGGACGGGGGCACCCCGATCGACGTGATCATCGACTTCCTGATGCCCAAGGATGCGGAAATCGTCAAGAACGTGCCTCCGCTGATCAGCGAGTTCGCCGTGCAGCGCGCGGATGGCGCCGACCTGGCTGTGCGCTTCTACCAGATGGTGGCGATCGCCGGGGCCATGCCCAATGGCGGAACGAACCGCGTGGAAGTCGCGGTCTGCTCGATTCCGGCGTTGCTGGCCATGAAGGGGCATGCGATTGCGGGGCGCTACAAGCAAAAGGACGCCTACGACATCTACTACTGCATCCGCAACTATCCGGGTGGGCCGCAAGCGCTGGCCGAGGCCTGCCGGCCTTTGCTGGAGATCGCCAGCGGGGCCGCAGGCTACGAATACATCGCTGACAAATTCGATACACCGGAGGGCTTTGGCCCTACCTGCGTGCGCCACTTTGTGGCGGACACACAGGTGCTGGGGGAGCGCACGCCGGATCAGTGGCAGATGGATGCCTTCGGACAGGTGGATGCGTGGCTGCGGGCCCTGGGACTCAGGGCCTGACCCAACGCAAACGAACCATGCGAGAGAGTGTTGAACGACCTTCTGCAGTTCAAGGATGGACGCAGTCGTTCCAGCAGACAAGCCATGTCCAAGTTGGCGCGACAGGCTCAAGAACTGGGCATGGGCCACGAAAACACAGCACCACCCCAAGGGCCCAGTCACGCGCGCCTGTGGAAATGCGTGATGGCGCGGCCAAGCAGCACCGTCATTGCGATGGGCGACCCGGCCAGCATGGCGGGATGCAACTGGACGGGCAGCACGAAAGCGACAACCGTTGCGCAGCCGGTGATGATCAGCAGGGAGCACCACACGGCGAACATCTCCGGGTCGTGCAGTAGGAACTCCTTGGACCGAACCACGCGTAGCAGGAGGCCGTCGATGCCTGCGGCCAGCGCCAGAGGCATCAGCCAGGGCAGCCATTTCAGCAGGCTGGACAGGCGGTAGCTTGCGAGCATCAGCAGCGCATCGACCGAGCGAAAGTAGGCGTTGTTGAACAGGCGCTGGCTGACCGAGCCCATCTCGGTGGCGACCGCGCGGTTGATGCCCTGCGTCTTGGGCATGTCCCTCAGCGTTGGGAGAGGACTGGCTTCGGCGGCATTGGACTGCATGCGCACGGCGCGATCCAGCATCCGATAGGCTGGCTCCACGCCCCAGAAGTCGACAGCCACCAGGTGCTCGCTGCGCATTTGATCCATGAAGCGCTCGGGCGGATGCACGGCAGGCACGTACAGCACCAGTATGAGCAGCAGCACGAGGGAGATGACTGCGACGGCCCGGATCATGCCGTGGCTCCACGGGGCTGCGCGTCCGCATCCGGATGGATGATCGGGAACCGGCCCTTGATGATGCGGCCGCCCGATACCGATGCGAAATACTGCAGGTTCGGCAACTTGCCCAGGATGTCGGCGGGCACCACCTCCTCGAAGCTTTCGGTGAGCTGGGTCGAATAGCTCGACGAGAAATCCCCGATGTGGGTGTCTGCGCCGTGGCTGAGGCCGACGCGTACCGTGTGGATCGCGGTCTTGCCGAAGGTCTCGACCACGAAGTCCTGCGTGGGCCGGTCCTTGGTGCGCAGCGCGATCAGGTTGTTCAGGTTGCCCAGCGCCATGCGGGCGGCGTCCTCGCTGCCCAGGCGCCGCGCCAGGTCGGCCAGCGTCTGCATGGCGCAGGTGGCGAAGATTCCGCCCTCGGCTCCCTTGTTCAGGATCTCGATCAAGGGTTGGTTGATGACGTTGCTGACCTCGTCCACGAACAGCGAGATGCGCCGGTAGGTGCCGAGGTTGTAGCGCATGCCGGCCCGGGCGGCCTGGTCGGCCAGGGCCAGGGCGCCGATGGCCGACGCGACCGACGGGTCGGGTAACGAGTCCAGGCACATGTAGAGCACGTGGCCGCCGCGCTCGATCTTCTCGAAGTTCATGATCGGGCGTGGATCGTCGGCATCGAAGGGATCGGGCGACAGGCTGCGGCCCAGGTCGCCCGAGGTCAGCATCGAAAGGATAGGCAGCAGGTTCGCCGTGATCTTCTGGTAGTGCTCCCGGTTGTGCCGGAACGTGCGAACCTGGGCGTCGAGCACCTTGCTGCGCTGGTTCTGCGCGACATGGTGCTCGTAGTAGGCGACGAATCCCATCAGGTCGGCGCTCGCCGCCTCGGAGGGCCGGCGCATATTGCCACGGTGGGCATCGTGCAGCAGCTTGCGCATCTCGGGTTGGTCGCGCCAGCCATTGCCCAGCAACAGCTCGTAGAAGCGCCGCAGCGAGGCTTCCAGCACCGGCTCGATGCCGCCTTCGATGTACTTGGTGAGCTTGATGAGGTTCGGCCGCTCCTCCAGTTCGACCAGGCCTTGCACCACGACGTTGACGGCGTCCCAGCCGAAGGCCGTGAAGGCGCCGGCCGTGTCGGGCGGCATGATGGACTGGATGCGCGATGCGATCTCGGTGGGCTTTTGCCAGTTGAAGGTGAAGTCCAGGCGGACACCGCGTTCCGGAAAGGAGGGGTGGAACTCCATGAAGGTGTCCGCCTCGCGGTAGTCCTCGCAGGCCCGCTCGACCACCCGCTTCAGGCGGCGGCTGTTCTTGGGATCGATCACGATCACGACGTCGCCGCGACGCACGGCCTGGGTGATCAGGTTGGCCAGCGCCACGCCCTTGCCCGACTGCGTGGTGCCCACCAGCAGCGTGCCGCCTTCAAAGTTCTGCAGCGGCCGGTGCAGCGGGCGTTCGGTCGGCTCCACCCCGTGGATGTAGGGCAGGCCGATCTCGGCATCGGGCTGGGCCGCGCCACCTTGCCCCAGGGCATGCTGTAGCCACGGGGGCACGGTGAACTCGCGGTAGTCCACCTTGGCGAGCTCGTAGAGACGCTGCGCATGCACGGGCCGCCACTCAAAGCCGAAACCCAGGAACACCTGGGCCGGATCGGTGCACAGGCGGCCCAGTTCCTGCGTGCTCAGCCCCTGGATGCGGCGCCCGCCGAGCGATCCGCGCAGCCGCAGTATCCGCAGCGCCTGGGCCGTCCGTCTGCAGGCCATCAGCAGGCAGGCGGCAGCGAGGACTAGCGAAGGAAGGACAGGCAGCGGGCCGATCAGCGCGATGAGCGCAAAGTACAGCGAGGCGGCCAGCCACACCAGGCCCGCATGGGCCTCGAAGGCACGCCGCCAGGGCATTTCGTAGCGGCGCACCAGCATGTCAGCGGCCCCGGTGCAGTGTGGCTGCAGAGTCGGAAGATGCGATCACTTCTCCCTCGGCTGCGGGGGCAAAGGCCTTCGGGTCCAGGCCTTCGACATGCGCGGGCGCCAGGATCACGCCTGCAACGGTGGCGTCGCGAATCCGGCGTGAGACCGTTGGCGGGCCGCCCGGCTGCGGACGGCGGATCATCCGCGTGTCGTCCAGGGCGCGGATCGCGATGCTGGGCTGTATGCCGCGTCGCTCGAAATCGGCCAGCGGCACGAAGATGCCCTCGGCCAAGGTGCAGACGTCCGAACTGGCGGCGCTGTCATTGAGGGTCGCCACGATCTCGGCCAGGGCATTGCGCACGGCAGGGTTCAGGCGCATCGGTGCCCGCAGGCGGATGGCGAGTGGTTCCGGCCCTGAAAGCGTTGCAGCGGGCGCTTCAGCCAAGGGGGCGGCCTCTTGCGGCGCAGCGATGGGCGCGTCGGTATTGCTGGCGTCATCCAGCAGCGACAGCTGTTCTGCCGGCGCCGCTGTCGCTGTTGCTTCGGGCGGGGCGGTCAGTGGAGGAGAGGGCGTGGCAGTCGCGGCGGCTGGCGAATCTTCGGCTGCCACTGGCTTCGCGTTCGGTGCCTGACCCGGCGGCTTCGTTGGGGAGGGTGGCTGAGCGAGAAGGTGGATGGTCAGGGCGGCGGGCTGGGGATCGAGGCCTGCCAGTAAGATCGCCGCATTGGCGAGCTTCACCGCTTCGATGGCTGTTTTCGCGCCCGGCGGCTGTATGTCCCAGGTTTCTCGACCGCCACCGCCAGCCACCAGAACCTTCGCCTCGAGCAGCAGGTCCAGCAAGGTGTGGGGTGATTTGGGGATGCCGGCCAGTTGGTCACTCTCCAGCAGCGACAGCGCATCCTCGGCCGCTGTGGGCCAGACCAGGAACAACCCCTCCGGCCCGAGCCAGACGCGGCTCTTGTCGCGGTTCGGCGCCCACGCGGAATGGCCGGCGGCGAGGCGGCGCAGCGCGTCCACGAGATAGCGCTCGAGGTGCGATCCATACTGGGGTTTGCCGTAGCGGTCGGCGCTGGCCAGCAGGTTGCGGTCGATGACCAGTGCCATCGACCGGCGCACGAGTTCGTCCAGAACGTTGTGCTCTCGGTACTGGGGGACACCCGCGATGCTGGCCAGGAGCTGCGGCACCACGATGGAATTGCCATCGCCCAGCATCTGCAGCACTTCGGCCGGGACGACATGGGGTAGGGCGAACAGGCCTGTGCCGCGGGACTCCCGCGCATTGGCGCGCCAGCGCACGAAGTAGCGATCGGCCACTCGTCGCTCCAGCCATGGTGCCAGGCCGCCCAGGAAGGCGGGCCATTCCTCGCCGTCTGCGGTGGTCACGATCAGCTGGGTCAGCGTCCGGTGCAATTCGCAGCACAGGCCGCCGATGAAGGTCGCGATGCGCCAGCGCGGCTCCAGCTCACGCCGCTCGGAAATCGTGGCGCGACCGGAGAAGATATGCGCGTCCGTGCCCTGCAGGCTGAAGAACGCCGTCTCCAGCCCGAGCTGCAGCAGGCCGCCAGGTGTGTGGAAGTAATTGTCGGCGGTGGCGGGGAGCAAGTGCACGAAACGTGCGTAGCCGTGAACCAGCGGCATCAGCTCGCGCTCGAAGGTGGCGCGATCAGCGCCGAAGCACAGCTTGATGCGGGCCAGGAGCGCCTGCTGTCCCGCGATCACCGCAGCCAAGGGCACGGCCTCGAAGCCGGGATCCGAGGATGCGAAGGGTTGTGCGGCGGCGTTGGAGGAGGAGCCGGTAGCCATCGAAGAATCTCCGCGCCTGTGCGGGGCGCATGGACATTCATTGTGCGGAAAAGGCTAGGTTTCGGCTGCCGGCAATGAAGGCGAAGTGGAGGGGGTTTCGCCATTGGCATCCGTGAGCAAGTCCTGAACAGGCATCAGATGGGCGATCAGATCCTCGGAAGCCGGCGGCGGCTCGGCGAAGGATGCGGTGAGGCGCGGATCGCGGGCGTGTCGATCGAGTAATTGGCAGAAGGGGCAGGGCCGTGCCGTCGTGTCGGCGCCTCCCAGCGCGTCCAGGAATTCGCTGCCGCAGCGGGCGCACGCCGCCAGGCGGAAGCTGGGAGCCTTGGCGATCCACAGGCCTTCGGTGTGGGCCGCGAGGTCGAAAGCCCGGTCGAAGCTGATGCGGGGCGGGGGCCGGTACATCGACTGGTAGTAGCGGTACGCGCCGACCAGGGCTTCAGGCGCCGGAAATCCCAGATGGCGCATGCGCTGGAAGTTGGCGATGACGACCGACGCTTCAATCCGTTGCAGGAGGTTGGCGTTGTGGTACCACTCGCGGGAATTCGGGGCCCTGCCGCAGGGGGGCATGGCGTGCGCATTGAACAGCAGGTACAGCAGCTCGCGCGGGCGCAGCCCGGTGAGGTGGTGGATCGTGCGGATGCGCGCCCCCAGTGCTGCGCAATCATGGGCCAGCTGCAGCGCCCGCACGCGCTGGCTGATTTTGCTGCCCGGCATCTATCGGGACACCTGAATGTGCATAGGCGACGCAGGGAGGGGCGGACGCGCGGCGGCCAGGGTGCCCGCAAGTGCCGGCGGCGAGTCGATCAGCGCGACCAGATCGGCCCGCGGCACGAACAAGGATGTCTGGCCGACCGCATGCACCAGGTTCCAGACCTCGGCGGGGTTCATCGCCCGCAGGCGCTCGGCCTGGGCCGCATGCAGGTTGAATTTGCGGCAGGTCTCCACCATGTCGCGTGCCGTGCCGACAAGGATGGCATGGAGCAATTGCAGGTTGGTGGATTGCACATCGGATAGAAGCAGGTGGCGCATGATCGTTTCCTCAGATACCCCTCTGAAGGGGAGTGTCAACAACGTTTCACGGGTACTCGATTCGGATGGGCGGTGGTAAGGTTTGACTCAGCATATGCTGTGACCTGTGAATATGTGCACACCATTTGCTGCTTTCATGATGGATGGCTGAATTTGCCACCCGAAAGGGAAGGTGTTGGCGGTCGCTTCCGAAACTGGCTACATTCGGTAACTGAAGTAGCGGTAGAACACGCACTTTTGAGTTTTTTCCGTAGGAGATCGTGTGACTGCCAAGACAATGCCGTCGAGCCGCGCGGTGCCACGCCCGCCAGCGAGTCGGCGCGGAAGGCCGGAAGACAGCCGTGCAGTGAGTCGCGCAGGCCGTTCCCTTTCGGAAGGTGATCTCGACCTGGTTCCGGGAGTGCGTGACCGTTTGCAGGCGAGGTTGGTCGCCATGGGCATTCCCGCCGACAAGATGGTTTCGCATGTGGCCGGGATCACGCGGCGCGCGGCCCAAAGCGTGCGTCGCTGGTTCGATGCCAGCGAGCCTGGTTTGCCGGATCTGGAATCATTCGCCCGGCTGTGTGCGGGTCTGGGTTGCAGTGCCGACGAGATCATCGGCGCGCTGCGCCCGCACGCCGATGACCAGGCCCACTGCACGCAACTCATCCAGGTGGCCAATTGCATCCAGGCCATTACCGATTCACTTGCCCACCATGGCCAGTTGGGCACGCCGATGCAGGTCCCCGGAGACGAAATGGCGCCTCATCTGAAGGCGGGGGATCTTGTCTTTGTCGATCCGACCGTGACTCAACTGGCAGGCAACGGAATCTATGCGTTCACCTGCAATGGCAGTCTTTTAATTCGGCGGGTGGAGCGACGCGTTGACCGGAGCATCGTGCTCAAATGCGACAACAAGGCGTACCAGGACTACGAGTGGACGGGCGCAACGGCGGCGGCAAGGCGCAGCGTCAAAATCCTCGGCAAGGTGCGCAGCGCCATCAGCGCGCAGGTGTTCTGACGCTAGCCGGCGCCGGTGCGTGGAAGCGGGCGGAAGGGGAATATCCCCCCCGCCACGGTTCGTTTACGAACCGCTGACACCGCTCATGCCGCTTCGGCCAGCGGCTTCCATTCAGCCGCCGTCAGCTCGATCAGCTTGCCGCCCAAGACCTCGAACTCGGTGGCCCGGTCGTAGTCCTCGACTTCCTGGCTGTAGTGCGTTACCGCGTTGACCAGACCGTAGGCCGAAAGCTGGCCCTCGGCGATCAGGTGCCGCAGAACGCCCGAGCGTTCGGTGTCGTTGAGCGTGTAGCGCTGGGCCAGCACCTCGACCGACTTCACAGGATCGCCCTTGAGCGGGATACCCAGCGTCTTTTGCATCTTCGCCGCGGCCTGACGGAACGTCACCTCTGACACCGCGGCCTGCACGACGTCGCGCACCTTCAGGAAGAAGGCCTTGTCGTCGGCCTGCAGGGTGTCGTCCTGATAGACCGTCACGCCCTCATCCTCCTGGGCGAGCGAACGCCCGACGTGCGTCTTGCGCAGGGCGCGGTCCGCGACGATCAGGCCATTGCGGCACACGAGCCGGAACAGCAGCGGCTGCACCGACAGCGTGCCCTGGCCGACCTCGGAGTTCGAGATCGCGATGCCCGCCTGCACGATGTCGCCGGGCGCCATCTCGAACTTCAGCTGGGGCGTGACGCACTTGATGTACATGCGCGTCTCGGTCAGCTCCACCGACTCGAACCGGAACTCGGGCAGGCCCTTGAGGATCGGCAGGACATGCACGGCCAGGTCGTAGTTGTCCAGGCGCCGGTAGCGGTCGGACAGCACGGCACGCACCTGCCCGTCGAGGGTGCGCAGCAGGCGCCGGTCGGGCTCGCTTTGCAGCCAGGTGTTGACGTTGCGGTCCAGCAGCGCCGGCTGGTTCTCGCGCATGCGCTCGAAATAGGCATACGGAATGTTCAGCTTGTCGGCGAGCTGGCGACGTGCGAGCGGTGTCACGCCATACGCCGCGGGCCCGCTTGTTTCTTCGACCACGAGGGTCGTTCCACCGCCTTCGCTGGTGCTGTGGCGCACCAGGGGCGAGGGCACCACCAGATCCTTCTTGGTGTTGAGCTGGCGCTCCAGCTCCTGTGCCAGATTCAACAGGGTACGTCCGCTTCTCATGACAATCTCCTTCGGTGAGGAAAAGCGGAGACGGCAGAGCCCCGGCGGGGATGCACGTCCCCGCATGGGCTGATGAAGGACCGGCGAGAGCCGGCCCACGATGGCGCAACCGTGGTTGCGCGCAGAACTCCAAGGCTGCCTTCGCCGCATGACCTGTGTCATCAACGGCCTGGTCTGGCAGCGACCAGGGGAGAAACCTTTTCAGTGCAGGCTCAGGACCTGAACCTGCGCTGAAAAAGCCGGGGGTGGGCGAACCCACTCCCCGACGAACGTCACGCGGCGCGCAGCAGGCTGGCTTCCTGCCGCTGCCGCCACACATCGGCCCAGTCCGTGCCCGCCTGCCGGGGCAGGAAGACGCGCACCGTGCGGGGGCCGCTCTGGGCTTCCTCGCGCTTGAGTCGGCGCGCCACCGCATAGGCGCTGGCCTGGCCCGTGAAATCGCCGTCGGCATCGTTGTCGCCATAGACGCACACGCTGCGCACGGTGTCGGGCACCCAGAGCTTCTCGAGATTGCCCGCGCTCAGCGCGCACCACACCGGCTTGCCGGTCGCCAGGAACACCGCGACGCCGGTCTCGATGCCTTCGCAGACGGCCAGTTCATCCGTCGCCTCGGCCAGCCGCACGGCCGCGCCCGAGAAGCCGCCGCAGAGCACCTTCTTCGCATCGGGTGCATCGAGCTTGCGGCCCGCGCTCAGGTAGGTACGGTGCAGCGTCACGGCGCCCTGGGCATCCCGCACGCTGGCCAGCATCGCGGGGTACTCGGCCACCTTGCGGGCCTTGGCCGCTCCTTCCTTCTGGTAGTAGCCCAGCGCGGGATGAAAGCGCAGCGACGGCGGGTAGCTGGCCAGGGCCAGTCCCCGGCCGCGCAGGTAGCGGTCCACCTCGTCGCCGAGGGCGACGGGCCGCGCCTCGTTCCAGATGCGCTGCACCAGCTTCTTCATGCACTGCGGCGCGGCGGCATCCACCGGCGCAGCCGGCGGCAGCATGCCCAACACTTTCTCGACCGCGCACAGCGCCGCATGGAAGTCCATGCCCTTGCAGGCCTGCAGCAGCTTGAAGCCCCCGCCCGGACCGCACTTGCGGCAGTGGTAGTTCCCTTCGCCGAACTTGTCGGTGTACTGGAAGCGGTCCACGCCGTCCTTGCAGAGCGGGCAGGGACCAGGCTTGCGCTTGAGCAGCCGCTCGTCCAGGCCCAGGGCCCCGAGGATCTCGCTCCAACGCCCGTGTGCGCGCTGCTTGACGGCCTCCATGCGGGCGGCGTACTCAGCGTTCAGCACGGCAGCCTCCGTCGGGCAATGGCTGCGCATCGGCGCCGACCAGCGCCACCGAGCAGCCCGGCATGGCGCCGACTCCCACGGTCACTTCGAAGCGCTGGCCGTGCAGCAGGGGATATTTCCCCAGGCCGAGGTCGGACAGCAGGGAGACCAGCGTGGCGGCAGGGTCGGTCGAGCGCAGGCGGCGGATCAGGGCGGCCAGCGCATCGCGGTCGGCCTCCATGTCGGACTCGCGGTAGCGCTCATGCTCGTCGATGAAGCTGGACAGCTGGCACACGGGTTCGCCCGAGGTTTCCTCCGCGGGAACCAGGATCTGATCATCGCAGCAGACGCCATCGTCCACGATGACGGCCTCCTGGTCGCCGATGCGGATGCGTACCGACTCGCAGACGATGACCAGCGGCCAGACCCAGCGGCCCTCCAACTGGGCGCGCGCCGTTTCCGACTGCGGCTCGATCCGAGCCTTGTCGCTCTCGATGTAGCGGACATGGGGGTGAATCCAATGACCCTTGTCCAGGTAGTAGGCCTGGGCGATCATCCACCTCTTGTGCCTGGCGAGCATCCAGTGTCCAGCGTTCTCGTTGTCGGGAAATCCCAGCGACACCAGCGTGACCTGGCCTGATTCGATCTCATGCCGACCGGGCGCCATGGCAACGGTTGCCAGATAGTCTCGCTCGCCATGGCCCGACTGGATGGGATAGCCCGTGATGCGCTGGAAAATCTCCGCAGGCAGTGCGTCCATGTCATTGAGCAGATCCACATGGCCCCACTGGCGCATCGCATCGAAGTACGTCGCAACGAATTGCTGCGGCGCGAGCTGTGACTTCGCCATCTCCAGGATCATCCGCCAGGACTGCTTGACCTGGGCTTCGATCCGCCGGAGCTGCTGATCGGCATCGATCAGCGTGTCCCGGTCGGGAAGCCGCGCCATGAATTGCTGCGGGTCGAGATGGATGACGTTCACGTGACCGACCTTGAAGTAGGTCGGCCGCTTGACGCAGAAGCCCTGGAGAAAGACCAGCGTGTCTCGCGTGGCCTTGCCGCTGCCGTTGCCCGCGACATGCACCGCGCCGATCGGCGTGGGCACCAGCGCGAGATGATCGTCGGCGTAGCGGCGTTCCATCGGCTTGCCGTTGAACACCACATCGACCGGAAAGCCCTCGCACAGCGTTTCCATGCGATTGTCGAGATCGGCGATCTGGACGCCATGCAGCTCGATGGTGGTGCCCGCCACGGCTTGCACCATGATCTCGACCTCGAAGGCTTCGCGCCGCAGTGCCGCAGCGGTGTTGATGTCGACGCGCAGCAGGCCCGATGCGGCAACGATGCGCGTGGCCGCATACAGGCCCTTGGTGAAACCGATGCCGAAAGGGTGCTCCTGGGTGACCGTGTCGTCGTCCCATCCAGACTCATGGAAGCTCAGCAGCTTCTGGAAGTCCTCGATGCCATGTCCATCGTCGTGCACGCGCAGCACCTGCTCTTCGGCCAGGTGCTCGACGGCGATGTGGAACGCGCCCGCGCGGCGGGCGTTCTGCAGCAGCTCGGTGACCAGCGTGAACCGGTCGGTGAAGGCGAAGCGCTGGTTGCGCAGTGCGCCTTCTTCGTTGATGCGGATCTGGATCTGCATGGCGATCTCCTGAAATGCCAGCGGCCGCCCCGCACTGCGGGCAGCCCGCCGGCGGGGTGGTAGGGGGAAATCAGGCGCGTCCGCTTATGTCGCGGGGCACCGATGCGGTGAACAACTGGCCGCAGGCCAGGGCCTGGGCCAGGCTGTGGTGCTCGAACTCCCAGGGGAGCAGGTGCCGGCAATCCAGCACCTTGCCGCTCGCGTCCAGGCGCTCGACCTTGAAACCCAGCGGGTGCCAGTGCACCCGGTAAGGCAGGCGGTCGGCGCCGGCGATGACGAAGCGGCGGCCGGCCTGGCCGGTCAGCACCTCGCTTTCCTTGACGAGGTATTCGATGTCGCCCAGGGCCTGAACCGGGAGCCAGGGACTGGCGCGGGCTGTGCGATGTGCAATGGTGTGGTGCATGACTTGACTCCTCAGTGATCGTCTGGCTCACAGACGGATGGGGAAGATGCCGCCTTGGTACCAAGGCGCGCGGGCAACCGATCGGGCCGCGATCGCGCGGTACCCTCCGGCGTCGCGCAAGGGGGCGCGGAGCAGGGCAGCCGCAGGTCATTGCGCATGGTTTCTTCCATCGCGACGGCGTCCGGGTAGTCCAGGCGGCCGGCGAGGCCGTAGGCCACGAAGATCGCCAGCAGGCAGAGAACATCCTTCCATGAGGTCATGGCGGACTCCTTTCGAGGTTGAGGGTGGGAGCGCGGTGCGCTCCCACGATGGGGCGTCAGGCAAAGAGATCGCCCTCGAGGGCGACGCGCCTGACTTCTTCGTTGATCCACTGCGGGTTGCGGGCCAATCGGGCCTCTACCCAGTCGGGGTGGTCCACGATGGCTTCGCGCACCCAGGCGGGATAGCGCAGCAGGGTCTGGCGCAGCCACTGGGGGATCGCGAGACGAATGAAGTCCCGCACCTCCTCGGCATCGACCAGGCCGCAGTACGGCAGCGGTGACAGCGGGCTGCAGCCAACCACGCGCAGGCAGGACACAAAGCTGAACGGCCTGAGGTCCTTGTCGCGCTCGGTGAACACCCAGCGCAGCGTGTCGAACTTCTCTTCCAGCGGCGTCTCGGGGTCGGCCAGGCGGCCGATCTCCTTGAGCAGCCGCCAGTGCAGCAGCACGACGTCTTCCTCGCTCCATTCGATGGGCTGGTCTTCGTCCGCGTCGAGCGAAGCGAGGGCGCCCATGGACGGGGCAAGGGGCGCGTCCCCGGCTTGCAGCCGGCGGAGCAGCGCATCAAACAATGGCTGCGGCGACTGCTGATCCCCCGCAGGGGCACAGACGGAGGGAACGGAAAAAGTCTCGGGTGCAAGGCTGTGGTGCAGCATGGTCGGCTCCTGGGCGTGAAAGCGGGAGCCAACGCACCGATCAGGGGCGGTTAGCCCCAAGGGGTGGATGGGTGGACGGATCCGATGTGGGGATCGGGGACTCCAGGGCTGACTTGGATCGCAGCGGGATGCGCTGCGGGGCCGGTGTGCCAGCGACCGGCGGGGGAAGCTTTCGGCGCCAGGCCGAGGGGCGTGATCGCCCACGGGGCTGGCCTCGAAAGCCGCCGGCGGGAAGCGCTACGTCGAGACAGCGATCCCGCGCGTCGCGCTCGGGCCGTGTCGATGAAAACTCCAGGGCTTGCCAGGGGGTGCAGGGCCAGCTACTGCATGCTTCGCACAGTAGGGGCCCTCCCGTTGCACGTCAATGCCCGGCACGCCCGCAATGCCTGCCAATGCCGAAAGCAACCTGAGTTCGTGGTCGTTTCGCGTGGCGATGCCTGGCAGCGTGGCCGATCATTTCTCCGAACAGCGCTGCCTTAGGAGAACGCGACCATGGCCGACATCGATTTCGTCAAGCATGACCAAGGGGGTGTCAACGCCCGCATCCTCGCGAAGGAAACCAAGGCCGACTTCCGCCGCGTCGAAGCCGCCTCCTTGAAAATCAAGGCCAGTTTTGCCAGCGCCGAGGGCAAGCGCCTGTTCATCCGCTACTTCAACACCTTCCAACTGGGCATCCACTTCATCTCGGTGATCTCGCGAACCCGGCTGAACCACGATGACGTCAGCAAGGTCGAGGCGCTGATCCGGTCGCAGATGGACAAGGTGGCCGAGGAACTGAACAAGGCGATCGACGGTGCCGAGGCGCTGTTTCACGCCAATGGCATCACCAGCACCGCGACCTATGACACCGTGCCCCTGGATCTGGAGGTAGGGGTTCTGTCGTCGAGCAGCCGCCGGTATCTGGAGATACTGGGCAAGCTCGATCAACTGATGCCCTTGCTGCAGACGCTCGAGATCCATGAGGTCATCACCCAGCAGGCCGTCGATGTCGAAAGGGCGGCGCTCAAGCGCAAGGTGCGTGATGTTGCGAACGGGGCGCGCAACCTGGCGACCCGATTACGGAGGGAGATGAATGCGCTGGATACACGCCGCCCTGCGGGTGACGGTAGAAGCGAAGCTGACGCGGAACGCCCCCATGCCGACGAAACGCAGCCAACCAATGAAGCCGCAGCCAGCATCCTATCGGAGGCTGATGAAGGACCGGGCATGGCGGTGGCCGACGACATTCCACCATCCACGTCTCCGGAAACCGGCACAGTCCCGATGGAGTCGGCATAGCATCGTGACGTCTCCACGGGCAACTGGCTGCACACAGGGCCGATTGCCAGCACTGCGTTGAATCCAGCCGACACGCCATGGGCTCGCGAGCATAGAGTAGCGCAGCGGGGTGAATGATTGATCATCGCCCCGCAGCCCACCTGGCCAGCCTGGTGCGTCGCAGTCGTCACCTGCCTTCAGGCCGCGTCCAACTCGGCCCCATGTATCGAACACTATCTCCGCTGGCTCTGTGCTCCACGGGCGACAGGTGTTCATGATCTGACGATTCAAACCCTTCTACACCCATTGCCCTGTGCCTGACCGGAACGCCTGCACAGCGGTAGGAGCTGTGCGTTCCTCGGCAGCGAAAGCCATTCCAGACCACCTTCGCTGCGACTGAGCTGGTCATCCCCCTGCACCTTTGGCGATCGCCAAGACAAGGAATGATCATGCGAGTTACCTCGACCACCTCTCCCGCTCAACCTACCCATCAGGCGGAGCGGCCCATATTGCCCGAGACGGGCTTCGTCCGCCAGAAGCTGCTGCTGCGCTTCGTCCCGTTTTCCAAGTCCACCCTCTGGCGGCGCGTCAATGCTGGCGTGTTTCCCGCCCCGGTTCGCCTGTCGGTCGGGATCACGGCATGGCGGGCCGAAGACGTTCGGCGCTGGATTGCTGAGCAGAATTGAACGACGGGTGTGTTCCGGCTGCAGGACAGTGTGCGGGTACCCACCTTTATCGCATGAGCCTGTGCGCGTCATTGAAGGCAAGCCGCGATTTGTGTGGTCTGGTGCCACGGAGTCTGGAGCACTACATCAATGCCACCCCTGGCCTATGCGCGGCGATGGCGAGAGGTTAGTGCGCTTAGTGCTTTATGTGGAGCTGCAACAGACAGCAACGGTTCGACGTCTGGCTGATTCGGAACCACGGATCCCTTTGTGATAATAAATTTGTAGAGATAACTACATCATTGCAGTGATCATGACAGAGATTTAAGCTGCTGCCATGACTCTTGGTTCCGACCCCTGGCTGGCCCTCATTGTCAGCCTCCCATCCGCGAGCGCCACGGCGCGCATGCGGATCTGGCGCGCGGTCAAGGCGCTGGGCTGCGCCGCCTTGCGCGACGGCGCCTACCTGCTGCCCGCGCAGACCGAACAGGCTGCGCAGCTACAGGCACTGGCCGACGAGGCTCTGCAGGAAGGTGGCCAAGCCTGGTTGCTGCAGGTGCAGGCCCGGGACATGGCCGAGCAGGCCACCTTCCAGGCGCTGTTCGACCGGGCAGCCGACTACGCACCCTGGCTGGAGGCACTGGCGCAGGCGCGCCAGACATTCTCCAGCCTGAGCGCAGCTGAACTTCAGCGCCTGCAACGCAAGCTCGCGCGGGCCTACGAGGCCATCCGCAAGATCGACTTCTTCTCCGGTGAAACCTCGATCCGCGCCGAAGCCCAATGGCGGGACTTTGCCAACGCCATCGAAGCCATGCAGTCGCCGGGCGAGCCGCAGGCGACGGTCGGCCGCATTGCCCGGCGCGACCGCATGCAGTACCAGGGGCGGCTCTGGGCCACGCGCCGCCACCTGTGGGTGGATCGTGTGGCAAGCGCCTGGCTGATCCAGCGCTTTATCGACCCTAGCGCACGCTTTCTGTGGCTGGACACGCCGGCCGACTGCCCATCTGACGCGCTGGGCTTCGATTTCGACAGCGCAACCTTCTCTCATGTAGGCGAGCGGGTGACGTTCGAGGTCCTGCTGGCGAGCTTTGGCCTCGGTGACGACCGTGGTCTATCTCGACTGGCAGCGATGGTGCATGTGCTCGACGTGGGCGGCTCTTCCACGCCCGAGGCCAGCGGCTTCGAGGCCGTGCTGGCCGGCGCGCGCAAGCGTTGGCCGGACGACGACGCGTTGCTGGCCGACATCGGCGGGGTGTTGGACTCGCTCCATGCGCATTTCTCCAGCCCGCGCAAGCCGTAGCACACAGGCACCGCAGGAGCGAACATGAACGACCTGAACACCACGGCGGCGCCCGATGCGGGCGTTGCAAGCGACCCCCACTACACGCTCTGGCAACTCGTGCGCTACATGCTGGCCCTGGGCTCCTGGGGCTTTGGCGGCCCGGTGGCCCTGGCGGGCTACATGTACCGCGATCTGGTGGAAAGGCGCCAGTGGATCACCGACGCGGACTACAAGGAGGGCCTGGCGCTGGCCCAGTTGATGCCGGGGCCGCTGGCCGCGCAATTGGCGATGTACCTGGGCTATGTCCATTACCGCTTCATCGGCGCCACCCTTGTCGGCGTGGCCTTCGTGCTGCCGTCCTTCCTCATGGTGGTGGCACTGGGCGCTGCCTATACAGCCTACGGCGGCCTCGGCTGGATGCAGTCGGTGTTCTACGGCGTGGGCGCCGCGGTGATCGGCATCATCGCCATCAGCGCCTACAAGCTGACCTCCAAGAGCATTGGCAGGGACCGGTTGCTGTGGCCGATCTTTCTGATCAGCGCAGCGATCACCGTGGCCACACAGTCCGAAGAGGTCTGGCTGTTCCTCGGAGCCGGTGTGCTGGTGTGGTTCTGGCGCGCGCCGCCTGCCTGGCTCAAACGCGGCGGCCCTCTCCACAGTGTGGCCGCTCCCGTGGCTGCCCTGTTCGGGGCCAGCGCCATCGATTGGGTCAAGCTCAAGCAGATCGGCCTGTACTTCGCCTATGCGGGCAGCTTTGTCTTCGGCAGCGGCCTGGCCATCGTGCCCTTCCTCTATGGCGGCGTCGTCAAAGAGTACGGCTGGCTGACCGACCGCCAGTTCGTGGACGCAGTGGCCGTGGCCATGATCACCCCAGGGCCGGTGGTCATCACCACCGGCTTCATCGGCTTTCTCGTGTCCGGCTTCTGGGGGGCCGTGGTGGCGGCGCTGGCTACCTTCGTGCCGTGCTACCTGTTCACCGTCATTCCGGCCCCGTACTTCAAGAAGTACGGCAAGCGCCCGGACGTCATCGCCTTTGTGGACGGCGTGACGGCGGCGGCCATTGGCTCGATCGCGGGTGCGGTGATCGTGATCGGGCAGCGCTCCATCACGGACTGGATCACGGCGGCGCTGGCCCTGGCGACGACCGCCGTCCTGTGGCGCTTCAAGAAGATTCCCGAGCCGGCCGTCGTTGCGGTGGCCGCCGTGATCGGGCTGATCGTGCATCCCCTGGTCGCACACGCCTGACGGGATGCCTCACACACCAAGGAGCACTGCGATGGATCTGCAAGCACGTCCCCTCACTCTCAATCCGGCAACCCTCCATGGTTTGTCCGAAAAACTGATCGTCAGTCACCACGCGAACAACTACACCGGCGCCGTCAAGCGCCTGGGTGCCATCCGCCAGCAATTGGCACAGCTGGACTGGCCGAGCGCGCCGGTCTTCGCGATCAATGGCCTGAAGCGCGAGGAGCTGATCGCCGCCAACTCGGCCTGGCTCCACGAGCTGTATTTCGACTCGCTGGGCGGCGACGGGGCCTTGCCGGACTCCGGCCTGGCCGTGGCCGTGGCGCGCGACTTCGGCAGCGTCGACCGCTGGCGTGCTGAATTCTCCGCGCTGGCCAAGGCCATGGGCGGCGGCTCGGGCTGGGCGCTGCTGTCATGGTCCACGCGCGAGGCACGGCTGATCAACCAATGGGCGGCCGACCACACGCACCTGCTGGTCGGAGCCACACCGCTGCTGGCGCTGGACATGTACGAGCACGCCTACCACATGGATTTCGGCGCCAAGGCGGCCGCCTATGTGGATGCCTTCATGCAGAAAATCCGCTGGGAGGCCGTGATGCTGCACTACGGTGCGGCCGTAGGCGTAACGCTTGAAACGAAGGAGTAGCACCATGCAATGGATCACCCGCGAACGCCCCAAGATCGACCGCATCGCCTGCCCCTGGCTGATCGCGCGCTTCATCGATATGGAGCCCGAGTTTCTCTATGTGCCGGCCAGCGAGGTGCTGAGCACCGCCAACGCCACCGGTGCCATCCCCTACGACATCCCGAATGTCGAGCTGAGCCACGTGGGCGATCTGTGCAGCTTTGACGCCTTCCTGGCGAAGTACCACCTCCATGATCCGGCGCTGGATCAGTTGGCGGGGGTCGTGCGCGGCGCTGATACTTCCCGGCTCGACCTGACGCCGCAATCTGCGGGGCTCTATGCACTCTCGCTCGGGCTGTCGCACAACTTCAGCGACGACCACGAAATGCTCCAGCACGGCATGGTGATGTACGACGCGCTCTATGCGTGGTGCCGCGCATGCCAGGCCGAGACGCACAACTGGCCGCCAGCCATGACCGCCTGACCCGCCATGCAGAAAGCCTCTCGAACGCCCGCCATCGCCCGGCGCCTCATGCACTTGGCCGCCGCCGGAACCATGCTCTGTGCACTTGCCGCCGCAGCCAAGGAGGTGCCGCTGACCGGCCCGCAGATCCGGGCCGCCATCAGCGGCAAGTACCTGACCGATGAACGCCACTGGGGACACAAGTATTTTGTGGACGGGCGCGTCGAGCGGTCGGAAAACGGCCGCCAGCGGACGGCGCGCTGGTCCATCAAGGGCCATCGGCTCTGCCTGCTGCAACTGGAAATCAGTAAGGATGAGCCGATCTGCTACAGCGTCCTGCGCGACGGGCAGGAGCTGCAGTACAAGGACAATGCGCAGTTCGTGGTGTTTCGAGGAGTCATACGACCTAGCCCCAAGCGCGAGCCATAACCGGCTGCGCGGCTAGTGCTCGTGCCGATGGTGCGCATCCGGCACATGTGGGTGTGCATGCACCATCGGCTCATGTACGTGGGGGTGGCTGTGCGCGCCGACCGGCATTGGATCGTGCGTGTGGTTATGGTGACCGTCGTCGTGCCGATGGGCATGCTCATGTTCAAGTCGCTCGTGCGCATGCTCGTGTCCGTGGGACTCCGCCAAGTGCAACACCACCCCCAGCACCATCAGCAGGCCACCCACGGCCATGACCCAGGTGCCGCTACGGTCCCCCAGAGCAATGGCAATTGCGGCGCCGATAAAGGGGGCGAAGGCGAACACCGAACCCGTGCGCGCCGCGCCGAAGGCACGCTGGGCCAGCAGGTAAAAGCGCAGGCTCAGGCCGTAGCCCGTGGCTCCCACGGCCATCAGGCCCAGGGCCGATCCAAGCGTCGGCAGCGGATCGCCCGCCACAACAGCCAGAATGGCCGTGGCCGAAGCGCCCAGTATGGCCTTGCCCAGCACCACTTGGCCGGGATCACGCTCGGCCAGCGCCCGCGACAAGGTGTTGTCCCCTCCCCAGGCCATCGTGGCGACCAGAACGGCAAGCAGCCCCCAGAGCTGGCTGCCGCCCTGGCGCCCCTGGTCGAGCACCAGGGCTATGCCGCCGGCCAGCAGCAGAAGCATGGCGGCCCAGACACGCCGATCCATGGTCTCGCCATACAGAAGCCGTGCCAGCATGGCCGTGAACAGGGCTTCGAGCGTCAGCATCAGCGAGGCACCCGTGCCGCTGGTGTGTTGTAGGCCCCAGGCCAGCGCGACCGGCCCCAGCACGGCACCGAAGGCTGCCATCGACAGCAGCCGCGGAAAATCTGCGCGCATCAGGCGCGCCTCTTGGCTCACATGCTGGCGCGAGAGCATGCCGACGATGGCTGCACCGGCGTAGAGCAGCGCCGCCGTCGAGAACGCCCCCACGCCCGCGCCGATACGCTGCACCAGCGGAGTGCTGATACCGAACAAGGCAGCAGCCAGCAAGGCCAACAGGCCGCCCCGCAGGGCGGGCCAATGCATGTGAGCGTTCATAGTGCGCAGCGTATCTCTGTTGCCTTACTTGACCGTGAAGCGAACGGTCACGGTCTTTTTGCCGGCGGTTTGCAGCGCTGCCACGACCTTGGCGCCCGAGCCCAGCTTCACGCCCTTAGCCTCCAGCTTGTTGCCGCCGGCGGGCTTGAGGTCGGCCTCGGACTTGTCCGCGCCGTTGAGCACCGTCAGCTTGCCGCTCACGCCGGCGGTGTCGTAGTCCTTGCCGTGGTCAATGACATAGAGGGTGGCGCCATCGGCGGCGGCCACCAGCTCGAACGACAGGTCGCTGGCGGTTCGCACGATCCCGCCGTGCTGCGGCTTTCCATCCCCATGCGCGAAGACGGCGGGAGCGGCCAGTAGGGAGGCCGCACACAAAGTGGAAGTGACCAGCAGGCGCAGGCAAGCAGGTTTAATGTTCATCAGATCATCCTTTCAGGGTGCGGCGCGCTTGGAAAGAAGGCGGCACCGCAAAGCCTTGTCGAAAGCAGCATTCGTGCGGGGTGTCAGACGGATCGCATTAAAAAGCCTCCTGCAGTGCTGGTGCATTGCTCGCCACCTCTGGCTCCGCCTGCAGCAGCCGCTCGGTGGGCTTGCGACCCAGCAACCAATACAACACTGGAGTGAGCAGCGTGTCGAGTACCGTCGAGCTGACCAGGCCACCGAAGATCACCACCGCCACTGGGTGCAGGATTTCCTTACCCGGCGCATCGGCGGCCAGCAGCAGCGGCGTCAACGCGAAGGCGGCGACCAGTGCGGTCATGAGCACGGGCGTCAGCCGCTCCAACGAGCCGCGCACGATCATGGGGATGCCGAACTGCTCGCCCTCGAAGCGGCACAGGTTGATGTAGTGGCTGATCTTCAGGATGCCGTTGCGCGTGGCGATGCCCGCCAGCGTGATGAAGCCCACCATCGAGGCCACAGACAGGCTCACGCCCGCGATCCACATCGCCACCACGCTGCCGATGAGCGCTAGCGGGATATTGGCCATTACGATGCCGGCCAGCACCGCCGAGCGGTAGCGCGAGTACAACACCAAGAAGATCATCGCCAGCGAGACCAGCGACAGAGCGCCGATCAACTGCGCCGCCTGCTCCTGGGCCTGGAACTGGCCTTCCATGCTGATGAAGTAGCCAGGTGGCAGCTGCGTCTCGCCGATGGCCTGGCGGATCTGCGCCACGATAGCGCTCATGTCGCGGCCATCGGTGTTCGCATAGACCACAATGCGCCGGCGCCCGTTTTCGCGGCCGATCTGGTTGGGGCCATCCTCCTCCGCCACCGTGGCGAAGGCCGAGACCGGCAGGCGCCCGGCCGGCGTGTCGATCAGCGTCGCGGCCAGGTCCTGCGGGCTGCGCCGCTGGTCAGGCAGGCGCAGCACCAGGTCGTAGCGGCGCGGGCCGTCTACGATCTCGGCGCTGTGTGCGCCGTCGGTCAGCGCCTTGAGCACGCGCACCGCCTCGCCGGGCGCGAGGCCCGTCTGCGCCAGCTTGCGCGGGTCGATGCGCACGCTGATCTGCGGGATCAGCACCTGTTTTTCCACGGTGAGGTCCACCAGTCCCGGGATGCCGGAAAGGCGGCCGCGCAGTTGCTCGGCCAGACCCCGCAGGGCATCCGTGTCGTCACCAAAGACCTTGAGCGCGATCTGCGCCCGCACGCCCGAGAGCAGGTGATCCAGGCGGTGCGAGATCGGCTGGCCGATGGTGGCCTGCGCTGGCAACAGGGCCAGGCGTTCGCGGATGTGGGCCATGATGGCTTCGCGGCTGCGAGCCGATGGCTTGAGGTCCACGTCGATTTCGGCCGCATGCACGCCCTCGGCATGCTCGTCCAGCTCGGCGCGGCCGGTGCGCCGGCCGACCTGGCGCACTTCGGGCACCTCGGCGATCAGCCGCTCGGCCTCGGCGCCGATGCGGTTGGCCTGCTCCAGCGAGGTGCCCGGAGAGAGCACCAGCCCGAGCACCAGCGAACCCTCGTTGAATGCCGGCAGGAAGGCGCGCGGGAAGAACGGCACGCTGGCTGCGGCCAGCAGCACTGCCACGGCGGCTCCCGCCACCAGAATCCGTGCCCTTGGGAAAGACCAGGCCAGCACGCGGGTGTCCAGCCGCTTGAGCCAGGCGACCAGCGGGCTGTCGCCATGGTCGATGCGCTTCATGCGCGGCAGCATGTAGTAGGCCAGTACCGGCGTCACCGTCATCGACACCAGCATGGAGGCCAAGATGGAGACGATGTAGGCCACGCCCAGCGGCGCGAACAGCCGCCCTTCGATGCCCGGCAGCGCGAACAGCGGCACAAACACCAGCACCACGACCAGCGTGGCATAGACAATGCCCGAGCGCACCTCCACACTGGCGCGGCGTACCACCTCCAGCACCGGCACGGAATCCCCCACCGCGCGGTTCTGCTTCAGACGCCGCAGTATGTTCTCCACGTCCACCACGGCGTCGTCCACCAGTTCGCCGATGGCAATGGCCAGCCCGCCCAGCGTCATCACGTTGATCGACAGGCCGAAGGCACGGAAGGCCAGCGCCGCCACCGCCAACGAAAGGGGGATGGCCAGCAGCGAGATCAGCGTGGTGCGTGCCGACAGCAGGAAGGCGAACAGGATGACCGCCACCATCACGGCGCCGTCGCGCAGCGCCTCGCCCACGTTGCCCACCGAGGCTCGGATGAAGTCGGCCTGGCGGAACAGCACCTGCGGCTTCGCCAGCCCCTTGGGCAGACCGGGCTCCAGCTCCTGCAGCGCCGTCTCTACGGCAGCGGTGAGTTTCACGGTGTCGGCGCCGGGTTGCTTCTGCACGCTGGCAATCACGGCGGGGCCGCCGTTGTAGCCGCCATCGCCGCGCTTGAGACCCGGCGCGAAGCCGACCTGCGCCACCTGCTCCAGCAGCACGGGCCGGCCATCCTTCCAGGCGACGGCCACACCGGCGAGGTCGCCGCCCAGGGCGTCACGGTCGGCCGAGCGGCCGACGTGGCGAATCAGGAACTCGCGCCCGTTCAGGTCAATGAAGCCGCCGCCCGCGTTGGAGGCATAGCCTTTCATGGCCTGCTCCACCTGGGTGAGCGAGACACCGAACTGCGCCATGCGTGCGGTGTCCGGCGCGACGCGCAGGGTGCGCACGTCGCCGCCGATAGGGATCACCTGCGACACGCCGGGAATGGACAGCAGACGCGGGCGCAGCACGAAGTCCGCGTACTCGCGGGCCTGCATGGGCGAGGCGCCACCGTCGGCCTGCGCCGAGATCGGTAGCGCGATCAGCATGATCTCGCCCATGATCGAGGACACCGGCCCCATGGTCGGCTCGATACCGGCGGGCAGTTGCGCGCGCGCCAGCGCCAGGCGCTCGACGACGAGCTGGCGGTTGCGGTAGATGTCGGTACCCCAGTCGAACTCCGCATAGACGATGGACAGGCCCACGCCGGACATCGAGCGCACGCGGGTGACCCCCGGCATGCCGTTGAGCGCGGTCTCTAACGGGAAGGTGACGAGTTGCTCCACCTCCTGTGGCGCCATGCCGCCGGCCTCCGTCAGTACGGTGACCAGGGGTTTGTCCAGGTTGGGGAACACGTCCACGGGCGTGCGCCAGGCGCTGACGGCACCCCACACCAGCAGGAAGGCCGCGACGGCGAGCACGAAAAGGCGGTTGCGCAGACTGCTGCGCACGATCCAGTCGAACATCGCGTGCTCCTTACCGGATCTGCGCCAGCAATGCGGCGCCTTCGACCACGACGCGGTTGTCCGCGCCCAGTCCTTGCACGACGACCACCGTCGCCGCGTCCAGCGTCCGCACGCTCACCGGCTGCGGGATGTAGCGCTCCGCGCCGGACTTGATCCACACCACCTGCTCGTTGGCGGCATTGCGCACCACGGCCTGGGCCGGCAGCACGAAGCCTTCGACGCGTTCGGCGAGCTGGGCGATCAGCGTCACGGGCTGGCCCACCGCGAGCGGCAGTGCTTGCCCGGCGCCAGCGGTTTGCAGACGGAAGTTGACCGGCATCACGCCGTCACGCAGCGCGCCACCCGCGCCCACCAGTTGCAGACGCGCGCCGGGCGCCTCGCGCAGGGAGGCGCCAGCCATGCGGGCCGGCAGCGCCGTGTCCGCGGTCGTGGCCTCGACCATCAGCCGGGAGGGATCGACGATCTCGAACAGCAGTTCGCGGGCATCGGCCACCTGTCCGGCCACGGCCTGCGTGCGGGCGATCACGCCCGAGACGGGAGCTACCAGCGCTTCGCGTGCGCCCAGGCTGGCACCAATGCTCTTTTCTCGTGCGGACAGGCTTTGCAGCTCGGCCCTGGCCGCCTCGATTTCCTTACGCGGCACTGTGCCTTCCAGCGATTGCAGGCGCTCGACGCGCTGGGCCGCGAGCTGCCGGCTGCTGCGCAGCTCGGCCAGTTGCGCTTCCTGGTTGGCCTGCGCATAGGGTTCGGCATGGTGGCGGATATAGGCCAGTACCTCGCCTTGCCGCACCGCTTGGCCCGCCACCGGCAGGCCGCGCGGGCCTGCCTCGACGCGGCCGCCATGCACGGCCTGCACGCGGCCGCCGGCGTTCGGGTCCATCACCACACGGCCGGCCAGCTCGACCGTGGCCTGCGCCTGTGAGGCGGCGACGATCTGCGTGCGGATGCCCATGCGCCGCTGCGCGAGCATCGGCACGTTCACGCTACCTTCCGGCAAGCGCATCAATCCGTTGACGTTTGCGGTCTGCGGCGCATCAAGGTGTTCGTCGTTGGGGCCATGCGCTCCGGGCGAGCCCCAAGCAGGAGAACCCGCCAGCAGGTGGATGGCCGCTGCCAGCAGCGAGACAGAAATAAGACGGTTATTCATTGGGCGCCTCCTTGGGCCTTGCGGGAGCTGCGGGTCATCCAGACGCTGGCCGCAGCCAGCAACAGCATCACGAGCACGACCCAGGCCACGTTGGGGATGCCGTGTCCGCCGTCGTCATGCGCATGTCCGTGGTCATCACCATTGGCAGCAGCCGCAGCAGCGTTCGCCGGGCCGGTCTGCAGCGTCCCCTCCAGCAGATCCGATTCCGTGCCGGCCAGGATCGTGACGATCAGGGGATGCGCCCCCGGAGCCTTCAGCACCTTGAGGAAAGCCGGGTCATCGACGGCGTAGTCGCCCATGTCCTCGTGGAATTTGGCGACTGCCTTCGCCGTGCCGGATTCGACTTCGACTGTGGCTTGCAGCACCGGCTCGCTGGTCTCGAAGCGGTTGATGAGCATCGACAGCTCGTCACCCCAGAGGTGGGCCACCAGCTCGAAGCTCTCGGAGCGGGCCTCCATGCGCGGCGCGGTGCTGGCGCTGCCTGCCGTCGCTGCGGGGCTGTCCAGGTGCTCGCCATTGGGACCGTGGGCTCCAGGCGAAGCCCAGGCGCCGGCACTGGTAAGAATCAGCAGAAAGGCCAGCGCGGCGCAGGCCAGCCATTGCAGCCAGCCACCGAGCCTGGAGCCATGGCGGGAAAGGGTTATGGAGTTCATGGAAGGAGTCCGAGGGTTTGTTGCAGTAGTGCCTGGGCCAGGCCCAGCGCCGCCTGTTGGCGTGCCAGGGCGGCGTCTGCCTGCGCGGCGGCGTTGGCCGCGCGCAGCAGTTCGGGCAGCGGGGTTTCTCCCGCCTGGAACGATTTGTCGATGAGCTGGGTGCGCTCGCGCAGCAGCGAGGCGCGGTCGCGCGCATCCTCCAGTTGGCGGGCGGCGTTGCGCACGGCCGAGCGGGCCAGGCCGAGGTCCGCCTCCTGCCTTTCGCGCAGCCGCAGCTCCGTGGTTTCCGCAACATCCAGATCGCCCAGCGCGGCGGCCTGCAGCGGCGCGTTACGGCCATCGGTACCAAAGGGAATGCGCACTCCGATGCCGACGCTGCGCTGAGCTGCCTGACCGGTGCCCGGCGATTCCTCGCGGTAGCGCAGCAGTAGCTCGGGGGCATCGCGCCGCGAGGTATTGACTACCTCTACCCGCTTGCGCGCCCGCTCCATGGCCTGGGCGGCCAACTGCAGCTCGGGGTGTTCCTCACTGGTCTCCGCGTCGAGCCCGGCGAACAACGTGGACGGCGTCGCCACTTCCGGCATGGCTTCCAGGCCAGTCAGGTTGCGCCACTGCGCCTGCGCTGCCAGAAGCCTCTGGCGCACCTCGCCCAGCAGGGATTGGGCGTCCAGCAGCTCGGCACGCGCCGCCAGCGCATCGGCACGCGCAAGGTCGCCGGAATGCACGCGGCGCTGCACGTCGTTGGCCAGGCGCTGCAGGTATTGCACCTGGGCCGCGGCCGCATCGGCTTCGGCCTGGGCTGCCGACCAGCGCCAGGCCGCCTCGCGCACCTGGCCGGCCACCCGCAGGCGCGCTGCACGGGTTTGCGTGTCGGCAAGCCGGAGTTCGGCGCCGGCCGCCGCGGACCGGGCATCGCGCTGGCCCGGTTGCCACAGTGGCAATGCGACACCGACTTCGTTCTCGCGCCGCCCGGCATTGGTTTGCCAGCGGTCATTGCGGTGGTTGAGTTCGAGCGACGGCGGCGCGGCCCAGAGGCTGGAGGCTGCCGTCTGTTCGGCTTGGGCACGCCGACCTTGGGCCTGGGCCTCGCGCGCCTGCACAGCGCGCTGCCATGCAGTCTCCACGGCGTCGGCCAGCGTGACGCGGCGGTTGTCAGCCGGAGTGGCTGGAAGGGTTGGCGGAGGGGTTTGCGCGGCGGCGGGCAAAGCGCCCCCCACAGCCGCGCAGCCTGCGATGGCGCAAGCCACGAACCAAGGAACGGGTTTCACGAAAGTCCTGACTCACTCGATGGCGATCCGCAGGCACGCACCGTCACGTCCAAATGGATACGTGGACGCGCACGGCTACGTGAGGGGAACGCCGGCTTGAAAACGTCCCGGCCGCGCGGGGGCGCAGCGGGGGAAGGGTTTTCTGAAGATCAGGACAGCCGAGGGGGCCTTCGCAGGCCGTCGAGCAAGGGCGCCGGCAAGAGCCGCTCATCCATCATGGGCGGACGAGCGGGATATATGGGAATGAGTGTGAAGTGGGTCGCAGCCTGCAAAAAAGGGCTGCTCACGCCGCCATCGGCGACTACATGCTCCCAGGATTCATCGGAATCGTCTTGGACGACCGAGCCATCGTCATGGTGGTGGTGCGCCCCGCTCAGCGAGTGCATCGCCATGTGCGCCACTTCGTGGGCATCCGCGAATGCCTCAGCCTGCCCTCCAAGGGCAAGGGACTGCCACAGGATGGAGAGCAACATCAGGGCAAGGGCGAACTTGCGGCGCATCGTGGAATTCTAATTTGCTAATAGATGCCAGAATCACTGAGGGGGCAAGCGCATCGTCATGCGGCGGCGGGTTGCACCTCGACCGTGACATGCGACAGCTCGTGGATATGCGCCAGCAGCGCCTTGTAGTGCGCAGGCTCCTTCGGCTCCCGGGCCATCAGCGAAACGATGGCCGCGAAATGTCCCGGCCCCACCTGCCAGACATGAAGATCGGTAACCTCGCTTCCGGTGGGCTGCATGGCCTCATGAATCTCCTGCCGCACTTCCTGCCCCTCGGCGGCGGCATCCAGCAGCACGCTGCCGGAGTCCTGGATCAGCCTCCATGACCACCGGGCGATCACCAGTGCGCCGGCCACGCCCATGACCGGATCGGCCCAGAGCCAGCCATAGCTGCTACCCAGCAGCAAGGCGACGATGGCCAGCACGGATGTCAGCGCATCGGCCAGCACATGGATGTATGCGGCGCGCAGGTTGTTGTCGCGGCTCTTGCTCGGCGCATGATGGTCGTCGTGGTCATGATCATGGTGGTGGTGATGTCCATGATGGTGACCATGATGCGCATGGTCGTCCTTCAGCAGCCAGGCACAGACCAAGTTGACGACCAACCCGACAGCAGCCACGGCGATTGCCTGATTGAAATCAATGTGGATCGGCTGGGTCAGCCGCACCAGGCTTTCCCAAGCGATCAGCAGGGCGATCAAGGCCAGGACGATCGCGCTGGCAAAGCCGGCCAGATCGCCGAGCTTGCCCGTACCGAAGGTAAAGCGCGGATTGCCCGCATGCTTGCGCGCGAACCGGTAGGCCAGTGCGGTAATCAGCATGGCGCCGGCATGAGTGGACATATGCCAGCCGTCGGCCACCAGCGCCATCGAGCCGTAGATCGTGCCAGCGCTGATCTCCACCAGCATCATGCTGGCCGTGAGAGCGATCACCAGCCACACCTTGCGCTCGTTGCGTTGGTGGTCGGTGCCCAGGAAGAAATGGTCGTGTGCGGACGCGGCGAGTGTGGTGGTTGTGGCGCTGGTCATTCGTGGTTTCCTGAATGGGAACGGTCTGCGGGCGGCAAGTTCACTTCATGTAGGCCCGGATGACTTCGATCATTTCCTCGCCGCCCTGGTGGCGTTCTTTGTCGTCCGATGGTGCTATGACGTGCTCGCGCAGGTGGTCTTCCATCACCTCGGCGGTCAAGCCACTGACCGCGCCCCGGACGGAAGCGATCTGGCGCAGCACCTCGACACAGGCCGCATCTGCCTCCAGGGCGCGCTCGATGCCTTCGAGCTGGCCCTTGATGCGGCGGACACGCGCGATCAACTTGGATTTTTCTCGGGAGGTGTGGGACATGGAATGGGTCAAGCAATATACTCTAGGGGGCTATATTAAATGACGAAACCAGGCATGCCAACGAGGTTCATACAAAACTCGACTGAGCGGATGGGCTTCAGGCTGGCTGACTTGATGAGTCGAGATCATAGAAATCGATGTTTACTTTGCAATATCGGGCAGTGGCGGTAATGGATGAGCGGTATGCCAAGTCCAGACCATTGATTTGCTGTCCGTCTGAATCACTTTTTCTTTGAGGGACCGATCCTTGGGACTCATGAATTCGCTGATCAAATGCAAGGGGACGGGCGTGGCGCCGCAATCCAGCAGCAGGGCGTTGGGGAAGGCCGCCGCGGCTTTGGCGTCATAGCGCAGCGGTTTCAGGAAGCGCCGCTTCTGGGCGATCAAACTATCGATAAGCGGCAATTCATGGACGCCCTCCACCGGAATCCACTGTTCGCTGAGCAGCATCAGGCTGGCGGCGTCGATCTCGTAGGTGAATTCCCGCCGGGCGCGGATCAGCGCCGCCATGATGAGTCGAACAGGGTGGCCGGTATCTGCATCGCGGGCTTCCAGCATGGCCGCATAGATGCGGGCCAAACGATCCCACGCGCGCGCATCCATCAAAAGCGGAGCATCCGGCATGTGGCGGATCCAGATGCGGCAGTCACGCTCACCGCGTTCGCAGGCCTTGAATTCTCCGATTACGAGCGCCAGCGGCGCTTGGCCGTCGTGGGGTTGCAGCACCGCCAGCTTGGCGTGCCGGCGCTGCGCGATGTCGGCCTTCGCGGATTCGCTGAAGGGCTCGGGGACATAGAGCCTTTCGGCCAGGGACTTGCCCTTGACCTCAATGTCAGCCGCGGCCTCCAGCAGGTACTTGCACAGGACGCCCTGGTTCCGCTTGCCGGCCATGGCCGGCGTCCACCGGTTGAAGCCGGCTTGCTCGAACAGGAAGTGCAGGACGGCCCTGAGCGTCATCCGTCGCCGTGGTACAGCGACCTCTCCCGGTTCGTCCGGCTCGCCACGCGCCACCGCCCGTCCATGGATGCGCGTCCACGGAAAGTCGACGCGAAGCTCGATGTGGCCTGGATGCGTTTCGAGCACGGCGTCGCCCACCAGGTCACCCAGTCCCGAATAGGCGTTGTCGGGCTCATAGGATGGGCACAGTGGATGATGGGTTTTGCCGGTGTCCGGCATCCGCTTCACGAGGTAGTGGCGGTGCCGCGCCACATACATCTCGATCCCGTCGGGCATGCACAGGCAGCGCGGTCGTTCCGCCGTGTCGTGGATCTGGGCGAGCGCGTCTTGCAGGCCCGGGTCGGTGAGCTGCCAGACCCGGCCGCGGATGGCGAAGCGCTGTACGTCTGGAGATAAATCGACTGTGGATCCGCCCATGGCCGCTACACCAGGTCGGTGGTCAGGGTGTCCAGCGATGGCAGGCGGCGGGGGAATTGCTCCCGCACCGCGCTGCGATCGGCGATGCCCAGCAGCAGTCCTACCTGGGACTCGTCCGCGCCTCTCGCATAGAGGCGGTCGGCCACGGTATGGCGTACCGTGAGCGCGGTCATCTGCTTGAGCTCCGCGTAGCGGAAAAGTTTTCGGTAGGTCTCCTGGATGGCGCGGCATCGGAACCGCTTCTGGCCCTCCGCCCCGTAGGGCTTGATCTCGAAGCCCTGGCCGCTCGCGGACAGAAAGAGCCGGCTGGCCGGATCGAGACCCCGGTATTCGCTGCTGGCTCCCAGCCCTTGCTGGGCGGCCACGCGTTCCGCCAGGTAGGCATTCAAGGCTTCCTCAAGCCGTACGCTACAGAAGAAAAGCGGACGTTCCCGCCCAGTGATGGCGACATCAGGCCGGATGCATGAGACTCGGCGCACACCGCCGTCGGCATGGAGATAGTCGCGAACTTCAAGGCGGGCGATTTCCAGCGGCCGCGCTCCCGTGGCGAGCAGGATGTAGTAGAGGGCCAGGTCCTCGTGGGGCTGGTGACTGCGGCCCCGAATGCGCAATGCACCCGAGGTGATTTCCTCGTCGGTGAGAACGCGGATGTGCCGTGCATGGGCCGGTGGCTCACTGCCCAATTCGTCCAGAGCATTGCGGATGGCCTCGCGATGCAGCCGGAGTCTGCGCACAAAGGCCGCGCCCTCCGCATTCAGTCCTGCGATGCCGGCGGTCGACGCGACATGCATGGAAACGGCCTTGATGCGCCGCTCGACGGCCGTGCGCGTGATGCCGTGCCGGGATGCGACGGCGTCGTAGGTATCGCCTTCCAGAATGCCGCGCAACATGGTGATCGCGAGCGTCCAGGAGCTTTGCTGAGCTCCATCCGGGGCGTCGATGGGTTCCTCCACTTGCACGCTATCGCTCCTTGTTGCAGCAGCCTGCTCCATGGAGCCATGCTGAACAATTACCTGGCTGCGCGCCAGCCGAAACCGCAGCGAAATGCGGAGAGTTTCGGCATCAGCCAAGTGTGCGCCTTGCTCGCAAAAGCTACGCCTTGGGCAATCCCGAAGAATCGACTCGGGATTGTTGGGGCTGTTGGATCTTGCCCGTGCGACCGCTTGAGGGCCCGAAATCAGGGGTTGATGGCGACCTGTTGAGCGAGAGCATGAACCATCGGAACTTCCCGACATTCATGAAGGAGCACTCCATGGCACAAGCCATCGTCACGGTGCAGGGCGAACCGGGCTCTTTGCCGACCCTGCTGGGCCAGGCCCCTGCACGCATCCCCACCGGCGGCAAGATTCGCCCAGGCATCATGGTGCTCACGCGCAAGGCGGCCGAGCAGCCCGAGGCCAAGGCCATCTATACCCAGGGTGTGGCGGAGGGGCGGTCGTTCGAGGCGATCGAGAAGGCGCTGGCGCAGGCGCTGCCCCAGCTCAAATCCCCGCTGGTGCCGCGCAACGTTCCGTGGTTCACGGTACGCGGGTCGGACTTCCCCAACCCGGAAATCGCCCGCGAGATCCTCGACACCTATGGCGAGGATCGGGGGCAGGGCCATCGGTTGTACCGCTTCCCGGTCGTCTTCCCGTCGGACCACTGGCAGACCGTGATGCCGCACGAGCTGGCGGCCTGGAGCACGCATGAAAAGCGCTTCTGGTCGCAGTACTCGCCCGACGGGCAGGTGCGCCACTGCATACGCCATGCACCGGTGCCGGTGGACGACACCGGGCGGCGCACGATCCGCGTCTTCGGTGGGCGCAAGACCATGCCCCGCGAGGAAAACGGCGGTATCTGCAACCCGGAAACCTGCCCCGAGTACCAGGCCCGCCAATGCAATCTCACGGGCCGCTTCCTGTTCTTCATTCCCGGCATTCGTTCGATCAGTGCGCTGGAACTGCCCACCACAAGCTTCTACGCGATGAGCGCCGCCATCCAGCGCTTCCAGGCCATCGCCCAGATGCGCGGCGGACGCATCTCCGGGTTTCTGGGGCGCGACCGCACGAGCTTCTTCCTGACCAAGGTGCTCAAGGAGGTGCCGCACATTGACGAGCAGGGGCGGGCGGTACGCGTGCCCCAATGGATCATCGAGCTCGAGGCGCCCGTGGACGTGACCGCACTGCTGCGGGATCACGAGGACGCGGAGACCGCCATCCAGCAGGCGCGGCTCGCCACGCAGGTGCTTGAAAACTCTCACACGCCTCCCGATGCCGTGAATGCCTCGGCCGAAAGTGACACGGCCGCGCAGTACCCCGGCTGCCCCACGCTCGAACAGTTGCTGGACAGGGCGCAGGTGATGGGGGTGCCTCGCGAACGCTATGCGGCCTACGCGGATCGCCGCTGGGGGCGGGGCTGGCGGGTCAATCCGCATGGCCGTGGCCGTGCCTGGGATGAGCTCGACCGGTACCGCAACGATCCAGCGGGTTACTTGGACAAGATCGAGACCGAGCTGAGTCAAATGGCCTGAACCGGGGAGGCACCATGCGAATCGCACAATTTTCTGATCTGCACTACGGCACGAAGACCCTGGTGGAGGCCGACCGCTGCTTCGGCGCAGCCATCGACCGCGCCGTGGCCCTGGGCGCACAGGTCGCTGTGATCTCTGGCGATGCGACGGACCATGCACTCGATCTGCATGCGCCCGCCGCAGCACGGCTGGTAGCGCAGGTACGCCGCCTCGCCGATCACTGTCCGGTCCTCATGCTGCAAGGAACCTACTCGCACGAACCACCCGGCACGCTTTCAGTGTTCCGCTCGGTTGGCGGGCGTCACTCCATCCATGTTGCTGATCGCATTCAACAGGTGGCGCTGACCCGGCGCGGCTGGGTGGCGTCGGCGGCGTGGTGCTTCGAGGCCTTGCCACCGGATGCCGAGGTGCTGATTTCCTGCCTGCCCACGGTGAACAAGGCTGCGGTGGCCGCTGCCATCGGGGCGACGGATGCGGCGCAGTCGGTGGGCGAGCAACTGGGACGGCTGCTTGCTGGATTCGCCCCGCTGCACCGGCGTGTGCGCAGTTTGGGCTTGCCCACGATCGGGGTGTCGCACGGGACCGTGTTCGGTTGCCTGAGCGAGCACGGGGTTCCGATGGCGGGCTTCGACCATGAGTTCACCACCGGTGCCCTGTTTGCCGCCGAGGCCCAGGCTTTCATGTTGGGCCATATCCACCGGCACCAGTCCTGGGCGCAGCAAGGGCTGGCGGGCGAACAGCTGATCGCCTATGCAGGCTCCATTGGCCGCTTTCACTATGGAGAGGAGGGAGAGAAGGGATTCCTGCTGTGGGAGGTGGGCGCGGAGTCGGCCCGCTGCACCCTGGAGCCCACCCCGGCGCGCCGAACCATGGATATCGTGTTCGAGGGCCGCCCGGATCTCGACACTTTGCGCGAGGCGGTCGCACGGCAGGACATCGCTGGTGCCAGCGTGCGCGTGCGCTGGACCGTGGCGGAGGAAGACCGTGGCGCCGTGGACCGCGACGCCATCCAGCGGATCCTCGCTGGGGCCGCCGAGACGAAGCTGGAGGGCCGCATCGTTCCCGTGGTGCGCACACGCATGGCAGGCATCTCGCGCATGGCGCGGATGGAGGACAAGCTGCGTGCCTGGGCACAGGTGTCCGACATCAATCCGGAACCGCTGCTGGCGTGCCTGGCGGCGCTGGAGGAGGCAGCTCCCGAAGACATTGCCGCCAAGCTTCTGGGCGAGAAGGCAGAAGAGAGTCAGCCTGCCGAGCCGATGCGGCTGGTGGCTTGACGTAGCAGGTAGGCAGGACTACGGCAGTACTTCCAGGAGCGCTTCGGCGACCGCATTGAAATCACCGAAAGCCTGCGCGAATGCCGGTGTGTCGCCCCCATAGACCAGGGGCAGCAGGTTGCCGGTGAACTCCGCCTGGATCTTTGCGTCCGCGCGGGCTTGCCGCAACGCGCCGCTCAGCACCTGGCGGGGCGCTGCGGCAAAGTCCGGAAACTGGGCGCCGAATTCCTTCTGGTCACCCGCGACCAGCGCGGGGAACGCCCGCCGGGCGGCGGCCAGCACCTCGGGTTGGCGCTGGTAAATGCGATGCACGTCATACAGATGCCGGACCAGGGCGGTATCCCAGGCTTGGCGCATCAGTCCGGCGCGATGCTGCGCGTAACGGCGCAGGAATGAGAGGGATTTCTCCGCAACCGTTTCTGCCACGGCCACCACCGGCACCTCGAAGGCGTGATCGCTGCGGCCGGCGAGTGCGTCGGCCAGGCTGGTGATTCGGCGGACTTCCGTGGGCAGCACCGGCGTGCGTGCCGTCAACTCGATCTGCAGGTGCGGGCGCAGGCCGGCGATGGAAGCGTAGTGCCGCGCATAGCAGAAGTAGCGATTCTCGTTGAACGCTTGCCCCTTGGCTTTGTCCTCGGTCAGGCCAATGCCGGCCAGGGTGTTGGTCACCAGGGTTCTCAGCTCCGACAGACGTCGCCGGGTTTCGGCACGCGACTGATCCAGGTCAGGGAACACCACCTTCAGGTCGGCATCCTCGGACATGCGCTCGATCAGTCCGTAGGCCTTGGACAGGCTGGTGCCGCCGCAGAACACCAGTTGCACCCCTTCGGGTTGCAGGGCGAACAGGGCCCGGAGCGCATCGGTCAGGTGCTCATCCTTTTCCAGCAGGCCTGCCGTGATCCTGCCTGGCGCCGCTTCCGCGACAAGCGCTTCGATCAGTTCCTGCCGCTGCGGCGCCAGCACCCTCATGCGTGCTCGTACCGGATCGCCTTGCCGTTGAAGCCCAGCTTGCGGGCGATGCGGCGCCGGCCGACGTTGAAGACGATGCCCGCGGGCACCTGGGTACTGCGCCCGGCGTTGTACTCCTGGGTCAGGCGGCTGGCCATGACGGTCACTCCCAGCTTCTGCAGTGCCTCGGGGGCCAGAACCTCCAGCGGTCGTACCGGAATCGGCTCGCCGGTCAGCACACTCGGTTTGGCCTTGGCATAGACGCCCAGGCCCAGGCGAACCAGCGTGCCCTCCAGCATCAGCTCGCGCAGCGCGCGGCCGACCTGCGCGGCACTGCCGAAATGGTTGAATTCGTTGCGCAGGAGCACATCGTCGCCGCGGTTGGCAACGGAGCGTCTGATGCGGTTGAGCGTGTTCATGGCGGTGGAGGGGCGATCCTTGGTGGACGATTTTACCTCTCTTGCAAATTCATATAACTTACTGATTGCAAAAGGTATTTTTGCGCGTAACTCGATCATTTTCTGGGAAAGGCGTTCCGGAGTCAGGCCGCTACTCCCAAGCCCTTGATCTCTCCCGACCCCGCGGGAAACTGGGATGCATCAACCCCATGGAGATCACCGCCATGCAACTACTATCCCTGACCCTCAAGGGTTTTCGTGGGATCCGCGACGGCCTGGGCCTGAATGTCCTGACCCTGGATTTCGAGGCTCTGTGCGATGGGGCCGAACTGGTCGCCATCGCTGGCGCCAACGGGCGCGGCAAGACCACGGTGCTCGACAACATGCACCCATATCTCGCCATGCCCTCGCGCGCGTCCGCCGCGGGCGCCGGTGGCTTCAGCTATTACGACCATGTGTTCCTCCCGGAGAACGAGAAGGATCTGGTCTGGGCCTTGGAGGGGCGCAGCTACCGCTCCCAGGTCGTGATCCGGCTCAACGGCCGACGCCGGACGGAGGCCTTCCTATTCGTACTCTCCGATGCAGGGGCTTGGCGCCCGCTCACCCTGGAGGACGGCACGGTGTCTGACGGCAAGGTCGAAACCTATACGCGCTGCGTGGAGCACTTGTGCGGCAGCGCCGACACTTTCTTCACCTCGGTGTTCGGCGCCCAGGGCAAGCGCCAGCTCAGCGACTACCGCAACGCGGAGATCAAGACACTGCTGGCCGACCTGCTGGGACAGGAGCAGATCCGGGAACTGGGGCGCAAGGCCGGGGAGACGGCCAAGCTGCTGAAGGCCGGGCTGGTGGCGCTGCGCCAGGAGGCCGCAGCCATGGACTCCGAGACTGGGCGGCTGGCGCGCGCGCAGTCCGATGCCGCCGATGCGCCGGCACGTGCCGATCAGGCCCAGGCAGCCGCGACAGCGGCAGCGTTGACGCTGGGGGAGGCGCGCCAAGTCTACGCCCAGGTCACGGTACAGCGCGAGCAGGCCCGCGAGGCCGATGCGCGGCGTGCCCAGTTGCTGCAGGAGCGGGAAGCTGTGCAAGCAGCAGGCAGAACCGGAATGCAGGAGCTGGAGGACCGCGAAAAAGATGAGCTTCAGCGGCTGGATCGGCTCACGCGCCGCGCCGCGCAGCGGCAGGCCCAGGTCGGGCAGCGCCGCGAACGGCTGGAGGACGCACAGGCCCGGTGCCGCGCCTTGCTGGCCCGGGAGCACTTGGTGCGCAACGCGCTCCGGCGCTTGCCGCAGGCCGAGCGGTTGCTGGCGCTGCGCGCTGAGCGTGCACGCCAGGGTCGAGACCAGGTGGCCGAGTGGGAGCAGGCCAAGGGTCAGTTGCGCGCTCTGGTGCAACGGGTTCAGGGCATCGAGCGCGAGGCGGGGCAGGCTGCCTTGCAGGCGCAGTCGCTCCGGCGCCGTTTGGGCCTGGCCGCTGAAGTACCGTGCGCGGGCATGCCGCTGCAGGGGGCTTGCCAGTTGCTGGCCGATACCCGGGAGGCTCAGGCACTGATCCCCAGCGCCGATGCGGTGCTGCGGCGTCTGGCCGACGAGAAGGTAGAGGTCGAACGGGACGGCTGGGCTGTCAAGGCACGAGTCCAGGCCTTGGCGAAGGCTGGCGGTCAATTGGAGGCCGTCGAACGGCGCCTGGAGCGCGCGCGCAATCGCGCGTCACGGCTGGCCTTGCTGGCGGCGAAGGCGGACGACATGCGGGTCGTGCGCCAGCGCCTGGCTGAGGTTCTGGCTGAACTGTCCGGCCTGGGTGATCCTGGGGGAGAAGAAGCTTCGGTCGAAGCAGGAGCCGAGCGGGAGGAGCGGGACGCCATTACCGCAGGCATGCAGGCCATCGACGCACAGCGGACGCAGCAGTCCGAGCGGCTGCGGCAGGCGCTGGCCCGGCTGGATGCAGTGCTGCAGACCTTGCCTGAACCCTTTGAACCCCAGCAGTTGGTCACCGCCGCGACGGCGTGCGATCACGCCGTCGCGGCGCATGAGAATGCGCAACGAGCGCATATTGACGCCTTGAAGCAGTTGGAAAGCCTGCAGGCGCTGCGCCAGCAACAGAAGGTATTGGCCCAGTGCCAGGCCACGGCACGTCGGCGCGTCCAGCGCGTCGAGAGCGCGATGGGCGATTGGGCCCTGCTGGCGCGGTGCATGAGCAATGACGGCTTGATCGCGCTGGCGATCGACGACGCGGGGCCGGCCCTGTCAGGACTGGCGAACGAATTGCTGCTGGCCTGCTATGGCCCACGCTTCACGGTCTCCATCCTCACGCAGGCAGAGACGGCCAAGGGCGAGAAGCGGGAGGACTTCGATATCCTGGTGCATGACGCCGAATCGGGGGAGGGCAAGAGCGTGCGGCTCATGAGCGGAGGGGAGCGGGTCTGGATCAACGAATGCCTGGTGCGAGCCGTGGCGCTGTACCTGGCGCAGACCAGCGAGCGGCGCTACGAGACACTGTTTTCCGATGAGGCCGACGGCGCGCTGGATCCAGACCGAAAGCGCATGTTCGGCGCAATGAAGCGCGAGGTATTGCGGTTGGGCGGCTACCGGCGCGAATTCTTCGTTTCGCAGACGCCCGAGTTGGCGGGTATGGCAGATGCAGTGATTGATCTGGAGGCACTGCGGACTGACGCCGATCCGGTTCCCATGGAGCGATGGCGATGAAGACGGCCAAACCCCGGCGCATGGTTTCGGCGCCGGGGTGGTCTTACAGGATGGGATCTTGGGGAGCGAAGGCCGGCAGTCCCGCGATGGTGGGTGCCTCGCTGTCGAATTTCAGCCAGACGATGCCGGCTTGCTCAGCGGCCTCGAAAATCGTTGCCAGATCGGATTCCAAAGGCAAGCGATAGCGCGGTGAGCCTACGAATACGAAGCCCCCGAAGTCGGTTGGATAGGCATTGACGGATAAATCGTCTTCTCGCAGCTTCTGCCGCGTGGCTGGCGTCAGATGGGTTAGCGAAAGCGCCGTCAGGGGTTCGGCCAGTTCGCGCAGCCGCTCAATGCAATGGGTGTGCATGGTTCATTCCTTGTGTGGCGATATCGGCATGGATTCCGGGATACCTTGCGGACTTCGCGAACTTCATGTCAGAGTGCAAAGGAAACCCGTGGGGATTCCCGAAAGCGAACCACGGGTCAGTGGCCGCTATCGGTGTGTGTGCAGCGTGACAGCTTCGATTACATCAATCCCTGCTCGGCGAACGACAGCAGGTGGTCGCCCGCGACGATGAAGTGGTCGATGCAGCGCACATCCACCAGCGCCAGCGCCGAGCGCAAGGTTTGCGTCAGTTGCCGATCGGCCGCACTGGGCTCGACGTGGCCGCTGGGGTGGTTGTGGGCCATGGCGATGGCGGCCGCATTGTGCCGCATGGCAGCCTTGACAACCTCGCGTGGATAGACCGACGTCTGCGTCAAGGTGCCGCGAAACATCACCTCAGCGTCGATGATGCGCTGCTGTGCATCGAGGAAGACCATCAGGAATATCTCGTGCTCGAGATTGGCAAAGCGCAGGCGCAGCCATTCCTTGAAGGCGGCCGGACTGTTCACCATCGGTCGAAGGATCCAGTCGTGTCGTAGATCCCTCATCAGCAGTTCTTTGGAGAGATCCAGAATGCGCCGCAGGCGTTGCTGCTGGGATGCCTGTGTTGCCAAGGGCAATGCCGCCTGGATGTATGGGTGGCTGTCTGCTGCCATTGGCTCGGCATGTCCAGGCGAAAGCAGTTCGTTGATGAGAGCCTGGTCGCTCATGAGTGTGATTTCCACGGCGTTCTCCTTGATTGAAAAGCAAGGGAACGCCTATTCCCCCGGGGACGGCGTCCCCGGTGGGAAGAAGGTGCGCAACGGTTGTCGGCACGGTGGTCTTGGCAGGTAACGACTGCGACGCCGGCGAGTTGCCGGAGAACCTCCATCAGGAGGAAAGTGGGTTTTGGCAGTGTGACCCTGGCCTCGCTGCGTCACAAGGGGGGGATACCTGTGCCGGCAGGAAGCCGTGGTGATTGACCCGCAATTCATTCCCGAATTCGGGTGGCGATTGCGCAGCGGTGTCGCCCATCGTCAACACCTTGAACGCCAGATGCATGTGACATGAGGTCTCGTGACACTTGAATGTCACTCCAGTGCCATTCAAGAAATTTCTTGATCAAGTGCCGTTGATTCGCTCTCAGCGAGGTCTTTTTGCGTCAGCATAGTGGCCATCAAGGGGTTTCACCATGATCTGCCTGGGCTCCCAGATCCGTTTGACGCACAAGGAAATCGAGTATTTTCGTTGGCTGACCGACATCGAGCCGGTCGGCATCCGCACGTGCGCGGATCTGGATGCGTATGTGGCGCAGTGCAAGGCGCACTACTGGGGCGTGTCCCAGGACACGCAGTTCCTCCACTGGATGATCGACCAGGAGGTTGCGCGTTGCCTGGCGGCGTGAGCCTGCAACAGAGGAAATTGGTCAGTTGTCCAGCGCTGGCCGGTGAAGCACCGCGCTCCCCCGGCCGGGTGGCCAGGGGGGCGGGATGAATGGCTCAGCCGACGGCTTGAGCCGCTCGGGGCGCCGAGTCCACCGCTTCGGGCTTCGCCTGCGGGGCGGCGGGTGTCTCCGCGATGGCGGGCGCCTTGAATGCCGCGCGGGCGGCACGTACCTTCGGGTTTTTCGCCAGACGCTGGATCTGCGCCGTGGCGGGCTCGGAAGGCTCCTCGGGCAGGCAGGCTGAGGCGAGGTCGCTTCCGCGTCCCAGCACGCGCCGTGCATTCGCTGGGAACCGGACGAACAGGCCGCCGAGCAGCCAGCGCACGAAGCGGCCGAAGCGCTGGTTGCGTGTCTCGCGCGCCTGGTGCAGGCGCAGCGACTCGCGGCAGCACAGGTACAGCGCCAGGTGCTCGCGCTTCATCTCGGGGTCGGTGTCCAACTGCGCCAGCACTTCGGCGGCGATCACGGGGTCTTTGCCGGCACGCCGGTAGAAGGACACCCAGGCGCGTTCCTCCTCTGTGCCGATGGCGCTGCGCTTGGGGCGGGCTCGCGCTGCGGTCAGGTTCATGGTCCTATCTCCTTGCTCATGGGAAGCACGCGCCCAGCCCTGATCGGGAGGCGTCAGTCTCCCGGGGTTGTGGCGGTGTGCCGCTTTGCTAAGCTGGCATCCCACACGCCTTGGACAGCCCACACATGCTTCGTGCAGGCCACTCACTCCGGTTCACGCCCACCGAGATCGAGGAATTCCGAAGACTCGGACTCGATGTCGACGGGACGCGAACGCAGGACGATCTCGGCCAGGCGCTGGCCCGATGGGCCGGCACGCTGGCCGGGGAACGTCCGGAACTGCTGGACAAGATCGCCTTTGCCATGGCAAAAGCGAAGGGAACCTCGCTACCCGCGCGCTTGACGCGCGTGCGCTGAGGTAGCTCGCCGGGCGTTGGCTTCGGCGACCGCGATCCAGCGGTCGGCGATCCGGTCCAGGTAGACCAGATCGTCGGTTTCGATTTCGCCCGCTGTGCGCAGGCGGGTGATGACTTCCTTGACCAGAAAGGGATCCTCCCGGGCCAGTTCGACGACGGTGGTGGCGATGCGCCGGCGGTACAGATCGACCGGCATGGTCAAGCTGCAACGCGGCAGTCCGCACACGGGCGGCCCATGCACTTGCCGAGGCAAGGCAGGGGACGCAGCAGTACCGCAAGCTTGCGCTGCGGCAAGGGGGCAGGGCGAGCAAGGCCCGATCCACCCAACAGCACCGGAATGCGGCGCGACTCTCTGGCTGCAAGGGCAGCAAACATGGCGTTCTCCTTCGTTGAAAAAGGGGAACGCCCAACCCCGGCGGGGACTGGGGTCCCCGTTCGGGTGTGCCTCGCGCAAGCGGGGCGGCTAGGCGCCGGCCTGGACGGCCGACGTGGGATGAAGGCCCGGTGCCTTGCGGCAAGGGCCTTCGCTCTGTGGCGCGCAACGGTGAAGCTGCGCGTCAATTGGGAAGGTCGGCCTGGCGGCCGACAGGAACTCACGGCTGCCGAGGCAGCCACCCAGGCCAGCGCCAGGGAACTCGAGGGCAGGTAACGACTGCGACGCCAGCAGAGCTGGACTTCGGCGCAGCGCGAGCTGCGAGGAAGGCTTTGTGGACGCGATGCCCACGGGAAGCCCTTGCAGTATGGTCTTCTCGGATGCCAGCGGCGATCGAATAAGGGGAGTGCCTGCCGGAAACACCCCTCAGGTCGGGCACTTGCGGGTGGCGACCTGATGCCGACCGTAGCTTCCTTCAATAAAAAGCGCCCCACCACCTTTCGGTAGTGGAGCGCAAACTCACGCGGCCTGGCGCATCGCCTCGCCATCCAGGCTGGCGTTGCCCGCCTCATCCTTGTCGAGGTCGAGCTGCTTGAGCAGCTCGCGCTGGCGTACCAGCAGCACGGTCAGCCGGCTTTCGTGCTCGAACGGTCGGGCCAGCTCGAGCGTCAGATCCTCCAGCCGCTTGCGTCGCATGGCGAGCTGCGTGGCTGTCGCGGCCTGCTGCTCGCCCACCGATGCCAGTACCGCCAGCAGCGCGGACACGAGGCCCGGCCCGGTCTGGTACGGCTCGGCGTCGTAGCGGCAGCGCCCCGCGAGGAAGAATGCTGGCGTGGCCTCGGTGCCAATGGCCTGCAGCCCCAGCTCGAAGCCGCCGAAGCGGCCCACGACCTGGCCGGACCGCAAGGCGCTACCGCGGATGCCCGCACGCGCGGTCTTCACCAGCTCGCGCAAGGCGTCGCCCACCGCATCCGGCCCGGCGATCTTGCGGCCACCGAGTTCCACCGCGATCCGCCCCATGGTCTGGGGCTCGGCTTGGGCCTGGGCCGCGTCTTCCACATGCAGCGCCAGCTTCTGCTCCAGCGAATCGATCAGCATCGGCAGCCGTCCCACCTCGCTCTCGTTGGCCCAGCGCTGATTGCGCCAGACCGAGAACAGGGTGGAGAGCTTGGCCACCTCGGCGTCCACACCAGCCTTCTCGATCACCATCGGGTTGCCCGACGCCAAGGCCTTGACCTCGGCATAGCTCAGCGTAGCCAGTTCCACGTCCTCGATGGCCCGCAGGCCCTTGTCGCCGCGCATGACCTGCGCGATGAAACGCGCCTTGGTCTCCAGCGTCTGCCACATGTACGCGTCGAAGCTCTGCTCGGTCACGTAGCGGAAGATCTCGACCTCCTCGCATTCGTTGCCCTGGCGCAGGATGCGGCCCTCGCGCTGCTCGACGTCACAGGGACGCCACGGGGCATCGAGGTGGTGCAGCGCCACCAGGCGGGTCTGCACATTGGTGCCCACGCCCATCTTGCCGGTCGATCCCAGCAGCACGCGCACACGGCCTTCGCGGACCGCCTTGAACAGCGTGGCCTTCTGGACGTCGGTGCCGGCGTCGTGGATGAATGCGATCTCCCGCTCCGGGATGCCCGCGTCCACCAGCCGCTGCTCCAGATCCTCGTAGACGCTGAAGGCTTTGCCGCCCTTGGGGCTGGACAGGTCGCAGAACAACAGCTGCGCGCCGCGGAAGCCCGCCGTGCGCTGCCAGATCGCCAGCACCTCGCGGGCGCAGGCGCCAACCTTGCCCTCCGGATCGAACCGCGCCGTGGGCGCGACCAGCCGGAAATCCAGCGCCGCCGCCCGCCCGTCGTTCGTGACCGCGAGCATGTTGTCCTCGGTCGGATCGACATGCCCGTTGCGGATCGCCTCGGCTCGCTTCACCAGCGTCTGCACATAGGCCTTGAGGGCCGCGCTCGCCGGACAGGCCACCGTGCGCGCCTTGCCGCCACGCAGCTTCGGCACCGGCAGGTTCAACATCTCGGCGGTGCGGATGTCCGCGACCTCGCCGAAGACGGCCATCAGCTCCGACACGTTGATGAAGCGCGCGAAGCGCGTGTGCATGCGGTAGCCGCTGCCGTCCGGCGCGATCTCCAGCGCCGTCACCGACTCCCCGAAGGTCGCGGCCCAGGCATCGAACTGCTGCAGGCCCAGTTCCTCCAGCCGGCGCGGCTGCAGGTAGCGCTGCATCGTGTGGATCTCGGCCATGGTGTTGGCCACCGGCGTCGCAGTCGCGAAGACCACGCCGCGCTGCGCATTGCCGTGCAGCTTCATCGTGTAGCGCGTCTTCAGGTACAGATCGAACGCGCGCTCCGAGTTGGACAGCGGCAGGCCCGCGACCCGCGTCATCTTCGTGAACCTATAGAGATTCTTGAAGCAATGTGCCTCGTCTATCCACAAGCCGTCGATGCCCAACTGTTCCCAGGTCAGCAGGTCGTCCTTCTTCTTGTCGGCGGCCAGCCGTTCCAGCCGCACCTTCCAGCTCTTCTTCTGCGCCTCGAGCTGCTTGATGATCCGGTTGCTCCGGTCACCGCTCTTCTCGGCGCGTACGGCCATTTCTATCTCATGGATCACCTCCGCGATGTAGTCCTCGGTGAATTGCGGCGACATCCGGATGCGCTCGAAGCTCGAGTGAGTGATGACCACCGCGTCCCAGTCGCCCGTGGCGATGCGCGACACCAGCTCACGCCGGCGATCGCCTTCCAGATCCTCCTTTCCGGCCATAAGCACCGAGGCTTGTGGGTACAGGCGCACGAACTCGGCCGTGTACTGGGCGAGCATGTGGTTCGGGACCACATGGCAGGGCTTCGCGAGGAAGCCCAGGCGGCGCATCTCCATGCTCGCGATCACACACACCGCCGTCTTGCCGGCACCGACCACGTGGAATAGGCCCACATTGCCGGTCTGCACGACGCGCCAGACGGAGTCGCGCTGGTGCGGATGCAGTTCGAAGCACTGCGAGAACCCCGGCAGCTTCAGGTGCGAGCCATCGAAATGCCGCGGCCGCGTGGCGTTGAACAGGTCGTTGTAGACCCGGCACAGCCGCTCGCGCCGCCCGCTGTCCTCGAAGGCCCAGGCCGCAAAGCGGTCCTTGAGCGCCCCGAACTTCTCCCGCGCCGCCAGCGTTTCCGCCGGATTGACGTGGTAGCGGTCCGTGGCCGGATCGCGGTCGCGCACCGTCGGCACCTGCACGTTCAGCGCCGCCTGCACCAGGTCGATCGCGTTCATGCGCGCGGTGCCCCATTCCTGGGTCACCTTGACGTTGTGCCGCGCACTCCACTCGGGATAGGCCACCGACCAGGCGCCGGCCTCGGCCGAGTACGACACCTGGCAGTCCTTGAGTTCGAGCACCTCGTGGATGAAGCCCTCGACGTCGCCCGCCGGAATCCACACCGCACCCAGGCGCGGCTCGATGGAAGCGGGCGGCAGGTCTTCGGGCTGCACCCGCTCCAACGCCTCCACGTTGCGGCGGACGGACGGGCCGGACAGCACCGCCTGCTTGAGCTTCTCCTTGACGTTGCCCGACAGGTAGTCGTCGGAGGTCTTCCAGGCGCGGTCCGCCGGGTCGAGAAAGATCTGTCCGGCCTCGGACAGCGCGGCCAGCACCTCGTCCTCGGGCGCCGACAGCAACTGCGCCATATAGGCCGGATCGACCCGGCCGCGCCATTGCACGGATGTGGCCAACGCCTCCAAGGGCTCGCCGACCGCCGTGGGCGCCGACACCCGCCGCAGCGTGCGCTGGGTGAACAGCGCCGCCTTGCGCGCGGTGTCCGACTCCTCGTCGTAGTGCTCCAGCGACAGCAGCAGCGGGTAGTCCGGGTCACGCCGGAAAGCCAGTGCGTTGGCCCGCGTGCTGAGGCAGCCGTGGCGCGCCACGTAGCGGTCGTAGGTGCCGTTGAGCACCACCCGCAGATGGGTAAGCCCTTCGTCACCGTCCTGCGCCAACTGCGCATCGAGCAGTGCCCGGGCATGGTCCCGGATCGCGCACAGGCCCGCGATGCGGGCGCGCTGCGTGGCGTTCAGGCTGTCATGCAGATCGACCAGCTCGGCGCCTTCGACCCGGTGCACGCGCCCGTGGTGGACGCGAAAGCTGCCGGGCCGTGCGCCGGGCTCGGCCGGTACGGAAGCGCGCACGGACGCCAGCGCCACCGGCTTGGCCGTTTCGTACACGCCGTTGGGCAGCAGCGCGATGCGTTCGGCCAGCGCCGGCTCGAGGTCGCCCTCGAACACGACCGTCGGCACTTCCTCGTAGCCGTTGCTCTCCTGCGTGACCTGGCCGATACAGAAACCGGGGTTCCGGGCGTACCAGGCGTTGATCTGCAGGTACTTTTGCGCGCACCGCGGATGCCGCAGTTCGTCAGGCACCATCACGCGCTCCAGCCAGGCACCGCTCACGGCCTCGCCGGGATGGCGCTTGCGCAGGAACAGAATGTCCGTCTGCACGTCCGTCGAGGCCAGGCCGGCGAAGGCGCCCTGGGGCAGCCGGATCGCGCCCAGCAGCTCGGCCTGGGAGGCGACGTACTCGCGCACGGCGTCCGCGCGCGCCTCCATCGTGCCGGTGCTGGTGATGAAGCACACCAGCCCGCCGGGGCGAACCAGGTCCAGCGCGCGCCCGAAGAAGTAGTTGTGGATGCGGAAGCGTGCGTAGGGCTTGGGGCCCGCATCGGCGGCCGGGTAGTTGCCGAACGGCACGTTGCCGATCACCAGGTCGAACCAGTTCTCGGGCAGCTCCACCTTCTCGAACGGCGCGATGCGCACGTCGGCGCCATGCGGCACATACAGCGCCCGCAGCAGCCGGCCGGAGAGCCGGTCGATCTCGATGGCCGTGACCGCGCTGCGCTCGGCGAGCGCGCGGGGCATGGCGCCCAGGAAGTGGCCGACGCCGGCCGCGGGCTCGAGCACGCGCCCGCCAGTGAAGCCGAAGCGCTCCACGGCCTGCCACATGGCCTCGATCACATGGACCTCGGTGTAGTGGCTGTTGTTGACCGAGGCTCGGGCGGACGCGTAGTCATCGGCGGGCAGCAGGGTCTGCAACTCCTCGGCGCGGCCGCGCCAGGACGGATCCGTGCCTTCGAGGTTGAAGGCCGCGGGCAGACCGCCCCAGCCGGTGAAGCGAATCAACTGGCGGCGCTGGTCGGCGCTCGCAGGCTGCTGGCCGGCTTCGAGGCCTTGCAGCACTTGGATCGCGGCCACGTTGGCCTCGAACTTCGTGGCAGTGCCGTTCAGTCCGAGCAACTGCTCGCGGCCGAGGGCCGGCCACAGGCTGCGCGGGGCGTCAGGCTTCTTGCCGTCAATGACGCGCCAGCTCGCACGCGGTGCTGCCGCGGGCGGAGGCTCCAGGTCGGCGACGGCACAGGAGGTGGGGGCAGCGACCGCCTCAGGGGAAGGCGGTGCGCTGAACAGATCTATCTCGGGAGACGGATCGGGAAGATCAGGTCTGTCCGGATCGAATCCGGGCAGCCACAGCGAAGGCGTGGAATGGCGAGCCATCGGTGGTTCTCCGAAAGGAAGCGGGGAACGCGCCGACCCATGGGGGAGGCGAGCTCCCCGGATGGGATGGACGAATGGGCACGGCCCTGGGCCCTGTGGGCGATAGGGCCAGGGCGTGTGGTGAACGGGCTGCGCAGGGCTGCCGTGGCGGTGGGGCGGGTATCGACCGCTACGCCCGAGCGGACTCGGGAACGCCCGTGGGGCGTGCGTTGGCCGGAGCCAGGATGCGAGGATCAGTATGTGGCGCGGCGGGCTTGGGCCGCGAGTTCTTGGAGCGGCGCCTGCGCAAGCGACAGCCCACCGGGAAGAAACCCCGTGGCGCTGTACTTCCCATCCCGGGAGTCAACCGTGAAATGCGGGGCGATACCATGCCAATGGCGTCGAAATTTGACATCGATATCTGCTGGGAGAGGGCGGGTCGCAGACGCCGATGACCAAGGATGTTTTATGAGTGACTACTTCAGCGACCGCGAACTGGGTCCCAAAGCCAGGGTCGAGCAGGAGATGGGCCCTGTGACCTGGGCTGGTATCGCGGCGCTCGCGGCTTCATTGGCCAATAGCGGGGCCTTTGGGGCGAGCTATCCGAAGCGGTGCCCCGATGGGCAGGCCATCTGCGGCAACGAGATATCCGATCTGAAAAGCGCGATCGAAGCAGAACTCCACGGCTTGACATGGCCACTGCAGACCGACCGAATCGATGAGGAAAGCTTCATTCGCACCAGCGAACCCTGGGCGCCTTCGACCTTGATGGCGCTGGACTTCGTGGAGTTCGTTTGGCGCAAGGTGGCGCTGCCTGTCGTTGGCTGGCATCACGACTACCACCGACACCACCACCTCACGTTCGACATCGAGGCGGGGCGTGCGGCATTCCGTTCGGATGTGAACCGGATCCTGGCTCGCAATGGCATGGCCTATGAACTGGGAGAGGACGGTGGGATGCGGCGTTTGCTGCCGGCCGTGCTCGGGGAAGCCCTGGTGCGGACCTACTTCCGGACCGGGGATCGGACGCTGGACGTGATGCTGGAGGAGAGCCGGACGAAGTTCTCAGACCCGGATCCCCTGATTCGGCGTGAAGCGCTGGAGCGGCTGTTCGATGCCTGGGAGCGCATCAAGTCCCTGGCCGATGCCAACAAGGCCAGGTCGGTTCAGCTGATCCTGGACAGGTGCGCTTCCGAGCCCGCGTTTCGCGAGGTTCTCGAGAAGGAGGCGCGCGAGCTGACGCAGATCGGCAACGGTCATCTGTTGCGCCACCATGAGCGCAACCAGACACCGGTGATCGATGTCGACCATGTGGACTGCCTATACCACCGGTTGTTCGCGTTGGTCGAGTTGGTCATCCGCCGGAACTCGCCGCGCTAGGAAACCGGTCGACGATGGCGCAACCACACCGACCACCGCCGCTCGAAACACTGCGCGACGCGATCGCCGAAGCCTTGTGGGGTGCCGTGAGCGCACCCGCGCTGCCCGCCGCCTGCGTTGCCCTGGGCCTGCGCGACGGCGATTCGGTCGAGGCGATGAACAGCAAGCGCAAATACGTGCGCAGCCGCATCACAACATTCAAGGGGCCAGAGCTGCTCGCGCTGGCGCAGCGCGTGGTGGAAGAGTACGGTGTTGCGGACTTGGCAGACTACGTGAGTGAGCTGACGACGCATGCCGATCACCGCATCACGGATCTCACCCGTCGCGCCGTAATCGCGGAACTGGTCTCGGTGGGAGAGTTATTCGGCGATCTGCCAGTCTGGGACGGCATCGCCGTGCTGAGTCCGGATCTCGAGAAGCCCGCGCAATACTCAACCAAGTTCGCGGCCACGCTGCGCGATGACATTCAGCGGCACTATGTAGAAGACAACGATCTGAATAATGCCGAACTGCTGGAGCGGTGCGGCGCATTGACGTGCTCGCAGCAGCGCTTCTTCGACATGCTGGAAAGGGTTGTCGATCCGGTCTGCCGCCGCGGGCGGGAGCAGGAACGCCTCGTTCAAGCGTTGAACAAGCTGCTGGTGGCGGACGGCTTCGTGCTTGTCGTCATCGGAGAGGTCTCGCGGCATCCGCAGTACGGTGTGCGCCGCGCGGCCAGTGGGGTGGCCGGCGCGCCGAAGAACCTGATCTTTGCAGCGATCAACTGCAAGCCGGACCTGTACTTTGCCGACGCGATCAACAACGACGTTGCCATCGCCAACGATTCCGACGCCTTGATCTACGACCGTGTGTTGTCCGATGGCGGCCTTCGCTGGGACGCTCTGGTCGATTGGTGGCGCGACCGGGAGCGACAAGAGGAGGTGGCGGACGCCAGGAAGAGCCTTTTCGTGAGACTGCGCGCCGCGGTTCACGCCGCCCAGTCGCCCGGCGAAGTGGCTATCTTTGAGGCCTACTACGCTCACTTCGCGCGCAGCATGGGCGACAAGCTGCCGGCGCTGATTCCTCAGGTCTATCTGCACTACGACCCCAGGACGGCGTCGGAGCGTGGCGCCGGCCGCGTCCTCGCGAGGCAGCGCATGGACTTTCTGCTCCTTCTGGGGCATGGCGTCCGTGTCGTGGTAGAGGTGGATGGCAAGCACCATTTCGCCAATGGAGAGGTGGCGTCGCCGGCGCGGTATGCGGAGATGGCGGCGGAAGACCGCCGCCTGCGCTTGCAGGGCTACGAGGTCTATCGTTTCGGCGCCGCCGAGTTTGCGGATGTTGAGCGCGTTGATGGGCGTTACGCGGTGGGGCCACGCTCGAAGCAGCTCATCGTGGACTTCTTCGAAAAGCTGTTCGCCCGGCATCTGGATCGTTCGAGCGCATAGTCGCCGCTGACACGCACAGCGAAGCCCGAGATGGGAGTCTCGGGGTCCGCCGTGCGGCCTGCGGTTCAGGCTTCAGTGGAAAACACGGGGCTCGACGGTCTCGCCGCACATGAAGGCGAGGTAGCCGGCTGCCTTGCCGATATCCGCAAAGCAGGCCACGACGGTTCCGTCATGCAACACCTGCCAGGGCATGTCGGCCTTGTCACGATCCTTGCGGATCGTCAGGTCGGGCGTGCGATAGACCGGGTGCCGGTAGAGGTCGCGGCCCGATTCCCAGTCGATCAGGCGCAGTAGGCAATTCGCCAAGATGGCCGTGCCACCACCATCGGCGCCGGCCTCGATCAGCAACGGCACTTTCATCATGCCGCCAGAACGGCCGATCCGGCCGACCACATCGCGCTCGTCCAGCCAGCAGCGGCCGGTAGCGGTGTCGCCCTGCACCAGCCGCACCTTGCAGCCATCGCGGCGACATTTCTCCAGCGCCCGGACCGCCTTCGGATCGGTGCCCGGGTCGAAGTAGGTCTGCAGTGTCAGTTGTGAACGGCCCCAGGCGGCGATGGCGGCCTGGTACTTGGCGTAGCCGACCAGCGCGCCGTGGTCGCTGGTCGCGAAGGCCAGGTCAGGCCGTTGCAGCCGGGCGGCGATTTGGTCGGCATGGCTGCGCGCGTTGTCGAAGCCCAGGCAGGTGTAGCCATCGCCGCAGGGGATGACGTACAGCCGTTGCTCGGCATTCAGGGTCACGTTCATGGCGGGTTCCTTGAGGGTTGGGGCAGAACCCGCTCCCCAGCGGAGCGAGCCCCGCCGGGTTGGATTGGAAAAGCAGATGCCGTGGCATCCACCCGATGCTTCAGGCGACCAGCCGTTGCGGCTGGGCCCGCACCGTGGTGACGAACAGGCGCCGCAGCGCCGTCACTGCACCAATGGTCAGGGATGCGCAGGCGCCGACCTCGGCCATGCCCGGTCGCACACCAGGATGCTGACGAAAATCAGGCAACCGCTGGAGAGAGAGGACAGTTGGCGGCCTGTCGGCGGTCTCGGGGCGCGGGTTGGGTATTCAGCCTGCGTGCAGGACGACCGAAGGCCGGTCGAAGTGGTGTTCGACAACCCGGTTGCCGACGTTGAAGCACTGATCCAGGAAGATGCCTTCGATCAGGCTGGCGGGTGGCTCGATGCCCAGGGTCGCTAGTTTGTCGGCCACGGTGTTGATGTCGCTCCAATCCAGGCCAGGGTCGCCCAGACTGTCGTAAACGAACGCTTCCTCCTGATGGGGAGCCGCATCGTTGTCGTGGATCACGTGCAGGTACAGCTCACGCAGCGGCCGGTCGTAGCCGGCCACTATGGTGAGCTTGCGGCCCTGGCGGAGCAGGTGCAGGAGATGGCGGCTCATGCCGGCCGCTCCAGTGACGTCGTCACTGCGACGGGGGCGGGGCGCCTCGGACGGCGGGTGCGACTGAAGTCCATGCCGCACTGGTGGCAGCGGAACCAAGTTCGCAAGCCCAGCGCGCCGAGCAGCGCACCTTCACCTGGGCAGAGGGGACATGCGGGGGCATGGCGATGAGACATAAGGGTGATCTCCAGAAAAAGCGGGAACACCCTCCCCACGGGAGCAGTGTTCCCAGGGGGATATGAAGCGAAAGGGCGGCTGTCCTTTCTCGGGCAGGTGACGACTGCGACGCCCGGCTGGGCCGGGAGGGCTTGCGCAATGCAAGCAGGGGAATTTCCAGTATGGCTGCGATGCCACAAGATCTGTGGCGCTGCCGATCCGAAGTCAACCGGTAAGCGTCTGGATCGATGGCCGAATCACGGTGGCATAGGTGTCCGAGCTGCGCCTGGGCTGCCCCCTATGGCTGTGGAGTGTGGAAAAGCAGTAAAATGCATGAAATTTCAATGAGAAACTAGCCATGCCTGCCGTTGCCCAATCTCCTGTTGTCTCCTTGAGAGGCGGGGCTGCCCACCTTGCCGACGAGTTGCAAGCCGGGCGCGTTTACCGGAGGGAGGATCTCGCAGGCCTGTCCACGGCGGTGGATCGGCATCTGCGTGAATTGGTGGCTACCGGAAAGCTGAAGAAGCTGGCTCAAGGCCTGTACCACGCACCGAAGCAGTCCAGCTTCGGTCCACTTCCACCGGCCGATGAGCAAGTGGTGGGCGGGTTCCTGCGCGACAAAGATTTCCTGGTGTTCTCTCCCTCGGCATACAACGCCGTGGGTCTGGGTACCACCCAGCTCTACAACCGCACGCTGGTCTACAACCACAAGCGCCACGGCGTCTTCAAGCTCGGCAACCGGCAGTTCGACTTCCGGATGAAGCCGCGCTTTCCCAGGAAGCTGACGCCGGAGTTCCTGTATGTGGATCTGCTGAACAACCTGGACGAACTGGCGGAGGACCGTGATGCGGTCTTGCGGCAGGCGCGCAGCAAACTGCCTTCATTCGATCCCAGCCGTCTGCAGCGCGCCGCCGACAGCTTTGGCAGCGTGGCCACGCGCAAGCGTCTGCGGGAGTGGGTGGGTGGCTGAATTCCTGCACGAACGACGAGACTTCGATCAGTTGCTGTCGGTGGTTGCAGACGAGCGCGGCCTCGATCCCGTGCTGGTCGAGAAGGACTACTGGATCATGCATTGCCTGTGGGGCCTTCAGGCGCAGGGCTTTCAGTTCGAGCTGAAGGGCGGGACGTCCTTGTCGAAGGGGTTCGGTGTCATCCACCGCTTCTCCGAAGACATCGACATCCGCATCGAGCCGCCCGATGACATGGACGTGAAGACCGGGCGCAACCAGGACAAGCCGGCGCATGTCGAATCGCGGCGTGCGTACTACGACGCGCTGGCAGCAAGGATTCGAATTCCGGGCATCGACAGTGTTGAGCGCGACATACAGTTCGACGACGACAAGATGCGCAGCGCCGGTATTCGCTTGATCTACGCACCCCGTGTCCCCGCGCTCGCCGGCGTCAAGGATGGCATCCTGCTGGAACTCGGGTTCGATGACACTGCTCCAAATCGGCCGATCACGATTTCGTCGTGGGCGCTGGATGCGGCCGTAGAGCGCGGTGTGATGGTGGAAGACAACCGTGCAGTGGCCGTGCCGTGCTACGCGCCCACGCACACATTCGTCGAGAAGTTGCAGACGATCTCCACCAAGTACCGCCGACTCGATGAAGCCCAGGCGTTTCCCGCCAACTTCCTGCGGCACTACTACGACGTGTACTGTTTGTTGGCGTTGGAGGAGGTCCAGACCTTCATGAGAACGCCGGCTTACCACAAGCGCAAGGCGCAGCGCTTCCGAACCGGCGACGAGCAGGCCATTGCCCGCAATCCAGCTTTTTTGCTGGCTGACGCCGATCAGCGTCTGCGTTTTGCGCAGGAATAGCCTACTAGCGTATTCGGGACGTTCGTTAGATCGCAATATCTGGGGGTTACGCCGTCGATCATGGCGGCAATGTCCGGAGAGAACCTTCGCCGTAGATCCTCATAGGATTGTCCCAGCCGCCAGGTGCTGGTGATTCCGACTTGGCACTCGGGTACCTGTCGTAACGCATCTTCCAAGATCGATAGGCAACAGAAGTGCCTCGACTCATGGCAATGCTCTGGGTGCAGGACCCCATCAAAATCCAAAAAAAGTATGGGCACAGTGCAATTTCAGAAACAGATTTCCAACAGGGATGAAATTTCCACCGAGTTAGCGAGCCAATGAGACTATTTGGTCGTGGTCTTTTTAGTCTCATTGAACGGAAATCGGGTGGATGTCTTCCCGAAAGCGTGTTCCACCCCAAGCCGACTTTGGTCGGGCGCTGCAGCAGTTGCGCGCGGCACGCGGCTTGGTTCAGGAAGACATGTTGCTGGCAACGAGCCGCCGACACATCAGTCGCATCGAGCAGGGACATCAAGTGCCCAGTATCCGCACCATCGAGGTATTGGCCGAGCAGATGCAGATCCACCCCTTGGCTGTCGGGCTCTGCGTCCGGCAGTGGCAGCCCTCGCGGATCGTAGATGCGGGTTTCAGCACCGAGGGCGCGCAGCAGTCGCGCAGCCTCTTCGGTCAGCAATCGGCTATAGGAGCGCTCTCTCACAGAGCCGTAGAGCAGCAGGATGCGGGGTGCATGGGTAGAACGCTGTGCGGGCACGAGTCGCTCAAGATCGGCCTGCTCGAAGAGCGTGGCATCAACGTTGGGAAGATCCGGATTCATACCAGTCCTTTGAAGAGTTCACGACCTTGACCACCAGCAGCATGACCGGCACCTCGATGAGCACCCCCACCACCGTGGCCAGGGCCGCACCCGAATGAAAACCGAACAGGCTGATGGCTGTCGCCACGGCCAGCTCGAAGAAGTTGGAAGCACCGATCAATGCTGATGGGCAGGCAATGGCATGCTTTTCTCCCGCTGCGCGATTGAGCCAATACGCCAGTGCCGAGTTGAAGAACACCTGGATCAGGATGGGTACGGCCAGCAATGCGATGACCAGGGGCTGCTGCAGGATGGCCTCGCCCTGGAACGCGAACAGCAGCACCAGGGTGAGCAGTAGCGCAGCAATGGACCAGGGACCAATGCGATGCAGCGCAGCGTCGAACACGGCTTGACCTCGGGCCAGCAGTGCCCGGCGCAACCATTGGGCCAGCACAACGGGAATCAAGATGTACAGGACGACAGAGGTGAGCAACGTGTCCCACGGCACCGTGATTGCCGACAGGCCCAGCAGGAAAGCCACGAGCGGCGCGAACGCGACGATCATGATGCTGTCGTTCAGCGCGACCTGGGACAGCGTGAACAGCGGGTCGCCCCCCGTGAGACGGCTCCACACGAACACCATGGCGGTGCACGGGGCGGCGGCCAGCAGGATCAAGCCAGCGATGTAGCTGTCGATCTGGTCAGCTGGCAGGTATGGGGCAAACCACTGACGTATGAACAGCCAGCCCAAAAAAGCCATGGAAAACGGCTTGACCAGCCAGTTCACGAACAAGGTGACCCCGATGCCGCGCATGTGGTTGCGCACTTCGCCCAGGGCGGCAAAGTCCACCTTGAGCAGCATCGGAATGATCATCACCCAGATGAGCAGGCCCACCGGAATGTTCACGCGGGCGACTTCCCACGCACCAATCGCGCGTGCTGCGCCAGGAAACACCTGGCCCAACCCGATCCCCACCACGATGCACAGCACCACCCACACGGTGAGGTAGCGCTCGAACACGCTCATGCTGGATTTCTGCATCGCGTTTCTCAGTTTGTGACCAGTTGGCGAGCGGTGGTCTGAAGCACCGCCTTGGCCAGCTTGTCTTCGGGAAGGCTCACCAGCAGTTCGAGCCGACGCTTCATGGCGTGCAGCGTCTGTCGGAAGGCTTCAAGTTTCTGCTCGTCCGTGCCGTCGCCCTCGCTGGGGTCTGCATAGCCCCAGTGCGCTGTGGCGGGGTGGCCTGGCCAGATGGGGCAGACCTCGCCCGCCGCGTTGTCGCACACCGTGATGATCAGGTCCATCTGGGGCGTGTCGGGCGTGGCGAACTCATCCCAGCTCTTGCTGCGCAGGCCTTCGGTGGAAATGCCTGCTTTTTGCAGCACCTGCAGACCTAGGGGGTTGGGTTGCTGGTTGTCGCGTGGGCTGCTCCCAGCGGAGTAGGCCTTGAACCGACCGGCACCCATGTCATTGAGCAGCGCTTCGGCCAGGATGCTGCGCGCCGAGTTGTGAGTGCAAAGAAAGAGAACTTTCAAGGGTTGTGGGGTTGCGCTCATGGTGAACTCCAGGGTCAATGGTGGTGAGATAGGTGAATCTGGGCTGAGCGCACAGGCGCTTGGGGCATGGATTGCCCTACAGGGAACCCTCAGCAGTTGCAGGAGGCGGCCTCTTCAGTGAGGCATAGCGCACCCTGGCAACAGTTTTCTGTCAGGTAGGCCAGCAGACCGTTCATGGTCTGGTACGAGGCGCGATACACCAGGTTGCGCCCGTGGCGCTCCTGGCTCACCAGGCCAGCATGGGCCAACTCTTTGAGGTGAAACGACAGGGTGTTGGAGGCTACTCCCAGCTGCTCGGAGATTGCGCCAGGGGTGAGACCATCCTTGCCTGCCACGACGAGTGCGCGGAAGACACGGAGGCGTACTTCTTGAGCAAGCGCTGCAAGCGAGCGGACAACTTCAGGCTCATTCATTTCTCAATAATACACCAATTATTGAAATATAAGCCGGCTAAATCCACTCCTATTTGCATGGCGAGTGGCGGCTCGGGAAATGCGATTCGCCCCAATGGCCGTGATGAGTGGCACGCTCCAAAATCACACACCCTGGCTCGACCATCGAGGTACGCAGTCCAAAAGGCGCCAGCATCGGTCAGGGGTGGCGGCTTGCATCCGAAATCCTTGATTGAAGGAATCAGTCAGTAGACTGATTGGTCTTCTCTCAGGGCCGTCAACAACAACAGAAGGGATTTCTCGACTGCGGCACGATCCCGCTCACTCAGGCAGGCAAGCAATTGCACTGCGTGGTCATCCAGGGCAGCATTCCAATGATTGACTGACTGAAACCCTTCGTCGGTGAGCGTGACCAACCATTTCCGGGAATCGGCGGGATTGGGCTCCTTGACGACCAGACCACGGGTCGCCAGTGCGTCAACAGAACGCGACACCCAACTTTTTTCGCGTCCAACCCGCCTGCCCAGTTCAGTCATCGCAAGCGTCCCGGAGCGCTCCAGTTCGGCGAGCAGATTGCATTGGCTGTTCATCTTGCTGTTGCGTTCCACTGACCTACTTTGCGATTGTGTGAACAAACGGGCGACCTCCCGCAACAGACTTCCCGAAATGGCCGTTGTCATTTTGGTGCGTATTGCAGTGGATAGTATGAAGTCTTGGATTTTTCGTGTGGCCAACTCTTCCACTCAAGAGCCAAGGCGGTCGGCTCATAGCGCCGAAACTAGCTAGTGGAAGTGAGCATGTTCAGCCAGCTATGCGGTCTGGCTACCTTCGTGCCCTTCGAAGAAGGCGCAGGCCATTGCCCACGACCAGCAAGCTGGCCCCCATGTCTGCGAAGACCGCCATCCACATGGTCGCGGTGCCGACCACCGCCATCACCAGGAAGACGCTTTTGATACCCAGTGCCAAAGTAATGTTCTGCCACAGAACGGCGTGAGTATGTTTGGACAGTCGCACCGTCTCGGCTACACGCTGCAGATCGTCGTTCATGATGACCACATCGGCTGCTTCCATGGCCGTGTCGGTTCCCGCCGCACCCATGGCAAAACCGATGTCAGCCTGCGCTAGCGCCGGCGCATCGTTGATGCCGTCGCCGGTCATTCCAGTGGCGCCATAGCGCTTTTGCATTTCCTTGATGGCGTCGAGCTTGGCTTCGGGGAGCAAATCGCCACGGGCTTCATCAATTCCGGCCTGGGCAGCGATGGCCATTGCCGTGGCCGCGTTGTCACCCGTCAGCATCACCGGCGTCACTCCCAGCGCCTTGAGGTCGACGATGGCCTGTTTCGACGTCTCGCGAATGGTGTCCGCTACCGCAAACAGCGCCAGGACGCGCGATTCGTCCGCCAGGAGGGTGACCGTGCGGCCTTGTTTTTCTTGGATGGCCAGCTCCGCCTCCAACTCCGGACCGCACAGTCCTTGCTCATGGATCAGACGGTGATTGCCCAGCGTCAACCGCACACCATTGACCATGCCTTCGACGCCGCGCCCGGGCAGCGCTTTGAAGTTTTCAGCCTCGGGCCCCTTGATCTCCAGTCCCTGGACGATTGCCTTAGAGACAGGGTGGTCGGACCGAACCGCAAGGCTGGCAGCCATTTGCTGGACTTCCGTCTCATCAGCACCACCCCACACCTGCCACTTCACCAGCTTGGGTTTGCCTTCGGTGATGGTGCCGGTCTTGTCGAGCGCCACCGCCTTAAGGAGCCGGGCATCTTCCAGGTAGGTTCCGCCCTTGATCAGGATCCCGCGGCGCGCTCCTGCAGCCAATCCGCTGACCACCGTGACCGGCGTGGAAATGACCAGAGCGCACGGGCAGGCGATCACCAGCAGAACCAGGGCCTTGTAGAGCGCCTCCAGCCAGGTAAGGCCCATCAGAAAAGGAGTAAGGACAGCTACCGCCACGGCAATGGCGAAAACTGCGGGGGTGTAGATAGAGGCGAACCGGTCCACAAATCGCTGCGTCGGAGCGCGCGTTCCTTGCGCTTGTTCGACAGCTTGGATGATCCTGGCCAAGGTGGTATTGCTCGACAAGGCCGTAACCTCGAACTCCAGTTCACCGGTCTCGTTGATCGTGCCGGCGAACACCTGGTCTCCAGGTGCCTTGTCCACGGGGATGCTCTCGCCAGTCACAGGGGCCTGGTTGATGGCGCCGTTGCCCTTGGTCACCATACCATCCAGCGGCACGCGTTCGCCAGGCTTGATGCGCACGGTCGCTCCAATGGCCACCGAGGCCACCGGTGTAGCGGTCCATGCTCCGTTGGTGCCCAGTACCAAAGCCTCTTCGGGCGCCAGTTCCAGCAAGCCCTTGATAGCGTTTCGGGCCCGGTCCACTGCCTTGGCTTCGATGAGCTCCGCAATCGCGTACAGAGCCATCACCATCGCGGCTTCTGGCCACTGACCAATGAGGAATGCGCCGGTGACGGCCACCGACATCAGCGCATTGATGTTCAGCCTGCCGCGCAGCAGCGCCGCAATGCCTTTTTTGTAGGTGTCGATGCCGGCCAGCCAGATAGCCAGAGCGGCAATCGCCATGCCGGCCACTTTCCAAGCCATCTGGTCTGGCGCGAAGAACGCGAGAACCTCAGCCCCCGTGGCGAACACGAGTGCGGCAACCAAACGTGAGATGCCGCCTGCAAAACCATGTCCATGGTCGTCGCCTTCGGCGGATCCAACCACGTGTCCCCCCTTGGCTTCGCCCGCGTCTGCCACTGGTTGCGGATCGAAACCCGCATTGCGGATGGCTTCGAGTGCCAACGGGTAGTCCCGGCAAATCGCCGAGGGCTGATTCAAATCAAGGGACAACACCATGACCGTTCGCAAACCCCTCTCGCTCACTTTGATTGCCTTCGCTATCGCGGCTCCAGGATTGGCATCTGCCTCGTCGCTGTACCATCCCGCCGACGGCGAAGTGGGCATGACCACCCATCCCGACCACATGCAGAGCACAATGTCCCGTGGCGATGTGCTTCAGGCTGTCGAAGTGGCGCGCAAGGATGGCACCCTGGCGATCCTTTCACGCGGGGGTGCGTTGCCTGTCAAAGCAACGGGCGTAACGAAGACCCGCGAGCAAGTTCAACAGGAATTTCTCAACATGTCGGCAGCTGAAAAGAAGGCGCTTCTGGACATGAACGGCGGCGCTCGCTGATTTCCCACCCCAGTGCCCTTCAGCGGCCATCCAAGCCTCAGTGCGCCCTTCATGACGCATGCTAGACTTCAATAATGCGCCGCTTGATCGCTGTTTTTATGCTTGCATTGCTTCCGTTCCAGTTCAGCTGGTCTGCGGTGGCTGCTTATTGCATGCATGAGAACTCAACCGCGCAGTCGCAGCACCTTGGGCATCACGAACACAAGCATGAAGCCAAAGGCGGGAATGGTCAGGCCGAAAAGTCCAGCCAGGGAGCCGATGCATTTGATGTTGACTGTTCAGTCTGTCATGGCGCGGGTATCGGGGCCTTAAACTGGTCAGATGCAAAGCCAGTCTTCATCCATGAAAGCCGCGTGGAGCCTCCTTCAGGCAAGCGCCTGCTGGCTGTAACCCCCACGCCCCCAGACCGCCCTCAGTGGTCCGTCCTCGCCTGATCGGCGGGGGCACCTCACTTCTCTTTTTCAGTCTTGTCCGCCATCGCGGCGGAAGCAGTTGCGTGTGTTGCAGCTGAAGTGACTGACGAGTTGCCAGGCAGCTGCACGGTTGCCAGTCCGCCGATTCCCGCGTGTTTTGAAATCACTGGAGAATCGGATGTTCAAGGGTACTTACCTTCAAGAGATGCCGCACGCATGGCGCGGCCGTAGAAAGATCAAGCTCGCGGCAGGCGCCGCAGCTATATGGCTGGCCTCGGGCGGTGCCTTTTCGCAGGGCTTGCCACCAGGGCACGTCGTTGGAGAACGAGCACCTGAGGCTGCTGCAGCCGCCACTGCGGAGCCATTGTCGTTGGCCAAGGCCATCGAATTGGCCCTGGAGGGAAATCCGGAGGTGGCTGCGGCGAAACGCCAATTGGAGGCAACCGAAGGACAGGTTCTTCAAGGACGCTCGCGCCCCAATCCAGAGCTTGCGTACTCCCTGGAAGACGCACGCTCCAAGACGCGTACGCAGAGCTGGCAACTCAATCTTCCCTTAGAACTGGGTGGGAAACGTGCGGCGCGCACCAAGGCGGCCGAAAAATCACGCGAGCAAGCACAAGCCCAACTCGCCGAGCTTAAAGCTACCGTGCGGGCCAATGTCGCTGCCGCTTACTTTGACGTTCTGACTGCGCAGGAACGATTGGTACTGGCCAGAGACAGCGCAGCGTTGGCCAAATCCTCAACGGATACCGTCGCAAAGCGTGTAGCTGCTGGCAAAGTATCCCCTGTGGAAGAGTCCAAGGCCCGGGTTGCAGAAGCCGGCGTCCGCGTCGAACTCGCCCAGGCTGCGAGCGAACAACGCAATGCTCTGTCCCGTCTGTTCGCGCTGTTGGGACGGATCGACACGCCTTTCACCGTCCTGGAGGGCAAGGCCGAGAACCTGCCCTCGGCCCCGAGCCTCGCCGATCTCCAGCCCCTGATTTCTTCAGCGCCAGGCGTGGTACTTGCGCGAATCGAGGTGGATCGGCGCAAGGCCTTGAGCGACCTGGAACAAAGCAAGCGCGTGCCCGATGTCACCGTCAGCGTCGGCATGCAGCGCAGCAACGAGACGCAGCGAAACGTCCTTCTTCTCGGGGTCTCTGTGCCTCTTCCCGTCTTCGACCGCAACCAAGGCAACCTCCTGGAGGCGCTGAAACTTGAAGACAAGGCCCGCGATGAGCTGCAAGCGGCCACCGTGCGCCTGCACAGCGAAGTGGCGCAGGCACGAGAGCGCCTTACCACGATCACCGCAGAGGTTCAGTCACTGCAGCAGGACGTTCTGCCCGGTGCTAAGTCGGCCTATGACGCCGCCGCCATTGGTTTCGAGAACGGTAAGTTCAATTTCCTGGAAGTGCTCGATGCCCAACGCACTTACTTCACCGCCAAATCCCAGTACCTCAAAGCCCTTGGCGAAGCACACCGTGCAGCGGCTGATATCGACCGCCTGCTCGGGGCCAGCATGGTTCCCGGCCTGATCGCAACGCAACACTGAGCATGACCATGAACATGAACTCCAGCAAATCCACCATCAGTAAAAAACACCTGATCGCCATAGCAGTAGTCCTCGCACTAGGGGTCAGCGCGGGAGCCTTCATCTTGCAAGGTGGCGGCAAGCCCAAAGCTGCGACCGCCGAGGGCGATGGCCACGGGCACGGCGGCCACACCGAGGCCAAGGGGCACGGCGACGGCGAGCACCATGGCAAGGGTGGCGAAATGGGCCACGACGATGACAAGGGGCATGCCGATGGTGAACACCACGAAAAGAGCGAAGCCAAGGGCCCACATGGCGGTACCGTGTTCAAGGAAGGCGACTTCAGCTTGGAAGCGTTGTTGTCTGAAGACGGTGGCGAGCCTCGACTGCGAATCTGGCTGTCCGACAAAGATAAACCGCTGCCCCTGAATGCTGCAACGGTCACGGCAACTGTGATCCGCCCGACAGATGAAAAGCAGAAGCTGACGTTTACCACTGAAAAGTACAGTCTGGTCAGCCGCGAGATCGTTGCGGAACCCCACGCGTTCGACATCGAGATCATCGCGCAGACTGCCACAGAGCCCTTCATGTTCCTGATGAGCAAGGAAGAAGGAAAGATCGAACTGAGCGATGCCCAGATCAAGGCTGCATCCATCAAGGTGGACTCTTCGATCAAAGCCAACATCAAGACAGCGTTGCTCCTTCCCGGCGAGATACGCTTGAACGAAGACCGCACGTCTCACGTTGTGCCCCGGCTTGCGGGAGTCGTGGAAAGCGTCAATGCCAGCTTGGGTCAAGTGGTCAAGAAAGGACAAGTCTTGGCGGTGATCGCGAGCCCGACTGCTTCCGAGCAACGCAGCGAGCTGCAGACGGCCCAAAAGCGCTTAACGCTGGCAAAGACCACCTACGAGCGAGAGAAAAAGCTGTGGGAGCAGAAGGTGTCTGCCGAGCAGGACTACCTGCAGGCTAAGCAGGCCTTGAGCGAAGCAGAAGTTGCTGTCGCCAACGCCCATCAGAAGCTGAGCGCCATGGGGTTGTCTGCCTCGTCAGTATCTGGACTCAATCGCATAGAGCTGCGTGCGCCCTTTGACGGCATCGTCATCGAAAAGCACCTGAGTCTCGGCGAAGCCGTGAAGGAAGATGCTGCGGTTTTCACCATCTCGGACCTTTCCCAGGTGTGGACCGAGATCAATGTTCCGGCAAAAGACTTACCAGCGGTGCGTGTGGGTGAAAAGGTCACGATCAAGGCCACCGCCTTTGACGCCTCCGCTACAGGCACTGTCGCTTTTGTAGGAGCGCTCATTGGCGAGCAAACCCGCACGGCAAAAGCCCGCGTGGTTCTTGACAACCCCAAGGGCGCTTGGCGCCCCGGCCTGTTTGTCAATGTTGAGGTGGTGTCCGAAGAAACGGTAGCGCCTGTAACCATCTCGGCCGACGCCGTCCAAAACGTCGGGGAAAAGCCGGTGGTCTTCCTCAAGGTTGATGGAGGCTTTCTCGCTCAACCCGTGAAGCTGGGCCGAAGCGATGGCAAGCGGGTCGAAGTCCTCTCGGGTCTCAAAGCCGGTATGCCCTACGCCTCGACCGGCAGCTTCGTCGTGAAGTCTGAACTCGGCAAGGGATCTGCCGAACACACGCACTGATCGCGGAGCGCATACATGTTTGAAAAACTCATTCGATTCTCTATCGAGCAGCGATGGTTGGTGCTTCTAGCGGCCCTGGGCATGGTGGCGCTTGGCGTCTTCAGCTACCAAAAGCTGCCTATCGATGCGGTCCCTGACATTACGAACGTCCAGGTTCAGATCAACACCCAGGCCGCAGGCTACTCGCCTTTGGAGACTGAGCAGCGGGTTACATACCCCATTGAGACGGTCATGGCTGGCCTGCCAAACCTGGAACAGACCAGGTCGCTTTCGCGGTACGGTCTGTCGCAGGTGACCGTCATTTTTAAAGACGGAACCGACATCTATTTTGCTCGCCAGCTCGTCAACGAGCGTATCCAGGAGGCGCGTGACAAGCTGCCTGCAGGCATCACGCCAGCGCTGGGGCCCATCTCGACCGGGCTGGGCGAAATCTATCTCTGGACTGTAGAAACCAAGGACGGGGCGAAGAAGCCTGACGGCTCGCCCTATACCGCGACAGACCTGCGCGAGATTCAGGACTGGATCATCAAGCCACAGCTGCGAAATGTTCCAGGCGTGACCGAGATCAACTCCATTGGTGGCTTTGCCAAGGAGTACCAGATTGCACCCATCCCAGAACGACTGGCATCCCTGGGCGTGACATTGCAGGATGTAGTCACTGCGCTGGACCGCAATAACGGCAACGTGGGCGCGGGCTATATCGAAAAGCGCGGCGAGCAGTACCTCATTCGCGCGCCCGGTCAAGTCAAATCGCTGGAAGACATTGGAAACGTGATCCTCAGCAGTGCCAACGGTGTTCCTGTGCGCGTGCGCGACGTGGCAGAGGTGGGCATTGGCCGAGAGCTGCGCACCGGTGCCGCAACCGACAACGGGCGCGAAGTGGTCCTCGGCACGGTGTTCATGCTGATCGGTGAGAACAGCCGGACCGTCTCGCAGGCAGTGGACAAGAAGATGTTGGAAGTCAACAAGAGCCTCCCAGAGGGAGTGCACGCGGTGACGGTCTACGACCGTACCGTGCTTGTTGACAAAGCCATCAGCACGGTGAAGAAGAACCTGCTGGAGGGCGCGGTTCTCGTGATCGTGATCCTGTTCCTCTTTCTGGGCAACATCCGCGCTGCCATCATCACGGCAATGGTCATCCCCTTGTCGATGCTCTTCACCTTCACGGGTATGGTCCAGTACAAGGTGAGCGCCAACCTGATGAGCCTGGGAGCGCTGGACTTCGGCATCATCATCGATGGCGCTGTGGTGATCGTTGAGAACTGCGTACGGCGCCTTGCCCATGCACAAGCGCACCACGGTCGGCCACTGACGCGGGCCGAGCGCTTCCATGAGGTGTTCTTGGCATCCCAGGAGTCAAGGCGCCCATTGCTATTCGGCCAGCTCATCATCATGGTGGTGTACCTGCCCATCTTCGCGCTCACGGGGGTGGAAGGAAAGATGTTCCACCCCATGGCCTTCACTGTGGTCGCTGCTTTGGTGGGCGCAATGATCCTGTCGGTAACCTTCATCCCCGCAGCGGTAGCCTTGTTCATCGGCAATCGGGTCAGCGAGAAGGAGAACTTCCTGCTGGGCCATGCCAAGCGCTTGTACGGTCCGCTGCTCGACCGTGTCATGGCCGCAAAGGCGGTCGTACTGACCGCAGCCGCAGTTGCGGTGGTCTTGTGCGGCTTGATCGCCACGCGCATGGGCAGCGAGTTTGTGCCCAATCTCAATGAAGGCGACTTTGCGATCCAGGCGCTGCGCATCCCAGGCACCAGTCTTTCCCAGTCAGTCCAAATGCAGCAGCAGATTGAAAGGACCTTGAAAGAGAAATTCCCCGAGATCGAGCGCATTTTCGCCAGAACCGGAACAGCGGAGATCGCCTCAGACCCCATGCCGCCGAACATTTCGGACGGGTACATCATGCTCAAGCCAACGGCCGAATGGCCCGAACCTCGAAAAACCCGCGACGAACTACTCGCGGCGATTCAGGAAGTCATCGGGAAAATCCCCGGCAACAACTATGAGTTCTCCCAGCCCATTCAGCTGCGCTTTAACGAGCTGATCTCCGGGGTGCGCAGTGACGTGGCCGTGAAGATCTTCGGTGACGACATGGATGTCCTGAACAAGTCCGCTGAAGAAGTATCTGCGATGCTGCAGAAGATCCAAGGTTCCTCTGAGGTGAAGGTGGAGCAGACGACGGGCCTTCCTATGCTCACAGTGAACATCGACCGCCAAAAGGCCGCCCGCTATGGTCTGAACGTCGCCGACATCCAAGACACCGTGGCCACCGCGATTGGTGGTCGTGAGGCGGGCACCATGTTCGAGGGAGACCGCCGGTTTGACATCTTGGTTCGCTTGCCTGAGGCACTGCGTAACGACTTGGAAGGGATGAAGCGGCTGCCGATACCGCTGCCGCGTTCTGCCAGTGGTACGGATGCCAAGACGAACTTCATCCCGCTGGGCGAAGTGGCAACGTTCGAGCTCGCTCCTGGCCCGAATCAGGTGAGCCGAGAAAACGGCAAGCGCCGCATCGTCGTGAGCACCAACGTGCGCGGGCGCGATGTGGGCTCTTTCGTCGCAGAGGCTGAGCTAGGCCTGGCCCAGATCAAGATTCCTACCGGCTATTGGACGAGCTGGGGGGGAACCTTCGAGAACTTGCAGTCGGCCACTCAGCGCCTGCAGATCGTCGTGCCGGTGTCCCTGCTGCTGGTTTTTGTGCTGCTATTCGCTATGTTCGGCAACGTCAAGGATGGTCTGCTGGTCTTCACCGGCATCCCATTCGCTTTGACGGGGGGCATCCTGGCGCTTTGGCTTCGCGACATTCCGATGTCTATCTCTGCGGCGGTCGGCTTCATCGCGCTTTCTGGGGTGGCCGTGCTCAATGGTCTGGTGATGATTTCGTACATCCGCAGCTTGAGGGAAGGCGGTGTGGGTCTTGACGAAGCAATCCGTGACGGAGCGCTCACCCGGCTACGGCCGGTTCTGATGACTGCCCTTGTGGCCTCGCTGGGCTTCATTCCCATGGCCATTGCGACAGGTACCGGCGCTGAAGTCCAGCGTCCCCTGGCCACTGTAGTGATCGGCGGAATTCTCTCGTCCACGCTGCTCACGCTTCTCGTACTGCCGATTCTTTACCGTCTGGCCCACCGACCCGATGAGGAAGATGAGGATGTGTCTGCTGAGCCATCGCATCCCCCGGACGTGTCTGCGCCCGTGTAGTTGAAACGGTCCCGCTCGCTGATTGCGGGACCGTCCCCTTTCTCCAACCCCTAAGGAACTGTCATGAAACTCTCACAACTCATTCTTGCCCTGTCAGTGTCGATCTCGGGCGCAGCCTTCGCTGCGGACAATCACGGCCACGACCTAAAGCCGATGCACGGTGGTGCTGTCGCAGAAGCCAAGGAGGTCGAGTACGAATTCGTTGCCAGCGCCGACAAGCTGCAGCTCTATATGCGCGACCATGGAAAGCCAGTTGCCGTGGCGGGAATGACCGCCAAGGTCACGCTGCTGGCAGGCAGCGAGAAACAGGATGTCCAGCTCCAAGCCGGTGACGGCAAGCTGGAAGCCACGGGCAGTTTCAAAGTCCCCGCCGGTACCAAAGCCGTCGTCGCCGTTTCGAAGGCCGGCAAGTCGGTTGCCTCCGTGCGTTTCACGCTGAAGTAGTACGAAGCCTGGCTGGGGGGGGCGCCCTCGCGACGCCCCAGTGTTGATCCATTTTTCGCAGTCCGTTCATGTCAAAGCAGCTGACTACATATCGGCGAGTTCGATCCGCCCATCGGCAACATGCCTGTGCTGGAGGCTAAAAAAAGGAGCGATCCATGTCAATGCAGGTGGCACAGGTCGCGCTTTTTGCCAAGCTGTTCTGGATTTGGATCGGCTTGTTGACCTCCGTGTTTGTGTTTTGGAGGTTGCGGCGTATCTGGCTCAAACGCCACCCGCCATTGGACGTGAGACTCAAGTACAGCCGACGCTTGGCCAAGAGACTGAGGGATCGGCAGGCAATGCGTTTGAAATACCGAAAAGCACCGAAATCGCGGCACCGCCAGATGCAATCCAAGGAAACAGACCGTGGGTAAAAGTGCCGGAGTCGCTGACAAACCTGCAGTCGCTGATCAACAACCTCCACAGCAAAGAATCAGATCCATGACAAAAATTCCTGCACATTCAGGCACCCGCCGCCTCTGCGTGATCCTTACTTCTGTGCTGGCTGCTAGCTTGCTGGCGGGTTGTGCTACCCCTACTGGGGCCGATCCTTCCGCAGAAGCGCCATACTGTTACAAAGCCAGGAAGGGTCGAGTAATCGCATGCACTCGGGTGCCCGCACCCAGCCTGAATGCCGACGCTCAGGCGAAGCGCTTTAATCCCGATCCGAATGCGCTCACCGTCTATGTCGTGCGGCGCAACTGGGGAGATGGCGGGCGCTTTGTCAAGATCAGCGCGGATAACGAAATGACCGCAGAGACACTCCCTAACACGATGGTGCGCTTCAAGTTGAAGCCAGGAACGCATACGTTCACCTTGGATTTCGAAGGAGAGCGTCAAGTCGCAACTGTGGATGGCAAAGCCGGTGACCTACGATTTCTTCGTATCGATGGAACGGTTTGGGCGTGGAAGAGCACGTTTGTATGGACGACTGACGGCGAGGATGCTATTCGGGAAAGGGCTTACAAGGCTCGCCTGGTCTCCGACCTGACGGTCAAGTGACCTCGGGGGAGCAGACAAAAAAATACCGGGGGTTCAGTGAACGTGTTGATGGTGCACGTCAGGAGCATGGGGATGGGCGTGGGTCATAGGTTCATGGGTGTGCATGTGACTGTGGCTGCCCTTTGGCATCACAGCGTGCGTATGTGAATGGTGCCCATCGTCGTGCCGGTGGGCATGCTCATGCTCCAGCACCTCGTGCGTGTGCTCATGTCCATGGCTTTCCGCCAGATGGAGCACTACTCCCGCCAACATGGGGGCACCTCAGAAAACGGAAAATAAAGCACGCTAAGGCATAGCTGACCTTGCCAGGCCTGCTTCGCCCTGTAGTGACGCGATCAACGGGCAGGAAACATTCCCCTTTCGTGCATGGCAGGCGCACACGAGTTCAGACAGCACGGTTTCCATGCGCGCCAAGTCGGCCATCTTCTCGCGCACGTCCTTGAGCTTGTGTTCGGCCAGGCTGCTGGCCTCCTCGCAGTGGGTGCCATCGTCGAGCCGCAACAGCTCGGCAATCTCGTCCAGACTGAACCCCAGCCGCTGTGCCGATTTCACGAATTTCACCCGAACCACGTCCGCCTCCCCATAGCGGCGGATGCTGCCGTAAGGCTTGTCCGGTTCCGGCAACAGGCCCTTGCGCTGATAGAAGCGGATTGTCTCCACGTTGACCCCGGCCGCCTTGGCAAAAACGCCAATGGTCAGGTTTTCCAAATTATTTTCCATATCGCTTGACTCCGTACATGAGTACGGAAGTAAGGTTACGCTATCCAATCCAAATTCAAAAGGGCCAACGTATGTCTGAACCACAAAACGGGCGCGGTGCGCTCTTCGCCGGCGGGCTGGCCGCCATTCTTGCATCGACCTGCTGCCTGGGGCCGCTAGTACTGGTCGCCCTGGGCTTCTCCGGTGCTTGGATCGGCAACCTGACGGTGCTGGAACCCTATCGACCGTTGTTCATCGGCGCGGCGCTAGTGGCGCTGTTCTTCGCCTGGAAGCGGATTTACCGGCCCGTGCAGGCATGCAAGCCAGGTGAGGTCTGCGCGATTCCGCAGGTGCGCGCCACCTACAAGCTGATTTTCTGGATCGTGGCCGTGCTGGTCCTGGTCGCGCTTGGATTTCCCTATGTCGTTCCATTTTTCTATTAACCAGGAGTTCATCATGAAGAAACTGTTTGCCTCCCTTGCCCTCGCCGCCGCTGTTGCCCCGGTGTGGGCCGCTACCCAGACCGTCACGCTAGCGGTTCCCGGCATGACTTGCGCCGCCTGCCCGATCACAGTCAAGAAAGCGCTCTCCAAGGTCGAAGGCGTGAGCAAGGTCGATGTGGGCTTCGAGAAGCGCGAGGCCGTCGTCACTTTTGACGACACCAAGGCCAGCGTACAGAAGCTGACCAAGGCCACCGCAGACGCCGGCTATCCGTCCAGCGTCAAGCAGTGAGCCAGCAAGCCAACGACAACAGCGAGAGCCGCTTCATGGGACTGATGACACGCATTGCCGATAAAACCGGCGCGCTCGGCAGCGTCGTTTCCGCGATGGGCTGCGCCGCCTGCTTTCCAGCCCTCGCCAGCTTCGGCGCGGCCATCGGGCTGGGCTTCTTGAGCCAGTACGAGGGACTGTTCATCAGCCGCCTGCTGCCGCTGTTTGCCGCGCTGGCCTTCCTGGCGAACGCGCTGGGTTGGTTCAGTCATCGGCAATGGCTGCGCAGTCTGCTCGGCATGATCGGCCCGGCCATCGTGTTTGCGGCCACGGTCTGGCTGCTCGGCAACTGGTGGACGGCGAACCTGATGTACGTCGGCCTGGCCTTGATGATTGGGGTGTCGATCTGGGACTTCGTGTCGCCGGCGCATCGCCGTTGCGGACCGGACGGCTGCGAACTCCCCGCCAAGCGCTTGTGAAAGACGGCTGACCGTGCGACACGGCGGCCCACACGAATAAGGAACGATGGTATGAGCACTCTCAAAATCACCGGCATGACTTGCGACTCGTGCGCAGTGCATGTCAAGGACGCCCTGGAGAAAGTGCCCGGCGTGCAATCAGCGGATGTCTCCTACGCCAAGGGCAGCGCCAAGCTCGCCATTGAGGTCGGCACGTCACCCGACGCGCTGACGGCCGCTGTAGCTGGACTCGGTTATCGGGCCACGCTGGCCGATGCCCCCTCAGTTTCGACGCCGGGCGGATTGCTCGACAAGATGCGCGATCTGCTGGGCAGAAACGACAAGACGGGTAGCAGCGGCGCATTGCATATCGCCGTCATCGGCAGCGGCGGGGCCGCGATGGCAGCGGCGCTGAAGGCCGTCGAGCAAGGCGCACGTGTCACGCTGATCGAGCGCGGCACCATCGGCGGCACCTGCGTCAATGTCGGTTGTGTGCCGTCCAAGATCATGATCCGCGCCGCCCATATCGCCCATCTGCGCCGGGAAAGCCCGTTCGATGGCGGCATCGCCGCTACCACGCCGACCATCCAGCGCACGGCGCTGCTGGCCCAGCAGCAGGCCCGCGTCGATGAACTGCGCCACGCCAAGTACGAAGGCATCTTGGAGGGCAATCCGGCGATCACTGTGCTGCACGGCTCCGCCCGCTTTAAGGACAATCGCAACCTGATCGTGCAACTCAACGACGGCGGCGAGCGCGTGGTGGCATTCGACCGCTGCCTGATCGCCACCGGCGCGAGCCCGGCCGTGCCGCCGATTCCCGGCCTGAAAGACACTCCGTACTGGACTTCCACTGAAGCGCTGGTCAGCGAGACGATTCCTAAGCGCCTGGCCGTGATTGGCTCATCAGTGGTGGCGCTGGAGCTGGCGCAGGCGTTCGCCCGACTCGGAGCGAAGGTGACGATCCTGGCTCGCAGCACGCTGTTCTTCCGCGAAGACCCAGCTATAGGCGAAGCCGTCACGGCCGCATTCCGCATGGAGGGCATCGAGGTGAGGGAACACACCCAGGCCAGCCAGGTCGCGTATATCAATGGTGAAGGGGACGGCGAATTCGTGCTCACCACGGCGCACGGCGAACTGCGCGCCGACAAGCTGCTGGTCGCCACCGGCCGCGCGCCCAACACACGCAAGCTGGCACTGGATGCGACGGGCGTCACGCTCACCCCGCAAGGCGCTATCGTCATCGACCCCGGCATGCGTACAAGCGTGGAACACATCTACGCCGCAGGCGACTGCACCGACCAGCCGCAGTTCGTCTATGTGGCGGCAGCGGCCGGCACTCGCGCCGCGATCAACATGACCGGCGGTGACGCGGCCCTGAACCTGACCGCGATGCCGGCCGTGGTGTTCACCGACCCGCAAGTGGCGACCGTAGGCTACAGCGAGGCGGAAGCGCACCATGACGGCATCAAAACTGATAGTCGCACGCTAACGCTGGACAACGTGCCGCGCGCGCTCGCCAACTTCGACACGCGCGGCTTCATCAAACTGGTGGTTGAAGAAGGCAGCGGACGACTGATCGGCGTGCAGGCAGTGGCCCCGGAAGCGGGCGAACTGATCCAGACGGCCGCACTGGCGATTCGCAACCGGATGACGGTGCAGGAACTGGCCGACCAGTTGTTCCCCTACCTGACGATGGTCGAAGGGTTGAAGCTCGCGGCGCAGACCTTCAACAAGGATGTGAAGCAGCTTTCCTGCTGCGCCGGGTGAGGACAAGGAGGTGTGCGATGAGCGCCTACACGGTATCGCAACTGGCCCATAACGCTGGGGTGAGCGTACATATCGTGCGCGACTACCTGGTGCGCGGCTTGTTACGGCCGGTGGCCTGCACCGCGGGCGGCTACGGCGTGTTCGACGATGCGGCCTTGCAACGGCTGTGCTTCGTGCGCGCGGCCTTTGAGGCGGGTATCGGCCTGGATGCCCTGGCGCGGCTGTGCCGTGCGCTCGACGCAGCGGACGGCGCACAAGCCGCAGCGCAGCTTGCCGTGCTGCGCCAGTTGGTCGAGCGGCGGCGCGCGGCGTTGGCCCATCTGGACGCGCAACTGGCCTCCATGCCAGCCGAGCGGGCGCACGAGGAGGCATTGCCGTGAACGCCCCTGACAAACTGCCGCCCGAGACGCGCCAACCCGTTTCCGGCTACCTGTGGGGTGCGCTGGCCGTGTTGACCTGCCCCTGCCATCTGCCGATTCTCGCCGCCGTGCTGGCCGGGACGACCGCCGGTGCCTTCCTTGGCGAGCATTGGGGTGTTGCCGCGCTCGCGCTGACCGGCTTGTTCGTTCTGGCCGTAACGCGGCTGCTGCGCGCCTTCCGGGGCGGATCATGACGAGTTCGCAGCCCGCCGGATGGACGGCGGCCGAGTTGGCGCAGGCGGCGGCGCGCGGACAGCTTGACCTGCATTACCAGCCGCTGGTCGATCTGCGCGATCACCGGATCGCTGGCGCGGAAGCGTTGATGCGCTGGCGGCATCCGAGGCTTGGCCTGTTGCCGCCCGGCCAGTTCCTGCCGCTGGCCGAGTCGTTCGGCCTGATGCCGGAAATAGGCGCGTGGGTGCTGGGCGAGGCCTGTCGCCAGATGCACAAGTGGCAAGGACCGGCATGGCAACCGTTCCGTCTTGCCGTCAATGTGTCCGCCAGCCAGGTTGGGCCAACGTTCGACGACGAGGTAAAGCGGGTGCTGGCCGATATGGCCCTGCCCGCCGAGCTTCTGGAGATCGAACTGACCGAATCGGTCGCATTCGGCAATCCAGCCCTGTTCGCCAGTTTCGACGCCTTGCGCGCCATCGGCGTGCGCTTCGCCGCCGACGACTTCGGCACCGGCTATTCCTGCCTGCAACATCTGAAATGCTGCCCCATCACCACATTGAAAATCGACCAATCCTTTGTCGCCAGGCTCCCGGATGATGCCCGTGACCAAACTATCGTGCGGGCGGTGATCCAGCTCGCGCACGGGCTGGGCATGGAGGTGGTAGCCGAGGGTGTGGAAACACCCGACTGCCTTGCGTGGTTGCGGCAGGCGGGTTGCGACACGGTGCAGGGTTTCCTGTTCGCCAGGCCGATGCCGGCGGCGGCCTTCGTCGGCTTCGTCAACCAATGGAGGAACACCACCATGAACGCCAATGAACCGAGCACCAGTTGCTGCGTGTGCTGCAAGGAAATCCCGCTCGATGCCGCCTTCACGCCGGAAGGGGCCGAGTACGTGGAGCATTTCTGCGGGCTGGAGTGCTATCAGCGCTTCCAGGCGCGGGCCAGCACTGCGACCGAAACCAGCGTCAAACCGGACGCTTGTGATTCGCCGCCGTCAGGTTGAGGCATACCCTAACTTGGCGTCAAGCATTCGCAGCGAATTACGTTGTCATTTTCAGCAGACGACTGCACCATTCAGCGCGGTTTGAAGCCTGTTGTGCATACGGCTCCTGACAGCCAGATATCAGGACTTCTCTGCACGAAACCCGTCTATGCTCAATACTCGTGTGCACCAAAGCGAGGTGAGCATGGCGACCGATACCGCACCGATTGCCGAGCACGGCGTGGCCACCCTGCCAGAACAGGCATGGGAGCGTGCGCGTCGTCGCGCGGAGATCATTGGGCCGTTGGCGCAGTCGGAGACGGTCGGGCATGTAGCGGCCGACGCGGCAGCCCATGCACTGGGTCTGTCCCGGCGGCAGGTCTACGTCCTGATCCGCCGTGCCCGGCAAGGTTCGGGGCTGGTCACTGACTTGGCTCTTGGGCAGTCGAGCGGTGGCAAAGGTAAAGGCCGCTTGTCGGAGTCGGTCGAACGAATCATCCGTGAGCTACTGCAAAAGCGCTTCCTGACCAAGCAGAAGCGTAGCTTGGCGGCGTTCCACCGCGAAGTTGCGCGGGCGTGCAAGCTGCAAATGCTGCGGGTGCCGGCGCGCAACACGGTGGCGCTGCGGATCGCCAGCCTTGATCCACTCAAGACCACTCGCCTTCGGGAAGGTCAGGATGCGTCCCGCACCCTGCAAGGTGTTGGTGGTGTTCCGCCGCCTGTCTTCGCACCGCTGGAGCAGGTGCAGATCGACCACACAGTCATCGACCTGATCGTGGTGGACGAGCGCGAGCGGCAACCGATTGGCCGTCCGTACCTGACCCTAGCCATCGACGTATTCACCCGCTGCGTGGTTGGCATGGTGGTCACGTTGGAAGCGCCCTCCGCCGTCTCGGTCGGCCTGTGCCTGGCGCATGCCGGCTGCGACAAGCGCCCTTGGTTGGAAGGGTTGGACGTAGAGATGGATTGGCCGATGAGCGGCAAGCCCAGACTGCTCTACTTGGACAATGCGGCTGAGTTCAAGAGCGAGGCGCTGCGCCGTGGCTGCGAGCAGCATGGCATCCGGTTGGACTATCGCCCGCTCGGGCAGCCGCACTACGGCGGTATCGTGGAACGGATCATCGGCACGGCGATGCAGATGATCCACGACGAATTGCCAGGGACGACCTTCTCCAACCCAGACCAGCGTGGGGAATACGCCTCCGAAAGGATGGCCGCCCTGACACTGCGCGAGCTGGAGCGCTGGCTCGCATTGGCGGTGGGCACCTATCACGGCTCCGTGCACAACGGCCTGCTCCAACCGCCGGCTGCGCGCTGGGCCGAAGCTATCGCACGGACCGGCGTGCCAACCGTCATCACTCGCGCCACGGCTTTTCTGGTCGATTTTCTGCCCATCATCCGCCGCACGCTGACCCGCACCGGCTTCGTCATCGACCACATCCACTACTACGCCGATGCGCTCAAGCCGTGGATAGCGCGCCGCGACCGCTTGCCTGCGTTCCTGATCCGGCGCGATCCGCGCGACATCAGCCGCATATGGGTGCTGGAACCAGAGGGGCAGCATTACCTGGAAATCCCCTACCGCACCTTGTCGCACCCGGCTGTCACCCTCTGGGAACAACGACAGGCGCTGGCGAAATTGCGGCAGCAAGGGCGCGAACAGGTGGATGAGTCGGCGCTGTTCCGCATGATCGGCCAGATGCGCGAAATCGTGACCACCGCGCAGAAAGGTACGCGCAAGGCGCGGCGCGACGCGGATCGACGCCAGCATCTCAAGGCAACGGCACTGCCTGTCAAAACCACGCCACCACCGGACGCGGACATGGCTGACCCGCAGGCAGACAACCAGCCGCCGGCCAAACCGTTCGACCAGATCGAGGAGTGGTAGCCGTGGACGACTATCCCATCATCGACCTGTCCCACCTGCTGCCGGCGGCGCAGGGCTTGGCCCGGCTGCCGGCGGACGAGCGCATCCAACGCCTTCGCGCCGACCGCTGGATCGGCTATCCCCGCGCGGTCGAAGCGCTGAACCGGCTGGAAACCCTGTATGCGTGGCCGAACAAACAACGCATGCCCAACCTGCTGCTGATTGGTCCAACCAACAACGGCAAGTCGATGATCGTCGAGAAATTCCGGCGCACGCATCTGGCTAGCTCCGATGCCGACCAGGAGCACATCCCAGTGTTGGTTGTGCAGATGCCGTCCGAGCCGTCGGTGATCCGCTTCTACGTCGCGCTGCTCGCGGCAATGGGTGCGCCATTGCGACCGCGCCCACGGCTGCCGGAAATGGAGCAACTGGCGCTGGCACTGCTGCGCAAGGTCGGCGTGCGCATGCTGGTGATCGACGAGTTGCACAACGTCCTGGCCGGCAACAGCGTCAACCGCCGGGAATTCCTCAATCTGTTGCGCTTCCTCGGCAACGAATTGCGCATCCCACTGGTCGGGGTTGGTACGCGCGACGCCTACCTGGCCATCCGCTCGGATGACCAGTTGGAAAACCGCTTCGAGCCGATGATGCTGCCGGTGTGGGAGGCCAACGACGATTGCTGCTCACTGCTGGCCAGCTTCGCGGCTTCGCTCCCGCTGCGGCGACCCTCGTCGATTGCCACGCTGGATATGGCCCGCTACCTGCTTACGCGCAGCGAGGGCACCATAGGCGAACTGGCGCACTTGCTGATGGCGGCGGCCATCGTCGCCGTGGAGAGCGGCGAGGAAGCGATCAACCACCGCACGCTCAGCATGGCCGATTACACCGGCCCCAGCGAGCGGCGGCGGCAATTCGAGCGGGAACTGATGTGAAGCCAGCGCCACGCTGGCCGCTGCATCCGGCTCCCAGGGAAGGCGAAGCCTTGTCTTCGTGGCTCAACCGCGTGGCCCTTTGCTATCACATGGAGGTATCCGAGCTGCTGGAGCATGATCTTGGTCACGGCCAGGTTGATGACCTGGACACCGCGCCACCACTGGCGCTGCTGGCGATGCTCTCCCAGCGGAGCGGCATCGAGCCGGACCGGCTGCGTTGCATGAGTTTCGCCGGTTGGGTGCCTTGGCTACTGGACAGCCTTGATGATCAGATTCCAGACGCATTGGAAACCTATGCGTTCCAGCTCTCGGTGCTGCTGCCGAAACTCCGCCGTAGGACGCGATCCATCACGAGCTGGCGTGCCTGGCTGCCCAGCCAGCCGATACATCGCGCCTGTCCGCTCTGTCTGAACGACCCGGCAAACCAAGCCGTACTGCTTGCATGGAAGCTGCCCCTGATGCTGAGCTGCCCGCTGCATGGCTGCTGGCTGGAATCCTATTGGGGCGTGCCTGGGCGGTTTCTCGGCTGGGATAACGCCGACACTGCGCCGCGCACCGCCAGCGACGCGATTGCAGTGATGGACCGGCGTACCTGGCAGGCACTGACGACCGGCCATGTGGAGCTGCCGCGCCGACGCATCCACGCTGGATTGTGGTTTCGGCTGCTACGCACGCTGCTCGATGAGTTGAACACCCCGCTTTCGGCGTGCGGAACCTACGCGGGGTATCTCCGCCAAGTCTGGGAAGGCTGCGGGCATCCGCTGCGTGCTGGGCAAAGTCTGTGGCGACCGTATGAAACCCTGAATCCGGCAGTACGGTTGCAGATGCTGGAGGCGGCGGCAACGGCAATCAGCTTGATTGAGGTGAGGGATATAAGCCCGCCAGGCGAGCATGCAAAGCTTTTTTGGTCCGAGCCCCAAACCGGGTTCACCAGTGGTCTGCTGGCGAAAGCCCCGAAGCCCGAACCCGTCGATCACTGGCAACGGGCGGTCCACGCTATCAATGAGGCGATCATTGAAGCGCGGCACAACCCCGAGACGGCGCGCTCGCTGTTCGCGTTGGCTTCCTATGGTCGGCGCGACCCCGCTTCCCTGGAACATTTGCGCGCCACCTTTACAAAGGAAGGCATCCCCACGGAATTTCTGTCACATTATGAGCCTGACGGACCCTTTGCATGTCTTAGACAGAATGACGGGTTAAGTGACAACTTTTGACGACCTTAACTTTCCGGCGCACACTGTCACATAATCGAACGTATATGTGACAGGTATGACATGCTGATCGGCTACATGCGGGTATCGAAGGCGGATGGCTCCCAGGCCACTGACTTGCAGCGCGACGCGCTGATCGCTGCCGCCATCGATCCGGCGCATCTTTACGAAGACCAGGCATCCGGCAAGCGCGAGGATCGTCCCGGCTTGGCGAGCTGTTTGAAGGCGTTGCGTTCAGGGGATACCTTGGTCGTATGGAAGCTCGACCGGCTCGGGCGCGACCTGCGCCATCTGATCAATACCGTGCACGATCTGACCGGGCGCGGCGTTGGCCTCAAGGTTCTGACCGGCCACGGAGCCGCCATCGACACGACGACCGCTGCTGGCAATCTGGTTTTCGGCATCTTCGCCGCACTGGCCGAATTCGAGCGCGAGCTGATCGCAGAGCGCACAGTAGCGGGCTTGGCCTCGGCGCGGGCGCGCGGCAGGAAAGGCGGTCGGCCTTTCAAAATGACGGCCGCCAAGCTGCGCCTGGCGATGGCGGCAATGGGGCAGACTGAAACCAATGTCGGCGACCTGTGCCAAGAGCTCGGTATCACGCGACAGACCTTGTACCGGCATATTTCTCCCAAAGGGGAATTGCGCGCGGATGGAATACGACTGCTGTCCAAGGTGTAAAAGAAAAACTGGCCTCTACATGGTCAGCACGGATTCGAGGATGAAGGCGCTCATCGCGGCATCAATTCACCTATTCACGCCGTCAAATCAGCTTTTTTGTACTGTCATTTGACGCGATGACCGCAAATTGATTGTAAAGGCCACCACAACGATGAATAACACAGCGAATTGCGCTGAGAGTGTTTGCCACGACGGATAGATGCCCAGCAGATCAATGCGTGGGATCGATATTGGGCTGGTATGCAATAACCCTGCTTCTTGCAGACCTGCGATGCCCTTGCCTGCCAAGACCACGGCAAGTATGGCCACCAGCAGTGAGCTGGCAGCGAAGAACTGGCCAATCGGCAGGCGCGCACTGGTGCGCAGCAGTATGACTGCCAGCAGGGCCAGGATTCCCATGCCAGTGCCCAAGCCCGCCAGCAGGGGCCAGCCATTTCCTTCTGTCCAGAGCGCTGCGTAGAACAGCACCGTCTCGAACACCTCACGGTAGACGGCGACGAAGGCCAGCGAAAACAAGAACCATGCCGTGCGCTTGTTCAGCGCCGACGACAGCTTTTCCTTGAGGTAGACCTGCCAACGACCGGCAACGCTCTTCTGGTGCATCCACATGCCCACACCCAGCAAGACCACGGCGGCAAAGAGTGACGAAAAGCCTTCCGTTAGCTCCCGGCTTGCCCCACTGACGCCGACCAAGTAAGTTGCCACTGCCCATGTAATGCCGCCTGCGGCCAGCGCGGATGCCCAGCCTGCATGCACGTAGATCAATACGTCTTTCCGTTCGGCTTTCTTGAGAAACGCCAGCATGGCAACGACCACCAGCAGGGCTTCCAATCCTTCACGTAGCAAGATGGTTAACGCACCGATGAAGGCCGCCACGGCATCGTCGTCGGAGGGAGCAAGCACCTTGTCCGCTTCATCCAGCAAGCCGCGCAAATGCAGCTCCGCTGTCTGCACATCGGCAGGCGAACCATTGGCTATCAATGCCCGGTAGGACACCATCGCGGCTTCGATCTTCTCGAACAGCGGCCGATTGCGAGTGGCCAACGCCGGTTCGACCGGCTCGAAGCCATCGAGGTAAGCAGACAAGGCTAGCTTGGTCGCACCTGCACGGTCGTCAGCCAGCAATGCCGTCACGCTCTCACTGAGTTTGGCTTTGGCAATCGCGGTGCCCTTCGGACTGCTGATATTCAGCGCGCTCGGATTGGCGCGCAAATAGGCCGTCAGGGCTCTGGCGGAAGGCTCATCCAGCCTGTCCGCCAAGACATGCTCAGATGTTTGCGTCAGCACATCCAGACTGACGAGCGTCTGGCGAACCTGCGCGTTGGCTTGCCAGAGCTTGGCTCCTTCGTCCTTGTCGCTTTGCGTATAAGGTAGCGTGCCAACAAAGAACGCCAATGCCCATCGGTCTTCATCCGACAACGCGCCAAAGCCCTGCATAGCGGTGCCCTGGACACCGTTGCTGATAATTTGGTGTAGCGCGAATAAGCTGCGCTCGCGCGCCCGCATGTGATCGGCCAGCGCGGTCGGCTTGGGGTTGAGGGATGCCGCTAGGGGGCCATCACCGCGCCCTTGCTGACCGTGACAGGCCGCACACTGGGCCTGAAACAACTGCCCTCCCTTCGCTAAGACCGGCATGGCAGTCGGTGCGACTGGAAACGGGTACGCCTTTTGCACCGCACTGGACAGCGCGTGCGCCAGTTTTGCTACGCTGGCCGGATCGGCTTTGGCAGCTACCGCAGCACGCAAAGCGGTCGCTTGTTGCAACAAGCGACCCTTGTCGGTCTGGTCAGGTAATTCTCCCAGTTGACGTTCGGCTGTCGCTGAAAATTCCTGCATTTCAGCGTACTCCGACGATTTCAGGACCACACCGTTGGCTACCGCGCCGCCGTAATCGACGGCGACGTAGTCCAGAAGTTGCCAAATCTGTTTGGCTTTGAGTTCGGTGGTGTTGGCTGCGTAGCTTGGCCCGCCGATTAACGAGCAAATCGCCAACAGCAAAGCCATCAGCCAGCGATAGGGTAATCGGCAGGGCATGGGAATTCTCTGGTTAAATCATTGAGAATGATTATAATTCGCAATTGATCCTGTGTCCATCCTCTTTTCCCGGGTCTGCATCTGCATGATGAGCAAAGCAGCGCCCGACGTGATCGCCACGTCAGCGAGGTTGAAGGCGGGCCAGTGCGCGAGCCGCCAATGGAAGTCGAGGAAATCAACCACCTGTCCACGCAACATGCGATCCGCCACATTGCCGAGCGCACCACCAAGGATCAGGCTGTAGCCCATCGCTTCGAGACGTGGCCGTTGCTGGCACAGCATGCGACCCAGCCAAGCAGAAACAACCAGACCCAACGTGATGAAAAAGTAACGTTGCCAGCCGCCAGCGTTCGCCAAAAAGCTGAACGCCGCACCCGGATTCAGGACGTGAACGAGGTTGAAAAACGGAGTGATTTCGACTTGCTCACCGTAGGCAAACGTGCGAATGATGGCGAACTTGGTGAGCTGATCTGTCATGACAATAGTGGCGGCCACGGTGAACCAGATCCAGGCCGACGTGCGACGAGCCGATTGCCATACAGAGGCGGCCAGCGGAAGCAGCCACCGGGCGAGTGCCGTGCAGCTCCATCCCAGCGCCCACCCCGCCAACACATCCGCCGGGAAGTGCATTCCCGCAGCGATGCGCGACCAGCCGACCAACGTGGCATATAGCACCAAGCCGACGCGACCATGGCGGCCCATCAACGGCCAGAGTGCACCGACCACCAGCGCGGCATAGGTGGCATGCCCGCTGGGCAGGCTGTAGTGAAGCTCTTTGTCCCCGATGACGCGCACCAGCTCGCCAAGGACGGCAGGCGGGCGTGGAAAGTCGAACCATAGCTTCAAGACGGTGGCGACCAATAACGCCAGCAAGAAGGCCGCGCTAAAACCAATAAGGCGATGCCGAACGGCCGTGCCACGCGCCGCGTTAGTAGCCGATTTCGACCACCACCACAGACCCAACAGCATCAGCGGCGCTGTCCAGTAACTTCCCACGAGGCTAAAGAACCATGCCAGTGGTTCCAGCGTGGCGGGCGTGCCTGTGTTAATGACTTGAAACAACGCGATGTTCAGGCCACCCCAGTCATAGAGAAAGAGTTTCCAGCTCATCGACGCAACAGCCTCAAGCCGTTGCCGACAACAAGCAAGCTGGCACCCATATCGGCGAACACAGCCATCCACATGGTCGCGTGACCCGTGAAAGTGAGCACCAGAAATACCGCCTTGATGCCAAGGGCCAGCACAATGTTTTGCATCAGCACCTGTGCTGTCGCACGCGACAGACGCACGAAGGTCGGAATCTTGCGCAGGTCATCGTCCATCAGGGCCACGTCGGCGGTTTCAATGGCGGTATCTGTGCCTGCCGCTCCCATTGCAAAGCCAATGTCCGCACGCGCCAAGGCCGGTGCGTCGTTGATGCCATCACCGACCATGCCAACCTTGCCATTTCTGGACAATTGCTCCACTTCGCGCAGTTTGTCGTCAGGCAGTTGGTTGCCTTGCGCACGGTCAATGCCAGCTTGTGCGGCAATGGCCTGTGCCGTGTGGGGGTTATCGCCGGTCAGCATCACGGTGTTGATGCCCAGAGCATGCAGCTCGGCGATGGCTCTCCTGCTGCTGTCCTTGATGGTGTCCGCAACGGCGAATAAGGCATGTACCCCTTTTGCGCCTACCAACATCACGACGGTCTTGCCTACGGTTTCCAGCGCCGCGATGCGCTGCTCCAGCTCTGGTGTGCACTGCCCCAGCTCTTCAAGCATTCGGTGGTTGCCCAGATAGTAGGTCTCCCCGTCGATTTGGCCTTGCACACCCCGACCGGGCAGCGCGCTGAACTCGGCCACGTCGAGCAAGGCAACTCCATCCCGCTGCGCAGCCTGTGCCACCGCCTTGGATACAGGATGATCGGAGCGGGCCGCCAAACTGGCAGCGATACAGCGGCTATCGGAGGCGAGTGCGTTGCCCCATGCGACAAAATCGGTTTGTGCGGGCTTGCCGTGAGTGACCGTGCCGGTCTTGTCCAGAGCCAGCCAGCGCAGCTTGCGGCCTTCTTCCAGATAGACACCGCCCTTGACAAGAATGCCGTGGCGGGCAGCGGCGGCCAAGCCGCTGACGATGCTGACCGGCGTGGAAATCACCAGGGCGCATGGGCAGGCAACCACCAGCAGAACCAGTGCACGGTAAATCCAGTCCATCCATGCCGCGCCCATGAGAAGCGGGGGTAGCAGTGCGACGGCAATGGCTAGGGCGAACACGAGAGGCGTGTACCAACGGGCGAACTGATCGACAAAACGCTGGGTCGGTGCACGGCTACCTTGTGCAGCCTCTACTGCGTGAATGATGCGGGCCAAAGTGGAGTTGCTGGCCAAGGCAGAGACGCGGTACTCGAAGGAACCAGATTCGTTGATCGTGCCCGCAAACACCGGATCGCCGGGAGACTTCTCGACCGGGAGGCTTTCGCCCGTGATCGGGGCTTGGTTGACCGTGGAGCGTCCGTCTAGCACCTCGCCATCGAGCGCGATGCGCTCACCCGGTTTGACCCGGACTCGGCTGCCAATGGCGATTTGCTTGGCACTTACCTCTCGCCAAGTGCCGTCAGGCTGCTGCACCGTGGCCTGCTCCGGGGTCAGGTCGAGCAGTCCACGGATGGCGTTACGGGCGCGATCCAATGACTTGGCCTCGATCACCTCGGCCAGCGCGAAGAGCACCATTACCATCGCAGCTTCGGGCCAGTGGCCGATGAACATAGCACCCGTGACGGCAATCGACATCAGGGCGTTCATGTTGAGGTTACGGTTCTTGAGCGCGATCCAGCCCTTCTTGTAGGTGGACAGCCCCCCCGTCAAGACCGCGACAAGCGCCAGAATGACGACTGACCAATGATTGCCGTCGTGGAACCAGTAGACCGCTTCGGCCGCCGATGCAGCGATGAGGGAAATGCCGAGCGGCCACCAGTTGGTCGGCGTTGTCACAGGGGACGCGGATGGCGACGCGGCCACGGCCTTGTCCTCGACCTGCGCCTCGAATCCGAGTGCTTGTAGTGCCACAAGCACATCCGGCAGAACCCCGTCAGCATGGCGTACCGACAACGTGCGCTGCATCAGGTTGAAATCGAGATTGGCAACCCCGGCCACGGTGCCGAGCTTGTTGCGGATCAACGCCTCTTCGGTCGGGCAATCCATCTTGGCAATGGACAGCTTGGTCGTCTGCCCGGCCGACGCCTCATCCATGCGCACAGCTTGCATGCCGATGGCCTTCAGTGCCTGCTCAACGGGAGACAGCGAAGGCAATTCGTGCCGCACGGCCAAGGTACGCTGCATCAGGTTGAACTCAAGACCAACCACACCCGCCAGCCCAGCCAGCTTGCCTCGGATCAGCGCCTCTTCCGTGGGGCAATCCATGTTCTCGATGCGGTACACCGCTTGAGCCGATCCGGTTGCCAGCGGGGCTTGTGCCGTGGGTTGGATGATTGGCCCAGTCGAGCAGCCACACCCCTTTGAAGCGCATTCGCTCATGGATAACTCCTTCAAATCGTCTATTCAGCCTCCATTAAAAACTCTATAGTCGCTATAGTGTCAAGTGAAAAATGGAGATTGAGGCATGGAAATCAGAATTGGCGACCTCGCCAAGCGCTCTGGGTGCGAGGTCGTGACCATCCGCTACTACGAAAAGGAAGGGCTGCTGCCGAAGCCAGCGCGAAGTGGTGGCAACTTTCGGTTGTACAGCGATGTGCACATCGAGCGTTTGCAGTTCATTCGTCATTGCCGTTCGCTTGACATGACGCTGAGCGAAATCAGGATACTGCTGGGCCTACGAGATAACCCTGCTCAGGACTGCGGCGACGTCAATGCACTACTGGATGTCCATATTCGTCAGACCGAAGAGCGCGTGGAAGCGCTGTTGCAATTGAAGCGGCACTTGCTCTCGCTGCGTGAAAAATGCTCGGGCGCTCGACGAATAGAGGCATGTGGCATCTTGCAAGGTTTATCAGATTGCGATCATCCGGGATGCAACGCATAGCATGAAGTGTCTCGCACGCCGACATTGGCCTGCGATTTTGGGCTCGTGAGCGGCCTGCCTAATTGGCATCGGAGAAGGTCGTGCGGCTGACTTCTGATATTCCGTGCTGTCGTCTTCTGAAAATGACAAGTTTGGCTTTTGCTCGACCTGTCGAACTGTCTCACACGCAGTTTCATGCTCAAGGATCAGGCCTGACAGGGTCGGGCGCGCAGATTGGGGACTTCCTCTTCAAGGAGCAAGGTCAAGCGCTTGCCATTGTGGAAATCAAAACCCCAGATGCACCCTTGATGCTTGCCACGCCGTACAGGAAACCGCATGTTTTCGGCCCTCATTCAGAACTGAGTGGCGCTATCACCCAGGTGCTGCATCAACAAAGTGAGTTGCGTACGCGGTGGCAGACACATGTTTTCGATAACCCGTCCCTGCGCCCGTCCCGGGCGGACGTCGTCAAATGCATTGTGCTTGCGGGACGACGGCCTATTGAAGAGCATGAACTGCGTTGTTTTGAGGTCTTCCGCAACGCTTGCAAGGACGTGGAGGTGATTACCTTTGACGAACTGTTGGCCAAACTCGAATACCTGCAGCAGCACCTGCAACCAATTCCCGATGAGGTACCTTTTTAAGGCATGTCACGCAACTGAAGGACAGGATCAACGTCTCGCCATCAAACCGACCACCCCAGCTTATGCGCTTTTGTGGTCTGGTCATGGCGCACATCATCTTCCGTGTGCACATAGATGCTGGTGGTGGAAATATTTGCGTGCCCCAGGTTGTCGCGAACAGCCTTGAGATCCATGTTGTCGCTCTGATGGGTGCCCGCCGTATGTCTCATCCAGTGGGCGGAGGCCTTCTCCACATGAGCGGCAGCGGCCTCATGGTCAGGACCCAGAGCGCGCAGGCGGGCTGCGGTTTCACGGAAGATAGTCTTGACCAACTCATGCACCGCACTGCGTCCCATAGGTTTAGACCCACCAATCAACGGCAGGAGTAGTGGGGCGGAATCGCCCTCACGAGGTAGAGGTCCCAGGTCATTCGACTTTCGGTAGCGCATCAGCTCTGAGACCAACTCGTCTGTCGCGGGGATCACTCTGGTTTTTTCTCCCTTACCACGAATCTCCAGCCACCAACGCTCCCGTCCATCAGCTCCCCGTCGCCAGTAAAAGTCGCCCATCGAGTTGTTACAGACCTCGGAAATCCGCAGGCCACCGATGTAGAGAAGAGAGAAGAGCCATCGGTATCGAGCCGCTTGGAGAGCAAGCCGAGGCGTGCCTTTGGGAAGAGACTCAATCGTCGCGCGTACTTGCGCCCAGTGGTCGTGGGGCAGGAACCTGCTGGTCTTGGCGGGTCGCGCCACCGACTTGCGGCGGCGCAGAGCCAAAGGGTTGCCAGCCAGATAACCGGCTTGAACCAGCCAGTTGAAGAGGCTGTTGAGGATCGACAGTGCCTGGCGCTGGCTCTGCCGGTCCAGCGGCTTGGCGAACGGACGCCAGTGGGGCGAGGACCTCGGCGCCTTCTGAGCGACCTGCATGACCCATCGATCATCCGGTTGGGGGTCTTCCAAAAAGGACTCGTAGGCCAAGAAATCCTCGTGGGTCAGATCGGACAGCGCCTTTCCGTGCTGGTGCACGCACCAAAGCAGCAGCCTTTCCGCCTCCTTGCGATAGCTGGCCAGCGTGGCCGGTGACTCCTTGTAGCGCGCCAGCCAGGCCAAAACTGCAGAGCGGTCGTCATTGGCCGCCACTTGGGGCAGTCCCTGGGCCCGATTGCGTCCCCGCTCGCCTGAGAGGTGAAGGGGAAGCGCCAAGCCGTCCAAGGGCTCAAGATGCGCAAAAACGACCGGCGTGACGCTCAAACTGCTCATGAGTCAAATTCTATGGACATTAGAGTAATTATGTCCAGAAATTGCAAATTAATTCATTGATTCTTACGTTATACGTTGTACTATTTAATAATGAGCGAAGAATCCGAAATCCAAGCCGAAGTTGAGGCGCTGCGAGAGCGTTTCAGCGATACGAAAGCGCTGTACCGCGAGGTGTGCGCGTTGCTGTTTTTCCGGTACGGCATCACGCCGACCGCGAGCAAGCTATATCAGCACGTGCGGAAAGGATCCATGAGCGCTCCGGCCGATGCTCTGGCCAAGTTCTGGGAAGATTTGCGCAGCAAGGCGCGGGTGGAGATTGACCACCCGGATCTACCCGACCCGCTGAAACAAGCTGCCGGCCAAGCAGTCAGCGTGCTGTGGACCCAGGCGACGGAGTTGGCGCGCGAGGAACTAGCGGCGCTGCGGGCAGAGGCAAGCACAGAAGCCCAAAGAGCCCAGGCCGACCTGCAGGAGGCTCAGCAGCGAAGCATCGCCCTGGAGGCCCAACTACAGGAAGTACAGAGCAAAGTCACCGAACTGGAGACCCGAGCTCAGGCCCTTGCTGCAGAGCTTGAGCAGGAACGGCGTGCGCACGCTGCGAGCACAGCGAGAGGTGAGGCGCTGTCCAGGCAGGTGGATGAGCTGAAGCTGGAGCAATCGAAGAGCAGGCAGCATTTCAGTGCTGAACTTGACAAGGGGCGCGCGGCCATCGATGAGGCGGCCTCCCGTGCGGCCGAAGCCGAGCGCCGCGCGCTTCGTGAAATTGATCGGGAGCGCACCGCTCGAACGCAGGTAGACAAGCAACTGGAGCAACTGCGGGGCAAGCTCGCAGAAGTGGAGCGTGATCACCATACCAAGGTCCTGGAGGCCAACGCAGCCCAGACACGATTGGCCGCAGACTTGGAGAGCGCACGGGCTTCGCTGGCCGAGAACGCCCGCGTGAACCAACTGCAAGGCGTTGAGCTACAGCAGGCACTGCAGGCAGTGGCGCAGCACAAAGCGGAGGCTGACACCCTGCGCGCATTGGTGGCGCAGTTTCAACCGCCGCCCAGGCCCGCTCGCAAGAAAAAACCGATGGACGGCCATTGATTGCTTGCACGCCGGCCGGCAGTCGGCGAAAAAGCTCCACACAGTATCTGCATATAACCTAGCGACGATCCAATGGCACGCGACGACTTCACGAAACCAACCAAGAATCAGGCTTACCAGCGGGTGGCGGGTCGTTGCTCCAATCCCGATTGCCGTGCCACCACCTCCGCGCCAGTGGGGGAAGTTGACTTCTCCAATGTAGGGGTCGGCGCGCATATTCATGCAGCATCGCCTGGGGGGCCGCGTTATCTCGCTGCAATGACCGCAGAGGACCGGCGCGGCTTTGGCAACATCATCTGGCTATGCCAGACATGCTCGACGATCATCGACCGAGATCCGGACTCGTACCCTGCAAAAACGCTCAAAGCATGGAAAACATCGGCTGAGGCAAGGGCTCTGATGGAGCAAGGCAAGCGGCTTCCCGAGGAAAAGGATATCTATCGCATGGCGGCCATGGCCATGGGCACCCGAACGCCTGGGTTTTATCCAGAAGCCATAGGCAACGTGCACAAAGCCTTGGTCGATCAATTGGAAGCAGTGGATCCAAGGTTCACTGTTTCAACGGCGTACTCGGCTGGAAACACAACGATTACCGTGGGCGCGAAAGAGACCGTGTCTTTCTCCATCAAGATTGGACAGGAATCGGCTGATGTCTGGCGCAAGGGCCTTCAGGCGTCCATTGACGAGGGCCGTGAAGCGACGCTGCCCCTCGATGGGGTCGTGTTTGAAGGATCAAAACTCTTCGATGTGCTGCACAAAGATGCCGACCTGGCATCGATAACGATCGTGCCGATGGCACGTCCAGCCGTGTTGAAGATACTTGCGCCCCAGATCGAACCGGCAATTTTTGAAACCATTGGTGGTCAACTAACAGCTGGGCGCAAGCAAATCCGATTTGCAGGCGCTGGATGTGGCGGTCTTCTGGACGTGGAATTAGCTTTCACCCCAACGAATCGCAATGATGTTCACTCGGTATCGACTCTGACTACCAACTTAAAAGCGTGGCAAGGAAAAGAGGCTGCCAACCCTCCCTACTTGGACGTCTTTATCAACCTGCTTGAAGCAATTCTTGATCCATCCGCGTCTGTTTCGTTCGTCTTGGAAGTCGATGGAAATCAAGCTGCAGCGGGGAAGTTTCATATACCAAAGCATATAGAGGCGATGAACGAGACCCTCGCATTTGCTCACTACGCCAGACGAGCCAGAAATGTGCTTAGATACCTCAGGAAAAGTGCGCCGATCGATATTTTCGAGAGCATTTCCACTGACGATCATCGGGCCCTGGCGCGAGTCAGCGATATCGTTGAGGGCAAGCTCTCCTACCAGCGCTCACAAGTCACAGCACCGCCGGAGATGACTGTCGGCTGTACTGTTGAGGAGGAAAAAAACCTGATGGAAATCGTGCGCAGAGGTAGCTTTTCCGTCCTCAAGCAGACAGAGTCCGCATCGTTGGTCACCATCTATGGGAAAAAATACGAAGTACCCCCGACTACCAGCTATTACTCGCCTGTGAGACTGCATATCCTGAGCAAGAAGAAGAAAAAGCAGATTGTTGACTTCCGACTGCGAATCGAAATGGCGGACAACTTCACAAGCCAAACTTTCTTCGACGTACAGCAGTGATTGGCGGGCGCCTCCGAAGCTCGGAGGCTTCTATGATGCGGCCAATTGCTCCAAGAGAGGTGTTCGGTGCCAAAGACGCTGAGTCAAATGAAAAAACGCCTAGAAGAGGCAATGAGCCAAGCCAACGACGCGGAGGAGATCATTCCTCTGTTGAAGAAGGTTATTGCTCAATACGATCTGATTCCAGGCGATCTGTTTGATCAGTCCCATCAAGCCCCCAAGTTGGCAACTCAAAAACACCCAAAGACGCCAATTACACGGCCACAGGTACAGGCGGTCTACCAAGACGGCAATGGCAACACCTGGGCGGGACGCGGGCGGCGGCCAACATGGCTGAACGAAGCGCTTGAACGAGGGCACACCCTAGAGAACTTCAAGGTTCCGAGCAAACGTGTGAGTCGAGCTAAGTGATTGATATCACTTGATTTTTTGCGGGTGATTTCAGGTTTTGCTCAAAAACCGAGATCACCCCTACAGCGGCATCCTGCTGCCGGATGTGCCCGGCCTCTCGCCCCGTGAGGTGCGCGACCTCTACAGCGCCCAATACCCCGAACTGGTCAGCGCCGAGGTCGAAGCCGGTCCGGTCGCCAACGGACGGCAGGACTTCACGTTCCGCAAGGCCGTGGGCACCAAGGGCGCGGGCCAATCCGAGCAGCCCGGCCCCCGCCTTGCGGCGCTGCTGGCTTGCGTTCAGCCCCGGCAGACCGGCCCGGCCAGCGCGACGGCCAAGCTGTCCCGTGCCGTATCGCAGCGCGCCGTGGTGAATCGCTCGGCGGCCTGGAGCCGCTTTGCTCGCCAGACCCTGGAGCAACACCGGAGCGAAGGCGCGGCCCCGCGCGCAAGCGTCACCAGCGAAATGCTCACCCCGCTGCCGTGATGACCACGGCCATGCCTGTCGCTCCCATGCTGGCGCTGCCCAGCCTGCAACCCGGCATTCCGCTGGCGGTAGCTTCCTTGTCCCAGGCCAGCGCGAACGCGGCGCTGTGCCGCTTCCTGATCGCATCGGGCGCGGTACGGGAAGATGACCTGCCGGAGGGCGAGGCCGACCCGCTCAAAGCCTGCCAGCGCGCCATCGACGCCTGGATCAAGCGCCAGATCGGCCCGCTGTACTGCCTGGAGCCGCGCTTCGCCATCAACGTGCTCGACGAGCATGGCCAGCATCCGGCGATGCGCAGCGGTCCGCCGGCCCCCTATGCCCAACTGGACGTGTACTGGTGCGAATACCGCGAGGCCGAGTGGCCAGTGGGCCGCAGCCTGGAGGCGTTGAACGAGGCCATGCCGCACCTGGGGGCCACGGTGTTGCAGGTGCTGCGCCAGCAGGGCCGCTACGTGTACCCCCTGTTCACCCCGGACATTGCCGATGACGTGGCGTCCTACGTGTACTGGCAGGGAGAAATGGATGAGGAGGCGGCGCTGGACATGATGTGCGAGGACAGCGACGACGCCGACCGCGAAGCCATGCGCGAGGAAATGGTCACGCGCCGTATGCTGGACGATGCCTATCCCGAGTGGGCGCGCCGCTGGCTGGTGCGGCCGGACAAGAGTGCGGGTGGGCGCAGGCGCACCCCGGCATGGCGACCATGCAGCCTGCGCCACGCCGCCAGGACGCTGACCGACCCCCACCAACGCCAGATCGCCGCCGACGCGCTGGCGCTGTCCCGCCTGACGCTCACCGACGACTTCCATCCCGACATCGAGGGCGAATACATCGGCTTCGGCGCGGTATTGTCCTGGGAGGAGGGCGACGTCACCACGCGCATCTACGACGACCTGCTCAATCTGGCGCACCAGTCCGAATACTGCGACCGCATGGGCGAGGTGCTGATTCCTCTGGATGACCCCGGCGCGCTGCAAGCCTGGTTCCTGCGCATGGGCCAGCGCTTCGAGGCCATCGCGCTGATCGATCGCTTGATCCACGCCCTCTGCGAAGGACACTGACTCTATATAGATAGGAGGTGTTCCCCATGAACGAGGCGGAGTTTTCCATTCACACGCCCACCGACAACGTGCTGGAGCTGGATCAGGCGGTGCTGCTGTATCACGGACGCTCGGGCAGCGCGCTGGCCACGGTGCATGAAGTCATCACGGTGGACGGCGCCCCGGTGATCGGCGCGGGCCGGGCCATGACCGCCCAGGCGGCACGCGAACTGGCTGCAGCTTTGCTCCAGCGCGCGGCCCATGGCGGCTTTCTGCCCGAGACGGTGCTGTATCTCCAAGGCGATCTGCTGGTGTGGTGGGTGCCACCGGCACGCAGGCATCTGGCGTTCCGCGTGGACGCGGAGCAGGCCGAGGCATTTGGCGGACGCGAGCGCGGCGAGACGGTGCCGCAGCCGGGGCTGGTCTTCGCCGCCGCCAGCAACGTCTGGAGGGTGTGGGCCGTGAAGGGCCAGCACCGCCCGACGCCGCAGACGCCGCTGTTCCAGGCCCCGTACTTCAACGTCGATGGCCGGGGCTGCATCTGCCAGGGCAATGTGCCGGTGCCCACCGGTACGACCGTGGAAAAGATCAGCGCCTGGAACGACGCCTTCCTGCGCTCCTACTTCACTCACCCCAACGTGGCGGGCAAGCTGCTGCGCTACCGGGGCGGGGCTTACACCTTCTGGCGCGACATGCTCGACGGGCGCTTCGCGCGCTTTCCCGACCGGGTGCTGGTCGATACCAAGATCACGCTGGGCCAGTTGCTTGGCGAGCCGGGGGCCAAGTGATGGACCCGAGGGACCAAGCCCTGCTCGCCGCCTGCCCGGTGGTCGCCGCGCCGCGCTTCGGCGCGCTGCCGGACATGGGCAACGGCCAGCGCATCATCGTCGCCCGCAACGGCTGGTTCGTGCAGACCAAGCTCGACTGGCTCGACAGCATCGTGGCCTTGGGCCACGATCAGCCGCAGATGCGCCTGCCCTATGGCGAGGTCGCGGAGCGCCTGCGCTTCAGTTTCGGCGTGCTGCCCATCCGCTTGATCGAAGCGTTCGTGGCGGCGAGCCGGGAGCGCCTGCCCAATGAAGCCGCTGGGGTGCTGATCTATTCGCGCTGCTCCGGGCAACTGCGGCTGGCGATGTGCGAGCCCGAGCGGGCCTCGCCTGTCCACATCCGCTACCGGCGTCCCGCGATGGCCGAGGACGAGACGGTGGCGGTGGACCTGCACACGCATGGCCGGGCACCAGCATTCTGGTCGGGCGAGGACGACCGGGATGACCAGGGCATCAAGGTGGCGGGGGTATTCGGCTTGCTCGACCGGCCCCGGCCTTCGGCCTGCTTCCGGTTGGTGATCAATGGCCTGTACCAGCCGCTGGGCAAACACCCCTGGCGGGGCGCGCAGGACGAGTGGCCGGAGCAGGGCGCTGAGGCACAGCGCGGCGAAGGCTGGATGCGCCGCGTGCTGTGGCGCTGGCGGGAGCGCCACCTGCAGGGTTGAAGGCTCCCCCTTCCGCGAGAGACTGGATGCAGGACATTCGATTGGAGGCGCTGGTGGAACACCTGATTCATCCGAAGCTGCTGGAGCGCCGCGTGGCGGTGCATCTGGTGGGCATGGGCGGCAACGGCGCGCAGATGGCCGCCTGCCTTGCCCGCCTGGACATTGCGATGCGCGCCCTTGGCCATCCGCTGGGCCTGCACGTCAAGGCATTCGACGCCGACCGCGTCAGCGAGGCCAATGTGGGGCGGCAGCTCTACAGCGCCGCCGACATCGGCAGGCACAAGGCGTTGGTGACCATCCACCGCCTGAACCAGTTCTATGGACTGGATTGGGAAGCCTATCCCATGCGCTACGAGGAATACGTGCTCGCTCGCCGCTACGCAGCCAGCGGCGACCTGCTGGTCAGTTGCGTGGACAGTCGCTCGGCACGGCAGACACTGCATCGCCTCGCGTGGCGGGACGCCAACCACTACGACTATTGGCTCGACCTTGGCAACACCGAGTCCACCGCGCAGGTGGTGCTGGGCGAACCGCATACCGGCGCGACGTCACGGCAAGGGCAAGGCCCGCGCCTGCCGTGCGTGACCGAACTGTTTCCCGAACTGCTCGACGAGTCTGCGCCCGAGGACAACCAACCTTCCTGCTCGGTGCGCATGTCGCTGGCCTCCCAGGGGCTGTTCGTCAATGACGTGGCGGTGCGCTATGCCGCGCAACTGCTCTACGAACTGTTCTCCAAAGGGAGGCTGTCCGCGCACGGTGTCGTCGTCAATCTCGACTCCAAGCGCAGCGGCCCCATCGAGGTCGATCCGCGCACCTGGGCGCGCTTCGGATTCAGCCACGAGGACGACATGCACCAGGAGCCAGAACTGGAAGCCGTGGCCGAGGAGTGCGCCCCATGACCATGAAGCCATGGAATGTGCGCGTGATGCGCCACGGGCAGGCTGTTCATGTCGGGCAGGTAGCCGAGTCCACCGAGACGCTGGCACGATGCGCTGCGCTGTCGAGATATGGGTTATCCGAAGACGAGGCAGAAGAAGTGGAGCGGGGCCATGCTGGCTCACGCGGCGCGGCGATCTTCCCGGACGAGGAGTTCGACGTGTCGCCCGCGACGTGAGTGCGAGGGCCTGCTATAGACTTGGCTTGTGGTCTGGGTGTGTGACTCGCCCCCACGATCACGCATTCCAACGCATTCCAATGACAAAGGCTGCCATGGCTCGCAAATCTCCCAAACGTACGGCACAGGAAATCGACGCCGAGATCGCCAGATTGCAAAAGGAGCGGGAGCAACTCCGCGACGCCGAGAAGGCAGGCGTGGTGGAGCGCATGAAGGAGGCCATTGCCTACTATGGCATCACCGCCACCGACCTGGCACTGGATGGTGCCAAGCGCAAGGGGCCGGCCAGCGCTGCGAAGGCCAAGGGCTCGAAGACCCAGCGCGCCGCAGGCCGCCTCAAGTACAAGGACGATGCGGGCCACGCATGGTCAGGTTACGGCCCCAAGCCCAAGTGGTTCACCGAGGCACTGGCCGACGGCAAGACCGAGGCCGATCTGCGCGCTGCCTGATGCTTCAGGCCGGTGGGTTCGCCTCCGGCTTGTCGGTGGATGGCCTGCTGCCTGCGCTGCACTTCGGCATTGCCGAGCCGATGTAGGCTCCCGCAGCTCTCATCCGGGCATGACCGGCTCGCTCGGAGACCGTGAGCCGTGCGGCCCGGTCCATGTCGGCGGCCACCGACCCGCCGCCCCGCACCGGTGATGGACCACCAGCGACACCTTCGTAGAGGTCGTTCAGGTTCCCGTGTCGCAACCCGTGGCCCGTCACGCCGGTCTGCCGCTTCGTGATGCCGAACTTCTCCAGCGCATAGTCCAGCCGGCGCAGGTTGCGCTTGAGGGTCAGCGCCGGATCTCCCATGTGGGCATCGCGACTCCTGACCAGTGAGCGCGCCAGCGCCACCGCCGCACGCTGACCTTCCGTCTCCAGCGGCACCCAGCGCACGCGCCCGCCCTTGCCCTTGATCCATACATACTCATCCGCCTTGCGGCTTTCGAGGGGCAGGCCGGTCTGCTCGAAGGGCACGACGTGCTCGTAGGGCCTGAACATCACCGACTCCTTGCGCCGCAACGCCAGCGTGTGCATCAACCGCATTGAAGCCGCGATCCGCGCATCGAACCGTGCCACCTGGGCGAGAACCGTTTCCACGTCGACGCCATGCGCGCTCCAGCTCCTATCGCGCTGCGCGTATTCGTGGCGCTCGTATTCCTCCAGGCTCAGGCCGTAGCGTGCCGGCGGTCGCACGAAGCCCGGCTTGCCAAGCCAAGACGCGAGACCGCGCAGAAAGCTCAGGTAGGTCTGGATCGTGGCGGGCGCCAGCCGCTCGCGCTGCCAGACCTGCACCATCGCGTGCAGATGCTTCTGCCCGAGGTTGCGCGGGTCGGGCACCGTGTGGAAGCCGGCCTTGCGCTTGAGGTCGTGGAAGAAGCGCCGCAGAAAGCGCGCTCGTTCTGCACGAGTCTTGTGCGAGACGGTTTTCTCGCGTGCCGTGTGCCGGGTGTTGAACAGATCGATCAGGGTATCCAACACCCGCAGCGGATCGGCATGGCCGGGCCTCAGGCGGGCCAGGATTTCGTGGGGCGTCTTGCCCGCCCAGGCTTGGGGGCGAGGTCGATCCATGCCAGGGATACGTCCTGGGCTGACCGGATCGGCCGGTCGGGGTGAAGGTGTCGTCATCGTGTTCTCCAAGTGAAGGGACGGCGCGCCGCCCGAACAGCGCACCGGCAGGAATCCGGGAGGGCCAACCCCAGCGACGGATTCAGCCATCCGCTGGAGCGGGTGGTCAGGCGATCACGGCAGCACGCGTGACCACACCGCGTGCCGCCGACCCAAGGGTTGCGCCAGCCACATGCGTGTGCAGGGGCCAACTCGGTCGGTCTTAAAAATGAAAACATGTGATCCGGCTCCGTCCGTGCATTTCTGCAACCACGGAGGCTCGTGACGCGCCACCGCCTCGGGGGCGGGCAGCCGCGTCGGCAGCGAGATCGGGTCTCGCGCCTGCTGGTGGATCAATCCTGGAGTTCGCAGCGCCATCAGCGCGCATGGGTCCGCCCCTGACCGAAAGTCCAGGGCGGTGTCGGGCGTTTGAGCGGGGACCAGCGGGGAGCCCAGGAGGGCAAGCACAACCGCTGGCGGCGTGAAACACGCGTGCTCGGGTGATGGCGGGATCGGGAACCGGCATCGGGTGCCGGAACAGTCAATCGACGGCCTTGACGCGCTTCCAAGAGCGCCCAGCCACAGGGCTGGCACAGGTCGAAGGCACATGCACTACGAAAGAGAACCTCGGGGCGGTCGCCTCGGGGGCGACGGCCGCCCCGGCTCGGGGCCGGGGCTTGAAGGGCAGGTAACGACTGCGACGCCTTTTGCTCCGCGATGGAGCGGGCCAAGGACGGCCCTCGGGAGTCTGTAGTGGATGACGAAAGGGGCTTGCAGGTCAATGCCGGCGTGGCCATGCGACGGCATGGACGAAGCCTTGCAGGTGGCGCTTGCGGGCACGCGACGGCGTGATAGGGGCGATTTAGTGTCCCGCGCCGCCGCAGAGCAAGGCTGCATGCGGGCTTGACAGGCAAAAGCTCTGCCTCTGGTCCCAAGCGGTGCGCTCTAGTGCTTGCGCAGCTCCAGCGAACCGTGCGGGCTGTCAGCGTGCCGGCGGGGTTGACGAGTGCCAGAGCAGTGGGACCGTGGTGACACACAAGCAGTTCGTCGCGGGGTGGAGCCTCGGCAGGTGTCATTGAACTGCCGCCCGAATCTCATTGGAGTGGCAGCCAGTGGCTCCCGATCCCGAAAGCCGGGTCATTTCGTGCGGGTTGCGCGTGGCGTGGTCGCATCCCCTTGGTGATGCTGACCGTCATGTTTCCCCACTTTGGAGCACTCTCATGGAATTGATCGTCAGAGCGGTGGATGTCGGCTCCGGCAACACCAAACTCGTCACCGGCGTCGCGGGCGCCGACATTCGCTGCGCCAGCTTCCCGTCGGTCGCCTACCCGTCCAGCGGCGAGACGCCGCAGTGGCCCGCCAGCGAAAGGCGCAAGACCTTCTGCATCCCGGTCGGCCCGCTGTTCTACGAGGTCGGGCCGGACGTCGGCTTGGCCGCCGACACCTTCCGCGCCAAGCAGCTGCACGACGAATACACCGAGTCGCCGGAGTACATGGCGCTGCTGCGCGGCGCGCTCAGCATGATGAAGGTGCCGCACATCGACCTGCTGATCGTCGGTCTGCCGGTGGCGCTGTTCACATTGAAGAAGGCGGCACTCGAGAAAGCCATGGTTGGCAACCACCAGGTCGGCGGCGGCAAGACCGTGATGGTCGCCAAGGCGATGGCCGTGGCCCAGCCGCAAGGTGCGCTGGTCCACTACGCGGCCGAGCATCAGAAGATCGAGACCATCGGTACTGAGCAGAGCCTAGTCATCGATCCTGGCTCGCGCACCTTTGACTGGCTCGTGACGCGCGGAATGCGCCTGGTGCAAAAGCAGTCGCACTCCATCAACCGCGGCATGTCCGACGTGCTGCGCCTGCTGGCGGCCGAGATCTCGAAAGACATCGGCACGCCATACCGCGACTACGACGCGATCGACCTGGCGCTGCGCACCGGCAAGGCGCCGGTCATCTTCCAGAAGCCCTATGACATGAAAAAACACCTGCCGCTGGCCGAGAGCGTGGCCCAGCAGGCGGTGTCCACCATGCGGCAGTGGATCGAGACGCCTGAGAGCCTGCAGAACATCATCCTGGTGGGCGGCGGGGCCTTCCTGTTCAAGAAGGCGGTGAAAGCGGCGTTTCCGAAGCATCGGATCCACGAGGTCAAGGAGCCGATGTTCGCCAATGTGCGAGGGTTTCAGCTTGCGGGGCAGAACTACGCCGCCAGCACGATGGCTCCCGGCCGTGATCGTGGGGCAGGGGAGGCCGCATGAACGCACATCCCCAGAACGATCCCAAGCCGGTACGGCTGGTGTTCGAGCTCGCCCGAGACGACAACCCGCGGCTGTATGACGAACTGGCGCGGTTTCCGCAGGGCGCCAAGCGTGTGAACAGGCTGCGTGTGCTGGCCTATGACGGGTTGCTGGTGCAGTACGGGGTGTTTGCCGTGGAGGGTGCTCGCCTGGCGCCGGCCCCCATAGGCGGCGACCCGTCAACGCGCGCGGCCGTGACCAACGACGTCTTCGCGCCGAGTCTGGCCGAGTGAGGTGGGTATGTCCAAGCGAAGAAAAAGACCGGGGGACGAGGTGAGCGCGACGGAGCTGGCGGAGATGGGCTTCTGCGAGAAGAGGGTGCAGCTGGCCTATATATATGGAGAACAGGTCACGCCCGAGCAGCGCCAAGCCATGGTCCGAGGACGGGCGGTTCACCAGCGGTACTTGGAGGAGGGACTGGCAGCGACATCGGATCGCCGGTGCTTCGTGGCCACCTTCGTGTTCGGCCCGGATGCGCAGGAGACGCAGGTGCTTCGTGCGTACCGCGATGCTGTGCTGTTGCGGCAGCGTTGGGGGAGGGGCCTGGTGGCAGCGTACTACCGGGTTGCGCCGACGGGCTGTCGCATCATGGAGCGATCACCCGCGATTGTGGTCGGCGTGAGCTGCCTGCTGCGCATCGTGGTTGCCCGGTGTGAGAAGGTACTGGGCGACAGGAGTTTGCCGTGATCTGGTCGGCCGCCTATGTGCTCGCCGGCTTGGTGCTGACGCTTTGGCTGGTGCGGGTGTGGATCCATCGGCGCCCATCCGGCGAGCGAGCGTCCCGGCCGCGAGAGCTGGCCAATGCTGAGCTGGTCTATATGGAGAAGCTCTTCCGCATCCGAGAGCCCATCCGGCTCGTTGCGAAGGTGGACCGGGTGTACAGGCTCCCAGGAGGATCGCTGGTGCTTGTCGAGTTGAAGACGCGAGGCCAAGACCGCCCTTACCTGACGGACATCATTCAGTTGTCGGCCCAGCGGCTCGCCATTGAGGTTCAGACGGGCGTAGTGGTCGAACCCTACGCCTTCGTTTCCGCCCTTGGACGAAATCGCAAGATGCGTTCGCACCAAGTCCGGCTGCTCGATGCGGCAGCAGTGGTTGATCTCCATCGGCGACGCGAGGCAATCCTCGCCATGCGAGCGTCACCTGTCTATGCCCGCACAGAATCAGTATGCCGAGGCTGCGCATTGCGATTGAGGTGTGATCGCTTCATCAGATAGTTGCCCTTGTCCGGTGCATTGGTCTTGTAGGGAGCGTGATTGGCGATCGGCGCATTGCGCCCCAGTGAGGTCACGAGGCTGCGCACCGCCGTGCTTGCAGCTCCTTCAGCGTCTGAGGACGGGCGGATCACTTGTAAGATGATGTAGTAATCAGTCGAGGACGAACTGAATGGCTGCATCGAAGCGTGGCGGGTCCTCCCGCCCTAAAAATCGAAGAACTGAGGTGCCGGGCCAGGCATTGGGCTATGGTCTGCAGTACACGCGCCTGACGCAAATCCTCTTGAGTGCTCCCGCCGGAAGCTTTTGCAGCATGGAGTATCTCGATGCTGTTGCACAGCAGCACACAGACGGCGGCGTGCGTTTGATCCAGAGCAAGAGCGCGCTGACGGCCAACCCTGTCTCGGATCGCGCCAAGTCGCTCAGGAAGACGCTTTCCAATTGGACGACGCTGGCGACGGAGTCCGATTGCGACTTGGAGAAGACCATCTTCGAGATCTATGTCTCCCGTCCGGTCGGAGGCCAGCTTGTCGAGGCATTCGCCAATGCTTGTACGCTGGAGGAAGCACGGTTGGCCATTATGCGAGCGCGTGACGCCTTGTGGGGGAAGTCTCCCGACTTCGCGCTGAAAAGCACCGTGGCCGACGAGATCGGCCCCTACTTGGAACGCGTCTTCAATGCAGACCCGGCCTGCTTGGAGCGGATCATTTGCAATTTTCAGCTGACTCATGGCAGCGGCAGTCTCCAGGCCGATATCGAGGCCGTGATCCGCACCCACCCGGTTTCCGCGAGCAAGGTCGCTGACATCGCCGACCATATGTGTGGCGTCGTGAAGCGCCGGGGGGATGAACTGCTGGAATCCGGGCGGCCGGCCGTCATCGCCCGTGACGCGTTCTATGGCTGGTACACCGCCTACCTGCGCAAGGTCGATAGGGACACCGTACTGCCCAGCCGAGCCAAGGCGCCGAGCGAGGAGGAGTCGCGCAATCAATTGCCGAAGATCTTCGTGCAGCAATTGGACCTCATCGGGCTGCCCTTTGAGGACAAGCTGGAGGCCGCGAGCGACTATCTAATGGCCGCCGCCGACCGCACGGCTTGGGCCATCAGCGGCGAAGTTGATGAGTCGTCGTTCGATGACCTGGACGCTGCGTTGAAGCGCAGTTGGAAGAACAAGCGACGCACTTGTGAACCGCCCCGGGTTTTGAGGAGGCTCCAACACTTGAGAAGATGGAGCTATGAACAAGTCACCGAAGTTCTCCCCGGAAGTGCGCGAGCGCGCCGTGCGCATGGTGCAGGAGCACCGAGCCGACTACCCGTCGCTGTGGGCAGCGATTGAATCGATTGCCCCCAAGATTGGCTGCGTGCCACAGACCTTGAACGACTGGGTCAAGAAGGCCGAGGTCGACAGCGGCCAGCGCCCCGGCACCACCACCTCGGATGCGCAGCGCATCAAGGAACTGGAGCGTGAGGTCAAAGAATTGCGCCGGGCCAACGACATCCTGAAGACGGCCAGCGCGTTTTTCGCGCAGGCGGAGCTCGACCGCCGACTCAAGTCGTGAAGGCCTACATCGACCGCCACCGTGATGACTACGGGGTCGAGCCCCATCTGCCGGGCGCTGCAGATGGCCCCGTCGTGTTACTGGCGCCACGCAGCCCGGCAACGCAACGCGCAACTGCGCAGTGCACGCGCCCAGCGTGACGAGGGTTTGAAGGCCGACATTCAGCGCGTGTGGCACGCCAACTGGCAGGTCTACGGAGCCGACAAGGTCTGGCTGCAGATGAACCGCGAGGGCATCGTGGTGGCGCGCTGCACGGTCGAGCGTCTGATGCGTGCCATGGGCTTGCAAGGGGCACGCCGTGGCAGGGCGGTGCGCACCACCACGCCGGATACCTCGGCCCCGTGCCCGCTGGACCACGTCAACCGGCACTTCCATGCCAGCCGTCCCAACGAGCTATGGGTGTCGGACTTCACCTATGTCTCCACCTGGCAAGGCTGGTTGTATGTGGCCTTTGTGGTGGATGTGTACGCTCGGCGCATCGTGGGCTGGCGCGTCAGTCGCAGCATGCAGACGGACTTCGTGCTCGATGCCCTGGAGCAGGCTCTGTACGAACGCCAGCCAGCGGCCCATGTCTTGACGCACCATTCCGACAGGGGCAGTCAGTACGTCAGCATCCGCTACACCGAACGCTTGGACCAGGCGGGCATACAACCTTCGGTGGGCAGCAGGGGAGACAGCTATGACAACGCGCTGGCCGAGACCATCAACGGTCTGTACAAGGCCGAGTTGATTCACCGCCGGGGACCTTGGAAGACCAGGGAATCCGTGGAACTGGCCACCCTGCAATGGGTGCACTGGTTCAACCACGTCCGACTGCTCACGCCGATTGGGGGCATCCCTCCGGCAGAAGCTGAGGCAAACTACTGGAGGCAACTCGCCGCCAGCGACACCTCGACAGAAGTGTCAACTTAAACCAATCGGCCTCCTCGAAAGCCGGGGCGGTTCAGACTGCCCGATGTGCGGGAGCCATACGGACTCGGCCAAGCGGAAGTTGGCGGTGCTGTCCGAGCGCCTACAGGAAGTCGAGGCTGAGGCCGGCATCGACAAGGAGGTACCGGCGGCCTTCGACCGCGAACTGCAGCGCGTGACGACGGAGGTTGGACAGGCGACGGAGCGGCTGCGCTCGGTTCAGAGTCGCAAGCGGGCCTTGTCGGGGCGTTCGGACGAAGCGCGTCAGCGGCAGTTTGCCGCGCAGCGGGCCGAGCGGTTCGTCGGAAACCTCGAATCCGCCCTTGACCTGCATCGGCGGCTGGGCAGTGACAGCGAACTCGTCGAGGAGGTGGGGCGTCTGAGGGAATTGGTACAGCAGTTGGAAGTCGAACTGCGCGAGCAGGATGTTGAAGCTCGGAAGCGTCGGGCCCTGCATGCCATCAGCAACAACGCGGGCCGACTCCTGCTACACCTCGATGTCGAGAGTCCGAACGATCCAATCTCCCTGGAGATCAATGACCTGACGATCAAGGTGCGCGGCAAGGAGCGTGACGACTACCTATCTGAGATTGGACGTGGCTCTAACTGGCTCTCTTATCACCTTGCGGTGCTTTTGGGGCTTCACCAGTTCTTCTTATCGCAACCTAGGAGTCCAGTTCCTGCTTTCCTCGTGTTCGACCAGCCGAGCCAAGTGTACTTTCCGAAGCGAATCGTGGCGCGACCGGAGGACCAGAAGGACGAAGAGGTCGAGGAGCCCCAACTGCAGGATGAAGACGTGGACGCCGTTCGACAGGCGTTCGAGGTGATGGGACGTGTGGCTCTGGGCACTAAGGGTGCTTTGCAACTCATCGTACTCGACCACGCTTCGCGCGATGTGTGGGGCGACATCGACGGAGTCGTCGGCTTACCCGAGTGGCGCAATGGCGTGAAGCTCGTGCCTATGGCGTGGTTGGACGAAGCCTGACCTCGGAAGCCTGCGGTGGGCGGTTGTATGTACCTCTCTCTGACGGTGCTTCCCTGCGATGCGCTCTGCGGGTTGAGGCAGAGCGCGGAGGTGGGACAATGGCCTTCCATCTTTGGCTGGTTCAGTACGTCTCCAGCGGTCTACTGAAGTCCCACGGTCAGTGGGTAGCCAGATGGGTAGCTGGGGCCACGAGATTTGCTTGAGTGTTTCGTAAGTCATTGATTCAAAAGGGACTGTTGGCCGAAATCGGAACAATACGACATCGTGCTGCTGTGAGGCATAGCCGGGCTTGCGGCCCCAAGCAGAATTACCGAGTACTGCGGTGGGTCCGACCGTGCGTGTGCCTGCTGCGCGGAGCCCCGAGTCCTGTCACGAAGCCGAGAATGAGGGCGAGTACGGGGTCGGTGGACTCGGCCATGCGGTTTGGGAGGAAGGTCTGCGCGGCCTCGATCGTGCCGAGACAGAGCGCGACCACGATGGCCGCAGCCATCGGGTGTCCACCCTTGGTGCTGAGCAGCACAATCAAGGCGCCATAAAAAAAGCTTTTCTCGATGAGGTTCAGCAGGTTCACGCCCATGCTGCCTTCAAGCATTCCCGTGAACGGAATCCAGTGGAATGCCTGGGGCTGGTCGAGTGGGTCAAACGGCATCAGTCCGGAGGCAAACAGACTGACGAACATGGCGATGGCCAGGACGGGGAGGGCCGTGTTGTGCTGGCGCCAGGGCAGCCAGGCAAGGGCCAGGCCAAGGCCGATCACATTGGACGGCGAGATGCTGGCGCCGGCGATGAGAGTTTTGGCTGCCACGACGAAGAGGGCGGCAGTGGCCAACGCCAGGGCAGGCATCCGCCTGGCGCTGGAGATGTCCCACAGCTTGAAAAAAGCAGCCCAGGCGAGGGCCGTGTGCAAGGTCCGTACGCCATCGATCTGGGGTGCGCGCAGCAGTGGCTTGAGCGCATTGATGATGTTTTGCAGATCCAGCGTCGGCACCAACGGGAACCACTGATAACTGAGCCAGAGCAGCATCAGCACGGCAGGCGCGAGCGCGTGCGGCATGCTGGCTGCGTTGCGAAGCGGATGCGTGACGGCGGCGGGGATCAGCTTGTATGCCAGCCCGGCTGTGGTGGCCCCGAGCAGCATGCCGGCACCATTGGCAGCCACATCGCTCAAGGCCGGCACCCGGCTTGGCACCCAGAGCTGGGCCAGCTGCAAGGCGAGCGCGAGCAACAAGCCCAGGGCGAGCAGCGCTACAAGCCCGCCGGCAGCCGTGCGTGGCGGCCTGCGTGCATGGCTGAGCAGTACCGCGACAAGGCCGTAAGGGGCGAACAGCAGCAGGTTGCCAATCAGATCGCCGCGGCTCATGCGCAGTTCGGGCGCGGTGAAAAGTGCAACCGCCTCCCGCAGCCAGTTGTCATTGGCTGCGAAGTGGAATGGATAGAGTGAACCGTAGCTGATCAGTGCGGCAATCAGCAGGAGGAGTGAATGCATGTGCCTGGCTTGTTCTGACAGGCGCACATCATTACACCGGCAACCTCAAGCGGGGCAAATATTACAGTCGCCGCAGTCGCGCTATGGCCTCGCGCAGCGTCTCGTCCTTCTTGGCGAAGCAAAAGCGCACCACGCGCTGGTCGAAGCCGTCGCCGTAGAAGGCCGACAGCGGGATGGCGGCCACGCCGATCTCGCGCGTGAGCCACTGGCAGAAGTCGGCCTCCCCGAGGTCGCTCACGGCGGAGATGTCCACGCACTGGAAGTAGCTGCCGGTGCTGGGCAAAAGCCTCAGGCGCGAGCCTTCGAGCCCCAGGCGAAACAGGTCGCGCTTTGCCTGGTAGAAGGCGCTCAACTGCAGGTAGGGCGCTGGGTCTTGCAGGTATTCGGCCAGGCCATGCTGCATGGGCGTGTTCACGGTGAACACGTTGAACTGGTGCACCTTGCGGAGTTCCGCCGTCATGGCGGCCGGAGCGGCCACGGTGCCCACCTTCCAGCCCGTGACGTGGAAGGTCTTGCCGAAGCTGGAGACGATGAAGGCGCGCGCCGCCAGGCCGGCAAAGCGCGCTGCGCTCTGGTGCTCGGCGCCGTCGAAGACCATGTGCTCATAGACCTCGTCGCTGATCAGCAGCACGTTGGTGGGTGCGAGCAGCTCGTCCAGTTGGCGCATGTCCTGCTCGCTCCACACTGTGGCGCTGGGATTGTGCGGGCTGTTGATGATCAAGAGCCGCGTGCGTGGCGTGATGGCGGCGGAGATTTTCGCGAAGTCGGGGCGGAAGCTTCCGGGCGTGAGCGGCACGCGCACCACCACGCCGCCGGCCAGCTCGATGTTGGGCACATAGCTGTCGTAGCAGGGCTCCAGCACGATGACCTCGTCGCCCGGCTGCACGCAGGCGAGGATGGCCGTGAGGATGGCTTGCGTGGCCCCGGCGGTGATGGTTATTTCGGCGTTGGCGTCGTACTGGCGGGCGTGGAGTGCTTCAATTTTAGAAGCGACTGCCTGCCGCAGGGCGGGAATGCCGGCCATGGGCGGGTATTGGTTATGGCCGGCCTGCATGGCACGGGTGACGCCGTCCAGCAGCCTGGGGTCGCAGTCGAAGTCCGGAAAACCCTGGCCCAGATTCACGGCTTGGTGTTCCAGAGCCAGGGCCGACATGACGCTGAAGATGGTCGTGCCCACGTTCGGCAGGCGGCTGGGAAAGGTCGGCGAGGGGAGGCTGTTCACGGGTTTTTTACAGTTCGTAATCGTTCACATGCCCGGTCATGGCGCGGGCGATCAGGTCGCGGCTCAGGCGGTCGCTGAGCAGCTCGGCAAACTTGTAGACGAAGTTGCGCAGGTAGGCACCGCGCTTGAAGGCCACGCGGGCCACGCTCTGGCCGAACAGATGGCCCACGGGGCGCACCACCAGGTCGCCCAGCGGGTCGTCGCGCATGGCCATTTCGGCCACGATGCCGATGCCCAGGCCCAGGCGCACATAGGTCTTGATCACGTCCGAGTCAATGGCCTCGAGCACGATGCGCGGCTGCAGCTTGCGAGCCTGGAAAGCCTGGTCGATCTTGCCGCGGCCGGTGAACGAGGGGTGGTAGGTGATCAGCGCCTCGTGCGCGATGTCTTCCAGGCCTATGCGTTCCTTTTGCGCCAGCGGGTGGCCGGGCGGCAGCACCAGCACATGCTGCCATTCATAGCAGGGCAGGGTGACGAGATCGGGGTAGTCGGCCAGCGACTCCGTGGCCATGCCGATCTCGACGACCTCGTCGATCACCATGCGTGCCACCTCGTGCGGAGTGGCCTGGTGCAGGCTGATGTTCACCTTGGGATAGGCCTCGCGCAGCCTGGCCACGGGCATCGGCAGTACGTAGCGCGCCTGCGTGTGGGTGGTGGCAATTGCCAGGGTGCCGCTGTCCTGTGCGCTGTACTGCTCGCCGATGCGCTTCAGGTTGCCCACCTCGCGCATGATGAGCTCGATGCTCTTGAGCACATGCTGGCCGGGTTCGGTCACGCGCTTGAGCCGTTTGCCGTGGCGCGCAAAGATATCCACGCCCAGTTCGTCCTCGAGTTCGATGATGGCCTTGGAGACCCCGGGCTGCGAGGTGTGCAGCGCCTTGGCGGCTTCGGTCAGGTTGAGGTTGCGGCGGGCAGCCTCTTGCACAAAGCGAAATTGGTGCAGGTTCATGTCGAATTGCGGCTAAAGAGTCGCGTCATTATGTCGCATGAATCTAACGAATTGTCTCGTCTGGGTTTCTGGCTGCAATGGCTTCGCTGGCAATGTCAGCCATCAGCGCGGTCATGCGCTCGTCTTCGCCGATGAGAGGCAGCAGCCGCAAATGCATGGGTGCAAAGGCCTGGCCCAGTTCCTGCACCATGTGGGGAAGGTCTTCGCGCACATGACGGCCTGCTCCCAGGAACATCGGGACGATGCTCACGCGTGCCATGCCTTGTGCGGACATGGCGGCGATGATTGTGGCCAGGTCGGGCTCGCACAGCTCCAGGTAGGCGCAGCGCACCTCCACGTCGGGCTGGGTCGCCTGAATGCGCGCGCGCACGGCCTCCATGGGGCGGCGCCACAGCGGGTCGCGTGAGCCGTGAGCCAGTAAAACTATGCCGTGGGTGTTTGTTGAGGGCATCGATGAGTCCACTATGCGTTAGCGCCGAAGCACCAGCCAGCCAAAGGCCGCCAGTGACAGCAGGGAGTAAATCAATCCCGGTGCTGCTGCAGTAAGCCAGGGTGACCAGTTCTGCAGGTTGCCGGCAAAGCCGAAGACGTTGTTCAGCAGGAAGAAGCTGATGCCCGCCATGACTCCGCCGAACACGTAGCCGGCAATGCCGCCCGAGCGGAAGTGCAGGTAGGCAAAGGGCAGGGACAGCACCACCATCACCAGGCAACTCAATGGGTAGAACACCTTGCGCCAGAACTCGATCTCGTAGCGTTGCGCTGCCTGGCCATTGGCTTCGAGGTGGCGGATGTAGTGAAACAGGTCGATGGTGGCCATCTTGTCAGGCTTGAGCACTGATGCTGCCACCATGTCCGGGCTGATGCGCGTGCGCCACTGCAGGCTCGGTTCCTGCAGTCGAGTGACACGCACCTCTCCATCGGCTCGCTGCTCGAACATGGTGCGCTGGACTTGCAACAGCGTCCAGGCGTCGCCGCCATCGACAAATTGCGCCCCTTCGGCGGCGGTGGTGGAAGCCACGCGGCCGCGGGCATCGAATTCAAACACACGCACGCCGCGCATGTCGCCATTGCCGTCGATGGCCCGTACGTTCACGGCGAAAGAGTGCTCGCCCTGGCGCTCCTTGAGCCATGCGCCCGTGGCGCCGGTACTGATCTGGCCGAGTCTGCGCGCCTTGACCAGTGCGGCTGCGCGTTCGCTGGCAGGTGCCAGGTAATCGCCCACCGCGAAGGTGAGGGTGACAAATGCGCAACCCAGCAGCAGCAAGGTGCTCAGTGCCCGCCATGGTCCCAGGCCGCTGGTGCGCATGATGGTGAACTCGGAGCTCTGCGCCAGGCGGGCCATGACGAATATGGTGCCGATCAGCACGGTGATGGGCAGCAGCTCGTACAGGTGCTGGGGCAGGCTCAGTGCTACGAACAGCAGCGCGTGTGACAGCTGGTAGCCCAGGCCCGAGCGCCCAACCCAGCGCAGCTCGTCCACCAGATCGAAGAAGAAAAACAGCGCCAGAAAGGCCAGGGTGACAAAGGCCACGCTGGCGATGACCTCGCGGTAGATGAAGCGGCGAATGGTTTTCACGCATTTCCCCTGCGTGGCAAGAGTGCACGCAGCGACCAGTGGTTGTGGCGCGCGGTCACCAGCAACAGGCCCAGCGCCAGCGTGCCGCCATGCAGCGCCAGCATGAAGGGCGGCATCCCTACCCGGCCCGCTCCAATCCAGGCCTGGCCTACGGTCATGAGGTTGTAGTACACCATGAAGGCAAACAGCGCCAGCGCCAGGCTGGTGCTGCGGTGGGCGCGCGGGTTGACGATGGCCACGGCCAAGCCCAGCACGACGAAGTTAAGGGCTGCAAAGGCCGTGCCCAGGCGCCAACCCAGCTCCGCCTGGGACTGTGCCTGCGGGTCGCGCGCCAAGTCCCAGGTGTCGCGCGTCTTGATGGCGCCCGCGTCCATGCCACCTTGCGGCCCACCGCTGATCAGTGTTCCGTACTCGGCAAATTCGCTGATGCGCAGCCCGGGCTTGTCCTGCATGGTCTCCAGCCGCTGGCCGTTGTGCAGCAGCACCAGGCGCTCTCCACTGCGTATCTCCAGGCGTGCGCTCTGCGCCGAGGTAACGGTTTCGCGCTGGCCTTCGCGGGTGGCGATGAACACGTTGTTGGCGGCATTGGTGTCGGGCGCATCTTTGTCGATGAAGAATACGCGTGAGCCGTTGGCGGATTCCTGGAATTCCCCCGGCGCAATGCGGTCTACGTCGCTGCGCTGCTCATACTGGGTCTTGAGCTCCTGGATTTGCCGGTTGGCCCAGGGCCAGACCACAAGCGACAGGGCCGCGATGGCCAGCATGACGGGCCAGGAAAAGCGCAGCAGCGGCGCCAGCAGGCTGATCAGGCCGCGCCCCGCGGAAAACCAGATGACCATCTCGCTGTCGCGGTACATGCGCGACAGCGTGCCGACCACGGTGATGAACAGGCTCAGGCTGAGAATGGTAGGCAGTTGCCCCAGCACCGTGAAACCCATCACCAGCATCACGTCGGCAGGTGCCACGCTGCCGCGCGAGGCCTGTCCCAGCGTGCGAATCAGCATCATGGTCATGACCACGGTGATCAGCACCACCAGGGTCGCGCCAAAGCTGCGGGCCAGCTCCTTGCGAATGGATGAATCGAATAACATTGGCTCGAAGTAAAAGGTCGATTATGAACTTCGAATTGAAGACACTCTCCTTGTCTGCAGCTGCTGCACACAAATGTGATTTGCTGGTGCTGCTGGTGCCTGAAGGCTTCCAGCCGCAGACGGATCCCCTGTCCGTCCTGATCGCCGAGGCGCTCAAGGCCGGGGATCTGGAGACCAAGCCCGGCAGGCTGCTATCGCTTTATCTGCCGGCAGGCATCGCGGCGCGCAGGCTGGTGCTGGTGGGCTGTGGCCAGGGCAATGCGCATGCCGTGCGCCAGGCCGTCCAGGCATTGGGCGCCACATTCAAGTCCCCAGCCATCAAGCGTGCAGCGCTGGTGTTTGCCATGGATGGCGAGGCCGGTGTCGTGGGGGCGGCGGTGCGCGCGATCGCCGATGCCAGCTACGTCTACACAGCCACCAAGTCCAAGGCGGAACCGCGCTCCCTGTCTCGCGTGACGGTGGGGGTGGCCGATGCGGGCGCGGTGCGCTCGGAGTTCGCAACCGCTGCCGCCCTTGTGACGGGCATCGAATTTGCGCGCGAGTGGGCTAACCGCCCCGCGAATCACGCCACGCCGACATTGGTGGGTGAGGCCGCCAAGGCGCTGAGCAAGCACGCGGGCATCCAGTGCAAACTGCACGGCCCCGCGCAGGTGGCTAAGCTGGGCATGGGCGCCTTTCTGGCCGTGGCCCAGGGATCGGAGCAGCCACTGCGTTTTGTTGAGCTGCACTATGACGGCGCCGGGCGCTCGCAGCCTCCTGTCGTCCTCATAGGCAAGGGCATCACCTTTGATACGGGCGGCATCTCGCTCAAGCCCGCTGCCGAGATGGACGAGATGAAGTTCGACATGAGTGGCGCGGCCAGCGTACTCGGAGTGTTCCGAGCTTTGGCCGAGTTACGACCCGCCATCAATGTGGTGGGGCTGATTCCCGCCTGCGAGAACATGCCCGATGGCAAGGCCGTCAAGCCCGGTGACGTGGTCACCAGCATGAGTGGCCAGACCATAGAGATACTGAACACCGATGCCGAGGGGCGCCTGGTGCTGTGTGATGCGCTGACCTATGCCGCGCGTTTCAAGCCTGCCGCCATGATCGATGTCGCCACCCTCACGGGCGCCTGCGTCGTGGCCCTGGGTGGACTGCGCAGCGGTCTTTTTGCCTCGGATGATGAACTGGCGGCACGCTTGGTGGCCGCGGGCGACGCGGCGCTCGATCCCTGCTGGCGCATGCCGCTCGATGATGAATATGCCGAAGGACTGAAGAGCAATTTTGCCGACCTGGGCAATGTCGCCGGGCGTGCCGGTGGCGCCATCACCGCAGCCAAGTTCCTGCAGCGCTTCGTTGGCGACATTCCCTGGGCGCATCTGGATATTGCGGGGACGGCGTGGAAGGGCGGGGCGGCCAAGGGAGCGACAGGCCGGCCCGTCGGCCTGCTGCTGCACTATCTGCTGGACATGGCGGGCGCACATGCCGCCAAGCGCAAGGCGGCAGCGCCCAGGCGCGCACGCCCGGCCGCCTGATGGGCAAGCCAGGAAGCGAGGCGGGCATGACGGAGGTGGCGTTTCATTTCAATGCGCCAGACAAGCTGGCCTATGTCTGCCGTCTCGCGCGCAAGGCCATGCGCCAGGATGTGTGCGTGGCGATCACGGGAAGCGGGCAAGACTTGCAGCGCCTTGACCGCATGTTGTGGGCCATGGGGCCGACGGACTTTGTCGCACATTGCCTGGATGATGCGGACGAGCAGATGCGGCAGGCGTCAGCCGTTCTGCTGGTATCAGACCCGCGCACATGCGGTCGGCATGATGTGCTGGTGAATGTCGGTGATGCCGTGCCGCAGGGTTTTGAGCAATATGCCAAGCTGGTGGAGGTGGTCAGCCAGTCCGATCAGGCAGACCGGGGGCGGGCCCGCGAGCGCTGGCGCCACTATGCCGCGCAGGGCTTCACAATTGTTCGGCACGATCTGGTGTTGCGAGAGGGGGTATAGATGACGGCCTCACCCAGGACGCCGCCACGATTCGTGCCCACACTCACCGATGTGGTGCATCTGTCCGATGACGCGCAGCTTGTCGCCTCCAAGCTGGCGCAGGTGCCGGCGGCAGAGGCTGCACCTCTGGCACCAGTTCCTGTGGCTGTGGCGGCTGCGCAGGCTTTGGCCCATGCGCCATTGCCGGAAGCTGAAAACGGAGCGCGCAACTTACCCGCTGGCATGGAGGAATATGTGGTGCACCGCGTCATGCAGCGTGTCGATCTGGTGCTGGACCAGCGCCTGCGTGAGGCCATTGCCTTGGTGGTGCAGGAGCAGACCCGCTCCATGGTTCCGCGCTTGCGTGAAGAGGTGGAATCGGTAGTGCGGCATGCCGTGTACGAAGCCGTAGCCGATGAACTCGCTGGCGATAGCCGCCCTCACTGATCCGTTGATCGGGTATTTCCCTGTGGTGTTTTCGACTCCCTCTCGTGTTCCCTAGTGGGACGAGCCAAAAAATTGCGATATGTTTCTCCGCGTTGGACTACACAAAAATTTCCAGCGTTTTTCTTAATTGGAGACCCCTATGCAACTGAAGTTGAAGCTGACCGTAGCCGCTGCGATCGCAGCCATTGCCGGCGTGTCCGCCGCTCAAGAGGTGGTAAGAATTGGTCACGTGGCTCCGATTTCCGGGCCCCAGGCACACTACGGAAAAGACAACGAAAACGGTGCCCGCATGGCCATCGAGGAGCTGAACGCTCAGGGCGTGGTCATCGGTGGCAAGAAGGTCAAGCTGGAGATGCTGGCCGAGGATGATGCGGCAGATCCCAAGCAAGGTGCAGCGGTTGCGCAGAAGCTGTGCGATTCCAAGGCCGTGGGCGTTGTCGGCCACCTCAACTCCGGGACCACGATTCCGGCCTCCAAAGTCTATAACGACTGTGGCATCCCCCATGTGACCGGCGCCGCCACCAACCCCAACCTGACCAAGCCCGGCTACAAGACCACGTTCCGCATCATTGCCAATGACAATGCGCTTGGGGCAGGTTTGGCCGCGTATGCATCAGAAACGCTCAAGCTCAAAACGGTGGCCGTGGTGGACGACCGTACTGCCTATGGCCAGGGTTTGGCCAATGTGTTCAAGCGTGTCGCAGCCGAGAAGGGCATCAAGGTCGTGGATGAGCAGTTCACGACCGACAAGGCCACGGACTTCATGGCGATTCTGACGGCCATCAAGGCCAAGAACCCCGATGCCATCTTCTACGGTGGCATGGACCCCCAGGCTGGCCCCATGTTGCGGCAGATGGAACAGCTGGGCATGGGGAATGTGAAGTATTTCGGCGGTGACGGCCTGTGCACCACCGAAATCGCCAAGCTTACCGGCGGGGCCAAGACCTTGAGCAACGTCGTCTGCGCCGAGGGCGGTGCATCGCTGGCGAAGATGCCCAGCGGCATGACCTGGAAGGCCAAATACGACGCCAAGTACCCAGGCCAGTACCAGATCTACAGCCCCTACACCTACGATGCCACCATGCTGCTGGTTGATGCCATGAAGCGCGCAGGCTCCTGGGATCCCAAGGTCTATATCCCCGAGCTGCTGAAGTCCAACTACAAGGGGGTGACTTCCAGTATTGCGTTTGAACCCAATGGCGAAATAAAGAACCCGGCCATCACCTTGTATGTCTACAAGGATGGCAAGAAAACGCCGCTGAATTAATCGATTCGCCAGCCGAAACGGTGGCTCGCTGCCCCGTTTCCTGCAAAAAAGGGCTTCAACGAAGCCCTTTTTGCATGGTGCGCCCAGGCCCGGCATGTGCGCCCGCCTGCGGGTGCACGTCCCGCTGCGCGCCGATCACGGAGAGCCAAGCAAAGCGCAGCTGCGTGAGGCTACGGCTGCGCATGTTGCACCGGGGTCAGGAATGCGTCGCCGTGCGCCCGATTTCGGGCCAGCGGTGGTGCAGGTAGATCCAGGACAGCAGGCCCACGCCCATCATCAGCAACGACGCGGTGGCCAGCAACACGGTGGAGTGCATGACCAGCGGCGCCACCACGCCCGCCACCAGTCCGTTGGCTGTGGAGCCCACGAAGGCCTGCAGCGACGAGGCCATGCCGCGGCGCGCGGGAAAGAGTTCCAGCACCAGCAGCGTCACCACGGGCACCATCAGCGCCCAGCCGAACGAGAAGATGCCTATGGGCCACATCGCCCATGCCACATGGGCCGGCCATAGCAGGTTGGCGCCCAGGTTCAAGAGCCCCATGGCCAGCATGATCACGAAGCCATGGTGGATCTGGCGTTTGGGTGGAATGCGCCCCGCCAGCCGACCGCTGACCCAGGCGCCGCCCATGATGCCGGAGATGGTGGTCAGAAAGAACCAGAAGAACTGCGTGGGCGCGAGGCCCAGCAGATCGCCCAGGAAGGCCGGTGCCGACAGCACGTACAGAAACATGCCGTTGAACGGCACACCGCTGGCCAGCGCCAGCAGCAGAAAGCGCGGGCTGGTGCCCAGTTCCCAGTAGCCGTGCAGCAGGTGGCCCAGGTGCAGGCTCTGGCGGCTCTGTGGCGGCAGCGACTCGGGCAGCAGCCGCCAGTTGGCAAACCACAGCAGCACGCCCACGCCGGTCAGGAACCAGAACACGCTGTGCCAGCCCAGGTGCACCGACAGCCAGCCGCCCACGATGGGGGCGATGGCCGGCGCCACGCCAAAGAAGATGGTCACCTGGCTCATCACCCGCTGGGCCTGGGTGGGGGGAAAGATGTCGCGGATCACCGCGCGCGAAACCACGATGCCCGCGCCCGCCGACAGCCCCTGCAGCGCCCGGAACACCACCAGCTGGCCGATGCTCTGCGACAGCGCGCAGCCCATGGAGGCCAGCGTGAACAGCGCCAGCCCCCACAGCACCACCGGGCGGCGGCCAAAGCTGTCCGACAGCGAGCCGTGGAACAGCGTCATGAAGGCAAAGGCGAACAGGTAGGCCGATAGCGTCTGCTGCATTTGCACCGGCGTCGCGCCCAGTGCCTGGCCGATGGCCGGAAAGGCTGGCAGATAGGTGTCGATGGAGAACGGCCCCACCATGCCCAGCAATGCCAGCAGGATGGCAAGGGCCCAGCGCGGGCCGCGCCAGAGGATTTGGGCGTCAGGGTACATGGTGGCAGGCAGTGCAGGCGCGCGGCATGGGCGCGGTGCAAAGCCGGTGATTATGGGTCAAGCCGCCACTGGATACCGCCCGGCAACTGAGCCTGTAACTATAAAAATAATAGCTTCCAGCGCTTTTTGGTAAAGCGCTGGAGCCAAAAAACGCTCAAAAACTCACGCCGTGGCTCAGTGGCCGCCGTGCTTGCCATGCCCGGCGGCAGGCGCGGCCGTGGCGTTCAGGGCGCGCGCCGGCACCTGCAGTTCCTGCGTCTGGCGCTGGCCGTCCTTGCCCTCGAAGACCAGGATCAGCGGCACGGTGCTGCCCTGGGCCACGGGCTGCTTCAGGTCCAGCAGCATGATGTGGTAGCCGCCGGGCTTGAGTTCCACGGCCTGGCCGGCGGGCAGATCCAGCACGGGAACGGCGCGCATTTTCATGACGTTGTCCACGAGTTTCATTTCGTGCACCTCGGTCACGCCGGCCGCGGGGCTGCTGGCGGCCACCAGGCGCATGTCCTGCGCGGCCGTCAGCCGCATGAAGGCGCCCGTGGCCTTTTGCTGGGGCACGGTGGCGCGCACCCAGGCGTCCTGTACGCTGACCTGGGCATGGGCCAGGCCGGACAGCAGCAGGGCGGCGGCGAGCGCCAGGCGGGTGGTGAATTGCTGGGTTTGCATGGGAAATTCCTTGAGTCAAAAACGAGTGGATCGGCAGGAAACGGCCGCCGCGCGTGGCGGTGACCGCAAGATCGGGTGATTCAGGCCCAGGCGGGTGGGGCGCGCGGCGGAAACGGCGCGCGGCTGAGCGGCGGCACATGGGCCTGGCGCAGCGCGCCAGCCACATGCTGGGGCAGTGCTTGCGCCGGCGTCGGAGCCAGTGCTGCGGCCGGCGGCAGCATGGCGGGCAGGCACAGCACGCAGTCCAGTCCGTGATCCTGACGACTATCCTGCACGGCGGCGTTGCCGCCCGCCGCCACCCAGCGCGCCTCGCCCGAGGCGCTGCAGACCCGCTCCATGCCCTGCGCGTGCACCAGCGGCGACAGCATCGCCACGCCCAGCGCCACGGCAAAGCAGGCCAGCAACAGGCGGGCCAGGTGACGAGTGCGGCGCAGGGGCTCCATGGTGGTGGGCATTATCGGCGCCCGCACCTGGCTCTGGCCGCCCGCCGGCCATTGTTTTGCTGCGCTGCCACGACGCTACAGCCACGCATGTTGATAAAAGTCATTTCATATTCTCCTTAAGTTCTGGCATGCTATGCAAACGCTAATCACTCGCATTTGCTTTTATTTCAAGGCCCAGCATGTCTCCTGTCCCATCCCTTGCCCGTCATTCCCTGCGGCCCCATGCGCTGATGCACCCGATCGCCTGTGCGCTGGCGCTGCTGGCTCTTCCAGCACATGCCGATGAGCCAGCCGCCGTGCTGCCGGCCGTCACCGTGCGGGCGGACGCTGCCGGCGAGGGCGCTGCGCCGCTGCGCCCCTCGCTGCTGGCCGAGCGCGAGCGCCTGGCGCGCGTGCCCGGCGGCACCAACCTGGCGCTGCCGCAGCAGGAGGCCCGCCTGACCACGCTGCGCGATGTGCTGGACTACCAGCCCGGCGTGGTGATACAGGACTTTTTCGGCGCCACCGACCAGCCGCGCCTGTCCATCCGGGGCTCGGGCATACAGAGCAACCCGGTGAACCGCGGCGTGGTGCTGCTGCAGGACGGCCTGCCGCTGAATGAGGCCGATGGCTCCTTCATCATCGGCACGCTGGAGCCGCGCAACAGCGCCCTGGTCAGCGTGCGCCGGGGGGCCAATACGCTGACGCCCAGCGCCACCACTCTGGGCGGCGAGCTGGACTTCCAGTCCCTGACCGGGAGTGACCAGAAAGGCCTGGCAAGGGCTGAGTTCGGCAGCTTTGGCCGCAAGGCGCTGCAGGGCGCCGTGGGCCTGGTGGGCGAGCAGTGGGATGGGCGCATCAGTGTCAGCGGCGACCGCTTCGATGGCTACCGCCACCACAGCGCCTCGCAGCGCGACGCCCTGCATGCCAATGTGGGCTTCCAGGGCGACGGGGTGGAAAACCGCAGCTATCTGTCGTGGACGGATCTGGAGTTCGAGATCCCCAACGTGGTGCCCAAGGACCGTGTGGGCAGCGCCCCCCGGGGGGTGATGGGTGATGGCAGCACGCCGCAGGATCAGCTGCTCAACATCTACCGGCGCGACCCGCGCCGCGAGGCGCAGCAGCTGCGCCTGGCCAACCGCACGCGCTGGGGCAGCGATGCGCTGCGCCAGGAGCTGGGCCTGTACTGGCAGGATACGGACGACTGGTTCAAGGACCCCACCGTCGGCACCCGCACCGACAGCCGCACCCTGGGTGCCCAGTGGCGCATGGACGGGCAGGCGGGCGCTCAGCTGCGCTGGCACACGGCCCTGGCCTGGTCGCGCAGCCATATGGACAGGCGCCTGCAAGCCGTCAGCCCGGCCAATGGCAGCGAGCTGCAGCTCTTTGGCGACTACGGCCTGCGGGCCGAGAACCTGCAGGGCCAGCTGGGCGCGGACTGGCGCGTGGCACCGGCCTGGAGCGTCGCCGGCCAGCTGGGCTGGAGCCGGCAAAGCCGTGATGCCAGCAGCCGCCAGACCGGCCAGCGGCTCGACCAGCAGTGGACCTTTGCCACCCCGAAGATCGGCGTGAACTGGCAGGCCACGCCCGCCACCCGTGTCTGGGCCAACGTGAGCCGCAGCCAGGAGGCGCCCACCTTCTGGGAGATCGTCGCCGCCACGGTGCCCAACCCCGCCAACCCCGCCACGGCCAGCAGTAGCCTGACCCAGCTGGACCTGCAGCGCGCCACGACCTGGGAAATCGGCAGCCAGGGCCGCTGGGGCGAGGGCGCGCGCGCCACCCAGTGGCAGCTGGCGTACTACCGCAGCCAGGTGGCAGACGAGATCCTGAGCGTCTCCAACGCCTACGGCCAGCCCCTGGGCACCACCAACTACGCCGGTGGCACGCGCCACCAGGGGGTGGAGGCGGGCCTGTCCGGCTCCTGGGCGCTGGGTGCCAATGGCGCGCTGGATTGGCGCGGCTCGTGGACCTACAGCGACTTCCGCTTCAAGGACGGGGCCTATGCCGGCAACCGCATTGCCGGCGTGCCGCGCCACTTGATCAATGCCGAGCTGATGTGGCGCAGCGCCACCGCCCTCGGCACCTGGCGGCTGGGGCCCAACCTGCGCTGGATGCCCAAGGACACGCCCATCGACCATGCCAACACGCCGGGCAGCACGCAGGACAGCTACGCCTTGCTGGGCTTCAAGCTGGAGTGGACGCAAGGCCCCTGGCGCGCCTACCTGATGGCCGAGAACCTGACGGGCCGGCGCTACGCCAGCAGCTTCGCCATCCGCGATAAGGCCACCGCCGCGCAGCCCGGCTACCTGCCGGGCCTGGGCCGCAGCGTGGCGGTGGGTGTCAACTATCTTTTCTAACAAGGCGGTGCTGCCCATGAGCAATTCCTTTAACCGCCGCCAGTGGCTGCAAGCGGGCACGGCCCTGGCCGCACCGGTGCTGCTGCCGGCGGCCTTTGCGGCGCCCCTGTCCCGGCTGGTGCTGGCCGGGCCGCCGGCCATCGTCTCGGCACCGCTGATCCACATGGCGCAGGGCAATGCCCTGGCTGGCGTGGCGGCCAAGACCGAATTCGTGCCCTGGCGCGACCCCGATCAGCTGCGCTCTATGGCCATCGGCAAAAAGGCCGACATCCTGGCCATGCCGAGCAACGTGGCGGCCAACCTCTACAACCGGGGCGCGGGCGTGCGCCTGCTCAACATCTCCACCTGGGGCGCGCTGTGGATCGTCACCCGCGATGGCGCGCGCAAAGCCCTGGCCGACTTCAAGGGCGAGGAGATCGCCGTGCCCTACCGGGGCGACATGCCCGACCTGATGCTGCAGCTCTTGTGCGCCAGGCAGGGCATCAACGCCCGCCGCGACATGCAGCTGCGCTATGTGCCATCGCCCATGGAGGCCATGCAGCTGCTCATCACCCGCCGCGTGCGCCACGCACTGCTGGTGGAGCCGGGGGTGTCGATGGCGCTGCGCAAGACCCGGTCCTTTCCGGTCAGCGTGGTGGCCCCCGAGCTGCACCGGGGCGCGGATCTGCAGCAGGAATGGGGCAGGCTGTTCCAGCGCCCGCCCCGCATTCCGCAGGCCGGCATTGCCGCCGTGGGCGCGGTGCGCGATCAGCCTGAGGTGCTGTCCGCCGTGCAGCAGGCCTACGCCGCCTCGGTGGCCTGGTGCCGCGCCAACCCGCTGGAGTGCGGCAGGCTCGTGGCCCAGTATGTCGAGCTGCTGACCCCCGAGGCCGTGGCCGACGCCATGCCGCACAGCCAGCTGGGGGCGGTGGACGCCCAGGCCGCGCGTGCCGACATTGATTTCTTCTTCCAGCAACTGTTGGCCCAGGACCCGGCCCTGCTGGGCGGCAAGCTGCCGGACGCCGGGTTCACCGGAGGCTGACAGTGGGCGTGTTGTGGCGTCTGCTGCGCGGCATGCCCGCGTATCTGTGGAGCGGCTGGGGCGCATGCGCCAGCCTGCTGTTGTTCGTGGCCCTGTGGGAGCTGGGCGCGGCCTGGTACGGGGAATTGATCCTGCCCGACCCGCGCACCACCTTTGCCACCCTGGCGGAGTTGCTGCAATCGGGCGCGGCCTGGCCGGAGCTGGCCATCACCGCGCGCCGCGCGCTCGCCGGCCTGCTGCTGGCCGTGGGCGTGGGCAGCAGCCTGGGCCTGCTGGCGGGCCTGTCGCTCACGGCGTCGATGATGGTGCGGCCCTGGGTCACGCTGCTGCTGGGCATGCCGCCGATTGCCTGGCTGGTGCTGGCCATGCTGTGGTTTGGCGCGGGCGACGGCACGCCTGTGTTCACCGTCTTCGTCGCCTGCCTGCCGGTGGTGTTCATTGGCGCGCTGCAGGGCACGCGCACGCTGGAGCTGCATTTGAAAGACATGGCCCGTGCCTACCGCCTGCCCTGGCGCATGCGCCTCTTTGACCTGTACCTGCCCCATGTCCTGGCCTACCTGTTCCCGGCGTGGATCACGGCCTTGGGCTCGTCGTGGAAGGTGGCCGTCATGGCCGAGCTGCTGGCCACCAGCGACGGGGTGGGCGCGGCCCTGGCCGTCACGCGTTCGCACCTGGACATGGGGGCATCGCTGGCCTGGATCTGCGCCGTGGTGGGCATCCTGCTGCTGCTCGAATACGGCGTGCTGGAGCCCATCAAGCGCGAGCTGGAGCGCTGGCGCAGCGCCGGCGGCTCGCAGCCCATGGCGTGAAGAAAAGGCAAGACAAAGAATGACTCTCAGCCTCTCACTGCAGGTGCGCGGCCTGGACCATGCCTATGGGCCCACCACCGTGCTGCAGCACATAGACCTGGATGTGCCCGCCGGGCGCATCGTCGCGCTGGTCGGCCCCTCGGGCTGCGGCAAGACCACGCTGCTGCACCTGTGCGCGGGCCTTTTGGCGCCGCAGCAGGGGCGCATCGCACGGCCGGCAGGCCCCTCGGCCATCATGTTCCAGCAGCCGCGGCTGGTGCCCTGGATGGCCACTTTGGACAACATCGCCCTGGGCCTGAAGGCACAGGGTATGGCGCGTGCCCAGCGCCACCGGCTTGCGCGCGAGGTGGCGCTGGCGCTGGGCCTGCCCGAGGCATCGCTGGCGCAGTACCCCGCGGAGCTGTCGGGTGGCATGCAAAGCCGCGCCGCGCTGGCGCGTGCGCTGGTGCTGCAGCCGGCGCTGCTGCTGATGGACGAGCCGTTTTCGGCGCTGGACGTGGGCCTGCGCGGGCAACTGCACCAGCTGCTGCTGGCGCGCCAGGCGCAGTCGGGCATGGCCGTGCTGCTCATCACCCACGACCTGATGGAGGCCGTGCGCCTGGCGGACGAGGTGCTGGTGCTGGCGGCCACGCCGGGGCGCATCGTGGCGCGCTACCAGCCGCCGGGCCAGGCGCGCGCGCGCGGCGAGGCGCTGGTGCACCGCTGTGCGGCCGAGCTGCTGCAGCAGCCCGAGGTGCGTGCCGCGTTCGGCCTGCCGGAGCAGGAAGCGCCCGACAGCGCCACGGCGCCGCCTGCCATGGAGGGCGCGGGCCTGTGGCTCCCGGCCGCGCATTGCCCGGCATCGCGCGCCGGCCATGGATGTTGAACTTGAATAACTATGAAATTGGCCATTAACGCTTTACCAATAAGCGCTGATGGCTATTGTTTTGATATGAATGGCTCCCGAAACCCCTTGCGCCGCGCGCATCCGGTCTGGATGTGCGGCATGCGCCCGTTCTTTCTGCTGGCCATGGTCTCGGCCCTGGGGCTGCTGGGCCTGTGGGGTCTGGCGCTGGGCGCCGGCCTGCCGCCGCCGCAGGTCGAAGGCGGGCCTGTCGTCTGGCATGTGCATGAGCTGGTGTTCGGCTTTGCCATGGCCGGCGTGGCCGGCTTTGCGCTGACGGCGCTGCCCGAGTTCACGGGCGCGGCGGGCGCCTCGCGCGCCCAGCTGCGGGCGCTGGCACTGCTGTGGCTCATGGCGCGCGCGGGCTTCTGGGCCTCGGGCTGGGGCGGCGCCGCTGCGCTGTGGCTGGCGGGCGCGGCCCAGGTGGCGCTGCCGCTGGCGGTGCTGGCGGTGCTGGCACCGGCGCTGGCCACGCCCGCGGGCCGCAGGCACTGGTCGTTCGGCTGGGCGCTGCTGGCGTTGGCGGGCATGGCGCTGGGCTTTTATGCCGACGCGCTGCGCGGCGCGGCCGGCCTGCGCTGGCTGCACGCCACGCTGGGCGTGCTGATGCTGCTGATCGTGGTGGCCGCCAGCCGCATCTCGATGCGCATGGTCAACCGCGCCATAGAGCAGGTCACGCCGGGTGCGCCGCCCTACCTGGCGCGGCCGCCCAAGCGCCACCTGGCGGCGCTGTGCATCACGCTGGCCACGCTGGTGCAGTTTGCCCGGCCGGGCAGTGCGCTGGCCGGCTGGCTGGCGCTTTCGGCCGCTGCCGCCATGTTCCATCTGATGAGCGACTGGCATGTGGGTCCGGCGCTGTGGCGCAGACGCTTTCCGCTGCTGCTATACGCCATGTACGCGTGCATGGCGCTGGGCTTCGGGGCGCTGGGGCTGGCGCACCTGGGCGCGCTGCCGGGCGCCGGCGCGGGCTGGCACCTGCTGGGCGCGGGCGCCGTGGGCATGGGTGTGTTCGTCGTCATCGCCATCGCCGGGCGTGCCCATGCCGGCCTGCCGCCCGACGCCGGGCCCTGGATACCGCTGGGCGGCGCGCTGGTTCTGGCGGCCACGGGGCTGCGCGCGGTGACGGCTCTGCTGGGCTGGGGCGGGGGCGCACTGGCGGCTTCGGCCGCCCTGTGGTGCCTGGCCTATGGCGTGCTGCTGTGGCGCGTGGGCCCGGGGCTGTGGCGCCGGCGCACGGACGGGCGCGATGGCTGTGACGGCCCCGCACCGTAGCCCACGCGGGGTTGCGCCGCCGCCACACGGTCCAGCTTGCGTTGATGAATCTGTTTTTTTCCTTTTTTGCATGGTAGAGTCTTATCAATACGAATAACAATGATTCGTATTTTGATAAATTTCATTCCGTGCATGCATTGCGCATGCCGCGTGCCGGCGGCTCTTGAATACAGGAGCTTTCGATCGGCAGCCACCGGGATGGCGCCTTCCAACCGTTACCCACCCTTCCGCTCAGCCCCACGCGCGTCTTTGCATGCCAGCGTCCAGCCATCGCGGTTTTCGCCAGGACGTTCATGCTTCTTACCTCACCCCGTACCTTGCCCGGGCTCTGCCGCCCACATCCTCTTGCCGCCGCTGCCGCGGCCCTGTGCCTGACCGGCGCCGCCCATGCGCAGCAGGCCGGGGCAGCGCAAACCGTGGCGCTGGCGCCCGGCCAGCACCTGCCCGCCGTCACCGTGACGGCCACCATGACCGAGCAGGACGCGCGCACCGCGCCGGCCAGCGTCACCGTCATCACCGCCGAGGAGCTGGCCGAACGCAATGCCTCGGACCTGCTGGACGCCGTGCGCGGTGCCCCCGGCATCACGCTCACCGGGCGCCAGGTGGGCGGGCGCAAGACGCTGGCGCTGCGCGGCCTGGAAGGTAAGCACACGCTGACGTTGATCGATGGGCGGCGCATCAGCGCCAGCGACGACGTGATCGGCCACTCCGATTACCAGTATGGCTGGCTGCCGATCTCGGCCATCGAGCGCATCGAGGTCATCCGCGGCCCGATGTCGGCGCTGTACGGCTCCGAGGCCCTGGGCGGGGTGATCAACATCATCAGCAAGAAGCCCAGGGATCGCTGGAGCGGCTCGGTGGGCGTGTCGGGCGCCACGGGCCTTGCCAGCGACGCGGCCAGCGAGGGCGGCACCTCGGTGTACGCCGCCGGCCCGCTGGGCGAGCGCGCGCGCCTGTCGGTGAATGCCGAGTACGCGCAGCGCAATGCCACGCCCGATGTGGATGACCGGCGCTACAGCGAGATCGAAGGCCGCAAGCCGCGCAACCTGGGCCTGAACGCTGAGTTCGACCTGACGGCCCGGCAGCGCCTGCAGGCCGGCATCAGCGATGGCAAGGAGCTGCGCCTGTACGACGACGTGAACAGCGCCGGCCGCACCTATCGCAACCGCTACGACCTGGACCGGCGCCAGACCCATGTGGGCTGGACCGGCGATTTTGGCGACACAAAAGCCCAGCTGCGCGCCTATCGCAGCGAGATGAGCGTGGTCAACACCCGCACCAATGGTGTGGCGCCGACGCGGCCGCAGGACATGCGGGACGATGTGGTGGACGGCCATGTCACGCTGCGCCGTGGCGGCCACCAGATCGCGCTGGGCGGCGAGTGGCGGAGCGAAGAGCTGGTCAACGCCGGCCTCAAGGGCGGACGTGACGATGTGACGCACAAGGCGCTGTTCGTGCAGGACGAGTTCGCGCTGGGCGCCAACCTGATGGCTACGCTGGGCCTGCGTGCCGACCATCACGGCATCTTCGGCTCCGAGCTGAGCCCGCGCGCCTATCTGGTGTGGGAGGCCAGCCCCCGGCTCGTCGTCAAGGGCGGCTACGGCCATGCGTTCAAGGCGCCCACGCTCAAGCAGATCTCGCCCAACTACGTGGGCGCCGAGGGGCCGCACAGCTTTTTGGGCAATGCCAACATCCAGCCCGAGACCTCGAACTCGCTGGAGATCGGCGCCGACTGGCAGGCCGCCCCCGGCTGGTCGCTGCGCGCCACGGCGTTCCATACCGAGGTCAAGCAGCTCATCACCTACCGCCTGCAGCAGCAGATCGGCGTCAGGCGCATCTACCAGTACGACAACGTGGACGCCGCGCGCATCCAGGGGCTGGAGGCGGGCTTTACCTGGGCCATCACGCCGCAGCTGGCCTGGAGCACCGATGCCACGCTGCTGCACACACGCGACAAGACCACGGGCCAGCGCCTGAACGACCGGCCCAGGGCCAGCGTGGCCTCCCACCTGGCCTGGCGCGCGGTCGGCTGGGATGCGCGCCTGGGCCTGCAGCACACCGGCGGCCAGGACAGCTCGGGTTACCGGCTGCCGGCCTACACGCTGTGGAACGCCAGCCTGGGCCGCGCCTGGAAGCTGAACGCCACGCAGAGCCTTCAATTTCGCGCCGGCCTGGAGAACCTGGGCAATGCGCGCCTGGCCGAGAAGTCGCCCAACTTTGGCTATGCCGAGCAGGGGCGTCGCGTGTTCCTGTCTGCCCGCCTGGACTTTTAACTATAAAAATAGTAGCTACTAGCGCTTATCCATAAAGCGTAGGAGGCCAATTTGACTATAAATCACAAGCTACGCTGGTTGCTGTGCGCCGCGCTGCTGCTGCTGGCCGGTGCGGCGCGCGCCGCGTCGGTGCTGTTCATCGCCACGGGCAATGTGCCCCAGGGCAAGTTCCACCAGCTCGCCGAGATCGCGCGCCCGCACGGCCTGACCGTCGAGGTGCGCTACCTGAACAGCCTGCCGGCCGATGTGGACGCCGGCCTGTGGCGCGGGTGGGATGCGGTGTTCTTCGACAGCTACCTGCAGGACGAGGTGCGCAGCCGCCTGGTGCGCGCGCTGCCTGCGCTCAAGGCGCCCAACGCCTGGCTGTACGACGCCAAGCCCGCCTGGGGCGGCGGATTGAGCGAGGCCGTGGCGCGCCGCCTCATTCATTACTACGCCAGCGGCGGGCGGCAGAACTACGAGGGCTTCTTCGCCACGCTGGCGGCGCAGCTCGCCGGCGGCAAGCCCCTGGTGGCGGCGCCCGACCCGGTGGTCTTCCCCAAGACCGGCGTGTACCACCCGCGCTGGTCCGGCCTGGTGACGGCGGACGTACACGCCTTCCTGCGCAGCCAGGGCGTGGATCTGGCGGCACCCGCGCGCAAGCCCGTGGTCGCCATCGCGCTACACCAGCAGTACATAGGCGCCATGCAGACGGCCTTCATCGACGACATGGTCGCGCGCATTGAGGCCGGGGGCGCCGTGGCACTGCCGTTCTACACGCCCATGATGGGCGAGGGCGGCTTTCCCAGGGTGCTGCAGCCCGCAGGCCCGGGCACGCCGGTGCTGGCCGATGTGCTCATCAACACCCAGATCACGCTCAATGCCGACGAGCGCCGTGCGGAGTTCGAGCGCATGGGCATCCCGGTCATCCAGGCCATGACTTACCGCCGCGGCGACGAGGCCGACTGGGCCGCCAACCCGCAGGGCGTGGCCACCATGGACGTGCCCTTCTACCTGGCGCAGGCCGAATACGCGGGCATCACCGACATCCAGGTCGCCTCCGCCACGCGCAAGGGCGATGAGCAGATCATGCCCATCGCCCCCCAGGCCGCCGCCGTCGCCGCCAAGGCGCTGAACCTGGTGAAGCTGCAGCGCAAGCCCCATGCCGACAAGCAGGTGGCGGTGATGTTCTGGAACTACCCGGCGGGCGAGAAAAACCTGAGCGCCTCGTTCCTGAACGTGCCGCGCAGCCTGCAAGGCACGCTGGCCGCCATGGCGGCCGCGGGCTACCGCACCGAGGTGCCCGACGAGACGCACCTGATCACCCTGCTGCAGCGCCTGCTGGCCCCGGCCTACCGCGGTGGCGAGCTGGCGCCGCTGCTGCAGGACGGGCTGGCCGCGCTGCTGCCGGTGCAGGACTACCGCGCGTGGCTCTCCGGCCTGCCGCAGCCCACGCAGGACGCGCTGCGCAGCGCCTGGGGCGCGCCCGAGAAATCCCATTGGGTGATCCGCCGCGGCGGGCAGGACTTCTTCGTCATCCCGCGCCTGCAGCTGGGCCGGGTCACCCTGCTGCCGCAGCCCGGGCGCAGCGGCATGGCCCCGGGCAGCCAGGACGCGCGCGCCAAGGAAAAGGAGATCTACCACTCCACCACCAACCTGCCGCCGCACCACTATCTGGCCACCTATCTGTGGACGCGCCAGCACAACGACGCGCTGGTGCACTACGGCACGCACGGCACGCAGGAATGGCTGCCGGGCAAGGAGCGCGGCCTGTCGGTGCATGACGCGCCGCTGCTGGCGCTCGGCGACATCCCCGTGGCCTACCCCTACATCGCCGACAACATCGGCGAGGCCACCCAGGCCAAGCGCCGCGGGCGGGCAACCATAGTCAGCCACCAGACGCCGCCGTTTGCCCCCGGCGGCCTGCACGATGCGCTGACCCAGATGCACGACCTGCTGCACCAATGGCAGGCGCAGGACGAGGGCGCCGTGCGCGAGCGCATGGCCGCCGACCTATTGGCCGCCGCCAGGAAGGAGCGCCTGATCGCCGACATGGGCTGGACCGAGGCCAAGGCGCGTGAGCGCTTTGCCGACTTCGTGCAGGAGCTGCACAACCACCTGCACGAACTGGCGCAAACCGCCCAGCCCCAGGGCCTGCACACCCTGGGCCGCGCGCCCGAGGAACTGCACCGCCTGGGCACCGTGCTGCTGATGCTGGGGAAAAACTTCTGGGAGGCCGCGGCGCAGCATGCCGGCGTGCCCGCGGCTGACATCGACGAGGCCCTGGTCGGCCCCTGGGACAAACTGGAGAAAACCGCACCCTATCAGTTGCTGCAGCGCCATGTGGTCGCCGGCGAAGGCCTGGATGGCCTGCCCGCCAATCTGCAAAAGGCGTTGCGGGACGCGCGCCAGGCCTATGACAACCTGGGCGCGCAGGGCGAGCTTGCGGGCCTGCTGGCCGTGCTGGACGGGCGCTACCTGCCCACCTCCTACGGCGGCGACCCGATCAAGAACCCCGACGCCTACCCTACGGGCCGCAACCTCTACGGTTTCGACCCCTCGCGCGTGCCCACCAAGCAGGCCTGGGAGGCGGGCAAGCAGGCGGCCGAGAACCTGCTGGCAGAACACCAGAGGCTGCACGGCAGGCTGCCGAAAAAGCTCACCTTCAGCCTGTGGTCGGTGGAGACCATGCGCCACTTCGGCCTGCTCGAAGCCCAGGCCCTGTGGCTGCTGGGGGTGGAGCCCGTGTGGGACGGCGGCGGGCGCGTCACCGGCGTGAAGCTGGTTGAGCGCGGGCAGCTGGGCCGTGCGCGCGTGGACGTGGTGCTGTCGGCCACCGGCCTGTACCGCGACCATTTTCCCAACGTCATGAAGCAGCTGGCCCAGGCCGTGCTGCTGGCGGCGCGCGCCAGGGAGGCGGACAACCCCGTCGCCGCCAACGCCCAGCGCATTGCGCAAAAAATGATGGACGCCGGCGCCGACGCCCAGGCCGCCGAGCTGGCCGGCGCCACGCGCATCTTTGCGTCCGAGAGCGGGCGCTACGGCACGGGACTCGATGATGCGGCCCTGGCCACCGACACCTGGAAGGGCAAGGCCGAGGGCGACCGCAAGCTGGCCCGGCTGTACCTGGACAAGATGCAGTTTGCCTACGGCCCGGACGAGTCGCAGTGGGGCCGGGCCGGCGTAGGCGGCGTGGGTGACGGCAAAGGCGGCAAGGCCGTCAACCTGTATGCCGAGCACCTGAGCGGCACCGAGGGCGCCGTGCTCTCGCGCAGCTCCAACCTCTACGGCATGCTGACCACCGACGACCCCTTCCAGTACCTGGGCGGCATCGCGCTGGCCGTGCGGCATCTGGACGGCAAGGCGCCCGAGCTGTACATCAGCAACCTGCGCGGATCCGGAGCTGGCCGGGTGGAGGGCGCGGCGCAGTTCCTGGCCAAGGAGCTGGCCACGCGCCAGTTCCACCCCGGCTACATCCAGGGCCTGATGAAGGAGGGCTACGCCGGCACGCTGCAGGTGCTGGACGCCACCAACAACTTCTGGGGCTGGACGGCCACCGCGCGCGAGATCGTGCGCGACGACCAGTGGCAGGAAATGGTGGATGTCTACGTGCGCGACAAGCACCAGCTGGGCCTGCAAAAATGGTTCGAATCCAAGAACCCCCACGCCCTGGCACAGACCATGGAACGCATGCTGGAGGCAGCGCGCCAGGGCTACTGGCAGGCCGACGCCGCCACCGTGCGCGAGTTGAAAGAGCGCTGGCGCGACCTGTCGCGGCGCTTTGACGTGCACACCGACAACGCGCGCTTTGCCGCGTTCGTGGCCGATGGCGCGCCCAATGCCGCCCAGGCCGGCTACGGCCTGCAGGCGCCCATGCCTGCGGCCGATGCGCAACAGGCCCAGCCAGAAGCGCAGGCCGAACCCCAGCCCACGGCACCGCCCGTGGTCACCGGCATGCGCCTGGCCAAGGTCGACCCCCCGCAGGCGCCGCCCCTGAGCCCTGCCACGGCGCTGTTCGCGCTGGCCCTGGCGGGCATCAGCGGCGCAGGTGCGCTGGCGCAGCGCCGCAGCAACGGTTTTTCACTCTCCAACTAACCAAGACACCATGACCGTCAATCCCATCGAATCGGCGATGTATTCCGCCAGCCAGCTGTTTCTCACGCCCGTGCTGGTGCTCATCGCCCTGCTTTTCGTGCATGCCTTCTACGCCCTGGGCGCCTTTCTCTGGCAGGCCTGGCAGCGCCACAGCGGCCAGGCCGGGGGCTTTGAGCTGGCGGCGGCCCTGGCGCGCAACCCGCGGCTCACGCTGACCGAGCTCGAAGCCCTGGCCACGAAGCGCATGGAGTTTGCGCGCATCGCCACGCGCATCGCGCCCATGCTGGGCCTGGTGGCCACCATGATCCCCATGGGGCCGGCGCTGATGGCGCTGTCCGACGGCCAGATGGCGGACGTGTCGCGCAACCTCACGGTGGCCTTCTCGGCGGTGATCCTGGCGCTGTTGGCAGCATCCATCAGCTACACCGTGGTCAACGTGCGCCGGCGCTGGTACGCCGTGGACCTGGCGGCCATCGAGCACGATGCACCGGCCGTCGAAGTGAGCCCACGCGGCCATGACCCCGTGGCCGTCATGGCCGTGGAGGGGGCCCTATGAGCCGCCTGCGCCTGATGGAAGACCTGGAGGCGGACGACCCCATCCTCTCGGTCGTGAACCTTATCGACGTGTTCCTGGTCATCATTGCCGCCCTGCTGCTGGCCGTGGCCAACAGCGCGGTCAACCCGTTCGGCAACGAGTCGGTGACCGTGATCAAGAACCCGGGCAAGGAGAATATGGAAATCATCGTCAAGGACGGCCAGAAGCTCGATCGCTACAAGGCCAGCGGCGAGATCGGCGAGGGCCAGGGTGCCAAGGCCGGCGTGGCCTACCGGCTCAAGGACGGCTCCATGGTCTACGTGCCCGAGGCGGGCGGGGGAGGCTGACGGGCGCCTGGGCGCGGGCGCCGGCACCGGGCTTGGGTGCTATGCCGGCTGGGGGCCTGGGTGGCCGTCTTGCACCACGAAACGGGCCAGGGTGTACGCGTCGCTGCCCGCGTCGAGCGGATCGCGGATGGCGCGCAGCTGGGTCGTCCACTGCGTGGGCGTGATGTCGCACAGGCCATAGCCGCGCTCCTCGCTGCGCGCCAGCAGCACATGGGGGTTGCTGCGGCGAATGGCGTCTGCCTTGTCCTGCGTGGTGCCGGCGCGCGAGCTGATCGAGGTGCCGCAGAATTCGCTCGCCAGAATGCGGGCTGCGCCGTCATTGGGAGGCGCCATCACGTTGCAGACATAGTTCTGGTGGATGTCCCCGCCCAGTACGACGGTGTTGCGCGGCGGCCGCTCGGCCAGTCTGCTGAGCAGGCGCTCGCGTGCGGCGGGGTAGCCGTCCCAGCTGTCGGCAGACTGCTGGCCCGATGGGTAGTGGCGCGGCGAGAGCAGGGTCTGCTGCGCCAGCACGCTCCAGCGGGTGGATTGCATGTGCGCATCCTGCTCCAGACCGGCCTGCAGCCAGTCTTCCTGCTGCCGGCCCAGGAAGCTGCGCTGGGGGGCTGCAAGCTCCGGGCAGGTCGCCGGACGCACCGCACCGGCCGATCTGCTGCCTGGCACGCGGCACGCCTGCAGGTCGCGGTATTGGCGTGTGTCCAGCACATGCAGCCTGGCCAGCCGTCCCCAGGCCAGGCGCCGGTAGATCTGCAGGCCCTGGAAGGCGGAAGGCTCCAAGGCCGCTGCGCGCAGCGGCATGTGCTCATAAAAGGCCTGCCAGGCGGCCGTGCGCAGGAGTAGCCACTCGGCGGCGTCACCAAGACCGTGGCTGCCGGCATAGTCGTTCTGCACCTCGTGGTCGTCCCAGGTCACCACCCAGGGGGCGCAGGCGTGGGCCGCCTGCAGGTCGGGATCGCTCTTGTAGAGGGCGTAGCGCTCTCGGTAGTCGGCGAGCCTGCGTGGCAGGTGCAGGCCGTGCACGCGCGCCAGCCCGCTCTGGTCCTTGGGCGTGGGATTCTCGTAGATGTAGTCGCCCAGGAACAGCACCAGGTCGGGCTGGTCGGCACAGGCATGGCGCCAGGCGGCGTAGAAGCCGTTTTCCCAGCGCTGGCATGACGCATAGACCAGGCGCAGCCGCTGCTCCAGCGTATCTGGTGCGGGAGCCGTGCGCGTGCGGCCGGTGGCGCTGGCCACGTTGTCCAGCATGAAGCGGTAGTGGTACCAGCGGGCGGGCTGCAGGCCTCTCACCTCGACGTGCACGCTGTGCGCCAGCTCGGGCAGAGCGGTGGCGGTGCCGCGCTGCACGATACGGCGAAACTGTGCATCGTCGGCGATCTCCCAGCGTACGGTGAGCGGGCCGGCCCAGGGCGCACCGGCGTCGGCCAGGTTTTCCGGCAGCAGGCGGGTCCAGAGCACCACGCCTTCGGCCAAGGGCTCGCCGCTGGCCACGCCCAGGCCGAACGGGTTGTGCCGCAGGCGCTGCTGGCACCAAGCCCAGCGCGGCAACTGCGTGGCCATGGCGGCCGAGGCTGCCTGACGGAGCAGCCTGCGCCGGTCGGTGGCGACCATGGGCATTGGCATGACCCCGTGTCTATGCGGCCAGCACGCGGTTTTTGCCGCTGCGCTTGGCCAGGTACATGCCCTGGTCGGCGCGGCGTATGGCGTCGGCATAGCCGTTGTCGCCCTCTACCTGCGCCACGCCGGCGCTGAAGGTGATGAGCACACGCTCCTGTTCCTGGAGAAAGTATCTCTTGGTCAGCTCACGTTGCAGGCGCTCCATGGCTTTCACGCCCTCGGCCAGCGCGGTGTCGGGCAGGATGAGTACGAACTCTTCGCCGCCGTGGCGTGCCAGCTGGTCCTGTGGCCGCATGACTTCGCGCGTGACCTGCACCAGATGCTTGAGTGCCTCATCGCCCGCGTCGTGGCCCAGGCGGTCGTTGATGGACTTGAAGTTGTCCACGTCCAGCAGGGCTACGCACAGGGGCGTGTCCTGGCGGCGTGCGCGCGCAATTTCGCGCTCCATGGCTTCATCCAGTCCCTTGCGGTTCAGGGTGCCGGTCAACGGGTCGTGGCGCGCCTGGGTGCTGGCGTGGTCCAGGTCGCGGCGCAACTGCTCGATCTCGGCATGCGTGGCCTCGGCGCGTTCGCGCAGGTCCTGCAGCTCGGCGCGGGCCATGCGGCTGCTCAGTGCCATGGCGCGGGTGGAGGCAATGACTTCTTCCAGCAGCGGCATGATGTCCTGCAGCTGGGTTGCCTGGCCTATGCGCGCGGCGCAGTCCTCCATCTTTTCGTTGTAGTTGCTGCTGGATTCGTCCATCTGCGCCAGGCCCTCGATGAAGGTGGCCAGCAGTTCGCGCATCTGGGTCTGTGCCTGGGCGGATCGCTCCTTGGCCTCGGACTGCTTGAAGATCACGTCCCTGAGCCGCTGCTGCACGTCGTCGAGCCGGCGCAGCGTGAGCGGCGGCGTGGAGGCGGCCAGCAGGGCCTCGGCCTGGCCATGCAACCATGGCTCGTCCATGCTCAGGGCGGAAATGTTCTCGAATATGAGGCGCAGCAATCCGAGCAGACCCTGTCGTATGGCGGCCTGATCTTCGGCTGCAAAGGACAGCCGGTAGCTGTAGTTGCCCAGCATTTGCTCCGTCAGGGGTACCGGGGGATTGGGTTCGCGCAGGAACAGGCTCAGCTGTTTCGCCTGCTCGTGCACGCGGGCATCGTCTTCGCTCAGGGCTGGTAGCGTGTTCTCCACCAGGCGCGCCAGATTCTGGGCAAGTATGGGGGGCAGATGGGTGATGCTGATGCTGGTAGCTTGCGGCGCCGCAGCCGGCGACAGCCCTAGGTTGGCATAGCCCACGAACACATTTTGCAACATGGGCCAATCCTGCTGCTCGATGGCTTTTTCCAGCAGCTTGAGCTGGCGCTGCTGCCCTGGGGTCTGGCAGGGTATGACGCGCATGATCTGGCGCAACTGCGTGGCCGGAAACAGTGGAGCAGACCGGATGCCGGCCACCTCTTCGTAGAGGGCCTGGTAATTTTCCGGAGAGGGAGGCAGTCGGCGCGCGGCCAGCAGCTTGAGGGTTTCACGCGCGATATCGGAAGGGGACTGGGCGGAAGGGGGTTTGGCAGAGTCCATCTGCAGTATCGGCGGGAAGATGCAAGGCTACGAAGTGTGACAGAGCAGGGCGGACTTGAATAGCCACAGCACTCATATTCTGTGCTGGCGCATCGATCCGGGAGCGGCAATAGGGGTGCATCGCCTCCCCCTCCTACAATGCGTTGCACTCAGTCATCCTGACCATGAAGATCCTGATTTCCAATGATGATGGCTACCAGGCGCCGGGCATTGTGGCGCTGCATGACGCCCTCAAGGCCATTGCCGACGTCGAGGTGGTGGCCCCCGAGCACAATAACAGCGCCAAGTCCAACGCCCTGACGCTGCACGCGCCACTTTATGTGCACCGCGCGGGCAATGGTTTTCGCTATGTGAATGGCACGCCGGCCGATTGTGTGCATATCGCGCTGACGGGGTTGCTGGGCTACCGGCCGGATCTTGTGGTCTCGGGCATCAACAACGGCGCCAACATGGGAGATGACACCATCTACTCGGGCACCGTGGGGGCGGCCATGGAGGGCTATCTGTTCGGTATTCCGTCGATTGCCTTCTCCCAGGTGGATAAGGGCTGGGGTGAGATCGATTCCGCGGCGCGCAAGGCGCGCGAGATCGTGGAGCAGATGCTGCGGCAAAGACTGGTCGGGGAGGCGCCGTGGTTGCTGAACATCAATATTCCGAATATGCCGTTCGATGCGCTGCGCCCTTTGCGCCTGTGCCGCCTGGGCCGGCGCCATGCGGCCGAGCGCGTCATAGAGCAGCAAAGTCCGCGCGGCGAGATGATGTATTGGATAGGCGGCGCTGGAGCGGCGAAGGACGCGGCCGAGGGCACGGATTTCCATGCCACTGCCCATGGTCACGTATCCATGACGCCGCTCAAGGTGGACTTGACCGACCATGACGGTCTGGGCTACTGGGCGCAAACCGCTGCACGTCTGGCGTCAGTTGTCGCTCCGGCAGGGAACCCGTGATGCAGCGCCGCCCCGGATTTCCCGCACGTATTGGCCGGCCGCAGGGCCCTGGGGCCGGCGCCGCGGTTGCGTCACCTAGCGTATTACGTGCGGCGCAACCGCCCACGCCGCAGGGCGTGGGCCTGGATTCGGCGGCGGTGCGCGGGCGCATGGTGCAGCGGCTGGCGGCCTCCGGTGTCACGGCCGCGCCTGTGCTGCAGGCCATGGGGGAGGTGGAGCGGCACCGCTTTGTCGATACCGCCCTGGTCAACCAGGCTTACGAGGACACCAGCCTGCCTATAGGACTGGGCCAGACCATCTCCAAGCCCAGCGTCGTGGCGCGCATGACCGAGTTGCTGCTGGGTGCGGATTGCGCGCGTGCGCATGGCCTTGGCCGGGTGTTGGAAATTGGCACCGGTTGCGGCTATCAGGCAGCCGTGCTGGCTCGGCTGGCGCGCGAGGTGTACACCATAGAACGCTTGCGCGCGTTGCACGAAAAGGCGCGTGACAACCTGCGCCCGATGCGCCTGGCCAATGTCCACCTGATTTTGGGCGACGGCATGCAAGGCTATGCCTCTGGCGCTCCCTATGCGGGCATCATTTCCGCCGCAGGCGGCAGCAGCCTTCCCGCGCAATGGGGTGAGCAGCTGGCTGTGGGCGGGCGCCTGGTCGCACCCATGGCGGGCCCTGATGGGCGCCAACTGTTGCTGGTTGTGGACAAAACTTCGCAGGGCTTGAAACAGAGTGTTCTCGAAGCCGTGCATTTCGTGCCCCTAAAATCAGGGGTTGCCTGAAGGAAGTACTTATGTTGGTATCGCGTGGTCTTGTGACTTGGGGGTTGATGACCCTGGCCGGAGTTTGGCTGGCGGGCTGCAGCACCCCGGTGAACAGGGCGCCGGTGGTGGATCGAGGCACATTCGCCAATGGTGGAGCAGCCCCGGCTCCGGCTGCGCCCGAGGTCAAGCCCCTGCCGGGCGCTGAAAACGCAGGAAAGCCGGGTTACTACACCGTCAAGCCCGGGGACACCCTGATTCGAATCGGCTTGGAAAACGGGCAGAGCTGGAAAGATATCGCGCGCTGGAACAACCTTGAGAACGCCAACCTGATCGAGGTGGGCCAGGTCTTGCGTGTGGCGGCCCCGGGTGCGGCCGCTTCCGCCGCTGCCGTGGCTTCCGACACGGGTGTTGTGACCCGGCCGGTTTCCTCTTCGCCCTTGGCATCGGCCGCAGTGGTCGGTGCGCCCAAGCCAGCTGCCTCCGCAGCTTCTGCAGCTTCGACGGCAGCAATCACCGCGCCGGCTGCGCCAGCGGTGGCGCCAGCTCCCGCAGCCGCGCCTGCAGTGGCCGTTGGTGGCGACGACATGAACTTCATCTGGCCATCTTCGGGATCTCTGTTGGCGGGGTTCGACGAGGCGCGCAACAAGGGCTTTGACATAGCGGGCAGGGCGGGTGACCCGGTGCTGGCCGCGGCCGATGGCCGCGTGGTGTATGCCGGTGCGGGCCTGCGCGGCTATGGCAATCTGGTGATCCTCAAGCACAACAACACCTATCTCACGGCTTATGCGCACAACCAGACGCTGCTCGTGAAAGAGGATCAAAACGTGCGCCGCGGACAGAAGATCGCCGAAATGGGCAGTACCGATGCCGATCGCGTGAAGCTGCATTTTGAAATTCGCCGGCAGGGCAAGCCGGTGGATCCCGCACGCTATCTGCCTCAGCGTTGAGCGAGCCGGTGTCGGGCGCCGGGCCGCTGTGGCCGGATGAAGATGCGGCTCAGCCGGCGGAGGAAGCCGAGTTTGAGCTGCGCGACGTGCTGGTATCGGCCGCGCAGCACAACGCGCGCCTGGACAAGGCACTGGCGGAACTGGTGCCAGAGTTTTCACGCAGCTATCTGCAGCAATTGCTGGCCCATGGCAGCGTGCGCCTCAATGGTCAGCCGGCACCCAAGCCCGCCCACAAGGTCAGGGCAGGTGATCGCGTGGTGGTGGAGATGCGCCCCACGCAGCAAAGCCAGGCCTTCAAGCCCGAATTCCTGCCGCTGGACGTGGTGTATGAGGATGAGCATCTGCTGGTCGTCAACAAGCCGGCTGGGCTGGTGGTGCACCCGGCGCCTGGCAACTGGAGCGGTACTCTCCTGAACGCGCTGCTGGGGCGTGATGCCCAGGCCCTGCAGGTGCCGCGCGCGGGCATCGTGCACCGGCTGGACAAGGACACCAGCGGTCTCATGGTGGTGGCGCGCAATCGCGCCGCCATGGATGCACTGGTACGCATGATTGCGGCGCGCGAGGTCAGCCGGCAATACCTGGCGCTGGCCTGGGGCGGGTGGCACGGTCCGCCTGCACGCAGCGTACAGGCGCCGATAGGGCGCGACCCGCGCAACCGCCTGCGCATGGCCGTGGTTGATCTTGAACAGCACGCGGGCAAGCCTGCGCGCACCGATTTCGAGTTACTAGCGAGCAGTGACGAGGTGTGCCTGGTGCGCTGTACGTTGCACACCGGACGCACGCACCAGATCCGTGTGCATATGGCGTCCCTGCGCCATCCCCTGGTGGCCGATGCGCTGTATGGCGGCGAGCAAGTCGGCCCCATGCAGCGGCAGGCCCTGCATGCCTTTCGCCTGGCCTTCTCGCATCCCGTGACTGGTGAGACCATGGAGTTTCGCGCCCCGCTACCCCCTGACATGCTGCAAGCCCTTGATTTATGGGGGCTGCGTTACAATGGACGGTGACGGCTGATTCGCCGCAGGCGTTCGGGTTTTATGCCGCTCACGCCATGCCTGCCCAGTGATGGCGCGCTGCCACTTGCAGCACTTTCGCGCTGCAGATGTCCCCAATCCCAGGTAACTGCCCCGTCATGGCGAGCGGTTGCCTTTATCGGAACTGCTGAACCATGAATTCGGTGGATGCCAAACGGGTTCTAGAAACCGCGTTGATCTGTGCTCCTCAGCCTTTGACGGTGCGTGAGCTGCGCACCCTGTTCGACGATGCAGTGGGGTCAGACTCGGTGAAGGCGCTGTTGTTGCAACTGCAGCAGGAATGGGCCCTGTGCGGCGTGGAGCTGGTGCAGGTGGCCACTGGCTGGCGCTTTCAAAGCCGCCCGGAGATGCGTGAGTACCTTGATCGCCTGCATCCGGAAAAACCACCGCGCTATACCCGCGCCACACTGGAGACTCTGGCCATCATTGCCTATCGCCAGCCGGTGACGCGCGGCGATATCGAGGACATCCGGGGCGTGACCGTGAACAGTCTGATCATTAAGCAGCTGGAGGACAGGGGCTGGGTAGAGGTCATTGGCCAGCGCGAAACCGTGGGGCGTCCGGCATTGTTCGCCACTACGCGGCAGTTTCTGGACGACCTGGGGCTTCAGTCTCTGGATCAACTGCCCACGCTGGAAGACCCAGGCGTGCAGGCCGCGGTGCTGGATGCCCTGGGTGTAACTCCCGGGGTGCCGCAGGGTAGCGAGACGGAATTGGAGATGGCCCTGGATGCTGCCGAGGTGCTGACCGAGGTTGATGTGGAGATTGAAGACGCGGCCGCTTCGGTGGGCGGCGTGGAAAACGAGGATGTTGGCGCTGGCGTCACAGGAAATTGATATGAACGATACGCACAAGAACTTGGATGCGGCCCAGTTGCCCGCCGAGACGCACACCGCCGCCTCTGGGGAGGTGGTCAAGACACGCAGGCCGCGCAAGCGCACGCCAGCTCGGGGCTCTGCCGCGGATGGGGTGGAGCTTGTGCCACAGCAGGCGCATGAAGATGTCAGTCCTGAGCAGCAAGAGGCAGTGCAGTCAGGGCAAAAAAACCAAGGTGCCGGCCATCGTGATGCCCGTGATCAGCACGACAAGCGCACGCAAAGGCAGGCTCCCGAGAGGGAGGGTTATCGTTTTGCCGACGTGGTGTCGGGGCAGCTCGATCAGGACGAGGGCAACGCCGAGGTGGCGCCGCCCAAGCGCGTGCTGCAACCCCAGCCGGAAACCCCCAAGTTGCACAAGGTGCTGGCCCAGGCGGGCATGGGCTCGCGCCTGGAGATGGAGCAACTCATCCTTGAAGGACGCATTTCTGTCAACAACGAGCCGGCGCACATCGGTCAGCGCGTGCAATTTGGCGACCAGATCAAGGTCAATGGCAAGCCGATTCGCTTTCGCATAGCGCCGCCGCCCATGCGCGTGATCGCCTATCACAAGCCGGCCGGCGAGATCGTGACACACGACGACCCGCAGAACCGCCCCACGGTGTTTCGCAAGCTGCCGCGTCTGCAGCAGGGCAAGTGGCAATCGGTGGGGCGCCTGGACTTGAATACCGAAGGCCTGCTGCTGCTCACCAGTTCCGGCGAACTGGCCAACAAGCTCATGCACCCGCGCTTCGGACTGGAGCGCGAATATGCCGTGCGCGTTCTTGGTGCGCTGAGCGAGGAGGAAAAACAGCTCCTGATCGGCGGGGTGCGGCTCGAAGACGGCATGGCTGCCTTCGGCTCGATCGAGGAGGGCGGTGGCGAGGGGGCCAATTGCTGGTATCGCGTGACGATTTCCGAAGGTCGCAACCGCGAGGTGCGGCGCATGTTCGAGGCCGTCGGCCATGCGGTGAGTCGGCTGATCCGTATCCGCTACGGCGCCATGATGCTGCCACGCGGTTTGAAGCGCGGTGCCTGGCTGGAGCTCGACGAGCATGACATCCATGCGCTGATGCAGGCCGCAGGTGTTTCTGCTGACCTTGCTGCTGCACGTGCCACAGGCGGGCCGGGCAGGAATGACCGCCGCGGCGACCGTAAGCCCCTGGGCGTGAAGGTGGCCGGTGGGCGTGACAAGGCGGTGGGGCGCACCGGGCGCTCGGTTGGCAATGCGCAGCCCGACCCCATGCGTACTTCGGTGGGCTATATAGGGGCCGACAGCCTGATGCGCCAGCGCCAGCAGCAGCAGCGCAGCGGCGGCCCGCGCCGTGGTGGACGCTAGGGACTTGGTGAAAAGTTAGAATGTGCGGTTTTGCCTGCTGGGCAAAAAATACCGCAACACCTGTTCACAAGGAAAATCAACATGGCTATCGAACGCACCCTCTCCATCATCAAGCCCGACGCCGTCGCCAAGAATGTGATCGGCCAGATCTACGCCCGCTTCGAGGCCGCCGGCCTGAAGATCGCCGCCGCCCGCATGATTCACCTGTCGCGCGCCGAGGCCGAGCAGTTTTACGGCGTGCACAAGGAGCGCCCCTTCTTCAAGGATCTGGTGGACTTCATGATCTCCGGTCCCGTGATGGTGCAAGTGCTGGAAGGCGAGAATGCCGTCCTGAAGAACCGTGAACTGATGGGCGCCACCGATCCCAAGAAGGCTGACGCCGGCACCATTCGCGCAGACTTTGCCGACAGCATCGATGCCAACGCTGTGCATGGCTCCGACGCCGCCGAGACCGCCCAGGTCGAAGTGGCCTTTTTCTTCCCCGGCCTGAACGTCTACGCGCGCTGATGCGGCGGTCGCGGGTGCACTGCAGGCCTGCATGGGGTCTGGGCGCACCCACGGCGCACTATGTGGGCGTGGACATCCGACAGACGTTATGACCACGAACCTTCTGGACCTGGACCTAGACGCCTTGGCCGCCTTCTGCGAGCGGTTGGGTGAGAAGCGTTTCCGGGCCACGCAATTGTTTCGCTGGATCCACCAGCGTGGCGCGAGCGATTTTGACCAGATGAGCGATCTGGCGAAGTCCCTGCGCGAAAAACTCAAGGGCTGCGCCCATGTATCGGGCCTGCAGGCCATCAGCGAGCATGCCTCGGCCGACGGCACGGTGAAGTGGCTGTTCGACGTGGGCGGCGGCAATGCCGTGGAGACGGTGTTCATCCCCGAGGACGACCGCGGCACGCTGTGCATCTCCTCGCAGGCGGGCTGCGCCGTGGGTTGCCGCTTCTGCTCCACGGGGCACCAGGGCTTCAGCCGCAACCTCACCACGGGCGAGATTGTCGCCCAGCTCTGGCATGCCGAGCATGTGCTGCGCCAGCGCCGCGGCGATGGCGAGCGAGTGATCTCCAACGTCGTGATGATGGGCATGGGTGAGCCACTGCAGAACTACTCGGCCCTGGTGCCGGCGCTGCGCATCATGCTCGACGACCATGGCTATGGCCTGTCGCGTCGCCGGGTGACTGTGTCCACCTCGGGGGTGGTGCCCATGATGGACCGCCTGGGTCAGGACTGCCCCGTGGCGCTGGCCGTGTCCCTGCATGCGCCGAATGACACGCTGCGCGACAACCTGGTGCCGCTGAACCGCAAATATCCGCTGCAGGAGCTGCTGGCGGCCTGCCGGCGCTATCTGGATCACGCCCCGCGTGACTTCATCACTTTCGAATACTGCATGCTCGATGGCGTGAACGATCAGCCCGAGCATGCGCGTGAGTTGATTGCGCTGGTGAGCCGCAGGGCTGCGGATGGCGGCGTGTCCTGCAAGTTCAACCTGATTCCGTTCAACCCGTTTCCCGCATCGGGCCTGCGCCGCTCTCCTGCGGCGGTGGTGACAGCCTTTGCCAAGCTGCTTTCCGATGCCGGCATTGTGACCACGGTGCGCAAGACGCGCGGCGACGATATTGACGCCGCATGCGGCCAGCTGGCTGGCGATGTCAAGGATCGTACGCGTGTTCATGAACGCATGGCCAGGCTGCGTGTCATTGAAATCAAGCCTGTTTGAGAGCTGAGGCGCAGACTTGGTAAGCAACGAAGAGAGGCAATTCATGACGCTGCGGCGCACGGATCGAATTTGGTCAGGACGCTGCTTGCTGGCGGCATGCATTGGGTTGGCGGCACTGGCTGGGTTGCCGGGGTGCGCGCACCAGGCGGCAGCCGATCACGGTGCCAGTTCTTCCGCTGATCCTGTCTCGGCATCGGGCGACACGGATCTGCGCAGACGTGCGCGCATAAGGCTGGAGCTGGCTGCCAATTACCTGCAGATGGGGCAAATGGCCATCGCCCTTGAGGAGGTGCGCCAGGCACTGGTCACAGACCCCCGCTACGCCGACGCCTACCACCTGCGCGGCTTGGTGTACATGGCCATGGCAGATCTGCCCCTTGCCGAGGACAGCCTCAGGCGTGCCCAGGCCATGAAGCCGGCGGATCCGGACATCATGCACAACTATGGCTGGCTGCAGTGCCTGCGCCAGCAGTATGAGCAGGCCCATCAGCAGTTCGAACGTGCCTTGGCTGTGCCCACCTATGCTGCGCGCAGCAAGACGCTGATGTCCCAGGGCCTGTGCTATCAGAGGGCGGGACGCGTGGCCGATGCGGAAAAGGCCTTGCTGCGCGCCTATGAGATTGATGCCGGCAATCCGGTGGTGGGCTACCAGCTGGCCTCCATCCTGCTGGCCCGTGGCGAGACCAAGCGGGCGCAGTTCTACATACGGCGTGTGAACAATGGGGAGTTTGCCAATGCCGAGTCGCTGTGGCTTGGTATCAAGATTGAGCGCGCTTTGGGCGATTCGGTGGCCATGCATCAGTTAGGGGATCAGCTGCACAAGCGCTTCCCTGAGGCCAAGCAAACGCTGGCGTTTGAGAGAGGGGCATTTGATGAATGAGTCGATGGTGACGCAGGACGCTGATCAGGCGGGGCACGGTGCACCAGGTGAGCCGACGGGCATTTCGGCCGGTGTTTTGCTCCGGCAGTCGCGCGAGGCAGCCGGGGTGCACATAGACGTTCTGGCCGGGGTTTTGAAGGTGCCGGTTGCCAAGCTGCAGGCGCTGGAGGCCGGTCACTACGAGGCATTTCCCGATGCCGTCTTCATGCGGGGGCTGGCGTCCGGCATGTGCCGGGCGCTGAAGGTGGACGCCGCACCGGTTCTGGCCCTTTTGCCTCAGGGCAGCCCGATTCATCTTCCGCCGGAGAGGGGCATCAACGCCTCGTTCAAGGACTCGGGCCGCCGGCAGGGCAAGGGGGGCTCGATTGAGCGGCCCAAGTCGCGCCTGGTTGGCGTTGCCGTGGTGGCCCTGCTGCTGGCCGCCTTGGTGCTGGCTTTCCTGCCCATGGGCAACGAAGGCAAGGATGAGGGTGCAGCCGTGGCTCCGGCGCCTGCGCAGACGAGTCACGCAGTGCAAGAAGCACCAGATGGCGCGGCCGCGCAGGCCGGGCCCACGGCCGATCCAGTGGTGCAAGCGGCGCCGGCCCAGGCCCCCGGTGCACCCATGGCCGTGGAGCTGCCCGTGGCCAGCGGCACGCCTGCAACCGCAGGGCCCGAGGCTGCCAAGGCCGTCGCGTCCGAAGACGTGCTGCTCATCAGTGCGCGTGCGCAGTCCTGGGTGCAGGTACGCGATGCCGCGGGCCGTGTGGTGCTGCAGAAGGCGCTGGCCGCCGGCGAGAGTTTTTCTGCCGAGGGTTCGCCGCCATGGAGCGTGGTGATTGGCAGGGCGGACGCCACGGACGTCATCGTGCGTGGCCAGTCCATGGATCTGAAGGCCATTGCGCGCGAGAACGTCGCGCGTTTCGAGGTGAAGTAAATGAATATGTCCGCTGCTGCATGCCCCATAGCGATGGCCGCGCCGCTGGCGCGCCGCTCGCGCCAGGCACGCATCGCCTGGGGTGGCCGTGTCGTCACCGTGGGCGGCGACGCGCCTGTGCGTGTGCAGTCCATGACCAATACCGATACGGTGGACGTGATCGGCACGGCCATCCAGGTCAAGGAGCTGGCGCAGGCCGGCTCGGAGTTCGTGCGCATCACGGTGAACACGCCCGAGGCCGCGGCGGCCGTGCCCTACATCCGCGAGCAGCTCGACCGCATGGGCGAGAGCGTGCCCCTGGTGGGCGACTTCCACTACAACGGCCACCGCCTGCTGACCGAATTCCCGGACTGCGCCAAGGCGCTGTCCAAGTACCGCATCAACCCCGGCAACGTGGGCAAGGGCGACAAGCGCGACAAGCAGTTCGGCCAGATGATCGAGGCGGCCGTGCGCTGGGACAAGGCTGTGCGCATCGGTGTCAACTGGGGCAGCCTGGACCAGGAGCTGCTGGCCGAGCTGATGGACGCCAACAGCCGCCGCGCCCAGCCCTGGGACGCGCGCCAGGTCATGTACGAGGCGCTGATCACCTCGGCCATCGAGTCGGCCAGGCGCGCCGAAGAAATGGGCCTGAACGGTGACCAGATCATCTTGTCGTGCAAGGTCAGCGGCGTGCAGGACCTGATTGCCGTGTACCGCGAGCTCAGCAGCCGTTGCGACTACGCCCTGCATCTGGGCCTGACCGAGGCCGGCATGGGCACCAAGGGCATCGTGGCGTCAAGTACGGCGCTGTCCATCCTGCTGCAGGAGGGCATTGGCGACACCATCCGCGTGTCGCTCACGCCCCAGCCCGGCGAGGCGCGCACCCAGGAGGTGGTGGTGGCCTCCGAAATCCTGCAGTCTCTGGGGCTGCGCGCCTTCGTGCCCAGCGTGACCGCCTGCCCTGGCTGCGGACGCACCACCAGCACCACCTTCCAGGAGCTGGCCAAGCAGATCGACGACTACCTGCGCGCGCAAATGCCCGTGTGGCGTCTGCGCTACCCAGGCGTCGAAAAGCTCAAGGTGGCCGTCATGGGCTGCATCGTCAACGGCCCGGGCGAGAGCAAGCATGCCGACATCGGCATCAGCCTGCCGGGCACCGGCGAGGCGCCTGCAGCCCCCGTGTTCATCGATGGCGAGAAGGCTATGACCCTGCGCGGGGACAACATCGCGCGGGAGTTCCAGGACATTGTTGATGGCTATATCGCCAGGCGCTTCGGCGCGGACGCGTAGCGATGCAATAAAAAAACATAGCTGCTTGCGCTTGATGGATAAGCGTTAGAGGCTGATTTCATTCAAACAAAAGATTCACACAAGATGCAGAAGCTGGTTGCCATCAAGGGCATGAACGACATCCTGCCGCCGGACTCGGCGCGCTGGGAATGGTTGGAGGACAAGGTGCGCTCATTGATGGCGCGCTTCGCCTACCGCAACATCCGTACCCCCATCGTCGAGCCCACGCCGCTGTTCGTGCGTGGCCTGGGCGAGGTGACCGACATCGTCGAGAAGGAGATGTACTCCTTTGAAGACCGCCTGAACGGCGAGCAGCTCACGCTGCGCCCCGAGGCCACGGCCGGCGTGGTGCGCGCCGTGGTCGAGCACAGCATGCTGTACGACGGCGGCAAGCGCCTGTACTACATGGGCCCCATGTTCCGCCATGAGCGGCCGCAGCGCGGTCGCTACCGCCAGTTCCACCAGATTGGTGCCGAGGCCCTGGGCTTCGGCGGGCCCGAGGTGGACGCCGAGATCATCCTGCTGGCCCACGCGCTGTGGGCCGAGCTGGGCCTGAAGCATGTGCGCCTGGAGCTCAACAGCCTGGGCCAGCCCGACGAGCGCCGCGCCCACCGCGCCGCCCTCATCGCCTACCTGGAGCAGCACCAGGAGGTGATGGACGAGGAGGCCAGGCGCCGCATGTACACCAACCCCCTGCGCGTGCTGGACACGAAGAACCCGGCGATGCAGGACATGGTGAATGCCGCGCCGCGGCTCATCGACTTCCTGGGCGAGGCCTCGCTCAGGCATTTCGACACCGTCAAGGCCATCCTGGACGCCAACGGCGTGGCCTGGAGCCTCAACCCGCGCCTGGTGCGCGGCATGGACTACTACAACCTTACGGTGTTCGAGTTCATCACCGAGCAGCTCGGCTCGCAGGGCACGATCTGCGGCGGTGGGCGCTACGACTACCTGATCGAGCAGATCGGCGGCAAGAGTGCGCCCGCCGTAGGCTGGGCCTTGGGCGTGGAGCGCGTGCTGGAACTGCTCAAGGAGCAGCAGGTGCAGGCCCCGCTTCTTGCGGCCGACGCCTACGCCGTTGTGCCCGATGCCTCGGTTCTGCCGCAGGTCATGCAGGCCTTGCAACGGCTGCGCGCCCTGGGCGTGGCGGTGCAGATGCATGCCCCGGCGCAGGCGGGCGAGGGCATGGGCAGCATGAAATCACAGTTCAAGAAGGCCGATGGCAGCGGTGCCCGCTTTGCCCTGGTCTTTGGCGCCGACGAGATGGCGCGAGGCGCCGTCACCATCAAGCCCCTGCGCGACGGCGGCGAGCAGGTCGAACGCCCGCTGGCCACCCTGTCGGACTGGGCTGCCAGCCTACAATCGCCGCGCTGAACGGAAACCCCCAACATGGCCAACAACTTCGACCTTCAAGAACAAGAACAGCTCGACGAGCTCAAGCATTTCTGGAGCAAATGGGGCACGCCCATCACCTGGACGCTGCTCGTCATCATGGGCGGCTTTGCGGCATGGAACGGCTACCAACTGTGGCAAAACCGCCAGGCACAGCAGGCCATGGCCCTGGTCGAGGCCGTGGAGCTGGCAGCCCAGGCTGGCGACATGGCGCGCGTGGAGCAGGCCTTTGGCGATCTGCAGTCTGGCTACGGTGGCACGACGCAGGCCGGTCAGGCGGGCCTGCTGGCCGCCAAGGCCTTGGCCGATGCCGGGAAGTGGGATGCAGCCAAGGGCGTGCTGACCTGGGTGGCCGAGAAATCTGCCGATGACGGCTATATGGCATTGGCCAAGCTGCGCCTGGCAGGGGTGCTGATGGAGCAAAAGGCCTATGACGCGGCGCTGGCCCAGCTGTCGGGGCGCATGCCGGTCGAGTTCGCCGGCGTTGCAGCGGATCGCAAGGGTGACGTGTTGGCGCTGCAGGGCAAGAACCAGGAGGCCATCGCCGAATACCGCCGCGCCTATCAGGCCTTTGGCGACAGCGTGGAATACCGCCGTTTGGTGGAAGCCAAGCTCAATGCCTTGGGTGCACAGGTCGAGGCCGTGGCCGCAGCCGCTGCGCCAGGGGGGGCACAGTGAGTACGGCCCGCATGAACATGGGCTCGAAGGCGCTGTTTGCAGCGCTTGCCCTGACCGCGGTGCTGGGTGTAGGTGGATGCTCTTTGTGGGGGGGCGCGTCCAAGCCCAAGCCCGCCGAGCTGGGGCCTAATGTCCCGGTGCTTGGTGTGCGTCAAGCCTGGACGGCCCGCATCGGCGCCGTGGAGGGCATGGCCCTGGATGCCCACGTGAATGGCAACGCGGTCACGCTGGCCTCCGCCAATGGCGAGGTGGCGGCGATCGATGCGCGCACGGGCGGCGACATCTGGCGTACCCGGCTGGATATGCCGCTGGCCGCGGGCGTGGGCAGCGATGGGCGCTGGGCCGCGGTTGTCTCGCAAAGCGCCCAGCTCATCGTGCTCGATGGCGGGCGTGAAATCTGGCGTAAGCCATTGTCGGCGCAGGCCTATACGGCCCCGCTGGTGGCTGGCAATCGTGTCTTTGTGTTGGCCGCAGATCGTTCCGTCACTGCCTTCGATGCCGCCACGGGCTACCGCCTGTGGGGGCAGCAGCGCCCGGGTGAGCCGCTGATCCTGCGCCAGGGCGGTGTGTTGATGGCTGTGGACGACACGCTGGTGGTCGGCCTTTCCGGGCGTCTGGTGGGCTTTAACCCGGACAATGGCGTGGTGCGCTGGGAGGCACCATTGGCTAGTCCACGGGGCACCAATGACGTGGAGCGCCTGGTGGAAATCGTGGGCCGCACTAGCCGCGTGGATGACAACCTGTGTGCACGCGCCTTCCAGGCCACCGTGGGCTGCATTGACGCAGCGCGTGGCGCCCTGTTGTGGACGCAACCGGCTGGCGGCAGCGAAGGCATAGACGGCGATGCCAGCATGCTGTTCGGCACCGAAAGCAATGGCACTGTTGTTGCTTGGCAGCGCGCCGATGGCAAGCGTGCATGGACGTCAGAACGACTGCAGTTTCGCAAGCTCACTGCACCACTGCTGCTGGGTCGCTCGGTGGTGGTTGGTGATGACACGGGCCTGGTGCATCTGCTGTCGCGTGACGATGCTGCACCGCTCAATCGCCTGGCGACGGATGGCTCCGCTATTGCCGCGGCGCCCCTTGCGGCCGGTGACACGCTGGTGGTGGTGACGCGCAAGGGTGGCGTCTACGGCTTTCGCCCCGACTGACCTGACTGATAGATAGGACACTGGTATGAAACCAGTCATCGCCCTGGTGGGGCGGCCCAATGTGGGCAAATCCACCCTGTTCAACCGCCTGACCAAGTCGCGCGATGCCATCGTGGCCGACTTCGCCGGTCTCACGCGCGACCGCCACTACGGCAACGGCCGCCAGGGCAAGCACGAGTACATCGTCATCGATACCGGGGGCTTCGAGCCCGACGCCGGGAGCGGGATTTACCGCGAGATGGCCAAGCAGACCCGGCAGGCCGTGGCGGAGGCCGACGTAGTGATCTTCGTCGTGGATGTGCGCGGCGGTCTGTCGGCACAGGACCATGACATTGCCAACTACCTGCGCCGCCTGGGCAAGCCCTGCGTGCTGGCCGGCAACAAGGCCGAGGGCATGCAGGACAGCGCCCATCTGGCCGAGTTCTACGAGCTGGGCCTGGGTGAGGTGTACCCCGTCTCGGCCGCGCACGGACAGGGTATTCGCAGCCTGGTGGAGCTGGCACTCGAACCCCTGGCCCTGCCCGAGGTGGACGAGGGCGATGTCAGCGCGGAGACCAACGTCATACGTCTGGCGGTGGCGGGGCGCCCGAATGTCGGCAAATCCACGCTGATCAACACCTGGCTCGGCGAGGAGCGCCTGGTGGCCTTCGACCTGCCGGGCACGACGCGTGATGCGATCTCTGTGCCATTCGAGCGCAATGGCCAGAAATTCGAGCTCATCGACACTGCCGGCCTGCGCCGCCGAGGCAAGGTGTTCGAGGCCATCGAGAAGTTTTCTGTGGTCAAGACCCTGCAGGCCATCGAGTCTGCCAACGTGGTGCTGCTGTTGCTTGACGCCACCCAGGGCGTGACGGATCAGGACGCGCATATCGCGGGCTACATCCTGGAGAGCGGCCGCGCTGTGGTCATCGCCGTGAACAAATGGGATGCGGTGGACGACTACGCCCGCCAGCAACTCGAGCGCTCCATTGAGTCGCGCCTGTCTTTCCTCAAGTTTGCCCCGCTGCATTTCATCTCGGCCATCAAACGTCAGGGTATCGGGCCGCTGTGGACCTCCATCGTGCAGGCCTACAAGTCGGCCAACCGTAAGATGCCTACGCCGGTGCTCACGCGCCTGCTGCAGGAGGCCGTGCAGTTCCAGACGCCCAAGCGCGCCGGCGCGTTTCGCCCCAAGCTGCGTTATGCGCACCAGGGTGGCATGAACCCGCCGGTGATCGTGATCCACGGTAACTCGCTGGAACATGTCTCGGACGCCTACAAGCGCTTTCTGGAAGGGCGCTTCCGCAAGGAGTTCGACCTGGTCGGAACGCCCCTGCGTATCGAGTTGCGAACCTCTAGCAATCCGTACGCGGACAAAAACGCATCCTGAACCCTTGCGCCGCATAAGGCCGCGCAGCTGTGGTAAGGTGTCGGTTTACAACAACATTTTTGAACACGGAGAATATCGTGAGCAATAAAGGTCAGCTTCTTCAAGACCCTTTCCTGAACGCACTGCGTCGTGAGCATGTGCCGGTGTCCATCTATCTGGTCAACGGCATCAAGCTTCAGGGGCAGATTGAATCGTTCGATCAATACGTTGTGCTGCTGCGCAACACAGTGACCCAGATGGTCTATAAGCACGCTATCTCCACCATCGTTCCGGGACGCGCCGTCAATTTTTCGACGGCAGAACCCGCCGCCGATGGATCCAATCAGTAAACTCCGATCCCAGCTTGAGGCATTGCTGGCGCACAAGCGCTTTGCATGCAAGGGCCCGCAGCCTTGAGTTCCAAACCATCCTTTGACTCCCATTCCACGCCGGTCCTATTGGTCGGCGTGGATTTTGGTGCTGCCCATTTTGATGCCGAATTACAGGAGCTGGGCCTGCTGGCTCAGACTGCGGGACTCAATCCCGTCGCACGCCTGACCTGCAAGCGCAAGACGCCGGATGCGGCGCTGTTCGTGGGCAGCGGTAAGGCCGATGAGATTCGCACCCTGGCGCAAATGCATGGCGTCAAGGAGGTGCTGTTCGACCAGGCACTGAGCCCGGCGCAGCAGCGCAATCTGGAACGCCATCTGCAGATGCCGGTCAACGACCGGACCATGCTCATCCTGGAAATTTTTGCACAACGCGCGCGTAGCCACGAGGGCAAGTTGCAGGTGGAACTGGCGCGCCTGCAATACCTCAGCACGCGCCTTGTGCGGCGCTGGTCGCACTTGGAGCGTCAGCAAGGTGGTATTGGTATGCGCGGGGGGCCGGGTGAGACGCAGATTGAACTCGATCGCCGCATGATCAGCGAGGCCATCAAGCGCACGCGCGAGCGGCTGGTGAAGGTGAAGCGCCAGCGTGCCACCCAACGCCGCCAGCGTGAGCGACGCGACACCTTCAGCATCTCATTGGTTGGATACACCAATGCGGGCAAGTCCACTTTGTTCAATGCGCTCGTCAAGGCACGCGCCTATGCCGCCGATCAGCTGTTTGCCACCCTGGATACCACGACGCGACAGCTCTATCTGGGCGCGGGCGTGGGCTCGGTTTCGCTCTCAGATACGGTGGGTTTCATCCGCGATTTGCCCCACGGGCTGGTCGATGCGTTCCAGGCAACGCTGCAAGAGGCGGTGGATGCCGATCTGCTGCTGCATGTGGTGGACGCCGCCAACCCCGATTTTCCGGAGCAGATTGCGCAGGTGCAACTGGTGCTGGCCGAAATCGGAGCGGCGGATATCCCGCAATTGCTCGTATTCAACAAGCTTGATGCCATGGCCCCCGAGTCCAGGCCCGTACGCCGGCAGGACATGTATGAGCTCGATGGGCACCAAGTGCCCCGCATCTTCGTGAGTGCGCGCCAGGGGGAGGGCATTGCTGTACTGCGTGAGCAGCTGGCAAGCATGGCCATGGCTGCATCGCTGCCCGCCATGACCCCTGGGCAGGCTCCTGAATTGCCAAGCCCGCCGGGCTGATTGGGCACAATGCCGGTTGTTACAGATCAATAGAGAACCAGAGAACTTGCGCATGAATCTTCATAACCGCGCCTCGCGCTGGGCACTGCTGCCGGAGCGCATTCGAGGGATGTTCAATCTCAACGATCCGCGCTGGGGCCGTGGGGACGACAAGGGCGAGGCTGAGGAACGCCCACAGTCTGAACGGCCTTCGAACGATAACCCCCAGGGCGGGCGGGGGCGCGATCAAGGCCCCGCGGGTCAACCCCCGGACCTCGACGAGCTTTGGCGCGACCTCAATCGCAAGCTCGGTGGCTTGTTTGGCGGTGGCAATGGCGGCAATCGTGGACGCCCTTCCAATGGTGGCAATGGCGGCTTTCAGCCCGACATGAAAAATGCCGGTGTGGGCGTGGGCCTGATCGCAGCCATTGCCGTGCTGATCTGGCTGGGAACGGGTTTCTTTATCGTGCAAGAAGGCCAGCAGGCCGTGATCACACAGTTTGGCAAGTACAAAAGTACCGTCAATGCTGGCTTCAATTGGCGCCTGCCGTACCCCATTCAGCGCCATGAGCTGGTGTTCGTGACTCAGATCCGATCCGTGGACGTGGGGCGCGACACGGTCATCAAGAGTACGGGCCTGCGCGAATCGGCCATGCTGACGGAAGACGAGAACATCGTCGAGATCAAGTTCGCCGTCCAGTACCGCCTAAATGACGCGCGTGCGTGGTTGTTTGAAAGCCGCAACCCGGCCGATGCCGTGGTGCAGGTGGCAGAGACTGCCGTCCGTGAGGTCGTGGGCAAGATGAAAATGGACACGGCCCTGGCCGAGGAGCGCGACCAGATCGCGCCGCGTGTACGCAGTCTGATGCAAACCATTCTGGATCGCTACAAGATTGGCGTGGAGGTGGTCGGCATCAACCTGCAGCAGGGCGGCGTGCGTCCGCCGGAGCAGGTACAGGCAGCATTTGACGATGTGCTCAAGGCTGGCCAGGAGCGCGAGCGCGCTAAGAACGAGGCGCAGGCCTACGCCAATGATGTGATTCCGCGGGCTGTGGGTACGGCATCGCGACTGGCCGAAGAGGCTGCGGCCTACAAGGCGCGCATCGTGGCTCAGTCGCAGGGTGATGCACAGCGCTTCAGTGCCGTGCTTGCCGAATACCAGAAGGCCCCACAGGTGACGCGCGATCGTATGTATCTCGAAGCCATGCAGCAGATTTACGGCAACGTCACCAAGGTGCTGGTGGAGTCGCGCCAAGGCTCGAATCTGCTGTACCTGCCGCTGGACAAGATCATGCAAAGCGTGTCCCAGACGGCCCCCGTCGCCGGGCTGGAGGTGCCACCCGCAGTGGCAGGCAGTGGCCTCCCGCCAGCGGTATCGCCTCAATTTCCCAGTGATTCGCGCCCCCGCGATACCAATCGCTCGCGCGAGCGTGAATCTCGATAGGAGATCTGTGTGAACAGAATCGGATTTTTTGTTTCGACCATTCTGGTGCTGCTGGGCCTGCTCAGTTCCATGCTGTTTGTGGTCGATCAACGGCAGTTTGGCGTGGTGTATGCGTTGGGGCAGATCAAGGAAGTGATCACTGAGCCTGGCTTGAACTTCAAGCTGCCGCCTCCGTTTCAGAACGTCCGGTATATCGACAAGCGCCTGCTCACGCTGGACAGCTCTGATACCGAGTCGATGTTGACGGCGGAAAAGCAGCGCGTGGTCATTGACTGGTATGTGCGCTGGCGCATCAGTGATCCGTCAGAATACATCCGCAACGTGGGGTTGGATGAGAATGCGGGCGCCATGCAACTCAATCGCGTGGTGCGCAATGCGTTTCAAGAAGAGGTCAACCGCCGCACGGTCAACGAGCTGCTGTCGGTCAAGCGCGATGCGCTCATGTCGGACGTAAAGCGCGAAGTGCTTGAAGCCGTGCGCGGCGCGAAACCCTGGGGTGTGGACGTGGTGGACGTGCGCATCACCCGTGTTGACTATGTCGAGGCGATCACGGAGTCCGTGTACCGGCGCATGGAGGCTGAGCGCAAGCGCGTTGCCAACGAGTTGCGCTCCACCGGCGCAGCCGAAGGCGAGAAAATTCGTGCCGATGCCGACCGTCAGCGTGAAATCACCATCGCCAATGCCTACCGCGACGCGCAAAAGATCAAAGGCGAAGGCGATGCCGAGGCCTCGCGCCAGTATGCAGAGGCATTCGGCCGTGATCCGCAGTTTGCCCAGTTCTACCGCAGTCTTGAGGCTTACAAGTCCAGCTTCAACCGTAAAAGCGACGTGATGGTGCTCGATCCTTCGTCCACTGAATTCTTCAAGGCCTTCCGAGGTGCTGCCCCTGCTGCGCCAGCAGCACCGCGCAAGCCCTGAACTTGATGTAGCCAGTCCATGGATTGGGCGGGTAGCTTTTGGATGGCGCTGGGCCTGGTGCTGGTGATAGAAGGGTTTTTCCCCTTCGTTTCGCCCACGGGCTGGCGGCGCGTGTTCACGCAAATTTTGCAGCTGCGCGATGGGCAAATCCGGTTTTGTGCACTGCTTAGCATGCTTGCCGGTGCCCTGGTATTGCTGTTCCTGTAGCAGCCACGATCGCATGCGAGGGTGCTCTTGGCCTGAGCCGCTAGAATCGCTCTTTTAACAGCACCCCCCTTTCCCCATGTCTGCTTGGGTCCTGCCGGATCACATTGCCGATGTGCTGCCTTCCGAGGCTCGGCACATCGAAGAACTTCGCCGCGGGTTGCTCGACACCGCTTGCAGCTACGGCTATGAGTTGGTCGTGCCCCCGCTGCTGGAGCATCTTGACTCACTCTTGACTGGCACCGGCGAGGCGCTGGATCTGCAAACCTTCAAGTTGGTGGATCAACTCTCGGGCCGTTCCCTTGGACTGCGTGCAGATACCACTCAGCAAGTGGCTCGTATCGATGCACATTTGCTCAACCGCCGCGGCGTGACAAGGCTGTGTTATTGCGGCCCCGTGGTGCACACCCGCCCAGACCGCCCCCATGCCACGCGTGAGCCCCTGCAGTTCGGGGCGGAAATTTATGGACACTCTGGCATAGAGGCCGATATCGAAGCCGTACTGTTGTCGCTGGAGTGCTTGCGCGGTGCGCATGTGCAGGATGTCAGTGTCGATCTGGCGGATGTCCGCATAGTCCGCAGCTTGCTGGCGGGTGTGCCCGAGGGGTTGCAAACCCTGGGCCGCGTGCATGCAGCGCTTGCCGCCAAGGATGCAAGTGAGCTGCTATCCCTGACTCGCAATTTTCCGATCGCTTCGCGTGAGGGCCTGTTGACGCTGCTGCAACTGTACGGTGATATTGGTGTGCTCGATGAGGCTGAAATTGCCTTGAAATCCTTTGCTGGCGTGCGTAATGTGCTATTGGATTTGAGGGCTATCGCATCGACCATTCACGATACCCGGGTGACCTTCGATTTGGCAGATCTGCGTGGTTATGCCTATTACAGTGGCGTCCGCTTTGCCATCTACACCCAGGGCGCGAGCGATGCGCTTGTGCGCGGCGGCCGTTACGACGAAGTCGGAGCGGTGTTTGGACGCAACCGCCCAGCGGCTGGCTTCAGCCTAGATGTCAAGCAACTGGTTGGCGTGGTGTCGCCACGTCCGCTCAAAGCCGCCATCCGTGCTCCCTGGGGGGAGGGGCGTGACGTCAGTGAGGCAATTGCCGCCTTGCGTGCGCAGGGTGAAACCGTGGTGTGCATGCTGCCTGGACACGGCACTGAGGTTGACGAATTCCACTGCGACCGTGAGCTGATCCAAGTTGGTGATCGCTGGGTCGTTCGGGCCATTTGATTTTTTAGTATCTGAATCGGGTTTGATATGAAAGCAAGCAAAGGTCGTAACGTCGTCGTGGTTGGCACCCAGTGGGGTGATGAAGGCAAGGGCAAACTGGTGGACTGGTTGACCGAAAGTGCACAGGGCGTGGTGCGCTTTCAGGGGGGGCACAACGCGGGGCACACCCTGGTCATCAATGGTGTGAAGACCGCTCTGCACCTGATTCCCAGCGGCATCATGCGCCCCGGCGTGAAGTGCTATATCGGCAATGGCGTGGTGCTCTCGGCAGCCAAGTTGTTCGAGGAAATCGAGGGCTTGGAAAAGGCGGGCGTCGAGGTGCGCTCGCGCCTGCGAGTGAGCGAGGCCTGTCCACTGATCCTGCCCTTCCATGTGGCGCTGGACGTGGCGCGCGAAGCCGCGCGTGAACATGGTGGTGTCGAGAAGATCGGTACCACTGGTCGTGGTATCGGCCCGGCCTACGAAGACAAGATCGCGCGCCGAGCTCTGCGCGTACAAGATCTCAAATACCCTGAACGCTTCGCCGCCAAACTGCGTGAGTTGCTGGCCTTGCATAACCATGTGCTGTCCACCTTTCTGGGCTCGGCGGGCTTTCAGTTCGGCGATGCGCTCAAGCCTTACATCAACGATGGCCAAGTGCAGTTCGAACCGGTATTCGCCGAAGCCATGCGCCACGCCGAGATGCTCAAACCCTTGATGGCCGACGTATCGCATGAACTCAATGCTGCGCATGTCGCCGGCGCTAACCTGCTGTTCGAGGGGGCGCAGGGCACCCTGCTGGACGTGGACCACGGCACCTACCCTTATGTGACATCGAGCAATTGCGTGGCAGGCAATGCCGCCGCAGGCTCTGGCGTCGGGCCTGGCCTTCTGCACTACGTTCTTGGCATCACCAAGGCCTACTGCACCCGTGTTGGCGGTGGCCCATTCCCGACCGAGCTGGAATGGGAGAAACCGGGTACGCCTGGCTATCACATGAGCACCGTGGGTGCGGAAAAAGGTGTCACCACGGGGCGTAGTCGTCGCTGTGGTTGGTTTGATGCGGCACTGCTCAAGCGCAGCGCTCAGGTCAATGGCCTGTCAGGGCTGTGCATCACCAAGCTCGACGTGCTGGATGGCTTGCAAGAACTGCAGCTGTGCGTGGGCTATGAACTTGATGGCGAACGCATCGATTTGCTGCCCATGGGGGCGGAAGACATTGCCCGCTGCCAGCCTATCTACGAAAAAATGCCAGGTTGGACGCACTCGACCGTGGGCGTTACGTGTTATGACGAATTGCCGGTGAATGCGCGGCGCTATCTTGAGCGTATTGAGCAGGTGACGGGCGTACCAATAGCCATGATCTCCACCAGCCCCGACCGTGACCATACGATCTTGGTGCAAAACCCTTACGCGGCTTGATAAAAGATGAGAGATGTGGCTTTAGCACTTAGGAATAGAGCGCAAAGCGCTATCAATTGAGGAGTGAAAATGCTGACTGAAGACGGTAAGCACCTCTATGTGAGCTACGATGAATACCATAACCTCATTGAAAAGCTAGCGTTAAAGGTGCATCAATCCGGGTGGGAGTTCGACACCATCTTGTGCCTTGCGCGTGGTGGTTTGCGTCCCGGCGACATCCTGAGCCGTATCTTTGACAAGCCTTTGGCCATCATGTCCACCAGTTCGTATCGGGCCGAGGCGGGCACTGTTCAGGGACACCTTGATCTTGCCCGGTTCATCACCACGCCCAAGGGCGAAATTGCAGGGCGCGTACTGCTGGTCGATGATCTGGCGGACTCTGGCCATACGCTCAAGGCTGTCATCTCCATGCTTAGGACCAACTACGCACCTATCACCGAATTGCGCAGCGCAGTGATCTGGACCAAGGGAATGTCAACATTCACTCCAGACTATTCCGTGGAGTTCTTGCCCACGAACCCCTGGATTCATCAGCCCTTTGAGGGCTATGACAGCTTGACGCCAGTCAAGTTGGCCGAGAAGTGGCGCTGGTGAACATAAAACAGCCGGAAACTGGTAAGCGGAGTCGAAAGAGCGGATTTTTCGGCTACACTTGCACTCTTGCTGCAGGACAGGATGCCTTTCTAAGGGTTCGGCATCTGCGGCGAGTCAGGAGAAGTAAAAAATTTTCTGACTTGAGTTGCAAGGGTTTAAAAAACCGATGTATACTTCAAGGCTTCGCTGATGAAGCGGTTCTGCAATAAAGATTGCGCCGATCGAAACAGCGAAAGGTTGAAAGACCACAAAGTTTGACAGGACTTTAAAACCTGTGTTAGAATTCAAGGCTTCGCTGATCACAGCAAAGTTTAAAAGTCAGAAAAAATTCTGGCTTGTGGGATCCTTAAAAACATACAGCCGATAAGCGTGGGCGTTTGATGGCGAATGCCAAGTTCTTTAGAACTATCAAACGCTCATGAGAATAGAAGTGAAGTTCACTTCAATTCCGTTTTTATGAGTGAAGTCGAAAGACTTTAAATTTCAAGATCGAACTGTAGAGTTTGATCCTGGCTCAGATTGAACGCTGGCGGCATGCCTTACACATGCAAGTCGAACGGTAACAGGTCTTCGGATGCTGACGAGTGGCGAACGGGTGAGTAATACATCGGAACGTGCCCGATCGTGGGGGATAACGAAGCGAAAGCTTTGCTAATACCGCATACGATCTACGGATGAAAGCGGGGGATCTTCGGACCTCGCGCGGACGGAGCGGCCGATGGCAGATTAGGTAGTTGGTGGGGTAAGAGCCTACCAAGCCGACGATCTGTAGCTGGTCTGAGAGGATGATCAGCCACACTGGGACTGAGACACGGCCCAGACTCCTACGGGAGGCAGCAGTGGGGAATTTTGGACAATGGGGGAAACCCTGATCCAGCCATGCCGCGTGCAGGATGAAGGCCTTCGGGTTGTAAACTGCTTTTGTACGGAACGAAAAAGCTCTCTCTAATAAAGGGGGTCCATGACGGTACCGTAAGAATAAGCACCGGCTAACTACGTGCCAGCAGCCGCGGTAATACGTAGGGTGCAAGCGTTAATCGGAATTACTGGGCGTAAAGCGTGCGCAGGCGGTTTTGTAAGACAGAGGTGAAATCCCCGGGCTCAACCTGGGAACTGCCTTTGTGACTGCAAGGCTGGAGTGCGGCAGAGGGGGATGGAATTCCGCGTGTAGCAGTGAAATGCGTAGATATGCGGAGGAACACCGATGGCGAAGGCAATCCCCTGGGCCTGCACTGACGCTCATGCACGAAAGCGTGGGAGCAAACAGGATTAGATACCCTGGTAGTCCACGCCCTAAACGATGTCAACTGGTTGTTGGGTCTTAACTGACTCAGTAACGAAGCTAACGCGTGAAGTTGACCGCCTGGGGAGTACGGCCGCAAGGTTGAAACTCAAAGGAATTGACGGGGACCCGCACAAGCGGTGGATGATGTGGTTTAATTCGATGCAACGCGAAAAACCTTACCCACCTTTGACATGTATGGAATCCTTTAGAGATAGAGGAGTGCTCGAAAGAGAGCCATAACACAGGTGCTGCATGGCTGTCGTCAGCTCGTGTCGTGAGATGTTGGGTTAAGTCCCGCAACGAGCGCAACCCTTGCCATTAGTTGCTACGAAAGGGCACTCTAATGGGACTGCCGGTGACAAACCGGAGGAAGGTGGGGATGACGTCAAGTCCTCATGGCCCTTATAGGTGGGGCTACACACGTCATACAATGGCTGGTACAGAGGGTTGCCAACCCGCGAGGGGGAGCCAATCCCATAAAGCCAGTCGTAGTCCGGATCGCAGTCTGCAACTCGACTGCGTGAAGTCGGAATCGCTAGTAATCGCGGATCAGAATGTCGCGGTGAATACGTTCCCGGGTCTTGTACACACCGCCCGTCACACCATGGGAGCGGGTCTCGCCAGAAGTGGGTAGCCTAACCGCAAGGAGGGCGCTTACCACGGCGGGGTTCGTGACTGGGGTGAAGTCGTAACAAGGTAGCCGTATCGGAAGGTGCGGCTGGATCACCTCCTTTCTGGAAAACTGCATTCAATATTGAACGCCCACACTTATCGGTTGTTGGAAGACAGCGGGAAAAACTGCTGGTGCAAACTGGCGGGAGGGTCTGTAGCTCAGCTGGTTAGAGCACCGTCTTGATAAGGCGGGGGTCGTTGGTTCGAGCCCAACTAGACCCACCACGAATTCCGCCGAGCCAAGAGCGCGAAACACCCCTGGGGGATTAGCTCAGCTGGGAGAGCACCTGCTTTGCAAGCAGGGGGTCGTCGGTTCGATCCCGTCATCCTCCACCACATCAGCGGTAGATTTCATTTACACCAAAGCAGCTTTAAGCAAGGCTGTTTTGGTGTTGATCGAGATAGATCGATTAATTGGCTGTTCTTTAAAAATTCATAGAGTCGAATCAGCGTTGCTAGCGGAAAGCGCCGGAAGGCGCACCGTGCCGCTAGCAACCTAAATTTGATTGCGTCAAAACGAACAAAAGCAATTTTGTTCAAGTAATGACGAATCGTTCTCTAAGACACTGTGGCGCGAGCCATGGTGCCAAAGAAACATTCACATTACGGCATAACGCGCGAGGTGCGAGACCTCGCAAGTCTTTGAACTCAAAAATGGAGGCTTCTTGCAAAAGAGGTCAAAGTTATAGGGTCAAGTGACTAAGAGCATGTGGTGGATGCCTTGGCGATGATAGGCGACGAAAGACGTGATAGCCTGCGAAAAGCTTCGGGGAGCTGGCAAATAAGCTTTGATCCGGAGATCTCTGAATGGGGAAACCCACCCGCAAGGGTATCGCACACTGAATACATAGGTGTGCGAGGCGAACCGAGTGAACTGAAACATCTAAGTAGCTCGAGGAAAAGACATCAACCGAGATTCCGAAAGTAGTGGCGAGCGAAATCGGAGGAGCCTTCTAGTGATAGTCAGACGGTTAACAAAACGGCATGGAAAGGCCGGCCATAGTAGGTGATAGCCCTGTATGTGAAAACCGACTGGTGGTACTGAGCTAGAGAAAAGTAGGGCGGGGCACGAGAAACCCTGTCTGAACATGGGGGGACCATCCTCCAAGGCTAAATACTCATCATCGACCGATAGTGAACCAGTACCGTGAGGGAAAGGCGAAAAGAACCCCGGGAGGGGAGTGAAATAGATCCTGAAACCGCATGCTTACAAAAAGTAGGAGCCTCGAAAGGGGTGACTGCGTACCTTTTGTATAATGGGTCAGCGACTTACATTCAGTGGCAAGCTTAACCGAATAGGGGAGGCGTAGAGAAATCGAGTCCGAATAGGGCGTTCAGTCGCTGGGTGTAGACCCGAAACCAAGTGATCTATCCATGGCCAGGATGAAGGTGCCGTAACAGGTACTGGAGGTCCGAACCGACTGGTGTTGCAAAACCAGCGGATGAGCTGTGGATAGGGGTGAAAGGCTAAACAAACTTGGAAATAGCTGGTTCTCTCCGAAAACTATTTAGGTAGTGCCTCAAGTATTACCTGCGGGGGTAGAGCACTGTTTTGGCTAGGGGGTCATGGCGACTTACCAAACCAAGGCAAACTCCGAATACTGCAGAGTACAGCTTGGGAGACAGAGCACCGGGTGCTAACGTCCGGACTCAAGAGGGAAACAACCCAGACCGCCAGCTAAGGTCCCTAAAATTGGCTAAGTGGGAAACGAAGTGGGAAGGCTAAAACAGTCAGGATGTTGGCTTAGAAGCAGCCATCATTTAAAGAAAGCGTAATAGCTCACTGATCGAGTCGTCCTGCGCGGAAGATGTAACGGGGCTAAGCCAGTTACCGAAGCTGCGGATGCACAGTTTACTGTGCGTGGTAGGAGAGCGTTGTGTAAGCCTGTGAAGGTGTCTGGTAACGGATGCTGGAGGTATCACAAGTGCGAATGCTGACATGAGTAGCGTTAAAGCGGGTGAAAAGCCCGCTCGCCGTAAGCGCAAGGTTTCCTACGCAACGTTCATCGGCGTAGGGTGAGTCGGCCCCTAAGGCGAGGCAGAGATGCGTAGCTGATGGGAAACAGGTCAATATTCCTGTACCGATCAATAGTGCGATGTGGGGACGGAGAAGGTTAGCTCAGCCAACTGTTGGATATGTTGGTTCAAGCCTGTAGTCGTGCCTGGTAGGCAAATCCGCCGGGCTAAGATGAGGGGTGATAACGAGTCTGCTTGCAGACGAAGTGAGTGATACCCTGCTTCCAGGAAAAGCCACTAAGCTTCAGCTATTGACGACCGTACCGCAAACCGACACTGGTGCGCGAGATGAGTATTCTAAGGCGCTTGAGAGAACTCAGGAGAAGGAACTCGGCAAATTGATACCGTAACTTCGGGAGAAGGTATGCCCTGATTAGGTGAACTTGTACAAAGGAAGCCGAAAGGGGTTGCAAAAAATCGGTGGCTGCGACTGTTTAATAAAAACACAGCACTCTGCAAACACGAAAGTGGACGTATAGGGTGTGACGCCTGCCCGGTGCTGGAAGATTAAATGATGGGGTGCAAGCTCTTGATTGAAGTCCCAGTAAACGGCGGCCGTAACTATAACGGTCCTAAGGTAGCGAAATTCCTTGTCGGGTAAGTTCCGACCTGCACGAATGGCGTAACGATGGCCACACTGTCTCCTCCTGAGACTCAGCGAAGTTGAAATGTTTGTGATGATGCAATCTCCCCGCGGAAAGACGGAAAGACCCCATGAACCTTTACTGTAGCTTTGTATTGGACTTTGAACGGATCTGTGTAGGATAGGTGGGAGGCTTTGAAGTGTGGTCGCTAGATCACATGGAGCCAACGTTGAAATACCACCCTGGTGCGTTTGAGGTTCTAACCCAGGTCCCTTATCGGGATCGGGGACAGTGCATGGTAGGCAGTTTGACTGGGGCGGTCTCCTCCCAAAGTGTAACGGAGGAGTTCGAAGGTACGCTAGTTACGGTCGGACATCGTGACGATAGTGCAATGGCATAAGCGTGCTTAACTGCGAGACTGACAAGTCGAGCAGATGCGAAAGCAGGACATAGTGATCCGGTGGTTCTGTATGGAAGGGCCATCGCTCAACGGATAAAAGGTACTCTGGGGATAACAGGCTGATACCGCCCAAGAGTTCATATCGACGGCGGTGTTTGGCACCTCGATGTCGGCTCATCTCATCCTGGGGCTGTAGTCGGTCCCAAGGGTATGGCTGTTCGCCATTTAAAGAGGTACGTGAGCTGGGTTTAAAACGTCGTGAGACAGTTTTGTCCCTATCTTCCGTGGGCGCTGCAGATTTGAGGAAGCCTGCTCCTAGTACGAGAGGACCGGAGTGGACACACCTCTGGTGTATCGGTTGTCACGCCAGTGGCATTGCCGAGTAGCTAAGTGTGGAAGAGATAACCGCTGAAAGCATCTAAGCGGGAAACTCGTTTCAAGATGAGATCTGCCGGGGCCTTGAGCCCCCTGAAGGGTCGTTGTAGACCACGACGTTGATAGGCTGGGTGTGGAAGTGCAGTAATGCATTAAGCTAACCAGTACTAATTGCCCGTGCGGCTTGACCCTATAACTTTGACTGCTCCAACCAGCAGTTCAAGACTGTTATGCCAAGTACGCAATCAAATACCTCAAGCTGATATAGACTCTATGAATTCGCCGTGCAGTCACCACATGACTGCACAGCACCCAGTTATGCCTGATGACCATAGCAAGTCGGTCCCACTCCTTCCCATCCCGAACAGGACAGTGAAACGACTTCGCGCCGATGATAGTGCGGGTTCCCGTGTGAAAGTAGGTCATCGTCAGGCTATTACAGCCCAAACCGCCCTCCCCCTGATACCAGGGGGAGGGCGTTTTGCTTTGCGCGGAAAGATGAAATGCAGCTTCAGGAGATTCTTTATTCTCAAGGTTTTGGTACCCGTCGTGTCTGTGCGGGCTTGATTCAGCAAGGCTGGGTATCTGTTTATCCGCCGGGTTTGGCTGAACCTGTGGTGTGTGTGGATCCGACTCGGAGTTTTTTGGTTGAAGGCTTGAGGCTGAGAGTGCAGGGAGTGGATTGGTGTTATCAAGCCAAAGCGTATGTCATGCTGCACAAGCCTGTTGGGATGGAGTGTTCGCAAAAGCCTTCAACCTATCCTAGTGTGTTCACACTGCTGCCAACGCCGCTTCGGCAGCGCCCAGGTAAGGGCGCAATCAATGGGGTGCAGGCCGTGGGGCGCCTGGATCAGGATACGACTGGCCTGTTGCTGCTCAGTGATGACGGGCAATTTATTCATCGTATGAGTTCCCCCAAGAAACATGTGCCCAAGGTGTATCAGGTGACGACCAAGCATCCTGTTGATGCGTATCAGGTGCAGCGCCTGATGGCTGGCGTGGTGCTCGATGATGATCCCAGGCCCGTGCGTTCCGCTGCATGTATTCAGCTAGATACTTACCGGATAGACCTGACATTGACTGAGGGAAAATACCACCAAGTCAAGCGCATGATTGCGGCGGTGGGTAACCGTGTGGACGCCTTGCATCGTTCACGTATTGGTCTCTTGGAGCTTCCAGCGGATATGTCGCCAGGGCAGTGGCGCTGGCTAAATGCAGATGAGTTGTCGTTGCTGATATAGCGTTCCCGAGTTGACACAAGGTGGCTCCTGCTTTGGCAATTTGTGCGCGAACAATGGAGGTGAATTCAAAACTGACTCTTATGGGGCAACAAAAAAACCCGCAAGGCTAATAGCCATGCGGGTTTTGGGCGGTTGTGGAGTTGTGTGAAGCGTGCTTTTGGCCTGCCCGGAGGGACTCGAACCCCCGACCTATTGCTTAGAAGGCAATTGCTCTATCCGGTTGAGCTACGGGCAGCTGGCATGGCCAAGGTGTTGAATGATACCCGGGTGCGGGCCATGAGCCAGCAATGGCTGAACGATTTGGCATGGACTAGCGGCTGCGTCACAGGCACGGAAGTCAGGAATGCCTTTTTATATGCAAAAAATGGCTTTAATCTATATTGGTAAAGCGTTAGCAGCTATGTTTATATGAGTGACTTGCCGGGCTTGCCGCGTGTATTCAATGGACTTTCTCGAACATTTGGGAGCGATGTCATCGCGCGTGCCGTGTTGCCCAGATGGCCGAGAGGTGATTGGCCGACTAGCTGTTGAGGAGCCCGTCAGCGGATGACATCGGGGCCTGTGGGCGATTGGGGCAAACCAGTGCCCACACAACAGGCTGGATACAAGGCAGCAGTCGACTTCTTCATAACGTGATGCTGATTGCTACTTGTGGCCGAGAGTCATCCATACAAGCCCTATGAAGGACTGCAAGGTCATGGTGGTCATCCATAGGGAATAAAGACCCCGAGACGCCGATCTTCGGCGTGGCTGACTGACTATCGGCTGGAGGCGGATCTGTTCCAGGCGGTGCCGGAACTGGCCAAGATGCTCTGATTCCGCTCGGATAAAGCATGGAGTTCAGGCAGCTACGCTGCGTTCTTGCGGTGGCCGCAGATCCCCACTTGGCCAGACTGCCTTGCACCAGCAAGGTGTTGGAAGAGGCGCCGCGCACGCTGCAACTATTGTTTTTTATGGTGTTCAGCGCAGCACCACCACCGGCACCGAGCACAGCCGCAGCAGGGCCGTGGTGGTGCTGCCCACGATGAGCTGGCGGATGCGCGAGTGCCCGTAGGCGCCCAGCACCAGCAGCACGTTGCCGAGCGACTGCAGCAGGGCTGGCAGAGCCTCCTCGGGCACGCCGGGCACGATCTTCGTGGTGATGGCAAAACCCGCCTGCTCCAGGTGTGTCTGGGCGCTTTGCAGCTGTTCCAGCATCTCCAGCGTGGGCTCGCCAGCCATGGCGAGTGTTCCGGGCATGCCGCGCAGCAGCGGGCTGCGGGCCACGGCCTCCACGGCGCGGCGGGCGGTGACGCTGCCGTCAAAGGCCACGACGAAGCCTTCGGGCTGTACGAACGTGGGCGTGGTCATGACCATCACGGGCTGGCGCACGCTACGGATCACGCTCTCCACGCGGTGATCCAACCGTTGTTTGCGTGCCGCCGTGGCGCGGTGTTGGCGCCCGAGCACAAACAGGCGTGCCTCGGACTCATGCTCCAGCAGCACGTCGGTCAGATCACCGTGGCGCAGCAGCACCTGCAGCGACGGTATGCGCGTGCTGTCCACCCGCGCCTGGGCCTCTGCCAGCATGCGGCGTGCGGCCTCCTGGGCAACCTGGCTGCGTTCCTCGTCCAGGGTGTTCAGGCGCTGCAGCAGCACGTCCTGCGCGCCCATGCCGATGACGCCGCTGTAGTCACCCACGGGCGGCATGGGCTCGGGCCGTTCCAGCGCGTGCAGCAGGGCCATGGGAGCCTGCACACGTTGCGCGGCCCAGAAAGCACTGTCCACCACGGCCTGGGTGGTGGCGAGTCCGTCGATACAGGCGAATACGGTGTCGTGGCTGTTCATGGGGCTCCTCCTTGGCGATCGGGGCAATGGGTTGAGTGTGGCACTGCAGCGCATGACGTGCCAGCCAGTTGCCGGTGCATGGCGGGTGATTTTGGGTCATATTGGCCATAAATCGTCTATGGGTGAGCGCTTGCAGCTATGGTTTTGATGTTTTATCCGCCCTGGGGACGATGCTGTGCCGCCAGCTGGTACAGCGCCTGCGCGGCCAGCGACAGGCCCCGGTCGCGTCGGCGCACCAGGTAGATCTGCCTGGTGAGGCCAGGCAGGGCCAGTGGCCGCGTGGCCAGGTCCGGGTGCTGGAAGTGAAACAGCGTGAAGGTGGGCACCACGCTGATGCCCAGCCCCGCGCGCACCATGCCCATGATGGTGGCCAGCTGCTCCACCTCCATCAGCGTGCGCATGGCCTGCGGGTGGAAAGCTGCCTCCAGGTACTGGCGCACGCTGCTGTGCCGCGCCAGGTGGATGAAGGGCCACTGGGCCAGCGCGCGCAGCTGTGCCGGGCCTCGGGGCAGGGGGCGTGTGGCCAGCGGATGGTCGGCGCGGCACACCAGGTGAAAGCCGTCCTGGCAAAACGGCTCGGCCTGCAGCTCGGGGGTGTCGGCGCGGATGGCGGCCAGCGCGAAGTCGGCCCGGCCCGTGGCCACGCGCTCGATGCAGGGTTCGGACAGTACGTCGGCGATGTCCAGCTCCACGCCCGGGTGTTGCGTATGGAACTGGGCCAGCACACCCGGTAGCCAGCCTGCGGCCAGCGACGGTAGCAGTGCGATGGCCACGCGTCCGCGGCGCAGCAGGGCCGCGTCGCGCATGGCGGCCAGCGCCGCATCCACCTCGGCGCGGATGCGCAGGGCCGATGCGTGGAAGTTCTCGCCCTCAGCCGTCAGGCTCACATGGCGCGTGCTGCGGTCGAACAGGCGCAGGCCCAGGCTGTCCTCCAGCGCGCGGATCAGGGCGCTGAACGCCGGTTGCGAAAGATGGCACTGCGCGGCCGCGCGCGTGAAGCTGCGCTGGGTCGCCAGCGCGAGGAAGGCGTCGATCTGGCGCGAGGAGATATTCATTTGCTTTATCGATGAATTGATCTTGACAATCTATTTCACAGAATAACCGTCTGAGCCTACAGTGCGCCACAGGAGACAACCCAAGGACACGCGATGGCGAACCTTTCCCCCTTGCTCATAGGCTGCGCGGCCGGCTTCTCGGGCGACCGCATCGATGCCGCGGCGCCCGTGGTGCAGGCCCTGGTGGACAGCGGCCGCCCCGGCGTGCTGATCTTCGAGACCCTGGCCGAGCGCACGCTGGCGCTGGCCCAGCTGGCGCGCCGCGCCAATCCCGAGGCGGGCTACGAGCCGCTGCTGGACGACCTGCTGCGCCCGGTGCTGGCGCAGTGTCTGCGGCATGGCGTGCGCATCGTGAGCAACTTTGGCGCGGCCAACCCGCGGGGCGCGGCCCAGTACATCCAGCGCCTGGCGCAAGAGCTGGGCGCACGCCGCCCGCGCGTCGCCGTGGTGCATGGCGACGACCTGAGCGGCCTCGAGCACCGCCCCCTGCTGGCCCAGTCCCTGGGACAGGACATGCCGGCCCAGCCCATCGTCAGCGCCAACGCCTACATCGGCGCCGAGCCCATTGCCGACGCGCTGCGCGCGGGCGCCGACATCGTGGTCTGCGGCCGCGTGGCCGATCCCTCGCTGGTGCTGGGCCCGGCGCTCGCGCACTACGGCTGGCAGATGGACGACTGGAACCGCCTGGCGCGCGCCACCATGGCCGGCCACCTGCTCGAATGCGGCGCCCAGGTCACGGGCGGCTATTTCGCCGATCCGGGCTACAAGGACGTGCCGGGCATGGCCCGCCTGGGCTATCCGCTTGCCGAGATCGACGCCGACGGCCACTGCACCATCACCAAGCCCGCGGGCACGGGCGGGCGCGTGGACGAGCGCACGGTCAAGGAGCAGCTGCTGTACGAGCTGCACGACCCCGCCGCCTACCTCACGCCCGACGTGGTGGCCGACATCAGCGCTGCCCGCGTTGCCCAGGCCGGCAGCGACCGCGTGCGCCTGGACGGCGTGCGCGGCCATGCGCGTCCGCCCTCGCTGAAGGTCAACGTGTGCTTCGAGTCCGGCTGGTTCGCCGAGGGCGAGATCTCCTACGCCGGCGCACGCGCCGAGGAACGCGCACGCCTGGCGGGCGAGGTGCTGCGCGAGCGCCTGGCGGGCGTGGCGCCGCTGCGCATCGACCTGATCGGCGTGGCCAGTGTCTTTGCCGACGACGCCGGACGCTGGCTGCAGGCCCGCGCAAGCCAGGGCGCGCAGGACGTGCGCCTGCGCGTGGCGCTGCAGCACCAGGACCATGCCAGCGCCCAGCGCCTGGTGCGCGAGGTGACCGCGCTGTACTGCTGCGGCCCGGCCGGCGGCGGCGGCGTGCGCACCGCCATGCGCCCGCGCCTGGGCACGGTGTCCTGTCTGGTGCCGCGCGCGGCGGTAGCCACGGGCTTCACGCTGCTGGACTGAAAGGCTTTTCGACCATGACCGACACTGTTTTCACAGTCCCCCTGTACCGCCTGGCGCACGGCCGCACGGGCGACAAGGGCAACCGCTCCAACATCAGCGTGATCGCCTGGCACCCCGCCCTGTGGGACGTGCTGCTGCAGCAGGTCACCGAGCAGGCCGTGGCGCGCCAGTTCGCGCTGCGCCGGCCCAGCCGCGTCACGCGCTACCTGTTGCCCGAGCTGCGGGCGATGAACTTCGTGCTCGACGGTGTGCTCGACGGCGGCGTGAACGACGCGCTCAACCTCGACAGCCACGGCAAGGCCCTGTCCTTCCTGCTGCTGGACCTGCCCGTGCAGGTGCCGGCGGCGCTGGCGCAGCATCTGGCCGGCCCCCCGTGACGCGGGGGCAGCCGCTTTCCTTTTTTCAACATGGCAACACAGGAGACAACATGAACCCATCCATGCATCGCCGCTGCGCACTGGCTATCGCCGTCGCTGCGTTCACCCTGGCGCTGGCCGGCACGGCCGGCGCCCAGGCTCAGGCCTATCCGGCCAAGCCCGTCACCTTCGTCGTGCCATTCGCGGCGGGCAGCGCCACCGACCAGCTTGCGCGCGCCCTGGGCCAGTCCGTCAGCACCGACACCAGGCAGCCCGTGGTGGTGGACAACAAGGCCGGCGCCAGCGGCATGATCGCCGCCCAGGCCGTGGCCAAGGCGGCGCCCGACGGCTACACCGTGCTCATCACCACCAACACCACGCATGCCGCCAACGAGCACCTGTACAAGAAGCTGTCCTACGACCCGGTGAAGGACTTCGCCCCGGTCACCGGCCTGGGCAAGGGCGGGCAGGTTCTGGTGGTCAACGCCAGCTCGCCCTACACCAGCGTGGCCGAACTGCTGGCCGCAGCGAAGAAGAGCCCCGGCAAGCTCAGCTTCGGCAGCGGCAGCTCGTCGAGCCGCATGGCCGGCGAGATGCTCAAGCAGCTCGCGGGAGTGGACCTCCTGCACGTGCCCTACAAGAGCAACCCGCTGGCCATCACCGACCTGCTGGGCGGGCAGATCGACCTGATGATCACCGATACCTCCACCGGCGTGCCCCAGGTGAAGGCCGGCAAGCTGCGCGCCCTGGGCTACTCCACGCAAAAACGCGGTGCCCAGCTGCCCGACGTGCCCACCATCGCCGAGGCCGGGGTGAAGGGCTACGACATGGGCTACTGGTTTGCCGCCTATGTGCCCGCCGGCACGCCCGCGCCCGTGGTGGCGCGCCTGAACGAGCTGCTGGCCCACGCCACCAGGAGCGCGGCCGCCAAGGCGTTCTTCGATACCGCGGGCTCCGAAGCCTGGACCACCACGCCCGAGGAGCTGGCCAGGTTCCAGGCGGCCGAGACCCAGAAATGGGGCAAGGTCATCAAGGCCGCGGGCATCGAGCCCGAGTGAGCGCGTGAGCGGTTTGGGGTGTTATTAGCCTGTAACGCGCTATGGGTAAGCGCTGGTAGCTATGTTTTCAGGAGTTTTTCCCATCATCGGCCGGCGCGAACAGGCCCCAGGTGGCCATGAACAGCGCCGCGATGACAGGGCCAATGACAAAGCCCGTCAGCCCGAACAGCGCCATGCCGCCCAGGGTGGAGATCAGCACCACGTAGTCCGGCATCTTGGTGTCCTTGCCCACCAGCACAGGGCGCAGCAGATTGTCCACCAGTCCGATGACGCCGACACCGTAGGCGGTCAGGATCGCGGCCTGGCCGGTGGCGCCCGTGGCCAGGAAGTAGATGGCCACGGGCCCCCAGATCAGGCTGGCGCCCACGGCCGGCAGCAGCGACAGAAAGGCCATGAGCACGCCCCACATCACCGGCCCCTGTATGTCCAGGATCCAGAAGATGAGCCCGCCCAGGGCGCCCTGCGATGCCGCCACCACGATGTTGCCCTTGACGGTGGCGCGGATCACGGTGGTGAACTTCAGGGCCAGCTGCTCCTTGTGCAGCGTGTCCAGCGGAATCGCCTGGCGGATGCGTGCCGCGAGCTGGCGCCCATCGCGCAGCAGGAAGAACAGCAGGTACAGCATGACGCCGAAGCTCACGACGAACTGCAGCGTGTTCTGCCCCACGTCCAGCGCCTTGGTGGCCAGGAACTGGCTGGCCTGGGCGCCGACGGCCGTCAGGCGTTCCTGCACCTCCGCCATCGATGTGAGGTGGAAGCGGTCAAGCAGCTCCAGCACCCAGGCGGGCAGGGCGGCCAGCACCTGCTGCAGGTAGGCACCGTAGTTCAGCTGTCCCGAGCGCACCCGTTCATAGGCGACGCTGGCCTCCTGCACCAGCGAGATGCCGATGAGCGCCATGGGCAGAATCACGATCACCAGGCAGAGGCACAGCGTGATGAAGGCTGCCAGGTTGCGCCGCCGCGGCATGCGCCGCAGCAGCCGGCGGTGCAGCGGCGTGAACAGGATGGCCAGCACCACGCCCCAGAAGATGGCGCCATTGAGGGGCCACAGGATGGCGCCGAAGGCCAGGGTGACAACGGTGAGCAACAGCAGCAGCGTGCGGTTCTGGAGCAGGAGCGGATGCATGGCGGGGCCAAGGTGGGCTGGGCCCCAGAATGTAAGCCAAGGCGCAAGCCGACTCCCAGCGGCGCAAAGGCGTTCGGTGGCACAATACCGCCCGCACCCAGGCCCCTTCCCAGCCACAGTCGCATCCGCCAATCGGTTCAGCCGTGTCGCGGAAGGTTTGTCAACCAGCTAAAGCCTCCCTCAGGGAGGCAGAGGTCAGCGAAGCATGAGCGAGACAACGTCCGTTTACCAAGCCTACCAAGGCAACACCTACCTCTTCGGCGGCAATGCGCCCTATGTCGAAGAGATGTACGAAAACTACCTAGCCAATCCCGGCAGCGTGCCTGATTCCTGGCGCGAATACTTCGACGCCCTGCAGCATGTGCCTGCCGTGGACGGCAGCGACGCGCGCGACGTGCCGCACCTGCCTGTCATCAACGCCTTTGCCGAGCGTGCCAAGCAAGGCGGCACCCGCGTGGTGGTGGCCACAGGCGCCGATACCGAAATGGGCCGCAAGCGCGTGGCCGTGCAGCAGCTCATTGCCGCCTACCGCAACGTAGGTCAGCGCTGGGCCGATCTCGACCCCCTGAAACGTACCGAGCGCCCCTCCATCCCCGAGTTGGAGCCCTCGTTCTACGGTTTCACGGATGCTGACCAGGAAACCGTTTTCAATGTCGGCAACACCTTCTTCGGCAAGGAAAACCTGTCGCTGCGCGAGCTGATCAACGCGCTGCGCGAAACCTATTGCGGCACGATTGGCTCGGAGTACATGTACGCCTCCGACCAGAACCAGAAGCGCTGGTGGCAGCAAAGGCTGGAATCGATCCGCAGCAAGCCGGCCTTCAATGCCGACAAGAAGAAGCGCATCCTGGACCGCCTCACCGCGGCCGAAGGCCTGGAGCGCTTCCTGCACACCAAATACGTCGGCCAGAAGCGGTTTTCGCTCGAGGGGGGGGAGTCCTTCATCGCCGCCATGGACGAGCTGATCAACGCTGCCGGCGCCAAGGGCGTGCAGGAAGTGGTGATCGGCATGGCCCATCGTGGCCGCCTGAACGTGCTGGTCAACACCTTGGGCAAGATGCCCGCCGACCTGTTCGCCGAGTTCGACCACACTGCGCCCGAGGACCTGCCCGCCGGTGACGTGAAGTACCACCAGGGCTTCAGCTCCGACGTGTCCACCCCTGGCGGCCCGGTGCATCTGTCGCTGGCCTTCAACCCCTCGCACCTGGAAATCGTCAACCCGGTGGTCGAGGGTTCGGTGCGCTCGCGCATGGACCGCCGCGCCGACCCCAAGGGCAAACAGGTGCTGCCGGTGCTGGTGCACGGCGACGCCGCCTTTGCCGGCCAGGGCGTAAACCAGGAGACGCTGGCCCTGGCGGAGACCCGTGGCTACACCACGGGCGGCACGGTGCACATCATCATCAACAACCAGATCGGCTTCACCACCAGCGACCCGCGCGACCTGCGCTCCACGCTGTACTGCACCGACATCGTGAAGATGATCGAGTCGCCCGTGCTGCACGTGAATGGCGACGATCCTGAGGCCGTGTGCCTGGCCGTGCAGCTGGCCCTGGAATTCCGCATGGAGTTCTCCAAGGACGTGGTGATCGACATCATCTGCTACCGCAAGCTGGGCCACAACGAGCAGGACACGCCCATGCTCACCCAGCCGCTGATGTACAAGAAGATCGCCCAGCACCCCGGCACGCGCAAGCTCTATGCCGACAAACTGGCCGCGCAGGGCCTCGGTGAGAGCCTGGGCGACGACATGGTGAAGGCCTATCGCGCCGCCATGGATGCGGGCAAGCACACGGTTGATCCGGTGCTGACCAATTTCAAGAGCAAGTACGCCGTGGACTGGAGCCCCTTCCTGGGCAAGGCCTGGACCGACGCTGGCGACACTGCCATTCCGCTGACCGAGTGGAAGCGTCTGGCCGAGCGCATCACCACCATCCCCGACAGCGTCACGCCGCACATGCTGGTGAAGAAGGTTTACGACGACCGCGCCGCCATGGGCCGGGGCGAGATGAATGTGGACTGGGGCATGGGCGAGCACATGGCCTTCGCCTCGCTGGTGGCCAGCGGCTATCCGGTGCGCCTGTCGGGCGAGGACTGCGGCCGCGGCACCTTCACGCACCGCCATTCCGTGATCCACGACCAGAAGCGCGAGAAGTGGGACGAGGGCACCTACATCCCGCTGCAGAACGTGGCCGAGAATCAGGCCCCGTTTGTCGTCATCGACTCCATCCTGTCGGAAGAGGCGGTGTTGGCGTTCGAGTATGGCTACGCCTCCAACGACCCCAATTCGCTGGTGATCTGGGAAGCGCAGTTCGGCGACTTTGCCAACGGCGCGCAGGTGGTGATCGACCAGTTCATCGCCTCGGGCGAGGTGAAGTGGGGCCGCATCAACGGCCTGACGCTGATGCTGCCGCACGGCTATGAAGGCCAGGGCCCCGAGCACAGCTCGGCGCGCCTGGAGCGCTTCATGCAGCTGGCGGCGGATGCCAACATGCAGATCGTGCAGCCGACCACGGCCAGCCAGATCTTCCACGTGCTGCGCCGCCAGATGGTGCGCAACCTGCGCAAGCCCCTGGTCATCATGACGCCCAAGAGCCTGCTGCGGAACAAGGATGCGACCTCGCCGCTGTCCGAGTTCACCAAGGGCAGCTTCCAGACCGTGCTGGGCGAGCGCGACGAGGCGATTGCCAAGAACGCCGCCAAGGTCAAGCGCGTCATCGCCTGCTCGGGCAAGGTGTACTACGACCTGGTGAAGAAGCGCACCGAGGCCGAGCGCAGCGACGTGGCCATCATCCGCGTCGAGCAGCTCTACCCCTTCCCGCACAAGGCCTTTGCCGCCGAGCTGAAAAAGTACCCCAACGCCACCGACATCGTGTGGTGCCAGGACGAGCCGCAGAACCAGGGCGCCTGGTTCTTCATCCAGCACAACATCCACGAAAACATGCAGGATGGCCAGAAGCTCGGCTATGCCGGCCGTGCGGCCTCGGCTTCGCCGGCCGTGGGTTATGCGCACCTGCACCAGGATCAGCAAAAGGCCTTGATCGAGGCCGCCTTCGCCAAGCTCAAGGGTTTTGTCCTGACCAAGTAAGGCCACCCACCCACTCATTCAGAACAGAACACTTTTTGGAAAGAACACAAAATGGCAATCGTAGAAGTCAAGGTTCCCCAGCTGTCCGAATCCGTGGCCGAGGCCACCCTGCTGCAATGGAAGAAAAAGCCCGGCGAGGCCGTCGCCGCTGACGAAATCCTGATCGAGATCGAGACCGACAAGGTGGTGCTGGAAGTGCCCGCCCCGGCAGCCGGCGTGCTGGCCGAGCTGGTGGTGGGCGATGGCGGCACGGTGGTGGCCGAGCAACTCATCGCCAAGATCGACACCGAGGCCGTGGCCGGTGCGGCGGCCCCGGCTGCGGCCCCCGCGCCCGCTGTTGCGGCCCCGGCGGTGGCTGCAGCGCCGGCGGCTGCCGGAGGCAGCAAGGGCGACGTGGCCATGCCCGCCGCCGCCAAGATCCTGGCCGAAGCCAATCTGACGGCCTCCCAGGTGGCGGGCAGCGGCAAGGATGGCCGTGTGACCAAGGGCGACGCCCTGGCGGCCGTGGCCGCTGGCGTCAAGTCCAGCGCCGCCGTCATCCCCACGGGCGTGCCCACCAAGGCGCTGCCCCAGGTGGCCGCGCCCGCCGGCCTGGACCTGGGTGATCGCCCCGAGCAGCGCGTGCCCATGAGCCGCCTGCGCGCCCGCGTGGCCGAGCGCCTGCTGCAGTCGCAGTCCACCAACGCCATCCTGACCACCTTCAACGAGGTCAACATGGCCCCGGTGATGGAGATGCGCAAGAAGTTCCAGGACGCCTTCACCAAGGAACATGGCGTGAAGATCGGCTTCATGTCCTTCTTCGTGAAGGCGGCGGTGCACGCCCTGAAGAAGTTCCCGGTGCTGAACGCCTCGGTCGACGGCAATGACATCGTCTACCACGGCTACTTCGACATCGGCATTGCCGTGGGTTCGCCCCGTGGCCTGGTGGTGCCGATTCTGCGCAACGCCGACCAGATGAGCTTTGCCGAGATCGAGAAAAAGATTGCCGAATTCGGCAAGAAGGCGGCCGAAGGCAAGCTGGGCATCGAGGAGATGACCGGCGGCACTTTCTCGATCAGCAACGGCGGCACCTTCGGCTCGATGATGTCCACCCCCATCATCAACCCGCCGCAGTCGGCCATCCTGGGCGTGCACGCCACCAAGGACCGCGCCGTGGTCGAGAACGGCCAGGTCGTGGTGCGCCCGATGAACTACCTGGCGATGAGCTATGACCACCGCATCATCGACGGCCGCGAAGCCGTGCTGGGCCTGGTGGCCATGAAGGATGCGCTGGAAGACCCCTCGCGCCTGCTGTTCGACCTGTAATCGGTCACCCGCCCGGACAACCCACCCTCGGCAGCGCCCAGCGGTGGGTTTTTTCTCCCCATTTTTTCAAGCACATCATGAGCAAACAATTTGACGTCGTCGTCATCGGCGCCGGCCCCGGCGGCTACATCGCCGCCATTCGCGCGGCACAACTGGGCATGAAGGTTGCCTGTATCGACGCCTGGACCAACGACAAGGGCGGCCCCGCACCCGGCGGCACCTGCACCAACGTCGGCTGCATCCCGTCCAAGGCGCTCTTGCAGTCGTCCGAGCATTTCGAGCACGCGACCAAGCACTTTGCCGAGCACGGCATCAGCACCGGCAAGGTGACCATGGACGTGGCCACCATGATCGGCCGCAAGGACACCGTGGTGAAGCAGAACAACGACGGCATCCTGTACCTGTTCAAGAAGAACAAGGTCAGTTTCTTCCATGGCCGGGGTTCGTTCGTGAAAACCGTCGAAGGCGGCTATGAGATCGCCGTCAAGGGCGCGGTCGACGACACGTTGGTGGGCAAGCAGGTCATCGTTGCCACCGGCTCGAATGCGCGCGCACTGCCGGACGTGGATTTCGACGAGGTCAACATCCTCTCCAACGACGGCGCGCTGCAGATCGGCGCCGTGCCCAAGAAGCTGGGCGTGATCGGTTCCGGCGTCATCGGCCTGGAGATGGGCAGCGTCTGGCGCCGCCTGGGCGCGGATGTGACGGTGCTCGAAGGCCTGCCGACCTTCCTGGGGGCCGTGGACGAGCAGATCGCCAAGGAAGCCAAGAAGGCCTTCGACAAGCAGGGCCTGAAGATCGAGCTGGGCGTGAAGATCGGCGAGGTCAAGAGCGGCAAGAAAGGCGTGGCCATCGCCTACACCAATGCCAAGGGCGAGGCGCAGACGCTGGACGTGGACAAGCTCATCGTCTCCATCGGCCGCGTGCCTAACACCATCGGCCTGAATGCCGAGGCCGTGGGCCTGAAGCTGGGCGAGCGCGGCGAGATCGTGGTGGACGGCGACTGCCGCACCAACCTGCCCGGCGTCTGGGCCGTGGGCGACGTGGTGCGCGGCCCGATGCTGGCGCACAAGGCCGAGGAAGAGGGCGTGGGCGTGGCCGAACGCATGGCGGGACAGCATGGCCATGTGAACTTCAACACCATCCCCTGGGTCATCTACACCAGCCCCGAGATTGCCTGGGTCGGCCGCACCGAGCAGCAACTCAAGGCCGACGGCGTCAAGTACAAGGCCGGTACCTTCCCGTTCCTCGCCAACGGCCGCGCGCGCGCCCTGGGCGACACCACCGGCATGGTCAAGTTCCTGGCCGACGCGGCGACGGACGAGATCCTGGGCGTGCACATCGTCGGCCCCATGGCCAGCGAGCTGATCGCCGAGGCCGTGGTGGCCATGGAGTTCAAGGCCAGCGCCGAAGACATCGCCCGCATCTGCCACGCCCACCCCTCGCTGTCGGAAGCCACCAAGGAAGCGGCTCTCGCGGTGGACAAGCGCACCCTCAATTTCTAAATAGAATTTGGGGTGAAATTGGCTGCTAGCGCTTTATGTAAAAGCGCTAGCAGCTATTATTTTTGTAGTATTGGAGTGTGCAGTGAAGGTCAGGCAGGCGTACGAGGCGGAGCTGGCCGCCAAGGGATTTTCGAGCGACCCGGCGCAGCTGCGCGCCATCGACGCCCTGGAGCGCTGCGCGCAGGAGTGGAGCGTCTACAAGGCCAAGCGCTCCAACCGCTTCAAGAAACTCATCAGCCGTCCCGACATTCCCAAGGGCGTCTACATGTACGGCGGCGTGGGGCGTGGCAAGAGTTTTCTCATGGACTGCTTCTTCAACGCCGTGCCCTTGAAGCGCAAGGTGCGCCTGCATTTCCATGAATTCATGCGTGAGGTGCACCGCGAACTGGCCAGCCTGCAGGGCCAGCAGAACCCGCTCGACGTGTTGGGCGCCAACATCGCCAAGCGCTACAAGCTGATCTGTTTTGACGAATTCCACGTGTCGGACGTGACCGACGCCATGATCCTGCACCGCCTGCTGGCGTCCCTGTTCGACAACGGCGTGGGCTTTGTCACCACCTCCAATTTCAAGCCCGATGAGCTGTATCCGGGCGGCCTGCACCGCGACCGCATCCTGCCGGCGATTGCACTGCTCAACGAGCGCATGGAGGTGGTGAACGTGGACAACGGCACCGACTACCGCCGCCGCACCCTGGAGAACGCCAAGCTCTACCACTGCCCCCTGGGTCCCGAGGCCGACGCCGCTATGCAAAAGACCTTCAACCTGCTGGCCGAGGTGCACGACGAAGACCCGGTGCTGCACATCGAGGCGCGCGAGATCCGCGCGCTGCGCCGCGCAGGGGGTGTGGTGTGGTTTGACTTTCGCGAGCTGTGCATGGGCCCGCGCTCGCAGAACGACTACCTGGAGATCGCCAGCCAGTTTCACACCGTGCTGCTCTCGGGCGTACCCTATATGCCGGTGAATATGGCTTCGCCCGCGCGGCGCTTTACCTGGCTGGTGGATGTGCTCTACGACCGGCGCGTCAAGCTCATCATCTCGGCCGCCGTGCTGCCCGAAGACCTGTACCTTGAAGGGCCGCTGGCGCATGAATTCCCGCGCACCGTCTCGCGTCTGAACGAGATGCAGTCCAAGGAGTACCTGCAGCTGGAGCGGCGTGTCGTCGATACCGGACTGACCTGATGCGCCTCTCCCTCGACCGTTTCTTTTTTGGCCCACTGGCGGCACTGTGCCTGGCAGCCCTTTTGCCCATGCAAGCCTCGGCCCAGGCGGCCGCGCCCGATGCGGTTCCACCTGAGGTGCAGGAGGCGCAGCTGCAGCGCCAGGCGCGGCGCGCGCAGATCCAGGTCGAACGCCAGGCCCTGCAGGCGCAGCGCAGCAAGGAAGAGGCGGACTGCTACCAGCAGTTTGCCGTGCATGACTGTCTGCGCGGGGTGCGCACCCAGGCGCGCGCGGCAGACAACCGGCTGCGCCGCCAAGAGGTGCAGCTCAACGACGAAGAGCGGCGGGAAAAGGCAGCCGAGCGCCTGCGTTCCATCGAGGAGCGGCAGCAGGAGCAGCGCCAGGGAGTGCAACCGGGTGAGCGGCCACCCGCCATGCGCGCCACGGAGCGCGGCAGCGCGCAAATGCGTGAGCAGCAGGCCCGCCAGCGCGCCGAGCAACAGCAGCGGCGCAGCGCCGAGCACGCGGCAGACCAGCAGCAGCACCGGCAGGCCGAGCGCCAGCGCGCCGCCGAGTCGCGTGCGCGCTATGAGGCCAAGCAGCAGAAGGCGCGCGAGCGCCGCGAGCAGCATCAGCGCGACCAGGCGCAGGCTGCAGGCTCGGGGCGCAAGGCATCGGCCCCGCTGCCCGACCCCAGCCCTTGATCATGCCGACAGCGAGAGCCAGGGCTGCTGTGGCAACTGGGGTTGCTTTTTCTCTTCGTTCAAGGCCTCGATCTTCACGACGATCAGCGACAGGTTGTCGCCACCGCCGCGCGCTCTGGAACGGGCCTTGTCGATCAGGAATTCCGTGGCTTCGCGCGGCGTGAGCGATTCCAGCACCGAGGCCAGCTCGGCCGGCGAAAAGTAGTGCCACACTCCGTCGCTGCAGGCCAGCAGTATGTCGCCCGGTTGCAGCTGAGCGATCAGGTGCGCGCTGATGGGCGGATCGCTGTCCGAGCCCAGGCAGCCGATCAGGATGTTGGAGTGCGGATGGTTGTTGGCCTCGGCCTCGGAGAGTTCGCCCCGGTTCACCAGGGCTTGCACATAGGAATGATCGGACGTGCGATGCACCAGCCGCCCGCCGTGGAACTGGTAGATGCGCGAGTCGCCCGCATGCACCCAATGGCAATCACCGCGCGGGTTGATCAGGAAGGCGGCGATCGTGCTGTGGGGCTCCTGCTCGGCGGAGATGGCGGTCAGGCGGATCACGATGTGCGACTCCTGCACGATGTGCCTGAGCAGTGCGACGGCATCGTCCGTGTCGGGTGAATAGCGCTCGAACAGCTGGCGCGTCGTCATCATCACCTGGTCGGATGCCTTGCGCCCGCCGCTGCGCCCACCCATGCCGTCGGCCACCACGCCCAGCACGCAGCCATTGAAGCGCGGGTGCGAGAGCAGGGCGACCTGGTCTTGCTGGTAATCACGGTCACCCTTGTGGATGCCGGTCGAGGCAATAAGGCGGAACGCTTTGGTCATGAAAAAGGAGGTGAGCGGTCGAAGGCCCCGGGATCGCTGAGGCGGCTGGCAGGGAGGGTTATTATCGTCAAGCAACGCCGCACTGTCGGTGCCGCCGGCTCCAGTGACACTCCAACCCATCAGGCGCGTGCATTTCAGCTCATTTCGCCCATGTCCTTGAGTGATCTCGTTGCCCAGGCGTTTGCGCCCGATGGCCCGTTGGCACGTGGGCCGGCGCACTTTTACCCACGTTCGGGGCAGGCAGCCATGGCACAGGCGGTGGCGCAGGCCATCCACTCCCGGGAACGGCTCGTGGTGGAAGCCGGTACGGGGATCGGCAAGACCTTCGCGTATCTGGTTCCGGCATTGCTCAGCGGTGAACGTGTGCTGGTTTCTACCGCCACCAGGGTGCTGCAGGACCAGCTGCACGGGCGCGACCTGCCGCTGCTGCTGCGTGCCCTGGCCTTGCCCCTGCGCTCGGCCTTGCTCAAGGGGCGGGCCAGTTATCTGTGCCGCCACCGCCTGGAGCTGGCGCTCCAGGGGGATGGAGCGCACCAGTATGGGGCGCAGCTGGCAGACCTGGCGCGCATAGAGCGTTGGGCCCTGGCTACGCGCACTGGCGATCTGGCGGAGCTGCCCGAGCTGGACGAGCGCTCGCCGGTGCTGGCATGGGTCACCTCGACCCGGGACAACTGCCTGGGCCAGGACTGCCCGCGTTTTCGTGAGTGCCATGTGTACCAGGCACGGCGCCAGGCCATGTCTGCCGATGTGGTGGTCATCAACCACCATCTGTTTTTTGCCGACCTGGCCGTGCGTGCATCGGGCGTGGCCGAGTTGCTGCCCAGCGCCGGTGTGGTGATCTTCGATGAGGCACATCAGCTGGCGGAGGTGGCGACCGAGTTCTTTGGCATGCGCCTGGGCACCGGCCAACTGCTGGAGCTGGCACAGGATATGCTGGTTATCGGCCTGCGCTGCGCACGGGGCCTGGCCGACTGGCAAGGGGTGCAGCAGCGCTTACGCCTGGCGGCGCGCGGGCTGCGCCTGGCCAGCGGAGGGCAGGATGATCCGGCGGCCATACCTGGGCGCATGCGCTGGGCCGGCGCGACCCCTGATGGCGTGGACGCCGGACGGTGGGCGGCAGCGTTGCAAGCCGCCGTGGACGCGCTGCGCGAAGCCTTGGCAGCGCTGGATGGCGTGACGGTCCTGGCCCCTGATTTGGCGCATCTGCACGAGCGCACGGTGGCCCTGCTGGCGACGCTGCTGCATTTTTCGGCCCCCTGGCAAGCCGATTGCGTGCGTTGGCTGGATAGGGCCAGTCAGTTGCGCTTGAATGAGTCACCGCTGGATGTCGCACCCGCGCTGCACGCGTTATGGCATGGCCAGCCTGCGGAGCCGGGTGCATGGGACGAGGAGGAGCTGGTAGCGGCGCGGCAGGGGCGAGCCTGGGTATTCACTTCCGCCACGCTGGGCGACGATCCCGGTCTGCGCTGGTTCACGCAGGCCTGTGGCCTGGAGGAGGCCCGCATACTGCGCCTGGACAGCCCGTTTGACTATGCGTGCCAAGCCGCCCTCCATGTGCCGCAGCAGCTGCCGCCCCCCACCGATCCGTCACACAGCGAGCAGCTTGGGCATTGGGTCGCCGATGCCGTGCAGCGCCTGGGCGGGCGCACGCTGGTGCTGACCACCAGCCTGCGCGCGCTTGAGGTCATTGCCAGCACATTGCAGCAGCGCTTGCCCCCCGGTTGCGGCATCGAGGTGCTGGTACAGGGCCAGGCGCCCAAGCGGCGCATCATGGAGCGCTTTCGGGCGCCCGCAGGCGAGGCGGGCCATGTGCTGGTCGGCTCGGCCAGCTTTTGGGAGGGTTTTGATGTGCCTGGCGATGCGCTGCAGTTGCTGGTCATCGACAAGCTGCCGTTTCCGCCGCCGGGTGATCCGCTGGTGCGGGCGCAGGGCCAGCGCCTGCACCAGCTGGGGCGCAGCGCCTTTCGGGACTACGCGCTGCCGGCGGCGGCCGTGGCGCTCAAGCAGGGGGCCGGGCGCCTGATACGCAGTGAAAGCGATCGGGGTGTGCTGGTCGTGGCCGACCAGCGCCTGCTGCGCATGGGTTATGGCAAGCGCCTGTTGCGGGCACTGCCCGCCATGCCCATGCTCGAGTCGCAAGAGGAATTCGAGGCGGCGCTGGATGCGTTCACCAGAATTTCCACCACGGATTGTCCTGTGCCTTGAAGCCGGCCTTGAGCAGGGTGCTATTGGGATATGAGGCCTCCAGCACGCGGCGTGCGTCGTCGCGCAGCTGCGTCATGCCCAGTGCGTCGTAGGAGCGCACCAGGATGTACAGCGCCTCCTCGGTGGCGGGCACGTCCTTGTAGTCCGCTAGCGCACTTTGTGCCCGGCCCACGGCCGCTACATAAGCGCCGCGTTCGTAGTAGTAGCGGGCCACATGCACCTCGTACCGGGCCAGCGAGTTCACGATGTAGGTCATGCGCAGGCGCGCGTCGGGCGTGTAGCGCGATTCGGGAAAGCGGGTCACCAGCTCGCGGAAGGACTCGAAAGAATCCTTGGCCGCCTTCTGGTCGCGCTCGGACAGGTCCTGGCGCGCGAGCCACGAAAACAGGCCCAGGTTCTCGTTGAAGTTCACCAGGCCCTTGAGGTACAGGGCATAGTCGAATGCGGGGCTGGCCGGGTGCAGCTTCATGAAGCGGTCTAGCGTGGCGATGGCCTGGGCCTTTTCACCCCCCTTGTACTGGGCGTAGGCCTTCTCCAGCTGGGCCTGTTGGGCCAGCGGCGTACCGGCGGCACGGCCTTCGAGCTTTTCCAGCAGCGGTACGGCCTTGTCATAGGCGCCGCCGTTGAGCTCGTCACGCGCCTCGGCGTAGATCCTGTCGGTGCTCCAGCCGGCGGTCTTGTCTTCGGAAGGGCTGGCGCAGGCGGCCAGCAGGCCGGCGGCCAGCAAGGCGGGTATCAGAGACAGGGGGAAACGCGGCATGGCGGCAGCTCTCGGGGCAGGAATTGAAAGGCTATCGCGGCGACTCTACCCAGCGGGGGCTGGTCGTGCGGTAGCGCGACATTGTATGTAACCCGCCGGCAGGCCCAAGCCCAGGTTTCTACAATGCCAGGATGTTTGTCCACCTGCGCCTGCATACCGAATTTTCCGTCGTGGACGGAACCACCCGCATCGACGAGGTCGTCAAGGCGGCAGCCAAGGACGGCCAGCCTGCCCTGGCCATCACCGACCTGAACAACCTCTTTGGCGGCATCAAGTTCTACAAGGAAGGGCGGGGCAAGGGGGTCAAGCCCATTCTGGGTGCCGAGATCTGCCTGGAGGGCGCCGCGGGCGCGCCGCCCGCGCGCATGCTGTTGCTGGTGCAAAACAGCCAGGGCTATCTCAACCTGTCCGAGTTGCTGGCGCGCGCATGGACGCGCAATGTCGTCAAGAACCTGCCGCTGTGTACCTGGGACTGGCTACAGGAGCTGAACCAGGGCCTGATCGCACTCGCCGGTGCCCAGGCGGGGCCGGTGGGGCAGGCCCTCATGAAGGGCGACGAGAGCGCTGCCGCGGCCTTGGCTCTGCGGCTTGCGGGCATCTTTGCGCACCGCTTTTACATCGAGGTACAACGTGCCGGTCGCGCCGACGACGAGGCTCATGTGACCCAGGCCGTGCAGCTCGCGGCCCGGCTGCAGTTGCCGGTGGTGGCCACGCACCCGGTGCAGTTCACCACAACCGATGGCTACGAGGCGCACGAGGCGCGCGTGTGCATTGCGGAGGGCGAGATCCTCGCCAACCAGCGGCGCGTGCGCCGCTTCACCCGCGAGCAATATTTCAAGAGCAGTGCCGAGATGCTGGCCCTGTTTGCCGACCTGCCATCGGCCATTGCCAACACGCTGGAGATCGCCAAGCGTTGCAACCTCACGCTGGTGCTGGGCAAGCCGCGCCTGCCGGACTTCCCCACGCCCAACGGCATGCCTATCGAGGAGTATTTCCGCTATGCCTCGCACGAGGGCCTGAAGGAGCGCCTGCTGTACCTATTCCCGAACGAGGCCGAGCGTGAAAGGCAGCGCCCGCGCTACGAGGAGCGGCTGGAGTTCGAGCTGGGCACCATTCTGAAGATGGGCTTCCCGGGCTACTTCCTCATCGTGGGCGACTTCATCCAGTGGGCCAAGACCCATGGCTGTCCGGTGGGGCCGGGCCGGGGCTCGGGCGCGGGCTCGCTCGTGGCCTACGCGCTCAAGATCACCGACCTGGACCCGCTGCAGTACAACCTGCTGTTCGAGCGCTTTCTGAATCCCGAGCGGGTTTCCATGCCTGACTTCGACATCGACTTCTGCCAGGCCAACCGCGACCGGGTGATCGACTATGTGAAGGACAAATACGGCAAGGATGCCGTGAGCCAGATCGCCACCTTCGGCACCATGGCCGCCAAGGCGGCGATCCGTGACGTGGGCCGCGTCATGGATATGAGCTACACCTTCTGCGACGGGATTTCCAAGCTGGTGCCCGGCAAGCCCGGCCAGACCTACACCCTGGCCTACCCCCCCGAGCCCAAGAAGGAGGGCGACAAGAACAATTACGCCCTGGAGCTCGAACCCCAGTTGTACGAGCGTGTGCGCAAGGAAGAGGATGTGCGCACCATCATCGAGATGGCGCAGCAGCTCGAAGGCATGACGCGCAACATCGGCATGCACGCCGGCGGCGTGCTGATTGCGCCGGGCAAGCTCACCGACTTCTGCCCGCTGTACCAGCAACCGGGCAGCGAGTCTGCGGTGAGCCAGTACGACAAGGACGATGTGGAGGCCATAGGCCTGGTGAAGTTCGACTTTCTGGGACTGGCCACGCTCACCATCCTGGAGATCGCGCGCGAATTCATCCAGAAGCGCCACAGGGGTCAGGAGAGCTTCGCCTTCGAGAACATACCGCTCGACGACGCCGCCACCTACAGGCTGTTCTCGGAGGGCAAGACCGAGGCCGTGTTCCAGTTTGAAAGCCGCGGCATGCAGGGCATGCTCAAGGAGGCACGCCCGAGCCGCCTGGAAGACCTGATCGCACTGAACGCGCTGTACCGCCCGGGCCCCATGGACCTGATCCCGAGCTTCGTGAACCGCAAGCATGGCAAGGAGGTGGTCGAGTATCCGCACCCGCTGGTCGAGCCGGTGCTGGCCGAAACCTACGGCATCATGGTCTATCAGGAGCAGGTGATGCAGACGGCGCAGGTGCTGGGCGGCTACAGCCTGGGCGGCGCCGATATGCTGCGCCGCGCCATGGGCAAGAAAAAGCCCGAGGAAATGGCCGAGCACCGGATCATCTTCCGTAAGGGAGCTGCGGATAAAGGCATCAGCCAGGACAAAGCCGACGAGGTGTTCGACCTGATGGAGAAGTTCGCGGGCTACGGCTTCAACAAGTCGCACGCCGCCGCCTACTCGCTGCTGGCCTACCACACGGGCTGGCTCAAGGTGCATTACACGGCCGAGTTCTACTGCGCCAACATGACCGTGGAAATGGACGACACCGACAAGCTCAAGGTGCTCTACGAGGATGCGGTCAAGCATTTCGGCATGAGTTTCGAGCCGCCGGACATTAACCGCGGCATGTACCGCTTCGAGCCCGTGACCGACAAGGTCATCCGCTACGGCCTGGGCGCCATCAAGGGCACGGGCCAGCAGGCCATAGAGGCGATCATCGCCGCCCGCGAGGGCCGCGGCGAAGGGCCGCGCGGCGGGGAGCAGGGGCCGTTCACCAGCCTGTTCGACTTCTGCGTGCGCGTGGACCGCGCGCGCATCAACAAGCGCACGGTGGAGGCTCTCATCAAGGCCGGCGCCTTCGACGCCTTGCACCTGAACCGCGCTGCGCTCGTGGCCTCCATCGACCGGGCCTTCGACTTCGCGGCGGCGCAGCTGGCCAACGTCAACCAGGGCGGTCTGTTCGACATGATGGGCGACGACGCTATAGGCTCCAGTACCCAGGAGCCGGAACTGGTCGACGCCACGCCCTGGGGCATCAAGGCGCGCCTGATGCAGGAAAAGACCGCCGTGGGCTTTTACCTGTCGGGCCATCTGTTCGACGAGGTGCAGCAGGAGGTGCGCCGCTTCGTGCGCACCCCCATCGCCGAGTTGGCCGACAGCCGTGAGACCCAGGTGCTTGCCGGCATCGTGGGTGATGCACGCGTGATCAGCGGCCAGCGCGGCAAGTTGGCACTGTTCAAGCTCGACGACAAATCGGGCGTGATCGAGGCCTCGGCCGACGAGGGGGTGATCGCCGCCTGCGCCGGTTTGCTCAAGGACGACGAGTTTGTGGTGCTCAGCGGGCGGCTGCAGTTCGACCATTTCAGCGGGGGCTTGCGCGTGAAGGTGCAGCAGGTCTGGGACTTGGGGGCGGCGCGTGCGCGCTTTGGACGCTACCTGCTGGTGGGCACCAATGGCGGCATGAGGCCCGACGTGGCATCGCTGGTGCGCGAGTTTCCGCCGCTGCGCGCCGAGACCGAGCATGGCGAGGTTCTGTCCCACGGTTTGCGCGTGCGCATGGGTGTGCATTGCACGGCGGCCGGAGGCGCGGCCACGGCCGAGTTGCAACTGGGTGAGGCCAGCCGCTTTTTCCCCAGCGACGCGGCCCTGGCCGCATGGGGCGTTCAGGTGGGCAGCGGCAACGTGAGCGTGGTGTACGAAAGCGCTTGAAAAAGCCGACTTTGGCATCAGGTGCTGCGACTGTCGTGCCAATGTTCGACGCACTAGAATGAAATACATGGCAACCAAACCACCAAAGCCCGCGCCAGCGCCCCGCACCCCGACCTGGGACGAGGGCGGCTCGGTCGTGCTGGAGCGGCGTACCCAGAAAACCAAGCCGCCGCAGATGTATCAGGTGGTGATGCTCAACGATGATTACACGCCCATGGAGTTCGTGGTCATTGTGCTGCAGGAGTTTTTCAACAAGGATCGCGAGGCGGCCACGCAGATCATGCTCAAGATCCATCTGGACGGTAAGGGTATTTGCGGCGTTTACACGCGCGATGTGGCCGCCACCAAGGTGGAGCAGGTGCTGGACGCGGCGCACAAGGCCGGACACCCGCTGCAATGCCTGAGCGAGCCAATCGAATAGCCTGTTGAATAAATGGCCTTTGCCCCCGATCTAAAGTCACCCTTACCTCGCAAGCACATAGGAGTTCTCACATGATTGCCCAGGAACTGGAAGTCAGCTTGCACATGGCCTTTGTCGAGGCCCGCCAGCAGCGCCACGAGTTCATCACCGTGGAGCACCTGCTGCTGGCGCTGCTGGACAACCCCAGCGCCGCCGAGGTGCTGCGCGCCTGCGCGGCCAATATCGACGATCTGCGTGCGTCGCTGACGAATTTCATCAAGGACAACACCCCCCAGGTGGCTGGCACCGACGAGGTGGATACGCAGCCCACGCTGGGCTTCCAGCGCGTGATCCAGCGCGCCATCATGCATGTGCAGTCCACCGGCAATGGCAAGAAGGAAGTCACGGGCGCCAACGTGCTCGTGGCCATCTTTGGCGAGAAAGACTCGCACGCCGTGTACTACCTGCATCAGCAGGGCGTGACGCGCCTGGATGTGGTGAACTACATCGCTCACGGCATCAAGAAGGGCGAGCCGCCAGAGCCGCCCAAGCCCGAGGGGCAGGCCGAGAGCGAAGAGGCTACTCAGGGCGAGCGCGGCGAGAAGGCCTCGCCGCTGGAGCAGTACACACAAAACCTCAACCAGGCCGCCAAGGATGGCAAGATAGACCCGCTGATCGGGCGCGACTATGAGGTCGAGCGCACTATCCAGATTCTTTGCCGTCGGCGCAAGAACAATCCGCTGTTGGTGGGTGAGGCCGGTGTGGGCAAGACGGCCATCGCCGAAGGGCTGGCATGGCGCATCACCGAGGGTGCTGTGCCTGAAATCCTGGCCGAGGCCACGGTGTATTCGCTGGACATGGGTGCACTGCTCGCGGGCACCAAGTACCGCGGCGACTTCGAGCAGCGCCTCAAGGGCGTGCTCAAGAGCCTCAAGGACAAGCCCAACGCCATCCTGTTCATTGACGAGATCCACACGCTCATCGGTGCGGGCGCGGCCTCGGGCGGCACGCTGGATGCGAGCAACCTGCTCAAGCCGGCGCTGAGCTCGGGCTCCCTCAAGTGCATTGGCGCGACGACCTTCACCGAATACCGCGGCATTTTCGAGAAGGACGCGGCGCTGTCGCGGCGTTTCCAGAAGGTGGATGTGGTGGAGCCCTCGGTGGCCGAGACGATCGAGATCCTGAAGGGCCTGAAATCGCGCTTCGAGGAGCACCACAGCGTCAAGTACGCGGCCGCCGCCCTGCAGGCCGCAGCCGAGCTCTCTGCCAAGTACATCAACGATCGTCACCTGCCCGACAAGGCTATCGACGTGATCGATGAGGCTGGCGCGGCGCAGCGCATCCTGGTACCCACCAAGCGCAAGAAGACCATCGGCAAAAGCGAGATCGAGGAAATCGTGGCGAAGATTGCGCGCATCCCGCCCGCCAGCGTGTCCAACGACGACCGCAGCAAGCTGCAGACCCTGGAGCGGGACCTCAAGAGCGTGGTTTTCGGCCAGGACAAGGCGCTGGAGGTGCTGGCCGCCGCCGTCAAGATGGCGCGCTCCGGCCTGGGCAAGGGTGACAAGCCCATTGGCTCATTCCTGTTCTCCGGCCCCACGGGCGTGGGCAAGACCGAGGCTGCCAAGCAACTGGCCTACATCATGGGCGTGGACCTGATCCGTTTCGACATGTCCGAGTACATGGAGCGCCATGCCGTCAGCCGCCTCATCGGCGCGCCTCCCGGCTACGTGGGCTTCGATCAGGGAGGCCTCTTGACCGAGGCTATCACCAAGAAGCCGCACGCGGTGCTGCTGCTCGACGAGATCGAGAAGGCCCACCCCGACATCTTCAACGTGCTGCTGCAGGTCATGGACCACGGCACGCTGACCGACAACAACGGGCGCAAGGCTGATTTCCGCAACGTCATCCTAATCATGACGACGAACGCAGGCGCCGAAACCATGAACAAGGCCACCATCGGCTTCACGACCCAGCGCCAGCCTGGTGACGAGATGGGCGATATCAAGCGACTGTTCACGCCCGAGTTCCGCAACCGCCTGGACGCCATGGTCAGCTTCAAGCCGCTTGACGAGCAGGTCATACTGCGCGTGGTCGACAAGTTCCTGCTGCAGCTGGAGCAGCAGCTGGCCGAGAAGAAAGTCGAGGTGACCTTCACCGACGCCATTCGCAAGTACCTGGCCAAGAAGGGTTTCGACCCGCTCATGGGCGCGCGTCCCATGCAGCGCCTGATCCAGGACACCATCCGCAAGGCGCTGGCCGACGAGTTGCTGTTCGGCCGCCTGACCGAGGGTGGGCGCCTGACGGTGGACTTGGCGCACCAGACGGACGAGCAGGGCGTGGAAAGCACCGAGGTGCTGCTGGACATCCAGCCACTCCCCAAGAAGGAACGCGGCACAAAGTCGGAGCCGGCCGAACCCGAGGAAGCCACGGCAGACTAGCGCACTCGGACTGCGAGGCCATCACCGCCGCACAGCGCAGTCGGGGTCGCTCTTTTATTGATAGCTTTTAGGGCTTGTTGGGAAAGGCTTATGGCCGATTTTCACCTAAAACTCGCGCTGGCACAGATTGAATGCCCCGTGCCGCGCGCCCTCGGTGAATGCCTCCATCACACCATTAGTACACCAGCCGTTCGGGCCGCACTTCCTGCAAGATGGTGGTAGCGATCTCTTCGATGCTCTTGGTGGTGGTGGAGAGCCAGCGTATGCCTGCGCGGCGCATCATGGCCTCGGCCTCGTTGACCTCGTAGCGGCAGTTGGCCAGGTCGGCGTAGCGCGAATGGGGGCGGCGCTCGTTGCGGATCTCGGACAGGCGCTCGGGCTGTATGGTCAGGCCAAAAATCTTGTTGCGGTAGGGCATGAGTGCGGGTGGCAGCTGGCGGCGCTCGAAGTCTTCCGGGATCAGCGGGTAGTTCGCCACCTTCAGGCCGCATTGCATGGCCAGGTACAGGCTGGTGGGCGTCTTGCCGCTGCGCGAAACGCCTATCAGGATCACGTCGGCCCCTTCCAGGTCGCGGTGGCTCTGGCCGTCGTCGTGGTCCAGGCTGAAGTTGATGGCCTCGATACGGTCGAGGTATTCCTTGGAGCGTGTGATGTCGGAAAAACGCCCCACGCGGTGCAGCGACTTGATGCCCAGTTCCTGCTCCAGCGGGCGCACGAAAGTGCTGAACATGTCCATCAGCATGCCCTTGCAGCCCTCTTGTATCACCTTGAGCACCTCCATATTCACGAGGGTGGTGAAGACGATCGGCTTCCGGCCTTCCAGCTCTGCCGTGTGGTTCACCTGGCGCACGGCCTGGTGGGCCTTGTCCACGGTGTCTATGAAGGGCAGGCGCACATGGCGCGGCTTTATTTCGAACTGGGCCAGGATGGCGTTGCCGAAGGTTTCGGCCGTGATGCCGGTGCCGTCGGAGATATAGAACACGGTGCGCGTGTGCGTGGGCAGCATGAAAGCGGGGCGGTGTGCGTTTGGAAGGAAGGAGCACGGGATATGGTGGCGCCCCTACAATGGCACCCATTATTCCCAATTTTCGTCCTATGCACCGCGCCGGCCCACAACCACAACAGCAAAGCCGTGGCCGCTGCATGGGCGCTCGCCTGCCGCATTTCATGCTGGCTGCAGGCGCAGATCCGGTTTCAACTTCTGGAGCTTTCCCATGTCTGCACGTTTCGAGGCGACCGCCCTGGTCGTACCCTTTGAGAACCTGAGAATGAGCGACGTCGAGGTCGTCGGCGGCAAGAACGCCAGCCTCGGCGAGATGATCTCGCAACTGCCCCAAGGGGTGCGCGTGCCCACGGGCTTTGCCACCACGGCGCACGCCTTCCGTGAATTTTTGAAGCACGAGGGGCTGGCCGAGCGTATCAGCCAGCGTCTGGCTACCCTGGATGTTGACGATGTGCGGGCGCTGGCCGCGGCCGGTGCCGAGATCCGCGGCTGGCTGGAAAACCAGCCCTTCCCGGCCGATCTTGAACAGGCCGTGCGCGCCGCTTTCGCCACCCTGAGCGAAGGCAACCCCCAGGCGAGCTTTGCCGTGCGCAGCTCGGCCACGGCCGAAGACCTGCCCGACGCCTCCTTTGCCGGCCAGCAGGAAACCTTCCTGAACGTCGTCGGCATCGAGGACGTGCTGCACAAGATGAAGGAGGTGTTCGCCAGCCTCTATAACGACCGTGCCATTTCCTACCGCGTGCACAAGGGCTTTGCGCACGACGTGGTGGCCCTGTCGGCGGGCGTGCAGCGCATGGTGCGTTCGGATCTGGGCGCGGCCGGGGTTATGTTCACCATCGACACCGAGAGCGGCTTTGAAGACGTGGTCTTCATCACCAGCAGCTACGGCCTGGGCGAGACGGTGGTGCAGGGCGCCGTGAACCCCGACGAGTTCTACGTGCACAAGCCCATGCTGCGCGCCGGCAACAAGGCCGTGATCCGCCGCAACCTGGGCTCCAAGCTGATCCAGATGGTGTTCGCCTCGGCCGAGGAAAAGGCCGCTACGGGCAAGCTGGTGAAGACGGCCGACGTGGCCACCGAGCTGCGCAACCGCTACAGCCTCTCCGACGCCGATGTCGAGCAGCTGGCGCACTACGCCCTGGTGATCGAGGGGCACTACGGCCGCCCCATGGACATCGAGTGGGGCAAGGACGGCCAGGACGGTCAGCTCTACATCCTGCAGGCGCGCCCCGAGACGGTGAAAAGCCAGGCCAAGGGCCAGGCCGAGCTGCGCTACAAGCTCAAGGGTCATGGCAACGTGCTGGCCGAGGGCCGCGCCATCGGCCAGAAGATTGGCACCGGCCCGGTACGCCTGGTGCACGACATCCGCGAGATGGACAAGGTGCAGGCCGGCGACGTGCTCGTCACCGACATGACCGACCCGAACTGGGAGCCGGTGATGAAGCGCGCCAGCGCCATCGTCACCAACCGTGGTGGGCGCACCTGCCACGCCGCCATCATCGCGCGCGAACTGGGCATTCCCGCCGTGGTGGGTTGCGGCCATGCCACCGAGCTGCTCAAGGACGGCACGCTGGTCACGGTGAGCTGTGCCGAGGGCGACACGGGCAGGATCTACGACGGCCTGCTGGCCACCGAGGTCACCGAGGTGCAGCGCGGCGAGATGCCGCAGATCGCCACCAAGATCATGATGAACGTGGGCAACCCGCAGCTGGCCTTCGACTTTGCCCAGCTGCCCAACGAGGGCGTGGGCCTGGCGCGCCTGGAATTCATCATCAACAACAACATCGGCGTGCACCCCAAGGCCATCCTGGACTACCCCGCCGTCGATGCCGACCTGAAGAAGGCCGTGGAGTCCGTGGCGCGCGGCCATGCTTCGCCCCGCGCCTTCTACGTGGACAAGGTGGCGGAAGGCGTGGCCACCATTGCCGCCGCCTTTTATCCGAAGCCCGTCATCGTGCGCCTGTCGGACTTCAAGTCCAACGAGTACCGCAAGCTGATTGGCGGCAGCCGCTACGAGCCAGAGGAAGAAAACCCCATGCTGGGCTTCCGGGGCGCGGCGCGCTATGTCAGCCAGGAGTTTGGCGAGGCCTTTGCCATGGAGTGCGAAGCGCTCAAGCGCGTGCGCAACGACATGGGGCTGACCAACGTGCAGGTGATGGTGCCCTTCGTGCGCACGCTGGGCCAGGCCGAGCGCGTCACGCAGCTGCTGGCGCAGCATGGCCTCAAGCGCGGCGAGAACGAACTCAAGCTCATCATGATGTGCGAGATCCCGAGCAACGCCATCCTGGCCGAGCGCTTCCTCGAATACTTCGACGGCTTCTCCATCGGCTCGAACGACCTGACCCAGCTCACCCTGGGCCTGGACCGCGACTCGGGCCTGGAGCTGCTGGCGCAGGACTTCGACGAGCGTGATCCGGCCGTCGAGACGCTGATCCACCTGGCCATCAAGGCCTGCCGCGCGCAGGGCAAGTACATCGGCATCTGCGGCCAGGGCCCCAGCGACCATCCGGACTTCGCGCAGTGGCTGGCGGCCGAGGGTATTTCGTCGATCTCGCTGAATCCCGACAGCGTGATCAGTACCTGGCAGACCCTCGCCGGCTGATCGCCGCTTCCCAAGCCCATGCCGCACCGCAGGACGTTCACGGAAGGCCTGATGGAGGGTGAATATGCGGGGGCCCCCTTTGCCCCCGATCTGCACGATGCGCGCCACCTGTGGCTCAAGGCCGGATTGCTGCTGGTGTGGGCGCTGGTGTCCTTCGTGGCCTGCTTCTTCGAGCGCGACCTGCGGATGATGGTGGGGCAGTGGCAGCTGGGGTACTGGATCGCCTCCCAGGGGGCGGTCTTGATGTTCATCGCCATCGTCTGCGTGTACTGTGCGGCGATGAGCCATTTCGAGCGGCAGGATCTGGCGGCCCAGCGCAAGGCCAGCAAGGCCCAGGCACATGACTGAGCGCGGGGCTGGGCGCTCCTACATGGCGCGCTTGAACCGCATCGTGGCGCTGTACGTGGTGGGCCTGCTGGGCTTCGTGGCCCTGATGGCCTGGTCCGAGCAGCGTGGCCTGTCGCGCCAGTGGATAGGCCCCATTTTCCTGTTCCTGACGGTGATGGCGTATGCCGCCATCGGCGTCTACGGCCGTACCACGGACCCCGACGAGTACTACGTGGCCGGCCGCCGCATTCCCCCCATCTACAACGGCATGGCAGCGGCGGCCGACTGGATGAGTGCGGCCTCGTTCATCAGCCTGTCGGGCGCCCTGTACCTGCAGGGTTTCTCGGGCACGCCAGACCAGCCCGGCGGCCTGGCCTACCTGCTGGGCTGGACGGGGGGGTTTGTGCTCGTCGCCATGCTGGTGGCGCCGCATTTGCGGGCCATGAATCTCTACACCATCCCCGACTTCTTCCAGGTGCGCTTTGGCGGGCGCTGGCCGCGCATCATCGCGGCGCTGGCGGCCGTGCTGTGCTCGTTCACCTATGTCGTGGCGCAGATCTATGGCGTGGGGCTGATTGCATCGCGCCTGACGGGTGTGCAGTTCGAGATCGGCATCATGCTGGGCCTGGGCGGTGTGCTGCTGTGTTCCTTTTTGGGCGGCATGCGCGCCATCACCTGGACACAGGTGGCGCAGTACATGGTGATCCTGCTTGCCTTTTTGATACCCGTTTCCTGGCTGGCCTATAAGCAGCTGGGCAACCCGGCGGCGCCCTTCGTGGTCGGCACGCAGATAGGCAAGATCGCGCAGCTGGAGGACGGCCTGCTGGCCTCCGAGGTCGAGGGCCAGGTGGTGGCGGCCTATCTGCAGCGCGCACGCGACTACGAGGCGCGCCTGGCCGATGTGCCCGCGGCGCTGGCGCGCGAACGCGATGCCATACGCGCACGCATTCAGCGCCTGCGCGCACAGAACGCCGATGTGGGGCTGATCGTCGCGGCCAGCCGCGAGCTGGCGGCCATGCCGCGCGACGTGCCGGCCGCACGCGAACGCTGGACGCGTGAGATGCAGGCCAACTACGAGCGCGCGCGTGCGCTGGGCGGCCTGCCGCGCCATAGCCAGGCCTTTGCCGGCGACCCGCACGGCACACCGGCAGAGCAACAGGCATTCGAGCATTCGCGGCGCAACTTCCTGGCGCTGATGTTCTGCCTCATGGTGGGTACCGCCGGCCTGCCGCACCTGCTCACGCGCTACTACACGGTGCCCTCGGTGGCGGCGGCGCGCACCTCGGTGGCCTGGTCGTTGTTCTTCATCGCCCTCTTGTACCTGAGCGCGCCGGCCCTGGCTGTGCTGGTGAAGTACGAGGTCATGAACAACCTGGTGGGCAGCAGCTTCGACCAGCTGCCCAACTGGATGGCGCAGTGGGCGCGCGTGGACTCCTCGCTGCTGTCGGTGGAGGATATGAATGGCGACGGCATCGTCCAGTTTGGCGAAATCCGCTTCGGCGCCGACCTCATCATGCTGGCCACGCCCGAAATTGGCGGCCTGCCCTATGTGATCTCGGGTCTGGTGGCCGCGGGGGGGCTGGCCGCGGCGCTGTCCACCGCCGACGGCCTGCTGCTGACCATCAGCAACGCGCTGGTGCGCGACCTGTACTTTCAGGAGACGCGGCGCAAGGCCTCGCCCGAGCAGCGCGTGATCCTCACCAAGTTTGCGCTACTCACGGTGGCGTTGTCAGCGGCGTTCGTCGCGGCGCTCAAGCCCGCGGAAATCCTGCCCATGGTCTCGGCCTCGTTCTCGATTGCGGCCTCGGCCTTTGTTCCGGCGATGGTGCTGGGCATCTTCTGGCGCGGCACCACGCAACGCGGTGCGGTGACCGGCATGCTTGCAGGGCTGTCGGTGACCATGTATTACCTGCTGGTTCAGGTTGATAGCGTGCGCGATTGGGTGCCCGCGCTGCTGCGCACGGATGGCTTGTGGTTTGGCATACACCCGATTTCTGCCGGGGTGTTCGGGGTGCCTACGGGTCTGGCCGTGGCCTGGCTCGTGAGCCTGGCCACGCGGCCGGGCAGGGCGCGTGTGGTGGCTCCTGATGGCTTGTGAGCCCTCCAAGGCCATAAGGCCATGGTCTTGCCAAATTCATTAACCCATTCGTGGCAGGCTGAAATCCTGTTGGCGTGACTGTGCCGTGATGTGGTGCGAAGCGAGGAAGCGCGTGATTTTTATCAAGACTGAAGCCGGACAGCAGTTGCTCAGGGAGCGCCAAGGCGTGCTTTCGTTGCGCCAGCGATCAGCGTTCCTCCTGTTTGACGGTGAGCGCACCCTGCAGCAAGTGCTTGCGCTCACTGAAACCATGGGCATCACCGGGGGTGACGTGCAGCTCATGGTCGATGCCGGATTGTTGGAGCACACCCGGCCGGCGCCGCAAACCCGGAGCCCCAAGGTGCCGGCGACGGCAGACCTAGCTGAGCAGTGACTGCTGACCGGGCGCGCGCCGGCCGTGGGTGAGGCAAGGTGCGGGCGGTTGGAGCAGGTGCTGCTGGCGTGAAATATCGCCACGGGTTTCGGCAACAAAAAAGGGAACGTCCAGGACGTTCCCTTTTCTGCATGGGTGCCTGCGCGGCTTATACGCGCTTGCGGTATTCGCCCGTGCGGGTGTCGATCTCGATCTTGTCGCCCTGGCCCACGAACAGGGGTACGGCGACCTCGAAGCCGGTGGCGATCTTGGCGGGCTTGAGCACCTTGCCGGAGGTGTCGCCCTTCACGGCGGGCTCGGTCCAGGTGATCTCACGCTCCACGCTGGTGGGCAGTTCCACCGAGATGGCCTTGCCGTCGTAGAACACCACTTCGGCGGTCATGCCGTCTTCCAGGTAGCTGATGGCGTCGCCCATGTTGCCGGCCTCGACCTCGTACTGGTTGTAGTCGGCGTCCATCCACACGTACATCGGGTCGGCGAAGTAGGAGTAGGTGCAGTCCTTCTTGTCCAGGATGACGTTGTCGATCTTGTCGTCGGCCTTGAACACGATTTCGGTGCCCATGTTGCCCAGCAGGGACTTGAGCTTCATGCGCACGGTGGCGGCGCCGCGGCCGCCGCGGGCGTATTCGGTCTTCAGGACGATCATCGGGTCTTTGCCTTGCATGATCACGTTGCCGGCGCGGATTTCTTGAGCGATTTTCATGGCTTGCTTGGGAAGGTAAGGTTAGCCGCTCCACAAGTCGGGGCGGGTGGGCTGGGCCCGCAGTGTTGAGTGACTAGGGCCGCCTTCCACCCCGGCGCATGTTCCGCGGCGGGGGCGCCGGCTGGGCACGCGAACGTCCTGCCTTTGGTAATGGCGCAAAGCCTGCAATTCTAGCTTTTCTCGGTCACAAACCCTAGTAGTAAGGTCAATAAATCCGCTTGTGCCAGCAGACGCGTGCGCGCAGCCATGACGCAGGCATGCCATTCGGCCAGCGTGGCGGCATCGAGCTGCGGCAGCGCCGGCGCAGTCTCCAGCCCGTTCCACAGCGCGTGGAAGCGCCGCAGCGAGGCGGGCGCCTGCAGCCAGTCCAGGAAGGCCAGCAGCTTGGCGTGGTGCGCGGCGTCGTGCTGCGGGTAGATCTGCCAGACGAAGGGCTGGCCGGCCCAGAGTGCGCGCACCAGCGAATCCTCGCCCCGCACCAGGTTCAGGTCGCAGGCCCACAGCATTTCGTCGAATGCTGGCTGCGGACAGGGCTCAAGATATGAAACTAATAGCTGCTTGCGCTTGTTCCATAAGGGTTTGAGGCTGATTTCATGCAAAACAGCAGCCGTGGCGCGGCCCGGCGTAACCAGCAGCCGCGCATCGCTGCGTGTGTGCAGTTGCTCCAGCAGCAGGGGCAGGGCGGGCGGCTCGTAGCAAAACAGCGAGACCGCCAGATCGCGCGGTGCGATGCCGCGGCCGGTGCGCCAGGCCTGGCGGTCAAAAGCCGCCTGGCGCGTGGCCAGGTCGCGCTCGCGCAGCAGGCCGCCCGTGCGCGGCGTGAAGCCGGGGTAGAAGAACCAGCGCGTCAGGCCCGCGCCGGGGCCACTCATCAGGGGCGAGGGCAGGCGGTGGCAGCGCTCCACATAGCCCTCGGCCGACAGGTATTCGAGGTTGATCCATAAGGGTTTTTTGCCATCAGCGCTTGTGTGGCGAGCGATAGCAGCTATGAAGTCAGGAGCAATCTCGCAGCCGAAGGCCTCCACCACCACGTCGCCCGGCCCATCCGGCGGTGCTTGGGCTGGCCAGGGCAGCACCTGTACGCCCGCGGCGCCCTGCGGTGCCATCCAGGCCAGGGCGCTGGCGTCATCGATCCACAGGCGCACGGCGTGGCCGCGCGCGCCGAGCTCGGCCGCCAGGCGCCAGCACACGCCGATGTCGCCGTAGTTGTCTATGACCTGGCAGAAGAGGTCCCAGCGCAACGGCGCTTGCACTGCGGCGCTCATGCGGTGGCCTCCACGGGTTGGGCGCGCAGGTGCTCCACCAGCAGCTGGGCCACGCCCGAGAGCGGCTCCTGCGCGCGCACGCACAGCGACAGGCGCCGGCGCGCCCAGGGCTCGGCCAGGGTAATGGCGCGGATCGCCAGCGTGCCGCGCAGGTTCTGCGCGCTGCCGCGCGGCAGCACGGCCACGCCCAGGCCGGCCGAGACCATCAGGCACAGCGCGTCGTAGCTCGTGACCTGCATGCGCAGCTTGAGGGGCATCTCCAGCTCGGCCGCCACGCGCGTGAGCAGGTGGTTGATGGCGCTGCCCGGGTGCATGCCGACGAAGTCGCAGGGCAGGGCGTCCGCCAACTGCACGCTGCGCCTTCGTGCCAGCGCATGGCCCGTGGGCACGATGAGCACCAGCTCGTCCTCGCGGTAGGGCAGCAGGGTCACGCGCTCGCCATAGCTGCCGTGGTTCAGTATCCCCAGGTCGGCTGCGTTCTCGGCCACGGACTGGGCGACGGCGCTGCTGATCTGCTCCTGCAGGCGCACATCGACCTGCGGGTGCGCGGCCATGAAGCGCTGCAGTTCGCCCGGCAGGAATTGCGTAATGGCTGAAATATTGGCCACCACGCGTACATGGCCGCGCACGCCGGCACGGTAGTCGCGCATCTGCGTAGCGATGCCGTCCAGGTCGTTGAGCACGCCGCGTGCCAGGTGCAGCAGCGCGTAGGCCGCGGCCGTGGGCTCGCTGCCGCGGTTGCTGCGCGTGAACAGCTCCACGCGCAGCATGTCCTCCAGCTCGGCCAGGCGGCGGCTGGCGGCGGACGGGGCAATGTGTTCGCGCGCGGCGGCGCGGGCGATGGCGCCGTCCTCCATCACGGCGACGAACAGGCGCAGGGAGAGCGGGTCCAGCTTCATGGGCAGCGATGGTACTGCGCCCACGCCCGGCCATGCCGCTTTGCGATGGCAGCCTCGCGCCAAAGCTCTTTGCCTGAGGGCCGGGCCGGCGCATGATGCGCGGCGGATTTTCAGGAGACAAGGCATGCAAGACACAGCCACCCCCACTCCCGCGGCGCTCGCAGGCGTGCGCGTGATCGAGATGGGCCAGCTCATCGCCGGGCCGTTCTGCGGCAAGACGCTGGGCGAGTTCGGCGCCGACGTGGTGAAGATCGAGGCCGTGGGCGCGGGCGACCCGCTGCGCAACTGGCGCCTCATCAAGGAAGGCACCTCCGTCTGGTGGCAGGTGCAGTCGCGCAACAAGAGGTCGGTGGCGCTGGACCTGCGCCAGGCCGAGGCGCAGGACATCGCGCGCCGGCTGATCGCCGAGGCCGATGTGCTGATCGAGAACTTCCGTCCCGGCACGCTGGAGGGCTGGGGCATGTCCCCCGAGCAGTTGCACGCCCTCAACCCCGGCCTGGTGATCCTGCGCATCTCGGGCTACGGTCAGACCGGGCCCTATCGCGACCTGCCGGGCTTCGGCGTGATCGGCGAGGCCATGGGCGGCCTGCGCCACCTGACGGCCGAGCCGGGCCGCGTGCCGGTGCGCGTGGGCGTGTCCATTGGCGACACGCTGGCCGCGCTGCACGGCGCCATCGGTGTGATGATGGCGCTGTACCACCGCAAGGTGCATGGCGGCGCGGGCCAGGTGATCGACGTGGCGCTGCACGAGGCGGTGTTCAACTGCATGGAAAGCCTGATCCCCGAATACAGCGCCTTCGGCGCCGTGCGCGAGGCCGCGGGCAGCGCGCTGCCGGGCATCGCCCCGTCCAACGCCTACCCCTGCCAGGACGGCTGGGCGCTGGTGGCCGGCAATGGCGACAGCATCTTCAAGCGCCTGATGGCCACGATCGGCCGCCAGGACCTGGGCGATGACCCGCAGCTGGCCGACAACGCCGGCCGTGTGGCGCGCGTGGCCGAGATCGATGCCGCCATTGGCGCCTGGACCGCCGTGCGCACCGTGGCGCAGGTCATGGAGCTGCTGGCCGCCGCACGCGTGCCCGCGGGCAAGGTCTACACCGCCAAGGACATTTTTGATGACCCGCACTACCAGGCGCGCGGGATGCTGCTGACTCAGCAGACGCGCGACGGCTATGAACTGCAGGTGCCGGGCATCGTGCCCAAGCTCTCGGCCACGCCGGGCACCATCCGCAGCAGCGCGCCGCGCCTGGGTGACGACACCGATGCCGTGCTGGCCGAGGCCGGGCTGACGGCCGAGCAGATCGCGCTGCTGCGCAGCAAGGGAGTGATCCAATGACGACGAGCGTGTGGAGCGGCGCCTGGCACCGCATCGAGATCTGCGACGTGGGCCTGCGCGATGGCCTGCAGATGGAGGCGCAGTTCGTTCCGACCGAAGACAAGATCGCGCTCGTCAACGCGCTCTCTGCCGCGGGCCTGGCGAAGATCGAGGTGACCTCATTCACCTCGCCCACGGCGATCCCCGCGCTGCGCGACGCCGAGGTGGTGATGCGCGAGATAGCGCGCCGCCCCGGCGTGACCTACACCGCGCTGGTGCCCAACGCGCGCGGCGCGGAGCGCGCCATCGAGTCGCGCACCGACGAGCTGAACCTGGTCATGTCGGTCAGCGAGACGCACAACCTGGCCAACCTGCGCATGACGCGCGCGCAGTCGTTCGCGGCACTGGCACAGGTGATCGCCATGGCGCAGGCCGCGCAGGTGCCGGTGAACGTGTCGCTGTCGTGCGTGTTCGGCTGCCCCATGGAGGGCGACGTGGCCCGGGACGCCGTATGGGACCATGTGCAGCGCTTCGCCGATCTGGGCGTGCAGGGCATCACGCTGTGCGACACCACGGGCATGGCTTTTCCCACGCAGGTGGCGCAGCTGGTGGCCGCGGCGCGCGCGCGCTGGCCGGGCCTGGCCTTCACGCTGCACTTTCACAACACGCGCGGCATGGGCCTGGCCAACGTGTTGGCGGCCATCGACGCGGGCGCGCAATGCTTCGACGCCTCGCTGGGCGGCCTGGGCGGCTGTCCCTATGCGCCGGGCGCCACGGGCAATGTGTGCACCGAAGAAGTGGTGCATGCGCTGCAGCTCATGGGCTACGACACGGGCATCGACCTGCCGGCGCTGATCGCCGCCGCGGCCCGCCTGCCCGCACTGATCGGCCACGAGGTGCCCAGTCAGATTGTGAAGGCCGGGTGCCGGCTGGACCTGCATCCGGTGCCTGCGGGCTTTGACGCGATCCGCGAGCGCGCGCTGGCGCGGTAGCAGCCATTTTCATGACGACAGGAGACCTCCCCATGCCTTTGACCTCCGCACTCCATCGCCGCCGGGCCGCGCTGGCCCTGGGGGCCGCCCTGGGCGCCATGCTGTGCGCCGCGCCCCTGGGCGCCGCCGCGCAGGACAAGTACCCCTCCAAGCCCATCACCCTCGTGGTGCCGCAGGCCGCGGGGGGCGCCAATGACGCCATCGCGCGCGTGCTGGCGCAGCGCCTGACCGAGCAGATGGGCCAGAGCGTGATCGTGGACAACCGCCCCGGTGCGGGCGGCACGCTGGCCACGGCGGCCCTGGCGCGTGCCAAGCACGATGGCTACACGCTGCTGGTCACGGCCGACAGCGCGCACGTAATCGGCCCGGCGCTCTACAAGAACCCGGGCTTCGATGCCGTCAAGGACTTCGAGCCCGTGGCGCCCATCGCCACCGCCGGTTATGTGCTGGTGGCGCATCCCTCGTTCCCGGGCAACAACGTGGCGGACCTGATCCGGCTGGCCAAGGCCAGCCCCGGCAAGTACGCCATCGCCTCGGCCGGCAACGGCACGCTCAACCACCTGATCGGCGAGCTGCTGCAAAAGGCCGCGGGCATCCAGCTGCAGCACATTCCCTACAAGGGCTCGGCGGCGGCCGCCACCGACGTGGCGGGCGGGCAGGTGCCGCTGTCGGTGCAGAGCCTGCCTTCGTCGATCGCCTTCATCAAGGCGGGCAAGCTCAAGGTGCTGGGCGTGGTGAACGAAAAGCGCGTCGCCGCGCTGCCCGACGTGCCCACCATCGGCGAGACGCTCAAGGGCTTCGGCCAGGCGCCGTGGTACGCCATGTTTGCGCCGGCCGGCACGCCCGCACCGATCGTCGAGCGGCTGCAGGCCGAAGTGGCGCGCGCGCTGGACCACAAGGACGTGGTGGACAAGCTTGCCGTCGTCGGCTGCGAGCCGTTCAAGGGCACGTCCGCCCAGCTCGGCGCACTCGTGCAGTCCGATCTGCCCAAGTGGGCGCGCGTGGTCAAGGACACCGGTGCCACCGTGGATTGACCCCCTTCTTTTCACCAACTCCCACAACTCTCACAAGGAGACATAACCCATGTTGACAATGCGCATTACCCGCAAACAATTCGGCGCGCTGGCGCTGTCCACGCTGGCGCTGTCCACGGCCTGGGCGCAGGGCGGCTACCCGAACAAGACCGTGACCTTCATCGTGCCCGCCGCTGCCGGCGGCACCACCGACATCTCGGCCCGCATGGCCGCGCAGGCGCTGGCCCCGGTGCTGGGCCAGTCGGTGGTGGTGGACAACAAGGGTGGCGGCAACGGTGCCATCGCGGCCAACATCGTCAAGCGCGCCGAGCACGATGGCTACACGCTGCTCATGCAGTACTCGGGCTACCATGTGATCTCGCCGCACCTCACCAAGGCGCCGCAGTGGGAGCAGAAGGACTTCCAGCCCATCGCCAACGTGATCTCGGCGCCGCAGATCATCGTGGTGCGCGAGGGCCTGCCGGTGAAGAGCCTGGCGGAGCTGGTGGCCTACGCCAAGGCCAACCCCGGCAAGCTGAATTACGCCTCGTCGGGCAACGGCTCGCTGCAGCATGTGACCGGCGCCATGCTGGAGCAGCAGGGCGGCATCAAGATGGTGCACGTGCCCTACAAGGGCACGGGCCCGGCGCTGCAGGACCTGCTGGGCGGCCAGGTGGACCTGACCTTCGGCACCGCGCCGCCGTTCATGCCCCATATCGCTGCCGGCAAGCTGCGCGTGCTGGCCGTCACTGGCAAGGAGCGCCTGGCCAGCCTGCCCGACGTGCCCACCACCGCCGAGGCCGGCTACCCCGGCGTGAACGCCACCTCGTGGTTCGCGCTGTTTGCGCCCGCGGGCGTGCCCAAGCCGGTCATCGACAAGCTGGCCGCCGACATGAAGAAGGTGGTGGAAGACCCGGCCTTCCGCAAGAAGGCCCAGGAGCAGGGCGCCGCGGCCGACTACCAGGGCCCGCAGCAGCTGGGCGAGCGCGTGAAGAGCGACTTCGCCAACTGGGCCGGCGTGATCAAGAGTTCGAAGATCGAGGCCGAATAAGGCGCCGCGCAGGCGTCAAGGCGCCTCGGGCGCCGTCATGGCGTCGCGCTGCTGCGTGAAACACTCGCGCACGACATGCGCGAACAGCGCGGCGCGCGGATTGGCTGCACCCAGGCGCTCGGGGTAGGCCATGACCACCGACTGGGCGGCCAGCGGTCCGCGCAGGCGCCGGCAGGCCAGGCGCTTGCCGTCGTAACTCCAGTCGCGCACCGGGCGCGTGGTAAGCAGGGATACGCCCAGGCCATTGGCCACGAGCGAGCGCACCATTTCTATCGAGGGTGAGGCATGGGCGATGCGTGGTGCCACGCCCGCCTGGCGGAACAGCGACAGGAAGTACTCGCGGCTGTGCGGCAGGTCGATGAGGATGAAGGGCTCCTGCGCCAGCGCGGCCAGCGGCAGGCTGGTGCGCGCTGCGAGCGCGTGGCCCGCGGGCAGCAGGGCGTAGGGCACGAAGGCCGTCACGGCCTCCAGGCGCACCGGGCGCGCCAGGCCCATGTCATAGAGCAGGGCGGCATCGAGGGCTCCACGCTCGAGCATCTGCAGCAGCGCCTCGGTGTCGGCCTCGTGCACTTCGATCTCCACCTGCGGATGGCGTTCGCGCATGCGCACCAGCATGGCGGGCAGGTGGCGTGGTGCCAGCGTGGACAGGCAGCCGACGCGCAGCAGTCCCGCTTCCTCGTCCGTGCGCGGTCCTTCGAGCGCGCGTGCGCGCTCGAGCAGCGCGTGCGCCTCCCGGTGGCGCATCTGGCCCGCGGTCGTAAGCTCCAGGCCGCGCGCATGGCGGCGCACGAACAGCGTTTCGCCCCACAGCGCCTCCAGGTCGGCAATGGCCTTGGAGATGCTGGGCTGCGACACGCTGAGCGCCTCGGCCGCGCGCGCCGCGCCGCCATGCTGGGCCGCGGCGGCGAAGTATTCGAGCTGGCGCAGGCTGATGTTTATCAAAATGATTGATTCAAATTATCAAGATTGAATATTTTATTTTGATATCGGTTTGGGCAACCATGGGCACCTTGCATACCCGAAGGAGCCCCGCATGTCCGCATCGCCCCCCACCACCAGACCGCTCGACGGCTTCCGCATCCTTGACTTCAGCCGCGTCCTCGCGGGGCCGCTGTCCACGGCGCTGCTCGCCGACCTGGGGGCCGAGGTCATCAAGGTCGAGCCTCCGGGCGGTGACGACTACCGCCATATCGGCCCCATGCGCGATGGCATCAGCAGCCTGTTCACCGCGCTCAACCGCAACAAGAAGAGCTTGGTTCTGGACCTCAAGCACCCCGAGGCCGCGGCGACCGTCGCCCAACTCGTCCAGAACGTGGATGTGGTGGTGGAGAACTTCCGCCCCGGCGTGGCCGAGCGCCTGGGTGTGGGCCCCGAGGCGCTTTGCCGTGCCAACCCACGCCTGGTGTACGTGAGCGTATCGGGCTTCGGCCAGACGGGGCCGCTGGCGCACCTGCCGGCCTACGACATCATCGTGCAGGCCATGAGCGGCCTGATGGAGGCCACGGGCGAGCCCGAGGGCCCACCCACCATGGTGGGCGAGGCCGTGTCGGACGTGATCGCCGGCCTGTTCGCGTCCTGGGCCACGCTGGCCGCGCTCCTGCAGCAGCGCCGCACCGGCCTGGGCCAGCATGTGGACGTGGCCATGTTCGACGCCACGCTGGCCTTCCTCGTCACGGGCGTGGGCCGCTACCTGTTCACGGGCGAGAGCGCGCGGCGCAGCGGCAACCGGCATTCCTTCTCGGCACCGTTCGGTGTGTATCGCGCGCGCGACGGGCATTTTGCGCTGGCCGTGCTCAACAACAAGCTGTTTGCGACGCTGGCGGCGCTGATTGGCGCGCCTGGTTTCGCGCAGGACGCGCGCTTTGCCACCGACGAGCTGCGCCGGGCGCACGAGGGCGAGCTGGCCGCCGCCATCGAGGCCTGGGCTGGCCGGCACAGCGTGGCCGAGGTGGTGGCGCAGCTGGAGGCCGCCGGCGTGCCCGGCAGCCCGTTGTGGACCATGGCGCAGGCCCTCGAATCCGAGCAGGGCCTGGCGCGCGGCCTGCTGTCAGCCGTGGACGATCCGCGCCTGCCCGGGCTGCGCGTGCCCACGCAGCCCGTGAAGTTTGGCGGCTCCGCCCCCAACCGCACCGAGCCTGCGCCCGCGCTGGGCCAGCACACCGACGAGCTTATGGCCGGGCTGCTGCAGGCGGGCGGCGAGCGGCTGGCCGCGCTGCGTGCGGCGGGGCTGTTCGGCCCCGCCATGACACACACCGTTTCCCTTTGATGTTCAGGAGCCGATGAAATGAACCAGACAAACCGCTTGGGCGTGAGCCCCGACGATCAGGCCGTGGCTGACGCCGTGGCCCGCTTCGCCACCGAGACCCTTGCGCCGCGCGCGCGGGAGATTGATGAGCACGGCCTGTCCACCACCTGCCATGTGCCGCAACTGGCCGCGCTGGGCGTGATGGGTATGAACCTGCCAGAGCCGCTGGGCGGCGCGGGCGTCACGCCTACGGCCATGCTGCTGTCGCTGGTGGAAATTTCGCGCGCCTGCGCCGCCACCTCCTCGATGATCGGTGCGCATTACCTGGGTACCGATGCGGTGCTCATCGGCGGCAGCCCCGAGCAGCACGCACGGTGGCTGCCGCGTGCGGCCAGCGGCGAGTGGCTGGCGGGCTTCGCGCTGACCGAGCCGCGCGGCGGCTCGCACCCGGCCGACCTGCGCACGCGCGCCGTGCGTGAGGGCGAGCATTACCGTATCGACGGCGTGAAACATTTCATCTCGAACGCGAAGGAGGCCAGGTTCCTCGTGGTCTTCGCCAAGACCGACTCCGACGCCGGCGCGCGTGGCGTCAGCGCCTTCGTGGTGGAAACCGATTCGCCCGGCATCAGCATCTCCTCGCCCGAGAGGCTCATGGGCATCCAGGGCGCGCACGCGTTCGAGGTGGCGTTCGACGGCGTGATGGTGCCGGCCGCGAACCGCCTGGGCGCCGAGGGCACGGGCTTCAAGACTGCGATGAAGGTGCTGGACAACAGCCGCCTGGACGTGGCGGCCACGGCTCTGGGCATTGCCGAGGCCGCGCTGGCCGATGCCACGCGCTGGATGCGCGAGCGCCAGATCGGCGGCGAGCCCATCGCGAGCAAGCAGGGCCTGCAATGGATGCTCGCCGACATGAAGCTGCGCCTGGAAGCATCCTGGGCCCTCACGCTGCAGGCGCTCGCGCTGCGCCAGGCGGGCCAGTCTTTTACGCTGCAGTCGGCCATGGCCAAGCTGCACGCCTCCGAGATGGTGGGCTTCGTGACCGACGCCGCGCTGCAGATCCACGGCGGCTACGGCTACACGCGCGAGATGCCGCTGGAGCGCTACGTGCGCGATGCGCGCATCCTGCGCATCTATGAAGGCTCGTCCGAAGTGCAGCGCAACATCATCGCGCGCATGGTGCTGGCCGACTGATCGGCCCTTGCGGTGCCCCGTTGCGGGAAGCGCCGCAGCGTGTTCCCGGGAGGTGGGAAGAAGGCCGTTTTCCTGGCGTCCGAGCAGTGCATTCCTAGTGTTTACCCTGTATAGACAGGTGCGAGGGGACCACGATCATCGCGGCAAGGAAGCAAGGCCTGCTTCCCAATCTGGGCAAGCCAAAGAACTTTTTCCTACAGGAGACGATATATGAGCCAAACGGTTGTGAAGATGGCGTCGCTAGCGGCGACGGTGGTCTGTGTAGCGGGGCTGGCCGCGCCGGCCCAGGCCCAGGAGACCAAGGTGGTGCTGGGCATGTCGGGCTGGACAGGCTTTGCGCCGCTGACGCTGGCCGACAAGGCGGGCATCTTCAAGAAGAACGGCCTGGACGTGGAGCTGAAGATGATTCCGCAGAAGGACCGCCACCTGGCCCTGGCCTCCAAGGCCATCCAGTGCGCCGCCACCACGGTGGAGACGCATGTGGCCTGGAACACCAACGGCGTGCCCATCGTGCAGATCTTCCAGATGGACAAGTCCTATGGCGCCGACGGCATCGCCGTGCGCAATGATGTCAAGGGCTTTGCCGACCTCAAGGGCAAGACCGTGGGCGTGAGCGCTCCCGGCACAGCGCCGCACTTCGGCCTGGCCTGGATGCTGTCCAAGAACGGCATGAGCCTCAAGGATGTGAAGATCGTCTCGCTCGAACCCCAGCCCGCGGCCCAGGCCTTCATCTCGGGGCAGAACGATGCGGCCATGACCTACGAGCCCTACCTGTCCACCGTGCGTGCCAACCCGCAGGCCGGCAAGATCCTGGCCACCACGCTGGACTACCCCATGGTGATGGACACCGTGGGCTGCGACCCCGCCTGGCTCAAGGCCAACCCCAAGGCCGCGCAGGCACTGGCCAACTCCTACTTCCAGGCGCTGGAGATGATCAAGGCCGACCCTGCCAAGTCCAACGACATCATGGGCGCAGCCGTCAAGCAGACGGGCGAGGCCTTTGGCAAGTCGGCTGGCTTCCTGCGCTGGCAGGACAAGGCGGCCAACCAGAAGTTCTTCGCGGGCGAACTGCAGCAGTTCATGAAGGACGCGGCAGCCATCCTGCTGGAGGCCGGCGTGATCCGCAAGCTGCCGGACAACTACGGCGCGATGTACGACGACAGCTTCATCAAGTGAGCACAGGGTGCCAAAGGAACGTGATATGAACCAGGCAATGACTGCGGCCCCGCCGCTGGCGGGGCAGGAGAGGCACGTGCGCCGCCGCGCCCTGGCGCCACTGGAGCCCGTGAGCGCCCGCATGCGCGTGGCCCTGGGCGTGGGCTTTTTCGTGCTGTTCTTCGTGGTGTGGGCCTTCTTCACGCTGGGCGGCTTCGTCTCGCCCACGTTCCTGGCCAGCCCCATCACCATGGCCAAAGAAGGCTGGCTGCTGTTTACCGAGTTCGGCTTCCTGCACGACATCGGCATGACCGTGTGGCGCGTGCTCGGCGGCTTCATCATGGCCGCCGTGGTGGCCGTGCCGCTGGGCATCGCGATGGGGGCGCACAAGGGGGTGGAGGCCTTCCTGGAGCCCTTCGTGTCGTTCTGCCGCTACCTGCCGGCCTCGGCCTTCATCCCGCTGCTGATCCTGTGGGCGGGCCTGGGCGAGCTGCAGAAGCTGCTGGTGATCTTCATCGGCTCGGTGTTCCAGATCATCCTGATGGTGGCCGTCACCGTGGGCAATGCGCGCAAGGACCTGGTGGAGGCCGCCTACACGCTGGGCGCCACGCCCACGGGCATCGTGCGCCGCGTGCTGATCCCGGGCGCCGCCCCCGACATTGCCGAGATCCTGCGCCTGGTGCTGGGCTGGGCCTGGACCTATGTCATCGTGGCCGAGCTGATCGGCTCGGCCTCGGGCATAGGCCACATGATCACCGACAGCCAGGCGCTGCTGAATACCGGGCAGATCATCTTCGGCATCATCGTCATCGGCCTGATCGGCCTGGTGTCCGACGTGTTCTTCAAGACCATCAACCGCCGCCTGTTCGCCTGGAGTGCCTTGTGATGAGCCCGCTCTTGTCCATTCAAGCCGTGTCGCGCACCTTTGTCAGCCCCAAGGGGCAGGCCACGCAGGCCCTGCTGCCCGTCGATTTCGACGTGCAGGAGAACGACTTCGTGACCATCCTCGGGCCGTCGGGCTGTGGCAAATCGACCATGCTGCGCATCGTTGCCGGGCTGGACCATCCAAGCTCGGGCCGGGTGCTGCTGGGCGGGCAGCCCGTCCTGGGGCCAGGTGCCGACCGCGGCATGGTGTTCCAGAGCTATACGCTGTTTCCCTGGCTCACGATCGAGCAGAACATCCGCTTCGGCCTGCGCGAGCGCGGCATGCCTGAAGCCGAGCAGAAGGAGCGTGCGGCCTACTTCATCGCCAAGGTGGGGCTGCGCGGCTTCGAGCAGCACTTTCCCAAGCAGCTCTCGGGCGGCATGCAGCAGCGCACGGCGATTGCCCGGGCCCTGGCCAACGACCCCAAGATCCTGCTCATGGACGAGCCCTTTGGTGCACTCGACAACCAGACCCGCGTGCTCATGCAGGAACTGCTCCTGGGCATCTGGGAGGCCGAGCGCAAGACGGTGATGTTCGTCACGCACGACATCGACGAGGCCATCTTCATGGCCAACCGCGTGGCCGTGTTCAGCGCGCGCCCGGGGCGCATCAAGAGCGAGATCGCCGTGAATCTGCCGCACCCGCGCCATTACACGATCAAGACCTCGCCCGAGTTCATGGAGCTCAAGGCGCGCCTGACCGAGGAAATCCGCGCCGAATCCATGGCCGCCGAGGCGCATTGATCCGCCGCAGAGCATCTATGCCCCCCGCTTCCTCTGCACGCACCAGCACCCGCCAGCCCGCCGCGCACGGCGAATCGCCGGGCGTGGCGCTGTACCAGCAGGTCAAGGACCATATCGCGCGCAAGATCCAGGACGGCTCGTGGAAGGCCGGCGACCGCCTGCCCTCCGAGAACGAGCTGGTGCTGCAATTCGGCATCTCGCGCATGACCGTGAACCGCGCCCTGCGCGAGCTGACGGAGCAGGGACGCATCGTGCGCGTGGCGGGCGTGGGCAGCTTCGTGGCCGAGGGCAAGCCCCAGTCCACGCTGCTGCAGATCGCCAACCTGGCGAGCGAGATCCGCGCCCGAGGCCACGACTACCGCTGCCAGGTGCTCAGCGTGGAGCGCGTGGCGGCCAGCATGGAGGTGGCGGCGGCGCTGGACCTGCGCACGGGCGAGTCGGTGTTCCATGCCCTGTGCGTGCACCTGGAGGATGGCGTGCCCGTGCAGCTGGAGGATCGCTACGTGAATCCCCGCATCGTGCCCGACTTCATCGAGCAGGACTTCGCGCAGCTGCAGCCCTCGGAATTCCTGGTGCGCAACGTGCCCTACGACCAGATGGAGCATGTGGTCGATGCCGTGCTGCCGACGCGCGAGCAGGCCCAGCTGCTGGAGATGGAGCCGACTCAGCCCTGCCTGCTGCTGATGCGCCGCACCTGGAGCCGGGGCACGCCCGTGACGCTGGTGCGCTGTCTGCACCCGGCGTCGCGCTACCGCCTGGGCTGCCGCATACGCGCCGACGGCAACCCGGTATTTGGATAGTTGCGGCTTGCGTCCGCACGGATCGTTTTTGTTGACCGTACTTGTATATACAGGATCATCGCCATGAACCTCGCCAACCCCTCCCATTCCGAAGCCCTGGTGCTATGCCCCGGCCAGGTGAGCCTGGCCGAGCTGCGCCGCCTGGCCGCGGGCGGCGTGCTCCTGCGGCTCGACCCGGCCGCGCAGGCCGCCATGCTGGCGGCGCAGGCCACGGTGCAGCGCATCGTCGATGAAGACCAGGTGGTCTATGGCATCAACACCGGCTTTGGCAAGCTGGCCAGCACCAAGATCGCCCACGACCACCTGGCCGACCTGCAGCGCAACCTGGTGCTGTCGCACAGCGTGGGCACGGGCGAGCCCCTGCCCGACCCGGTGGTGCGCATGGTGCTGGCCACCAAGGCCGTGAGCCTGGCACGTGGCCACTCGGGCGTGCGCCCGGCCCTGGTCGATGCGCTGCTGGCCCTGGCCAATGCCGATGTGCTGCCGGTGATCCCGGCCAAGGGCTCGGTGGGCGCCTCTGGCGACCTCGCGCCGCTGGCGCACCTGGCCTGCGTGCTGATCGGCGAGGGCCAGGCCAAGGTGAAGGGCCAGATCGTCTCAGGCCGCGAGGCGATGGCGGCCGTGGGGCTGGCGCCCTTCGTGCTGGGCCCCAAGGAGGGGCTGGCGCTGCTCAATGGCACGCAAGTGTCCACGGCGCTGGCGCTGGCCGGCCTGTTCCAGGCCGAGAGCGTGTTCGCGGCCGGCCTGGTGTCGGGTGCGCTGACGCTCGAGGCCATCAAGGGCTCGGTCAAGCCGTTCGACGCGCGCATCCACGAGGCGCGCGGCCAGGCGGGCCAGATCGCCGTGGCCGCCGCCGTGCGCGCGCTGCTCGAAGGCAGCGCCATCGACCCCTCGCACCCGCACTGCGGCCGCGTGCAGGACCCGTACTCCATCCGCTGCGTGCCCCAGGTCATGGGCGCCTGCCTGGACAACCTCGCGCACGCCGCGCGCGTGCTGCGCATCGAAGCCAATGCCGCGTCGGACAACCCGCTGGTGTTCACCGATACCGGTGAGGTGATCTCGGGCGGCAACTTCCACGCCGAGCCCGTGGCCTTCGCGGCCGACATCATCGCGCTGGCGCTGGCCGAGATCGGCGCCATCTCCGAGCGGCGCCTGTCGCTGCTGCTCGACCCCGGCCTGTCGGGCCTGCCGCCGTTCCTGATCCGCGAGAGCGGCCTGAACTCGGGCTTCATGATCGCCCAGGTCACGGCCGCGGCCCTGGCCGCCGAGAACCAGTGCCTGGCCCACCCCAGCAGCGTGACCAGCCTGCCTACCTCGGCGAACCAGGAGGACCATGTCTCCATGGCCACCTACGGCGCGCGGCGCCTGCTGGAGATGGCGCGCAACACGGCCGTGATCGTGGGCGTCGAGGCCATGTCGGCCGCGCAGGGCATGGAGTTCGACCGCTCGCTCAAGTCATCCCCCCTCGTGGAGGTGCAGTTCGCCGCCATTCGCCAACGCGTGGCCTTCCTCGAACAAGACCGTTACCTCGCGCCCGACATCGAGGCCATGCGCCTGTGGGCCCAGGCGGGCGACTGGCCCGAGGCACTGCGGCGCATTCTGCCCAGCTGGGTGGGTTGAATGCGGCTCAGAAACTGCCTGTGAATCGATAGCGCGATGCCGGATGCCACAGCGCCGATACCGAGGCCACCTGGCCTTGGGATCTCGTGCTGCGGCGCAGCACCAGGCAGGGTTCGCCGGCTTCCATGCGCAGCATGTCCGCCACCTCGGTGCCGGGCATGCTGGCCTCGATGGAGAACTGCACGCCCTGCAGCGGCGCTACCCGCATCAGGTAGGCGTTGGGCGTCTGGCTGCCGAATTCCTGGGTCAGGTAGTCGGGCGCAACCGCTGGATTGACATAGCGGTCCTCGACCTGGATCGGTAGGTTGTTCTCGTAGTGCACCACCACCGAATGGAACAGGGTGGTCTGGCCGGCGGGTAGCTCGAACTGCCGCGCCAGGGCGGTATCGGCGCGGCAGCGCTCCAGCTTCTGCAATTCACCGCGGTGTACGTGGCCACGCGCCGCGATCTCGTCTGCGATGTTGCGCAGCTGGACCAGGGTGGATTGGTACTTCTGCTGGGCCACAAAAGTGCCGGAGCCCTGTACGCGCGTCAGCGTCTGTTCGTCACTGAGCTCGCGCAGGGCACGGTTGACCGTCATGCGCGCCACCTCGAACTGCTTTGCCAGGGCCGCTTCGCTGGGAATGGCATCGCCTTCCTGCCATGTGCCGCTCTGGATCTGCTGCAGCACATAGTCCTTGATGCGTTGGAACGTCGGAATGGCCGCCGGGGAAGACGTACGAGTTGGAGTGCGCATAGGGTTTGTACGGATAAAAAAACCTGTATAGACAATTGACGGTGCCATGAGTAAAACACAAAATTGATCTATACAACTTAAGCGAAATTTCCATTAAGTTGTATGCACATGATAGAGGCTATTCAAGGGAACGATGGAGCATTCCATGAGTATTCAGACCACCGCGCCGGCATCCGCCGGCGCCATCGAGACAAGAACCATCGACATGGTTCCGGAGTCGGAGCGCCATGGCTCTCCCTCCAGCCAGTTCACCCTCTGGTTCGGTGCCAACCTGCAGATCACCGCGGTGGTCGATGGCGCGCTGGCGGTCATCTTCGGTGTCGAGGCCTGGACGGCCATCATCGGCCTGCTGATCGGCAACATCCTGGGCGGCGCGGTGATGGCGCTGCATTCGGCGCAGGGGCCGCGCCTGGGGCTGCCGCAGATGATTTCCAGCCGCGTGCAATTTGGTGTCAAGGGCGCGGCGCTGCCGCTGGTGCTGGTGATCATCATGTACCTGGGCTTTGCCGCCACCGGCACCGTACTGTCGGGCCAGGCGATCAACAGCATGTTCGGCATTGAGGCGCCAGCGTTCGGCATCATCGCCTTCGGCACCATGACGGCCATCGTCGCCGTGATCGGCTACAACCTGATCCACAAGCTGGGCAGGATCGCCAGCGTCGTGGGCATCGCCGGCTGGCTGTTCCTGGCCTACCAGCTCTTTCACCAGTACGACGTGGCCTCCGCGTTCGGCCAGAAGCCCTTCAGCGTGGCCACGCTGCTGCTGGCGATCTCGCTCTCGGCCGGCTGGCAGCTGACCTTCGCACCCTACGTGGCCGACTACTCACGCTATCTGCCGTCGAACACCACCGTTTCTTCGACCTTCTGGTCCACCTTCATCGGCACCGCTCTGGGTGCGCAGCTCGCCATGACCTTCGGCGTGCTGGTGGCAGCGGTGTCGGGCGCTGCATTCCTGAAGAACCAGGTCGGCTTCATGGGCGACCTGGCCGGCCCGGCGGCCGCAGTGGTGATCTACCTGGTGATCGTGATGGGCAAGCTCACGGTCAATTGCCTGAACGCCTACGGCGGCTTCATGTCGATACTGACCACCTCCAGTGCCTTCAACAACAAGAGCCGGATTTCGCCGTTTGCGCGCATGCTGTTCATCGTCGGCTTCGTGGTGGTGTCGATGCTGATCGCGCTGGCTGCCAGTGCTGACTTCCTGAACAACTTCAAGAACTTCGTGCTGCTGTTGCTGGCCGTGTTCGTGCCGTGGAGTGCCGTCAACCTGGTGGACTACTACCTGGTGTCCAAGGAGCACGTCGACATTCCGGCGCTGTACGACAGCAATGCCCGCTACGGTGCTTACAACGCGGTGGCCCTGGGCTGCTACGTGCTGGGCATCGTCGTCCAGATTCCCTTTCTGGCCCAGAAGATGTATACCGGCCCGTTCACCAAGATGCTGGGCGGGGCCGACATTTCCTGGATCGTGAGCCTGGTCGTCACGGCGCTGGTGTATTACCCGCTGGCCAAGAAAACCATGCGTGTCCCCGGCCAGATGATTTACCCAGCCGAGCCGGCCACCACGCTGCCAGCCGCTGCCGCCATGTCGGCAACCTGAATGCCGCCCCTGCCGTCCACACCGGCAGCCCCTCTTTCCCGCCCCCTTTTTTTCATGAAGGAAACGACCATGAACGCCAACGACACCATCCTCCAAGCCGCCGATCCGCGATTCGACGCCAGCCGCGTCATCCGCGCTCCCCACGGCTCCACCCTGCACTGCAAGAACTGGCTGGCCGAAGCCGCCTACCGCATGCTCCAGAACAACCTGGATCCGGACGTGGCCGAGAACCCCAAGGCCCTGGTGGTCTACGGCGGCATCGGCCGCGCGGCGCGCAACTGGGAGTGCTACGACCAGATCCTGGAATCGCTCAAGAAGCTCGAAGCCGATGAGTCGCTGCTGATCCAGTCCGGCAAGCCCGTGGGCGTGTTCAAGACGCACGAAAACGCGCCGCGCGTGCTGATCGCCAACTCCAACCTGGTGCCCAAGTGGGCCAACTGGGAGCATTTCAACGAGCTCGACCGCAAGGGCCTGTTCATGTACGGCCAGATGACCGCCGGCAGCTGGATCTACATCGGCAGCCAGGGCATCGTGCAGGGCACCTTCGAGACCTTCGTCGAGGCTGGCCGCCAGCATTACAACAACGATCTGACGGGCAAGTGGATCCTCACCGCCGGCCTGGGCGGCATGGGCGGCGCCCAGCCCCTGGCCGCCACGCTGGCCGGCGCCTGCTCGCTGAACATCGAGTGCAAGCAGTCCAGCATCGACTTCCGCCTGCGCACGCGCTATGTGGACAAGCAGGCCAAGGACATTGACGATGCGCTGGCCCTGATCAAACACCACACCGAAAGGGGCGAGGCCGTCTCCATCGCCCTGCTGGGCAATGCCGCGGAAATCCTGCCCGAGCTGGCCCGCCGCGCCAAGGCCGGCGGCATCCGGCCCGACATCGTGACCGACCAGACCTCGGCCCACGACCTGATCAACGGCTACCTGCCCGTAGGCTGGTCCGTGGAGCAGTGGAACGCCGCCGCGGCCGACCCCGGCCAGCATCCCACGCTCAGGGCTGCGGCCGCCAAGAGCTGCGCCGTGCATGTGCAGGCCATGCTCGACTTCCAGGCCATGGGCGTGCCCACGGTGGACTATGGCAACAACATCCGCCAGGTGGCCTTCGACGAGGGCGTTCAGCGCGCCTTCGACTTCCCCGGTTTCGTGCCCGCCTACATCCGGCCCATGTTCTGCGAGGGCAAGGGGCCGTTCCGCTGGGTGGCGCTGTCGGGCGACCCCGAGGACATCTACAAGACCGACGCCAAGATCAAGGAACTGTTCCCCGAGAACAAGCACACGCACCGCTGGCTGGACATGGCCAGGGAGCGCATCGCCTTCCAGGGCCTGCCCGCGCGCATCTGCTGGCTGGGCCTGGGCGAGCGCCACCTGGCGGGCCTGGCCTTCAACGAGATGGTGAAGAACGGCGAGCTCAAGGCCCCCATCGTCATCGGCCGCGACCACCTGGACACCGGCAGCGTGGCCAGCCCCAACCGCGAGACCGAGGCCATGCGCGACGGCACCGATGCCGTCTCCGACTGGCCGCTGCTCAACGCCCTGCTCAACACCGCCGGCGGCGCCACCTGGGTCAGCCTGCACCATGGCGGCGGCGTGGGCATGGGTTACAGCCAGCACTCGGGCATGGTCATCGTGGCCGACGGCACGGACGCCGCGGCCGAGCGCCTGGCGCGCGTGCTGGTCAACGACTGCGGCTCGGGCGTGATGCGCCATGCCGACGCAGGCTACGAGCTGGCCATTGCGACGGCGAAGAAGCAGGGCCTGAAACTTCCCATGATCAAGTAAACCAGGGACCACCATGACCGCACCCTTTGTCTGGCAGGGCCGCATTGACGCCGAAGAAGTGGGCGACAGCCGCCGTTGGCACCAGTGCGTGCAGCCTTTTACACCGCAGAGCCGCTCGGGCGTGGCCCTGATTGGCTTCGCCGTGGACGAGGGCGTGCGCCGCAACGGCGGCCGCCCGGGCGCCGCGCAAGGACCAGCGGCGGCGCGCAAGGCGCTGGCCAACCTGCCCATCCTGGGCGAACCGGCGCTCTGGGACGCGGGTGATGCGGTGTGCGAAGGCGGCGCGCTCGACGCGGCGCAAACCGCTCTGGCGCAGCGGGTGGCGCAGGCCCTGGCACAGGGCTGCACGCCCCTGGTGCTGGGCGGTGGGCACGAGGTGGCCTGGGGCACCTTCCAGGGGGTGGCGCGGGCGCGGTCCGGCGCGCGCATCCTCATCGTCAACCTCGACGCGCATTTCGACCTGCGCCAGGCGCGCGAGGGCAATTCGGGCACGCCGTTCCGCCAGATCCAGGAACACTGCGCCGCGCAGGGCCTGCCGTTTGACTACCGCGTGCTGGGCATCAGCCGCTATGCCAACACCCAGGCCTTGTTCGACCGTGCCGATGCCTTGCAGGTGCGCTATGTGCTGGACGACGCCTTGCAGACCGAAGCCGGCGTACACGCCGCGCTGGCCGATCTGGCACCGGACCTGCAGGCCTGCGACGCCGTGTACCTGACCCTGGATACCGACGTGCTGCCCGCCGCCGTCGCCCCCGGCGTATCGGCGCCTGCGCCGCTGGGCGTGCCGCTGTGGTGCGTGGAGGCCGTGGTGGATGCCGTGCTCGCCAGCGGCAAGCTGGTGGCGGCCGATGTGGCCGAATTCAACCCCGCCTTCGACCGCGACGGCATCACCGCCAAAGTGGTCGCCCGCTTGGCGGCGCGCATTGCCAGGGTCTGCTGAACAGGCGTATTGAAGAGGGGCCCGCATTCCCATTTTTTGACATTGGTACTGCCGCCATGAACAAGAGTGCTTCGCCCACCGCTGTGCCCACGGCCGACCGTGTGCTGCAGGTGCTGGCCGTGCTGGCGCAGCAGGGCAAGGCCTTGTCGGCCGCCGAGCTCATGGAGCACACGGGCCTGGCGCGCAGCACGCTGTACCGCCAGCTGGCGCGGCTCAAGCGCTGGGGCTTCGTGCTCGAGAGCGACGGCTATTACGCGCCCGGGCCGCTCGGCCTGCAGCTTGCGCTGGGGTTCGACCTGGCCTCGCACCTGGTGCGCCAGGCGCGCCCGGCCATGGTGGAGCTGGCGCAGCAGTCGCAGGAAAGCGTGGGCCTGGTCGTGGCCGTGAACGACCGGGCCATCTGCCTGGACATGGTGGAGAGCCAGCAGTTGCTGCGCTGCTCGTTCGAGAAGGGGCGCAGCGTGCCTCTGCGTGCGGGCGCCTCGGCCAAATGCGTGCTGGCCCACCTGCCCGAGGCCGCGCGCGCGGCCGTGCTCGACGCCCAGTGGGGCCCGGGCACGCCCGCGCGCCAGGCCGCGCAGGACGAGCTCGATGCCATTCGCCGCGCCGGTTTTGTCATGACCGCGGCCGAGGTGGACCCCGGCGTCTGGGGCTGCAGCGTGCCGCTGTTCGGCGCCTCGCGCCAGGCCGTGGGCGCCATCACGCTGATGGCGCCGATCCTGCGCGCCCAGGGGCAGGAGCAGGCGCTGATCCGCATGGCCGTCGTCGCCGCGGCGCGCATATCGCGCCAGTTGGCCATCCACTGAATCCTCTATACGCCCTGATCCGCCCATGCACTCCTTCGACCTCGCGGCCGTGCCGCCCACCCCCTGGAAGAACGGCGGCGGCCACACGCGCGAGCTGGCCTGCTGGCCGCCCGACGCGGGCATGGAGGGCTTCGAGTGGCGCGTGAGCGTGGCCACCATCGTCGCGCCCGGGCCGTTCTCGGCCTTCGCGGGCGTGGATCGCCGGATCATGCTGCTCGATGGCGACGGCGTGCACCTGCGCGCGCGGGACGACAGCCTGGACCACAGGCTGGATAGGCGCTGGCGGCCGCTGGCCTTTTCCGGCGAGGCGGCCGTGGACTGCACCCTGCTGGGCGGCGCCTGCACCGACTTCAACCTCATGCTGCGCCGGGGCCGCTGGCGCGGCGAAGTGCAGGTGGTGCGCGACGCACGCCAGCCCGGCGGCACGCCCGCGGGCCTGTGCCTGGTGCTCGCGGGCCGCTGGAGTCGGGGTGACGATCGGCTGTCTGCCGGCCAGGGCCTGTGGTGGAGCGCCGCCGAGGCCGGACCGGCGCTCGTGCCGCAGGCGGGGCAGGGCGGCGATGCGCCCGTCCTGGCCTGGGTGGAGTTGCGGCCTGTTATTTGATGAAATATGCCTTTTGCGCTTGATAGGCAAGCGCTGATAGCTATAACTAATGTAGTAATTGAGCCATGAAAAACGCTGATACCACCACCGCCCTCAGCGCCGACGGCGTCTGGGAAGACCTGCGCCTCGCACCCGGGCTGTTCCGTGGCGATAGTCCCCTGGCCGAGCATGAGGCCGCCAGCCTGGTGGTGCAGGGCGGGGTGCTGCGCTGGGTGGGCCCGTCCTCGGCGCTGCCCCTTGACTACGCAGGGCTGGCGCGCCATGCCGGCGGCGGCCTGCTGGCCACGCCCGGCCTGGTGGATTGCCACACGCACCTGGTCTATGGCGGCCAGCGTGCGGGGGAGTTCGCCATGCGCCTGGCCGGCGCCAGCTATGAAGAAATTTCCAGGGCCGGCGGCGGCATCGTCTCCAGCGTGCGCGCCACGCGTGCCGCCAGCGAGGACGAGCTGTTCGCTGCCGCGCTGCCGCGCCTCTCGGCACTGCTGGACGAGGGCGTGTGCGCCATCGAGATCAAGTCCGGCTATGGCCTGGCCCTGGAGCACGAGCGCAAGCAGCTGCGCGTGGCGCGCCGCCTGGGCCAGGCGCTGGGCGTGACGGTGCGTACCACCTTCCTCGGCGCGCACGCGCTGCCGCCCGAATATGCCGGGCGGAGTCAGGACTATGTTGATCTGGTCTGTAGCGAGATGCTGCCCCAGCTTGCCGCCGAGGGCCTGGTGGATGCCGTGGATGTGTTCTGCGAACGCATCGCCTTCTCGCTGGCGGAAACCGAGCAGGTGTTCCAGGCCGCGCAAAGGCTAGCCATCCCGGTCAAGCTGCATGCCGAGCAGCTCTCGGACATGGGCGGCGCACAGCTCGCGGCGCGCTTTCGTGCCCTGTCCTGCGACCACATCGAGCACCTGTCGCAGCAAGGCATCGACGCGATGCAGGCCGCCGGCACCGTGGCCGTGCTGCTGCCCGGCGCCTACTACACGCTGCGCGATACGCAGCTGCCGCCCATCGCGCAGCTCCGCGCAGCGGGCGTGCCCATGGCCGTGTCCACCGACCACAACCCCGGCACCTCGCCCGCATTGAGCCTGCTGCTGATGGCCAACATGGCTTGCACGCTGTTTCGCCTCACGGTGCCCGAGGCGCTCGCGGGCATCACCACGCACGCCGCGCACGCGCTGGGCCTGTCGGACACGCACGGCCTGATCGCGGCGGGGCGGCCCGCCAATTTCGTGCTGTGGAACCTGCGCGAGGCCGCCGAGCTCGCCTACTGGTTTGGCCACAACCCGGCGCGCACCATCGTGCGCCAGGGCCGCATCGTGAAGGGTGCCTGACCCGGGCCTGAGCCAGGGCCATGCGCCGCACGAGTGTGCCGCGCGTGGATACTTGCATTGCAACCCAGGGGGCACCATGCTCGACACCACCCATCCGCTTTTCAGCTTCCACCAGGGGACGGCGCCGCTGCTCATCTCCATGCCCCATGCGGGCACCTACCTGCCGCCGGCCATCGCCGCGCGCCTGACACCCGAGGCGCGCCAGGTGCCGGACACCGACTGGCACCTGCCGCGCCTGTACGACTTTGCCCAGGCGCTGGGCGCCTCCATCCTTGTGGCCACGCATTCGCGCTACGTGGTGGATCTGAATCGCCCGCCCGATGGCGCCAGCCTTTACCCCGGCCAGAGCGTGACCGGCCTGTGCCCCGTCGATAGCTTCGACGACGCACCGCTATACGCCAATCCTGCCGATGTGCCCAACGAGGCCGAGGTCGCCGCGCGCCGCGAAGCCTACTGGGCGCCTTACCACGCGCAACTGCGCGCCGAGCTGGAGCGCCTGCGCGCCGCGCATGGCGTGGCCGTGCTGTGGGACGCGCACTCCATCCGCTCGGTGCTGCCGCGCTTCTTCGAGGGCCGGCTGCCCGACCTGAACCTGGGCACGGGCCAGGGCGCGAGCTGCGCCCCGGCGCTGGCCGAGCAACTGCTCGCCAGCGCCAAGGCCGCCCAGGGTTACACGGCCGTGCTCAACGGCCGCTTCACGGGCGGCTACATCACGCGCCACTATGGCGAGCCGGCGCGCAACATCCACGCCGTGCAGCTGGAGATGACGCAGTGCAGCTACATGCAGGAGACGCTGCCCTTCGACTATCTGCCCGAGGTGGCTGCAGGCGTGCAGCCGCATTTGAAGCGCATGGTCGAGACGGCGCTGGCCTTTGCCCCGACCAGGCGGTAGGCCGTTGCGACGGAGTTGTCAGAGCCGTTCGTCGAGCACGCGAATGGTTTCATACAGCACGCGCGTGCCATCGAGCAGCTGCGACGGCTCAATCCACTCTTGCGGTGTGTGACTGCGGCCATTGAGGCAGGGGATGAAGATCATGCCGATGGGGCCGGTGGGGGCCATGTAGACGGCGTCGTGGCCTGCGCCGCTGGGCATGCGCATGTTGGCGTAGGCCAGGTTCTGGCAGGCCTGCTCAATGCCCTGCATCACCAGCTCCTGGCAATCCGTGGGCAGTGACCGGCTCAGATCGTGCATTTCGGCGCGCACGCGCAATTGCGCGAGGCCTGCCTGCGCTTCAGCGAATAATTCATCGGGGAAGGTGTCGAGCACGCTCTGGGCGTCGCTACGCACTTCCAGCATCATCTCCACCATGCCGGGCACGGCGTTCGATGCGTTGGGCGTGAGCGAGAGACGGCCCACGGTGGCCACCACGTAATGCGGCTTGCCTGCAAGTGCGCCGGCCTTGCGGTTGGCTGCGTCGATGATGCGCGCTGCACCTACCAGTGCGTCATGGCGGATGTCCATCGGCGTGGTGCCCGCATGGTCGGCCTGGCCGTGGACCGTGAAGGAGACGCGGCGGATGCCGACGATGTTGGTGACTACGCCGATCGGCAGCCCCCGTTGCTCCAGCACCGGGCCCTGCTCGATGTGCAATTCAACGAACGCTGCGGTGCTGTCCTTGCCGCGCAGCGGCTTGTCGAGTGCTTCGGGCGTGGCGCCAATGCGGCGCATACCCTCTGCGAGCGTTTCTCCTTGCGGGTTCTTCGCGGCGAGCATGCCTGCGTCGAGCTTGCCGGAGATGGCGCGGCTGCCGATGCAGGAGATGCCGTAGTCGCTCGGCTCCTCGGAGAGGAAGTCGATTACCTCAAACGGGTGTTGCAAGACAATGCCGTTTTCGTGCAGCGTGTGCGCGACCTCAATGCCCGCAAGCACGCCGATGATGCCGTCAAAGCGCCCCCCCATCATCACTGTGTCGCAGTGCGAACCGGTCACGATGGGCGCGCGCTCGGGCGCTCCGGCTGCCGCAGGAAGGCGGCCCACCAGGTTGCCGCCTTCGTCGAGATGTACCTGCATGCCCGCGGCCCTGAACTCGTCGGCCAGCCACGCGCGGGCCTTCTCGAACTCGGGTGAGAAGGCGCGGCGCGTCCATGGCACGTCGGGCAGCGTGAACGTGGACAGGGTCTCTATGCGGCGCCACAGGCGCTCGGCATTCAGGGGCGGGAGCTTGATATGTGCAGTCATGCCGGGCCTGTCAATCGTCGTAGGAAGGGGGCACGCCGCGGCTGGCGTGCGGGCGCAGGAAGTGGCCGTCGCCGGCCTTGTTCAATACCCTGCTGCCGTCGAACACCTGCTGGCCGCGGCACCAGGTGCCGGCCACGCGCACGGTGAATTCCATGCCTTCGAACGAACTCCAGTGCACGGCGGAGAGGCTGGTCGACGGATCAAAAGCATAGCGCTCGGGCTTGAGAATGACGATGTCGGCGTCCATGCCCACGTCCAGCGTGCCCTTGCGGTCGTCCAGCAGGAAGTGGCGCGCTGGGTTGCGCGAAAGCTGGCGCACCACCATCGAAGGGGCAATGCCGTGCCGCTCGCAGCCGGTCCAGAACGCGGGCAGCAGCGTCTCCAGGCCCGGTCCGCCTGAGGAATTCTTGAACACGTCGGGATTGCCCTTGCGCTCCAGGCCCCAGCTCACATGATCGGACGAGACGAAGGTGCAGGCATCGCGCGCAATATGCGTCCACAGCAGATCCACCTCGGCCTTGGGGCGGATGGGGGGATAGTGCTTGGTCTTGGCGCCGAAGCGGCGGGTGTGCTCCTCATGGTTGAGCATGAGGTACTGGATGCAGGTCTCGATGGTGGCGGCAGTGCCGTTCCTGCGGTACATGTCGCATAACTCGAAGCCGCGCGATGTCGAGACATGCACGGCGTGCGCGCGTGCGCCGGTTTCTGCGCCCAGCTCATAGATGATGCCGGTGGCCAGGTTCTCGATCAGCGGCGTGTGGGCGCGCATGAAGGCATCCCAGCCGGTGTCCCCGGCCTCCTGTAGGCGGCGGATGTTCTTGCGCGTCAAGTCCTGCATCTGGTTGTGCACGCCGCACACCAGGCCCGAGGGCGCGATCCGCTTGAAGGCCTCGAACAGGTCGTCCTCGTCCACGCGCGGAAAGCGCCCCGGAGTGGCCTCGAAGGTGGAGAACTTGAAGGCGCAGACGCCGCCTTCGATCAGGCCGGCCGCGGCCTGCAGGCCATGCTCGGCGTTGAGCGTGCCGAACAGGGCCACGTCCACATGGCAGTCGCGCTCCACCTCGGCAATCTTGGCGTCCAGCTGCGGGCGCGATGCCACCGGCTGCGGGTCGTCGTAGGGCATGTCCACCATCACTGTCACACCGCCGGCCGCGGCTGCGCGCGATGCCCAGCCCAGGCCTTCCTGGCCGGCCTGGCTGCCCGAGTGCACCTGGCCATCGACCACGCCCGGCACGATCCACTGGCCGCGCGCGTCTACCTTCTCTCGCGCTGCGGGTGCTGCGCCTTCACCGCGTGCGGCGACCTTGCCGTCGCGTACGCCCAGCCAGCCATCCTGCACGACACCGCGTGCGTCAACGATATTGCCTTGAACGACAAGGTCAAAGTCACTCATGTTTGCTCTCCGAAATCACAGGAAGTAGGAAAAGTGTAGGAGTGCAATTAACAAAATGTCATATGCTTAAATATGCGAAGTAATTAACATCAGGTTATTCATGAAGCTCAATCTGCGCCAGATCGAAGTGTTCCGGGCCATCATGCTCAGCGGCTCCATCAGCGGAGCGTCCAAGCTGCTATATGTGTCCCAGCCCGCCGTGAGCCGGTTGATCGCCTATACGGAGCAGCGATTGGGATTGCAGCTCTTTGAACGCATCAAGGGCAGGCTGTACCCCACACCCGAAGCCCGCCGCCTCTTTGAAGAGGTGAGCGTGCTCTACCAGAACGTGCAGCGGGTGAACGAGGTGGCGGAGAACCTCGCCCTGAACAGGGAGGGGCAGATTCGCATTGCCTGCAGCCCCAATATCGGTCAGTCGCTTATTCCGCTGGCGGTGGCGCGTTTCACGCGGCTCTTTCCAGAGGTGCGCGTGGTGCTGCACACCCATATCCCCCATGTGATGCTGCAAGCGCTGCTTACCCAGCAGGTGGAGCTCGGTGTCACCTACATGCCGATCCCCCACCCGAGCCTGGCCATGCAGCCGCTGTATGAAAACCGCATCGTCGCCGCGCTGCCCCAGCACCACCGGCTCGCCGGGCGCGAGCAGATCTCTGGCGGTGACCTGCAGGGCGAGCGCTTTATCGGCTACGGCAGCGAGATTCCTTTTGCGCAACTGGTGCACCGCATCTTTGGCAACGAGGAAAACCAGCCTGTGCCCCGCGTCGAGGTGCAGCAGGCGCATGTGGCCTGCGCCATGGTGCAGGCGGGTGTGGGCGTGGCGTTGGTCGATGAGCTCACCATCCGTGGGCCGTCCTGGTCCAATGTGGTGGCGATCCCGGTAGCGCCCATGGTGCACGCGCCCATCCACGCCTTCAACCTGGCGTTGCAGCCCATGTCGCGCCTGGCGCAGGAGTTCGTCCGGGTGCTCAAGACGCTCGATTAATCACGCGCTACAACGATGAGCTGCCCGCAAAGGCCTTCCACCGCCATGGAAAAAGTCGCTGCGAACCGCTTGGGATCGGGTTGAAGCTTCCGGTGACTACCTAGTATTTTCCCTATATTGGCTTGATGCAAGGCATGGCTGGGATGGTGCACCTGTGCACGCACCCGGAGGTGGTGCGTGCCCGTTTTCCCTTTGTCGGAAAGGCTGAACGGGGATAAAGGCCGCCTCGCACCAAATGCATCAATTAACTTGATGTTAATTGCTATCAATAAAATGTAATGCGACATTGTTGGTGGCGAGCTCTAGCATCCAACCCATTCAATAGCTCTTCTTCCATGCCCCAACTGCCATGGCCCACATTACCGCATCCTCATATCCGGGAGCCGCTAAGGCTCAGGTCGCCTCCACAGCGCCCGTTACACATGATGCGCGCTCCAGCAAGCGCGCCGTTATCGCGGCGTCCACCGGCAACGCGCTGGAGTGGTATGACTTCACGGTCTATGCACTGTTTGCCGTCTACATCGGCCAGAACTTCTTCCAGAACGACAACCCGACGGTGCAACTCATGGCATCGTTCCTTGCGTTTGGCTTGGGCTACCTCGCCCGCCCGCTGGGCGCGCTAATCCTCGGCTCCTACGGCGATCGCAAGGGCCGCAAGGCCGCGCTGACCATGACCATCATGCTGATGGCCGCGGGCACTTTGCTCATCGCTGTCGCTCCTCCCTACGCCGCCATCGGCATCGGCGCACCGCTGCTGATCGTGGCTGGCCGCGTACTGCAGGGTTTTTCCGCAGGTGGTGAAGTAGGCGGCGCCACGGCCTTCCTTGTCGAGCATGCACCGCCGGAAAAGCGCGGCCTGTATGCATCGTGGCTGCAGGCCAGCATGGGCATCAGCAACATGATGGCCGCACTTGTTGCCACCGGCGTGACCATGATTTTCACTACACAACAGGTACATGACTGGGCTTGGCGCATTCCGTTCATCATCGGTCTGGCGATTGCCCCCGTAGGCTTGTGGATGCGCCGCGCGCTGGATGAAACCCCGCACTTCAAGGAAGAAGCTGAGCGCGCCGCAGCTTCCGGAGGGGGCGAGAAGAAGGCGCCGCTGCTGAAGGTGCTGCGCGAGTGCCCGCGCCAGTTGCTGACGGGCCTGGGCCTGTCCGTGCTGTGGGCGGCGGCTCCCTATGCCCTCATCATCTATCTGCCCATCTACGTACAGAAGAACATGGGCTTCGAGAGTTCACAGGCCTTCACGGCAGCCCTCATCGGCAATATCTTCCTGGTGGCCGGTAGTCTGGTCTCTGGCACGCTGTCGGATCGTTTCGGTCGCCGCAACATGCTGCGCTTTGGCGCGATCCTGTTGTTCGTTGGCGCCTATCCGCTGATGGCCTGGCTCCATGGGAACCACACGACACTGGCGCTGATCATTGTGCAGTCAGCCATGTGTTCCATGGTGGCGCTATTCGTGGGGGCCGCTCCTGCTGCGCTGTCCGAGATCTTCCCCACGGCCGTGCGCTCCTCGGGCATGTCTCTGTCGTATAACGCTGCCGTGACGGTGCTCGGCGGCTTTGCTCCTGCGCTGCTCACCTGGATCACCTACAAGACCGGTGTCGCCTACGCGCCGGCACTGTATGTGATGGCTGCCGCCGTTATTGCGCTGGTCGCGATCACCTTTCTGCCCAAGCGCGCAGAGGATTGAAGTAGTTCCAATTAGGGGGCGGCGATGAGCTGGTTTTCATGCGCTCGGTAGCGCCGCGCAGCACCGCGCCGGCAGCTGCAGCCAGCGCCCGGCCGCGGCCTGCAGCGCGGCCAGCTGGCCGGTGGTGTAGAGCGTGATCTGCCCCGGCTCGGTTTCTGCATGTGCCAGCGCGCCGGCCTGGGCCAGGATGCGGCGCGTCTGGCGCGCCACGGCGGCGCCGGTGTCCAGGATCTGTACCTCGGGCCCGACCAGGGTGCGCAGCGCGTCCTTGGCAAACACATAGTGCGTGCAGCCCAGCACCAGCGTGTCGATGTCGCCGGTCTTCAGGCCAAAACTGCCTAAAGCGCCCGTGTACTGTGCGCAAAGCGCTCCTATTTTTGTTGCAGACTCGGTGGCCGGCAGCGGCTCCTCGGTGCTTTGCTCTATGGCCCGGGCCAGGCCGTCGCAGGCCTGCACGGCAAAGCGCGTGTGCGCCGAATGCGCCTCCAGCAGCCTTTGAAAGCGCGCGCTGCCCACCGTGCCGCGCGTGGCCAGCACGCCCACATGGTGCGTCTGGCTGCAGGCAGCGGCGGGCTTGAGTGCGGGCTCCACGCCGATGGCGGGCAGGTCGGGCAGGGTGGCGCGCAGCTGCTCCACGGCAGCGGCCGTGGCGGTGTTGCAGGCCACCACCAGGGCCTTGATGCCGTGCTGCGCGCGCAGCCAGCGCGCGATGGCCAGCGTCCGCCCCTGCACGAAGGCCTCGCCCTTCTCGTCGCCGTAGGGCGCGTTGCCGCTGTCGGCCAGGTAGACGAAGTCTTCGTGTGGCAGCTCGTGGCGCAGGGCCTGCAGCACGCTCAGGCCGCCTATGCCGCTGTCGAACACGCCGATGGGCCGGGCGGCAGGGGCTTGTGTCATGGCTGGTGCAAACAGGGGGTAATGGGGTGGTTGGTGCGCGCGTGGCGCGCTGCAAGGCCGCAAGTATGCCCGCGCCGGCCGTCACGCCATGGCCGTGCGGCGGAACACCAGCAAGCGGTTGTTGGCCGGCATGGGGTGGTCGTGCTCCAGTGCCAGGCCATGGCTTGCAGCCAGCGCCAGGATGTCCTCGAAGTGGCGTATGCCGCTCGCTGGGTCGCGCGCACGCAGCCAGGCGTCGAAGGCGCGGTTGCTGTCGCTGGTGTAGGTGCCGCCGTAGTTGAACGGGCCGTACAGCGCCAGCACGCCGCCCGCGGGCAGGTGGGCGCCCGCCAGCGCGAACAGCTGCTCCACCAGCGGCCAGGCCACGATGTGTGCGGTGTTGGCGGAAAACACGGCGTCGAATGGGCCGTCGGGCCAGCCGCTGCTGGCCAGGTCCAGCAGCAGCGGCGGGCGCAGGTTGGGCGCGGGGTACGCGGCCTGCCAGGCGCGTATGCCGGCGTGGTTCCCGGCCAGGTCGCTGGTCTGCCAGACCAGGTGCGGCAGGCGCGGCGCGAAATGCACGCCGTGCTGGCCCGTGCCCGAGCCGATCTCCAGCACCTGGCGGCGGTCGGCAAAGGCCTGGAGCAGTACGGCCAGGATGGGGGCCCGGTTGTTTTCGCAGGCCTGGGAGAAGGGCAGGTCGGGGGGGTGTGGGACGGTCATGGGAGCTGGAGCATGCACCGCCCGATTATTCCCCTTGTCAGTAGGCGGCACTGGGCGGCGGTTCGGCGCCGGCGCCCGTGCTACCCAGCTCGGTGCGCCTTTTGCGCGCCGCCTGGGTGAACATCAGCACGTCCACCCCCACGGCCACGAAGCTGCAGCCCAGATCCAGGTAGCGCCGCGCCAGCGCCGGGTCCGAGGTCAGCGTGCCCGCGGCCTTGCCGCTGGCGATGATGGTGCGCATGGCGCCCTTGATGGCGGCCTGCACCTCGGGATGGCCGGGGTTGCCGCGGTGGCCCATGGACGCGGCCAGGTCGGCCGGGCCGATGAACACGCCGTGCACGCCGTCCACGGCGCAGATGGCCTCCAGGTTGCCGAGCGCCGTGGCGGTCTCGGCCTGCACCAGCAGGCAGACCTCGTCGTCGGCCACGTCCAGGTAGTCGCTGCGGCGGCTCCACTGCGAGGCGCGCCCCACGGCGCTGCCCACGCCGCGCACGCCCCGGGGCGGGTACTGCGTGGCGGCCACGATGGCGCGCGCCTGTTCGGGCGTATCCACCATGGGCACGAGCAGGGTCTTGGCGCCTATGTCCAGCATCTGCTTGATGAGAGCCGTGCTGCCCTCCACCACGCGCACCACGGGCTGGCCGGGATAGGGCGCCACGGCCTGCAGCGCGGCCAGCGTGCCGCGCAGGTCGTTGGGGGCATGCTCGCCGTCGATCAGCAGCCAGTCGTAGCCGCAGGTGGCGGCAGCCTCGGCCAGATAGGGCGTGGCCATGGACAGCCACAGGCCGATCTGGGGCTGGCGCGCGGCCAGGGCGGATTTGAAGGGGTTGTGTGCGGGCATGGCTTGTCAGTCGAGTTGGCCTTGGCAGACGTACTTGGTGTGCAGGTAGTCGTCCAGCCCGTGCGTCGATCCCTCGCGCCCGTAGCCCGACTCCTTCACGCCGCCAAAGGGTGCGGCCTCGGCCGAGATGGCGCCCTCGTTGATGCCGACGATGCCCGATTCGAGCGCATCGGCCACGCGCCAGATGCGGCGCACGTCCTGGCTGTAGAAGTAGGCGGCCAGGCCGAAGGGCGTGTCGTTGGCGGCCCGGACCACCTCGTCCTCGCTGTCGAACCGGGTCAGCGGCGCCACGGGGCCGAAGGTCTCCTCGCAGGCGCAGGCCATGCTGGAGTCGGCGCCGGTGAGCACGGTGGGGGCGTAGTAGGTGGGGCCCAGGGCCGGCAGACGCTGGCCGCCCGTGAGCACCTTGGCGCCCTTGGCGATGGCGTCCTGCACATGGCGCTCGATCTTCTCCACGGCGCGGTCGTTGATCATGGGGCCGATCTGCGAGGCCGGGTCGCTGGCCGGCCCGACCTTGAGCGCGGCCACGCGTGCGGCGAGCTTTTGCGCAAACGCATCGAACACGCCGCGCTGCACGAACACGCGGTTCGGGCAGACGCAGGTCTGGCCGCCGTTCCGGAACTTGGCGGCCATGAAGCCTTCGACGGCGGCGTCCACGTCGGCGTCGTCGAACACGATGAAGGGGGCGTTGCCGCCGAGCTCGAGCGAGAGTTTTTTCAGCGTATCGGCGCTGCGCCGCGCCAGGTGCTTGCCCACGGGCGTGGAGCCGGTGAAGGTGATCTTGCGCACGCGCGGGTCGTCGAGCCACACATCGACCACCTCGGGCGTCTTCTCGCGCGAGGCGGTGACGATGTTGAGCACGCCCGCGGGCACGCCCGCCTCCTGCGCCAGCAGCACCAGGGCCAGGGAGGTGAGCGGCGTGTCCTCGGCGGGCTTGCAGACCACGGTGCAGCCGGCGGCCAGGGCGGGGGCGATCTTGCGCGCGATCATCGCGGCGGGAAAGTTCCACGGCGTGATGGCGGCCACCACGCCCACGGGCTCGCGCAGCGCGAACATGCGCCGGCCCGGCACGGGCGCGGGAATGAGCTCGCCGTTCATGCGCGTGGCCTCCTCGCCGAACCATTCGATGTAGCTGGCGGCGTAGGCGACCTCGCCCTTGCCCTCGGCCAGGGGCTTGCCCTGTTCGCGGGAAATGAGCTTGCCCAGGTCGTCCTGGTGCGCCATCACGAGGTCGTGCCAGCGCTTGATGATGGCCGCGCGCTGCTTGGCCGGCAGCTTGCGCCAGGCGGGGAAGGCGGCGTGCGCGGCGGCTAGCGCGGCGCGGGCCTCGGCCGCGCCCGAGTCGGGCACCTCGGTGATGAGGGCGCCGGTGGCCGGGTCGGTCACGGCCAGGCGCGCGGCGGGCGTGGCGGTCCAGGCGCCGTTGATGAAGTTGGCGCTGCGGATCAGCTCGGTGCGGGTCAGGGTCAGAGGCATGGCTTTGAATAAAATTGGCCTCCAGCGCTTATTGGTAAAGCGCTGGCAGCTATTGTTTCAGGAGTATTAGCTGACGATGCCCAGGTGCCAGGGCACGAACTCATTGTCCCCCAGGCCCAGGGCTTCGCTCTTGGTGGGCTCGCCGCTGGCGTGGTGCAGGATCTGTTCGAAGATGCGCCGGCCCATCTCGGCCACCGTGCATTCTCCATCGACGATCAGGCCGCAGTTGATGTCCATGTCCTCCGAAAGGCGTTGGTACATGGGCGTGTTGCTGGCCAGCTTCATGGTGGGCGCGGGCTTGCTGCCGAACATGGAGCCGCGCCCGGTGGTAAAGCAGATCAGGTTGGCGCCGCTGGCGATCTGGCCCGTGGCGGCCACGGGGTCGTAGCCGGGCGAGTCCATGAAGACGAAGCCGCTCTCGGTGATGGGCTCGGCGTATTCGTAGACCGCGCGCAACGGCGTGGTGCCGCCCTTCATGGCGCTGCCCAGCGACTTCTCGAAGATGTTGGCCAGGCCGCCGGCCTGGTTGCCGTGGCCCACCACGCCGTTGAACTGCGCGTTCTGGCCGGCGGCGTAGCGCTCCCACCAGGCCAGGCGGTCGAGCAGCTTCTGGCCCACCGCGGGGCTGATGGCGCGGCGCGTGAGCATGAACTCCACGCCGTGGATCTCGGGCGTCTCGCTCAGGATGGCCGTGCCGCCGTGGCGCACCAGGATGTCCATGGCCGCGCCCAGCGCCGGGTTGGCGGTGATGCCGGAGAAGCCGTCCGAGCCGCCGCATTCCAGGCCGATCTTGAGGTGGCTGGCACTCACCGGCTGGCGCCGCGCCTGGTTGGCGATCGGCAGCATTTCCGCTATGGCCTTGATGCCCGCCTCTATGGTGACGCGCGTGCCGCCCACTTCTTGCATCACCATGGTGCGCAGCAGCCGGCCTTCCTGCAGGCCCTGCGACTGCACCAGCCCATCGACCTGGTTGCGCTCGCAGCCCAGGCCGACGATGAGCACGCCCGCCAGGTTGGGGTGGCGCGCATAGCCGGCCAGCGTGCGGCGCAGCACGTCGAAATGCTCGCTCGGCGAGGACATGCCGCAGCCGCTGGTTTGGGCAAAGGCCACCACGCCATCGACGTTGGGAAAGGCCGCCAGCCGCTCGGGCGTGAAGTGCGCGGCGATATGCCGGATTACCGTGGCCGAGCAATTCACCGACGACAGGATGCCGATGAAGTTGCGCGTGCCCACTCGGCCGTCGGCGCGCACAAAGCCCTGGAACGTGGCGCGCTGCGCTTCAGGCACGTAGTCGACGGGCTGGACATCCGCGCCGAAGGCCGGGTCGCGGTAGTAGTCCACGATCTTCAGGTTGTGGCTGTGCACGTAGTCGCCCGGCTCCAGGTCGCGCGTGGCCACGCCGATCACGGTGTCGTACTTCTTCACCTGCTCGCCCTCGGCGATGCGGCGCGCGGCGACCTTGTGCCCAGGAGGCACCTGGGCGCGCGTGCGCACGCCCAGCTCGGGAATCTCCTGGCCCAGCGCCAGCGCGGTCTTGGCGACGTACACGTTGTCGTTGGGGTGCAGGTGCAGCAGCAGTGGATTGGGGCGCATGGTCAACCTTTCATCAGCTCACGCAGCTTGAGCTTGTCGATGAGCAAGGTCTCCTTCTGGTAGACGGTGTTCACGTATTTCTCGTAGTCAGGGCCGTCCAGGTACAGCAGCGGCGCGTCGAGCTTCTCGGCCACGGCCTTGAACTCGGGGCTGGCCACGGCCTGGCGGAAGGCATCGCGCAGCCTGGCCAATACGGCGGGGTCCAGGCCCTTGGGCGCGCCGATGCCGTTGGGGGCGTCCACCACCACGTTGTAGCCCAGGTCCTTGAGCGTGGGCGTGTCCTTGAAGCGGGCGGTGCGCTGCTCGCCCCAGGTGGCCAGCAGGCGCAGCTTGCCAGCCTCCACATGCGGGGCCCAGGAGCTGGAATCGGCCAGCGCATCCACATGGCCGCCCAGCACGCCCTGCAGCGCCTCGGCGCCGCCCTTGTAGGGCACATGGTTGAGCTGTATGCCGGCGGCCATGGCGAATTCCTCCATGCCCACATGGGTGGCGCCGCCCACGCCCGCGTGGGCATAGGTCACCTGGCCAGGCTTTGCCTTGGCGGCGGCGACGAAGTCCTGCAGCGTCTTGAACGGCGAGGCGGCCGGCACGGCGATGCCAAAGGTCTGGCCGGAGGTGCGTGCGATGTAGCTGAAGTCCTTGCGCGGATCGGCCTGCAGGGTGCCCAGCTGCGAGAAGCGCGTGACCGAGATCGGGATCTGGCCGATGGTGTAGCCGTCGGGCTTGGCCGCTGCCAGCGCCTTGGCGCCGATCATGCCCGAGGCGCCGGCGCGGTTCTCCACGGCGATGGCCTGGCCCAGCACGCGGCCGGCCACGGTGCACAGCGCGCGCATCGACTGGTCGGCCGTGCCGCCGGCGGGCCAGGGGCAGATGAAGGTGATGGGGCGCTCGGGCCAGGCCTGGGCGAACAGGTGCCTGGAGCTGGTGGTGAGGGCGGCGGCGCCAAGTGCGCCGAAGACGAATTGACGGCGGCTACTGCGTGGGGTCTGCATGCATGTCTCCTATTTGCGGGGGGCTGACATAAGGATCAGTCGGCCCGCATTGTTCGGTGCTGCGGCATAACAATCCAATGAAAATACCGACTTGCTACATTGCAAAATGGTTATGAATCTGATGGCGCACAAGGAGTCCTGGCGATGGCACAGATAGACCGCGTACTGCGCAGCAACCTTAAGCTGCGCCACCTGCAGATGCTGGTGGCGCTGGACCAGTTTCAGCACCTGGGGCGGGCGGCCGAGTTTTTGTCGCTGACGCAGCCCGCCGTCTCCAAGACGCTGGCCGAGATCGAGTCCATGTTCGGCCTGCCGCTGTTCGAGCGCTCCACGCGCGGCACCAGGCCCACGGCGGCGGGGGCGAGCGTGGTGCGCTTCGCGCGCTCGGTGCTCGCGGGCTACGAGCGCACGCGCGACGAGATCGCCGCCGAGGCCAGCGGCGCCAGCGGCCGCACCAGCGTGGGCGCCATGGTGTCGGCCACGCCGGTGCTGCTGGCGCAGGCCGTGGAGCGGCTCAAGGCGCGCTCCAGCCGCACCACGGTGCTCATCGAGGAGGGCGACCTTGCACGCCTTTTACCGAAGCTGCGCCTGGGCGAGCTGGACCTGTTCGTGGGCCGCCTGGAACCCGCCTATGCCTCGCCTGACCTGGAGACCGAGCCGCTGTGCGAAGACCCCATGGTGGCCGTGGTGCGCCCCGGCCATGCGCTGGCGCGCAAGCGCGCCGTGCAATGGGCCGACCTGGCCGGGCAGCCCTGCGTGCTGCCGCCGCCCTGGGCCTCGCTGCGCGTGAAGCTGGAGCAGCAATTTTTTGCCCATGGCCTGCACCCGCCGGTGGACATTGTCGAGTCCGCCTCTTTTCTGTCGCAGCTCACATTCATGCACCAGCGCGGCGCCGTGGCCTTTATGGCGTGCAACGTGGCGCAGCATTTCGCGCAGCAGGGCATGCTGGCGCTGCTCAAGCTGCCCGTGCCGGTCGAACTGCCGCCCCTGGGCCTGATCACGCTGCGCGGGCAGCGGTTGACGCCGGTGACGGCGCTGCTGGTCGAGTGCCTGAAGGAGGGTGCGGCTCTCAGGGAGAGGCGCAGGAATCATCCAGCCCCGCCATCCCCGCGAACTTCTGCATGCGTGAACGCTTGTCCAGGCAGTCCTGGTGCCGGGCCTCGCGTGCCTTCTGTTGCGCCAGGCGCGTAGTCTGTGCACGCTCGGCCTGCAGCTGGCTGATGCGCGCGCGGATCTGCGCCATGGCGGCCAGGGCGGCCTTCTCGCCCTCCACGATGGCGCTGGCGCGCTGGTTGAAGTCCACCGGGCCCATGTCCAGCACCTGCGGGCGTATGACCACGTCGGCACGCGCCAGCTCGGCCTGGCCGAGCTTCTGGCCCATGATGGCAATCGACTGGTTCAATGCCCCCAGCATATGTTCCGGTGTCTTGCCCCGGGCCTTGCTGGAGATGTCCACGGCGATCACCAGGTCGGCGCCCAGCTGGCGCGTGGCATCCACGGGCACGGGGCTGACGATGCCGCCATCGACGAAATGGTATTTGCCTATGGCCACGGGCTGGAACACGCCGGGGATGCTGCTGGAGGCGCGTACCGCCTGGCCGGTATTGCCGCGCGCGAACACGGTGCGCTCGCCGTCCTCCAGGCGCGTGGCCACGGCAACGAAGGGCTTGGGCAGCTGTTCCAGCGGTTTGCGCTGCACTTGTGCGTTGACATAGTCCTCCAGCTTCTGGCCCTGCACCAGGCCGCCCGAGGACAGCTGCAGGTCGCGGATCTTGGCCTCGTCCAGCGCCACGGCCTTTTCCTGCAGCTCGAAGGCGTCCATGCCGCTGGCGTAGAGCGCCCCGACCACGCTGCCCGCGCTGGTGCCCGCCACTACCGACGGCGCCAGGCCATTCGCCTCCAGCATCTTGATCACGCCGATATGCGCAAAGCCCTTGGCCGCGCCACCGCCCAGGGCGATGCCGATCTTGATCGGCGCGGCCGGAGTGCTTGCCTCGGCTTCGCGGGTGGCCGCGGGCTGGCTTGGCCCAGGGCTGCTGCATGCTGCCAGGCCGGCCAGGCTGAAGGCCGCCAGCGGGCGCCAAAAAGCACGCCTGCGCGTGCCAAGAAATCCTGCATTCATAGCGGCGGGGAGTATAGGGGGGGTGCTTTGCCTCTGTGTCAGCAGTGTTGTTGCATTGCAGTAAATTTAATATAAAAACAGCTGCTAACGCTTTTTGGTAAAGCGTCAGCAGCTATCAAATAAAGAGTCAATGTGGGCGCGGTCTTCAGCCCTTGGCAATCCGGGCTGCAATGGCCTCGCCCACCTGCTGGGTGCTGGCCTGGCCGCCCAGGTCGGGCGTGCGCGGGCCGGTCTTGATGACCTCTTCGATGGCGGCCACGATGGCGTCGTGCGCGGCGCGGCCAGCGCCCTGGCCCTGGGTCAGGAAGTCCAGCATCAGCGCGCCGGACCAGACCATGGCAATCGGGTTGGCGATGTTCTTGCCGTAGATGTCGGGCGCCGAGCCATGCACCGGCTCGAACAGGCTGGGGAAGCCGCGCTCGGGGTTCAGGTTGGCCGACGGCGCCAGGCCTATGGTGCCGGTGGTGGCCGGCCCCAGGTCGGACAGGATGTCGCCAAACAGGTTGGTGGCGGCCACCACGTCAAAGCGCCCCGGCTGCAGCACGAAGCGTGCGGTCAGGATGTCGATGTGCTGCTTGTCCAGCGCCACGTCGGGGTAGTCCTTGGCCACATCGTCTGCGCGCTGGTCCCACCAGGGCATGCTGATGGCGATGCCGTTGCTCTTGGTGGCCAGGGTCACGTGCTTCTTCGGGCGGCTCTGGGCCAGGTCGAAGGCGAACTTGAGCAGGCGGTTGGCGCCGTGGCGCGAGTAGACCGATTCCTGGATCACGATTTCGCGCTCGGTGCCTTCGTACATCACGCCGCCCAGCGAGGTGTACTCGCCCTCGGTGTTTTCGCGCACCACGTAGTAGTCGATGTCGCCTGGCTTCCTGCCCGCCAGCGGGCAGGGCACTCCCTCGAACAGGCGCACCGGGCGCAGGTTGATGTACTGGTCGAATTCGCGGCGGAACTTCAGCAGCGAACCCCACAGCGAGACATGGTCGGGCACGGTGGCCGGCCAGCCCACGGCGCCGAAGAAGATAGCGTCCATGCCCGAGAGCTGGGCCTTCCAGTCGTCGGGCATCATCTTGCCGTGCTGCGCGTAGTAGTCGCAGTGTGCCCAGTCAAAGTGGTGCAGCTCCAGCGCCAGGCCGAAGCGCTGGGCGGCGGCCTGTACGGCGCGCAGGCCTTCGGGCATGACTTCCTTGCCAATGCCGTCGCCGGGCAGGACTGCGATCTTGTAAGTGGCTTGCATGTTGTGGTTCTCCAAGAGGTGGTGGCCGCCATTGTTCACTGATGACGAGATCCATACAATGCGCGGTTCTGTGGTTCTACTGTTCACGCTTCGTGCAGAAAATCCCGCCTACTGAAGATTTGCGCGTCTTCTGCACCGTGGTGCGCAAGGCCAGCTTTGCCGCGGCGGCGCAGGCGCTGGCGGCCTCGCCGGCCTATGTGAGCAAGCGCATCCGCCTGCTGGAGCACGAGCTGGGCGTGCCGCTGCTGCACCGCACCACGCGCCGCGTGACCGTCACCGACCAGGGCGAGCGGGTATTCCACTGGGCGCAGCGCATCCTCGACGACATGGACCAGCTCATGCAGGAGGTGGCCGTCACACGGCGCGAGCCGCAGGGGCTGCTGCGCGTCTCCAGCAGCTTCGGCTTTGGCCGCAACGTGGTGGCGCCCGTGCTCTCGCACCTGGTGCAGCGCCACCCGGGCCTGCAGGTGCGGCTGGAGGTGTTCGACCGGCTGGTGGACGTGGCCGGCGAGGGCTTTGACCTGGATGTGCGCGTGGGCGACGAGATCGCCCCGCACCTGATCGCGCGGCGCCTGGCCGACAACCACCGCGTGCTCTGCGCCGCACCCGATTACCTGGCGCGCCGGGGCACGCCGCGCACGCCGGCCGAGCTGCCCATGCACGACTGCCTGGTGATCAAGGAGCGCGACCATCCGTTTGGCGTATGGCGCCTGCGCGCGGGCGCGCAGGAAGAGACGGTGAAGGTGACCGGGCCGCTGTCGGCCAACAACGGCGAGATGGTGGTGCAGTGGGCCGTCCATGGGCGCGGCATTGCGCTGCGCTCGCTATGGGATGTGGGTGCCCACCTGGAGGCGGGGCGCCTGGTGCAGCTGCTGCCCGAGTGGCGCCAGGAGGCCAACATCTGGGCCGTCTACCCCACGCCGCTGGAGCGTTCGGCCAAGGTACGGGTGTGCGTGGAGTTCTTGCAGGAGTATTTTGCCAAGGGCCGGCTTGGGCGGGCCGCCGCGCCTTGGCCTACCCCGCCAGCGCCGCCTTGACCGCGCTTGACACCAGGCCCATCTCGGCCTTGCCGGCCAGGCGCGTCTTGACCACGCCCATGACCTTGCCCATGTCGCCCGGGCCCTTGGCGCCCACTTCGGCCACGATGGCCTGGACGGCCTGCAGGATCTCGGCCTCGGACATGCGCGCGGGCAGGTAGGCCTGCAGCACGGCAACTTCAGCCTTTTCCTTGTCGGCCAGGTCCTGGCGGCCCGCGCCCTCGAAGGCGGTGATGCTGTCCTTGCGCTGCTTGATGAGCTTGTCCACGATGGCGACGACGGCCGCATCGTCGAGCGTGATGCGCTCGTCCACTTCCTTTTGCTTCATGGCCGCCTGCAGCAGGCGGATCGTGCCCAGGCGCTCGCTGTCCTTGGCGCGCATGGCGTTCTTCATGTCTTCGGTGATCTGGTCTTTGAGGCTCATGGCAGCTTCCTTCAATCAGTGGGTGGCCGGGGGACAGGGTTTGCCAAAAGGCTTTCTGGCTAGGCGCAACGCCGCAGGCAGTAGTGTTGCTACGACAAGGCGGTGCAACGACGCCAGAAAGTCTTTTGGCAAACCCGCAAAAACAAAAAACCCGCGCTTGGCGTCCCTAGCGCGGGTTTGGTGGGCGTCTCGTAGCAACGCCGGCTGTGCTTAGTACAGCTTCTTGGGCAGCTGCATGCTGCGCACGCGCTTGTAGTGGCGCTTGACGGCGGCGGCCTTCTTGCGCTTGCGCTCGGAGGTGGGCTTCTCGTAGAACTCGCGGGCGCGCAGGTCGGTCAGCAGGCCCAGCTTCTCGATGGTGCGCTTGAAGCGGCGCAGGGCAACGTCAAAAGGCTCGTTTTCTTTAACGCGAATGGTGGTCATTAGCTAATTTGTTTCCAAAATATGCCCACAGAGGGTATCCAGGAAGATCGGGCCTGGGTGCCATGTGCGGCGGGTTCCCCGTCTATAACTAGTATCCGGCCGACGGGGCATTGCCAGCAGAGCCAAGCATTATAACTACACGAGGCATGGTGACAAGGATTGCGTGGCATGCTTGGCGATGTCCCTGGTGCGTGTGCAGGGACAGCCGCCCGGTTTGCCGGAATTGCAAAAGATTCATACGATATGAATATTTAAACCATGCCTCAGCCATGACCTCACAAACTGCCACCCTTGGCGCACCGGCCGCGAGCCAGGATGCCCAGCCAGTCCAGCAGGCGCCGGCCCTGGAGCAGGCGCTTGCCCGTCCCTACCAGCATGGTTTTGTCACCGACATCGAGTCCGACAGCCTGCCGCCGGGTCTAGATGAAGACACGATCCGTGCCATCTCGCGCAAGAAAAAGGAGCCCGAATTCCTGCTCAACTGGCGCCTGGCGGCGTTTGAGCGCTGGCGCGCCATGGAGCTGCCCGATTGGGCACACCTGAAGATAGCACCGATCGACTTCCAGGCGCTGTCCTACTATTCGGCGCCCAAGTCCATGAAGGACCGCCCCAAGAGCCTGGACGAGGTCGACCCCAAGCTGCTGGAAACCTACGAGAAGCTCGGCGTGCCGCTGCACGAGCGCGCGGCGCTGGCCGGCGTGGCGGTGGATGCGGTGTTCGACTCGGTCTCGGTGGGCACGACGTTCCGCAAGCAGCTGGCCGACGTGGGCGTGATCTTCTGCTCGTTCTCGCACGCGGTGCAGAACCACCCCGAGCTGGTGGAAAAATACCTGGGCACGGTGGTGCCTCAGGGTGACAACTTTTATGCGGCGCTGAACTCGGCCGTGTTCTCCGATGGCTCGTTTGTCTACATCCCCAAGGGCGTGCGCTGCCCGATGGAGCTGTCGTCCTACTTCCGCATCAACGCGCAGAACACGGGGCAGTTCGAGCGCACGCTGATCATTGCCGAGGAGGGCAGCTCGGTCAGCTACCTGGAGGGCTGCACCGCGCCGCAGCGCGACGAGAACCAGCTGCACGCGGCCGTGGTCGAACTCATCGCGCACGACGATGCCTTCATCAAGTATTCGACGGTGCAGAACTGGTACCCCGGCGACGAGAACGGCCGGGGCGGCATCTACAACTTCGTCACCAAGCGCGGCCTGGCCGCGGGCAGGCGCTCGCGCATCGCCTGGACGCAGATCGAGACCGGCTCGGCGATTACCTGGAAGTACCCCAGCGTGGTGCTGCGCGGCGATGAGTCCAACGGCGAGTTCCACTCGATTGCCGTGTCCAACCACTGGCAGCAGGCGGACACCGGCACGAAGATGATCCACCTGGGCAAGAACACCACCAGCCGCATCGTCTCCAAGGGCATCAGCGCGGGCCACGCGCAGAACAGCTACCGCGGCCTGGTGCGCGTCAACCCCGGCGCTGCCGGCGCGCGCAACCACACGCAGTGCGACTCGCTGCTCATCGGGCCGCATTGCGGCGCCCACACCTTCCCCTATGTGGACACCGCGCGCGGCGACGCCGTGGTGGAGCATGAGGCGACGACCACGCGCATCTCCGAGGAGCGGCTGTTCTACTGCGAGCAGCGCGGCATCGACGCGCAGGAGGCCACGGCGCTCATCGTCGGCGGCTTCTGCCAGGCCGTGCTGGAGGAACTGCCCATGGAGTTTGCCCTGGAGGCCAAGGCGCTGCTGGCCGTGTCGCTGGAAGGCGCCGTAGGCTGATATTTATGGATAAAAAGGCTTTATCGCTTGTGTATAAAGCGTAAGCAGCTATCAAAAAAGTAGGAACCCACATGACCCACACCCCACCCCTGCTGCAAGTGCGCGACCTGCGCGTTCAAGTTGGCGAGCGCACCGTGCTGCACTCGGTCTCGCTGGATGTGCAGCCCGGCCAGCTCGTCGTGCTGATGGGCGCCAACGGCAGCGGCAAGAGCACGCTGGGCATGGCGCTGGCGGGGCACCCGCATTACGCCGTCCAGGGCGGGCAGGCGCTGCTCGCCGGGCAGGACCTGCTGCAGCGGCCCGCGCATGAGCGCGCGCGCGCGGGGCTGTTCGTCTCCTTCCAGTCGCCGCCCGACGTGCCGGGCGTGAAGAACAATCTTTTCATCCGCACCGCCTTGAATGCCATGCACGAGGCGCGCGGCCAGGAGCCGCTGGATGCGTTCGACTTCCTGGCCAGCGCCAAGAAGGCCGCCAAGGAACTGGGCCTGCCCGAGGCCATGTTGAGCCGCCCGGTGAACGAGGGCTTCTCCGGCGGCGAGAGAAAGCGCAACGAGCTTTTGCAGCTGTCGCTTTTGAAGCCGCGCCTGGCGCTGCTCGACGAGATCGACTCCGGCATGGACGTGGACGGCGTGCGCGCCGTGGTCGCCCTGGTGCAGAAGCTGCGTGCCGAGGGGACGGCCTTCATCGTCGTCTCGCATTACCTCACGATGATCGAGCAGCTGCAGCCCGACGCCGTGCTGCGCCTGGACCAGGGCTGCATTGCCGAGACCGGTGACCTGGAGCTGGCGCGCCGCATTGCCCGCACCGGTTTTGCACGCGCGCACCAAACGGTGGAGGCCTGAGGCCATGGACAGCGCAAGAGCCGACATCCTCGCCGCACGCCAGCACCTGCAGCAGCAGGGCTGGATCGCGCGGCGCAGCGAAGCCTTTCACCACCTGCCGCCGCCCGCGCTCGACCAATGGCTGGGAGCGCAACTGGAGGGCGGCTGCGAGGCCCCGGCCCTGGACGGGTCGGGCTGGACGCTGCATCCCATCCACAACCAGTTTGGCAACCATGCCTCCAGTGGCATCCACGCCCGCTGGCTGGACGCCCTGGCCCCGGCCGAGCGCGCCGAGCTGTTCGCCGGCCTGCCGCTGCCGGGCGAGGGCGAGGCCGCGCCCTTTGCCTGGGCGCACCGCGCGCTGTGCCGCCTGGGGCTGCGCGTGCGCATCAGCGCCACGCCAGGCCGTGAGCGCGAACCCGTCTGGCTGGAGCTGCGCCACCAGCCGCGCGCCCAGGCCGAGGCGCCGCTGCTGGTGCTGGACGTGGAGCCCGGCGTGCGCTGCGTGCTGATAGAGACCCATGAACGCCAGGCCGACGCCTGCGGGCATCCGGTGGCGCAAAACCTGCACGCCCATGTGCGCCTGGGCGCGGGTGCCGAGCTGCAGCACCTGCGCATCGTCGGCCCCGCCGAGGCCGACAGCGTGGCGCACCATGTGCACGCCAGCCTGGCCGCGGGTGCGCAGTACGCGCAGGCGCTGGTGGCGACCAGCAGCAGCTACCACCTGCAGCGCAGCTGCATCACGCTGGAGGGTCGGGGCGCACAGGCGCGCAGCGCGGCCCTGCTGCTGGCGGGGGCGCACAAGATCGATCTGCAAACCTACACCCGCATGCAGGCCGCGCATGGCGCCAGCAGCGTGGAGGCCCTGGCCCTGGCCCAGGGCCGGGCTCAGGCCGTGGCCAACGCACACACGCGCATAGCGCCCGGCGCCGACGAGGCCGACGTGCGCCAGCGCCTCATGGGCGTGCCGCTGGCGGGCAGCCCGCGGCTCGTCCTGCGTCCGCACCTGGAGATCCTGCACGACAACGTGCAGGCCGCGCACGGCGCCACCTGGGGCGCGCTGCCCGAGGATGCGCTGTTCTACGCGCGCCAGCGCGGCCTGGACGAGGCCCGCGCCCGCGCCCTGATCATCGAAGGCATGGCGCGCGCATTGCTGGAGCGCTGCCTGGGTGGCGAGGACGACGGCCTGCTGGCGCAGTGGCTGCAAGGCGGCTGGCTGGCGCGTGCCATTGGCGGGCAACTGCAAGCGGATACGGAGGTGCAGCATGCTTGATACGGTGCGTGATCTTCCCTTGGCCGACCTGCGCGCGCAGTTCCCCCTCCTCGCGCAGTCCATCCACGGCCACCCCTTGGCCTACCTGGACAACGCCGCGACCACGCAAACGCCGCTGGCCGTGCAGCAGGCCATGCAGCGCTTCGAGCAGCATGACCGCGCCAACATCCACCGCGGCGTGCACACCCTGAGCCAGCGCGCCACCGACGCCTTCGAGGCGGCGCGCGCCACGCTCAAGGGCTTCATCGGCGCGGGCCAGGAGCACGAGCTCATCTTCACCAGCGGCACCACCGAGGCGCTGAACCTCGTGGCCCAGGGCCTGTGGGCCGCCGGCCCTGCCAAGGCCTGGCTGCGCGCGGGCGAGCGCATCATCGTCAGCGGCCTGGAGCACCACGCCAACCTCGTGCCCTGGCAGCAGGCGGCGCGCATGAGCGGGGCCGAGCTGGTCATCCTGCGGCCCGACGCGCAGGGCCGCGTGCATGTGCAGGACCTGCAGGCCCTGCTCACGCCGGCCACGCGCGTGCTGGCCATCACCGCAGGCGCCAACGCCACGGGCGAGCGTCCGCCCTACGAGGAGATGCTGGCCCTGGCGCGCGCGGCAGGGGCACTGACGGTGCTGGACGCGGCCCAGGCCGTGGGCCACGACATGCTGCCGCTCACCGCGCTGGACTGCGACTTCATGGCCTTCTCCGGCCACAAGATGTATGGCCCTATGGGCACGGGCGCCTTGGTGGGTAAGCGCGAGGCGCTACAACTTTTATATCCAGTGCGCCTGGGTGGAGACATGGTGGACTGGGTCAGCTACGAAGCGGCCGGCTATGCCCAGCTCCCTGCGCGCCTGGAGGGCGGCACGCCCAACGTCGCCGGGGCCGTGGGCCTGGCGGCGGCGGCGCAGTTCATCGCCGGCGTCGGGCGCAGCGCCATGGACCAGCACCTGCACGCCCTGCGCGCGCAGGCGCTGGCGGGCCTGTCGGCCATCGGCGGCGTCACCGTGCTGGCGCCGCACGCCACGCAGGCCACGCTGGTGTCCTTCGTGGCGCGCGACGTGCATCCGCACGACATTGGCACGCTGCTCGACGAGCGCGGCATTGCCGTGCGCACTGGCCACCACTGTGCCCAGCCGCTGCTCGATCACCTGGGCCTGGGGCCGACCACGCGCGCCTCGTTCGCGCTCTACAACACCGCCGAGGAGGTCGATCGCCTTATTGCCGCCGTGGCCCACGCCATCAAGGTCTTTCAATGAACAACGCCGAAAACGATCTGTACCAGGAGGTGGTGCTGGAGCACAAGCGCGCGCCGCGCAACTTCGGCACGCTGGAACATGCCACGCACCAGGCCCAGGGCACCAACCCCTCCTGCGGCGACCGCGTCGCCGTGCAGTTGCGGCTGGACGGCGAGCGGGTCGCCGACATCCGCTTCACGGGCCAGGGCTGCGCCATCTGCATGGCCTCCACCTCGATGATGACCGAGGCCGTCAAGGGCCGGGACCTGGCCGCGGCCCAGGCGCTGCAGCAGCATTTCCGCGCCGTGCTCACGGGCGAGGAAGATCCTGAGGAGGCGCCCCTGGGCAAGCTCATCAGCCTGGCCGGCGTGCGCCAGTACCCCAGCCGCATCAAGTGCGCGCTGCTGGGCTGGCACGCGCTGATGCACGCCATTGCCGACAACGACGGCCAGCCCGTATCGACCGAGGAGGGCCAGCCATGATGCACCGCCGCCACCGCGAGGACGTGCTGGTGCGCCGCAACGTGATGGTCGAGACCATCCCCAGCGGCCACCCCGTGGAGCTGGAGCAGGGCATGCTCGCGCAGATCACGCAGGCGCTGGGCTCCTCCTTCACGCTGCTGGTCGAGGGCCAGCTCATGCGCCTGAAAGGCGTGGACGCCGACGCCATCGGCAAGCGGCCGCCCGAAACCATCGCCGTGCCGGAGGACCTGCCCATCGATGAGCTGGAGCCGCTGATCTGGGACACGCTGCGCACCTGCTACGACCCCGAGATTCCGGTGAACATCGTCGATCTGGGCCTGATCTACCGCCTGGACTTCGAGCCTTCGGACGAGCCCGACAAGCTGCGCGTGGTCATCGACATGACGCTCACCGCCCCCGGCTGCGGCATGGGCGAATCCATTGCCAACGAGGTCTGCGACAAGGTGCTGGCGCTGCCGCGCGTGGGCGACATCACCGTGAACCTGGTGTTCGACCCGCCCTGGGACCGCTCCATGATGAGCGAGGAGGCGCAGCTGGCGCTGGGCCTGTAGCGTTCAACCCTGAGGCAATGCCTGCGCGCAGGCTGCGGCGCTGGACCAGGCCCACTGGAAGTTGTAGCCGCCCAGCCAGCCGGTGATGTCCACCACCTCGCCGATGAAGTACAGGCCGGGCTGGCTCTTGCACTCCATGCTCTGCTGCGACAGGGCGCGCGTGTCCACGCCGCCCAGCGTGACCTCGGCCTTCTTGTAGCCCTCGGTGCCGGTGGGCGTGAGCTGCCAGCGCGCCAGCCGCTCGGCCAGGCGCGCCAGGGCCTTGTCGCTGGCCTCGTTGATGGGGCGCTGCCAGTCGGCGTCGGTGCTGGCCCAGGCGTCGGCCAGGCGGGTGGGCACCAGGCCGGCGAGTTCGTTGGCGATGAGTTTCTTGGAGCGCGCCTTGGCCTGGGCCAGCGCGGCGGGCAGGTCCAAGCCCGGAGCCAGGTTGATGGCCAGCGGCTGGCCCGCCTGCCAGTAGCTGGAGATTTGCAGCACCGCCGGCCCCGACAGGCCGCGGTGCGTGAACAGCAGGTCTTCCAGAAAGGCCATGCGCTCCTTCTTGCTGCCGGTACTGATCTCCACCGGCAGCGCCAGGCCGGCCAGCTGCGCATAGGGCGCCCAGTCCGCGCCGTCAAAGGTCAGCGGCACCAGGCCGGGGCGGCGTTCGACCAGCGGCAGGTTGAACTGCCGGGCCAGCCGGTAGCCAAAGTCGCTCGCGCCTATCTTGGGAATGGACAGCCCGCCCGTGGCCACCACCAGGCTGCGCGCCTGCACCGGGCCGCGATCGGTATTTATTTGATAGCAGCTATCGCTCTCTCCTTCTGCGCTATCGGCCAAAAAGACTATATTTTTAACGCCGCAGGGCTGCCAGTGCTGTACGCCGCCATCGGCGCATTCGGCCAGCAGCATGGCGATGATGTCCTCGGCCGAGCGGTCGGCAAACAGCTGGCCCTTGTGCTTTTCATGGAACGCGATGCCGTGGCGCTGCACCAGGGCGATGAAGTCCTGCGGCGTGTAGCGCGACAGGGCCGAGCGGCAGAACTGCGGGTTCTGGCCCACGAAGTGCCGGTGCGGTGCGCGCACGTCGAGCTCGCGGTTGGTGAAGTTGCAGCGCCCGCCGCCCGAGATGCGGATCTTCTCGGCCACCTTGTCGGCATGGTCGATGAGCAGCACTTTCAGGCCGCGCTGACCCGCCCGGGCGGCGCAGAACAGGCCGGCGGCGCCGGCGCCGATGATGACGGCGTCAAAGAATGGTGTGGGCATGGGGCGGGGCGGGCTGGCAAAGCCGGACATTGTCGCCGCGTCTGCGCTCAGCACTTTCTACAATGCTCCGCATGAACCTGCCCGCCCACCAACTCAACATGACCGTGCTCATGTCGCCCGACATGGCCAACTTCTCCGGCAACGTGCATGGCGGCGCCATCCTCAAGCTGCTCGACCAGGTGGCCTATGCCTGTGCCAGCCGCTACTCGGGGCGCTACGTGGTCACGCTCAGCGTGGACCAGGTGATGTTCCTGCAGCCCATTCATGTGGGCGAGCTGGTGAGCTTTCTGGCCAGCGTGAACCACACGGGCAAGTCGTCGATGGAGATCGGCATCAAGGTCGTGGCCGAGGACATACGCAGCCAGGTGGTGCGGCATGTGAACAGCTGCTTCTTCTCGATGGTGGCGGTGGATGACGACTCCAAGCCCACGCCCGTGCCGCCGCTCACCCCCAGCAGCCCCGACGAGCGCCGCCGCTGGGAGGCCGCCCTGCTGCGCAAGGCGCTGCGCAAGGAGCAGGCCGAACGCTTCGAGCAGATCCGCCAGGCGGCGCAGGCCAGCTCCGGTTGATCAGGCCGGGGTGCCGCCCGCAGCGGCGATGCCGCGCACCACGTCGCCGATCACGATCACCGAGGGGCTGGCCAGGCGCTCGCGTTCAATGGTGTCCTGCAGCGTGCCCAGCGTGGTGACCGCATGGCGCTGCTGCGGCAGGCTCACATGCTGGATCACCGCCGCCGGCGTGTGGGCGGGCAGGGCGGTGAGCAGCTCCTGCTGGATGCGCGCGCAGCTGGCCACGCCCATGTAGATCACCAAGGTGAGGCGCGCATCGCGCGCCGTGGCCGCCAGCTGGCGCCAGTCGGTGCCGGCGTCCCCCGGCTGGCTGTGGCCGGTGATGAAGACCACGCCATGGGCATGGCGGCGGTGCGTGAGCGGCGCGCCCAGCAGCGTCATGCCGGCCAGGCCCGCCGTGATGCCGTTGACCACCTGCACGGCGATGCCGGCCGCGCGCAGGTGCTGCACCTCCTCGCCGCCACGGCCGAAGATGAAGGGGTCGCCGCCCTTGAGGCGCACCACGCGCTCGCCGGCCCGCACGGCCGCAACCATGCGCGCCTCGATATCGGCCTGGGGCGTGCTCTTGCAGCCGCCGCGCTTGCCGACATGCTCAATGCGCGCGCCGGCCGGGGCCAGGGCCACGATGGCCTCGCTCACCAGGTCGTCCACCAGCAGCACCGTGGCCGCCTGGATGGCCTTCAGGGCCTTCAGGGTGAGCAGTTCCGGGTCGCCCGGGCCGGCGCCCACCAGGGTGCAGCTGCCGGATGTGGGTGCAGCGTCGGGCGCGGTCATGGCTGGGCCTGCGCGGTGATCTGGCGGGCGAGCCGCACGATGTGCTCGACCTGCTGCTGTAGCGGCGCCGGCACGGGCGCCTGGCCCGCGAGCACGCGGCGCGTATAGGCGGCGGTGCTCGCCACGTCGATCTCGGCCGGCAGGCCCGGCACCTCGGCGGCCGTGCCCGGCTGCTGCTCCTGCAGCAATTGGTGCCGGCCGGCGATGAAGGCGTCGTAGCGTGGTGTGCGCCGCGGGTCGGCCGCCACCTCGCCCTCCAGCCCGCGCGACAGCAGCGCGTGCATCCCTCGCGTGGCGAAGGTGGCGCCCAGCAGCTCGAAATACTCGGGGTGGGTGTAGCTGGCCAGCAGCAGCGCCGGGCCCGCGCAGGGGGCGATGAGCTTGACCACGCTGTGGCCCGGGGTGCGCAGGCCGATGGCCTCGCGCACCGCCAAGAGCCGCGCCAGCCCCGGCAGCAGCGCCGCGGTGGCGATATGCGCCACACTTCCTGGAGCTATTGATTTGGGAGCTTGAAGCGTTTGTATATCAAGCGCTTCAAGCACTTCAGATGCCAGAACGCGGCGCGCCTCGGTGCGCATGCCGTGCAGCAGCACGGGCAGGCCTTCGCGCGCCAGCAGCAGGGCCAGCAGCGGCGTGAGCACGGGCAGCTTGCGCGCGCCGTTGTAGCAGGGCAGCACGATGAGCGGCTGCCCGCCCGCGCAGGCGGGAAAGGCGGCGATGCGCGCCTGCACGGCATCCAGAAAGCCGCACATCTCCTCCAGCGTCTCGCCCTTGATGCGCATGGCCACGCAAAAGGCGCCGAGCTCCAGGTCGGACACCTGGCCGTCGAGTACCTGACCGAACAGATCAGCCGCCTGCGCGCGGTCCAATGCCTTGGCGCCGCGTGCGCCACGGCCGATTTCCTTGATGTAGTGGCTGATGCCCATGGTGTTTCGTAATTAATGGATCTGCATATTTTCTGGCATCCCAGATAACTTGGCGCTATATCTATCACAAACCGAGGCAAGGAGCTTACGCAAGCCGCGTGCCAGGCGATAGTCTGATGGCGTGGTTTTTGCTTGCCTTGAGGCCATGGATGAACAACTACGCATCGTGGTCGTGGCCCCCGACCTGGCCCCCGCCGACCCCACCGACGAGCGCGCCATGCGGCAGGCCGAGCGCTCACGTACGCTGCGCATCGGCCTGCTGCAGCATGGCTTCAACCTGGTGGCCGTGCTGCCCACCGACATGCTGTTGGGCGCACACCTGGCGCAGCTGCAGCCGGACCTGGTGATCGTGGACGCCGAGAGCGAGGCGCGCGACACGCTCGAACATGTGGTGCTGGCCACGCGCGACGCGCCCCGGCCTATCGTGCTGTTCACCGACGACGAGGACACGACCCATGTGAAGGACGCCATGGCCGCCGGCGTGACGGCCTACATCGTCGCCGGCCTGGCGCCGCAGCGCATACGCCCCATTTTGGAAGTGGCGCTGGCCCGCTTTGCCCACGAACAGGCATTGCGCACCGAACTGGTGCAGGCACACACCGCCTTGCACGAGCGCAAGCTCATAGAGCGGGCCAAGGGCCTGCTGATGCAGCGCCAGGGCCTGAGCGAACAGGCCGCCTACGAGAAGCTGCGCAAGACCGCCATGGACAAGGGCCTGAAGCTGGGCGAGGTGGCGCGGCGCATGCTGGACATGGCGGAGCTGCTGGGGTAGCGCACCTCAGCCCCGCTGCGGTCCCGGCGTGCGCGCCACGTTCATCACCCAGCACACCAGCGAGGTAGCTCAGTGCCTCCATCCGAATGCCAATTGAGCCATTGCAGGCCCGGCACGCGGGAACCCCCCGCACATTGCGGGTTACCAAGGCGGCCTGGTGGCGCAAGGCCGTGGCGGCAATCAGGATGTCGTGCGGACCAATGGGCGTGCCCACGGCCTCCAGATCGGCACGCAACCGGGCCGCGTGGGTCGCGCATTCGCTGTCGAACGGCAATGCATGCCTGGGCCGCAGCAACTGCGCCAGCGCCGCCAGGCGCGGAGCCGCCGCCTCCGGCGGCAAGCGCAACAGCCCATAGCGCAGCTCATGTTCAACGATGGCGGGCACGCCGATATCGACGGGGGCGATGGCCTGCAGACGCGGCACCACCTGGGGGTCGCCGCGAAATTAGTAGCTGATGGTATTGCTGTCGAGGATCAGCATGGCCCGTCTTCAAAAGCCCAGGCGGGGCACATCGGCGGGCAAGCCTTCGGCGGCCCCGGCTTCGCGCAGCGGAAAATTTTCATCAACAGGCATCCCATGCCACACACTGGCGGGCCATCACGGCCCATCCGGCACCTCCGGATCCATGGTCTTTGCCACCCAATCGGCCACCTTGCCGTGCTCCGCCTTGCCCGGGTACCAGCCCGGCGTGATGTAGGCCTGCGGCCTCCGGAACATCACCACCGACGGCAGGCCCGCGCCCAATGCGCGCCACACCGGATTGGCGCGCGACACATGGCACATCAGCGTGCCGTGCTTGCCCCGGCCACGGTCCAGCACGAAGGGCACATGGTTGGCGGTGAGCCCGCCCTCCGCCTGGCACACCCAGGCCCCCAGCGCATGCGCCTCGATCAGCGTGAAGACCGCTTCGCGGTCCGTCCACTGGTGCTGTTTTCTGAGGTACATGAAGAACCCTCACATTCCTGAGAAAGCGTGGCGCGCCAGCAGCGCCGCCAGCGCGAACATCGTGGCGCCGATCAGCGCATCCAGCGCCTGCCATGCCCGGGGCCGCGCAAACCAGGGCGCCAGCCAGCGCGCTCCAAAACCCAGCAGGCCAAACCACAGCAGGCTGGCGCAGCTGGCCCCCGCCACGAACCAGCCGCGCAGCGCCTGCGGCTGCTGCGCGCCAATGCTGCCCATGAGCAGCACGGTATCCAGATAGACATGCGGGTTGAGCAGCGTGAACGCCACCGCCTGCGCCAGGGCCGCGCCCCGGCCCAGCCCCACGCCGCCACCCGCTGCCTGCAACGCCCCCGCATGCCGCGCCCGGCGCAGCGCCCGCCAGCCGTACACGGCCAGAAACACCGCCCCGGCCAGCGCCAGCGCGCGCGCCAGGCCGGGCCGCTCGCCCAGCGCCTGCGCCATGCCCAGCACGCCCGCCGTAATGAGCACCGCGTCGGATAGCGCGCAAAACAGCACCACGCTGCCCACATGCTCGCGGCGCAGGCCCTGGCGCAGCACGAAGGCGTTCTGCGCCCCGATGGCCACGATGAGGCCCAGGCACAGGACCAGGCCCTGGATGAACACAGGGGGAGCGAGGGCAGCGGTATCAATCCAGTTCATGCCGCGCAGCTTGCCAGCCGCAATCAATAAAGACAAACTGTCTTTGCTTCATCCACATTAACAAAACTGAATTCATGCTGGACTATTCCGCGCTCTCTGCCTTGACTGCCGTCATCCGCGAAGGGAGCTTCGAGCGCGCCGCGCGCACGCTGCATGTGACGCCCTCGGCCATCTCGCAACGCATACGCCTGCTGGAAGAGCGCGTGGGCTGCGCCCTGGTGGTGCGCGGTCAGCCCTGCCGCGCCACCGACGCCGGGCGGCGCCTGTGCCAGCACACCGACCGCGTGCGCCTGCTGGAGCAGGAACTGCAAGGCGCCCTGCCCGCGCTGGCCCCGGAAGGCATTGCCCGGGTGCCGCTGCCCGTGGCGGTGAACGCCGACAGCCTGGCCACCTGGTTCGCGCCCGCCGTCGCCACCTTCGCGGCCCAGGCGCCCGTGCTGATGGAAGTGGCCGTGGACGACGAAACCCACACCGCCGAATGGCTGCGCAGCGGCGCCGTGCTCGCCGCCGTCACCGCCACCGCCCGCCCCGCCACCGGCTGCAACAGCCAGCCCCTGGGCGCCATGCGCTACCGCGCCGCCGCCAGCCCGGCCTTCATGGCGCGCCACTTCGCCGAGGGCGTGACCGCTGGCACCCTGGCCCGCGCGCCCAGCCTGGTGTTCAGCCCCAAGGACGAACTGCAGGCCCGCTGGGCCCGCCGCCTGTGCCACCGGCATGTGGAGCTGCCCCGGCACACCCTGCCCTCGCCCCAGGCCTTCGCCACCGCCGCGCTGGCCGGCATGGGCTGGGGCATGCAGCTGGAGGTGCTGGTGGCGCAGCATTTGAAAGACGGCACCCTGGTCGAGCTGGTGCCCGATACGCCGCTGGATGTGCCGCTGTACTGGCAGCAGGCGCGGGCGGCTTCGGGGGTGTTGGAGGGGTTGAGTCGGGTGGTAGCGGAGGCGGCGCGGGGGGTGCTACGGGCGGTTTGAAAACCACCAAAAGGGAATGCCGAAATCAGGCTGGTTGCTGTCTTCGGTCCGAGTCCTGTGATCGGTGGTCAGGTGTCGCATAACGGACGTTCAACACCACGACGGGGCTTTGGGCTTGCCCCGTTCAGCCTGAGCCCTGCAGGTTCAACCCAGCCCATCACCTCAAGCTCACACCGAGTTGGTGTCACGAATTCCAAGCGCAGGGCGGAATGCTGGATTCATCACGTACACGGCATCACTTTTAGCACGAGCTGCACGAACCTGTAGAACCTTCAAATCGTAGTTCACGTTGAAGATGTAGTGAATGTGCTCTGCAGAATCCTGAATACCAAGAATTCCATAATACAAAAGAAAATCAATCACGCGCTGCACATCGCTAGATTCAATGCCAGCGCTTGCAATCAATTCCGTTAGAACGGCTTCTGTTAACTGAGGCGGTGCATCTATGAAGTGATAGAGCAAGTCGCGAGAATCAGGAAATACATCTGTCAATTCATGATCGAGCTCGACCAGTAGATCCTGGGAGTAGGCACGAATTCCTTTTTCAAGATCGCTCTCTTGAATTTTCTGATGAGCAAGATTTGCCGCAAAACCTTTTGCATGAGCAAACATTTTGATCACATTTCGCGGACGCATTAGCGAGCGCTCAATAATGTAGGCTGAAGTTTCCTCACCTTTGTAGTGTGAAATACAAAGTTGAGGCCAGATCTGATCAAACCCCACATTTACTGAACTAGCAGGCAGCCCGGACATCAAACGCAGTCGCAGCAACTCACGCAACATATCCGGGTCAGTCCAATCCAAAGCCACCCTCATCTCTTTGCCGTAGTCAGCGCTCTGACGCATCAGATGCTCATACACATCGTTACGAATGAAGGCGATGCAATGGACAATATGACCATCCTTGCGCATGTCGCGCTCAACCTTTCGCCCTGCATCAATAAGGCAGCGTAAGACCATCGCGTCGACAGCATCAACGCCTTGAGTGCTCCAACCTTTATCTAGGTTGTCAAACAGAACCCAAACACTTTGCTTATGCTCAAGATATGCGGATACTTGCCGCCGCAGATGCCGCACGTCATGAGAGTAAACAAGCTGCGTGACCTGATCTGTCGACAGCTTCGTCCCATCAGTGTCCCCGAATCTTTGTGCATAATCCTGGGCAATACGCTGCGAAAGAGCCAAAAGTCTCTCTGAAAAGTCGCCCTCAACGGAGTAACCTTCAGTTTTATAAGTCTGCTCAAGCTCTAGATATAAATCGCGAATTTCATGATTGAATTTGTGTGCACTGTGATCCTTCTCGAGGAGCTTGTAAGTAATCTCTAGCAAGATTAAATATTCCCAGAAAGCAGTCACCAAGTGATGGCTGGCGCCCTGCGTCAGATGGGCAAGAATATCCTCTTTCAACTTGAGCAGCTGATAGCCCTCAGGCTTTAGGTCAAGAACGACGTTTCGTTTGTCAGAGCGAGTCTTATCGCGGACTTGAATAAATAAAGCTGTTTTGCCAGCACCTTTTCGACCCACTACGAGGTTTACCTCTCCTCGCACTGCCTTACTATATTGATCGGTGCGTAAGAAGTAGCTACCCAAGGTCGTCATCTCATTCTCGGCCGTTGGATCTCCGATCTGCAACGACTGGAGTGGCGTTAGATCTTTGAGCGGTGTCGGATCTGCCTGCTGCAGATGCTCCGTAATTTCGAGGGAAAAGGCCGCTATGTGATCGATTATGTCTTCAGATCGGCCGAAGCGCTTGACTACATCACGAACATCCAAAGGTATATCTGCAGAGCCATGCGCCAGAATAAGGGTCGGTTTACCCATCCCATGGGCCAGACCAGCAACGAACAGTGTCCGAGTGTCGTGAATGAAGTTTGTTTCCTGACTCCCATCCAAGAAGTAGAGCAATATGCCAGCTGAACTTGCAACTTGCCTTATTGCATCTGCAGCGGATAGACGAGCATCTTCAGCTGGATTGAAGCTTCTGTACTTGTATCTTGCCTTCTTAAGGCGTGATGTCATCACTGTGGTGACGCCCCCTTTTGTAGGCGGCTCTACGACATATACCGGCGCAAGCCTGTCAAGCGCCGTCGAAAACGCCAGTGGCTTTGGGTCGACATATGCAGTAAGTGATCCAGCAAGCCCGTCCGAGTCGTCATATATATCGTAGCCAAGGGTGTCGAATATTCCAACTTCCCTAGCGACTCGTTTGTCACCCTCGGTATGCGAGTGCCTTATGAGGAAACAACGGCGGGATCTCCCAATCGCGAAACCAATTTCATATACCACATTTGGATTCAGGTAGGTAATGTCCGCGACAACAAACTTCGATGACTCTATCCCTTCCAAGATTGGAGAGATGAGTGGGTTTCCCGCAACGTCGTTAAACTCCCAGGGTGTGTAGCGCAGGCGCTTGCCTGACATACGATTTGCTTTGGCTACGCCTTCAGCAATGATTCCGGCCAACGACGAATCTCTAGACGGATACGCAACGAATGCTTTGTCAACTCCCCCTATAGTAGCTTCCATCGTCATCCTTAAAGTTCTCATGAATTTGGGAGATATTAAGCGACTACGTGGTGTGTAGCCATGGTCAGTTCTAAGGAGCGGTAGTTGACACCTATGACAACACTGTGGCAAACCCGCTCTGTCTAATCCGACGTCCGACCAGCAGCTACTGCAAAGCGATCCCTTGATCAGTGCGGCCACGCTGCTTCTCAGTGCGAGGCCGGTGCCCAGCCGATCAACGCACTACCTCACTCCCGCGCCCCCATGGTGCACCGCACAACCCCGGTGCGCCCTTGCACGCATCGCTTCAAGCCAAATTGGCCTCCAGCGCCCTAAAACAAAGCGCCTCAAGCTCCACATTCCATAGCAAACCCAGCTCCCAAAAGCTGGCACAAGCCTTGCATTGCTAGTTGCAGACCCCCACAGGGTCACCACGGCGGCGCCACCCAACGGCGGGCGGCTGCCACCGGAAACCGGACAAAGGCGTCCCCACCCTGCGCATGCTGCCCCTGGCGGCACGTGCGCAGCGTGAGGACGCCTTTTTTACTTTCACGATGCAAGGGGAGCCCCATGACCGATCTTCTGAAAACCAGCCTCAACCGCCGTACCGTGCTGCAGGCCGCCACCGTGGGCGCCGTGGGCGTGAGCCCCGCGCTGCGGGCGCTCGTGCATGCCCAGGGCTCGGACGCGCCCGAGAAGAAGGAGGTGAAGATCGGCTTCATTCCGCTGACCGACTGCGCCAGCGTGGTGATGGCCTCGGTGCTGGGCTTTGACAAGAAGTACGGCGTGACCATCATTCCCACCAAGGAAGCATCGTGGGCTGGCGTGCGCGACAAGCTGGTGAACGGCGAGCTGGACTTTGCCCACGTGCTGTACGGCCTGGTGTACGGCGTGCACCTGGGCACGGCCGGCCCGAAGAAGGACATGGCGGTGCTCATGTCCCTCAACAACAACGGCCAGGCGATCACGCTGTCGAAGGCGCTGGCCGACAAGGGCGCGGTGGACGGCCCCTCGCTCGCGGCGCTGATGGCCAAGGAGAAGCGCGAATACACCTTCGCGGGCACCTTCCCCACGGGCACGCACGCGATGTGGATGCACTACTGGCTGGCGGCGGCGGGCATCAACCCGCTGTCGGGCGCCAAGCTGATCACCGTGCCGCCGCCGCAGATGGTGGCCAACATGCGCGTGGGCAACATGGACGGCTTCTGCGTGGGCGAGCCCTGGAATCACCGCGCCATCATGGACGGCATCGGCATCACGGCCAACACCACGCAGGACATCTGGAAGGACCACCCCGAGAAGGTGCTGGGCACCACGGCGGAGTTCGTGAAGAAGTACCCCAACACCACGCGCGCCGTGATGATGGCGGTGCTGGAGGCCAGCCGGTGGATCGATGCGAGCCTGTCGAACAAGATGAAGATGGCCGAGACGATTGCCGGCAAGGCCTATGTGAACACCAGCGTGGATGCGATCAACCAGCGCATCCTGGGCCGCTACCAGAACGGCATGGGCAAGACCTGGGACGACGCCAACCACATGAAGTTCTTCAACGATGGCGCGGTGAACTTCCCCTATCTGTCGGACGGCATGTGGTTCCTCACGCAGCACAAGCGCTGGGGTCTGCTCAAGAGCCACCCCGACTATCCTGAAGTGGCCAAGCAGGTGAACCAGGTGGAACTGTACAAGTCGGTGGCCAGCGCCATGAAGATCAGCGTGCCCAAGGACGTGATGCGCCAAGCCAAGCTCATCGACGGCGTGGTGTGGGACGGCAAGGACCCCGCCAAGTACGCCGATGGTTTCAAGATCAAAGCCTGAGCCACCGGAGGTCACCATGGTCAGTGCCGTTTTTCATGCACCGCTGGACCCCACGCCAGCCGACGCGCCCGACGCTCACAAAAGCATAGCTGCTAGCGCCCTATCCACGGCCTCAACGGCCAAAAACACTGCAAAAGTATCAGAGGCTCCCGCCCCACGCGATGGCGGCGCGCTGTCGCGCGCCTTCTGGCAGAACGTGCTGCCGCCCGCGCTGGGCCTGGGGCTGCTGGTGGGGCTGTGGGCACTGGTGTCGGCCAGCACGGGCCGCAGCATTCCCAGCCCCTACGAGACCTGGCTGCAGGCGGTGGAGGTGTTCAGCAACCCCTTCTACCGCAACGGCCCCAACGACCAGGGCGTGGGCTGGAACGTGCTGGCCTCGCTGCAGCGCGTGGCCATCGGCTTTGGGCTGGCGGCGCTGGTGGGCATTCCGGCGGGGTTTGCCATCGGGCGCTTCGCCTTCCTCTCGCGCATGTTCAACCCGCTCATCAGCCTGCTGCGGCCGGTGTCGCCGCTGGCGTGGCTGCCCATCGGGCTGCTGGTGTTCAAGGGCGCCAACCCGGCGGCGATCTGGACCATCTTCATCTGCTCGATCTGGCCCATGGTCATCAACACCGCCGTGGGCGTGCAGCGCGTGCCGCAGGACTACCTGAACGTGGCCCGCGTGCTGAACCTGAGCGAGTGGAAGGTGCTCACCAAGATCCTGTTCCCCTCGGTGCTGCCCTACATGCTGACCGGCGTGCGCCTGGCCGTGGGCACGGCGTGGCTGGTGATCGTGGCGGCCGAGATGCTGACGGGCGGCGTGGGCATCGGCTTCTGGGTGTGGGACGAGTGGAACAACCTCAACGTCAAGAACATCATCATCGCCATCTTCGTGATCGGCATCGTCGGGCTGCTGCTCGAAGCGGCCCTGGTCAAGCTGGCCACGGCCTTCACGTTCGAAGAGGTGAAATCATGAACGCATCCACCCATCCCTCGCTAACCACCAAGTTCATCGAGGTCCAGGGCGTCGAGCAGACCTTCAAGACGGCCAAGGGCCTGTTCCCGGCGCTGCGCGATATCCACCTGACCATCGCCAAGGGCGAGTTCGTGGCGCTCATCGGGCACTCGGGCTGCGGCAAGTCCACGCTGCTGAACCTGATCGCCGGGCTGACCACGCCCACCAATGGTGCGCTGCTGTGCGCCAACAAGGAGATCAAGGGCCCGGGGCCCGAGCGCTCCGTGGTGTTCCAGAACCACTCGCTGCTGCCCTGGCTCACCTGCGAAGGCAACGTCTACCTGGCCGTGGAGCGCGTGTTCGGCGCCCGCGAGAGCAAGGCGCAACTGAAGGCCCGCACCGACGCCGCGCTGGCCCTGGTGGGCCTGACGCACGCCGGCCAGAAGCGCCCCGGCGAGATCTCGGGCGGCATGAAGCAGCGCGTGGGCATCGCCCGGGCGCTGTCGATGGAACCCCAGGTGCTGCTGATGGACGAGCCCTTCGGCGCGCTCGACGCGCTCACCCGCGCCAAGCTGCAGGACGAGCTGCTGGAGATCGTGGCGCGCACGCAAAGCACCGTGGTGATGGTGACGCACGACGTGGACGAGGCCGTGCTGCTGTCCGACAAGATCGTGATGATGACCAACGGCCCGGCCGCCACCATTGGCGAGGTGCTGCACGTCGAGCTGCCCCGCCCGCGCTCGCGCGTGGAGCTGGCCGAGGATGCGCGCTACGTGAACTACCGCAAGGCGGTGATCGACTTCCTCTACACGCGCCAGGGGCATGTGGAGAAAACCGCTTAAAACCGCACCCCCAGGCGCAGGTAATACGCCGCGCCGTTGTAGCCAAACGGCGCGTACTGCGAATAGCGGATCGGCTTGCCGGCGCCCGTGACGGCATCGTCCGTCACGCCCCACTGCGCGGGCTTGGCGTTGAGTACGTTGGTGCCGCCCAGGGTCAGGGTGGTGTGCCGGTTCAGGTGGTAGCTCCACTGCAGATCCAGCGTCCAGCGGGCGGCAAACGTGACGGGCGTGTGGCCGTGGGTGCTGGCGAAGCTGCCGTAGCGGTTGAGGTTGGCCACCAGCGCGTAGCCCGGGGTTTTGTACTGCGCCCAGAGCTTGAAAGCACTGCTCGGTTGGCCCGACTCCATCGTCACCCGGGTGTAGGGGTCGAGGATCAGATCCGTCATGTCCACCCCCAGCACCGCAGGCGCGCGGTTGACCTGGGTGATGCGCGTGCGCGCGTGCTGGTAGGCAGCGCTCAGGTGCCAGCGCCGGCCCTGGGGCAGGTCGTGCTGGTAGTCCAGGCGCAGGTCCACGCCGCGCGTGCGCGTGCCGACGGCGTTGGTGAAATAGGTGGCGCCGTCCACATGCTGCTGCAGCAGGATGGCCTGGGCCTGCGGGCTGAGCTGGGCCAGGTTCCAGCCGGCGATGTAGCCGGTGGGCATGATGCGGTCGCGGATGTCGGTGATGAAGCCGTCCACGCTGGCGGTGAGGGCGCGCGAGGGCTGCCAGACCGCGCCCAGGGTGAAGTGCCGCGAGCTTTCGGGCTTCAGGTCGGTGGCGCCCAGGGCGCGGGCGACGGGGTGATCAACGCCATAGTTGCCGTATTGCAGGATGGCGTCGCCATCGCGGATCATGGTCGTCGAGGTGTAGTTCGCCTGCGCCAGCGACGGCGCGCGAAAGCCGCTGCTCACGCTGGTGCGCAGCAGCCAGTGCGGCGTCGGCTGCAGGCGCAGGGCCAGCTTGCCGTTGAGGGTGTTGCCAAAGTCGCTGTAGTGCTCGGCGCGGGTGGCGGCGTTGAGCGTGAGCTGCGGCAGCAGGGCGTACTTCAGGTCCAGATACAGGGCGTGGCTATCCCGCTGGGTGCGGACCGCGTTCTCGGGCGCAAAGCCGCCAAAGCCCTGCGCCCCGGCGTACCAGGCGGAATCGGGGCCCAGCAGGTACGAGGCGGGCTCGCCGGCGCGGATGCGGTAGCTCTCGCGCCGGTATTCGTAGCCGCCGGCCAGGGTGTGCCGGCCAAACGGGCGGCTCCAGTCGGCGTTGATGCTGTGCTGCGCCAGGGCGGTGCCGCCGCTGTCGAAGGCCGTGGGCGAACTCGCGCCCAGGGAGCGGTTGAGCGAGTTGGCGACGTAGAAATGAAAGTCGTTGGCGCCGCCGGTGTAGGCCAGGTTCCACTGCGTGCCGTCGGTCCAGCTGCCCTTGGCGCCCAGGGTGGCCGAGAGGTCGGTGATCCGGGGCTCGATGCGCGGCAAGAAGCCCTGCGGGTAGAGGCTTGGCAGGTTGCGCTCGTCATCGGCCCGGCGGAAGAACGCGCCCGCGCTGCTGTGGCGGCGGCTGGCCTTGCCATGGGTGTAGACGGTGGTGTCGCCGCGGGGGATTTCGGCGTTCCAGGCCAGCAGCGCGTCTTGTGTGTCGGCCTCGCCAAAGTGGGTGTTGATGCGCCCGCCGTCCAGCGGGTCGGGCGCGGCGCGGTTGGTCGCGCCCCGGTCGCGCAGCTCGGCCGTGAGATTGATGAAGCCGTCGCCCGCCAGCGGCCGGGTGGTGAACAGCGCCGCCTGGCGCTGCAGGCCGTCGCCCGCCGTGGTGCGCCCCCAGCCGAGCAGCGCCTGGTTGGCGTGGCCGTAGCCCTTGAGCACGATGTTGATGATGCCGGCGATGGCGTCCGAGCCGTACTGCGCGGCGGCGCCGTCGCGCAGCACCTCCACGCGCTCGACGGCCAGCAGCGGGATGGTGCTCAGGTCCACCCCCGAGCTGCCCCGGCCGATGGTGCCGTTGGTGTGCAGCAGCGCGCTTTGCTGTTGGCGCTTGCCGTTGACCAGCACCAGCACCTGGTCGGGGTTGAGCGCGCGCAGCGTGAATGGCGGCGCGTGGTCGGTGCCGTCGGCAATCGAGGGGCGGGGGTAGTTGAAGCCGGGCACCAGCGCGGCCAGGGCCTGGGCCAGGCTCATGGTGCCGACGGAGAGCAGCTGCTCGGCGGTGTAAACGTCGATGGGGACGATGGCGCCCGGCGCGCTATGTGCGCCTGCGCGCGAGCCCACGTCGGCCTGCGGCGGGATCTGCACGCGCAGCAGCTCGTCGAGGGGCAGGGTGTACAGGTCTGGCTCCGGGGCCTGCGGGTTGGCCAGGGCGGCGGCGCAGACGGCCCACAGGGGCAGGAGGGACAGGGTTCGCTTCATGGCTGGCTTCCCCGCAGCACCGTGGCAATGGACAGCAGGGGCGCGCCAATGTGCAGGCCCGTTTTCACGGCAGCGTCGTAATTGATCTTGATCTGGACGTTTTGCTCGACGAAGTTGATCTGGATGATGCCGCCGAGCGCGGCAAAGCCCTTGGCATCGCTCACGCTCAGGATGCCGTGCTCCTGGGCGTAGGCGATGGCGGCCTGGCGCGTGGCGACGCTGGGCAGGGCGACGAAGAGCATGTCCGGCGTGCCCACGTCCTGCACCTGGGCCACAGTGCGGATGCGCACCGGCCGGCCCTGGATACGCTTGTCGGCGTACAGCCGGGCCAGCTGCTCGCCCAGGGGGTGGGCGCCGAGCACGGTAATGTCGAAGGCCGCGCGCTCGGGCTGCGGCCACTGCACGTAGCTGGCAAAGCGGCCCAGGAACACGGCCTTGAGCTGCAGCTCGTCCTGGCCCGGCCAGGCGGGCGCCATGCCGGCCAGCAGGCACAGCAGGACCACGAGGCGCTGCGCCAGGCGCCGCACCTCAGGTGCTCTCCACACGGTCGCGCCCGGCCTGCTTGGCGCGGTACAGGGCCTGGTCGGCGGCTTCGATCAGCGCCAACGCGGTCTCGGGGGCGGTGCTGCCCACGTGCAGGCCCAGGCTGACGGTGACGTGCAGCACCTGGCCACCCGCCAGGCGAAAGCTGTGGCTGGCGACGCTGGCGCGGATGCGCTCGGCCATGTCGGTGGTGATGGCGAGGTCGGCACCGTCGCACAGCACCAAAAACTCTTCCCCGCCAAAGCGCGCCGCCAGGTCGTAGCTGCGGATGTTGGCCTGCAGGATGCGCGCCATGTCTTGCAGCACCAGATCGCCCGCCGCGTGGCCCCAGCTGTCGTTGATGCGTTTGAAATGATCGACGTCGAGCAGGATCACGCCCATGGGCTCGCGCTTGCGCTGGGCGCGGGTGGCCATGGCCTGCAGGGTGGCGAGCGCATGGCCGCGATTGGCCAGGCCGGTGAGGGTGTCGGTGGTGGCCAGGCGGCTTAGTTGCTCGTCGCGCAGGCGGATTTCCTGCAGCATGGCGTTGAAGCCCCGGTACAGCTCGCCGAACTCGTCCGTGCGCTGCGTTGCCAGGACCGGGGTGTAGTCCTTGCTGCGGCCGATGCGGCGCATGAGGGCCAGCAGCTGCAGGATGGGCCGCGTGAAGATCAGTTGCAAGCGCCATGACAGCAGCAGCAGGCTTGCCAGGATCAGCGCCGATGCCACTCCCTGCAGCACGAAGAATTGGCGCATCTTGGCGTACATGGCGTCGTTGTCGGCCAGCAGGGCCAGGGTGCCGATGCGCTTGCCGTCGAAATCAATCGGGTAGATGACGTAGTGGTATGAGCGCTCCATGGCCTCGTGCAGCTCCCCGGGCCTGCCCGGGCGCTGGTCGATCTGTGCGCGCCAGGCCAGCGCCGCGGGCTCGGTCGTCCCCGGGGCCTGGTATTGGCCCAGCAGCTGGCCGTTTTCGCTTTCCACCACGGCGTAGCGGATGTGCGGGTTGGTGTGCAGCGGCGCCAGCATGTTGGCGGCGCTCTGCGCATCTTGGAAGGCGAGCGCGGCGCGCATGTTCTCGCTGATGATGGCGGCGATCTGGTGCAAGGCGCGCAGCGACGACTGGCGCTCGGCGGCCCAGGTGGAATACAGCGCCACCAGGGCCGACACGCACAGCCCCAGGCCCAGGCTCAGGCCGAGCAGCACCACCAGTTTGTAGCGAATGGAAAGCTGGTCAAACAGGGGCACGGTCAAGGCAGCGGGGGGCGGAAGTTCGGTTGGCGGCACTATACCTAAGGTGCTGCCGTCCCGCGCCTTGCGGCCGCAGCCCGAGTCTCTCTGCCGGCGGGTGACGTCTGGGGCGCGAGCGCGCGCCCGCCGGCGCGGCTCCGGGTGCGCGTCCAGTGCGGGTGCAGCAGGCGCAGCATCGCCAGCAAGGCCAGCCTTGAGAAAGCTGCGCAATTGCACCGTGGCGCATCTCCGCGGGAACAGCGAAGGGGGCGATACGGGGTTCAGGCCAGGCTAGCCTGCACCATGCGCTGCAGCTGCGGCACGCAGGAGCCGCACTGTGTGCCGCAGCGCAGGGTGTCCTTGAGTTGCTGCAGGCGCTGTGCGGCATCGCCCGTGCAGTGCTGCAACAGGGCGGTGATGGTGTTCTCCGCGACTCCCACGCAGGAGCACACGCTGGCGCCACGGGCTGCCACTGGTACCGGCGGCTGCGCGCCTGGCTGCAGCAGGGCGCGGCGCAGTGGCTGGGCGTCGTGGCGCTCCTGCAGCAGCGGGGCGATCCAGGCCTGGGCGCTGACGTCGCCGGCCAGCAGTACGGCCTGCAGCCGCTGGCCGTTGTCTGTGGCCTGCAACCGGGCGCGGCGCCATTGGCCCCGGCGAGCGTCGCGGTAGGAGAGCGGCCCCGCGCCCTGCAGCCCCAGCAGGGTGGCAATGCGCTCGACCAGGGCCTCATCGACGGCGTGGTGCGCGGCCGCGCGCAACTGCACGCCACTACCTTGTTCGGCGCGGCCAAACAGGCTGCAGCTGGCGAAGGGGAACTCGGCCATCAGCGCTTCGAGCTGCTGGCGCACCCGCTGCACCTGGGTCAGCGGCAGCCAGGCCTGGGCCCACAGGCCCCAGGGCAGCTCGGCCTTGAGCACCTTGATGGCGGCGTGCTTGAGTTCGGGTTGCAGCGATTGCGGGCAGCGCGCCGCCGTGGTCAGTGCGTTCACGCCCGCCAGGCGCTTGCCGGTGCTGCTGGCGCCGCCCAGCACCTCGTCGCCCCAGTGCATGGCCATGAACACCTGGCCGCTGCGCAGGCCTTCGCCCGCCTGCACGGGCGCCAGCACGCTGCCCCTGCGGCTGGTGAGGTAGGCCAGGTCGCCCGGCGCCAGGCCGAGCCGGTCCATGTCTTCGCGGGCCATTTGCGCCACGGGCTCGCTGGCGTGGGCCCAGAGGTTTTCCACCAGGCCGCTGCGGCTCAGGCCGTGCCACTGGTCGCGCAGGCGGCCGGTGAGCAGGGCCAGGGGGTGGCGTGCATCGATGGGATCGGCCACGGTGCCCGGCAGTTGCACGGCAAAGCGCGCGCGACCATCGGGGGTGGCGAAATGCTGGTTGGTGTACAGGCGCGCCAGGCCTTGGCTCTGGCCCTCGGGGCAGGGCCATTGGCGCGGCGCGGTTTCCAGCTGCGCCCAGGAGAGGCCCGTGATGTCCAGGTCGCGCCCGCGCGTGCTTTCGCGGTGCTCGTTCCAGATGGCCTCGGGGCCGTCGTAGGGGAACAGGCTGGGCAGGTGGGCGCGGTCGGGCAGCTGCGGCTGCAGGCGGCGCGCCACCTCGGTGACGATGCGCCAGTCGGCCCAGGCGAGGTCCGGCGCGGGCACGGCGGCGCGCACACGGCTGATGCGGCGCTCGCTGTTCGTCACCGTGCCTTCCTTCTCGCCCCAGGTGCTGGCGGGCAGCAGCAGGTCGGCAAAGCGCGCGGTGGCGCCGGTGGCATAGGCGTCCTGCACCACTACGTATTCGGCGCGCTGCAGGGCGCGGCGCACCAGGGCCTGGTCGGGCAGGCTGTGCGCGGGGTTGGTGCAGGCAATCCACAGCAGTTTGATCTGGCCGTCGGCGGCGGCCTGGAACATTTCGATCGCCGCCTTGCCCGGTGCAGCAGGCACGCTGGGCACGCCCCACAGCGCCGCCACTTCGGCACGGTGCCGGGCGTCGGCCAGGTTGCGGTGCGCGCTCAGCTGGTTGGCCAGCGCCCCCACCTCGCGCCCGCCCATGGCGTTGGGCTGGCCGGTGAGCGAGAGAGGCCCCGCGCCTGGCTTGCCGATCTGGCCACAGGCCAGGTGCAGGTTGATGAGGGCGGTGTTGTTGTCCGTGCCGTGCGCGGACTGGTTCAGGCCCTGGCAGTACAGGCTGAGCGTGGGTTGGCGGGTGCTGTTGCCATCCTGCACGCCGGCAAACCAGCGCGCGGCCCGCAGCAGGTCGCCGGGGGCAATGCCGCAATGCTGCTGCACTGCCTCGGGCGTGGCCTGGGTCACCAGGGCGGCCAGGCCCATCCAGCCCTGGGTGCGGGTGGCGATGAACTGCGGGTCTATCCAGGACTGCTCCAGCATGCAGCGCAGCATGCCGTGGTAGAGCCACACGTCCGAGCCGGGCTGGAGCGCCAGGTGCAGGTCGGCCAGCTCGGCGGTGTCGGTGCGGCGCGGGTCGCAGACGATGATCTTGAGCGCCGGGTTGGCGCGCCTGGCGTCCTCGATGCGCCGGAAAAGAATCGGGTGCGCCCAGGCCGGGTTCGCGCCGCTGATGAACAGCGTGGCCGCCTGGGCGATGTCGTCGTAGCAGGCGGGCGGCGCGTCGGCCCCCAGCGTGGCCTTGTAGCCGGCCACGGCGCTGCTCATGCACAGGCGCGAGTTGGTGTCGATGTTGTTCGTGCCCAGCAGCCCCTTGGCGAACTTGTTGAAGACGTAATAGTCCTCGGTGAGCAACTGGCCCGAGACGTACAGGCCCACGGCGTCGGCGCCGTGCTGCTGCACGGTGGCGGCGATGCGCTGGCCCAGGGTGTCCAGCGCCTGGTCCCAGGCCAGCGGCAGCGCCGCGCCACCGCGTTGCGCGCGCTGCAGGGGCTGCAGCAGGCGCACCTGGGCCTGCACCTCGGGGCGGGCCGTGAGGTGCAGGGTCGAGCCCTTGGAGCACAGCCGCCCGAAGTTGGCGGGGTGCTCCGGGTCGCCGCGCACGCGCGTGATGCGGCCGCCCTCGCTGTCGATGAGCACGCCGCAGCCCACGCCGCAGTAGGGGCAGGTGGAGCGGGTGGTGGTGCTTGCCGTCATGCCAATGCAACGCGCAAGGCAGGCCCGGCCAGCGGGCGGGTTTCGGTCAGGGCGCGGTGGGCCAGTTCGTCGGCATCCAGATACACGGCGCCGCCCTCCAGCTTGACCTGAAAGCTGGGCGTGCAGCCTTCGTCCGGCGCCTGGGCCTGGCCGTTGCACAGGCCGATGGTCCAGTTGTGCAGCGGGCAGGCCACGCTTTGGCCGAACACCATGCCCTGGCTCAGCGGGCCGCCCTTGTGCGGGCAGCGGTCCAGCAGGGCAAACACCTCGTCCGTGGCGGTGCGGAACACGGCCACCTCCAGGCCCTGCGCGCGCGCCACGCGGCGGGCGCCCAGCACCGGAATGTCTTCGAGCTTGCAGATGTATTTCCACTGTGTCATTGCTATACCTGTAGTAGCTGGTTGCGCTTGTCAATAAAGGGCTGGGGCCACTTTTTGTTTAAATAATGGAGGTCTCATGCCACGGCAATGGGGATGAACTGGCGTGCATCGACGCGTGCCTTCTCGCCCTCGAACCAGGGATCGGGCTCGCCCTCCAGCGCCGCCTGCAGCCGCGCCCACAGGGCCTTGCGGTTGGCGTGGTCTTCGAGCACCTTTTTCTTGGCGTGGTCCAGGCCCACGCGGGCGATGTAGTGCGCGGTGCGCTCCAGGTACCAGCCTTCTTCGCGGTACAGCTGCAGGAAGGCGCCGCTGACTTCCAGCACCTCCTCGGCGGTCTTCACCTTGGTGAAGAACTGCGCCACCTCGGTCTTGATGCCGCCGTTGCCGGCCACGTAGATTTCCCAGCCCGAGTCCACACCGATCACGCCCACGTCCTTGATGCCGCTTTCGGCGCAGTTGCGCGGGCAGCCGCTGACGGCGAGCTTGACCTTGTGCGGCGCGTACATGCGCCACAGCGCGCGCTCCAGGTCGCGGCCCATCCGGGTGCTGTCCTGCGTGCCAAAGCGGCACCATTCGCTGCCCACGCAGGTCTTCACGGTGCGCAGGCTCTTGCCGTAGGCGTGGCCGCAGGGCAGCCGCAAGTCGTTCCACACGCCCTGCAGGTCTTCCTTCTTCACGCCCAGCAGGTCGATGCGCTGGCCGCCCGTGACCTTGACGGCCGGGATCTGGTACTTGTCCACCACGTCGGCAATGCGGCGAAGTTCGTCGGCCGTGGTCTCGCCGGCCCACATGCGGGGCACCACGCTGTAGCTGCCGTCCTTCTGGATGTTGGCGTGGCTGCGCTCGTTGATGGCGCGGCTTTGCGGGTCGTCCAGCGCCTCCTTGGGCCAGGTGCTGAGAAGGTAGTAGTTGACGGCCGGGCGGCAGGTGGGGCAGCCGTTGGGCGTCTTCCATTCCATGAAGGCGAACACCTCCTCCTTGGACAGCAGCTTGTGGGTGCGGATCGCATCGCGCACCGCCTGGTGGCCGTGGTCGGTGCAGGCGCACACCGGCTTCGTTCTAGGCGTGGCGGAATAGTCGCCGCCCACCGTGGCCATGAGGATCTGCTCCACCAGGCCGGTACATGAGCCACAGCTGGCGCTGGCCTTGGTGTGCTTGCGCACCTCGTCCAGCGTGAACAGGCCTTTTTCCTTGACGGCCTTGCAGATCGTGCCCTTGGTCACGCCGTTGCAGCCGCAGACCTCGGCGTTGTCCGCCATGCTCGCGGCCTGGTTCTGGCCAGCATGGCCGCCTTCGCCGATGTTGCTTTCGCCAAACATCAGCTTGTCGCGCAGGTCGTTCACAGGGCGGCCGTCGCGCAGCAGCTTGAAGTACCAGCTCCCGTCCATCGTGTTGCCGTACAGGCAGGCGCCCACGAGCCTGTCGTCCTTGAGCACGAGCTTTTTGTACAGCCCGGCGCCGGGGTCGCTCATGACGATTTCCTCGGTGCCTTCGCCGCCCATGAAGTCGCCCGCAGAGAACAGGTCGATGCCCGTGACCTTGAGCTTGGTGGAGGTGAGCGAGCCCTGGTAGCGCCCGATGCCGAACTCGGCCAGGTGGTTCGCCAGCACCTTGCCCTGCTCGAACAGCGGCGCCACCAGGCCATAGGCCACGCCGCGGTGCTCGGCACACTCGCCCACGGCGTAGATGCGCGCGTCGGTGGTGGTCTGCAGGGTGTCGTTGACGACGATGCCCCGGTTCACATGCAGGCGCATGTTCTGCGCCAGCGCCACGTTGGGGCGGATGCCCACGGCCATGACCACCAGGTCGGCGCTCACCTCGGTGCCGTCCTTGAACTTCACGGCGCGCACACGGCCCGCGTCGTTGCCCAGCAGCGCCGAGGTCTGCGCCTGCATGAGGAACTGCATGCCACGCTCCTGCAGCGACTTCTGCAGCATCTTTCCGGCCACATCGTCGAGCTGGCGCTCCATCAGCCATTCGCTGGCATGCACCACGGCCACCTGCATGCCGCGCCTGCATAAACCGTTGGCCGCCTCCAGGCCCAACAGGCCGCCGCCGATGACCACCGCGTGCTGGTACTGGGCGGCAGCGTCGATCATGGCCTGCGTGTCGGCAATGTCGCGGTAGGCCAGCACGCCTTGCAGCTCCTTGCCCGGAATGGGCAGCATGAAGGGCCTGGAGCCCGTGGCCATGATGAGCCGGTCATAGGCCGCGCTCACCGTCTCGCCCGCCGCATTGGTGGCGTGCACCATGCGCCGTGTGCGGTCCACCTGCGTCACCGTGTAGCCGGCGTGGAGCTGGATGTGCTTGTCCTGGTACCAGGACCAGTCGTTGAGCACGATCTGTTCCAAGGTCTGCTCGCCCGCCAGCACCGGCGAGAGCAGGATGCGGTTGTAGTTGGGGTGCGGCTCGGAGCCGAACACCGTGATGTCGTACAGGTCGGGCGCGATCTTCAGCAGCTCTTCGAGCGTGCGCACCCCCGCCATGCCATTGCCCACCATCACCAGCCTGAGTTGCTTCACCATCGTCTCCCAGGGGCCATGCCCCGCAGCGATTACACCAAGAAGGGCGCCTGTGCGCCGCGGACCACAGTGGCCGCGAGTGGATCAATGCAATAGGCATGCCAGCCTGTGCGCTGGCTGGGATTGATGATCAAAATGGCCTGTAGCGCTTATGTATAAAGCGCGAACAGCTATTTATTCAGTAGTTTTTTGTGGTGCTGGCTAGCCTGCCGGTGCACGCTGGTGCGCGCCGCGCCCCGCCGTGGTGCGGCAGCCTGCCGCGCCTGGGTCAGGAGTTGTCCGGGGCCGCGTCCGCGTCCGCCCATTGCCCGCCCAGCGCCTTGTAGAGCGTGATGCGGTTGAGCTGCTCGGCCAGCTGCAGCGCGATCTCGGCCTGCTGCGCGGCATACAGCGAGCGCTGCGCGTCCAGCACCGCGAGGTAGTTGTCGGCGCCCAGGCGAAAGCGCGCATCGGACAGTTCCAGCGTGCGCCGGCTGGCCTGAACCAGGGAGCGCTGGGCGGCGAGACGCTCGTCCAGCGTGGCGCGCTCGGCCAGGGCGTCGGCGACCTCGCGGAAGGCCGTCTGTATGGCCTTCTCGTACTGGGCCACGGCCTGATCGCGCGTGACCTCGGCCACGCGCAGGTTCGCCTGGTTGCGCCCGGCGTCGAAGATCGGCAGGCGCAGCTGGGGCGCGAAGGTCCAGGTGCCGTTGCCGCCGTCGAACAGGCCCGACAGCGCATTGCTGGCCGTGCCCACCGAGGCGGTGAGCGTGATCGCGGGAAAGAAGGCCGCGCGCGCCGCGCCGATGCTGGCGTAGCTGCCGCGCAGCAGATGCTCGGCGGCGCGCAGGTCGGGGCGGCGCAGCAGGGTGGTGGAGGGCAGGTCCGTGGGGACGGCCAGCAGCACCGTGGCGGGCGCGGTTGCTGCGGCCGGCTCCGGGTCTGCGGTGCCGGGCATGCCGCCCGCCACGCTGGCGGGCAGCAGAGCGTAGTCCACGCTCGCGCCCACCAACAGCGCCAGCGCATTGCGGTCGCGCACGACCTGCGATGTGAAGGCGGCCACGTCCACGCGCGCGGTGTCGGCGCTGGATTGGGCCTGGGCCAGTGCCAGGGCCGAGGTGGCGCCCAGCTCGTGGCTGCGGCGCGTGAGATCGAGCGCCTGCTGGCGCGTGCGCAGGGTCTCGCGCGCCAGCGCGAGGCGCCGCGCGTCGGCGTCCAGCAGGAGCCAGGCGTTCATGACCTCAGCTACCAGGCTCAGCTGCACGCTGCGGCGGTTCTCGGCCACGCGCAGGAATTCCTGCAGCGCGGCATCGTTCAGGTTGCGCACGCGGCCGAAGAAGTCGATCTCGTAGCTGCTGAAACCCAGCGTGGCCCCGTACTGGCCGGCGGTACTCGGGCGCCCGGGCGTGGTCAGGTCGTCGGCCGTGCGGCTGCGGCTGCCGGTGCCGGCGGCGTTGATGCCGGGAAAGCGGTCGGCCTGCGCCACCCCGTACTGGGCGCGGGCCTTGTCGATGGCCAGCACGGCCACGCGCAGGTCGCGGTTGTTCTCCAGGGCCATGCCGACGAGCGTGCGCAGGCGCTGCTCCTGCACGAAGTCCTGCCACTGCATGGGGCCGGAATCGGACAGCGGCACGGCGTTCGTGCCGCCGGCGCCCTGGGCCAGCGGCGGCGCGACGGTCTCGGGCACGGGCAGCTGCGGTGCCTGGTAGCGTGGCGCGAGGTTGCAGCCGGCGAGCAGGGCGCAGGCCAGCGCGGCGTGCAGGGCCAGGGGCTTGAACAATGGGCTTGGACGCGTCATGTGGCGCTCTCAGGGCGGGTTGGGGCCGGCTGGGCCGCGTCCTCGTGGCGCGAGCGGCTCTTGAACCAGCTGCGGATCAGCAGAAAGAACACCGGCACCATGAAGATGCCGAGCACGGTGGAGGCCACGGTGCCGCCCAGCACGGCGGTGCCGATGGCGTTGCGCCCGCCCGCGCCCGCACCGGTGCCCAGGGCCAGCGGCGTGACGCCGAAGCCGAAGGCCAGCGAGGTCATGAGGATGGGGCGCAGGCGCATGCGCACGGCCTCCAGCGTGGCGTCCAGCAGCTTGCGGCCCTGCTCCTGCAGCTGCACGGCGAATTCCACGATCAGGATGGCGTTCTTGGACGCCAGGCCCACGGTGGTGATCAGGCCCACCTGGAAGTACACGTCATTGGCCAGGCCGCGCGACCAGGTGGCCAGCAGCGCGCCCAGCACGCCCAGCGGCACGGCCAGCATCACCGACACGGGCACGGTCCAGCTCTCGTACAGCGCCGCCAGGCACAGGAACACGAACAGGATGGAGATGGCGTACAAGAGCGGCGCCTGCGCGCCCGACTGGCGCTCCTGCAGCGAGGCGCCGGTCCATTCGTAGGCGATGCCGGGCGGCAGGCCCTTCAGGATGTCCTCCACGATCTGCATCGCCACGCCCGAGCTCACGCCCGGCGCGGCGCTGCCCACCAGCTCGTAGGCGGGCGCACCGTTGTAGCGCATGAGCTGGGGCGAGCCATAGGCCCAGTAGGCGCGCGAGAAGGCGCCGAAGGGCACCATCTCGCCGTTCTTGTTGCGCACCGTCCACTTGCCCACGTCCTGCGGCAGCATGCGGTGCGGCGCGTCGCCCTGGATGTAGACGCGCTTGACGCGGCCGTTGTGCAGGAAGTCGTTCACATAGGTGCCGCCTATGCTGCTGGAGAGCACGCCGTTGATGGCGTCGTAGCTCAGGCCCAGCGCGGCGGCCTTGCGGTCGTCGATGTCCAGGCGCAGCTCGGTGGCGTCGTCCAGGTTGGTGGTGCGCAGGCTGGTGAGCTCGGGGCGCTTGCGCGCCTCGTCCAGGAACCGGTCCTTGGCGGCCAGCAGCGCCTGGTGCCCCAGGCCGTTGATGTCCTTGAGCATGAAGTTGAAGCCCGAGTTCGAGCCCAGACTGCGCACGGCCGGCGGTGGCGAGATGAAGATGCGCGCATCGCGGATCCGGCCCAGGTCCTTCGTCGCCTGGTGGGCGATCGCGGCGGCGGACTGGTCTGCCCGAGCGCGCTCGTCCCAGGGCTTCAAACGGATGAAGGCGCGCGCCGAGCTCTGGTCGCCGTTCAGGCCCGAGACCTGGTTGAAGCTGATGACCTCGGGGATGGTCTTGAAATACGCGTTCACCTGGTCGAGCACGCCCTGCAGGCGCATGTCGGTGGCGCCCGCGGGCAGGTTGATGTTGGCCAGGATGTAGCCCTGGTCCTCCTCCGGCAGGAAGGCGGTGGGCACGCGGCCGATGATCCACCACACGGCCAGGCAGATCGCGGCAAAGACCAGCAGCATGCGCTTGGTGCGCCGCAGCATCCAGGCCACGCGGTTCTGGTAGCGCGTGGCGCCGGCATCGAACTGGCGGTTGAACCAGACGAAGAAACGGTCGTTCAGGCCCAGCAGTCCGCCGCGGATGCGCGGCTGCTGCTCCAGGTGGGCGGGCGTCTTGAGGATGCTGGCGCACAGCGCAGGCGTGAGCGTGAGGGCCACGAACACCGACAGCGCCATGGCCGCCACGATGGTGATGGAGAACTGCCGGTAGATCACGCCCGTGGAGCCGCCGAAGAAGGCCATGGGCACAAACACCGCCGCCAGCGTGACGCCTATGCCCACCAGCGCGGGCGTGATCTCGCGCATCGAGCGGCGCGTGGCCTCCTTCGGCGGCAGGCCGGTCTCGTGCATCACGCGCTCCACGTTCTCCACCACCACGATGGCATCGTCCACCAGCAGGCCGATGGCCAGCACCAGCGCGAACATGGTCAGCGTGTTGATCGAGTAGCCCGCCGCCGCCAGCACGCCAAAGGTGCCCAGCAGCACCACCGGCACGGCAATGGCCGGGATCAGCGTGGCGCGCAGGTTCTGCAGGAAAACGAACATCACCAGCACCACCAGCGCCATGGCCTCGGCCAGCGTGACCACCACCTCCTTGATCGAGGCGCGCACGAAGGGCGTGGAGTCGGAGCTGACGAAGTAGTCGATCTGGTTGGGAAAGTAGGGCTTGAGCTCGGCCAGCTTGGCGGCCACGGCGTCGGATACGGCCATGGCGTTGGCGCCGTCGGCCAGCACGATGCCCATGCCGGCGCCGGGCCGGCCGTTGAGCTTGGCCTTGACCCCGAGGTTGTCGGCTCCCAGCTCCACGCGTGCCACGTCCTTCACGGTGACCACCGCGCCGTCGGTGGCGGTCTTGAGCACGATGGCCTCGAACTCGGGCACGGTCTGCAGCTTGGTGCGCGCGGTGATGGTGGCGTTGAGCTGCTGCTCGGCCACGGCGGGCAGGGCGCCGAGCTGGCCGGCCGAGACCTGCGCGTTCTGCGCGTTCAGCGCGCTGATCAGGTCCGACGGCATGAGCTGGTATTTCTCCATCTTCGCTGGGTCCATCCAGATGCGCATGGCGTAGAAGGTGCCGAACACGCGGATGTCGCCCACGCCGTCGATGCGCCCGATCACGTCCACCAGGTTGGAGTTCAGGTAGTCCCCCACGTCCACCGCCGTCATCTTGGGGTCGTCGGAGAAGAACGCGTAGGTGACCAGGTAGTCCGTGCCGCCCTTGTTGATGAACACGCCGCGGCTCTTCACGGCGTCGGGCAGGCGGTTCATGGCCGACTGCAGCTTGTTCTGCACCTGCACTTGGGCCACGTCGATATTGGTGCCCGGCGCGAAGGTGAGGGTGGTGGCCGAGCGGCCCGACGCATCCGACGTCGAGCCCATGTAGATCATGTTGTCTATGCCCTTGAGCTGCTGCTCGATGATCTGCGTGACCGAGTTTTCCACCGTCTCGGCCGAGGCGCCCGTGTACTGCGCCGAGATGGTCACGCGCGGCGGCGCGATGTCCGGGTACTGCTCCAGCGGCAGCGTGAAGATCGCCAGGCCGCCGGCCAGCATGATGATGATGGACAGCACCCACGCGAAGATGGGGCGGTTGATGAAGAACTGGGCCATGTGCGCCTGCCCCTGCGGTTATTTGGGGGCGCCGGCCCGGGGGGCGGCGATGTCCACGCTCTGGCCATTGGCGGGGGCGGGGCGCTTGCCGTCCTCGGGGGCGCTGGGCAGCTTGGCCCCGCCCTGGCCGGCGTTCAGATCCACCACCTGCGGGCTGACCTTGTCGCCGGGCTTGACGCGCTGAAAGCCGTCCACCACCAGGCGCTCGCCCGCCTTGAGGCCGCTGTCGACCAGCCAGCGGCTGCCCAGGGCGCGCGCCAGCTCCACCGGGCGTTTCTCGATCACGTCGTCGGAGTTCACGATGAGTACGTTGGCGCGGCCCGTGAGGTCGCGGCTCACGGCCTGCTGCGGGATCAGCAGCGCGTCGCTGGCCAGTCCCGTGGGCAGCAGCGCCTGCACGTACATGCCGGGCATGAGCACGCCGCCCGGGTTGGGCAGCACGGCGCGCAGGGTCACCGTGCCCGTGGTGTCGTTGACGATCATGCCGGCGAACTGCAGCCGGCCCTCGTGCGGGTAGTCGCTGCCATCGTCCAGGCGGATGCGCACGCGCGCCTGGTTGCCGTCCACCTTCTGGTAGCGGCCCGCCTCCCAGTCGCGCCTGAGCTGCAGCAGCTCGGTGCTCGATTGGGTGAAATCCACATACATCGGGTCCAGCTGCACGATGGTGGTGAGCGCGCTCGCCTGGTTGGCCGTCACCAGCGCGCCGGGTGTGACGCTGGACAGGCTGGTGCGCCCGGCGATGGGGGCCTCGATGCGGCTGTAGCGCAGGTTGATGCGCGCCGTCTCCAGGTTGGCGCGGGCCACGCCCACGTCGGCGCGCGACTGTGCGGCGGCCGCCTGGCTCTCGTCATGGGCCTGGCGGCTGATGGCGTCGATCTTCACCAGCTCGGCATTGCGCCGCGCCGTAGCCTCCAGCGTGCGCGCGCTGGCCTCGGCCTTGGCGAGCGCCGCCTCGGCGCTGGCCAGCGCGGCGCGCAGTGAGCGGTCGTCCAGCTGGTACAGCGCCTGGCCGCGCTGCACCATCGCCCCTTCGGTGAACAGGCGCTGCTGCAGGATGCCCGAGACCTGCGGGCGCACCTCGGCGCTCAGGTAGGCGCGCGTGCGCCCCGGCAGGGTGGTGTCAAGCTGCTGCTGCTGCGGCTGCAGCGTGATCACGCCGACCTGGGCTGGGCCCTGCGGGGCGGCAGGTTTGCCCGCCTTGTCACCACAGGCGGCCAGTCCCGCGATGAGCACCAGGGCCGCCAGGCGCAGCGCCCAGCCTTGGCGCTGGAGTGCGGGTACATCATGGGGCGGGGCGGGGCGGGTGTGGCGGGCAATGTGGTCGCAGGTCGCGGTTGTCATGGGAACTGGGCGCAGTTTCTGGCGGGTGGCGGTCATTGTCTTCGGGGCCAGGGGTTGCAGCGCAAGGCCTTTGGACGAATGTCACCGAAGGTAAATGCCGCACTTTCGCATATTGGCGGCCGATACGCCGTGACGGGGGCGCTTCTTCATCCTTCTTTACATGCCTGCAATACATGCCACGGCCTGACCAATGCGGGGTGGCCGTTGTCAAGGTTGCATTTTTCCCCTGGTTCGGCGGACACTGTGGGCCACGCGTTCGTTTCACTTCAAAGCCTGGGAGGCCGCTATGACAACTGTTGCAGAAATCATCAAATCCAAATCCGATGCACAGGTGTATTCCGTCACGCCGTCGGATACGGTGCTCAGTGCCCTGCGGCTCATGGCCGAAAAGCGCATAGGCGCGCTGCTGGTGATGGAGGGCGAGCAGATCGCCGGCATCTTCACCGAGCGTGACTACGCCCGCAAGGTGGTGTTGCTGGGCCGGGCATCGATCGACACGCCGGTGCGCGAGGTCATGACGCGAGCGGTGCGCTTCGTGCACCCCACGCACAGCGCCGAGCAGTGCATGGCGCTGATGACGGAAAACCGCCTGCGCCACCTGCCCGTGGTGGACAAGGAGCGCGTGGTGGGGCTGTTGTCCATCGGCGACCTGGTCAAGAGCGTGATCTCCGAGCAGAAGTTCATCATCACCGAGATGGAGCGCTACATCACCGGGGCGCGCTAGTCGCTACTGAATTTGCAGTGTTTTAGGGTTGCAGCCTTTGCTCGGTGAGCGTCGATAGCTATCATTTTTATATGCCTTGACTGGCAGCACCCGACCCGGCTGAAGCCGGGGCCGGGGTGTATACCATTGCCCACGCCCTACACTCGCGGCCATGAGTCTGCTGATCCTGGGCATTGAATCCTCTTGTGACGAAACCGGCGTGGCCCTGGTGCGCGCGGGCGATGGCGGCGGCGTGCCCACGCTGCTGGCGCATGCGCTGCACAGCCAGATCGAGATGCACCAGGCCTATGGCGGCGTGGTGCCCGAGCTGGCCAGCCGCGACCACATCCGCCGCGTGCTGCCGCTGACCGAGGCCATTTTGAAGGAATCGGGCGAGCGCCTGGACGCCGTGGACGTGGTGGCCTATACGCGCGGCCCCGGCCTGGCGGGCGCGCTGCTGGTGGGGGCGGGCGTGGCCTGTGCGCTGGGCGCGGCGCTGGACATACCCGTGCTGGGCGTGCACCACCTCGAGGGCCATCTGCTGTCGCCCTTCCTGAGCAGCGACCCGCCCGAGTTCCCCTTCATCGCGCTGCTGGTCTCGGGCGGCCACACGCAGCTCATGCGCGTGGACGGCGTGGGCCGCTACGCCATCCTGGGCGAGACCATCGACGACGCGGCCGGCGAGGCCTTCGACAAGTCCGCCAAGCTCATGGGCCTGGGCTATCCCGGCGGGCCGGCGTTGTCGCGCCTGGCCGAGCAGGGCGACCCCAAGGCCTTCAAGCTGCCGCGTCCGCTGCTGCACAGCGGCGACCTGGACTTTTCCTTTGCCGGGCTCAAGACCGCGGTGCTGACCCAGGCCAGGACGCTGGGCGACGAACTGCAGGCGCGCAAGGCCGACCTGGCCGCCAGCACCCAGGCCGCGATTGTCGAGGTGCTGGTGAAAAAAACCCTGGCGGCCTTGGACCAGACCGGCATGCGGCGCGTGGTGGTGGCCGGCGGCGTGGGCGCCAACCGGCTGCTGCGCGCGCAGCTCGATGCCGCCTGTGCCCAGCGCCAGCTGCGCGTGCACTATCCGGAGCTTGAGCTGTGCACCGACAACGGCGCCATGATCGCCATGGCCGCGGCCATGCGCCTGCAGGCCGGCCAGCAGCAGGCCAACCGCGACTATGCCTTCGACGTGAAGCCGCGCTGGCCGCTGGACGCCATCGTGGCCTGACCTGCAGCCTCGCGGCGCGCGGCTTCTTTACAAAAGTTCATCCGGCGCTGGCGGCCGTGATAAACGGGCCTGTGACAATCCCCGTCATGCCTGTTTTTCTGCCTTCTTCTCCCATGTGGCCAAGGACGCCGGCGTGGGCGCCCTTGCTGGCGGCCCTGGTGCTGGCCGGCTGCGCCACGCGCCTGCCGCCGGTGCCGGACAGCGGCGTTTCCGTGCCCGGCACCTGGGCCCGCCAGGCCGGGGCAGCGGTGCAGTCTTCCGGCAATCTCGCCCAGTGGTGGCAGCAGCTCGGTGACGCGCAGCTCACCGGCCTGATCGACCAGGCGCTGCAGGCCCACACCAGCATGCGCGGCGCCCGCGCCGCCGTGGCGCAGGCCCGCGCACTGCGCGATGTGCAGGCGGCGGGGCTGCTGCCGGCGCTGGACGCATCGGGATCGGCCCAGCGCAGCCGCAGCCATGGCAGCACGGGCAGCAGCTTCCAGCTGGGGCTGGATGCGAGCTGGGAGCCCGACCTGTTCGGCCGCACCGCGAGCGGTGTGCGCGCCAGTGATGCCGACCTGCTGGCCGCCGAGTCCGGCGTGGCGGCGGCCCAGGTGGCGCTGGCGGCCGAGGTGGCGGTGAACTACATCAACCTGCGCAGCCAGCAGCAGCGCCTCTCGATTGCCGAGCGCAACCTGGCGGCGCAGCGCGAGACGGCGCAGATCACCCGCTGGCGCGTGCAGGCGGGCCTGGCGAATTCCGTGGCCGAACAGCAGGCGCGCACCATCGTCGAGCAGACCGCGGCCCAACTGCCCACACTGCAGGCCGGCATGGCCCAGTCGCGCCATGCGCTGGCGGTGCTCACCGGCCAGCCGCCCGCGGCGCTGGACCAGGCCCTGGACGCCAGTGCGCCCGTGCCACAGCCGCCCGCGGATCTGGCGCTGGCCTTTCCTGCCGACACGCTGCGCCAGCGCCCGGACGTGTGCCAGGCCGAGCTGCGCGTGCGTGCCGCCTGGGAGCGCGTGGCCCAGGCCGAGGCGCAGCGCCTGCCCAGCCTGCGCCTGGGCGGCACGCTCGGCCTGCAAGCGCTGTCGCTGGGCGCGCTCACGGGCGGCGGCGCCTCGGTGGCCTCGCTGCTGGCCGGCGTGTCGCTGCCGGTGTTCGATGGCGGCGCGCTGCGCGCGCAGGTGCGCGTGCAGCAGGCGGCGCTGGAGCAGGCGCGCCTGGGCTACGAGGCCGCTGTGCTGGCCGCGCTCAAGGATGTGGAGGACGCGCTGGTGGCGCTGCAGGGCGAGCGCGCGCGGCTCGCGCGTCTGAGCGCAGCGGCCGAGGCGGCGGGCAATGCGGCCGAGCTGGCGCAGCACCAGTACACCAGCGGCCTGGTGGATTTTCAGACGGTGCTGGACACGCAGCGCACGCTGCTGGCGGCGCAGGACGGTGTCGCCGGCTCGACGGCCAGCGTGGCTACCGACCATGTGCGCCTGTACAAGGCGCTGGGCGGCGGCTGGCAGGTATCGCAAGGGCAGGAACCATGACAGAGCAAGAGAAAAACACCAACTCCAATGCACCGGCGCCGCAAGACCTGCAGGCCCTGCTGGGCGACGGCCTGGGCCGGCGCTGGTGGCAGAGCATCACCCTGTGGCTGGGCCTGCTGGCCGTGGCCGCCGCGGCCGGCGGCTGGTGGTACTGGCAGGCGGGCAAGCGCGCCCAGGCCGTGCCGCGCTATGTCACGCAAGAGGTGCAGCGTGGCCAGGTCAGGCTGACCGTGGCGGCCAATGGCACGCTGCAGCCCACGCGCTCGGTGAACATCGGCAGCGAGCTGTCGGGCACGGTGCGCCGCGTGCTGGTGGATGTGAACGATGTGGTGAAGAAGGGCCAGGTGCTGGTGGAGCTGGACACCACCAAGCTCGACGCGCAGGTGCTGCGTTCGCGCGCCGCCGTGGCCTCGGCCCAGGCGCGGCTGGCCCAGGCCGCGGCCACCGTCAAGGAGGCGCGCGCGAGCCTGGCGCGGCTCGAAGAGGTGGCGCGCCTGTCGGGCGGCAAGGTGCCGTCCGCCGCCGAGCTGGACGCGGGCCGCGCCAGCTACGACCGCGCCCAGGCCGACGAGGCCGCCGCGCGCGCCAGCGTGCAGGACGCCAGGGCCGCCCTGGCCACCGACGAGACCAACGTCACCAAGGCCTCGATCCGCTCGCCCATCGACGGCGTGGTGCTGTCGCGCGTGGTGGAGCCGGGCAACGCCGTGGCCGCGTCGCTGCAGGCCGTGACCCTGCTCACGCTGGCCGAAGACCTGTCCCGGCTGCGCCTGGAGGTCAGCGTGGATGAGGCCGACGTGGGCGCTGTGCGGCCGGGCCAGCAGGCCAGCTTCACCGTCAGCGCCTACCCCTCGCGGCCGTACCCGGCGCGCACCACGCGCGTGGCCTTCGGCTCCACCAAGACCGACAACGTGGTCACCTACATCACCTACCTGGAGGTGGACAACGCCGACCTGAGCCTGCGCCCCGGCATGACGGCCGCGGCCACCATCACCTCCACGCAGCGCGACGACGTGCTCACCGTGCCCAACACGGCGCTGCGCTTCACGCCTGCGGGCGCGGCCGGCGACGCCGCGGCGCAGGGGCCCGCGGCCAGTGGCGACAAGGCGGGCGGCGGCATCATGGGCCAGCTCATACCGCGCATGCCGCGCCAGGCGGGCCAGCGCCGCAGCGCCGGCGATGGCGGCAAGGGCGGCGCCGGGCAGCGCCAGATCTGGGTGCTGGAGGGCGGCGCCCCCAGGGCCATGCGCGTGAAGGTGGGCATCAGCGACGGGCGCGTGACCGAGGTCGAGGGCGACGCATTGCAGCCCGGCATGCAGGTCATCACCGACCAGCTGGCCGCAGGGACGCGCCCATGAGTGCCCAGGCCGATGCCCAGCCGCTGATCCGTCTGCGCGGCATCACCAAGGTCTATGGCGAGGGCGCGCTGGCCTTGCAAGCGCTCAAGGGCGTGGACCTGGATATCGCCGGCGGCGAGTTCCTGGCCATCATGGGGCCCAGCGGCTCGGGCAAGTCCACGGCCATGAACGTGATCGGTTGCCTGGACCGGCCCAGCGCGGGCAGCTACCTGTTTCGCGGCGTGCCGGTGCAGTCGCTGGCGCGCGACGACCGGGCGCGGCTGCGCCGGCGCTTCATGGGCTTCGTGTTCCAGGGCTTCAACCTGCTGGCGCGCACCTCGGCGCAGGAGAACGTGGAGCTGCCGCTGCTCTACCGCGGCGAGAGCGCGGCGGCGCGCCACGCGGCCGCCGCACGGGCGCTGGATGCGGTGGGCCTCAAGGGCTGGGAGCACCACACGCCCGCCGAGCTGTCGGGCGGACAGCAGCAGCGCGTGGCCATTGCGCGCGCCATGGTCAGCCAGCCCGCGGTGCTGCTGGCCGACGAGCCCACGGGCAACCTGGACACGCAGCGCAGCCGCGAGATCATGGAGCTGCTGTGGCGCCTGAACGTGGAGCAGGGCATCACCGTGCTCATGGTCACGCATGAGATGGACATGGCGCAGTACGCGCGGCGCATCGTGCGCTTCGTCGATGGCCGCATCGACAGCGACATGCGCAACCCGCACCCCTACGCGCTGGCGCACCAGGGGGCGAAGGAGGGCACGCTGCCATGATGCTGCTCAACTCCCTGCTGCTGGCGCTGCGTTCGATCCGGCGCAACCTGATGCGCTCGTTTCTGACCGTGCTGGGCATCGTCATCGGCGTGAGCGCGGTGATCACCATGGTCACGCTGGGCAACGGCGCCACGCTGGCCGTGCAGGCCCAGATCGCCAGCCTGGGCACGAATCTGCTGCAGGTGCGTCCGGGCCAGCGCATGGGGCCGGGCGGCGGCAGCGGCGCGCCCGCGTTCAAGGACGTGGACGCCGACGCCATCGCGCAGCAGATCGGCGGCATCCTGGCCGTGGCGCCCGAAGCGCGCACCGGCGCCACCGTGGTGGCCAATGGACGCAACTGGGCGACGAGCGTGCTGGGCAGCACCAATGCCTGGCTGCAGACGGGCGGTTGGACGCTGGCCAGCGGGCGTGAGTTCACCGGCGACGAACAGCGCGTGGGCGCCGCCGTGTGCCTGATCGGCCAGACCGTGCGGCGCGAACTGTTCGGCGCCAACGCCGACCCGCTGGGCGCGCGCGTGCGCGTGCGCCAGTTCTCGTGCGAGGTGGTGGGCGTGCTGGCCTCCAAGGGGCAGGGGGCGTTTGGCAACGACCAGGACGACCTGGTGCTGCTGCCTTTGACAACCCTGCAGCGCCGCGTGATCGGCAGCACGCGCGTGCCCACGCTGCTGGTGTCGATGCAGGACGGCAGCGACCCCGAGCGCGTGAAGGCCGGCCTGACCGAGCTGCTGCGCGAGCGGCGCAAGCTTTCGGACACCGACGACGACAACTTCAACGTGCTGGACACCAAGCAGCTGGCCGACACCTTCTCGGGCACCACGCGCGTCATGACCACGCTGCTGGGCGCCGTGGCCGCCGTGAGCCTGCTGGTGGGCGGCATAGGCATCATGAACATCATGCTGGTCAGCGTGACCGAGCGCACGCGCGAGATCGGCCTGCGCCTGGCCATAGGCGCGCTGGAGCGCGAGGTGCTGATGCAGTTCCTCATCGAGGCCGTGGTGCTGGCGGCGCTCGGCGGGCTCATCGGTATCGTGCTGGCCACGGGCGCGTCCATGCTGCTGGCCGGGGCCATGGGCATTCCCTACATCTTCCACCCGGGGGTGAACATCCTGGCGTTCGCGTTCTCGGCCGTGATTGGCGTGCTGTTCGGTTTCTTTCCCGCACGGCGTGCGGCGCGGCTTGACCCCATCGAGGCGCTGCGCCATGAGTGAGTTTGGGATCAAATCCGCCTCAAACCCTTGGTGGTAAGGCGTTAATAGCTCCTGATTGAATAGTAATAGTCGGCGCATCAAGGGGTTTCACCCCGGCGCGCCGCTGCCGCGCATTCACAATGCGCCTTGCTCCGGGTTTTTTCCTGTCCGATTGCCGTGATCCGATTCCTACGCCTTCCCCCCGCCGCCGTCCTGGGCCGCCGTCTCGGCCTGGTGGCCTGCGCCCTGCTGGCAGGTTGCGCGCGCATCCCCGAAGCCATGCCGGGGCTGGAGCGCAACCTGCAGTTCACCCCCAACGATTTCGACAGCGCCGGCATGCATACGCGGCACATCGAGGCCTCCCAGGCACGCACCTGCGAGGCCGCGCGTCGCGCGCTGCTGAGCCAGGGCTATGTGGTGAACACCGCCAGCACCGAGCTGGTGGCCGGACGCAAGTACTACCAGCCCCACACCGACATCCACTACGAGGTGGAGATGCGCGTGGTCTGCGCCCCCGAGGGGCAGGGCGATGCGCGCACCTCGGCCTTCGCCAGCGCGCTGCAGGACCGCTACGTGATCAAGAAGGTCAACAATTCCGCATCGCTGGGCGTGGGGGGGCTGGGCTCGGTGTCGCTGCCTGTCTCGGCCACCGACGACACGCTGGTCAAGGTGGGCAGCGAGACCATCTCCGACCCACAGTTCTATGAGCGCTTCTTCCAGCTTTTCGAGCGCTATGTGCGCGTGGCGCCTGCGTCCGCCGCTGCCGCGCCGGCTCCGGCTCCGGCTCCGGCTCCGGCTCCGGCTCCGGCTCCGGCTCCGGCCGCCGCCGCCGCCGCCGCCGTGCAGACACCGACCGCCAGCGCCAACCAGTTGCCCTTGCAGGAGCACGAGGCGGTGCCGCGCGCTGAGGCGCCCGTGGATCAGGCCGCGGGCGAGCAGGCGCCGCAAGCCATCGAGCGGCTCATGGCCCAGTGAGGCTGCGGGGCTACCGTTTTCTTATCTCCACGACCTTTCATGTCCTTTCTGTCACGTCGGCAGGCGGTTCGCGCCTGCACCCTGGCGCTGCTGGCCCTGGCGGGCGGCGCCGCATCGGCGCAGCCTGCGCCGCCCGCCGCGCCCATCAAGCTGGCGCTCATCGAAAGCCTGTCCGGCAGCTTCGCCAACACCGGCGAGGCCGTGTTCCGCAACCTCCTCTGGGCCACCGAGCGCGTGAACGCGCGCGGCGGCGTGAAGCTGCCGGGCGGCGCCCGGGCGCTGCAGCTGGCCCGCTACGACAGCAAGGGCACGAACGAGGAGGCGCTGTCGGCCCTGCGCGCAGCCATCGACGATGGCGTGCATTACGTCTTGCAGGGCAACTCCTCGGCCACCGCCGCCGCGCTCATCGAGGCCATCGCCAAGCACAACCAGCGCGAGCCCGGACGGCGCGTGGTGTTCCTCAACTACTCGGCGGTCGATCCCGCGCTCACGAATGACAAGTGCAGCTTCTGGCACTTCCGCTTCGATGCCCATGCCGACATGCGCATGGCTGCGCTCATGGACGTGATGCGCGAGGACCAGACGCTCAAGCGCGCCTACCTCATCGGCCAGGACTACAGCTTCGGCCAGGCCGTGCTGCGCGAGGCCCGGCGCCAGCTTGGCCTGCAGCGCCCCGACGTGGCGATCGTCGGCGACGAGCTGCACCCCGTGGGCCGGGTGAAGGACTTCGCGCCCTATGCGGTGAAGATCAAGGCCAGCGGCGCGCAGGCCGTGATCACCGGCAATTGGGGCAACGACCTCACGCTGCTCGTCAAGGCCGCGCGCGAGGTGGGCTACGACGGCATGTTCTACACCTTCTACGGCAACGCCCTGGGCGCGCCCGCAGCGCTGGGCGACGCCGGCGTGGGCAAGGTGGTGGCCGTGGCCGACTGGCTGCCGAACCTGCCCACGCAGGGCAGCGAGGATTTCTACCGCGCCTTCCGCGCCCGCTTCCCGCAGCCGCAGGACGACTACGTGCACATGCGCATGCAGCTCATGGTCGAGGCCCTGGCCCAGGCCATGGAACGCGCCACCAGCACCGAGCCGCTGCCCGTGGCGCGTGCGCTGGAGCAGGCCAGCGTCAGCCTGTACGGCCAGGCGGGCCGCATGCGCGCGGCCGACCACCAGTTCCAGCAGTCGCTGGTCGTGGGCGTGATGGACAGGCTGGGCGCGCCGGGCGTGAAGTTCGACGTCGAGGGCTCGGGCTACGGCTTTCGCGTGGTGCGCCAGATTGCGGCGGACAAGGCGCAGATGCCGACCAGCTGCCGGATGCAGCTGCCGTGACCCCTTGATCGGGGGCGGATTCCAATCAATCCTGAGGCTTGTGGGGTAGTTATTCTTTTTGAGGGTGGCTGGCCGGGATGTGCCCCCGGCGGCGCACTCACTTTCTTTTGCTTCCACCATGTGTCCGGTCCATACAGCGAAGCAAAGAAAAGTACCTCGCCCGCCGGGGCGAGACCCGGCCAGCCGAACTCAAAAAGAAGAGCTGCCAACGCTTACCCAATAAGCCCTGGAAGCCATTCCTTCAAACCCACCCCCGATCAAGGCCGCGCCGCAGCCACCGCCCGCCCCAGCTCGATCACCGCCATGGCGTAGTAGCTAGACCAGTTGTAGCGCGTGACGGCGTAGAAGTTCTCGGTGCCGGCCACGTAGCTGGGGGGCAGGCCGCCGTTTTGCAGCTCCACCAGCGCCAGCGGGCCGGCGTGCTGCGCGCCTTCGCCCTGTACCTGTGCGCCCATGGCGGCCATACGGGCCGTGCTGAAGGTTGGCAGGATGTCGGGGGCGAGCAGCTCATCGAGTTGCAGGTGGGCGGCATCGAACTCAACGGCGTAATGCGTGGCCATGCCGGCCGTCCAGCCATGGCCCACGAAGTAGTTGGCCACCGAGCCGATTGCGTCCTGTGCGCTGCGCCACAGGTCGATGCGGCCGTCGCCGTCGAAGTCCACGGCCCAGCGTGCCCAGCTTGACGGCATGAACTGGCCCAGGCCCATGGCGCCGGCGTAGCTGCCGCGCGGGCCGAGCGGGTCCATGCCGGTGCGCTTCATCAGGGTCAGGAACTGCTCCAGCTCGCGCTGGAAGAAGGCGCGCCGCTCGGCCGCGCGTGGGTGGGCGTCGGGGAAGTCGAAGCTCAAGGTGGCCAGCGCGTCGATCACACGGTAGCCGCCCATGTGCTGGCCGTAGAGGGTTTCCACCCCAAGGATGCCGATGATGATCTCGGCCGGCACGCCGTATTCACGCTCGGCGCGTGCCAGGGCCTGGGCGTTGTCCTGCCAGAAGCGCAGCCCGGCGCGGATGCGCACCGGCTCGACGAAGCGCGCGCGGTAGGCGGCCCAGTTCTTCGGCGCGCCTTTGGGAGGCGGCAGCACCAGGCGCGGCACCTCGCGCAGCAGCCGGGCCTGGCCTATGGTGCGGCGCACCCATGCGCGTTCCAGGCCGCGGCGCTCGGCCAGGTCGTCGGCGAAGCGCATAGCATCGACGCGCTTGGCGTAGGGTGGAGCGGGTGCCGCCTTGGCGGTGTGATTTTTATGGTCATTTTTGGCTGTAACGCTTATGGATAAAGCGCTGAAAGCTATCAAAAAAATGGCTTTTACGGTGCGGGATGTCATGGCGTTCCTGTGCGGCGCGATTGTGCCGCGGGCCAGGGCAGGCGGGCGAATTCGCGCCGCAGCCGGGGCAGGGCGGCGGCGGGGTGGCGGGCGTAGCGCGCTTGCTCCAGGCGCAGCAGCCATTGCGCGGCGGGTTCGGCGGGCGGGCCCAGGTGGGCGCGTGCCTGCTCGGCCATGCCGCGCGGTGGCAGGTGCGGCGGCAGTGCCAGGCCGGCGCGGGCCAGGCGCTCGCGTGCCCGCTGCAGCAGCTGCTGCCAGGGGTCTTGGCGGCGTCGTTCCCATAGCGCCCACAGGGCGCCTGCGGCGGCGCTGCTGCAGATCAGAAAACCCAGCAGGCGCACCAGGTCCTGCCAACTGGGCGACTGCACGCCCAGGGCCTTGAGCAGATCCAGCTGGCGCCCCTGGGTGTAGTTGAGCACCCACTGGTTCCAGCCGTTGTTCACGGCCTCCCAGACGGTGCGCAGGTTTTGCAGCAGCGTGGGGCTGACGACGGCGTCCATGGCCGCGCCGAACACGCCGCGCGGCGCCTGCAGGCGCTGCAGCTGGCCCACGCGGCCGGGGGCGACGGCGCCCGTGGGGTCCACGCGCACCCAGCCGCGCCCGGCGATCCAGACCTCGGCCCAGGCATGGGCGTCGCTCTGGTGCACGGTCCAGTAGCCGTCGATGGCGTTCATCTGCCCGCCCTGGTAGCCGGTGACGATGCGCGCCGGCACATCCAGAGCGCGCATCAGCACCACGAAGGCCGAGGCGATGTGCTCGCAAAAGCCCTCCTTGCGCGTGAACCAGAATTCGTCCGCCGTGTGCTCGCCGTACAGGCCGGGCTCCAGCGAGTAGCGGTAGCCGCCCTGCGCCAGGCGCGCGAGCGCCGCATCCACGAAGGCCTGGGCGCCGCCGCGGCCAAGGCGCGGGTCGGCCTGCATCTGCCGCGCCAGGGCCAGGGTGCGCGGGTTCAGGTCCGGTGGCAGCTGTACGTAGGCCTGCATCTGGGGCGTGCGCCGCAGCGGGCCGTGGGTAAAGCGCAGGTGGCTCTCGGCACGGTAGCGCAGCACGCTGTGGATGGGACGGCTGGCGCTCCATTGCAGCTCGGGCGACATCAGGGCCCAGCTGCCCTGGGGCAGCTCGGGCGCGGCCTTGGTGGCGTCCAGGGTCAGCAGCCAGGGGCGCTGGTGCGGCTCCAGCGTGAGCTCGTAGCGCAGCGGCGCGCCCTGCACCTGCAGGTGGGCGGGGCTGGGCGCGGCCGCTGTGATGCCGCGCGCCTCGGGCTGCGACAGGGCGAACCAGTCGCGTCCGTTGAAGGCCGTGAGCACCGGGCCGCGAAAGTACAGATCCTGCGGCTCAGGGGGCAGCCCGCCCGGCGTGTCAAAGCGCACGCGCAGGGCCACGCTGCCGTCCAGCACCAGCGAGGCCATGCTGCCTATGCTCATCTGCCCCGACAGGCCGGTGCGTGCGCCGGTCTTGTCCGCGGGCATGCCCCACAGCGGCGCCATGCGCGGAAACAGCAGAAACAGCAGCGCCATGATGGGCGCGCCCAGCAGCATCATGCGCGCGGCCTGGCGCATGGCCGTGGCCAGCGGCGGCCGGCCCACGGGCATGTGGGCGTTGACCAGGGCCGTGAGCAGGCCCAGCAGCGCCACCAGCATGACGGCGGCGATGGGTAGCGCCTGCGAGAAGAAGAAGTTGGCCAGCAGCGTGAAAAAGCCCAGGAAGAACACCACCATGGCGTCGCGCCGCGCGCGCAGCTCCAGCGTCTTGAGCGCCAGCAGCATGACGATGAGCGTCACGCCCGCGTCGCGCCCGACGATGGTGCCGTGCGACTGCAGGGTCAGCAGCACCACCAGCGCCAGCAGCACGGCCGTGAGCCAGCGCCCGGGCAGGGGCCGGCTGCCCGCCGCCAGCCAGGCGCGCCAGGCCAGCAGCGTGGCGGTCATGGCGCTGGCCCAGGGCGGCAGGTGCGCTGCCAGCGGGGCGATGCAGCAGGCGACGACGGCCAGCAGGAACAGCGTGTCGCGCGCCTCGCGCGGCAGGCGCGCAAGGCGGCTGGCGAGGTTCATGGCAGGCCTCCGCCGCGCAGGTGCCATGGCTTGAAGCTATTTAAAAAATAGCTGATAGCGCTTGATGGTATTGGGGTGGATGCCAATTTCATTGAATATTCTTCAGCTGAGCGCCAGCGCCTCCAGGCAGCGGCGCCGGTGTGCGGGCCCATGATCCGGCGCGATCTGCCGGCCGGGCAGGCGCAGGCCGTAGTCCGCGCCCAGGCGGTCGGCCTGCAGCACCCAGGCCGTCAGGCGCGACAGCCGCGCCTCGGGCGCCTGCAGGCCGGTGGCGGCAAAGTCCAGCCAGAGCTCGTGGCGCTGGGACTGCTGGGTGTCGCGGCTGACCAGGCCGCTCGTGCCCGTGGCCAGCGAGCGCGCGGCCTTCTTCCAGACCACGAGCTTGAGCGGGTCGCCGCGCCGGTAGGCGCGCACGCCGTCAAACTCGCCCACGCCGCGCGCCGGGGCCTGGCCGCTGCCGCCGGTGCGCGGCTCGGCTGGCGGCAGCGGCGGCGCCGGTGTCTCGGGCCGGGGGTAGACCAGCACCTGCGCCGCCGGGCGCCACAGCGCCCAGACGCGAAAGGTGCCCAGCGGGTAGCGCGTCTCCAGCTTCAGCGTGGGCACCGCCTGCAGGCCGCGCCGCGCGGGCTGGAAGGCCACCTGCACCGTGGCGCTGTCCTGGCCCGGCACATCGGTCCAGGCCCATTGCGCGGCGCTGCTGCCGCGCACGGCCACGGCCAGCCCGTAGCGCGTGGCGCGCGCGGCGTTGTGCAGCTGCACCTGCAGCAGCGCGCCCGCGCCCAGAAATTGCGGCTCGGGCAGCAGCAGGCGCAGTTGCAGGCCGCGCAGCGTGGCATGGCTCAGGTGCACGCTCACCGCCACGCTGCCGGCCAGCAGAAAGGTCAGCAGATAGCCCAGGTTGAGCTGGAAGTTGATTGACGCCACCAGCAGCACCAGCAGCGTGAGCGCCAGCATCCAGCCCGCGGCCGTGGGCAGGATGTAGACGTTGCGCTGGGTCAGCGCCAGGGTGTCGCTTGGCGGCAGGCGCGCGCTCCACCACTGCCGCCAGCGTTCGGTGGCGGCCGCCCAGGGGGCGCGCAGGGTGCTGGTCATCAGGATCAGGGCAGGGGCACGGATTCGAGCATGGCGCGCACCTGCTCCACGCTGCCGCGCCCGGCGTCGCCCATGGGCACCAGGCGGTGGGCCATGGTCTTGGGCAGCACGGCCTGCACGTCGTCGGGCGCCACATAGTCGCGCCCCTCGATCAGCGCCTGCGCTTTGGCGGCGCGCATCAGCGCAATGCCCGCGCGCGGCGACAGGCCCTGCACGAACCAGCGACCCGAGCGCGTGGCGGTGATCAGGTCCTGCACATAGTTGAGCAGCGGCTCGGCCGCATGCACGGCCAGCACCTGGCGCTGCAGTTCGGTCAGTTCTTCCTGCGTGAGCAGCGGCGGCAGGCCGGCGAGCATGTCGCGGCGGTCGCCGCCGGCGAGCAGCTGGCGCTCGCTGGCGCGGTCGGGGTAGCCCAGCGAGATGCGCATCAGAAAGCGGTCGAGCTGGCTTTCGGGCAGGGCAAAGGTGCCCAGCTGGTCATGCGGATTCTGCGTGGCGATCACGAAGAAGGGCTGGGGCAGGGGGCGCGTGGCGCCCTCTACCGAGACCTGCTTTTCCTCCATCGCCTCCAGCAGCGCGCTCTGTGTCTTGGGGCTGGCGCGGTTGATCTCGTCGGCCAGCAGCACCTGGGTGAACACGGGGCCGGGGTGGAACACGAAGGCCTCGGTGCCGCGCTCGTAGACCGACACGCCCGTCAAGTCGCTGGGCATCAGGTCGGCGGTGAACTGCACGCGCGTGAAGCTGAGGCCAAAGGTGTGCGCCAGCGCATGGGCCAGGGTGGTTTTTCCTACCCCGGGAACGTCCTCGATGAGCAGATGACCACCCGCGAGCAGGCAGGTCACGCAGTCCTGGACTTGTAAGCTTTTCCCGGTGATCACCGTGTTAAGCTGGTTTAGGAGCGATCGGATTTTGTGCTGTGCATGCATGGCCTGACGTTATCCGAAAACAATTGATACACGGGGGATTGACTGTGAGCAAGACGGGCTATTACACCCATGGCGACTGCCGCAAGCACGAGATGGGGCCGGGGCATCCCGAATGCCCGGCGCGGCTGGATGCCATCGAGGACCGGCTGCTGGTGTCCGGAGTGTCGGCCGCGCTTGACCACCGCGAGGCCCCGCTGGCTTCCCTGGCCGACATCGAGCTGGCGCACGATCGCATGCATGTGGCCGCGCTGCGTGGCCTGTCGCTGCGGCTCGTCGAGGAAGAAGACGCCGGCGGCTCACCCTACTTCCAGCTCGACACCGACACCGCCATGAACCGCCACACCTGGACGGCGGCCCTGCGCGCCGCCGGCGCAGCCATCGAGGCCACCGATGCGGTCATGGCCGGCGAGCTCGAAAACGCCTTTTGCAGCGTGCGCCCGCCGGGCCACCACGCTATGCGAGCCAAGGCCATGGGCTTTTGCTTCTTCAACAACGTGGCCATTGCCGCCAAGTACGCACTGCAGCGCCATAACCTCAAGCGCGTGGCCGTGATCGACTTCGACGTGCATCACGGCAACGGCACCGAGGACATCCTGGCCGGCGACGAGCGCGCGCTCATGGTCAGCATCTTCCAGCATCCCTTCTATCCCTATAGCGGCGACCAGGATCCCGCGCCCAACATGCTCAACGTGCCCGTGCCCGCCTACACCAAGGGCATGGACGTGCGCGAGATCGTCGAGATGGTCTGGATGCCGCGCCTGGAGGCCTTCAAGCCCGAGATGATCTTCGTGAGCGCGGGCTTTGATGCGCACCGCGATGACGACATGGGCCAGCTCGGCCTGACCGAGCAGGACTACGCCTGGATCACCATGCGCATCAAGGACATCGCGCGGCGTTTTGCCAACAAGCGCATCGTCTCCTGCCTGGAGGGCGGCTACATGATGGGGCCGCTCTCGCGCAGCGTGGAGGCGCATCTGCGCGTGCTGGCCGATCTGTAATGGAGCATTCAGTCATGTCGGATGGTACGAATTTGCTGCAGGTGGCGCGCGATGCGCGCGGCGTGGTCACGCTCACGCTGAATGATCCGGCGCGCTTCAATGCGCTGGGCCACGAGATGCTGTCCGCCCTGCAGCGGGCCCTGGCGGACGTGGCGCAGGACGAGGGCGCGCGCGTGGTGGTGTTGGCCGCCGCAGGCAAGGCCTTTTGCGCCGGCCACAACCTCAAGGACATGGCGCAGCATCCCGACCTGGCCTGGTACCAGGACCTATTTGCCCAGTGCAGCCGCGTGATGCTGGCCATCCACAGGCTGCCCGTGCCGGTGATCGCGCGCGTGCACGGCATGGCCACGGCGGCCGGCTGCCAGCTGGTGGCGCAATGCGACCTGGCCGTGGCCAGCGAGGCGGCGAGCTTTGCCACCAGCGGCATCCACTACGGCCTGTTCTGCGCCACGCCCAGCGTGCCGCTGATGCGCAACATGTCGGCCAAGCGGGCCATGGAAATGCTGCTCACGGGCGACTTCATCGACGCGCGCACGGCCCTTGAGCAGGGGCTGGTGAACCGCGTTGCGGCGCCCGCACTGCTGGATGCCGAGGTGGAAACGCTGGTGCAGTCCATCCTGCAAAAACCCCGTGCGGCCGTGACCATGGGCAAGGCCCTGGTGTACCAGCAGCGTGAACTGGGCATCGATGCCGCCTACCAGATCGCCGGCCAGGTCATGGCCGTCAACATGATGGACGAGGCTGCGCAGGAGGGTGCGCGCGCATTTGCCGAGAAGCGCCAGCCGACCTGGAAGCAGGCCTGACCGGCGGCTGCCCTCATCAACGTGCTGGCATAATCGCCAAAAAGCACGGTCGTTCGTTCCTGATTTTTACGCTGTGGGCACTACGAATTCCACGCATGCTGCAGTGCGCAATAGAATGAGTCGGTTTACGTACGCGTCAATTAATCAACCATTGAAGGAGCTGCAGTCATGAAGGTCTTGGTCCCCGTGAAACGCGTGGTGGACTACAACGTGAAGGTCCGCGTGAAATCGGACGGCACGGGCGTAGACATCGCCAACGTGAAGATGAGCATGAACCCCTTTGACGAAATCGCCGTCGAAGAGGCGGTGCGCCTGAAGGAAAAGGGCGTGGCCACCGAGGTCATCGCCGTCTCCTGCGGCGTGGCCCAATGCCAGGAAACCCTGCGCACCGCCATGGCCATCGGCGCCGACCGCGGCATCCTGGTGGAGACGACGGAAGAACTGCAGCCCCTGGCCGTGGCCAAGCTGCTCAAGGCCCTGGTGGACAAAGAGCAACCCGGCCTCATCATCCTGGGCAAGCAGGCCATCGACGACGACGCCAACCAGACCGGCCAGATGCTTGCCGCCCTGGCCGACCTGCCCCAGGCCACCTTCGCCAACAAGGTCGAAGTGGCCGGCGATAAGGTCAACGTCACGCGCGAAGTCGACGGCGGCCTGGAAACCCTGCAGCTGACCACCCCGGCCGTGATCACCACCGACCTGCGCCTGAACGAGCCGCGCTACGTCACGCTGCCCAACATCATGAAGGCCAAGAAGAAGCCGCTGGAGACCGTCAAGCCCGAGGACCTGGGCGTGGACGTGGCCCCGCGCCTGAAGACCCTGAAGGTGGCCGAGCCCCCGAAGCGCGGCGCCGGCATCAAGGTGCCCGACGTGGCTACGCTGGTGGCCAAACTCAGGAACGAAGCCAAGGTCATCTAAGGCAGAAGGAGAACACAACATGACCGCACTCGTCATTGCAGAACACGACAACGCCAGCCTCAAGGCGGCCACCCTGAACACCGTCACCGCCGCCGCCGCCTGCGGCGCCGAGGTGCATGTGCTGGTGGCCGGTGAAGGCGCACAAGCCGCCGCAGCCGCCGCCGCCCAGATCGCCGGCGTCGCCAAGGTCCTGCACGCCGACGGCGCCGCCCTGAAGGACGGCCTGGCGGAAAACCTCGCCGCCCAGGTTCTCGCCATCGCAGCCAACTACAGCCACCTCCTGTTCCCCGCCACCGCCGGCGGCAAGAACGTGGCCCCGCGCGTGGCCGCCAAGCTCGACGTGGCGCAGATCAGCGACATCACCAAGGTGGTGAGCCCCGACAGCTTCGAGCGCCCGATCTACGCCGGCAACGCGATTGCCACCGTGCAATCGAGCGACGCCGTGAAGGTCATCACCGTGCGCGGCACGGGCTTTGACGCCGCGCCCGCCACCGGCGGCAGCGCCGCCGTGGAGAGTGTGGCCGCCGTCGCCGACAGCGGCAAGAGCGGCTTCGTGGGCCGCGAGGTCACCAAGAACGACCGCCCCGAGCTGACGGCCGCCAAGATCATCGTCAGCGGTGGCCGGGCGCTGGGCAGCAGCGAGAAGTTCAACGAGGTCATGACCCCGCTGGCCGACAAGCTGGGCGCGGCCATCGGCGCATCGCGCGCGGCGGTGGACGCGGGCTACGCCCCGAACGACCTGCAGGTGGGGCAGACGGGCAAGATCGTCGCGCCGCAGCTGTACATCGCCTGCGGCATCTCCGGGGCCATCCAGCACCTGGCGGGCATGAAGGACAGCAAGGTCATCGTGGCCATCAACAAGGACCCCGAGGCGCCGATCTTCAGCGTGGCCGACTATGGGCTGGAGGCGGATCTGTTCCAGGCGGTGCCGGAGCTGGTCAAGGCGCTCTGATCGCACACCACCGTACCGGGGCATCGCAGGCGATGCCCTTTTTTTCGAGCCAAATTTCCCATTCACGGACTTCCACCACCATGAGCTACACCGCCCCCGTCAAGGACATGCTGTTTGCCATCGAGCACCTGGCGCGCATCGATCAGGTCGCGCAAATCCCCGGTTTCGAGGATGCCGGCCTGGACACGGCCGCTGCCGTGCTGGAGGAATGCGCCAAGTTCAACGAGGGCGTGGTGGCGCCGCTGAATGTGGAAGGGGACAAGAACCCGTCCTCATTTGCCAACGGCCAGGTCACGACCACGCCGGGCTTCAGGCAGGCCTTCCGCCAGTTTGCCGAGGGCGGCTGGCAGGGCCTGCAGCACCCGGTGGACTTCGGCGGCCAGGGCCTGCCCAAGACCATCGGCGCGGCCTGCGGCGAGATGCTCAACAGCGCCAACCTGAGCTTTGCGCTGTGCCCGCTGCTGACCGACGGCGCCATCGAGGCGCTGCTCACCGCGGGCAGCGAGCAGCTCAAGGCCACCTACCTGGAAAAGCTGATCAGCGGCCAGTGGACCGGCACCATGAACCTGACGGAACCCGGGGCAGGTTCGGACCTGGCCCTGGTGCGCTCCAGGGCCGAGCCGCAGGCCGACGGCAGCTACAAGATCTTTGGCACCAAGATCTTCATCACCTACGGTGAGCACGACATGGCCGAGAACATCGTGCACCTGGTGCTGGCGCGCGTGGCAGGTGCGCCCGAGGGCGTGAAGGGCATCAGCCTGTTCGTGGTGCCCAAATTCCTCGTGAACCCGGATGGCAGCCTGGGCATGCGCAACGACGCGCATTGCGTGAGCATTGAGCACAAGCTGGGCATCAAGGCCAGTCCCACGGCGGTGCTGCAGTTTGGCGACCATGGTGGCGCCGTGGGTTATCTCGTCGGCGAGGAAAACCGCGGCCTGGAATACATGTTCATCATGATGAACGCCGCACGCTACGCCGTGGGCATGCAGGGCATTGCCGTGGCCGAGCGCGCCTACCAGCATGCTGTGCAGTACGCGCGCGAGCGTGTGCAAAGCCGCCCCGTGGACGGCAGCCTGCCGGGCGCCGGCCCCATCATCCACCACCCCGATGTGCGCCGCATGCTGATGACCATGCGTGCGCTCGCCGAGGGTTGCCGCGCCATGGCCACGGTGGCCGCGGCCGCCTACGACGCGGCGCACCATCACCCGGACGCCCAGGTGGCCAAGGACAACGCCGCGTTCTATGAATTCATGGTGCCGCTGGTCAAGGGCTACAGCACCGAGATGAGCCTGGAGGTCACGTCCCTGGGCGTGCAGGTGCACGGCGGCATGGGCTTCATCGAGGAAACCGGCGCCGCGCAGTACTACCGCGACGCGCGCATCCTGACCATCTACGAGGGCACGACCGCCATTCAGGCCAACGACCTGGTGGGGCGCAAGACGGCGCGTGACGGCGGCCAGCTGGCGCGCGCGATTGCCGCGCAGGTCGAGCAGACCGAAGGCGAGCTGAACGCCAGCGCTACGGCCGACGCCCGGGCCGTGGCCCGGCGCCTGGCGGCCGCGCGCCAGGCCTTCCTGGACGCCGTGGACTTCATCGCCGCCAACGCCAAGTCCGACCCCAATGCAGCCTTCGCGGGCAGCGTGCCCTACCTGATGCTGGCGGGCAATCTGGTGGCCGGCTGGCAGATGGGCCGCGCCCTGCTGGTGGCGCAGGAGCTGTCGTCCAAGGGACAGGATGTGGGCTTCATGCAGGCCAAGATCGCCACGGCGCGCTTTTATGCCGAGCACATCCTGGTGAAGGCGCCGTGCCAGCGCGATGCGATCGTCGAGGGCGCGGCCAGCGTCACGGCGCTGGCGCTTGAAGCGTTCTGATTGAAGAATTAATTTTGATAGCTGCTGACGCTTGTCCATCAAGCGCCAGAGCCCTTTTTAACTATGGAGACTCCCCGCATGTCCAAGCTGCCGCCGGCTCTGCAAAAACTCTCGCTGCCCGTGATTGGCTCGCCGCTGTTCATTATCAGCAACCCCAGGCTCGTGATCGAGCAGTGCAAGGCCGGCATCGTGGGCTCCATGCCCGCGCTCAATGCCCGCCCGGCGGCGCAACTGGAGGACTGGCTGGCCGAGATCACCGAGACCCTGGCCGCCTGGGACAGGGCGCATCCCGAGCAGCCATCGGCCCCGTTCGCCATCAACCAGATCGTGCACAAGAGCAATGACCGGCTGGAGCACGACATGCAGGTCTGCGCCAAGTACAAGGTGCCCATCGTCATTACCAGCCTGGGCGCGCGCGAGGACGTGAACCAGGCCGTGCACGGCTGGGGCGGCATCGTGCTGCACGACATCATCAACAACAAGTTTGCCCGCAAGGCCATAGAGAAGGGCGCCGACGGCCTGATCGCCGTGGCGGCCGGTGCCGGCGGCCATGCGGGCGTGAAGAGCCCGTTTGCCCTCATCCAGGAGATCCGCCAGTGGTTTGACGGCCCGGTCGCGCTGTCGGGCTCCATCGCCTCGGGCGGCGCCATCCTGGCGGCGCAGGCCATGGGTGCGGACTTTGCCTACATCGGCTCGGCCTTCATCGCCACGCACGAGGCACGCGCGCACGACGCCTACAAGCAGGCCATCGTCGATGGCTCATCGGACGACATCGTCTACAGCAACCTGTTCACGGGCGTGCATGGCAACTACCTCGCGGCCTCGATCCGCGCCGCGGGCCTGGATCCGGACAACCTGCCCGAGTCCGACCCGAGCAAGATGAACTTCGGCGGCGACGCGAAGAAGGCCTGGAAGGACATCTGGGGCTGCGGCCAGGGCATAGGCCATATCACCGAGGTCAGCTCGGCGGCCGACCTGATCGCACGCCTGCGCCGCGAATACCAGGTGGCGCGCGAGCGTCTGGCGCTCGGCTGAGCGTTTCAGGGGCGGAAGAACCCGTCCAGCACCGGCGCCAGCGTGGGAAATTCCTGCGCGAAGCGTGGCCGGTCGACAAAGTAGGCCTCGCAGGCCACGGCAAAGAACTCCGCCGGCGCCGTGGCGCCATAGGCATCCAGCCAGGGCCAGGCGCCGCCAAAGCGTTCGGCAATGATGACCTGCTCGCGAAACTGCCCATAGGCGGGCTCCCAGGCCGCGCGCCAGGCCGCATGGGCCGCGCGCCGGCTGGCCGTGCCCAGAAAACCCGGGGGCAGGGGCGGGCAGCCGTCGGCCGGGCCGTTCTTCATGTCGATCTTGTGCATGAATTCGTGGATCACCACGCTGCTGGCATTCGTGTGGCCTGCGTGATTGGGCTGGCCGGCGTCGTCCACGGCGGGCCAGCTCAGCATCACGGGGCCATGCTCCATGGCCTCGCCCAGCAACACCTCGTCGTAGTGGTGCACCACGCCGGCCTCGTCCACGGTCTTGCGCCGGGCCAGGGCCTCGGCCGGATGCACGACGATGCCGACGAAGTCGTCATACCAGGCCAGGGCCTTGGCCGGCGCGCCCCAGTGCAAGAGTGGCAGGCAGGCCTGGGCGGCGATGGAGACGGCCATGGCATCGGTCACCTGCAGGCCATGGGCGCCCGTGAATTCCTTGTGCTGCAGGAACAGGGCGCTCAGGGCGCGCAGCTTGGACTGGTCCTGCAGCGACAGCGCCCCCAGAAACGCGTGGCGCTGGACGGTTCGCAGCCACAGTTCGGCGGAGATCTCGGGCATGGGCGCTACGGCAGAGCGCACACGCCGGGCGATACGGTTCAGAAAGCGCATGGCAGGCGTTGCAAGCCGCCGGCCGTCAGGCGCAGCAGGCCGGCGCGCGGCGGGTCGGCCTGCAGGTCCCAGTCGGTGAGCACATGGCGCGCCAGGCCCGGCGCCAGCATATGCTCCGCCGGCAGGTGCGTGTGGCCGTGGATCAGCGCCTGGGCGCGCGCGGCGTGCAGCCAGGCGATGGCGGCGGTGGCGTCCACGTCGGCATAGACCGCCGTTCCGGCCTGCTTGCGCGCCTCGCTCTCGCTGCGCGCGCTGCGGCCCTGGGCGCGGCGCTCATGCAGGGGGCGCGCCAGCAGCCGGGCCTGCCATTCGGGGTCGCGCGCCAGGACGCGAAAGCGCTGGTACTCGGCGTCGTTCAGGCACAGCGCATCGCCATGCGACAGCAGCCAGCGCTGCCCCGCAAAGGTGAGCACCGTGGGGTCGGCCAGCACGGTGATGCCGGTGTGGCGCGTGAAGCCCGCGCCCACCAGAAAGTCGCGGTTGCCGTGCATGAAGTACAGCGGGCGCCGGCTTGCGGCGCTGGCCAGCAGGGCGCAGCAGCGGCCTTCAAAGCTGCCGGGCTCGGCGATGGCGTCATCGCCCACCCAGACCTCGAACAGGTCGCCGAGCAGGAACACCGCGTCGGCGGGCGTGCTGTCCAGGTAGTGCTGCAGCGCCCGCAGCGTGGCCGGCTGCCCCGGCTCCAGATGCAGGTCGGCCAGGAAATCGACCGTGCGCCAGTCGGCTGGCGCGGCCAGTTCGGCCATGCCCGGCACGGTGTGCTGCATGGCGTGGCTTACAGCGCCACGGCCTTGTCGATCACCACGGCGTCAAAGGGCACGTCGTCGTGGAAGCCCTTGCGCGTGGTGCGCACCTTCTTGATGGCCTCGACCACGTCCTCGCCCTGGACCACCTTGCCGAACACGGCGTAGCCCCAGCCCTGGGGCGTGGGCGAGGTGTGGTTCAAAAAGCCGTTGTCCACCGTGTTGATGAAGAACTGCGCCGTGGCGCTGTGCGGGTCGCCGGTGCGTGCCATGGCGATGGTGTACTTGTCGTTCTTCAGGCCGTTGGCGGCCTCGTTCTCGATCGGGGCCTCGGTGCCCTTTTGCTTCATGTCGGCGGTAAAGCCCCCGCCCTGGATCATGAAGCCCTTGATCACGCGGTGGAAGATGGTGCCGTCGTAGTGGCCCTTGTTCACGTAGGCGAGGAAGTTCGCGGTGGACTTGGGCGCGTTCACGGCGTCCAGCTCCAGCGTGATGACGCCCTGGGTGGCGCTCTCGGCGACGTTGATGGTGACGTGCAGTTCGACTTGCGGGTTGCTCATGGTGTGTTGTCCTTTCGGGGGTTACTTGACCAGCGTTGCGGAGTTGATGACGACGGGCGTGGTAGGCACGTTCTGGTGCGGCCCGCGGTTGCCCGTGGCCACGGCCTTGATCTTGTCCACCACCTCGGTGCCCTGGACGACCTTGCCGAAAACGGCATAGCCATAGCCATCGGGGTTGGGGGCGTTGAGCATGGCGTTGTCCTTCACGTTGATGAAGAACTGTGCCGTGGCCGAGTTGGGGTTGGCCGTGCGCGCCATGGCGATGGTGTAGGTGTCGTTCTTCAGGCCATTATTGGCTTCGAGGGCGATGGGGGCCTTGGTGGGCTTTTGCGCCATGTCGGCCGTGAAGCCGCCGCCCTGGATCATGAAGCCGTCGATCACGCGGTGAAAGACGGTGCCGTCGTAGTGCTTGCCCTGCACGTAGGCCAGGAAGTTCTCCACCGTCTTCGGCGCCTTGGCGGGGTCGAGCTGCACCACGATGTCGCCCATGCTGGTGGCGAGCTTGACCTGGGGTGTGGCAAGCTGGGCGTTAGCTATGTTAAAAATAGCTGAAAGCGCAATACCAGTAAGCGCTAGAGTCGAATTTCTTCTGGAAATCATCCAATCACTCCTTCGAAAAATATTTGCCAGCGTGCGCCCTTGCGCGTCCAGTACTGGCGCTTGATGGTGCCGCTGCGCGCGCCTTCGGCGACTTCGCCGAAGGTCACCACCATGGTGTCGCTGCTGTCGGTCCAGCGCAGCATGCTCTTGTCCTTGAGCGCCACGGTGCGGCCTTGCAGTGACTTGGCTTCGGCCTGCAGGGTTTGTGACCACTCGGTCAGGCCCTGGTTGCGCTGGCCCTGGAAGTCGGGCGCATAAAAACTCAGCAGGCGCGGCATGTCGCCCTGTGATTTGGCCGTGCGCCAGGCTTCGAGCACGGCGTGGAAGGCCTGGCGCTCGGCCTGCAGCGCCTGGGGCTTGACCCACTGCAGCTGCCGGGCAATGACCACGGGCGTACTGCGCGGCTCCACGGTCTGCAGGATGCGCTGCAGGTCCGGGTTGGCCAGGGCCAGGCAGCCATCGGTGGCCAGGGGCGCGCGCGAGAACTGCTCGGGCGGCGTGCCATGCAGCCAGATGCCGCTGCCCGTCTTGCCCCGGCTCTGGTCCAGTGGATTGGGGTAGTTGATGGGCAGGGCCCCGGCGCCGTAGAAATCCCTCAGCGTGGCCGGGTCGAGCCGGCTGGTGATGAAGTACACGCCCAGCGGCGTGCGCTGGTCGCCCTCGATGGCCTTTTCGGTGCCGAGCTTGCCGACCGAGGCGTAGTAGTCGGCCACCAGCACCAGCCCCTTGTCGGTGTTTTCGAACAGGTACAGGCGCGAGCGCGAGGCGTCCATGGCAATGGCATGGCGCGTGCGTGCGGGCAACTCCAGAAACTGTGTGGGGATGCTGCCTTGCGGCGGCGGCGCCTTGGTGGCGTCGATGCGCAGGCGCAGCTCGCTGCGCAGATCCGTCAGTGCTTGCACCGCCGCGGGCGGGAGGGCTGACTGGGCGGCAAACGCCTGCGAGACGGGGGCCGGGGCCGCCGTGGCAAATTGAAGGCCCGGTATCTGCGCCGGTGCGTGCATGGCGACCGGCATTGGCAGCACATCGCCGACCCGGGCCACGGGGCGGGCCCGGATCGCAAGCAGGTCGCCAAGGGCCAGCTGGGCGAGCTGGAAGTTGGGATGGTCTTGTACCAGACGCTCGGCCAGGGGCAGGGCCTCGCGGGCACGCCCTTGTGCCGTCAATTGGGAGATCTCCAGCAGGCGCCTTTCCGCATCACCGTCGCGCAAGGGGGCTGGTGGCTTTGCCTTCTTGCGCTTGACCTGCTTGCTCTGCTTGACCACGGGCTCGTGCGCTTTTTCCCCCTTCTTCGCCTGCGCGGACGCAGGCGCTGCCAGAACCGCGGCCATGGCTGCCGTGGCCAGGATGTGGTTGAGGGGACGCTGTGGCAGAGGCATGCGTGGTGTGCGTTGTAGAAATGGTATGCGGCGCCGTCAGCGCCGCATGTCATTAGTGCAGCACGCGGGTAAAGAGTTTCAGCCGCCGGTGGTTTCGCGCACGATGGCCCAGCGGCCAGCCTGGTTCACCATGTCCAGGGTCTTGCGGCTGGTGACATTCAGGCTGCCCGAGCTGTATTGCTGGCGAAAGCGCACCTGGGCCTTGTCGCCATCGACCGTGACCTGCAGATCGTTCACATTCACGGTGATCTTGGAGCGGCCCACGATGCGTTCGCGACGCTCTTTTTCCCAGGCCGCACGGCTGGGCTGGCCCTTGGGCTGGAAGTTCTTGGCGTATGCGCCCAGGTAGCCATGCATGTCCTGGTCCTCCCAGGCCGAGGCCCAGGCGCGCACGGCCTTTTCCACATCCTTTTCGGAGCCACTGGCGGCTGCGGCCTTGGTGGCCGCCGCTGCGGGTGCCGGTGCGGGCGGAGCCGCCGGTGTAGCCGTGACGGGGGCTGCCGCAGGTGTCGGGGCGGGGGCGGCCACCGCAGGTGCCGGTGTCGGTGCGGCCACCGCTGTCACGGCAGGCGCTGGCGCCGGGGCGGCGGCACGCGCCACGGTGGGGGCACTCTTGGCACCGGCGCTCTTGGCGTCTACAGAGAACAGCTCGCGGATCAGGGCCAGCTTGGGGCGCAGCGAATTGGCATGTGTGGCGTCCAGCTGCAGGGCCTTGTTATAGGCCTGACCCGCCAGCTTGGCGTAAATGTCGCCCAGGTTTTCATGGGCCGTGGCATACGCGGGGTTGGTGCGTATGGCCATTTCCAGGGCCGCGCGCGCCTTGTCGAGCTGGTTCTGGTTGGCGTAGAGCACGGCCAGGTTGTTGTAGGGCTCGGGCAGCTCGGGGTAGTCTTCCGTGAGCTTGGTGAAGGTGGCAATGGCATCGGCCTGCTTGCCTGTGTCGGCCTGCGCCACCCCACGCAGAAAGCGCAACTGGGGGTCGCGCGGGTTGGCGCCGATGCGCTGATCGGCCTTGGCCAGGGCATCTTGTGCCTTGCCAGTACGCAGCAGTTGCGTGATCTCCGAGTAATCGTCTGCCGCATGGGCCAGGGGCATCCCCAACAGCGCAGACAGGGCGGCAGTGCGCAGGAGTTGCGCAAGGGGATGGTGTGCTTGCTTCATCGGTGAGGGTTGGGGGGCCGGAGTCGGCGGGCGCTTATACTGCGGCGGATTGTAGCCGAGGGGGGTGCCAGGACGGCCCACGCCGAGGCCCGCCTTGCCAGGTGCCCGCCGGCTTCACCGCGGCCTTTTCCTGTATCCCAAAACGGGCCTTGGTCAGCCTCGTCGTGGCGGTATGGCGGTTGCAATTCCTACCTATTTCTGACGTTCATCCCATGAGTTTGCGCATCTACAACACGCTGTCGCGTGCCTTGGAGCATTTTTCTCCGCTCGAACCCGGCCATGTGCGCATGTATGTCTGCGGCATGACCGTGTACGACCTGTGCCACCTGGGCCATGCGCGTTCCATGATCGCTTTTGACGTGGTCCAGCGCTGGCTGCGCGCCTCGGGGCTCGCCGTCACCTATGTGCGCAACATCACCGATATCGACGACAAGATCATCAAGCGCGCCGTCGAGAACGGCGAGACCATCCGCAGCCTGACGGACCGCATGATCGACGCGCTGCACCAGGACGCCGATGCCCTGGGGATTGAGCGCCCCACGCACGAACCGCGTGCCACCGAGTATGTGCCGCAAATGCTCAGCATGATCGCTCGCCTGCAGGACAAGGGCCTGGCCTACCAGGCCGGCAGTGGCGACGTGAACTACGCCGTGCGCAAGTTTCCTGGCTACGGCAGGCTGTCTGGCAAGTCGCTCGATGAGCTCAATGCCGGCGAGCGCGTGGCCGTGCAGGATGGCAAGCTCGATCCGCTCGATTTCGTGCTGTGGAAGAGCGCCAAGCCCGAGGAGCCGGCCGAGGTGAAGTGGCAAAGCGCCTATGGCGAGGGCCGTCCGGGCTGGCATATCGAATGCTCGGCCATGGGCTGCACGCTGCTGGGCGAGAGCTTTGACATCCACGGCGGCGGCGCCGACCTGGCCTTTCCCCACCACGAAAACGAGATCGCACAGAGCGAGGGCGCCACGGGCAAGCCGTTTGCCAAGGTGTGGATGCACAATGGCTTCATCAACGTGGACAACGAGAAGATGTCCAAGAGCCTGGGCAACTTCTTCACCATCCGCGACGTGCTCCAGGAATATGACGCGGAAACGGTGCGCTTCTTCGTCGTGCGCAGCCACTATCGCAGTCCGCTGAACTACAGCGACGTGCACCTGGACGATGCGCGTGCCGCGCTCAAGCGCCTGTACACGGCGCTGTCCCTCGTGGCGCCGGCGCAGGTCCAGATTGACTGGGCAGAGCCGCATGCCGCGCGCTTCCGTGCAGCCATGGATGAAGACTTTGGCACGCCCGAAGCCGTGGCCGTGCTGTTCGAGTTGGCCGGCGAGGTCAACCGGTGCAAGTCGCCCGAGTTGGCGGGCCTGCTCAAGGCGCTGGGCGGGCACCTGGGCCTGTTGCAGGACGACCCCCAGGCCTTCCTGCAGGCTGGTGCCGGGCTGGACGAGGCCGCGATAGCAGCGCAGATCGCCGCGCGCGCGGCGGCCAAGGCCGCGAAGGATTTCGCCGCGGCGGATCGCATCAGGAATGACCTGCTGGCCCAGGGCATCGTGCTCAAGGACTCGGCCGCGGGTACCACCTGGGAGGCGGCACAGTAAATGTATTTAGAGTCAAAATGGCCTCTAGCGCATGCAGGATAAGCGGTGGCAGCTATAAAAAAAACAGCAAATCCGACCGCTCCGGATTACTGGGATGAGGCCTGCAAGCATCTGACCAGGAAGGACCGCGTGATGCGCCGCCTGATCCCCCAGGTGGGCGACGTGGCGCTGTACCAGCGCGGCGATGCGTTCACCACGCTGGCGCGTTCCATCGTCGGCCAGCAGGTGTCCGTGGCCTCGGCGCAGCGCGTGTGGGACCAGTTCGCCGAACTGCCGCGCAGCATGACGCCGCGCAGCGTGCTCAAGCTCAAGGTGGATGACATGCGCGCGGCCGGCCTGTCGGCGCGCAAGGTGGAGTACCTGGTCGACCTGGCGCTGCACTTCGACAATGGCCAGCTGCACGTGAAGCAGTGGGACCAGATGGATGATGCGGCCATCGTTGCCGAGCTCGTGGCCATACGCGGCATCAGCCGCTGGACGGCTGACATGTTCCTGATCTTCCACCTGGCACGGCCGAATGTGCTGCCGCTGGACGATGCGACGCTGATCCAGGGCATCAGCCAGCATTACTTTTCCGGCGACCCCGTGAGCCGCAGCGATGCGCGCGAGGTGGCCGAGGCGTGGAAGCCCTGGTGCAGCGTGGCGAGTTGGTATATTTGGCGCTCGCTAGCCCCCCTGCCGGTGGATTATTGATAACGAATGAGGGCAGGGCGGCCGGTTTCGGGCACCGCCCCGAGGAGTAACAAGTTGGCAAAAAAAACCTTTCTGGACTTCGAGCAGCCCATTGCCGAGCTGGAATCCAAAATCGAAGAGCTGCGCTATGTGCAAAACGAGAGCGCGGTGGATATTTCCGAAGAGATTGAACAGCTCAGCAAGAAGAGCCTGCAGCTCACCAAGGACATCTACAGCGACCTGAGCCCCTGGCAGATCACGAAGATCGCGCGCCACCCCGAGCGTCCCTACACCATGGACTACGTGCGCGAGATCTTCACGGACTTCGTGGAAATGCACGGCGACCGCCATTTCGCCGACGATCAGTCCATCGTCGGCGGCTTGGCGCGCTTCAACGGCCACGCCTGCATGGTGCTGGGGCACCAGAAGGGGCGTGACACCAAGGAGCGCACCGCGCGCAACTTCGGCATGAGCCGCCCCGAGGGCTATCGCAAGGCCCTGCGCCTGATGAAGACGGCCGAGAAGTTCAGGCTGCCCGTGTTCACCTTCGTGGACACGCCCGGCGCCTTCCCCGGCATCGACGCCGAGGAGCGCGGCCAGTCCGAGGCCATCGGCCGCAACATCTACGAGATGGCGCAGCTGGAGGTGCCCATCATCACCACGGTGATCGGCGAGGGCGGATCTGGCGGCGCGCTGGCGATTTCCGTGGCCGACCAGGTCATCATGCTGCAGTACTCGATCTACTCCGTGATCAGCCCCGAGGGCTGCGCCTCCATTCTCTGGAAAACCAGTGACAAGGCGCAGGATGCGGCCGATGCCATGGGCATCACGGCGCACCGACTCAAGGCCCTGGGCCTGGTGGACAAGATCGTCAACGAGCCCGTGGGCGGAGCGCACCGCGAGCACAAGCAGATGGCGGCCTTCTTGAAGCGGGCCCTGGGCGATGCCCATCGCCAGCTGTCCGACCTCAAGCCCAAGGAGCTGCTGGATCGCCGCTACGAGCGCCTGCAAAGCTACGGCCGCTTCAACGACACCAAGGCAGAGCGCTGAACCGGAGCGTCAGCCGCTGCACGCAACGGCCCTGTGGGGCCGTTGCGCTTTGTGCAAGCATCGCGCCATGACCCAGAGTTTTGATGCCGCCATGCGGGCCTTTGCGCCCCGTTTGCCCCTGGCCGTGGGCCTGAGCGGCGGCGCGGATTCGACGGCGCTGCTGCTGGCCTGCGCCGAGCGCTGGCCGGGCCAGGTCCACGCCTTTCATGTCCACCATGGCCTGCAGGCCGCAGCCGACGGCTTCGAGCAGCATTGCCAGGCCCTGTGCGCGCGCCTGAACGTGCCATTGAGCGTGCGGCGCGTCGATGCGCGCCACGCGCCCGGTCAAAGCCCCGAAGACGCGGCGCGCCAGGCACGTTACAAGGCTTTTGAGGCTCTGGCCCTGGTTAATCAAGTGCCAGAAGCTATTAAAACAATAGTATTGGCGCAGCATGCCGACGACCAGGTTGAGACCCTTTTGCTGGCCCTGTCGCGCGGCGCCGGTGTGGCTGGCCTGGCCGCCATGCCCGCCCAATGGCAGCGCGGCGGCCTGCACTGGAGCCGGCCGCTGCTGCGTGTGTCTGGCGATGCGGTGCGTGCCTGGCTGCGTGCGCGTGGCGAATCCTGGGTGGAAGACCCCAGCAACACCGACGAGCGCTACACGCGCAACCGTATCCGGTGGCAGTTGCTGCCCGTCCTGCAACAGGCCTTTCCGCATTTTCGAGACACGTTTGCGCGCAGCTGCATGCATGCGGCCCAGGCCAATGAACTGCTGCAGGAACTGGCCGAGGCAGACCTGGCCGCCGTAGGCCAGCCGCCGCGCATCGCTGCGCTGCGCGCCTTGAGCCGTGCGCGCCAGGCCAATGTGCTGCGCCACTGGCTGCGCATCCGGCACAGCACGACGCCATCGGCAGCGCAACTCGACGCGCTGCTCCAGCAAATTGCCGCCTGCACCACGCGTGGCCACCGTATCTATCTCAAGGTTGGCAATGGCCATGCGGTGCGCGAAGGTGAGGCGCTCGGTTGGTACAATTGACGAGTTTTGGATTTCATTTCCGCACGGAACGGCGGCGCACCAAAACAATCTTCGCAATAGCGCCGCTCACCAGCGTTCCGTCATTGCAGATATTCCATGGCACTGTTCGTTCATAAATACGGCGGCACCTCGATGGGCTCCACCGAGCGCATCCGCAACGTCGCCAAGCGCGTAGCCAAATGGGCACGGGCCGGCCACCAGATGGTGGTGGTACCCAGTGCCATGAGTGGCGAGACCAACCGCCTGCTGGCCCTGGCCAAGGAGCTCACGCCCTCGCAGGCCACCACGGCTTACTTCCGCGAGCTTGACATGCTGGCCGCCACGGGCGAGCAGGCATCGTCGGCACTGCTGGCTATTGCCTTGCAGGCCGAGGGCATGCCGGCCGTGAGTTACACCGGCTGGCAGGTGCCCGTGCGCACCGACAGCAGCTACACCAAGGCGCGCATCGAATCCATCGACGACAAGCGCGTGCGTGCCGACCTGGATGCAGGCAAGGTGGTCATCATCACGGGCTTTCAGGGCATTGATGACGAGGGCCACATCACCACGCTGGGTCGCGGCGGTTCCGACACCTCGGCCGTGGCCGTGGCCGCGGCCATGAAGGCCAGCGAGTGCCTGATCTACACCGACGTGGACGGCGTCTACACCACCGACCCGCGCGTCGTGCCCCAGGCCAAGCGCCTGAAGACCGTGAGCTTCGAGGAGATGCTGGAAATGGCCAGCCTGGGCAGCAAGGTGCTGCAGATCCGCTCGGTGGAATTTGCCGGCAAGTACCAAGTGCCCATGCGCGTGCTCTCCAGCTTCACGCCCTGGGATATCGACATCAACGAAGAGGCCGCCTCCGGCACCCTGATCACCTTTGAGGAAGACGAACAAATGGAACAAGCCGTCGTTTCCGGCATCGCTTTCAACCGCGACGAAACCAAGATCTCCGTGCTTGGCGTGCCCGACAGGCCCGGTATCGCCTACCAGATCCTGGGCCCCGTGGCCGACGCCAACATTGAAGTGGACGTGATCATCCAGAACATCAGCAAGGATGGCCGCACCGACTTCAGCTTTACCGTCAACCACAACGACCACGCGCGCACGCTGGAACTGCTCAGGGACAAAGTGCTGCCTGCCTTGGGGGCGCAAGAGGTGGTGGGCGACACCGCCATCTGCAAGGTCAGCATTGTCGGCATCGGCATGCGCAGCCATGTGGGGGTGGCCGCCAAGATGTTCCGCGTGCTGAGCGAAGAGGGCATCAACATCCAGATGATCTCCACCTCCGAGATCAAAACCTCGGTCGTGATCGAAGACAAATACCTGGAGCTGGCCGTACGCGCCCTGCACAAGGCCTTCGATCTGGACCAGCCCGTGGCCTGAAGTTTGGTTAAAGCAGTCTCAAACTGAGGCATAATAGATAGCTTGGAAACGTGACCGAGTGGCCGAAGGTGCTCCCCTGCTAAGGGAGTATGGGGTGTAGAGCCTCATCGAGGGTTCGAATCCCTCCGTTTCCGCCAATCATCTGGAAAAGCTGCCAACATGGCCTTGAAGCCATCGGCAGCTTTTTTTTCGTCCTCGTTTTCTGACGAGGCCAAGTCTTCGGCCATCGCGGCTATGAAGGCGTGCGCAGGGTCTTCACCCAGGATTGCGCGCAGTTTGCCCCGAACACGCCAGTTCGCGGGTCTTTTCCCCTGCTTCATCTGAATCAACGTCGGCGCTGTCGTGTCCAGCAGCGCCGCGAGCTTGCGTTGGCTTCCTGCAGCGATGGCTGCGGCTTCGATGAGTTCGGACAGTTCATTGGTGGTCATGGTTGCAATATGCGATCACAAAGGTTACATTCCGGTCGCATCTTGCGATCGGTTGCAGGGTGCCAATTTTCCCACAGGAGCCGGCAATGCCCCATTCCCCCATCACCGCAGGAACGAAGGTTGTCTACCAGGAAGGCATCTACACCGTCCGCGCCGTAGACGGCAACGTCCTCGAGCTCGAGTACCACACGGGCGATTTCTTCCGCCTGGTGCACATCTCAAGCGTCATCGTTTGCCCACCCCCTGCCACCCAAACGGCGGCCAGCTTGCCGGCTCCAGCCGCCGGGCAGGGGGTGGGCACCCGTCATCACTTCCTCTGCTTGTTCTTTTTCCCGGCTGGTCGTCTGGCGAAGGTGCATCAGTCCGAGTGCATGTATGCCCCAGGCGCGCTGGTGTCTGTTGGCCGTAGGTGGCCTGCATGAGACTCGTCGCCAAACACGCCCAGGTCGGCTACCAGACCCCCGGCGAGCGGCCAGGCTGCCGCAACTGCGCGCACTTCGATGTCACGCGCCACGACAGCCCGGTCATCGCCCCGCGCACTGCCTGCACGCTGCATGACCTCGAAGTCACCAGCGGCGGCATCTGCAACAGCCACAAGCCCAAGCGCAAGGCCGGCGAGGCCCAGCTCGCATTCCTGGCCCGCCAGCGAGATCTGCTGGAGCACCAGGCGCAAGAGCTGCAGCCGCGCATGGTCGATTCCCGCGTGCTTCCCCAGGTCGGGGAAATGCACGAAGGCAAGGTGATGACGGTTGCCAGGCACCGCCGCCTGATGGTCGAGCAGCTCATTGCGAATGAAGAAGCCTCGGGCGATCCCGAGCTCATTCGCGTTGCGGCCATGCGCCGTCGCTGGAATGGCGCCGCTCCCCAAGTTAGGGAGCGCCGCACGTGAAGCTCATCAACGGCGGCCAGTCCGGTTCCGGCATGGTCCACCTCTACAGCGCCCCCGAGCCCCGCATGAGCTGGGCGGCATTGCGCATCGTCCGCGTGTCATCGCACCTGCGCATGTGCATGGAGAACCCCGAGCGTTCGGCCTGGTTCGATCAACACGTGTTCGAGGTGGACACGTTGCTGCGCGAGTACGCCACGGACTACATCAGCCAGGCCACGACGGACCTCGATTACCACGCCTTCCTGAGCCGCGAAGCGGCTGCAGGACGGCGTTTTTCGCGCGCTCTGCCACGGGGCGGTTTTTGTCAGGCGGGCGTGGTAGCACCGCCTGACAGTCTCATGTGTGAGACAAACGCATCCATGGGGCGGCCCTGATGGCATACGACACGGTTAAGCTGCGCTCGCCCTACATGGATGCCTCCCTGATGCGCCGGATCGAGCAGCAATGCATCCTGCGCTCGGGCCTGCACCTGGGCACCGGCGAGGTCCTGTACGAACTCCACGCGGGCGAATTGCTCGGCTCCTGGGACAGCCGCATTGCGATCAAGCCCATGCACGAGGAGCATGTGGCCGACAAGAACGGCCGCGTTGCGATGCATCCTTGCGAGCCCTACCTGATCGTCGAGGCCAGCGTCCACAAGGTCCAGCTCGGGCACAACGTGTACGGCGGTCCCTCGGTGTTCCTGACGGCCTGCCGCGACTTGGTCGCCCTGGTGGAAAAGCTGCTCGATACCGACCTGCCTGCGGCCGACTTTTGGACGGTCCACCGCGTGGACGTGGCGAACGTCTTCGACTTGCCGCAGACCCAGGTGAAGCGCTTCTTCGAATCCATGCAGCTGCTGAGCTTCCCCAGGCGGGGGAAGAAGGCCATGAAAACGGCCCAATCGCTGTACTTCCCCGGCAAGACCACTACGGTCAAGTTCTATCACAAGGGCCCGGAATTCCGGGTCCACGACGTGGGGCGCTTGAAGCGCTTTTTTCGCATCCTTTTCAGCCACCTTCACGGCGACGACGACGGCAAGAACTTCGAGCGCGTCGAACGGAAAGTGCAGGCCCTTCAACGCCTGGCTGACAAGCGCCTGCGCGTCGAGGTGGAAATCCACGCAGACAAGCTGCAGTACGACTTTGGCCGATGCCCCCGCGTGTCGGAAGTCAGCGACGACTACCTGCAGCGCATTCACGACAGCGAAATCGAGCGAGTACTCCGAGAAGGGAAGCAAGGCATGGAAACCGTCCGCACCGAAGAGGCCGTATGGCGGCGCCTGCAGGAATGCCACCCGGCCAAGCTCGCTCATGTGCTGCATGCCTTCTGGCAGGTCATGGCCACGCGTGGCGATGACAAGGCCCGCGAGCGCTACACGAAGCCTACGTTCTACCGCAACCGCAAGCTGCTGGAGGAGTCCGGCGTGAGCTGGCGCGGCTCGGACGTGTTCATCGTCGCCAACGATTGCCCCATTCACGATTTCGCGCCGCTGCGCGCGGATCGCCGCTTCTGCCACCTCCCGGCGCGGAATCGGCCTGAGTACCACGTCAGCCGGGACCTGTTGCGGCTTGCCGCTTGAAAGACTGAACCATGAACGCACCCGTTACCGCATCCGCTCAGGGAATGAAGCTTGCCCCCATGCAAGTGGTCATCCGTGGCCGCATCGACGCCGCGCGCCGCCACGACAAGACGACGTACACGCGCATCGTCACGCCCGCCCCGGACCCCTACAGCCGCCCGCAGACGGTCGAAGTGCGCAGCAAGCAGCGCCTGGGCCAGACCGGCGACGAAATCACCGTGCAGGCCCAGCTCGGCGGCTACACGCGCAAGCCGTTTCGCAGCACCGACAAGGAAACTGGCGAAACCACGATGGTGACCCCGGTCGATCTGACGTTGGACGCGGTCGAATGATCACGATGACAGAAGCTGAGCTGCGCACCTTCGCGATCAGCGTTGCGCAAATCGCGTTTGCGGCGGGCGTCATCGGCGGCGTTGCCTGGACGCTGGTGCGCGACCTCATCAGTGCAGTGGCCGACGCCGTGTGCAGCTGGGAAGAACGCCGCATACGCATTGACCAGGCACGCATGCGCCAGCAACACGGTCCGTTCCTACTGCCCGGCCTTAGCCGCATCGGCCGTGCCATGGCGCGGCGTGTGTACAGGATGCGCGCCAGCACGCAAGCCGACCAGGCGCGAGCCAGCGAGCGCGAGGGCGGCTTGCACGCTGGCCAGCACTGACGAAGAGCGCACATGTACTGCTTGCACCACGACGGCCAGAGCTACGCGGAAGTGTCCTGCGACACGCCCGATGCGCTGATCGTCGTGACCAGGTTGGAGCTGGCCCAAATGAGCCCCTTCAACCTGGACCCCCAATCTGCAGTGGAAATTGGAGGCGCCCTGCTGATGGTCATGGCCGTGGCGTGGTTGCTGCGGCAGGCCCGTAAATACCTCGAATCGGAGTGAAGAAATGAACCTCGTCAACGTTGAGAAACGCCGCGCCCTGTCTGTTGTGAACGCTGCAGCCGATCTGGCCTGTAAGGCTGGAAACGCTCTGGCGCGTCCTGCGGTGGTGGGCCTGACGGGCTTGGTGGCCGCCGGCAGCTCGCACGCTGCAGGCGTCACCATCGACACCTCGGACATCGTGTCCACGATCAGCGGCGGCGTGACTGCCGTTAGCGCTATCGGCGTGGCCGTGATCTCCCTGGTGGTTGTGATCAAGCTCTACAAGTGGGTTCAGCGCGTCCTGTAAAGGGCGCTTTGGGAGGGGCGTGCTCGCAAGGGTGCGCCCCTTTTTTCTCACTAACTTGGGGAGCCGGTCATGGGGTTTTGGGTTCTGTGTGCGTTGGTGCTGGCCGGCGTAATCATCTTTTGGCCATGAGGTGCGGCATGGCTCATTTTTTCTGCGTGATATTTGCGTTTTGTTTGATGTTCTTTTCTGGTGTGGCGCAAGCTTTGGATAAGGTTGAGGTTTATGAGCCAACTGATTGGAAAATTGGACAATATTCCAGTTATGGCGCGGCATGTTCTGCAATATTAGATTTTGTTAATGGGGTGTGGGCTCCGAGTGGAAATCTTGGCTCCATGCAGGGCTGTGAGCCTTCTGTGGTTTATGTGAAGCGTGCTGGTGATCCTACAAACTACAAGTTTTATATTAGAAAATTGTATTCTTGTCCGGAAAATTCAACTGATAAAAGTGGCTCATGTGTTTGCAATATGGGTTTTGAGGAAAAAGACGGGCAGTGTAAGCCTAAAAATCCATGCCCGATAGGTCAGCACGAAGAAGGCGGCGCATGTGTTCCCGACAATTGCAAACCAGATGAAATCCGAGTAAATGGTTTTTGCGTAAAAGAACCCGAGTGCCCAAAGGGGCAGACGCGCGTTAATGGCAAATGCGTCCCTGACAAATGTCCTGCGGGTAAAGATTATGGTGTGTATGAGGTAGACAGTCCAAGTGCGACGACATATTTGTGCTCTACGGGGTTTTCTGAGGGCGTTGAGGGGTGTCAGATTCGGGTCCGTTCGTCTTTTTCTGTGAGCTTCACAAATAGCAAGGGCGAATTGGTTACGCAATACTCGGGTAACGGCATTGGCACTGGCGGTAAATGCTCGGGCGGTGGCTCTGGCAATGGTGGCTCTGCGAATAGTGGCGGTGGCTCTGGTGGTGGTCCGACTGATTCGGGTGGCGGCACAGGTGGTGGCGCTGGTGGCGGTACGGGCGGCGGCACGGGTGGCGGCACCGGCGGCACGGGTGGCGGCACCGGCGGCACGGGTGGCGGCACCGGCGGCACGGGTGGCGGCACCGGCGGCACAGGTGGCGGCACCGGCGGCACAGGTGACGGCACCGGCGGCACGGGCGGCACGGGCGGCACGGGCGGCACCGGCGGCACGGGCGGCACGGGCGGCACGGGCGGCACGGGTGGCACGGGCGGCACGGGTGGCACGGGCGGCACGGGCGGCACGGGCGGCTCAGCAAAACTTTCTGATGTGAAACCTCCCAATCCCGTGGATAAAGATAAAGATGGTAAATGCCCTTCTGGTACGAAGCAGGTAGGCAATCTTTGTTATTCCGATCAACCCAAGCCGCCAGATGGTGATGGCATATGTCCTGGCGGTTATGTGAAAATTGAAAAGGAGTGCATGCCATTGGTGCCTAGTGGCGGCGCTACTGGTGGCACTGATGGCGGCACTGGTAATGGTGAAGGTGATGGCGAAGACGATGAATCTGGGTTCGGCGGATCGTGCGAATCAGGCTTTACTTGCGAGGGCGATGCAATCCAGTGCGCCATTGCACGCGAGCAGCATATTCGCAATTGCAAGCTGTTCAATGACCCAGCCGATAGCGTCTATACAGCAGCTGTGGATGGTAGCGATGGCCTCAATACCGACAAGCTCAAGAGCGAAGCCGCGCAGGTCAGCATTGGAAGCTTTGATCAGTCCGGTTTCGGCTGGGGCAGTTCATGCCCTGCGGATCCCTCTATTTCGCTCAATTTCGGTCAGAGCGGTGAAGTCACCATTCCGTTTTCTCGCATCTGCGGGCCTTTAAGTGTCTTGTCCATGGCCGGCGTCGGCATCACGCTGCTCGGCTGCATGGTCTGGGTGCTCGGTGGCCGCAATAACAGGGGATAAACATGCCGTGGATCGCTTCCGTGTTTCTTGCGGGCCTGCTGCAACTGGTGTCCAGCTTCGTCGGCCGCGTGCTGGTGGCCCTGGGTTTCGGCTATGTCGAGTACGTGGGCATCAGCACCCTGGTCGATACGGTCAAGACCCAGGCGACGGGGCTCTTGTCATCGGTGGGTGCATCCAGCCTGGCCGAATGGGCCGGGTTCTTCCGCATCGATCAACACATCAGCATCGTCATCAGCGCCATTGGCGTGAAGGTGCTACTGAACTCCCTGGGTGGCGACAAGGTGCGCCGCCTGGTGCAAAAGTAAATCATGCCGATCAACTTCGTCACCGGCCTCCCCAGGCAGGGGAAAACGCTCTTCACCTTCATCCAGGTGCAGGAGCGTGCCAAGAAAGAAGGCCGCCCGGTCTACTACTGCAACATCCCCGAAGTCACGCTCGATGGCTGGACGGAAATCGACCATCCCGACAAATGGATGGAGTGTCCCAATGACGCCATTATCGTGGTCGATGAGCTGCAGGACTTCTGGGGCATGGCCCCGCCCGGCGCCAGGGTGCCCGCGCCGATCCTTGAGCTGTCCAAGCACGGCAAACGCGGCATTGACTTCTACTTCATCACGCAAGACCCGGCGTTGGTCCACGTCACGCCGCGCAAGCTCTGCGAAACCCATTGGCATGTGGTCCGTGCCTTCGGCAGCGAGAACGCCGTGGCCCATAAATTCAACCGGATGCAGACCGATCCGGAACGGGTCAAGAACAAGAGCGAGAAATTCCCCTGGCGCTACCCAAAAGAGGCCTTCGGTAAAAAAGACAAGGCCGGCGAATGGATAACCCGGCCCTGGTACAAGTCCGCCGATGTGCACAACATTAAGCGGCAGATCCCGCTCAAGGTCTGGGCCATCCCCGGCGGCGTCATCCTGGCCGGCCTGGCTGTATGGGCCGGCGTCCACCTGTTCGGTGGCGTCCTTGAGCGCGCCAAGGGGGTCGGCGGCGCAAAGGCCACGCCTCCCGGCGCCGTGGCGCCATCCTCTGCCACTGGCACAGCCGCGGCTAGGCCTGCGGCGCGGGACATCAGCGGTGACTACGTCGAGGTTCGCAAGCCACGCCTGGCCGACTTTCCGCATACGGCCCCGGCCTATGACCAAGTCACCCAGCCGATCGAAGCGCCGTACCCTGCCGCGTGCGTGCACATGGCCAAGGTCTGCAAGTGCTACACCCAGCAAGCTACGCTCCTGCAGGTGAGCGGCGAGGTGTGCTTGCAGATCGTGGCGCAAGGCTTTTTCATGGACTGGAAGCAGCGTCAGGAGCCTCCACAGCAACAAGCCCGCCGCGAAGATCCCGCACGCCCTACCGCGCCGGCGCAGCCGCCCGTCGTCATCAACATGCCGGCCCAGGCCCAGCCCGCGCAGCAACCCAATAGTTACCTGGAAGCCCTGGCCCAGCGCAATGCGCAGGTGCGGTCAACACTGCAATAGCTAAACTCCCCGACATGGGGAGGACGGCATGCGGCAAAAGCGGTTTTTGTGGGCATGGGCAATCGCCTTGCTGCCCGTTTCATTCGGCGCGCACGCCGAGGTTTATCGGTGTGGGAACACCTATTCGCATGAGCCATGCGAGGGCGGCCGGACAGTTGACGTGACGCCTCCCTTGAGCGATCCCGCCGGCCCGGGCACCAAGCGAATCTACCTGTGCCGAAGGCCGGACAATGCCCTGTTCTGGGTGCCCGACCACTGCCGTGGCCATGGCTGGACGATTGAGCGAACGGAAACGGTCCCGGCACGCGTGCCCTGGGAGCAGCAACTCGAAATCGCACGGGCCAAGCGCAATGCCGGTGAGCAGTTGCGCCAGGCAGCGATGGTGCCGCCGTCAGTGGTGCAGCAATACCCGGATTCCGGCGATGCAAAGGCATCGCGCTGCAGTTATCTGGATGAACGGATCAAGGACCTGGATCGCATGGGCCGCGCGGGCAGTCGGCTCTATGACCTTGATTGGATCCGCCGCGAACGCAAGTCAACCCGAGACGAGCAATTCAGGCTGCGTTGTTGAGCCAGGCCCCCTCCGGGGTATGGGGCAACGCCCCATGTAGCCGTCTGGCCGCGCAGCGTACCCCATGGCATGGAGCACCAGGCCCCCAGCGCGCCCCAGGCAGCCATGCCGGCCAGGCCGAACGCATCGCCCAAGTGTCGCGGCAGTCACACCGCAGCAGCCGCCGGCCGCGAGGCATGAGGCTGGACAAGGCGCCCGGCCTGCTCGTGCTTGATAAACCGGTATTGCGCGTCAGCGCTCTCCCGCTCTACATCGTCGCCCTGACGCACGCCTAAAAACCGCACGATGTATATCCACGGATTGCCCTTCTCCGAGCCGGCGAATATCAGCGCAAGGAGGAACAAAAATGCTGATTGGATACGCCCGCGTTTCGACGCAGGAGCAGGACACGGCCCTGCAAATGGATGCATTGAATAGGGCGGGTTGCCAGCGAATTTTTCAAGAGAAGGCGAGCGGCGCATCTCGCCGTGGCCGTGAGGAATTGGCGCGCTGCCTCGCGTTCCTGAGTAAGGGTGACGTCTTGGTGGTCTACAAGATCGATCGGATAGCGCGGAGCCTGTTTGACCTGCTGGACATCTTGCGCCACCTGGAGCGGGTCGGAGCCACGATCAAAAGCGTCACGGAACCTCTGGACACCACGAATAGCATGGGCGTCTTCGTCATTCAGATGCTCGGCGCTGTGGCCCAGTTGGAGAGATCGATGATCAGGGAGAGATCTATTGCCGGGCAGCTTGCCGCCAGGGAGAGGGGGAGGGTGCCGGGGAGGAGTCGGAGTCTGTCGCCTGGTGAGGAGCGCGCGTTGGTCGCTGAGTACCAGGCGGGCGAGGCGACTTACAAGGGTTTAGGCGTCAAATATGGCGTTTCGGAGTCCGCCGCCAAGCGTGCCGTGTACCGGGCCACGAAGCCGGCCGAGTACCTCAAGCGCCAGCGCTGCTAGCGCATCCATCCGTTTCCGCCAATACAAAAGCCTAAGTAGTTGATCTACTTAGGCTTTTTTGTGCGCCCAGCATGGGCGCTCACCTGCGGGTGCAAGTCCCGCTGCGAGCTGGTCACAGTGAGCAAAGCACAAGCGCAACTACCTTGATGCGCGCCGCAAGTGCTGCAGCCCCTGATCCTAAGAACTCCACTTTTCAGGGACAAGGTCATACGAAAAATGGCCTGTTCTGGGGACTTTGATGCGCTTGCTGCGCAGAGTTGGCGCGGCACCCTCGGTGCCGCCTTCTGTTCACCATTAGGGGCACAAATCGGATTTTCTGATGCCCCCAAATGCCTCTGCCAGACACCGCCTCTCTCAAGAGGCTTTTGCTGGACGCATACGATTGAATGGTTCACTACAATCACACACGACGGCACTCATCCGTGGGCTGCCTCAGCACGATGCAGTACGAGCAACGCTGGATCGCAGCCCAGCGCAAAGATGCTGCATGACAACCCGGGTTATGAGATCCCAGATTGGGCGACCTCATTTTCATACCCCAAGCTTCTCACAGCGCGCAGAAACTCTGAACACGCTCCAAGTTCGCGAACCATGGAAATCAGCCAAACCCCCATCGAGACCGCAGATCAGCCCGAAGTGCCATGGGGCTGGTCCAGACAGTTTCGCATGGCGGTCTACAAGCCTGGAACGCGTGTCAGGCGTGCTGGCAGCTGGGAAACGGTGAGCCATATCGCGCTGCGCCGCAATGTCCTGGCTGTGTATCTGGTCGGCAATGCCGAGCCTGTCGATCCTATGGAACTGGAGCTCGAACCCACGGTGTTCACGACCGAGCGCGTATCCGAGCCGTATTGATTCGTCGCTCAGGCTGAGGTCCGTTGCGCCATGGCCTCGCCCAGGCGCACGGGGCGCGAGGCCGCCCAGTCAGGCTCGAACTGCACGGCGTCGCGCGCAAACAGCAGCACGACGGTGGAGCCGAGCAGAAAGCGACCCATTTCCTCGCCCTGGCGCAGTGTGATGGACTGCTTTTCATAGTCCCAGCGGCGCGGTTGGCCCGTACGTGGCGGGTTCACCCGGCCGTGCCACACGGTAGCCATGCTGCCCACGATGGTGGCGCCCACCAGCACCAGTGCCATGGGGCCCAAAGGGGTCTCGAACAGGCACACCACGCGCTCGTTGCGCGCAAACAGCCCGGGCACACCACGCGCTGTCGTGGGGTTCACCGAAAACAGGGCGCCCGGCACATGCTCCATGCGCAGCAGGCGGCCGTCACACGGCATGTGAATGCGGTGGTAGTCGCGTGGGCTCAGGTAGATGGTGACGAAGTGCCCATCCTGGAACTGCGCGGCCAACTGCGCGTCGCCGCCCAGCAGAGCCGTAGTGGAATAGTGGTGGCCCTTGGCCTGGAAGATCTGGTCGTGCTCTATGGGGCCAAGCTGGCTTACTGCACCATCCACCGGGCATGCGACGGCCGTATCGGCCAATGGACGCACGCCGTGGCGTAACGCGCGTGTGAAGAAGTCGTTGAAGCTCGCGTAGCTTGCAATGTCAGGGTTGGCGGCCTCGCTCATGTCCACCTGGTAGCGCGCCACAAAGCGGCGGATGACCGCTGTGGTCAGGCTGCCGGCATGGGCCGAGGCCAACCGGCCGGCGAGGGTGGTGAGCAGGTGTTTGGGCAGCAAATACTGCGGTAGTACGGCAAGGCGGTCTGACACGTAGCGGCAATCATGGCAAAAAAGCCGGGCCATTCTATAGAGTGATCGGGCTCTCCTCCCCGATGCCGGTTGGCCTCAACCCATAACCATGCCTGCGCATTGCCAATACGCTGCGCTGATAATGCGCCCCCCTTGTGGTGTGCGTCGCTTTGCCATGTCTTTGCTCCCAGCCCCGAAACCCCGCTCAGAGGCCGTGCCTGCCCGCGTCCTGACCTGGTTGCGCCTTTTTAAGCCCGCGCGCGTGTGCATCAATCAGCGCGAGCGCCTGCGCATGGTGGCGGGCATCGTGCTCAGTGTGGCCATGGTTGCGGTTTGTGCCCACTGGCTTGGCATGGCGTCCCCGCCCTGGATGGTGGCCTCGCTGGGCGCCAGCGCCGTGCTGATCATTGCATTGCCTTCCAGTCCACTGGCGCAGCCTTGGCCGGTTCTGGCGGGCAGCGTACTGTCGTATCTGGTGGGCGTGGCCTGTGCAGCACTGGTGCCGAATCTGTCTCTGGCCAGCGGCCTGGCCGTGGGGCTAGCCGTAGCCGGGATGTTGGCACTGCGCTGTCTGCACCCGCCTGGGGGCGGCATGGCGCTGTTTGCGGTGCTGCACCCGCAGGAGAGTACGGCCATGGCGGCTGTTCCAGTGTTGCTCAACGTACTGTTGCTGATATTGATGGGCGTGGTCTTCAATCACCTGACGGGTCGCAGCTACCCGCATGCCCAGGGGCGTACAGTCTCCACGCGCAAAGATGCCGGGGCCTTCACTTCTGCCGATTTGGATGCTGCCTTGCTGCACTACAACCAAGTGCTGGACGTGAGTCGCGATGATCTGGTGGACCTGCTGCACCTGGCGGGTAAGGCGGCGTTTCAGCGCACGCTGGGCGAGCTGCGCTGCCGGCAGATCATGTCGGCACCCGTGCATGCCGTGGTGGCTGACACGCACCTCAAGGATGCTTGGGCGCTGATGCGCAAGCATGCGATAAAGGCGTTGCCGGTGGTGGACGCGCAGCATGCGGTGATCGGTATCGTCACCGTGGCGGACTTCATGCGGCTGGCTAACCTGGAGGTGCATGAAGGCATGGGGCAGCGCCTGCGCGCGCTTATCATGGGTCGCCCCAAGCGGCCCGATCAGGTACAGCAACTGATGTCCTCACCCGTGCTGCAGGTGGTTGCCGAGCAGCATGTCATGGATCTGGTACCGTTGTTTTCTGAGGCTGGCCACCACCATATTCCCGTGGTGGACGAAGAGCGGCAACTGCTTGGCATCATTACCCAGTCAGATCTCGTGAAAACATTGGCTGCTGCCGTAGCGCAACGTTAGCGTGGGTACGTCGGCATCGCAGTACAATTGTCCGTTTCATGCATAGCGCAACGCATGTTCATTGAAGCCGCCTTTCCCCCGGACTGTTGGCCCCCCATGCCCAGGGTTCAGCGACTCACCTGCCTGCAAGCCCCGTGCTTCGAGCCCACGAAGAGGTCGATGCGGCGCCCGGCGACGCACGCATAGGCTGCATGTGCGCCACTGCAGACATTTGTTATCGAGAGACTGACCACACATGGCCAAAGAAGAACTGATTGAGATGCAGGGTAGCGTCACCGAAGTCCTGCCAGACTCGCGTTTTCGCGTGACCCTGGATAATGGGCACCAGCTCATCGCCTATACCGGCGGTAAGATGCGCAAGCACCACATCCGCATCCTCGCCGGCGACAAGGTGTCGCTGGAGATGTCGCCCTACGACTTGACCAAGGGTCGCATTACCTTCCGCCATCTGGCGGGGCGCGGCCCAGGGCCAGGCGCCGGTACGCCATCGGGTAAGCGTTGACCACAGTAAATATCGCGCCGTTTGCCAGGACAGTGTAATTTGACAGGTTAGAATGCTGAGCATCGGAGCGTAGCGCAGCCTGGTAGCGCATCTGCTTTGGGAGCAGAGGGTCGCGAGTTCGAATCCCGCCGCTCCGACCAATGAAATCAAGGCCTTGCATCATTTCGATGCAAGGCCTTTTGTCTATGCTGCGTCCAGCATCGGCGCACACCCGCGGGTGCAAGTCCTGCCGCAAGCATCACGGTGACCGAGATCAGGCTAGGCAAGCGTAGAGCGTAAATCGCGAACCGATGAACAAGAGCCGCATAGGAAACGCAGCCAGGCAGGGCGAGCAAAAATCTCTTGTGGCCAAGGCGAGGTGGCGTAGATGGGAAGGAAAGTGTGCGAGCTTTGCCTGGGAGGTATCGCCTTGTGCCTGAAAGGGCGACGGTCGAAATTTCGCCGGGTGGTATGACAAGGGCGCCCCAGATATTCGAGGCTCCCTATGCGGATCTGGTGCGCATCATCGGAGGTCTGTGTGAGGGTATCCAACTTTGGCGCGAGCGGGCGTGGCGCCGCAGCAAGGTATGACTTGGTGGACGCGCTGCGCGGCCTGGCCATGGTGTGGATGACGGTCTTTCACTTCTGCTTCGACCTCAGTCACTTCGGCTATTGGTCGCAGGACTTTCGCGCCGATCCTTTCTGGACGGTGCAGCGCACCTCGATCGTGAGCCTGTTTCTGCTATGTGCCGGCCTAGGCCAGGCGGTGGCCTGGCACAGGGGGCTTGCGTGGCCGCGCTTTTGGCGGCGCTGGGGGCAGATTGTGGGCTGTGCGTTGTTGGTTACGGCCGGCTCTTATCTCATGTTTCCGCGCAGTTTCATCTACTTTGGCGTGTTGCATGGCATGGCGCTGATGCTGCTAGTCGCACGGCTGACGGGAGGCTGGGGGCGTTGGTTGTGGCTTGCTGGCCTGCTGGCCATTGCCTCGCCCTGGCTGGCAGCGTTGGCGTTCGAAGGACCGTTGGCTGCGCTGGCTGCAGAGTTCAATGGTCGAGCGCTGAACTGGATTGGGTGGGTGACGCAAAAACCCTTTACCGAGGACTATGTGCCCTTGTTTCCCTGGCTCGGGGTGATGTGGTGGGGTATGGCCTTCGGGCAGTGGCTGCTCGCCCGTGGTGAGTACTGGTTTTCCAGGCCGTTACCGCGTGGCGCGGCGCCTTTGGTTGCCTTGGGGCGTTACAGCCTCAGCTACTACATGCTGCACCAGCCGGTCATGATGGGGGCATTGATGCTTTTGGGTTGGCTCACCCCATCGGTGGCATAGAGGGCTGCAACGCCGCCTGTGCCTGGCATCACATACCGGGACGCCAAGGCCCTCTTGGGCACCGTCACTGCCACCGTTGCTATGAGAAAGAGCCAGTCTGAGGCGGCTGGCTCTTTGGGTTGAAATTCCGCATGGCGGAAACCTGGAGCAATGGACCCTTGGCTGGGTCAGGGAATGCGCCTACAGGCGGGATGGAGCGCGCTTACGGTCGCGTTCGTCTTCGGGCCAAGCAGTGAGCATTGTGGTCATGGTCATAGGGAAAACTCCTTAGATGTATCCACAACGCGGTCTGAAGGAGCCGCGTTGACAGGGATTCGAAAAAAAGTGCAACCCCAGGATAGCCGTCGTTTTTGCTCTATTAATAGGAGCTTCAGGCGCTTTGTAGGAAAGCGTTTTGACCTATTTTTACCCTTGGTATCGCTACGCCAGCAGTGGCAGCACGATGCCGGCCTCACCGTGTGGGGGATAGCGCGTCGCATAGGTGGCATGCGCAGTGCGCGAGTCCGCTTCCCAGCGTTCATTGAACGGACTACGGTAGTTGAACCACAGGGTCGGCTTGCGCCGCGCGCCGCGGATCACGGCCTCTACGGCCTGGGCGTCCGGGTGCTTGAACTTGTCGCCGTTGCTGCTGAACAGGAAATGCTCGGCATCGACGAGTTGCATGAACTCCGGCGTCAGGTTGTTGCGGCTGCCGTGATGCGCCATCTTGACCGCGTCCACGCGCAGCCTGTCCTGGCCGGGGGCGAGCAGGCGGCGAATGGACGCGCACACGGTTTTCATGTGGGCATCGGCCAGGAACAGGCAGGACTTGCCGGCGTACTCGGCCAGGAAGGCGATGCTGCTGCCGTTGGCCGCGGATGCGTCCGTTCCTTTGAGCTGGGCGCGCAGCTGGGCCGTCAGGTCTTCTGGGCCCAGCGTCAGTTCGGCGCCCGGGTGGAATTTTGTTTCATCGACGAGCTGCACCCATGCGGCGTCCAGATCCCCGGGGTCAAGCTCCCACTGTGCGACGTCCTTGCGCCATTGCCTGCCCATCGTGGCCAGCTTGGCCTTGTCGGGCGACAGCAGCGTGAGCACCATGCCGCGGTCGTCCGGCAGCGCCACGCGCGGCAGCGCTCCCTTGCCCGGAACGACGACCGCCTTGCCGCCGAATGCGTGGTTCCACTCGTCATAGGCGCGGCGGTGGATGAGGGCGCTCAGAAACTCTCCTTCACGCCCGCCCAGGTCGGTCTGCGCCGCTATCTGCCGGTAGCCGTTGAACCAGATGTCCATGGGCTCGATGGGCCACTTCGCGCGAGGCAGTGCCAGCAGGCGGACAATGCCCTCGATGTGATCCGTGTCCACATGAGTGATCACCAGTAACTCGACGCGCTGATCGCCCGCGGGGAGCCTGTCCAGACGCGCCGAAAACTCCGGCCAGGCGTGCAGCGGTCCGCCGTCGATCAGGATGCGCCGCGTGCGACCGGCATCACCAAATTCGATCCACAGCGCGTCACCATGCCTGGCCGGCAGCATTTCGACCGTGAAAAATGGGTGGGCCATCGTCTTCTACTCCTCTGCTAGCGCACGAGCCGCCAGTCGGCGTCGCCATAGGCGACGACGCACAGCGGCATCAGCAGGCCTTCGAGCAGCGCCCGCTGCTTGAGTGCGCGCATCGCCTCGCCCAGCCGCTGCGGCGCAGCCCCGTTGGGCAGCAGCTCCTGTGCCAGCAGCACGCCCACGCGCGCTGCGTGCTCGCCGAACACGGTGGCGATGGTGCCGATCACCACGGCTGCGCCGCGGTCGCGGAACACCGCGACATGTTCGGCGTATTCATTGGCGGTGCCGGCGGTATCGCAGCCCAGCAGGGCGACCAGTGGGCGCGCGGGCTCGTTGGCTGGATGCACATGCGCCTTCTTCACCTGGATCGTGCCTATGGTCGTGCCGCCGATCTCCAGCGTGACGTTGGCTCCCGTGCCGTCGGTGTGCGGCAGTGCCAGCAGGAAATGCGGTTTGGCCTGCGCGACCATCGTCGCCCAGTCGCCCCAGGTCGTTGCCGTCACCGGTGCTGCGCCAAGTTTTTCCTTCAGGGTGGTGGTCACCGTATCCTGTGCGGCGCCGGGCACCCGCTTGCTGCTGGCGAACAGGGCCGTGCCGCCAAGCGGCAGGTCTGCGCTGTCCCGCCCCGGCTCCGATTGCAGGAAGAATTCTCGCCCCGGGGCCGCGAGCTCGGGTGTCACCTGGTGGCGCTCGATCACCTTGCGCAGGCCCCAGAAGCCGAGCGGGCACACGCGCCTGGCATCGCCGCCGCTGCATTGCTGCGGGCAGCTGCCTTGGGTGAGTGCGTCGCGCCAGTGTGCGCAGACGGCCGCGTCGTCGTCCGGCACCTCATGGTCGTAGATGAATTCGAACGGCACGGTTGCGTCGGTGCGCGTACTCACGATCTGGATGTATTCCTGCCGCGCCACATCGGGCCGGTTGGTCGGCCGGTCTATCTGTTGGCGTACCAGGTAAAGATCCAGCCACGCGCCTTTCTTCGCCAGGTCGACGAACAATGCCCGGCCTTTCTCACCGGCAAGCCCGTCGGCGTAGTCGGTCACCGACTTCGCCACCCTGGAGAGCGCCGTGTTGATGTCTGCCGTCACGGCAAGGCTTTTGCTCACATCTGCGATCCACGCGTGGTCTGCAGACAAGGCGACGCCGCGCGGCTCGCCCGCCTCGGTGTGGTTGGTGACGAACGCCAGGTCGAACTGGCGCCGGCCTTCCAGGTCACCCAGCCGGTGGCGCACCGGCACGAGGTCGAGCAGCACCGGCGCTGCGCCTGGGTCTTGAGGCGCATCCACGGCGACCACGCCGCCGCGCAGCGCCGCCGTCTGCAACACGCGGCCTCGGTGCAGCACGGTGATGCGGCCATCGAATGGGCCGGTGGCCTTGGGCGTGAAGCGGAACTCGCACTCGCTGCTGGGCCCGTCGACGGGCAGGATGATGGACTTGTGCAGCGGCTCGGGCAATTGCCCGGGCTCGATAAGCCAGACGGTGAGCCGCCATTGCTGATGTCCTGGCGGCAGTGCGTTCGCCGGAAACTCGCTTGGAGTCGACTGCCACTTTTCCTCTGCTGGGCCGATGCGAACCCGCACCAGCGCTGGCTTGCCGGCCACGAAGCCGCCCGCGGCAGTGCTGAACCGGCTGCGCCGGCGCACGAAGGACTGCTGCTGCAGAAAGCGTGCGGCCCGTCGCGTGTCGGTGTCTTCCGTGGTGCGCGCATCGGCCACGGCGGCGCCCAGCGTCGCGAGCTCGGAGGCTCCTTCGCGCTCGCCCCCGAAGTGCAGCTGGCTGGTATCGAATTGCACGGTATCAGCGTCGGTATAGCCCGCTCGCATGGTTGTTGCACGGGCGCCCGTGCGGGCCGTGAAGCGGGTGACTTGCTTCACCCAGTGGGGACTGAGTTTTTCGACGTCAATCGCAGTCCCGGCGGGCAGAGCCTGCACGCGTGCGACTAACGTATCCGCGAGCGAGCGCATACGCACAGCGGCGATGGCGTCGGTCAGCCAGGTGCTTGCCGTGCCGACCGGCTGGTGCTGCGCTGCCGCATGCAGTGCCTGGTCGAGCGGCTTGTCGTGCGAGAACTCCTCTACGAACGTATTGAGGGCGGCCCCGCTCGCTGCGGGATCCGCTTCCAGTGTCCAGAGCACGATACCGCTGGCGCTGGTGTGCTGCGCAACCGCCTGTAGTTGCGCGTCGATGGACTCGGTGCCGGCGTCGCTGGCCGAGGCAATCAGCACGAGGTTGGCCTTGCAGCGAAACGGCAGCGCCAGGAGTGCGGCGAGCAGCGTGGCCATGGTGCCGCTGTGCACGAGTACGTCGCAGTTCGCGTTGTCGCGGTCTATGTTCACATGGCGGGCCAGCCGCTCGCTCGGCCATTTGCCGAGTGCGGCGGCGATGGCGGCCTCGCCGTCGGCGGACACCGCGCCCAGGCGCAGCGGCCAATTGAGCACCAGGATCGGGTTGGGTGCCGACCATGCCATCGAGACGGCCGCCGCCGCGGGTCGTGCCTCGCCAAGCAGGCGCAGCCAGGGCAGGTGCGGCTCACCCGGCGGCGTGTTCACGATGCGCAGGCGTGGCTGCACGCCCATGATGCCTGCCACATTCACCCAAGCCTGCGCCCATGCCGCTGGATCAATGCGCACCAGCGGCAGGCGGCCGTCGGCATCCACGGTATCGGTGGGCTCCGGAAAGCGCCAGGTCACGCTCAGCGCATGTTCGCGCGCCGCCGACAAGGCGTCGCCCACGGCGTGCCGTGCTATTTCAAGCAGCGTGTCGGCGCTTGCGGCATCCGGATGGCGTTCGATCAAGCCGAGGTAGCCTTGCGAGGCAGGCGCTTTGCGTGCCGTGCCGGCCACGATTCCAAGCGCCAGCCATGCGGCGGCGAACTGCGCGTCCGAGAGCCCGGTTCCCCATTGCATCCAGTAGTCGAACTTCATGGCCAAGCTCCAAAAGTCTGTCTGCCCAGGTGCGCCGCTGGCGTTGCGTGCGTCACCAGCTCAGGGGCTGATGAGCTCGGGTGCGTAGCGGCGGATGCGTGCCTCGACCAAGGCGCCGCCATGTCGTGTGAGCACATCCATCTCTTCGGCGCTCAGCCGCGCAAGATCCGTCTTGATGGATGAGGCAAACGCGGCGTCCCCGGCCTGCGCCTGGCCCTCCTTGCTGTCGATGGAGAACCACAGCGGCCGCGGGCCGGCGAGTGCCGCGTGCCGGTGCTGCAGGCGGTCGAATTCCAGGCCGCGGATCTGCTCCATCATGATGTCCAGCGCCGCCTTCAGCACGATGGCGCCCGACTCGGTGGGCCGTTCATCGAAGGCGAAGGGCTTGCCGCCATCGCTGACGATCACGTAGTCGAGCGCATTGCGCGCGCGCAACAGGGGGTTGATGCCCATGTTGTCGTACACGCCGCCGTCCGTGAGCGTGACGTATTCGACGCTGCTGGCATGCGCGTAGGCGCTGGCGTCGAGCCGCAGCGGCGGGAATACCGGCGGAAAGGCCGACGACGCGGCCACCGCACGGCAGACCGGGAAACCGGGTGCGGCCACCACGCCCAGCTCGTGCTCGCCCATCTCGGCCGGCCCGCCGCCACCGGCAACGAAGAAGAACATGTTGCCGGTCGCCAGATTGGTGGCATTGAAGTAAATGCGCGGCCCGCTGCCGAAGGCATCCAGCGCCGCGCCCTTGAAGAGGTCTCGGTCGTAGCTTGCGGCAAGCTTGTCCAGGCGGCTTTCAAACGGATCGAGCACACCGCCGATCACCGACGACACGGCCACAGAGCGCGTGCGCAAGTACTTGTCGAGGGTGTCTAGCCTGGCAGGGTCGGCCCAATTTTTGACGACTGCGCCGCCGGCGATGCTGCCACCGGAGACGCAGGTGAACAGGTCGATGTGGTCGAGGATGCCAAGCGCCGCAAGCCTGCGCATCACCCCCAGGTGGAACGCCGCGGCGCGAAACCCGCCGCCCGACAATGCAAGACCGATGCGCTTGGGCGTACCAGCGATCATCAAGGCCATGCTAGCCTCCTTAGCCGGATCACCGGCCGGTTGGATGCGACGGGTTCATGATATTCCTCCTGACGGCGGTGGAGGACAATTATTGGGGGGCTCTGGAGCGCCTGGGCAACGGCAAATAGCCCGCCCGCAAGGCTTCTGCCAGCCCTGGGCACTCGTGTATTTCATGGCTTGGCGCCGGTGATCTGCGCCAGGTGATGCGCCAGCGTGGCGGCCGAAAGCTCGCCCGCGCGCACGGCCCGCAGCCGGCCCTGGGCGTCGTAGAACAGCGTGGTCGGTAGGGCCTTGTGCCCCAGCGCCTGGCCCAGCTGCGACGCAGGATCCAGCAGCACATCGGTGGCGGGCAGGCCCTGTTGGGCGGCAAAGCGCGTGACGACCTCGGGCGCCTCCCCCTGGTTGATCCACAGAAAGCGCAGCTGCGCGTGCGCCTGGCGGGCCTGCAGCAGCACCGGCATTTCGCGCCGGCAGGGCGGGCACCAGCTGGCCCACAGGTTCACCACCACGGCTTGGCCGCGCAGGTCGGGCAGGGCCAGGGAGCGGGCGTCCAGGGCCACGCCGCGCCAGGCCGGCAGGCCCGCCGGGCCGGATGGGGCCGTGGCCTGCAGCAGCGCCAGGCCCGTGAACCACAGGGCGGCAAACGCGGCCAGGCCCGCTGCGGTCGTCTGGCGCCAGGGACTGCGCCGCAGCCACAGCGCGGCCACATAGAGCAGGGCGGTGCCCAGGCCGGCCCAGGGCTCCCAGCCCCCGTCGCGGATGTCGATCACCGACCAGGGGGCGGCGCCATATTCGCCCGCGTAGCGCAGCACGAAGGCCAGGCGCGCCGCCAGCAGCGCCAGCAGCGCCAGCCGCCAGCCATGCGGGCCGGGCGCCAGGCCCTGGCGCGCCGACAGGCGTTCGTACACCAGGCTGCCCAGCTGCCAGCCGGCCAGCAGGATCAGCATGGCCCAGGGCAGCACCAGGGGGCCGAGTTGCAGCACGCGCTCCATCGCCTCAGCCCTCGGCCACGCGGGGCATGGCCGCCTGCGCGGGCAGGCTCAGGCGTGCCAGCAGCCCCGGCGCGCCGGGCTCCAGCACCAGCGTGCCGCCCACGCTTTCGGCAATGCGCCGCACGATGGTCAGGCCCAGCCCGCTGCCCGGGCCGCTGCCGGACTTGCGCCAAAAGCGCTGCATGGCCTGCTCGCACTCCTGGGCTGTGAGGCCTGGACCCCGGTCGTGCACGCACATTTCCACCCGCCCCATGCCGGGGGTGCCGGGGTTGTCGGTGCCATTGGCTGGGGCAGCGTCGGCCTGCCACTGCAGCGTGACGCTCACCTGCTCTGCCCCGCGGTGGTGGCGCAGCGCGTTGTCGATCAGGTTGGTGATGGCGCAGGTCAGCAGCGCCGGCGCCAGCGGCAGCTGAATGGCCTGCCAGGCCTGCGGGTCGGCCGGCAGCTGGCGCATGTCCAGCGGCCGGGCGGGCAGGGGCCCGCCCTCGTCGCTGGCGCGCTGCTGCGACTGGCTGCACGCCAGCTGGAAGGCCTGGGCAATGCCCGCGCCCGTGGTGCTGCGCGCCTCGCCAGCGCTGGCGCTCTCCACCCGGGCCAGTTGCAGCAGCTGCTCCAGCGTGGCATGCATGTGGTCAATGCCTTCGCCTGCCTGGCGCAGGGCATTGGCGGCGATCTCGGGCGCGGCGTCCGGCCGCTTGGCGGCCAGCGCCAGCTGCGCCACCTGCACATGGGTCTTGATGGCCGTGAGCGGCGTGCGCAGCTCGTGCGCGGCATCGGCGGTCCAGCGGCGTTCGTGCTCGATGCTGGCATCCATGCGCGCCAGCAGCTGGTTCAGGCTGTCCACCAGCGGGGCCAGCTCCTGGGTGTCATGGCCCGACTGCACGGGCGTGGGGTCTTGCGGCGGGCGCCGGCCCAGTTCTTCGCGCAGCTGCTCCAGGGGCTGCAGGCTGTGCGAGCAAATCCACCAGGTGAGCAGCAGGATGCCGCCCAGCGCCAGGGCAAAGGGTAGCACCAGCGTGCGTACGAAGGTCTCCACCAGATGGTCGCGCACGTCCAGCCGGTCGGCGGTGGCCACGCGCACGCCGTTTTCCTCCTGCACATAGGTGCGCCACTGCTTGCCGCCCTTGGTGATCTGGCCAAAGCCCGCGCTGCCGGCCGACGCCAGGTCCGGAATGTTGCTGGTGCGGGCGATGGGCAGTATGTCCACCTCGCTGCGCACCAGGCTCACCTCGCAGGCCACGCCGTCGCGCGCAATCACCGACAGCAGCGCATCGCTGTGCGCGCCCGGCGCGGCGGCCAGCTCAGCGTGCTGGAACTGCTGCACGATGCCCACCACCATCTTGGCCGATGCGATCAGCCGCTCGTCCAGCATGGTGCGCAGCTCGCGCTGCATGTTGGTGAACTGCCAGGCCGCCACGCCGCCCCAGATCAGGCAGATGGTCAGGCTCAGGCCCAGCATCAGCCGCAGGCGCAGGCTCTTGCGCGGCGCCGCCGTCATGCCGCACCGCCGCAGTAGCGCGCGCCCAGGCGAAAGCCCAGGCCGCGCACCGTGTCGATGATGTCGGCCCCCAGCTTGCGGCGCAGGTGGTGCACATGCACGTTGACCGTGTTGCTGCCCACGTCCAGGTCCTGGCCGTACAGGCTGTCGTGCAGCTGCGCCGGGCTCAGCACCCGGCCGCGCGCTTGCAGCAGCGCCTGCAGCAGCATCCACTCGCGGCGCGAAATGTCCACCGGAGCGCCGTCGCGCACGACCTCGCCCGTGGTCATGTTCACCAGGCAGTCGCCCAGCGCCAGCAGATCGCTGGCCCGCCCGCCCGCGCGGCGCAGCAGGGCCTGCAGGCGCAGCACCAGCTCCTGCAGGTCGAAGGGCTTGGTCAGGTAGTCGTCGGTGCCGGTCTGGAAGCCGGCCACCTTGTCCTCGATGGTGCCGCGTGCCGTGAGGATGAGCACGGGCAGGTCATGCCCCCTGGCGCGCCAGTGGCGCAGCAGGTTGATGCCATCGCCATCGGGCAGCCCCAGGTCGAGCACGCAGGCATCGAAGTCGCGGCTGGCCATGCGGGCCTCGGCCTGGGCCACGCTGGCCGCGGTGTCGCTGGTGAAACCATGCAGCTCCAGCCCGGTCCGGATGCCGCTGGCCACCAGGGCGTTGTCTTCGACGATCAGGATGTGCATGCAGGCTCGCTGGGCAAAAGCCCGCATTCTAGGAATGGCACGTTATCCCCGCATTACGGGGCGGCGGGCAGGGCGGCGTTGCAGCCCTGCTGCGTCGCAATAGGCCAGGGCAGACCTGCAACGCTCTGTATTGATTCCGCGGCATTGGCGTGCGGAGGGGCAGCGGACTTTGCCCAGGGGGCGGGCAGCATGCCGTACTGTTCACTCGGAAAATGTGGATTGCTATCAATATGGTAGCTGTTTGCGCTTATGCGGCAAGCCGTAAAGGCATTTTTTGCTCATGAGACAGCAGGGCCTGTGTCCTCAAGACATATTGAAGGGGGCCGCAGCCTAGAGAAGTGCTAAGGCAGCGTCAGTGCTTCGATCCCTCTAGGTGACGGTTTGCGGCCAGAAGCCGCTGTCTGGCGCGTGGCCGCGAACAGCAGGTCTAGGCTGAGATCGGAAGTACGCCAACTTCCGCTTTGCGCGGACGTCATAAGTCGTTCCAGGGGTGGAGCGCGTCAAGGCCTTTACCGACAAAAGCGGTCTACAAATCACCCGCTGAGCGGGGCACTACATTTATTCCTCGGGGCCTTGAGCTGTGACTATCACGACGTGTGCTGCTCGATACGGAACAGCTTATCAGACTGCGAAAGTCTGATACAGAAATACTCATCCTTGTTTAACGCCGGGGGCAACTTGTCCCGAAGAATCGAAGCAACGAACTGAACATGTTTGCACTCTCGTTCAACCAAGGTCGCAATATTGACAAGTTGGTTGTCGTGCATCAATTCCTTTTTGTCGCTCAGCAGGAAATGATAACAAGGTATTTTTTCGTTATCGGCGAAAAATGTGTAGGCTATATCGAAGCAGGTTATCTCTCCTTGCTTCTTTCCCGAGCTGAAGTTTGTATTGAATGCGCTGAATTTATAGACGCGTTGGCCTGTCCTGGTGATGCCGATGTCAAACTTCAGTGCGTACTCTTCTCCATACAGCTCTCTGGAAACCTCTGAGAAATATTTATTAAACAAATTGACGCGCTCTTGAACTTGCGCTTGAAATTTATCAGAAAAAATAAGAACATCAATTCCTTCGAGCTTTTCATTTAGATTCTTTAGATTTTTTTCGACTGCTGTGATTTGTTCGATAATTATCTCGTACTCGCCCTTCTTTTGGTGCTTTTCGTTGAGCTTAACAACAATTTTTTCAAGCTCCTCAAATGAGCCGCTGGTCGCTAGTTTTTTTGTTAATTCTCGCTCTGTTGTGCGAAGCTGGTCTAATCGAGCTGAAAATTCGATGATTTGGGCTTCTAGCTGCGGAAGCTCTTTTTTTATGTAGCGAGTCTTTTCATTCACCATTTTGTTGTGGAATTCGACTAGTTCGGAAAATTTTCGATTGAGTTTACCGAGCTTAGCTGAAACCTCGCTATACAAAGACTTAAGTTGTTCTATATCGATATTTGCAGTGCTGGATTGAACCTCTTGAACCGCCTCTTGGATAAGGTTTCGCCTTAAATTCAATCGGCTCAGCTTTGAGCCAGATACGCTAATCTCATACCGAACTTTGTCGAGTGCTTTAAGGTCATCTTCAAGATTGGGATTGGTGTTGAGCGATGACCTCTGTGCGTCAAGCCTCTGAATTTCTCCTTCCAGTAGAGATAGAGACGCCTCATATGCAGAGCGTGTTTGCTTGCTCTCCAATCTGTTCTTGAACGCTGTTTCGATCCTGATCTGAGAGAGGACAGTTTGTTTGGAATCCCCGTCGTCAAAACTACAGCCAAGTAGGAATAGGTAAAGCGCTTCATACTCTTCGTCACGTGTGAAGCTGTCCAAAGTCTTGAGTGTATTGTTTACGCTCTGATCTTTGTATCGTATGTTGTGTGATATCAACTGCCGAAAAGTGGGCTTCTTTCCGTAATGATTTAGGAATAACTGATTTGTGAGACGTTCTTCAAATGCATCCTCGGTAAGGTGCTCACCGTTAATTCGACGAATCTGTTTTTTTCGTGGCAAGAAGTTTCGTTCGATAACGAGTTCCTCTGCAAAGGGACTCTCGAGGTCGGAAGTAAGTGTCAGCGTGATCAAGACCTCCTTGTCTATAAGGTAGTTCTTGACCTTTAAGTCTTCATTCCTCTTGTTTTCTGGATCCGTATAAATACCTTTTGCGCTGGCGCCTAGACAGAAATCAATCAACTGGAGTACCGTCGTTTTTCCAACGTTGTTTCCAGTGGCCAGGATTTCTAAAGGAGGGGTTTCATCAACGATGAAGTTGATTCCTGCGTGGAACGTTATATTTCGGATGAGTCCATCCACGCTATTAATGTAAAGTGACTTTAGGAACATAATTCAATCTCGCCGTTATTGTTGTATTGCACGATAGAAGCGAGAAAGAGCCAGTCTAATGAAAGTGCAAACAACGCAATCGGCATTCCATGGAAAATTCGCGTCTCCATCAGCAAGTCCATAAAACTAAGAGCCTTATTTTTTTTGAGCGCTTTTATGATGTATGCGCCATTAAAGTATAGGCTGTTTGCTGGATGGATGTCCTTAGGCAATAGCATGCTTATTCTCCTTGGGCTTTTTGAATATTCGGCACCTAAGAAATGCATCAACCGCAAGAATATTCACACAGAGTTCGAGTTCTTCCAGTGTTGTTGGTTGAAAGTTTGAACTGCTTTTTGCAGCATTCATAACGTGCTGGATAATTTCAAAAAATAAATCATCGCCTTTATGTTGTCTGCTCAGCTGAAGATAAAATCTGTTAAATGCGTGCAAGACGGAGGTGCTTTTGTTTCGCCCCGCCTCATCAAAGCTGGCGTAGATTTTATCTATTCTAGGATGATAGATTTTATGGTGTTCGATTAGTTCTGCGGCGACTTCCAAGCCATTTAATTCAATTTTCGCTTCGACGTTGAATGGAATGGTGCTGGAATTCTGTGCGCCTAGGCTCAAGTCTTCGCTGCCGATTATATTGATAAGGGCTGCGATATTCGACTCCGACGGAATGGTATCATTGTCAGCTGGAAGTTCGCTCTGTAGAAATTTGTAAACTTGATGCTGGCGAGACGGTTCCAGTATGGCAATTGCATTACTCAAAGACTTGATGTCGATAATGTCATTTTTGGGTTCGAAAATTAATTTATGAGGATTCCTGAATTCATTAGCTCTCAAGCCGGATGCATCTTTAGATATAGAGACGAACCGAAATCTGTATCCTTCATATTCGGATAAGTCTTTCTCGAGTGATTTTTGCACCTTTGTGGTGGTGGCTGTAGAGGAAACTTGAAGGACAGTTTTGTTGCTGTGATCAATTAGATCGATACCCTCGGCGTTTTGCTCTATAGAATTCATGTTGACGAAGGCTAGTCCGTAAATACAGTTAAGCAGGCGAGCGTAAAAGTTTTCGCAATGTACATGCAAATCTAAGATATTTAGACTACCTCGTATCTCCACTTCATAGGCAAGAAGGCTTAATTTCTTAATGCACAGGTCAAAATAGGTTTTGCTTTGCACAGCGCCCTCTCCCTTGATGTGTTTATTTCTGCGACTCTTGGCCTCTGTCATCGCGTGCCTACATGTGGCGAGACAGAAGACGTCAGCAGGTCGTAACAACCTGAAATCATACGTGTTACACACAGCTCCGCCCATGCGAACGGTCGCTAGTGAGTTCTCCCGCTGTTCCTGTCGGCGCACGTCGTAGGCGGCCATGATCAGTGGTGCGCGGATCAGGCTGCGATCGCCCCAGTCTGGTCTGCTAAGCCACAGGCGGAGCCCGGTCGAGCACTTCCGCGTTCGGGTCGCTACGCTCAAAGCCTCGGCCCAAGACCGTTGGATGGTGGACCAACAGTTATACGGCTCAACTCTTCGTTGGTAAGCCCACCGACCGTATCACCGGGGGCGCGCACATTGGCCCCGAGAGTGCGAAAGATGCCATTGCGACAACTCCAGCGTTGAGTGGCAGCTTTGTGGCTCTCGACTCGTTGCCATACACGACTGCAACCGCTACAAAGCAAACGTTGGCCGCCAAGGTGCGAAGGACAGCAACGGGTCGAAACCGCCGATAAGAACGAAAAAGCCCATCGCAACTGAGATGGGCTTTTTCATTCAGCGCACCTGCGCAAGCGCACGGCGCTCAGTGCCTGACGGGCATCACACCTTCTTCACCCGCACCGGCAACCCCTGCCGCACCACCGCCCCCGACACCCAGTCGATCCACACGTTGTCCTTGGCGGGCCGGGTGGGGTCGGCAAAGCCCAGGCGGTTCAGGTTCACGCCGTTGCCGTGCTGCGGGTTGTGGGCCATGGGCTGGCCGTCCACGGTGTGGGCCGCGGCGCCCAGCTGGGTGTGGCCGTAGCCGTATTCGATGGCGATGGCGCCCTGGGCGATGCCGCCGCGCACCAGGGCCACGCCCTGCAACTGGGCGCCGGGTGTGCTCACCTCGATGTGGTCGCCGTTGGCAATGCCCAGCTTGGCCGCGTCGTCCCTGTTCAGGCTGATGGGGTTGTGCGGGTGCACCTGGCGCAGGCGGCTGGCGGCAATCGACATGCTGCTCATTAGGTTGGACTTGTAGCTGCTCATGGTCAGCGGCCAGTCCTGCTCGGGGAAGTGCGTGCGCATGCTGCTGCCGTCCGCGAAGCGGGTGGGGAACCAGGTGGGGCAGCCCGCGTAGCGTTCGCCGGTCATGGAGTGGCGCATCTTGGCCAGGCCTTCGTGCCACAGCTGCACGGGGAACTTGTGCGCGGCCTTGACGTGCTCGCCCTTCCAGGCGTCTTCGATCTTGTCGAAGCGGCCGCCCCGGCTCATCACCATGGCCACGCGGCGCACTTCCTCGGGCTTCAGGCGCTTGTCCAGGTCGGGCATCCAGCGCTTCAGGCCCGTGATCTCGATGTCGTCGTCCGACGCCTCGGGCACGGGCTTGCCGGCCTGGTAGGCGATGTTGCACATGCCGCGCAGGTAGAAGTCTTCGGACGATTCCAGGTCCAGCGGCTCGCCGTCCTTGGTGGACATGGCGCCCTTGCCAAAGCCGGGCAGTTGCAGCTGCTTGGCCACGGCGAAGACGAAGCTCTCGAAGCTCACGGGCTTGCCGTCCGCCGTCTTGGCGGTGGCGGCCTCCACCACGGGCCAGCGCACGGTGCTGCTCTTGGCGACCACGTCGGCCCAGGGCGCGCCGATGCCCCAGCTCTCGTAGGTCACGGTGTCGGGCACGATGTAGTCGGCCAGGGCCGAGGTCTCGTTGATGAACGGGTCCACCGAGATGAACAGCGGCAGCTTCTTCGGATCCTTGATGGCGTCCACCAGCGTGTTCTCGAAGCCGCAGATGGCGTACACCGGGTTGCTCATGTGGTTGATCCAGGCCTTGACCGGGTAGGGGTAGCCCAGCAGGCCCGCGGCCAGCATTTCGCTGGACAGGCCGCCCGGCGCCGGATACCAGGGCGCCTTGGCGGGGTAGGGGTTCTGGCCGGCTTCCTTCTTGCGCTTGAACTCGCTGGTCTTCTCGTAGGGAAAGCGCGTGCGCGACAGGGCCACGCCGCTGGGCTTTACCGCCCCCGGGAACTGCGCGAAGTTGTAGCGCGGGCCGGGGCCGAAGGGGCCGAACGGGCCGGCATCGAGCACCCAGCCGCCCTTGACGTTCAGGTTGCCGATCAGGTTGTTGAGCATGGCGATCGCGTAGGCGGTATAGAAGCCCGCGCCGCTCATGGTGCCGCCGTGCGAGTTGGCCACGGCCTGCTTGCCGTGGCTGGTGAATTCGCGCGCCAGGTCTTCGATGTCTTTCACCGCCACACCGCACAGATCCGAATATTCCTGCAGCGTCTTGCGCCGTGCTTCCTCTCGCAGCTTGACGAACGAGGTGCACACGGCGATGGGCGCGGGCTCCTCGGTGGCGCCCGCGGCCTTGAGCGGGGTGAACTCGCGTTCCACCACCAGCTCGGCCGCCTGGGCCACGGTGTGGGGCACCAGCTTGAAGCCGCCCTTGCCGTCGGCCACCTGCACCACGTACACGTCTTCGGCCGGGGTCTTCTCGTCCACCGGCTCGGGCATGGGCAGGCCAATGTCCGCGCCGCGCAGGAACTGGCCGTAGCGCGGGTGCTTGGCGTCGTTGATGAGCAGGTGCGTGGCGTTGCTCCACGCGGCCTCGCCGGCGGCGGCCATCGCGGCCGGGCCGGGCTGGGCGAGGAACTGCGCGTCGTAGCGCTCGTGGTCGATGATCCAGCGGATCAGCGCCATGGCCAGCGCCAGGTCGGTAGCGGGCTTGATGGCCAGCCAGCGGTTGTTGTCGCCGGCCGCGTGGCTCGACGACATGGGCAGGATGGGCGAAACCACCACGTAGCGGTAGCTGCTTTCCTCGCGCGAGCGCGCCTCGGCCAGCTCGCGGCCCATGCGCTGGAACGGGTTGCCCGCCTGCGCCGGCGCCGTGCCCAGGAACAGGCCGAAGCGCGAGTTCTTCCAGTCCGGCTTGCCGTGCGGCATGCCCGGAATGTTGCCCAGCGCCGCAGCCGTGCCCACGCGGTAGGTCTGGCCGCAGTAGGCGCCGTGGTTGGCAAAGTTGACCGAGCCGAAGGCCGGGCCGACGAAGCGCCGGATCAGCGGCGTGCGCCCCTCGTTCGAGGCATCGGTGAACAGCAACTGGTTGGACTTGGGGCCGTACTCGGGATTCTCGGCGTCGATCAGCGTGCTCACGTCACGGATGGCGGCCAGGCCCTCCACATGGCCCTCGCCGAACAGGTCGCCGCCCGCGCAGACCTCTTTGACCAGCTGCTCCAGCGAAATCGTCTGCCACTGGCCCGAGCCGCGCGGGCCCACGCGCTTCAGCGGTGCCAGCACGCGGTGCGGCGCCGTCTGGTGTTCGAACATGGCCGAGCCGCGCGCGCAACTGGTGGCGCGGCCCTCCAGGCCGTTGTCGCCGCCGAGACTGGCATAGACCTCGCGCACCGGCATGTCCATGGGGGCGTGCTGCGTGGTGGCCAGCGGGTGGTAGGGGTTGCCGGCCACGCGCAGGATGCGGTTGCTTTCGGTATCCACGCGCACGCGAATGCCGCACTGCGTCCAGCAGCCCAGGCAGCTGCTGGGGCTGACCACCTGGCCGGGCTGGGTGGTGAGCTGGCCGGTCACGGGGTCGATTCGGAACTCGGGGGTGAGCGAGTTGCCGCGCGTGGCGCTCTTCGTCGCCGTGCCCGAGGTGCCTTGGATGAGACCCTTGGCGCCCTTGGCCACGGTCTCGCCATAGCCCGCGGCAAAGGCCGCCAGGCCGCCGGCCACGGCGCCGCCGCGCAGCAGCATGCGGCGGCGGTTGACTTCTTCGGGTTGCTGCGCGGTGGGTGCTTGTTTCTTGTCGGTCATGTGATCCCTTTCGAGGCGGGTTGCAGCCGCTTTAATTACTATTTATTTAATAGCTGCTAGCGCTTTTCTATATTGCGTTGAAGGCCGATTTGTCTTGAATTTCCGTGCCCATGTCCCGGCGCTCCGGGAAGAACTCCAGCGCCCAGCTCGCCAGCGCCACCAGCGCCACGCACAGGCCGGCCACGCCCACCATGCCCAAGAGGCCGTCGCCGCCCAGCGGCATGTGGTAGAGGTACAGGCCGGCACCAAACTTGGGCACGCCCTGCACGCTCATGAACAGCGCCCAGCGGAAGGCCCAGGCGCTGGCCGCCAGCCCCAGGCCCAGCACCAGGGTGTAGCCTCGTGCTGTGAGACGTTGGCGCCCGCGCAGCAGCGCCGCGAGCACGGCCACGCCGCCGATGGCCGAGGCCACCATGCCTAAGCGCCACACCGGAAAGTCATGCCACAGCCGCGCGGCGGCCTGCAGCGACGGGCTGCGCGCAACCAGGCCCAGCGTCAGCCAGCTCAGCGTGGCCAAGGCCAGCGCCACGGCCAGGCCCAGGCCCGTGGCACGCAGCAGCTGCAGCGTGGCTGTATCGGGGCGCAGGCGCTCGGGCAGGAAGCGCTCGATCACGAACATCACGCCCACGGTCGCCAGCCAGCCCGTGAGCGCCAGGTTGACCGGCAGCCATGCGGTGTTCCACAGCGGGCGGGCGCGCACCACCATGACCTCGGCGCCGGTGTAGACCGTGATGCTCAGTGCCGACAGCACCAGCAGCGGCGCCAGCATTCGCATCCAACGGGTCTTGCCCAGCCACCAGCTGGCGCACATGGCCAGCGACAGGCCGATGAAGGCTGGCAGCAGCAGCGCGCCGACCGACATCCACGACCAGGGCGTGAAGTGGGCGTAGAAATGCCAGAAGCGCGCCGGCTGGTGCAGGTCGGCCAGCAGCGACACGGGCGCCGCGATGGCGCTCACGGCCAGCGTGAGCACGGCCGCGGGCAGCAGGCGCCGCGGCGCGCTGCCGGCCGGCGCCCACACGCACAGCGCGCTGAGCAGCGCGCCACCTGTGGCCACGCCGGCGAGGAAGAAATACTGCACGGCCCAGGGCAGCCAGGCGGCCTCGTAGTGCGGGGTCAGGAGTTCGATGATCTGCATGGTGATGCCGTCCTCTCTCAGTGATCCGACACCAGGCGCACGCTGGCCTGGCCGTCCACGCCGTTGACGAACTCGTCGGGCAGGCCGACGTAGAACACGCGCGGCTCGGTCTTCATGCCGGGCTTCAGCACCTTGATCTCATCCCTGTGCTCGGCCATGCGGCGGTTGATCTCGCTGCCCGCGTCATTCAGGTCGCCGATCACGCGCGCGCCGCCCACGCAGCTTTCCACGCAGGCGGGCAGCAGGCCCACCTCCAGCCGGTGCTCGCAGAAGGTGCACTTGTCGGCGGTCTGCGTCTCGTGGTTGATGAAGCGCGCGTCGTACGGGCAGGCCTGCACGCAGTAGCCGCAGCCCACGCAGCGCTCGTTGTCCACCAGCACGATGCCGTCGCTGCGCTGGAACGTGGCCTGTACCGGGCACACGGGCACGCAGGGCGGCTCCTCGCAGTGGTTGCACAGGCGCGGCAGGCTGACCATGGCGGGCGCGCTGCCGTCTGGCCTGTCAACCTCGTACTGCAGCACCGTGGTGCGGAACTGGCCTATGGGTGGCTGGTTTTCCACCGAGCAGCTCACCGTGCAGGCCTGGCAGCCAATGCACTTGCGCAGGTCCACCAGCATGCCGAAGCGCTTGCCCTCCATGCCGGGGCGCCGCTGGGGCTGGCCCGGTGCGAAGGGGGTGGCGGCGTGGCCGGCACCCGCCATGCCGAAAGCCGTGGCCAGGCCTATGAGCTCTTGCAAAAAACCGCGTTTGCCGGCCTGCGCCGGCGCGAGGGAAGGGGAAGTTTGTGACATGAATACTCTGGAATATTTATTTTGTCCGAGTATTGTCTGTTTATATCCTTGGTTATTAATTTGATCGCAATCAATAAATACAGTAAATATTTATTGACATATTTTATGCATAAACTTAAATATTCTATTAATTGATTATTAATGGAGTATTAAAAAAATCCGAGTGAAATGCTGGAGCATCATCTGCACGCTCCTGCACGGCCCGGATAAGTCCCGTCGCTGGCAGATCGAAGGCGCGGCGCTACAGTCGTGCCCATGCCAAGCCAACAACCGCCGCCGGCCGACGTGGCGCCCGCAGCGCCGCCCCTTCAGCACCATCTGTTCTTCGCGGTGGTGCCCGACGCGGCCACGGCGCGCGCAGCAACGGATCTGGGGCAGGCGCTCATCGCGCGCCACGGCCTGCAGGCGCAGGTGCGCACGCAGCGCCTGCATGCCACGCTGCTGTCGCTGGGCTGGGAGGCCACGCTGTCCGGGCGCCATCTGGCCTGGGCATGTGCCGCGGCGGCGCATGTGCGGGTGCCGGCATTCGAGCTGCGCTTCGACCATGTGCTGAGTTTTCCGCGGGCGCCGCGTGCCAAGCGCCCCTGTGTGCTGTGCGCGAGCGCTGAGGCGCAGGCTGGCTTCCTGCGCCTGCATGCGGCCCTGCATGCGGCGCTGTGGCCCCAGGCGCAGGCGCCGCACATCACGCCGCACATGACGCTGTGCTACAGCCGCCAGGCCGTGCCCGAGCAGGCGGTGGCGCCGCTGGCCTGGAAGGTGGACCGCTTCGCGCTGCTGCACAACCGGCGCGGGTCGAGCGGGCCTTATGAGGTGATCGGCGAGTGGCCCCTGGACGCCATGGATGCTATTTGAAGCATAGCTGCCTACGCTTCATATATGGGCGCTTGAGCCATATTTGATGAAGTCTATGCATCGTCCATCAGGTGGGCGCTGCCCACCTGTGGCCATGCCCCTCAATGGGGCAGCTTGACGGCCTTCCAGCCGCTGTGGCTGAAGTACTTGCCGTAGGCGTTGGAGGCCTTGGCCACCTGCACCACGCCCGCGGCGCGCTTGCCCTCGCCATGCTTGCCCTGGGCGGCCTCGGCGCCGGCCGCCAGGTCGGCCACGATGATGTGCAACTGCTCATCGGCGGCGGCGGGCAGCTTGCAGTTTTCCACCATGTAGGCGATCTGCTGGTTAATGGCGTTGCCGAAGGCGTCGTAGTCGGCCGGCGTGGCCTTGCCCGCATGCGCGCTGGGCAGGATCTGTGTGACCGATCCGTGGATGGACGTCATGGCCTGGCGCAGCGGCGCGTCGGTGCCCCATTTCTTGCCGGCATTGAGCTGCAGCTGGTGGGTCTCGGCGCTGCCGTGGTGGTCGTGCGCGCCAGCGGCGGTGGCGGCCAGGGGGGCGGCCAGGGCGGCGGTCAGCAGCAGGGCGGTGAAGGTTTTCATGAGAAAGCTCCGTTGAAGGTTGAACCATGCAAGGCGGCCGTGCCCGGGTGGCCTGGCTGCCTTGCTGTCTTCAACGAAGGGCGCGCAGAAATGTTCCATCTGTTTTGCATCTTTGATGAGCGCGCTCTCATTTGCGGTGCAGCAGCTCCTCTTCGGTCGCCTCCTCGGCATAGCGGCCCAGCAGCAGCTGCAGCAGCCGTTCGCGCTGGTCTTCTCCCAGCAGCGCGCGCTCGGCCAGCAGCTGGGCGATCACGCGTTGCTGCTGCGCGGCCTGCAGCTGGGCGATGGCGGCCTGCTCGGCGTCGATGGCCGCGCGGTCCGGCGTGGCGGCGAAGATGTGGCGTACCAGGGCCTCGCGGTGGCGGCGTATGTCGTCCCAGTTGGCCGACAGGTCGTGCAGGAAGGGCGCCTCCAGAGCGTCCCAGCGCGCGCGCTGCTCGGGTGTGAGCTGCAGATAGTCGGGCAGGTGCACGGCCGGCGGCGCCGCGACTTGGGATGGCGCCACGAGGGCGGGGCGCAGTACCAGCGCCGCGAGCACGCCCAGGTTGAGCGCCAGCGAGACGGCCAGCAGGGTGCGGGTCCAGGCGGGGTGTTTCATGGCAGGGTCCTCGGCAGTCGGCAAATTTCGGCGGCGGCGCACAGCCCGCCGGGTGGCACGGGGTCGAACACGCGCGCCATGGCCGGGCTGGCCGCCGGTACGGCCGCCCCGGTGCCCAGCAGCAGCCCGCCCAGCCACAGGCCCGAGACCAGGGCCGCGCCGGTCGCCAGGCCCGTGGGCAGCCAGCCCGCCAGGCTCCAGCCGGTGCGCCGGGGCCTGGGGGCACGCCGCGGCAGCCGGTCCTGCAACTGCGCCGCCAGGTCGAAGCCCAGTGTGGGCGAGGGCAGGGCGTGCAGCTCCTGGCGCAGCGCCTGCAGCGCATCCAGCTGCTGGCGGCATACCGGGCAGGCCAGCAGGTGCTGGCGCAGCGCGGCCTGCCGGCGCGCGGGCAGTGCCTGGTCGGCATAGGCGGAAAGGTCTTCGGTGCGAGGGCAGGTCATGGTGACTCCTTGCGGTTGCTTGTGCTCAGCGCGGCATGTGCTGCAGCAGCCCGGCGCGCGCGCGGGCGATGCGGGATTTGACGGTGCCCAGGCCGATGCCCAGCACCTCGGCAATGTCTTCGTAGGGCAGGTCCTCGATGTCGCGCAGCAGCAGGATCTCGCGGTGCTCCACCGACAGCCGTGCCAGCGCGCCCTCCAGTGCCGCGATGCGCTGGCGTCCCTGCAGCACGGCCTCGGGCGTGGGCGTATCCGCCGGCACCTGGTCGTGCAGCGCCTCGTCCAGCGCCACGAACTCCACATGCCGCGCCCGGCGCAGCCGGTCCAGTGCCTGGTTGCGCGCGATGCGGAACAACCAGGTGGACAGCTGCGCATCCGGGCGCCAGCGGGGCAGCGCCTGGTAGGCGCTCAGAAAGGTTTCCTGGGCCAGCTCGCGCGCATCCTCCTGCGACCGCGTCAGGCGCAGCAGGAAGCGGTAGATGCGGTCCTGGTAGCGCGCCACCAACTCCGAGAACGCCGCAACCTCCCCGCGCTGGGCGCGGGCGATGCAGTCGGTCTCGTCAAGCTGGCTCAAAGGGCGCATTGCCGGTATCAACGTATGGGCCGCGCAATAGTTCCATTGCCGGGCGGATCCCGAATCAAACTTCGCAATAATGCCCGGCATTCACGTGACGCGAAGGTAGGGAAGCATGACAGTCATTCGCCTGGCCAAGACCGCTGCGGCCGCCTTGGCGGCCGGCTTGTTCGCGCAGGGCGGCTGGGCCGCCTGCTATGTCGTCTATGACGCGAACAAGCAGATCATCTACCGCTCGCAGATGCCGCCGGTGGACATGTCGCGCCCGCTGCATGAGACGGTGCCGCAGATAGCGCCCGGCGGCACGCTGGTGTTCTCGCTGGACATGAGCGGCTGTGAGCTGGAAATCCACAAGCTGCCCGGCGCGGCGGACGCGCACGCCGCTGCCGCCGACGCGGCCGCCCCGGCACGCGCGCCGCGCACCGAGCGCCGCTGAAATGGCGCCCGTGGCCCGCCGGGGCATGGCGGGCCTGAGACAATCGGGGCATGAGCGAGCCTACTGACATTCCTCTCCCACCCGAACCCTCCCGCGATCTGCCGCCCGGCTGGCTCGAAGTCACGTCCATGGACATGGATGCCCAGGGCGTGGCGCGCAAGCCCGATGGCAAGGTCGTGTTCATCGACGGCGCCCTGCCCACCGAGCTGGTCAGCGCCAATACCCACCGCAAGAAGAACAACTGGGAGCAGGCCAGCCTGACCGAGATTCACCGCGAATCGAGTCAGCGCGTCACGCCCGGCTGTCCGCATTTCGGCCTGCACGCGGGCGCCTGCGGCGGCTGCAAGATGCAGCATCTGCATGCGGACGCGCAGGTGGCCATGAAGCAGCGCGTGCTGGAGGACAACCTCTGGCACCTGGCCAAGGTCCGGGCCGAAACCATATTGCGCCCCATCCAGGGCCCGGCCTGGGGCTACCGCTACCGCGCGCGCCTGTCGGTGCGCTACGTGGCCAAGAAGGGCGTGGTGCTGGTCGGCTTTCACGAGCGCAAGAGCCGCTACATCGCCGACATGCAGAGCTGCAAGATCCTGCCGCCGCATGTGGACGCCATGCTCATGCCGCTGCGCGTGCTGATCGGCGGCATGCAGGCGCGCGACACCTGCCCGCAGATCGAGCTGGCCTGCGGCGATACGGTCACGGCCCTGGTGCTGCGCCACCTGGAGCCGCTTGTCGACGGCGACAAGCAAAGGCTGCGTGACTTTGCGGCCCAGTATGGCGTGCAATGGTGGCTGCAGCCCAAGGGGCCGGACACGGTGCATTTGCTCGACGAGGGCGGCGAGCAGCTGGCCTATGGCCTGCCGGACTTCCATCTCACCATGCCCTTCAGGCCCACCGATTTCACCCAGGTCAATCCGCACATCAACCGCGTGCTGGTCACGCGCGCGCTGCGCCTGCTGGACGCGCAGAAATCAGAGCGCGTGATCGACTGGTTCTGCGGCCTGGGCAATTTCACGCTGCCCATCGCCACCCAGGCGCGCGAGGTGCTGGGCGTGGAGGGCAGTGAGGCGTTGGTCGCGCGCTCACGCGAGAATTACAAGGAAAATCAGCTTCAAAGGCCTGCTGGACAAGCGCTGGCAGCTACCAATTTTGTTGCGCGTAACCTGTTCGAGATGACGCCCCAGGTGTTGATTGCCGACGGCCGGGCCGACAAATGGCTGGTCGATCCGCCGCGCGAGGGCGCATTCGCGCTGTCCAAGGCCCTGGCCGACATCCACCAGGCGCGTATCGGCGCCGAGGATGCGGCGCCGCTGCCCGCGGGCCACGAGGGCTGGCAGCCGCCGCGGCGCATCGTCTACGTGAGCTGCAACCCCGCCACGCTGGCACGCGACGCGGGCCTGCTGGTGCACCAGACGGGCTACCGCTGCGCGGCGGCGGGCGTGGTCAACATGTTCCCGCACACGGCCCATGTGGAGAGCATGGCGGTGTTCGAACGGGCGGACTGAAGAATTTGAGCGTTTTACGGTTCCAGCGCTTTTCCATCAAGCGCTGGATGCTATTGCTTGAATAGCGTCAGCTGGGGTTGCGCGAGGCGCGTGGCGGGGCCTCGTCCTCGCCGCTGCGGGCCGCGGGGGCAGGTTTTTTCTCCAGCTGCGTGAGCACCGAGGGCGCGCCCTCGATCTTGTTCTCGCGCATGTACAGGTCCATCTCCTTCCAGCCCGCGAACACCATGGCCTTGGATGCCTTGGGATTCAGCGTGAAGCAGTCCTCCAGCCCGCGCAGCGCGTGGCGGCAGGCGCCGCCAATGGCCTTGGCCTCGGCCTCGCGCTGGGCCACGCGCGGGTCCGGGATCAGGCCGGGAATCTCGCAGCCGGCCAGCGGCAGCAGAGCGGCAGCAGCAATGGCGGCACGCAGGCCGGCGGCAAGGCGAGGGCGGTGACGAGGTGGCAGCATGTACTCCCGTTATCGGCAGCGGGGCTGGCAAATTGAGGCCATCGGCCCAGAAAAAAACCCCGGCGGGGCCGGGGCTTGGGTTGCGGGTGCGTGGCGCTTCACTCGCGCTCGCCACCCATGATGCCCAGCAGGGCCAGCAGGCTCTGGAACACGTTGAAGATGTCCAGGTACAGGGCCAGCGTGGCGCTGATGTAGTTGGTCTCGCCACCGTCGATGATCTGCTTCAGGTCATACAGCATGTAGGCGCTGAAGATGCCAATGGCTGCCACCGAGATCGCCATCATGCCGGCCGACGAGCCCACGAAGACGTTGACGATGGCGCCCACCATCAGCACCAGCGCGCCCACGAAGAGCCACTTGCCCATACCCGACAGGTCGCGCTTGATGACGCTGGCCAGGCTGGCCATGACGAAGAACACACCCGCCGTGCCGGCAAAGGCCGTCATGATCAGGTCGGTGCCGTTCTTGAAGCCCAGCACCATGCCGATCATGCGCGAGAGCATCAGGCCCATGAAGAAGGTGAAGCCCAGCAGCACGGCCACGCCGGCGGAGGAATTCTTGGTTTTCTCGATGGCGAACATGAAGCCGAAGGCTCCGCCCAGGAATACGATCAGCCCCAGGCCGCCGCGCAGTGATTCGGTGATGCCCGTGGCCACGCCTATCCACGCGCCCAGCACTGTGGGCAGCAGGCTCAGCGCCAGCAGCCAGTAGGTGTTGCGCAGTACGCGGTTGCGCTGCTCCTGCGCCAAGCCATAGCCTGTGCTGCCGACGCGGGTGATTTGTGTGCTCATGTGCTTGTTCTCCTGGATAGGTTTGCCTGCGTGGCAGGCCGGGGCATTCTAGATGCGAGCGGCGGATGTGAACTGCAATACCCTTCAAGCTTGATATTCATGGGCAGAGGCAGCGCATCCCATACACGGCAGGTTGGGTTCTTTTGCCCTGCAATGGTTCATTGCCGGACGGCACTGAGGCTATGCTTTTCGTTCCTGCGTGCCGTGCATTGCCGTGGCGCGCGTCCATTTACCTCGATTGCAGGAGTTGCCTCCGTGAAGACCAAACCCGAACTTGAACTGTCCGACCTGAAGCTGATCGCGGCCGCCGCCGAAGCCGAGGCCCTGAAAAACCACTGGGCCGTGACGATTGCCATCGTGGACGACGGCGGCCATCTGCTGTGGCTGCAGCGCCTGGATGGTGCGCCGGCCATCTCCGCGCATATCGCCCCGGCCAAGGCCCATACGGCCGCCCTGGGGCGGCGCGACAGCAAGGGCTATGAAGACGTGATCAACGGCGGGCGCACCGCGTTTTTGAGCGCGCCCACCGTGCAGGGCATGCTCGAGGGCGGCGTAGCCATCATGAAGGGCGGCCAGTGCCTGGGCGCCGTGGGCGTGAGCGGCGTGAAGTCCAGCGAAGACGCCCAGATCGCGCGCGTGGGTATTGCCGCCATCGGCCTGTAAACCAGGCCAGCAGCACGAAAAAAAACCGGCGCGGATGCCGGTTTTTTGGCAGGCTTGGCGTGGGAAAAAAGGCTTGGCTATGCGGGCATGCCCCTTGGCTGGCCAAAACGACCCTTGGGACCGAGGTCCTGGAGTCGCCCCACGATGAAACCCTATTTGGTCAGTATCAGCTTGCCCAGCTTGGTGGCCTGCAGGCGGTAGCTGGCACCGTTGTGCACGATGGTCACGGCCTTGCGGCCGCGCAGCAGGGTGTTGCTGTCAAGCGCCATGGCGCCTGTCTGAACGCTTGCCGATCCCTGTGCTTGGCCGGTATCGCCAGCGGTGAAGATGCGCGCTGCGGTCTGGGCGGATGGGATGGTCAGGCTGGCGTGCATGGATGTATCTTGGTGCGTTGCAATGCTTTAATGATAATGATTATCAATTGCGTGTCAAGCATTCTCCGCGGCCGATTCCGTATGCGTGTGCTTCAGGGGTGATCACTGCGCGGGATCGGTCACAAAGCCGATCTTGCGCACGCCGGCACGCTGTGCGGCCGACATGGCCTGCGCCACGCGTTCGTAGCGCACGTCCTTGTCACCGCGGATGTGCAGGTCTGGCTGCGGATCCTTGCGTGCCTCGGCCTGCAGGCGCTGCTCCAGCTCTTCGTCGCTGATGGTGGACTCGTTCCAGTGGTACTTGCCATCGGCCGTCACCGACAGGCGTATGGTTTCGGGCTTGATCACCTCGCGCTCGTTGGAGGCGCGCGGCAGGTCCACCGGCACGGCATGCTTCATCACGGGCACGGTGATGATGAAAATGATGAGCAGCACCAGCATGACGTCCACCAGCGGCGTCATGTTGATCTCGTTCATCACCTCGTCGGCGTCGTCCTGGGTTCCGAAGGCCATGGCGCATCAGCCTTTCTTGATGGGCAGCACCCGGGCCGCGCCGTCGCCCTGCACCGTGACGCGCGCGCCGGTCACGAAGTAGGCATGCAGGTCATGGGCAAAGCTGTTGAGGCTGCCGAGAATGGACTTGTTGCCGCGCACCAGCGCGTTGTAGCCCAGCACCGCCGGAATGGCCACGGCCAGGCCTAGGGCGGTCATGATCAGCGCCTCGCCGATCGGGCCGGCCACCTTGTCGATGGTGGACTGGCCCGAGGCGCCAATCGCCACCAGCGCGTGGTAGATGCCCCAGACGGTGCCGAACAGGCCGATGAAGGGGGCGGTGGAGCCCACGGAAGCCAGGATCGCCAGGCCGGACTGCATGCGGGCGGTGAACTCGTCGATGCAGTTGCGCAGGCAGCGCGTGACCCAGTCGCTCACGTCCAGGCTGTCGTGCAGGTGGACCTGGGTGTTGCGGTGGTGTGCCGTGGCCTCGCGTCCCTCCAGGGCCAGGTGGCGAAACGGGTTCGTGGGGTCGGCGCCCAGCTTGGTCAGACCGGCGGCAAAGTCTGCGCTATGCCAGAAATCGCGCGCCTGGCGCGCGTGCTTCTTGTACCTGATGATGTCCAGCGCCTTGATGAGGATGACGATCCACGATGCCAGCGACATGCCCAGCAGCAGCAGGGCGACGGCACGCGTGACGAAGTCGCCTTGTGTCCAGACGTTGGCGATGCCGAAATGCGATTCCATGAAAACTCCCGCGATTTAGTGTTGGAGAACGAAGTTGATGGGTTGCAGGTACCACATGGCCTCGGGCACGCCATTGCGCGTGCCGGGCACGAAGCGCCAGCGCGATACCGTGTCCACGGCCTGGCGGTCCAGGCGCTCGAAACCGCTGGACTGTTTGATTTCGACCTTTTGCGGCAGGCCGTCGGCGCCGATCAGCACGCGCAGGACGATTTTGCCCTGCTCGCCCAGGCGCTTGCTCACGGCCGGGTACGCGGGTTTGGGGTTGTTCAGGTGGCTGGCGTCGCTGCTGGGCTGAACGATGGCCGGACCCGGCGCAGCCGCGGGTGCGGGCGCCGGAGCGGCTGCCACCGGGGCCTCGACGGGTTTTGCCGCCGGTTGCGGCTCCAGTACGCCCACGGGGGCGGCGGGTGCCGGCATGGGGTCGGCAATGGCCGCGGGCATGGGAGCGGGTGCCGGGGCCGGCCGGGGCACGCTGGGCTTGGGCGGCGCGGGTGCCGGCTTCGGGGGGGCGGGTTTTGGCGGGGGCGGCGCCGGCGGTGTGGGTGGTGCGGGCGGCTGCGGCGTGAGAAATTCGCTCAAGACCTGGGCCGGGATGATCACCTCAGCTGCCTTGCGCACCAATCCCGATTGCAAGGCCCACAGGGCGGCCACATGCAGTGCCACGACGGATAGCGCAATCACGGCATTGCGACTCAGGCCTGCGGGCGCGGCATAGCGATCTGACAGTGACATAAATTGATAGCTGCCAGCGCTTGTCCAGCACGGGCTGAAGGCCTAAAAATAGTGAAATCCTGGGTTTATTTATGCAGGATCCACCAGGCCGAGCATAAAACGATGATCAAGCTTGCGGCGAGACTTGCGAGCAACTGCATGGAGTGCCTTGGGCTGTGGAGGGGGCCAACGCACCGGCGCTGGGTTCGCCTTCCCTGTAGATGGCCGCCACCGGTGCCGATGCACAGCACTGTGCCACGACATCGCGCGCGCAGTCCTCGCAGCGTCCGCACTGGGTGGCCACGCCGAGCTCGAACTGGATCTCATCGAAGCTCATGCCGGCGCGCGCATGGCGTGCAATCTCACGGTCGGAAATACGGCGGCAAACACAGACGATCATGGTGCGGATGGCCCGGGGAGGCTATGAAAGCGATGGCATTCATTATAAATGCGAATTCGTCGCATTTGCGATCAGTATCCATGCCGCAATGTCGGAAACCACTTTGGTCTTGCCCGGCTGCAAAAAAAACCGGCGACGAGGCGCCGGTCTTCTCGGTTGGCCGGCACCTTGTGCGCTCGGCTCGCCCGCTAAGGGCATGTCTTATTTGACATGCTTGCCGATCAGGCCTGCCATCTCGAACATCGAAACCTGGGGCTTGCCAAACACTTCCTTGAGCTTGGCGTCGGCATTGATCATGCGTTTGTTGGCGGCGTCCTGCAGGTTGTGGGCCTTGATGTAGACCCACAGCTTGCTGATGATCTCCGTGCGTGGCAGCGGCGTGGCACCCACCACGGCAGCCAGGGCGGGGCTGGGGGTCAGGGGCTTCATGAAGGCAGCGTTGGGAGTGCGCTTCTTTGCGGGAGCTGCGGGCGCGGTCTTTGCAGTTGCCATGTCGTATGGTCCTTTGGGAAGTGAAAAGTATCGCCAGCGAAAAACTGCTTCTGCTGCTGCTCCACTGGTTCGCGCGATGCTACTGTGAAAAAAACGCCATTCCAAGGGAGAGCGTTTCTTTTTTGCCTAGATTTGTTGCGTCCCTTGCGTCCCTTGCGTCCCTTGCGCCCCTTGCGCCCCTTGGGGCAGACCGATAATGCAAGGCTGCGAGCCGGTGGCTGCGGCCGCAACCCCTTTTTCCATCAGAAAGAATCGGCACATGACGAATTCAGTGTCTATCAGTACCTGTGATTTGTGCGATGCGCACAAGGGCGACGACAGCGGCAGCTTCCGGGTGCTGCCGCCGGTTTTTCAGTGCTACGGCGCCGTGACGGCCTTTCACGGGCCGGTGAGTACCGTGAAGTGCTTCGAGGACAACACCCTGGTCAAGGCCGCCGTGGAGCGCCCGGGCCAGGGCCGGGTGCTGGTGGTGGACGGTGGCGCCTCGCTGCGTCGCGCCCTGGTGGGCGGCAACCTGGCGGCCAGTGCGGCGCGCAACGGCTGGGCGGGCATCGTGGTCAACGGCTGCGTGCGCGACATGGCCGAGCTGGCCGCCGAGCCGTTGGGCATACGCGCGCTGGCCCTGATGCCCCTGCCTACGGAAAAGCGAGGCGAGGGCCTGGCCGAGGTGGCGGTGCAGATCCAGGGCGTGTGGGTGCGCCCGGGCGACTGGCTCTATGCCGATGCCGACGGTGTCGTGGTCAGCTCGCTTCCGCTGCAAGCCTAGGAGCCTGTCGGACTTGGAAATCGTCGGCTGCAAATCGGCCGCAGCAGTCCATTTTTCACCGTCTTTTTGCCCCATAGCTGGGCTATGGGGCTGCAAATCCGGCAAAAACTGTACTCGCTGGGGCCGATTTTCGCTTTCGACGCTCCAAGTCCGACAGGCTCCTAGCGCCCCACGCGCAGCGCCAGCCGCGAGGGCAGGGTGGCCAGCACCACACTGGCCAGTGCCAGGCCGAAGGCCAGCAGCTGCAGGGTGGTGAAACGCTCGCCGAGGACCAGCACACCCACCAGGGCGGCGCTGACGGGCAGCAGCACGGTGAACACGCCGCCCTGGGCGGCCGGCACGGCGCGCAGTCCCGTCATCCACAGCCATACCGTCCACATGCAGGCGGCCAGCGCGTAGAGCAGCAGCAGCAGCCAGGTGCCCCAGGGCACGGCCGCAAAGTCGAAATCCAGCGCCAGGTACAGGCCGAATGGCGTGGACAGGGCAAAGCCCCACAGATTGATGAGCGAGGTGATGCGCTTCGGTCCCAGGGCGCCGGTGAGCTTCTTGCCGATCACCGAATACGCCGCCTCGCACACCGAGGCGCACAGCAGCAAGGCATAGCCCAGCCATTGCAGATTTGAGGTATTTTGGCTCTCAAGCACATTGCTTGCCTGCGCTGAATGCTCTTGTTTTGATAGTGCAAACAACCCAATCCCGATGACCGCACAGGCCACTGCCACCCAGGTGCGGGGCGCCACGCGCTCGCGCAGGAAGAACCAGCTCATCAGCGCCACGCAGGCCGGAATGCAGGCCATGATCACTCCGGCCGAGGTGGCGCTGGTCAGGCTCACGCCGTAAATCATGCACACGGTGAACAAAAAATTGCCCAGCAGCGCTTGCAGGAACAGCAGGGCGCGGATCTGCCCCGTCAGGGGAGGTTCCTCCGGGGGCTTTTTGAGCCAGCTCAGCATGGCCGCCCCGCCGATGCCAAAGCGCATCCAGGCCAGCAGCAACACCGGAAACGCGGCCGCGAGGGGTTTTGACAATGCCACATAGGAGCCCACCAGCGACATGCTGAGGGCCAGGCATAGATAGGCGGTGGGGCGGCTGGGGATGTTCACTTGCTGCGCAGATCCACAAAGGTTCACATCATGCCGCCACCAGGCTGCCGCTTCTGGTTGCACGATGCCGAGTGCACGCTTTAAGTCCGTCCATTTCCCGCATTGCGAAAGTCAAATTTCTCATGGTGAATTGTTGAGAATGTTGCGATGCGGAAAAATTTCTCATTATGGGATATATTATTTCGCATTGAGAAAATTAATGCATAAGTGATTGATTAGTAATGAAAAAATTTATATCTTATATAAGACATAAGAGCTTGTTTTGGTCTTATAGAAGACTTAAAGTGATGTCCAAGGGCATCACATGTGGCGCCCGCCGATCCCCCTACCTTTTGGAGAGCAACCATGTCGAATTCGCTGAACGCACAACTGAGCCGTGAGCAACAAATCGCCGCCCTGGAGAAGGACTGGGCGCAAAACCCGCGCTGGAAGGGCATCAAGCGCGGCTATAGCGCCGCCGATGTGGTGCGCCTGCGCGGCAGCCTGCAGCCCGAGTACACGCTGGCCAAGCGCGGCGCCGAGAAGCTGTGGGAGAAGGTCAACGGTGGTGCCAAGAAGGGCTATGTGAACGCCTTTGGCGCCATCACCGCCGGCCAGGCCATGCAGCAGGCCAAGGCGGGTCTTGAGGCCGTGTACCTGTCGGGCTGGCAGGTCGCCGCCGACGGCAATACCAGCGAGACCATGTACCCCGACCAGTCGCTGTACGCCTACGACTCGGTGCCGACCATGGTGCGCCGCATCAACAACACCTTCAAGCGCGCCGACGAGATCCAGTGGGGCCGCGGCATCAATCCCGGCGACAAGGAATTCATCGACTACTTCCTGCCCATCGTGGCCGACGCCGAAGCGGGCTTTGGCGGCGTGCTCAACGCCTTCGAGCTGATGAAGAACATGATCGCCGCCGGCGCCGCCGGTGTGCACTTCGAGGACCAGCTGGCCGCCGTGAAGAAGTGCGGCCACATGGGTGGCAAGGTGCTGGTGCCCACGCAGGAAGCCTGCGAGAAGCTGATCGCCGCGCGCTTTGCCGCCGACGTGATGGGCGTGTCCACCATCGTGCTGGCCCGCACCGACGCCGAGGCCGCCAACCTGATCACCAGCGACCACGACGCCAACGACAAGCCCTTCCTGACGGGCGAGCGCACGCAGGAGGGCTTCTACCGCGTGAAGAACGGCCTGGAGCAGGCCATCAGCCGCGGCGTGGCCTACGCCCCCTACGCCGACCTGGTGTGGTGCGAGACCGGCACGCCCGACCTGGGCTTTGCGCGCGAGTTCGCCCAGGCCGTGCACGCCGCCTGCCCCGGCAAGCTGCTCTCCTACAACTGCTCGCCGTCCTTCAACTGGAAGAAGAACCTGGACGACGCCACCATCGCCAAGTTCCAGGACGAGCTCTCGGCGTTGGGCTACAAGTACCAGTTCATCACGCTGGCCGGCATCCACAGCAACTGGTACAACACCTTCAAGTTCGCCCACGCCTACGCGCGCGGCGAAGGCATGCGCCACTACGTGGAAATGATCCAGGAGCCCGAATTCGCGGCCCGCGAGCAGGGTTACACCTTCGTGAGCCACCAGCAGGAAGTGGGCGCGGGCTACTTCGACGACGTGACCACGGTGATCCAGGGTGGTTCGTCTTCCGTGAAGGCCCTGACCGGCTCCACCGAGGAAGAACAGTTCCACTGATCTGACGGCAGGCTGCCGGCAGTCCGCACAGAGCGCCCGCAAGGGCGCTTTGTCGTTGTGCGCCCGGTGCGCACCCGCAAGCGGGGTGGTGTGGCTGGGTGGCCCCGGCAATGGAGGTTCCCCATCCCGCTTCTGCCGTGCAGCAAGGCCCTATATCAGCAGGGTCTGCGCCACGATCACCACGCCGATCAGCAGGTTCAGGCCGACCCAGGTGCGTATGCGGGCCAGCGCCTGGCTGCCGGCGCTCCAGTCGGACGCGGCCACCGCCTGCTCCAGCCGGTCCAGCGGTGCGAAGTAGATGTAGGCAAAGATGGCCATCATCACGATGCCCAGCGCGGCCATGATGGTCCATTGGAGCGGCATGGAAAAGGCGCCGCCCGACCCGATGCTGACCACGCCGATCATGCCCAGGCCACTGGTCAGCACCACGACGATGGCGATGGCCACGGTTCCCAGAAAGCGCTGCAGCACGCCATGCAGCAAGCGCACGCGCTGCGGCGGTTCGAGCTCTTGCGCGGCGGGCCGCAGGAAGAAATGGGTGAAGACCATGCCGCCTATCCACACGATGATGGAGAGCACATGGGCGAGCTTGAGGGCGTTGTAGATCATGGGCCAAGACGACTAGGGGGAAACCCTTCATTGTGCGGCCTGTGCCGGCCCATGTTGCTGATGTTGACGCTCTCAGTCGTCGAGCGACGCGCTCCAGCGGTCGCCCCAGCCGCGGCGCAGCTCGTCCATGTCGCGCCGGTCGCGCTTGGTGGGGCGGCCTTCGCGCAGACCGTCGGCAGGCTCGGGCGCCAGGCGCCGGGCCTCGGCGGCCTGGGCGCGGGCGGCGATGCTCTCCGGCGTTTCCTCGTACAGCTGCTGCGCTACGGGCGCGGGGCCGCGGAAGTGGCTCAAGCCCCGCACCACCACCGTGCGCGGCACCTGGCCCTGGCGCAGGGCCACGGTGTCGCCCACGCGCAGCTCGCGCGCGGCCTTGGCGGCCTGGCCGTTGACGGTGACGCGGCCCTTGCCAATTTCTTCCACGGCCAGGTTGCGGCTCTTGTAGAAGCGTGCGCACCACAGCCATTTGTCCAGGCGCATCGAGTCGGGGGGCGTTGTCATGGTGGTGATTTTGCCGGGTTCAGGCCCGGGCCAGCGGCAGGCGCACCACGGCGTCCAGCCCCAGCACCCGCGCGCCCTGGCGGCGGTTGGTGAGCGCAATGCTGCCGCCCAGGGCCTGTACGATCTCCTGGCAGATGGCCAGGCCCAGGCCCGAGCCCTTGCGCACGTCGCCGGCCGAAAACGGCTGAAACAGGCGTGCGGCCAGTTCGTCGTCGATGCCGGGGCCGGCGTCGGCCATGGTCAGCACGGCATCGCCGCCTTCGGCGTGCAGCGTCACGGCCAGCTCGGTGGCGGGTGGGGCGTGGCGTATGGCGTTGTGCAGCAGGTTGCGGCACAGCTCGCGCAGCATCCATTCGTGGGCGCGCATGGGCGCAGGCTCGGTGTCTATGCCGAAGTCCAGGTCGCCCTGCGCGATCAGGGGCGAGAGTTCCAGCGCCACCTCGCGCAGCACCTCGTCGAGCCGGCTTACGGGCAGCTCGCCCTGCTGGCGCAGCTGCTCCACCTTGGCCAGCGCCAGCATCTGGTTGGCCAGCTGGGTGGCGCGCCCCACCGTGTCGCCGATCTCGTGCAGAGCCTGCTCGGGCGGCAGGTCGCCGCGCAGGGCGGACTGCACCTGGGTCTTGAGCACGGCCAGCGGCGTGCGCAGCTGGTGCGAGGCGTCGCGCACGAAGCGTTTCTGGTGCGCCAGCAGGCGCGACAGGCGCAGCATGACGGCATTCGTGGCGTCGATCAGCGGCTGCAGCTCGCGCGGGGCCGCGGGGGCGGCAATCGGCGACAGGTCGCCCGCGGCGCGGGCCTGCAGGCTGCTGCTCAACTGGCGCACCGGCCGCGTGGCGCGCTGCACCACCAGCACCACGATGGCGGCGATCAGCGCCAGCAGCAGCGCCTGGCGCGCCAGCGTGTTCCACAGGATCTGCAGCGCCGCGGCGTGGCGCAGCTCCAGCGTCTCGGCCACCTGGACCACGGCCATGCCGCGGCCCTCGGGGCTGGCCACGGGCTGCAGCAGCGCCGCCACACGCACGGGATGGTTGCGAAAACTGGTGTCGTAGAAGTCCACCAGCGCCGCGTAGGGTGGGCGCTGGGCAATGCGGCCGCGCCACATGGGCAGCTCCTCGAAGCCGGAGATCAGCTCTCCCTGCAGGTTGGAGACGCGGTAGTACATGCGGCTCTGGTTGTCGGCCTCGAAGGCCTCCAGCGCGGCGTAGGGCACGATGACGCGCAGTTCGGCCGCCTCGTCATGGCCGCGCACGTCGATCTGTTCGCTGATGGTCTTGGCCGAGGCCAGCAGCGTGCGGTCGTAGGCCGTGTTCAGCGCCGCCAGCGCCTGGCCGTACAGGCTGTAGGTGTTCAGGCCGACAAAGAGCAGGGTGGGCAGCAGGATGCCCAGCAGCAGCTGGCGGCGCAGCGAGCGGGTGCGGATCACGTTTCGGCCTTGAGCAGGTAGCCCAGCCCGCGCAGCGTCATCAAGGCCACGCCCGTGCCGGCGAGCTTCTTGCGCAGGCGGTACACGACCACCTCGATGGCCTCGTACTGCACCTCGCTCTGGCCCGGGAAGACCAGCTCGTACAGCCGCTCCTTGGTCACCGCGTGGCCGGGCTGGGCCAGCAGCGCGCGCAGCAGCGCCAGTTCGCGTGGGGTAAGGTCCATGGGCGTGCCGTGCGCGTAGGCGATGCCACTTTCTTTTTCATAGCTTATGGCGCCCATGAATAGGGCGCCTGAGGCTGATTTGACCTCTAGTCCATCGCCGCTGCGGCGCACCAGTGCGCGCAGCCGTGCCTCCAGCTCGTCCAGGTCGAAGGGCTTGGGCAGGTAGTCGTCGGCGCCGGCGTTCAGGCCCAGCACGCGGTCGCCCACGGTGCCGCGTGCGGTCAAGAGCAGCACGGGGGTGCGCAGGCCGGTGGCGCGCGCCTGCTCCAGCACCTGCAGGCCGTCCAGGCCGGGCAGGGTCAGGTCCAGCACCACGGCGTCGGGCGGGCGTGCGCGCCATTCGGCCAGCGCGCTACGGCCATCACCCAGCGCCGTCACGGCCATGCCGCGGCGCGTGAGCGAGCGCTGCAGCGTGGCCTGCATGGCGGCATCGTCTTCTACCAGGAGCAGTTGCATGCCGCGATTAGAACCGTTTTGCGCCACGGCAGTGCGGCGCAAATGCAGCGGTAGTGCCGCACGAATGCGCGTAAACCCTAGTGCATTGGACAGCCGTTTGACAGCTTGCCCGCGCATCATCGCGTCGTTCATTGTTCCACTGACACAAGCGAGGAGACTGGTATGCGTCGAGACACCTTTCTGAAATCCCTGGCGGCCCTGGCTGCCGCGGGCAGCCTGCCGCTGTCGGCGCGGGCCGCCGTGGCCATGAAGATGATGTTGCCGGCCAACCCCGGCGGCGGCTGGGACACCACCGGCCGTGCATTGGGCAAGGCGCTGCAGGACGCGGGCGTGGCCTCCAGCGTGACCTATGAGAACAAGGGTGGAGCGGCCGGCGCCATCGGCCTGGCGCAGTTCATCAATGGCTCCAAGGGCGATCCGAACGCGCTGATGGTCATGGGCGCGGTGATGGTCGGCGGCATCATCACCGGCAAGCCGCCGGTGAACCTGAGCCAGGCCACGCCGATTGCACGCCTGACGAGCGAGTACAACGTCTTCGTGCTGCCCGCCAACTCGCCGTTCAAGAACATGGCCGAGGTGGTGGCCCAGCTCAAGAAGGACCCGGGCAGCGTGAAGTGGGGCGGCGGCTCGCGCGGCTCCACCGAGCACATCGCCGCGGCCATGATCGCGCGCGAGGTGGGCGTGGACCCGGCCAAGATCAACTACGTGGCCTTCCGCGGGGGCGGTGAGGCCACGGCCGCCATCCTGGGCGGCAACGTCACCGTGGGCGGCAGCGGCTACAGCGAGTTTGCCGAGTACATCACCGCAGGCAAGATGCGGGCCATTGGCGTGACTTCGGCCAAGCGCCTGAAAGACCTCGCCAACGTGCCCACGCTCAGGGAGCAGGGCATCAACGTGGAGATCGGCAACTGGCGCGGCGTGTACGGCGCGCCCGGCATCACGGCCGAGCAGCGCAAGGCGTTGATCGCCATGGTGGACAAGGCCGTCAAATCCAAGGCCTGGGCCGAGGCGCTGGAGAAGAATGGCTGGACGCCCGCGTGGCTGGCCGGCGACGAGTTCGCCAACTTCGTGGACACCGAGTTCGCCAGCCTGCGCGCCACCATGGTCAAGTCCGGCATGGTGTGACGAGTTGCTTTGTTTTTTTATAGCGCATTGCGCCCATCAATAGGGCGTTAACTGGCATTTTTATATATACCGTCATCCCCGCGAACGCGGGGATCCACGCCTCCGGGCGCTTGGTTCGCCATAGCCATGGATTCCCGCCTGCGCGGGAATGACGGGTTCAACGCGCGGCGCCCGGGCAGGGTGCCCGTTTCCATCCCCGAGGTCGTAGCCATGTCAGAGCCTGTTCTTTCCCCCGAGCCCAGCGCCGTGCCATCGCCGCGCTGGCAGGCCGCCGTGGGCGCGGCCGTGGTGCTGGTGGCCGCCGGCATGGCCCTTGGCGCGCTGCAGATCCCGGGCGACGCCGGCTATGGCGGCGTGGGTCCCAACTTCCTGCCCTGGATGTGCGCCGCGGTGCTGGGCCTGTGCGGCGTGCTGCTGGTGCGCGAGGCGCTCACCGGCGGCTACCGCCAGGCGGCCGACCCGGGCGGCGCGCCGCGCGCGGCGCTGGCGCCCTTTGCCTGGGTCACGGCCGGCCTGCTGCTGAACGCGGCGCTTATCGAAACGCTGGGCTTCATCTTTGGCTGCACGCTGTGCTATGCGCTGGCCGTGCAGGGCCTGCGCCGCGCCAATGGGCAGACCGGGCTGCTCCATCCGCGCGCCCTGGCCGTGGATGTGTTCACCGGCCTGGTGATCACGGCGCCGGTGTTCTGGCTGTTCACGCAATTCCTGGCCATCAACCTGCCGGGCCTGACGAATACGGGGTGGCTCTGACCATGGAAATCTTCGACGCATTGATGGCGGGCTTCGCCACGGCGATCACGCCGGCCAACCTGCTGTGGGCCTTGGTGGGCTGCGCCCTGGGCACGGCCGTGGGCGTGCTGCCGGGCATCGGTCCGGCCGTGGCCGTGGCCATGCTGCTGCCGATCACCGCCAAGGTGGAGATGACGGCCTCGATGATCTTCTTCGCGGGCATCTACTACGGCGCCATGTACGGCGGCTCCACCACCTCCATCCTGCTGAACACCCCGGGCGAGACGGCCAGCATGGTCACCGCCATGGAGGGCAACAAGATGGCCAAGAGCGGGCGCGCCGGCGCGGCGCTGGCCACGGCGGCGATCGGTTCGTTCGTGGCTGGCACCGTGGCCACCGTGGTGGTGACGCTGTTTGCGCCGACGGTGGCGGAGTTCGCCGTCAAGCTCGGCCCGCCCGAATACTTCATGCTCATGGTGCTGGCCTTCACCACGGTCAGCGCCGTGCTGGGCCAGAGCAGCCTGCGCGGCATGACGGCGCTGTTCGTCGGCCTGGCGCTGGGCTGCGTGGGCATGGACCAGATTTCGGGCGCGGCGCGCTACACCGGGGGCAAGATGGAGCTGCTGGACGGCATCGACATCGTGCTCGTGGCCGTGGGCCTGTTCGCCGTGGCCGAGGTGCTCTACGCCGCGCTCTACGAGGGCAAGGTGGAGGAGTCGCAGAACAAGCTCACGCGCGTGCACATGACGGCGCGCGACTGGAAACGCTCGGTGCCCGCCTGGCTGCGCGGCACCCTCATCGGCACGCCGTTCGGCTGCATACCGGCCGGCGGCACCGAGATTCCGACCTTCCTGAGCTACGCCACCGAGAAAAAGCTCGCCAAGGGCGAGGACAAGGCCGAGTTCGGCACCAAGGGTGCCATCGAGGGCGTGGCCGGCCCCGAGGCCGCGAACAACGCCACGGTGACGGCGGCGCTGATCCCGCTGCTGACCCTGGGCATTCCCACCAGCAACACCACGGCCGTGCTGCTGGGCGCGTTCCAGAACTATGGGCTGAACCCGGGGCCGCAGCTGTTTTCCAGCTCGGCGGCGCTGGTGTGGGCGCTGATTGCGTCGCTGTACATCGGCAACCTGATGCTGCTGGTGCTGAACCTGCCCCTGGTGGGCCTGTGGGTAAAGCTCTTGAAGATCCCGCGTCCGCAGCTGTATGCCGGCATCCTGATCTTCGCCACCGTGGGCGCCTACGGCATGCGCCAGAGCACGTTCGATCTGTTCCTGCTGTACGCCATCGGCCTGCTGGGCGTGCTCATGCGGCGTTTCGACTTCCCCACCGCGCCGGTGGTGGTGGGCATGATCCTGGGGCCCTTGGCCGAGGCGCAGATGCGCAACGCCGTCTCCATCGGCGAGGGCAACTGGTGGATCTTCCTGCAGCGCCCCATGTCGCTCACGCTGGTGCTCATCGTGCTGGCCGTGCTCATCCTGCCGCGCCTGCTGCGCCGCTGGGCCGAGCGCAACATGGCGCGTGCGCATCAGAGTGCCGATGATGTGAGTTGAGGGCCTGAGCGCGCGCATCGGGCCGTGGCCCGGAGGCCCGCTCCTCGGGTTTTCTCGCGCCGGATGGCTGGCTGTTTCCCGGTATCGTGCGTTTTCTCGTGCATGCATCACCACAACCACAGGAGACAACATGCGAGGAAATGAGGGAACGACGATGCGCTGGGTCATGACGGCCCTGTCCGCCGCCACGCTGGCGGCCTGCGGTGGCTCGGGGCCATCCAATGAGCTGCCCAAGGGCATCAAGGAGATCAGCGCCACGGCCTATCCGGCCACCACGGTGGGCAAGGGCGACACCGCGGCCACCCAGGATCTGCTCACGGGCGGCATAGGCAGGACGGGCCTGGGCGCCGCCGCCGCGCCGGCCTATGCCGACCCGGCGAATCCCACTGCGGCCGAGCTGCGCCGCAATGCGCTGTTCTCCAACTACCGCGGCATCCTCGATTTCACCGCCAAGGGCGGTTACGGCACGCTTTACGGCCCCAACGTCACGGCCGACGGCCAGGTGACCGCGTCCGAGGGCCTGATCCCCGGCCGCGAGTATGTGGCCGTGCTCGACGATGGCACGGGCCGCAAGCAGACCGTGATCGCCGTGCAGGTGCCCGACAGCTTCAGCGCCGCCAACCCCTGCATCGTGCTCGGCCCCTCGTCGGGCTCGCGCGGCGTGTATGGCGCCATCGGCACGGCGGGCGAGTGGGGCCTGAAGAAGGGCTGCGCCGTGGCGCTGACCGACGCCGGCAAGGGCGTGGGCCTGCACAACCTGGCCGACGACACGGTCAACCAGATCGACGGCACGCGCGCCACGCGCACCGTGGCCGGGGCGCTGAGCTTCTTTGCGGCCAGCCTCACGGATGCCGCACGCGCGGCCTACAACGCGGCCTTCCCGAACCGCATCGCCATCAAGCATGCGCATTCGCAGCAAAACCCCGAGAAGGACTGGGGCCAGGACACGCTGGCCGCGGGCCGCTATGCGCTGTATGTGCTGAACGCGCGCTACGGCACCTTGGACAATCCCGTGCCGTTTACCAAGGCGAATACGCTGGTGATTGCGGGTTCGGCTTCCAACGGCGGCTCGGCCTCGCTGCGCGCGGCCGAGCAGGACGGCGACGGCCTGATCGACGGTGTGGTGGCCTCCGAGCCCGTGACCGAGATGCCTGGCAGCGCTGGCTACGGCATCCAGCTGGGCGGCGCGCCCGTTACCGGCTACGGCAAGACCCTGGCCGACTACACCACCTACGGCAACATCTACCAGCCCTGTGCGGCGCTGGCGGCAGACGCGGCGCTGGCCGAAACGTCGATCTACAACTACATCGGCCTGGCCGCCATGACGGCCCGCGCCACGGCGCGCTGCGACGGCCTGGCGGCCAAGGGTCTGGTCAGTGGTGCGACGACGGCCGAGCGCGCCGCCGATGCCCTGGCCAGGCTGCGCGCCTATGGCTGGAGCACCGACAACGACAGCATGCACAACGCCCATTACGCGTTGGGCAATGGGCCCATCCTCTCGGCCATGTACACCATGGCCTATGGCCGCTTTGGTGTCGATGCCAATCTGTGCGGCGCCAGCTTCGCCGCGGCCAGTGCCACGGGCGACGTGGTGGCGGCCGCCCCCGCGGCGCTGGCAAACAGCTTTGCCACGGCCAACGGCACGGCCAATGGCACGCCGGCCACGGTGATCTACAACGACTCCAAGGGTGGGGCCAAGTCCTGGCCCTGGGCGGTGTCACCCTCCACGGGTGTGGCCGATTTTGGCCTGGACAACGCCCTGTGCCAGCACGCGCTGGTCAGTGGCAAGGACCTGGCCACGGGCGCCGCGCTCACGGCGGCGAGCACGCCCACCAAGGCGCAAAGCGACGCCGTGCGTGCCGGCATTGCCGAGGTGCTGCACAGCGCCAACCTGCGCGGCAAGCCCGCCATCATCGTCGCCGGCCGCAGCGACGCACTGGTGCCGGTGAACCACAATGCGCGCGCCTACACGGCGCTCAACCGCACCATCGAGGGGGCGGCCAGCAAGCTGCGCTACATCGAGGTCGTGAACGGCCAGCACTTCGACGCCTTCCTGCCCTTCAGCGGTTTCGACACGCGCTTCGTGCCCCTGCACCCGTACTTCAACCAGGCCATGGACGTGATGTGGGCGCACCTGAAGAGCGGCGCCCAGCTGCCCGCCAGCCAGGTGGTGCGCACCACGCCGCGCGGCGGTACGGCAGGCGCCGCACCGGCCATCACGAGCGCCAACGTGCCGCCGTTTGCCATGGCGCCGGGTGTGGCCGACCAGATCGGCTTCAGCGGTACGTCCATCACCGTGCCGCGCTGACCCGAAAGACGGCGCCGCCGGGTGCCACCCGCTAAGCCATCCGGTAACGCAGAAGGCCTCCGCATGGAGGCCTTCTTGCATAGGGTGCGCCCGGCGAAGCTCTTCGACAAGCTCAGGCACGGCACCCCGATGGGCAGGCCCTTACTCGATCTTGGCGCCGGAGGCTTCCACGATGCCCTTCCACTGGAGGTACTCGGTCTTCAGCAGGGCGGAGAACTGCTCTGGCGTCATGGCCTGGGGTTCGGCGCCCTGGGCATGGATGGCGGCCTTCACGTCGGCCGTGCCCAGCAGCTTGTTGACCTCGGCGTTGAGGGTGTTGACCACGGCAGCGGGTGTGCCGGCGGGCGCGAACACACCGTACCAGGTGCTCACGTCAAAGCCCTTGAAGCCCGACTCGGCCACCGTGGGAACGTCGGGCAGCGAGGAACTGCGCTTGGCGGAGGTGACGGCCAGCGGGCGCAGCTTGCCGGCCTTGATCTGGCCCATGGCGGACGGCAGGGACGAGACCAGCAGCTCCACGTTGCCGGCCAGCGCGTCCATCAGCGCCGGGTTTGAGCCCTTGTAGGGCACATGGCTGAGCTTGATGCCGGCGGCCTTCTCGAACAGGTCGCCCGCCAGGTGGATGGAAGTGCCATTGCCGGGCGAGCCATAGGTGACGGTGCCGGGTGCTGCCTTGGCGGCGGCCACCACGTCGGCCAGCGTCTTGAATTTGGAGTTGACGCTGGTGGCAATGACCACGGGTGTCCAGGCCACATGGGCCACGGCCGTCAGGTCTTTGGTCGGGTCCCAGGGCAGGTTCTTGTAGAGCCAGGGGCCGATGACCAGGTTGTCCTTCTGGCCCATGACCAGGTCATAGCCCGTGGGCGCGGCCTTGGTGGCCTCGGTGATGCCTATGGTGCCGCCGGCGCCGGGCTTGTTGTCGGCCACCACGGTCCATTTGTTGGCCTCGGCGAGCTTGGCGGATACCAGGCGCGCCAGGATGTCGGTGCCGCCGCCGGGAGGGAAGGGCACGATCATGCGGATGGGCTTGGCGGGATAGGCGCCGACCGCGGCAGTTGTGGTTTGTGCCTGGGCGGTGGCAAGGCCAAGTGTGCAGGCGAGGGTGGCAAACGAGAGGATATGTCTACGAAGCATTAGGGGAAGTCTCCGGGGAGGCCAAGAAAAAATCAGGCGCAGCCGCCGCGCTGGCGGTCGCGCCTGGCAGTTACATGCGTTCAAAGATCGCAGCGATGCCCTGGCCGCCGCCGATGCACATGGTCACCAGCGCGTAGCGGCCCTGGATGCGCTGCAGCTCATACAGTGCCTTGACGGTGATCAGCGCGCCGGTGGCGCCGATGGGGTGGCCCAGCGAGATGCCCGAACCATTCGGGTTGACACGGGCCGGGTCGGCGCCCAGCCCCTTGGTGACGGCGCAGGCCTGGGCGGCAAAGGCCTCGTTGGCCTCGATCACGTCCATCTGGTCGATCTTCATGCCCAGTTTCTTCAGCAGCATCTGCGTGGCCGGTACCGGGCCTATGCCCATGGTCTTGGGCTCCACGCCTGCGTGCGCGTAGCCCACCAGGCGTGCCAGGGGCTTGGCACCACGCGCCTTGGCGGCGCCGGCCTCCATCAGCAGCACGGCGGCGGCGGCGTCGTTGATGCCGCTGGCGTTGGCGGCGGTGACGGTGCCGTTCTCCTTCACGAACACCGGCTTGGCCTTCTGGAAGTCCTCCAGCTTGGCGCCGGGGCGGAAATGCTCGTCCTTGTCAAAGGCCACCTCGCCCTTGCGGGTCTTGAGCATCACCGGGACGATCTGGTCCTTGAAGCGGCCCTCGGCCCAGGCCATCTCGGCGCGGCGGTGGCTTTCCAGGGCCAGGGCGTCCTGCGCCTCGCGGGTGATGCCGTGCTCGGCGGCCACGTTCTCGGCCGTCACGCCCATGTGGATGGTGTGGAAGGGGTCGTGCAGCGCGCCCACCATCATGTCGATCATCTTGGCGTCGCCCATGCGCGCGCCAAAGCGCGTGGCCAGGCTGGCATAGGGCGCGCGGCTCATGTTCTCGGCGCCGGCGCCGATGGCGATGTCGTACTCGCCCAGCAGGATGCCCTGGCTGGCGCTGACGATGGCCTGCAGGCCCGAGCCGCACAAGCGGTTGACGTTCATGGCCGGCGTTTCCTTGGCGCAGCCGCCGTTGATGGCCGCCACGCGCGACAGGTACATGTCGCGCGGCTCGGTGTTGACGACGTGGCCGAACACCACATGGCCCACGTCCTTGCCCTCCACGCCGGCCCGCGCCAGCGCCTCCCTGACGACCAGCGCGCCCAGGTCGACGGTGGGGGTGTCCTTCAGGCTGCCTCCAAAGGTTCCGATGGCGGTGCGCACACCGCTGACGACGACGACTTCACGGGTCATGGTTTTCTCCTGTAATGATAGGTTCTAAGTTAAATTGGGCTTTTGCGCCCGCTGGGTAAGCGCTGTGTGCTATTAAATAAATAGTAGATTTTCGACTGTGGCGGCACGCTTCAGGCGTCGCGCACATCGGCCACGGGGTTGCTGCCGAAGTCTGCACGCGCAAGCCATGCCAGCACGCGGTCGGCCGCGGCCGCGGGCGAGGTGAGCATGCCACCCGTCTTCAGGGCGGCAAAGTTCTGCACGTCCGGAAAGTCGGCCGGGCTGGCGCCGCGCAGCTGGACCTGCATGTCGGTGTCGATCACGCCGGGCGCCAGCGAGCAGACCTTGGCGCCATGGGGCTTGGCCGCCTCGTCCAGCGCCAGGCAGCGCGTGAAGTGGTCCATGCCGGCCTTGGCGGCGCAGTAGCCGGCCTGCGAGGCCATGGCACGCCGGCCCAGGCCCGAGGAGATGTTCAGAACCTTGCGCGCAACCTCGTGGCCCGGGCCGCCCCAGGCCTCGGTGGCGCCCAGGAAGGCGGCGGTGAGCAGCATCGGCGCCTCCAGCCCCACGCGCAGGGCGTTGGCCAGGTCGGCCATGTCCGGCGCGCTGGTGCAGGCCGACAGCGGCGCGATGCGCGGAATCACGCCCGCGTTGTTGATCAGCGTGGCGCTGGCATAGCGCCCTGCGGGCTGCGCGGCGAGCCAGGCGTGCAACTGCTGCGCGGCTGGCGCGGGCTGCGACAGGTCTACCGTCCATTGCTCCAGCACGGCGCCGGCGGGCGTGCCGGCGGCCAGTTCGGGCTGGGTGTGGCGTGCCATGCAGACCAGGGTGTGGCCGGGCTGCAGCAGCCGCCGCGCCAGGCCCAAGCCCATGCCGCGCGAGGCGCCGGTGAGGATGTACAGGTGTTGCGTCATTCCGGCATGGTAGCCGCCCAGAACGGCCGGTTGTCAAAACGGCGGCTCCGACATGTAACTGCACCAGTCGCCGCGCAGCGGGTGCGCAAACCCGAGCCCGCAGGCATGCAGCAGCAGGCGCGGTGCGCGCGCCTGCGCGGCGGCGTCGCCATACAGCATGTCGCCGAGTATGGGGTGGCCCAGGGCCGCCAGATGCACGCGCAGCTGGTGCGTGCGGCCGGTGACGGGTTCGAGTTCCACGCGCGTGGAGTCATCCACTGGGTTGTGCGCCAGCACGCGCCAGCGCGTGAGGCTGGGCTGGCCGCGCGCGGTATCGATTACGCGCAGCGGGCGGCGCTCCCAGTCGGCGGCGATGGGCAGGGAGATCTCGCTCCAGCCGTCAGCGCCGCTGCCGGGGGGCGCTTGCAGGCGGCCCGCCACTACGGCCTGGTAGCGCTTGTGCACGCGGCGCTCGGCAAAGGCATGGCCGAGTGCGCGCTGCATCTGCATGCCCCGCGCCATGAGCACCAGGCCCGAGGTGGGCTGGTCCAGCCGGTGCACGATCAGGGCGTCGGGCCACAGGGCCTGGGCGCGCGCGCTCAGGGCATCCTGCTTGGTCGGCCCGCGCCCGGGCACGCACAGCAGGCCGGACGGCTTGCGCAGCACCAGCAGCGTGTCGTCGGCATGCAGGCAGTCGACGTCAGCGCTCATGGGCCAGGCGGTCCACGGTGGCGCACAGCTCCTCCACGTCGTTGGGCTTGTGGATCAGCGCGCGTGCGCCCTCGGCCAGGGCCGCCTGCTCAATCTCGGTGGTGACATAGCCCGAGGCCAGGGCCACCGGCAGGTCGGAGCAGATGGCGCGCGCCGCGCGCAGCAGGTCCAGGCCGGAGTAGCCGGGCATGTTGTAGTCGGTGACCAGCAGGTCGTAGCGCTCGGGCGCGGCGCGCAGCGCCTGCGTGGCCTCGTGCGGGTCGGTGAAGCCGCTGACCACGTAGCCCCGGCGGCGCAGCAGGCGCTGCACCAGGAACACCAGGGCCGCGTCGTCGTCCACGTACATCACATGGCGCTGGCGCGCACCCGCCGCGGGCGGTGGTGCCGGGGGGGCGGGCGGTGTGGCAGCGGCGGGCGCCGCCATGTCGCCAGATGTTGGCGTGGCCACGGGGAAGTAGAGCGTGAAGCTGCTGCCCCGGCCCGGCGCACTGTGCACGTCGATGCCGCCGCCATGCGTGCGCATCACGCCATGCACCACGGCCAGGCCCAGGCCCGTGCCCTGGCCCACCGGCTTGGTGGTGAAGAAGGGCTCGAAGATGCGCGGCAGCGTGGCCTCGTCCATGCCCGGGCCGTTGTCCTGCACGCGCAGCGCGACATAGTCGCCGGCTGCCAGGCCCAGGCTTTCGCGCAGGTGCTGCTCGGGCTGCACCAGGGCCGCGTCCACGTCGATGCGCCCGCGCTGCGCGCCTATGGCGTGCACGGCGTTGGTGCACAGGTTCAGGAGCGCCTGCTCCACCTGCGTGGCATCGGCCAGCACCGGGGGCAGATCGGCGGGCAGGTGCATGCTCAGCTCGATCTCTGGCGGCAGCGTGACGCGCAGCAGGCGCTCCGTGTCATGCGCCACCTCGGCCAGCGTGACCGCGGCGCGCCTGGGCGCCTCGTTGCGGCTGAAGGTGAGGATCTGGCGCACCAGGTCGCGCGCGCGCCGGCCGGCCTTGTCGATCTCCAGCAGGCTTTCATGCAAGGGCGTGCCGGGCTTGCAGTCGGCCTTGGCCAGCTCGACGTTGCCCAGGATGGCGTGCAGGATGTTGTTGAAGTCGTGCGCGATGCCGCCGGCCATGGTGCCCACGGCCTGCATCTTGTGCGATTCGCGCAGCTGCGCCTCCAGTGCGCTGCGGCGCGCCTCCTCGCGCTTCCTGCCGGTGAGGTCGCGCGCGAATACGGTGGTGGTCTCGCCCCCGGTGTGGCGCTCGAAGGACACGCTGACCTCTACGGCCAACTCGCGGCCGCTCGCCGTGAGGGCCGTCATCTCGCCCAGTGCGGCCTGGGTGGTCAGCTGGGCAAAGGCCAGCACCTGCTGGGCGGCGGGCAAAAAACGGCTCAGAGGACTGTCCAGGGCGTCTCGGGGCGCGCATTGGAACAGCATGGCGGCCGTGGGGTTGAAGACGGTGATGCGCTCGTGCTGATCCACGCAGATGATGGCGTCCAGGGCCGAGTTGATCACCGCCTCCAGGCGGCGCTCGCCGGCATGCAGCTGCGCGTTGCGCTCCTGCAGCTCCTCGGCGCTGCGCTGCAGCGCCTGGCGCTCGGCCAGCAGCGGGCCCTGGTCGATCACGGCGCAGAGAAACTGCGTGAGCGGCGCGTCGTTGTCGGTGTGTGATTCGATGTGCGCGATGTGCAGGTCGCCGGTGATCTGCCGCTGCTCGTCGATGTGAAACACCACCTCGGTGGCTTCGGCCCTGCCGTGCTCCCGTGCCGTCGCAAAGGCGGCGCGCACGCGCGCCGCGTGCTCGGCCCCGACGAAGGGCATCAGCGCGATCAAGGGGCGGTCATCCTCCAGGGGCTGGAACGAGCGCTGCGCCATGGAGTTGGCCTGCACCACCATGTCGTGCTCGTCCAGCACCATGAGCGACAGGGGCACGTTGGAAAACAGCGCCTCGAAGCGTTCGGAGGCACTTTCCGCCGCCGCCTGGCTGTAGCGCAGCACCTTGTTTTGCGCCTCCAGCTCGGCCTGCGAGGCGCGCAACTCGGCAATGAGTTCGGCCATGGAGCCGCTGGCGCGCCCATGTCCGCGGCGCTCGGGCATGTCCGCCTGCGGCGGCGCAGAGGCGGGCGCTTGCGGCGGCTGCTCCGCAGCGCGCAGGAGGAAAGACAGGTCGGGCTGATCCATGGCCGCGGTGGCTGAAGGCTCAGCGTACCGACAGCAGTTCGATTTCAAACTGCAGCGTCTTATTGGCGGGAATCAGGGCGCTGGCGCCGCGCATGCCGTAGGTGGTTGCGGGCGGGCAGGTGAGTTTGGCCTTGCCGCCCTCCTTCATGAGTTGCAAGCCCTCGCGCCAGCAGGGAATGACGCGGTTGAGCGGGAAGACGGCCGGCTCCCCGCGGGTGTAGGAGCTGTCGACCTCCTTGCCATCCTCGGCGATGCCGCGGTAATGCACCTTGATCGTGTCGCCGGGCTTGGGGCTTGTGCCGGTGCCATCGTGCAGGGATTCGTAGAGCACGCCGCTGGCCGTGGTGACGGGGGCGGCCTGTGCCAGGGCGGCGGGGGCGATGAGCAGGGCGGCGAGCAGGGCCAGGGTGGAGCGCATGAGTTCTTCCAAAAAACAAAGGCCCGATGGTAGGGCCTTTGTGTGGTGAGCTAACGGGCTTAGATCAATCGAGATCAGACAGCGGCACGCAGGAGCAGAACAGATTGCGGTCGCCGTAGACGTTGTCCACGCGGCCCACGGGGGCCCAGTACTTGGTCCTGCGCAGGCTGGCCACGGGGTAGGCGGCGGCCTCGCGCGTGTAGGGGTGGCTCCAGTCGGACTGGAGCAGGCTGGTGGCCGTGTGCGGGGCGTTCTTCAGCGGGTTGTCGTCCTGCGGCCAGTGGCCGTTCTCGATCTGGCGGATCTCTTCGCGGATGGCGATCATCGCGGCGATGAAGCGGTCGATCTCGGCCAGGGTCTCGCTCTCGGTGGGCTCGACCATCAGCGTGTTGGCCACGGGGAAGCTCAGGGTGGGCGCGTGGAAGCCGTAGTCGATCAGGCGCTTGGCCACGTCCTCGGCCATCACGCCGCTGGTTTCCTTCAATTGGCGCAGGTCCAGGATGCACTCGTGCGCCACATGGCCGTTGGCCGATGCGTACAGCGTCGGGTAGTGGTCCTTCAGGCGCACGCTGATGTAGTTGGCGCTCAGGATGGCGGCTTCGGTGGCCGCGGTCAGGCCCTCCGCGCCCATCATGCGGATATACATCCAGCTAATGGGCAGAACGGCTGCATTGCCCAAGGGGGCTGCGCTTACAGCTCCTACTTTGCTAGCGATTCCGACCGTGGCATGGCCCGGAAGGTAGGGTACCAGGTCCTCCACCACGCACACCGGGCCCACGCCCGGGCCGCCGCCACCGTGCGGGATGCAGAAGGTCTTGTGCAGGTTCAGGTGGCTCACGTCGCCGCCGAATTCGCCCGGCGCGGCCACGCCCACCAGGGCGTTCATGTTGGCGCCGTCCACGTACACGCGCCCGCCGTGCTGGTGCACGATCTGGCACAGCTCCTTGACCTGGGTCTCGAACACGCCGTGCGTGCTGGGGTAGGTGATCATCACGCAGGCCAGGTCCTGGCTGTGCTGCTCGCACTTGGCGTACAGGTCGGACATGTCCACGTTGCCGTTTTCATCGCACTTGGTGACCACCACCTGCATGCCCACCATCTGCGCGCTGGCCGGGTTCGTGCCATGGGCGCTGGACGGAATCAGGCAGATATTGCGGTGCCCATGGCCCTGGGCCTCGTGGTAGGCCTTGATCGCCAAGAGGCCCGCGTATTCGCCCTGGCTGCCCGCGTTGGGCTGCAGGCTCACGCCGGCGTAGCCCGTGGCCTGGCACAGCCAGCGCTGCAGGAGCTGGTCGAGCTCGGCGTAGCCCGCCAGCTGGTCGGCCGGGGCGAAGGGGTGGATGTGGGCAAATTCCGGCCAGGTGATGGGGATCATCTCGCTGGTGGCGTTGAGCTTCATGGTGCAGCTGCCCAGCGGGATCATGGTGCGGTCCAGCGCCAGATCCTTGTCGGACAGCTGGCGGATGTAGCGCAGCATGCTGGTCTCGCTGTGGTGCGTGTTGAACACCGGGTGCGTGAGGAAACTGCTGGTACGCGCCAGGCCCGCCGGGATCAGGCTGGCGGCCGTGGACTCCAGGGCTTCAACGCTGGGCTGGGCGGCGTTCGGCGCAAAGGCGCTCCACAGCAGGGCGAGGTCCGCGCGGGTGCTGGTTTCGTCCAGCGACATGGCCACGCATTGGGTGCGCAAGAGGCGCAGGTTGGCGCCGGCCTGCAGGGCGCGCTGCAACACGGCCTGTGCGGCGGCGGGACTGCCCATGTCCACCGTGAGGGTGTCAAAGGCCGTGGCGTGCAGCGGGGGCAGGCCCAGCTGCTTCAGGCCCGCCGCCAGGATGGCCGCCAGGCGCGCCACGCGCTGGGCGATGCGCGCGAGGCCCTCGGGGCCGTGGTACACGGCATACATGCTGGCGATCACGGCGGGCAGCACCTGCGCGGTGCAGATGTTGGAGGTGGCCTTTTCGCGGCGGATGTGCTGCTCGCGCGTCTGCAGCGCCAGGCGGTAGGCCGGCTGGCCGTGCGCGTCCACGCTGACCCCCACCAGGCGGCCAGGCAGGCTGCGCTTGAACGCGTCGCGGCAGGCCATGTAGCCCGCGTGCGGGCCGCCCGCGCCCATGGGCATGCCAAAGCGCTGGGTGGTGCCGACCACGATGTCGGCGCCCATCTCGCCGGGCGACTTGAGCAGCGTGAGCGCCAGCAGGTCGGCGGCCAGGATCAGGGCCGCGCCCTTGGCGTGGATGGCCTCGCTGCTGGCCTGCCAGTCGGCCAGCCAGCCACTGGAGCCGGGGTATTGGTTGATGGCGGCAAAGTAGTCGTCGCCGTTGATCGCGGCGGTCCATTCCTCGGCCGAGCGAACGATCTTCACGGTGAAACCCAGCGGCGCCGCGCGTGTTTCAATGACCTCGATGGTCTGCGGGTGGCATTCGCCGCTGACGATGAAGGTATTGCCCTTGGCCTTGACCGAGCGCTTGGCCAGCGTCATGGCCTCGGCGGCGGCGGTGGCTTCGTCCAGCATCGAGGCGTTGGCGATGTCCATGCCGGTGAGGTCGGTGACCATGGTCTGGAAGTTGACCAGCGCCTCCATGCGGCCTTGGCTGATCTCCGCCTGGTAGGGCGTGTAGGCGGTGTACCAGGCGGGGTTCTCCAGGATGTTGCGCAGGATGACGCCCGGCGTGTGCGTGCCGTAGTAGCCCTGGCCGATGAAGCTCTTCTTCACCTGGTTCTTGCTGGCGATGGCCTTCAATTCGGCCAGCGCGGCGGCCTCGGTGCAGGCCGCAGGCAGATCCATGGGCGTGGCGCGGGCGATGGAACGCGGCACGATGGAGTCGACCAGCGAGCGGCGCGAGGCCTCGCCGATCACGGACAGCATCAGCGCCTCGTCTTGGGCATCAATGCCGATATGGCGGGGCAGGAATTCGGTGGCGTTTTCCAGAGCGGACAGGGAAGGGGCGGCGTTCATGGGTCTTTAGATAAAATGACATCGAAAGCCGCTCTGGGTAAGCGCGAGCAGCTATCTTTTTATTGGGCGTTGAGCGTTTGGCGTGGACTACGCAACAACGCTCAATGCACCTCAGGCGCTGGCGGCAAAGGCGTTGTAGGCGGCCTCGTCCATCAGCGCATCCAGTTCGCCGGGGTTGGACAGCTTCACCTTGAAGAACCAGCCGGCGGCCAGCGGGTCGCTGTTGGCCAGCGACGGGTCGTCGCGCAGGGCCTCGTTGACCTCCACGATCTCGCCCGAGACGGGCATGTACACGTCGGCGGCGGCCTTCACCGATTCGACCACGCCGGCTACGTCCCCCTGGGCAAAGCTCTTGCCGATTTCGGGCAGATCCACGAAGACCACGTCGCCTAAAGCGTCCTGCGCATGCACGGTGATGCCGACCACGGCGCCATTGGCGTCGGCAGCGTTGACCCATTCGTGGTCTTTGGAAAATTTGATGCTCATGAAAGTCTCCGAAAAAGAAGAAAAAAAGTTGCGAGAAAGACCCAGGGCGCACTGTAGCCGCCCTGGGCACGGCAGAAATCAGGGGAAGTCAGCCCCTTTCAGCCCCGGTAATAGCGCGGCGGCAGGAAGGGGGTGGGCGCCACCTCCATGGGCACGGCCTTGCCGCGCACCATGGCGTTCACGCGCGTGCCGACCGCGGCCAGCTGCGGCGGCAGGTAGCCCAGGGCAATCGGCTTGTCCACGCTGGGGCCCAGCAGGCCGCTGGTGACCTGGCCCACCTTCTGGCCATCCAGGCTGTGCAGCTCGGTGTGCTCGCGCACCGGCACGCGTTCCAGCGCCACCAGGCCTACGCGCTTGCGCGTGAGGCTGGCCGGGTCGTCAATCTGGGCCAGCACCAGGTCCGCGCCCGGAAAGCCGCCGGCGCGTGCGCCGCCGGTGCGGCGCACCTTCTGGATGGCCCAGTTGAGTGCCGCCTCGGGCGGGGTGGTGCGGGTGTCGATGTCGTTGCCATACAGGCACAGGCCGGCCTCCAGGCGCAGCGAGTTGCGCGCGCCCAGGCCAATCGGGGCCACCTCGGGCTGGGCCAGCAGGGCGCGCGCCAGGGCCTCGGCCCTGTCGCCGGGCACGGAGATTTCAAAGCCGTCCTCACCGGTATAGCCGCTGCGCGTGATGAACAGCGCGGCGCCGTTCCAGTCGAAGCTGCCGCCGCTCATGAACACCAGCTTTTCCACGCCCGGCACCAGGCGCGAGAGGGCCGTCACGGCCTGGGGGCCTTGCAGGGCCAGCAGGCCCTGGGTTGGCATGGTCATGACCTGGCAGCGGCCGCCGATGCGTGCCTGTATATGGGCGATGTCGCCCACCTTGCAGGCGCCGTTGACGATCAGGAACAGCGTGTCGTTGCCCTGGTTGAAGAACATCAGGTCATCGATCACGCCGCCCTCGTCATTGAGCAGCAGGCCGTAGCGCTGCCTGCCCACGGGCAGGTCGATCACGTCCACCGGCATCAGCGACTCCAGCGCGGCTGCGGCGTCCGGCCCGATGAGCTGCAACTGGCCCATGTGCGAGACGTCGAACAGGCCGGCCTGCGTGCGTGTGTGCAGGTGCTCGGCCATCAGGCCGCTCTTGTACTGCACGGGCATGGAGTAGCCGGCAAAGGGCACCATGCGGGCGCCCAGCTCGATGTGCAGGGCGTTCAGGGGAGTGGTCAAGAGTTCGGTAGCGGACAAGGCGTTTCTCCAGGGCAAATACGGGCCATGGCCGAAGCCACGGTGTTTGCCCTGCTGTCCTCTTTACCTGAGAGATTCACCCGGCGATGCGGGTTTGCTCCTTCGGTGGGTACCCAAGGCGGACTTGGGTACCTCTCTCCAGCAAGGAAACGCCCGCAACTGCTGCGGGCGTGTCGTCAGTCCTTTTGCCTGAGCGTTTTGGCTGCGGGCCTGCGCCTTCGGCGGCCGGCGTTTGGGTGCTGGCTCTCTCCTGACAGCCGCAAATTCTACATCCCGCAGCGCGCCGGGCGATGCGCCGCGGCGTTTTCCGATAATCTGCAGATGCAATAAAAAGGATGGCAATGACAGAACCAAGAACCGAGGATGCAGCGGCCGACAAATCTGGCCTGGTTTTTCCCTGTGGTCAGGCGCCCGTGGCGGGCAGCGTCAAGGAGGTCGCTCCGGGCGTGTGCTGGATACGCATGCCCATTCCGTTTGCGCTTGACCACATCAACCTGTGGGCGATACGTGACGGCGCGGGCTGGGCGCTGGTGGACACCGGCATCTGGGCCACCGACACGGCAGACGCGTGGCGCCAGCTGTTTGCCACGGTGTTGCCGCAGGGGGTGACGCGCATCTTCGTCACCCACATGCACCCGGACCATGTCGGCATGGCCGGCTGGCTCACGCGCAAGTTCGACTGCCGCCTGTGGATCAGCCGGCTGGAATACCTGACCTGCCGCGCCCTGGGCGCCGACACCGGCCGCGAGGCGCCCGAGGACGCGATCCGCTTCTACCGGCGCGCCGGCTGGAGCGAGGAAGCGATAGAGACCTACCGCACGCGCTTTGGCGGCTTTGGCAAGATGATCTACGCGCTGCCCGACAGCTACCGGCGCCTGCGCGACGGCGAGGATATCGAAATAGGCGGGCAGGCCTGGCGCGTGGTGGTGGGCACAGGCCATTCTCCCGAGCATGCCTGCCTGTACTGCCCCGCACACAAGCTCCTGATTTCCGGCGATCAGGTGTTGCCGGGCATTTCGTCGAATGTCTCGGTGTTTCCCGCGGAGCCCGATGCCAACCCGCTGGCCGACTGGCTGGCCTCGCTGGACAAGCTGCAGCAGCAGGTGCCGGACGACGTGCTGGTGCTGCCGGCGCACAACCAGCCGTTTCGCGGCCTGCACGCGCGCATCCGGGCGCTGCGCGAGGGCGTGCACCGCGGGCTGGAGCGCCTGCGCGCCCACCTGGAGCAGCCCCGGCGCGCGGTGGATGTGTTCGGTGCGCTGTTTGCGCGCCCGATCACCGAGGCCCAGCACCAACTGCTGAGCCTGGCCACGGGCGAGAGCATGGCCCACCTCAACTACCTGGTGGCGTGCGGCGAGGTGACGGTGACGCTGGGCGAGGATGGCTGCGCCTGGTACCACAGGGTGCCAGGCTGAGCGCCGCTTGGGCTCGCGCTACCTGGCATACACCAAGTCACGCAGGAACAGCGACAGCTGCGGCACGTAGGTGATGACCATCTGGCAGGCCGGAATCACGCACACGAAGGGCAGCAGGTGGCCGACGCTGAGCTCCAGCGTGATGCACGCCACCGTGCAGGCCGCAAACAGGTTCACCACCATGATCAGGCCGAAGTGTGCAGCCACCGGCTCCGGGTGTAATTGAGTTGAACCTAGGAGGCTGTCGGACTTGGAAATCACCGGCTGCAAATCGACCGCAGCGGCCCATTTTCCACCGTCTTTTTGCCCAATAGCTCGGCTATTGGGCTGCAAATCCGGCAAAAACTGGTCTCGCTGGGGCCGATTTTCGCTTTCGGCGCTCCAAGCCCGACAGCCTCCTAGAAACGGCACTGGCTGGCAAGCGGTCAACTTCCGTTTCTAGGTTGAAGGCTTTGCTTGTCGGCTGCCGGAAGCTTGTCGAATATGGCCTTGTTCATCACGAAGATACGGGGCGAGTACACATGGCTGGTGAGTCAGCAACAAGCCTGGCCGCGGTCCACATGCTCAGAGCGCCTTGACCAGCTCCGGCACCGCCTGGAACAGATCCGCCTCCAGCCCATAGTCGGCCACGCTGAAGATCGGCGCCTCGGGGTCCTTGTTGATGGCCACGATGACCTTGCTGTCCTTCATGCCCGCCAGGTGCTGGATGGCCCCGGAGATGCCGCAGGCGATGTACAGCTGCGGCGCGACGATCTTGCCCGTCTGCCCCACCTGCAGGTCGTTCGGGGCGTAGCCCGCGTCCACCGCCGCGCGCGATGCGCCGATGGCCGCGCCCAGCTTGTCGGCCAGCGGGGTCATGACCTCGTTGAACTTCTCGCTGCTGCCCAGCGCCCGGCCACCGCTGACGATGATCTTGGCGGCCGTCAGCTCGGGGCGGTCGTTCTTGGTGACCTCGCGGCCCACGAAGCCGCTCTTGCCGCTGTCGGCGACGGCGGCCACACTCTCCACGGCGGCGCTGCCGCCGGTGGCGGGCGCGGCGTCAAAGCCCGTGCCGCGCACGGTGATGACCTTCACGGCGTCGCTCGATTGCACGGTGGCAATCGCGTTGCCGGCGTAGATCGGGCGCTCGAAGCTGTCGGGGCTCACCACCTTGGTGATGTCGCTGATCTGCGCCACGTCGAGCTTGGCGGCCACGCGCGGGGCCACGTTCTTGCCGCCGGCGGTGGCGGGGAACAGGAGGTGGCTGTAGTTGGCTGCGATGGCGAGAACCTGGGCGGCGAGGTTTTCCGCCAGGCCGTCCTTCAGGGCGGCGCCGTCGGCGTGCAGGACCTTGGCGACGCCGGCGATCTGGGCGGCGGCGGCTGCGGCGGCTTGTGCGCCTTCACCGGCCACCAGCACATGCACCTCGGCGCCGCAGGCGGCGGCGGCGGTGACGGTGTTCAGGGTGGCCGCCTTGAGGCTGGCGTTGTCGTGTTCTGCAATGACGAGTGCGGTCATGTTGTGTTCTCCTTCTGCCTTAGATGACCTTGGCTTCGTTCCTGAGTTTGGCCACCAGCGTAGCCACGTCGGGCACCTTGATGCCGGCGCCGCGCTTCGGGGGCTCGGCCACCTTCAGGGTCTTCAGGCGCGGGGCCACGTCCACGCCCAGGTCCTCGGGCTTGACGGTCTCCAGCGGCTTCTTCTTGGCCTTCATGATGTTGGGCAGCGTGACGTAGCGCGGCTCGTTCAGGCGCAGGTCGGTGGTGATCACGGCCGGGGTGGTCAGCTGCAGGGTTTCCAGGCCGCCGTCGACTTCGCGCGTGACGTTGACCTTATCGCCGGCCACTTCGACCTTGTTGGCGAAGGTGGCCTGGGGCAGGTCGGCCAGGGCGGCAAGCATCTGGCCGGTCTGGTTGGCGTCGTCGTCGATGGCCTGCTTGCCCAGGATGATGAGGCCGGGTTGCTCTTTGTCCACCAGGGCCTTGAGCAGCTTGGCCACGGCCAGGGGCTGCAGTTCTTCCGTCGTCTCCACCAGGATGCCGCGGTCGGCGCCGATGGCCATGGCGGTGCGCAGGGTTTCCTGGCATTGGGCCACGCCGCAGGAGACGGCGATGACCTCGGTGGCCACGCCCTTTTCCTTCAGGCGCACCGCCTCTTCGACGGCGATTTCGTCAAAGGGGTTCATGCTCATCTTCACGTTGGCGATGTCTACGCCCGTGCCGTCCGATTTCACGCGGACCTTCACGTTGTAGTCCACCACGCGTTTCACGGGGACGAGGATTTTCATCTTCAGCTTTCTTTCGATAAAGGAGGCAAATTGGCGGTAACTGTGGCCCAAAGGACGGGAGGCGGATGCGTCCAAATGGACGATGTTGCGCCCAGGGGTTCACCCACAATCAGCGTAACTGTCACTCGAACCGAAGAACTTCATATGGCCAACCCCTACGCCCCCTTGCTCCAGCCCGGCCGCATTGGCACGCTGGAATTGCGCAACCGCATCGCCCTGGCGCCCATGGGCGAGAACTTCGGGGGCCTTGATGGTCACGCCACCGAGCGTACCCAGGCCTATTACGAGGCACGCGCGCGCGGCGGTGCAGGCCTGGTCATTCTGGGCACGACGGCAGTCTCCTGGCCCAGCGGTACCAGCGAGCCGCACCAGCTGGGTATCTCCAAGGATGAATTCATCCCCACCCTGGCTGCCGTGGTGCACCGTGTGCGCCAGCATGGCGCCAAGGTGGCCATCCAGATCAACCACAGCGGCAGGGTGGCCGCCAATGACCGTGCGCACGGGCGCGAGATGTGGGTGCCTTCGGTGCCGCCGGAGCTGCCGCCCATTGCGGCGATGCGCACCATCACGCCCCAGGAAATCTCGACCTTCGTCGGCGTAGGCCCCCACCCTGACCGCTACCGCGTGATGGACGAGGCCGACATTGCACAAATGATCGAGTGGTATGCCGCCGCCGCCGTGCGCGCGCAGCAGGCGGGCTTTGACGCCGTGGAGGTGCATTGCGCGCACAACTACATCATTGCCGGTTTTCTCTCGCCCTACTTCAATCAGCGCACTGACATGTATGGCGGCAGCTACGAGAACCGCTCGCGCCTGCTGCGCGAGGTGCTGACCGAGGTGCGCCGCCGCGTGGGCCCCGACTATCCCGTCTGGGTGCGCCTGGACGCGCAGGAGATGCACACCCCCGGCGGCATCGTGCTCGAAGAGGCGCTGCAGACGGCACGCCTGTGCGAGCAGCTGGGGGTGGATGCCATCAGTGTTTCGGCCTATGCGCGCCTGACCTGCGGCAGCGACTTCACCGACGCGCCCATTCCGCAGCGAAGTGGCGCTTACCTTGAATACGCCAATGCCTTCAAGCGCGTGGTGCGCCTGCCCATCATCGTCGCCGGGCGCGTGGAGCCCGAGGCGGGTGCTGAGGCAATAGCGGCTGGCGAGGCCGATTTCATCGCCATGGGGCGCAAGCTGTTGGCCGACCCCGAGTTGCCCAACAAGCTGCTGGCCAACCAGCCGCAGGGCATTCGCCCCTGCATCTACTGCTACGCCTGCGTGAGCGAGATCTTTGTCAACCGGGGTATCAAATGCGCGGTGAACGCACAGGCTGGCCATGAGCATGAGGCGGCCATCATTCCGGTGCAAAAGCCCAGGCATCTGCTGGTGGTGGGCGGCGGGCCTGCGGGCATGGAGGCGGCGCGCGTGGCCATGCTGCGCGGTCATCGCGTGACGCTGGCCGAGCGCAGCGACCGCTTGGGTGGCACGCTGTTCTTTGCCGGCCTGGCCTACCCGGAAAACGGCCGCCTGCTCGATTACCTGGTACGCCAGATGCAGCACCCGCGCATCGAAGTGCTGCTCAGCACCACGGTGGACGCAGCACTGCTGGCCCGCTTGCAACCCGACGAAATCCTGGTTGCCACGGGTGCCAGGCGTGCTGCGCCCGCCATCGAGGGTGCGCAGCAAAACCATGTCTGGAGCGGCGACGAGCTGCGCCGCCTGATGACCGGCGACGGCGCCGACGAGATCGCCCGCGCCAAGCTCGGCCTGGCCGAGCGTGCGCTATTCAAGGCCGGGGGCATGCTAGGCGTGACTGACAGTGCGGCTGCGCTGCAAAACCTGTCGAAACTCTGGATGCCCTTGGGCAAGCGAGTGGTGGTGATTGGCGGCGGCCTGGTGGGGCTGGAACTGGCGGAATTCCTGCTGGCACGCGGGCGCCAGGTTACGGTGCTCGAACCTGGCACGCACCCGGGATCGGAGCTGCCCATCGTGCGCCGCTGGCGCGTGGTCGAGGCGGTGCAGGCCCATGGCCAGCTGCATCTGCAGGCGCAGGTGCAGCGCATAGAACGCAGGCAGGTGCTGTGGCTGGACAGGAAAGGTCAGGAGCAGCGCAGCGAGGCCGATTCCGTGGTGCTGGCCCTGGGGGCCGAGCCCGATGCCGGCGTGGCCGAGCGGCTGCAGGCGCTGACCAGCGTGCCGGTGCAACGCCTGGGTGATAGTGCCGCGCTGGGTTACATCGAAGGGGCCATGCACACCGGACACCACGCCGGGCGCATGGTGTGAGCTGCCTGCCCGGGGGGCTACCCCGGGATGTCATTCCTTGGTGCCCAGCCAGGCCACGCTGTTGAGGAAGATGCGCACCAGCTCCATCTGGCGGCGCACCCCGGTCTTGGAAAAAATGGAGCGCAAGTGCGCGCGTGCCGTGTTGCGACGGATGTTCAAGGCCTCGGCCGCTTCTTCGAGCGACATGCCGTTGGCCAGCTGTATGGCCAGCATGGTCTCGGCCGGCGTGAGCTGGAACAGCTGCTGCGCCAGCTTCACTGGCGGCTGGGTCTTGCTTTCGGAGTCGCGCACAAAAACGGCCACCGCCGGGCGCTGCTTGCCCTCGGTCCACTGGTCGGGCGAGATGCTTTGCACCACCACGCCCCAGGCCAGTTGGCCCGAGGGGCGGCTGATGGACAAGGCCTCGGTCAATGCTATTTTTGTGCCTGCGTTGTGGCTCAGGGCATCCTTCACCATGCGCTGCAGCTTGCGGTTGTCGTTGGCGTAGGTGGCTTCGAGCTGGTGGCCCGCCACGCGCAGGCCGTCCTGCATGTCCAGGATGGACTTGGCCGCCGGATTGCACTCGATGACGTTGCAATCCTTGTCCAGCACCACCACGCCCACGAGCAGCTGCGCCATCGCCCGGCTGTACAGCGAAAGCACCTTGCGGTCCTGGTGGATCGACTGGTGCAGGTTGAGTGCGCGCTTGATGTGCGGTATCAGGCGCCGCCCCAGATCCTTGTCGGCTGCCGAGAAGGGCGGAGCCTGCTCGCCCCGGGTGACGCGAAAGCCATAGACCTCTCCTTCGCGGGTGCCTATGTCTGCTGCCATGACGTGGTAGACATCGTGCGGAGCACACCAGTCGCGGTAGTAGGCGGAGGCGCGCCACTCGGCATCGGAAATCACATCAGCGTTGGTCACCAGGCGGTCGGGCTGCACGCCGGTGAAGGGGCTCACGCTCAGGTTGGGCGTGTTGAGCTCCAGCGCACGCCGTCCCTCGCTCACCGAGACGATCAGCCCCGTGTCCTCGGCCGTCACGGTGCGCACGATCAACGAGACATAGTTGCCCTGCAGTTCATGCCGAATGGACTCCAGGCAGCCCTCCCAGCCATCAGGATTGAGGGCTGCCTCGTAGAGCTTGTCCAGAATCTGGCTGAACCTGTCCAGGGTGATGGAACTGCTCGCAGTGCCGGTGGACGGTGGAAGGTCGGGCATGGGCGGATGGTGGCAAGCGATAGGGAGGCGCAAGTCTAACGGGTGGTCAACACTCGCACCGCGAGGCAGGAATGATGGTTTACACCAGTTCAAATAGCCCTGCGGCCCCCATGCCTCCGCCAATGCACATGCTGACTACGGCGTAGCGCACACCACGGCGGCGGCCCTCCAGCAGCGCATGGCCCACCAGGCGCGCACCCGACATGCCGAAGGGGTGGCCAATCGAGATCGCGCCGCCGTTGACGTTCAGGCGGTCATCGGGAATGCCCAGTGTGTCGCGGCTGTACAGCACCTGGCAGGCAAAGGCCTCGTTGATCTCCCACAGGCCGATGTCGCCCACGGTCAGGCCGTGGCGTGCCAGCAGCTTGGGGATGGCGAATACCGGGCCAATGCCCATTTCGTCGGCGCCGCAGCCCGCCACGGCCAGGCCCCGGTAGGTGCCCAGCGGGGTCAGGCCCCGGCTCTCGGCCTCGGCGCGGCTCATGAGCACGCTGGCGCTGGCGCCGTCGGAGAGCTGCGAGGCATTGCCCGCGGTGATGAACTCGCCCTGGGCCACCCACTGGCCGTTCTTCCACACGGGCTTGAGCGCGGCCAGGCTCTCCAGCGTGGTGCTGGCGCGGTTGCCCTCGTCCTGGGCCAGCGTGACCTCCTCGCGGCCGGTTTCGTTGCCTTCCTTGTCGAACAGCAGCTTGGCTGTAGCGAGGGGCACGATCTCGTCGGCAAACAGCCCGGCGGCCTGCGCGGCGGCCACGCGCTGCTGGCTTTGCAGCGAGTATTCGTCCTGTGCGGCGCGCGAGACGTTGTAGCGCCGGCTCACGATCTCGGCCGTCTCAATCATCTGGATATAGGCCGTGGGCATGGCGGCGAGTACCGCCTTGGACTGCGCGCGGTAGCCGTTCTTGTGCTTGTTCTGCACCAGCGAGATGGACTCCAGGCCACCGGCCACGGCAATGTTCATCTCACCCGTCATGATGCCCTTGGCGGCCGTGGCAATGCTCACCAGGCCCGAGGCGCACATGCGGTCTATGGCCATGCCGCCCACGCTCTCGGGCAGGCCCGCCGTGTAGGTGCACAGGCGCCCCAGGTTGTAGCCCTGTGAGCCCTGCTGCGCGGCAATGCCCAGGATGACGTCGTCCACGTCCTTGCCATCCACGCCCGCCTTGGCCAGCGCCGCGCGGATGACATGGCCGCCCAGTACGGGGGCCTCGGTGTCGTTGAACGCGCCGCGGTAGGCCTTGCCAATGGGCGTGCGGGCGGTGGAGACGATGACGGCATCCTGCGGGTTCTTGCTCATGGGGTATTCCTTCCAAAACCTTCAAAAAAACAGGCGGCTGATGGTGTCCACCACGCAGCCGGGCTTGTCCGATCCTTCGATCTGCACGGTGATGCGCACCGTCGCCTGCACGCCGCCGCCCTTTACGGGCTCGGCAGCCACCACGGCGCCGTGGCCACGCACGCGCGCGCCCACAGGCACTGGCGCCGGAAAGCGCACCTTGTCGCAGCCGTAGTTCACGCCCATCTTCAGCCCCTGGTACTGCACCAGCTGGGGCAGGAATAGGTTGGCTAGCGACAGGGTGAGGTAGCCGTGGGCAATCGTGGTGCCAAAGGGTCCGCCCTGGGCGCGCACGGGATCGACGTGGATCCACTGGTGGTCGCCCGTGGCGTCGGCAAAGGTGTCGATGCGCTCCTGCGTGATGGCCAGCCACCCGGTCGTGCCCAGGTCCTGGCCCACGGCCTGCAGCACGGCGGCGGCGGAGTTGAAAACCTGCGCCATCGTCACGCCCTCTGGGAGCTGACGGAGACCACCTCGCCCGTCATGTACGAGGTGTAGTCGCTGGCCAGCATGAGCATGACGTTGGCCACCTCCCAGGGCTCGGCGCCCCGGCCAAAGGCCTCCTTGGCCGACAGCTCGTTGAGCAGCTCTTCGGAGGCGGACTTTTTCAGGAAGGCATGGATGGCGATGGACGGCGCCACGGCGTTGATGCGCACGCCGAACTCGGCCGCCTCCATGGCCGCGCAGCGCGTCAGAGCCATCACGCCGGCCTTGGCTGCGGCGTAGTGCGCTTGCTCCACCTGGGCGCGCCAGCCCAAAACCGAGGCGTTGTTGACGATCACGCCCTTGCCGCGCGGCTGCATCACCTGCAGTGCGGCGCGCGTCATGCGGAAGGTGCCGGTCAGCGTCACGTCGATGACCTTGTGCCACTCGTCATCGGGCATCTCCACCAGGCGGCGGCTGGTGCCCAGGCCGGCGTTGTTGATGAGTACGTCGATGCCGCCCGTGCGCTGCTCGGCGAAGGCGATCAGCGCGTCCACCTGATCCTGCTGGCTCACGTCGCACAGCAGGCCGTGGATGTCCTGCAGGCCGGTTTTCTCGCGCAGCGCGGCCACGGCCTCGCTCAGGCGGCGCTCGTGCACGTCGGAGATGACGAGGCTGCGGCAGGCTTCCTCGGCCGCGCGCTGGGCTACGGAAAAACCAATGCCCGCGCCTGCCGCGGCGGTGACCAGCACGGATTTGCCACGCAGCAGGCCGTGGGCGGGAACGTAATCGGGGGAGGCTTTCATGGGCAGTTATCCAGTCGATGGTTCTGCCCGCATGTTGCAGGCTGGCGGCGGCAGCTGCATCGTCCGGTAGGACGATGGGGCAGGGCGGTCAGCGTGGCATGCCCAGCGCGCGCTCGGCCATCAGGTTGAGCTGGATTTCGTTGCTGCCGGCGTAGATGGTGTCGGCGCGGCTGCCAAGCCACAGCTGGCGCAGGCCGTCGTGCAGCGCGTCGCTGTCGTCCATGTCGGCGGCGGGGCCGAGCACGTCTATGGCCAGCTCGCCCAGGCCGCGCCGCCAATTCGACCACGCGTACTTGGAGACGCTGGCGGCGCGCGGATCGGCCTGCGCGCCGCTGGTGCGCAGCGCGTGGCTGCGCAGGGTATCGAGCCCCAGTGCCGCCTGTGCGATGCGCTGACGCAGGAGCGGGTCGCGCGCCGCGCCATTGGCCTTCGCTGCGGTGATTACGTCCTGCAGCTCGGAGCGGAAATGCGCCTGCTGGCCCAGGGTGGACGCGCCGCGCTCGCAGCCTAGCAGGTACATCGCCACCTGCCAGCCCTGGCCGGGCACGCCCAGGTGCAGGCCGGCCTCGGTGCGTGCGTCGTCGAAGAACACCTCGTTGAACTCGCTGCCGCCGGTGATCTGGCGGATGGGGCGGATTTCCACCCCCGGCTGGTCCAGCGGCACCAGCAAAAACACCAGGCCCTTGTGGCGCGGCTGGCCGCTTTGGCGCTCTTCGCAGCGTGCCAGCACGAAGATCCAGTTCGCCTCATGCGCCCAGGAGGTCCAGACCTTTTGCCCGTCGATCACCCACTCGCCCGTGGCCGCGTCCTGGCGTGCGCGCGTGCGCACTCCTGCCAGGTCCGAGCCCGCACCGGGTTCGGAGTAGCCCTGCGCCCAGTAGTCCGTGCCTGCCAGCACGCCGGGCAGGAAGCGCTGTTGCTGCTCTGGCGTGCCCCAGGCCATCAGCGTGGGGGCGAGCAGGGTCTCGCCAATGTGGCCAATGCGCCCGGGGCCGCCACAGCGCACGTATTCCTCGTGGAAGATGATTTGCTGTGCCAGCGGCAGGTTGCGCCCGCCGTATTCGCCGGGCCAGCCCAGACCGGTCCAGCCGCCGCGGGCCAGTTCCTGCTCCCAGCGTTTGGCCAGTTGCGCGTCGTAGCCGGGCGCACCCAGGCCGGCGGCGCCGCGCAGCGGGGCAAATGCGCCGCACAGGTGGTCGTCCATCCAGGCGCGCACTTCGGCGCGGAAGGCTTGCTCTTCGGTGGCCTCAATCAGGTTCATGGCTTGACCTCCTTGCCAGGAAAAATTGGTATCTTTTTGATAGCATTTGACGCTTTGCAAATAATGGTTTCATGCCAATTTGGCTTGAATTTTTGCCATGAGTGCAGTGGGGTGGTGACAGCCATCCCCCCCGTTTTTGACTCATTCTTAAGGGTAGGATTGGCAGATAACGCTTGTGCATAAAGCGTTAGAAGCTATCAATTCAGGAGTTATTGGTGATTCCGTCATCCAGCAATTGACGCGCCACCAGCTCGCGCCACCAGCGCAGCGGCGCCAGGCGTTGGCTGCTGGCCTGGGCGCGGCGGAAATACAGGTGCGGGTCATATTCCCAGGTAAAGCCCACGCCGCCGTGCAGCTGGATAGCCTCGCGCGTGCAGTACAGCGCGGCCTCGGTGGCCTCGCACACGGCCTGGGCGGCGGCGCGCAGCAGCACGTCGGCAGCGGGGTCGGTGTCGGCCAGGCAGGCCGCGCCATAGACGGCCGAGCGCGCGGTTTCCAGCGCCACCAGCATTTGGCCAATGCGGTGCTTGACGGCCTGAAAACTCGCCACGGGCTTCTCGAACTGCTGGCGCTCCAGCGTGTAGGCCAGGGACAGGTCCAGCGCCTGCTGCGCCACGCCGACCTGCTCGGCCGCCAGGGCGATGGCTGCGATGCAGCGCGTGTGCGTCAGCAGCGCCTGCAGCACCGGGCCGTGGGCAATGCGCTGGGTGGCATCCAGCGCCACCTGCTGTGCCGTGACCTGGCCGTGCAGACGCGTGGCGTCCACGGCGGGTTGGGTGGTGACGGCCAAGCCGGGCGCGTCGGTGGGTACGAGGAACAGGCCCCATGCGCCATCGCTTTGTAGTGCGGGCAGCAAGAGTTGCTGCGTCACGGGGGCAGAGCCGACCTGCGGCCACTGGCCTTGCAGCAGCCAGCCATCGCCGTTGTGTGCTGCCTGGGCGGTGAGAGTGGGGGTGTCTGGCGCGGGCAGTGCCAGGGCAAAGCGCTGTTCGCCGCTGGCCAGGGCCTGTAGCGCGGCGTCAACCTCGGGCTGGCCCGCCAGCGCGCGCAGGGCCGTGGCGGCCAGAGCCACGCCGTCGAAGTAGGGCACGCAGGCCAGGCGCCGGCCCAGCTGTTCTTGCAGCAGCGCCAGCTCGACAAGGCCCAGACCCAGGCCGCCCTGGGCCTCGGGGCTGTGGATGCCGCACCAGCCCAGCTCGGCCAGGCCCTGCCACAGGGCCTCATCCCAGCCGCCGGACTGGGCGCTGACGTCGCGCACGCGCTCGCTGGCGCTGTGCGCGGCGAGGAATTCGGCGGCGCTGTCGACGATCAGGCGCTGCTCTTCGGTGAGGTTCAAATCCATCGCATGGCTCTGCTTTTTGCTCCTTCCCCCTCTGAGGGAAGGCAGGGATGGGGGCTTGCAGGGCGTGGGGGATGCGCTTGCGCCGTTGGCCCCCACCCCAACACCCCAGCGGGGGAGGGAGGTGAAAACCGGCTCAGGTGCCGTACACCTTCTGTGGTTTGGGGCCTTGGGCGATGAGCTCATCGACCACGGCGGTGAGCTCGGCCGGTTCCCAGCGCGCTCCCTTGTCGCGGATGGTGCCGGTGTGCCAGCCGTCGGCGACGGAGATCTCGCCGCCCTTGGCCTCGAAGCAGCGTCCGGTCACATGGGCCGACAGCGGGCTGCCCAGCCACACGACGATAGAGGCGACGTTCATCGGGTCCCAGGCGTCAAAGCCGCTGTTGGGCTTTTTCACCATGTCCGGCATGGCGCTCTCGGTCATGGCGGTGCGCGCGGCTGGCGCCAGGCTGTTGGCGGTGATGCCGTAGCGCGCCAGCTCGGCGGCCTGCACCAGCGTCAGGCCGGCAATGCCGGCCTTGGCCGCGGCGTAGTTGCTCTGGCCGATGGAGCCCTGCAGGCCCGCGCCGGAGCTGGTGTTGATGATGCGCGCATCCACCGGCTGGCCGGCCTTCTTCTGGTCGCGCCAGTAGCGGCCAAAGGTGTTGCCCATGCAGTAGTGGCCGCGCAGGTGTACGCGCATGACGGTGTCCCAGTCCTCCTCGGTGAGGCTCAGGAACATGCGGTCGCGCAGCACGCCGGCGTTGTTGACCAGCACGTGCACGCCGCCAAAGGCGGTCAGGGCGGCGTCGAGGATGGCCTCGGCGCCGGCCAGGGTGGTGATGTCGCCGCTGTTGGCTACTGAGCGGCCACCGGCTGCTTTCACCTCGTCCGCCACGGCCTGGGCGGCGTCATGGCGGATGTCGTTGACGACCACGTTCGCGCCTTCTTGCGCAAACGCCAGCGCATAGGCGCGCCCCAGGCCGGCGCCGGCGCCGGTGATGACCACAGTGCGTTGGGTACAGATGGGCATGTCAGATCCTCGGGTTTTGTAGGGTGATGGAGTGGGGCAGGTCAGGCCTTGAAGGGTGTCAGGTCGGGCATGCGCTGCGCCCAGGGCATGGCCTGCTCCAACTGCGCGGCCAGGGTCAGCAGGCGGTCTTCACGGCCGTAGGGGGCGACGAAATGCGCGCCCACGGGCAGGCCGTCGGCCGTCCAGTGCGCGGGCACGGACATGGCGGGGTGGCCGCTGATGTTGAACAGCGAGGTGAAGGCCGAGGAGTTCATGGCTTCGCGCGCATAGCTTTGGAAGGGTTGGTCCAGCGTCAGCACACCCAGCTTTTGCGCCGGCACGGCGGTGGTGGGCGAGAGCACCAGGTCGTACTCGCCGAAGAAGGCGTCGATCAGCTGGCCCGCCTTGTCAAAACCCAGGCGCGCGGCGTAGAGCTGCTGCGCCGTGGCCTTTTTCGCCTGCTGCAGCGCGGCCCAGTCCAGAGGCTCCATCTCGTCCTCGCGCACGGCGCGGCCCAGCAGCTTCTCGCGCCGCTCAATGGTGTGGAGCATGGCTGTGCCCATGGCCGTGCCCATGCCGGCGTAGATTTCCTGCACCGGCAGTTCGGGCATTTTTTCCTCCAGGCTGTGGCCCAGGGCCTCGCAGGCCTTGGCGGCGGCATCCATGGCCGCCAGGCAGTCGGGGTGCACGGGCACGCCAAAGTAGTTTTTGCGCCACAGGGCAATACGCAGCCTGCGCGGGCGCTGCAAGAGTGCCTGCAGATAGCTGCCGGGCGCGCCTTCGGGCGGGTGTACGCGTGAGCCGGCCTCGGGCCCCGCCGTCAGGTCCAGCAGTAGGGCGCTGTCGCGCACGCTGCGGCTGATGGCGTGGTTGATGGACATGCCCATGGAGCCTTCGAGCACGTCCGGACCGCCGGGCACACGGCCGCGGCTGGGCTTGAGGCCGAACAGCCCGCAATGCGCCGCCGGGATGCGTATGGAGCCGCCGCCGTCGCTGGCATGTGCCAGCGGCAGGATGCCCGCCGCCACCACGGCCGCCGCCCCGCCCGAGGAGCCGCCGGTGGTGTGCGCAGCGTTCCAGGGGTTGGGCGTGGCGCCGTACAGGCGCGACTCTGTGGTGGTGGTCATGCCGAATTCGGGCGAGGCGGTCTTGCCGAAGATGTTCAGCCCCGCGGCCTGGTAGCGCTGCACCAGGGTGGTGCTGTGCGGCGCCACGGCATCCTTGAAGAAAGCGCAGCCGTTGGTAGTGACCGTGCCCTGCAGGTATTGGCCCAGGTCCTTGAGCAGGAAGGGCACGCCCCACAGCGGCGCGGTCTTGGTGGCCTGTGCGCGTGCGGCGCGGCCCAGGGCAGAGAGCTTGTGCGCCTGCTCGCGCGCCAGGTCAAAGTCGCGCAGCACCACGGCGTTGAGCCTGGGCAGGGCCTCGACGCGGGCGATGGCCGCGTCCAGCGCCTCCAGCGGCGTGACTTCACCGCTGCGCAGCTGCTGCGCCCAGGCGCTGGCGTCCTGTGGCGTGCGGGTTTTGGCGCTGGCCATGCCGGGCAGGGCCAGGCCGGTGGCGGCAGCGCCCGCCACCGCCCCTTGCAGGAGCAGGCGGCGCTGGGGGTTGGGGGCAATGCGGTCGGTCATGGTGCTGCTCCTGCGCGGCGTGGGGTTTGCTCTCTGTCCTGGGAGCGGGAGAGGGCGGGGGTGAGGCTTACAGCCGCTCGATGATGGTCACGTTGGCCTGGCCGCCGCCTTCGCACATGGTCTGCAGGCCGTAGCGCCCGCCGGTGCGCTCCAGCTCGTGCAACAGCGTGGTCATGAGCTTGGCGCCCGAGGCTCCCAGCGGGTGGCCCAGGGCTATGGCGCCGCCGTTGACGTTGGTGCGCGCCGGGTCGTAGCCGGTCTCCTTGAGCCAGGCCATGGCCACCGAGGCAAAGGCCTCGTTGATCTCCACCAGGTCGATGTCGTTCATTGTCATGCCGGCCTTCTTCAGCGCATGGGCGGTGGCCGGTATGGGGGCGGTCAGGTGCCAGATCGGGTCGTCGGCGCGCACGCTGATGTGGTGGATGCGTGCGCGGGGCTTCAGGTTATAGCGCTTGAGCGCGGCCTCGGACACCACTAGGACGGCGGCGGCGGCGTCGCAGGTGGAGCTGGAGACGGCGGCGGTGATCTTGGGGTAGGTGGGGTCTACCGGCTCCAGCGTGGCCAGCTTCTCCAGCGTGCTCAGGCGCGCGGTCTCGTCCATCTTGAAGTCGCCATACGGAACCACTTCGCGGTCGAAGCGCCCTTCGGCAATGGCCTTGAGCGCGCGGTCGTGGCTTTGCTTGGCAAACACCTCCATGTCGACGCGGCTCGCGCCCCAGTGGTCGGCAATGCGCTGGGCGGCGTAGAACTGGTTCACCGGCGCATCGCCAAAGCGCGCCTGCCAGCCCTGGCTTTGGGCGAACGGGGTGGTAAAGCCCAGCGGCTGGCCCGCCAGCATGGCAGACGAGATCGGGATGGCGCTCATGGTCTGCACGCCGCCGGCCAGCACCACGTCCTGCGTGCCGCTCATCACCGCCTGCGCGGCGAAGTGGATGGCCTGCTGCGAGCTGCCGCACTGGCGGTCCACCGTGGTCCCGGGCACGTTGAGCGGCATGCCCGCCGCCAGCCAGGCGGTGCGGGCAATGTCGCCGGCCAGCGCACCGATCGTGTCCACGCAGCCGAAGATGACGTCGTCGTACTCGTCGGCGGGCACGCCGTTGCGCTCGACCAGCGCGCGGATGACATGCGCGCCCAGGTCAGCGCCATGCACATGGGCCAGCGAGCCCTTGCGCTTGCCGGTGGGCGAGCGCAGGGCGTCAACGATATAGGCTTGGAAGGTGGCCATGGGAATCCTTGTCTGTGAACGTGAAGGCGGGCGGTGAGCGGCTGTCCGCACTTTCCCTCTCTGGGGGAAGGTGGGGATGGGGGCCTGGATGCTGGCGCGGGGCTGAGTTGGTGGGGATGCGTCGCTGGCCCCCACCCCGGCCGGGGAGGGAGCAGGGGGTCAGTGGAACGTCGCCCCCGGCCCCAGCGGCGCCTTGTCGGCCAACAGGGCGGCGCTCAGGCGCTCTTGGTGGAAGGCGCGGTCACCCCACGCGGCATTCAAGGCCCAGGCGCGCTTCATGAACATCTGCAGGTCCACTTCCCAGGTGTAGCCCATCGCGCCGTGCACCTGTATGCCCTTGTGTGCGGCCAGCAGGGCGGCCTCGCCGCACACCAGCTTGGCGTGGGCAATGCGGGCGCTGGTGCTGGCGTCCTTGGTCGCCAGCGCGGCGGCGGCGCGGTAGAGCACGGGCTTGGCAAATTCGATGGCCGTGAACACGTCGGCCAGGTGGTGCTTGACGGCCTGGAAGGCACCAATGGGCTTGCCGAACTGCTTGCGCTGGCCCGCGTAGTCCACCGTCATGTCCAGCATGTGCTGTGCCAGGCCCACGAGCTGCCCGGCCACGCAGAGGGCGCCGCGCTCCAGTGCCTCATCCCACAGTAGCTGGCCGGCTGCTTCATCGGCAATGCGGGTGGCATCACCGGCTTGCCACTGCACGCTGCACAGGCGGCGCGAGGCGTCTATGCTGCGTTCGGTATGCACCTGGACAGCGCTGGCGGGCACGGCGTGCAGTTCCAAGCCTGCGGAGGTGGCATGGGGCAGCAGCAGTAGGTCGGTGAGGTGGGCGTCGGCCACCCAGGGGTTGACGGGGTGACCAACGGCGATACGAGCGCTGCCATCGACGATGCGCGGCAGCCACTGGGCGCGCGCGGCGTGGCTCTCGGGCAGGCCCGCCAGGATGCCGGCAGCGACATAGGCGGTGTCGGTGAGCGAATCAGGGATGGCGTAGTAGCCTAATTCCTGCGTCATCAGAGCCCAGTCGATGTCGCCCAGGCCCAGGCCACCCTCGGCTTCGGGCACGGACAGGCCGGTCAGGCCCTGTTCGGCGATCTTGCGGCGCAGTTCGGGGCTGCGCCCGGCGTCGGTGTCCCACACCTCGCGCAGCAATTCGGGCGGGGCCTCGGTCATCAGGAAGCGGCTGACCGAGTCGCGAAACGCCATCTGGTCTTGGGTGAAGGTGAATTCCATGATCGTGTTTCCTCTATCAGGCTTTCGGCATACCCAAGACACGCTCGGCAATGATGTTGCGCTGGATCTCGTTGCTGCCGGCGTAGATCGGGCCGGCCTGGGCGAACAGGAAGCCTTCCAGCCAGTCGTGCGTCTCGGCGTCGTCCACCAGTTCGGCACGCGCGCCCAAGATGCGCAGCGCGGTTTCGTGCAGCAGAAGATCGAGTTCAGACCAGAAGATCTTGTTGGTGCTGGCCTCGGCGCCAATGCTGACACCCCGGGCCAGCTTGGCCACCGTGTGGTAGGAGGCCAGGGTGTAGGCCTCGGCGCCCATCCAGGCGCGGTTCACGGCCTCGCGGATGCCGGGGTCGCGGTCGGCCGTGGCCTGGTGCTTGCGGTAGAGCTGCACCAGCTTTTGCGCCGTGCGCTGGTAGCGTGCGGGCGAGCGCAGCAGCAGGCCCCGCTCGAAGCCTGCGGTGGCCATGGCCACATGCCAGCCCTGGCCCTCGTCGCCCAGTCGGTTTTGCACCGGGACACGCACGTCGTCGAAAAAGATCTCGGCAAAAGCTTCCTTGCCGTTCAGTGCGCGGATCGGGCGGATGGTGATGCCAGGCGCATCCAGTGGCACCAGCAGGTAGGTCAGGCCATGGTGGCGGAAGGAATTGGGGTCGCTGCGGAACAGGCCGAACAACCAGTTGGCAAACACCGCGCGGGTGGACCAGATTTTCTGGCCGTTGACTACGTAGTGGTCGCCGTCGCGTATCGCCTTGCTGGAGATGGCCGCCATGTCCGAGCCCGCGTTGGGTTCGCTCCAGCCCTGGGCCCACATGTCGTCGCAGCGCGCCGTGCGCGGCAGGAAGCGCGCCTTTTGCTCGGGCGTGCCAAATTCCATCATGGTCGGGCCGAACAGCAGGATGCCATTCTGGTTCACGCGCTGGGGTGCGTCCATGGACCAGTATTCTTCCTCGAAGATCAGCCACTCGATGAGGTCGCTGCCGCGCCCGCCCAGGTCCTTGGGCCAGGTCAGGCTGCTGAAACCCGCGCCGGAGAGCTTGGCCTCCCACTGGCGGTGTTGTTCAAAGCCCTCGCGTGTGTCATAGCTGGCAAAGGGCGCTTGCGGCACGTTGGCGCGCAGCCAGTCGCGCACCTCGGCGCGGAAGGCCTGTTGGGCAGGGGTGTAGCGAAGGTCCATGGCGGCTTGTCCTTGCAGGTCAGAATTGGGCGTCGCGCTTTTCCACGAAGGCCTGGCGCGTCTCGGATGAATCCGGGCTCATATAGGCCTGCAGGGTAAAGCCCTGCTCCCAGCGGTACTTGTCTTCGAGGTTGCCGTCCTCGATGCCGTTGAGCGCCTCCTTGGCGATGCGGATCATGGCCGGGCTCTTGGCGGCGATTTTTGCGGCGATCGCCAGCGCCGTATCGCGCAGAGCATCGCGCGGCACCACGCGCTCTATGGCGCCCAGGCGCAGCGCCTCGGGCGCGCCGATCATCTCGCCGGTGAAGAACAGGTAGCGCGTCTTTTGCACGCCGAACATGCGCTGCAGGTGCGCCGCACCGCCCATGGCGCCACGGTCCACCTCGGGCAGGCCGAAGGTGGCGTCGTCGGCGGCAATCACTATGTCGGCTGCGCCGCAGATGCCAATGCCCCCGCCCAGCACGAAGCCGTGTACGGCGGCGATGACCGGCACCGGATTGCGGTGCACGGCCTTGAAGGTGGCGTAGTTGCCTGCGTTGACGCTGACGATGAGCTTGTCGTTGGCGGCCAGCTCCTTGATGTCCACCCCGGCGCAGAAGCCCCGGTTCTCGGCGCGGATGACGATCACGCGTACCTCGGAGCGCTGGCCCAGTGCGGCGATTTCGGCGGCCAGGCCGTTCCAGCCGGCGGCGTTCAGGGCGTTGACCGGGGCGCGGTCAATCACCAGCTCGGCCACGCCGTTGTCGTGGATGTGGGAATGGAACTGTTGCTGGCTCATGGAAGGGTTCAATGGGTGGAGAGGTCGGTTGCGAAAGCTTGTGCCGAAAGCTGCTGGTAGCGCTGCTGTGCCTGGGCGACGATGCCGTGGATCACGTCCTGGCAGGAGTCGAGCTTGCCGATCAGCGCTGCCACCTGCCCGGCGGACATCACGCCCTCGGCGGGCTTGCCCTCGACCATGGAGCGCTGCAGTAGCATGGGGGCGTTGGCCGCCATCACGGTCTGCGCCACGCTGGCCGGGTCTTCGCGCAGTGCCTGCCACAGCACTGACAGGGCGTGGCCGCTGGTCATGCCGGTCTGCGCCTTCCACTGCAGGGCAAGCGACAGGGCGATGCGCACGCGCTTGAGCGGCGAGGCCTTCTCCAGCATGCTCAGGTATTCGTTGGGGATCATGCGCTGGGGCATGCCGTCGACCAGGTGCGAGATGCGGATCTGCTCGGCATCCTTGGTGGCCAGGTAGCGCGCCAGTGTGGCCTGTGGCACGCCCGAGTCGCTGGTCATCAGGAAGCGCGTGCCCATGGCAATGCCCTGCGCACCAAAGGCCAGCGCCGAGAGCAGGCCGCGCCCGTCGTAGAAGCCGCCAGCGGCCACCACCGGCACCTGCACGGCATCCACCACCTGGGGCAGCAGCACCATGGTGGGCACGCTGCCAGTGTGTCCGCCGCCTTCGCCGCCCTGGATGGTGATGGCGTTGGCGCCCATCTCTATGGCCTTTTGCGCGTGCTTGAGCGCCCCCACCGTGGGCATGCAGACGATGCCTGCATCGCGCAGGCGGCCAATGGTCTTCTTGTCCGGCCCGCGCCCGTAGCTGACGGCGCGGATCTTGTGCTTGACCGCCAGATCCAGCAGTTGCAGCGCGTTGGGCTGGAACATGTGGAAGTTCAGGCCAAAGGGGCGGTCGCCCGTCAGCTCCTTGACACGCAGGATCTCCGCCTCGATGTGGTCGGCGGCGATGGTGGCCCCGGCCAGGAAACCAAAACCCCCGGCGTTCGTCGTGGCCGCCACCAGGCTGGAACCGGCCACCCAGCCCATGGCGGTCTGCACCACAGGGAATTCGCAGCCCAGAAGGTCGCACAGGGGTGTGCGCAGCCTGTTTTCGCTCACGCGCCGGCTCCCTGTTTGTTGGCCTGTACCATGCTTTTGGCGTCATGCCCGCCCAGCTGTCCTGCGCCCAGCACCTGGCTTTGGGCATGGGCGAAGTGGTGGTAGCCAAAGGCCATGTCCATGGTGCTGCGCAGGCCCTGCAGCTCTTCCACGCGGTTGATCACGCTCTTGGTCAGCGACAGGCCCAGGCGCGGCTGGCTGGCGATCTTTGCGGCCCAGGCGTAGGTGGCAGTTTCCAGCTCGTCGCGCGGCACCACCTTGTTGACCATGCCCATCTGGTAGGCGCGCTCGGCCGGCATGCGCTCGCCCAGGTATAGGAACTCCTTGGCGATGCGTGGGTTCAGCTCGTGTGCGTGGGCAAAGTACTCCACGCCGGGAATGCCCATGCGCACCACCGGATCCTGAAAGAACGCATCGTCGCTGGCGACGATGAGGTCGCACACCCAGGCCAGCATCAGGCCACCGGCGATGCAGGCGCCCTGCACCATGGCGATGGTGGGCTTGGGCATGTCGTGCCAGCGCCGGCACATGCCCAGGTAGACCTCCTGCTCGCGCGCGTAGAGCTGCTCTGCGCCCGGTTTGTTGGTGTGGTCCCACCACAGGTGCTTGCGCTCGAAGGGCTTGTTGATGTCGCGCCCCGGTGTGCCGATGTCGTGCCCCGCGCTGAAGTGCTTGCCTGCGCCCCGCAGCACGATGACCTTCACGGCATCGTCGCTGACGGCGCGCTCGAACGCCGCGTCCAGCGCATAGGTCATCTGCGAGTTCTGTGCGTTGTTGAAGCCGGGGCGGTTCATGGTGACCGTGGCAATACCATCGGCCACCGCGTACAGCACGGGCTCGTCGGTTTCGTAGACGGACTGGTCTTCGCGTTGCACCAGGGCATCGCCGGGGTGGTTCTGGCTCATGGTGTCAGCCTCCAAGCACGCTGGCGCGCAGGCTATGGGGGTCGAGCTCGGCAAGTAGGGCCAGCTGCGCGGGCGTGGGGTCGGCCGTGGTGGGTACCTGGGCAGGGATGTGCAGCGGGAAGCCCGTGGCCTCCTGCACCTGCGCCGCCGTCACGCCGGGGTGCAGCGACACCAGGCGTGACTGGTGGTCGGGGCCGCCAAAATCGATCACGCAGAGATTGGTGAAGATGAAGCGGATGTCGGCCACCTCATCCAGGCTCCAGCCCTCTGCCAGGCGCGCCGGGTTGTAGCCCACCGAGGCCACCATGTCCACCTCGCCCGCTACGAACACCTTGGGGCTGTGGTTGGGCACGAAGAAGGAATTGGCATGGTTGATGGAGTTGCCCGGAAAGCCGCGCACGCCCAGCATCATGGATTTGGGCCGGGCGTAGTCGCTGCCGACCATGGAGATATTGCCCTGGCCGAAGCGGTCTACCTGGGTGGGGCCCACCATGGCGTGGCGCTTGCCGCCCCAGACGTTGTCGAAAATGCGCGCAAAGCCCATGTGGCTCTCGCGTTGCACCTGGTAGCTGCCGCGCGGGCCGATGGGTACGGGCTGCTGCACGATCCAGGCCTCGGAGTCGGTCATCATCAGGTCGGGGTTGATGCTGCGCATGCACAGCGAGGCCGCCAGGCGCGGCACGATGCCGATGCCGGTGGCCAGTACCTCGCCATCGTCCTTCCAGACCTGCGCGGCGGCGCAGATGATGCGATCCACCAGAGCAATTTCACTCATCTCGATTTCCTTTCAGGTCAGAACACCGGCAGGGGCAGCTTGGCAATGGCCTCGGGGCCGCCCACACGCTCCAGGTACTGTTCCTGGCTGCATTGCACGTAGCGATCAAAGTAGTTGGCCCAGCCTCCTTCTTCCTTGGCGCTCGCCGCGTATTCCTTGAAGTGCTTGGTGTCAAAGCCATACAGCGGTGCGCAGGAGCTGGGGTGTGCGCCACAGGGTAGGTGCACCACGCCCGTGGTTTCGGCGCGCTCCCAGGGTACATAGCGGGCCTCTTCGCCCTGGGCGAAATAACTGCTCTCGACCAGCTCGTCGCAGCTCACGAAGGTGCTCCTGGCGGCGCGCGCGAACAGGTCGTCCATGTACAGGTCCGGCCCCTTGACCTGGCACACGCCGCGCGCGTCGGCGCGGTCCACGTGCAGCAGGGCCACGTCCAGATGCAGGGCGGGCATGGCTACCCACTGTTTTTTGTCATAGGGAGAGGGCACCAGCTTCAGGCCGGGGCTGTGTTTGAGCACGTCCGTGCCCAGGCCGATGCGCGTCGGGATGAAGGGCACGCGCATGGCGGCGGCCTTCAGACCCAGCAGAAAATGGCCTTCGTCGATCTCCATCACCTCCAGCGCACCGCTTTGGCGCGCCTGGCGGAAGTAGGGCTCCAACGGGATGAAGTCCAACGTGACGAACGCGAAAATGAGCTTCTTGACCTTGTCGGCGGCGCACAGCATGCCTACGTCGGCACCGCCATAGGCGACCACGGTGAGATCCTTGACGGGGCTGCGCAGCAACTCGCGCACCAGGGCCATGGGCTTGCGCCGGGGGCCCCAGCCGCCGATGCCGACGGTCATGCCGTCCTTGATCTGTGCGACTGCCTGGGCCGCGCTCATGAGTTTGTTGGCCATGGCGATCACGCCTCCTTGTCCAGTAGTTGTTGCTGCGACACGCTGAAGTCGTGCCCCCATAGGCTCACGCGCGTGAATTCATGGGCGATATGCTCGTTCCAGTCCAGCACCGCGCCGCCGTAGCCAAACTCGATGTCGAAGTTGGAGGGTGTGCGCATGTAGAACGAAATCATCTTGTCGTTGGTGTGCTGGCCCAGCGTTGCCGTCTGCTGCACCTTGTGTGCGCGCATCCGGTCCATGGCGCGGCCTACCTCGGGCATGCCCTCTACCTCGACCATCACATGCACGCAGCCGCTTTCCACCGGAAAACCCGCGATCGCCAGGCTGTGGTGGCGGCCGTTGTTGCAGTGCAGGAAGTGGATCGGCAGCATCACGCCCTCGGTGCCCGGGGGCTCGAAGTTCATGATGTCCGACAGGCCAAAGCCCATCACGTCCTTGAAAAATGCGGCGGTCTTGGCGAAGTCGGGCGCGGGCAGCACGGTGTGGCCCATGCCTATGCCTCCCGTGACGAAGCGCGACACGCCCATGGGCGAGGCAAAGTGTGCGAAGTCGGACTTGAAGCCCCAGACCACTTCGTGGCGGTTACCAGAGGGGTCGGCAAAGCTGACCACCTGCTGCGCGCAGCGCTGGCGGCAAAAAGCGGCGTCTTCCAGCACATGGGCCACGTCGGCATTGCGCAGGGCCTGCACGGCTTGCTCGAAGGCGGACTGGCTGGCAACTTCCCAGCCCGAGGCGACATAGGCGTTGCGTGCGCCAGGCTCGACGGCAAGGCGGAACTGGCGCTCGTCCATGCGCACCAGCAAGCCTCCGTTGGCGCTGGGTGCGGTCATCATGCCCAGCACGTTCTCGGCGTAGTTTTTCCAGCGGGGCATGTCGGTGGTTTGTGCCACCACATACGCCAGGCCGCGAATGTCCATCATGGTGTGTCCCTTCTCTTTCCCATGACATGGGGAGTTCGGGGCATTCTGGCCAAGGCCGGCGGCGGCAACATCGTCCGTTGAGACTAACGCAGGCCGGGCCCTGTGGTGCGTGCTACGGGGGCGATGGACACAAGCTCAGGTGTACGGCCGCTTCGGCCTGCGCCGCGCTGCCGAGCATGCACAGTGACAGTGTCGCTGCCTGTGATGACAACGTGCGTGCTGGCGCTCGGCCCTGCCGGGCAGAGGGGAATCCATGGCTCCACTCCTATGGGTTTTATGGCTATCAAAAACGACCTGCCACCCACTAGGCGATGCGGGCAGGGGGGGCACGATGTCAGCGCCGCGGCAGTTGACATACTGCATTTGAACGACAGGGCAGACCCTAGTCCCCGCGTGCCGGCGTGTTACTCCTTTTGGACGATGCCCCTGCCGGGTAGGGCGCCGAACAATGCAAACGCCCTTGCCACTGTTTTTGCTCCTGCCCATGACCATCACTGTCCAACTCTCACGCACCGATGCCTTCGTCGCCGCCATGGCGCGGGCACTGATTCACTTGCGCAAGCCGCTGGGTGCGTTCTTCCTGTTGCTGACCGTGGCCCTGGGGATTTCGGCCCTGCAGACGCGGCTGGATCCGGGATTCAACAAGCTCATACCCCTCAAGCACCCGTACATGGCGGCATTCCTGCAGCATTCGGGCACGTTCTCTGGTGCCAACCGGGTGCTGGTAAGCGTGCACTGGAAGGGCGAGGGCGACATCTACAACTCTGAGTTCCTGACCGTGCTGCGCAAAGTGCACGATGAGGTGTTCTTCATTCCCGGGGTGAACCGAGGCAGCGTGCGCTCCATCTTTGCCCCCAATGTGCGTTACATCGAGGTGACGGAAGACGGATTTACTGGCGACGTGGTCATCCCTTCGCGCTTCAGCGGCGATGCAGAAAGCATTGCGGGGGTGCGCGGCAACGTGGCCAAGTCGGGCGTGGTCGGCCAGTTGGTGGCCAAGGATTTGAAGTCGGCCCTGGTGCAGGCCGACCTGCTGGAGGTGAACCCGGAGACCGGGGCCCGCCTGGATTACGCCAAGGTGGCGCAGCAGCTTGAGCACATCCGCAGTGAGTTTGCCAAGGATTCCATCGATATCCAGATCGTCGGCTTTGCCAAGGTCATGGGTGACGTGATGAGCGGCCTGTTCACCGTAGTGCTGTTCTTTGCGATTGCCTTTGCCGTCACCTCCATCCTGCTGTGGATGTATTCGCGCTCGCTCAAGCTTACGGTGCTGGCGATTGCCGTGGCGCTGCTGCCGGTGATCTGGCTGCTGGGCATATTGCCGCTGATCGGCTATGGAATCGATCCCATGTCAGTGCTGGTGCCGTTCCTGATCTTCTCCATCGGTGTGTCGCACGCGGTGCAAATGACCAACGCTTGGAAGCAGGAAGTCATGTCCGGTCAGAGCGCGCGCCAGGCGGCCGAGAGCGCGTTTCGCAAGCTCGCCATCCCCGGCATCATGGCGCTACTGGCGAATGCGCTGGGTTTTCTGGTGATTATGATGATCGACATCCCCATCGTGCACGAGTTGGGCCTGACGGCCTGCCTGGGTGTGGCGCTGATGATCATGACCAACAAGATGTTCATGCCCATCATCCTGTCGCACCTGCGCCTGGAGTTCACCGCGCAGCAGGCTCCCGACAATGCCCGGCAGCGCCATGCACTGTGGTGGAGCGTCTCGGCCCTGGCGCGACCGGGACCGGCGCTGGCCACGTTTGCCGTCATGCTGGCGCTGCTTGCCGGGGCCACTTATTACTCGCGCCAGCTGCAGACGGGTGATATCGGCAGCGGTGTGCCGGAGCTGCGCGCCGACTCGCGCTACAACCAGGACAACGCCAAGATCATCTCGCGCTACGCCATCGGCATGGACGTGCTCTCGATCTACGTCGAGACGAAGAACCTCGAAGAAGCCTGCCTGAACTGGGAGGTGATGAACGCTATTGAACGCTTCGACCAGCGCATGCGTGGTGTAGCTGGGGTGCAGTCCATCCGCACCATTGCGGGCCTGACCAAGCTCTACGCCGCCGGCAACAACGAGGCCAACCCGCGCTGGGCCGTGCTGCAGCGCAGCGAAGGCGGGCTGCGCGCCGGAGCCCGCGCCGCTAACCCCGAGAACGGCTACAACACCGATGGCTGCAAGACCATCCACATCGCCATCTACCTGACAGACCACGAGGGCCGCACGCTCAAGCACGTGGTCGATGAGGTGCAGGCATTCATCGACGCCAATCCTCTGCCCAACGCAACCTTCCGCCTTGCTGGCGGCAACGCCGGCGTGGCCGCCGCCACCAACGAGGCGGTGGAGAAGGCCGAGGTGCAGATGTTGATGTCCATCTTTGCCGCCATCTCGCTCTTGTGCTGGCTTACTTTCCGTAGCTGGCGCGCCGTGTTGTGCGTTATCGTGCCGCTGACCCTGGTCACCATTATGTGCAATGCCCTGATGGCACTGCTGGGTATCGGCCTGAAAGTGGCCACCTTGCCGGTGATTGCGCTGGGCGTGGGCGTGGGTGTGGACTATGGCATCTACATCTTCGAGTCCATGCAGCACGAGATGCAGGGCCGCGGCCTGGCGCTGCGCGAGGCCTTCTACGAAGCCATGCGCCAGCGCGGCACGGCCGCCGTGTTCACGGCCGTGACCATGTCGATTGGCGTGGGAACCTGGGCTTTCTCTGCCCTCAAGTTCCAGGCCGACATGGGCATTCTGCTGGCCTTCATGTTCCTGGTGAACGCCCTGGGAGCGATCTTCTTGCTGCCTGCACTGGCCTGCTGGCTGGGCGTGGAAGAAGAGCAGCGCGGTAAACAGGTGCTGCATGGGCAAGTGCATGCGGCGGCGTGATCACCTGCGCTGACATGAGTGCCGAGGCTGTCACCCAGATCACGCAGCTACTCTATCGGTATGCCGAACATATCGACCAGGGCCAGCTGGAGCAGGCGGCGGCCATGTTTGCCCAGGCCCGCATCCACGCAGGGGGGAAACAGCCCCTGGATGTGCGGGAGCTGCTGGCACTGTGGCGCCGCCTTCTCATTCTTTATCCGTGCGGCACGCCCCGTACCCGCCACCTGATCACCAATTCCATCATCAACGTGGCCGACGACCGGCTGAGCGCCAGCGCACGCTCGTGCTACACGGTCTTGCAGGCGGTGGATGGGTTTGCGCTGCAGGCCATTGCCAGCGGCTGCTACCACGACCGGTTTTCCTGTATCGATGGCGTCTGGCAATTTGCCGAACGCGACTACCGGCAGCTGGACTTCGTGGGCGATCTGAGCCGCCATCTGCGCACAGTGGTGAAACCTGGCGCAATCGAGTGAACTCCATGCAAAACGCCCCGATGGTCGGGGCGTAGTTGTCACTGCTATTGTGAAATGCGCCTGCTCAGACGGTCTCAGCAGTGGCCACGGGATAGTCGTTATAGCCCGCCGCGCCCGCGGTGTAGAGCGTGCGCCGGTCGAATCTGGCCAGCGGCAGGCCCGCGCGCAGGCGCTGCACCAGGTCGGGGTTGGCGATGAAGTGGCGTGCAAAAGATATCGCCTCGCCCTGGCCGGCCTGCAGCGCGGCCTCGGCGCTGGCGCCGTCGAAGCCGTCGTTGAGGATCAGCGGGCCGCCGAAGTTCTGGCGCGCCAGCGCGAAGGCGTCGATGTCGGCACTGGGCGCGCGCATCACGTGCAGGTAGGCCAGGCCCAGGGGGCTGGCCTGGCGCATCAGCTCGGCATGGGTCGCGCCCGAATCTTCGTCGGCCGTGTCGTTGTAGGTGTTGCCCGGGTTCAGGCGCATGCCCACGCGGCCAGCGCCTATGGCCTCGGCCATGGCCTGCAGGCATTCCGCTGCAAAGCGCGCACGCGCTGCGGCGTTGCCGCCGTATGCGTCCTGGCGCTGGTTGGTGGCCGAGCTCAGGAACTGCATGCTCAGATAGCCGCTGGTGCCGTGCAGTTCCACGCCGTCAAAGCCCGCCTCGCGCGCACGCAGTGCGGCTGCGCGGTGCTCGGCGATGGCGGCTTTTACCTCTTCGGTGCTCAGTGCGCGCGGTATGTCGAAGGGCTGCATACCTGCGGCGTCGGTCCAAATTTCGCCGCGCGCCTGCAGCGCCGAGGGCGCCACGCTGTCCACGCCGGCAGGCTTGATGTGCTGGCTGCCAATGCGCCCGCTGTGCATGATCTGCAGCACGATGCGCCCGCCACGCTGGTGCACCGCATCCGTCACGCGGCGCCAGGCGCGCACATGGGCTGCGGTCTCTATGCCGGGCTGGCGGCAGTATGCCTGGCCGGTCACTTCGGGCCAGGTGCCCTCGGCGACGATCAGGCCGGCCGTGGCGCGCTGGGCGTAATGCTCGACCATGAGCGCGTTGGGCGTGCCGTCGGGTTCGGCGCGGTTGCGCGTCATGGGCGCCATGACGATGCGGTTGGCCAGGTGCAGGTCGCCCAGCGTGACGGGCGTGAACAAGTGCTGTGTCATACCAAAGGGGCGCGTTCAGCGCACGCGCATTTTCGGCGCGGGGGTGCCGCGCCTGATGGTTTTGAGGAACTGCTCCAGTGGCGCGGGTGCGGCCACCTGGGGCAGGCTGTCCTTGTCCGGGCGCAGGGCCCAGAACTCTTTCCAACTGGGGAACAGGTCGTGAAAGGTACCCCAGTAGGGCTCGCGGCCGGGCCAGCGCATCTTCATGTCGCCGATGGGCGGCTTGTTCAGGTCGGTGGCGTACCAGTAGCAGGGCAGGCGGCGGCGGAAGTACCACTGTCCGTCGATGCGCTCGTAGTCGTCCCAGTACAGCATCTGCATGATGACCCACTCGGGGCCGCATTCATGCTCGTTCTTGGAGTAGACGACACCGGTGGCGTGGCCCGAGTCCACGAACTCGATGATGTGCTGGCCCAGGTGGTGCGAGGTGCCAGTGAACTGGTCGCGCAGGGTCTGGTCCTGCCAGGCCTTGAAATGCGCACGCCCGACCTTGTCCTTACCCACGCGGATGTCGGGGGCGAAGAGGTTCACATGGGCGTCCATGTCGCGCATGTCCAGCGACAGCGAGTATTTGCCAGCAAGCTGGCGGATGGCGTCGATCGACTCCAGGCGGTCTATGCGCTCCTCCAGCGTGGAGGGCCAGGTGCTTGTGGTCATGAGAACTTCCGGGCGTTACAGGGCGGTGACCAGCACGGCCGAGCGGCCGCCATCGACGGGCAGCGAGGCGCCGGTGATGTAGCCGGACTCGTCGCTGGCCAGGAAGACGATGGCGTTGGCCAGGTCGTCGGGCTGGCCCACGCGGCCCATGGGGATGAGCTTTTCGGTGGCCTTGCGGCTTTCCTCGCTGGCCAGCATGCCGGCGGTGGCCGGGGTCTCGACCACGGCCGGGATGACCACGTTGACGCGCACGCCGTAGGGCGCACCCTCGGCAGCAGCCGCGCGCGAGAAGTTGTCCACTGCCGCCTTGGCCGCGCTGTAGCCCGCCATCCAGGGCGTACCGAGCTGCCCGCAGATGGAGGAAACGTTGACGACCGCGCCGCCCCTGTCCTTCATCAGCTTGAGCGCCGCGCGCGTGCCCCAGAAGGTGCCGTCCACCGTGGTCTGGAAGTTGGCATGCCAGTCGGCGGTGCTCATCGTGTCGATACTTCCCCAGGTATAGGCCATGGCGTTGTTGACCAGGATGTCCAGCCTGCCGTGGCGCTGCGCCGCGCCTTCGATGGCGCCCACGTACTGCGCTTCATTGCCCACGTCGGCCAGCACCGCCTCGGCCTGGCCGCCGGCGGCGCGGATGCCTGCCACCACCGCGTCCAGCGGCTCCTGGCGGCGCCCGCAGATCACCACCGTCGCGCCCTCCTGCGCCAGGCGCCGCGCCGTGGCCGCGCCAATGCCGCTGCCGCCACCCGAAACAAAGGCCACCTTGCCTTGCAGTCGATTACCCATTGCTGTTCTCCCTGGTGATCACAAGAAGGCGCTGCCGCCGTTGACGGCCACGCTCTGGCCGGTGACAAAGCCGCTGTCGTCGCTGACCAGGAACACCGCCACCTTGGCAACGTCATCGGGCTCGGCCATGCGGCCCATGGGCACGCCGGCGATGATGGCGTCGGCCCATTCCTGGGGGATGCCCTGCATCATGGGCGTGTTGGTGGGGCCGGGCACCAGGGTGTTGACGCGCACGCCGCTCTTGGCTAGTTCCTTGGCCATGACACGGGTCAGGCCCTGGATGGCGGCCTTGGAGGTGACGTAGTGCGCCGGACCGTCGCCGCTCACGGCCGAGGTACTGCCCACGTTGACCACCACGCCGCCGCCGGACTTCAGCATGGCGCGCACCGCGGCGCGGGCGCAGTAGAAGGCGCCGTTCAGGTTCACGCTGATGACGCGGGCCCAGGCCTCGTCCGACATTTCGGTGAAGCTGTCCATGCCGCCCGTGCCGGCGTTGTTCACCAGCACGTCCACGCGGCCGCGCTGCGCCAGCACTTCATCGACCAGCACGTTCACAGCGGCGGAGTCGGCCACGTTGAGTGCGCGCGCCAGGTGCTGGCCGTCCAGTCCTTCGAGGGTCTGCTGCGCGGCTTCGAGATTCAGGTCCAGCGCCACCACGGTGGCGCCTTCGGCGGCAAACCGGCGTGCAATCGCACGGCCCATGCCCTGGCCGGCGCCGGTTACCAGCGCCACTTTGTCTTTGAGTTTCATGTTTCGCTCCGATGGTCGGTACCGGGCTCCACAGCCCGTTGGCGCAAGCGTAGGCATGCAGGGGCGGCGAGCCATCGTCCGATGGGACTACGGCCGGTGGTATTTCTGCGGGCGCCTGGGTATCGCCGCGCCTTTACTGCCCCCGTACTGGGCACTGCGCCAGCGCCTGCTGCTGCAGCTCGCGCTTGACCACCTTGTTGGAGGCGTTGATCGGAAACTGCGTGAAATTCAGTACATGGCGCGGCACCTTGTAGTTGGCCATGTGGGCTCGCGCCCAGGAGATCAGGGCCTGGGCGTCGATGGGTTCGCCGCTGCGCGTGATGACGCAGGCGCAGCCGACCTCGCCCATGCGCTCGTCGGGTACGCCGACCACGGCTACCTGGGCGATGTCGGGATGGGCCGAGAGCAGGCGCTCGATCTCCGCCGGGTAGCAGTTGAAACCGCCGACGATGAACATGTCTTTGAGCCGATCGGTGATGCGCAGGTAGCCGCGCGCGTCCAGCACCCCCACGTCGCCGGTGTGCAGCCAGCCATGCTCGTCTATGGCCTCGCGCGTGGCGGCCTCGTCCTCAAAGTAGCCCTGCATCACGTGGTAGCCGCGCAGCAGCACTTCGCCGGCCTCGCCCGCGGGCACGTCGCGGCCCTGCTCATCGACGCAGCGCACCTCGGTGCCGGGCAGGGCGTGGCCGCAGGTGCTGGCCACGGTCTCGGCGCTGTCGCTGGGCTCGCACAGGGTGGCGCAGCCGCCACACTCGGTCAGGCCGTAGGCAGTGGTCACGTTGGTGATGCCCAGTTCCTCGCGCATGCGCCGGATCAGCACCGGCGGCACCGTGGCCGCGCCGGTGACCGAGGAGCGCAGCGAGGACAGGTCGTAGCTTTGGAGCTGCGGGTGCGCCAGCATGGTCAGGAACAGCGTGGGCGGGCCGGGCATGAAGCTGATGCGGTCGCGCGCGATGCGGGTGAGCACGGCGTCGGCGTCGAACACCTGCTCGGGGTAGACCGTGGCGCCGCGCACAAAGGCCGCCACCCAGCCGGCCTTGTAGCCAAAGGTGTGAAAGAACGGGTTGACAATGAGGTAGCGGTCTTCCGCCCCCAGTCCCACCACGCGCGACCATTCGTCAAAGGCGCGGATGGTGGGGCCATGCGCCGCCATCACGCCCTTGGGGCGGCCCGTGGTGCCGGAGGTGAACATCAGGTCCGCCGTGCTCTGCGGGCCCAGCGTCGCCTCGCGAGCGAGCACGGCGCTGTTGGGCACATCCTTGCCCAGGGCGAGGAAATCCGTCCAGGCATGGTCACCCGCGCCGCTGACGCCCGCGCGCGTGGCGTCGCGCAGCACCACCACATGCGCCAGCGTCGCCGGTCGGTAGTCCTGCAGCAGCGCGGGGTAGTACTGGTTCAGGAAGTCGCCAATGCAAAACAGCACGCGTGCCCGGCTGCGCTCCAGGATGTCGGCCGCCTCCATGCCCTTCATGCGGGTGTTGAGCGGCACCAGGATGCAGCCGGCCGCGTGCACGCCGCAGGCGGCGGTGATCCATTCGTGCAGATTCGGCGCCCACAGCGCCACGCGGTCATCGGCCGCAACGCCCAGGGCGATCAGGCTGCGCGCGACCTGCTCGCTGCCTTGCAGCAGCTGGGCGTAGCTCAGGGTGGTGTCGCCATCGACGATGGCCGGGCGGCTGCCGTGCTGCTGGGCCGACTGGCGGATCAGCGCGGGCAGGTGCGGCGGCAGGTGCGCAGGGTGGGGGTAGGAGGGGGCGGGCATGGGCGGGGTTTACTCAGGGAACTGGATGCGCAGCTTCTTGCTGGTGGGCACGGCCTGGCAGGACAGCGTCCAGGCCTTGGCCAGGTCCTTCTTGTCCAGGGCCTCGTTGTGGCGCAGGTGCACGCTGCCCTCTTTGACCTGGCACATGCACGAGGCGCACATGCCCGCCTGGCAGGAGTAGGGCGCGTTGATGCCCGCGCGCAGCGCGGCTTCGAGCAGGGTCTCGGTGCCGGCGCAGCGCAGCTGGTAGGTCTCGCCGTCCAGGCGCAGCTCGACTTCGGCCTCGTCCACGGCGTCAGGCACGGGCGCGGCGGCGGGGGCCGGGGTGCTGGGGGCGTCCTCCTCGGGCAGCGAGGCAAAGCGCTCCACATGCACGCGTTCCTGAGGCATCTCGATCGCCTGCAGCGCGGCCACGGCGGCATCCATGAAGAGGCCGGGGCCGCAGATGAAGGCCTGGGCCGCCCGGCTGTGGCGTGCCAGCTCGGCCAGTTGCGCCACCGAAGGCACACCCTGCACCGAATCGAGCCAGTGGATGATGGACAGGCGGGAGGGGTAAGCACCGGCCAGGGCCTTCAATTCGTCACGGAAGATGACGGAGCGCTCATCGCGATTCGCGTAGAGCAGGGTGATGCCCCCGCTGCCGCCCTGCAGCGCGCTACGCAGGATGGAGAACACCGGGGTGATGCCGCTGCCGCCCGCGAGCAGCAGGAAATCGCCATCGAGCGCACGCGGTGTGAACACGCCCGCAGGCGCCATGACCTCGATGCTGTCGCCCACGCGCACGTTGTCGCAGACCCAGTTGGAGCCGCGCCCGTCCTGCACGCGCTTGATGGTCACGCGTGGAGCTTCATCGACGCCCGGCGCGCTGGACATGGAGTAGCAGCGCGGCAGCCAGCGCCCGCCCACGGGCAGGCGCAGCGTGAGGAACTGGCCCGGCTTGTAGCGAAAGGCCTGCTGCAGCGCGGGCGGGATGGCAAAGACCAGGGATTTGGTGTCCGGCGTTTCATCCACTACGGCCTGCACCGTGAGGGCGTGGTAGCGCGATGCGGCGGTCGTCATGGTCACAGGCCCATGCCCAGGATGGCGCTGTCGGCGCGGATTTCGGCGCCGCTGATGGCACTGGATGCGTCGCTCGCAAGGAAGACCATCACCTGCGCGATCTTGTCGGGCATGGCGGCGCGGCCCTTGGGGTTCTTTTGCGGGTCGAACAGCAGAAACTGTGCGGGCACGCCCGGGGCGCTGGCCTGCATCATGGGGGTGTAGATGCCGTCCGGGTGCACGGAGTTGACACGGATCGCCAGCCCATTCTTGCGGCAGTACAGCGCCGTGGTGCGCGTGATGGCGCCCACTGCGGCCTTGGAGGCGCTGTAACCCAGGTAATTCTCGACCGGCAGCCAGGATGAGACCGAGGCCATGTTGACGATGCTGCCGCCGCGCTCCTTCATGGCCGCCACGCCGTGCTGGCAGCCCAGGAACACCGAGGCCGCGTTGACCTGCATGAGCTGCTGGAACTGCGCCAGCGTGGCTGTCTCCACATTGCCTGGGATGAGGATGCCGGCGTTGTTCACCAGGATGTCCAGCGGACCGAAATGCTGCTGCGCAGTGGCGATGGCGGCTTGCCAGTCGCCTTCCTGCGTCACGTCGTGGCGCACGAAGACGGCGTTCGCGCCGCACTCGGCCGCCAGCGCCTGGCCCGCGGCCTCGTTCACATCGCTGATGACCACGCGCGCGCCTTCGCGCAGCAGCAGCAGCACCACTTCACGGCCCACGCCGCTGGCCGCACCGGTGACCAGGGCGACCTTGTTGTCTACTTGTCCCATACCATGACCTTTTTAGTTGGCTTGCAATTTTTTGATAGCTGTTTACGCTTATTGGGCATGTGTTTTCGGCTGTTTTTTCCGAAATTTGCTTACGCCTTTTCGCAAATTACAACCCTATGCCAAGGGGCGAATTTTTCTCCTGCCCCCATCTGGGAGAAGGCTGGGATGGGGGCTGACGACGCAGGTTTGGAGGCTGTCGTCCAAACCTTGGCCGCGGGCTCCCACCCCAACCCCAGAGGGGGAGGGAGTGAATACCGGCGCCGCGGCTTGCACGCATACGCTATGCCTGCGCCGCAGCGCGCCCGGCGCGGCGGCCCGAGAACACGCAGTCCGCCAGCGACAGGCCGCTGATGTAGCGCGACGAGGGCAGGCCTATGGCGCTGCGCCCGGCGGCGTACAGCCCGGGAATGGCCAGGCCCGTGCCGCCCAGCACCTGGCCGTTGTCCTCGTCCACGCGCAGGCCGCCCAGGCTCAGCGTGGCCAGGGGGAACAGCGGATTGCCTATGGAGATGTCCATGGCCAGCAGCGGCCCCCGCAGCGCGTGGCACATGTCGGTGGATTTGCCAAAGGCGTCCTCGCCTTGGCCCTGCGCGGCGGCGTTGGCCGCATGGATGCTGGCCGCAAGCCGTGCCGGGTCGGCGCCTATGCGCGTGGCCAGCACCTGGGCGTTGGGCGCCTTCGCCGCCTTGAGCCACATCATCGCCAGCGCGGGCAGGGACTGGAAGGCCCACAGTCCGCCAAACAGGCATTGGCGCGTGGCCTGGCGGCGCAGGCGGGCATCCAGGATCAGCCAGGCCTTGCCGCCCTGGTGCTCGACCAGCTCGTGGCCCAGGGTGGCGCCGTAGACCTGTTCGTTGCAGAAGCGCTCGCCCCGGCGATTCACCACCAGGCCTTGCGGCCACACGGCGGGCGGGGTGATGAAGCGCCAGCAGGAAATGTTGTCCAGCCCATCGCTGGCCGCGCCCACGCTCTCGCCCAGGCGCAGGCCGCTGCCGTCGCAGCCCGCGTCGCCAATCGGCCAGCCCTTGCGCGTGTGCGGCGCATGCTGCGTGACGAGTTCGGGGTTGAAGACATAGCCGCCGGTGGACAGCACCACGCCGTGGCTCGCGCGCACCAGGCGCGGCTGGGCGGCCTGCTGCTCCAGCTCTGCGGCTTGGCGCAGGCAGGCCATGGCCTTGGCGGCGCGGAAGGTGCGGTGGCGCACATACTGGCGGTGCAGCTCGGCGTGGCGGGCGGTGCGCGGGTCGCCCGCGGGCATTTGCCAAACTTCCACACCCAGCACGCGCGCGGCCTGGCCGTCCCGCCCTTTTTCGCACACCAGGCGGCGCACCGTGGCCTGCAGCAATGTTGTCGCACCGGCGCGCAGCGTCGCCGCCTGCAGCGCGGCAAACAGCGCGGCGCCCGACTGGCCTTTGGCGACGACGCGGTGGCCGCGCGGAGCGGGCTTTTGCCCGGCGCTCAGGTGCTGGCCGTAGGCGGGCACCATTTCGTTGCCCGAGTAGTAGAGGTACTTCCCGTCCGGCGGGTAGGAGGTCTTGTGGTCGGGCATGGTGGCGTCAAAGCGCACGCCATGGCCCTCCAGCCACTCCAGGTTGGCCACGCTGTCACGGCAGAAGCGCGCCAGAGTGTCGTCGTGCACCACGCCGTTGACCTCGTGCCGCAGATAGGCGTGCATGGCCTTGGGGCTGTCGCTGAAGCCGGCCTGGCGCTGCTGCGCCGTGCCACCGCCCGCGTACACCACGCCGCCCGAGAGTGCGCTGGCGCCGCCGCCCTCGAAGCGGTCTATGACCAGTACGCTTGCGCCCTCGTGGCGCGCCTCTAGCGCGGCGCAGGCACCGGCCGCGCCCCAGCCGACGACGACCACATCGGCGCTGTCGCTCCATGCCGCGTCCTGCGCATCGCCCAGCAGCAGGGGCGGGGCGATGGGGGTGACGGTGAAGCCGCGCTGGGTGTGTCTCATACGGCCTCCAGCAGCTCCGGGTGCTCCAGCGCGATGGGCTTGCCCACGATGTGGGCGATGGCGCGGAAGGCAAAGGTCATCGCCGGGCCCAGGGTGGAGCCCGCGCCAGGGTAGGACGGGCCCATCACGGAGGCGCTGTTGTTGCCCACGCAGTACAGGCCGGCTATCGGTTGGCCGTCCTCCGTGAGCACGCGCGCATCGCGGTCGGTCAGCAGCCCGCCCTTGGTGCCTATGTCACCGGGGTGCAGCTTCATGGCGTAGAACGGGCCCTTCTCTATGGGCGCGAGGTTAGGGTTGGGCTTGACGTTGACGTCGCCGTAGTAGCGGTCGAACACGTTGTCGCCGCGGCCAAAGTCCAGGTCCTTGCCGGTGCGGGAAAATTCGCTCATGCGCCGGGCGCTGGCCAGCAGGCCCTGGGGATCGATGCCGATCTGCCCGGCCAGCTCTTGCAGGGTCTCGCCCTTCCAGTACACGGTGTTCAGCCAGCTCTTGCGCAGCTTGGCGTCGGGCACGGCGGCGGAGGGCATGAGGGGACCAATGGGGTAGTTGGCGCGGAAGGTGGCGTCAAACACAATCCACGCAGGCACAGCGCCGCCGGTCTGCGCGTGGTTGGCGTACATGGCCTGCTGGAACTCGGGGTAGGGGCCGGATTCGTTCAGGAAGCGCTCGCCGCGTGCGTTCACCACCATGCAGCCGGGCATGGAGCGCTCGACGAACATGGCGCGGTATTTTTCTTCCTTGGGCACGAACAGTGTGGGCGCGCCCCAGGTGTGGGCCATCAGGTGCAGCGCGCCGCCCACGGCGGCGCCGGCGCGGTGAGCGTCGCCGGTGTTGCCTTCGGGCGGGGTGGCGGTCCAGGCCTGGTCCGTGGGCTGGGGCAGGTATTGCTCGCGCATCTGCTGGTTGCGCTCGAAGCCGCCCGCGCCCAGCACCACCGCGCGGCGCGCGCTCACAGCCATGTCCTGGCCGTTGCGGCGCACCACCAGGCCGGTCACGCGCCCGCCCTCCTGCGTGAGCGACTGCATGGGCGTATCCAGCCACAGCGTGATGCCGCGCTGGCGCAGCGCGGCAAACAGCCCGCCCAGCAGTGCCTGGCCGCCGGTCAGGCGCCGGTCGCGCCGCGTCTTGTTGCGCCAGGGGTAATCAAGGAAGTAGCGTGCCATGATCCACATGAGCACGAACTTGCCCTTGCGCTCGCGCGCCAGCAGTGAGCGCGCCTCGAAGGCGTTGATGTGCATGCGGCCAAAGATCAACTGGCCGGGGCAGGTGGGGCGCAGCAGCTCCAGGTCCTGCGGGCCGAGCTTGCCGGCGTTGAAGTCGATCGGATCCATGGTGCGCCCGCCGGGCATGGCCCCGGCTAGCGTGGGGTAGTAGTCGGCGTAGGAGGGCACGCAGCGGTAGGGTACGCCGATGCCGGCCAGGTAGCGCGCCATGTGGCGCGCGGTCTCGACGTAGGCCAGGATGCGGTCGTCGCTGGCCAGGCCGCGTGCGCAGGTCTTGACGTAGCGGAACGCCGCCTGCACGCTATCGCTCAGACCGGCCTTGCCCATGTCGTGGTTGTCCGGGATCCAGATGCCGCCGCCGCTGGTGGCCGAGGTGCCGCCCAGCAGGGGCATCTTCTCCACCACCAGGGTCTTGAGTCCCTCGTCGGCCGCGCGGATGGCGGCCAGCAGCGCACCGGCGCCCGAGCCAACCACGACGACGTCAAATTCGTTCTGTTCCACCTTGTTTCCTTGCGTTGGTTCTTTGGGGGTGGGTTTTCCACTCCCTCTCCCCCTCGTGGGCGAGGGAGGTGCTGCTCCTGGCGCGCGCAGCGTCAGATATACGGATCGGCGTTGGGCAGGCCCAGCATCACGCCGCCGTGCGCGCGCACGTAGGCGTCGGTGTTGTTCGCGATATGGCCGCGTCCGGTGGCGATGTCGCGCAGCACGCGCTCGATGGGGTTGGTCTTGAAGGTGCCCGAGGCGGCGCAGGCACGCATCAACTCGTTGGCGCAGTCAAAAGTCAGCTTGGGTACGCTGGCCGCCTGCGCGCGCTGCAGCAGGCGCTCTTCCACGGACATGGGGTCGCCCGTCTTGGCGCAGTGCACGATGCGCGCATAGTTGCGAAACAGCACCAGCTTGAGTTGGTCGGTGGCCATCATGGCCTCGGTCACGGCCTGCTGGGCGTTCACGTCCTCGGCCATCTTGGTGCCATGCTTGCCGATGTGCGCCGCCGCGCGCTGGCGGAAGCTGTTAACCGCGCCGTCCAGGGCGCCGATGCAGGCCGACGACACGGCGCGCTGGAACACCTGGGTGAACGGGATGCGGTAGAGCCAGCCGGGGTTGGTCTCGCGCCCGGGGCAGCCTGCGTCGCTGTGGTCGTTGGTGCGCTGGGTGCGGTGCTCGGGCACGAATACGTCTTCCACCACGATGTCGTGGCTGCCCGTGCCGCGCAGGCCGATCACGTCCCAGTTTTCCTCGATGCGGTAGTCCGACTTGGGCACCAGGAAAGTGGTGTGCTCAAGCTGGCCAGAGCCGTCCTTCCTGGGCAGCAGGCCGCCCAGGAAGAGCCAGTCGCAATGCTCCGACCCCGTGGAAAAGCCCCAGCGGCCGCTGAAGCGGTAGCCGCCCTTGACGGGCGTGGCCTTGCCCGTCGGCATGTAGGTGGAGGCGATGCGGGTGCCGTTGTCCTGGGCCCATACGTCCTGCTGCGCCTGCTCGGGGAACAGCGCCAGTTGCCAGGGGTGCACGCCCAGCACGCCGTACATCCAGGCGGTGGACATGCAGCCCTCGGCCAGCGTCATCTGAATGGTGTAGAACACGCGCGGGTCGAGTTCGTAGCCGCCCCAGCGCCTGGCCTGCAGCACACGGTACAGGCCGGCATCGGCGATTTCGGCGATGGTCTCGGGCAGCACGCGGCCGTCGCGGTCTGCGGCCTGGGCGCGCTCGGCCAGTTTGGGCACGAGGGCGCGGGCGCGATCGATCAGGGTGATGGCCTCGGGGGTCAGGTAGTCGTCGTGGGCGGTGCTCATGCAATGGTCTCCGGGGATTGAAGCCATGGCAACCCAGCATCGCCATGGTGGTGCGGCTATCGTCCGCGTTGCGCGGGCTTTGCTCATCGTCCGGACGGACTAACGGGAAAAATCCTGGGTAGTCCAAGTGAGGGATTCGGGCGCCTTGCGCCGCGGGCATGCTGCATGTGCATTGGCCATAGGAGCGCACATGGAGCAACCGCAACACTTCGACCCCAAGGATTTCCGCCAGGCGCTGGGCATGTTTGCCACCGGCGTCACCATCGTCACCACCACCGCGCCCGACGGTACGCCCGTGGGCGTGACGGCCAACAGCTTTAATTCCGTCTCCATCGACCCGCCGCTGGTGCTGTGGAGCCTGGCCAAGAACGCGCGCAGCCTGGAGGCCTTCACCAGCGGCGCACACTGGAACGTGCACATCCTGGCGCAGGAGCAGGAGGCGCTGTCCAACCTGTTCGCCCGCGCGGGCGAGGACAAGTTCGGCCAGCAGCAGCTCGAGCCGGGCGTGAGCGATGCGCCCCTGCTGCCCGGCTGCAGCGCGCGCTTTCAGTGCAAGACCATGTTCCAGTACGACGGTGGCGACCACACCATCTTCGTCGGTGAGGTACTGTCCTACGACCGCACGCAGCGCCCGCCGCTGCTCTACGTCACGGGGCAGTACGCGCTGGCCTCGCGCAAGGCGCTGGCTGTTTCCACCGAGCCCCAGGCGGATACGGCGGCGAGCCTGTATTCCGAGAACCTGCTGGGCTATCTGCTGGGCCGCGCGCACTACCAGTTCCTGGGCGGCATCCGCGCGCAGCTCAACGAGCGCGGCCTGTCCGATGCCGATTTTTTCGTGCTCTCGCTGCTGAGCGTGCGCGCGCCCTTGGCTGGCGCCGACATTGCCGCGCACATCGCCTACACCGGCATCGACGTGGGCGCCGTGCTGCTGCAACAGCTGTGCGACCGCGGGTTGCTTCAAAAAAAAGAGCGTGATGCGTATGTCCTGACTTTCTCAGGACGCGATTCGATATTGCATGTGATCGCCGCCGCCAAGGCCGAGGAGGCCGACGTGGTGGAGCGCATGGGCGAGGCCGAGGCGGCCCTGCTGCGCAACCTGCTCAAGCAGTTCATCCGGGTCACCGACCCCGGCCTGCCCAAGCTGTGGACGGCCCCCGTTTCGCAATGATTCCCTACTAAGCATCTTCATGACGCATAACAGTCCCATCCCCATCGGCAAATTTGCCGACATCGCACCCGTCGCGGGCGCCGCGCAACGCATCCACTATCACGAGCAGGGCCAGGGCGAGGTCGTCATCTTCCTGCATGGCGCGGGCGGCGGCGCCAGCGGCTACAGCAACTTCAAGGGCAACTATCCGGTGTTCGCGCAGGCGGGCTACCGCTGCATCGTGCCCGACCTGCTGGGCTACGGGCTGTCGAGCAAGCCCGACATCGCGCAGTACGACCTGGACTTCTTCGTCGCCGGCCTCAAGGGCCTGGTCGATGCCCTGGGCCTGAAAAACATCACGCTGCTGGGCAATTCGCTGGGCGGCGCGGTGGCGCTGGGCTATGCGCTGGCCTACCCGGAAGAGGTCAAGCGCCTCATCCTCATGGCGCCGGGTGGCGTGGAGGATCTGGATACCTACCTGGCCATGCCCGGCATCGCCAACATGTTCAAGATCTACCAGTCGGGCAAGACCGGCGCCGCCGCCATGCGCGATGTGATGACCATGCAGCTCTTTGACCCCACGCTGCTGACCGACGACATCATCAACGAGCGCGCGCCGATTGCCGAGACGCAAACCCAGGCCGCGCGCTCCATTCTCAAGGTGCCCAACATGACGGCGCGCCTGCACGAACTCAAGTGCCCGGTGTTTGGCTTCTGGGGCGTGAACGACCAGTTCAACCCCGTGAGCGGCACCACCAAGCTGGTGGGTCATTGTCCCCAGGTGCGCATGGTGGTGCTCAACCGCTGCGGCCACTGGGTGCAGGTGGAGCACCGCGATATGTTCAACCGCGCCTGTATCGACTTCCTGCAACACGGCTGAGCCTCCACCATGGATTCCAGCCTCATCGAACAACTGGGCGATACGCTCTACCAAGCGCTGCGCGGGCGGCGCAGCCTCGCGCCACTGACGAATAGCTACCTGCTGAGCGTGGAAGACGCCTACCGCATCTCGCTGCGCTTTCTCGCGCGCCGCCAGCAGGACGGCGAGCGCGTCATTGGCAAGAAGATCGGCGTCACCAGCAAGCCGGTACAGGACATGCTGGGCGTGCACCAGCCGGACTTCGGCTTTCTCACCGACACCATGCAGTATGAGGACGGCGCCAGCGTGTCGCTGTCTGCCGCCGGCCTGATCCAGCCGCGTGCCGAGGGCGAGATCGCCTTCATGCTCAAGCGCGACCTGCAAGGCCCGGGCGTGACGCGGGACGATGTGATGGCCGCTACCGAATGGGTGGCGCCTTGCTTTGAAATCGTCGATTCGCGCATCCAGGACTGGAAGATCAAGATTGCGGATACCGTGGCCGACAACGCCAGCTGCGGCGTCTTCGTCGTCGGCCGCCAGCACACCGACCCGCGCAGCCTGGACCTGGCCGCCGCGGCCATGCAGATGTGGAAAAACGGCGCGCCCGCGGGCGGCGGCCTGGGCAACGCCGTGCAAGGCCACCCGGCCGAGGCCGTGGCCTGGCTGGCCAACACCCTGGGCGCCTTCGGCATCCCGTTCAAGGCGGGCGAGCTGATCCTGTCGGGCTCGCTGGCGCCGCTCGTGCCCGCGCAGGCGGGCGACCGTTTTCACATGGCGATCGATGGCCTGGGCGAATGCTCCATCGCCTTCACCGAATGACACAGGAAAGGATTTTCATGACACGCAAAATCAAATGCGCCCTGATCGGACCGGGCAACATCGGCACCGACCTGCTGGCCAAGCTGCAGAGGAGCCCGGTGCTGGAGCCGGTGTGGATGGTGGGCATAGACCCCGAATCCGACGGCCTGAAGCGCGCGCGCGAGATGGGCATCAAGACCACGCATGAGGGCGTGGACGGCCTGATCCCGCACATGAAGCAGGACGGCGTGCAAATCGTCTTCGACGCCACCAGCGCCTACGTGCATGCCGAGAACTCGCGCAAGGTCAACGCCGAAGGGGCGCTGATGATCGACCTCACGCCCGCGGCCATCGGCCCGTTCTGCGTGCCGCCGGTGAACCTGCCCGAACATCTGGGCAAGCGCGAGATGAACGTCAACATGGTCACCTGCGGCGGCCAGGCCACCATCCCCATGGTCGCGGCGGTGAGCCGCGTGCAGAGCGTGGTATACGGCGAAATCGTCGCCACCGTCTCCAGCCGCTCGGCAGGGCCCGGCACGAGGAAGAACATCGACGAATTCACCCGCACCACGGCCGGCGCCATCGAGAAGGTCGGCGGCGCCAGGAAAGGCAAGGCCATCATCGTCATCAACCCGGCCGAGCCACCGCTGATCATGCGCGACACCGTGCACTGCCTGACCGAGGACGAGCCCGACCAGGCGGCGATCACCGCATCCATCCACGCCATGATCGCCGAGGTGTGCAGAAATACGTGCCCGGCTACAAACTGGTCAACGGCCCGGTGTTCGACGGCAAGCGCGTCTCGGTCTACCTGGAGGTCGAGGGCCTGGGCGACTACCTGCCCAAGTACGCCGGCAACCTGGACATCATGACCGCCGCCGCCGCGCGCACCGCCGAGATGTTTGCCGAAGAGATTTTGGCCGGCAAGCTCCAACTGCAATCCGCCGCTGCCTGAAGGAGCCACACCTCATGACCAAGCACATCACCCTGCACGACATGACGCTGCGCGACGGCATGCACCCCAAGCGCCACCTGATGACGCTGGAGCAGATGAAGAGCGTGGCCCAGGGCCTGGACCAGGCCGGCGTGCCGCTGATCGAAGTCACCCATGGCGACGGCCTGGGCGGCGCCTCGGTCAACTACGGCTTTCCCGCGCACAGCGACGAGGAATACCTGGGCGCCGTGATCCCGCTGATGAAGCAGGCCAAGGTCTCGGCCCTGCTGCTGCCCGGCATAGGCACCGTGGACCACCTGAAGATGGCGCACGGCCTGGGCGTGCACACCATCCGCGTGGCCACGCACTGCACCGAGGCCGATGTCTCCGAGCAGCACATCACCATGGCGCGCAAGCTGGACATGGACACCGTGGGCTTTCTGATGATGGCCCACATGAACAGCGCGGAAGGCTTGGTCAAGCAGGCCAAGCTCATGGAAGGCTACGGCGCCAACTGCATCTACGTGACCGACTCGGCCGGCTACCTGCTGCCCGAGCAGGTGAAGGAGCGCATTGCTGCCGTGCGCGCTGCGCTCAGGCCCGAGACCGAGCTGGGCTTTCACGGCCACCACAACCTGGCCATGGGCGTGGCCAACAGCATCGCGGCGATCGAGGCCGGCGCCAACCGCATCGACGCGGCGGCCGCCGGCCTGGGAGCGGGCGCGGGCAACACGCCCATGGAGGTGCTGGTGGCCGTGCTCGACCGCATGGGCATCCAGACCGGCGTGGACGTGTGGAAGATCCAGGACGTGGCGGAAGACCTGGTGGTGCCGCTGATGGACTTCCCCATCCGCATCGACCGCGACGCGCTCACGCTGGGCTACGCCGGCGTGTACGGCAGCTTCCTGCTGTTTGCCAAGCGGGCCGAGAAGAAATACGGCATCCCCGCGCGCGACCTGCTCGTGGAGCTGGGCCGCCGCGGCATGGTCGGGGGCCAGGAAGACATGATTGAAGACACCGCATTGACCATGGCGCGCGCACGCAAGGCGGCTTGAGTCGCTCGACTCCGATAGGGACAAAGGGGCCTGAAACAGGCCCCTTTGTTATTTAAAAATCTAGATAAAAAGCCTTGAAAAGCTTTGCAGTAAAGCGCTTGAAGCTATTAAATAAGGAGTGCTGAAGTCGGACTTGCTACAGCACCTGCCGGTGGAGGCGAAAAGCCGATAGCCGCCCACGCGCCAGGTACAGCGCCTGCACGGTCGGTAGCTGTGCGCTCAGCGCAAAGCAGATGGAGCCCCGCCGCCCCACCTGCTCGGCGGCAGGGCCAGGCTGGCCGCCTGCATGAGCGTCACCAGGGAGCGTTGGGGGTGGTGGCGTTCATGCGGGGTGGCTTACATGTAGAGCATGACCAGGTCGTTGATGACCGAGGGTCTGTCCTGGCCTACGACATGGATGTTGATTTCCATGGTTACCTGCGTGCCGCTCTTGGCCTGCTCGACCGACTTGATGCGGTAGCGCGCATGGATGCGGCAGCCCGAGGGCACGGGCGTGGGAAAGCGCAGGCGGTCCGAGCCGTAGTTGACGATGTTGTGGTAGCCCGTGACCTCGAAGGCCATGGGGAGCTTGAGGCGGCTCATCAGCACCTGCACCAGAGCGCCATGGGCGATGGTGGTGCCAAACGGGCTTTCGCGGCGCGCGCGCTCGGGGTCGGTGTGGATCCAGTAGTCGTCGCCCGAGAGCGCGGCAAACTGGTCGATCAACTCCTGCGTGACGGTGATCGCGTTGGACCAGTCGGAGTAAGTCTCGGACACCAGGGCGCGCATGGCGGGCAGGTCCTTGCAATCGACCTGGGGCAGCTGCCGTGCCGGTGCGCAGGCAGCGGCCGCCTCGGGTTCGGCGTCGGCGTGGATGACGCCGGGATGGTTTGACTCCACCAGGGTGTAGCGCAGCAGGGTGGCGCTGCCCGGGCGCTCGTCGAACACCGGACGCAGGCGCTGGCCCACGCGGATCTCGCCGGGTTCCACGCCCACCAGGGTGGTGTTGATGTGTACGCCTTCGTCAAGCTCGACCACGGCCAAGAGCTGCGGCATCTCGTCGGTGAACTCGGGCAGCGTGGGCACGCGCGCCACGGTGTAGGTGTAGAGCTGGCCCGCGCCGCTGACCTGGCGCCATGCCAGCTGGCGTGAGCCGCAGGTGGGGCAGTGCGTGCGCGGGAAGAACAGCCAGTGGCCCTGCTCGCACTGCTGCAGGCGCACCTCGTGCGCCTGCAGGCCTTGCCAGTAGGGGGCGGAAATGTCGGTGGGGTGGGGCAGGGGTTTGTTCCAGGCCATGGTCTCAGGCTCCCTTCAGAATCAATGCGCCTTGTTCGCTCATCACGCCGCCGGTGCCCGACACATAGGCCAGGTCGTTGCGGCCCAGCTGGCGTGCGCCCGCGCGGCCCTGGATTTGCTGCATGGCCTCGATCACCTGCGTCATGCCGCCGGCGCTGCCGGTCTGGCCAAAGCTCAGCTGGCCGCCGTGCGTGTTCATGGGGAAGTTGCCCTTGAAGGTGAAGTCGTGCTCGCGCACGAAGCGCATGCCCTGGCCTTTGGGGGCAAAACCGGCGTCCTCCAGCGTCAGCAGCACGGTGATGGTGTAGCAGTCGTAGATTTGCGCCATGTGCATGTCGCTGGGCGACAGGCCCGCCATGGCAAAGGCCTTGCGCGAGGCCGGGCCTATGGGCGTGGCCAGCATGTCGGCGGCGTAGCTGGGCGACTTGGTCTGCACATGCTCGCCGCAACCGACGATGTGCACCGGGCGGTGCTTGCAGCCACGGGCCTTGTCGGCACGCGTGAGCACCATGGCGCCGCCGCCGGCCACGGGCATGACGATCTCCAGCATGCGCAGCGGCTCGGCCACCATGCGCGAGGCCAGTACATCGTCCACCGTGATCGGCTGGCCGTAGAACATGGCGCCGGGGTTGTGGCAGGCGTTGAAGCGCTGATCCACCGCGATGCGCGCCAGCGTCGCCGCGTCGTAGCCGTGGATGGCGGCATAGCGCTGCGCGATCATGGCGTAACCGGTGTTTTGCGCCATGTGGCCGTAGGGTAGATCCATCTCGGCCTCGGGTGCGCCAAAGCGCGTGCTGTGGCCGCCAAAGCGCGAGGCTTTCATCACCTCGGCCATGTGGTCGTCATGTTCGGACATGGGCGTCATGCGCGCCGGAATGACGCACACCACCGTGTCGCACAGGCCTAGCTCGATGGCCGCGGCCGCGCGCCAGACCATGCCCACCGAGCTCGCGCCGCCCAGGTCCACGACCTCGGCAAAATTCAGTGCCACGCCCAGGTATTCGCCCGCCATGGCGGGCACGAAGCTGCTGGCCTCATGAAAGTGTGGTCCGCTGGTGATCAGGCCATCCACGTCGGCCAGCGTAAGCCCCGCGTCGGCCAGCGCCTGCGTGGTCAGGTCCGCTACCTGCTCCAGGTGGAACATGCGCGGCGCGCTGCCGTATTTTTCCGGTTTGTACTGCGCGGCACCCACCAACGCCGCCTTCCCTTGGAGTCCCATATGAAATCCTCTCAGAATGGAGTCAATCCATTGTGAAGAAGGATGGCCGGGGTCCCATCGTCAAAGCGGACTAGCCGTTATCAAATCCTGCAGATGGGTGTTGGTGTGAAAAAGTGGCAATAACGTATATTGGTAAATCGCTGATAGCTATATTTATATGAGCGACTCGCCGGGTTTGCCGCGTGGCATTCAATCGACTTCCTCAAACACCAGGGGCGGGGGTGTTATCACGCGCGCCGTGTCGCCCAGGTGGCCGATGAGGTGATTGGCAAAGTAGCTGTTTTGCGTGTCGGGCTCCAGGGCGGCCACGGCCAGGTTGGCCAGGGGCTGGTTCAGCGGCACGTAGTAGCTGCCGGCGGGCACGTCGATGACGCTGCGTGTGGGCGTGACCTGTACGCGGATGATGGCTTGGTCACCGGCCACGCTACCGCGCACATCCTGGCGCTCTGTGGTTTCGCGGCTGGTTTCCAGGTAAATGTCGGCCAGCACGGACCCAGGCTCGGCCACGCGCATGACCTGCACGCCCAGGAGTTTCAGGCGCTCCACGGCATCGCCTGCACGGCCCGCGAGCCAGTAGCCGCAGGGGCGGGGGCGTTTTTTCAAGGTTTTCAGCTGCAGCGATGAGTTCCAGTCCACGCGCAGCGTGCGGTCGGCGCCGCTCTCGGGGTCGAGCATGATCAGCTCATGCTGGGTCGGCGTGGGGCCGGCCTCGACCACGATGTCACCGCGGCAGGCCTGGGCGGCGATGTCGCGCGCCTCGTAGGAGCGCACCTGCGCCAGGTTGTCGGCACGCTCCACCGTGCTGCGCAGAGCGCTGGAAACGGCCGTCACATGCGAATGCACGCGGCGCTGGATATGGGCGCGGCCAATGCCCACGCCCCGGGTCTCCAGCAGCATGCTGACGGCATTCTTCAGGCCGTTGACATTGCGCCCGGTGTCGGGCTGGGTGCCGCCCATGGACAGGCGCAGGTCGTCCATGCGCGTGGAGGTGGTGTAGTACCACTCCTGGCTCAGGTTCTGGGCGTCCAGGGCCTTGAGCATGGGGGCGCGGTACCACTCCAGAGCGGCCTTGGTCATGAATTCGGGCAGGTTGGCCGTGGTGGCGTGCTGCAGCAGCACGTCATAGCGCTGGATGGCCTGGAATTTCTCCAGAAAGCGCCCGGCCACCGTGTATTCATGTGCGTCGATGATGGCCATGGGGCGGTAGTCGCGCACCAGCCTGGCCAGTGCCTGTGCCTCGGGTGTCTGTAGCAGCAGGTGGTCGCGGTTCATGTCGATGCCATTGGCCGTGACGCGCTTGCCCATGTCGGCGCCATCGGGATTGGCGCGCGGCACGACGATCACGTTGATGCGCTCGAGCATGGGTTCGAGCAACCCCTGCGCCAGTTCGCGCGCCACGACCAGCAGGGCCTCGCCACCCGCGGGCTCGTCGCCATGCTGCTGGCCGATCAGCAGTACCGTGGGGCGGCGGCTGTCCTCCAGGGCCGCGGCGTCCGTGCCCGCGGCGCGCGTGAGCAGCAGGGCATGGATCGGTGCGCCGCGCTGTGACAGGCCCAGGTCGATGAGCCGCGTGCGCGTGGCGCCGCGCTGCGTGGCCGCAAGCTGGCGCAGCCACTGGGTGAGCTCGGCGTTGGTGGTGAAGGCTCGGCGGCCATCGGCCAGGCCAGGCGTTTCGTAACGCACGGATGGATCGGGAAAGCGTGCCGCCACGGCAGCGCCGTAGGGTAGTTCGGCGGCGGGCGCCCCTGCCGAAACCGGAGCGTTCGGGGCAATGGGCGTGACCGTGACCGGCGCGGTGAGCGCGTCATCACGCTGCGCCGTGGCGATTCCCGTTCCCAACGGGGGCGGCACCTGGCGCTTGGCTTGCGGTGCGGTGTGGGATGCCGGTTGCCGTGGTGGCTGAGTGGTCCAGGGCGGCAGCGGTGTGCTTGAGCATGCAACCAGTACCAGTGCGGACAGCACAGCCGCCCCGTGACGACCGGCCGACGTGCTTGCGCGCAGAGCCTTGGCAGCGGACAGCCATGGGCTGCTGTGGGTGGGGGGCTTTTGCATCATCATGATTGGCGGTATGGATGTCGTGGCCGATGTTAGCTGGCGCCTGCTGCTGCAAGGTGTGCGCAGTGCAACACTGGGGGCCAGATACGAATAAGCCCGGCACGGGCCGGGCTCATGGACGCAGCAGCAATCTGCTATGGATACGCTGTGTCAGCGGCCGAAGCCGCTGCGCGGGCCGCGCCCGCCGCCACCACCACCGCCACTGCGAAAACCACCACGGCGGCCGCGATCGGCCATGCTGTCCACGCTGGTGCGCATGGGGTCGGGCTGGCTGGCCCGGCCGCCGGCGCCGTGGCGTGGATCCAGATTCACGTGCTTGAGCTGCGTGCCCAGGTGGGCGTTTTCACTGCGTGGCTGGCTGTCGTCAAAGCGGCGGTTGCCACCGTTGCCGCCATTGGCGTTGTTGCCGCCGCGACCGCGACCAGCGCCGCCGTCGTGGGTTGGCCGCTGGCCGCGCGGGCCTGCGGCCGCGGGGCGGCCAGCACCAGCGGCATTGCCGCCACGGCCTGCGCCGCCCTGGCCATTGCTGGCGCGCTGGCCCTCACCCTGGCGGGCGCCACGTGGCTGGCCCTGACCGGCCTTGTTGGTGCGGATGCGCTCCATCATCTCCGAGCGCGCCGCCTTGGCCGCCGCCTGCATGACCTCGCGGCTAGGCGGCTTGCCGGCGCCGCCCCAGATGGTCTGGCGCCCCATGGCGATGGGTTCGGCCTTCTCGCCCTCGTCGGGGCCAAAGCCGTCGATGACCTGCACCGGGATCTCCTGCTTGGTGAAGCGTTCGATCTCCATCATGAAGCCCTCTTCGTCCATGCACACCAGGCTCACGGCCTGGCCCTCGCGGCCGGCGCGGCCGGTGCGGCCGATGCGGTGCACGTAGTCCTCGGATACGTTGGGGATTTCGTAGTTCACGACATGCGGCAGGTCGTCGATGTCGATCCCGCGTGCTGCAATATCCGTAGCTACCAGCGCCCGTATCTGGCCGGTCTTAAAGCCTTCCAGGGCTTGGGTGCGGGCGCTCTGGCTCTTGTTGCCGTGCAGCGCCATGGCGGTGACGCCGTTCTTGGTCAGATAGTCGGCCACGTTGTTCGCGCCGAACTTGGTGCGCGTGAACACCAGCACCTGGCTCCAGTCGTGCTGCTGGATGATGTGCAGCAGCACCTGCTTCTTCTTGGCCCGGCCCACGGGGTGGATGACCTGGCTGATGCGCTGCACCGTGGTGTTGCGCGGCGTCACCTGGATGCTTTGCGGGTTCTTCAAGAGGCCGCCGGCCAGCTCGCGGATTTCGTCGCTGAAGGTGGCCGAGAACAGCAGGCTCTGCTTGGAGGCAGGGAGCAGGGCCAGCACCTTCTTCACGTCGTGGATGAAGCCCATGTCCAGCATGCGGTCGGCCTCGTCGAGCACCAGGATTTCGACCGTGGACAGGTCCATGAAGCCCTGCTGCTGCAGGTCCAGCAGGCGCCCGGGTGTGGCGACCAGGATGTCCACGCCGCGCTTGATGCGCTCGATCTGCGGGTTCATGCCCACGCCGCCGAAGATCACGGTGGATTTCAGCGCCAGGTGTTTGCCATAGGTGCGCACCGATTCCTCGACCTGCGCGGCGAGTTCCCGCGTGGGGGTGAGCACCAGGGCGCGCACGCCGCGGCTGCCAAACTTGCTGGTGGCTGCGGCGGTGCCGGCCAGGCGATGCAGGATGGGCAGGGTAAAGGCCGCCGTCTTGCCGGTACCGGTCTGCGCACCGGCCAGCAGGTCATGACCTGCGAGCACGGCGGGAATGGCCTGCGACTGGATGGGGGTGGGGTTTTGGTAACCCTGTTCTTGCACGGCCTGCAAAATGGCCGGCGCCAGCTTCAGTTCTTCAAATGTCATTGTCAAGTTGGATGCGCCCATCCTGGGCGCTGGATATCGGCCTGTCGCTGGCGACTTGATGGGTCGCCAAGCCAGTTCTGTAGGCTGATGATTTCAAGGGTGGGAGCCCGGAAATGGTTTCCATCGTCCCCAGCTTGTCTAGGCTGATGCCGGGGCAACTGGAACCCGCGGCGCCCGCTATTGTCGCATGCGCCGATAATCCACGTTTGCGCGCCGCATTTTGTGGCGCCTTTCTTTGCTCATTTTTTGAAGAATCCATGGCCCAGTACGTTTTTTCGATGAACCGCGTCACCAAGACCGTGCCCCCGAAGCGGCAGATCTTGAAGGACATCTCTCTGTCATTCTTCCCCGGCGCCAAGATCGGCGTGCTGGGCCTGAACGGCTCGGGCAAGTCCTCGCTGCTGAAGATCATGGCCGGGATCGACAAGGAGATCGAGGGCGAGGCCATTCCCATGCAGGGCCTGTCCATCGGCTACCTGCCGCAGGAGCCTCAGCTCAACCCCGAACATACGGTGCGCGACGCGGTCGAGGAGGCCATGGCCGAGGTGAACAACGCCCGTGCGCGTCTCGATGAGGTCTATGCGGCCTATGCCGAGGAAGACGCCGACTTTGACGCCCTGGCCGCCGAGCAGGGCAGGCTGGAGGCCATCATCGCCGCCGCCGGCACCGACAGCGAGCACCAGTTGGAGATTGCCGCCGATGCGCTGCGCCTGCCGCCCTGGGACGCCGTGGTCGGTCAGCTCTCGGGCGGCGAGAAGCGCCGCGTGGCGCTGTGCAAGCTGCTTTTGTCCAAGCCCGACATGCTGCTGCTGGACGAGCCCACCAACCACCTGGACGCGGAGTCCGTGGAGTGGCTGGAGCAGTTCCTGCACCGCTTCCCCGGCACCGTGGTGGCCATCACCCACGACCGCTACTTCCTCGATAACGCGGCCGAGTGGATCCTGGAACTCGACCGCGGCCATGGCATTCCGTACAAGGGCAACTACACCGAGTGGTTGCTGCAGAAGCAAAACCGCCTGGAGGCCGAGCAAAAGGGCGAGGAGGCGCGCGCCAAGGCCCTGAAGAAGGAACTGGAATGGGTGCGCCAGAACGCCAAGGGGCGCCAGGCCAAGTCCAAGGCGCGTATTGCCCGCTTCGAGGAACTGTCCGACTACGAATACCAGCGCCGCAACGAGACGCAGGAAATCTTCATTCCCGTGGCCGAGCGTCTGGGCAGCAAGGTCATCGAGTTCAAGAACGTCTCCAAGGCCTTTGGTGACCGCCTGCTCATCGACAACCTCTCCATGAACATTCCCGCTGGCGCCATCGTCGGCATCATCGGCCCCAACGGCGCGGGCAAGTCCACGCTGTTCAAGCTGATTGCGGGCAAGGAACTGCCCGATTCGGGCGAGGTGGAGATCGGCCAAACCGTGAAGATGGCCTTTGTCGACCAGCATCGCGACGCCCTGGCCAACGACAAGACGGTGTGGGAGGACGTCTCGGGGGGCCTGGACATCATCAACGTCGGCAAGTTCCAGATGGCCAGCCGTGCCTACTGCGGGCGCTTCAACTTCAACGGCCAGGACCAGCAGAAGAAGGTCGGCAACCTCTCGGGCGGCGAGCGCGGGCGCCTGCACCTGGCCAAGACGCTGATCCAGGGCGGCAACGTGCTGCTGCTGGACGAGCCCTCCAACGACCTGGACGTGGAAACCCTGCGCGCTCTGGAAGATGCGCTCTTGGAGTACGCCGGCACGGTGCTGGTCATCAGCCACGACCGCTGGTTCCTGGACCGCATCGCCACGCACATCCTGGCCGCCGAGGGCGACAGCCAGTGGGTGTTCTTCGACGGCAATTACCAGGAGTACGAGGCCGACAAGAAGAGGCGCCTGGGCGAGGAGGGCGCCGCTCCCAAGCGCTTCCGCTACAAGGCGCTCAAGTAAGACGAGCGCTGGGGTGACGAGCGACGGGCCGAAAGGCCCGTTGCTCTTTCTGGCTCTGCAGTGCTGGACTACCCGGGCTGGCTGCGGCTATCAGCGCGGGCCAGATCCGCGTGGCAGGGCAGCAGCAGGCCCTGATCCGTGGTCAGCGAGCGCGCGGCCAGCACGGCGCGCACGCTGGCGCGGGCTACGGCCTCGGCCGCCATGGTGGCCAGCACCATCATGCCGGGGTGCTGCGCGTGCACGCCGGTGGCCAGGGTGAACAATGTGTCGCCGTCGCTCATGGTGTGCACGGGGTTGATGGCGCGCGCCAGGCCATCGTGCCCGGCCACGGCCAGGCGCTGCGCCTGCACCTTGGTGAGCCGCGCGTCGGTGGCGATCACGCCGATGGTGGTGTTGCTGCCCGCCAGCAGCGCGTGCGGCGGCTCGCCGGCGAGCAGGGCGCGGCGCGTGTCGCGCAACTGCCGGCCGTCCTGCGTGCGTGCGCCGGCCAGGGGCAGGCCGGTGTCGGGATGCACCACGTCGCCCACGGCGTTGCAGGCGATCAGTGCCCCGACGGTCACGCCAGCCACGCTGACCGAGGCCGTGCCCAGGCCGCCCTTCATCGCGTGCTGCATGCCGAACATCTTGCCGACCACGGCGCCGCTGCCCGCGCCCACATTGCCCTCTGCCGGTGGCGCGCCGCTGGCGGCCTGGCAGGCGGCGTAGCCGGCCGCGGCGTCCGGGCGGACCTTCATGTCGCCCAGATGCAGGTCGAACAGCACGGCCGCGGGCACCAGCGGCAGGCGGCCCACGCCTACGTCCAGGCCCACGCCCTGCTCCTCCAGCCAGCGCACGGCGCCACTGGCCGCGTCCAGCCCCCAGGCGCTGCCGCCGGCGAGCATCACCGCATGCACCTGCTGCACCAGGTTGCCGGGGGCGAGCAGGTCGGTCTCGCGCGTGCCGGGCGCCGCGCCGCGCACGTCCACGCCGGCCACCGCGCCATCGCGGGCAATGACCACGGTACAGCCGGTGGGGCGGCGGCCGTCGCTGTGGTGGCCGACGGTGATGCCCGTCACATCGGTGATGGCGCCCTGGTTCTGCTCAAGCAAGGGGTGTCGCATGGTGCGCCGATTATGTGCGCGGCCTGCATGAGCGGAAGCGGCTTCATCGGTAGCTGGTGAAGACGCGTGTGGAGACGTCGTTGTTCATCAGGTTCTTGGTGACCAGCAGCACGTCGTAGGGGTCTTTGCGGCCCTTGTATTCCGGGCCGTCCATGCCGGGGCTGCCCACGGGCATGCCAGGCACCGTCAGGCCCAGGGCCTTGGGTTTTTGCTGGAGCAGCTTCTTCACGTCGGCAGCCGGCACATGGCCCTCCAGCAGGTAGCCGCCCACCAGGGCAGTGTGGCACGAACCCAGGCGCTGGGGCAGGCCCAGCCTGGCGCGCACGGCGGCGTTGCCCGTCTCGTACACGGTGAGCGTGAAACCGTTGGCCTGCATGTGCTCCACCCAGTCCTGGCAGCAGCCGCAGTTGGGGTCTTTCCAGACCTCCACGGTGCGGTCGTTGCTGGCCCAGGCGGGCAGGGCGGCGCAGGCGGCTGCGGCGGCGATGGCCGTCATCCATTGGCGGCGGGTGGTGGTGTGTTGCATGGTGCGCTCTCGGGGCAAGGTGGTATTCATGGCGTGACGGTGAAGCTGCCGCGCATGCCGGCCTCGAAGTGGCCGGCGACCAGGCAGGCAAAGTCGAAGCTGCCGGCGCGGTTGAAGTTCCAGAGCAGGTCGTCCTTGCGGCCGGGCTTGACGTGGGCCATGTGGGCCTCGGCGTGCTCCATGCCGGGGTGCTCGCGCATCATGGCCGCATGCTGTTCCAGGCTGGCCTGTGTACCCAGCACCACTTCGTGCAGCACCTGGCCCTGGTTTTGCACGCGCAGGCGCACGGTCTCGCCGCGCTGCACGTTGAAGTGCGACGGCGTGAAGCGCATGTCGTCCGTCATGCGCAGGGTGATGGTGCGCGTGGCCTTGGCGGCCTCGCCGGCAATGCCCCAGGCCTGCTGCTGCGGCGCGGCAGCAGCTTGCCCGTGGTGGCTGGATTTTTCATGAGAAAAACTGGCTGTAGCGCTTACCAGTAAAGCGCAAACAGCTATGAATTGAAGAGCTTTCATATCGAATGATTGATGGTTTGTCGGGGTGCATGGGCGCAACAGACCATGCCGCACGCCCTGAGGGGCGCAGGCGGCTGGCGGCGGACGCACTTCGGGCGTCCGGCCTCAAACGATGGGAGGCTTGATGGCTTGCGCGGCCGGGGCGCTGGCAAACGGTGCGCTGCGCGGCGGCCGGGGCATGTGGCGCGGCCCGGTTGCCGTGGTAGCCATCCAGGCCGCAACCCCGAGCACCGAATGGCAGATGCCGCAGGCGCTGCAGCCGGCCTGGTGTGCCGGGTGCTTGTCGCCCAAGGGGTCGCAGCAATGCTGCGCCATTGCCTGGCCAGCGTGCGCGCCATGGCCTTCACCGCTGGCCAGATGCAGTACCTGCGACATCTCTGGCGCGGGCTGCACGGGCGTGATGCCCATGGCCATGGCATCGCCCAGCAGACCCCGCAGGATCAGCAGAACCACCAGGGCAAGGGACAGGGTGCGGCGCATGGCGTGAATGATACCGGCGTGGTGTCCGAAGTTGGTTCAGGCCGCCATGTAGCGCCCGGGCCGGTGATTGATGGCCAGCACCTGGTTGAGCGCCAGCGCGCCCACGATGGACCACAGCACGCGCATCGGCTCCACGGTGGCCAGGGCGGCGGCGACGATGCACAGGTCGGCCACCATCTGCACCGCGCCGGCGCGCCAGCCAAAGCGCCCCTGCAGATACAGCGCCAGAATGCCGATGCCGCCCAGGCTGCAGTGGTGGCGAAACAGCACCAGGAAACCCATGCCCATGCACAGCCCGCCCACCAGCGCGGCGTACAGCGGCTGGATGTCGGCTATCTGCATCAAGAGCGGCTGCACCTCGGTGATCAGCGCCAGCAGCGCCACGCCGGCAAAGGTCTTGAGCGTGAAACCCAGCCCCAGCTTGCGCAGCGCCAGCCAGTAAAAGGGCAGGTTGAGCACGAAAAACAGCTTGCCAAAGCCGATGCCGGTGGCGTAGTGCAGCACGAAGGCCAGGCCGGTGATGCCGCCGGTGAGCAGCCCGGCGCTGGCCACCATGGACACGCCCACCGACACCATGGCTACGCCGGTAACGATGGCCACCAGGTCCTCGCTGCGCGAATGCGGGGCCGGTGCGGGAGTGGAGACGGGGGAAGACATGGGCGTTATTTTGCTCTTGTATTAAGAGCTATTCGCGCACTTGCATCAAGTCGAATCAAGGTTTTGCGGCAGGATTTTCTGTCGCCGCGGCGCCACTGGCCTGCATGGCCTCGGCAATGCAGGCGCGCAGCAGGGCGCTGGGCACCATGGGTTGCAGGGGCGCCGCGATGGCGCGGCCGTTGTTGCCGTAGGGCATGCGCCGCACCAGGTGGCCTACGGGGGCCATGCACAGGTGGCGCAGCTGGCCCGTCACCTCGAACTTGTCGCCCAGCGCCTGGGCAAAGCGCAGCATCTGCCAGTGCGCGCGTAGGTGCAGGCCCAGGCGGTTTTGCCCCAGTACATGGGCCGCCTCCAGGTAGCGCCAGCGCTGCGCCGGGCCTTGGCCGGCGCTGGCGGCAAATTGCTGCAGCAGATAGTTGAAGGCGGCACGTTGGCGGGTTTGGCTCATGATGTTTGCGGCTCTGGTGCGTGGGGCAGCGCGCGGCGCAGCCGCAGGCCGTTGGCGACGACGAGCAGGCTCACGCCCATGTCGGCCAGCACGGCCATCCACATCGTGGCCATGCCCAGCAGCGCAAGCATAAAGAAAACCGCCTTCACGCCCAGCGCCAGGGTGATGTTCTGCCACAGCACACGGTGCGCGCGCTGCGACAGGCGGATGGTGTCGGGGATGCGGCGCAGGTCGTCGTGCAGCAGCACCACGCCGGCCGTCTCCATGGCCATGGCCGTGCTGTGGGCACCGCCCATGGCAAAGCCGACGTCGGCGCGGGCCAGGGCAGGGGCGTCGTTGATGCCGTCGCCCGCCATGGCCGTGGGGCCGCGGCTGCGCTGCAGTTCGGCCAGGGCGTCGAGCTTGTCCTGCGGCAGCAGGCCGCCGCGCGCGTCTTGAATGCCCGCCTCTGCGGCGATGGCCTGGGCCGTGGCCGGGTTGTCGCCGCTGATCACCACCGGTTGCACGCCCAGCGCGCGCAGCTGCTCCATGGCCTGGCGTGCGTGCGTGCGCAGCGGGTCGGCCACGGCGAACAGGGCGCGCACGGCCTGGCCGTCGGCCAGCAGGGTGACGCTGCGGCCCTGCTGCTCGTGCCGCGCCAGCGTGGCTTGCAGCGCGGCATCGGACAGGCCTTGCTCGTGCATCAGGCGCTGGCTGCCCAGCAGCCAGCGCTGGCCGGCGATATCGGCCTGCACGCCGCGCCCGGGCAGGGCCTGCAGGTTGCGCACGCCATTGCCCGCCGTTGCCGGCAGGCCGCTGGCGATGGCGCGTGCCACAGGATGCTCTGAGCGGCTGGCCAGCTGGCCGGCGATGGCGGCGGCACGACTGGCATCAATACCGCCCAGGGCCTGCCAGTGCACCAACGCGGGGTGGCCCGTGGTCAGCGTGCCGGTCTTGTCCAGCGCCAGCACGCGCAGGCCGCGCGCTGCCTCCAGCGCGCTGCCGCCCTTGATGAGAATGCCGCGCCGCGCCGCCGCCGTGAGCGCGCTGACCACCGTCACCGGCGTGGAGATGACCAGCGCGCAGGGGCAGGCGATGACCAGCAGCGCCAGCGCCTGGTAGGCGGCCTGGCTCCAACTCCAGCCCATGAGCGGCGGCGCCAGCAGCGCCAACAGCACGGCCAGCACGAAGACGATGGGCGTGTAGATGGCGGCAAAGCGGTCCACAAAGCGCTGCACGGGCGCCTTGCCGGCCTGGGCCTGCTCCACGGCATGCACGATGCGCGCCAGCAGCGAGCCGGCGGGCGCGGCGCTCACGCGCATCAGCAGCTCGCCATGCTGGTTCACGCTGCCGGCGTACAGGGCATCGCCCGGGGCCTTGTCGGCCAGTTGGCTCTCGCCCGTGATGGGGGCCTGGTTCACGGCGCTCGCGCCCTGCGTGACCGTGCCATCGAGCGGTACATGGGCGCCAGGGGCAATGCGCAGCAGGGCGCCCAGCGGCACCTGTTCCACGGGCAGGCGTTGCAGGCTGCCGTCCGGCTGCAGCACGTCGGCGCTGGCCGGGGCCAGCCGCAGCAGGTCGCGGATGGCATGGCGTGCGCGCTCCATGGCGCCGTGCTCTATGCGCTCGGCGGCCACGTACAGCGCCATGACCATGGCCGCCTCGGGCCACTGGCCGATCAGGAAGGCGCCGGTCACGGCCACGGCCATCAGGGCGTTGATGCCCAGGCGCAGCCGCGCCAGGTCCTTCAGCCCGCTCCGGTATACGCCCAGGCCCGCCAGCGCGATGGCCAGCACGGCCAGCGCCATGCCCGCCATGTCGTGCCGCAGCCAGTGCGCGGCCTCGGCGCCGCTGGCCAGGGCCAGGGCCGCGGCGATGCGCGGCCAGCCGGGCAGCACGTCGTGGCCCTCCTGGCCCTCGCAGGTGCAGCTACTGCAGGCAGCAGGACTGGGCGCGTGCGCATGGTCATGGGCATGCTTGTGTTCGTGGCCAGGCGCGTGTTCATGCGCCTGCTCATGGGCTCGGGCAGGGCCTTGGTCGAGGCAGCGTTGGGTGGGACTGTGGTTCATGCGATGATTGGAAACCTTCAAGCCACTTCAAGGTCAAGCATGCCGCAGCCAAGCCCGCAGCACCGCATAGGAGACGCTGCCCGGCTCTCGGGCGTGTCCGCCGCGAGTATCCGCTATTACGAGAAGGAAGGCCTGTTGCGCCGAGGCGTGCGGGGCGATAATAGCTATCGTTTTTATAGTGATGCCGACCTTCACCGGCTGCGCTTCATACGCCTGTGCCGCGCCATGGACATGTCTCTGGACGAGGTGCGCCGCCTGCTGGCGATAGACGCCAACAGCGCCCAGGCCGGCCACCAGGCCTGCGCCACGCTGGATGCACACCTGGCCCATGTGCGCGAGCGCCTGGCCGAGCTGCGCGTGCTGGAAAAACAGTTGCGCAGCCTGCGCGGCCGCTGCGACGGGGTGGCCGATCATTGTCACGTCATCGAGGCCCTGCACGACCGCGCCGAGGCCGAGCCCGTGCCGCCATTGGCACCGCTGGCGCGGCGCCATGTGTGAATCACCTTGAGTTGTCTCACGCCGTGAATTGCAGCGCCGCCAGCCGCGCATAGGCACCATTGGCGGCCACGAGTTCGGCATGCCTGCCCTGCTCGATGATGCGGCCATGCTCCAGCACGATGATGCGGTCGGCATGCTGCACGGTGGCCAGGCGGTGGGCGATGACCAGGGTGATGCGTCCGCTGGCGTGGCCCTGCAGCGCGGCGTCCAGCGCCTGCTGCACCACGCGCTCGCTTTCGGCGTCGAGCGCGCTGGTGGCCTCGTCGAGCAGCAGGATGGGCGCATCTTTCAGCAGCGCACGGGCGATGGCGATGCGCTGGCGCTGCCCGCCCGACAGGCGCACGCCATGCTCGCCCAGAAAGCTGTCGTAGCCCTGCGGCAGGGTCTCGATGAAGTCGTGCGCAAAGGCGGCGCGGGCCGCGGCCAGCACCTCGTCCCGCGTGGCGTCGGGGCGGGCGTAGCGGATGTTCTCCAGCGCGCTGCTGGAGAAGATCACCGCCTCCTGCGGCACGGTGGCGATGCATGCGCGCAACTGCTGCGGGTCGAGCCCGCGGATGTCCTCGCCCGCCAGCAGGATACGGCCACCGCTCACGTCGTAGAAGCGTTGCAGCAGCTGGAACACCGTGGACTTGCCGGCGCCGCTGGCGCCCACCAGCGCCACCACTTCGCCGGGTGTGAGCCGCAGCGTGAAGTCAGCCAGCGCCGCCCGGTCGGTGCGCGAGGGGTAATGAAAATCCACCGCCTCGAAGGCCAGGTGGAGTGGCTGCATGGTGCTGATGGAGCGCATTGCAGTGGCCTCGGGTGCGCGGATGTCGGGCTCGGTGGCGAGCAGTTCCATCAGCCGCTCCATGGCGCCGGCGGCGCGCAGCAAGTCGCCATAGACCTCGGCGAGCACGGCCACGGCGCCGGCCAGGAACAGCGCATAGGCGATGGTCTGACCCAGGTTGCCGGCGCTCATCTGCCCGGCGATCACCGCCTGGCTGCCGCGGTACAGGCCCCAGAGCAGCAGCGCCGCGTTGGCGATGATGATGAAGGCGACGAGTGCCGCGCGCACGCCGCTGCGGCGCACGGCGGTGCGAAACGCGTCCTCGGCGGCGGCGGCAAAGCGCGCGGCCTCGCGCCGCTCCGCCGTGTAGCCCTGGACCACGGGAATTGCGCCCAGCACCTCGGCGGCGATGGCGCTGGCGTCGGCCACGCGGTCCTGGCTGGCGCGCGACAGGCGCCGCACGCTGCGCCCTATCCACATCGCGGGCAGCACCACGACCAGCACCGCGGCCAGCGCCGCCGACATTACCAGCGGGTTGGTCCATACCAGCATCGCCAGCGCCCCCAGGCCCAGCACGGCGTTGCGCAGCCCCATGGAAAACGAGGAGCCGACGACGGTCTGCACCAGCGTGGTGTCGGCGGTCAGGCGCGAGAGCACCTCGCCGGTCTGCGTGGTCTCGAAGAACACCGGGCTCATGCGCAGCACATGGGCATAGACGGCGCTGCGCAGATCGGCCGTGACGCGCTCGCCCAGCCAGCTCATGGCGTAGTAGCGCGCGGCGGAGAACAGCCCGACCGCCACCGCCACGGCAAACAGCAGGCCGAAATGCGCGCGCAGTTGCCCGGCGTGGCCGCCCGCCGGCATGCCCTGATCGATGAGCTGGCGCAGCGCCAGCGGAAACGCCAGTGTCGCCAGTGCCGCCAGCAGCAGAAAGGTCAGCGCCGCCGCGATCGGCCAGCGGTAGGGCCGCAGAAAGGGCAGCAGCGCGGCCAGGGCGCGTGGCGTGGGGCGATGGGGTGGTGTGGTGGCGGGCATGGCGCACAGTGTAAAAACGCGGGATGTACCGCACCGGATTGGAAGATGAGCGACGCCAACGAGACCGCCCTGCGGGTAGCGAGGGGCATTGCCTTTGGCATGCCGGGCGTCGATCCGCTACCTGCGCCTGACCCCGACCAACAACCCATCGGCGGTTCATCCAACATCAAGCACTGCACTGACGAGGACGCCCCATGCAGCTGAGTCTTTCCCTCCTCGCCATATCGCTGGGCGCCATCGTCGGCGCCAATGCGCGCTGGGCCTTGGGCCTGCTGCTCAACAGCTACTTTCCCCACCTGCCGCTGGGCACGCTGGCGGCCAATCTGATCGGGGCGTTCATCATCGGCCTGATGGTTCCGACCTTCATCGCCACTCCCTCGCTGTTCTGGCGCCTGTTCGTGATCACCGGCTTTCTTGGCGCGCTGACGACGTTTTCGACGTTTTCGGCCGAAATTTTCGATGCATTGCAAAACGGGCGCCTGTTCTGGGCCCTCACCGGAATCCTGCTTCATGTGGGCGGCTCGCTGGCCATGACGTGGCTGGGTGCCGCCTTGTTTCTGCTGCTGCGCCAGTTTTTTGGAGGTGCGCGATGAAAGGCTGCGAAATCACGTTCATGGCGCCGCGCTCGCGCCGTCACCAGGGTGCATCGGTGCTCGACGCGGTGCTGCGCATCGCCAAGGCACATGGCATCACGCGCCACACGCGCCGCACCAATACCGAAAGCGTGGGGATCGGCGGGCGCTCGCATTCGGCGCATTTCTTCGAGTTGGCGGACGAGCCCGAAGAGCTGAGCTTCATCCTGGCGAACGGCCAGGCCGACGAGCTGATGCGCGCCGTCAAGGCCGAAGGCCTGTGCGTGTTTTGCACCCGCCACGAGATCGAGTTCTTTCAGTTCGGCGCGGATGCATCCGAGACTCCATAAGGGTTGGCTATTCAATTGATAGCTGTTGGCGCTTTGTATATGGGCGTTAGAGGCCAGTTTGTTACTTGTCCTGCGGCGGCTTCCTCTATGATGGCCGCATGATCGACAGCCTGTATCCCGCCCCCCTGGCCCGGCGCGCCTGGGCGTTGGCGCGGCGCTGGGCGCTGGCCTGGTGGCGCATCATCGACCTGGGGGCGGTGGTGCTGGTGCTGCTGTGCTCGCCGTCAAGTTACCGGCGCGCCGCGCGCGCTCGCCTGGCGCAGCAGATCTATACCGACACCGTGCCCATTCTTGCGGGCTTCACCGCGCTGGCGGCGCTGCTGAGCCTGGTCATCACCCACATCGTCGTCGTCACCGCGCTCAGCTATGGCTTGACGCGCTATGCGCTGGAGATGGTGATCCGCGTGCTGGTGCTGGAGCTGATTCCGCTGACCGCCGCGCTGTTTGTCGCCATGCGCACCACCATCCCCGGTGCCGCTCAGCTGGCGCAGCTGCGCCGCTCTGGGGCCTTGCAGGCGCTGCGTGCGCAGGGGGGCGACCCGGTGCGCATGGAGTTCCTGCCGCGCGTGCTGGCCGGTGCCTACGCCAGCGTTACGCTGGCGGCCCTGTCCTGCGTGGTGGCGCTGGTCATGGCCTATCTTGGCGTGTATGGGCTCACCACCGCCGGCCTGCCCGCATACACGCGCATGTTCGGCCAGGTGTTCACGCCCTCGGTCACGCTGGTGTTCGCCCTCAAGACGCTGCTTTCCAGCCTGGCCGTGGCGCTGATTCCCATGGCCAGCAGCCTGTATCCAGCGCATTCCAGCGCGCTGCAGCGCCGGCATGCTGCGGGGCAGGGCGGCCTGGCGCGGCTGTTTGCCGTGCTGCTGCTGATCGAGCTGGTCTCGCTGCTGGGCAATTACTACTGAAATTTTCGACGCATGACCGACCCCTTGCCGCCCCCGCCACGCGAAGATTTTCTGCCCCCCGTGCCGTATCTGCGCCTGAAGGCCGCGGCCTTGCTGCTGCTCACGCTGGCGCTGATCGCGGGCTCTGCCCTGTACCTGCTGTACGCGCGCGGCGCATTCGAGCCCACGCAGCCGCTGGTGCTGCTGGCCGACGATTCCGAGGGCGTGAGCGTTGGCATGGACATGACCTTTTCCGGCTTTCCCATCGGCCGCGTGCGGCGCATCGAGCTGGCGGGCGACGGCAATGTGCGCATCCTGATCGACGTGGCCCAGCGCGACGCGCACTGGCTGCGCGAATCCAGCGTCTTCACGCTGGTGCGCGGCCTGGTCGGCGGCACGGCCATCAAGGCCTACAGTGGCATGCTGACCGACCCGCCGCTGGCACCCGGGGCCGAGCGCCCGGTGCTGCGCGGCGATGCCACCGCCGAGATACCCCAGCTCATGGCCACGGCGCGCCAGCTGCTCGATAACCTGCAGCAGCTCACCGCGCCCGATGCGCCGCTGCAAGCCACGCTGGCCCAGGTGCGCCAGTTGAGCGAGCGCCTGAACGCACCCGGCGGGGCACTGGGCGTGCTCATGGGCAACGAGCAGGACGCGCGCAAGGTGCTGCAGGCCCTGGAGCGCAGCAACCAGCTGCTCGCGCGCATCGACGCCCTGGCGGCCCGCGCCGACCAGCAGGTCTTTGGCGCGGCGGGGGCGCCCGGCCTGGTGCCCGAGCTGCGCTCTGCGGTGGTCCAGATGAACGGCCTGCTGCAGGATGCGCGCCAGAGCCTGACCAAGGTGGACGCCGTGCTGGCCGAGGCCCAGGCCGTGGGCGCCAACGCCCGCGAGGCCACGACCGACCTGGATGCCTTGCGCGCCCAGGTCGAAAGCAGCCTGCGCAAGGTGGACGGCCTGGTCAACGAGATTCACCGCAAATGGCCGTTTGCGCGCGACACGGAGCTGCAACTGCCATGACCCGCAAGCCATCTACCGCGACCCTGTGCCGATTCCTGGCAGCCGCCTTGACCCTGTTGCTCGCCGCCTGCGGCAGCCAGCCGCCCGTGCCCGACTGGCAGATGAACGCCCACGGCGCTGCCGAGCGCGCCAGCGCCGCCCACCTGGCGGGCGAGGGCCGCGTGGCGCAGCAGGAATGGGCCCGCGCCCGCGCCGAGGTGGCGCGCACCGGCCGCCCCGAACTGCTGGCGCGTGTGGAGCTGCTGCGCTGCGCCGCCCAGGTCGCCAGCCTGGAGGGCGGGGCCTGCCCGGCCTTTGAGCCATTGCGCCAGGACGCCACGCCGCCCGAGCGGGCCTATGCCGACTACCTTGCGGGCAGGCTCACGCCCGAACAGGCCGCGCTGCTGCCTCCGGCGCAGCGCAGCGCCGCCGCCAATGTGGACGCCATTGCCGGCATTGCCGAGCCATTCTCGCGCCTGGTGGCCGCCGGCGCCGCCGTGCAGGCCGGCCGCGCCACGGCGCAGCTGTTGGTGCTGGCCAGCGACACGGCCGCCGCCCAGGGCTGGCGCCGCCCGCTGCTGGCCTGGCTGCTGCTGCGCGTGCGGCAGGCCAGGGCCGCTGGGGACGAACCGCTGGCAGCGCAGCTGGAGCGGCGGATTGCCATCGTGCAAGCAGGGGGCGCGTCACCGGCAGCAACTGGCCAAATGCCACGCTGAGCGCGGAGACGGTGTGAAAGAACTCCGCATGCCCGCCTTGACCGCCAAACCAGGATCACTGATGACCCATATTGCGCCAGCTGACGGCCCCATGGCATCGGGTATCGGTGCGGCCCGTGCCTTCCGTGATGCACCCCTGCCCAGGGAGGCCGGCATGTCCATCTCGCCCGGCATGCCCTGGGTTTGCGCATGAAGCGCCGCGCATTTTTCGTCGCTGTTGCCGGCGTGGCCTTGGTTGCCGTGGCGTGGGGGGCGGTGCAAAAGGTACGCGGGCCCTCCTTGCCTGGTTATGAGGTCGTGGCACGGCCGCTCGTGCAGACGGTCGTCGCGACGGGCCGGGTGGCGGCGCTATCGCGCGCGCAGGTGGGCAGCCAGGTGACCGGCGTGGTGCTCGAGCGGCGCGTGCAGGAAGGCGACAGGGTGCAGCCTGGCGATGTGCTGGCGGTACTGCGCGCCGACGAGCTGGAGGCGGCCTTGAAAGAGGCGCGGGCCGCCTTGGCGCAGCTGCAGGAATCGACCAGGCCGCAAGCACAGGCCGCACTGCACGAGGCGCAGGCGAAGCTGGCGCAGGCCCGCCGTGAAGTCCAGCGCCGCCAGGCGCTGTCCGAACAGCGGGCCATCGCCCACGAACAGCTGGAGCAGGCGCTGCAGGCCGAGATCGTCGCCCGCACCGCGGCCGAGCAGGCGCGGCTGGCGGCCCGTGCGCTCGCGCCCGGCAACCCCAGTGAAGCCGCGGCACGCGCCCGCGTGGCCAGTGCCCAGGCGCAGCTGGCCAAAACCACCATCCGCGCCGAGGTCGCCGGCACCGTGCTCACCCGCAACGCCGAACCCGGCGACCTGGTGCAGCCTGGCCGCGTGCTGCTCGAGATCGCCCGTCACGGCGCCACCGAGGTGCTGGTGCCGATGGATGAAAAAAACCTCGAGGTGCTGGCCATCGGACAGCCGGGCATGTGCATAGCCGACGCCTACCCCGCGCAGCCGTTCCAGGCGAGGGTCAGCTTTATCGCGCCCAGTGTGGATCCTCAGCGCGGTACGGTGGACATACGTCTCACCGTGGCCTCGACGCCCGACTTCCTGCGCCAGAACATGACCGTCTCGGTGAACGTGGAAACCGGCCGCCGCGACAGCGCCATCGTGGTGCCCAACGATGCCTTGGCTGTCATCGATCGCGGCCGCGCCGCGCTGTGGCTGGTCATGGATGGCCGCGCCAGGCGGCGCGAGGTGCGCCTGGGCCTGCGTGGCCTGACGCACACCGAGGTCACCGCGGGTCTGCAGCCCGGCGACTGGGTCCTGGCGGACGCACAGGCCGCCGTGCGGCAAGGTGACCGCGTTCGCGTGCGGGCCAGCGACCCGGCTGCCGATGCGGGGAATCCGGCCACGCCGCAAAGCCCACCGGCACAGCGGGACTGAGGCCGATGTGGATCGAATGGACCATCGCCACCCGGTTTCTGCGCGAGGGCCGGGTGCAAAGCACGCTGATCCTGGTCGGCATTGCCGTGGGCGTCGCGGTGCTTGTCTTTCTCACCGCGCTGGTGACCGGCTTGCAGAACAACATCATCCAGCGCACCCTGGGCACCCAGGCGCACATCAGGATCCAGCCACCGGAGGACCGCAACCGCATCCTGCCGCCCCCGGCGGGCAGCACGCAGCTGGTGCTGGAGGGCCGGCGGGCCCAGCGCCTGCGCTCCATCAACAACTGGCAGCAGGTGCGCGATGTGCTCGACACGCTGCCGCGGCTCACGGCCGTGTCGCCGGTGATCTCGGGGCCGGCATTCGCGCGCCGTGGCGAGGCCGCGCTGCCGGTGGCGCTGGCCGGGATCGACCCGCCCCGCTACCGGCGCATCACCCCGGTCCAGGACGCGATCATCGCCGGCGCATTCCGCATCGGTGCCGGTGACGCGGTGATCGGGCGCCAGCTGGCCGCCGATCTTGGCCTGCGCGTGGGGGACAAGCTGCGCGTGGATGGCGGCCAGGGGCGCGAGAGCGTGCTGAATGTGGCCGGCATCTTCGCGCTGGGGGTGCGCGAGCTCGATGCGCGCCACGTGTACCTGGACATGAAGCAGGCGCAGTCCCTGCTCAATCTGCCCGGTGCGGCAACGACCATCGATGTCAAGATCGACAGCATCTTCGATGCACAGGCCATGGCGGCACAGATCACCCGGCTGACCGGGCTGAAGGCGGAAAGCTGGATAGAGAACAACGCCCAGCTGATGAACGCCCTGCAGTCACAGAGCCTTTCCACGCGGATGATCGGGGTGTTCGTGGCGCTGAGCGTCGCGCTGGGCATCGCCAGCGTGCTGTCGGTGAGTGTGGTGCAGCGCACGCGCGAGATCGGCATCCTGCGTGCCATGGGCACGACAAGGCAGCAGATGCTGCGCGTATTCCTGATCCAGGGGGCCGTCTTCGGCCTGGCCGGCTCGCTGGTGGGCGGCGTGGCCGGTTATGGCCTGGTGGCTGTCTTCAATGCCTTTGTCGCGCAGCTGTTCTACATCCCGGTGGATCCGTGGCTGCTGATGCTTGCCACCGCGCTGGCCACGCTCACCGGCACCCTGTCGGCCGCCGTGCCGGCGCGGCGTGCCGCTTCGCTCGATCCGGTGGAGGCCATCCGCCATGTCTGAGCACGACAGTGGCCAGGAGGTGCTGCGCCTCGAAGGCCTGAGGAAAAGCTACAACGTCGGCAAGCCCACCGAGGTGGAGGTGCTGCACGGCCTGGATCTGCGCCTGCAGCGTCGCGACTTCACCGCGCTGGTGGGCGGATCCGGCTCGGGCAAGAGCACGCTGCTCAATCTGATCGGTCTGCTGGACCGGCCCACGGCGGGCGAGCTGTTCCTGCTGGGCGAGCCCACCCGGGGCATGCAGGATGCCCGGCGCACGGCATTGCGCGGTCGCAGCATCGGTTTCGTGTTCCAGTTCCACTATCTGATCCAGGCGTTCACGGTGCTGGAGAACGTGCTGATGCCGCTCATGGTGGCCAGCGGCAAACCCACGCGTGAGCAACTCGACCGCGCGCGCCACCTGCTGGCCGAGGTGGGCCTGGCGCAGTTCGAACAGCGCCGGCCCGATCAACTCTCCGGCGGCCAGCAGCAGCGCGTCGCCGTGGCCCGCGCGCTAGTCACCCGGCCCGCGCTGCTGCTGGCCGACGAGCCCACCGGCAACCTCGACAGCAAGTCCGCCGCCGAGGTCTTCCAGCTGTTTCGCGACTTCAACCGCGAGTTTGGCTGCGCGGTGCTGATGGTCACCCACGACCCGCGCATCTCCGCGCAGTGCGACCGCACGCTGACCCTGGTCGATGGCCGCATCGAAAGCGACGTGGCCCATGGCTGAGGGACAGGCCATGCGCGATTACAGGAAAAAGGCCAGCGTACACACCATCAACGCCGTGATGGCCGTGTAAAACAATCCGGCGATGGTGACGTAGCCAAGATTTTTGTGAATGGCCGGGAAGTTTCCCGGGAATGTCCCGGCTGCTTTTCTTTTTCGGCTGGCCATGAAAAGCTGCAGCGCCCAGGTGGCATAGGTCAGAACAGCGCCAATAATATGGGCGATCAGTATGGACTTGAAAAAAGGCTCGCTTACGTAGGTGCCGTTCGAGACAAAGTTTCCGGAGCCACCTGCGAGTCTGATCTGAATCTCGAGAATGAGCGTACCGAAAATGCAGGTCCAGAATAACCGCTTTTGTATCTTGATATGGGTTTCGTAATCTTTCCTTTTGACCAGCGATACGGCATAGAGGGCGACAAAGGGAACCAGCATCGAAAGGATGAGCATCCCCATAAGTATGAAGAATGTAATTTCCATGAATCTCTAATTATTTTCTGGTGAAGGTTTTATATTGATTTAATAAATCCGCACGCCATTTGGGAAGGCTTCAGCCGGAGCCGTCGCGGGGGCTCGCGGGCGTGTTGGCGCTGCAGGGGGAGTGGAGCGCAAGGATAGGGGATTTTGCGGGCGCTGCAGCAATGCCGGCCGGTGTCGCGGCGGCTGTGGCAGCAGCCTGGACAGCCGCCAGGGCGTTGGGGTATTTGGTCCAGCCGCCTGTGGCCGTGTCTCATTCCACGTTCAAACCATCCGTGTCGTTGTTGTTGCGTCTTGAAATGGAATCAGCAGTCCAGCGCCTGCGCCAAGCGCCCTGCTGTCAGCGCCTGTCCGCGCGGCCAGCGGTCTGCCGCGGCGCCGTGCAGCCAGCAGGCGTGGCTGGCGGCATCGAATGCAGTCATGGCGTCGGCCAGCGGCGCAGCCGCCAGGCGGGCGCCGACCAGGCCGGCCAGCACGTCGCCCGTGCCGCCCGTGGCCAGCAGGGCGTTGCCCGTGGGGTTGATGCGCGGCGGCTGCCCCGGGGTGGCGATGACGCTGCCCGAGCCCTTGAGCAGTGCGGTGCAGCCGAATCGGTCGGCGAGTGTGCGGGCGGCGGCCAGGCGGTCGGTCTGCACGGCGGGCGTGCCGCAGGCCAGCAGGCGCGCCGCCTCCAGCGGATGCGGCGTGAGCACGGTGGCGCTGCCCGGGCGCTGGCCGCGCGCGCGCAGCAGCGCTTGCAACTGCGCGTCGGCGGCGATGGCGTTGAGCGCGTCGGCGTCCAGCACCAGGCGCGGCGCCTGCTGCAGCACCTGCGGCAGCACGGCGGCCACGGCGGCGCCGCCGCCGCAGCCGCAGACCACGGTAGTCCGGTCCAGCGCCAGCGCCTCGAAGCGGCGCAGCATGAGTTCTGGCTGCTGCGGCAGGGCCGCGGTGGCGCCGTCATCCAGCAGGGCGAGCATCACGCGCCCGGCGCCGCCGTGCAGGGCCGCGCCGGCGGCCAGCAGGGCCGCGCCCGTCATGCCCATGCCGCGCGCGGCCAGGCCCTCGCCGCCGACGATGGCCAGGTCGCCATGGCAGCCCTTGTGGCTGGCGTGGGCGCGCGCCGTCGCCGGTGGCGGCCCGGCGAGCCACGCGCCGGGTGCCTCGGTGGGCGTTACGCCCAGGTCGTCGAACCAGACGCTGCCCGCCGCGTCGCGCCCATGGCCGGTGAACAGTCCACTCTTGAGCGTGAGCAGGGCCAGCGTGTGGCGCGCGGCCGCTGGGGCGCCCGCCGTGGCGGGGCCGAGCCCGGGCGCGAACTGGCCGGTGTCCGCGATCAGGCCCGAAGGCAGGTCCACGCACAGCGTGGGCGCGGGGCCGGCGTGCATCTGCGCCAGCCAGGACAGCAGGCGCGCGTCGGGTGGCTGGGGGCGGGCCTGCGCCGTGAGGCCCAGGCCCAGCAGCGCATCCACGCACAGGTCCTGCGGGCCGAGCGCAGGCGGGGTGTCGGCAAAGGGCACGCCGGCGTCGCGCGCGCGCTGCCAGGACTGGCGTGCGTCGGCGGGCAGCGCATCGGGCGTGCCCAGCCAGGTGACGAGCACGGGGTGGCCGGCGCGGTGCAGCAGCATGGCGGCCTCCAGCCCGTCGCCGCCGTTGTTGCCGCCGCCGCAGGCGATCCAGATGCAACGCGCGTGCGGCGCCAGCGCTAGGGCCAGCCGGGCCGTGGCACGGCCCGCGCGCTGCATCAGCGTATGCGGCGGCAGGGCCGCGGCGGCCGCGGCTTCGATGCGACGCGTGGCTGCGCAGTCGAACAGGGCGTGGGGATGGGCGGGTGTGATGCGCTGCATGGGCGCATTGTGGCGCCGCCCACCGTCGATCTAAAAGCGCTGCACGCCAAAGGGTTGCAGGTCGATGGCGGGCACGCGCCCGGCGACCAGGTCGGCCAGTGCGTGCGCGCTGCCGCAGGCCTGGGCCCAGCCGCAGGCGCCATGGCCGGTGTTGAGCCACAGGCCGCTCAGGCCGCTGGCGCCGATCACGGGCGCGCCGTCGGGCAGCATGGGGCGCGCGCCGCGCCAGACCTGCACCTGGGGCGATGAGGTGTGCGCGCCGCCCGGGAACCAGCCCGACAGCGCCAGGTACAGCGTCTGCAGCGTGGGCGGGTGGTGCACGGCGCCGCCATGGCCGATTTCGGCACCGCCGGAAACGCGCACGCGCTGGCCCTGGCGCGTGATGATGAGGCGATGCCGCGGGTCGATCACCGCGCCCTGGGGCGCGTGCGTGTCCTCGCGCAGCGGCGCGCTGATGGTGTAGCCATACAGGGCCGCCAGGGGCAGGCGCTGCCCCAGCGGGCGCAGCAGGGCGGCACTGGCCAGGCCCGCGCACAGCACCACGGCATCAAAGCGCCGGGGTGCGTTCTCGCCCTCGATGAGCAGGCCCGTGGGGCCGGTGGCGAGCGCGCGTACCCGGGTGCCAAACAGGAATTGCGTCCCGCTGTTCTGCGCCGCCTGGCGCAGCATTTGTGCAAACAGCCGGCAGTTGCCGGCCTCGCCATCCGGGGCGTGCAGGGCGCCGGCCAGCGGCGTGTCGGTGGACAGGCCGGGCTCGATGAGCCGGGCGGTATCGGCATCCACCTCGGCCAGGTCCATGCCCGCCTCGCGCAGCAGCTGCAGCGCGGGCTGTACGCGCTCCAGGCATTCGGGCTGGCGCAGCAGCAGCAGGGCGCCGCGGCTGGTTTCTATGTCCACGTCCAGCTGCCCGGCCAGCTGGCGCGTGTGCGCCAGGCTGTAGCGGCCCAGGCTCTCCAGCGCGGCCAGCTGGCCCAGGGCAGCGGGGCTGCGGCCGGCCTGGTGCCAGCGCCACAGCCAGCGCAGGCCGGCGCCGCCGGCCCCGCGCACCAGGCGCAGCGTGGCCTCGCTGCTCCACGGCCAGCGGCGCAGGACCGCGCCTATGGCAGGGTGGGCCCAGGGTGTGAACAGTGCCGGGGCCAGCAGGCCGGCGCTGGCAAAACTGGCTTCTTCGGCGGCTGCGCCGCGCTGCTCGAAAACGGTCACCTGGTGGCCGTCGGCGGCCAGCTCATAGGCTGTGGCCGCGCCGGCAATGCCGGCGCCCACGATGGCGATCTGCATGGAGTATGGAGAAAAATGGCCTTCAGCGCTTATGTGATAAGCGCGGAAGGCTATTGTTTTTGTAGTTCCTGCTCGATGAGCAGGCTGATATTGAGTACCGCATCGTCGCGCAGCGCGGCCTGCCAGACCATCAGGCCCACGGGCAACTCGCCCGCCTGGTGGCAGGGCAGCGACAGCGCGCAGCCGTCCAGCATGTTGACCACGCTGGTGTTGCGCAGCAGCAGGCCGTTGACGCGGAAGAACTCCGCGTCGCGCTCGCTGCCCGGCGCCACCGACGCGATGGTGGGCGCCAGAATGGGCACGGTGGGTGAGAGCAGGGCGTCATAGCCCGCCATGGCTGCCTGCATGCGCTCGATCCAGGCGCGGCGCGCGTGCAGCAGGGTGATGTAGTCGGCAGCCGACATGGCGGCGCCGCGCTCGATACGGCTTCTCACGCGCGGGTCATAGCGGCTTGCGTGCCGCTGCAGCAGCTGACGGTGCCAGGCGTAGCTTTCGGCGGCCGAAAAGCCGCCCGTGGCGTTCACCTCGGCCAGCTGTGCGGTCTCGGGCAGGGCGATCTCGGCGATGCGCGCACCGGCGCGGCGCAACTGCTCCAGCGTGCGTTCGAAGGCCCGGGCCACGGCCTCGTCCAGCCCGTCCAGAAACAGCGTGGAGGGCACTGCCAGGCGCCAGGTGGACAGCGGCGCCGGGCTGCGCGTAACGCGCCGTGCGGCCAGGATCTCGTGCACGGCGATGGCGTCGCGCACGCTGCGCGTGAGCGCGCAGGCCGTGTCCAGCGTGGTTGATAGCGGGATCGCGCCATCGGTGGGCACCAGGCGCGCCGTGTTCTTGAAGCCCACGATGCCGTTCAGGGCCGCCGGTATGCGGATCGAGCCGCCCGTGTCCGAGCCCAGGCCGATGAAGGCCGCACCCGTGGCCACCGACACCCCCGCGCCAGAGGACGAACCGCCGCATACGCGCGCCGGGCCGGGCAGGGCGCCAAAGCGCGCGTCATGGGCGGCGGGAGTGCCGAAATGCGGGTTTACGCCGACGCCGGAAAAGGCGAACTCCACCATGTGCGTGTGCCCCAGGATGGCAGCACCCGCGCGGCGCAGGCGCGCCACGGCCGTGCAGTCGGCCTGGGCCGGTGGTGCATCGGCCAGCACGGTGGAGCCGGCGGCGGTGGTCAGGCCGCGGATGTCGAACAGATCCTTGACCGACACTGCCAGGCCCGCCAACGGCAACTGCTCTATGCCCGCCGCGGTGGCTACGGCGCGCGCCTCGTCGTGGCAGGTTTGGCGAAACACATGGGCGCAGGCAGGGCCTTCGGCGGCGGTGATGCAGCGTTCAAGCTCGGCGGCCGCGTCAGATTGCCCGGCGGCGAACTGGCTGCGGGCGGAGATAAGGTCGGTCAACATGGGCGTGTGCTAGAATCTTTGGGTTTTGCTGAGTGCTGCCCGGTTGTTGCCGGCGAACGGCAAAACAAATCGCAAACCGGCCCTGTAAAGGTGTTGCGGCCTGCAAAATGCATGTAAAGAAACACATGTTGCAAGGCGCAATTATTGGGGCTGGATTTTAGACCCAACCTTCGGAGTATTTACATGTCCGTCACCATGCGCGAAATGCTGGAAGCCGGTGTCCACTTTGGCCACCAGACCCGCTTCTGGAACCCCAAGATGGCCCCCTTCATCTTCGGCCATCGCAACAAGATCCACATCATCAACCTGGAAAAGTCGCTGCCGATGTTCCAGGAGGCGCAGAAGTTCGCCAAGCAGCTGGCTTCCAATCGCGGCACCATCCTGATGGTGGGCACCAAGCGCCAGGCCCGTGAGCTGGTGGCCGAGCAGGCCCAGCGCGCCGGCGTGCCCTACGTCGACCAGCGCTGGCTGGGCGGCATGCTGACCAACTTCAAGACCGTGAAGACCTCGATCAAGCGCCTGAAGGACATGAAGGCCCAGCAGGAAGCGGGCCTGGAGTCCATGAGCAAGAAGGAACAGCTGATGTTCTCGCGCGAGCTGGAAAAGCTGGAGAAGGATATCGGCGGCATTCAGGACATGAACGCCCTGCCCGACGCCATCTTCGTGATCGACGTGGGCTTCCACAAGATCGCCGTGTCCGAGGCCAAGAAGCTGGGCATTCCGCTGATCGGCGTGGTGGACTCCAACCACAACCCCGAGGGCATCGACTACGTGATCCCCGGTAACGACGACTCGGCCAAGGCCGTGGCCCTGTACGCCCGTGGCATCGCCGACGCCATCCTCGAAGGCAAGAACAACGCCTTGAACGATGTGGTCAAGGCCGTGGCCGCCGAGGGCACGGATGAATTCGTCGAAGTGGACGAAAACGCCGCCTGACCACCAGGCCGCGCGATGCGTCGCAAAAAAAGCGGGGCCCCTGTGAGCCCCCTTTTTTTTAGCCTTCATACCTGCAACGAACCGAACTGAAACACTGGAGAAATACCGATGGCTGCTATTACCGCAAGCATGGTCGCCGAACTGCGCGCCAAGACCGACGCCCCCATGATGGAGTGCAAGAAGGCCCTGACCGAGGCCGCTGGCGACATGGCCAAGGCCGAGGAGCTGCTGCGCGTGAAACTGGGCACCAAGGCCGGCAAGGCCGCCTCGCGCGTCACGGCCGAGGGCGTGGTGGCTGCAAGCATCAGCGGCAACGTGGGTGCGCTGATCGAGGTCAACAGCGAGACCGACTTCGTGTCCAAGAACGACAGCTTCATCGCCATGGCCAACGCCGCCGCCAAGCTGGTGGCCGAGCACAACCCCGCCGACATCGCCGCATTGGGTGCCCTGGCCTACGAGCAGGACGGCTTCGGCCCCACGCTGGAAGACGTGCGCAAGGGCCTGATCGGCAAGATTGGCGAGAACATGTCCTTCCGCCGCTTCAAGCGCTTTGCCGGTACCAACCTGGCGCATTACCTGCACGGCTCGCGCATCGGCGTGGTGGTGGAGTTCGACGGTGACGCCGTGGCCGCCAAGGATGTGGCCATGCATGTGGCCGCCATGAAGCCCGCGGCACTGACCAGCGCCGACGTGCCCGCCGAGCTGATCGCCAAGGAGCGTGCCGTGGCCGAAGGCAAGGCCGAGGAGGCCAACAAGGAGCTGGTCGCCGCTGGCAAGCCCGCGCAGAGCGCCGAAATCACGGCCAAGCGCATCGACGGCGCCGTGCAGAAGTTCCTCAAGGAAGTCTCGCTGGCCGACCAGGTCTTCGTGAAGGCCGCCGACGGCAAGCAGACCGTGGCCGCCATGCTCAAGGCCGCCAACACCACCGTGAAGGGTTTCACCCTGTACGTGGTGGGCGAAGGCATCGAGAAGAAGGCCGACGACTTCGCTGCCGAGGTGGCCGCACAGGTTGCCGCCGCCAAATCGGGCGCCTGATCGCCCAAGCCCCCGTCATCCCCCCTGTTCCAGCCTTACGGAGATTTGCCCATGAACCACGCCGCACCAGCCCACAAGCGCATCCTGCTGAAGTTGTCTGGCGAGGCGCTGATGGGCGATGACGCCTTCGGCATCAACCGCAACACCATCGTGCGCATGGTCCAGGAGGTGGCCGAGGTCACGCGCATGGGTGTGCAGGTGGCGGTGGTGATCGGCGGAGGCAACATTTTTCGCGGCGTGGCCGGCGGTGCCGAGGGCATGGACCGCGCCACGGCCGATTACATGGGCATGCTGGCCACGGTGATGAACGCCCTGGCGCTGGCCGATGCCATGAACAAGCAGGGCGTGACCGCGCGCGTCATGTCCGCCATCGACATCCAGCAGGTGGTCGAGCCCTATGTGCGCCCCAAGGCGCTGCAGTACCTGGAAGAGGGCAAGGTGGTGGTGTTTGCCGCCGGCACGGGCAACCCGTTCTTCACCACCGACACGGCCGCGGCCCTGCGTGGTGCCGAGATCGGCGCCGAACTGGTGCTCAAGGCCACCAAGGTCGACGGCGTCTACACCGCCGATCCGAACAAGGACGCCACGGCCACGCGCTACTCCAAGCTGTCGTTCGACGAGGCCATCACGCGCAATCTGGGCATCATGGATGCGACGGCGTTTGCGCTGTGCCGCGACCAGAAGCTGCCGATCCGCGTGTTCTCCATCCTGAAGCCCGGCGCACTCAAGCGCGTGGTCATGGGCGAGGACGAAGGCACCTTGGTGTACGCTTGAAGGCTTTGCCGTGCCTGGCACGCTGACTGCCCGCTGAAGGATTTCACATGACGATTGCCGACATCAAGAAGAACCTGGACGCCAAGATGGACCAGTCCATCGCCGCGCTCAAGAACAACCTCTCCAAGGTCCGCACGGGCCGTGCCAACCCGCAGCTCCTCGACTCCATCCATGTCGAGTACTACGGCTCCATGGTGCCGCTGTCGCAGGTGGCCAACGTGTCGCTGCTGGACGCGCGCACCATCAGCGTGCAGCCCTGGGAAAAGAACATGGGCGCCAAGATTGAGAAGGCCATCCGCGAGAGTGACCTGGGCCTGAACCCGGCCAGCCTGGGCGACCTGATCCGCGTGCCCATGCCGCCGATGAGCGAGGAGCGCCGCAAGGAAATGACCAAGCTCGCGCGCAACGAGGGCGAGGCCTCCAAGGTGGCCGTGCGCAACCTGCGCCGCGACGCCAACGAGGCCGTGAAGAAGTTGGTCAAGGACAAGCTTGCGTCCGAGGACGAGCAAAAGCGCGCCGAGGCCGACATCCAGAAGACCACCGACAAGCACATCGCAGAGATCGACTCCCTGGTCGCGGCCAAGGAGCAGGACATCCTGGCCATCTGATACGGGCCTCATGTCCACAGCACCGACCGCCAGGCCCCACCACATTGCCATCGTCATGGATGGCAACGGCCGCTGGGCCACGCGGCGTTTTCTGCCGCGCCTGGCGGGGCACCGCCAGGGCGTGGAGTCGCTGCGCCGCTGCGTGCGTGCCTGCGTGGCACGCGGTGTCGGCGTGCTCACCGTATTCGCGTTTTCCTCCGAGAACTGGAACCGCCCGCATGACGAGGTCTCGGGCCTGATGGAGCTGATGGGCAAGGCCCTGGTGCGCGAGGTGCCGCAGCTCGCCAAGGACGGCGTGCGCCTGTGTTTCGTCGGCGAGCGCGCCGGCCTGTCTGCCGGCATGCGCGGCGCGCTGGAGCAGGCCGAGGCCCTCACTCCCGCCAACACGCGCTTGACGCTGAACGTCTGCTTCAACTACGGCGGCCGCTGGGACATCGCCCAGGCCGCCGCCAAGCTGGCCGCGCGTGGCGAGCCCATCACCGAGGCCAGCTTGCACGCGGCCATGGCCATGGCCCATGTGCCCGACCCCGACCTGCTGATCCGCACCGGCGGCGAGAAGCGCATCAGCAACTTTCTGCTGTGGCAGGCGGCGTATGCCGAGCTATATTTCAGCGACCGCCTGTGGCCCGACTTTGACGAGGCCGCGCTCGACGAGGCCATTGCCGACTATGCCGCGCGTGAACGCCGCTTCGGCCGCACCTCCGAGCAGCAGCAGCCGGCGCAACCCGATCCGCTGTGCGCCTGAGCGTTTGAGCGCCTCGCTTCCCCATCTCGCGAAAGGGCTTTGATGCTCAAGCAACGTGTCATCACCGCCCTGGTCTTGCTGGCGATCTTTCTGCCGGCCTTGTTCCACCCCTCGTTCGTGCCATTCGCCGCGGTCACGCTGGTGTTCATGGCCGCCGGCGCCTGGGAATGGGGACGGCTGAACGGCCTGGGCGCCGGCGCTAGTCTGGCCCTGGGTGCGTTGTGCCTGGCTCTGTGCGGCCTTGCCTGGGGCGATGGCTGGCTGCAGCGCCCGCTGCCCTGGCTGTGGGTCCTGGGCGGTGGCGCCTGGGTACTGGGCGGTGCCTGGTTGCTGCGTGTCGGCGTGGCGGGCTGGCCGCGCGTGCCGCGGCTGGTGCGTGTCGCCGGCGGCGTGCTGGCGCTGTGGCTGGCCTGGCTGGCCGTGGCGCAGGCGCGTGTGGCGGGCGTGAACTTCCTCTTGTCCGTGCTGACTCTGGTCTGGACGGCAGACATCTGTGCCTACTTCGCCGGCCGCGCCTTCGGCCTGCGCTTTACCCGGGCCAAGCTTGCGCCCGGCATCAGCCCCGGCAAGAGCTGGGAGGGTGTGTGGGGCGGCATGGCCGGCGTGCTGGCGCTGGCCCTTGCCTGGGTGGCGGGGGATGCGCACTGGCAGGCGGCCGTGCCCAGCCTCTACACGCACCTGGCGCGCCAGGGCTGGTGGCTGCTGGCCATCGGCGCGGTCTTCATGGCGGCCATGAGTGTGGTGGGCGACCTGGTGGAATCGCTCATCAAGCGCAGCGCCGGCGTCAAGGACAGCTCGGGCCTGCTGCCCGGCCACGGCGGCGTGCTCGACCGCATCGATGCGCTGCTGCCCACGCTGCCCCTGGCCATGATGCTCACTCATTTTTAGTGCATGAAACAACGACTCACCATCCTTGGCTCCACGGGCTCCATAGGCACCAGCACCCTGGACGTGGTGGCGCGCCACCCCGACCGCTACGAGGTCTTCGCCCTGAGCGCCGCCACGCAGGTGGACCTGATGCTGGCGCAGTGCGCGCAGTTCCGCCCGCGCTATGCCGTCATGGCCAGCGCCCCGCACGCGCGCCTGCTGGCCGAGAAAATCAAGCAAAATGACCTTGCAACGCAGGTACTGAAAGCGCCTGATGCTATACAAGAAATAGCGTCGCACGAACAGGTGGACACCGTCATGGCCGCCATCGTGGGAGCCGCGGGCCTGGCGCCCTGCCTGGCGGCGGCGCGCGCCGGCAAGCGATTGCTGCTGGCCAACAAGGAGGCGCTGGTCGTCGGCGGCGAGGTCTTCATGTCCGCCGTGCGGGACGGCGGGGCGACGCTGCTGCCCATAGACAGCGAGCATTCCGCGATCTTCCAGAGCCTGCCCGAAGACCCGGCCACCTGGGCGCGGCGCGTCGATCATGTGCTGCTCACGGCCTCGGGCGGGCCGTTTCGCACGCGCGATCCGGCCAGCCTGCGCGACGTGACGCCGGCCGAGGCCTGCGCCCACCCCAATTTCTCCATGGGGCGCAAGATCTCCATCGACTCGGCCACCATGATGAACAAGGCGCTGGAGGTGATCGAGGCGCGCTGGCTGTTCGACCTGGCGCCCGAGCAAATCAAGGTGGTGATCCACCCGCAGCAGATCATCCACTCGATGGTGCAGTTCCGGGACGCGTCCGTCATCGCCCAGCTGGGCACGCCCGACATGCGCGTGCCCATCGCCTGCGGCCTGGCCTGGCCCGAGCGCGTGGAGAGCGGCGCCGCCGCGCTCGACTTCACCCAGCTGGCGGCGCTGACCTTCGAGCAGGCCGACGCACAGCGCTTTCCCGGCTTGCACCTGTCCTGGCAGGCGCTCGCCGCCGCGCCCGGCACCACGGCCGTGCTGAATGCGGCCAACGAGGTCGCCGTGGAGGCCTTCCTGCAGCAGCGCATACGCTTCGACCAGATCCATGCGCTCAATCTTGCAACTTTGGAGGCCGTGCAGCCCTCCAAACCGGACACGCTGCAGGCCTTGCTGGAGCTGGATGCGCAGACGCGCGCGATGGCCCAGGAGCTGGCGCAGCGTTTCAATTAAGTGAGCCGCTTGCGCATGTATGGCAAGGTTTTCACACAATTTTCATTGTGAAAATATTGCCTGCAAAGCGCAAGTAGCTATGATTTTTAAGAAAGCAGGCCCATGCTCACCATCGTTGCCTTCGTCGTCGCGCTCGGCCTGCTGATCGCCGTGCATGAATATGGCCACTACCGCGTGGCCGTGGCCTGTGGCGTGAAAGTGCTGCGCTTCTCGGTGGGCTTTGGCCGGCCGCTCGTGCGCTGGCAGCCCAAGGGGTCAGCCACGGAATTCGTCATTGCCGCCTTCCCGCTGGGCGGCTACGTGCGCATGCTCGACGAACGCGAGGCGCCCGTGGCGCCCGAGGAGCGGCACCTGGCCTTCAACACCCAGCCGCTGCGCGCACGCGCGGCCATCGTGGCCGCAGGGCCGCTGGCCAACCTGCTGCTGGCCGTGCTGCTGTATGCCTTGGTCAACTGGAGCGGCGTGGATGAGCCCAAGGCCCTGCTGGCCAGCCCCGTGGCCGGCTCCATCGCCCAGCGCGCCGGCCTGCAGGGCGGCGAGCTGGTCGTGGGCGCGGCCATCGGCGATCAGGAGAGCGAGCCCGTGCGCTCGTTTGAAGACCTGCGCTGGACCCTGACGTGTGGCGCGCTCGATGGCGAGAACGTGCGCCTGCTGCTGCGGCCCATGCGCGGCAATTCCGAGCGCCAGCTGGTGCTGCCCCTGAGCGAGCTGGAGGTGCGCGACGCCGATGCGCACCTGTTTCGCAAGATAGGCGTCGTCGGCCCATGGACGCGCCCCGTGCTGGGCGAGCTCGTGGCCGGCGGCGCGGCCGAGCGTGCGGGCCTGCGTGCCGGCGACCTGGTGCTGCGCCTGGGGGCGAGCGATGTGGTCGATGGCGGGCAACTGCGCGATCTCATCCGCGCCAGCGTGCGCGGCGACCAGCCTTTGGCGCAGGACTGGCGCATAGAGCGTGATGGGCGGATGCTAGATCTGCATGTCACGCCCGACGTGGTGCAAGAGGCGAGCGGCCCCGTGGGCCGCATAGGCGCCTATGTGGGCGCCGCGCCCGAGCTGGTGAACGTGCGCTACGGCGCCATGGAAGGCCTGTGGAAGGGGGTCGAGCGCACCTGGGAGGTCTCGGTGCTCACGCTGCGCATGATGGGGCGCATGGTGATAGGCGAGGCATCCGTGAAGAGCCTGAGCGGGCCGCTGACCATTGCCGACTATGCGGGCCGCTCCGCCAGCATGGGCCTGACGCAGTACCTGACGTTCCTGGCGCTCATCAGCGTGAGCCTGGGGGTGCTGAACCTGCTGCCGCTGCCCGTCCTGGATGGAGGACACCTGATGTATTATCTTTGGGAAGGGCTGACGGGGCGCAGCGTATCCGAAGCCTGGATGGAACGCTTGCAGCGCGGGGGCGTCGTGGTGCTCCTTCTCATGATGTCCATCGCCCTGTTCAACGACCTCACCCGGCTATTTGGCTAACCTTTTCGACGCTACTGCACCGTGGTAGCGGCTCCAGCTTCACTCATGAGAAAACACATCAATCGCCTGGGCGTGCGCACCGCATCGGCCGTCGTGGCCATGGTTTTTGCCTCCCATGCCGCCTGGGCCCTGGCGCCCTTCAAGGTGCAGGACATCCGTGTCGAAGGCCTGCAGCGCGTGGAGCCCGGCACCATCTTCGCGTCGCTGCCGCTGCGCGTGGGCGATGACTACAACGACGAAAAGGGCGCGGCCGCCATCCGCGCGTTGTTCGCGCTGGGCCTGTTCAAGGACGTGCGCCTGGAGGCATTGGGCAACGTGCTGGTCGTGGTGGTCGAGGAGCGCCCCACCATTGCCGACGTGGAGTTTGCCGGCACCAAGGAGTTCGACAAGGACACCCTGAAGAAAGCCATGCGCGACGTGGGCCTGACCGAAGGGCGCCCGTTCGACAAGGCGCTGGCCGACCGCGCCGAGCAGGAATTGAAGCGCCAGTACATCAACCGCAGCCTGTACGGCGCCGAGGTGGTGACCACCGTCACGCCGATCGAGCGCAATCGCGTGAACCTCACCTTCACCGTGACCGAGGGCGAGCCCGCCAAGATCAAGGACATTCGCGTCGTCGGCAACAAGGCCTTCAGCGAATCCACGCTCAGGGGCCTGTTCGACCAGGACACGGGCGGCTGGATGAGCTGGTACACCAAGTCCAACCGCTATGCGCGCGCCAAGCTCAACGCCGACCTGGAGACGCTGCGCTCGTACTACCTGGCGCGCGGCTACCTGGAGTTCCGCATCGACTCCACGCAGGTGGCGATCTCGCCGGACAAGCAGGACATCTCCATCACCATCAACGTGACCGAGGGCCAGAGCTATGTGGTCTCGGGCGTGAAGCTGGAGGGCAACTACCTCGATCGCGACGACGAGTTCAAGTCCCTGGTCACCATCCGCCCGGGCGAGCCCTACAACGCCGACAAGGTGGCCGAAACCACCAAGGCCTTCACCGACCACTTCGGCAATTTCGGCTTCGCCTTCGCGCGCGTGGAGGCGGTGCCCGAGATCGACCGCGAGAGCAGCCGCGTGGCCCTGGTGCTGCGTGCCGAGCCCTCGCGCCGCGCCTATGTGCGCCGCATCCAGGTCAGCGGCAACAACCGCACGCGCGACGCCGTCATCCGCCGCGAGTTCCGCCAGTACGAGGCCTCCTGGTATGACGGCGACAAGATCAAGCTGTCGCGCGACCGCGTGGACCGCCTGGGCTTCTTCACCGAGGTCAACGTGGAGACGCAGGAGGTGCCGGGCTCGCCCGACCAGGTGGATCTGGTCATCAACGTGGTCGAAAAGCCCACCGGCTCGCTGCAGCTGGGCGCGGGCTTCTCCAGCGCCGAGAAAATCTCGCTGTCCTTTGGCATCAAGCAGGAAAACGTCTTCGGCTCGGGCAACTACCTGGGCGTGGACGTGAACACCAGCAAGTACCGCCGTACGCTGGTGTTCTCCACCACCGATCCCTACTTCACGCAGGACGGCATTTCCAGAACCCTGGACCTGTACTACCGCACGGCCAAGCCCTACCAATACCAGGGCGGCGACTACGAGCTGGTCACGGCCGGCACCAGCGTGCGCTTTGGCGTGCCGTTCAGCGAGACCGATACCGTGTTCTTCGGCGGTGGCCTGGAGCAGACGCATATCAAGTCAGGCACGAACATCCCCGCGGCGTACCTGGCGTATGCGCGCGAGTTTGGCGACACCAGCTGGTCCCTGCCTCTCACCGTTGGCTGGTCGCGCGACGACCGCGACAGCGCCCTGGCGCCCAATTCGGGACGCTACCAGCGCCTGAATACCGAATGGTCCGTGGCCGGCGATGCGCGCTACATCCGCGGCAACTACCAGTACCAGCAGTACATACCGCTGAACAAGCAGTACACCATCGCCTTCAACGGCGAACTGGGCCTGGGCAAGGGCATGAACGGCCAGCCCTTTCCCGTGTTCAAGAACTTCTATTCGGGCGGCCTGGGCTCGGTGCGTGGTTTCGACCAGGGCACGCTGGGTCCGCGCGACGTGACCGGCGCGTCTTTGGGCGGCCCCAAGAAGATCACGCTGAATGCCGAGCTCATCGCGCCGTTCCCCGGTGCCGGCAACGACCGCACGCTGCGCTGGTTCGCGTTTGTTGACGCAGGCAACGTGTACGGCGAGGATGACAAATGGGAACTGAGCGAGCTGCGCGCCTCCGCAGGTCTTGGCCTGAGTTGGATTTCCCCACTTGGCCCGCTGCGTTTGGCCTATGCGCAGCCGATGCGCAAATTTGCCGGCGATAGAATCCAGAAACTGCAATTCCAGATCGGAACGTCTTTCTAATGAAACCCTTTTCCCGCCATATTCCCCTGGCCATTCTGCTGGGCTGCCTGGCAACCGCCGTACCTGCCCAGGCCCAGGAGTTCAAGGCCGGCTTTGTGAATACCGACCGCATCTTCCGCGAGGCCAGCACCGCCAAGGCGGCACAGGCCAAGCTGGAGCAGGAGTTCTCCAAGCGCGAGAAAGAGCTCGTGGACATGGGCAATACCTTGAAGAGCGCCACCGAGAAATTTGAGCGCGAGGCACCCACCATGGCCGAGACCCAGCGCGTGACGCGCCAGCGCCAGCTGGTGGATCAGGATCGTGATTTCCAGCGTAAGCGCCGCGAGTTCCAGGAAGACCTGAACGCACGCAAGAACGAGGAACTGGGCCAGGTGCTCGAGCGCGCCAACAAGGTCGTCAAGCAGGTGGCCGAGGCCGAGAAGTACGACGTCATCCTGCAGGAAGCCGTCTACATCAACCCCAAGCACGACATCACCGACAAGGTGATCAAGGCCATGAACGCTGCCGGCAACGCCGGCAAATAAGCCGCTGGCGCATACGAACGGGTCAGGCGTGAGTTTGCAACTCGGGCAGATCATCGATGCACTCGGAGGCAGCCTTGAAGGAGCCGGCAGAGACACCGAAATCCGGCGCATCGCGCCGCTGGATTCGGCCGGCAGCGGTGACCTGGCCTTCCTGAGCAACCCACGCTACCAGTCGCAACTGGCCGCCTCCCGGGCGGCCTGTGTCATTGTGGGCCCGGGCATGCGCGCCGCGGCGCTGGCGCGTGGCGGCTGCATCGTGGCCGACGACCCCTACGCCTACTTTGCGCGGCTCACGCAGTTATGGGTGCGTGCACAGGGGCAGGGCGCGCCGGCCGGCGTGCATCCGAGCGCCGTCGTCGATGCGCAGGCGCAGGTCCACCCCACGGCTTGCATAGGGCCGCTGTGCGTGGTCGAGCGCGGCGCCGTGATTGGCGCGCACACGGTTCTCAAGTCCCGCGTCACGGTGGGCGAGCGCTGCTCCGTGGGCGCGCGCTGCATCCTGCATCCGGGCGTGGTGATAGGGGCGGACGGCTTTGGCTTTGCACGCCAGCAGGGCGAGTGGATCAAGATCGAGCAGCTCGGCGCCGTGCGCATCGGCGATGATGTGGAGATCGGTGCCAACACCTGCATAGACCGTGGCGCACTCGAAGACACGGTGATCGAGGATGGCGTCAAGCTCGACAACCTGATCCAGATCGCGCACAACGTGCACATAGGCCGGCACACGGCCATGGCTGGTTGCTCGGCCGTGGCCGGCAGCACGCGCATCGGCGCGCATTGCACCATTGCGGGGGCCGCTTCCATCGTCGGACACCTGCAGTTGGCGGACAATGTGCACATCTCCACCAACACGGTGGTCACCCATTCGATCACCAAGCCCGGCCAGTACACCGGGGTGTTTCCCATGGATGACAACGCCAAGTGGGAAAAGAACGCGGCCACGCTGCGCCAGCTGTACAAGCTGCGCGAACGTATCAAGGCGCTGGAACAAACACTCAAGGACGGCTAGGCCGCAATACAACAATGATGGACATTCACGCAATCCTCAAGCAACTGCCACACCGCTACCCCTTTCTGCTGGTGGACAGGGTGGTCGAGCTCGAGCGCAACCAGCGCATCCGGGCGGTCAAGAACGTGACCTTCAACGAGCCGTATTTCACCGGCCATTTCCCGGGACGCCCGGTCATGCCCGGCGTGCTCATCCTGGAGGCCCTGGCTCAGGCGGCGGGCCTGCTGGCCTTTGATGCCATGGGCCAGGTGCCCGACGAGAACAACATCTATTACTTCGTCGGTATCGACGGAGCGCGCTTCAAGCGCCCGGTGGAGCCGGGTGACCAGCTCATCCTGGAGATCACCATAGACCGCGTGCGCGGCGGTGTCTGGAAGTTCAACGGCGTGGCCCGCGTGGGCGATGAGGTCGCCTGCGAGGCGCAGCTCATGTGCACCATGCGCAACGTCGGTGGTTGATGACGCAGCCTGTGAGCAATATCCACAGCACGGCCATCATCGCGCCAGGGGCCGAGATCGACCCCAGCGCTACGGTGGGACCCTATGCGCTCATCGGTGCCCATGTGCGCATTGGCGCGCGCACCACGGTGGGCGCGCACTGCGTGATCGAGGGCCACACCTGCATCGGCGCGGATAACCACATCTTTCAGTTCGCCTCGCTGGGCGCGGCGCCGCAGGACAAGAAGTACGCGGGCGAGCCCACGCGCCTGGTGATCGGCGAGCGCAACACCATCCGCGAGTTCTGTACCTTCAACACCGGCACGGTGCAGGACCAGGGCGAGACCCGCATCGGCGACGACAACTGGATCATGGCCTACGTGCACATCGCGCACGACTGCGTGGTGGGCAACCAGGTCATCCTGGCCAACAACGCCACCCTGGCCGGCCATGTGCATGTGGGTGACCAGGTCATCATTGGCGGCCTGACGGGCGTGCACCAGTTCTCCAAGATTGGCGCCCATGCCATGGCGGGCTTTGCCAGCCATGTCTCGCAGGACGTGCCGCCCTTCATGATGGTCGATGGCAACCCCCTGGCCGTGCGCGGCCTGAACCTGGAGGGGCTGCGCCGCCGCGGCTTTTCGGCCCAGCGCGTGGCGGCCCTCAAGCAGGCCTATCGCCTGCTGTACCGCCAGGGCCTGACACTGGAGGCAGCCCTGTCGGCCCTGGCCGAGCTGTCGCAGTCGCACCCCGAGGCCGAGGGCGACATCACCCTGCTGTGCGATTTCGTCGCCGCATCGCGGCGCGGCATTGCCCGCTGATCAGCCGCCCTGCGCCATGGCTTCCAATCCCCCTCGTGTCGCCATGGTGGCCGGCGAGACCTCCGGCGACCTGCTGGCCGGCCTGCTGCTCGACGGCCTGCGCGCCCAATGGCCTGGCGTGGCCAGCGTGGGCATAGGCGGACCGCGCATGCAGGAGCGCGGCTTTGACGCCTGGTGGCCCAGCGAGCGCCTGGCCGTGCATGGCTACAGCATTGAGCTGGTGCGGCGCCTGCTGGGCATCCTGAAGATGCGCAAGGCCTTGCGCGCACGCCTGCTGGCCGACAGGCCCGACGTGTTCATCGGCGTGGATGCGCCCGACTTCAACCTGGGCCTGGAGGCCGACCTGCGCGCAGCCGGCGTCAAGACCGTGCACTTCGTCTGCCCGTCGATCTGGGCCTGGCGTGCCCACCGCGTCGAGAAGATCCGCGCCGCTGCCGACCATGTGCTGTGCATCTTCCCGTTCGAGCCCGCGCTGCTCGCGCGCCACGGCATCGCCGCCACCTACGTAGGCCATCCTCTCGCCAGCGTCATCCCCATGCAGCCCGACCGGCTGGCCGCGCGCGCCCTGCTGGGCCTGGCGCCGCAGGACGAGGTGCTGGCCATCCTGCCGGGCAGCCGCTCGGCCGAGGTCGCCTATATCGCAAAACCATTCTTTCGGGCTGCAGCGCTTATCAGTAAAGCGCGGCCAGCTATCAAAATGGTTGTTCCTGCGGTGCCCGCCCAGCGCGCGCGCATCGAGCAGATCGCGCGCGAATGTGGCGTGCTGGACCGCCTCACCATCGTCACCGGCCAGTCGCACCAGGTGCTCGCCGCCTGCGATTGCACGCTGATCGCCAGCGGCACGGCCACGCTGGAGGCGGCGCTGTTCAAGCGCCCCATGGTCATCGGCTACCACATGCACCCCATCAGCTGGCGCCTGATGCGCGGCAAACAGCTGCAGCCCTGGGTGGGCTTGCCCAACATCCTGTGCCAAGAGTTCGTCGTGCCCGAGCTGCTGCAGGACGCCGCCACGCCAGAGGCCCTGGCCGCGGCCGTGCAGCAGTGGCTGGATGCGCCCACACAAGACCCCGGGCGCATCGCGCGCCTGGAGCAGCGCTTCACCGCGCTGCATGAACAACTACAGCGCGACACCTCCCGCCTTGCCGCCGATGCCCTCCAAAAAATCCTTGCCTGAGCAAGCCTGCTTCCAATGGCATGCGAGCGGCCTCGTGGCCGGTGTGGACGAGGCCGGCCGAGGCCCGCTGGCCGGGCCCGTGGTCGCGGCCGCGGTGATCCTGGACGAACTGCAGCCCATTGCCGGCCTGGCCGATTCCAAGACCCTCACGGCCACGCGGCGCGAGGCTCTTTTCAACGAGATCCGCGCCAAGGCCCTGTGCTGCAGCATTGCCGAGGCCACGGTGGAGGAAATCGACCGCCTCAACATCCTGCAGGCCACGCTGCTGGCCATGCGCCGCGCCGTGCAGGGCCTGCGCCTGAAGCCCACGCTGGCGCTGGTGGACGGCAATCGCCTGCCGCAACTGGACATACCGGCCGAGGCCATCGTCAAGGGCGACGCGCGCGTGGCGGCCATCTCGGCGGCCTCCATCCTGGCCAAGGTCACGCGCGACCGCTGGTGCGCCGAGCTGCACACGCAATACCCCCAGTACGGCTTTGCCGGCCACAAGGGCTACGGCACCGCCGAGCACCTGGCGGCCCTGCAGGCACATGGGATTTGCCCGCAGCACCGCCGCTCCTTCGCACCCGTGGCGCGCGCCCTGCAGGCCGTGCCCGCATGCCCATGACCCCTACGCCCACCACCATCCATTCGCGCGACAACGCGCTGCTCAAGGACCTGCGCCGCCTGTCGCAGGACAGCACGGCCTACCGCAAGCAGGGCCGCGCCTGGCTGGAGGGCGACCACCTGTGCGGCGCCGCGCTGGCGCGGGGGCAACGCCCGGTCATTGCCGTATTTTCTGAATCTTTTTGGCCTGAAGCGCCGGTGCAATATGCGCAAGCAGCTACTAAAAACGTAGTCATTGCCGACGCCCTGTGGCGGGACATCAGCGGCCTCGAATCCCCCGCGCGCATGGGCTTCGTGCTGGCGCTGCCGGCAGAGCAGGGTCTTGATGCGCAGGCGCCCACGGTGGTGCTCGACCGCCTGCAGGACGCGGGCAACGTGGGCTCCATCCTGCGCAGCGCCTCGGCCTTTGGCTTTACCCAGATCGCCGCGCTCAAGGGCACGGCGGCGCTGTGGTCGCCCAAGGTGCTGCGCGCCGGCATGGGCTCCCACTTTGCGCTGCGCCTGGTGGAGGGGCTGGACGTGGCAGACATCGACGGCCTGGCCGTACCCCTGCTGGCCACCAGCTCGCACCAGGGCGACTGGCTGCACCGCGCCCGGCTTCCCTGGCCCTGCGGCTGGATCATGGGCCACGAAGGGCAGGGCGTTTCGCCCGAGCTGCAGCGGCGCGCACGCCAGCACATCCGCATTGCGCAGCCGGGCGGCGAAGAGTCGCTCAACGTCGGCGCGGCTGCCGCCATTTGCCTGCATGCCAGCGCCGCGGCGCGCGGGTGAAGAACTCGCCAGAAACTCGAAAAAATGATAGACGCCCTGATTTCCGGCAAGCTGCATGCTCACCCTGAGCAGCGCACCAGCAAGACCGGCAAGACCTACGCCACCGCCAAGATGATGGCGGCCGGCGGCGACGGCCAAAGCCTGTTCGTCAACTGCATTGCCTTCGACGAAGCGCCGGTGGAGGCATTGCTGGCACTGGTTGCCGGCGACAGCCTGGCCGTGGCCGGCAGCATCACACCCAAGGTCTGGATCGACCGCGACGGCCACCACCGCCCGGCGCTGGACGTGGTGGTGTCCCGCGTCCTGACCGCCTACCACGTCACTCACAAACGCCGCGCCATGCAGTCCCAGAGCAGCAGCCCACAGGTCCGGCAGCAGCCCATGGATGACGGCGATCCGTTGGATTTCTGAAGACGCGCAGAAAAGTAAAAAGCCCTGACTCTTGCGAATCAGGGCTTTTTATTTGGTGCCGGAGAGATGAATCGAACACCCGACCTTCTCATTACGAATGAGCTGCTCTACCGACTGAGCTACACCGGCTAAGCCTCGAATTATATACCGTTGTGGTAGCTGGTCACGCGTTCGACCTCATTTTTTGAGCCCAGGATCACGCTCACGCGTTCGTGCAGCTGGGTGGGCTGGATGTCGAGGATGCGTTGTTTGCCGTTGGTGGCGGCGCCGCCGGCTTGCTCGATGAGCCAGCCCATGGGGTTGGCTTCGTACATCAGGCGCAGCTTGCCGGGCTTGTGGGGTTCGCGCTTGTCCCAGGGGTACATGAAGATGCCGCCGCGGCTCAGGATGCGGTGTACGTCGGCCACCATGCTGGCGATCCAGCGCATGTTGAAGTCCTTGCCGCGCGGGCCTTCCTTGCCGGCCAGGCATTCGTCGATGTAGCGCTTGACCGGTTCGTCCCAGTGGCGCATGTTGCTCATGTTGATGGCGAATTCCTTGGTGTCCTCGGGAATGCGCACGTTTTCGCGGATGAGCACGAAGGAGCCTTGCTCGCGGTCCAGCGTGAACATGGCCACGCCGTCGCCCACGGTGAGTACCAGCGTGGTCTGCGGCCCATAGACGCAGTAGCCGGCCGCCACTTGGTTGGAGCCGGGCTGCAGGAAGTCGTCGTCATGCACGCCGGGGTGGCCCTCGGGCTTCTTCAGCACGCTGAAGATAGTGCCTATGCTCACGTTCACATCGATGTTGGAAGAGCCGTCCAGCGGGTCGAACATGAGCAGGTATTCGCCCTGCGGGTAGCGGTTGGGCACGACGTAGATGCCCTCCATCTCCTCGCTGGCCATGGCCGCCAGGTGGCCGCCCCATTCGTTGGCCTCAATCAGGGTCTCGTTGGCGATGATGTCGAGCTTCTTCTGCACCTCGCCCTGCACGTTCTGGCTGCCGGCGGTGCCCATCACGTCGCCCAGTTCGCCCTTGTTGACGGCCAGTGCGATGCGCTTGCAGGCGCGCGCTACCACCTCCAGCAGCAGGCGCAGCTGAGGCGGGATGCGGCCATCCACGCGCTGTTGTTCGACAAGGTAGCGGGTCAGGCTGATGCGTTCGGTCATGGGTAGGTCCTTTTTCCTTTGAGTCAATCGGCCAGGGCGCGCGTGACGACTTCGCGCACGTCGTTGGACAGCTCGGGCTTGGCGGCGATGCGGGCGATGGCCTCGCGCGCGGCGGTGCGGTAGGGCTCGGCCAGTTTCTTCCAGCGGTCCAGCGCGCGCGCCAGGCGGGCGGCGACCTGCGGGTTGATGGCGTCCAGCTCCAGCACGCGCTCGGCCCAGAATACGTAGCCCGCCGCATCCTGGCGATGGAAGGCTCCGGGGTTGGCGCTGCAGTAGCTGAAGATGACGCTGCGCGCGCGGTTCGGGTTCTTGATGTGGAAATCCGGGTGCTTCATCAAGGCCTTCACGGCGGGCAGCACGTTGCCGCCGCGGTCGGTGCCGCCGGCCTGCAGGGCAAACCATTTGTCGAGCACCAGCGCATCGTCCTTGAACAGCGCATGAAAGCGCGCCAGCGCGGGCTGGGCCAGTTCGTGGCCGCTCGCGACCAGGGCCGACAGCGCGTTGAAGCGGTCGGTCATGTTGCCCGCATCCTTGAAGCGCTGGTAGGTCTTGCCGGGCCAGACGGCGTCATGGTTCGTGCGCGCGGCCAGGCACAGCATGGTCAGCGCCAGGCCGGCGAGTGCGCGCCGGCCGGCGGCGGCGGCATCGGGGCGGTAGGCCCCGCAGGCCTGGTGTTCCTCCCAGGCCCAGGCCCAGTCGGCGTGCAGGGCCAGGGCCAGTTCGGCGCGCATGGCCTCGCGCACGGCGTGCACGCGCTGCGGGTCCACCACGTCCAACTGCTCGGCGATGTAGCTCTCGGACGGCAGCGTCAGCACCAGCTCCTTGAAGGCCGCATCCAGCTGCGGGTGGCGCAGCACCGCGCGCATGGCCTGCACCAGGGCAGCGGGCAGCAGGTTTTGATCAATTTGGCCGTTAGCGCCCGTGGTGACAGCGCTATCAGCTATTGCGTTGATAGCAATGCGCAGCATCAGGCGCTGGCCGGCCTCCCAGCGGTTGAAGGCGTCGCCGTCGTGCGCCAGCAGGGTGAGCAGCTCGGCGTCGCTAAAGGAGCAGTCCAGCACCACCGGGGCGCTGAAACCGCGCAGCAGCGATGGCACGGGCTGGCTGTCCACGTTGATGAAGCTGAGCGTGAGGCTTTCCTCGGTCAGCACCACGGTGCGCTCGGCGGCGCCGGCTACGGCCTCGCCATCGAGCTGCAGCGGCAGGGCGGCACCATGAGCGCCCAGCAGGCCCAGCGTCACGGGGATGACGAAGGGCTGTTTGCTCGGCTGCCCTGGCGTGGCGGCGCAGCTTTGCGACAGCGTGAGCGTGTAGCGGCGCGCATTCGGGTCGTACTGGCCCACGGCCCGCACATGGGGCGTTCCAGCCTGGCTGTACCAGCGCTTGAACTGTTCCAGGTGCTGCGCCAGCGGGCTTGCCGGGTTGGCGTCGGCGATCGCCTGCGCGAAGTCGTCGCAGGTCACGGCCTGGCCGTCGTGGCGCTCGAAGTACAGCTTCATGCCGCGCGCAAAGCCTTCGCGCCCGACCAGGTTGTGCTGCATGCGCACCACCTCGGCACCCTTCTCATAAATGGTGACGGTGTAGAAGTTGTTGATCTCGACGTAGCTGTCGGGGCGCACCGGGTGGGCCATGGGGCCGGCGTCCTCGGGGAACTGCGCGGTGCGCAGCACGCGCACGTCCTCGATGCGCTTGACGGCGCGCGCCGATGGGCTGCCCGCCATGTCCTGGCTGAATTCCTGGTCGCGGAACACCGTCAGGCCTTCTTTCAGCGAGAGCTGGAACCAGTCGCGGCAGGTGACGCGGTTGCCCGTCCAGTTGTGGAAGTACTCGTGGCCGACCACGCTCTCGATGTTGGCAAAGTCGGTGTCGGTGGCCGTGGCCTCGCTCGCCAGCACGTACTTGGTGTTGAAGATGTTCAGGCCCTTGTTCTCCATGGCGCCCATGTTGAAGTCGCTGGTGGCGACGATCATGAAGCGCTCCAGGTCGAGCGACAGGCCAAAGCGCGCCTCGTCCCAGGCGATGGAGGCCATGAGCGAGTTCATGGCGTGCTCGGTCTTGCCCAGGTCGCCCGGGCGCACCCAGACCTGCAGCAGGTGCGGCCTGCCGGCGCGGCTGATGATCTGCTGCTCGCGCGCCACCAGCTTGCCGGCCACCAGCGCGAACAGGTAGCAGGGCTTCTTGTGCGGATCGACCCAGCGCGCGAAATGGCGGCCGTCTTCCAGCTCGCCCGACTCCACCAGGTTGCCGTTACTGAGCAGCACCGGGTATTCGCTCTTGCTGGCGCGCAGCAGCACGCTGTAGCTGGCCATGACGTCGGGCCGGTCCAGGAAGTAGGTGATGCGCCTGAAGCCCTCGGCCTCGCACTGCGTGAAGAAGGTGCCCTGGCTCACGTACAGGCCCGACAGCTGGGTGTTCTTGGCCGGGGCGCAGGTGGTGAAGATCTCCAGCGCGAAGGGCGCATCGCCCTCGGGCAGGTTCTCCAGCACCAGCTCGCCCTCCTCGATCTTGAACGAGGTGCCGGCGCCGTTGACCAGCACGCGCGCCAGGTTCAGCTCCTGGCCATGCAGGCGCAGGCTCTGCGGGGCAACGGCGGCGTTGCGGCGCACCTGCATCCTGTTGAGCACCCGGGTCTTGGCCGGGTCCAGGTCGAAGGTCAGCTCGACGCTGTCGATCCAGAACGCGGGCGGGGCGTAGTCCAGGCGCTGAATGGCCTTGGCTTGTCCTTCTTTCATCGTGCTTGTCCTTTTTATTACAGGCCTTGCTTGAGCGAGGCCTCGATGAACGCATCCAGGTCGCCGTCCAGCACCTTCTGCGTGGCCGAGATTTCCACGTTGGTGCGCAGATCCTTGATGCGGCTGTTGTCCAGCACGTAGCTGCGGATCTGGTGGCCCCAGCCGACGTCGGTCTTGGTGTCCTCGAGCTTTTGCTGCTCTTCCATGCGCTTTTGCATCTCCAGCTCGTAGAGCTTGGAGCGCAGGCGCTGCCAGGCCACGTCGCGGTTGCTGTGCTGGCTGCGTCCGTCCTGGCACTGCACCACGGTACCCGTGGGGATGTGCGTCAGGCGCACGGCCGAGTCGGTCTTGTTGATGTGCTGGCCGCCCGCGCCGCTGGCGCGGTAGGTGTCGGTGCGCACGTCGGCGGGGTTGATGTCGATCTGGATCGAGTCGTCGATCTCGGGGTAGACGAACAGGCTGGCAAACGAGGTGTGGCGCCCGCCCGAGCTGTCGAAGGGCGACTTGCGCACCAGGCGGTGCACGCCGGTCTCGGTGCGCAGCAGGCCGTAGGCGTAGTCGCCCTCGATGTGGATGGTGGCGCTCTTGACGCCGGCTACGTCGCCGGGCGTTTCCTCATCCACCGTGGCCTTGAAGCCCTTGCGCTCGGCGTATTTCAGGTACTGGCGCAGCAGCATGCTGGCCCAGTCGCAGGCCTCGGTGCCGCCGGCGCCGGCCTGGATGTCGATGTAGCAGTTCAACGGGTCGGCCTCTTTGCTGAACATGCGGCGGAATTCAAGTTCCTCGATCAGCGGGCGCAGCTTGTCCGTCTCGGCCTCGATGGTCAGCAGGCCGGCCTCGTCGTCTTCTTCGCGGCTCATCTCGTAGAGCTCGGCGTTGTCGGCCAGCTCGGCGCTGAGCTTTTGCAGCGTCAGCACCACGGCGTCGAGCGACTTCTTCTCCTTGCCCAGCTCCTGGGCCTTCTTCGGGTCGTTCCAGCAGGCCGGGTCTTCCAGCGAGGCGTTTACCGTGCGCAGGCGTTCGTACTTGGCATCGTAGTCAAAGATACCTCCGTAGCTCTTGCGTGCGGTTCGCCAGGTCTTCGAGGGTGTTGCCGATCTGGTTGATGTGTTCTGCTTCCATGGTGCGGGTGTCCTGTGTGGTTCTTACGGAATAACCCGCAATTTTCTCATGGCGCGCACATCGGGGTGCGGCGGCGGCGTTTGCCACAGGAATGCCTGCGGGATGGGGTGTCTGAACTATAAAATAAATAGCTGCTAACGCATATTTGACGAGCGTTAGCGGCTATTTTTTATAAATGCTGATTACAGCAGCTGCTCACGCAGCGCGGCCGCGCTCTTGGGCGACAGCAGGCCCGGCGCCACGTCGAACACGGTCTTGCAGCCGAACTGCCCCGCCTGGCGCATGCGGTGTACGGCGCGCGCGTAGGCCACGAGCACGCTGGAGGTGAACTCGGGGTTGCTATCGAGCTGCAGGCGGTATTCGATGACCTGCTTGTTGGCGTCGGAGGTATTGCCGCTGCGGATCACGAAGCCGCCGTGCGGCATGGCGCCATGCTCGCGCGCCAGCTCCTCGGCCCCTATGAAGTGCACCGTGGTGTCGTATTCGTCGAAGTAGTGCGGCATGCTGACGATGGCCTGGCGCACGGCCTCGGCGTCGGCGCCGGCCTCCAGCACCACGAAGCATTCGCGCCGGTGCTTCTCGCGCGTGGACAGCTCGGGCCGCACGCCGCTGCGCACCTGGTCCACGGCCGCGTCGATGGGGATGGTGTACTGCACGCCGCCGGCCACGCCGGGCACGCGGCGCACGGCATCGGAATGCCCCTGGCTTAGGCCCTTGCCCCAGAAGGTGTAAGTGGCGCCGTCGGGCAGCAGGGCCTCGCCCAGCACGCGGTTGATGGAGAACATGCCGGGGTCCCAGCCGGCGGAGATCAGCGCCGTGGTCTGGCCGGCCTGCGCGGCGGCATCGACGCTGGCGAAATGCTCTGGAATGCGCGCATGGGTGTCAAAGCTGTCCACCAGGCTGAAATGCGCCGCCAGCTCGGGGCTTTGGCGCGGCAGGTCGTCCTTGGAGCCGCCGCACAGGACCAGCACGTCGATGGCGCCCTTGTGGCCCATGAGACTGTCCATGTGGTGCACGGCAACGCCCACGGTCAGGGGCTTGAGCTGCGCCGGGTCGCGGCGCGTGTAGATGCCGGCGATCACCATGTCCGGGTTCTTGGCGACGGCCGCCTCCACGCCGCGCCCCAGATTGCCATGGCCCACGATGGCGATGCGGATGGGGCGGGCCTGATGGCTGGTGTTGCTGTCGAGATGCATGTGCTGCTTACCTTTCGTCTTTTAAAAAAATAGCATCTTGCGCTTGTCATATAAGCGTCTGATGGGTATTTTGTTGATTTTTTGTGCCGCAGGATGCGCCTTGCGCGGGCCGGGCGGCTGACAATTGTCAGGCAATGGGCACCAAGGCCCTCCAGCCTCATTCGGGGAGGGCGCCTTTGCGGGCAAGATGTTCGACGCGGGCCTGCGCAAGCGGGACGCGCGGCCCGTGATTCAGGAGCAGGCCATGGCTGTCGGCGTGCTGCCGGTGGACATCACGCAGGAATTGGTGGGCTGCGGCACGCCCGTGATCCCGGCAGGCGACCGAGGTGCGTGCCAACGCTGCCGGGATGAGCAAACTACGATACACACTGCAACTACTGCACGGCGGGGCCTTGCGCACCCGCCAAATCGGCGCCGACCTGGGCGCCTCTAGACTCAGTTACCAGCGCAACTCGCCTACGCTCCAGCGCTCTGTCCTGGTTTGTTCGAGCTTGGCCGCTGGCGCCGCCGCCCCAGCTTCGTTGCGCCAGCAGTCGTACAGCCGCTCGCCCGTGGCACCAAGCCAGGAAACGAAGGTCAGCAAGGCGAGGATTTTGACCATCAACATGTCTCGCACTCCTTAAAAATTGGGCGCTTCCACGCCGCCATCGACACCCAGGATCTTTCCGGTGATCCAGCCCGCGGCGGGCGAGGCCAGGAACAGTGCTGCCGCGGCTATGTCCTCGGGCTGGCCCAGGCGCGCCAGCGGCGTGGTACTGACCATGCGCTCCTTGCGCTCGGGCGTCAGGAATGGAGCCAGTGCCTCGGTCATGATGGTGCCGGGCTCGATGGCGTTGACCCGCACCTGTGGCCCGAAATCCTGGGCCAGGTTGCGCGTGAGCTGGTTCAGCGCCGCCTTGGCCGCGCCGTAGACGCTGAAATGCTTTTGCGCATAGCGCGCCGCCACCGAGCTGATATTGACCACCGCGCCGCCGCCCGCCTCGCGCATGGCGGGCACGCATTTCTGCGTCATCAGATAGGCGGGGGCGACGTTCCACACCAGCGCGGCGCTGAATTCGGCGCCGCCCATCTTGAGCGGATGGTTGGGGCCCGTGCCCCCGGCGTTGTTGATGAGGATGGTGAGCCTGCCCAACTCGGCCACGGTGCGCGCCACCAGGGTGTCCATCGTGGCTTCATCGCTGATGTCGCCCGCCACCGTGATGGCGCGGCGGCCGAGGGCGGCGATCTCACGCGCGACGGCGTCCAGGTCAGCCTGGGTGCGCGCCGTCAGCGCTATGTCGGCGCCCGCCTGCGCGAGGGCAATGGCGCAGGCCTTGCCAATGCCTTTGCCGGCGCCGGTGACGACGGCCACCTGGCCTGCGAGAGAAAACAAGGGATGTGCCATAGGGGTCGATTCCATGGTTCAAGGGGTCAGCGCGCTGCGCAACATTTGCTCGAATGCGGGGGTGTAGGGCGGCAACATGCCCCATTCGCGGCGCGGGTCGTGCGTGCCTGCGCTGTACACCGAGCGCTGGTGGCTGAACTCCAGAAAACCTTCGCGCCCGTGGTAGTGGCCCATGCCCGAGGCACCCACGCCGCCAAAGGGCGCGTCGTGCAGTGCGGGGTGCATGGTCACGTCATTGACCGACACGCCGCCCGAGAGCGTGTGGTCCAGCACCCATTGCTGCTCGGCCGCGTCCTGGCCGAAGTAGTACAGCGCCAGCGGGCGCTCGCCCTGGTTGAGCGCCTCTACTGCCTCGGCCATGTGCTCGAAAGTGCGCAGCACCATGGCGGGGCCAAAAATCTCGTGCCGTGCGATTTCGCTCTCGGCGCTGGGGTTGACCACCAGGCGCAGCGGCATCTTGCGCCGGCCCGCCCCCTCGGCGCTGGGCCAGTCGCCCGCCATGGCCACGCGTGCGCCGCGTGCGCCGGCGTCGGCCACGTAGGACTCGACGCGGGCAAAGTGGTGGGGGTTGATGACCGGGGTGACGTCGGCATTGGTGGCCAGGTCGGGGTAGAGGCCGCCGTAGAACTCCTGCAGCGCGGCGATCAGGGCCTCGAGCTGTGTGCGGTGCACCCACACGGTGTCGGGCGCCACGCACAGCTGGCCCGAATTCAGGCTCTTGCCCACGGCGATGCGCTCGGCGGCGTTGCGGATGTCGGCGCTCCGGCCGATCAGCACGGGCGACTTGCCGCCCAGCTCCAGCGTCACCGGCACGAGGTTTCTGGCGGCGGCCTCCATGACCTTCCTGCCCACGGCGGTGGAGCCGGTGAACACCAGGTGGTTCCAGGGCTGGGCGGAAAAATCGGCGGCCACGGCGGCGTCGCCCGTGACCACGGCGACCACGGCGGGGTCCAGGCATGCGCGCACGGCGGCGGCCAGCACCTCGGCCGTGCGCGGTGCGACCTCCGAGGGTTTGAGCACCGCGCGGTTGCCCGCCGCCAGCGCGCTGGCCAGGGGCGAAAGCAGGGTAAACACTGGCGCATTCCAGGTGCCGATGATGCCGACCACCCCCTTGGGCTGGTAGCGCACCCAGGCGGTGGCGCCGAAGTTGTCGAACGGGGCGACTGATGGGCGCGCGTCGTCACCCATCCAGCCTGCGAGGTGGTCGCGTGCATGCTTGAGCGAGGCCAGCGAGCCGAGGATGTCGTTCATCAGGGAAAACACCGAGGGCCTGCCGCCAAAATCCTCGCCCATGGCGGCGCACAAGGCGTCCGTGTGCTTCAGCAGCATGTCGATCACGCCCTGCAGGCGCTGCTGGCGCACGCTGGCGGGCACGGGACCCTCCGCGCGGAAGGCGGCTTGCTGGGCGGCCAGGTACTGCGCGGCGGGGGAGGGGGCAGGGGTCATCGGGAATGTCTCCGTTTTCTGGTATGGGTGCCACGTTACCGTACAGGCTTTGCGGGCCCATCGTCCAAAAAGACGATGCCAGGAAAGGCACCTGTCCAGACCATTGCACCATGCCACCCACTACCACCCCTTCCGTGACCTGGCGCGCGCACCTGAGTTTGCTGCTGCTGGCCCTGGTCTATATCTTTTCCTTCATCGACCGGCAGGTCATCGCCGTGCTGATCGAGCCGATCAAGCATGAGTTTGGCGCCACCGATACGCAAATGGGCCTGCTCAGCGGCCTGGCCTTTGGCCTGCTGTATGCCGTGCTGGGCGTGCCGGTGGGCAAGCTTGCAGACAAATACAACCGGCGCAACATCATTGCCGTGTGCTGCGGCCTGTGGAGCTTGGCAACCCTGGCCTGCGGCGTGGCGGTGCAGTTCTGGCAGCTGCTGCTGGCGCGCATGTCGGTGGCCGTTGGCGAGGCCGGAGGCATGGCGCCGTCGATCTCGGTGGTGTCCGACCTCTACCCCAAGGAGCGCCGCTCGCTGGCCATCAGCCTGTTCATGATGGGGCCGCATTTCGGCGTGCTGATCGGCCTGGCCCTTGGTGCCTGGATCGCCCAGCACTACGGCTGGCGCCAGACCTTTGCGGCGTTTGGCATACCTGGCATGGTGTTGGCGCTGCTGGTGTGGTGGTGGGTGATCGAGCCCCGGCGCGGTGCGTTCGAGGCCCAGCCCGTGCAGGCCGCAGAGCCGGTGCGCGAGTCGCTGGCGCAGCAGGTGGGGCGCCTGTTGAAGATGACGGCATTTCGCCGCCTGGCGCTGGCTTGCGGTTTTGCGGGCCTGGCCGGCTACGGCTATGGGGTGTGGACACCGAGCTTTCTGGTGCGCACCCATGGCTTGACCCTGGCGCAGGCGGGCCTGCTGTTTGGCGTGGCCAGCGGCTTAGGTGCGGTGCTGGGCTCGCTGTTCGCGGGCTGGCTGTGCGACCGGATGGTGCGCCGCAGCGAGCGTTGGCAACTGGGCTTGCCGGCGCTGGGCATGCTGCTGGCCCTGCCATGCGCCCTGGGGTTCATTTTGTGGCCCGAGGGAGGGCATTGGATGCTGGGCAGCCTGCGCGTGCCGCACGCGATGGTGTTTGCACCGATCTTTGCCTTTTTTGCCAGCTGGTGGCCCGCGCTGTCGTACAGCGCCATCAGCCAGATGGTGGGCGCTTCCGAGCGCGCCGTGGCCGTGGCCCTGCTGAACTTCTTCATCACCTTGGTTGGCAGCGGCTTCGGCCCGCTGGTGACGGGGGTGCTCAGCGACCTGCTGCTGCCCAGCTTTGGCGATAGCGCCTTGCGCTGGGCCCTGGTGTGCCTGATGAGCCTGATGCTGCCCAGCGCCTTGTGGATGCTGGGGACCGTGCGGCCCTATATCGCGCGCCGCAAGTCCATGGCAGCGGCACAGCCTGTGGCTGCTTGAGCGGGGCGGCATGATGATCGACGCTACGACAAGTCCCGTGGTCCTGGTGACAGGTGCCAGCCGGGGCATAGGTGCGGCCACTGCGGTGGCCTTTGGCCGGGCAGGCTGGCGCGTAGCCATCACGGCGCGTACACAAACCGAGGGCCAGGCACTGGAGCACCAATTGCGCCGCCCCGATGGCGCCCTGCTCGGGGGCAGCCTGGCCACCACGGCACAGGCCGTGCAGGCCGCGGGGGCGCAGGTGTTTGCGCATGCCATGGATCTGATGGACAAGGCCTCGCTTGATCGCGCGCTGGACGCGGTGCTGGCGCACTACGGGCGCATTGATCTGCTCATCAACAACGCCGTCTACCAGGACCGCGAGATGAACGCGCTGCTGCTGGACCTGGAAGACGACATGCTGGAACGCACCCTGCAGGGCAATGTGCTGGCGCCGTTTCACCTCACGCGCCGCCTGCTGCCCCGGATGCTGGCGCAAGGCGGCGGGCAGGTCATCAACATGTGCTCTGGCGCCGGCCAGTACGACCCGCCGCTGCCCGCCGACCAGGGGGGCTGGGGCTTTGCCTACGGCGCGTCCAAGGCGGGGCTGATCCGCCTGGCAGGCTGCATCAACCGCGAGCTGGGCAAGCAGGGCCTGCGCGCCTACAGCGCCAACCCGGGTGTGGTCTCGACCGAAGCCGTCACCGCCACGCTGGGCGACGGCGGCATGCTGGCCCAGCGCTATGGCGCCGTGATGCCCGAGGCCATCGCCCAGTCCCTGCTGTGGCTGGCCACCGCCCCTGGGGCACCGGCCTATGCCAAGGGCAAGGGCATGCTGGAGCTGCAGCAGATCGCCCGTGAGCAGGGCTTTTCTCCGGCCGCTGCCACCGCTTCATCGTCCAAACAGGGGATGTGAAATGCCTCTTTGAGGTCGAAGATCACTCCACCATCCCATTCACAAGGAGACTGTTGATATGGCAACGACGAAAGACTACCGGCTGGGCGAATTCACCTTCCCGCGCGGCTGGTTCATGATCGCCGAGTCCACCGAGCTGGATACCTACAAGCCCCTGGCGGTGCGCTTTTTCGGCAAGGACTTTGCGCTGTACCGGGGCCGTACCTCGGGCCGCGTGATCCTGCTGGACGCCTATTGCCCGCACATGAAGACCCACCTGGCGGCGCCCAACACCACGAGCTATGTGGTGATCGACGGCCAGGGCACGAACATCGACGGCGACGGCCTGCGCTGCCCCTACCACGCCTGGCGCTTCGGCCCCGATGGCAAGTGCGACGACATCCCCTACCACCAGGGCGCCATCCCGGCATCGGCCTGCGTGAAGAGCTGGACCGTGGTCGAGAGCCTGGGTGCCGTCTGGGTCTGGCACGACCCCGAGGGGGGCGATCCCGAGTGGAACCACCCCAGCCTGCCCGTGTGGGAAGACCCCGCCTGGGTGCGCCCCAAGTGGGACCACCTGGGCATGCTGAACCAGCATCCGCAGGAAATCGTCGACAATATTTGTGACTACGGACACCTGAGCCCCATTCACGGTTCCACCGTCGAGCGCTATGAGAACGAGTTCCAGGGCATCCATGCCATCCAGCGCCAGTGTGGTGGCCACCGTACGCTGGTGACGGCGGACGGCGTCAGTCCCGACCTGCACACCGTCACCACCTACCACGGCCCAGGGCTGCTGATGTCGCACCTGACGGGCATGGAGGAGTCCTACATGCTGATTGCCCACACCCCGGTGGACGACGGCACGATCAAGGTTTGGCACGCGGTGGTGGTCAAGTCGCCCAGCGGCTCGGCCGTGGCCACCAAGACCGACCAGATTGCCGCAGCCCAGTTCCAGAACACCGTGCTGCTGTCCTTCCTGCAGGACATGGAGGTGTGGAACCACAAGGCGCCCTGCCTCAATGGCTTGTTCATCCCCAGCGATGGGCCCTTCATGAAGGCGCGCATCTGGTACAAGCAGTTCTACAACCCGCGTGCCAAGAAACAGGAATACCTTGACCAGTGCGAGGGTGTGTACATTCCCAAGGGCGCCACGGCGTATAGCCAGGCGGCTGTATGAGGTGAGTTTCCGTTAGTTCATTTCCAAGGTTTGACCGGCGCCGTCTGCCAAGACCGTGCCGGTTTAATGAGATGGTCACCCCCTTCAGGGCGGGGTCGAAGCGCACCATCTTTGATTCCGCTCACCCTGCAAGCCTAGGCTTGCAGGGTGTTTTTCCTTCAGCGCAGGCCATCATGGACACAGTGACGTTGGTCGGCATCGAGCTGGGCAAATATACCTTCCACCTGCACGGCCAGGATCGCAAGGGACTGCCGGTGTTCCGCAGAAAGCTCAGCCGCAAGCAGCTCGTCGAGTCCTTCGCCACGTTCCATCCCTGCACTGTCGCAATGGAGGCCTGTGCAGGAGCCCACTACTTGGCGCGCAAGCTCATCGCCATGGGCCACGAGGCCAAGCTGATCTCTCCGCAGCACGTGCGCCCCTTCGTCAAGTGCAACAAGAACGACTTCATCGACGCCGAGGCGATCTGCGAGGCTGCCTCGCGTCCCGCCATGCGCTTCGTGCCGCCCAAGACCGAGGCGCAGCAGACGTTCTCCATGCTGCACCGGATGCGCGAGTCCCTGGTGCACGACCGCACCAAGACGGCCAACCAGATGCACGGCTTCCTGCTGGAGTTCGGTATCAGCCTGCCCACCGGATTCGCCGTCATCAAGCGGCTGCCCGGCCGAGCACGAATTGCCGCCGCAACTGGTGGCGGCGCTCGAACGCCTGCACGCGCACTTCAAGTACCTCGATGCACAAATTGCCGAGGCGGAGAAGGAACTGGCCCACCAGGTTCACGAGGATGACTTGGGCCAGCGGCCGCCACTTCGCCGCCTCCCTGGGCAGGGACAACGGATCCCTGTGCACCCGGTCCTGGGCGTTGCGGCCCTGCCGCCCAGTGGGGAATGTTCGCGCCAGGCCTGGGGACGCTTCTCAGGGGGCCGCCGCGGGTTGCGGCGGGCCAGGTCAATCATTTTCCAGTTGCTTTCGCTCATACCGCAATGGCGCAATGGCGCAATGGCGCACAAGGCGCGAATCAATGGGTCTGTGGCGCCGCGGGCTTGCTGCACTGCTCGGCCATCGCGTTGCGCGCCTGGGGGTAGGCGGGCAGGGCGCGGCTGAAGGCCAGCCAGCCGGGCAGCAGCATGCCGACCATGGCCATCAACGCAAAGCGCAGGCCGTCGCCGGGCAGGCCCGTGTCGAGCCGGTCGCTGAGCCAGCCGGTGACGATGGGCCCCAGGCCGCTGCCCACCACCGAGCCCACCAGCATGATGGTGGCGTGGGCCGTGGCGCGCCGGTGCGGGGGCACGACAAAACTCAGCGCGGCATACACCGGCGCGGCCCACCAGACGACGAAAAAGGCATAGGCCACCAGCAAGGCCGTGGCAGCCCAGACGGCCCCTGCCGGCATGGCCAGGTACAGCAGGCCGCTGGGCAGGGCCAGCGCCACGCCCAGCAGGGGCACGCCCAGCTGCCAGCGCTGGTCGCGGTGGCAGAGCCGGTCGGTCAGGTTGCCGGACCAGAGCGCACCCAGGATGGAGGCCAGTGCGGCGGCGCCGGAGACCCAGCCTGCGTCTTGCAGCGACAGGCCATGGCGGCGGATCAGCAGCGCGTTGTTCCATGCGCCAAAGCCATAGCCGGCCAGCAGGGTGAAGGCCGAGCCCAGAATGAGCCAGCGCGTGACGGGGTTGCGCCACAGCTCACGCGTCGCACCGCGCCGCTGAGCGGATGCGCCGGCCGCCGCATGGTGGGTGCGTGCCGGCTCGGCCACCGAAAAGCGCAGCACCAGGGTGCACAGCAGCGCGCTGCCGCCGATCACCGCCATGGTCACGCGCCAGCCGAACTGCTGTGCCAGCCAGGAGCCCAGCACCAGGGCCAGCAGGGAGCCCACGCTGGCCCCGGTGCCCAGCACGCTGATGACGCGCGAGCGTTTCTCGGGCGGATACAGGTCGCTGAGCATGGAGACGGAGGCAGGTGCCCCGCCGGCATCGCTCAGCGCACTGCCCGCGCGCGAGGCGAGCAGGCTCCAGAAGCCCGCCGCCATTGCACCCGCAGCACCCAGCAGGGCGCCCACGCCGCGGCTCCAGACCAGCACCGTGCGGCGCTGGCCCCGGTCGGCGTGCTTGCCCAGCGGAATGCCCAGAAGCACGAAGGTGAGCGAAAAGCCCAGGCCGGTGATCAGGCCCACCTGCAGGTCGGTAAGGCCGAATTCGGCCTTCACCGGCTGCAGCAGCACGGCCAGGATCTGCCTATCCATGAACGCCAGTGCCGACAGCAGCGTCAGCAGCACCAGGGCGTAGCTGCGCTGCGAGGGCGTGGGGGAAGCAGAAAGGGGTGGCATCAACGGGGTTGGTATTCTTTTTTGAGCGTGTTCTTGAGCAGCTTGCCTGCCGGGTTGCGTGGCAGTGATTCGCTGCGCAGGTGGATGGTCTGGGGCACCTTGTAGGCCGCCAGGCGGCCGGCCACATGCTGACGCAACTCTTCGGGGCTGGCATTCGCACCCGCGCGCAGATGCACGACGGCCACCACGGCCTCGCCCGTTTGCTCGTCGGCCTGGGCAAACACCACCGCCTCCTCCACGGCGCCGTGCTGCATGAGGCAGGATTCGACCTCGGCGGCGGCGATCTTCTCGCCGTTGCGGTTGATCACGTCCTTGATGCGGTCAACGATGCGCAGAAAGCCGTCGCCATCGACCAGGCCCACGTCTCCGGTGCGAAACCAGCCCTCGCTCATCGCTGCCTGGGTGGCGCGGGGCTGGTTCCAGTAGCCTTCCATCACGGTCACGCCGCGCAGCCAGATTTCACCGTCCTGGCCTGTGGGCAGGGGGTCGCCGAACACATCGGCAATGCGCAGCTCCATCAGCGGCGAGAGCATGCCCGCGCATTGCGGGCGCAGGGCGAATAGCGTGCCCGAGGCGCCGGCGCCCACGCCGTTGGTTTCTGTCAGGCCAAAACCAATCCCCGAGAGGGAGTCGGGGCGCGCCTTGAGGGTGTCTTCGATCAGGCGCTGCGACAGGCCCGCGCCGCCAAAACCCAGGCCCATGAGCGTGCCGCTGACCTGCGGGTCGTGGAAGGCGGGCTGGTCCAAGAGCTGCTGCACCATGGAGGGCGCTCCGTTGAACTGGGTGATTTTTTCCCGCTGGATCAGCGCCATGGCCTGGGCGGGGTCCCAGCGGTGCATCAGCACCAGGCGGCGGCCGTGGCGCAGCGAGGCCAGCAGCTGCGCGTGCAGGCCGCTGACGTGAAACAGCGGCACCACGGTGAGTGTGGTGGGCGTGAGCCCGGCGGCCATGAGCTTTTGCACCGCCTGGGGCGAGGTCATGCCGGCGATGGCGCCGATGTAGTCGATGTTGTGCAGCGCCTGGCACACCGCGCGCTGGTTGGACAGCACGCCCTTGGCCTGAGCGGAGGCGCCGGAGGTGAACAGGATCAGGGCCGGGTCGGTGGCGGCAAGCCGCGGCGGCACCAGCGCCGGGCCGCCCGCGGCGGTGAGCCGCTCCCAGGCGACCGTGCCGCCGCCGCTGTCCACCACCGTGGTCTGGCAGCCATCGGGCAAGGCGTGCTGCGCCAGGCGGTCGAAGCGGTCCTGGTCGCACACCAGCCAGTGAGGCTCTATGTCCTGCAGGCTGGCGCTCAGCTCCTCGCCCAGGCCAAAGCTGTTGAGTGGCGCAGGAATCGCGCCCACCAGTGCCACGGCGGCAAAGGCCACGGCCCATTCGGGGCGGTTGCGCAGGGCAATGGCCACGCGCTCGCCCGGCTGCAGGCCGTGTTCCTGCTGCAGCCTTCCGGCCAGGGCATCGACGGCGGTGAAAAACCGCGCGAAGCTCCAGCGGTCATCCCCATACACCATGAATTCGCGTGCACCATGGGCGCGCCCGGCGTTGATGAGCTCGGGCAGGTTGCGCAACGCATTCTTGTAGGCGGGTACCTGCTGGCCCTGGTGCGTGACCATTTCCAGCTCAAACGGGGCACCGGGGGAGAGCAGTTGGGCGCGTGCCTGCGCGGCGCGCTGCACCAGTTCAATGGCATTCGGTGCGGTCATGACAGTCAAAATCCTTTCAGGCGGGCGTAGCGCTCGCGGTGGAACGGGGTGTCGCCCAGCGACTGTTGCAGCACGCGGGCGCGCTTCAGGAACAGGCCCAGGTCGAATTCGTCGGTCACGCCAATGCCGCCGTGCAGCTGCACTGCCTCGTTGAGCAGTCTCTCGCACAGGTCGTTGGCGCGCGCCTTCGCCAGGCTGGCGAGCAGCGGCAACTCGGGGCTGCACGCGTCGATGGCGGACAGGGCTGCACGCACGCAGCTGTCGAGCAGCTCCACCTCAGTGTAGAGCCGCGCCACGCGGTGCTGCAGCGCCTGGAATGAGCCGATGGCCACGTCGAACTGCACGCGCTCCTTCAGGTAGGCGACGGTACGCTCCAGCACCTCGCGCGCGATACCGTGGGCCTCGGCCGCCAGGCAGGCGCGGGCGCAGTCCAGTGCGCGCTCCAGCGCCGCAGCCGGGTCGGACAGCGCCAGGCGCGCGCCTGCATTCACCTGCACGGCCTGCAGCGTGATGCGGGCGTGGTTGCGGCTGTCGGCCAGGTGCAGGGGCTTGAGCGCCACGCCTTCTGCCTGGCTGTCGACCACGAACAGCGCGGGGGCGGCCTCGCCGGCCACCTGTGCGGCAATGATGAGCCAGCGTGCGCCCAGGCCATCGATGACAAACCACTTATCGCCGTCGATCCGCCAGCCGTCACCATGCTTTTCGGCGCGGGTGCGCAGCGCGGCCGACCGGTGCTGCTGCGATTCATCGAGTGCCAGTGCCAGGCGCTCGCCTCCGCGCGCCAGCAGCGGCAGCCACTGCGCCTGCTGTGCGGCGTCATCGACCTGCAGCAGCAGCTCGGCGGCCAGCACGCTGTGCGAGAGCAGTGGCAGGGCGGCCAGGTGGCGTCCCATGAGCTCAAAGATTGCGCCCAGGCCGGGGTAGCCCATGGCCAGGCCGCCGGCGTGCTCGGGTAGGGTGGCGGCGGGCCAGCCCAGCTCCGTCACCTGCTGCCACAGCGCTGGTGCAAAACCCAGCGGTGCGGCGTCATCACGCAACTGGCGCTGCAGCGTGACGGGGGATTGTTCGGATAAAAACGCCTGCGCGCTGTCGCGCAGCATGGTTTGTTCTTCGTTCAGCAAAAAGCCCATGGTGTTGTCTCCTCGCGTTCAGCCCGGCAGGCCCAGTACGCGCTTGGCGATGATGTTGAGCTGCACCTCGCTGGTGCCCCCGCCGATGGTGTAGGTCTTGGATAGCAGCCACTGGCGGCAGACGTCGTGCTCGAGCTGTGTGAAATCCTCGCCCTCCCAGCTCAGGCCGCGCAGGCCCATCAACTGGGTCAGCAGTTCGTATTTGGCCACTTCCTGCTCGGTCTGCACCAGCTTCATGATGGATGCCGGGCCGCTCACGTCCTGGCGCGCCATGGCCTGAGCGGTGACGCGCTCGTGCGTGAGTGCGAAGGCGTGCGCGTCCATCAATACCCCCGCCAGACGGTCGCGCCACACGGGGCTATGGCACTGGCCTTGGTCATCGAACAGGTAGGGGCGCGCCGTGGCCAGCGCGTCGTGCGAGGGCGCGCCGCCTTCGGCAAACTTGGACATGGCGGCGCGCTCGTGCTGCAGCAGCTTCTTGGCCACGGCCCAGCCTTCGCCTTCCGGGCCCACGAGCTGGCGCACGGGCACGCGCACGTTGTCCAAGAACACCTCGCAAAAGCTCGACTTGCCGCTGATCAGCTCGATGGGCTTGACGCTTACGCCCGGCGCGTGCATGTCGATAAGCACGAAGCTGATGCCCTGCTGCTTGCGCGCGTTGGCGTCGGTGCGCACCAGGGCGTACATCCAGTCGGCCTCGTCGCCGTAGGAGGTCCAGATCTTGGAGCCGTTGACGATGTAGGCCTCGCCCTCATCGTCCTGTACGCGCCTGGCGGAGGTCTTCAGGCTGGCTAGGTCCGAGCCCGCGTTGGGCTCCGAAAAGCCCTGGCACCAGCGCCGTTCGCCGCGCATCATGGGGAGCAGGTGCTCGTGTTTCTGCGCTGGTGTACCCACCTCCAGCAGCACCGGGCCGAGCATCCACACGCCCAGGTTGTACTGCGGCTGGCGGCAGCCCAGGCGGGTCATTTCTTCTTCGACGATCCGCGCCTGCTTGGGTGACAGGCCGCCGCCGCCGTACTCCCGCGGCCAGCCGGGGGCGAACCAACCGCGCTCGCGGCAGCGCTCGAACCACAGGCGCTGGTCTTCGCTCTTGAATTGCAGGCGCGATCCGCCCCAGACGATTTCATCGGCCGTGATGGGGCGACGCATGCTGGCGGGGCAGTGGGCCTCGAGCCAGGCCGCCACGTCGGCGCGGAAGTTGTCGTTGTCACTCATGGTGGGTCTCCGAAAGGGCCTCGGCGGGTGCGGCGCTTGCGTCCGCGAGGTGAAAACGATACAGGCCGTCGTCATCGAGTGCGCGGCGGATCTGCCCCTGGCAGCGCAGACAGGACAGGTGGGCCAGTGTCTCGCCCATGGCCAGCAGGTCGTCCATGGCGTGGCGGCGTTGGGGAAACTGCGCCTGCATGAGATGCCAGGCGGTGGCACCAGGATGCTTCTGCAAGGCGGTGCGCAGCAGCGCGAACTGCTGCTGATGGTGGGTGTGCAGCTCGGCCACGCGTGCGTGCAGGCCCCGGAATACGCTTTGGTGCGAGGGCAGCACCAGGCTGTCTGGATGCAGACCGCCCAGTCGGTCGAGCGAGGCCAGCCACAGCCGCAGCGGGTCACCCTCGGGCTCGACGTGAGTGAGCAGCACGTTGGAGGTGATGCGCGGCAGCAGCTGGTCTCCAGCTATCAAAATGTGTTCATCGCCCTGGCTGTGGTAGAGGCACACATGCTCGGGCGAATGGCCCTCGCCCACCACCACCCGCCAGGCGCGTGGGCCGATCTGCAGCACATCGCCATCGCGCAGGCGCTGGTAGCTCTCGGGCACCGGCGGCATGAAGGGGTCGCGGCGCAGGCTGCTGAACATGTGCTCAATCTGCGTGTCCGTCATGCCCGCGCGCCGGTAAAAGCGCTGCTGCAGCGGCGGTAGCGGGTCGGGTGGCGGGCCGTAAAAGCCGCGCAGCATGAAGTATTCGCCGTAGCTCATGCATAACTGGGCACCAAAACGCTCAACCATCCAGGCGGCCTGGCCGGCGTGGTCGTAGTGGCTGTGGGTGCAGATCAGGCGCTGGATGGGCAGGCCCTGCAGGTGCGTGGCGGCCAGGTGTTCCCAGGCAGCGCGGCTGGCGGGGGTGTTCAGGCCGGTATCGACCGCCGTCCAGCCCGCGCCGTCGCGCAGCAGGTAGACGTTGATGTGGTCCAGCGCCATGGGCATGGCAATGCGTGCCCACAGGATGCCGGGCGCCACCGCGACCACGCTGTCGCCGGGCAGGGGGGGCGTGAAGGGGTAAGCGAGCGCTGCGCTGGCGCGCAGGCGCTGCGCTTGGCGCTCGGGCACCGTGCCGGCCATGGTGCCTGCCTCAGCCACGCAGGGCCTTTGCCAGTGCCTCGGGGCAGAGGGGGACATAGGTCTGCGCGGCGTCGTCGCGTACGTACAGGGGGTCGCTGACCTGGGCGGGGTCGAAGCCCTCGCGCTGCAGATCCACCTTGCGCAGCTTGTAGTTGCCCGTCATGTCGGCCGCCTGCGGCAGGCGCACGAAGAGCGGCGCGGCGTAACGCGGCAGGCGCTTGAGCGCCAGCTTCCAGAAGGCCTGCGGGTCAAATTGGGTATCAGGCAGCATGACCACGGCGGCCATGCCGGCGCGGCCGTCGTTGCCCGGCACCTTCACGCCGTAGATGGTCAGAGCATGAAGGCCGGGGTAGTCGCCCAGGGTGTCGGCCACTTCGGTGGTGGAGACGTTCTCGCTCTTCCAACGGAAGGTGTCGCCAATGCGATCCACGAACCAGCAGTAGCCGTCGGCATCGCAGCGCAGCAGGTCGCCCGAGGACCACCAGGCGTCGCCTTGCTGGAAGACGTTGCGCAGGATTTTCTTCTCGGTGGCCTCGGCCGAGGTATAGCCCTCGAAGCGTCCGCCAATCGCCTCGGGGTGCTGCACGATCAGCCCGATAGCCTCGCCCGGCTCGTTCACGTCGCACAACTGGTAGAAGCCGTTTTCGTCGCGCGGGTGGCTGTCGGTCTCGACGTCGTAGCGCACCAGTCGCAGGTTGGTTTTCTCCCAGAACGGGATGCGCCCGCACGAGCCCACCCAGTTGTCCAGGTTCAGCGTGTTGGTGTTGGATTCGGTCGCGCCCCAGCTCTCGACAATCTGGAACTCGTCGCCAAAGCGCTCGGTCCACTGGTTCCAGACCTCGGGCGCCATGCCTGTGCCCGAGAGCTTGCGCAGGCTGTGGTGCTTGTCCTCGGGCGTGGGCGGGGCGCTGAGCAAAAAGCGGCAGATCTCGCCCACGTACTGGCATACGGTGATCTGGTGGCGGCGCACGTCGTTCCAGAACTCGCTGCGGCTGAACTTGCGCCGCACCACCACGCGCGCGCCACCGGCCAGTGCCGTGGAGCCCGCCGACATGCAGGCCGCGCCGTGGTACAGCGGCAGGAAGCAGTAAAAGCAGTCCTCGGGTGTGATCTCCAGGCTGATGCGCATCACATCGCCCGCCATCAGCCAGCGGCCGTGGCTGATGTGTGCCGCCTTGGGCAGGCCCGTGGTGCCCGAGGTGAAGATGTACAGCGCCGTGTCCCCGGCGGTGATGCCCGCGCGCCAGGCCGCGGGTGGATTGCTGGCGTTGGCCTGGCCCGCCAGCGCCTGCAGGTCGTGGCCGCACAGGCTGCGCGCGGCCGCGTCGGCCGGGCGCTCGGCGTCGGGCCAGAGCCAGTACTGAAGGCCTGCGGGCAGTTCGTGCGTGCTGGACTGGAAGTTCTTCAGGCATTCCTCGCCTACCACCACGCGCGTGGCACCGGTGACCTGCAGCGCGTGCGCCAGCGGCTTGCCGTTGACGTAGGTATTGAGAAACGCCACTTTCGCCCCCGCCTTGTTCAGCCCCCACCAGGCGAAGAAGAAGTCGGCGCGGTTTTCCATGGCCAGGGCCACAACGTCGCCCGCGCGCACGCCCAGCGCGTGGGCGGCATGCGCCACCTGGTTGACGCGGCGGTTGACTTCGTCGTAGCTGTACTGCACTGCGCCCTCGACCAGCAGTGGCGCTTGCGCAAACTGCTCGGCCTGCTCCTGCAGGCGGTCGCTGATGGTGTAGGGCAGGGAGGCGTGGTATCGGGCGCTGGCCTGGTTGCGCAGGTCCAGCTTGGCCTGCGTCACATCGCGCGGCACGGGTTGGGCGGCGTGGTTCATGGAGTCCCTCGGTGTGGTGTGTTTGCCCGTGCCTCAGCGCACCGGGCGCGGCAGGCCCAGGCCGAACTGGGCGATCAGCTCGCGCTGGATTTCGTTGGTGCCGCCGCCAAAGGTGTTAATCGTGTTCGAGCGGATCTCGTACTCCAGCTCGCCCATCAGGTAGGCGGCAGAGCTGCCGGGGCGCACCAGGGCGTTGCCGCCCACGATGTCCATCAGGCGGCGCAAAATTTCCAGCACGCTCTCGGAGCCATAGACCTTGGTGGTCGAAGCCAGCGCCACGTCCATGCCGCCAGCCTCCAGGTCGGCGGCGATGCGGAAGTTGGTGATGCGCATGGCCTCCAGGCGCGCATAGCACTCGGCCAGGCTGCGGCGCACCCAGGGCTGGTCGATAGCGCACCGGCCCTGCTCGTCCTTGGCCTTGGCCCACAGCAGCACCTTGCGGTAGGGGCCGAACACCTTGTCCGACCAGGAGCCCAGTCCCAGACGCTCGTGGTTGAGCTGCGAGGTGATGAGCTTCCAGCCGCCGTGCAACTGGCCCACCAGTCGGTGCGCGGGCACCCGCACGTTGTCGAAGTAGGTGGCGGCGGTGAAGTTGCCCACGGTCTCGATCAGCGTGTGTGAGAAGCCGGCCGCGCTGGTGTCGGCAATCAGGATGGAGATGCCCTTGTGGCGCGGCAGGTCGGCGCTGGTGCGTACGGCCAGCCACACATGGTCGGCAGACTCGATGCCCGAGGTCCACAGCTTGTTGCCATTGACGACGAAGTGGCCCGTCGCCAGGTCGCCTTCCAGGCGCGCCTGGGTCTTGAGTGTGGCCAGGTCCGAACCCGCTTGCGGCTCGGAGTAGCCGATGGCAAAAATCGTCTCACCTGCGGCAATGCCGGGCAGGAAATCGGCCTTTTGCTGCGCAGAGCCATGCTCCATCAGCGCCGGGCCGACGGTGCTGATGGTGACGAACGGCAGCGGCGCGCCCGCGATGTTGGCTTCTTCAAAGAAGATCAGCTGCTCGGTGGCCGACAGGCCCTGGCCGCCGTACTGCTTGGGCCAGCCCACGGCCAGCCAGCCGTCGCGGCCCATTTGGCGCACGATCTGGCGGAACTCATCACCGCCCTCGGCGCCGCGCAGGCGTACGCGCAGCTCGGGTGTCATCAGGGCGTTGAAGTAGTCACGCACCCGCAGGCGCAGGCGGTGCTGTTCGGGGGTCAGGTCGACAAACATGGGCAGTGGCCGCTTTCTTGTGCAATAGGGGCAGTCAGGGGTAGGCTGAATTGCTACGTTTATAAGAGCTGCTTACGCTTTGCGGATAATGGTTTTGGATGTGTTTGACTTAAAAACAGAGGGCGCAGCCGGTGGTGGTGGGAACCGGCTGCGCTGGCCGTGCTTTAAGCCGCGCCCAAGATCAAACCGCTGGTGGGCACGCCGGTGCCGGCGGTGACCAGCACGTTGCGCACGTCAGCCACCTGGTTCACGGCCGTGCCGCGCACCTGGCGCACGGCCTCGGCCACGCCGTTGAAGCCGTGGATGTAGGCCTCGCCCAGCTGTCCGCCATGGGTGTTGATGGGCAGCTTGCCGCCGCGCGCATGGTGGCCTGCGCGCACGAATTCCTTGGCCTCGCCGCGCGGGCAGAAGCCGAACTCTTCCAGCTGCGCCAGCACGAAGGGCGTGAAGTGGTCGTAGATCACGGCGGTCTGGAAGTCCGCTGGCCTCAGGCCCGATTGCGCGTACAGCGTCTTGGCGACCACGCCCATCTCGGGCAGGCCGGTGATGTCCTCGCGGTAGAACGAGGTCATGCTCTGCTGGCCCTCGGTAATGCCTTGCGAGGCGGCCTTGATGACCACGGGCTTGTTCTTCATGTCGCGCGCGCGCTCGGCGCTGGTGATCACCATGGCCACGGCGCCGTCGCTCTCCTGGCAGCAGTCCAGCAGGTGCAGCGGCTCGGCGATCCACTTGGAGGCCTGGTGCTCGGCCAGCGTGATGGGCTTGCCGTAGAAAAAAGCGGCCGGGTTGGTGGCGGCAAAGTCGCGCACGGCCACGGCCACGCGGCCGAAGTCCTCGCTGGTGGCGCCGTAGCGATGCATGTAGCGGCGCGCGAACATGCCCACCCAGGCGGCGGGCGTGTGAAAGCCGTGCGGCATGTACCAGCCGTAGTTCACGTTGTCGAAGATGGGCGTGGCGCCAAAGCCGTAGCTGCCCGTGCCGAAGCGGTACCAGCTGCGCTCGTTCATGGCGCGGTAGACCACGACGGTCTTGGCCACGCCCGTGGCCACCGCCATCGCGGCGTGCAGCACCGGCGCGCAGGCGGCGCCGCCGCCGTGCGGGATCTGCGAGAAGAACTTGACGTTCCTCGCCCCCAGCAGGCGCGCGATCTCGTACTCGGGCACCTTGTCCACGCTGTAGGAGCTGAAGCCTTCGACCTCGCTGGGGTCGATGCCCGCATCGGCCAGCGCGGCCAGCGTGGCCTCCATGGCCAGGCGCAGCTCGGTGCGGCCGGAATTCTTGGAAAACTCGGTCGCGCCCAGGCCCACGATGGCGGCGCGGCCGGAAATGTTGGGTTCACTCATTGCTTGTCTCTCCTGCGCTCGTGCATCTGCTCTTTGTCAGGCCAGGCACACGCGCACCGTGCCCGTGACGTGGTTGCCAAAGCCGTTCTTGCCCTTGAGCGTGACTTCCACGCTGCGGTCGCTGTCGCGCTTAGCCGTAACGCTGCCACTGAAGGTCATGGTGTCGCCGGGGTAGTTGGGCGCGCCCAGCTTGATCTTCAGGTCGCGCAGGGCAGAGCCCGGGCCGCCGGCCCAGCTCTCGACGAAGCGCTGCACCAGGCCGTTGGTGGTCAGGATGTTCATGAACACATGGGGCGAGCCCAGGGCCTGGGCGGCGTCCTTGTCCATGTGGCCGGGAAAGTAGTCGCGCGTGGCGATGGCGCCGCCCGCGATCAGCTGCACCGTGATCGGCACGGCCAGCGCGGGTAGCTCGTCGCCGACCTGTACTTGGTCAAAACGGCGTTGCGTGGAGTTCATCTTCGGCGAGGTCATATTTCCATCCCAGGTTGTCGTTGTCGGCCAGCCAGTCGCCCAGGGCGGCCAGGTGGTGCTCGGTGCCGCCCAGCGTGACGGCCAGGGCGCGGCTCCAGTAGAGGAAGCGGTGGATCGGGTAGGTCACATCCACGCCCATGCCGCCATGCACGTGCTGGGCCATGTGGCCCACGCGGTGGCCGCTGTCGTTGGCCAGCGCGCGCACGGCGTGCGCCTGGGGCAGCGCGCCCAGGCCCGCGTCCAGGCGGTAGACCAGTTGCCAGACGCTGCTGCGCAGCGCCTCCAGCGCGATGTGGCCGTCGGCCATCTGCCCGGCGACGAGCTGGAAGCTGCCGATCACGCGGTCGAACTGCTTGCGCTCGCTCACGTACTCCACGGTGCGGCGCAGTTGCTGCTGCGTCACGCCCATTTGCAGCGCGGCCAGCGCGGCCAGCGCGCGCGGCTGCAGCCAGGCGATGGCCGCCGGGGGCAGCACGGTGACGGCGCTGAGGGGTGTGTTGGCGCAGTGCACGTCGGCCACTTGCTGGTGGTGCTGGCTCTGGCCCACGGCGCGGGTCACGCCGGGCGCCTGCAGGTCCAGCCACACTAGGCGCGGGCCATCGCTGGCCTCTGCCACCAGCAGGGCATGGCGTGCGTTGCCGGCCAGGGGCACGGCGGGGCTCATGCCCTGCAGTTGCCCGCCCGTGCTGCTCTGCTGTAGGTGCAGCGTGCAGCCGCGTGACTGCGCCAGGCCTGCGAGCGATACGGCCGCCACCTCGCCCGCCAGCAGCGCGGGCAGGGCTGTCTGCGCGCTGGCGCTGCCAAATCGCGCCAGCGTGGCCGCGGCCAGTTGCTGCTCCCACAGCGGCACCAGGGCCAGGGCGCGGCCCTGCTGCTCCAGCACGGCCATGAGCTCGGTCATTCCCAGGCCCAGGCCACCGTGCTCTTCGGGTACGGTGATGCTGTGCAGCCCGGCGGCCACGCATTGCTGCCACAGGTCTTGCATGAAGGGCACGCCTGAGGTGTCGTGCGCGCGCAGCTGATCGTCGCTGCAGTAGTCGGCAAACAGGCCCTGCGCCATGTCGGAGAAGGCGCGCTGGTCTTCGGTGAGTTGAAAGTCCATGGCGTGTGTCCTCAGACAGCAATGGGGCGGAACTGGGGCAGCACCAGCTCACCGTCGTTGAAGGCGTTGAACTCCACCTTCACGCGCTGGCCGATCTGCACCTCGCCACTCTTGATGCCGACGATTTGCGCGATGAGGCGCGTGCCTTCGTCGAGCTCGATCAGGCCCACGGGGTTGGGATAGTCGAATGGCGGCACCTCGGGGTAGTGCATGACGACGAAGGAGTACACCGTACCCAGCCCGCTGGCCTGTACCGTGTCCCACTCGAAGCTGTGGCAGCTGGGGCACACCGGGCCGGGCGGGTGGCGCAGCGTGCCGCAGCCCTTGCAGCGCTGGATAAGCAGCTTGCCCTCGCGCGCGCCGTCCCAGAAGAAGCGCGTGTCGTCGCTGATGCCGGGGGCCGAGCGCGGGATGGCCTTCGGCTGTGCGGCGGGCGCGTCGGTCGCTGGCGTGATGGGGTTGGCAGGGCGGAACTTGAAGACGCGAAACAGCAGCTCGCCTACCTTCTCGTCTTCGCCGCCGGGTTGCTGCGAGAAGTAGCTCATGATGAGCGTGACGAAGTAGCCCGTGCCCAGGCCGGTGGTCTTTTCCTCGCCCACGCTGTCCAGGCGCGTGGTGTAGTACAGCTTCTCGCCCTCGCGCAGGTAGCGCTCGAAGCTGAGTTCGGAGTTCACCGCGACAACCGAGGGGAAACCCTGCGCCTCGATGAGTTTCAAGGCCTCGTAGGGGTTCTCGGTGGTGGAGCCGGGCGGGTAGTTGTTGGCCACCGGGCCTTCCATGCACCAGACCTGCAGCATGGCGGGCGGGGCCAGCACCTGGCCGGCCTCGTCGGTCGGCACCTCGGTGCCCATCAGTTCGCACCATTGGCGGATCATGGGCGCGTTGACCGCGTCCCAGGCATACACGCGCCCATACTCCTTGCCCACCAGGGCGCGCACTTCTTGCATCCATTCGGCTTCGGCCACAGCTTGCTCCTTTGTCATGTTGGGTGTCTCCGCAGGTCAGGCTTGACCCTTGGCGGTGGTGTTGTGTGCCGCGCCCAGGAAGGCGGGCTTTTCGCCGCCGCCATGCAGCAGCAGGTTGCTGCCGCTCATGTAGGCGGCCTGGGGCGAAGCGACGAACAGGCAGGCGTTGGCAATGTCCCGAGGCTCGGCCATGCGCCCCGCGGGGATGGTGGCGCCCACGTTGGCAATGCCCTGCTCGTCGCCGTAGTGCAGCGCCGATTGCTCGGTGCGCACCAGGCCGGGGCTTACGGCCACCACGCGCACCTTAGGTGCCCACTCCACCGCCAGTGACGAGGCGAGGCTGAGAACGGCCGCCTTGGCCGCGCCATAGGCCGCCGTGCCCGGCGAGGGGCGCAGCGCGCTGATGCTGCCGATGAAGACGATGACGCCGCCCGTGGCCTGCTGCTGCATCACCGCATTCGCCGCCTGCGCCATATGCAGTGCGGCCAGCAGGTTCAGGCGGATCACGCCCTCGTGAAAGCGCGGCGAGACGGTTGCTGCATTGACCGCCGGGCTGCCGCCCGCGTTGTGGATGAGCACGTCCAGCCGCCCATGGCGCTGGGCTATGGCCTGCGCCAGTGCCTGCACGGCCGTGGCCTCGCGCACGTCGCAGGCCTCGAATTCAGCGCTGTGCCCGGCGTGGCTGGGCAGGGTCTCGGGCTGTTGACGCGCGCACACCACCACCGTGGCGCCTGCGGCCAGAAAGCCCTCGGCAATGGCGCGGCCAATGCCCTTGGTGCCGCCGGTGACGAGCACCACCTGTTGTTGGAAGTCCTGTTGCGGGTTCATGGGAGACGAATATAAAAATCCGCCCGCAGACCAGATACGTCCAAAAGGACGATGCCGCAGCAACTTGCGCCACCGACCATCGCGCCAACGCTTGTCCGACTGAAAGCCCGCAGGAAAACCCCATGACTTTTTCGCCCGAAGAGTGCCTGATGCCTGACCTGTGCACGCCCGAGCTGCGCGTGCAATGCCTGGAGGGCGGTGTCGCCTGGGTCAGGCTGCACCGCCCGGACGCCACCAACGCCCTGAGCCTGCCCTTGCAGGCGGCCTTGTCACGGGCATTCACGGCATTGGCAGAAGAGCCCCGTGTGCGCTGCATCGTGTTGACCGGGGGCGAGAAGGTGTTTGCCGCCGGGGGCGACATCAAGAGCATGGACGGCTGCGGCCCCATAGAGATCATGCAGCGCCACACCGAGCGCGTATGGGCACCCATAGAGCGCTGCCCCAAGCCCATCATTGCCGCGGTATGCGGCTACGCCTTTGGCGGCGGCGCCGAGCTGGCGATGCACTGCGACATCATCCTGGCGGGCGAGGGTGCGAGCTTTGCACAGCCCGAGATCCGCATCGGCATCATGCCCGGCATAGGCGGAACGCAGCGCCTGGTGCGCGCGGTGGGCAAGTTCAACGCCATGCGCATGCTGCTGTCGGGACGCCCGGTGACGGCGCAGGAGGCTCAGATCATGGGCCTGGTCAGCCAGGTGCTGCCCGATGACCAGGTGCTTACCGAGGCCATGAACCTTGCCACACTGATCGCCGCCATGCCGCCGCTGGCCGTCCTGCAGATCAAGGAGGTGGTGCTGGCGGGCATGGACGCATCGCTCGATGCCGCGCTGATGCTCGAGCGCAAGGCGAACCAGCTGCTGTTTGCCACGCGTGACCAGAAGGAGGGCATGCAGGCCTTCATCGAGAAGCGCAAACCCCGGTTCGAGGGGCGGTAATGCGGCTAGGGAAACCGCCTAGTCCTGTTTGACGATGAACAAGGAACGGGTCGATTTCACAATCGCTCCCACCATGCATGCCAGTGGCCCTGGGGGTGCATGTGCTCAACCCCGCAGGGGCCATGGATGGACGGCAGCCGGGGTGCTGGCGTTCTCAGGAATTTGACGACAAGGAGATGGAGATGAAGATGACCTTGAAGCCCAGCGTGCTGGCCGTGCTCGCCCTGGGCCTGGTGGCAGGTGGTGCGGCCTTTGCCAAGGCCTCGCCTGATGAGGTGGAAAAACTGGGCAAGACCCTGACCTGCACCGGTGGCGAAAAGGCTGGTACCGCCAGCGGTGTGCCCGAGTTCACCGGCAAATGGCTGGGCACGTCCACTGGCATCGACTACAAGCCCCATCTGGGCCAGCACCCGGTAGATCCCTACAAGGACGAAAAGCCGCTGTTCACCATCACGGCCGAGAACCTCTCGCAGTACGCCGAGCGCCTGACCGAAGGCCAGAAGGCAATGTTTGCCAAGTATCCCAAGACCTACCGCATGCCGGTGTACCAGGGGCACCGTGATTTCCGCTTCCCTGATTCCGTCTGCGCGTCGGCCAAGAAGAATGCCCAAAACTCCGTGATGAGCGCCGATGGCCTGAGCGTGGAGCATGGCGTCAAGGGAGCGCTGCCCTTCCCCATCCCTAAGACCGGTCTGGAGTTGGCGTTCAACAACCTGCTGCCGTTCCGCACCTTTAACGAAAACACCATCCGCGACAACGCCAACGTGCTGTCGGACGGCACCATTGCCTGGGGGCGTGCGCATAACCGCAGCATGAGCCTGCTCAACACGTCGGAGGAGGCTGGCAAGCCCCTGGTCGGGCTAATGGCCCAGGGCATGAATGCGACTATCCTGCCCGAGCGCGAGAAGGGCACTGTGGGCGTGAATGCCGAGCCGGTGGACTTCAACAAGGACAAGCGCCTGCAGTGGACGTACGACCCCGGCACGCGCCGCGTGCGCCAGGTGCCCGAATACGGCTTCGACCAGCCCATGCCAGGCACGGGCGGCAAGATGACCATCGACCAGGATCGTCTCTTCAACGGATCGCCCATCCGCTACAACTGGAAGGCCGTGGGCAAGAGGGAAGTCTATGTGCCGGCGAACGCGTACAAAATTCACGCCAACACCGTGAAGTACGCCGATCTGCTCAAGCCCGGCCATGCCAACCCCGATTACATGCGCTATGAACTGCGCCGTGTCTGGGTGCTTGAAGCCACGCTCAAGGAAGGCTATCGCCATGTGTTCGCCAAGCGCGTGCTGTTCCTGGACGAAGACACGGGCCAGGCGCTGGTGGGCGACTACTACGACGCACGTGGCCAGCTGTGGCAGCATGGTTTGATCAACCACTATTACGCCTTTGATGCGAACACCTGGCACGCGGGTACGAGCTTCTACCACGACCTGAACTCGGGCGGTTACCTGGCCTACAACCTGTTCCAAGAACGCCCCCAGGGCCCCGTGCTGAACAAGGGTGACATGACGCCGTCCATGTTCACCCCTGAAGCCGCACGCAACGCGGGCAACTGACGCAGGTTGCGGCTGCCGCAGGCAAGGCTGCGGCAGCTTCTGGCGCCTCCACTAAAGGGGGCGATGCTATAAATAAGGTAGCAAAATGACAAGCTTATCTAGCTGGCGCCGCGGCCTGGCCGCAGGCGTCCTTTTTTTTGGCACAGCCTGCAGCGCGCTGGCGCACGATGATGTTGCCGCGGACGACCGCGGCGGCTCCGGCAGCGTCAGCCCCCTGGTGCAAGCCGCGCGCGCGGCGGTGTTCAAGGCCAACCCGCAGCTGCTTCAGTCCATCATGCTGGGCGGCGGTTTCGGCTCGGAAATGTCTTACGCCATCGCCAACAGCATGTACAGCCGCGATGACGCCACGGCCATTGCCGATGCGCGCGCCAAGCTGAAGATCGAGGCCGTGGCCCCGCGCACCTGGCTGCTGCGCTTTCCCATCGTCAACGTCATCGTCTTCGAAACCGACGAAGGCCTGGTGCTGATCGACAGCGGCTACGCCCCTGCCGGGCCGGTGCTGGCCGAGGTGCTGCCGACACTCAGCCCCAAGCCTGTGCACACCATCATCCTCACGCATTTCCATGCGGACCACGCCTTTGGCGCCTGGGCGCTGCTGGCGCAAAAGCCGCAGGCGCCGCGCATCGTGGCCGAGGAGCGCTTCATTGAACAGATGGAGCTGGACATGCGCAGCTGGGGCCTGAACGCGCGCAACAACCAGCAAAAACTGGCCGACGTGCCGCGCGACTGGCGCCAGGCCGTGCGCCCCAGCGAGACCTTCCACCGCCAGGCCACGTTGCGCATAGGTGGCGAGGACTTCGTGCTCACGCACGCGCGCGGCGAGACGGAAGACCAGATCTGGGTGGCGGTGCCCGGGCGCAAGGTGGTCGCCTCGGCCGATTATTTCCAGAGCTTCCTGCCCAATGCGGGCAACGGTAAGCGCCGCCAGCGCTACCCCGAGGAATGGGCGAAGGCGCTGCAGGACATGGCGGCGCAGCAGCCGCAGATGCTGCTGCCCGCGCATGGTGCGGCGATCACCAACCCCGCAGAAATCCAGGATCGCCTGACCGCACAGGCACGCATGCTGGGCAGCATCGCCCAGCAGGTGATCGACGGCCTGAATCGCGGCTTGCGCAAGGATCAGGTGTTTGAGCGCGTGGCCCTGCCCGACGACCTGGCGGCGCGCCCCGACGCGCGCGAGCTCTACGTATCGGCGCGCGACATAGGCCGCATGGTGGCCAGCCAGTACACCGGCTGGTGGAACGACATCCCCTCGCACTGGCGCCCGGCCCCTCTCGCCAGCGAAGCCGCCGAACTGGCCGCGCTGGCCGGCGGTGCCGACAAGCTGATCGCACGCGCCCTGGCCATTGCGCCGGGTAATCCGCCCCTGGCTGCGCAGCTGGCCGACTGGGCCTGGCTGGCTGATGGCGAGAGCCTGCCCGTGGTGCGGGGTGCCCTGCAGGTCTACGCCCAGCGCGTGGCCCGGCCTCTACCCACGCAGGAGGCGCTGGTCTACGCCGAGCACATGGTGCGCTTGCAGCTCAAGCTGCAGGCGCTGCAGGGACAGGTGAAGTAGTTGCAGGGCGTGAGAGGGGGAGAACAGCTGCCGACTCAAGCGGCAGTCATGTTCTCCTGCCCAAAAATCGCCCGCATAGCCACAATCTTCCCCGCCTCGTTGAAGCGAAAGACATCGATGGGCTGGATCGCCATGTCCCGCCCCTGCCAGTGCAGGCGCACGCAAAAGGCAATGGCTTCCTCGTTGGCCACGGCGCGCACCGGGCCTTCCAGCACCACGTCCAGTTTCCTGGCCAGGGATCGGGCGTAGAGCGCGCGGATCGCCGCGTGGCCCTGGTGGGGCGGGGGGGGCCCACCGGGTCTTCCGCCGTGGCGTCCTCGGCTTACATCGCCGCGATGGTGTCCAGGTCGCCCGCGTTGAGTGCGGCGATGCAGCGGTGCACCACCGCGTGCATGGTTTCGGCGCTGGCCGCGCTCAGAACTGCGTGGGGCGCACCATGGCGTCCATGCCGCCATCGACGAAGAGCTGCGTGCCATGCACGAAGCTGGCCTGCGGGCCCATCAGAAAGACTACGGTGGCGGCGATTTCCGCGGGGTCGGCGCGGCGGCCCAGCGGAGCGACGAAGTCCTTGATGGCCTGGGCGTAGCGCGTATCCTGCAGCCCGGCCTGCAGCAGCGGTGTTTCCACCGCGCCGGGGGCCACGGTGTTCAGGCGCACACCGGCCTGACCCCAGGTGCGCACGCGCTGGCGCACTGCCACGGTGACGGCGTTCTTCGAGCCCGCGTAGGCCAGTTGCCCGCCCTTGTCGCCCGCGCCGTCCACGATCTGGCCGGCCTGGACCTCGTCGCCCGCCTGTAGTGCGGCAGCCAGCGGATTGCGCTCCCAGGGCAGTTGCGCCGATGCGACGGAGGACACCACCACGGCCGCAGGCTGCCGGCCTTTTTCCAGTGCGGGCAGCAGGCCGTCGAGCAGATCGACCACACCAAAGTAGTTCACAGACACGGCTTTGGACGCGGGTTGCACCTGTGGGCCCAGGCCCGCGCACAGCACCAGGCCGTCGAGCACGCCGCCGGTCTGCGCCAGTACCTGCTGCAGCACGGCCTGGCGACCCGCGGAGCTGGAAAGATCGCCGCAGATGTCGGCGTTGCGCAGGTCTACGCCGATGACGCGGTGGCCTGCGGCCTGTAGCGCGGCCTGCGTGGCTGCGCCGATGCCGGATGCCGATCCGGTGAGCAAGGTGGTGGGCATGGGGACTCCTTTGGTTTCGAGCATGGGTGAAGAGCAGCATCACACAGGAGAGGGCGCCAGCGCGCTACCTGCAAACGGACGATGGCCGTGCCGGGACGACTGCGGGAAAGCCTCTAGTCTCAACAGACGATGAAGTCTTGAGGTGGCGCAAGAACAATGCAGCCCAGACGGCGCAATGCGCCCACGATTCCATCAATTTTGTGAGGAGACAACACTGTGAGCTATTGCACCCAACTCAAGCCGGTCGCGGCTGCCGCGCTGGCGGTGGTTCTGGCCGGTGCCGCCCATGCCGGCGAAACCGTGGATCTGGGCAACGATGTCAAGTTGGACTGGAAACTGACCGGTACCTACACGGCTTCGCAGCGCATGAAAAATGCCGACCCCATCCTGGCCGGCGCCGCAGGCAGCAACGACGGCGACAACAACTTCAAGAAGGGTTCGCTCACGGCCAACCGCCTCTCGGCGCTGTTCGAGAGCAAGGTGTACAAGGGCGAGAGCGGCTTCGTGCTGTCGGGCAGCACGTTCTACGATGATGTCTACCATCGCAGCAACGATAACGACCCGAACTCCAAAACGGTCAACAAGCCGCCACCGTTCAATCATTTCACCGAAGAGGCTAAGCGCTATCACGGTGGCTACAGCCGCTTCCTGGATGCCTACGGCTACACCTCGTTCAGCCTGGGTGACGCCCGCGCCACGGTGCGCCTGGGACGCCATGTGGTGAACTGGGGCGAGTCGGTGTTTCTCCCCAACATGGCGCAGGCGCAAGGCCCCTTCGATGGCACAAAGGTGGGCGTGCCGGGTACCGAGGTGAAAGACTCCGTCTTGCCGGAGGATCAGATCTCCATGTCCATCGAGATGAATCCTCGTTGGTCGCTGCTGGGCTATGCGCAGTTCGGCTTTCACCCGACGATTGCGCCTGCACCGGGCTCGTATCTGAACAGCTCCGACGCCGTGGGTCCTGGCGGCAGTTGCCTGGGGCCGTACGCCAGCATACCGTCCATTCCGGCCATGAGCTATGCGGGCTTCAGCGGCTGCTCTTTTGGTGCGCGCCGCGCCGACATCGAGCCTGGCAAGACCGGCCAGTGGGGCATTGGTACGCGCTACCGCGTCACCAACGAAACGGAAGTCGGCGTGTACTACATGAACTACAACGACCGCACGCCGCTGACCGAGATCAATGCGTTCACGCCCGGCGCGCCCATTCCTGCGGCGCTGCAGCCGGCGATGGGTGGTCTCAAGCAGATCGGCAACGGCTCGTACCAGGTTCGGTATTTCGACAACATCAAGCTGCTGGGCGGCACCGTCAGCACCACCTTTGGCCCGGTGTCGGCCTATGGCGAACTGACCTACCGCGAAGGTGCGCCGGTGCTGGTCAATGCCCTCATCGACCCTGCCAAGGGCACGACCATGGCGACGGCCACGCGGGCGAATATCACGCAGCTGAACCTGGGCGGCTTCTACAACATCGGGCGCACCCCGATTGCCGACCAGGTGCAGCTGCTGGCCGAAGTGTCCGGCGTGGCGATCGGCAAGGTGGACAAGCGTGCGGCCGTCGGCTCAGGGGCCTTCCCGCCCGCCTATGGCTTTACGGCCACGGACAACCTGACGTTCCAGAGCAAGAGTGCGTGGGCGTTTTCGGGCACCCTGGTACTGGGCTACCCCGGCATCTTCGAGGGCTGGGACTTGAATGTGCCCATCAGCTACCAGCAGCAGATCAAGGGACGCACCCTGGTCGGCGGCGTGGGGGGCGAGGGCGATAAGCGCTATAGCGTGGGCGCATCCTTCGTCTACAAGGGCAATCTGGCTGTGGGCCTGAGCTACTTTGGCTACCTTGGCGGCCCCTCGCTCGACATGAAGACAAACCGCTTGCTGGCCGACCGCGATTACCTGTCCCTGACCATGAAGTACACCTTCTGACGGCAATGCGGTTTCCCGGGGCAGGTGGCTGCAGACCTGCCGGCCCCCTTTTTCGACGCACTCGCGAGCGCTGGCTCCCGGTGCGTTTTTTTATGCTTGCACCGGCAACCGGGGTGTCGTCCTTTTGGACGATGAAATCCTGGGCGCAATTGTCAGAATGCAGCGCAGTGGCCCATACCCGTTGAGAGCGCCCGATGGCGCAGCGAACAAGGAGACAAGCGTGCGAATACTCGTTGGCCTGACCATGTCGGCCCTGATGGCCGTTGCTGCGCTGCAAGCGTTTTCACCCCGGCATACGCCTGCGCTGGCTGCCACGCGGCTGGCGGTGGAAAAAATCCATTTCAACACCCTGGTGCAGTCCAAGACGGCGCTGGTGGCGGGCGGTGAGCTGGGCAAGCTGCTGTTCTCCAGGGACCAGGGCAAGGATTGGCAACCCGCCAAGCTGTCGCAGGATCGCCAGGCGCTGATCACGCAGGTGGTTTTTGCCAGCGATGGCTTGCGTGGTCTGGCTGTGGGGCATGAGGGCTGGATCTTGCGCACTACCGATGGGGGGCAGTCCTGGGCCGAGGTGGCGTTCGACGAGAAGAATGGCGAACCCCTGATGAGCGCGGCCAACTTGCAGGGCCAGCGCTGGCTGGCTGTGGGCTCGTTCGGCCGCGCCTTGCTGTCGCCGGACGATGGCCAGACCTGGGCGCCCTTCAGCCTGCCCGAGGGTGTGGAGGACAAGCACATGAACCGCATCGTCGGCTCGGCCGATGGCAAGGACTGGCTCATCGTCGGTGAACGCGGGCTGGTGCTGCGCTCGCAAGACCAGGGCGAGAGCTGGGAGCAGTTGCCCGAGTTCTACAACGGTTCCTTCTACAACGCCCTGGCCCTGCCCCATGACGGCTGGCTGGTATACGGCATGCGCGGCAATGCCTTCGTGAACCGCGGCGATGGTCCGTGGCAGCGTGCCGAGATTGCGGCGCCGGCATCGTTTTTTGGCAGCGCCGTGCTGCCCGACGGGAGCATCCTGCTGGTGGGCCAGGGCAGCCTGGTGGCCACCAGCCAGGATGGGGGGGCTCATTTCACCCTGAGCCGTCTGAGCGGGCGTGCCACGCTGATGGACATTGCTCTGCAGCCCGATGGTTCGGGTTGGCTCGCGTCCGATGCCGGGCTCATGCCCTATAGCCCCGCAGCCACGCAAGACGCTGCCGCACCGCAGGCGGGTGCATCGGACGTGGCTGGAGCCAAGCCATGACCCTGCCCACCCCGGTGAGCTGGCTCGACCGGCTGATTGCGCGCATGGCCCGATCCCTGATTGCGTGGCGCCGCGCCATCGCGGTGCTGGCGGTGCTGGTCACGGCCTTGCTCGGGGCGTCGGCCCTGCGCACGCACCTCGACCCTGGCTTCAACAAGCTGATTCCGCTGCGCCACTCCTACATGCAGGCCTTTCTCCAGCATGCCGCGCAGTTCTCGGGCGCCAACCGCATCATGGTGAGCGTGCAGTGGAAAGGGCAGGGCGACATCTACAACGCCGAATTCCTGAAGGTGCTGCGCGAGATCACCGACGAGGTGTTCTTCATTCCGGGCGTCAACCGGGGCCAGGTGTTCTCGCTGTTCACGCCCAATGTGCGCTACGTGGAGGTGACGGAAAACGGCTTTGTCGGCGAGGTGCTGATACCGTCGCGTTTTACCGCCGATGCGCAAGGTCTGGCCCAGGTGCGCTCGAACGTGGCCAGGTCCGGCCAGATTGGCCGCCTGGTGAGCAAGGACCAGCATGCGGCCATGGTGCGCGCCGACCTGCTGGAGGTGAACCCGGCCACGGGCGCCAAGCTCGACTACGCCGAGGTGGCGCACAAGCTCGAGGCCATCCGCGCCAAGCACCAGGGCAAGGATATCGAGATCCACATCGTCGGCTTCACCAAGGTGCTGGGCGACGTGATGGATGGGCTGTTCAACGTCATTCTGTTCTTTGTCGTGGCCTTCGCCATCACGGCGCTGCTGCTGCTGCTGTACTCGCGCTCGCTGAGCCTGACGGTGCTGGCGCTGCTGGTGGCGCTGTTGCCCGTAGTCTGGCTGCTGGGGCTGCTGCCCTTGATCGGCTATGGCATCGACCCGATGTCCATCCTCGTGCCCTTCCTCATTTTCTCGATAGGCGTGTCGCACGCGGTGCAGATGACCAACGCCTGGAAGTACGAGATGCGCACCGGCAACACCGCGCCGCAGGCCGCCGAGCTGGCGTTTCGGCGCCTGGCCATCCCGGGCACGCTGGCGCTCTTGATGAACGCGCTGGGCTTCATGGTGATCATGCTGATCGACATTCCCATAGTGCACGAGCTGGGTGTGACGGCCTGCATGGGCGTGTCGCTGATGATTTTCACCAACAAGGTGATCCTGCCGGTCGCCTTGTCCTACCTGCGCTACAAGGTGCCGGCCGATGAAAAAGCCCCGGATGGCATGGATGCCAGGTCGCGCGCGCGCTGGTGGGCCGTGTCGGCCCTGGCCGAGCCCAAGCCGGCCCTGGTGACGTTTGCCATTTCCCTGGTCCTGCTCGCTGGTGGCACCATGCTCTCGCGTCACCTGCTCACCGGGGACATCGGCTCGGGCGCGCCCGAGCTGCGCGTCGACTCGCACTACAACCGCGACAACGAGGCCATCATCAGCCAGTACGCCATCGGCATGGACGTGCTGTCGGTCTACCTGGAGACCCAGGGGCTCGATGAGGCCTGCCTGAACTGGAACGTGATGAATGCCGTCGAGCGCTTTGACGTGGCGATGCGTGGCGTCGATGGCGTGCGCTCGGTGGTCACGGTGGCGGGCCTGGCCAAGCTGGCAACGGCGGGCAACAACGAGGGCAATCCGCGCTGGGCCGCGCTGCAGCGTACCGAAGCGGCGCTGCGTACCGGGGCCAAGAGTGCCTCGCCCGACCTGGGCCTGAACTCCGAGGGCTGCAAAACCATCCACCTGCAGCTGTTCCTTAAAGACCACGAAGGCGCCACGCTGGCGCATGTGGTCAATGAGGTGCGCCAGTTCATTAGCGCCGACAACACGCCCAACGTCACCTTCCGCCTGGCCGGGGGCAACGCGGGCGTGGCCGCGGCCACCAACGAGGCGGTGGAAAAGGCCGAGATCGAGATGCTGGGCGCGATCTTTGGCGCCATCTCTCTGCTGTGCTGGCTCACGTTCCGCAGTTGGCGCGCGGTGCTGTGCATCATCGTGCCGCTGACCCTGGTGTCCATCTTGTGCAACGCGCTGATGGCGCTGCTGGGCATTGGCCTGAAGGTGGCCACCCTGCCGGTGATCGCCCTGGGCGTGGGCGTGGGCGTGGACTACGGCATTTACCTGTTCGAGCGCATCCAGCATGAAATCGATGACCGTGGCTCCTCGCTGCGCGAGGCGTTCTATGAAGCCATGCACCAGCGCGGAACGGCAGCGGTGTTCACGGCCATCACCATGTCCATAGGCGTGGGCACCTGGGCCTTCTCGGCGCTGAAGTTCCAGGCGGATATGGGCATTCTGCTGGCCTTCCTGTTCCTGGTGAATGTGCTGGGCGCCATCTTCCTGCTGCCTGCCCTGGCCTGCTGGCTGGGTATCGGGACGCAAAAGACCGCGAGCTGACCCTCCCTTCACGACCTGCATTTCAGGGCCGGTGTCTGAGCGGCCTTGCGCGCGAAGGCGAAAAGGCCAGCCAGGCGCGTGCCTGAGCGCCCTATGATGCCCGGCCGAATCTGCATGTTTGCACCTGCAGTGGGCTTTTCAGGGGACTTGAATTGAAACGCAGACTATGGACCATGGCCATGGCGCCCAAGGGGACGCCGCAGGTCAGTGCCGAGCGGGCACACTTTGTCGCCAGCGAAATCGTGCACCGGCGCAAGGCCGTGAAGCAGCCAGGCGCCGCCGTCGATTGAAGGGCCTGGATGCAAGCGCTGCTCGACGCCATCGCCGCCATGCCGGCACCCTCGGATGCCTGCCGCATCTTCCACGGCCGGGGCGGGCGCTTTGCCGGCTGCGAGCAGTGGGTGCTGGACGCCTATCCGCCCGTCTTCGTGCTCACCAGCTTTGCCCCGGCAAGCGAGCAGGAACTGGCCACCATCGGCCTGGCGCTGCAGGCGCGCTGGCGGCAGATCGCCCCGGGCCAGCCCTTGAACTGGGTGTTCCAGCACCGCGGCGAGGCGCTGCGCATGGAGGGGCGCAGCGACACGCGCCTCATGGCCGGCGGCGTGCCCGACCCGCATGTGGTCGCCGAGGACGGGGCGCGCTATCGCGTGCATGTGCTCAAGGGGCAGAACCACGGCCTGTTCCTCGACATGGCGGGCGGCCGGCGTTGGGTGCGCGCGCATGTGGCCGCCCATCGGGCGCGCACCGGGCAGGGCGCCCGGGTGCTGAACCTGTTCGCCTACACCTGCGCCTTCTCGGTCGCGGCGTTGCAGGCGGGGGCAGCCCAGGTGGTCAACGTGGACATGGGGCGCGGCTCCATCGCCACGGGGCAGCACAACCACCGGCTCAACGACCTGGACGCCGGTGCCAGCTTTCTGGCGCATGACATCTTCAGCTCCTGGGGCAAGATCACGCGCGGCGGGCCGTACGACCTGGTGATTGCCGACCCGCCCAGCTACCAGAAGGGCAGCTTCGTCGCCGCCAAGGACTACGCCCGCGTCATGCGCCGCCTGCCGGATCTGCTCGCACCCGCAGGGCATGCGCTGCTGTGCCTGAATGCGCCAGAGTTGGGCGTGGCCTTTCTGCATGACCAGGTGCGCGCATGGGCGCCGTCGCTGACCCTGGTGGAGCGTGTGGCCAATCCGCCGGTGTTTGCCGACATTGATGAGGACCGATCACTGAAGGCGCTGGTTTTCAGGCATGCGGCGGGCTCCACCGCCGCACTGGAGGCTACCCCTTCTTCTGCAGCAGCATGTTGTTGCAGATCTTGGCAGGGTTGATGGCCATGGGGGCGCCCATGTGGCCCAGGCCGATGAATGCGATTTGTCCACGTCGGCACCCAGGTGCTCGCACCGACGTGTGACAGCAGGGGGGCGTTATCGCCCCATGCCACAAGCTGTCAGCCAATCTTTGGGCGACAAAATGCTGTGAAAAAATCAATAAGTCATTGTATTTAAACAATTTTCGGTGTAAAAATAAAAAATATAGAAAAACACCGAAATGGAAGAAATCAACCCCACCGCAGCGCGCCAGTACATCGACGCCGTAGCCACCTTCGAAGCCTGGGAAGAGGCCCGGCAGGAAGCCGCCCAGGTGCGCGGCGGCATGTACTGGCACGCCGGTCCGCCCGCCGCACCGCACGCGCGCTACCTCGTGCGCACCACGCCAGCGGGGGCTGAAACCAGCCTGGGCCCGCAGACCCCCGAAACCCAGGTCATGTACGACCGGTTCATGCAGCGCAAGCAGGAAAGCACCGAGCGCATGGCGGGCCTGAAGGCTGCGCTAGACCAGCACCGGCGCCTGAACCGTGCCCTGCGCGTGGGCCGGGTGGAGCCGCTGGTGGTCAACCTGCTCGTCCGTCTGGCCGACACGCAGCTCAGCCCGCACTTTCGCGTGGTGGGCACGCACGCCCTGTACGCTTACGAAGCCGCGGCCGGCGTGCGCCTGGACGCTGGCGCCCTGGCCACCCGCGACATCGACCTGCTGTGGGACACGCGCAAACGCATCCAGTTTGCGACCCAGCTTGCGCGGGTGGACAGTTCCATGCTCGGCGTGTTGAAAAAGGTGGACAACACCTTCCGTATCAGACAGAGCCAGAAGTACACCGCCGTGAACAAAGATGGCTTCGAGGTGGACATCATCCGCCACGAACGCGTGGATGACGACCCGCACCCCATCAAGCTCAGCGACGACGATGACGACTTCTGGGTAGCCCAGGCCCGCCGCGCCAACGTGTTGCTGGATGCACCGGAGTTTTCCACCGTGATCGTGGCCACCAACGGCACCATGGCCCGCATGAACACCGTGGCCCCGGCCACCTTTGTGGCGTTCAAGCGCTGGCTGGCCGGGCAGCGGGATCGCGATGCGCTCAAGCGGCGACGGGATGAGCTGCAGGCGGCCGTGGTGCAGCGTTTGGTGGATGAGTATTTGCAGTAGTCAGGGCTGGGCAATTAGCCAGCAATGCGAACCGTCCAAGCCTTTGGGTCGCGGCGATGGTGAAAAACTGCGACCACAAGAATACCGACAGATTCCGGGCGAACTGGAACCCCGACTTTGACGACGGGCGCGAACTGCGAAAAAACACTGCGCCACCGAGGCGGCACAACGCTTGCAAAATGATAGCTGGTGGCGCTTTCTACCCAAGAGCCAGTGGCCAAAAAGACTGAAAACTGGCGCAGCGCACGCAGGCGCAGCCCGGAGAAACTGCAAGCAAGGCGCTGCATAACGCCTGAGAAACTAAATGCTGTTTGAAAAAGCATGACCTGAATAAAGCGGTTTCTCTGCGGGACTAACGTTTGACATGAGAGGCTTGGCCCGACTTGCTGGGACAAGTCCTCTCCATGGAAGAGTTGGGCGTCACTGCTTGAGCGCCTCAAATGCTGCTGCGCGAGCATGTAGGGCTGTTGTATCAAACAGCGGAACTGGTGAATCTTGCTGGCTGACTAGAAGCGAAATCTCTGTACACCCGAGGATGATCGCTTGTGCGCCTTGTGCAGCCAGATCTTGAATGACACGTCGGTACTCAGTTCGTGACTCAGGCTTCACGACCCCGAGGCATAGTTCTTCATAAATGATGCGGTGAATGATTTCGCGATCTTGAGCTACAGGGACTTTGACCTGTAGACCATGTTGCTCAAGAAGCCGATCTTTATAGAAGGCTTGCTCCATCGTGAAGCGCGTGCCCAGCAGACCCACGACGGAATGCCCTGATCTCTTGATTTCTGAAGCAGTTGGATCTGCGATGTGAAGCAAGCTTATGCTCACAGCGGCCTCAATGTGGTGAGCAACTTTATGCATCGTGTTCGTGCACAAAACAAGAAACGATGCACCTCCTGCTTCTAGCGAGCGGGCCGCATCGGCCAAGGTGAGACCAGCAGTCTCCCAATCACCTTTTCGTTGAAGCTCTTCGATCTCTTGGAAGTCAAAGCTATAAAGGATGATCGTTGCCGAGTGCAAACCGCCCAGCTGTTCCTTTATCGTTTCATTGATCAGTCGGTAGTAGGGCACGGTGGATTCCCAACTCATCCCACCGATTAGGCCGATTGTCCTCACGTCGACTCCTGTGTTGCTACCTGTGACGCCCAACGCCCTGAATTCAGCCGCCGCCATAGGCGGTCGGCTGCGATGAGTGGTTAGTCATTTTTGCAAACAAGAGGATCATATAATATGCTAAATTTATCTTTGCATTTATCATTCACCGGGCTAATTGGTCGAAAGGGGTCGATATTAACTTTATTGTTCGAGGTATGTTCCATCGGCGATGCGGCTGTTGTAAATGCATCTTTTGTTTTATTTTCTGCATAGTCGAAAATTTTTAAAACTGCTGCCATTGCTGGGAGGCGAGGATTTAGTAGTTTTGATTCTAATGGCAAGTTGTATTTTTTTACTATTTCAAGCAGGCCAGAGCGCTCTGGGTTTAATATTTTTCCGGCAAAAATTCCGCCATCCATCGAGTCATAGATACTGGCGTGCCATACGGTTTTTGCGTCGTTATATGCAATTACGGCATCTTCTAAAGAATTGACCATGTACGGCATCTCGCCATTAAGCTCTAGTTTTAGTGCTCCGAGTTTCATTGCGGGTTTTATTATTGCCTCTGAATATGTGTTATAAGATATTCCAGTTCTAATGATTTGCTGCAATTCTGCGAATTCTCTCTTTATGGAATTGATTGCAATTTCTTGTTTGTCGGTGGCTGTAATTGTCTTTGTGGTAGTTGTGTAAATTTCTTTAAAGCAAGCAAGTCGATCGCTCTGATTTTCAATTTTATTGCATGCTTCAAGTAAGATATTCGATTGCGACAAGGCGGAAAAGCTCAAGTATGTTAAGATGAAGAATATATATTTTTTCATGAGCTATTTATGTAATTAGCTAACAGTGGACGTAAGCGATCTGCCGAAGGCAGGTCCGCTTGACGGAATGGTTAAGGTCAACGTACTTTACCTTGGCGCGGTAGTTGGTAAGGCAATTGTCTAAGCCCACCATCGGAATGAGCAAGGGTGCGAATTTGATCTCGGGGAATCTCAAGAACCTTGTCGGAATCTGCGGACAAGACCAGCAGAGCCTCTGTCGTGCGAAGCAGCAGGAAGCAGTCTATTTGTTGCGACTGTGTCGGTGTGGCTTGTTCGCGAAACTCGACGGTGATTGGGAGGCCGCCACCATAGCCAACTGTTCTAAGGAATGTCGCGTACCAATGGGGGGAGAAAAGTGCCCAGATGCATACGATGAAGTATCCGAGGGTCGCAAAGCCACCGAGCCACCAGATGACACCACGCCTAGCCAGCGCCACAGTAAGAACGATGCCATAGAGGGCACCACCGAGACTAAAGCCCAGAGGATTTATTGCAGGTGCGGGCTTTCCAAAAAATCTTTCATTTAAAAAATTAATTTCGAGATACGCGATGCCGCCCGTGACTAGTCCGACAATAATTGCGACTATCAAAATCTGCCATATAGGGCGCTGGGCAAGGCGCACGAAAACGGTTTGGAAATTCTGAATTGGGGTTCGTCTAATCGGCACTGTGTGATGCAAAAGTCTTGATACCCATCCCATTGGGGCTTCCATGGACCAGATGATTGATCGCACCAGTAATATCGAAAGCAAGAATACTATGCCGCCAGTAAGGAGCAAAGCAAAGCTGCCAAGCGCTACTGTAGCCTTCAAGTAGGGAATTCCTTCAAGTGGCGGCCGAAAGCCATAATTAATGGAAAAGCTGTAAGTGGCATATTCGCTGAGGAGGCCGACAAAGCCGGCTCCGCCCAATGCGGCCAACAGTCCGCCGAGGGTTAGCTTCAGCGGAAGAACCCATGGGGAGAATGAAGCAAACTTCTCCACATACGGGGTAAGAGCACTACGCAGTGACATTTCTATATGTAGCGCCTAACTTTTGAGTTAAGCTGCGCTGTTAGGCGTCGGCTTGGACGAACTGTTAGGAGCTTCAAGTGGTAATTTATTAACGCCATTAGCTCCAGTAAATCGGTAAATGCGCTTTACTACTTTTCGACCTTCTCCACCTAGAAAAACAGAGCCACCGTCCAAATTTGCAGAGCCGGATATTCCGCCTTTTCCATTGCCTTCGTAATATTCCTCTATTTCTACTTCGACAGCATTTTCGATTCGATGTGCAATAGCTAATTCTTGGGCAACTTGCGCTTGCATCTTGGCCATGTGAAGAGATATTTCTTGACGTTTCGCTTCGTTGGCTAATGCAGACAATTCTGGTTTTTGACTTGCCACCTCGGCATCTCTTGCAGACTCAATGAGAACCCCTGCAACTGGGCCAATTAGCGGCGTGGACGTTACCATTAATTCGAGTGCTTTTTCAAAAGCTAGGCGCATTGCTGAAGTTTCCATAGATTTTTCTATCCCTCCTAACGGGCGAGGTAGGCCGACCGCAGAATGCGGGTCGGCTTGACCGAAATGTTAGAGCCAGAAGCCAAAACGGGTAACCCTAACTTGGCGACGGGCACGAACTGCGGAAAAGCACTGCGCCACCGAGGCTGCGCAGCACTACAAAAACGATAGCTGCTTGCGCTTGCTACGCAAGGGCTGGAGGCCAAAAAGACCAAAAACCAGCGTAACGCCAACAGGCGAAGCCCAGAGAAACGGCAACCCCAGCGCTGTACAACGCTTGAGAAACTGAATGCCGTTTGAATAAACATGGGCGAAATAAAGCGGGGGTTTCTTTGGGACTAACGAACTAAGGTAAGCGGCGGCTGGAAGCCGTCCGCTTGAGCGCAAGGTTAGACATCAGGCCACCTTAGATTTATATTTCACCGGCAGCGGTAGAGGCCTCGACGAAATTTCGCACTCTTTTATCTTCGTCGCCAAGCGTTCTCATCCAGTTCTTTTTAATCGTGTTGAACTTGAACACATCAAATACTTGAAAAACTTGTTCACCAAACTCTGCCGTGTAGGAGCCGCGAACCACGATATAGAGATTCGGTAGATCCTCAACCTTGAGGGGAGCCAAGGTGTAGGAGATCGATTTCCCTACCTCATAGGTCAGGACGATGCGGTCTGGGAAGTCATCTCCAAACTTGGACAAGATTGTCATTTCCGATCCGTTGGCTCGCAAGACCGCTGTCTGTAGCTTGACGTTATGCGCGTTTGCGTTCTTCCCTGCGCAATACGGAATATCGAAATGGAGTTTCTCGTTTTCAACTTCGCCGACATGTATTCCCCTATGGCATATGTCGATAACTGGAACAGAAGCAGACAACGACTCTTTCTGGGTAGAAGGAGAGTCTTTAGAGAAAAGTCCGACGAGACGTCGACGGGGGGTCTCGAAGGCGAAAAGAATGCCAATCAATCCAAGGGCAAGGCCTGCGATTTCAATCATGCGAGTTTCTGATGCCTAACGAACTGAGTTCAGCCGCCGCTGAAGGCGGTCGGCTGCGACGAATGGTTAGGCATCAAGTTGGGCCGAACCAAAAATATTTGTGGGTAGCCTAGGTTCAAATGCAGCCCCAACAAACTGTGAGGCGAGATACTGCTCTGAGAAATTTACGATTGAACACACGAGTGAATAAGCTTCCGATAAATTGCCCTCGTGGTTTCCTGCATTTAATACAATGGATGCGATATCATGCGTGAATAATATATTTCCAGACGGTGCCACAAATTGTGCGGATAGCTGTCCATGAATTATCCCCGGCCTCATAAAATATGTTCGGATCACAGTTGGTTCTTTGCTATGCATCGTAATCCAACGAATTAATCCAGAAACAGATGAATTGAGTGATGCAATCTGATCGATCTTCTGCGCAATATGGGATGAAACATTGCGAAGATTGCGGATTGGTTGCAGTTTGATGTTGACAATTTTTGGCGCAAAATCGCCTGCAATCGTATCCGAAGCGGGTTGTAACTGCCATAATTGTCGAAAACGATCCACCGACTCTACAAAGGCCCAAACATCAAGGAATATGTGAGTAAAATCCTGGTAATTTTTGGCGTTACTGGGGTGCTCAAAGGATAATTCTGAGAGAGATTTGCAAAGGCGCGTATAAGCGTAAATTGCAATCTGTGCGTGCTGTCGAAGGCCATCTAAAAATATAGCCTGCCGCTTTTCCAGTGTGGCTGGAATATTTAGTAACGGCGAGTCGATATTAAACATCTGAAGGCTAACGTTTGAATTCACCGGACTGCGCGGATCTTCGCGCAGGTCCGGTGGAATGATCGGTTCGACGTCATATCTGCTTTAGGTTGACGGGCTGAACCTGATCCGAGCCGACTTGGAAATAGCTTCCGACCTGGACATCGAAGCCAAGAGCTTTAATTGCCGTGGCAACGGACTCGACCATCTTCGCATTTGGCGAAAAGCTCCCAAGACTTAAAACTTGCTTGCCAATAGCCGTTACCGTGCAGACTTTCAGTTTGATGACCTTGTTAGGATCTGGGGCCGTAGCAAGAATCAGGGCGCCATGGCAAGTAAGTGCCTTCTGGAAAGAGGCCGTGACATTTGAATTCCAAGTGATTTCCAAGCCAAGCCCATCCACACCAGCCAAAACGCCCAACTCTTGCATAGCTAGTAAATCGGAAAAATACACCCCTTCGGCTTCCAAAACGGCGTCATTGCCACGATAAAGAACACCGGAAATGACAAATGGCGAGATTCTTTCGATGGCTTTTGCTTCCGTTTGCGATAGGTTGCGGAGAAACTCCAATGTTCGCAGGGAGAAACGCCCCGGTGATTTTACTTCTCCCGCTAGCACTTTGCCCCAAATTTGCTGCAACTCATCCGATGAAACACCGGCAGCACACTCACGCCACCTCAGCAGCCAGTCGTCCTGTGGACTATCCTGCAGTGGCTCGGAAGAATCATTCTGCAATTCCTCCTCGGCATATATGACCGCCTTGGCGATGGATACTTCTTGCCTTACCGCATCTGCTTTTGCGTTTTGATCGGCGATCTCAATTGCGCGGGGCAAAGCTAATGGAGCTCTGTCGGTGTTTTCGTGGATATTAAATGCGGATTCTAGAGCCGGTCGATTCACGATCTCGCCGCTAACCATGAGTAGCTTCTTTCCTGACCGTATAGCAACTGCATCAGCCTCCGCTTGTGCTAACGCTAATATCTCGTCGCGCCTGACTTCAAGGTTTGCTCGGCCTTCACGGCGAATCTGCCACGGCTTTAGCAGACTACCAATGCCCCTGTCAGCTATTGTTTCCCAAAGCTTGATAATAAGTTTTTCGCCTGGAATTTCCATTGAGATTATCCGCAGTGAGTTATGATGCCGAACGAACGAAAGTAAGCCGCCTGCCGAAGGCAGGTCGGCTTGACTGCCCGGTTAGACCCAGAAGCCAGAACGGGAAGCCCCAACTTGACGACGGGCGCAAACCGCGAAAAAGCAGTGCGCCACGGAGGCGACGCACTGCTTGAAAAATGATAGCTTTAGGCGCTTGCTGCACAAGGGCTAGAGGCCAAAAAGGCTTGAAACTGGCGCAGCACCCCAAGGCGAAGCCCGGCACACGGCAAAAACCCCAGCGGATAACCGCTTGAGAAGGTAAATGCCGGTGAATAAAACATGGCCTGAATAAAGCGGGTTTCTAAGCGGCTAACGGACTAGGTAAGCCGCCCGCAGTATGCGGGTCGGCTTGAGCGCCGGGTTAGGCCTAGCGCAATAAAAGGGGCGTGACAGCACGAACTACGCGCTACGAAAACCAGACTTGCTTGCACATATGGAGCAATCCATAGTGAATGAATTTTTAGGTTGTTAGCTGATATTCATCACTACGCTAGCTGTTACCACCTCTTCGGCGTGACAGTTCGGGCATTCAAAGATGAAGCTCCCATAGGCGGTGGAAAATCGTCCTTCCCCGAAAGAGTGCGCATTCCATAAATTCTCACACCCCTTGCAGAAAACCGTGGCTGCTTTTATACCTATCTTCTGTGGTGGTTTGGGGTCTGCTGTGATCTCGCGAGATTGAGAATATGCAGCATCGACTCCAGTTATTACGAATTTCTCGGTTTCAACAGTCACGGAAAGTCTCCTTTACAACCTAACTAGAATTAGACGACGTCATCCATGCCTGGATGAGTCGCATAAAAACTCAAAAATACCTGTCGCATACCGATATCCCTATGGCATAGCAACCCATCACCAACTTAGACAAACCTAAAAATTCCCGGAGGAGAAATAGCAACGGGCGCTGTAACTATATGCTACAGCGCCCGTTTTTCGAAAAGCTTACAAGCCAGTCTGGCTTAGCCCTTCTTCTGCAGCATCTTGATCACGCTAGAAAAATCCTCGCCTCCATGCCCGGCGATGCTGTGCGCCGCGTAAATGGCGCGCGCCAGGCCGCCCAGCGGCGTGCTGGCCTTGACGGCGGTGGCGTTTTCCTGGGACAGGCCCAGGTCCTTGAGCATCAGATCGGTGCCGAAGCCGCCGGCGTAGCCCTTGCTGGCGGGGGCGTTCTCGTGCACGCCCGGGTAGGGGTTGTACTTCTCCAGCGCCCAGTTGCCCCCCGAGCTGCGGCGCATGATTTCGCTCAGCACCTTGGGGTCCAGGCCGTTGGCCACGCCCAGGGCGATGGCTTCGCTGGTGCCCACCATCAAGATGCCCAGCAGCATGTTGTTGCAGATCTTGGCGGTCTGGCCTGCGCCCACGCTGCCGGCGTGGAAGATGTTGGCGCCCATTTTTTCCAGCAGGGGGCGGGCGCGTTCCAGGTGAGCGTCGCTGCCACCGACCATGAAGGTGAGGGTGCCGGCGATGGCGCCGCCGGTGCCGCCGGAGACGGGCGCGTCGATGAAGGCGATGCCCGCTGCCTCGGCGGCCCTGGCCACCTTCTGGCTGGTGGCGGCGGCGATTGTGGAGCTATCGATGATCAGCGTGCCCTTGGCGATGTGCGGCAGCAGGGCGGGGGCCTTGTCGCTGCCCAGGTACAGGCCTTCCACATGCTGGCTGGCGGGCAGCATGCTGATGACGGCCTCGGCGCCTTGCACGGCGTCCTGGGCACTGGCGGCGACCTGCAGGCCCTGGGCCTTGACCTGGGCGCAGGCGTCCGGGCTCAGGTCGAAGGCTTTGACGCTGTGGCCGGCCTTGTGCAGGTTGATGGCCATGGGGGCGCCCATGTGGCCCAGGCCGATGAATGCGATTTGCATGGTGAGGTCTCCTGTGGTGGGTTGGGTGGTGCTATGGGGTTTGTAGCTGGTGGGGTTGGATGGGCGGGGCGGCCCTCACCCCAGCCCTCTCCCAGCGGGAGAGGGAGGAAGTCCGGTTGCGCTGCTTTTTGCCCGCCGGGGCGTGGCCTTGGCCTGGGGGTTGTAGGCCAGGGCGGCGTCTATCCAGTGGCGCCACTGCGCCCGCGTGGCGTAGGCGGCGGGGCTGACCCAGAAGTAGCCGGCCATGCCGCCGCGCGGGTCCAGTTCGCGCAGACCAGGGGTTTCGGCGGTGGCGCTGTGCTGCTGCGGCGGCAGGCGCACCAGCAGTTCGTCGCCCTTGACGGCCAGGCACAGCTTGCCGTCCACCATGAAGGCGTGGCTGCCGAAGAGCTGGAGCTCCTGCACGTCCACGTGGGCACCCAGGCGCTCGGCCAGGGCGTCCTGCACGGCCGTGATGAGGTGCAGCGCTTCGTCGGACAGCGGGCGGGTGGGCATGGTGGTTTTATCGTCAAAATGGCTTGTAACGCCCATCCATCATGCGCTTGCAGCTCTCATTTTTATGCCTAGCGAATCACATCCGGCGCGTCGCCGTCCAGCATGCGCCGGCCGATGATGACGCGCATGATCTCGTTCGTGCCCTCCAGGATCTGGTGCACGCGCGCGTCGCGCAGCAGGCGCTCCAGCGGGTATTCGCGGATGTAGCCGTAGCCGCCGTGCAGCTGCAGCGCGTCGTTGACCACGTTGAAGCCCGCGTCGGTGGCGAAGCGCTTGGCCATGGCGCAGTAGGTCGATGCGTCGCGCGCGCCGGCGTCGAGCTTGCTGGCGGCCAGGCGCACCATTTGCCTTGCGGCGACCAGTTCCGTCGCCATGTCGGCCAGCTTGAACTGCAGCGCCTGGAAGCTGGCGATGGGCTTGCCGAACTGCTTGCGCTCCTGCATGTAGCGCTGGGCGTGGGCCAGGGCGCCCTGCGCCGCGCCGACCGAGCAGGTGGCGATGTTGATGCGCCCGCCGTCCAGGCCCTTCATGGCGATCTTGAAGCCTTCGCCTTCCTGGCCCAGCAGGTGGTTGGCGGGGATGCGCACGTTGTCGAAGCTGATCTGGCGCGTGGGCTGGCTGTTCCAGCCCATTTTTTCTTCCTTCTTGCCGTAGTGGATGCCCGGGGCATCGGCCGGCACGGCGAAGGCGCTGATGCCCGCCGCGCCCGAGCTGGCGTCGCCCGTGCGGGCCATGAGCACCAGCAGGTCGGTGCTGCCCGCGCCGGAGATGAAGGCCTTGGAGCCGTTAATGACGTATTCGGCGCCCACCAGCTCGGCGCGCGTCTTGAGCGAGGCGGCGTCCGAGCCGGCGCCGGGCTCGGTCAGGCAGTAGCTGGCCAGCTTTTCGCCGCTGGTCAGCAGCGGGCCCCAGTGGTCGCGCACCTCGGGCTGGGCCCAGGTGCCGAGCATCCAGGTGGCCATGTTGTGGATGGTGATGAAGGCCGTCGTGGAAGGGTCCACGGCGGCCATTTCTTCGAACACCAGGGTGGCGTCGAGCCGGGGTAGCTGCAGGCCGCCCGCTGCTTCGGGCGCGTACAGGCCGCAAAAACCCAGCTCGCCGGCCTTGGCAATCGCTTCGCGCGGGAAGATGCCCTCGGCGTCCCAGTGCGCGGCGTGGGGGGCCAGCTGGCCTTGGGCAAAGGCGCGGGCCGTCTCGGCAAAGGCGCGCTGGTCTTCGGTGAGTTCAAAGTTCATGCGCGTGGGCCTCCTTGAATACTATTTTTTCAATAGCTTATAGCGCTTGTTTGATAAGGTGTTTGACTGGGTTTTGTGCTTGCTGCACAACTGCGTGGCCTGGCAAGTGTCGGGTTAGTCCACCAGGGCCTAACCCGACAGGCAGTCCAAGTCTTCGCTTACTTCAGGCTGATGGTGGTGTTCACGCCGTGGCTGGTGGTGCTGTCGTCAAACCAGCGTGCCGTGACGGTCTTGGTCTGCGTGTAGAACAGCACGACTTGCTTGCCGTAGGGACCCAGGTCGCCCAGCTTGGAGGCGCGGCTGCCGGTGAACGAGAACAGCGGCACGGGCACGGGGATTGGCACGTTGATGCCCACCTGGCCCACGTCGATGTCTTCCTGGAACTTGCGCGCGGCCGCGCCACTTTGCGTGAAGATGGCCGTGCCGTTGCCGTTGGGGTTGGCGTTGATGAACTCGATGGCCTCGTCGATGTCTTCCGCGCCGGCCAGACACAGCACGGGGCCGAAGATCTCCTGGTCGTACACGCTCATGCCGGGCTTGACGCCGCTGAAGATCGTGGGGCCGACGAAGTTGCCCTTCTCGTAGCCCGTCACCTGCGGCTTGCGGCCGTCCAGTTCCAGCTTGGCGCCGTCGGCCAGGCCGCGCTCGATCAGGCCCTCGACGCGCGACAGGGCGGCGCAGGACACCAGCGGGCCCACGTCGGTGCCGGGCTCGGTGCCGCCGGACACCTTCAGCGTCTTGGCCTTCTCGATCAGTTCGGGGATCCAGTTGCGCGCCTCGCCCACCAGCACGGCCACCGACAGCGCCATGCAGCGCTGGCCCGCCGCGCCGAAGGCGGCGCCGGCCAGGGCGTTCAGCGTCTGCTCCTTGTTGGCGTCGGGCATGACGATGGCGTGGTTCTTCGCGCCCATCATGCATTGCACGCGCTTGCCGTTCAGGCTGGCGCGGTTGTAGACGTGGGTGCCGACCTTGGTGGAGCCCACGAAGCTGATGGCCTTGATGTCCGGGTGGTCGCAAATGGCGTTCACCGCGTCTTCACCGCCATGGATCACGTTCAGCACGCCGGCGGGGATGCCGGCCTCCAGTGCCAGTTCGCACAGGCGCATGGTGACCATGGGGTCCTGCTCGGAGGGCTTGAGCACGAAGGTGTTGCCCGTGGCGATGGCCATGGGGAACATCCACAGCGGGATCATGGCCGGGAAGTTGAACGGCGTGATGCCGGCGCACACGCCCAGGGGCTGCATGATGCTGTAGGTGTCCACGCCGTTGGCCACGTTGTTGGCCAGCTCGCCCAGCTGCAGCGTGCCGATGTTGGCGGCGTGCTCCACCACCTCCAGGCCGCGGAACACGTCGCCCTCGGCGTCGGGCAGGGTCTTGCCCTGTTCGGCCGTCAGCAGCGCGGCCAGCTCCTTCATGTTCTCGCGGATCAGCTGCTGCAGCTTCAGGAAGATGCGGGCGCGGGTGCCGATGGGCGTCTTCTTCCAGGTCTTGAAGGCCTCCTTGGCCGAGGCCACGGCGGCGTCGATCTCGGCCGGCGTGGCGAAGGGCACGCGCGCCAGCACCTGCTGCGTGGCGGGGTTGACCACGTCGCGCCACTGGGTGGTCTTGGAATCGACGAATTGGCCGCCGATCAGCAGCTTCACGGTGGGGGCCAGCACTTGGGCCGATGCGGGTGCGTTCATGACTTGCGTCTCCAGGACATGAGTGAATGGATGACGCCATGGTACTTGTGCGAAATTACGCATGCAATCGATAATTTCGCACTTCAGCTTTGCGAATTTGCACATAGTCATGTGCAGACCGCATCGGGTGCGTTTTGCTCATCAAAACAGAGCTGCAATCGCTTGTAGCGTAAGGGCTATGCCTCGTTTTTATCGTTGGCAGAGCGGCCTCAGAACGTGCGCACGCGGTTCTCGATGCTGCCAAAGATGTTCCGCCCCTGGCCGTCGAACATCTCTATGCGCACCTTGTCGCCCTGCTTCATGAAGGGCGTGGCGGGCTGGCCCTGTTCTATGGTTTCGTAGGTACGCACCTCGGCCAGGCAGCAGTAGCCCACGCCGCCATTGGCAACCGACGAGCCCCACAGGCTGCCCTGCTTGTTCGACACCGTGCCCGAGCCAATGATGGAGCCCGCGCACAGCGTGCGCGTCTTGGCCGCATGGGCGATGAGCTGGCCGAAGTCGAAGGTCATGTCCACGCCCGCGTTGGGCTTGCCAAACAGCTCGTCGTTCAGGTGCACCACCAGCGGCAGCTGCACCTTGGCGCCCTGCCAGGCCATGCCCAGTTCGTCGGGCGTCACGGCCACGGGACTGAAGGCGCTGGCGGGCTTGCTTTGGAAGAAGCCAAAGCCCTTGGCGAGTTCTGCCGGGATGAGGTTGCGCAGCGACACGTCGTTGACCAGCATCACCAGGCGGATCGCCTGGGCGGCCTGCGCGGGCGTCGCGCCCTGGGGCAGGTCGCCGGTGACCACGGCGACCTCGGCCTCGAAGTCTATGCCCCAGGCCTCTTTCGCCACGACCTCGCCGCGTGGCGGGATGAAGCCGTCGCTGCCGCCCTGGTACATCAGCGGGTCGGTGTAGAAGCTCTCGGGCACCTCGGCATGGCGCGCGCGGCGGACCAGCTCCACATGGTTGATGTAGGCCGAGCCGTCGGCCCATTGCCAGCTGCGGGGCAGGGGCGAATGGCAGGCGGCCTGGTCAAAGGGTTCGCCTTCGATGGCGCCGCTGTTCAGGGCCTCGTAGACCTGGCGCAGCTGCGGCTCCACGCTGTCCCATTCGTCCATGGCGGCAAGCAGGGTGCGGGCCATGGCGGGTACGCTGCGGCAGCGGCTCAGGTCGCGGCTGACGACGACGAGGGTGCCGTCGCGGCCGCCTTGGTTCAGGGTGGCGAGTTTCATGGCGGAAGTGGCTTTGCGAGAGTGAAGAGGGGCGGTGGCGCGTGCGCGGGCAGCGGGCTTATCCGGCGTAGCTGCCGTCGTGCATCCAGGCGGCGTGCTTGGGGGCTTTCTTGGTGCGCTCCCACTCGTTGAGCATGTCCCACTTCACCTCGTCGAGCATCTTGTTCATCTTGGGCGTGGCGCTGTCGGCCGCCAGCTCCAGGCGGTGGCCCGAGGGGTCACGGAAGTAGATCGATTGAAAGAGCGTGTGGTTCGTGGGCCCTATGACTTCGATGCCGTCGGCCTCCATCCGGGCCTTGGCCTTCATCATGGTTTCCATGGAATCGACCTTCAGTGCCAGGTGCTGTGTCCACGACGGGGTGTTGGCGTCCGACGGGGCAATCATGGGCGCCTTGGTCGGCAGCTCAAAGAAGGCCAGGATATTGCCGCCTCCGATGTCGATGAAGATGTGCATATAGGGGTCGGGCTCTTTGGTCGAGGGCACCTGGTCCTCGGCAATCGCCAGGATGAAGTCGGCATCCAGGTATTTTTGATACCACTCGACGGTTTCCTTGGCGTTTTTGCAGCGATATGCGACGTGGTGGATGCCATTGAGAAAAGCCATGGTTGTCTCCTGTGCTGTACGAAGAGGTGGAATTGATTAAAGACCGAATCGATTTATGATTCAAACGGTTTTAAACGATCAATTTATAGGGTTTACTTATGAATGTGACGCTGCGCCAGTTGAGTGCCTTCGTGGCCGTGGCTGAAACCGGCAGCTTCACGCTGGCGGCCGAGCGGCTCTGCATTACCCAGTCGGCCTTGAGCGGCCTGATCAAAGAGCTGGAGACATCCCTGGGCCTGCGCCTTTTTGACCGCAGCACGCGCCGCCTGCGCCTGTCGGACACGGCGCGCGAGCTCTACCCGCAGATCGAGAAAATCCTGCACGACCTCGATGGCGTGGTGAGCGAGGTGGGCAAGCTCAAGGCGCTGCAGCGCGGCAGCGTGCGCGTGGCCGTGTCGCAGCTGCTCGCCTGCACGCTGCTGCCCGAGCTCATGGCCGGCTTTCGTGCGCAGCACCCGGGCGTGCAGCTGCGCCTGGTCGATTGCGCGGTCGAGAGCGTGATGGCGCGGGTGTTTTCCGGCGAGGTGGATATGGGCATAGGCCCGGAGCGCGAGGCCAATTCCGACATTGCCGCCGAGCAGCTGTTTTCCCTGCCCTTCATGGCCGTGATGCCGCCAGGCCATGCGCTGGCGCGCCGGCGTACGCTGCAGTGGCACGACCTGTCCGGGCAGTCCCTGATCACCCTGCAGGGGCAGTTCACGGAGCTGCTGGTGAGCGACGTGGGCGAGGCCGCGCGCGGCCTGCACAAGGAGAACTTCATGCAGGTGACATTCATGACCACGGCGCTGGCGCTGGTGCGCGCGGGCTTGGGGCTCACGCTGTGCATACCCTATGCGCGCTCGCTGGTCGAGCAATTCGGCCTCGTCATGCGGCCCGTGGGCGGCCCGGTGGTGGAGCGCAGCTTCTGGCTCTTCACGCGCCGGGGCAGGGCGCTGTCGCCCGCGGCCCAGGAATTCCGCAGTTTTCTGCAGCAGCGGCTCAGGACTTCGCTTTTGTGCTAGAGTTGTCCGCATGTCGTTTCTGTCCCTAGCACTACTACTGAACTTGTCCCACGGGCAGGCACAGTAGCGCGCGTACAGTCCCACACATACACACCTACTCCACGGCCCGTAGCACCAGCGACGGGCCGTTTTTGTTTGTGCAGGTCGCTGGATGCGGGTCAGATTCGATTCCCGATCCATGAAAGAGAAAGCCACCATGTTGCACAACCCCGCCACCAAGTACCGCCCCACTGCCCCCGTGCGCCTCGCTGACCGCACCTGGCCCGACGCGGTGATCACCCAGGCCCCCATCTGGTGCAGCGTGGACCTGCGCGACGGCAACCAGGCCCTGATCGAGCCCATGGACATAGAGCGCAAGATGCGCATGTTCGAGCAACTGGTGAAGATCGGCTTCAAGGAGATCGAGGTCGGCTTTCCCTCCGCCTCGCAGGTCGAGTTCGACTTCGTGCGCAAGCTCATCGAGGAAGACCGCATCCCTCATGATGTGACCATCCAGGTGCTGACCCAGGCGCGCGAGCCGCTGATCCACCGCACCTTCGAGGCCTTGGCCGGCGCGCCGCGCGCCATCGTCCACCTGTACAACGCCACTGCGCCGGTGATGCGCCGCGTGGTGCTGGGCATGAGCGAGGACGAGATCGTCGAGTTGGCTACCAGCCATGCACGGCTGTTCAAGGACATCGCCGCGCGGTATCCGGCCACCGACTGGACGTTCGAGTATTCGCCCGAGATGTATTCGGACACCGAGCTCGAATTCTCCAAGCGCGTGATCGACGCCGTGACCGAGGTGTGGCAGCCCACACCGCAGAAGAAATGCATCATCAACCTGCCCACCACGGTGGAGCATTCCACGCCCAACATCTTTGCCGACATGGTGGAGTGGACGCACCGCCATATCAAGCGCCGTGACAGCGTGGTGCTGTCCGTGCACCCGCACAATGATCGCGGTACCGGCACAGCCTCGGCCGAACTGGCCTTGATGGCGGGCGCCGATCGCCTCGAAGGCTGCCTGTTTGGCAACGGCGAGCGCACCGGCAACCTCGACGTGGTGAACGTGGCCCTCAACATGTACATCCAGGGTGTGCACCCGGGGCTGGATTTTTCCGACATCGACGGCATCCGCAGCACCGTGGAGCACTGCAACCAGCTGCCCGTGCACCCGCGCCACCCCTATGTGGGCGACCTGGTCTACACCTCGTTCTCTGGCTCGCACCAGGACGCGATCAAGAAGGCCTTTACCGAGCGCCGCGAGGGCGACATCTGGGACATGCCCTATCTGCCTATCGACCCGAAGGACCTGGGCCGCAGCTATGAGGCCGTGATTCGCGTCAACAGTCAGTCCGGCAAGGGCGGCATCGCCTATCTGCTGGAGAGCGAATACGGCCTGCAGCTGCCGCGCCGCCTGCAGATCGAGTTCAGCCAGGTCGTGCAGCGCGAGATGGACGCCAGCGGCAAGGAGCTGACGGCGGGTGACCTCTGGAGTCTGTTCCAGCGTGAATACCACTTCCAGTCGGTGGCCGCGCCTGCCTACCGCATGCAGGAGCAGGAGGGCAGCTTCTCCTTGAGCGCCGGCCTGCAGTGGCAGGGTGAGCGGCTTTACATCGAGGGTGCGGGCAACGGGCCCATCGATGCCTTCGTGCAGGCCGTGTCTGCGGCGCTCGAGCGCGAGGTGCGCGTGCTGGACTACAACGAGCACGCCGTCGGCGAGGGCGCCAGCGCCAAGGCCGTGGCCTATGTGGAGATGCGCATCGACGAGCGCCACACGGTATACGGCGTGGCCATGGATGCCAACATCGTCTCCGCATCGTTCCGCGCCATTCTCTCGGGCCTGCAGCGCGTGCCGCAGGCGCAGGCCGCAGTGGCGTAAAGTTCCTGTTTCCGCTCACACGACAGAGGCAACCCATGAGCTCCGACAAACTCATCATCTTCGACACCACCTTGCGCGATGGCGAACAGTCTCCCGGCGCCAGCATGACGCGCGACGAGAAGCTGCGCATCGCGCGCCAGCTCGAACGCCTGAAGGTGGATGTGATCGAGGCCGGTTTTGCCGCCAGCAGCAATGGCGACTTCGAATGCGTGCAGGCGATTGCCCGCGCCATCAAGGACTCCACGGTCTGCTCGCTGTCGCGTGCCAACGACCGTGACATTGCGCGCGCGGCCGAGGCACTCAAGGACGCGCAGCGCGGGCGCATCCACACCTTCATCGCCACCAGCCCCCTGCACATGGAGAAAAAGCTGCGCATGACGCCCGAGGAGGTGCTGGAGCAGTCGCGCCTGGCCGTGCGCTTTGCGCGCAATCTGATGCAGGACATCGAGTTCAGCGCCGAGGACGGCTACCGCAGCGAGATCGACTTTCTGGCGCGCGTGTGCGAGGCGGTGATCAACGAAGGGGCGACCACCATCAACATCCCCGACACCGTGGGCTATGCCGTGCCCGAGCTGTATGGTCACTTCATCAAGACGCTGCGTGAAAAAGTGCCCAACAGCGACAAGGCCATCTGGAGCGTGCATTGCCACAACGACCTGGGCATGGCCGTGGCCAACAGCCTGGCGGGGGTGAAGATCGGCGGCGCGCGCCAGGTCGAGTGCACCATCAACGGCCTGGGCGAGCGCGCGGGCAATTGCTCGCTCGAAGAAATCGTCATGGCCGTGAAGACGCGGCGCGACTATTTCGGACTGGAGGTGGGTATTGATGCCTCGCAGATCGTGCCGGCGAGCAAGATGGTCAGCGCCACCACCGGCTTCGTGGTGCAGCCGAACAAGGCCGTGGTGGGGGCGAACGCCTTTGCGCACGCCAGCGGCATCCACCAGGACGGCGTGCTCAAGGCGCGCGACACCTACGAGATCATGCGCGCCGAGGACGTGGGCTGGAGCGCCAACAAGATCGTGCTGGGCAAGCTCTCCGGGCGCACGGCGTTCAAGCAGCGCCTGCAGGAGCTGGGCGTGGTGCTGGAGTCCGAGGGCGAGATCATGGCGGCGTTCTCCAAGTTCAAGGAACTGGCCGACCGCAAGAGCGAGATCTTCGACGAGGACATCCTGGCGCTGGTCAGTGACGAGAGCGTGACGGCCGAGAAAGAGCAGTACGGTTTCATCTCGCTGGCGCAGCACAGCGAAACCGGCGAAATGCCGCATGCCGAGATCGTCTTCACCATCGATGGCCGTGAGGTGCGCGGCACATCGGACGGCAACGGCCCGGTCGATGCTTCGCTCAAGGCCATTGAAAGCCAGGTGAAAAGCGGGGCGGAGATGGTGCTGTATTCGGTCAACGCCATCACCGGCTCGACCGATGCACAGGGCGAGGTGACGGTGCGCCTGCAAAACGCCGGCCGCGTGGTCAATGGCGTGGGCGCCGACCCGGATATCGTCGTGGCTTCGGCCAAGGCCTATCTGCATGCGCTGAACAAGCTGCAAAGTAAAGCCGAACGTGTCGCGGCGCAGGGTTGACCTAGTGTCGTGACACCCATCCCATGCCGGTCTGTGCTTGCCCTCGAATCGCAGCGCTGCGTTGCAGCCCTTGCCCAGATGTCCAATCTGGGCTGCGGCCTGCGCCTTGCGCTGCGTTCCGATGGCCGCGCCCAGCCTGCGACATCTGATGGGCGTCGCGACACTAGCCTAAAATTCAGGTAGTTTTTAAAAAAGTCGCGCAAGATATTGATCTTGCGCGACTTTTTTTGATTCTGTAAACTCCAGTACAGTTTCTTACGCTCGGAGCATCTGATGCACGCCCGCTTTCGCATCACCTCACTTCTTTCTCATGCTCTGGCCTTCGCGGTTCTGGGTCTGGCCTTGGCTGTGCCCGATGTGCACGCCACCCAGCGTAAACCTGCCGCGGCCAAAAAAACTGCATCTGTCCCGGCCAAGCGCGTGGCGGCCAAGCTGCCCCACAAGGCAAGTGCCAACAAGGCCACGCGTGTCTCTGCGCGCAGCGCCAAGGCGCCGGTGCGCATGGCGGCAGAGCCTGCGCGCGTGTCCTTCGGCCAACTGGCAGGCCTGCATGCGGTAAGCGATCCGCTGGACCTCAAGTCCAGCGTGGCTCTGGTCATCGATCAGGACACCAAGGAGGTTTTGCTGAGCAAGAACGATCACGCGGTGCTGCCGATTGCCTCGCTGACCAAGCTCATGACGGGCCTCTTGATTTCCGAGGCGCGCCTGCCCATGGATGAGCCGATCACCATTACGCAGGATGACGTGGACACCGAGAAAGGCAGCGGTTCGCGCCTGACCGTGGGCGCCACTCTGTCGCGCGCAGAGCTGTTGCACCTGGCCTTGATGTCCAGCGAGAACCGTGCCGCCCATGCTCTGGGTCGTACCTATCCCGGTGGGCTGGCGGCATTCGTGCAGCGTATGAACGCCAAGGCCAAGCTGCTGGGCATGACGGAGACGCGTTTTGTCGAGCCTACGGGCCTGTCCAGCAACAATCAGTCCAGTGCCCATGACCTGGCCACGCTGGTCAATGTGGCGCATGGCGATGCGCTGCTGCGCGAATTCTCCACCTCCCCTGGCCATGAGGTCATGGTGGGGAAGCGGGTTCTGCAATACAACAACACCAACCGTCTCGTGAAGAGCCCGTCCTGGGATATCGGCCTGCAAAAGACGGGCTATATCTCCGAGGCGGGCCGCTGCCTGGTGATGCAGGCGGAGATTGCGGGGCGCAAGCTGATCATGGTGTTCCTGGACTCCGCCGGCAAGTTCAGCCGTCTGGGCGATGCCGAGCGGGTGCGCTCCTGGGTGGAAAAAATGCACCCCATCAGCGGCGCCAACATGGGCGCCGCAGCCATGCCCAGGAGTTGATCAGCGCCGCCGCTGCGGCGGCGTTGCTCCATGCTCAGGGTGTCTCTTGCCCATTGAGCGCCGTGCGCAGGCCGGTGGTGTAGCCCAGCGCCAGGGAAATCTCCTGCGCGGCGGCCTGCAGCTTGGGTAGCCAGCCATCGTCCAGCCGGTCGGCAGGGGCCGAGATCGACAGGCCCGCCACGAGCTGGCCCTGGTCGTCGAATACGCCTGCGGCCATGCAGCGTACGCCCAGTTCCAGCTCTTCGTTGTCGCGCGCAATGCCGTACTGCCGCGCCTTGCCGAGTTCACGCTCCAGAATCGGCAGCTGGGTGATGCTGTTGCGCGTGTGGCCGGGCAGGCCGGTGCGCGTGGCGTAGGCGCGCACGCGCTGGGGGTCGTCGGCGGCCAAAAACAGCTTGCCGGTGGATGTGAGGTGCAGCGGCGCATGCCCACCGATGGCGCGCACCACCTGCATGCCAGAACGCTCGCTGTAGGCGCGTTCGATGTACACGATCTCGTCGCCCTGGCGCACGCTCAGGTTCACCGGCTGCTGGATCAGCTTGTGCAGCTGGCGCATGGGGATCAGGGCGGCGTCGCGCACGGACAGGCGTGCCTTGACCAGGTTGCCCAGCTCCAGCAGGCGCATGCCCAGGCGGTAGCTGCCCGACTCGGGCCGGTCCACGAAGCGGCCTATCGTCAGGTCGTTGAGGATGCGGTGGGCAGTGGAGGGGTGCAGGCCCGTGCGTTCGCTGATTTCCTTGAGCGAGACCGATTCTTCCTTCGAGGCCAGCACATCAATCAGCTGGAACATGCGCTCCAGCACCTGAACATTGGGCTTGGCATGCATGTCTGCCGGGTTTTTCTTCATGGCGATGAGAGCGGTTACTAATCGTTCATTTTATCTGGTGAAAAGCAAACCTGCAGACAGCAAGGCCCGGCATGCAGCAGCAGTGCCGGGCCTTTTCAAACGGGGTGGATCAATACGCGTTGATCTGCGCAAATTCCCGCTGTACCGCGCCATGGGCCTTGCGCATGCTCGGCGAGGGCGAGGCGCTCAGCACGCTCACCAGCACCACCGCCAGCCAGCCCAGGATGAAGCCGGGCACGATCTCGTACAGGCCCAGCCAGCCGAACTGCTTCCACACCAGCACGGTGACGGCGCCGGTGACGATGCCCGCGAGTGCGCCCGCGCGCGTCATGCGCTCCCACCACAGCGACAGGATGATCACCGGCCCGAAGGCGGCGCCAAAGCCGGCCCAGGCGTAGCTGACCATGCCCAGCACCTTGGATTCGGGGTTGCTGGCAATGGCAATCGCCACCAGCGCCACCACCAGCACCATGATGCGGCCGACCCAGACCAGCTCCAGCTGGCTGGCGTTCTTGCGCAGGAAGGCGCGGTAGATGTCTTCGGTCAAAGCGCTGGAGCACACAAGCAGCTGGCAGGACAGCGTGCTCATCACCGCGGCCAGGATGGCCGCCAGCAGCGCGCCGGCGATCCAGGGGTTGAAGAGCTGCTTGGAGATCTCCATGAACACCGTTTCGGCGTTGGCGTTGACGGCGCCAGCGCCGGCCTCGTTGAGGGCGAAGTAGGGGATGCCGACAAAGCCCACGGCCACGGCGCCCATCAGGCACAGGATCATCCAGGTCATGCTGATGCGCCGGGCAGCGGGAATGGTCTGCACCGACGAGGCCGCCATGAAGCGCACCAGGATATGCGGCTGGCCGAAGTAGCCCAGGCCCCAGGCCAGCAGCGAGACGATGCCGACAAAGCTGGCGCCGCGCATCATGTCGAACTTCTCGACAGCGACGATGGCGTGCCAGTCCTGGCCCGGCTGCAGCTGGCCCTGCACGGCCAGCCAGGCCATCACGGGCGCCAGGATCAGCGCGGTGATCATCAGGGATGCCTGGATGGTGTCGGTCCAGCTCACGGCCAGGAAACCGCCGATCAGCACATAGGCGATGGTGCAGGCCGCGCCCACCCACAGGGCGGTGGCGTAGGGCATGCCGAACATGTTCTCGAACAGGCGCGCGCCCGCCACCACACCCGAGGCGCAGTACAGCGTGAAGAACACCAGGATCACCATGGCGGTGACGATGCGCAGCAGGTTGCCCCTGTCCTCGAAGCGGTTGGCCAGGTAGTCGGGCAGGGTCAGCGCATTACCGGCGCGCTCGGTGTACAGGCGCAGGCGCGCCGCCACCAGGCGCCAGTTGAGGTAGGCGCCGATCACCAGGCCAATGGCGATCCAGGCTTCGGACAGGCCCGACAGGTACACCGCGCCCGGCAGGCCCATGAGCAGCCAGCCGCTCATGTCCGAGGCGCCGGCCGACAGGGCGGTGACGAAGCTGCCCAGGCTGCGCCCGCCCAGGATGTAGTCCGACAGGTTCTTGGTGCCCAGGTAGCCCAGTGCGCCGATGCCCAGCATCGCAACCAGGTAGATGGCGAACATGATCGCCGTGGGGTCGTTCCAGGAAAATTGCATGATGTTCACTATTTAATAAATAGCTGCCCGCGCTTGTATGGCGGGCGCTAGGGTCTGTTTTTATTGAAAGCTCTTGTGGTGCTTTCCCGTTGTGCAGCCGTGTCAGGCCATGGTCATGAGCTGTGCGTTACCGCCCGCTGCCGCGGTGTTCGTGCTGATGGATTGCTCGTGCAGCAGGGCCGCCAGGTCATAGCCCTTGCCGGCCATCAGCTCGTCGCTGCTGCGGCTTTCCACGCGCACCAGGGCGCCCTCGCGGGCGGCCACCAGGGCGCTGATTTGCAGGAGCGCATCGCCATCGCCCTCGAACAACAGTGCGGCGATGGGGGCGCTGGCGTCCTGCAGGCTGGCGGCGTCGGCGCGCTGCAGCCAGGCGCTGCCTGCGTCGCCCAGGGCCTTGCTCAGCGCCTGCCAGGCGGCGGCGCAGCCCTGATCCTCCTGCGCCAGCAGCACATGGCAGGGGTTGCCGCTGGCCAGGGCCGCGGCCAGCTGGTGCACCAGGCCCAGCGGTGTACGCGGCAGCGCCCAGACGGGGCCGCGCGGCAGCAGGCGGTAGCGGTTGGCCTCGCCCGTGGGGCCGGGTAGCAGCCAGCTTGCACCCTGGCGCGCAGCCGAGAGCGCGGCGTCGCAGGCGGCGCGCGCCAGGGCGGCATCGACGCCGGGCAGCACCGTCTGCTGCAGCCGTGCCAGCAGTTCCAGCGTCGGCTCGGGCTGCGCGCCATCGGCGCGCGGCAGCGCGGCCAGGGCGGCGTTGGGCTCGCCCTGCACCAGGCGGTGCAGGTACAGCGGGCCGCCGGCCTTGGGGCCGGTGCCCGACAGGCCCATGCCGCCAAAGGGCTGCACGCCCACCACGGCGCCGATCACGTTGCGGTTGACGTAGATGTTGCCGGCCTGCACGCGCTCGCTCAGGTGCGCAATGGTCTCGTCGATGCGGCTGTGCACGCCAAAAGTGAGGCCATAGCCCGTGGCGTTGATGCCATCGACCAGGGCGTCGAGCTGCTCGCGCTGGAAGCGGATTACATGCAAAACCGGGCCGAAAACCTCACGGGTCAAGCGCGATGTGCTATCAATTTCAATAATTGCCGGAGCCACATAGTGGCCGTTCAGGGGCTCGGTGCCACCACGCTGCACGCGTGTGACCTTCTGGCCGGCGGCCTGCATGCGCTCGATATGCGCCTCGATCTGCGCGCGCGCCTGCTCGTCGATCACCGGGCCCACGTCGGTGCTCTGGCGGTCGGGGTTGCCCATGGACCATTCCTGCAGCGCGTCGCGCAGCATGGTGAGCGTGCGCTCGGCCACGTCTTCCTGCAGGCACAGCACGCGCAGGGCGGAGCAGCGCTGGCCGGCCGAGTCGAAGGCCGAGGCCAGCACGTCGGCCACCACCTGCTCGGCCAGGGCCGAGGAGTCCACGATCATGGCGTTCTGGCCGCCGGTTTCGGCGATCAGCGGAATCGGGTGGCCGTTCGCCGACAGGCGGCTGGCGAGCTGGCGCGCAATGATGCGCGCCACCTCGGTGGAGCCGGTGAACATCACGCCCGCGACCTGCGGGTGCGCCACCAAGGCCGCGCCCACGGTCTCGCCGCGGCCGGGCACGAGCTGCAGTGCGCCCTGGGGCACGCCGGCCTCGTGCAGGATCTGCACCATGGCCGCGGCCGTGAGCGGCGTCTGCTCGGCCGGCTTGGCCAGCACGGTGTTGCCGGCGGCCAGGGCCGCCGCCACCTGGCCGGCAAAAATGGCCAGCGGGAAGTTCCAGGGGCTGATGGCCAGCACCACGCCCAGTGGGCGCTGCGTGGCGTTGTCGAACTGCGTCGCCACCTGGACGCCGTAGTAGCGCAGGAAGTCCACGGCCTCGCGGATCTCGGCCACGGCGTTGGGCAGGGTCTTGCCGGCCTCGCGCATGATCAGGCCCATCAGCGGCTGGCTGCGCTGCTCCAGCAGGTCGGCGGCGCGCGCCAGCACGTCGGCACGCGCCGCCGGGGGCGTGCCGGCCCAGATGGGGGCGGCCTGCGCGGCGCGCTCGGCGGCGGCCTGCGTTTCTTCGGCAGTGGCCTCGCGCACCCAGCCGACGATGTCGCTCAGTTCGGCCGGGTTGCGCAGCGCCTGCCAGCCGGGTGCCTGGGCCGGGTTGGCGGGCAGCGTGACCTGAGGTGGCGCGGCCAGGTAGGTCTGGCGCGTGCTGTAGAGCAGGGCGGCGGCCAGCGAGGCGAGCTGCTGCTCGTGCGCCAGGTTCAGGCCCTGCGAGTTGGCGCGCGCCTGCCGGCCTTCGCCGGCAAACAAATCATGGGGCAGGGGAATGCGCGGGTGCGGTGCGCCCAGGCGCCCCTCCTGGCTGGCGATCTGCAGCACGTCCTGCACCGGGTCGGTGACGAGTTCGGCCACCGGCACGCTGGCGTCGCCGATGCGGTTCACGAACGAGGTGTTGGCGCCGTTTTCCAGCAGACGCCGCACCAGGTAGGCCAGCAGCGTCTCGTGGCTGCCCACGGGTGCATAGATGCGGCAGGGGCGCGCCAGCTTGCCTTCCGAACTGGGGCCGGTGACCTGCGCGTACAGCGGCTCGCCCATGCCGTGCAGGCACTGGAACTCATACTGGCCGCTGTAATAGCTGCCGCCCACGCTGGCGGCCAGCTGGTAGATGCTGGCCAGGGTCTGGGCGTTGTGCGTGGCAAATTGCGGGTAGATGGCGTCGGGCGCCTCCAGCAGTTTTCTGGCGCAGGCCAGGTAGCTCACGTCGGTATAGACCTTGCGTGTGTACACCGGGTAGCCGGCCAGGCCGTCCAGTTGCGCGCGCTTGATCTCGCTGTCCCAGTACGCGCCCTTGACCAGGCGAATCATCAGGCGGCGGCGGCTGCGGCGGGCCAGGTCGATCAAATAGTCGATGACCTGCGGGCAGCGCTTCTGGTAGGCCTGCACCACGAAGCCTATGCCGCTCCAGCCGCGCAGCGAAGGCGCGGCGCACAGCGCCTCCATCAGGTCCAGCGACAGCTCCAGGCGGTCGGCCTCCTCGGCGTCGATGTTCATGCCGATGTCGTACTGCTTGGCGAGTTCCGCCAGGTGCAGCACGCGCGGCAGCAGCTCGGCCATCACGCGGTCGTACTGGGCGCGCGAGTAGCGCGGGTGCAGGGCCGAGAGCTTGATGGAGATGCCCGGGCCTTCGAAGATGCCGCGCCCGGCGGATGCCGCGCCGATGGCGTGGATGGCCTGCTCGTAGTCGCGCAGGTAGCGCTGCGCATCGGCATCCGTGGCCGCGGCCTCGCCCAGCATGTCGTAGCTGTAGCGAAAGCCCTGCTGCTCGTACTTGCGGCTGTTGGCCAGGGCCTCGGCGATGTGCTGGCCGGTGACGAACTGCTCGCCCATGAGCTTCATGGCGCGGTGCACGCCCTGGCGGATCAGCGGCTCGCCGCCCTTGCCGATGACGCGCGTGAGCGCCGAAGACAGGCCCTTCTCGCTGTTGGTGGCTGTCAGCTTGCCCGTCAGCACCAGGCCCCAGGCGGCGGCATTCACGAACAGCGAGGGCGAGCGCCCGACATGCGAGCGCCAGTCGCCCTTGCTGATCTTGTCGCGGATCAGCGCGTCGCGCGTGGCCTTGTCGGGGATGCGCAAGAGCGCCTCGGCCAGGCACATCAGCGCCACGCCCTCCTGGCTGGAGAGCGAGAACTCCTGCACCAGAGCGGCCACGCCGCTGGTCACGGGCGCATCGCGCAGGCCCTGCACCAGGCGCGAGGCCAGTTCACGCACCTTGGCGGCCTGGGCCTCGTCCTGCGCGCGCGCCAGCGGCAGCAATGCCGGCAGGCATTCGGTCTCGGGCCTGTGCCAGGCGGCGGTGATGGCGGCGCGCAGCGGGGTTTGCGGCAGGATCGACTGGGCGAAGGCGAGGAAAGGTTGTGCCTCTTGCGCGGTGGCAGGTTGCACCTCGTCCTTGCCGTCTTCGGGAGCGCCTTCGCCTGCGCCAAAAATCCGGAGGGTGGTGGCGCCGCGCTCCAGTGCATCCACATATTGCAGCACGGCCTGCTTGATCAGCCAGTGCGGGGTGCGGTTCAGGTTCTGGGCGGCGTTGCGAATGCGCTCGCGCAGCAGGTCGTCGACCTTGATGCCAATGGTGGTGGACATGACGGAACTTCGGGAAGTATGTGAAAGGCGCAGGGGTGCAACCTGGAAGGCCGTCAATATCGTTTAATTTTTAAAAGGTTGCTATAGGGTTAACCCTTTATCCCGCCCTCGGGATTCAATGAAAAGTCCGCACACCCATTTCCGGTTGCGCCAGTGGCAGGGCGATGGTGAAGGTCGAACCCTGGCCGACCTGCGAGGCCACGCGCAGCTCACCGCCCAGCAGGCTGGCTAGCGCGCGTGACAGCGACAAGCCCAGGCCGGTGCCGCCATGCTGGTAGCTGATGCGCTCGTGACCCTGGCTGAATTTCTCGAAGATGCGCCCGAGCTGTTCGGGCGGTATGCCGCTGCCGGTGTCGCGCACGTGGATCAGCACCTGGCGGGCGTTGTCGGAGGGCTGGGCCTGCAGCAGCACCTGGCCTGCGCTGGTGAATTTGATGGCGTTGGACATCAGGTTGTGGATGATCTGACGCAGCTTCAGCCGGTCGGTGAGCAGCGTGGGCGGCAATGGTGGCGTCAGCTCCAGTTGCAGCGGCAGCCCCTTGGCCATGGCGCTGCCGCGAAACAGTTCGGTCACCTCGCGCAAAAGCGCCGACAGGTCTACCGGCTCGGGGTGCACGGTCATGGCGCCGGCTTCGATCTTGGCCAGATCCAGGATTTCGGTCAGCAGCACGTTCAGGTGCTCTGCGCCCTGGCGGATGTGACCGGCTTGCTCGCGCACCAGCGCGTCGCTGCTGCGCAGCTCCATCAGCTCGGCAAAGCCCCGGATGCTGGTCAAGGGCGTGCGCAGCTCGTGCGACATGGCCGCCAGGAACTCGCTCTTGGCCTGGTTGGCGCGCTGCGCCTGGGCTTCGCTGCGCGTCAGCGCCTGGTGGCTGCGCGCCAGCCGGCACACGCTGGCGACGAAGCCCAGCAGCAGCACGCTGACCAGCGCCGTCAGCACCAGCACCGCGTTGCGCGTGTCGCGCCAGGCCGAAAAGGCTTCCTCCTGCGAGGTGGCGCACAGAATAGCCAGCGGATAGGGGCCGACCCGGCTGAAGCCGTGGATGCGCAGTACGCCGTCCGATGAGGGCGCGACGAGCGCGCCCGTCGTCTGCTGCTGGATGGCATGGTGCAGCTGCCCGGGCAGGAGCCGGTCGGTTGGCACGCTGGCGCCGCCGATGACGCGCGCGCGGATGGTGCCGCCCAGTCCGCTGAGGATCACGCCGCCCTGGCTGCCCAACTGCACGCCTTGATAGACCTGCTCGAAATGGCTCTGGTTCAGCGAGGCCACGGCCACGCCCAGCGTGCGCCCGTCGCGGTCGGTGATGCGGCGCGACAACTGGATGGTCCATGTCCCCGAGACCTTGCCCTGCAGCGCCCGGCTGATGAACAGGCCGTTGTGCATCAGGCCGGCGCTGACCGGCACCTGGCCGCCGTCGGGGCGCAGGTGGACGCGGATGTGCTCGCGTTCCATCAGATCGACGTTGCGGCTGCGCGAGCCGTCCGGATCGAGGTTGCTGCCGACGAAGCGCCCGTCTGCGTCGACGAAGGATAGTTGCGTGAGGATGTGCGGCACCATGCCGGTCTCGTTGGCGATGCGCATCATGGCCAGGCCGCTGAAGCCATCCTCGCGTAGGCTGTCCTGCAGCTTGAACATCGCCTGATCGGCGGCATCCAGAATGCGCAGCGTGTGTTCCTTGAGCGCCAGGGCGGTGTTGGTGTTCTGGCGCATCTCGGCCTGCAGCGTCTCCTGCCACTGGCGGCCCAGCAGCACGGTGCTGCTGATCCAGGCCGTCAGCAGGAGGAAGGCACCAAGCACGGCGGCGATGACGCCGTAGCGTTGCGCCGAGTAGGGGCGGGCGGCAGATGGGAGGAAGGGCAGCTTCATTGCAGGGGAGCCGGCATGGTGTTGATGTGCTCGGCCGTGGGCAGGGTGATGTGGAACAGCGCGCCGTCGGGCGCCGGCGCGGCGGCGATGTGCCCGCCGTGTGACGCCATGATCTTGCGGCAGATGGTCAGACCCAGGCCGGTGCCGCCCGAGCCGTCGCGCGTCAGGCTCGATTGCTCGAAGGCCTGGAAGATGTTCTCGAGTTCGGCCGGGGGAATGCCCGGGCCGTGGTCGCGTACGCTCAGGCGGATGCTGATCGGGTCGGGCTGGCTGGCGTCCAGGTCGATCGCGCCGCCTGGCGGCGAGAACTTGATGGCGTTGGCCAGCACGTTGCGCAGCACCTGGGCGAAGCGCGCCGGGTCGATCTTGGCCTGCAGCGGCTCTGATCCCAGTTGCAGCCTCAGTTGCAGCTGCCTGCCCTGCAGTTGCGGCTGCAGCTCGGCGGCCACGGCCTCGGCGATGTCGCGCACGTCGTGGCGCTGGAAGTGGAAGGCGCCTATGTTGCTTTCGATTTTGGCCAAGTCCAGCAGGTCATTGACCAGGGCCAGCATGCGCTGGCCGGCGCCGTGAATGGTCTCGAACATGCCCGCCAGCTTGGCGTGCGCGCTGGCGCGGGCCACGCCCAGCTCGGAAAACCCCAGGATGGACTGCAGCGGCGTGCGTAGCTCGTGGCTGATGTTGGCGACGAACTCGCGCTGGGTGTGCGCGGCGCGCTGGGCCAGGGTGCACGCCGCCAGGAAGTCAGTGATGTCCATCTTGACCACTAGCACTCCGCTGGGCTTGCCGCTGGGCGCGCGCAGGCAGACCTTGGTCACCTGCACGTGGCGCGCGCTGCCGTCCGGGCGCTGCAGGCGCTCCTGGTAGCGCACCGGCTCGCCGGTGTGCAGCAGTTCGTCGTTGTGTGCGTCCCAGGCCTGGGCTTCCTGCAGCGGCAGGAAATCCACGCTGCGCAGCCCCAGCACCTGTTCGCGGCGCAGGCCCATCAACTCCTCCCAGGCCGGGTTGATGGACAGGAAGCGTCCCTGCATGTCCACCAGCCCGATGGGCAGTGGATTGGCGTCGAGCAACTGGCGCGTCAGGTCGAGCTGCTCGTGCAGACGCTGCTGCGCGGCCAGCAGAGCCGTCACATCCATCGCGCTGCCGGCGAAGCCGCGCAGCCGCCCGGCGCGGTCGCGCAGTGGTACCACCGAGATGTCCAGCGTGCGCGTTTCGCCCCCAGGCCCGGGGACCAGAGCCTGCGCGGTGCGTACGCCCTCGGCCGCGCTGCCCGGTCTGAACAGCGCTGCCACCGCCTCGCGCGAGTCGGGCAGCACCACCTCGTGCAACTGGCGCCCGCGCGCCAGCTCGGGCGGCTGCTGCGCCAGCTCCTGCCAGCGGGCGTTGACCAGGCGGATGGCGCCGTGCGCGTCGGTGCGGAAAATCAGCTCCTGCACACTCTTGAACAGCAGCGACAACTCCTGCTCGCGCCGCGCCGTGGCGTGCACGGCCTCGTCGCGCTCGCGCTGCGCCTGCTCGCGTGCCCGGGCGTTACGCCAGGCGATGGTGGTCATGGCGGCCAGCAGCAGCAGGCCCAGTGCCATGAACGCGAGTGGCCCGCGCAACTGGTGCCGCCAATGCTGCACGGTGGCGGCATAGGGCTGCTCGACCACGCTGACCAGCGGATGGCTGGCGGCGCGGCGCCAGGCCAGCAGGCTGTCCCCGTGCGGCGTGGGCAGCGGGCCCAGGCGGCCCTTGTGGGACGGGGGCTGGGTGAACAGCGGGTGCAGGCGCAGGTTGGTGCCCAAGGGCTGCGGGGTGTCGCCGGCCTGGCTGAGCAGAGTGCCGTCCTCCAGCAGCAGCAGCGCCTGGGTGCCGGGCGGGCTGGCGTCCAGCAGTTGGCGCTGGTAGATGGCCAGGGCGTCGGGGTTGAGCAGCGCCAGCAGCAGCACCGGCTGGCCCTGCGCCGTGCGCGCGCCACGCGCCAGCGGGATGAAGCCGGCACCCGCCGCGGGCGAGGATGGTGCGCGCCGGGCGTACTCGGACAGGCTGCGGCCGGGCGCCCAGGGGGCGACCAGCATGCGCTCGTCCGCCACGCCCGCCGGTAGCAGGCGCTGCAGGTCGATGCGCACAGCCTCGGCCGCGGGGGTCGAGGCCAGCACGTTGCCTTTCAAGTCCAGAAGCGCCAGGCTGCGCACGTAGGGCAGGCTTTGCAGGTGGTAGTCCAGCAGCGTCTCCCAGCGTTCCAGCGTGAGCGCGCTTTGCTGCAGACCGTGCGCCAGGCTGTCCAGGGCCAGGCGGCTGGAGTCGAAGACCTGGCTGGCCTGAGCGTCCAGCACGTCGGCCAGCAGTTGCAGGTGCTGGCTGTCGCGCTGGCGCGCGTGCTCCAGCTCACGCCACACCAGCGCCAGCGCGCTGCCCAGGATGGCCAGCAGCAGCGCCAGTCCGCCGGCGAGCACGCGGCTGCTGGCCTGGTGCAGCAGGCCGGCGCGGGGCCGCGTGGCGGTGGCCGGGGGTGGGGTGTCGTGTGGGGACATGCGGAATTTTTTTCAACCTCTCAGCGTGCCAACATGCCTTCCAGGCCGTGGCGGCGCGCGGCGGCCCGCAGCCGGCCGTCCTGGCGGATGCGTGTGACGAAGGCATCCAGCGTCGCCATCCACTGTGCGTCGCCGGGCCGCACGGCGTAGGCGTAGGGTAAGGGGAAGAAGGACTGGGGCGGGGCCAGCAGCGTGGCCCAGTCGGCGCTGGCCAGCAGGTGCTGGCCATAGGGATAGTCGGTCATGAAGACGTCGATGCGCCCGGCCAGCAGCTCGCGCTCGCGCGTGTGCGGCGGCGCGACCACGGCCAGCGTCGCCTGGCGCAGGCGCTCGCGCATGGCGCTTTCCATGAAGGTGCCGGCCTGCACGCCGACCACCACGCCGCTCTGGTCGATGTCGCTCCACTGGCGCACCAGGCGGCTGGTGCGGGTGGTGATGGCGTGGATGTCGCCCTGCAGGTAGGGCGCGGTGAAGGCGAGTTTTTCCATGCGTTGGGGCAGCATGGCTACGCCGAACATGGCCACGTCGCAGCGCCCGTGCAGCAGATCGGGCACCAGGTCGGGAAAGGACGAATCGATGAATTGCAGCGTCATGTGCAGCTCGCCCGCCAGGGCGCGTGCCATGTCGATGTCCAGCCCCTGGAGCTGTCCGGTGCGCGGGTCGCGCCAGGTGATGCCCTGGTACTGCGGCCAGATGCATACGCGCACGGCGCCGCTGGCCTGGACGCGGTCTTGCACCTCGCCGGCCTGCGCGGGCGCGCCGGGTATGGCCAGGCCGGCCGGCAGAGCCGCCAGGGCCACGGCAAAGCGCAGCAGGCGCCGCCAGCGTATCGAAAGAGGAGTGCGTTTACTCATTTTTATAGCTGTTCACGCTTACTGCGTAATGGTTTGAATGTGTTTTTACCTGAGTAGCAACATATCTCAGACGCCTTCACTGCGCATCGTCATTCCCGCGAAGGCGGGAATCCATGGCTCCCTGCAAAGGCTGGATGCCCGCCTACGCGGGCATGACGGTACTTTCTGAGGCAATCAGATGTTTTTATTAAAAAATGGGCGACTTGGCATGCACCAGATCAGTGAAGTTCATGCGGCATTCGGTGACGCTCAGGTGCAGAGCGAACAGCTCGTCGCTGCGCTGCATGAAACAGTCCACGATGGCCGGGTCGAACGCCTTGCCGCGCAGCTCCAGCATCATCTGCAGCGCCTGCTCGTGGCTGAAGGCCTTGCGATAGACCCGGTCCATGGTCAGCGCATCATAGAAATCCACCACGCTCACGATGCGCCCGGACAGAGGGATGTCCTCGCCCGCCAGGCCCCGCGGGTAGCCCGTGCCGTCCCAGCGCTCGTGGTGCGTCAGCGCGACCTCCGCGCCGAGCTGGAACAGCGCGACGCGCGACTTGCCCAGGATGTCGGCACCGATCTGGGCATGGCGGTTCATCACCGGACGCTCTTCGGGAGTCAGGGCGCCGGGCTTTTTCAGGATGCTGTCGGGCGTGCCAATCTTGCCCACGTCATGCATGGGCGCGGCCTTGCGCAGCATCAGTGCGTAGTCGCGGCTCTGGCCCAGGTACAGCGCCAGGGCCTCGGCCAGGAAGCCGATGCGCACGATGTGGGTGCCGGTGTCGTCGTCTTTGTATTCGGCGGCCATCGCCAGCAGGAACAGCGCCTCATGATGCGCATGCACCACTTCCTGCAACGCCTCGTTGCGCTCCTGGTACATGCGCCCCAGGTCGGTGATCAGGGCCTGCATCTGGCGCGCGGCCGCGTCGTCGAACTGTGTGGCCTCGGGGGCCTGGGCGGTGCTGCTCATGCGCCTGCGCCAGGCAGCAGGTCCATGCCCTGGATGGTCTGTATCAGTTGCAGCGGGCTGAAGGGCTTGAGCAGGTAGGCGTCGGCGCCGGAGTTCATGCCGGCCTCCACGTCCTGGCCCTGTCCACGCGCGGTCAGCAGCACCACCTTGGGCTGGCCCAGGCTGGCGTCGCTCTTGACCAGGCGGCACAGGGCAAGTCCGTCCATCTCGCCGGGCATCATGATGTCCAGCAGCAGCAGGTGGGGACGCAGCTGGCGCACGGCCTGCAGGCCAGCGTCGGCATTGGGCGCTTCGTGGATGTCATAGTCCTCGAACTCCAGCGTCATGCGGATCAGCTTGCGGATGTCCGCGTGGTCTTCGACGATCAGGATGCGTGCTTGCATGATCGAACAGGGTTGGTTGCAGATTTTTACGATATTATCATATATATCATTTAAGAGGCGATAAAATACTCAAATGAACGAAATATCCCTGGAGGGCCTCGCCGAGGAATGCAGCACGCGTGACGTGGCGCGGGCGCTGGGGCTGGCCGTGCGCTCGGTGCAGCTCATGGTGGACCGGGGCGAGTTGCAGGCCTGGAAGACCCCGGGCGGACACCGACGCATCGAGCGCGACTCCGTGCTGCGCTGGCTGCGCCAGCGGCGCGAACAGCCCGCGGGCGCGTCTGTCCCGCCCGAGCACCCGCAGCCCACGCCATCCCCGGCGCCCGACCCGGCGCCCGACCCGGCGGTAGTGCCGCGCCGCCCGCGCGTGCTGCTGATCGAGGATTCGACGCATTTCCAGAACCTGGTGCGCCTGCTGATGGAGCATCACTTCCCCCAGGTCGAGCTGCACGTGGCCGGCGACGGCATCGTCGGCTTGGCCATGGCCGGCGAGCTGCGCCCCGACGTGCTGCTGGTGGATCTGCTGCTGCCGGGCATCGACGGCGCGACGCTGGTGGCGCGGCTGCACTCGCACCCGCTGTTCCAGTGCAGCCGGCTGATCGTCGTCACCTCGCTGGACGAGCAGCAGCGCAGCGCCTACGCCTTCGCCCTGGCCGGCCTGCCGGTGGTGCACAAGCCGCGCCTGGTGCAGGAGCTGCCCGCCCTGTTGGCGCAGATGCTGCATGTCTGAAATGCCAAAACCGCCAGAACTGCCGTGCGTGCTGTTGCTGGAGGACGACGCGGCGGTGCGCCGCTTCATCGAGCTGGCGCTGTACGGCCTGCCCCTGGAGCTGCAGGCCTGCGCCCGCCTGACCGAGGCGCGCGCCTTGCTGGCGCGTACGCCGGTGCAACTGGTGCTGGCTGACCTGCATCTACCCGACGGCTCGGGCCTGGAGATGCTGGACGAGTTGCGCGCGCAGGGCCAGCACTGCCCGCTGGTGGTGATCAGCGGTGCGGTCGATGACGGCGTGCGCCGGCAGTTGCTCGCCCGGGGTGTTGCGCAGGTGCTGCCCAAGCCGGTGGCGGTGGACAGCCTGGTGGCCGCAGTGCGGCTGGCGCTGGCCGGCACGCAGGCGCTGGAGGCCCCCGCGTCTGGTGCAGCGCCGGCGCCGGCGCCGGCCACGCCCGAGCCGACCATCGACGCGCTGGGCGAGTTCTTTGCCGGCCAGCAAGCGCTGTACGATGCCTGGCGCGCCACCAGCCTGCCGCAGCTGCCGCGCGACCTGGCCGAGGGCGACGCCGCTGCGCGCGCCGGCGACGCCCCGGCGCTGCGCCGGGTGGCGCATAACCTCAAGACCGCGCTGACCATGTTCGGCCAGGGCCATGCGGCGCAGCTTGCGCGCGCCACCGAGGAGCACGCAGCCCAAGGTGCGCAGGAGGCGATGCAGTTGCACTGGCAGCGCCTGCGCCAGCAGGTGCGCGCCTGGCTGGCGCAGCAGCCCCGCACCTGAAGCGCCGCTGTGTCAAGGCTCGCGACTTTAAGTTAATTCAGCTTATACGCTTACCTGACAAGCGTTAGTAGCTACTAAAATAGTAGCGTCAATGGGCGAGCCGAACTCCACCCGGTTGCGCCCGTCGTTTTTCGCCTGGTACAGCGCCCGGTCGGCGGTGCCGATCAGGCTGTCGATACCGGCTGGGTTGCCCGGCTCCAGAGTGTGCCCGCCGATGCTCACCGACAGGGGCAGGCGCTGGCCGTCGGCAGTGGTGAAGGTGCAGTCCTGCACGGCGGTGCGCAGCCGCTCGGCCAGAGCCCGTGCGCCGGCGGCGTCGGTGGCCGGCAGCAGGGCGATGAATTCCTCGCCGCCCCAGCGTCCGGCAATGTCCTGCGTGCGCAGCCAGCCGCGCAGGCACTGGGCGATCGCGCGCAGCACCCGGTCGCCCTCGAGGTGGCCGTGCCGGTCGTTGATGTGCTTGAAGTGATCCATGTCCAGCAGCAGCAGCGATAGCGGCATGGCGGTGCGCCGCGTCAGTGCCAGGTGCTGCGCCAGCGCCTGCTGCATGTGGCGGCGGTTGTGCAGGCCGGTCAGCGCGTCGGTGAAGGCCAGCTCGTGGTTGCGGGCATCGGCCCGCTCCTTGACCATGATCACGTAGCCGAAGCTGGCCAGCATCATGGACACCGCGACCAGGCCGAAGGTCAGCGTTTGCAGCGGGTGCGGATCGACCATGCTTTGCACGTTCATGCCGCCCCCGAGCGTGACCCCGGCGCGTAGCGCCAGGCCCAGGCCGGGCAGGGCCAGGCCGGCCAGCACGAAGGCCTTGCCGCGCCCCGGCGTGCGGTCCCAGTCCTGGAGCATGGCGCGGACGATTTGCAGCAGTTGCGCCAGGATCAGCAGGGCCAGCAGCACCACCCTAGCCTCCATGCGCTCGCGCAGCAGGCCGAAGGCCACGGCCGCCAGCGCCACCGGCAGCCAGATGCGCAGGCGCGGGACAGGGCGCTGCAGGAACTGGTACAGCCCCTCTTGCACCAGCGCCATGCCGCTGAGCAGCAAGACGTTGGCCAGCACCATCGAGATCCAGGCGTCGGCCTGCCCGCGCAGCAGGATCAGCACGTAGGCCAGGCTGTGCGCGCTCAGGCCCAGGCCCCAGTGGAACAGCCCGTCGCCGCGCCCCCGGCGCGCCACCAGGCCCAGGCACAGGGCCAGGGTGGCGGTGATCAGAATGTTCACCAGCAGTAAGGTCGGAACATGCGCGGACATAGCTGGTTCAGAAGTTCTCCCACTCGTCGTCGGCGCTGGAGGTCAGCGCCAGGTGCGCGGCTGGGGATTCGGTAGAGGATGCGGCGGGCCGAGGCGGCAGGCCTTGGCAGGCGCTGCGCGCCGGTGCCGGAACGCTTGGGCGCAGACACGGCGGGCGCGGGCACGGCGCGAGCTGGGGCTGGCGCCTGCCCGCCGATTTGGAACACTGCCACCGTGCCCACCAGTTCCTGTGCCTGTGCGTTCAGGCTGGCGGCGGCGGCGGCCATTTCCTCGACCAGCGCGGCGTTTTGCTGCGTCACCTGATCCATTTGGGTGATGGCTTCGTTGACCTGCTCGACGCCCTGGCTTTGTTCGCTGCTGGCGGCGCTGATCTCGCCCATCAGGCCGGTCACCTGCTGGATGGAGCGCACCACCTCGGCCATGGTCTGACCGGTGTGGTCGGCCAGGGTGCTGCCGGCCTGCACGCGCTCGGCGCTGGCCTGGATCAGCGTCTTGATCTCGCGTGCCGCCTCGGCGCTGCGCCCGGCCAGGGCGCGCACCTCGGAAGCGACCACGGCAAAGCCCCGGCCTTGCTCGCCGGCGCGCGCCGCCTCGACGGCGGCGTTCAGCGCCAGGATGTTGGTCTGGAAGGCGATGGAGTCGATCACGCCGATGATGTCGGCGATGCGCGCCGAGCTGTCATTGATCTCGCGCATGGTGCGCACGAGGCTGGCCACGTTCTCGCCGCCCTGCGCGGTCACCGTGCTGGCGCTTTGCGCGAGCTGGTTGGCGGTGCGCGCGTTGTCGGCGTTCTGGCGCACGGTGGAGTTGAGCTGCTCCATGGATGCGGCGGTCTGCTGCAGCGCGCTGGCCGTGGCCACGCCTTCCGAGCCCGTGCGCACCTTGTCGACTACATTGGTCAGGCCTTCCTGCATGCGCTTGAGGGCCTGCAGCAGCTTTGCGGCTTCATCGGAGCCGCTGGTGTCGATGGGGTGGGTCAGTTCGCCCGCAGCGACGGCATGGGCGATGTTGACGGCCTGGGCCACAGGGCGTGTGATGGAGCGGATGGTCCACAGCCCCATGGCCAGCGCAGCAGCCAGTGCCAGCGCGGTGGCCGCGCCGACCGTCCACTGGAGGCTGTTGACCGCGCTGGCGGCATTCTCGACGGAGGCGTCCATCAGGTTTTTCTGGGACTTGATCAGCCCGGCCAGCGCCTCGTAGTCGGTGGTGCGCACGGCCGGAATCTCGTTGAGCAAAATCGTACGGGCTTCGTCCGTGTGCCCCGCCTTGACGGCATCGATGAAGCGGTTCTGCAGTGCGATGTACTGCGTGCGTGGGCCCCTGAACCTCTCCAGGGCCGCCTTGCCGGCCTCTGGCCTGATCTGCGCCTGCATCTCGTCCAGGTGTTCGGCGATGTGCTTGCGCGTCGCATGGATGGTGGCGATCCGCTGTTCAATGCTGGCGGCGTCCTGGTTAACCAGCATGCTGAAAAGCGCCACTTCATTGCCGGCCAGCAGGTCCTTGCTGATGTTCAGTTTTTCGACCTTGGGGTATTTGTCATGCACCACGTCGCGGAAGTCTTTGTGCACGACGGCGGCCTGGAGCAGCGACACGACGCCTATCAGGATGATCACCAAGGCCATCACGCCAAAGCCCAAGGCTAGGCGTGTGCCGATTTTGAGGTGATTCATGGACATGGAGGGGCTCGTGGAGGTGTTATTTGACGGCTCAAGTAGTGATATCTGTTGATTCGCCTGGTCGTAGCGTGCAATGTCCAAACTCGTCATCTCCGTGTAGGCGGGGATCCAAGTACCACCACCCAGGCAGTTGCTTCGTCACTGCGGTGGAACCCCGCCTACGCGTGGATGGCAGGGATCAACAGGCATCGCTACTTGATATCAAAATTGTATCAATTAAATCAAATTTTTGCGAAATGTTTCATTTCAACTCGTGCAAAAATAGTGAATAACACTATGTTTTCGAATGGTGTGCTACATAAGTAATAGCTTTTTATGCTTGCATAAAAAGGTGAAGAGATTGTTTTTGCAAAACATGAAAAAACACTCTGATACATGCATGCGTAAGAGCGGCGGTGGCATTGTGCGGACGCAGAAATGAAAAAACCACCTGCAGGTGGTTCGAGGTGGGTTGCCGCGCAAGCGGGGGGCTTGCGGCGTATCAGAAGCTTTCCCAGTCGTCGCCGTGCGCGGCGGTTGGGGCGAGCCGCTTGGCCGCCGGACGGGGCAGGGGGGCGCTGGCCTTGGGCCGCGGCGAGCTGGCCACCGGAGGCGCTGCCTTGGCACGCAGTGGGGCTGCAGCGGGGGGCGTGCGCTGCTTGGCATGGTGCTGGTGGCCCAAATTGAAAATAGCCACGGTGTTCACCAGTTCCTGCGCCTGGCTGTTCAGGCTGCCTGCGGCGGCGGCCATTTCTTCCACCAGGGCGGCATTTTGTTGCGTCACCTGGTCCATCTGCGTGACGGCCTCGCCGACCTGATGCACCCCGGCGCTTTGCTCGCTGCTGGCGGCGCTGATCTCACCCATGATGTCGGTCACGCGCTGGATGGCCTGCACCACGTCGGCCATGGTCTGGCCGGCGCGGTCCACCAGGGCCGAGCCTGCCTCCACGCGCTCCACGCTGCTGCCGATCAGGCCCTTGATTTCGCGCGCTGCCTCGGCGCTGCGCCCGGCCAGGCTGCGCACCTCGGAGGCCACCACCGCAAAGCCCCGGCCCTGCTCGCCAGCGCGGGCGGCCTCGACGGCGGCGTTCAGCGCCAGGATGTTGGTCTGAAAGGCAATGCCGTCGATCACGCCGATGATGTCGGCGATCTTGCGCGAGCTGTCGTTGATGTCCTTCATGGTGCGCACCACATCCTGCACCACCTCGCCGCCCTGGGAGGCCACGGTGGAGGCGCTTTGCGCCAGCTGGTTGGCCTGGCTGGCATTGTCGGCGTTCTGGCGCACGGTGGAGTTGAGCTGCTCCATGGATGCTGCGGTCTGCTGTAGGGCGCTGGCCTGGTTCTCGGTGCGGGCCGAGAGGTCCTGGTTGCCCTGTGCAATCTGCTCGCTGGCCGTGGCCACGCCTTCTGAGCCCTGGCGCACGGCGGACACCACCGTCACCAGCTTCTGTTGCATGCTGGCCAGAGTGCGCAGCAGCACGCTGATCTCGTCCCTGCCCTTGACGTGGATGGGAATCGCCAGGTTGCCCTGGGCCATGGCGTCAAGCACTTTGACGGCTCGGTTCACACCCCGCACGATGGAAGTCGAGATCACGTAGGCGATCCAGCCCACTAGCAGCAGCACGGCGACTAGCGCCAGCACTACCTTGCCGATGTTGAGTAGGAATTCGGTGCGCAGATCGTCGATGTACAGGCCCGACGCGACCACCCAGCCCCAGGGCGCGAAGCCCTGCGCGTAGGAGGTCTTGCCCACTGGTTCATCGTGCCCGGGTTTGGGCCAGAGGTATTCGAAGAAGCCCTTGGCCTCGGGGCTGCGCCCGATCCGGGCCGCTTCCATGGTCACTAGCAGGCCGTTCGGGTCGCGTATCGTGTCGCCGCCCTTGCCTTGCAATTCAGGCTTGATGGGGTGCATCACCATCGTGCCTTGCAGGTCGTTGATCCAGAAATATTCGTTGTTGCCGTAGCGCATCTTCGCGATGGCAGCGCGCGCCTGCGCCTGCGCCTGCTCGCGCGGCAGGCGGCCGTCGGCCTCCTGCTGCTGCGCCCAGGCCAGTACGCCGCTGGCCGTCTCCACGGCGTGGCGCACCTGCGACTGGCGGTCCAGCAGGCTTTGTTGGTATTGCTGATAGACCAGGAATAAGGCAACGAGAAACAGCCCGGTCATGTTCACCAGGGTCAGGATGCTGAGCTTGGCGCGCATGGAGACTTGATTCAGCCAGTGATGCATTCTTGGTGTCCTTGGGTTGATGCCGTGTGGGGCGCGTAAAAATGATAAAAATAAATAGCCTTAAATCTTCTATTGGTTTTCGGCGGGTGTCAAATGTATTGTTTTTTCAGGTGTCTCGTCCGAGACAGCTGCCCGCCCCATCATTGAGTGCCTGCCTTCAAAGTGTTTTCATCTCCTGATGCCATTTGGCGAAGGGGATGGGGCGGATGCCGATGAAATGCTTGAATTGGCTTATGGGATAACTGGCTTGAAAACGGTGACGGTGGGTAGGTTCAGGCAGCGGTCCTGGCGATGCGCAGCAGGGTGTCGCGGTCGCGGACCGCCAGGCCGCCGGGCTCGATGCGGATGGCGTGTTCGCGCTCCATGGCCTTGAGTTCCTGGTTCACGCGCTGGCGCGATGCGCCCAGCAGCTGGGCCAGTTCTTCCTGGGCCCGTTGCAGGCCGATGCGGATCTCGTTGCCTTCCTGCAGGCTGGGCACGCCGTAGCTGCGCACCAGGTGCAGCAGCTGCTTGGCCAGGCGCGCGCAGGGGCAGGGTGTTCAGGTCTTCCACCAGTCCGAACAGCTGGCGTATGCGCTGCGCCTGCAGGCGCAGCATGGCCTCGTAGAGCTCGGTGTGCTGGGCCAGGATTTTCTTGAAGTCCGCACGCGAGACACTCAGCACGGTGGTGTCGCCATGGGCATAGGTGCCGTGTGTGCGCCGGTTGCTGTCGAAGAGGGCTACGTCGCCGAGCCAGATGCCCGGCTCCACATAGGTCAGCGTGATCTGCTTGCCCGACAGCGACGTGGAACTCACGCGCACCGCGTCGCGCGCGCAGCCGATCCAGCCGTCAGTCTGGTCGCCGCGCGCCGCCATGAGCGCGCCTTCCTTGTAGCGTTTCACCGTGGCGCAGCGCAGTATGTCGTGACGCAGGGAGGGGGAGAGGGTGGAAAACCAGCGACCGCTGTTGATCGCCTCGCGTTCCTCGATGACAAGAATGGGCTCGTCCATGGCCTGTCGTTTGCATGACGGGGATGGCGGTCATTGTCGCGCCGGGCGCAGGCGTGGCGATGCCGGGCGGTCGCATGGGTGTCCCATCGCCCGGATGGGTGCGGGATAAGGCGCGGGGCCAGGCTGGTCCTTCTCTTTAATTCTGATTGAAAATGGGCCATAACACTTGTTGGTAAAGCGTTTGCAGCTATTGTTTTAGTGGTTTTCTTGCGTTGGTTGTAAGTCCCGAAAAGTCCCTTAAAGTCCTTATGGGTTTATGTCAGAATCAATCAACATTCAGAAACCATTGTGAATATGCGTAAGGTTCTCGTGAGCGCTTGCTTATGCACCGCAGCTTCTGGCGTTGCAGCACTGTCGCTGGGACCAAGCCGCGGCGCAGTGGTGCTGGGCGCTCCCATCGACTTGATGTTCGAGGTGCGGCCCGACCCGGGCCAGGACTTGGCTTCGTCATGTCTTTCCGCGCGCCTGGTTTCCGGGGCCAACACGATTTCAGAAGCGCGCACGCAAGTCACGCCCATCCTGGGCGGATCCACGCCCATGGTGCGTGTGCAGACGCGCGTCGCCGCTGACGAGCCGGTGCTCACCGTGACGCTTGCCGCCGGATGTGAAGGGCGCGTGACACGCACCTACACGTTTCTCGCCGATCCGCCAGCGGGTGTGCCCGCGAACGCCGGGACGCCGATGGACATCGCCACCTTCGGCGCCGCGGCCGCGCCTGTGGCGTCTGGTGTGGCACGCCCGCGTGGTGCGAGCGCAGACATGCCGGCCATGGGGGGCGAGGAGCGGCCGGCAGCTGCCGCCAGCCCAAGGCTCCAGGCCCGTGCCTCCCTCCCCAGGGTGCCGGAGCAGCCCGCACGCGCGCGTGTACGGGCGCCGGTACCCACGCCGGCCGCGGCTGCTCCCGCACGCCTGCTCGTGGAGCCGCTGGATCTGTGGCTCGACACGCCCTTGACCCTGCGCCTGGCGCGCGACGAACCGCTCAGGCTCTCGGCCCCCGACGAAGCCAAGCGTGCCGAATTTGCGGCGCTGTGGAAGGCGTTCAGGGCCACGCCTGAGGATCTGAAGCAGGCCATGGAGCACCTGGACAAGCTGCAGGGCGATGCCAAGGCCCAGGGCAAACAGGTCGAAACCGAGCGGGCCACGGTGGCCGAACTGCGCCAGCGCCTGCAGCAGGTGGAGCAGGAGCGCTTTTCCGCCAGCTGGGTCTATGGGCTGGGGGCGCTGCTGGCGCTGGCCGTGGGCGGCATGGCCTGGTTGCTGCGCCGCACGCGGCGCGAGGAGCTGCAGGCATGGCAGCATTCGGTGGCGCTCAGCGCGGGCTCCAAGGACGGCGCCTTGGGGCCTGAAAAGCCTGATGCCCTGTCCCAATGGCGGCTTGAGCCAGAAGCCTCCGACACCTGGCCGCACAGCATACTGCCGGCCGAAGCCAGCCTGACCGGGCAAATGCCCATGGATGCGCCCGATACCGTCCCGGTGGTGCCCACGGCGCCTGCGGCCATGGAGGCCGGCACGCCCGCGCAGAAAACCGTGCGCATGGGGCAGATCGTGCCGCCCGAGGCGCTGTTCGACATCCAGCAGCAGGCCGAGTTCTTCATCTCCATTGGCGAGCACGAGCAGGCCATCGAGGTGCTGCGCGCGCACATCAATGAGCATGGCGATGCCATGCCCTGGGCCTATCTGGAATCGCTGCGCCTGTTCCACATGCTGGGGCGCACCGAGGCCTTCAATCGCATGCGCGAGCAGTTCCAGGAGCGCTTCAATGTGCGTGTTCCAGGCTTTGGACAGTTCCAGCTCGGCGGCCAGACGCTGGAGGACTACCCGCAAGCCCTGGCGCAGATCGAGGCGCTGTGGACGTCGCCCGAGGTGCTGGCGCTGCTCGACGGATTCCTGGTGCGTCGTGACCAGGAGCATCAGGCCGAGCGTTTCGACCTGGCGGCCTTCGACGATTTGCTGCTGCTGCTGGCCATCGTGCAGACCACGCCGGCGCACCTGCGGGGCGCACCGCCGCCGCGTGCACGCACCACGCCCATGGTGGCCGGGGTGACGCTTGCGGCCGAGCCCAGGCCCGACTCCATCGCCGGCGATCTGTCGCTGCTTCCCTCGGGCTATGACGTGCTGACGCCGCAGACTGCCTCCGAGGCCACGCTGGATGTGGATTTGTCGCAGCTGCGCATGCCGGACATCGCGCTTGGCGGCCACCCGGACATGGCGGCACCCACCGCCCAGGCGGCCGGCGCAGGCTTTGCCCTGGAAAACGACAAGCTCGAACTGCACTTCGAGCTTGAGCAGATGGACAAGAAGCGGTTTTGAGTGCGCGCCCGCTGCGGGCTTGCTGACGGATCGACGGTTTAAATCTTCAGTGCAGCCATCAACTGTGCGGCCGCAGCCTCCGGCTGCTCGGCATTCACCAGCGCGCGCACCACGGCAATCGAGCCCACACCCGTGGAGCGCACCTGCTCAAACTGCGCCAGGCCAATGCCGCCAATGGCCACCTGCGGATAGCCGCGCATCAGGCGGGCATAGGCGGCCAGCCGTTCCACTCCCTGGGGAACGGTGGCCATTTTCTTCAGCGTCGTCGGAAACACCGCACCCATGGCGATGTAGCTGGGGCTGGCCGCGTCGGCGCGCAGCATCTCGGCGTAGCCATGGGTGCTCACGCCCAGGCGCAGGCCGGCCGTGCGGATGGTGCGCAGCTCCTCGGGCGTGAGGGCGTCCAGATCCTCCTGGCCCAGGTGCACGCCGTAGGCGCCGGCAGCAATCGCCTCGCGCCAATGGTCGTTGATGAACAGCAGCGCCGGTGTGCCTTGCACGGCCTGGACGGCGGCGCGCACCTCGCGTGCGATGGCGGCGGCGTCGCCGGACTTGTAGCGCAGCTGCACCGTGGGCACGCCGGCGCGCGCCATGCGGCCGACCCAGGCGGCGTCGGGCAGCACGGCGTACAGGCCCAGCGCCTGCGGGCAGGGCGCAAACGGCTGGGCATGGGGGCGCGGCTGCAGGCCGAAATCCTGCGGGTCGCCCGGCCAGTGTGTGGCATCAAAGGCTCCCAAGCGCCGCGTCTGCGCGGCCCAGGCGCGGGCCAGGCAGTCGGCATCCTGGGCGATGAAGCCGAGGGCGCTGCAGGCGGCCAGGGCCGCGCGGTAGACGGGTTCATCCAGCGCGGGGGCCGGGATCGGCTGGGCCGGAAAGTCGGCGTAGGCGGCGCCATGGTGACGCAGGATGGCCTGCTCCATGTCGACGATGCTGGGCTGGGCGCTGCTCATGTTCAGGCCTTGTCGTGGTGCCAGAACGGCGTGCCCAGCACCGGCGTGCTGGGTTGGGCGCTGCTGTGCTGTTCCATGGCACCGGCCAGGCGCGCGGCGCGGCCGGCGGCCACGGCATCGGCAAAGGCGCCGGCCATGGCCACGGGGTCTTGCGACAGGGCCACGGCGGTGTTCAGCAGCACGCCGTCAAAGCCCCATTCCATGACCGAGCAGGCGTGCGAGGGCAGGCCCAGGCCGGCGTCCACCAGTAGCGGCACCGGCAGGCGCTCGCGCAGCAACTGCAGCGCGTAAGGGTTCATGGGCCCGCGTCCGGTGCCGATGGGGGCGGCCCAGGGCATGACGGCCTGGCAGCCCACGTCGACCAGGCGCTGGCATTGCACCAGGTCTTCGGTGCAATAGGGCAGGACCTGAAAGCCTTCCTTGATGAGGATGGCTGCGGCCTCCACGGTCTGCTGGGTGTCGGGCTGCAGCGTGTAGTCGTCGCCAATCACCTCCAGCTTGATCCAGGGCGTGTCGAACACCTCGCGCGCCATCTGCGCCGTGGTCACGGCCTCCTGCACGCTGTGGCAGCCGGCCGTGTTGGGCAGCACGGGCACGGCCAGGTGCTTGAGCAGCTCCCAGAAGCTGCTGCCGGCATTGGTGGCGTTGATGCCCTGGCGGCGCAGCGACGCGGTGACCATGGCGGGCCTGGCGCGCTGCACGGCGGCCTCCAGCACGGCGGGCGAGGGGTAGCGCGCCGTGCCCAGCAGCAGGCGGCTGCTGAAGGTCTGGCCGTACAGGACGAGGGGGTCTTGGGCGGTGGCTGTGTTCATCATGGACTACGTATTTTGATAGCTGCTTGCGCTTGCTGAATAAAGGCTGGTGACCAATTTATCCACCAGTGACGGGGGCAATCACCTCGACCCGGTCGCCGTCCTGCAGCAGATGGGCCGCGTACTGCGTCCTGGGGACGAAGAGCGTGTTCACGGCCACGGCAAAGGGGGGTGTTGGGACCAGGACGGCCAGTGCGTCCTGCACACTGGCCTGTGCGGGCAGCTCGGTGGGCTGCTGGTTAATGAAGACGTTCATGCGAATGCGGGCCCCTGCAGGGCCAGGTCGAACTCGGTTGCCAGGCTCGATTGTCCCTGGTTCAGCAGCTGCAGCGCCACGTCGTGCAAGGCCGGGGCCTGCATGAAGCCATGGCGGTACATGCCGTTGATCTCCATGACGCGTGGCTGGGTGATGCGGATGGCGGGCAGGTTGTCGGGCAGGGTGGGGCGGCAATGGGTGTTGAGCTCCAGGATGCGCCCCTCGGCAAAGCCGCTGTGGATGGTGTAGGCGGCCGAGAGCAGTTCGAGTGCCGAGCGCACGCTCATCCCGGAGCGGTCGTCGGACTCGATCTCGGTCGCGCCGATCACGAACACATGCTCCTCCTTGGGAGCCACGTAGATCGAGTAGCGCGGGTGGATGAGGCGCGTGGGCCGCGCCAGCGTGACCTCGGGCGCGTGGATGCGTACCACCTCGCCGCGCACGCCGCGCACTTCGCGCCATTGCGTATGTGCGCCCAGCCCGCGGCAGTCGATGAGCCAGTCGCACTGGCCCGGCTCGCCGGGCGAGAAGTCCGCCACCTCGCGCGGGCTGTCGTAATGCACCTCGATGCCCAGCTGCTGCATGGCCAGCGTGAGGGCGGCAAAGAGCTGGCGGTTGTCCAGCTGGCCTTCGCCGGGCAGCAGCAGGCCCTGGGCAAAGCGGCCCGCGAGGGCCGGGTCGGCGGCGGCCACGCCCGCGGCATCGAGCGGCTGCATGGTGGGCAGATCTCGCACCTGGCTCTGCGTGCGCTCGAACAAGGCGCGCAGGCGCGCGGCGTCGCTCGCGTCCTGGCGGTGCCAGACGATGAGCGTGCCTTCGCGCTGGAAATAGACCGGCGCGGGCAGCGGCGCGATCAGCTCGGGCCAGCGTGCCAGGGCGTGCTGGCCCATGCGCACGATGCTGGCCTCGGCCACCACCGATTCGGCCAGGGGTGCGACCATGGCCGCAGCCACATAGGCGGCCGATCCCACGCCGTCGGGGCCGCCGGCCTCGAAAACCTGCACGCGATGGCCCTGGCGCGCCAGGCTGGTGGCCAGCAGGCTGCCTAGCAGGCCTGCGCCAAGAATAGTGACCGAGGAGGAGGGAGAAAGCAGTTGCTGCATGGTGTCTTGTCCGCAATCCAATCAAAACCGTGGAGGGACAAAACAGGCGCCAAGGGGGGGTGGGCCCTGATGGTTGAAAACTCCCCACGCCAGCATGACCTGGATCGGGTGCGGAGGGTGTTTCTCAGTCGCCAGCCTGGTTGGGCCGGGACACCCCTGTTTCGTCCGTGAGCCGGGATTACAGCACAGAAGGCAAGCCCATGGGATTGACCTGGGACAGAGCTTGCATCCGCCATAATTTTTGCCATGAACCACTCCAACACCCCAGCGCCGCGTTATGCGCGCGTGCTGTCCATCGCTGGCTCCGACAGCGGTGGCGGCGCAGGCATTCAGGCCGACCTCAAGACCTTCAGTGCGCTTGGCTGCTATGGCATGACGGCCATCACCGCCATCACGGCGCAGAACACCCAGGGGGTGCGCGCCATCCACGGCGTGCCCCCGGACATCCTGCGTGCGCAGATCGATGCCGTGGTCGAGGACATAGGCGTCGATGCCGTGAAGATCGGCATGCTGCACGCGCCCGAGGTGGTGCAGGTGGTGGCCGATGCCATACGCCGCCACCAGCTGCCCAATGTGGTGCTGGACCCGGTGATGGTGGCCACCAGCGGCGACCGGCTGATTGCCGAGGAAACCGTGGGCCAGTTGGTGCGCGAGCTGTTTCCGCTGGCCGCGCTGGTTACGCCCAACCTGGACGAGGCCGGCTGGCTGCTGGGCCGCCAGATCACGCGCGAGGACGAGCTGGATGCGGCGGCCGAGGACGTGCTGGCCCTGGGCGCGCGCGCCGTGCTGCTCAAGGGCGGCCACCTGCCGGGCGAGCGCGTGGTGGACCTGCTGGCGCTGCCGGGGGGCGAGCACCACCGCCTGGCCTCGGCGCGCATCGCCACGCACAACGGCCACGGCACGGGCTGCACGCTGTCGTCGGCGATAGCGGCGCAGCTGGCGCTGGGCCTGGATCTGGTGGCCGCCGTGCAGGCGGCGCGCCGCTACATCCTGGGCGCCATCGCCGCAGGCGCCGCCGTGCGCACGGGCCGGGGCCATGGGCCGCTGAACCATGGCTATGCGCCGGTAGCTCAGGTGATTCTGTAAAGTTTTGCGGCTGTAACGCTTATATAGAAAGCGTTGAAAGCTATCAAAACAAGAGTGTTCATGAACTGCGCGGGCGCGTCAGCCAGGCCAGCACCAGGCACAGCGCCAGCGTGGGCAGGGCCGCGCCCAGCCCGGGCAGCCAGCGCGGCAGCAGGTGGTAGCAGGCAATGCCGCCCAGCCACAGCGCCACGGGCAGGCCGTGCACGGCGCGCGCATCCAGCAGCCGTTGCGGCGTGGCCAGGCCGAACGCCAGGCGCCCCAGGATCACGCCGAACAGCGGCACGAACACCGAGCTGAGCAGCAACAAAAACGGCTCCAGGCTGTGCATGGGCAGCACCAGGGCCAGGCCCGTGCACAGCGTGGCCAGCACCAGGCCCCAGCGGCGCACGCTCCAGCCCGGCCGCAGGCTGTGCGCCGAGACGGCGCCCGAATACGCGTCGCCATAGGCGTTGTCCACCTCGTCGATGAGGATCAGCGACAGCGCCAGCAGCCCGCCCTGGGCCAGCAGCAGGGCCGTCACCAGGTCCTGGCTGGGCAGGGTCAGCGCCACCAGCACGCCCAGGCAATAGCACCAGATGTTGGCCAACGCGTAGCCGATCCAGCTGCCGCGCAGCGCGCCCGCGCCGCTCACGCCGTGGCGCGCGTAGTCGGCCACCAGCGGCAGCCAGGAGATGGGCATGGCGATTACCAGGTCCAGCGCCGGCATCACGCCCATGCCGCCCTCACCGCGGCGCTGCCAGATTTGTTCCAGGCCCTGGGCCTGCGCCATGGACAGGAATTGCCAGGACAGCCACAGCAGCGACAGCACCACCAGCGGCAGCGCCACGCGCGCGATGATGCGGCGCACCAGCCGCACCATGGAGCCGCTGATCAAGAGCGCCACCACGCCGCCCCACAGCAGCGTGGCGGCCACCGGCCACCAGCCGGCGGCGAAGGCGCCCGACTGCCGGCCTATGGCCACGGTGGCGTCGCGCATCACCACCAGCTCGAACGTACCCCAGCCCACGAGCTGCACGATGTTGAGCACGATGGGCAGGCCGGCGAAGCGGCGGCCATAAACGGCGTGCATCAGCCCGGCGCTGGCCAGGCCGCTGTCGCAGCCCAGTTTTGCCACCCAGCCCAGCAGGCCCGCGCCGATGATGGAGCCGGCGACGATGGCCAGCAGCGCCTGCTGCGTACCCAAGGCCGGCACCAGGTAGGCGCCCACCTGCATCACCAGCAGGCCCACGCCCAGGCTGAACCACAGCGAGGCGTGGTCGTGCCAGTGAAACACGCGCGCCTGGCGGGCTACAGGGGTCAGCGCTTCGTTGCTCAAGGGGGTCATGGATGGCATATGTCGTACTCCTGGCCCTGCACTGTAGTGGCGTACCAGCGCAGTTGCGGGTCAGGGCGCGTCCTTGGGCGGGGCCAGGGTGCAGCCGCGCAGCCGCCTGGCGGGGAAGTGGGCGCTGAATTCCGAGCCCTGGCCCAGCACGCTGCTGATGTGCAGCGCCGCGCCGTGGCGCTGCAGGCTGTGCTTGACGATGGCCAGGCCCAGCCCGGTGCCGCCCGAGTCGCGCGAGCGGCTACGGTCGATGCGGTAGAAGCGCTCGGTCACGCGCGGCAGGTGCTCGGGGGCGATGCCGGGGCCGCTGTCGCGCACGCTGAAGCGCGCGCTGCCGTCGGGCAGGGCTTGCCAATCGACGCTGATGCTGCCGCCCGCCGGTGTGTAGCGCACGGCGTTGCTGATCAGGTTGGACAGCGCGCTGTGCAGTTCTTCGGGATTGCCCGCGATCTCGCCGCATTGCTGCAAATGCGCTGCGCTGGGAAACACCAGGCGCTGGGGCTTGGCGCCCTGGGGCGTCAGCTGGGCCGACAGGCCGTGCGCCTCTTGCTCGCAACTCTGTAGCAGCTGGCGCACGCCAGTCCAGTGCTCCATGCCCGGCAGGGCAGCGCCTTCGAGGCGCGAGAGCGTCAGTAGATCTTGCACCAGGTGCTGCATGCGGCTGGCCTGCTGGGCCATCAGGCCCAGGTAGCGCGCGCGCTCGGCCTCCTGCAGGGGCAAGGTTTGCAGGGTCTCGACAAAGCCCGCCAGCACGGTGAGCGGGGTGCGGATCTCGTGCGAGACGTTGGCGACAAAGTCGCGCCGCATGGCCTCGGCCTGCTCCAGCTGCGTCACGTCGCGCGAGAGCATGAGCCGGCGTCCGTCGCCATAGGAGTGCAGGTGCACCGAAAGTTGTATCGGGTGCGTGGGCGTGCTGCCGCGCCCGGGCAGCAGCACATCGTGCCGGTAGTCGCCCGCCGCCAGATAGGCGCTGAAATCAGGCTCGCGCAGCAGGTTGCCGATGGACTGCATCAGGTCGCGCCCGGCGTCCAGGCCGAAATGCTCGGCGGCGGTCTGGTTGCACCATTCGATATGGCCCGCGGCATCCAGCAGGATGACGCCGTTGGGCGAGGCCTGCAGCGCTTGCAGAAAGGCCTGCAGGCGCGCGTCGCTGGCGGCCGCCTGCTGCTCGCGCTGGCGCAGCAGGCGGCGCATGCGGTCCACCGCCTCGCGCCACAGGCCAGCCAAGCCGCGCAGGGCCGGCGCCTGGGCGGGGTGGCCTTCCTGGCGCAGCCAGGCGAGCACGCGCAGGCCGTGCCAGGACTCCCAGCCCCAGCACAGCCAGGACGCCAGCGCCACACCCGCGGCCAGTCCCCATGGGCCGGCAACCCAGAGCCCAATGGCCGCGCCAAGCAGTTGGACGCCAAGCAGAATCAGCACACGCCAGAGCATGATGAAAAAATGCCTTTAACCCTGTGCCATAAAGTGCTGGGAGCTATCATTTTTGTGATGATCCCTGGGTCGTGAGCCGGTAGCCCGCGCCGCGCACGGTCTCCACCATCGCCGCCGCCTCGCCCAGGGCCTCGCGCAGGCGCTTGACGTGTACGTCCACGGTGCGCTCCTCGATGTAGACATGGTCGCCCCAGACCTTGTCCAGCAGCTGCGCGCGGCTGTGCACGCGCTCGGCGTGGCGCATCAGGTGGTGCAGCAGCTTGAATTCGGTGGGGCCCAGCTTCAGCGGCTGGCCCGCGTAGCTCACGCGGTGCGTGGTGGGGTCGAGCATCAGCGCGCCAATGGACACGCTCTCGCCGCTGTGTTCGGGCGCGCGGCGGCGCAGCACGGCGCGGATGCGCGCCAGCATCTCCTGCGTGGAGAAGGGCTTGGTGATGTAGTCGTCGGCGCCGGCGTCCAGCCCCGCGACCTTGTCGGGCTCGTCGCTGCGCGCGGTCAGCATGATGATGGGCACCCCCTTGCTGCGCGCATCCTGGCGCCACCTGCGCGCCAGCTGCAGGCCGCTCTGGCCCGGCAGCATCCAGTCCAGCAGGATCACGTCGGGCAGCACGGCGTCCAGCTCGCGCTGGGCGGCCGTGCCATCCTCGGCCCAGATGGGAGTAAAGCCGTTGTGGCGCAGGTTGACGGAAATCAGTTCGGCAATCGCCGGTTCGTCCTCGACGATGAGGACCGTGGGGATATTTCTCATGTCATTCATCCACTGCCCCGGGCGCTGGCAAGTGCCTTTGCTGCGGGCGCAACCCAGGCGAGCGGCGGAGCCGCTCAGGGGGTTGTTCACAGAATTGCGGATTCGATGTTTTCCAGCGCCTGGTGGCGCACGTCCTTGCCCGCCACCAGGTAGATGATGAGCTCGGCAATGTTCTTGGAATGGTCGCCAATGCGCTCTATGGCCTTGGCCAGGAACAGCAGGTCCAGGCTGGCCGAGATGGTGCGCGGGTCTTCCATCATGTAGGTGATGAGCTTGCGCACGAAGCCGTCGAATTCGCGGTCGATGAGGTCGTCTTCCTTGAGGATGGCCAGCGCGGCGCGGGTGTCCAGGCGCGCGAACGCGTCCAGGGCCTTGCGCAGCAGGCCCGATGCCAGGTCGGCCGCCATGCGCAGGTCGCTTGAGGGCAGCGAGCGCGCCGCGCCGCTCTCGATGATGGAGCGCACCATGCGCGCCATGCGCGAGGCTTCGTCGCCCATGCGCTCCAGGTTCGCCGTGGCCTTGGAGAAGGCCATCAGCAGGCGCAGGTCGCGCGCCGTGGGCTGGCGCCGGGCGATGATGGTGATGAGCTCGTGGTCGATCTCCACCTCCATCTGGTTCACGCGGTTCTCGATGAACTCGACCCGCTCGGCCGCTTCCAGGCTGAACTGCGACAGGGCGGCAATGGCCTGGCGGATCTGCGACTCCACGAGGCCGCCCAGCTCCATGACGCGGGCGGAGACCTGGTTGAGTTCGCTGTCGAATTGGGTGGAGAGGTGTTTGTCGGTCATGGTGTCATCAGATGTTTTCTCTCCTTCCCCTCAAGGGGGAGGGAGCTTGGAATCAGCCGAAACGGCCGGTAATGTAGTCCTCGGTCTCCTTGCGCTGGGGCTTGAAGAACATCTGCTCGGTGGCGCCAAACTCCATCAGGTCGCCCAAATACATGTAGGCGGTGTAGTCGCTGCAGCGCGCCGCCTGCTGCATGTTGTGCGTGACGATGACGACCGTGTAGTCGTCCTTGAGCTCGGCGATCAGCTCCTCGATCTTGGCCGTGGAGATGGGGTCCAGCGCCGAGCAGGGCTCGTCGAGCAGCAGCACCTCGGGCTTGATGGCAATGCCGCGCGCAATGCACAGGCGCTGCTGCTGCCCGCCCGACAGGCCGGCGCCGCTTTGCTGCAGCTTGTCCTTCACCTCGCCCCACAGCGCCGCCTTGCGCAGCGCCCATTCCACGCGCTCGTCCATATCGGTGGCGTTCAGGTTTTCGAACAGCTTCACGCCAAAGGCGATGTTGTCGTAGATCGACATCGGGAAGGGCGTGGGCTTCTGGAACACCATGCCGACCTTGGCGCGGATCAGCGCCACGTCTTGCTTGCTGGTGAGCAGGTCATCGCCATCGAGCAGGATCTGGCCCTGGGCGCGTTGTTCGGGGTAGAGCTCGAACATGCGGTTGAAGGTGCGCAAGAGCGTCGATTTGCCGCAGCCCGAGGGCCCGATGAAGGCCGTGACCTTGTTCTCGGGTATGTCGAGGTTGATGCCCTTCAGGGCGTGGAACTTGCCGTAGTAGAAATTCAGGTCGCGCACGGCCAGCTTGGCGCGTGGCGGCGTGGCCACAGGGGGGGCCACAGGGATAGCAACAGGAGACATCGAGCGATTCCTTATTTTTGGCGCGTGAGCACCCGCGCAAGGATGTTCAGGCCCAGCACCGCAGCGGTGATGAGGAAGACGGCGGCCCAGGCGAGCTGCTGCCAGTTCTCGTACGGGCTCATGGCAAATTTGAAGATGGTCACCGGCAGGCTGGCCATGGGCTTGGACAGGTCGGCGTTCCAGAACTGGTTGTTCAGCGCCGTAAAGAGCAGCGGCGCGGTCTCGCCCGCGATGCGCGCCACGGCCAGCAGCACGCCGGTAATGACACCGGCGCGCGCCGCGCGCAGCGTCACCAGGGTGATGACCTTCCATTTCGGCGTGCCCAGGGCGTAGGCCGCCTCGCGCAGGCTGGCGGGCACCAGCAGCAGCATGTTCTCCGTCGTGCGGATGACGACCGGAATGACGATCAGCGCCAGCGCCAGCACTCCGGCCCAGCCGGAAAAGCTCTTGAAGCGCGCCACCACCACGGTGTAGACGAACAGGCCCAGCACGATGGAGGGCGCCGACAGCAGGATGTCGTTGACGAAACGCGTGCAGGTCGCCAGAGCGCCCTGGCGCCCATATTCAGCCAGGTACACCCCGGCCAGGATGCCGATCGGCGTGCCGACAAAGGTGGCCAGCAGCACCATGACAAAGGAGCCGAACAGCGCGTTGGCCAGCCCGCCGGCCTCGTTTGGCGGCGGCGTCATCTCGGTGAAGAGTGCGAGCGACAGCCCGCCCAGGCCCAGGCGGATGGTCTCCCACAGGATCCACACCAGCCAGAACACGCCAAAGGCCATGGCCGCCAGCGACAGGGCCAGCGCCACCTGGTTCACCCGCTTGCGCACGGCAAAGCGCTGCGCCCGCAGCTGGGCCAAATCGGCGGCGGAAATGAGTTTTTGCGACGTGGTCATGCACGCGCCCCCTCGCCCTTTTGCAGGCGCGAAAGCAGCAGCTTGGACAGCGACAGCACGACGAAGGTGATGAAGAACAGCACCAGCCCCAGGTAAATCAAGGAGGCCTGGTGCAGGCCCTCGCCGGCCTCGGCGAATTCGTTCGCCAGGGCCGAGGTGATGCTGTTGGCGGCCTCGAACACCGAGAGCGAGTTCAGCTGGTTCATGTTGCCGATGACAAAGGTCACGGCCATGGTCTCGCCCAGGGCGCGGCCCAGGCCCAGCATCACGCCGCCCAGCACCCCTGTCTTGGTGTAGGGCAGCACCACCTTCCACACCACCTCCCAGGTCGTGGAGCCCAGGCCGTAGGCGGATTCCTTGAGCAGGGCCGGCGTGACCTCGAACACGTCGCGCATGACCGAGGCGATGAACGGAATGATCATGATCGCCAGGATGATGCCTGCCGACAAGATGCCAATGCCCACCGGCGGCCCCGACACCAGCGCGCCCAGGTAGGGGACACCCGTGAACAGCGCCTGCAGCGGCTGCTGCACCCAGGTGGCGAGGATGGGGCCGAACACCATCAGCCCCCACATGCCGTAGACGATGGAGGGCACGGCGGCCAGCAATTCAATGGCCGTGCCCAGCGGCCGCTTGAGCCAGGCAGGGGACAGCTCGGTCAGGAACAGCGCAATGCCAAAGCTCACCGGCACGGCGATGAGGAGCGCGATCGCCGAGGTGGCGAGCGTGCCGTAGACCATCACCAGGCCACCGTACTCGTTCTGAACCGGGTCCCAGGCCGTGCTGGTCAGGAAGCCCAGCCCGTAATGCTGGATGGAGGGCCAGGCACCGATCACCAGCGACACCAGCACGCCCAGCAGCAGTGCCAGGGTGAACAAGGCGGCACCGCGCGCCAGGGCGGCAAACAGCCGATCGCCCAGGCGCACCACCAGCCAGGGGCGACGCTCAGGCGGCCTGCCCGGCTGTACCAGGGGCGGGGCAGTAGAAGTCAGGGAAGTGGACACCGGGTGGCCTTGGGGGTTCATGACAAAGAGCTGCGGTTTGGTTCTGCTCCCTCCCCCATCTGGGGGAAGGAGTCGAGTGCAGCGATTATTTCAGCGCGACCGGCTTGCCCGCAACGTCCATGATCTGCCCCCAGGACTTGGTGATCGTGGCCTTGACGCCCTCGGGCATGGGCACGTAGTCCAGGTCGGCCGCCGTCTTGTCACCGCTCTGGTAGGCCCACTCAAAGAACTTGAGCGTGGTGGTGGCCTGGGCGGGCTTGTCCTGCGCCTTGTGCATCAGGATGAAGGTCGCGCCGGTGATGGGCCAGGCGGCCTTGCCGGGCTGGTTCGTCAGGATCTGGTAGAAGCTCTTGCTCCAGTCTGCGCCGGCTGCGGCGGCCTTGAAGCTGTCATCATCGGGCGCCACAAACTGGCCATCGGCGTTTTGCAGCTGCACCCAGTTCATCTTGTTCTGCTTCACGTAGGCGTATTCCACATAGCCGATGGAATTGGGCAGGCGCCCCACGAAGGCGGCCACGCCCTCATTGCCCTTGCCGCCTGCGCCCAGAGGCCAATTCACCGCCGTGCCTTCACCCACCTTGGACTTCCACTCGGCGTTCACCTTGGAGAGGTAGTTGGTGAAGATGAAGCTGGTGCCCGAACCATCGGCGCGGCGCACCGGGGCTATGGTTGCATCGGGCAGTTTGATGCCGGGGTTCAGCGCCGTGATCGCGGCATCGTTCCACTTGGTGATCTTGCCCAGGTAGATGTCGCCCAGCACCTGGCCGCTGAGCTTGATCTGGCCGGGGTTGATGCCCTGGATATTGACCACCGGCACCACGCCTCCGATCACGGTGGGGAACTGCACCAGGCCCTTCTTGGCCAGGTCTTCGTCCTTGAGCGGCGCATCCGAGGCGCCAAAGTCCACCGTCTTGGCCTCGATCTGGCGCAGGCCCGCGCCCGAGCCCACGGACTGGTAGTTGATCTTCACGCCCGTGGCCTTGTGGTAGTCGGCCGCCCATTTGGCGTACAGCGGTGCCGGGAAGCTGGCGCCCGCGCCGGTGGCTTCCTGCTGGGCCAGGGCTTGGGGCAGGGCACCGGCCGACACCAGACCAGCCACCAGAACACGCATCAGAGACAGTTTCATGCAAAAACCTTTTAGGGTTGTGGAAAGGGTTGCTGGGCAATGTAGGGGTGCTTTGTGACAGCGTTGTGACAGGCGGGCAGGCCCGTCACGCGGGGATTCCTGTGCCGGAACCCTCCCGGGGAGGGCGGTGTCACGGCATTGTCACAAGTACTGCCTAAGCTCGCGCGGCGAGCGCTGAGCAATGCCCGGCCTTCCCCGCCCCCGGTGCTATGCTGCGCCGCTTCGTGTTTACCACCCCTCCCCATCCCGTATGCAAGACGGAACATTGCTCGCCGCCGTGGACCTGGGCTCCAACAGCTTTCGCCTGGAAATCGGCCGCTACGAGCAGGGCCATATCCGGCGCGTGGAATACCGCAAGGAAACCGTGCGCCAGGGCGGTGGCCTGGATGCCGAACGCAACCTCAGCCCCGACGCCCTGCAGCGCGGCTGGGACTGCCTGGCGCGCTTTGCCGAGCGCCTGGCCGGCTTTGCCCCGCAGCAGGTGCGTGCCGTGGCCACGCAAACCCTGCGCGAGGCGCGCAACCGCGAGGTCTTTCTGGTGCGAGGCAAGGCCATCCTTGGCTACGACATCGAGGTCGTATCCGGGCCCGAGGAGGCGCGCCTGATCTACCAGGGCGTATCACACCTGCTGGCGCAGTCCGACGAGCGCCGCCTGGTGATAGACATCGGCGGGCGCTCGACCGAGCTCATCCTGGGCCAGCAGTACCGGGCGCAGGAGGTGGCCTCGTTTCGCGTTGGCAGCGTGTCCTGGTCCACGCAGTTCTTTGCCGATGGTGCGCTCACCGCCAGTGCCTTCCAGCGGGCCGAAACCGCCGCCCAGGCCCAGCTCGATGAGGCCCTGGCCGTCTACCAGCCCGAGCGCTGGGAGCGTGCCTATGGCAGCTCGGGCACGGTGGGGGCGGTGGGCGAAATTCTGGCGGCCAGCGGCCGCAGCCCCGGCCTGATCCGGCGCCAGGACCTGGATTGGCTGCGCCAGCAGCTGCTGCGCGCGGGCCACGCCAGCCGCGTGCAGCTGCCCGGCCTCAAGGACGATCGCCGTCCCGTCATCGGCGGCGGCGTGAGCGTGCTGCGCGCCGTGATGGAGCTGCTGCAGATAGAGCAGCTGCACGTTGCCCAGGGCGCGCTGCGCCAGGGCGCGCTGTACGACCTGATCGCGCGCACCTCGCCCCGCACCGACCAGCGCAGCGCCACCGTCATCGCCCTGGCGCAGCGCTTTGCCGTGGACGCGGCCCAGGCCCAGCGCGTGGCGCGGGTGGCCGGCGCCCTGTTCGCCCAGGCCGCGCCCGGCGGCAGCGAGGCCGGAGCACAAGAGCTGGCCTGGGCCGCGCAGTTGCACGAAATCGGCCTGTGCATTGCCCACAGCGGCTACCACCGCCACGGGGCCTACATCCTGGAGCACACCGACACCCAGGGCTTTGCCCAGCCCGAGCTGCAGCAGCTGGGCCTGCTGCTGCGCGCCCACCGGGGCAAGCTGCGCAAGCTGGAACTGCCCTGGGAGCACCCCTGCCTGGCGCTGCAACTGGCCTGCCTGCGCCTGGCCGTGGCCCTGTGCCACGCCCGGCGCGACCCGGACATCACCGGCCTGCGCCTGCAGGCCCAGGGCTCGCAGCTGGCCCTGCACCTGCCCGTCGGCTGGGCGGCGCGCTATCCCCAGTCGGCCCACCTGCTGCGCGAGGAATGCGGCGACTGGCAGCGCACGCCCTGGACGCTCGCGGTTTGCAGTGATTTAGCCTCTGGCGCTCTTGAATAAAGCGCTTATAGCTATAAAAATAATAGTATTTATCCGTGCCCAGGGGCTGCCTCTTGCGGCACGGCAGTGGGGGCTACAAAAAATCGGGCGACAGGGCTGCCAGCAGTACGGTTTGGTTTTCACCCTGGCGCTGGCGTTGGCGCAGCCATAGCACCGCGCCTTTGCGCAGGGTGCATTGCGCGGCCGGCATGCCCAAGAGCTGCGCGGCCGTTTGCCCCAGCACGGGCTGGTGGCCCACCACCAGGACGGCGCCGCGCCCCTGGGGCCAGCGCACCAGCGTCAGCAGATCCGCGGGGCTGCCCTGGGGCAGCAGCTCGGCGCGGCGCTTGAATGGGCGGCCCAGCGCCAGGGCCGTCTGCTCGGTGCGCCGGGCTGGGCTGGCCAGCGTGCGCAGGCCCTGGGGCAACTGGCGCTCCAGCCACGCGGCCATGCGCGCGGCCTGTTTTTCGCCGCGTGGGGTCAGGGGGCGCAGCAGGTCGTCCTCGCCCTCCTGGCCTGGCCGCGCCTCGGCGTGGCGCCACAAAATCAAGTCCATCATTTGCGCCTCTTGCGGGCCATGGGCCCACCCTGGCCGTAGCGCGCCATCAGTGCGGCCTGCGCGCCGGGGCCGTCGATGGGGTGCGCCGGGCGGGTGTAGCCGCCATCGGGACGCTGGCTCCAGGCCCCCTGCTCGTCGTGCAGGTAGGAGACCAGGCATTCGTCGATGATGCGCTGGCGCAGCTCTGGATCGTGCACCGGCCAGGCCAGCTCGACGCGGCGCAGCATGTTGCGGTTCATCCAGTCGGCGCTGGACAGGTACAGATCCTGCTCTTCGCCGGCGCTGAAGTAAAACACCCGCGTGTGCTCCAGAAAGCGCCCGATGACCGAGCGCACGCGGATGTTCTCGCTCACCCCCGGCAGCTGCGCCGGCAACATGCAGGCGCCGCGCACGATGAGGTCGATGCGCGCGCCCTGCTGGCCGGCACGTAGCAGCGCGTGTATCAGGGCCTCGTCGGTGAGCGCGTTCATCTTGGCGACGATGCGGGCGTGCTGCCCAGCCTGCGCCGCCTGCCCGACCTGTTCGATCTTCTGCAGCATGCGCTGTTGCAGGTGAAAGGGCGCGAGCATCAGCTGGCGCAGCCTGGGCGGGCGGTTCTGGCTGGCCAGGTGGTTGAAGACGCCGTCCATGTCGGCGGTGATGTCCCCGTTGCAGGTCAGCAGGCCCAGGTCGGTGTACAGGCGTGCCGTGCGCGGGTTGTAGTTGCCCGTCGACAGATGCCCGTAGCGGCGCAGGCTCTTGCCTTCGCGGCGCGTGATCAGCAGCATCTTGGCGTGGGTCTTGAGGCCTACCACGCCATACACCACCTGCGCGCCAATGGCTTCCAGCGCCTCGGCCCAGTTGATGTTGGCCTCCTCGTCAAAGCGTGCCTTGAGCTCCACCACGGCCATCACCTCCTTGCCGCGGCGCACGGCCTCGCGCAGCAACTCCATCAGCTCGGAGTCCGCGCCCGTGCGGTAGATGGTCTGCTTGATGACGAGCACGTCGGGGTCGTTGACGGCTTCGCGCAGAAAGGCGAGCACGGCATCGAAGCTCTCGAACGGGTGGTGCAGCAGCAGGTCGCGCTCGCGCATCTGCGCCATGACGGGCGTGCCGGCCACCATGGCCTGCGGCCAGGCCGCGCGCCAGGGCGGGAACAGCAGGGACGCATTGCCCGCCAGATCCACCATCTGCCCCAGGCGCACCAGGTTCACGGGCCCGTGCACGCGAAACAATGCGCCCTGCGGCAGATTGAACTGTGTTTGCAGAAAGTCCGACAGAAACCGCGAGCAGCCTGCCGAAACCTCCAGCCGCACGGCCTGCCCGAAATGGCGCTGCTGCAGGCCCTGGCGCAGCGCGGTGCGCAGGTTGCTCACGTCTTCCTCGTCCACGGCCAGGTCTGAGTGGCGCGTGACGCGAAACTGCGAGAACTCCGTCACCTCGCGGCCAGGGAACAGGTCGCTCAGGTGGGCGCGGATGACGCTGGAAAGCAGCACGAACAGCTGCTCCTTGGCCGGCGCCACGCGCGCCGGCATGCGGATGACGCGCGGCAGGGCGCGCGGCACGCGCACGATGGCGATTTCGTTGGCCCGGCCAAAGGCGTCCTGGCCCTTGAGACGCACGATGAAATTGAGCGACTTGTTGGCCACCAGCGGGAAGGGGTGGGCCGGGTCCAGCCCCACGGGCACGAGCAGGGGGCGCACCTCGCGCTGGAAGTATTCCTGCACCCAGCGGCGCTGTTCGGCGCTGCGCACGCCGTGCGAGACGATGCGCAGCCCGTGCGCGGCCAGGGCCGGGGCCAGGGCTTCGTTGTAGAGCTTGTACTGGCGCGCCACCAGATCCTGGGCATGGGCCATCAGCGCCTCGAACGAAGCGCCGGTGTAGGCACCCTTGGTGTCGCCGTTCTGCGCGGCGGAGGTATGCGCCGTGGCGCGCACCTCAAAAAACTCATCCAGGTTGGACGAGACGATGCACAGGTAGCGCAGGCGCTCCAGCAGCGGCACATCGCTGCGCTCGGCCCAGTGAAAGACGCGCTCGTTGAAGGCCAGGATGCTGTGATCCCTGTCCAGAAACGCAAGCGGGCCTGCGGGCGGCGAGGAAGGTGCGGGCACAAGCTCTGCGGCCTGCGGCGGGGCGGCGACAGGTGCGGCGCGTTCGGGAAGGGAGGGGAGTTCGGGGGGGGGGGCGAGCATGAATCAGGCTGCGGTGAGCGACCTGATGAGTATCGAAACGCTGCGTGTCATTTTGATGACGGTTGCGTGACATCCGTGGCGCGGCCGGGCTGCACCTTGGCCCATTCGAGCATTACCGCAGAGCGCTACAGATGTCGAGCTGTCAGCCCCAATGCAACCATGCCCTCAAAACCCTGGCCCCGATGGGGGTGCCAAGCCCGAGCGTCGATGAGGTGTGCATGATGCCCTGTCGTTTTTGACGATTCATGGAACCCAGTCGGGCCCTGCGGCTGTGTTGAAACCTGCTTTCCCCATGCGGTGTTGTGCAGTGTGCGGAAATCCTGGGCAACGGACGGATCATTGCCCGCAGGTGATCAGACCGATATGCTTTGGCGCGTTAGGGGCAGGCGTTTGGAACGGGTGCGATTGGAGTGCCATTCAGGTACGCTGAACAATGGCCGTGCGATGAACCCTGCGTCGTGCTTGTCTGTAGTCCACAGAACGCATCACAGGATTTTTTGATGAAATGTCCCCCCATCCTCGCGTCAGAGCGTGAACGGTTGCAGGCGTTGGCCGAATATGGCCTCAGCCATGCCCGCCCCCTGCCGAGCCTTGATCCGGTGGTGCGGATCGCGGTACGGATGTTTGGTATGCCCGTGGCATTGGTCAACATGATCGGCCACGATCATGTTTTCTTCGCAGCCTGCAATGGCCTGGATGGGGTGGACGTTGACATGGGCCGCGATGCATCCTTCTGCGCGCACACCATTGCGCAGGACGGTGTGATGGTGGTTCCCGACGCGGCGCAGGATGAGCGCTTCCACGACAACCCGCTTGTCACCGGTACGTCAGGGCTGCGCTTCTACGCGGGGGTGCCGCTGCTCTCCCCCGAAGGGCTGGCGCTTGGGGCGCTATGCATCATCGACAGCCAGCCGCACCACGACTTCTCGCACGAAGACCGCACGCGCCTGCGCGAACTGGCCCGGATGGCAGCAGACCGGCTGGAGTTGCGCCGGGTCGAAATGTCGACCGAGCAGGCCAAGCGCTCCTTCGAGGACTTCGCCCGCCATTCACCCACGGCCGTCGTGTGGTTTGACGGGCAGGGCGGCGTCGTGGCGTGGAACGACGCGGCAGCCTCGCTGTACGGGTACGGCGTTGATGATGGGGCCGGCCGTTCAGTCCTGACGCTCGTGGCGCAGCGGGATCGGCCCATGGTCCAGGATCTCATCGCGCGTGCCATGGACGCCGGTTCCGTGGACGGGATGACCATCCCCCGGGGGATGACCGGGTTGCGCAGCGATGGCTCGGAATTTCTGCTCGGCTTGTCCCTGTTCTGCTGGCGTGACAAGGGACGGCTGACGTTCAACGCGCACCTGCAGGACATGACCGCACAGCGCCGCGAGGCCGAGGAGCGGCACCGGCTCGCGAGCACCGACGTGCTCACCGGGCTCGCCAACCGCGTCTACCTGTACCGAGGGATCGAAAAGGCACTGGCCCGGCTTTGCGCCGCTACCGCGCTGATGTTCGACCTCGACGGGTTCAAGGACATCAACGACACCCTGGGCCATGCGGTGGGCGATGGCATCCTGCGCGAAGTGGCACGCCGTCTCGCACAGAATGCCCCGCCGCAGGCCCTGGTGGCGCGGATCGGTGGGGACGAGTTCGCCATCCTGCTGCCAGGCGTTGCCGACCCGGACGCAGCCCTGGCGCACGCCAACCACCTGGTCGCCCGCATTGCCGAGCCCATCGTCGTCGACGGGCACACGGTGCGGGTGGCCGCCAGTTGTGGCGTGGCGCTGGCGCCCGTCCACGCGCAAGAGGCGCTGGAACTGATCGGGCACGCCGACCTGGCCCTGTTCAAGGCCAAGAGCTACGGGCGAGGGCAGACCCATATGTTCGTCAAGGAATTGCTCCATGAAGCCGTGGCCCGCCGGCTCAACAACATCGAACTGCACCGCGCGGTGGACGATGGGGAGTTCGTGCTGTTCTACCAGCCGCAGATCCGCCTTGCGGACGGCGCACTCACGGGGGCGGAGGCGCTGCTGCGCTGGCAACACCCACAGCGCGGCCTGCTGTCGCCTGCCGCCTTCCTGCCCGCGCTGGAAGGCGGGCCGCTCGCCGCCATGGTGGGCTTCTGGGTGCTCGACGAAGCCTGTGCCCAGGCCGCGCGCTGGCGCCGCGATGGTGCCGAGGACTTCCGGATCGGCGTCAACCTGTTCGGCGCGCAATTCCGTGTCAACGACCTGGTGCAGGAAGTGGTGGCCGCCCTGCGGCGCCACGGCCTGCCGCCCGAGGCGCTGGAGTTGGAGATCACCGAGAACATCGTCCTGGACAACGACGACCTCGTGCTCGAAGCCCTGCAGCGCCTGCGCTACCTTGGTGTTGGCATCGCGTTCGATGACTTCGGCACCGGCTACGCCTCGCTGAGCCTGCTCAAGCGCTACCCGCTCAGCCGCATCAAGATCGACCGCTCCTTTGTGCAAAGCCTGCTGGAATCCGAACGCGACGCCTCGGTGGTGCGGGCCATCCTCGACCTCTCGCGCAGCTTTGGCTTCGAGACCATCGCGGAGGGTGTCGAGAATGTGTCCCAACTGCAGCGCCTGCTCGATTTCGGCTGCGAGGAAGGGCAGGGCTACCTCTTTGGCCGGCCCATTTCCGCTGAGGATTTCACGGATCTGCTCAGTATCGGCGGCGTGGCTGAGGTGGCTGCATCCCCGGGAAGGTGAGGGTGCGCTCGGGGCCGGGCTGCGTCAGGTGGAGGTTGATGGACTGGTGTCGGCCATGAGCAGACGGTGAGCACGATTGCCCGGCAGGCAGCTTCAGGCTGACAGCGGCCGTTTTGGTTTAGGCCCACAATGTCAGCTCTCGCCAGAGAAGGGCATTCAAACACACGCACCGTCTTCGTCGCATCAGACCCGTAGCATCAGACGCGTGTTCTCGAGTTTTTCGTCCGCAAGTACGTCCATCCAGATCTGCTCCGGGGCCGGCGTTGACAGGGCAATACCGAAAGACCAGAGCACCCGCTCAATGTGGCTGCCAAGGAGAATCAGATCGCTGTCTCCTACGAGGCTCTCACGGGAATCGAAGAAACGCTCCAAGTCAAGGGCAAGCAGCTCGAACCACTCGCCTAAGCTGACTGCCTGCAATGCCTCGATGCTCTTGCTCGCCTTCCACTGGTCGATCTTGCCACCAGTGGTAGCGCAGGCATTCGCTGTGGCGCAGAGCAACTGTTCAACGTGCCCAAGCGCTAGACCTAGTGCTGCGTCTACATCCCGGTGTTCAATAAAGTGGAGGCGCGCACTGGCAATCCCCTGCACGCAACCTGCCAAAGTCTGGCAGTAAAGGCCGTCGGTGGCAGCGAACTCCTCCTCTGAGACCAGTCCGATTCCTGAGAGCCGGCCACCGAAGTAGTGAGAACAGAAGAAGTGCGCGATGCGCAGCCCGATTGCCTCTAGTAGCGGCCTTTGACGTTGCAATGTCTCCTTTGGAATTCTGGATGCCACGGTGGCGTAGTACGTCGCCCGACCTGCTTGATGACGAATCAGTGCTGCTGCAGCGCGCGCCAGCGGATGGTCTTTGGTAACCAGATTGACGGCCTCCGTGGTAACAAAGAGTTGGCTAGACACCCCATGTGGAGTCTCGGTCGTGTGGCAAGTCCCCAGCTTCACAACTTGAGCGGCGTAGTCGTTCAATGCCACCCCGCGCTGACGCAATGAACGCACTATGTTGTCAGAAACCACGATGGCCTCAACTGTGCGCAAGCCCACCTGCAACTCGGGTGCGTTCATCAGATTGCGAACAGCGGCTTGCGCCTTGCTACTCTTGCGACTTGAGGGCTCGAACTTGATGGGAACCTGGACCGGCTCCTGCGCCCGGCCCTCAGTCTCTGGTGATTCGCCATCGCTGCCGCTTTTTTCGGGTGCGGCGAACGTCTGCTCCTCGACCAAACTGTCAACATACTTGGAAACCGTGCTCCCAATGAACTGCGCGGCTTCGGCTGTTTGCGCGTCAGCCTGCGAACTGATGAAAAAATCTAATGAGCACTGTGCGAAAGAGCGATTCAGCGACGCTGGATCGAGTTCTGGATTGCCGAAGCAGCCCACCAACACTTTGTCGGAGCAAACGGGCATCACAACTCCGGCGAGCTCATCGTCGCTCAGGAGTGAGTACGGCTCCATCTCCTGGAAGTTCGATGACTTGGACCCCACTGCGAGACAGTCCGGAAGCACGAAGTGGGTCGACGGTTCGGCCGCAATGATTTGCCAGTTCATAGCCTTCAGGCGTTCCACGCGAAGCGCGGGCGCCAGGTCTCTTTCCAGTGCTTTGCTGTGTCCGCTGACAATCATCTCGGGAATTTTCTCGAGCAGCATTCCGAACTGCTGCAGGACCATCGCGGCAAGGTCTGGGAACATTTGGGGAAACTTCTCTCGAGCTCGGAAGTGCACCAGTTTTGCCAGTGCGTTGCGGCCGCTCTCCGGGATAGCATCAAACTGCAGAAGAATGTCTTCTTCAATCAACTTGACCAGCATCGACTCTGACTTGAGCGTGTCAACCTCGAGCAAGGCGCGCGCGGTCTGATCACTGCGCATGGCGTCTGCAAAATGGTCCAGCATTTCAGTTGCAGCAGCCGAGAAGCTACCCCTGACGAACGCAGAACGGATTGACAGGTGGACCACCACTGCCGCGGCCACGTGCGAGTCAATGGGCCCGGCCGGGGCCTCACGCAGCGCCGCGATGGCCGGTGCCAAGACCGTGCCCTCATAGATCGTGATTTTGTCGTCGAGTGACTGCTCATCGGACGGCCCCGAGTAGAAGTCCCGCTGCGCGGCGACGCCCTCTGTCGAGGAATAGTAGGGCTCCTGTCCTTTCTTGAAGACGTACACCTGCCGCTTCTTTCCCTTGGCTACCCCAAAGCCCCTTTGCAGGGCCTGTGGGATGAAATGCTGCTTTCGACCTGCCACTGTGTGCTTCCTCCTCGTGCGAAAACTTTAGCGCCGACCCGCAGCGTGCAGGCCCGAAATGGCGCGCTTGAACAGATCGAAATCTTCTGCCAGGAAATTAGAGATTCGCTGAGCGTTTTCCTTCAATTCCTCTTCTGCATAGCGTTCTGCCGCTGTTGACCAGTGGTCAATCCCTTTCCGGTAAGCCTCGTGCAGGTACGCCGGTGAGTTCACCGGATTCAAAGGGATGTACACGCTTGGGAGCCCAAGCACCGCGTATGGACGCCTCGGGGAGTTGCCGTACACCTGCCGCTGCGCCCGCCAGAGTGACTTGAACGTCGGCTCACCGGGCTTTCCAGAGAAGAGCGCTCTGCCCACCTCTTGGGCTTCGACGTCGGTGACGGGAAACAGGGCACCAACGTAACCTCGCGCGCCGGCGAACATCATGCGAAGGCCGATTTCGTGCCAGGACCAGCAGCAATTACTCAGCACCAACGGGGCGGCGGCTGGATGGAAGCTGTGGGAGATGAAAAGCCATGGTCCATCGTGGAGCAACATCGCCATAGAGCTTGCGACCCGGCTGATGTCCTCTTCAGCTATCACGTGCTTGGCGCGATCAAGCATGTCCAACTTGGACCACGCGGTGATGGCGGTGCCCACGGGTAGAGCCAATTTGGCTACATCGTCGTCCCAGCTCACGCCATCGAGCGAGACAAACCTGGTGAACTCCGTCACCGGAAGTTTGTCCTCCGCGCGGTCATAGCCAATCGAATGCGTCTGATCCACGACAAGAGTCCTCTGGCGGCCGTCGTCATCTTCGTATTGGTATGTCACACGCGAGCCCCGCGCATCACCAGCGTGACTGGAGATGACAATCACATCCTGCGGTAGGAAGTCCATCATGTGTTGCACACGCGAAATCGTGGCGGCCCGGTGTGGCAGCAATCTGGTCAGAGTGCGGTTCTTGTTCAACGCCTTCACGATTGCATCAATCTCGCCGCTTTGCACGAGCGCTGGCTCAATCAGGAGTGCATTGCGTGCACCCCGGGCAGGCGATTGCGATGCCCACAACCCGGCGACCACACTACGGCCGAAGTCCGGGTACTGGTACATGTGCGTGGTCGGCACCTCGGGGAAGGCTATTCCCCAGGGAAATCCGCCTGTTACAAAGAGGATGGCTTTGAAGCGGCCGAGGTCGTGTCCGTCGAACCACGCCCGAGCTCTGGCGGCGACATCTGCGAGCTGCGCAGTCACATCTCCACCCGCTCCCAGTGCGTATAGCTTCTCGACCCACGCTCGATGCTCCTGCTGCGGCATCTGCTCGAACACGAAATAAGACGCGCCATAGGCGAAGGCAAGGTTGCTCGCCGTAACCTCTACGAGAGGGTCGCCGGCCTCGCAGGCTACCAGCAGGTGCGTGCCAGCCTCTACCAGCGCGTTGGGGCTGTTGCAGCCCGGAGTGATGACGAGTTCCTTGCGCTGTAGACGGGCTTGGTAGACGCCATTGCCAAGGTTTTCGGCTCCCCACAGGAGTTGCGCACGAGGGGGGCTGACATACCCCTTCAACTGACTACGGATCTCGTCGTAGCCAGCGAGTTCCATAGCGCTATCCCACCTGTGATTTATGGCTGTCGCTCCCTCCGGTTCTACATTGGCCAAGAACAGCCTCTCACATCCTGTCCGCCACACAGCATCAAGCCTGCGCGCAACTTCGTTCGTGTTGTCCGGACGGTTCATCCGAGGGCCATCGATGAGGGCTAGGTAACGACCGGACCGCGTAAACAGGCTCGACACGCGGGCAGCCAGGACCGGATCGTCTGTCATCAGCGCTGTCGACTCGAATCGGGGTGTAGTCTGCATGCCTAATTCTCGCTGTTCTATAAGAGGGAACTGCGCTGCGCAGTCGACTTCCAGGCTGCTTGCTGTCGGTCAAATTTAGCGGTCTAGTGCCCGCAATCGCTGCATCGTAGGCATTGGCAGAGGCTTTGCGTAGGGCTAGTGTGGGTCGTAACCCACCATAAACCGCGCCCGTCGATCAACTCTCGCGACGGATCGCGACCCCGCAGCCAGTGTGCCGATCACCGCACGCCCAAAAACCCCTGCAACCTCTCGCTGCTGGTCGTGTACTCCAGCGGCAGCTTGTAACCCGCCAGCCATTCGGCGGCGCCGAAGGCCGCGAGTGTCGCCTCGTGAAAGCCGCTCACGATGAGCTTGCGCTTGCCGGGGTAGGTGATGGCGTCGCCCACGGCGTAGATGCCGGGGACGCTGGTGGCCATGGTGGCGGGGTCGACCAGCAGCTGCTTGCGTTCGAGTGGCAGGCCCCAGTCGGCAATGGGCCCCAGGCGCGGTACCAGGCCCAGGCGCACGATGAGCCGGTCCAGCGGAAGTTGGCGCGGCTGGCCCTCGGGGTTGATGATCTCCAGCGCCGTGAGGCGGCCAGGCTCCTGCACGATGGCGCTGGCGACGCCGATGGCTACTTCGATGTGCCCGGCCGCGCGCAGCGCCTGCAGCTGGTCGAGCAGGGCCGGGGGGGCGTCGAATATGTCGCGCCGGTGCTGCAGCGTGATGCGGGCGGCGCGCAGGGCCACGGGGGCAGTGGCGCAGTCAACGGCCTGCTGCACGGCGGATTCGCCGCCGCCATGGATTACCACGCGCTGGCCCGCGAGGTTGGCATCGGGATCGAGCCGGTGCTGCAGCTGGGTGCCGGCAAAGGCCTCCAGCCCCGGCAGCTTGAGCGCGCGCGGCTCGAAGGCACCCACGCCGCTGGCAATGAACACGCAGCGCGCATGCACCTGCGTGCCCTGGGCCGTAGCCACCAGAAAGCCGCCCTGCGCCAGGGGCTGCACCCGGTCGACGCGCTGGCCCAGGTGCCAGGCGGGGGCAAAGGGGGTGATCTGGGCGCACAGGCGCTGCACCAGCTCGTGGCCCGTGCAGGCGCCGATGGCCGGAATGTCGTAGATGGGCTTGTCGCCGTACAGCTCGGCGCATTGGCCGCCCGCGAAGGGCAGGGCGTCGAACACCCGTGCGCGCAGGCCCTGCAGGCCGAGCTGGAAGACCTGGAACAGGCCCGCCGGGCCTGCGCCGATCACCACGGCATCGGCCTGTACCGGCGCAGGAGTGTCGGTGGCGGGAGCCTGCATCGAGGGCCGAAGCTCTCAGCGCTCCAGGTCTTTCAGCTTGCCCGGCGTGCCGTTCCACTCGTCGGCATCGGGCAGGGCGGCCTTGCGCTTGGTGATGCTCTTGAACTTGGGTGTCAGCTCGGCGTTCAGCTTGATGAAGGCCAGCTGGTCGCGGGGCAGGTCTTCCTCGGCAAAGATGGCGTTGGCCGGGCATTCGGGCACGCACACGGCGCAGTCGATGCACTCGTCGGGGTCGATGACGAGCATGTTCGGGCCTTCGCGGAAGCAGTCCACGGGGCAAACATCCACGCAATCTGTGTATTTGCACTTGATGCAGTTTTCGACAACAACGTGGGTCATTTGAATTTGTATGTATAGCTATTGGGTGTAACCCGCGATTTTAGGGCCATGGCCGCCACAAGGGTGGGGCAACCATGTCTGTGGCACGGAAACCTTGAGGTTGGTCAATGCGGTGTGGCTATTCCCGCACCAGCACGGCGCCCGCGGTCTTGTGGCTGGCGGTGTCGACCAGGATCATGGAGCCCAGCACGCGCGCCTTTGCAAACGGTGCCGCCGGCACGCTCTCCTGCAGCAGCAGCTGCACATGGCCGATGGCGTTGGGTTCGAGTTGATGGGCTTCTTCCTCGGCCAGGCTGTGGATGTTCAGGCTGTGCACCACGCGCCGCACCTTGGCCTTGACCCAGCGGTGGCCGTGCAGCGCCCAGTAAGCGCGGCCCACGACCAGGGGCTCGTCGTCCATCCAGGCGATGGTGGCGTTGATCTCGCGCTGGCCGGGCCAGGGGCTGTGCTCGGTGGGGGTGTCGAAGTCGTCCTCGACGCCAGCGGCGGCCAGCGGCGCGGCCAGGATCCAGTCGCCGCGCGAGACGTCCACCTCGCGGTCCAGCACGATGCCGGCCGATAGGCCCGCTGCCACATTGTCCGGCCGGCGCGCGTGATCGAGCACCTGGGCCACCGTGGCCTTCTGGCCGCTGGGGAAGACTTGCACGGCAGCGCCGGCTGCCAGCTGGCCTGCGGCCACGCGGCCCCAGAACACGCGCCGGCCCTGGCGGGTGTCGGACGACGAAGAAAACTTCTCCACCCACTGCACCGGGAAGGCCAGCGGCAGGGCGGTGTCAAACGGCTGGTTGGGCAGCAGCTCCAGGATTTGCAGCAGGCTCTGGCCTTCGTAGCCGCACCAGCCGGGCTGGGGTGTGACCACGTTCCAGCCCTTCAGCGCAGAGATGGGCACGGCGGCGGCGGCCTCTATGCCCGCCTCCTTGGCAAACTGCAGCAGCGCGGCGCCGATGTGCTTGAACGCCAGAGCCGGGTCGGCCACCGCGTCCAGCTTGTTCACGGCAAACACCAGCGAATGCACGCGCAGCAGGTGCACCAGCAGGCTGTGGCGGCGCGTCTGCGCCAGCAGCTGCAGCTGCGGGTTCTGCCAGTCGAGCTTGGTGGCATCGACCAGCACCACGGCGGCGTCGGCCTGCGAGGCGGCGGTGACCATGTTGCGCGTGTACTGCTCGTGGCCGGGGGCGTCGCCGATGATGAATTTGCGCGTTTCGGTGGCGAAGTAGCGATAGGCCACGTCGATGGTGATGCCCTGCTCGCGCTCGGACGTGAGGCCGTCGGTGAGCTGCGCCAGATCGACCTCGCCCGAGCGCGTCACGCCCGCCAGGTGGTCCTGCAGCACGGCGCGGCTGTCGACCAGCAGGCGGCCGATCAGCGTGCTCTTGCCGTCGTCCACGCTGCCGCAAGTGATGAAGCGCAGGACGGATATATGATCATTTTCACCGTTTGCGCTTGCTGATTGTGCGCCGTAAGCTATTGAATTAATAGTGTTCGTGTTCATCAGAAATACCCGTCTTTCTTGCGCTTTTCCATCGAGGCGTCACTGGTCTTGTCGTCCATGCGCGTGGCGCCGCGCTCGCTGACCTCGGCCGCCAGGGTCTCGATGACGATCTCAAAGGCGCTGGCGGCGGGGCTCTCGACGGGGCAGGTGCAGGTGATGTCGCCCACGGTACGAAAGCGCACCGTGCGCGTCTCGACCTGCTCGCCCTCCCTGGGCGGGGTCAGCGGCGTGACCGGCACCAGGAGCCCGCGGCGCTCGACCACCTGGCGCGGGTGCGCGTAGTAGAGCTGGGGCAGGGCGATAGCTTCGCGATCGATGTACTGCCACACGTCGAGTTCCGTCCAGTTGCTGATCGGGAACACGCGGAAATGCTCGCCCGGGGCGATGCGGGTGTTGAACAGCGTCCACAGCTCGGGGCGCTGGGCCTTCGGACTCCATTGGCCAAAGCTGTCACGGTGGCTGAAGATGCGCTCCTTGGCGCGCGCCTTTTCCTCGTCGCGGCGCGCGCCGCCGATCAGCGCGTCGAAGCGCAATTCCTCGATAGCCTCCAGCAGCGTCACCGACTGGTGTACGTTGCGGCTCTCGCCGGGGTGCGCCAGACGCACCGTGCCGCGCGCCATGGAGTCTTCCACGCTGCGCACGATGAGTTCGGCGCCCAGCTCCTGGGCGCGCAAGTCGCGGAAGTCGGTCACCTCGGGGAAGTTGTGGCCGGTGTCGATCATCAGCAGCGGGTAGGGGATGCGGCCTGCGCCAAACGCCTTCTCGGCGCACTTGAGCATGACCAGCGAATCCTTGCCGCCCGAGAACAGCAGCGCCGGGCGCTCGAAGGCGGCGGCCACTTCGCGCAGGATGAAGATGGTCTCTTCTTCCAGCGCGTCCAGGTGGCGGTTGCTCAGGTGGTGGGTGGCGGATTGCAGCACGGCGGTATCGGTACGGGCGTTCATGGTGAATTCAGGCGTTCATTTCAATGGGCCAGGTGCAGGCCGCATTCGCGCTGCTCTTCGCCCTTGGTCGGGTCCACGTAGTCGAAGTTGTTGGGCAGGCCGTGGGCCACGCAGTATTCGTGCAGGTCCTTGGACGACCAGTGCAGCAGGGGCGCCACCTTGATCAGGCCGTCGGGGTTGATGCTCACCGGCGCCATTTGCGCGCGCAAGGCGCTGTCGCTGGCACGCAGGGCGGTGAACCAGACCTGGGGCGCGGTTTCGCGCAGGGCGCGGGCGAAGGGTTCGAGCTTCACCTCCTGCGTGAAGGCGGCGTGGCGCGGGTCATCCAGCGCTGGCGTGGGGCCATCGACGGCTTCGCGATGGGCACGCGAGCGCAGCGGCAGGTAGATGCGCAGATTCAGGCCCAGCTGTTTCGTCACCGCGTCGGCGTAGCGGTAGGTGGCCTCGGTGTTGTAGCCGTTGTCCATCCACACCACCGGCACATCGGGCTGCACGCGTGTCACCAGGTGCAGGATCACGGTCTCGAAGGGCCGAAAGTTCGTGGTGACGATGGCCTTCTTGCCCAGGCCCAGCGCCCACTGCACCAGGGCGGGCGCGTCGTGGCCCAGCTCAGCGTTGATGCGCGCCAGGTCAAGGCTGTGCGTGCTGCTCATGCGGCCTCCCGGGCGAACAGCGGGCGGGGTTCGAGCACGTCGCCCTGGTAGAAGGCGGCAAAGCGCTCGAACTGGCGCTCGGCCGCGGCAGGGTCCACGCCCTCGGCCAGCACGGCGCTCGTGAAGCCGCTGCGCTGCATGTGCACCAGCTGGTCGATGAGCACGTCGCCCGTGGCGCGGATGTCGCCGGTGAATTTGTAGCGCCGGCGCAGCAGCAGGGCCTGGCTGTAGGCGCGGCCGTCGGTGAACTTAGGAAACTCCAGCTCCAGGCGCGCCACGCCCTCCAGCGCACCGCTGGCGGCCAGTTCGGCCAGGTCGGCGTCGTTGGCGATTTTCAAGGTCTTTTCGACATTTACGCTTGCTGGTATTGCGTTGGCAGCTATTATTTTCATAGTTTCAGTTTCTTCGGTTTTTGCTCCTTCCCCCTCTGGGGGAAGGCGGGGATGGGGGCTGGCGGTGCTGGCCCCCACCCCACCCCTCCCCCAGCGGGGGAGGGAGCGTGAGTCATTCGGCGGTGGCTTCTTCCTTGGCGTGGCGGGCGCTGTTGGCCGCCGCCTTGAAGGGCTCGTGGCCGAGGCGGCGCAGGGCGTCGATGAAGAATTCGCCCGGCTGGCGCAGGGCGCGGAAGGTGTCCAGCAAGGCTTCGAGCACGTCCGGCACCTCGGCGGCGGTGAAGGCCGGGCCCACTACCTTGCCGCCAATGGCCGGGCCCGAGAGCCGGCTGCCGTCGGCGCCGCCCAGGGTGATCTGGTACCACTCCTTGCCGTCCTTGTCCACGCCCAGGATGCCGATATGGCCGCTGTGGTGGTGGCCGCAGCTGTTGATGCAGCCGCTCATGTGCAGGTCGATGGGGCCGATGTCGAACAGCTCGTCCAGGTCCTGGTAGCGTTCGGTGACCGCGTGGGCGATGTGCAGCGAGCGCGCATTGGCCAGCGAGCAGAAGTCGCCGCCGGGGCAGGCGATCATGTCGGTCAAGAGGCCGATATTGGGCTGCGCCAGGCCGAGCTTGCGCGCCGCCTCGTACAGCGCCGGCAGGTCGCTCTCGAACACCCAGGGCAGGAGCAGGTTTTGCTCGTGCGTCAGGCGCGCTTCAAAGGCGGAGAACTGTTCGGCCAGCTGCGCCAGGGCCTCCAGGGTGTCCGCGTCGGCATCGCCGGGGGCAAAGCCCGGGCGCTTGAATGACAGGGTCACGGTCTTCAGGTTGGCCAGCTTGTGGCCGCGCACGTTCTGCTTGAGCCAGCGCTGGTAGAGCTGGCCCTGGGGATCGACCTTGGCTTGCAGGTTCGCCGGTTTCAGTTGCGGCACCACGAAGTGGCTGGAGACGCGGTCGAACTCGGCCTGGGTGATGCGGTGCGGTGCGCCGTCCTGCTCCACGATGGCCAGGTATTCCTTTTCCACCGCGTCAATGAAGGCCTGGCCCTCGCTCTTCACCAGGATCTTGATGCGCGCCTTCCACTTGTTGTCGCGCCGGCCGTAGCCGTTGTACACGCGCACGATGGCCTCGATGTAGTTGAGCAGTTCGGCCCAGGGCAGGAACTCGCGCACCACGCTGCCGATGATGGGCGTGCGCCCCATGCCGCCGCCCACCTTCACGGTAAAGCCGACTTCGCCCTCGTCGTTCTTCAGGCCTTGCAGGCCGATGTCGTACCAGCCGGTGGCGGCGCGGTCTTCCTTGGCGCCGTTGAAGGCGATCTTGAACTTGCGCGGCAGGTAGGAGAACTCGGGGTGCAGCGAGCTCCACTGGCGCGTGATCTCGGCAAAGGGGCGGCAATCGACGATGCTGTCCTCGGCAATGCCTTCGAGCGCATCGCAGGTGATGTTGCGGATGTCGTTGCCGCTGGTCTGGATGCCGTGCATGTGCACGCTGGCGAGCAAATCCATCACGTCGGCCGCGCGGGTGATGGGAATCCAGTTGAACTGCACATTGGTGCGCGTGGTGAAGTGACCATAGCCGTACTTGAGCGGCGGCGCCGCCAGGGTCTGGCCGGGCTGGGAGGCTTCGAGCGCGTCCTGCGTGGCCTGGGCGCTGGCCAGCAGCTCGGGGTCGGGACGGTCAAACTCGCGCGCAATGTGGGCCAGGGTACGCAGCTGCAGGCTGCTGATCTCGCCATAGGGCACGGAAATGCGCGCCATGGGGGCGTAGCGCTGGATGTACCAGCCGTTTTGCAGGCGCAGGGGCAGCAGCTGCTCGTCGGTCAGCTCGCCGCGCTGCCAGCGCTCGAGCTGGTCGCGGAACTGCTGGGCGCGCAGCTTGACGAATTGCTTGTCGAAGTCGGTGTATTGGTACATGGTGGGGAGTCAGACGAGAACGAGTTTTGCGCCGGCCCAGGCGAGCAGCACGGAGAGGATGGAACGGATCAGGCGCTCGGGCGTGCGGCTGACCAGGCGCGAGCCCAGCCAGATGCCGGGCAGCGAGCCCATCAGCAGCTGCGCCAAGAGCGGCCAATCGACCGAGCCCAGGGACGCATGGCCCAGGCCTGCCACCAGCGTCAGCGGCACGGCATAGGCAATGTCGGCGGCGACGATGCGCGGCAGCGGCAGGTGCGGGAACACCAGCAGCAGCACCGATACGCCAATCGCGCCCGCGCCCACCGAGGTGAAGGTGACCAGCAGGCCAATCACCGCGCCCAGCAGCACCGGCAGGCTCCAGTGGCGCGGGGCGGTGGCGTGGGCAAACTGGGCGCTGCGGCGTGCGGCCTCGGCGCGGGCGCGCTCGGGCGAGAACACCAGCACCTTGTAGAAGGTGGCCACCGCCGTGAGCAGCAGGGCCACGCCCAGGGTGCTGGTCATCAGGCGCTGGGCGGCGGCGCTCTCCGGCCCCAGGTGGCGCAGCGCCCACAGCGCGGCCAAGGCGGCGGGAATGCTGCCGGCGCACAGCAGGCCCACCACGCGCCAGGGCACCAGGCGCTGGCGCGCCAGGCTGACGGTGCCGCCCAATTTGGTGAAGGCGGCAAACAGCAGGTCCGTGCCCACGGCCAGGTAGGGCTTGACGCCGAAGAAGAAGATCAGGATGGGCGTCATCAGCGAGCCGCCGCCCACGCCGGTCAGCCCCACGATGAGGCCGACGGCGAAACCAGCAAGGATGAACGCGAAATCGGGCATGGCCGCGACTGTAGAAGCGCGGCTTATGGGATCAAACTATTGTTTTGTGCTTCCCTTATGCGAATAAGCATATGCGCCAATGCTGGCGCGGCTTGGGCGGCATTCGGCGGGGAGGTGGCTATCTGTGCGCGCTACAGCCGTTCGCAGCCCATGGCCTGGGCCAGCTTGGCCTCCACCGGCAGGGGCTCGCCCATCAGGCGTGCGGCCAGCAGTTCGGCGCACAGCATGGCGCGCGTGAGGCCGCGCGCCCCCATGGCGGTGCTGACCCAAAGCCCGGGCAGGGTGGCGGGCGCCACCGGGCCGACGATGGGCATGCGGTCGTGCGCCGTACAGCGCACGCCGGCCCAGGCGCGCAGGTCCTGGCCGCCCTCGAAGGCTGGCCGCAGCGTGGGCGCGGCGCCCGGCACCAGGGCCTGCAGGCGCTGCCAGTTGTGGGCATGGGCGGCGGCCTGCTCTTCGGTCGTCATGGGCAGGCGTTGCACGTCGCGCTCGAAGGTCGCGCCCATATGCCAGGCCAGGCCGCCTTCGCAGGGCACATGGGCCATCAGCGCGCCGCCGCCGTTCACGGCAAAGGGCGGCAGGCCCTCTGCCGGCGCCGGCTGCAGGCCCCAGGACATCTGGCCGCGCACCGGCTGCAGCGGCAGTTGCGGGCCCTGCAGCGGCGCCAGCAGGTCGTTGCAGGCAGGGCCGGCGGCCAAGACCACCAACTCGGCCTCGGCCAGCGGCGCGCTGGCGCTGCCAAAAGCCTGCCACAGCCCGGTGCTGCTGCGCACCAGCCGGGCCACGGCGCTGTTCGGGCGCCAGGCGATGCCGGGCTGTTCCAGCAGCCGGGCGATGAAGCGCGCCGGCCGCACCCAGCCGGCGCGCGCGTGCCAGCAGGCGCTGGCGTTCTCTGGCAGGCCGGCGGCGGCCAGGCTCTCGGCGTCGGCCGGGCGGCTCCAGTCCAGCCCCGGGCCGCTGGACCAGTCGGCCGGCAGGCCCAGCTGAGCGGGCGGGCGGCGCTCCAGCACGCCGGCCGGGCTCCAGTCCACGCCCGCCTGCAGTAGCGCGCCCGCCTGCTGCAGCATGGCGCGCACGCCGGCGCGCGAGACGCGGGCAAACAGGTTGTCGTCGGGCGACAGGTGCGGCGCGAACAGCCCCGCCGGCAGGCCCGAGGCGCCGGCGGCGGGCGTGGCCCCGGCGTCCAGCACCGTCACCTGCCAGCCGCGGCGCGCCAGGCTGGCCGCGGCCGTGGCACCGGCCAGGCCGGCGCCCAGCACCAGGCAGCGCGCCGGCTGCGTGAATTCGGGGGGGCGGCGGCGGCTGCGCGGCTGCCAGCGCGGGTCGAAGCGGGCCTGCAGGTTGTCGCGCTTGGGCGGCAGGCCTGCCACCTTCTGGACCACGAAGCCGCATTGCGTGAGCGCGTCGCGCACGCCGCGCGCCACCGTCCAGGTGGCCAGGCGCGTGCCGCGGCGGCAGTGGCGCGCCATGGCCTTCAGGGTTTCAAGACTCCAGAGGTCGGGGTTGCGCTCGGGGCTGAAGCCGTCCAGAAAGACGGAATCCACCTCCCACAGCTGCTGGCGCAGCAGTGCCTGAGCCTGGCCCACGCACAGCGTCAGCAGCACGCGCCCGCCGTCGAAGCACAGGCGGTGCACGCCGGGCAGCAGGCCCCAGTATTGGGCGTGCAGCTCCCGGGCCAGCTCCTGCAGCTCGGGGTGGCGCGCTGCGGCACGCAGCAGATCGTCGCTTGAGACCGGCCAGGCTTCCAGCGAGACGAAGTGCAGCAGCCGCGGGCGGGCCGGGTCGGCGCGCCAGGCGGACCAGGCGGCCAGGAAGTTCAGGCCGAAGCCAAAGCCCGTCTCCAGGATGCGCCATTGCGGGGCGCCGGCCCAGGCGGCAGGCAGGCCGCAGCCACGCAGAAAGACATCCTGCGCCTGGGCCAGACCCTGCTCGCCGTGGTAGCGATCGTCAAAACGGGTGCTGTAGGGGGTGCCGTCGGGCAGCCAGGAGATGGTTTGGGATTCAGGCATGGTGCAGGCTTGTCATTCCCAGCGCTGCTGGTAGGAAAACACGGGTAGGCTCCAGCGAAAGCGTATCGCCGCCAGCCGCAGCGCCAGGCCGCCGACGAAGCAGACGGCGGTGTTCAGGTTGTGGTTGACCTCCCAGGCGCGCAGTGCCAGGAACAGCAGGCACACCGCCAGGGACACGCTGGCATAAAGCTCGCGCCGGAACACCACGGGCACCTGGTTGCACAGCACGTCGCGCAAGATGCCGCCGCTGATGCCGGTGATCATGCCGGCCATGACCACCACCACCTTGGGGTAGCCCAGTTCCAGCGCCACGCTGCAGCCGATCAGCGAAAACGCGATCAGCCCCAGGGCATCCAGCAGCAAAAACACCTGTTTCAGATGGATCATGAAGCGCGCCACCACCGTGGTCAGCAGGCCGGCCGCGATCACCAGGTACACGTATTCGGGGTGCTGTGTCCAGCCCAGCGGGTAATGGCCCAGCACCATGTCGCGAATCGTGCCCCCGCCCAGGGCGGTGACGAAGGCGATCACCGTCACGCCAAAGATGTCCATGTTGCGCCGCCCTGCGGCCAACGCGCCGGACATGGCCTCGGCGGTGATGGCCAGCAGGTAGATCACCAGCATCACGCTGATCTGCGAGGCCTGGAATGATTCCAGCAGGGAGGCCGATGGAAGCACGAAGAGACTCCGGCAAAAGCAATAAGGCCCCGGCTGCCGGGCGCACCGTGCAGCATTGGGGCAAATGGCAACAAGGCTTATCCCGCGCGTCGCGGCATAAGCCTTGGGTTGCAGCGTTCGGTGAACTGGCCGGCGTGCTTACGCGCTCGGCGGCACGTAGCCTGCCGCGGCGTCTGCGCCGCTGCCGAAGAAGTGGTTTTCCATCTGGCGCGCCAGGTATTGGCGCGCGCGGGCGTCGGCCAGGTTCAGGCGGTTTTCGTTGACCAGCATGGTCTGGTGCTTGAGCCAGTCGCCCCAGGCCTGCTTGCTCACGTTGTCAAAGATGCGCTTGCCCAGTTCGCCCGGGTAGGGTGGGAAATCGAGGCCTGGAGCTTCCTTGCCGAGCTTGATGCAGTGGACGGTGCGTGCCATGTGAGAGGTTCCTTGCGGTGATTTAAGATGTTTTTGGAATAACAAACTAAAATTTTATTTGTTTTAGTTTTGATGCGTGGCTTTCAGAATGCACTGCATCGGCGGCTTGCGCCGAAGAACATTGCAACGAAAGCCCCTTATGAAGATTCAGAATCGGCGCAACTTTATCAAGTTTCCCTTTGCCGCAGCCCTGAGTGCGGCCATGTCCCTGCCGGTTTTGCCAGCCTTCGCGCAGACGGTGCAGTTTCTCAATGTCTCCTACGACCCGACCCGGGAGCTGTATGCCGAGTACAACCAGGCGTTCGCCCGGCACTGGAAGGCCAAGACGGGCCAGGACGTGCAGTTCAAGCAGTCCCATGGCGGCTCGGGCAAGCAGGCGCGTTCCATCATCGATGGCATCGACGCCGATGTGGCCACGCTGGCCCTGGGCGGCGACGTGGATGCACTGGCCCGGCACGGCCTGCTGGCGGCCGACTGGCAAAGGCGCCTGCCGCACAACTCGGCGCCCTATACCTCGACCATCGTGTTCCTGGTGAAGAAGGGCAACCCCAAGGGGGTGAAGGACTGGGACGATCTGCTCATGCCTGGCATGCAGGTGATCACGCCCAACCCCAAGACCAGCGGTGGCGCACGCTGGAACTACCTGGCCGCGTGGGAGTTCGCCAAGCGCAAGTACGGCGGTGACGCGCAGGCCAAGGACTTCGTCGCCAGGCTCTACAGGAACGTGCCCGTGCTCGACACCGGCGCGCGCGGCTCCACCATTACCTTTGTGCAGCGCGGCGTGGGCGATGTGCTGCTGGCCTGGGAGAACGAGGCCTTTCTCGTGCTCAAGGAGTTCGGCAAGGACAGGTTCGAGATCGTGGTGCCGTCGCTGTCCATCCTGGCCGAACCCACGGTGGCCGTGGTGGACAAGGTGGTCGATAAAAAGGGCAGCCGCGCGCTGGCCGAGGAATACCTCAGATACCTGTACTCCGACGAGGGCCAGGAGATCGCGGGCCGCCACTATTACCGTCTCACGAGCGAGAAGGCCAGGGCCAGGTTCGACGCACAGTTTCCCAGGCTCACGCTGGTGAGCATAGACCAGGCCTTCGGCGGGTGGAGCCGGGCAGGCAGGGAGCACTTTGCCGATGGTGCGAGCTTCGACCAGATCTACAGCAAGTGAGAACCCCTGGGCGACAGGGCTGCTGGTCTGCAAGGGGCTATCGGGGCTGCAGCGTCAGCCGAATGCGCTCAAGCGCCGGCGAGGGCTGCGTCACGCTGCGGTCGAACGGGTGTGCGCCAGCGCCGAAGGCCTTCAGGATGCGCTGCACGTAGGCGCGTGTTTCCAGGTAGGGCGGCACGCCGCGGTAGCGCTCGACCTTGCCCTCGCCGGCGTTGTAGGCCGCAGCCACCAGGGCCAGGTCGCCCTCGAAGTAGGCCAGCAGCCAGCGCAGGTAGGCCAGGCCGCCGCGGATGTTCTGCGCCGGGTCGTAGGGATTGCGGACATGAAAGCGCTCGCTGGTCTCGGGAATCAGCTGCATCAGGCCCTGCGCGTTCTTGGGCGACAGCGCCTGGGGGTTGAAGTTGGATTCGGCGGCAATGATGGCCAGCGCCAGCTGCGGCTCGACCTGGTACTGTGGCGCCATCTTGTGCACCAGATCCAGGATCTTGCGCGGTGCCGTCAGCTGGTAGTCCACGCCGGGCCGGGGCGCCTCGACCGGCGCCAGCGGCGGCGGTGCTGGCGGCGGCGGGCGCATGCACTCGGGCACCTCTCCTGTAGCGCCGCCGACGACCTGCAGCATGCGCGCGGCCACCTCCAGTCCCTGCTCGGCGGCGGCCTGGAAGAAGAAGGCCGCAGTCCCGTCGTCGCGCGCCACGCCGCGCCCATGGGCGTACATCCATCCCAGGTGGTACTGGGCCATCATGTCCCCGAGCCTGGCGCTTTGGCAATACAGGTCGGCGGCCCGCTGCGTATCGCGCGCCACGCCTTCGGCATGCTCATAGGCGATGGCCTGCTCGCGCAGGCTGACGGCCAGCGCGTTGCCGCTTTCGCCAGGCTGCGCCTGCGCCAGGTCCCAGCTAACGGCGCAGCACAATGCCAGCGACAGCGGCGCAAGAGTCGATAGGCTCGAACGCATGGGTTTGAGTATGCGCGTCTTTGCGGCTGTTGTGATGTCGGCACGGGACACGCCGGCCGTGCACGCCCTGCGCCGGGGTCCGGCAAAATATGCATGAAAAACGCTTTATTCCCTTTTAAATAAAGCGTTAAAAGCTGCAAAAAAAATAGCGAGATAAATGCCTTCATGCCGATCTTGCGGATGACTGGGCATCTCTCGCAACACCTTTCAAACCCGCTTGTCCCGGCCATGCAGGCGCAGCACGCCCAGCAGCAGGGCGGTGAAGAGCAGGGCCGTCAGCGCCAGGGCTGCCGCGCTTGCGGCCCAGAACGGGGCCGGGGAGTGCAGCGGCCCCCAGCCGGCCCAGCCCTGATAGGCCAGCCTATAGCCGCCATACAGGCCCACGCCCCACAGCAGCACGCCGTAGACCAGCAGGGGCGCGAGGGTGATGCGGTAGCTGCGCAGCACAAAGATGCACAGCGTCTGCAGGGCATCGGCCACATGGTAGGCGGCCACCCACGCGAGCAGCGAGGCCGCCAGTGCGAGCACCTCGTCATGGGTCGAATACAGACTGGCCATGGGTCGTCGAGCTATAAAAATAATAGCTGCTAACGAAAACCCCATAAGCGCTGCAAGCCAAAATCCCTTTAATGCCGTGGCGCCCGCCCGATGCTCGTCGCCGGCGCCGCGCCAGTAGCTCACACGCGCGCTGGTGGCAATGGCCAGAGACAGCGGCACCATGTAGAGCACGGCGGCCAGGTTGGCGGCGATCTGGTGCGCGGCCGAGGCCAGCGCCCCCTGGCGCGCGATGAATAGCGCCATGAGCGTGAACGAGGTGACTTCCACCAGGATCGACAGGCCCGCAGGCAGGCCCAGGCGCAGAAAGCGTGCGATCTGCGCACCATCGGGCCGCTCCAGCGCACGCCACAGCTGCAGCGGCGCATACATGGGGTGGCTGCGCAGCATCTTCCAGCCGACCAGCAGCAGGACGTAGTTCACCACCAGCGTGGCCCAGGCGCAGCCCGCCACGCCCTGGGGCGGCAGGCCCGCGCCGCCAAAGGTGAACCAGATCGACAGCGGCAGCTTGAGTGCCAGCGAGCCCACCTGCAGCCAGGTGACCAGCTGGGGGTGGCCCAGTGCCTGGTTCAGCGTGCTGTAGATGCGAAACAGCAGCGCCGGCGGCAGGCCGAAGGCCAGGATGGCCAGATAGGCGCGCACCTCGCCGCGCAACTCGGGGGGCACCTCGGTCCAGCGCAGGATGGGTTCGGGCGAGAGCAGCAGCGCCATGCCGAGCACGCTGGCCACGGCCCACAGGTACAGCGACTGGCGCACGCTGGCGCCCATGGCGGCCGGCGCCTTGGCGCCGCGCTGCTCGGCCCAGACGGGCATCAGCGCCTGCAGCATGCCCATCAGCGCCACGTACACGCTGACGAACACGGCCGAGCCTATGGACAGCGCGGCCAGTGCCTCTTGCGCATAGCGGCCGGCGACGATGGTGTCCGTGACGCCAAAGGCCATCACGGCCAACTGCCCGGCCAGCACGGTGAGCGCGTGGCGCGTGATGGTGGACAGCTCGGACATCAGAGGCTGAGAGTTTTTCCCTCGTGCCCGAAAGGTGCGTTAAAACGCACCCGATCGAGGCGCAAAGCACAGCCATAGCTCGGGCTATGGCGAGCATTTGCAACGATGAGTGGGGGTGTTTTGGCGTGCAAGGCGGGCATGGGGGAAAGACTCTCAGCCTCTCAGTGCTCGGCGCCCTGGCGGCGCAGCACCAGCATCCGGTCGTTGCGGTCGGTGGGCCGGCTGATGGTGCCCACCTCGGTCCACTGCCCCGGCGGCAGCACGGTGACCACGGATGGGCTTTCGTCCGGGTCGGCCACCATCCAATCGCATTGCGGCAGTTGTGACGGGTCCACCATGGGCAGTTGGCCGTGGTGCATCAGCCCCGCCACCTGGGCGCGGCTCAGGCCATAGGCTGCCACGCAGCCCTGGCGCTCGGTGATGACGGCGCGCACGCCGGCCACTTGTGGCTCCAGGCTGCGACCATAGTCCAGCATGGGCAGCCACAGCGTCATCAGCAGCAACCAGCCCAGCGTTGCGCCGCCAGCGGGTAGCACCAGGCTCTTCCAGATGGCGGGACGGTTGCGCGCCGTGCGCCAGGCCACCAGCAGGCACCAGGCCAGCGTGGCCGCCAGCGCCACGGCAAACGGCCAGGCGGAAAAGCTGGGTAGATAACCGGGTGCCAGCTTGGCCACATTCGCCGCGGGCTTGGCCGGCACGCCGGTTTGCACCGACAGCCAGATCACCCAGATGGTGATGGCCGATACGCTGAAGAACAGCAGCGTGAACCAGTCGATCAGCGCCGCGATGCTGCGCCGCAGCGTAGGCAGGGCAAAGGCCGCAAGCGCCGCCAGGGCCGGCAGGCTGAGCAGCAGGGCGCGATCGGCGGGGCGTGTGGTGAGGGTTGCGCCCAGGGTCACCAGCGCAAACCACAGCGGCAGCCACAGGTGGCGATGCCATTGCCGGTCGGCAATCAGGTGGCGCCATCGCCACAGGGTCCACAGGGCCAGCGGCCAGGCCGGCCAACTGAACCAGACGAGCAGGCGCAGCAGGCTCTGCCAGTCCTTGGCGCTGTCCAGGCCCACGATGCGCCAGCGCCACAGGTCCAGCCGCAGGGCCAGTACCGTGGCCGCCAGCGTCAGCAGCAGCACCAGCGTGACCGCGGCTGCGCGTGTGCGCGGCGGGGCGTCGCTGCTGCGCCATATCAGCCAGGCGCTGCCCAGGCCCAGCAGCACGGCCAGGGTGGGGGCGCCACTGAACACCAGCCCCAACAGCCCGGCCAAACCCGCTAACAGCGGCCAGGCCATGCGCCAGGGCAGGGCCGCGCCGGCAAAAAACAACAGCGCCGTGCACGCCAGCTGTGTCAGGTAGCCGGTGGTTTCGTGCGACAGCTGGGCCAGCCCCAGGCAGGCGATGAGGGCCAGCAAGGCGCCATCGGCCATGGCTCGGGCGTAGTCGGCGGGCTGGGCTTCGCCGCCGAAGGCAAAGGCCACGGGCTGGGCGCCGCGGCCGCGCGCCAGGTAGTACACGCCATACCAGGTGGCAGACAGGGTCAGCAGCAGCAATGCGACAAAGGGCACCCTGGCCGCCAGTTCCAGGGGTAGCCAGCCGCCCAGAGCCTGGAGGGCCCAGGCGCCCAGCCAGTAGTGCAGCAGCCCGTCGCCATCACCTGGCAAGCCGGCCAGCAGGGGGTGCAGCCAGTCCGTGTGGCCCAGGGCCAGCTCGCGCATATAGCCGAACGAGGCCAGGTCGTCACTGCGCCAGGGCGCCCGCCCGACAAAGCCGGGCACGGCATAAGCCAGGCACAGCAACAGCAACGCCCAGCGCGGCAGGGGCCGCACGGCGCTTTGGGCGACGATGGCGGGGGTGGGGTGGTTCACTCTGGCGATCCCTGCGGGCCTAACGCAAGAAAAAAGGCAGCGCGGTGGTGCCGGGCTGCCTTGGGTGTGCGCTGCACGGGCCCACGCGCGCGTGGGCTGCCTGCGCTGCTTACTTTGCTGCGGTCTTGCCGAAGCGGTTGCGGAAACGTTCCACGCGGCCACCCATGTTGTCCACCGACTTCTGCGTGCCGGTGTAGAAGGGATGCGACTCGCTGGAAGTATCCAGCTTGAACAGCGGGTATTCCTTGCCCTCGAAGGTGTCGGTTTCCTTGGTGTTCACGCAGGAACGGGTCACGAACTTGAAGCCGTTGGACAGGTCCACGAACAGCACTTCGCGGTAGTTGGGGTGAATGCCTTCTTTCATGATCTTCCTTCAGGTCAGGTGCGGCAGCCGGGCAGGATGGGAAACAACCGCTGTTTCGCCAAAACATCCCACATACTTACCGCATAGAAAAAGCCCGCCATTATATTTCGAAAACCGGAATCGACCGGCAATGCCGCGGGAGGGCGTGCCGCGCGCCCGGCGCCTACTGCTCGCTGATGTCCATGATGGCGTTGGCTTTGCCCAGCGCTTCGATGCTGTACTGCAGCACCTGCCGCGCATCGATGCCGCAGGCCTGGGCCTGCGGCGCGGTGGCGTCGTCGGCGTCGTTTTCGCAGGCTTTGGCCAACTCCAGGGCGCTGTGGTAAAGCCCGGGTTTGGCCAGCAGGGCGTTGCGGATCGGGTCGGGCAGTCGGGTTTCTTCCAGAATTTGCGCCAGGGGGTGGCCAATGAGGAGGTCGAGCATGGAAAACAGGCCGAGGATGAACAGCTCATCGGGTTTTTTCGGCAGCTTGCCCTGGCCAGCCAGGCTTTCCAGGAAAAAGGCCCGGGTCAGTGCCTGCTCCGCCAGCATTCGCTCGCGAAAGCCGGCCTGTTTGATGTCAAACAGCAGCAGTGACAGCCAACGGTAGCAGCGCTCGCGTCCCAGCACCAAGATGGCCTTGTCGATGGTGAGCACCGGCTGCGCCAGGCTCATGGCGGGCGAATTCAGGTAGCGCAGCAGCTTGAAGGTCATCACCGGGTCGGCGGTGATCTGGTCGGCAATGACCTTGAGCCCTTCGTCCGAGCGCAGCAGGTTCAGCAGCTTGAGCGCCAGCATCCGGTTGATTTCGCTCTTGGGTGGATGCCAGTTTTCCCGGCTGGTGACGAAATTGCCTTGGAAGAAATCGAAATTGCTTTGAAAGCACAGGTGAAATTCGTCGAAGGTGCTCAGCTCGTTGGCGATCAAGCGCAACCTTTCCTGCGAGGGCAGGCGGTTGGCGTTGAGTCTTTTGCCCAAGGATTTGATCTTGGGCCCATCGAGTCCGGCGGTGTGAAATTGCACATAGTCGCCCAGAGCGGCCAGGGTCAGCAGCTCGGGATGTTCGTCCAGGGCTTTCTGGCTCAGTTCCCAGCCATAGGCAAAACCGGCCTCGCGCAGGGCCTGGAGCTGGGGTTGCAGCACCGCCAGGGAGAGCGCCTGCCGCCTGGGCTTGAGCAGCAGCACGGTGTTGCCCGTTGGCAGCTTGTGCAACAAGGGGTTGCCCAGTGAGACAGGGGAGAGCCCGATGAACGCCAGGCGGTGGCCCAGCAGGCTGTGGATGCCCAGCGAGGTCAGGCTGCGCAAGAGGGCATCGTCATACACCTTGTGCAGCAGGTCCTGCTTGCCCTGCAGGCGCGATTGCAGCTTGTCTTGCAGATTGAAGGTGTAGCCCGCAATGTGCTCCTTGCGGTCGAGCACCGGCACGCGGCGGACAAAGGATGAGCTGGCATTGTCCTGTGCCATGGGCGCGGCGCTGCCCTGATCTGCCGGTCTTTGCAGCGGTGCGACCCGATTGAGGGTTTCAAACTGCTGACGCGAACGAGCTTCTGGCGAGGGGGCGGCGCTGCTGGGCGGGCGAGACTGCGTGAACAGGCTGCGAAAAAAAGCAAGCATGGAATGCCTCACATACCAGGGGGCGAGGGGCGGTGCAAAAAATGGCTGGGGCCGATTCTATCGACGCCCCATGCCGTCGTTGCATTTGGTTGCAGGCTTGCCGTTTGCGCGGCCGTAAGGGGGGTTATCCGCCCCGGCGCATGGCCTCGAAGAACTCGACGTTGGTTTTCGTTTCCTTCATCTTCTTGATCATCAGTTCCATGGACTCGATCTCGTCCATGTTGTACATGAACTGGCGCAGGATGCGGGTCTTCTGCAGGATCTCCGGTGCCAGCAGCAGCTCTTCGCGGCGCGTGCCGCTCTTGTTGAGTTCGATGGCGGGGAACACGCGCTTTTCGTACAGGCGGCGGCTGAGGTGGATTTCGCAGTTGCCCGTGCCCTTGAATTCTTCAAAGATCACTTCGTCCATGCGGCTGCCGGTATCGACCAGGGCCGTGGCGATGATGGTGAGCGACCCGCCTTCCTCGACCTTGCGCGCCGCGCCGAAGAAGCGCTTGGGGCGCTGCAGGGCGTTCGAGTCCACGCCGCCCGACAGCACCTTGCCGCTGGAGGGCACGACGTTGTTGTAGGCACGCGCCAGGCGCGTGATGGAGTCCAGCAGGATGACCACGTCCTTCTTCAGCTCGACCAGGCGCTTGGCGCGCTCGATCACCATCTCGGCCACATGCACGTGGCGCGCGGCGGGCTCGTCGAAGGTCGAGGCAATGATCTCGCCCTTGACCGAGCGCTGCATCTCGGTCACTTCCTCGGGGCGCTCGTCCACCAGCAGCACCATCAGGTGCACGTCGGGGTTGTTGGCCGTGATGGCGTGGGCGATGTGCTGCATCATCACCGTCTTGCCGCTCTTCGGGGGCGCGACGATCAGCGCGCGCTGACCGCGGCCTATGGGCGCGATGATGTCGATGATGCGGCCGGTGATGTTTTCCTCGCCCCGGATCTCGCGCTCCAGGCGCATCTGCTCCTTGGGGAACAGGGGCGTCAGGTTCTCGAACATCACCTTGTGCTTGTTCTGCTCGGGCGGCCCGCCGTTGACGCGGTCGAGCTTGGTCAGCGCGAAGTAGCGCTCGCCATCCTTGGGGATGCGCACCTCGCCCTCGATCATGTCGCCGGTGTGCAGGTTGAAGCGCCGCACCTGGCTGGGGCTGATGTAGATGTCGTCGGTGCTGGCGGTGTAGCTGGTGTCGGGGCTGCGCAGGAAGCCGAAGCCGTCGGGCAGGATCTCCAGCACGCCATCGGCAAAGACCTGCTCGCCGGCCTTGGCGCGCTTCTTGATGATGGCGAACATCAGCTCCTGCTTGCGCATGCGGCCGCCGTTCTCGATTTCCAGGGCTTCGGCCTGCTTCAGGACTTCAGACACGTGCAGTGCCTTGAGCTCGTTAAGGTGCATGAAAAGACTCCTGTGGCGGAGTAGATATGTCTTGTGACTGGAGGGGAGGCGGCTGCATGCCGTGTGGGCCTTGGGTTGCCCTGGCGAGCCTGTGACCTGGAACCGGCCGCTGGGTGATGAGTGCGGCTTGGCGATCGGCGCGAATTATGACAGGAAAATTCCCGCACACCTGCGGGAAGCGCTGGCCAGCCCCGCGCAGGGCTGGCCGGCGGGCAGGGCTATCAACCCAGTTGCTGGTCGATGAAGGCAGTGAGCTGCGCCTTGCTCATGGCGCCCACCTTGGTCGCGGCCAGCTGGCCGTCCTTGAACAGCATCAGCGTGGGAATGCCGCGGATGCCGAACTTGGCCGGGATCTCGCGGTTCTCGTCCACGTTCATCTTGGCGATCAGCAGTTTGCCCTGGTAGGCGGCGGCGACCTCGTCCAGGATGGGGGCGATCATCTTGCAGGGGCCGCACCACTCGGCCCAGTAGTCCACCAGCACGGGGATGGAGGACTTGAGCACGTCGGCTTCGAAGCTGGCGTCAGACAGTTGCTTGATGAGGTCGCTGGCCATGGGAAGTGTTCCTTGGAAATTTGGCAGATGGGACAGAGGTTAAATTCGGGTCATTGTGACAGAAACCAATCCCCCATTTGCCGGTGTGCCCGGCCCGTCAGCCGCTATGACTGTCATAGCGAAAAGCGATGCCAAGCTCGGCGCGTCCTTGTGGGAGCAGGCCCTGCAGCGAGTGCAGGCTCATATCCAACGCATGGGTGCGCACCCGGCACGCTGCGTGATGCTGCTGCCCTATGCCCAGCTGATGGGCGAGATCCAGCAGCAATGGGCGCGCCTCATGCCCGACGGTTTTGCCCCGCGCTTTGAAACCACGCGCAACTGGGCCCAGCGCCTGGCCGGTTTTGTCCCTCAGGGCCTGGATTTTGCCCAGGACATGGCGCGCGACCGCCTCACCGCTGCTGCGCTGCTTGAGCGCGCCGGCCTGGGTGAGCCGTGCCAGATGCTGATCGCGCCCCTGCTGGAGGCAGCTGGGCAGCTTGCCCCCTTGGCCGCTGCCATTGCGCCCGATGAGCGCGGGGCGTGGCTGGAGGAGCAGCGCGGCCTGCTGGGCCTGGCCGGCGAGGGCAGCGCCTTGCGTTACGAGGCCGCCGTGGCGCGCCTGGCGCTGGAGTGGGTAGCGGCCTCGCGCCACGCCACCGATGTGCTGTTCACTCCCGGTGTGCGCGCCGCCGTGGACGCCATCGTGGTGCTGCAGGGTTTTCAGGGCGACGCCTTGGCCGAGACTCTGTGCCAGACCTGGGGCGATGCCGCCTTGGTGCTGCCGCTGTGGCAAGGGGCGGCCAGCGTCGGCAGCATCGCCCTGCATCCTGCGCACGAGGCCGAAGACGAGGCCCAGCGCGCCGCCGCCCGCATCATCGCGCATGTACAGGCCGGCCGCATTCCCGTCGCCCTGGCCAGCACCGACCGCGCCCTGCTGCGGCGCATCACTGCGCTCTTGCAGGGCGCCGGCCTGACGGCCAAGGACGAAAACGGCTGGACCCTGGCCACTACCCGCGCCGCCGCCCAGGTCATGACTTTTCTGCGCGCCTGCGCCTGGAACGCTGGCAGCGACGCCTTGCTCGACTGGCTCAGGGCCGTGCCTGCGATCCAGGCCCCCGCCCAGCGCGCGCTGGAGCAATGGCTGCGCCGCAATGCCCTGCAGGCCTGGGCCAGCGTCGTGCAGTGGTTCGATGCCCACCCCGAGCGCCACCCTGGCATCGCTGCCAGCGTGGCGCAGATCGAGGCCCTGCGCCAGCCCCTGTGCGCCGCGCGGCCGCTGGCGGATTGGCTCGCCAGCCTGCGCCAGCAGTTGCAGGCCAGCGGCCAGTGGGCGCTCTTGCAGCAGGACGACGCCGGCGAGCGCGTGCTGCTCGAACTGCACCTGAACGAGGGCCTGGAGACCGGCCTGGCCGACGTGGCGGGCGCGGCGCGCAAGCTCTCTCTGGCCGACTTCAGCCACTGGGTCGACCAGGTGCTGGAGGCCACGCGCTTCAAGCCCGACTGGGAGCAGGGCGAGCCCACGGTGGTGCTGCTGCCCCTGGCACAGCTGCTGGCGCGGCCCTTTGCCGCCCTGGTGCTGCCCGGCTGCGACGAAAAACGCCTGCAGGCTGCACCCGAGCCGCCCGGCCAGTGGACGCAGGCGCAGCGCCAGGCCCTGGGCCTGCCCACGCGCGCGAGCCTGGAAGCGGCCCAGCGCGCCGCCTGGGCCAATGCCCTGCAAACGCCGGCGGTCGATGTGCTGTGGCGCAGCAGCGAAGGGGGCGAGCCGCTGCTGGCGAGCCCGCTGGTGCTGGCCCTGCCCCAGGATGGGCCGGCGGTCCCGGATGTGCGCCCGCAGCGCAGCGTGGCCCCGGCCCCCGTGCCGCGCCCGCTGCCTGTGGGGGCGCGCTTGCCCGTGACGCAGCTGTCGGCCTCGTCCTATGCCGACCTGCGCCACTGCCCCTACCGCTTCTACGCCCTGCGCCAGCTTGGCCTGCAGGAAAGCGACGAGCTGGATGTGGAGATCGACAAGCGCGACTTCGGCACCTGGCTGCACGAGGTGCTGCAGCGCTTTCACGAAGGCCTGAGCGCCGCGCCCACGCAGGACGCGGCCGAGCGCCGCGCGCGCCTGGACGCGGCGGCCGCGCAGGCGCGCGAGCACCTGGGCCTGAGCGGCAGCGACTTCCTGCCCTACGCCAGCGGCTGGCCGCAGCTGCGCGATGGCTATCTGCAGTGGCTGCAAAAGCACGAAGGCACGGGCGCGCAATTCGCCCAGGCCGAGGTGAAGGCCCAGCAGAGCCTGGCCCTGGCGCAGGGCGGCCTGCAACTGGTCGGCACGCTGGACCGCATCGACCAGGCCACGGGCGTCGAGGGCCGCGAAACCGCCCTGGTCATCGACTACAAGACCGAAAGCAGCAAAAGCACCGAGGCGCGCGTGAAGGCCGGCACCGAAGACACCCAGCTGGCCTTCTACGCAGCGCTCATGCCCGACCCCGGCCCACCCCTGCGCGCCGCCTACGTGAACGTGGGTGAGCGCGGCGAAACCAAGACCTATGAAGCAACGGATGTCACCGTTTTGCGCGATGCACTGCTAACGGGTATTCGCCACGACTTTGACCGCATCGCGCAAGGCGCGGCCCTGCCCGCCCTGGGCGAGGGCAGCGTGTGCGACTGGTGCGCCGCACGCGGCCTGTGCCGCAAGGATTTTTGGCAATGAACCCGGCTTACGAACACAACGGCCAACCCGTTTCCCGCGAGGCCTTCTACGCCATCGCCTGCGATCCCGCGCGCAGCGTGGCCGTGGAGGCCTGCGCCGGCGCGGGCAAGACCTGGATGCTGGTCTCGCGCATGCTGCGCGCGCTGCTCGATGGCAGCGCGCCGCACGAGATCCTGGCCATCACCTTCACCAAGAAGGCCGCCGGCGAGATGCGCCAGCGCCTGCAGGAATGGCTGGAGCAGTTCGCCCACGCCACGCCCGAGCACTTGGAAAAAGAGCTGATTTCACGCGGAATTGGCCTGCAAGCCGCACAGGATAAGCGCGACCAGCTACAAAACTTGTATCAACAACTGCTTGCCAGCGGCCGCCCGCTGCAGATCCGCACCTTCCACAGCTGGTTTGCCGCGCTGCTCTCCACGGCCCCGCTGGCGCTGCTGCAGGAGCGCGGCCTGCCCACGCACTACGAGCTGCTCGAAGACGACGCCCAGGCCAAGGCCGAGGTCTGGCGGCCGTTCCTGCAGGCCGTGGCGCAGGATGAGGCCCTGCGCGCCGACTATGAGGCCGTGGTCGCCGTGCATGGGCGCTTTCAGGCGCACAAGGCGCTGGAGGCGGCGCTGGACAAGCGCGTGGAGTTTCAACTGGCGGACGAGGCGGGCATCGTCGATGCCTCGGTGCCGCCGTTTGCCGCGGTCTATGCGCGCCTGGCCGGGGTGGAGCACCCGAGCGACTGGCTGCTGCAGCGTGCCGCGGGGCGGGCGATGCTCGAAGAGGCTGCGCGCGCACTCGCGCCACTGGCCAAGACCTTTGCCGCCAAGGGCGCGGAGCTGGCCGCCGCCGTGCAGGCCGGTGACTGGAATGGGGTGCTGTGCGCCTTGTTCACCGAGGACGGAAAGGGCACGCCGCGCGCCTTCGGCAAGTCGCGCCCCGAAGCGGTGACCGCAGCGCAGAACGAGGCGCAGACGCTGCGCGATGCCAGCCGCCAGCATGCCGCCTGGCAGCACCAGCAGCGCATGGCGCGGCTGTCGCGCTGCCTGATCGAATGCTTTGGCCAGCTCAAGCGCCAGCGCGGCTGGGTGGACATGAACGACGTGGAGCGCACGGCGCTCACGCTGCTGTCCGACCCCGTCCTGAGCGGCTGGGTGCAGGAGCGCCTGGACGCGCGCGTGCGCCACCTGCTGGTGGACGAATTCCAGGACACCAACCCGCTGCAATGGCAGGCGCTGCATGCCTGGCTCTCGGGCTACGCGGGTGCGGGCGGGGGGCAGGCGGCGCCCAGCGTGTTCATCGTGGGCGACCCCAAGCAGAGCATTTACCGCTTTCGCCGCGCCGAGCCCCAGGTGTTCCTGGCCGCGCAGGCCTTTGTGCGCGAGGCGCTGGGGGGCGACCTGCTGGCCTGCGACCACACGCGGCGCAATGCGCGGGGCGTGATCGCCGTGGTCAACGCCGCCATGCAGGCGGCCCAGGCGCAGCAGGAATACAGCGGTTTTCGCGAGCACACGACCGAATCGCAGGACGCGGGCGAGCTGCTGCGCCTGCCGCCCATCACCAAGGCGGATGCGCAAGAGGGGGGCGAGGAGGCCGAGGGGGCCGGCCCGCTCGCCTGGCGCGACAGCCTGACCGAGCCGCGCCACGAGGCCGAGGAAAGCCTGCGCATGCAGGAGAGCGCCCAGGCCGCGCAGTGGGTGGCGGCGCAGCTGGCCGCCGGCCTGCCGGCCAATGAAATCATGGTGCTGGCGCGCCAGCGCGAGCGCCTGGCGCGCATGGAGGAGGCCCTGCGCGCCCTGCACATCCCCTGCGTGCAGCCGGAAAAGGCCGACCTGGCCCAGGCACCCGAGGTGCAGGACCTGGTGGCGCTGCTGGACGTGTTGGTCTCGCCCGCGCACGACCTGTCGCTGGCGCGCGCGCTCAAGTCGCCGCTGTTCGGCTGCGACGACGCTCTGCTCACCGAACTGGCCCTGCTGCGCCGCCAGGAGCAGCACGCGCGCCTGAGTTGGTTCGATCTGCTTCAAAATAAGGAGCTATTAACGCTTGACTGTAAAGCGATTGCGGCCAATTTGATTCTATACAAGAGATGGGTGGACGAGCTACCCCCGCACGACGCGCTGCAGGCCATTTACCAGCATGGCGACGTGCTGGCGCGCTTTGCCGCCGCGGCCCCCGCACCGCAGCGTGCCGGCGTGCTGGCCAACCTGCGGGCGCTGCTGGGCGCGGCGCTGCAGCAGGACGGCGGGCGCTATCTCACGCCCTATGCCTTCGTGCGCGCCTTGAAGAAGGGCGGCATCCCCGCCCCGGCGCGCGCCGACGCCCAGGCCGTGCGCCTGCTGACGGTGCACGGTGCCAAGGGGCTGGAAGCGCACAGCGTGCTGCTGCTGGACACCGACGCGCGCGCGAAAAAAGCCGAGACCATGGCCGTGCTGGTGGACTGGCCGGGCGAGCAGCAGCTGCCCCGGCGCTTCATCTTCCTGGCCAGCGAATCGAATCCGCCCCCCAGCGCCGGGGACACCATGGCGCAGGAACAGCAGGAACGCCAGCGCGAGGCGCTCAACACTCTTTACGTGGCCGTCACCCGCGCCAAGCAACGCCTGGTGCTGTCCTGCGTGCAGACCGGCAGCGCCAACCCCGGCAGCTGGTGGGCGCGGCTTGCGCCCCTGATGCAGCAGGATGTAAAGCCCTTGGCCGACGCCGCGCCCAGCGCCGCCGGCGCAGACGCTGCGTTCACCCTGCTGGAGCTGCCGCGCCTGCCGGCTGGCCTGGTGATGCCCGCCGCGCCTCCCAAGCCGGCCGAGCCGGACAGCCTGTGCGCCCGCCAGGGCCAGGCCATGCACGCGCTGCTGGAGCAGGTGGGCGTGACCGGCCTGCCGCTGCAGGAGGCGCGCACCGACGGCTGGGGCGCCGACAGGCTGGGCCGGCTGGCGCGCGAGTTCGCACTGCCTGCGGCTGCAGCCCAGGCCGCCGCCGCCATGGCCCAGGCCATCTTGCGGGGGGAGGGCGCCTGGGCCTGGGATGAGGCCCAGCTGGAGCTGGCCGTGAACGAAGCCCCGCTGCAGCACCAGGGCCAGAGCCTGCGCCTGGACCGCCTGGTGCGCCTGCGCGAAGCGCGTGATGGCGCGCGCTGGTGGGTGCTGGACTATAAGAGCGCCGCCGCGCCGCAGCGTCAGCCGGAACTCATTGCCCAGCTGCAGCGCTACCGCCAGGCGGTGCAGTCTCAGGTCGGTGGCGAGGCCGTGGGCGCGGCGTTCTTGAGCGGTGAGGGCCGGGTGGTGGCCTGCGCCCATACCGGGCGCGCCCAAAAAAAAGCCCCGCATCTGCGGGGCTTGGACTAATGGGCGGGTCGCCCCGGATCAATGTTTGGCGTTCTTGATCAGGAAGTCCAGCACGATCTTCTGCTCATCGTCATTCAGGCCAGCGCGTTGGAACATGCTGGGGGTGATGCCCAACCATTGCTTTTCTGTGAACTGGCCCGGGTCACGCGGGCCATGGCACACGGTGCAGCGCTGGTAGAAGATCTTCTCGGCCGGCGACAGCGAGGCCGTGGCTTTTTCGCGCAGCGCGGCGGCGCGGTCAAAGCCGTAGAAGGCGTCGTCGAACTTGATGTCGCTCTTGACGATCTTTGGCGGATCGAAGGCCTTGGTGCCGCCAGGGTCGGCGTCCGTGCACTTGCGGATCGAGGCAATGCAGGTGTTGGCCGTGGTGGCCTGCGTCAGGCCGCTGGCGCCCCGGCTGGAGGTCAGGAAGTTGATCAGGCCGTTGTTGCAGCGGCCCTTGCTGTCGAGCTGCGGCCAGGCGCCCTCGTACAGGCTGACCACGCCGGGCATGATCTTGTCGGACACGCGCGCACCTACCACCACCGCGCCGCGCTGGTTGCGCAACTCGACCAGATCGCCATCCTTGATGCCGTTTGCCTTGGCGTCTTCCACGCTGATGGTCAGCGGCTCGCGCGTCTGCACGGTATAGCGCTTGCGCAGCGATTCGGAGTTGTTGAGCTGCGAGTGCAGGCGCCAGTAGGGGTGCGGGCTGACCACATGCACCTGGCCCTTGCGCGCATTGCCCAGGTACTCGCCCGGTTCCTGCCATTGGGGCATGGGCGGCATGTCGGGGATGTTCATCTTCGCAATGGTGGAGGAATACATCTCGATCTTGCCGCTGGTGGTGTGCAGCGGGTTTTTCTTCGGGGCGGCGCGGAAGTCGCCATGGCGTACCCACTTGTGCGCCTCGGGCGGCACCGGAATGCGCGCCATGCCCTCGGCCCAGAATTTCTCGAACGGCGTGTCCTTGGCCGCCGAACTCGCTTCGTAGGCTGCCTTGACGTAGTCCATCTGCGTCTTGCCCTCGGTGAAGGCGTACTCGATACCGCACAACTCGGCCAGGCGGCGGAAGATTTCAAAATCGTCCATCGCATCGTGCTGCGGCGCGATGATCTGCTTCATCGCATACACCTTGTCGATGCTGTAGGTGCCCGCCGAGGAAATGTCGTTGCGCTCCACCGTGGTGGTGGCGGCAAGCACGATATCGGCCCAGCGCGCAGAGCCATTCCACCAGGGTTCGTGACAGATCACCGTATCCACCGTGCGCAGGGCACGGGCGAATTCGTTCAGATCCTGCTGGTGCGAGAAGACGTTGTTGCCGGCGTTGTAAATCAGCTTGACCTTGGGATAGGTGTACTTGCTGCCGTTGTAGGTGAATTCCTTGCCGGGGTTGAGCAGCATCTCGTTGATGCGCGAGGCCGGGCAGATCTTCTTGACCGGGTTGCGCCCCTGCGACAGGCCCGTAGGCGCCGTGCCGCCCGACTGCGGCATGCCGCCACCGCCGTAGTGCCAGCTGAAGCCCACGCCCTGACCGGGCAGACCGATGTTGCCCAGAATGCAGGCGAAGTTGACGATGGCCCAATACGGCATCTCGCCGTGGTGCGCGCGCTGGATGGCCCAGGAGCCGCACAGTTGCGTACGCTTGGATGCCATCAGCTCGGCCATGGAGCGGATCTTGGCCGCGGGAATGCCGGTGATTTTTGCCGCCCATTCGGGCGTCTTGCGCGGCGTGCCGTCCTTGCCTTCCAGGTAGGCGCGGTACTTGTCGAAGCCCACCGTGTACTTGTCGATGAAGGCCTGGTTGTGCTTGTTCTGGCTGATGAGGTGGTAGCCCATCGCGAGGAACAGCGCCGTGTCGGTGTTGGGGATGATGCGCACCCACTCCGAGCCCATCTTTTGGTCCGTGGTGGTCACCTGCGGGTTGATGGACATGAACTGACAGCCCGCCTGCTTGATGGCGTCCCAGCCGGCGTACATCTCGTGGTCGCACACCGTGTACTCGATGCGGTTGTTCTTGTCCGGGTCGCAGCCAATGAACACCACCAGTTCGGTGTTGTCGCGCAGCTGCTCCCATGCGGTCTGGGCAGAATACACCTCCATGTCGCCGATGACCATCGGCATGATGATCTGCCCGGCACCCGCCGAGTAGTCGCCCGTGGTTATCGAAGAACCGCCCAGCAGATTGAAGAAGCGCCCCTGCAGCACATTCGGGCGGAAGATGCCTGCATGCGACCAGCCACCATAGGAACTGGAGAAGCAGCCTTCGTTGCCGTACTTCTCGATGGTGTCAAGAATGGCTTTGGCGGTCAGGCCCAGGGCCGTGTCCCAGCTCACCTGCACCCATTCGTCCTTGCCGCGCAGCTCGGGCTTGTTGCTGCCCTTGTAGCCGTTCTGCACCCACTCCAGATACGATTTGCGCACCATGGGGCCCGTGATCCGGGTCTTGTCATAGGTGCGGTCCAACACACCCTCGGTCAACATCTCGGTAGGCCTCTTGTCGGAGGCCTGTGCCTCGACCTTGATCAGGCGCCCCTGTTCCACCGTGGCGATTAGTGGCCCGTAATGCGTGGCATGCGGCACCTTGCCGCTAAAGGACTTGAGTGCCGCCAGTTCGGCGGCGGCATCGGGCTCGGCCGCAAATACCTTGAATATGGGCGATAGCTCAAAGCCGGCAGCAATCGCGCCCATGGTGCCTGCAAGACTGGCGCCCATCCATTGGCGTCGTGTGAAATTCATGACGAACCTCCTAACTAGAAGGCTTGATTCGACGCTAATTCCTATTTTTTTTGCGTGATCTGAATCAATTGAACATAGTCTCAATTTGTAATACCGCCATGGCCTCACCATGCCGGGTGTGCGGGCCGAATATTTCATGGTGTGGGTCAGGCATGTCGCCATGTCCCAGGATGAGAGGCCATTGCAACCGGCCTTCAATGTTCGGGCCGATGGGGCGGCAAGGTGGGATGATTGGCCCATGTCTTCCATGATCGATTCCTCCAACGCACCGCTGGTGTGTGACGCCGCCATCATTGGCGGCGGCCCGGCCGGGCTGATGGCCGCCGAGATGCTGGCCCAGGCCGGGCGCAGCGTGCATGTGTTTGACGCCATGCCCTCGGTGGGGCGTAAGTTTTTGCTGGCTGGCAAGGGGGGGCTTAACCTGACCCATTCCGAGCCCTTCGATGCCTTTGTCGCGCGTTTTGGCGCGCGCCGGGCGCAGATCGAGCCGCTACTGGCCGCGTTTGGCGCCGATGACCTGCGCGCCTGGGCCAAGGCGCTGGGCATCGATACTTTCGTAGGCACATCGGGGCGCGTCTTTCCTGCCGACATGAAGGCCGCGCCGCTGCTGCGTGCCTGGTTGGCGCGCCTGCGCGCAAAGGGCGTGGTGTTCCATATGCGCCACCGTTGGCTGGGGTGGTCGGACGATGGCGCTTGGCGCTTTGGCACCGTCGCCGGCGAGCGCCGGGTTGTCTCGCGCGCCACGGTGTTGGCGCTGGGGGGCGCAAGCTGGCCGCACCTGGGGTCGGATGCGGCCTGGGTGTCCTTGCTGATGGACAAAGGCGTGCAGATAGCACCTTTGCAGCCGGCCAACTGCGGCTTTGACGTGCCGCGTGTGAGCGCACCGTTGGGCGAAACGCGGCGCGAGTTCTTGCGCGAGCTGCTGGGCCGTGGCCCGGCTCCGGCCCTGGGCTGGACGCCGTTCTTTGCCGAGCGCTTTGCCGGCCAGCCATTCAAGTCGGTGGCGCTGGCCTTCACCGACAGCCAGGGCCGCCAGTTTGCGCGGCGTGGTGAATTCGTCGCCACCGCCACCGGCGTGGAGGGCAGCCTGGTCTATGCCGCATCCAGCCTGCTGCGCGACGAGATCGCGGCCCATGGCCATGCCACCTTCCATCTGGACCTATTGCCCGATCACTCCCCCGAGCGCGTGCTGGCCGAGGTCCGCCATCCGCGCGGCGCGCGCAGCCTCACGAGCCACCTCAAGGGCCGGCTGGGGCTCGATGGCATCAAGGCCGCCATCCTCTACGAACAACTGGGCAAGGACGGCATGAGCGACCCGCAGCTGCTGGCGCGGGCCATCAAGCAGCTGCCCATCACCGTGGTGGCTCCTCGGCCCGTGTCGGAGGCGATCAGCACCGCAGGCGGCGTGGCCTTCGAGGCCTTGGATGAGCACCTGATGCTGCAGGCCCTGCCCGGCGTCTTCTGTGCGGGCGAGATGCTTGACTGGGAGGCCCCGACGGGCGGCTACCTGCTCACGGCCTGCTGTGCCAGCGGGCATGCGGCGGGCCAGGGGGCGGCGCGCTGGCTTTCGGCGCAGGGATAGGCGCGCCCGCGGCGGGCCAGAGGCTGAGAGTTTTTCCCTCGTGCCCGAAAGGCACGTCAAAACGCACCCGATCGAGCTGCACAAGCGCAGCCATAGCTAGGGCTATGGCGAGCATTTGCAACGAAGAGCGGGGGTGTTTTGGCGTGCAAGGCGGGCATAGGGGGAAAGACTCTCAGCCTCAGAACTTGGTGCGGTAATACACCATCGGCCCGCCGCCTCTGGCGCGCAGCAGCAGCCGCGAATTGCCTTGCAGCTGCACCCCTATGGCGCCAAATTCGGGCACCAGGCCATACGTGCGCGAGGAGGCCCACTGCACCTCCAGACGGGTGCCAAAGGCGTTTTGCTCGTTGTACCAGATCATGCCCTGGGCATCGTGCATGGCCGGCTGCTGGGCAGTGCGCGCCCAGGTATGCACGTTCAGCTGCGCCCGTGGATTGAGTTGCGTGCGCCAGCGCAGGCCCAACTCATAGGCCATGGGCATGCGGCCTGCGCCCGTGTCACCCGACACGATGGCCAGCGTCAGGCCCAGGCTGGAGGCCTGGCGCGGCGTGAGCCAGCCGGTAACGCCCGTGTACTGGATGCTGGCAGGCACTGCCGGGCGCGGCGCGCCGGTGTCGGGGTAGGTCTCGGTGTGCAGTGTGAAGACGGGGGCCGCCATGGCGGGCGATCCGCCCTGCGCCGGCTCCAGCGCCGCGGCCGCGCCGGCCCAGCCCAAGAGATACAGGGCGCTGCACAACATGCAGCATCGCCACAGGAACGGCGGATAGGCGGACGGTGCAAGCGTGATCGGAATCATCATGCCACCCCACAGTCAAAGAAGCACAATCCATTGAAGCCTGGTGCCAGTATGGATGACGAGTGGACGTCGTCCGACATCCAGCGCCGCAAGTGCCTGTGGGACTGGGCCGACATGGCGCACACACTGGCGCAAACGCGCGCATGCAGGGCGTTTGGCGCAAGAGGCAAGGAAGGGGGAGAGAAGTTGACGAGCCTTACCCCCGGCACTGGCTCCACAGTTAGGGCTGCTTGGTTCCCCACCTGACCCGGTTGGCCGCTTCACCATGCGGGGAGGCCCGTCAGCGGCGATTGTACGCCGAACCAGGAGCCGTTTCGGGATGGCGGCAGGCGCTGGCGGGCCACATAGAATCACCCCCCATGTCCTACCTCGTGCTCGCCCGCAAATACCGTCCCAAGACCTTCTCCGAGATGGTGGGGCAGGAGCATGTGGTGCAGGCGCTGACGAATGCGCTCACGCAGCAGCGGCTGCACCATGCCTACCTGTTCACCGGCACGCGCGGCGTGGGCAAGACCACGGTTTCGCGCATCCTGGCCAAGTCGCTCAACTGCCAGGGGCCGGACGGCACAGGCGGCATCACGGCCCAGCCCTGCGGCCAGTGCCCGGCCTGCCAGGACATCGACAGCGGGCGCTTTCCCGACTACACCGAACTCGACGCGGCATCGAACCGCGGTGTGGACGAGGTGCAGGGCCTGCTGGAACAGGCCGTGTACAAGCCGGTGCAGGGGCGCTTCAAGGTCTTCATGATCGACGAAGTGCACATGCTCACGAACACGGCCTTCAACGCCATGCTCAAGACGCTGGAAGAGCCGCCCGAATACCTCAAGTTCGTGCTGGCCACGACCGACCCGCAGAAGGTGCCGGTCACGGTGCTCTCGCGCTGCCTGCAGTTCAACCTGCGGCCCATGGCGCCCGAGACGGTGCTGGAGCACCTGACGCGCGTGCTCGCCGCCGAGAATGTGCCCGCCGAGCCCCAGGCGCTGCGCCTGTTGGCGCGCGCGGCGCGCGGCTCCATGCGCGACGCGCTCTCTCTTACCGACCAGGCGATTGCCTTCGGCAGCGGCCAGCTGCAGGAAGCGGGCGTGCGCCTGATGCTGGGCAGCGTGGACCGCAGCCATGTGTTCCGCCTGATCGACGCGCTGGCGCGGGGCGATGGCCGCACGGTGGTGGAGACGGTGGACACCCTGCGCACCCACGGCCTGTCGGCCGCCAGCACGCTGGAGGAGATGGCCGCCTGCCTGCAGCGCATGGCCGTGCTGCAGGCCGTGCCGCAGATGGCCGCCGCGGTGGACGCCAGCGACTCCGAGGCGGTTGAGACAGCGCGCCTGGCCGCCGCCCTGCCGGCCGACGAGACGCAGCTGCTCTACAGCCTCTGCCTGCACGGCCGCACCGAGCTGGGCCTGGCGCCCGATGAATACGCCGCCCTGACCATGGTGCTGCTGCGCCTGCTGGCCTTCAAGCCGGCGCCGGCCGATGCGGCCCAGGCGGAAAAAAAAACTCTGACGCGGGCTGAACCCACCGCCAATGCCCCGGCGACCGCTGCCCCAGTGGCGCAGGAAGCACGGCCGGCACCGCTGCCACAGCCCGCCAGGCCGCCAGCCGCCGCTCTGCAGGCCACGCCCGATGACGTGAACCGCGCGGCGTTTGAGGCCATGCATGACTCAGCGCCCGACGACGGGCCCGTGGCCGCGCTGGCCAAAGCGCCGCCCGTGGCCCGCGCCGCCGCCGCGCCCGCGCTGCGCCTGCCGGTGCGTGCGCCCGAGGAATTAAGGGAAAATACGGCCCAATCGCTTGATGAGAAAGCGCGGGCAGCTACTGAAGCAGTAGCAATCCCGGTGCGCACCATGCCCGAGCCGGGCGCGCGCCTGCAGCCCATGGCGCCCACCGGCGCCGCGCCCGCGTCTGCGCGGCTCGTGCCCACCGAGGAGGGCGATGTCTGGCACGCCACGGTGCGGCAGCTCATCGCCCAGGAGGCCATCACCGCCCTGGTGCGCGAGTTGGCGCTGCAGTCGCAACTGGTGGCGCGCGATGAGGGCCATTGGCTGCTGCGCGTGGAGCGCGAGTCGCTGAACCAGCCCCAGGCGCGCGAGCGCCTGCGTGCGGCGCTGGAGGCCGCGGGCCATGCGCGTCAGATCAGCGTGGAGCTGGGCGTGGTCACGGACAGCCCGGCGCGCCGCAACGCCCAGGCCGCGACCGAGCGCCAGCGCGCGGCCGAGGACATCGTCCACAACGACCCCTACGTGCAGCAGCTGGTGCGCGACTTCGGCGCGAAAATCGTGCCGGGCAGCATCAAGCCTGCATAAGAACGTCAAAACACTCCCATTTTCTTAATCGACAAAGGAAACCCACCATGTTCAACAAGGGACAGCTCGCCGGCCTCATGAAGCAGGCCCAGGCCATGCAGGACAACCTGAAGAAGGCCCAGGACGAACTCGCCAACATCGAGGTCGAGGGCGAATCCGGCGCCGGCCTGGTGAAGGTCCTGATGACCTGCAAGCACGACGTGAAGCGCGTGACCATCGACCCCAGCCTGCTGGCCGACGACAAGGACATGCTCGAAGACCTGGTGGCCGCCGCCTTCAACGCCGCCGTGCGCAAGGCCGAGGAAACATCGCAGGAGAAGATGGGCAAGATCACGGCCGGCATGCCCGGCCTGCCCGGTGGCATGAAATTCCCCTTCTAACGCCGCCGCTCTGCGCATGTCCGACACCGGCTCCCTCGACGCGCTGATCCAGGCGCTGCGGCGCCTGCCGGGTGTGGGCGTCAAGTCGGCCCAGCGCATGGCTTTCCACCTGCTGCAGCATGACCGCGGCGGGGCCGAGCAGCTGTCGCAGGCGCTGGCGCGGGCGTGCGAGCAGGTGCGCCACTGCGAGCGCTGCCACACCTTCACCGAGGGCGCTGTGTGCGACGCCTGCCTGGACCCGGCGCGCGACGCCACGCGCCTGTGCGTGGTGGAGACGCCCGCCGACCAGTCGGCCATGGAGCGCACGGCCGCATTCCGTGGCCTGTACTTCGTGCTCATGGGGCGGCTGTCGCCGCTTGACGGCGTGGGGCCGCGCGACATCGGCGTGCAAAAGCTGCTGGAGCGCGCCTGCGATGGCGTGGTGCAGGAGGTGATCCTGGCCACCAGCTTCACCGCCGAGGGCGAGGCCACGGCCCACGCCATCGCCGAGGCGCTCAAGCGCCGCGGCATCCACGTCACGCGCCTGGCGCGCGGCGTGCCCGTGGGCAGCGAGCTGGAATACGTGGACCTGGGCACCATCGCCCATGCGCTCGCGGACCGGCGTTGATTAAGCAAAAACCATAGCTGCAGGCGCTTGCTGCATAAGCATTATTACCCTAAATTGTTTAAACGAACACGGGGGGTGCAGATGGCAAGTTTCACCGTCGCCTACGGGTGCGTGCTGATTGCGGCGCTGCTGCCCCTGTTGTGCGCGCTGTTGGCCAAGGGCGGCAGCTTTCGCGCTGCCGACAACCACGACCCGCGTGCCTGGCTGGCGCGCCAGAGCGGCTGGCGCGCCCGCGCCCACGCGGCCCAGGCCAACAGCTTCGAGGCGCTGCCCTTCTTCATCGGCGCGGTCATCATCGCGCACCAGCTCGGCGCGCCGCAGGGCCGGCTGGACCTGCTGGCCTGTGTATTCATCGTGCTGCGCCTGGCCTACATCACCCTGTACGTGGGCGACCGGCCCACGGCGCGCAGCCTGGTGTGGGGCCTGGCCTTCCTGGCAAACATTGCCATCCTGCTGCTCGGTTGGCGCTGAAGTACGGGCGGCCCGGCAGCGCCCGGGGCCGGGCAGTAAAATAGGCATCGCCGGCCTGCCCATTCAGCGCAGGCCGCTGCTTTTTCCATAGCATCGCAGGCGTGCCTTGGCTGGCCTGCGCGGCGTTTCTTCTCGTTTTCCATGATCGATCTTCGGGGCATCACCCAGATTTACCCGGGCCCACAAGGCCCCGTCGAGGCCCTGCGCGGCATCGACCTGCATGTCACGCCGGGCGAGGTGTTCGGCATCATCGGCCGCTCGGGCGCGGGCAAGAGCTCGCTGGTGCGCGTGATCAACCTGCTCAACCGCCCCTCGGCCGGCCAGGTGATGGTGGCGGGGCGCGACATGACGCGGCTCTCCGACGCCGAGCTGCGCGCCGCGCGGCGCGAGATCGGCATGGTGTTCCAGCACTTCAACCTGCTGTCCTCGCGCACGGTGTTCGGCAATGCCGCGCTGCCGCTGGAGCTGGCGGGCATGTCCCAGGCGGAAATCAAGCAGCGCATCGATCCGTTGCTGGACCTGGTGGGCCTGGCGCACCTGGCCGACCGCTACCCGGCGCAGATCTCGGGCGGACAGAAGCAGCGCGTGGGCATTGCGCGCGCGCTGGCGAGCAACCCCAAGGTGCTGCTGTCCGACGAGGCCACGAGCGCGCTCGATCCCGAGACCACGCGCTCCATCCTGGACCTGCTGCGCCAGGTGAACCGCGAGCTGGGCGTGACGGTGGTGCTGATCACGCACCAGATGCAGGTCATCAAGCAGATCGCCGACCGCGTGGCCGTGATCGACGCCGGCCGCATCGTGGAGATGGGCCCGGTGATCGAGGTCTTCACGCGACCGCGCGAGGACATCACCAAGAGCCTGATCGACGAAATCGTGCCGCAGGAGCTGCCCGCCGGCGTGCTGGCGCGCGTGCGCAGCCTGGCGGCGCGCCTGCCGGCCGGCGCCAGCGGCCAGCTGCTGCGCCTGTCGTACGCGGGCGAGCACGCCTACGAGCCCATCCTGTCGCACCTGATCCGCGAGCTGGGGCTGGACCTGTCCATATTGCATGGCCAGATCGACGAGATCCAGGAGCAGACCTTCGGCTCGCTGGCGGTGTACGCCAGCGGCCCCATGGCGCGCATAGGCGCGGCCATTGACTATCTGCGCGCCAACGGTGTGGTGGTGCGCACCGTGGACGTGAGTGAATAAGGAGCGGGCGGTGTTCGAGAATTTTTCCGAAATGATGCTGGAGCTGTTTGTCACCTCGCTGTGGGAGACGGTGATCATGGTCGGCGCGTCGGGCATCATCGGCGGCCTGGTGGGCATTCCGCTGGGCGTGTTCCTGCGCCTGACCGACAAGGGCGGCATCCTGCAGAACGCGCCGCTGAACAGCGTGGTGGGCGGCATCGTCAATGCCGTGCGCTCCACGCCCTTCATCATCCTGCTGGTGGCCATCATCCCGTTCACGCGCCTGGTCACGGGCACGTCGATCGGCACCTGGGCCGCGGTGGTGCCGCTCACGCTGGCGGCCGCGCCCTTCATCGCGCGCCTGGTCGAGACGGCCTTGCGCGAGGTGGACGGCGGCCTGGTCGAGGCCGCGCAGTCCATGGGCGCCACCACCTGGCAGATCGTCTGGAAGGTGCTGCTGCCCGAGGCGCTGCCGGGCATCGTCGCCGGGCTGACCATCAGTTTCGTGAGCCTCACGGGCTACTCGGCCATGGCCGGCGCCGTGGGCGGCGGCGGCCTGGGCGACTTGGGGATTCGCTACGGCTACCAGCGCTTCCTGCCCGACGTGATGCTGGCCGTGGTGCTGATCCTCATCGTCTTCGTGCAGGCCATCCAGAGCCTGGGCGACTGGGCCGTGCGTCGCATGTCGCACCGCTGAGCCTGCGCCGACAAGGGGCCGCTAACTCCTGGTTTGATAGCTGTTTGCGCTCGTGTGGCGCGCGCAAGCGGCTGTTTTTTTCTGAAAGGCTGAGCTCGTCAGCGCTTCTTGCGCCTGGACGGCGCGCCGCCTTTGCGGGCCTTGCTCGTCGGAGCAGCCTTGGCCATCTGGTGGGCCGATGTGTGGCGGATGGCTGGTTTGCCGCTGCTGCGTGCGTGCACGCTGGCGGCAAGACGCATGGGCAGGTACAGCACCACGCGTTCGCCGGCCTTGAAGCTGCTGGAAGCCTTCAGGTCATTCCAGTCGGCCAGGTCGGCGGCGCTGACCTTGTAGTGGCGCGCCAGGCTGGCCACGGTGTCGCGCTTGCCGGCGCGCACGGTGGTGCGGCGCGTGACGATTTCGGGCGTGAAGGCGATCTGCCCGTTGTCGGCCACATGCTCGGAGACATCGGCGCGCGTGCCGGCGGCGCGCGGCACCATCAGGGCGGAGCCGGCCTTGATCATCATGCGTGGCGGTATGCCGTTCATCTGGCGCAGCTCACCCTCGCTCATGCCGGTGCGCTGGGCCGCTGCCGACACGCTCATGTTGCTGGGCACGGTCCACACCGTCCAGCTGGCGTACTGGCCTTCGTTGTAGGCAGCGAGGTTTTTCCGGAACACCTGGGCGTTGTCCCAGGGCAGCAGGATCTGCGGCATGCCGGCGGCCAGGATCACGGGCTTATGCACCGACGGATTGAGCGCGCGGAAGTCCTCCAGGCGTATGCCCGCCAGGTTGGCGGCCAGCGCTACATCGATGTCGCGGGTGATCTCCACGCTTTGGAAGTAGGGGTGGTTCTCGATCCGCGGCAGTTCGGTGCTGAAGCGGGCGGGTTCGGCCACGATGTTCTTCACGGCCTGCAGCTTGGGCACGTACATGCGCGTTTCGGCGGGCATGGTCAGGTCGGTGTAGCCGGTGCCCAGGCCCTGTTTTTCGTTGCGGGCGATGGCGCGCGCCACGCTGCCCTCGCCCCAGTTGTAGGCGGCCAGGGCCAGGTGCCAGTCGCCGAACATGCCGTAGAGCTTTTGCAGGTAGTCCAGCGCCGCGCGGGTGGAGGCCAGCACGTCGCGCCGGTCGTCGCGGAAGGCGTTTTGCTTCAAGTCGAAATAGGTGCCGGTGGCGGGCATGAACTGCCACATGCCGGCGGCCTTGGCGCTGGAGACGGCCTGGGGGTTGAAGGCGCTCTCGATGTAGGGCAGCAGGGCCAGTTCGGTGGGCATGCCGCGGCGCTCCAGCTCCTCGACGATGTGGAACAGGTACTTGCTGGAGCGCTCGGTCATGCGCTGCATGTAGTCGGGCCGGGCGGCGTACCACTGCTCGCGTTCACGCACCAGGTCGGTGTCCAGGTCGGGCATGGAAAAGCCGCGGCGCATGCGGTCCCACAGATCTGCGGGGGCGCTGATGCCGGCCACGGGGTGGCCCTTGGCGGCCCCGGCCGTGATGGGGCGCAGCGGCCCCGTGGGGATTTGCGGCGCCTCGCCGATGCCGGCATCGCTGTTGTTGCTGGAGGGCGCAGCGCTGGTGGCGGGGCTGATGCCTGGAGTGCTGGTGCTGGCGCAGCCGGCCAGCCACAGCAGGCTTGCCAGCCCGAGGATATGCAGGATCTTCATCGGAATTCGTTTTTCCATTGGCGCAGCGCGGCCAGCACGGCCGCGGGTTGGTGCGGATCGACGCGCGGATCAAAGCCCCTGGCCGCCTGGGCAACCGAGGCCTGGCGCGTGCGCAGAAAAGGGTTGATGGCGCGCTCCGTGGCCATGCGCGAGGGCAGGGTGGGCTGCCCCGCCTGGCGCAGGGCTTCGCAGCGCGTGATGTACTCGGACAGCGCCGCGTTGCCGGGCTCCACGGCGCGCGCAAATTTCAGGTTGGACAGCGTGTACTCATGGGCACAGCACACGCGCGTGTCGTCTGGCAGGGCGGCCAGGGCGTCGAGCGAGGCCTGCATCTGCGCGGGCGTGCCCTCGAACAAGCGGCCGCAGCCGCCCGAAAACAGCGTGTCGCCGCAGAACAGCAGCGGCGCGCCGTCCGCCTCGGCGCAGTAATAGGCGATATGCCCGGCCGTGTGGCCGGGCACGTCGATCACGCTAAAGCGCAGGCCCAGCGCGCTGACGGCATCGCCCTGGCCCAGGCGCGTGAGCGGCTCGGGCATGGGTTCGTGGGCCGGGCCGTAGACGGCGGCGCCGGTGGCCTCGCGCAGGGCGCTCACGCCGCCGACATGGTCGCCATGGTGATGCGTGACTAGAATCGCCTGCAGTGACAGTCCCATGCCGTGCAGCGCCTGCAATACCGGTGCGGCGTCGCCCGGGTCCACCACGAGCGCGGCGTGCGCGTCGTGCAGCATCCAGATGTAGTTATCGGAGAAAGCGGGCAGCGGCAGCAAGTTCATGAGCGGCGAAATTATAGGTTTACACCACTGGTTTGCGACCCCCCCGGGGCGCTACCTGCTTGCCTGGGAGCAGGAGCGCTACGACGAGCTGGTGGCCGACATCTTTGGTTACCACGCGTTGCAGCTGGGCATGCCGGGGCTGAACGGCCTGCGCGCCAACCGCATGCCGCACCGCTGGCTGGCCCTGGGTGGCGACGAGTCCTGCCTTCTGCAGCGCGAGGCGCCAGCCGGCACGCAGGCCGTGGCCCTGCTGGCCGAGGCCGTGGCCCTGCCGTTTCCCGAGGCCAGCCTGGACCTGGTGGCCATGCCCCACACGCTGGAGCTCAGCGTCGATCCGCACGTGGCGCTGCGCGAGGTGTACCGCGTGCTGGTGCCCGAGGGCAGGGTGGTGATCAGCGGCCTGAACCCCTGGAGCCTGTGGGGCCTGCGCCAGTGGCGCGCACGGCTGTACCAGCGCTGCGGCGGCGGTGGCCGGCTCTACCTGCCCGACGTGGGGGAGTTCATTTCGCCCGGGCGCCTGCGCGACTGGCTGCGGCTGCTGGGCTTCGAGCTGGAGACGATCAGCTTCGGCTGCTACCGGCCCGCCGCGACCGGCGAGCGCTGGTTGCAGCAATACGGCTGGATGGACGGGCTGGGGGCGCGCTGGTGGCCGATACTCGGGGCGGGCTATGTGATCGTTGCCGCCAAGCGCGTGCAGGGCATGCGGCTGCTGGAGCCCTCGTGGCGCAAGGCGCCGAAGGCCGCAGCCGCGCAGGTGCAGGTGGCAAGGCGCCATTGAGTACCCACCGCTAGCGGTGGGTTGTTTGTTTTTCAGGAGTCTTTTTTGAATCAGGTGGTGATCTATACCGACGGCGCATGCAAGGGCAATCCGGGCCCCGGCGGTTGGGGGGCGGTACTGCGTTCGGGTACCTTGGAGAAGGAGTTGTTTGGCGGCGAGCTCGGAACCACCAACAACCGCATGGAGCTGCTGGCCGTGATCCAGGCGCTGGCGGCGCTCAAGCGCCCCTGCCAGGTGGCGCTGTACCTGGACAGCCAGTATGTGCGCCAGGGCATCACCGAGTGGATCCATGGCTGGAAGAAGAAGGGCTGGCGCACGGCCGCCGGCCAGCCGGTGAAGAATGTGGAGCTGTGGCAGCGCCTGGACGAACTGGCGCACCAGGCGGGCCACCGCATCGAGTGGCACTGGGTGAAGGGCCACGCGGGCGACCCGGGCAACGAGCGCGCCGATGCGCTGGCCAACAAGGGTGTGGAGCAGGCGCTGGGGCGTTGACTTCAGGCGATGGCCCGCAGGGCGTCGTGGATCTGCTGCGCTGTTTCGGGGCGCACCAGGCGGGCGACCTCCTGGCCGTCTTGCAAAAAGACCAGCGTGGGCCAGAGCTTGACGCGGTAGCTGCGCCCTAGCGGGCGGCCCGGGCCGTCCTCGACCTTGAGGTGCTGCACGCCGGCCTGGTCCTTGAGCGCCTGCGCTATGAGCGGCTGGGCGCGCTGGCAATGGCCGCACCAGGGCGTGCCGAATTCAAGCACGGCGGGGCCTTGCAGCCGGTCTACCTCCTCGCGCGTGGGCGGCTGGGCCATGTGCTGTGCGTGGTAGGGCATATCAAACAACTCCGTCGAACATCATCACATCCACCATGTCGCCCGCGGCCACATGGCCCTGGTCGTGGTGCAGCACGATCAGGCCGTTGGCCTGCACCATGGAGCTGAGCATGCCCGAGCCCTGGTTGCCCGTGCTGCGCACCTGCAGCGTGCCATCCGCCGCCTGGCTCACCAGGCCGCGCTGGTATTCGGTGCGGCCGGCCTTCTTGCGCAGGGCCTCGGCGCTGGTGGCGCGCAGCAGCGGCGGCGCGGCGCGCGTGCAGCCCATCATGCGCAGCAGGGCGGGGCGCACAAAGGCCAGGAAGCTGACCATGACCGCCACCGGATTGCCCGGCAGTCCGAACAGCACGCTGCCGCCTGCGGCGTCCTGGGTGCTTTCGTTTTGATAGCTGTCGGCACTTTTCTGGTAAGCGTCAGAGGCCGATTTTGCTTGTGATTCCGATCGGATGCGGCCCACGGCCATGGGCCGGCCCGGGCGCATGGCGATGCGCCAGAAGGCCACGTCGCCCAGCTGCCGCATCATGCGGCGCGTGTGGTCGGCCTCGCCCGCGCTCACGCCGCCGCTGGTGATGATGGCGTCGGCCTCGGCGGCCGCGCGGCGAAAGGCTGCCGCAAGCAGCGCCGGCTCGTCGCGCACCACGCCCAGGTCGATCACCTGCACACCCAGGCGCGTGAGCAGGCCGCACACCGTGTAGCGGTTGCTGTCGTACACCGCGCCCTCGCGCGGCGGCTCGCCCAGGCTCAGAATCTCGTCGCCGGTGGAGAAATAGGCCACGCGCAGGCGCCGGTAGACGGTGACGGATCTGAGGCCCAAACTGGCAATCAGGCCAATTGCGGCAGGCGTAAGAAGCTCACCTTTTGAGAGCGCGATGCGACCCTGCATGAGGTCCTCGCCCAAGAGGCGCCGGTTGTCGCCGCGGCGCAGCAGATCGGCGGCGATGTGGATGCGGCCGTCGGCGCCGGTCGTGGTCAGCTCCTGCGGCACCACGGTGTCCAGCCCCGCCGGCATGATGGCGCCGGTCATGATCTTCACGCATTCGCCGTTTGCGACCTGGCCAGCCCAGGCCTTGCCGGCAAGGGCCGTCGCGCCCACGGGGCGCAGCACCAGCGCCTGGCCGGGCATGAGCTGCGCGCCATCGAAGGCATAGCCGTCCATGGCCGAGTTGTCGTGCGGCGGCACGCTGATGGGCGAGACCACGTCGCGCGCCAGCACGCGGCCCAGGGCGTCGAAGATGCCAACCTCCTCGGTCTCGGTGACGGGCGCCACCAGGCGCTGCAAAAAGGCGTTCACGTCGGCGGCGCGCAGCGCCTGCGGGTCGTAGCCTTGCAGCTCGGCGGCAATCTGCTCCAGTGTCTTCATCGGTCTCGCCCCTCCAGCGCGAGCAGCTCGGCCAGGGTGTTGGTGTTGCAAAAGGCCAGCGGGTCGTCGCCCGGCCGGTCGAAGGGCACGATGGCGCAGCGGTGCTGGCTAGCCCAGCGCTCGACCTTGCGCCCGCCTTCCTGGGTGAAGCGCCTCAGGCTCTCGGCCAGCGTCACGCGCAGCAGGCAGAACACCGGCTGGCGGCGCAGGTGCGTGCCGCCGCCAGCCTGCGGCTCGGGGGCGGCGGCCATGGCGATGTCGGCGCCCTGGGCCGTGGCGGCGGCGGCTAGGCGGCTGGCCAGGTCGGAGGGGAACAGCGGGGTGTCGCAGGGCACGGTGAGCAGCCATGGGGTCTGGCAGCGCTCCAGCCCGGCAAGAAAGCCCGCCAGCGGACCGGCATAGTCGGCCAGGCCGTCGGGCCAGACCGGGACGCCGAAGGCCTCGTAGGCCGCCAGGTTGCGGTTGGCGCTGATCATCACGCCGCCCACCTGGGGTTGCAGGCGCTTGAGCGCGTGCCGCGCCAGCGGCAGGCCGCGGAAACACTGCAGGCCCTTGTCCACCCCGCCCATGCGCGAGCCGCGGCCGCCGGCGAGGATCAGGCCCGTGATGTCGTGCGTGTCGATCATGCGTGGATCGCTGGTCGGGCCGGTTCAGCCCCCGATGTAGCTCATCTCTATGCGCCGCCCGCCGCTGTCGGTATCGGCGGGCAGGCTGGCGCGCAGCTCGGAATAGCGGTCGCCGCGGTCCTGCCAGATCTGGGCGATGGCGGCGCTGATCTGCGCGTCGCTGGCGCCTTCGCGCAGCAGGCTGCGCAGGTCCCAGCCCTGGGTGGCGAACAGGCACAGGTACAGCCGCCCCTCCATGGACAGGCGGGCGCGGTTGCAGTCGCCGCAGAAGGCCTGGGTGACGCTGCTGATCACGCCCACCTCGCCCAGCGACGGGTCGTGGTTGCCGTCGGCGCCGGCGTAGCCCCAGCGCTTGGCGGTCTCGCCCACGGCGCTGGGCGAGAGCGGCACCAGCGGCAGTTCGGCCTGCAGCCGTGCGATGAGCTCGGCCGAGGGCAGCACCTGGTCCATGCGCCAGCCGTTGGTGGCGCCCACGTCCATGTACTCGATGAAGCGCAGCGTGATGCCGGTGCCGCGAAAGTGCCGCGCCATCGCCAGGATCTCGTGGTCGTTGGTGCCGCGCTTGACCACCATGTTGACCTTGATGTGCGCGAGGCCCGCGGCCTGCGCGGCCTCGATGCCCGCGAGTACCTCGGCCACGGGGAAGTCGACATCGTTCATGCGGCGGAACAATGCGTCATCCAGGCTGTCCAGGCTCACCGTCACGCGCTGCAGGCCGGCGCTTTTCAGCGCGCGTGCCTTGCGCGCCAGCAGCGAGCCATTGGTGGTCAGCGTCAGGTCGGGCACGCGGCCCTCGGTGGTGCGCAGCCCGGCCAGCTGTTCGACGAGCCGCTCCAGGTCCTTGCGCAGCAGCGGCTCGCCGCCCGTCAAGCGGATCTTGTGCACCCCATGCGCCATGAACAGCCGCGCCAGCCGCGTGATCTCCTCGAAGCGCAGCAGGTCGCCGTGCGGCAGGTAGCGGTAATGCTTGTCGAACACCTCCTTGGGCATGCAGTAGCCGCAGCGGAAGTTGCAGCGGTCGGTGACGCTGATGCGCAGATCGCGCAGCGGCCGCGCGTGCGTGTCGAACAACTGCCCCGTGGCAGGCTCGGCGGCGGCGGGCACGGTGGGCCGCAGCACCCTGCTGCGCTGGTCCACGAGGGGAATGACACGTTCAGCCATGGGTAAATTGTGCCCCATGGCCGGTGTAGGGGTATCGGTAGCAGCGTGTGAATTGATGTGCGTCAATTTGCTTTCGTTGCGCGGCCATAGAACTGCGGATAGTGCTCCTTCACGCCCTGGCCGTGAAAGTCCCAGCCCGTGCACTGGCCCAGATGGCGCGGCGGCTCGTCGCCCTGGCTCTTGAACGCCGCGCTGACGGTCTGGAACGTGGCCGTGGCCAGGTTGAACAGCAGCTCGCGCAGATGGGTGCAGCCGGCCACGCCGCCCAGGTGCGTCTGTATGGACTGGCGCCAGCCGCGCGCCATGCTGCAGCCCACCATGGCCTGCAGGGCGCGCTGGGCCTCGGGGCAGCCCGCCAGGGGATGGGAGTCCATGGCCGATTCGATGGCGCGCACGACCAGCTCGCGGTCCACCGTCACGCGCAGCCACATGTGATGTATGGCTTCGCCCGCGAGACGGGTGCGGCCGGGGTTGCGCAGCGACGGCAGGTCGTATGCCTTGCTGTCGTGCAGTTCGCCCTCGATGTCCCAGAGCCCGTCCTCGCGTTGAAAGCCCTGGTAGGTGACGCGGCGGACATGGCTGGGGGTGCGGGGTGCGGGAGGGGATAGGGGCATGGGGTGAAACAGAAAACCGGGGCTCGGAAAGTCGGGGCTGCAGCCCCTGGCGGCAATCAACCGTGGCGTATGGCCACGGTCTTGAGCGTGGTGAAGCCGTAGAGTGCCTCGAAGCCCTTCTCGCGCCCGTGGCCACTCGATTTGACGCCGCCAAACGGCAGCTCCACGCCGCCGCCGGCGCCGTAGTTGTTGATGAACACCTGGCCGCTGGCGATGCGCCGCGCCATGCGCAGCTGGCGCGCGCCGTCGCGCGTCCACACTCCGGCCACCAGGCCGAACTGCGTGGCATTGGCCAGAGCCACGGCCTCGTCCTCGTCGTGGAAGGGCATGGCGGCGAGCACGGGGCCGAAGATCTCCTGCTGCGCCAGGCGGTGATCCACGGGCACGTCGCGCAGCAGCGTGGGGGCCTGGTAGAAGCCGGTGTCGGGTGCCTCGTCGACCACCGTGCCCTGGGCCACCAGCGGGATGCCGGCCACCTGGGCGTCGGACAAAAAGTCCCACACGCGCTGCTGCTGGCTCTGGCGGATCAGCGGCCCCAGATCCAGGTCCATGGCCGCGGGGCCTACGCGGAGCTGCTCGAAGGCCTGGCCCAGGCGTTCCAGCAGCGGTTCGTAGATCAGCGAGTCGATGAGCACGCGCGAGCCGGCCGAGCAGGTCTGGCCGGCGTTTTGCACGATGGCGTTGACGATCACGGGCACGGCGGCGTCCAGGTCGGCGTCGGCAAAGACGAGCTGCGGGCTCTTGCCGCCCAGCTCCAGCGTCACCGGGCAGTGGCGCTCGGCCGCGGCCTGCTGGATCAGCGTGCCCACCCTGGGGCTGCCGGTGAAGCTGATGTGGTGCACGCCCGGGTGGCGCGCCAGCGCGTCGCCCACCTCGTGGCCGTAGCCGGTGACGATGTTCAGGGCGCCGGCGGGCAGGCCCGCCTCGGCCGCGAGCTGCGCCACGCGCAGCAGCGACAGGCAGGCGTCCTCGGCCGGCTTGACCACGCAGACGTTGCCGGCGGCCAGCGCCGCGCCCACGCAGCGGCCGAAGATCTGCATCGGGTAGTTCCAGGGCACGATGTGCCCGGTCACGCCATGGGGCTCGCGCCAGGTGAGCACGCTGAAGCCGTCCTGGTAGGGAATAGTCTGGCCATGCAGCTTGTCGCAGGCGCCGGCGTAGAACTCGAAGTAGCGCGCCAGGGCGGCTGCGTCGGCGCGGGCCTGTCTGGTGGGCTTGCCGCAGTCGCGCTGCTCGATGGCGGCGAGTTCCTCGGCGTTTTCGTTGATCTTCTGGGACAGGCGTTGCAGCAGCCGCCCGCGCTCGGCCGGGGCCAGCCTGCGCCAGACGCTGTCGTAGCACTGCTGCGCGGCGCGCACGGCGCTGTCTATGTCCTCGGCCGTGCCGCGCTGGATCTCGTCATAGGGCTGGCCGTCGGAGGGGTCAATCACGGCAATGGTGCGCCCGGAGGTCGAGGCCACGCCGGCATTGGCGATGTAGTGGAACTGCATGCGGCTTATTGTGCGGCAGGCCGGCGCGGCGTGCTGAGCCGTGGGTCAAAACGCCTGCTAGCGCCCGTGGATAGGGCGCTGACAGCTTTCATTTTGATAGTATGGCGTCAGCCCGCGTGGAATTTCACCACCAGCGGCACGATGAGCAGCGCCACGATGTTGATGATCTTGATCAGCGGATTCACCGCCGGGCCCGCCGTGTCCTTGTAGGGATCGCCCACGGTGTCGCCGGTCACGGCGGCCTTGTGCGCTTCGCTGCCCTTGCCGCCGTGGTGGCCGTCCTCGATGTACTTCTTGGCGTTGTCCCAGGCGCCGCCGCCGGTGCACATGGAAATCGCCACGAACAGGCCGGTGACGATGGTGCCCATGAGCAGTCCGCCGAGCGCCTTCGGCCCGAGCGCCAAGCCCACGACGATGGGCACGGCCACGGGCAGCAGGCTGGGGATGACCATCTCCTTGATGGCGGCGCTGGTCAGCATGTCCACGGCGCGGCCGTACTCGGGCTTGGCCGTGCCTTCCATGATGCCGGGGATCTCCTTGAATTGGCGGCGCACCTCCACTACCACGCTGCCGGCCGCGCGTCCCACGGCCTCCATGGCCATGGCGCCGAACAGGTACGGGATCAGGCCGCCGATGAACAGGCCCACGATCACCATGGGGTCGGACAGGTCGAACTTCACGGCCTGGCCGTAGCTGTCCAGCTTGTGCGTGTAGTCGGCAAACAGCACCAGCGCCGCCAGGCCCGCCGAGCCGATGGCGTAGCCCTTGGTCACGGCCTTGGTGGTGTTGCCCACGGCGTCCAGCGGGTCGGTGATGTCGCGCACGCTGCTGGGCAGCTCGGCCATCTCGGCAATGCCGCCGGCGTTGTCGGTAATCGGCCCGTAGGCGTCCAGCGCCACCACGATGCCCGCCATGCTGAGCATGGACATGGCGGCCACGGCCACGCCGTACAGCCCGGCCAGCATGTACGAGACGATGATGGCCGCGCACACGAAGAGCACCGGCCAGGCCGTGGAGCGCATGGACACGCCCAGCCCGGCGATGATGTTGGTGCCGTGGCCCGTGGTGGAGGCCTGGGCGATGTGGCGCACCGGCGAATATTGCGTGCCGGTGTAGAACTCGGTGATCCACACCAGCGCCGCCGTCAGCACCAGGCCGGTGGCGCAGGCGCCGAACAGGCGCGCCTGCGCGCCCGTGCCGCCGAGGGCGTTGTCGGGCACCACCCAGGCCGTGACGAACCAGAAAGCCACCAGCGACAGCACGCCGGCGATGGCCAGACCCCGGTACAGCGCCGGCATGACGTTCTTCATGCCGGGGCTGGCCTTGACGAAGAAGCAGCCGATGATGGAGGCGACGATGGACACCGCCCCCAGCGCCAGCGGGTAGGCCACGGCCGCCATGGGCGCCGCGGTGACCAGCAGCGCGCCCAGCACCATGGTGGCGATGAGCGTGACGGCGTAGGTTTCGAACAGGTCGGCCGCCATGCCGGCGCAGTCGCCCACGTTGTCGCCCACGTTGTCGGCGATCACGGCGGGGTTGCGCGGGTCGTCTTCGGGAATGCCGGCCTCCACCTTGCCCACCAGGTCGGCGCCCACGTCGGCGCCCTTGGTGAAGATGCCGCCGCCCAGCCGCGCGAAGATGGAAATCAGCGACGAGCCGAAGGCAAAGCCGATCAGCGGATTGAGTGTGGCCGACAGCGTGGCATTCGCCCCTGCCTGGCCGAGCAGGAACCAGGCAAAGCCCGTCACGCCCAGCAGGCCCAGGCCCACCACCAGCATGCCGGTGATGGCGCCGCCGCGGAACGCCACGTCCAGCGCCGGGCCTATGCCTTGCGTGGCCGCCTGTGCGGTGCGCACATTGGCGCGCACCGACACATTCATGCCGATGAAGCCGCAGGCGCCCGAGAGCACTGCGCCGATGACAAAGCCAATGGCCGTGGTCGCGTCAAGAAAGATGCCGATGAGCAGCGCCAGCACCACGCCCACCAGGGCAATGGTCTTGTACTGGCGCGCCAGATAGGCGGCCGCGCCGGTCTGTATGGCACCGGCGATCTCCTGCATGCGGGCATTGCCCGGGTCTTTGGAAAGAATCCAGCTGCGGGTCCAGATGCCATAGGCCACGGCGATCAAGCCGCAGACCAGAGCCAGGATGAGAGGGGCAGTCAGCGCTGAGGTGGAACCAGCCATTCGTTATCTCCATCGTTTGTCTTGCTCGGACGGGAAGCGCAACGCGGGTGGTGGTGCTTCCCCTGCGTTGCTTCCTCGCCATGCCGACACGGTGAATCGACGGAGGACGATTGGCCAACAGGGCCAATTTACTGCGAAACACTCGGTTGCAAGCTGGCTGCAAGCAGCATGGGCCTAAAATTCAGGGTTAATCCCGAACTGCCAGTACGGCCACTTGCGTGCTGATCGGCGCGGGAGTCACGCCAAATCAACTACACCCCCCCCCAACCATGTCGCTGAACAACGTCAAGCCTGGCAAGAACATCCCCGAAACCTTCAATGTGGTGATCGAGATCCCCGCGGAGTCCGATCCCGTGAAGTACGAGGTGGACAAGGAGTCCGGCGCCGTCTTCGTGGATCGCTTCCTGACCACGGCCATGTACTACCCCTGCAACTATGGCTACGTGCCCCAGACCCTGTCGGGCGACGGCGACCCGGTGGACGTGCTGGTGATCACGCCCTATCCGCTGCTGCCCGGCGTGGTCGTGCCCTGCCGCGCACTGGGCATCCTCAAAATGGAGGATGAGGCCGGCGTGGATGGCAAGGTGCTGGCCGTGCCCACCACCAAGATCCTGAAGATGTATGAGAACTGGAAGACCGTGGAGGACGTGAACCCCATGCGCCTGAAGGCCATCAGCCACTTCTTCGAGCATTACAAGGACCTGGAAGAGGGCAAGTGGGTCAAGGTGCTGGGCTGGGAGAGCATCGACGCCGCGCACAAGGAGGTCGTGGACGGCGTGGAGAACTACAAGAAGGGTTGAGAGACTGAGAGTCTTTCCCCTATGCCCGCCTTGCACGCCAAAACACCCCCGCTCTTCGTTGCAAATGCTCGCCATAGCCCGAGCTATGGCTGTGCTTTGCGCCTCGATCGGGTGCGTTTTGACGCGCCTTTCGGGCACGAGGAAAAAACTCTCAGCCTCTGAGCGCAAGGGTCCTCCCATCTCACCGCGAAAGCCTGCCCGCAGCAGTTGCCGGCAGGCTTTTTGCTGGGTGCGCCGGGCAGCGCTGGCCCGTAGGTTTTTGGCAGAATTGTCAAGATAAGTAACCGTTAACTGCTATGCTGCACGGTCTGTGCGGCGTGCCGTTTGGGCTTGCATCGGCTTGGCCGTTCGCTCAAGACCATTTCTCAAGGAGTTGTCATGTTCTCTTCCGCTGCCCAGCGTTCTTCCCCAGCCAATGCCAGCGCCAGCAGCGCCGCGGAGTACCTGACCTTCCGCCTGGGCCAGGAGGAATACGGCATCGACATCCTGCGCGTGCAGGAGATCCGCTCCTACGAACAGCCCACGCGCATGGCCCATGCGCCGGAGTTCATCAAGGGCGTGATCGACCTGCGCGGCGTCATCGTGCCCATCGTCGACCTGCGCCTCAAGCTCGGTTGCACCGCGGCCGACTACACGGATTTCACCGTGGTCATCATCCTCAACGTCGGCGGCACGGTGCTGGGCGCCGTGGTGGACGCGGTGGCCGACGTGGTGGCTCTGCCGGCCGAGGCCATCAAGCCGGCGCCGCAGTTCCAGGGGCAGGTGGACGCTTCGTTCGTGCGCGGCATTGCCACGACGGGCGAGCGCATGCTGATCGTGGTGGACATTGAATCGCTGCTCAGCGGCTCCGAGCTGGGGTTGGTGCAGCAGGCCGTGGCTGCGGCCTGAGCTTTAGGCCCGCTTGAACGGGCTGCGCATGTGCAAATCCGCAAGGTAGTACGCCACGCCTTGGTCCTCGCGCGCAAGAAAACGATCCACTGCCTGGGCGAAGGCCTGATGCGCCAGCCAGTGCGCGCTGCCGGCCTGCACGGGCATGAGGGCGCGGGCCATTTTGTGCTCGCCCTGGGCGCCTCCCTCGAAGCGTTGCACCCCCTGCGCAATGCACCAGGCGATGGGCTGGTAGTAGCAGGCCTCGAAGTGCAGGCAGTCCACCCGCTCCAGCGCACCCCAGTAGCGGCCATAGGCTATGGTTTTTGAGCCAAATTGGATTTTGGCGCTTTCTGGGTAAGCGCTGACAGCTATCAAACTGGAAGCGATCGGGTGTCCCGCACGCTCGGCCACGAACAGCACCCAGGCCTCGGGCATGTGCTCTTGCATGTGCGCGAAGAAGGCGCGCGTCAGGTAGGGCGGGTTGCCGTGCTCCAGGTAGGTGCGCTTGTAACAGCGGTAGAAGAAGTCCCAGTCGGCAGCGGTGATCTCGCGCCCGCGCAGCACGCGAAAGCGCACGCCGGCATCGTGCACGCGGCGGCGCTCCTGGCGAATCTTCTTGCGCTTGTTCTGGTTCAGCGACGCCAGGAAGTCGTCGAAATCCGCGAACGGCTCTGCGCCGGCGGGCCGCCGGTTGTGCCAGTGGAACTGCACCTGCTGGCGCAGCATCAGGCCGGCCGCACGCGCGGCGGCCAGGTCTTCCTCGGCCGCAAACAGCAGGTGCAGGGACGACAGGCCGGCCTCGCCCGCCCAGGCGATCAGCGCCTGCAGCAGCGCGGCACGGGCGTCGTCGTCACGCGCCAGCAGGCGCGTGCCAGGCACGGGCGTGAAGGGCACGGCGACCACGGCCTTGGGGTAATAGGGCAGGCCATGGCGTTCGTGCGCCTCGGCCCAGGCCCAGTCGAAGACATATTCGCCATAGGAATGTGTCTTGACGTACAGGGCGCAGGCGGCGTGCAGCGTGTCGCCTTGCCATAGCGTGAAAAAGCGCGGCGCCCAGCCGGTGCCAGCCGTGGCGCTGGCGCTGTTCTCCAGCGCCGCCAGGTAGGCGTGGCGCATGAAGGGGGTGGGCTGTGCCTGGCGCGCCAGCAGGGCGTCCCAGGCATTGGCAGCGACCTGGGTGGCCGAGTCGTGCAGTTGCAGGTCGTAGCGGGTGGTGGCGGGCAAGGGTGTGGCGTAACGGGAACGGGGCGCCCATCATGGCGCCAAAACCGTTGCCCCACGCGGCCTGGGGGCAGAGGGCATAATCGACCGCGTTTTTTCGACCTCCCCCTATGTCCTTCGTCATCAGCATCGCCCAGCTCAATTTCGTGGTGGGCGACGTGCCGGGCAATGCCCGGAAAATCATCTGCGCCGCGCAAGAGGCGCATGCCGTTGGCGCCCGGCTGCTGCTCACCCCGGAACTGGCGCTGTGCGGCTACGCGGCCGAGGACCTGTACCTGCGGCCGTCCTTCCTCTCCGCCTGCGGGCAGGCCCTGGCCGAGATCGCCGCGGCGACGGCCGCGCTGCCCGGCCTGACCCTGGTCGTGGGCCACCCGCAGCGCATGCGCCAGGCGGTGGCCGAGGCCGATCACAGCCTGTGCCACAACGCCGCCAGCGTGCTGCGCGCGGGGCGCATCGAGCAGACCTACGCCAAGCAGTACCTGCCCAACTACGAGGTGTTCGACGAGCGGCGCTACTTCGTTCCGGGCACTGACAGCTGCGTGTTCGAGGTCGAGGGCCTGCGCCTGGGCCTGCTGATCTGCGAGGACGCCTGGTATCCCGAACCCGCCCGCCGCGCGCGCGAGGCGGGCGCGCAGATGCTGGTGACCATCAATGCCTCGCCCTACCACCTGGGCAAGGGCGCGGAGCGCGAACAGGTGATGCGCGCACGCGTGCTGGAGACCGGCCTGCCCCTGGTCTACGCTCATCTGGTGGGCGGGCAGGACGAGGTGGTGTTCGAGGGCCGCTCGTTCGCGCTGAACGCCGACGGCAGCGTGGCCGCCCGTGCGCCGGGTTTTGAGGAAAAAATGCTGTTTGCGCAGGTGCATAAAGCGCAAACAGCTATCACTATCGAAGCGGATGTGGCGCCCGCCGAGGGCTGGGAGGCCGAGCTCTGGTCCGCCCTGGTGCTGGGCGTGCGCGACTACGTGGGCAAGAACGGCTTTCCCGGCGCGCTGCTGGGGCTGTCGGGCGGCATCGACTCGGCCCTGGTGCTGGCCATCGCCGTGGACGCTTTAGGCGCGGACAGGGTGCGCACGGTGATGATGCCCTCGCCCTACACCGCCGACATCAGCTGGATCGACGCGCGCGACATGGCCGAGCGCCTGAAGGTGCGCTACGACGAGATCGCCATCGCCCCGCAGTTCGAGTCCTTCAAGGCCGCGCTGGCGCCGCAGTTCGCCGGCCGGGCCGAGGACACGACCGAGGAGAACCTGCAGGCGCGCATCCGCGGCACGCTGCTCATGGCGCTTTCAAATAAGTTCGGCAGCGTGGTGCTGACCACGGGCAACAAGAGCGAGCTGGCCACGGGCTATTGCACGCTCTATGGCGACATGGCCGGCGGCTTCGCCGTGATCAAGGACGTGCTCAAGACGCGCGTGTTCGCGCTGGCGCGCTGGCGCAATGCCCACGACCCGTACGGCACGGGCGCCAACCCCATCCCCGAGCGCATCATCACCCGCCCGCCCAGCGCCGAGCTGCGCCCGGACCAGACGGACCAGGACAGCCTGCCGCCCTACGAGGTTCTGGACGCCATCATCGAGCGCTACATGGAGAACGACGAGCCCTTGGAGGACATCGTGCGCGCCGGGTTCGACCGGGCCGACGTGGAGCGCGTGACCCGCCTCATCCAGGTCAACGAATACAAGCGCCGCCAGGCGCCCGTGGGCGTGCGCGTCACGCGCCGCAGCTTCGGCAAGGACTGGCGCTACCCGATGACCAACAAATTCAGGGCCTGAATCCGCCTTGTCCGAAATTTTCCATCTCCAGGAGTTCCCACCATGCAAATGATCACCGCCGTCATCAAGCCCTTCAAACTGGAAGAGGTCCGCGAGGCGCTGGCCGAATGCGGTGTCACCGGGTTGACGGTGACCGAGGTGAAGGGCTTCGGGCGCCAGAAGGGCCATACCGAGCTCTACCGCGGCGCCGAATATGTGGTCGATTTCCTGCCCAAGGTGAAGATCGAGGTGGTGGTGCGCAGCGAGGACGTGGACCGCTGCGTGGATGCCATCGTCGCCGCGGCGCGCACCGGCAAGATCGGCGACGGCAAGATCTTCGTCACCGCCGTGGAGCGCGTGGTGCGCATACGCACCGGGGACCTGGACGACGCGGCGGTGTGAGCGCCCGTTAGATCACATCGCGCAGGGCAATGGCGCTGGCGTTGAGGCCGGCGTCCTGCACCAGCGCCGTGAGCAAGTCGCCGGGTTCGGTGCCCGTGCGGACCAGGCCCATCTGCCATTCGCTCATCAGGCCATTCTTCACGGCGTGCTGCAGGAAGCCCAGCAGGGCGTCGTAGTAGCCGTCGGTGTCCAGCACGCCAATGGGCTTGTCGTGGTAGCCGAGCTGGCGCCAGGTCCAGACCTCGAACAGCTCCTCCAGCGTGCCAATGCCGCCGGGCAGGGCCAGAAAGGCGTCGCTGCGCTCGGCCATCATGGCCTTGCGCTCGTGCATGGTTTGCACGATGTGCAGTTCATCGCACAGCTGGTTGGCCAGTTCCTTGTCCACCAGCGCCTGGGGAATGACGCCCACCACACGCCCGCCGGCCACGCGCGTGGCCTCGGCCACCTGGCCCATCAGGCCGCTGCGCCCGCCGCCATAGACCAGCTGCCCGCCATGCTGTCCTATCCAGCGGCCCACGGCCGTGGCGGCCTCGGTGAACAAGGGGTTGTCGCCCGGGCGCGAGCCCAGGTAGACGCAGACGGAAAAAGCCACATCAGCCATGGAAAAACCTTTGGTAAAGAGCCGCCGCCCAGACCGCGCCGCACAGCAGCAGGCTTAGCAGCACGGCGGCGCTGCCCATGTCCTTGGCGCGCTTGGACAGGTCGTGCAGCTCGGGGCCGATGCGGTCTATGGCCGCCTCTATGCCCGAGTTGAGCAGCTCGGTGATCAGCACCAGCACCACGGTGGCGGCCAGCAGGGCGGTTTCCAGCCAACTGTTGCCCAGCCAGAACGATAACGGCAGCAGCACGGCGGCCAGGCAGGCCTCCTGGCGGAAGGCCTTCTCGCCCCAGCCGGCACGCAGTCCGGCCAGCGAGTAGCCCGAGGCATGCCACAGGCGGTTCAGTCCTGTGCGTTGCTTATGCGGGTGAGTGGGGTGCAGGTCAGGCATCAGGGCAAGGCATGGAGCCGTCCATCATTTTGTCTTGCGCGGGCGCGCTGGCAGCTCATGATGCACCAGGCGCGTGCCCGCCAGGGCGTCGTGCCAGAACTGGCGTTGCGGGTGAAAGCGGCTCAGCAGCGCCCAGACGGCGACCCAGCCCAGCGTGAGCACCGCCGTTTCACCACCCGTGAGGTGAAAGGGCGCAATGACTGCCAGCGGTGGCAAGAACCACAGCCAGCTGAGCACATAGCGCAGCAGCGCGCGCTTCTGGCTGATGAGCCGGCCCTGGCGATCGACTACCCGGATATGCCAGGTCTTCATGGCCAGGGTATGGCCGCGCGCCCAGAACCAGACGAAGTAGATGCCGAACACCACGAACAAAAAAGCCTGCAACGCATGGCGGTTGTGCAATGCATGGCGGGTCTGGGTCAGCGTACTGAAAAGATAGCCGGCGATGAACACCACGCCGAACAGGAGCATGCCCTCATAGAGCCAGCAGGCCATGCGGCGGCGCAGAGGAGGGGCCATGGCTTCGGCTGGCGGCGCAGGCTGGATCGGGAGAAGGGCGCTGGCGGTCTCGGGGGAGCCTGGCGGGCTGGACATGGGCATGCGGTAGCGGTGTGCGGCAGGCTGGGGTTATTGCGGCGGATGCAGCGGTGGATGGTAGCGGGCCGGCTCTTCCCTGGCCTCGGGCGGCGTGGACGCCGGCTCCAGCGGCGGCAGGGGCGCCGGCACGGCCGAGGGCACGGCGACGGGGGCGGTCTCCACCACCGTGGGCGGCGCCGGCAGCAACGGCGCAGGCGCAGGACGCCAATCCGGCGGCGGCAGGATTTTGGGCGGGTTGGCCACGGCCGGCGGTGCGTTGGTGGCCGCAGGCACTTGTGCCAGCTTCTTCGGTGAAATGGGACGAATGGCGGTGGCGGCACCCTTGGGCTTGGGTGCGGCCTTGGCGGCCAGGCGTTTCTTTTCCTCGGCGCTCAAAGCCTGATAGGCCTCCCATTGGGCGCGTCGGTTATCGGCGGGCAGTTTGGCGGTGGCGGCGTAATTGAGCCGCGCCTGACTGCGCTGCTGGGCGCTCAGATTGGCCCAGTCGGTGATGCGCGCCAGCATCTTGGCCTGCTCCTCTGCGGGCAGTGCATGAAAGCCGGCGGCCAGGTTCAGCCAGTTGCGCTTTTGCATCTCGCTGAGCAGGGCCCAGCGGTTGGCCAGCGGGTACAGGGCTTCCTTTTGGGCGGTGGTCAGGGATGACCAGGGAGGGCCGGCTTCGGGCTGCACCATGGGTTGCGCCTCGCCCAAGACCCTGTGCTTGCCGCCTCCCAGCGCCTGCACCGGCACCGGGGTGCTGGGTGCCACCCGCGTATAGATCGCCATCCACCAACCAGTGCCAGCGAGCATGCTCAGCAACACAAAAGCCAGCACGAATGCTGGCGATTTGTGTGGGGGTGGGGAGGGACGTAATGCGTGCATGCAGGCGCTACAACGCTGGGCAAAAGGTCAGGGAGTCTGGTTCGACGATTTCAGGAACTGTACAAAACCCGGATCGGCGTAGGCGGAAGGGGGCAAATCCCCCGTCAGCAAAGCGGCATCGACTTCGGCAATTTCGCTGGCCACGGTTTCATCTTGCACCATGTTGACAAAAAACAGGCCGATGAGCAGTGCAGCCAAGGGCACTGCCGACATCAGCGCACGCCACCAGGTGCCGCCCTCGCGCCCCCAGCCGCCGAGCGAGGCGCTGGAGCCGCTGACGAGGACCTGCGAGGCGGCCTCCGTCTGGGCTGTGGACTGGGGCATGGGGCGCTTGCGCGCGGCAAGCGCCTGCATGCGCGCGGCGCGCAGGCGCTCGGTGATGTCGTGGGGCAACTCGGTGTTGCCGTGCGTCAGGCGTGCGGTGAGGCGGCGTGCATAGGCATCTACCGCCTCGCTGGCTTGCATGCTGGGTTCCGTGGTGCGATTCATAGCGCGATTCCTTTGGCCTTCAGTGCCTTGCTGAGGGTTTGGACGGCGCGAAAGCAGTGCGTCTTGACACTGCCTTCGGAGCAGCCCATGGCTGCGGCCGTTTCTGCGACATCCATTTCCTCCCAGTAACGCATCAAAAACGCTTCGCGTTGACGTGCGGGCAATTGTTGTATCTCAGCCTCGATGGCCTGCAAAACCTGCGTTCGTCGCAGGGTGTCTTCGGCGCTTTGCGCCGTCTCGCCGTCGGGAAGGCCGGCATGGACTTCAAGGAAGTCGAAATCCGCTCCGTCCTCACCCGGGCCCTCGAAGTCGCTCAGGCTGGAAAACAGCGCATTGCGGGTCTTTTGGCGGCGAAACCAGTCCAGTGTGCAATTCGTCAGGATGCGTTGGAACAGCATGGGCAGTTCGCCCGGCGGCTTGTCGCCGTAGTGCTCTGCCAGCTTGAGCATGCTGTCCTGGACAATGTCCAGGGCCGCTTCCTCGTTGCGAACGTGGTAGAGCGTGCGCTTGAAGGCACGCTTGTCCACGCTCTTGAGAAAGTCGGAAAGCTCTTGTTCGGTAGCCAAAAGACAAAAGGCCCCAAAAGGGCCGTTGTGGCGGTCTGGCTGGCGTTTGACTCAGCCGTAAAGTTCTGGATTATGGCATTGGGCAGGTATTTTTTTGTATCGATCCACGTCGGGTAATGTGTGCAGTGCAATAATCTGTCCTGCAATTCAAAAAGGCAAACGGGTCCCGGTTCGGCGTCACACTCCTCTCGCCCATGGCCGAGGCCTCAAGTTCCAAGTCGGCTTCACAAGAGCACGCACGAGGGGCACCCAAGGTTTTTCGTTAGAGAAATTCGCAAAGGTTGATCATGGAAATCTCCAAAGCCGAACTCACTTCGGCAGCAGCTGCCACACAGGGCAGCCATTCCCCCGCTTCGGGCTCCCAGGAACTCATGGGAGCCGAAATCCTCGTCAAGGCCCTGCAGGCAGAAAACGTCCAGTACATCTGGGGTTACCCTGGCGGCGCCGTGCTCTACATCTACGACGCGCTGTACAAGCAGGAAAGCATGCAGCATGTGCTGGTGCGCCACGAACAGGCGGCGGTGCATGCGGCCGACGGCTATGCGCGTGCCACGGGCGAGGTCGGGGTGGCCCTGGTCACCTCCGGCCCCGGAGTGACGAATGCCATCACGGGCATTGCCACGGCCTACATGGATTCGATCCCGATGGTCATCATCACCGGCCAGGTGCCCACGCCCGCCATCGGGCTGGATGCCTTCCAGGAGTGCGACACCGTCGGCATCACGCGTCCCATCGTCAAGCACAACTTCCTGGTCAAGGATGTGCGCGATCTGGCGCTGACGCTGAAGAAGGCTTTCCACATCGCGCGCACCGGCCGCCCCGGGCCTGTCGTGGTGGATATCCCGAAGGACGTCTCGTTCAAGAAGACGGCCTACCACGGCTACCCGAAGAGCGTGGAAATGCGCTCCTACAACCCGGTCAGGAAAGGCCATGCGGGCCAGATTCGCAAGGCGCTGCAACTGCTGCTGACGGCCAAGCGGCCCTACATCTACACCGGCGGCGGCGTGCTGCTGGGCAACGCCACGCAGGAACTGCGCACCCTGGTGGACATGCTGGGCTACCCGGTCACCAACACGCTGATGGGCCTGGGGGCCTTCCCGGCCACCGACCGGCGCTTTTTGGGCATGCTGGGCATGCACGGCACGATCGAGGCCAACAACGCCATGCAGCACTGCGACGTGCTGCTGGCCGTGGGCGCGCGCTTTGACGACCGCGTGATCGGCAACCCCAAGCATTTCGCGCAGAACGACCGCAAGATCATCCACATCGACATCGACCCGTCGAGCATCTCCAAGCGCGTGAAGGTGGACATTCCCATCGTGGGCGATGTCAAGGAGGTGCTGACCGAGCTGATCGCCATGATCCGCGAGACCACCACCCGCTCCGATGCCGGCGCATTGGCCGCCTGGTGGGACCAGATCGAGGCCTGGCGCGGCCGCGACTGCCTGAAGTACGACCGGGGCAATACCGAGGTCATCAAGCCGCAGTACGTGATCGAGACGCTGTGGAACATGACCAAGGACGCCGACGCCTACGTCACCTCCGACGTGGGCCAGCACCAGATGTGGGCGGCGCAGTACTACCGCTTTGACGAGCCGCGCCGCTGGATCAACTCCGGCGGCCTGGGCACCATGGGCGTGGGCATTCCCTACGCCATGGGCATCAAGCTGGCCAAGCCCGATTCCGAGGTGTATTGCGTCACCGGCGAAGGCTCGGTGCAGATGAACATCCAGGAGCTGTCCACCTGCCTGCAGTACAACACCCCGATCAAGATCCTGGCGCTGAACAACCGCTACCTGGGCATGGTGCGCCAGTGGCAGGAGATCGAATACTCCGGCCGCTACAGCCACAGCTATATGGACGCGCTGCCCAACTTCGTGAAGCTGGCCGAGGCCTATGGCCATGTGGGCCTGCTGATCGAGCGTCCGCAAGACGTGGAGCCGGCGCTGCGCGAGGCGCGCAAGCTCAAGGACCGCACCGTGTTCCTGGACTTCCGCACCGACCCGACCGAGAACGTGTTCCCCATGGTGCAGGCGGGCAAGGGCATCACCGAAATGCTGCTGGGGTCGGAAGATCTTTAAGGCAAATCGGCATCCAGCGCTTGCCAGTCAAGCGACAGCAGCTATTCATCGAATAGCATTTCTTTGACGAATCTATTGCCTGCCAAGCCTGGCGCTTACCGGCGCCGGGGGAGGGCAGCGAGAAGAGGAATCTGACATGAAACACATCATTGCCGTTCTGATAGAAAACGAGGCCGGCGCTCTTTCCCGCGTGGTGGGCCTGTTCTCGGCCCGTGGCTACAACATCGAGTCGCTGACCGTGGCGCCGACGGAAGACCCGTCGCTGTCGCGCATGACCATCCAGACCACGGGCTCGGACGACGTCATCGAGCAGATCACCAAGCACCTGAACCGCCTCATCGAGGTCGTGAAGGTGGTGGACCTGACCGAGGGCGCGTACACCGAGCGCGAGCTGATGATGGTCAAGGTGCGCGCCGTGGGCAAGGAGCGCGAGGAGATGAAGCGCATGGCCGACATCTTCCGCGGCCGCATCATCGACGTGACCGACAAGAGCTACACCGTGGAGCTCACCGGCGACCAGTCCAAGAACGACGCCTTCCTGCAGGCCATCGACCGCACGGCCATCCTAGAGACCGTGCGCACCGGCGCCAGCGGCATAGGCCGTGGCGAGCGCATCCTGCGCGTGTAAGACAATCGCCGTTTTCCCTTTATTCCCGAACCAGATTTCAACCGGAGCCAACATGAAAGTTTTCTACGACAAAGACTGTGACCTGAGCCTGATCAAGGGCAAGACCGTGGCCATCATCGGCTACGGCTCGCAAGGCCACGCCCACGCCCAGAACCTGAACGACAGCGGCGTGAAGGTCGTGGTCGGGCTGCGCCGCGGCGGCGCCTCGTGGGACAAGGTCGGCAAGGCTGGCCTCACGGTCATGGAAGTCAACGACGCCGTGAAGGCCGCCGACGTGGTCATGATCCTGCTGCCCGACGAGCAGATCGCCGAGGTCTACACCAACAACGTGGCCCCCAACATCAAGCAAGGCGCTTCGCTGGCCTTCGCTCACGGCTTCAATGTGCACTACAACCAGGTCGTGCCCCGCGCCGACCTGGACGTGTGGATGGTGGCTCCCAAGGCCCCCGGCCACACCGTGCGCAACACCTACACCCAGGGCGGCGGCGTACCCCACCTGGTGGCCGTGCACCAGGATAAGTCCGGCAAGGCCCGTGACCTGGCTCTGTCCTACGCCATGGCCAACGGTGGCGGCAAGGCCGGCATCATCGAGACCAACTTCAAGGAAGAGACCGAGACCGACCTGTTCGGCGAGCAGGCCGTGCTGTGCGGCGGCGCCGTCGAGCTGATCAAGATGGGCTACGAAACCCTGGTGGAAGCCGGCTACGCCCCCGAGATGGCCTACTTCGAGTGCCTGCACGAGCTCAAGCTCATCGTGGACCTGATCTACGAAGGCGGCATTGCCAACATGAACTACTCGATCTCGAACAACGCCGAGTTCGGCGAGTACGTGACCGGCCCCGAAGTGATCAACGAGCAGTCGCGCGCCGCCATGCGCAATGCCTTGAAGCGCATCCAGAACGGCGACTACGCCAAGATGTTCATCCAGGAAGGCCGCCTGAACTACCCCTCGATGACGGCCCGCCGCCGCAACACGGCCGACCACAGCATCGAAGTGGTGGGTGCCCAGCTGCGCGCCATGATGCCCTGGATCGCCAAGAACAAGCTGGTCGACCAGAGCCGCAACTGATGCCGGCGGCGCGGCCGATGCCGCGCCGGCGCTGCACCCAAGGCCACTTCGGTGGCCTTTTTTGCGTTGCCCGCCAAAGGCTACACTGCGTCCTTTCGCGCCAGATGCGCAACCATGGTTACAACTCTTTTTATAGCTGCTTACGCTTATCGGAAAAGCGCTGGAGGTCGATTGAATGCATGATGGCAACGAGGCCAGTGAAGCCACGGGCGTCCTGGTGCACAAGCGCCGCAAGGGCATTTACGTGCTGCCCAACCTGTTCACGCTGGCGGCGCTGTTCGGCGGCTTCTATGCCATCGTCATGGCCATGAACGGGCGCTTCGAGATGGCGTCCATCGGCGTGTTCTGCGCCATGGTGCTCGACAGCCTGGACGGCCGCGTGGCACGCATGACGAATACCCAAAGCGCCTTTGGCGAGCAGATGGACTCGCTGTCCGACATGGTGTCCTTTGGCGCCGCGCCGGCGCTCATCGCCTACATGTGGGCGCTGCAGGGCCTGGGGCGCTGGGGCTGGATTGCAGCCTTCGTCTACTGTGCCTGCGCCGCGCTGCGCCTGGCGCGCTTCAACGTGAACACGGGCGTGGTGGACAAGCGCTACTTCCAGGGCCTGCCCTCGCCGGCGGCGGCGGCGCTGGTCATGGGCTTCATCTGGCTGCTGACCGACGCGGGCGTGCGCCCGGGCCAGGGCATGCTGGGCCTGTCCTGGGCGCAGACAAGCTGGGTGATGTTCGGCTTCACGCTCTACGCCGGGTTGACCATGGTCACCAACGTGCCCTTCTACAGCTTCAAGGATTTGCACATGAAGAAGAGCGTGCCCTTTGCCGCCATCGTGCTCATCGCCCTGGGCATTGCCGTGATCAACATCCACCCGCCCACGGTGCTGTTCGGCGTCTTCGTCTTGTACGGCCTGTCGGGCTATGCCCTTTACGCCTGGCGCAAGGCCAAGGGCCAGCACACCAGCGTCATCAGCACCTCGACCGACGAGCCCGACGAGCAGGGCCTGCACCACTGAGGGCCCAATCCTGCGCGTGGGGCGGCCTTCAGGTTGTTTGGATATGCAAAAGTATTCTTTCTGGTGCTGTCGCCGCGGGCCTACGATGGCGGGCTGTTTCACTGCATCCACAGACCAAGGCTCGACCATGATTTCCAAACGCTCCCTGCTCCAATCCACCCTGGCCCTGGCAGTTGCCGCGGGCATTGCCGGCACTGCGCTGGCGCAGGACAAGCCGCTCAAGATCGGCGTCACGGCCGGCCCGCACGCGCAGATCATGGAGCAGGTCAAGAAGGTTGCCGAGAAGCAGGGCCTGAAGATCCAGATGGTGGAATTCAGCGACTACGTGCAGCCCAACGCCGCACTGGCGGCCGGCGACCTGGACGCCAACAGCTACCAGCACAAGCCCTATCTGGACGCGCAGATCAAGGACCGCGGCTACCAGTTCGCCGTGGCGGCGAATACGGTCAACTTCCCCATCGGCATCTATTCCAAGAAGATCAAGAAGCTGGCCGAGCTGAAAGAGGGCGCGCGTTTCGGCATTCCCAACGACCCCACGAACGGCGGCCGCGTGCTGCTGCTGCTCCAGGCCCAGGGCCTGATCAAGCTCAAGGACGGCGCGGGCCTGAAGGCCACGCCGCTGGACGTGGTGGGCAACCCCAAGAAGCTCAAGTTCATCGAGCTCGACGCCGCGCAGCTGCCGCGCTCGCTCGACGACCTGGACGCCTCGGCCATCAACACCAACTTCGCCATCTCGGCCGGACTCAATCCCAAGACCGACTCCATCGCGCAGGAAAGCCCCGACGGCCCCTATGTGAACCTGCTCGTGGTGCGCGCCGCCGACAAGGACAAGCCCTGGGTGGCACAGCTCGTGAAGGCCTATCACAGCGCAGAGATCCGCCAGTTCATCGACACGCAGTTCAAGGGCTCGGTGCTGGCCGGCTGGTGAGTGCGGGGGCGACAGGCCCTTGTCTGACAGCGCTGGGACGCCGCTGCCCATAGGATGCCGGGAACCGCCTGGCGGTTGTGAATTCTGATGAAAGGGCCTTGTATGAGCAAATACCGCATCGCAGTCATCGTTGGCAGCCTGCGCAAGGATTCGTTCAACCGCCAGCTTGCCAATGCGCTGGCGCGCATGGGGCCGCCGGACTTCGAGTTCCACCAGCCGCGCATCGACGACCTGCCGCTCTACAACCAGGACGACGATGGCCACCAGGCCGCGCCGGTGTTGCGCCTCAAGGGAGAGATCGCCGCGTCGCAGGGCGTGCTGTTCGTGACGGCGGAGTACAACCGCTCCATCCCCGGCGTGCTCAAGAACGCCATCGACAACGCCTCGCGCCCCTACGGCCAGAGCGCCTGGGCCGGCAAGCCAGCGGGGGTGATCGGAGCCTCCATCGGCAGCATCGGCACGGCCATGGCACAGCAGCACCTGCGCAATGTGCTGGCTTACCTGGACATGCCCACGCTGGGCCAGCCCGAGGCCTTCATCCATGCCAAGGACGGACTGTTCAACGCGGACGGTAGCATCGGCGATGGCAGCAAGGCCTTCCTGCAGGGCTGGATGAACCAGTTCGTGGCCTGGGTGAAGCGACACAGCGCTTGATGAGTTGCTATTTATAAAATAGCGGATATCGCCCGCCTGGGGTGCGTTTTAGGCACTCAGGCTCCTTCCCCCTCTGGGGGAAGGTGGGGATGGGGGCTTGGCTTGTGCACCCAGGCATGCATTCATGGTCAGGTGGCAGGCCCCCACCCCAGCCCTCCCCCAGAGGGGGAGGGAGTCGAACAATCTGATAAGGCTTGGCGGCTGCTTCTCCCTCTCCCGCTGGCGGGAGAGGGAGTAAAACCGGCGCGACCGATCGCCCTCGCCCCTTTGGGGAGAGGGAGGGGTGAGGGGCCTCTGCGGCATGTTGCGCACCGTCATTCCCGCGAAGGCGGGAATCCATGGCCCTCTGCAAAGGCTGGATGCCCGCCTACGCGGGCATGACGGTACTTTTTGAAGTGGTGATGTTTCGCCGGGCTCAGGCAGCCTGGCTGATGCGCTCCTGGTTGGCGGCGCCGGCCTGCACCTCGGCGGCGATGGCCTGGGTGGCGGCGGCCATGGCCTGGGTCTTGGCATCGGCACCCAGGGCCACGCCCTCGGCACGCACGAAGCGCACGTCGGTCACGCCAAAGAAGCCCAGCACGGTCTGCAGGTAACTCTCCTGGTGTTCCATGGCCTGGCCGGCCGCGCTGGTGGAATACACGCCGCCCCGGCTGGAGGCCACGACCACCGTCTTGCCCTTGGCCAGGCCTTCGGGGCCGTTGGCCGTGTAGTGGAAGGTGCGGCCCGGCTGGGCGATGCGGTCGATCCAGGCCTTGAGCTGCGTGGGAATGCTGAAGTTGTAGAACGGCGCGCCGATCACCACCACATCCGCCGCCAGGAACTGGCGCACCAGGCGCTCGGACACGGCGTTCTCGCGCTGCTGCGCCTCGCTCAGGCCCTCGGTCTGGCCCGTGCGCGGGGCCATGGCGTCCATGGTGAAGTGCGCGGGGGCCTCGGCCACCAGGTCCAGATAGCTCACCTGTGTCGCCGGGTGGCTGGCCTTCCAGGCCTCAACGATCTGGGCCGTGAGCTGGCGCGAAACGGACTGGTCGCCGGTGATCGCGGAATCGATGTGCAGCAGTTGCATGGAATCTCCTGTCTAAGAACAAACCCTGTGTATGGGCGATGGTTGTATTGTCGTTTTGCGACCAATGTTTGATAAGACGGCTTTATTGCGATAGATTGTCCTGAATTTAGAACGAAACCCCAGCCATGCAAGACCTGAACGACATGCTGTATTTCGCCGAGGTGGCCGAGCGCGGCGGCTTTGCCGCTGCCGGCCGGGCCCTGGGCATCCCCAAGTCGCGCCTGTCGCGCCGCGTGGCCGAGCTGGAGGCGCGGCTGGGCGTGCGCCTGCTGCAGCGCACCACGCGCCAGCTGTCGCTGACCGAGGTGGGCGAGGCCTACCTGCGCCACTGCCTGGCGCTGCGCGAATCGGCCCAGGCCGCGCAGGACACGGTGGACCAGGTGCAGGCCGAGCCGCGCGGCACCGTGCGCGTGACCTGCCCGGTGACGCTGGCGCAGACCGTGCTGGCGCGGCTGATGCCCGTTTTTCTGGCGCGCCACCCTCTGGTGCGCCTGGAGATGCAGGTCAGCAACCGCGTGGTCAACGTGGTGGAGGAGGGCGTGGACGTGGCCCTGCGCGTGCGCACCACCCTGGAGGACAGCGCCAGCATGGTCGTCAAGCGGCTGGACGAGGGGCGCCAGCTGCTGGTGGCCAGCCCCGCGCAGCTGGCGCGCCAAGGCACGCCGACTTCGCTGCAGGACCTGCAGGCCATGGACACGCTGGCCATGTCCGCCGCCGACGGGCGCGCCAGCCTGCGCCTGATCGGCCCCGGCGGGCGCGAGGAAACGGTGCAGTTCACGCCGCGCTACGTGGCCGACGACCTGCTTACGCTGAAACATGCCGCCCTGGCGGGAACGGGCCTGTGCTGGCTGCCCGATTACCTGTGCCAGGCCGAGCTGCAGCAGGGGCAGCTGGTGCGGCTGCTGCCGCAATGGTCGCAGCCACCCGGCATCGTGCACGCGGTATTTGCCTCGCGCCGCGGGCTGTCGCCGGCGGTGCGCAGCTTTCTGGACTTCCTGGGCGAAACCGTGCCCGGCCGCAAGGAAGGGGAGTCCCGGCAGGGCGACGCGGCCGGCTGAATCTGCAGCCGACGATTTTCAAGTTCGGCGAGCCGCTGGGTCAAAAGAAAGCGATACAAAAATTTACCCATTTAAAATGCCAGGACTCTTTTTGGCGGCACTTATTCATCAAACGCGAAAACAGGTGAAAACCTTCGCCAATAAAGCGCCAAAAGCTATCAAAAAAATAGTAAACTATGCACCTCGACAACGCAAAAATCGCCCTGATCGGCCTCGGTTACGTCGGCTTGCCGCTGGCGGTTGAATTTGGCAAACACCGCAATGTGCTGGGCTTTGACATCAGCGCCAGCCGTATCCAGGAGCTGCAAAGAGGGCAAGACCACACCCTGGAATGCAGTGCAGAGGAACTGCAAGGCGCCCGCCACCTGCGCTACAGCCACGATGCGCAAGACCTGAAAAGCTGCCAGGTGTTCATCGTTACCGTGCCCACCCCCGTGGACCAGGCCAACCGCCCCGACCTGACGCCCCTCATCAAAGCCAGCCAGACAGTGGGCGCAGCCTTGAAAAAAGGCGACGTGGTGATCTACGAATCCACCGTCTATCCCGGCGCCACCGAAGAGGTTTGCGTGCCAGAGCTGGAGCGCGCCAGCGGCCTGAAGTTCAACCAGGACTTCTTCTGCGGCTACAGCCCCGAGCGCATCAACCCCGGCGACAAAGACCACCGCCTGCCCAGCATCAAAAAAGTGACCAGCGGCAGCACGCCCGAAGTGGCCGATGCAGTGGACGCTCTGTACTCCGCCATCATCACCGCGGGCACGCACAAGGCCAGCAGCATCAAGGTGGCCGAGGCCGCCAAGGTCATCGAAAACACCCAGCGCGACATCAACATCGCCCTGATGAACGAACTGAGCCTGATCTTCCACAAACTGGGCATCGACACGCTGGAGGTACTGCAGGCCGCAGGCACCAAGTGGAACTTTCTGCCCTTTCGCCCCGGGCTGGTGGGCGGGCACTGCATTGGCGTGGACCCGTACTACCTGACCCACAAAGCCGTCGAAGTGGGCTACCACCCCGAGGTCATCCTGGCGGGCCGCCGCGTCAACGACAACATGGCCGCCCACGTGGCCGACGAAACCATCAAAACCATGCTGCGCAAGGGCCTGCCCGTGCTGGGCAGCAAGATACTGGTACTGGGCCTGACCTTCAAGGAAAACTGCCCCGACGTGCGCAACACCAAGGTGGTAGACATCGTGCGCACCCTGCAGGGCTACAACACCCAGGTGGATGTGTACGACCCCTGGATCGACCGCGCCGAGGCCCAGCACGAATATGGCCTGCAATGCCTGGCCAGCCTGCCCGCCCCCGGCCAATACGCCGCCATCGTGCTGGCTGTGGCCCACCAGCAGTTTGTGGCGCTGGGCGAAGTAGGCATCAAGGCCCTGGGCCAGCCCGGCGCCGTGCTGTTTGACGTCAAGGGGCTCTTGCCGCTGGGCGCTGCAGATATACGGCTGTAGCGCAGCATTGCAGCTGCAAGCTGCAAGCTGCCTCTAATCAATTTGCATAAAAACGCCTGATTATTTACATGCCTCAGAAAGTACCGTCATGCCCGCGTAGGCGGGCATCCAGCCTTTGCAGGGAGCCATGGATTCCCGCCTTCGCGGGAATGACGATGCGCAAAGAAGGCGTCTGAGATATGTTGCTACTCAGGAAAAAACGGCCTCTGGCCCTTATTCGATAAGCGTTAGAAGCTATCAAAACTGATGCACATGCAAGAACCCATTGCGTACCAAACTCTGCAGTCCCAGTTGCGCCAAACCCCGCGCACCTGGCTTATCACCGGCGTGGCAGGCTTCATCGGCAGCAACCTGCTGGAAGCCCTGCTCAAACTAGGCCAGCGCGTGGTGGGCCTGGACAATTTTGTCACCGGCCACCAGCGCAACCTGGACGAGGTGCAATCACTGGTCAGCCCTGAGCAATGGGCACGCTTTCACTTCATCGAAGGCGACATCCGCAACCTGGCCGATTGCCAGCGCGCAATGGTTTTCCACCCTCTCCCTCCGGGAGAAGGCCGTGGTGAGGGCTCCCTTGCGCCCATCCCTGTCAACCACGTACTGCACCAGGCCGCGCTGGGCAGCGTGCCCCGCAGCCTGGCCGACCCCATCACCACCAACGCCACCAACATCACCGGCTTTGTCAACATGCTGGTGGCCGCGCGCGACGCCAACGCGGGCCAGGGCGTGCAAAGCTTTACCTACGCCGCCAGCAGCAGCACCTATGGCGACCACCCCGGCCTGCCCAAGGTAGAAGACACCATAGGCAAGCCGCTCAGCCCCTACGCTGTCACCAAATACGTCAACGAGCTATACGCCGATGTATTTGCCCGCTGCTACGGCTTTAACACTATCGGGCTGCGCTACTTCAACGTGTTTGGCCCCCGGCAAGACCCCGAAGGCGCCTACGCCGCAGTCATCCCCAAATGGATTGCCAGCCTGATCCGGGGCGAGCCCGTCTATATCAACGGCGACGGCGAAACCAGCCGCGACTTCTGCTTTATCGCCAACGTGGTGCAGGCCAACCTGCTGGCCGCCACAGTCGCAGCCCGCCCAGCTTCACTCCCTCTCCCCCTGGGAGAGGGCGGGGGTGAGGGCATCCCCCAAGAATCCCCCCTCAACCAAATCTACAACGTGGCCGTGGGCGACCGCACCAGCCTGAACGAGCTGTATGCCCAGCTGCACCGCAACCTGCTGCCGCACTACCCCCACCTGAAGGGCGCCCAGCCCGTGTACCGCGACTTTCGCGCGGGCGACGTGCGCCACAGCCTGGCCGACATCAGCAAGGCACAGCGCCTGCTGGGCTACGTGCCCACGCAGCGCGTTGGTGAGGGGGTCAAATTAGCAATGCCTTGGTACGTTCAACACACCGCAGTTTCAGCATGACCATTTTTGTCACCGGCGGCGCCGGCTTCATAGGCGCCAACTTCGTGCTCGACTGGCTGGCCCACGGCGACGAGCCGGTGGTCAACCTGGACAAGCTCACCTATGCGGGCAACCTGCACAACCTGCAGAGCGTACAGGGCGACGCGCGCCATCTCTTCGTGCAGGGCGACATCGGTGACGCCGCCCTGGTCGAGCGCCTGCTGGCCGAGCACCGCCCGCGCGCCATCGTCAACTTCGCCGCCGAATCCCATGTGGACCGCTCCATTCACGGCCCCGAGGACTTCATCCAGACGAACGTGGTCGGCACCTTCAGGCTTTTGGAGGCTGCAAGGCACTACTGGCAAGCGCTGCCAGCTACAGATAAAGAAGCATTCCGTTTCCTGCACGTGAGCACTGACGAGGTTTATGGCACGCTCGCGCCCAGCGACCCTGCCTTCACCGAAGCCCACAACTACGAGCCCAACAGCCCGTACAGCGCCAGCAAGGCCGCCAGCGACCACCTGGTGCGCGCCTGGCACCACACCTACGGCCTGCCCGTGCTGACGACGAACTGCAGCAACAACTACGGCCCGCTGCATTTCCCCGAAAAGCTCATTCCGCTGATGATCGTCAACGCCCTGGCCGGCAAGAGCCTGCCCGTCTACGGCGACGGCATGCAGGTGCGCGACTGGCTCTACGTCAAGGACCACTGCAGCGCCATCCGCCGCGTGCTGCAGGCCGGCAGGGTGGGCCAGACCTACAACGTCGGCGGCTGGAACGAGAAGCCCAACATCGACATCGTCAAGACCGTCTGCGCGCTGCTCGACGAACTGCGCCCGCGCAGCGACGGCCACAGCTACACCCAGCAAATCACCTACGTGCAAGACCGCCCCGGCCATGACCGGCGCTACGCCATCGACGCACGCAAGATCGAGCGCGAACTGGGCTGGACGCCGGCGGAAACCTTCGACACCGGCATCCGCAAGACCGTGCAGTGGTACCTGGACAACCCCGGCTGGGTCGCCAACGTGCAGTCTGGTGCATACCGTGACTGGCTCCAAAAACAATATGAACAGGTTTGAGAGGAACACCATGACACAGCAACGCAAAGGCATCATCCTGGCCGGCGGCTCCGGCACCCGTCTGCACCCGGCCACCCTCGCCATTAGCAAACAGCTGCTGCCGGTCTATGACAAGCCCATGATCTACTACCCGCTCAGCACCCTGATGCTGACGGGCATACGAGACATCCTCATCATCAGCACCTCGCAAGACACGCCGCGTTTTGAGCAACTGCTGGGCGACGGCAGCCAGTGGGGCCTCAACCTGCAATACGCCGTGCAACCGAGCCCGGACGGATTGGCACAGGCTTTCTTGATTGGTGAAGACTTCTTGAGCGACGCCCCCAGCGCCCTGGTGCTGGGCGACAACATCTTCTACGGCCACGACTTCCAGCCCCTGCTGCAAGCCGCTGACGCACGCAGCAGCGGCGCCACCGTGTTTGCCTACCATGTGCATGACCCCGAGCGCTACGGCGTGGCTGAATTTGACGCCAGTGGCCAAGTGCTGAGCCTGGAAGAAAAACCCACCCAACCCAAAAGCAACTACGCCGTCACCGGCCTGTACTTTTACGACAGCCAAGTGGTGGAACTCGCCAAGGGCTTGAAGCCCTCCGCCCGTGGCGAGCTGGAAATCACCGACCTCAACCGCCTGTACCTGGAGCAACAACAGCTTAACGTCCAGCTCATGGGGCGCGGCTATGCCTGGCTGGACACCGGCACCCACGAAAGCCTGCTTGATGCCAGCCAATTCATCGCCACCATCGAACATCGCCAGGGCCTGAAAGTCGCCTGCCCTGAAGAAATCGCTTGGCGCATGGGCTGGATCGACACCGAGCAAGTGCAGCAACTGGCCCAACCCCTGCTGAAAAACGGCTACGGCCAATATTTAATGCGCTGCGTGCAAGGGGGCGTGCGATGAGCACCCCGATAAAAAAACACATCACCCTGGTCGCTGGCGCGCGCCCCAACTTCATGAAAATCGCGCCCATCATTCGGGCGCTGCCAAACACCAGCGACCAATTCGACTACCAGCTCATCCACACCGGCCAGCATTACGGCCGGGACATTATTTATTAAGCGCTGTGATTTTTTATTTATACCTATACAGGTCATTTTTTAAATGCGTGCGTATTTTTTAAAACTGCATCAAAAAATCATCTGCTTTAGCAAGCGCCCGTTTGTGCTGAATGTGCTTACATTGGTCACTGGTACGGCTGCTTCGCAGGCCATTACAATGGCCTTTATGCCACTAATAACACGCATTTACGGCCCTGAGGAGTATGGAATCCAAGGTGTTTTTATAACTGTTGCGGGAGTAATGGCGACCATAGCCGCCCTGACTTATCCCGCTGCCATTATTCTCCCGAAAACGGATGGAGATGCAATGGGGATTGTCCATCTATCGATATGCGTTAGCATAGCCATGTCATTGTTCGCTGCTGTATTATTATTTATATGCGGCGATGAAATTCTTTCATTTTTGCGCGCAAAAGAAATTTTGGCATTTATGTATCTAATCCCCGTCGCTATGGTCGTTTCTGTTTTTGGAAATGTGACGGGACAATGGTTGATTCGTAAAAAAGCTTTTTTATTGACCGCCAAGGTTACGGCATTGCAATCGCTAACGATTAATTTTTTCAAGGTCGGACTTGGTGTGGTGAATTCTACTGCGACCACACTTATCGTCATAAATGTTTTCGGTGGAGTTTTGAGTGCAGGGATGATGGCTTTTGGTTATCGAAAAATACATGTTTTGGAGAAGAGGCCGATCGAAAAACCTAAAAGACAATTAAATATTTCTTCTATCGCCAAAAAATATTACGACTTTCCATTGCTCCGAGCGCCGCAGGTTTTTATTAATGCAATATCACACAACCTCCCGGTTTTGATGTTTTCGATGTATTTTGGCCCTGCATCGGTTGGGTTTTATTTGATTGCTTTTTCTGTTCTGGGTGCGCCATCTATTATTATTAGCGGCTCTGTAATGCAGGTTTTTTATCCGCGTATCAATGAAGCAATACAGCGCGGAGAAGATGTAAGAAAACTAATTATCAAGGCGACACTGGGCTTGACTTTGGCTGGGGCTCCTGCATTTTTGATTGTAATTTTTGCGGGTCCAGTAATATTTGAATTTATCTTGGGCTCCGAGTGGCGAATGGCGGGGGCTTACGCTCAATGGCTGTCGGTGTGGATATTCTTTCAATATATTAACAAGCCGGCGGTTGCTGCAATTCCTGCCCTGCGAATCCAGCGCGGCTTACTTGTTTATGAGATATTTAGCGCCTTCGCTAAAGTTCTCGCTATTTTTATTGGTTATGTAATCTACAACAGTGATATTGTTGCGGTTGCTATTTTTTCTGTGTTTGGTGCAGTCATGTATGCGGTTTTAATTCTCTGGGTCGTCGCCTTGAGTTCCGATGTGAATACCGCGAGAAAAATTTAATTTTATGAATTTCGAAAAACAAGTTGGCGAATCACACTATAGCTTCAATAAATACATGGACAAGAAGCGTTGGATTAGTGTTTGGCATCAAATCCATGAAGTTCAAAAGCTAAATCCTAATAATGTACTTGAAATCGGACCTGGGCCGGGGGTATTTAAGAAAGTTGCGGCAACTTTTAATATAAATGTCGAAACCTTAGATCTTGATTCAGAGTTGAATCCTGATTATTTGGCTTCAGCAGTGGACATGCCTTTTGGGGATGCAAGCTACGATGTGGTATGCGCATTCCAGATGCTGGAGCATGTGCCGTATGAAATTTCCCTGCAGATATTTAGTGAAATGTCACGAGTTTGTCGAGATTATGTGGTTATCAGTTTGCCTAATGCGGAAACCCTGTGGAGGTATCATTTTCACATTCCAAAATATGGCGCTCATGATTTTTTTATAGCAAAACCGCAATTTAAATTGCCAATACACCATTTTGATGGCGAGCACTATTGGGAAATAAATAAGCAAAAATATCCAATTGCTCGAATAATTTCTGATTTTTCAAAAATAATGAAAATCGTCAAAACGTACAGAGTGCCAGAGAATCCTTATCATCAGTTTTTTATTTTTGAAAAATAAATTATTTGTAAACGATTAAGGATATTGAATTCGTCTTAAATGTATTTGTTGCGCATGATGTATGTGTGCAGCCTGGAGATAAATTTCACTCTTAAAAATTTATTGGTTTTGGTTTGTGCTGCGAGGTGACGTGGCGGTATAAAAGATAATGACTAATTGAGTTTAATATTTTGGCATGAAAAAAATTGCTGTTTATACCTGCGTTACTGGCAGTTATGATGATTTGCCTATTTTGCGACATGTTCTTCCATCTGCGGATTATTTTTGCTTTAATGACGGAAGTGTGAATATTCCTAGTGGATGGACTGATGTTCGTATTGAAAACAATAGCCCTGGAAATAAAACTGCTAGATATTATAAAATTGTGCCTCACCTTAATCCGTTGCTCGAAAAATATGAGATGTCTGTTTGGGTTGACGGCAATATTGAAATTGTAGGTGATATCAGCATTCTAATGGAAAAGGTGTATTCATCAGAAGGTGATGTTTTTATTTACAATCATCCTCTAAGAAATTGTGTTTACGATGAGGTTGATGCTTGTTTTCTGGATGTGAAGATTTCATTAAAAAAATTAATAACTAGCAGGCATTTGCTTAGGAGGTCTGGAATAAAAAAAAATGGGGGCCTTTTCGAGACAGGGGTAATGATAAGAAAGCATAATAATAGAATGAAAAAATTAATGGATTGCTGGTGGGCTAAATTTGTTGAAGATTCTTCAGGGAGAGATCAGATATCCCTCGTTAGGGCTATTGAAGAATCTAAGGTAAAAGTTGTCTCTCTAGGCTCGCCGGATCATCGGCTAAAAAATGAATTTTTCAAACACAATGGCAATCATAAAAAAAGCGGAATAAAAGAGAAAGTTATTTGGAAATGCATGCGTTTATTAAATATATTTCTCATAAAACTAAGTTGGTGATTTTCTGGTTGTTGTGGTATTTTAAATTTAATCATTTTTCAAGCATAAAAAATAAAAATCTAGGAAATGAGTTTTGTAAATAAATTAACTAATAATGAGGCAAAAGTTTTCATATGCCGCGCGTGACTAAAACTGCAACAAAAAAAATTGCGTTTAGTTTTTTTGTTTTTATACTTTCCTATCTTGCTGCAATCCAATTTTTTGGAGAGAGCCCGGACGCGCAAGCATATTACTTCTTCTTCGATGACGTAGATTTTAATTATTCTGGTAGATTTGAGCCGCTGTTTGTTTGGCTATCCGTATTAATTAAGCGGATAGTTAATGATTTTTCTTTTTTTGTATTTTTGATAGTTTTCATCGGGTTGTTTTTTAAATTTTTTGTGCTAAGCAAATTTAGCAATTTCCCATTTTTTGTATTTTTGTATTTGTTGTTACTTTTCCCCGTGCACGAGCTCACGCAGTATAGAGCATCTCTCGCTTTGGGATTTTTGTATCTGGCTTTATATTTTTTGTGTGTGGAGAAAAATAAAATATTGGTTTTTTTGCTGTTTTTTTCTGCGATATTTTTGCATTATTCTGTAGTTGCCTTCTTGCCTTTTGTATTGTTGTGGAGATATTTTTCTGGCAATGGTACGCTAAAGTATTGGCAAATGTTTTTTGGCCTACTTTTTCTTTTTGCTGGAAAATTGTTGATTGTGAATTATGTGTCCGAGTTAAACTCTACGCTTTTGAGTGTGAAGAATGAAGAGCCAAATATTTTTTCGAGTAGAAATATTATTTTGTTTTTTATTTTAATGATTGGGGTTTTTAATTTCAGAAATATACCAAAAAATGCAAAGCCTTTCTTTTATATTTCATGTTATGGCTTTGTGCTTTGGTGGTTGTTTTTTGACATTCCTGTTTTTGCGCATCGTTTGTTTGAAATGACGTTTTTTTCATATTTTATCTGGCTGTCTTTTTTGAGTGGATTTGGTTTAAGGGTGTGTCAGTTTTTGTTTTCTATTTTGTCTATTTATTTGGCATATAAAATGATTTACATCGATAATTTTTTCGCATGAAAAAAATAGACATTGTTGTTGTTAATTGGAATTCTGGGTCGCAACTTAAATTGTGTCTCGATTCTCTATCTAGCACGGTTATTGAAAAAAAAATCGTGATAGACAACTTCTCCAGCGACGATTCTGCGAAATTAATTGCGGATTTTCATAGTGTTACGCTAATTTTATCCTGTACAAACTTGGGGTTTGGCAAGGCTTGCAATCTGGGCGCCGAGCATGCACAGGGCGAGTTTTTGCTATTTCTCAACCCCGACGCTGCGGTTTACCCCGGCACGCTGGAAAAATCGTTGGCCTTCATGCAAGACCCACGCAATGCCGACGTGGGTATTTGCGGCGTGCGACTCAAAGATGAAACAGGCCATGTGGCGCGTAGCTGTGCTCGCTTTCCCTCGCCCTGGGGTTTTGTGGCTCATGCGTTGGGATTGGATCGGTTGTTTCCTCGCCTGGGCCACTCCATGGCGGAATGGCCGCATGACAGCACGCGGGATGTGGATCAGGTGATTGGCGCCTTCTTTCTGGTGCGACGCTCGGTGTTTGATGCGCTGGGTGGTTTTGACGAGCGTTTTTTTGTGTATTTTGAAGAGGTGGATTTTTCCAGGCGCGCCCGCCAGGCCGGTTGGCGTAGTGTGTATCTGGCGGATGTGCAGGCCTTCCACGCGGGTGGCGGCACATCCAACCAGGTGAAGGCGCGCCGCTTGTTCTATTCGCTGCGCAGCCGTTTGCTGTATGCGCACAAGCACTTCGGCGCGGCGGGTTTTGCGCTGACTTGTACGGCTACCTTGTTGCTGGAACCGTTGTCGCGCACGGCCTTGGCGTTGGGGCGGCGGTCTTGGACTACTTGTAAGGAGACCTGGTTTGCCTACGCCATGCTGTGGCGCTGGCTGCCGCAATGGGTGTTCAAGGGGGCGACGCGGTGAGCCGCCCCTTGCAGGTGCTGGCGCTTACGCGTTATGGGGCACTGGGGGCATCCAGCCGTTTGCGGTTTTTGGACTATGTGCCAGCCCTGCAAGTCCACAACATTCATGTGCACCCCCAGGTGTTGTTTGACAATGCGGCGCTGACCACCCGCTATGCCCGTGGGGGCTACGGCCTGGCACTGGCTGCGCGGTGTTTTGCCGGGCGCGTGGCGGCGCTGCGCCAGCGCGGGCGGTTTGATGTGCTGTGGATAGAAAAAGAGGCCTTGCCCATGTGGCCGCTGTGGTTGGAGCGGGGTTTGCTGCGCGGTGTACCTTTTGTGCTGGATTACGACGACGCGGTTTTTCATAACTACGACCGGCACCGTTTGGCGGCTGTGCGCTGGCTGTATGGCCGGCGGCTGGATGGCCTGATGGCGCGCAGCCATTTGGTGATGGCCGGCAACCCCTATTTGGCTGAGCGTGCTCAGGCGGCAGGGGCGCAGCGGGTGGAGCCGCTGCCCACGGTGATTGACTTGCAGCGCTACCCCAGGCCGAGTGGGCGCAAGCCTACTGAAAATGTCCCGCGCATTGTGTGGATAGGCTCGCCCAGCACCGCACAGTATTTGCAGTTGCTGCACCAGCCCTTGCAAGATCTGGCGGCTCAGCAGCCGTTTGTGTTGCGAGTGATTGGTGCTCTGGTGGATTTGCCCGGGGTGCCGCTGGAACTGGTGGATTGGGCTGAAGACACTGAGGTTGCCGATGTGGCTGCTTGCGATATAGGTGTGATGCCACTGCTTGACTCACCCTGGGAGCGGGGCAAGTGTGGCTACAAGCTCATCCAGTACATGGCCTGCGGTTTGCCCGTGGTGGCTAGCCCGGTGGGGGTTAATGGCCACATCGTGCAACAGGGCCGCAACGGTTTTCTTGCCGACACCGCGCAGGCGTGGGTGACTGCGCTGGCAAAGTTGCTGGCAGATGCTGCTTTGCGCCAGCAGATGGGGCAGGCCGGGCGCTTGCGGGTGGAGCAGGAATATTGTTTGCAGGTGACCGCCCCCCGGCTGGCGGGCTTGCTGCGTGGCGCGGTGCAATAGGGGCGGGTATGTGCGGTTTTGCGGGTTTTTTAGGGGGCCAGGCCTTTGAGCAGGCCGACGCCACGCTGCAGCGTATGGCCGACGCCATTACCCACCGTGGCCCCGATGCCTATGGCGGCTGGCACCACGCGGATGCAGGCATTGCGCTGGCGCACCGGCGTTTGTCGATTCTGGAGTTGTCCGCCGCAGGGGCGCAGCCCATGGCATCCAGCTGTGGGCGGTATGTGATTGCGTTTAACGGCGAGATTTACAACCACCTGGACTTGCGCACGGCGCTGGAGGGTGTGGGGGCTCGCAATACCTGGCGCGGGCATTCAGATACCGAGACTTTGCTTGCAGGCTTTAGCGCCTGGGGCATTCAGGCCACGGTAGAGCGTTGCATTGGCATGTTTGCCTTTGCCGTGTGGGACAAGGCCCAGCGAGTACTGACCCTGGCGCGCGACCGCCTGGGCGAAAAGCCCCTGTACTACGGCTGGCAGGGGCAGGGCCATCAGGCCAGCTTTTTGTTTGGCTCTGATCTGGCTGCGCTCAAGGCGCACCCCGCATTTGCCGCCGACATTGACCGCAACGCGCTGTGCCTGCTGATGCGGCACAACGCCATTGCGGCGCCGCATTCCATCTACCAGGGCATCCACAAGCTGCCGCCGGGGCACTTGCTGACCGTGTCGCTGGCGCGGCGCGACCCGGTGCTGGCGCCCTATTGGTCATTGCCCACTGTGGCAGAGCGTGGTGTGGCCCAGCCTTTTGCGGGCACCGACGTGCAGGCGGTGGATGCGCTGGAGGATTTGCTGAAAGACGTCGTGCGCCAGCAAATGGTGGCCGACGTGCCGCTGGGGGCCTTTTTGTCGGGCGGCATTGACTCCAGCACCGTGGTGGCGCTGATGCAGGCGCAGTCCAGCCGGCCGGTCAAGACCTTCACCATTGGCTTTGACGAAGAGGGCTACAACGAGGCCGTGCATGCCAAGGCCGTGGCGCGGCATCTGGGCACAGACCATACCGAGCTGTACGTGACGCCCCAGCAGGCGCTGGACGTGATTCCCAAGCTGCCGGGGCTTTACAGCGAGCCGTTTTCTGATTCGTCGCAGATCCCTACCTTTCTGGTCAGCCAGCTGGCGCGCCAGCAGGTGACGGTGTCGCTGTCGGGCGATGCCGGAGATGAACTGTTTGCGGGCTACAACCGCTATATCCAGGGGCACAACCGCTGGGGTACTGTTAATCGCATTCCGCGACCACTGCGCAGGCATGCTGCTTCAGTTTTTACTTCGGTGTCTCCAAATGGATGGAATGCGCTGTTAGGCCCTATCCAGCCCATGCTTCCGCACCGCTTGCGCATGGCTAACATGGGTGAAAAGCTGCACAAGGTTGCAGGTGTACTCGCCTCGCGCAGCGTGGAGGAGTTGTATCTTGGTTTGGTGACGCATTGGGAGCCGAATGACCTTGTGTTGGGCTCGCAAGAGCCCCTGACGCATCTGCGCGGCAAGCCGCTGCCCCTGACAGGGCTGAACGACGTGCAGCGCATGATGGCGCTGGACGCTATTACTTATTTGCCCGACGACATTCTGGTCAAGGTGGACCGTGCGGCCATGGGCGTGTCGCTGGAAACGCGCGTGCCCTTTTTGGATCACCGCGTGGTGGAGTTTGCCTGGGCGCTGCCGCAACACATGAAGCTGCGCGACGGCGTGGGCAAATGGGTGCTGCGTCAGGTGCTGTACCGCTATGTGCCCAAGGCCTTGATAGAGCGGCCCAAGATGGGCTTTGGCGTGCCGATTGATAGCTGGCTGCGCGGCCCGCTGCGCGACTGGGCGGAGGATTTGCTGGATGAATCCAAGCTGCGCCAGCAAGGCTTCTTTAACCCCGCACCCATCCGCCAAAAGTGGGCCCAGCACCTGAGCGGCCAGCGCAATTGGCAATACCACCTGTGGGATGTGCTGATGTTCCAGGCGTGGCTGGATGCGCAGGGGTAGATGCAACGCCAATCGATCTGTCTCCTGGAGATGTTTGGTTGCTTTTAACAAATTGCTAGATTGAGCTATCAAATACAATAGGTTGATCTATCAAAATTACGGCCGTCGCATGTCCGTTACCTTTCAGCGCCCTTTTGTGGCCCAGCTTGCTCAACGTTTGGATGGCCCCAGCCCCTTGATGCAGGTGCTTGCAGGCCCGCGCCAGGTGGGCAAGACGACGGGCGTGCGGCAATTCATGGCGCAGTGCCGTTACCCGCAGCACTACGCCAGCGCCGACGATGTGCTGGTCAGCGACCGCAGCTGGTTGCTGGAGCAGTGGCAGCAAGCGCTGCTGCTGGGCGATGGCGCTTTGTTGGCGGTCGATGAAATCCAGAAGGTGCCCAACTGGCCTGAAACCATCAAAGCGCTGTGGGACGCTCAGCCGCACCGCCTGCGGGTGCTGCTGCTGGGGTCCAGCGCCCTGGAAATTCAGGCAGGTGTGACGGAGAGCCTGGCCGGGCGCTTTGAGCTACTGCGTGTGCATCACTGGACCTTTGCCGAGCTGCAGGCTGCCTTTGGCTACGACCTGCCGCGCTATCTGGCCTTTGGCGGCTACCCGGGCGCGGTGGCGTTGGAGCATGACCCAGACCGCTGGTATGCCTACATGAAGGACGCGATCGTGGAGGCGGTGATCGGCAAGGACATTCTGCAAGCCCGCAAGGTGGCCAACCCGGCGCTGTTTCGGCAGGCGTTTCAGATTTTGTGCGCCTACCCCGCGCAGGAGATCAGTTACACCAAGCTGTTGGGGCAGTTGCAGGACAAGGGCAACACGGATTTGGTCAAGCACTACATCGAGCTGTACGGCGGCGCGTTTTTGTTGCACGCGTTGCAAAAATACTCGCCCAAAGCCTGGCTGGCACGCAGCTCCAGCCCCAAGATGCTGCCGGCCTGCCCGGCGCTGTACAGCATGGCGGCAGGCATAAATGTGGCGCAAAACGCCGATCAACGCGGGCGGGCCTTTGAGCTGGCAGTGGGTGCCGAGCTGGTGCAGCAGCCGGGCCAGGTGTTTTATTGGCGCGAGCGCAATGACGAGGTGGATTTTGTCTACCAGTACCGCGATCGCCTGTACGCGGTGGAGGTGAAATCGGGCCGCAAAAAGTCTGCCAAGGGGCTGGAAGCCTTCTGTCTGCAGGCTCCACAAGCACTGCGAGTGATTGTGACGCCGGAGAATTTTGCGCAGTTCTCAAGCGATCCACGAGCGTTTTTTCAGCAGGTGGCGGTGTGAAGCGCTTTCTCATGATCGCGGGCTACGCCCCTTCTTTGCAAGGTTTTCGCGGCCCCTTGATTGCCGCGCTGCAGGCGCGGGGCTTACAGGTGCATGTGGCCGCGCCCGATCTGCCCGCGGGCACCAGCCTGCGCCAGGCGCTGGAGGCCCAGGGCCTGGTGGTGCACCACATTCCCTTGCAGCGCGCCGGGCAGAACCCTCTGGCCGACCTGCGCAGTCTGTGGGCGCTGTGGCGGCTGATGCGCCGTGTGCGCCCGGCGTATGTGCTGGGCTACACCATCAAGCCGGTGATTTACGGCACGCTGGCGGCTTGGCTGGCGCGGGTGCCGCGCCGCTTTGCCTTGATTACGGGGTTGGGCTATGCCTTTACCGCGCAGCGCGCGCGCAGCCGACTGGGGCGGCTGGTGCAGCGGCTGTATGTGCTGGCGCTGGCGCGGGCGCATGGGGTGTTTTTTCAGAATCCGGACGATGCGGCACTGTTCGGCAGGCTGGGGCTGTTGGCCCCTGATGCTGCGGTGTGCGTGGTCAATGGTTCGGGCGTGGATGTGGCGGCATTTGCGCCAGCGCCGCTGCCCGCAGGCGGGCCGCATTTTTTGCTGATTGCGCGCCTGCTGGGTGACAAGGGCGTGCGCGAATATGCCCAGGCCGCCGCCCAGGTGCGTGCGCAGCACCCGGCGGCGCGCTTTGCGCTGGTGGGCTGGATTGACGACAACCCCGACGCCATTGCCCAGCACGAACTGGACGCCTGGATGGCCAGCGGCACGATCGAGTACGCGGGCCGCCTGCAGGACGTGCGCCCGGCCGTTGCGGCCTGCAGCGTGTACGTGCTACCCAGTTACCGCGAGGGCACGCCCCGCACCAACCTGGAGGCCATGGCCATGGGCCGCGCCATCATCACCACCGACGCCCCCGGTTGCCGCGAGACGGTGGTGGACGGCGATAACGGCTTTCTGGTGCCGGTCAAGTCGGCCGATGCGTTGGCCCAGGCGATGCTGCGCTTTGCGCAATCCCCCGCCCTGGCAAGCCGCATGGGCCTGCGTTCACGCCAGTTGGCAGAAGAAAAATACGACGTGCACAAGGTCAACGCGGTGATGCTGCAGGCGATGGGGTTGGGTTGAGAGGGCCGCTGAATTTGAACCTACAATGGTTTCAAGGCGTTAACTTGGTAACTTACAAAGGTTTTCGGCAGTAAATTCGAGCGTTTCGGTGTAACTTGGCCTCTGTGCCACAAAAATCTCCACGATTTTTTTGCGTCCGAAATACCCAATGGTGTGTGCCCGTGAGAACCAGCGCCTGGAGGACATCATGTTGAACTCAAATGAAGCCAACGCCACGCAGCCTTTGCCAGCGGCTGAAGAGTCTTCTCACCCCAGCTCAGGGCAATTTGCCATGCACCAGAGTCCGCCATCCATGTGGCCGGACTTCATGGCCGGCCAGGTAGAAAAACCGGTGCGCGTGCTCCTCGTCGATGACGACCCGCATATGCGCCGCGTGATTGCCCAGGAGCTGATGGCCGATGAGCGCACTCTGCTGGTGGCGCAGGCGGCCAGCTTGCGCGAAGGCCGCAAGGCGATCAAACACCACGAATTCGACGTGCTGCTGGTTGATCTGAACCTCGGTGACGGCGAGGGCTTTGAACTCCTTGACTACCTGAAATCCGTCAGGCCAGCAGCCGAGGCCATCGTCATTTCCATCATGGAAAACGACGACCAGGTGCTGCATGCCTTCGAGCTTGGCGCTGCGGGCTACCTTGTCAAGAACTCCTGGTTTGGCAACTACCCGCAGGCCGTGCTGCAGGTGGCCAACGGTGGGGCCTCCATCACCCCCAATCTGGCGCGGCGGCTGCTTCAGCGCTTTGACCATGGCGCGTCGGCCTCGGCTGCGACGCCGGCCCCTGCAGCGCAACAATCTGCGGGGCACGAGGCAGAACGCCTGTCGCAACGCGAAAAAGAAGTGCTGCGCATGGTGGCCAGCGGCTATACCAGTGTCGAGATCGGCAACCAGCTGCAGATCAGCAGCCTCACGGTGAACACCCATATCAAGAACATCTACCGCAAGCTTCAGGTGCGCACGCGCGCCCAGGCAGTGCGCTTTGCATCGCTGCGCGGCCTGTTTTGACCTGCGCTTGAGGGGCCGGCAGGGCGCGGGTGCTCTGCGGGCACGCAGATAGAAAAGGAAATCATGTTTCGCACCCGCCCGCCGGTATATGCACTGGCCTGTACCGTGCTCTGGCTCATACAACTGGCTGTGAATTTGTGGCTGGTCTTTGCTGACCAGCTGGCGCATGCCAGTGCTCATCGTTGGTTGCTTTTCAACTTGGCGACGACCGTCGTGCTGGGTATTTTGATATTGCTGCAAGTACCACGGGCGCTGCAATGGCGGCCCCGGCGCAGCATTCGTCCAAGCTACGAGCTCAAGCTGGAGCGCCAGCGCATTGCGCGCGACTTGCATGATCAGGTCGGCTCGCAGCTCGTGCATGCCATGGCGCTGCTGGATCAGCGCAACGAGGCCATGCAGCCCCTGGCCAAGGCGCTCGGGAATTGTTTGTTGGACTTGCGCCTGCTCGTCGATTCCATGGACGGTGACGACGATGCATTGACTGACCGCCTGGCCCGCTTGCGCCACCGCATACAGCCGTCCCTGGATCAGCGTGGCATTGCGCTGGATTGGGACGTGATGCTGATCGACGGTGCCTCCATGCCCGTGGGCGCCCCCGCTCGCGAGTTGACCGCCATCGTGCAGGAGGCCATGAGCAATGTGCTCCAGCATTCGGGCGCCACGGCGGTGGCGATCAGGCTGCGGCATGTCCAGACCGACGATGGTGGCGCATGGCAGCTGCAGATCAGTGATAACGGCATAGGCCTGCCCGCTACGCCCATGGGTCATGAGGCCGGTCACGGGATTGCAGGTATGCGCCTGAGGGCGATCAAGGCAGGTGGGCGTCTGGAACTGCTGCGTGGTGAGGGACAGGGGCTGTGCGTGCAAATCACCGTGCCGGCGCGTTCCTGATTTCCCATGCACAACAGCCACGATCCGCGCGTGCTGCCCATGCGCGATGGCGTCGCCCCCAGTTGCGTGGTGCTGCCATCGGTGGGGCAGGGGCTGCTGCTGGACTTTCTGGTGCGGCGCCTGCAGGCCGTTGCGCGTGAGGACTGGCTGCGCCGCCTCGCGGCCGGCGAGGTGGTGGATGAGTTCGGTGTCGCCGCCACTGCGCGCAGCCCTTTCACACCCGGGGTGCGCTATTACTATTATCGAGAACTGGAGATCGAGACGCCGATCCCGTTCGAGGAGGCCGTGCTCTACAAGGACGAGCATATCCTCGTGGCCGACAAGCCTCACTTCCTTCCCGTGGTGCCCGCGGGTCGCTATCTGCAGCAGACCCTGCTGGTGCGCCTCAGGCGCAGCCTGGGCCTTGCAGAGCTCTCGCCCGTGCATCGCATAGACCGTGATACAGCCGGCCTGGTGCTGTTCTCCGTGCAGCGTGCCACGCGTGGGATCTATCAAGCGCTTTTCCGTGAGCGCAAGGTGCGCAAGATCTACGAGGCGGTAGCCCCCTGGCGGGCCGATCTGCTGTTTCCGCGTACCCATGAAAGCCGCCTGGAGGAAAGCGGGCATTTCTTCCGCATGCATGAGGTGCCGGGTGTGCCCAACGCGATCACTGCCATGGATGTCGTTGAGCAGGCTGGTGGCTGGGCGCGCTATCGGCTGGAGCCGATCACTGGCAAGCGCCACCAGCTGCGCGTGCATATGGCGGCGCTGGGTCTGCCGCTGTGCGGCGATGCTTTCTATCCCGAAGTGAACGACCCGCCAGAGGGTGACTATTCCAACCCTCTGCAACTGCTGGCGCGCAGCTTGTCATTTACCGATCCGGTGACGGGGCAAGAGCGGCGTTTTGACAGCCGATTGCGGCTACGTTCCCTGGAGAATTTTACCTTCCAGGGGTGATCTTCAGGCTGCCTTGCTTGAAGTCCCCTCGAATTCCTGAGCCAGTCAGAAGTAGAGGTTGGGGAACAGTTTGACACGGTACTCGACCGGGGGGATTCGGCCTAGGGATTCATGTGGTCGGTAGTGGTTGTAACGGCGCAGCCAGTCGGCCGTCATGTCGCGCACTTCCTGCAGTGACTCGAACACGTAGCAGTCCAGCACCTCGGTGCGGTAGGTCTTGTTGAATCGTTCCACATAGGCGTTCTGCGTGGGCTTTCCAGGCTGGATGTGGTTGAGGGCAATGCCCTTGGACTGCGCCCATTTCGCCAGCGCATCGGCGATGAACTCGGGCCCGTTGTCCAGGCGAATCGACAGCGGCGCACCTCGGACTTCCACCAACTCGTTCAAGGCGCGGATGACCCGCGCAGCGGGCAGGCTCGTATCGACCTCGATGCGCAGCCCTTCGCGGTTGAACTCGTCGATGACATTGAAGGTTCTGAAGCGCCGGCCAGACCACAAGGCATCGGACATGAAGTCGCAGCTCCAGCCCTGATTGGGCTGGCCCGCAGCCACTAAAGGCTGTTTGATGCGCGACGGCAGTCGTTTCTTGCCCCGCCGGGGCAGGTTCAGCGTATGCGGCTGGCGAACCCATCTTGAATGAGGTGGTAAGGCTGAGCAAGATCGTGTGCACGCAACATTGGCGTGGACACGATGCTCAAAGACCCTCAGACCCCGCGCTATGCGCAGCGGCGTACGCACCGCACCTACACCCCGCAATTCAAGGCCGAGCTGGTGGCTGCCTGCCGACAGCCAGGCGCATCGGTCGCGGCGGTGGCCCTGCAACATGGCATGAACGCCAACGTGCTACACCGCTGGCTCAAGGAATGGGCGCAGGGACTTCACCGTCTTGAAGTTGGCGTCAGCACTGCGGTCGTTGCTTCCCAACCCCCGGCCTTTATCCCCATCGACCTGAGCGCAGTACCGCAGGCGTCTGCTGGTGAGCTACCATCCGCGTCCTTGCCAACGCCAGCGGATGGCATCCGCATCGAATGCCAGCGCCCCGGCATGTCCGTGACCGTGCACTGGCCCTTATCCGCTGCGACCGAGTGCGCCCAGATGCTGCGCGAATTACTGCGGTGATTCGCACATGATCAGGATCGACGCGGCCTGGCTGGCCACCACCCCGCTGGACATGCGCGCGGGCACCGACACCGCCCTGGCGCGGGTGATCGCCACCTTCGGCGCGGCCCAGCCACATCATGCGTACGTCTTCGCCAACCAGCGCGCCAACCGCCTGAAAGTCCTGGTACATGACGGCGTGGGACTGTGGCTGGCCGCGCGCCGGCTGCACCAGGGCAAGTTTGTCTGGGCACCTGCGGGCAGTCCGAACGTGGCGTTGGAACACGCCCAGCTCAACGCCCTGGTGCTGGGCCTGCCCTGGCAGCGTGTGGGCTCGCAAGGTGCCATCACCGTGGTCTGAATCGTCGGCGTAAGGGCGTGGCCGTGGCAATCGGGAGATGCGTCAATGGCTGGACCCAGGGTGAGCGGGCACACTGCCAGCCATGGTGATCGACGAGCAAGCCCTGAGCGAGCTGGACGCAGAGCAACTGCGCGAAGTGACCCAGCGCCTGCTGGCCGAACTGCGTCACCAGCGCGCGCTCAACGAGAAGCTCACCTATGAGTGCGCGCTGCTCAAGCGGCTGAAGTTCGCCGCCCAATCCGAGCGGCACAGCGCCGATCAGAGGAGCCTGCTGGAAGACGAGATCGATGCCGACCTGGCGGCGGTCGCCGTCGAGATTGAGCAACTCCAGCCGCTTGCGGCTGCGCCCGAAGCCAAGCAACAGCCCAAACGCCAGAGCCTGCCTGCCCACCTGCCGCGCCGCGAGATCCGCCACGAGCCTGAGTCGACCACCTGCGCCTGCGGCTGCCAAATGAAGCGCATCGGCGAAGACGTGGCCGAGAAGCTGGACTACGTGCCGGGCGTGTTCACCGTGGAGCGCTACATCCGTGGCAAGTGGGCGTGCACCCAGTGCGAAACCATCACCCAGGCGCCGGTCGAGGCCCATGTGATCGATAAAGGCATCCCGACTGCCGGCCTGCTGGCCCAGGTGCTGGTGGCCAAGTACCAGGATCACCAGCCCTTGTACCGGCAGGAGAACATCTTTGGTCGCGCCGGTCTGGCGATTCCAAGATCCACCCTGGCGCAGTGGGTGGGCACCTGCGGTGCGCGGCTGCAACCGCTGGTCGATGCCCTGAAGGCCGAGGTGCTCGGCCACCGGGTGTTGCACGGTGATGAGACCCCGGTGGCCATGCTCAAGCCGGGCAACGGTAAAACGCACCGGGCCTACCTGTGGGCCTATGCCCCGGGAGCGTTTGAAGCCACGCGGGCCGTGGTCTATGACTTCTGCGAGTCCCGCGCCGGAGAACACGCCCGCGCCTTCCTGGGTGAGTGGCGCGGCAGCCTGATCTGTGACGACTATGCCGGCTACAAGGCCAGCTTTAGCCAGGGCGTGACCGAAGCCGGTTGCCTGGCACACGCCCGGCGCAAGTTCTTCGACCTGCACGCGGCGGGCAAGAGCGAGATCGCCGAATTGGCCCTGGCGCAGTTCGCCCGGGTCTATGAGATCGAACGGCAAGTTCAGCCCCTGGCGGCACCAGAGCGGCTGCAGGTGCGCCAGCAGCACAGTCGGCCCATTCTGGACGCGTTGCACCAGTGGATGGTGCTGCAACGCCAGCAGGTGGCGGGCAACTCGGCGACGGCCAAGGCGCTGGACTACAGCCTCAAGCGATGGGCTGCGCTCACGCGCTTCGTTGATGACCCGCAGCTGCCGCCGGACAACAATTGGATCGAAAACCAGATCAGGCCTGTGGCCCTGGGGCGCTCGAATTGGTTATTCGCAGGAAGCCTGCGCGCGGGCCAGCGGGCGGCCGCCGTGATGAGCCTGATCCAGTCAGCGCGCATGAACGGGCACGACCCATATGCCTATCTCAAGGATGTGCTGACCCGGCTGCCCACGCACAAGGCCAGCCGGATTGAAGAACTGCTGCCGCATCGCTGGCAACCCATCGACATCTGATCATCAGCCATGGCCGCCAGCGGCGGTCAACATGGGTTTGCCGCGCGCTTACGGTTCAGCTTCAGCTCGCAATACACGCGCCACAGCACCGTCTTGCCCCAGGGTTTGCCTTGGTGGCGGGCACTGTCGTACAGCAGCCCGAACCCGTGACGCGGATTGAGCGCCATGTAGGTCTGGATGAAGGTGATGACCCCGGAGTCGTCGCGTGGCACAGGCCGGTAGCGCAGCGTGGAGCGGGCAATACCGCTGGCGGCACAGGCCCGGCGCTGGCTCATGCCATGTTCGGTCATGAGGCTTTGAACGACCATCTCGCGACGCTCCGGGGTCAGAGCTTTCGGTCAACGACATCCTTGAGCACGTGGTGCATCAGCGCCAGGTCGGCGTACATGCGCTTGAGCTTGGCGTTCTCTTCCTGCAGCTCGCGCAACTGGGCCAGGTGTGAGACCGTCATGCCCGAGAACTGACTCTTCCACTTGTAGTAGGTCGGTTCGCTGATGCCGTGCTTCCTGCACGTCTCGCCGACCTTGGCGCCCATCTCGACCTCCTTGAGGAGGCCGACTATCTGGGTTTCACTGAATCTGGATTTCTTCATGTAGAGACTCCGGCTGGGGGAATTCTCTACTTCCGGGTGGTTCAGGTTTTCGAGGGGACTTCATGCTCAGTGGGCGAGACTGTCGGAAATAGGCGGCTTGCTGCGTGCGATTGTCATCACGTCTCGTGCCGGAAGGTGCTTGAGGCGATGGTCGCTCCAGGCCTGGCGCCAGCGGCGTGCACCGGGCAGGCCATGGCGCAGGCCCAGCATGTGGCGTGCTATGGCGTACCAATGCGTGCCGTGCGTGGCGGCCTCTTGCTCCATGTAGGCCACCATTTCCTCTTCGACCTGCTCGCGCGTGAGCTGGCTGGGCGCCGCTGCGAAGAACAGTTCGTCCCAGCGCGCGAGCCACCAAGGGTTGTGGTAAGCCTCGCGGCCCACCATCACGCCATCGACCAGCGCCAACTGCTCCTGCACGGCCGCGTCCGTCTGAAAGCCGCCGTTGATGCTGATGGTCAGCCGTGGAAAGTCCTTCTTGAGCCGCGCCGCCACCTCGTAGCGCAGGGGCGGGATTTCGCGGTTTTCCTTGGGCGACAGGCCCTTGAGCCAGGCATTGCGCGCATGCACTATGAATACGCGGCAGCCCGCATCGGCCACGGTACCGACGAAGTCGCGCACAAAGCCATAGTCCTGCGACTGGTCTATGCCGATGCGGTGCTTGACGGTGACCGGTATGTCCACCACATCCACCATGGCCTTCACACAATCGGCCACCAGCTGCGGCTCGTTCATCAGGCAGGCGCCGAAGGCGCCGCGTTGCACACGCTCGCTGGGACAGCCGCAGTTGAGATTGATCTCGTCATAGCCCCATTGCGCGCCCAGGCGAGCGCAGTGCGCCAGGTCGGCCGGCTCGCTGCCGCCCAACTGCAGCGCCACGGGGTGCTCGGCTTCGCCAAAGCGCAGGTGGCGCTGCACGTCGCCATGTATCAGTGCGCCGGTGGTCACCATCTCGGTGTAGAGCAACGCGCGGCGCGAGAGCAGGCGGTGCAGGTGGCGGCAATGCTTGTCGGTCCAATCCATCATCGGCGCCACACTTAACCGCCAGGGTGACATTTTTCCGCCAAGTTGTTGATTTTGTTCTGAATTCATTCTTCTACCTTCGGGTGCTGCCTGCGCATTTCAGGGCATTTAACGGGATAAAAACGCCCCAAGTGCAACGACTCGGTGCAACTTGACGCTACAGTTGCACCACATCACAAAAGCAAGTTGCACTGGAGATCACACCATGGCGTCAGTCACACCACGCGGCGACAAATTCCTCGCACAGGTTCGCATCAAGCAGGGCGGCGTCCTGATTTTCTCAGAGTCGAAGGTCTTTGACACCCGACCTCAGGCCGTGTCCTGGGGTGATCGCCTGGAGGCCAAGGTCAAGGCGGAGGGGCCGGCCAGGCACGCCTCCAGCAAGATGACTGTCGGAGATCTCGTCCGCAAGCACCTCGATGCGCAGCTGGTAGTGCGCCCTCTCCTGGGTCGCTCGACGATCCACAACCACCACAAGATCGCGGCTGAGTTTGACAAGGTCCTGGTGCGCGACCTCAAGCCCAAGCACCTGATTGACTACGCGATCCGACGGAAAACCGAGGACCAAGTTACACCCGCCACGATCAAGTCCGACCTGTCCCCCGTGTCGGCCGCGTTCAGCGTCGCCCGCCTCGCGTACCACGTGAACGCCGATCCTGCGGTCATTCAAGAGGCCATGCACTACCTTGAAAAGCAAGGCCTGGTTGGCAAATCGCGCGAGGTCGTCCGCTGGGTGGACGGGGAGGAAGAAGAAGCGCTGCTGGCCGAGTTTGCACGGCGCAATGCGCACCATCAGACAACGATCGACATGGCGCAGCTCTACAAATTTGCGCTGGCCTTCCCAAGGCGGCTGAGCGAGCTGGGGCGCCTGGAGTGGAAGGACATCGACCCCAAACGCCGAACAATCATCCTGCGCCAGGTGAAGCATCCCACCAAGAAGGAAGACAACGACCAGGTGGTGCCCCTTCTCACGCCGGCCTGGACCTTGCTGGAAGCAATCCCGAAGCTGGACGCCCGCATTTTTCCGTACAACATGGAATCCGCATCGTCCGCGTTCGAGCGCGCGCGTGATCGCATTGCGGAAACGGGGCTACCCAAAATCAAGGACCTGCGGTTCCACGACCTGCGCCACACCGGCATCTCGATGCTGTTCTGGTACGGCTTCAAGATCGAGGAAGTTGCACTGGTGTCAGGGCACACGAACTGGAACACCCTGCGCCGGTACACGCACATCCGGCCGGAAGATCTGCACCGTCGGTTCGAGGCGCTGAAGCCGGCGGTGTGAGCTCGGCTCGGCTGACGCTCGGCACATGAAGCCGAGGGGACCGACTTCAACGGTCAGCACCATGCCACCGCAGGTCCACCTAAATGGGGTATTGGCCTATCTATTGGGGTAACAATGGATAAATATACCCCAATTTGCAGTAGCATTACCCCATTCTTTGCTGCCTGGATGATGCTGCATGCACTCGCTCTCGCCCGACTACCTCGCCAAGCTACGTTTCGATACGCAGCAGTTGGCGACGCTGCGCGCCCTGGGTGAGTACCGCGGCAAACAGCAACTCTATGTCGCCCAGTCGCCCGAGGTCTTGAGCGACCTGCGTCAGGTGGCTGTGGTGGAGTCTACTGAGTCCTCAAATCGCTTGGAGGGCGTGGTGGTTGCAGCGCACCGGCTCAAGTCACTGGTGCTCAAGAACGCAGCGCCGCAGAGCCGATCCGAACAAGAAGTGGCAGGCTACCGCGACGCGTTGAGCCTGATCCACGAAAGCGGGGAGCAGATGCCGTTCTCGGAAGGCACCGTGCTGCAGCTTCACGGCATCTTGTATCGCTACATGCCCCAACCGGGCGGGCACTGGAAGGCGACCAACAACGACATCATCGAGCGCCACCCTGATGGCAGTTCGCGCATCCGATTTCGGCCGGTGGCCGCGCATCTGACGCCCATGGCGATGACCGACATGATCGCCCGCTACCGCACGGCGCTGGATCAACATCTGGCCGACCCGTTGGTGCTGGTGCCGCTGGTCGTCCTTGACTTCCTCTGCATCCATCCGTTCCCGGATGGCAACGGACGCATGGCGAGACTGTTGACGTTGCAGCTGCTCTACCACTTCGACTACGCAGTGGGCCGCTTCATCAGTCTGGAGCGGATTTTCGAGGAATCGAAAGAAAGCTATTACGAGACGCTGGAGGCCAGCTCTCAGCACTGGCACGACGCTGCCCACAACATCGCCCCATGGCTGGATTACTTCTGGGGCGCACTGTTGCGCGCCTATAAAGAGTTTGAAGAACGTGTCGGCACCATCGAACGCGGGCGCGGAGCCAAGGGCGATCGTGTCCGCGCAGAGATTCTCAAGCGTCAGTTGCCCTTCTCCATCTCGGAAATTGAGGAAGCCTGTCCTGGCGTTAGCCGCGACATGGTGCGGGTGATTCTGCGCGCCATGAAGGCCGAAGGATTGATTGAACCGAATGGCAAAGGCAGAGGTGCCAAATGGCAGCACAAACAGCCACCCGTTGGTCCGACTCGAACTCCTGGCGTTGACCTCGTAATGAGTTGTCACTTGCCGGCATCAGCAGAATGACAGTTATTGCTCGGCAACGACCAACTTAGGAACCATAGATGCGCCTGTTTCTTGATACGAATGTCTGGAGCTATGTGGCCGACTGGGGAGCGGGTAGCGATCTTGCGAGCGCGGCAAGGCGCTCGAAAGCCGAGATCGTCGTTTCTCCAGCCGTCGCAGATGAAGCGATGGCATTGCCTGACGAACAGGCCCGTAAAAGGGTGTTGGCTTTGGTCACCGATCCGCAATGGAAACGGCTAATGCCCGAATCATTTTCGGAATCGGTCGAAGTCAAGAAGGAAGTTCTTCGTCTGCGTCCGGAGTGGCAGGTTGTTACACCCAAACTCACCGAGGTAAACCGCCTACGGTACGACTGGGTGCGTAGACGTGGCGGCTTTTGGAATCGGGCACGCGCAGGTGTCGCACCGAAGGTGACTGACGAAAGCCTTCGCGCTGATTGCGAGTTCGCGCTGGCAAAGGCGGAATCCTACCGAATTCGCCAGCGCTTGATTGGGACAAGGTCGGCAGGTGACACACATCTACAGCACGTCGCAGGGCTTCCGGACGCGGGAACTCCTGGCTGGTCAGGTGAGCCAGTGCACTACTGGCGAGTGCCGAGTTTGTACTTCTTCAGAAGTGAATTGCTCATCTACGCCAGCCCCGTTCGTGAGTGGATCGATACAGAAGTCGACGTCGCGGCCATGATGTTTGATCCGGCTTCCATGAATCGCCTTTGGCTCCATGAAATGGATCCCCGCAATGTACCGCGCCAATGGCTGCGCGGCGCATTTGAGTTCCTGCAGGCTTGGCACAAGGTGACTGACGGCACGCCCGGTGATTCACGGCTCGCGACACACCTTGTTGAGGTTGACCAGTTCGTCTCAGCCGACAAGAACTTCATCCGGTGCGCAGATCGCTGCCGCGACGAAGCGCCGTTCTCTATTGCGCATGCAAGGCGAGTTTCGGGAGGTCGTGACGGTGTAGATCAACTGCTGGCGCTGGTCGCATCGCCGAGAGCGGACCTCTGATGTCAGCCCTCGGCCAGAAGCGGGCCCCGGTGAACGGGCTCAAAGCAAAGGCCGACGAGGAGAGCCACAATTTTGCGGAACTACGACATGCGTCTGATGTTCGGCTACAGGGACCAGAACCGCCGAGCAGTGGGAGAACGTCGCTCGCCGTCGGGTCTCCCCGGTCAATACCCCGCCGAGCTCGGAATCCAAGCGCTTCGTCCCCATTGCCATGCCTCAGCGATCCACCTATGTGCTGTCCCGTAGCCGGCCTGACTCAGGGAATCGCCGACATGGGCAAGAACATGGGCGATGGCGCGGGGCTCTTGTCGCCCTCCAGCGGCACAAAGCCCAGCTTCTGATAGAAACCGAACGCTCCCGCGTCGGCATCCAGGTACAGGCCGTAGCTCCCAATGCTCTGCGCCCCGACTTTCACGATGTCCAGCGCATGGTTCATGAGCTGCAAGCCAAGCCCCTGGCCTGCGTCGGCATGGTGAACCCCGAGCATGATCAAGCGGACACAGGGAATGGTTTTGGGGAGCCCGCCACGCTGCAGGGCACCCAGCGCCGACAGCGCAATGGTGTGGCTGGCGATCGTGAAGAACCCGGCGAATCGCTGCGTGGTCCCATCATCCTCCAGCAGCGCGTAGGCCACGCTCAGGCCTTGCTTGACTTGCTTCTTGAGCGAGTCCTTGACGAACTTGTTGATGACGGCGTGCTGGCAATCGAACTGGTTGTAGCCCTGATACTTCGCCCCAGGATCGAAGCGAGCGATGCAAAAACTCATTCACGCACTTTCAAGCGGGGCGTGCGGCGCAGTTCCTTCATGGCCTCGGTCGGAGCAACCGGCGTCTGCAGCACGCTGGCCAACTGCGCCTGCCCCTGCACCGAGAGCTGGATGGAGGTGTGGTCGAGCAGGATCGCACGCGCCTTTTCCATGGCGGTCGACAGCATGAAGGACGACAGGTCCATGCCGCCCAGGACGGCGGCCTTGCTTAGCAGCTCCTTGGCTTCCTTGGTGGTCTTGAGCTCCATGCGAGCATCTTTGAGTGCGAGCGCGCCCATATCGGTTCTCCTAGTTCAGGCCCCAAATCATACGGATATCAGCCGTACAGTCAAGCCATCCATGGCCGTGCTGGAAAGTGCAACTCACCCCCGAACTCAAGCGCTTTTCTGCCCCTTCAGTGCAACGACTACAAACAAATAGCCGCAACACGTTGATTTTTCGATGATTTTCTAAGGCACCGTCCAATCCATCATCGGCGCCACGGATAGGCGCCATTGGCCAAGGGATTGATTTTTAAATGTATTTTCCAACATCAAGACCTGTTGCGGACACTCCTCAAGCCAGACAGGAACTCTGTCGGTCCAGCTCTGGGCGGGAATGTAGAAATACCAAGAAAAAAGCCTAAGTAGTTGATCTACTTAGGCTTGTATCTGGCGGAGAGGGCGTCCGCCAAATTAATGGCTAACACAATCCAATAAAAAATAAAAGTCCGTTAAAAATCAATTGGTTGCGTGCATGAGTTGTCCAATGACATCCAGTCTGATCTTACCAAATTCAAAGTTTTATGTGGGATAAGATGTGGGTCGTGGAAGTTCGACGGAGAGTGTCATGCCAAGAAAAGCGAAGGAGCTGTCAGCGCTCGCAGTCTCTAAGCTTAAAACCGATGGGCGTCACGCTGTGGGTGGCGTGGACGGATTACATCTTCGCGTCTCGGGGGGATCTCGGGCGTGGGTGCTGCGTATCGCTGTTGGTTCGCGAGTAGGCAGCGATGGGCGTGCTACCGTTCACCGTAGAGACGTAGGGCTGGGCAGCTATCCCGAGGTGTCCCTGGCCGAAGCACGTGATCGCGGTCGTGAACTCAGGAAACAGGTCCGTGATGGCGAAGACCCTGTTCTGAAGCGTCAGGCGGCAAAAGTTCAGTCTGCAGTGGAGGCGGCCAAGGCGAGGACCTTCGAGGACTGCGCGGTTGCGTACATTGAGGCCAATCGAGCGGGCTGGAAGAACGAAAAGCATGTCCAGCAGTGGGAAAACACGCTGGCGACTTATGTCTATCCCAAGTTCGGCCATTTGCCTGTGGCCTCAGTAGACACAGGGATGGTTTTGGAGGTGCTCCAGCAACCTGCAGGCACAGCCGGCGAGAACTTGTGGCTAGCGAAGACCGAAACGGCCAGCAGATTGCGTGGGCGGATTGAGTCGATCCTGGATTGGGCCTCGTTCAGGGGCTATCGTCAGGGTGACAACCCTGCGCGTTGGAAGGGCCACCTTGAACATGAACTACCTGCCCGAAACAAGGTGCAGAAGGTTGAGCATCATGCGGCGCTTCCCTACGCCGAGATGGCTGCATTCATGGCAGAACTTCGAACAAAGGAGGGCGTTTCAGCCCGTGCATTGGAGTTTGCGATCCTGACGGCCGCCCGCTCAGGTGAGGTACGCGGTGCCAAGTGGTCTGAGATCGACCTGCAGGCCCGGATCTGGACCTTACCCGCCGAGCGAATGAAGGCTGGCAAGGAGCATCGGGTGCCACTGGCGAACGAAGTCATTGCTTTGTTGAAGTGCGCATTCCACTGATGGCGGACAGTGATTCCATTTCCATCGCGGACAGCGTTCCATGCGATGGCGGACACGCTGCGCGGGTGTCCTGAGTGACGTGCAAATCGTAGCCGAAGTGTCCGCCATCAGCGTGGAATGGCGGTCGGCTTGGCTGGCTCAGGCGGTTTTGGATAGCTTGCGCATCGACTCACCCTTGAGGGCTATCTTGTGGGAGCCATGCACGATGCGGTCCAAGATGGCATCGGCCAGCGTGGGCTCATCGAGCCAGGCGTGCCAGGCCGTCACCGGCAACTGGCTGGTGATGAGCGTCGAGCGCGTGCCTACCCGGTCGTCCAGCAGTTCCAGCAGGTCGTTGCGCTCGTGTGCGGCAATCGGGGCGATGCCGAAGTCGTCCAGGATGAGCAGGTCCAGCCGGGCCAGTTGCGCCAGCCGCTTGCCAAAGCTGCCATCACCGTGGGCCACGTGCAATTCCTCCAGCAGGCGTGGTGCGCGGGCGTAGAGCACCGAGAAGCCCAGGCGTGCGGCCTGCTGACCCAGTGCACAGGCCAGCCAGGTCTTGCCGCAGCCGGTGGCACCGGTGAGCAAGACGTTGTGACCATGACGCAGCCAGTCCCCGCCGGCCAGGCCGGCGACGACTTCCCGGCTCAGCCCTCGGCTGCCACGCCAGTCGATGTCCTCCAGGCAGGCGCTGGAAACCTTGAGCCGGGCGGCCTTGAGCAGGCGTTCGAGACGTTTGCTGTCGCGCCAGTCCATCTCCCGCTGCACCAACAGCGCCAGGCGTTGCTCGAAGGGCAGCTCGCTGGCAGCGATGTGGGTGGCAGCGTCGTTCAGTGCGGCCACCATGCCGTCCAGGCGCAGGGCGCGCAGTTGGTTCAGGGTCTGTTCGGTGAGCATGATTGTTCTTTCGGTGTCGGGTAGGGGTAGGGGTAGCGGTGTTGGGCATCGTCAGTCGGCATCAGTGGTAGTAGCCCGGACCACGCACGTTCTCGTGCAGCGGCAGGCTGGCCTGTACGGCGATGGGTGCCTCCAGCAGGCGCTGGTCCAGGCCACAGCCGAGGATGGAGGCGATGCTCTTGTAGGACGGTGAGCGAATCGACTGCGCCCGCGCGCAGGCCGCCTCCAGTCGCTCGGCCCCGTACTCACGTCCCAGCCGCATCAGGCCCAGGCAGGAGCGGTAGCCCTGCTCGGGATGCTGGCGGTGCTCCATCTGCCAGCGCACCACGGCCGCGGTCGCCGCGCCCACCCGCTCGCCCCAGGCGATGAGCTTGGCAGGCGTCCACTCAAGGTGTGCCCGGTGCGAGGCCGGCATGTGCTCGGGCGTGGTGGTGTGCGCGCCCCGGCGGGGATTGATGGCGTGCGCTGCCACCCGTTTGTGGCCGTGCAGGACTTCCACCGCGGCGGCCGTGATGCGCAGCTCCACCGCCTCGCCCACCAGGGCGTGGGGCACCGAGTAGTAGTGGCCGTCAAGCTCGACGTGGTAATCGATGTTCACGCGGGCGCGCTTGAAGCGGGCTATGGCCATGCGCACCGACGGCAGCGCACGCAATAGCGGCGCGTCGAGTTCGGCAAAGGCGCTGGCTCGGCAGCCGGGCAGTTTCTTGAACGGGCGCTGGTTCAGGTCCACCAGTAACGCGGCGATGGCCCGGTTCAGGGCGCCCAGGCTGAAGAAGGTCTGGTGGCGCAGCCGCGCCAGAATCCAGCGCTCGACGACCTGCACGGCGACTTCCACCTTGGGCTTGTCACGGGGCTTGGCCGGGCGCGCCGGCATGACAGGCAGGCCGTAATGCGCCGAGAGTTCTTCGAGCAGGCGGTGTGCGGTGGGCTCGTAGCGGTCGGGCCGCGCCATCAGGGCACGCGGCTGGTCGGGCACCAGCAGGCGGGGCACGCCGCCGATGAACTCCAGCGCGGCGATGATGCTGGCCACCCAGTCGGCCGCCTTCTGGCCGAGGGTGGCGCAGGCATAGGTGTAGTTTGATGCGCCCAGCACGGCGACGAAGACCTGCGCGGGGGTTATCTCGCCGGTGCATGCATCCACGATGGGCACCGTCTGGCCGGCGTAGTCCACGAAGAGCTTGTCGCCGCCCTCATGGCTCTGGCGCATGGAGCGCTGCAGGCGCCGGGCCCAGGCCTTGTACTTCTCGCAGAAGGCGCTGTACTTGTAGGCTTGGCCTGCGTGTTGCTGCTGGTACTCCTCCCATAGCAGTTGCAGGGTGACGCCGGGGCGGCGAAGTTCGCGGTGGATGTGGACGTGGTCGGGCTCCAGGTGGCGGGACTCGCGCGCCACCGGTGGCCGGTAGAGCCTGGCTTGCAGGTCTTCGTCGCTCAAGCCCTGGGCCAGCGCCCAGTCCACGCCGGCCACGCGTGCGTAGCTGGCTATCTCGCTGACGGTGGATTTGGAGATGCCGAGGACGGCGCCGATTTGGCGGGTGCTCAAGGCCCCGCCGTGCAGCAGTTGCAGTGTGTGTCGTAGTTTGCTCATGGTGACCCTGGGTGTGGGCATCGCTGGTTCCGGTCAAAAAAACCGGGCAGCCTATGCCGCGTTCGGGTCACTCAGAACACCGCTCAGGTGTCCGCCATCAACATGGAATGCTGTCCGCTTTCACCGTGGAACGGTGTCCGCCATGACGCTGGAACACTGTCCGCCATCAGCCTGGAATCGTGTCCGCCATCGCGTGGAATACGCATTGAAGGCTTTGCCGCGGGAGGACGATGTTGATCAGGTTTTTCTTGCGCCCAGGGGCGGACAGCTTTCTGATATGTCCTTGACTGCTGTATTGCGTCGCATGGGTCGTACTGGTTTGACTCAGCATGGCTTCCGCTCGACTTTTCGGGATTGGGCGGGAGAAACGACAACTTATCCTCGTGAGGTGTGCGAACACGCTTTGGCTCATAGATTGGCCGACGGTGTGGAAGCGGCCTATCAGCGTGGCGACCTTTTGGCCAAGCGTGCTGGCCTGATGTCCGAATGGGCCAAATATTGCAACGCTGTGCCTCAGAACGAGGCTCTAAACAACTAGACAAAAAAACAATCAGCTACGTGAGCAGCCTGTACCGGATGTCAGGTACAGGCTGCTTTTCATTTGTGAATTTCATTCGAGTGGTGTTGTCAGAAGGGCTTTTTGATTAAGCCGATCTGATATGTAGCGCTCATGCTTGGCTTCAGATTCGATGAGTAGCTCAACGATTTCTGTTCGGCTCAGGCCATACTTGCCGGCGAGCTTTCCTAGTTTCAACACAGTCTTATCGGAGAGTACGAAATTGCATTGCTTCTTGTCCTTTGAGTTTTCTCTGCGCTGCTGCTGATTCCAAGATTTTCTGGCCTCCTTATTGAAAAATTCTTTTTCGGCATCAGAAAATACTGGGTGGTCAAAGAAAATTAATAATTCTTTATGGCTCGTGAATTTTTGTTGTTCATGGGTTATTTTGGGGTTTCTAGATCCCAGCCATCTCCAGAAGTAATCTCTCTTTTTTTCTGCATCGGCGTCGTCCAGCCAGGCGAAAAGTCGGTCTAGTTTTGTGTGAGAGTGCCAATCATCTTTCATAAAATTGCAATGCCTGATTCTTTGCTCCATTGTGTCGAACATCATGGCCGCCCAATAGTCAAACATCGCGATACTTCTGTTCTTTCCTTGTAAATGACGCGGAATGCCGTGGCGGAATTCCGATGAGTTTCGGCTTGGGTATGGCTTGATTTTTCTCTGAGCAGTTTTGTTTTTGTTCTTGTCGATGTCTTCTGCGATGAATCTCTCTATCCAGGACGCTTGGCGATGACTCTTGACTATCCAGCTCAGATGGTTGTCAGGGATTAGTGTTTCTTGTAGGCTGTAAATGATGTCGCGCGCGATTGCTTTGTTCTCGCGTAGGTGTCTTGAAAGATGATTCCTGAATTCGGGTGTTTTTGATTGAATATCGATTAAAAGTGATTTTTCCTGTGCGATCCAAATCCATGCAAAAGACTCCTCGCGGCTTGGGAAATATTCTGATTTGATGATTTTTGATAATTCATCGTCGATTTCTATATTTGCTACCATTATTTTTTTAGGCGTTTTATGAGCTTGTGTACGCAGCCAATATCCGTGCGGCTGCCGGCAGCATGAGTACTGCGAAGACCGGGAAATGAAGGCTGCTCAAAACTGTAGGCGATCGCTCGAAGTCCCGAGCCAACCGGCGAAACCGTGCCAGCTAGCCCAAGCTGCGCTCCACCATCCAGCGCCGGGCCAGCAGGATGAAGCCCTTCTTGACTTCGGGCAGCTTGACCACCCGCAGCTCGATGCCGTTGTCCTGCCCCGCCTGCTTGGTCTTCTCGCCCGTGTAGCCCTGATCCGCTTGACTTTACCGCCCGTGGCTGCTGCACTGCCTCGCTCAACACTTGTACCTGCGCGCGCTCCTGTTCGTTTGCTGGCGTGATGTGCGCGGCCAGCAGATGCCCCGACGTGTCTGACGCCATGTTTGTCGCGCTGCCGTGTTTGCGCTTGTAGCCGTCGTAGCCCGCGCGCGGATCGCTTTCGCAGCTCGACTGCAGGGTGCGTCCGTCCAGCAATACGCGCTGGGTTGGCCCTGGCGCCATTGCGCCACGCGGATGATCGAGCGCAGGTCCGAGATCATGGCCTCGAAGCACCCAGCATCCACCCAGCGACGGCTCTGCTGATAAACCGCTTCCCACGGCGGAAAGGCGTTTGGCGGCAGTCATCACGGGGCGTCTGCGCGCACCAGCCAGCTCAGGTCGTGTTTGCGCTGTGGCGCGTTCATCTCCATCAGGCGCTGACATCCGTGGGGTAGGGTCATGCGGTGCATGGCACCACTCTACAGCCATGGCTTATCGCTCGCCCGCAAGTTCACGGCACACACCAAGAAGTGACTTGGAAGGATTCATGAAGCTAGCTTGAAAATTTCTAGATTAAAAGTAGATGGCATCTAGAAGCATTCTAGAATTATAGTAGATTGTAAATCTAGGTATTTTCTCCTGTGCTTGTCAGTCATTCTTTAGGCTCTCCTTGCGACTCCCCTTCCGAAGGAGCACTTTAAGGCACATCCTTTTCAAGCTGCTCTCGCCTTCTCGCCGCGCAGCACCCGGGCCGTCGAGACCTGCTTGCGCACGATGGGGGCATTGACATAGCCTTTTGGCTTGTCCTGCTTGGATCCGCGCTTAGCCGTGGCGATGCTGCGAGGCGAGATCGAACGGACCAGCCGTAGCAGGTAGCCCGCAACGCGTTCAGGCGCTTCCTCGGACCATGGCAGCCACGCATGTGGCTCCAATGCGATGAGCATGCTCTGGTAGTCGCTGGCTACATGCACCGTCAGGTGAGAGGTCGAGGCATCGAGTTCGCGCGCCTTCTGGTGGTATGCCTGCTCGACGCAGCGCTTGAGCAGGGCAAGCGCGTTGTAGGCCTGCACGATCGTCGTCGCAATACTTAACTAGGTCGCCCAGTGATGGCCCAGATTTCTGTTCTTGCTGTTGAGTACCGCCATCAGGTGCCCGAACATTCCCTCAATGCGCCAGCGTTTGCTGTACAGCTGAGCGATCTGCGCGGGCGTTACGGCCTCGGGCAGGCTGCTCCACAACGTAATGCGGGTCTCGCCCGACTCGGTGGGCGTATCCAACTCCAGCCAGATGCACCGCTATGCGGGGGGCGTGATCGACCCGAATGGCCTGTTTCTGCAGGTCGCCCGCCGAGCGCCAGGGCTCGTCGTGCCGCACGCGCGTATGGCATGTCGCGTTTTCGCGCAGGATGAAGCCGGCCCCGCATGCTGCCGCTGCGCACCAGCGCCTCGGTGCAGAAGTGGCGGTCGACGATCCACGGCTCGCCGGGCCGCGCATCCCTGATCAAGTTCGCCGAGCCAACGCGCTGGCTCTCGTGCGCATCCTCGCTGGCCAGGATGTCGGTGGCCTCTCGGGCCATTACGCTCGCCGGTGCCTGCCGCTCGAATATCTCCAGCAATTCCTGCCACATCTACGCTGACTCCACTCGTGCATTGGTGCAGCCGGGAGGTTGCCGCCAGCGGCGGCGAGAACACCTTGAAGGGATGACGTTAAGGCGCCTTGTGCCTCGGGTTGATGGCGGTCAGGATCTGCGGGGTATCTGCGACCAAAGCATCTGTACTGAATGCGGCCTTGGTAGTTGCCGACCCGATTAGGAAAAAATCACAGCCAGAACGAATGCTTTGGACTAACTACCAAAGAGTGCAAAACATGCGCGTTTTGAGATTTCCCATGGTGAGCGAGTTGACCGGTTTGCCGCGATCAACGCTCTATTTGTATATGAAGAACGATCAGTTTCCTAAACCGGTGAAGCTAGGGGTTCGGTCGGTAGGATGGATTAAGGAAGAGGTTGATGAGTGGTTGCGACAACGAAAGAGATTGAGGGCTTCTTGATGAAATCCTTTTTTTCCAGAGTAACTATTTAGTTGATTTCTTTTGACTTTCCTTTGAATTCATGGTTTATGTGTGTTGGTTTGTCCTGATTGATGCTACTTGAAGGCTAGGTATTGGTAGTATAAATATATCTATCTATCTATCTATCTATCTATCTATCTATCTATCTATCTATCTATCTATCTATCTATCTATCACTTATGGTTAACTTATTAATGTGAGGTTAGATGTTTCGCGATAACTTTAATCTGAATAAGAATCATCACTTGCATTATTGTGGTGAGTATAATTCCATGCCCCTGATGGAGGGGGGCTATCGGATGATAAGTGAGTACCTTGCTGCGTTGAATGCGGTGATAGTGAATGCTCTGGCTCAGTATGGAAGGATCTTTGCGTTCAGGTTTGATCTTCGTTTGCCTGATTGTGTTGACGCTCGTCCTGATGAATTCTCTAATTATGTCGCGTCAAAATTTGTTGAATCCTTTAAGGCAAAGATTCGACATAATAGGGTGTGTGCTTCGAAGGCGGGATCCTTTGTTCACGATACCAAGGTTAGGTATTTCTGGGTCAGGGAGGTAGGTGATTTTGGAAGGACGCACTACCACTTCGTGGTGCTTCTCAATGGGCATGCTTTTAATTGGTTGGGTCGTTATCAGACTTCTACTGGGAACACGGCCAATCGAGTTTTTGAAGCATGGGCTAGCGCCCTTGGTGTGACAGTTGAGAGTGCGAAGACCTTGGTGCACTTTCCAGAGAATCCGTCCTACATGCTTTTACGCGACGATCCGGAATCCGTGGCGGCGTTCTTTCGGCGTGCGAGCTATCTGTGCAAGGCTAGGTCGAAGGAATATGGATTCGGTCACCATGGTTATGGTGCGAGCAGAGGCTGATTCAAGGTTCTGGCGAGGAGTTCTTGCTGGACGCTAAGAGATGGGGCTGACCGGTTACTGTGTGTTGGGCAGACAACGTGACGTGTTGAGAGCGCTACTTCATTGGTCAAAAAAATGAAAGTAGGTCCTACGGAGAGGGTGTGCAGAATTTTGTGTAAACGGACAATCCACTGCCGGCGCAAGCCGGCCTGTCCGTAAGCACAATGACATCCAAGAAGCACGAAGTACCCGAAGCACTGCTTGCCAACCTGCTGGCCGATTACAAGAAGCCTGAAGATCTGATTGGCGAGAACGGCCTGCTCAAACAGCTGACCAAGCTGCTCGTAGAGAAGGCGCTGGACGCGGAGCTGACCGAACACCTCGGCCACGAACGCCATGAGGCGGTTTCCAACCCCGGCGGCAACACCCGCAACGGCAAGAGCAAGAAGACGCTCAAGGGTGATTTGGGTGAACTGCCCATTGAGGTTCCCCGCGACCGCCACGGCAGTTTCCAGCCTCAGCTCATCGCCAAACACCAGACCCGTTGGGCAGGGTTCGACGACAAAATCATCTCGCTGTACGCCCGCGGCATGACCGTGCGCGAGATACAGGGCCATCTGGGGGAGATGTACGGCGCCGAGGTCTCGCCCAGCCTGATTTCGTCGGTGACGGACGCCGTGGCCAATGAGGTCAAGGCCTGGCAGGCTCGTCCGCTGGAGCCGATTTATCCTATCGTCTACCTGGACTGCATCCATGTGAAGGTGCGCGAGGGCGCAGTGCGGGTCAAGGCGGTGTACCTAGCCATCGGCATCACCATGAGCGGTGAGAAGGAGGTGCTGGGCCTGTGGCTGGCGCAGACCGAGGGGGCCAAGTTCTGGCTGCAGGTGGTGACCGAGCTGCGCAACCGGGGTGTGCAGGACATCTTCATCGCCTGCGTCGATGGGCTCAAGGGCTTCCCCGACGCCATCGAGGCGGTGTTCCCCAAGGCGGTGGTGCAGTTGTGCATTGTGCACATGGTGCGCCACAGCCTGAACTACGTCTCCTGGAAACGCAGGAAAGAAGTGGCGGCCGACCTGCGCCGCATCTACACGGCCACCACCGCCGAGGAGGCCGAGCTGTGCCTGGGTGAGTTTGAGGCCCGCTGGGATGCCGAGTACCTGCCCATCGGGCAATCCTGGCGCAGGAACTGGAGTCGGCTCATACCGTTCTTCGACTACCCGCCCGAAATCCGCAAGGTCATTTACACCAATGGCATCGAGTCGGTGAACATGAGCCTGAGAAAGCTGACAAAGAATCGGGGGGCGTTCCCCAGCGACGAGGCACTGACCAAGCTGTTTCTATCTGGCCCTGCGCAACATCAGCCAGAAGTGGACCATGCCCATCCGGGACTGGAAGGCCGCGCTCACCCGCTTTACCATTCAGTTTGGAGACCGCATCTCCGTCCACTTAGGTCCGAACCGTTTACACAAAAAATCGGACACGCCCCCTACGGAACCGCCAGGGGTTCCGTAGGTTCGCTCGTCAACCGTCAGTCAGTTGCTGTTGTGCTCCCCTGTCAGGGGTTTCCCGATTCGCCCCGCCTTCTCTTGTAGCTTCTGACTGAGCCCTCGTTGGAATCGGTGTTCTGCGGTTCCAGCCTTGGCGTCCGTCTCAGTCTGGTCTGGATAGAACTCTTTCGCCACGGCGGCACCATCCTCCTCCGATTCGTCGAATGCTCCGGTGGCAAGGCCTTCGCGCGCTGCCCGATCAAGTGCATCCTGATCAAATCCAGCCGTCTTGCGTTCCTCGTGTAGACACTTCGCGCTCGCAATGGCCTCCGTCAACGTCATGCCCGATTGGACCGTTAGGTCAACGTAGTAAATCGGTGCGCGACGGGACAGAGTCGTTGACTTCCCTCGCAAGCGCAACTCCAGCGGCAAGGTTGCCAGTAGTCCCCCGGATACCGCCTGGAAATACCTCAGGCGTGCTGACAACGTACGGATGCTGTTGAAGCCGGTGGTCCTGAAGACAAAGCTTCCCAACTCATCGTCATCCCCGATCCGCACGTTCAGTCGTCCGTAGGGCTTGCAGTTGCCTCCGATCGCCAGTTCACAGAAGTCCGGAGAAGGGCATTCCGCCACCTGCATGCCGGAGGCCGTGGCCCGTTTGCAGCTCTCCCCGTTGCCCACGCACATCGGGCGACCGGTGTTGCGGTCAAAGAGGGAGTAGCTGGCCCGGAAGTTCAGATCCGGGTCATCGAAAAGCAGCCGCACTGGGATGCTGCGCAGCTTGGCGTTGGCATCCTTGCGCAGCTGTTCGTCAACGGGATGGTTGACCCAGCCGTCCTTGGACTGAACCTGGCTGGTGATGCTGAATTCGTCGTCTTTTTCCGGCAGTCGCTTGCCGTTCTTCTCGACGACTCTGCCGATGGAAATCCGGCCAATGACCGGGGGTGTCAGTGCCAAACCTTTGAGCATGATGATTCCTTTCGAATGAACTGGGCCACCCACAAACCCGAGGCCGGCCACAAAAAAGAAAGCCCCGTCAATGCGGGGCGGGTGAGTTCGGGATGGGGATCAGGTCTGCACCAGAAACCGTCTGGAGCCGGGCTTGACCAGTGCGTAGGTTTTCAGCAACTCGGGCCGCTCCTTCAGTAGGCGTGCTGTATCGAGCGTCATGCCATCCTTGCTGCGCTTCCAGCTCACCTCACCGGTCTCGAAGACGGCCCGCGAGGCAACGCCCATGCGTTGCTGGATCCGTTGCTTGAGCTGTGCTTCCAGCTCGCTCTTGCTCGCCAGCACCTGCCGGACAGCCTGCAGGTCAGAGAACGCCGCAGACATCTCCAGATCGTGGGACAGGTCAAGCACGTTCCCTGAGTCCTGCGGATACAGGCAGCGCAACGCCAGATCTGCCGAATCCGAGCCGTCCGCAGGGGGCGGCTGGTCGGTTTCGACGTGATGCCAGAACTGACGCTCCAGCGCCACCAGCTGGGCGATCATGAACCGCCCCGGCTTTCGAGGAGGCCGATTGGTTTAAGTTGACACTTCTGTCGAGGTGTCGCTGGCGGCGAGTTGCCTCCAGTAGTTTGCCTCAGCTTCTGCCGGAGGGATGCCCCCAATCGGCGTGAGCAGTCGGACGTGGTTGAACCAGTGCACCCATTGCAGGGTGGCCAGTTCCACGGATTCCCTGGTCTTCCAAGGTCCCCGGCGGTGAATCAACTCGGCCTTGTACAGACCGTTGATGGTCTCGGCCAGCGCGTTGTCATAGCTGTCTCCCCTGCTGCCCACCGAAGGTTGTATGCCCGCCTGGTCCAAGCGTTCGGTGTAGCGGATGCTGACGTACTGACTGCCCCTGTCGGAATGGTGCGTCAAGACATGGGCCGCTGGCTGGCGTTCGTACAGAGCCTGCTCCAGGGCATCGAGCACGAAGTCCGTCTGCATGCTGCGACTGACGCGCCAGCCCACGATGCGCCGAGCGTACACATCCACCACAAAGGCCACATACAACCAGCCTTGCCAGGTGGAGACATAGGTGAAGTCCGACACCCATAGCTCGTTGGGACGGCTGGCATGGAAGTGCCGGTTGACGTGGTCCAGCGGGCACGGGGCCGAGGTATCCGGCGTGGTGGTGCGCACCGCCCTGCCACGGCGTGCCCCTTGCAAGCCCATGGCACGCATCAGACGCTCGACCGTGCAGCGCGCCACCACGATGCCCTCGCGGTTCATCTGCAGCCAGACCTTGTCGGCTCCGTAGACCTGCCAGTTGGCGTGCCACACGCGCTGAATGTCGGCCTTCAAACCCTCGTCACGCTGGGCGCGTGCACTGCGCAGTTGCGCGTTGCGTTGCCGGGCTGCGTGGCGCCAGTAACACGACGGGGCCATCTGCAGCGCCCGGCAGATGGGCTCGACCCCGTAGTCATCACGGTGGCGGTCGATGTAGGCCTTCACGACTTGAGTCGGCGGTCGAGCTCCGCCTGCGCGAAAAACGCGCTGGCCGTCTTCAGGATGTCGTTGGCCCGGCGCAATTCTTTGACCTCACGCTCCAGTTCCTTGATGCGCTGCGCATCCGAGGTGGTGGTGCCGGGGCGCTGGCCGCTGTCGACCTCGGCCTTCTTGACCCAGTCGTTCAAGGTCTGTGGCACGCAGCCAATCTTGGGGGCAATCGATTCAATCGCTGCCCACAGCGACGGGTAGTCGGCTCGGTGCTCCTGCACCATGCGCACGGCGCGCTCGCGCACTTCCGGGGAGAACTTCGGTGACTTGTTCATAGCTCCATCTTCTCAAGTGTTGGAGCCTCCTCAAAACCCGGGGCGGTTCAATCATGGCTTCGTCCCGGTCGATCCGGTGAATCTGCAGCTCCTGCCCACAGATCAGCACAGCCACATCCGCAGCTTGCTTGCCCGTCACCGCCAGCTGGTGCATCACCTGAAGCTGGACGTACTCCGGAACACCGTCCTTCCAGAGTCGTGCGCCATTCAGTCCTGCCGTCTTGCACTCTAGGATCTGGACATCCGGCGCGCCGACGATCTCCCGGTCGATGTTGGCCAGCATCCAGGGCTCCTGGGCGTGTTGAAGCACGGCGTTGACGCGGCGGACCTTGTAGCCGGTCCTCTTCGTGTAATGCGCCGCCACGATGGGCTCCAACAGCGTGCCCCAGTACATCGGGCTGGTCTCGTCGTTGGGATCGGTCTGAGGAAGAGCGGTATCCCGTCCGGTCTTCTCCAGCCACAGCTGTAGCTGGGACTTGTAGGGGTTCAGACCCACTGCCGCGCCGGCATCCGAGCTGCCGATGCCGTGCTTGCGCACCGTCAGCCACTCGTCGCGACTGATGTCCTGGGTCTTGATCAGCTTGAGGGCGGGCTTGGCCTTGGCAGGCCGTTCCAGCTTGAGTGCGTTTGCCATGGTTTCTCCTTTGAAGGGGGGATTTCGAGTTGCCAAACAAAAAGCCCCGGTCCCTATGAGAGGGCCGGGGCTTATGGCGTGATGGTTGCGGGGGAGGTCGGTCGCTGAGTGGACCGGGTTACGAGGCCAGCTGCAAGGCATGTTCCAGGGCGCGTTGCTTCAGGGCCGCTCCGTGGCCGAACCAGGCGCTGTCGAGCCGGTACTCCTGGCTGCGAGCCCGCCGCTCGTGGTCCACGAATTCAGTGACGGCGCACAGCAGGCCCCAGGCGGTTCCCTTGGCCGCTGACAATTCCGCACCGCGCCCGTGACCCTCGTACATCGCCTGCACCTTCTTCAAGGCGCGTTCATTCGTCAGGCCTTGAGCCGGTTCGGTATGACACAGAACCTTGAGGAAGTAGTTCATCGACTCGTGGCTCTTGACCTTGCGCTCGGACAGAGTCTTCATGCGGTACATGAAGCTGTCCCACTGGGTCACTGCCACGCCCAGCTGCTTCTTCACGGCCTGCGGGTCAAAGCTCGTGCTGTGCGGCACCTTGATGGCACTGGTGGCGCCGTTCAGTGCAATGGACAGGGTGTTGTTGCACACGACCCGGATCGTCGTAGGCGTCGCCGTCGTGGCCAGCGTCCCATCGCAGGACGTGGCCAGCAGCAGGTAGCCCTTGACCGTGTCGTTGCCCTTGAGCGCCGTTTCCTTGCCGGTGCGAGCCAGGGCCCAGAACTTCTTGCCGGCCTTGAGCACACCGGCCGTCTCCAGCTCGAAGCCGGAGATCTCGGTCAGGTCCCGGTAGAACTCCAGAACTTCCTTGGGCTGGACAATCTGGTATCGGCCACCCACCACGGACAGCGGGGCCTTGGTGTCGCTGCGGTAGAGCACCTTCTGGTCATCGAAGCTCATGATCGAGCCCAGGGCGCCGGCCTGTTCGGTCATGTAGCGAACCGGTGTTTCGCAGATGGTCCAGTCCATGCCGGCTTCCCTGGCCCAGACTTCAATAGGTTGCTTGGCCGGGAGTTGGTTACCCAGATCATGCCACGGGGTGTCGCCGACATAGGCCATTTTTTCGAGAAGATGTGCCATTTTAAATATCCTGGAAAGAGTTGAAGGGTTTAAAAGCGTGTGATGAACTGGGCGAAGTTGCTGCGTCAACGTAGCAACATTGGCCCATGCCACGATGAGGAAAACTAAGAAAAAGAGAACAGCCTGACGGCAGGGTTCAATAAAAGCATTGGGTGGCTTTACATCAGTCCGCGCTCTGCGAAGCTGACGACCGTGCTACGGGTCACGATGAAGTGGTCCAGTACTCGTAGATCGACCAATGCCAGTGCCGACTTGAGGACTCCCGTCAGTGCTTCATCAGCCATGGATGGCTCCGCATAATTACTGGGGTGGTTGTGGGTGAGGATCACGCTGGCCGCATGGCGCCCCAACGCTTCCATCACCACCTCCCTTGGATAGACCGATTTTTGGGTGAGGGTGCCCCGAAACATCTCGACAACGTCAAGAACGCGGTTCTGTGTATCCAGAAAAATGACGGTAAAAACTTCGTAGGGACGATCGGCTAGCAGCAGACGAAGATATTCGCGAACCATATCTGGAGAGACCAATACATCTGCTTCGCAGACTTTGCACGCAAGTAGGTCCAGAGCCTGCTGCACAAGTTCGGGGCGGGTGTAGTAAGTGTTGGGGCTTATGGCATGAATTTGTCCATGTTGGAGGGAGGTTGGCATTGGGGCTCCAGAAATGAAAAGCCCCGCAGACGAATCACGCGGGGCTGGAAAAGCAAAGAGGCAGCGAAAGGCTTCAAGATGACTTTTCACTGAATTCTTAATCGCAGTCGAGACAGTGCAAATTGTCCAGAAGGTTTTGATCGACCGAGCGACCCGCAGTGGAACCGACTGCGCAGCCCACGGCTCCGCCGAAGAGTCCCCCTAGAATGGCGCCCCCCAAACCGCCAAGTACCAGTCCTACAGGCCCAGCGACAGAACCCACGGATGCGCCGAGTTGCGCGCCACCGTAGGCCCCAGAGGCACCACTGACTGCGCCTGCTGCCGTACCAATGGCGCCACCCGTCTTTCTGGCGGTATTTTTGGTTTCAATGTGAGTGGATCCGCACCGAGGGCAAATGTTTGACATGTTTGTTTGTCCTTAAAATAGTAAATACGAGGAAATAGTCAATGCTTCCCATTTGTGGGGATAAGCATTGATCGCGGCCACATAGCAGTCTGAGGAAGCTGGGGCTTTGCTTTTTGATGCCTTAATAAAACAGACCCCCCAGACCTGATGGTCTGGGGGGTCTGTTCGATCAGCGGTGTTGTCAGAATGTCGAAAAACTCCCGAAGAAGTCAATGAATGAGCTTTGGGTTGGTCGATCCAATCCTTTCATCCAAATAAGCGATTTTGGGTCGCTTGGTGATGATGGTCTTTTGAATGACTTTCCTTGAGAATGAAATTAGAAATTCTGACAAACCCGAAGGCATGATTGCTTTGTGGTTCATTAATAGTATATGTGGGTCAAATGTTTTAGAAAGGGGTAATCATCTTGGTGATGCGATAGGGGGGTAATGTATGTGCCAATATCAATGTTGACCTTTGGTTGTTGGGTCTGATTGCTTAGATTTTTTGAAGTATCCGCGTCGTTGGGGGGATATGATTCGCCGAGTGATATGAGCAGGCGGGGGGCAACGCGCGTATCGCTACTGGTTGGATGAGCGCAGAGAATGGAGAAGCTGGCAGAGTGTTATGAAATCGTGGCTACAGCCAATATCCGTTCGTCGACGGGCAGTATGAGCAGTGCGAAGGCCAGGAAACAGCCAGCTCAAGACCATTGGCAACCGCTCGTAGTCCCGCGCCAGTCGGCAAAAAAGCGCTAGCAGCCAAAGCTGCGCATGACTGTATTGACCTAGTGAATTCCTGCTCAGGTGTTAACGTTGAAGGAAACGACGATGAGCACCCTGATGGAAGACGACATCAAGCGCTGGACAGCCAAGCGTAAAACCGCTCTGGTCCTGGACATCCTCCAGGGCAAGACCATGATCTCGGAGGCCAGTCGGGCCTTCGATCTCAACCTGACCCTGCCTCGATTTCACGTACAGCAAGAAGTTGGAAACTTCAAAGGTACGGAGAATCGAGATAAAAGAAGGCAGGCTGCCCAAGAGGCAGTACACAGAGGAATTCAAGGGTGAAGCCGTCAGGCTTGCGGGCTCGGTCGGCGGCCACGAAGCGGCACGTCGGCTGGGCATCCCGGTGGCGACGTTGGGCAACTGGTCCAGACGGCGCAGCGCATCGGGTGATGGGGCTAGCGCACCGGTGCCTGCAGACGCCCTGGTGCGCCGTCCCGTCAGCGAGTTGGAGGCGGAGAACACTCGCCTGCGCAGGGAACTTTCCGAAGCCAAGCTGGATGTGGAAATCCTGCGAAAAGCGACGGCGTACTTCGCCAGGGGGTCGCGATGAAGTACGCCTGGATCGACGAGCATCGCGACCAGTACACCGTCAGCCAGTTGTGCCGCGTGCTGGAGGTTTCTCGCAGCGGCTACTGCCAGTGGCGCGTGCGCCCACCCAGCACTCGGACGCTGGCCAACCAGGCCTTGGATGCCAAGGTGGCGACCATCCACGAGGCCAGCCGCCGAAGTTACGGGCGGCCTCGGATCGTTCAGAGTCTTCGTCAGCAAGGAGAGGTCGTCAGTGCCGAGCGGGTTCGCAAGAGCCTGCAGCGCCAGGGGCTGCGGCCGGTGTACCGAAGGCCCTTCATGGTGACCACCGACTCGGCCCACCGCCTGCCGGTGGCTGCGAACCTGCTGGATCGCCGCTTCGATGGCTGGCAGCCCAATCAGGCATGGGTGGCGGACATCACGTACGTGCCCACCGGCGAGGGCTGGCTGTACCTAGCAGCGGTGATGGACCTGGCGGGGCGGCGCATCGTGGGCTGGTCGATGTCCGAGGTCATTGACGCCAGCCTGGTGTGCACGGCACTGAAATCGGCCTGGTGGCAGCGCAAGCCGGCCAAGGGTCTGCTGGTACACACCGATCGCGGGTCGCAATATGCGGGTAGGCGCTATCGGGCGTTGGCGGCTGATCTGGGCGTCACGATGTCTATGAGCAGGAAGGCCAACGCCTGGGACAACGCGCCGATGGAGAGTTTCTTCAAGACGCTGAAAGTCGAGCGCATCTACCAGATACGCTACGACACGCGGGCGCAGGCCAGGCTGGACATCGTCGACTGGATCGAGGGCTGGTATAACCGCCAGCGCCTGCACTCGGCCAACGGCTTCCTCGCCCCTGTGAAGTGGGAGAACGCCCGCTTGGCTGCATGACTTGATGTACGTGGAAACGAGGCAGGGTCAACCCATCTGAGGTGGAGCAGTGGGTCGATGAAGGCAAACGCGGCATGGAGAACGCCCTGCGCAGCAAGCCCCTGGAAGTCAAGGAGCAGTACGAGAAGCAGCTGCGTGAACCGCAGGGGGCCTATGGCGAAGCCATGCTGGAGCTGCGTGCCAGGAAAAAGCTGGCGTCCCTGCTGGGCAACGAGGACGAGAAATGATCCTCAGCCTTCAGCAGGGATTGGCTGAAGATGGATTCAAGGTCAGCCTGGTCAAGCTGTGCCAGTGGTTTGAGGTACCCCGGCGCACGATGTGCTACCGCAGCACCAAGGCGGCACCGAAGGTGCGGGAGCACTTCGCCCGCCCCATTAAGGCCATGATCGAAGAGAACCCGTCCTTCGGCTACCGCACAGTGGCGCACCTTCTGGGATTCAACAAAAACACCGTGCAGCGCATCTTCCAGATCCAAGGCTGGCAGGTGCGCAAACGCCCAGTGGGCTTCAGGCCTCGCATCCAGGCCTTGCCATCGGTGGCCAAGGCACCTGATGAACGCTGGGCCACGGACCTGTGCCGGGCATGGACGGGGCGCGATGGCTGGGCGTCACTGGCCCTGATGATCGACTGCTACAGCCGTGAACTGCTGGGCTGGCACCTGAGCCGCAGCGGGCGCTCCAAGACGGCAGAGGCCGCGTTGGAGCAAGCCTTGATCCTGCCTGGGCAAGGTCAGGCATCCGTTCCTGCTGAGGTCCGACAACGGCCTGGTGTTCACCAGCCGCAGCTACACAGCCTTGGTCAAAAGCTACGGGCTGCAGCAGGAGTTCATCACTCCGTACAGCCCGGAGCAAAACGGCATGGTCGAGCGCGTGATCCGCACGCTCAAGGACCAATGCGTGCACCGACACCGGTTCGAAACCCTGCAACACGCCAGCCGCGTGATCGCCGACTGGATCGGTTGGTACAACCATCGGCGCCCTCACCAGGCGCTGGATATGAAGCCCTCCGCTGAGGCTTATGCTTTAGCGGCCTGGCCTGTGCAGGTTCAGCTTGGTCAATACATCGACTCACCCTATTAATCATTTTTTCGCGCTAATTCATCCAGATGTTCTTCATAGTGTGTGATTTTTTCTAATTTTCGAGCGCCAAACAACGCCCAGATTGCGGCGATGAACCATAAAAATCCAGAAGCTTGAAGGGCTAGCGCAACGCCGGCTCTGATTGGCTGGCTGCGTTTGACAAATATCACAAATGGGAAAAAAATCGCTAACAGATAATTAATCAAAACTACCTCCACTCATGAGAAAATTTATCGAGGAGCCTCCGGATTTGCTCGGCGAGCTTGTTGATAATCTCCTTGTTCTTGTTGGTGCCCGCAAACGAGCTTTTTGAATCCGACTGGATCAACAGCACTGCCGAACTCGCTTCCTCCTCGCCACCTATCTGGATCCTGAACGATTCACCCCAGGATAGCAAACTCACTGAAGATTTTCCCTCGAGTACACCGGATGCCTCATCCGCTCGAATCAACTTCATGCCGCTTGTGCCTTCTATTACAATCTTGGCTGCCCGAATAACCTTATTTTTGTTATATGGGCATTCATTTATCCATAGAAAACCACGCCGTCCTAAAGTATCTCGTAGTTTTTGCGACTGTTTCTGTGCATAGTCGGCATTGAATCGAGATGTATACTGAATGCCATCGACCGTGCATTGCCTCATATCCAGCTTTTTGCGGACTTGGGTGGCCCAATCTGAAAAGTGGCTATAGCCTATTTTCTGTGCATATTTCTCTAGGGTGGCTAGATTCTGATCGCATTCCGAAGGGGTTCGTAGTTGATACTTCGCTGCTTCCAGTTGGAATTCCTTTTCTCTCGCTGCATCAAGCAGTTCTTTCAGGTCTTTCTCGCCTCCTGAGTATCCAATATTATTTGCAAATTCGCGAAATAAACTTATGTTGGACTGAATTGCGACGATGCTGGAAAGGTTTGCCTCATTAAGCTTTGATTGAAATATTTTTTCTTTTTCATCTGCAAGAATCGAGATTCCAAAATACTCTGCTATTTCGTCCAGTTTGCCGGCATCTGCGCCAAATCTGGTTAGTAAAAGTGTGTAGATTCTTTCGTTGTAAGGGTATGTGGTGAAAAGGCTGAGAATTTGTTTTTGGATATCAGTCTTGGGAATTCTGTCATTTTCGACATTGGTTATAATGGCGCTTGCCTTCTCTATTTCTTCCTTGGTGTAGGTGTGAATTGCTCCGTTGTAGCGTTCCTTTAGTGCGTCAGTAACTGCCTCTTTGCTCGCCAAAATGATGCTGCACACAGCAGAGTCGAGGGCTTTGACGGTTTTTGGGTTTTTAAAAATCTCGTCTTTCTTTATGGAGTTTTCTATGGCTGTTACGCCCTTTGCCATCATGTTGAAAATACCGTGACCAATATTGTCGACCGCGTTGCTAAAATTGGCGTAGCTCTGTGGACTGCGGTAGCCATTTTTCATTGATGGTGCTGGTCCGAAACCAACCATTTTGTCTCTATTTAATCGGCGCTGAGTTCTGTAAGCGTCCTTTTGGGCGGTTGCATGTACGATGGATTCGTATTGATAGGCTATTATTTCAAAATATTCATCCCAGATTTCGTATTTGCCTAAATATTTTTTTGTAAATCCTTGCTCATCAACGTCGTAGATGGAGTTTTCTGTAAGGATGTCTAATGCGGTTTTTACAGATTCGGATAGTACATCTTGGGCAAGTTTTTCTGAATTTTCGTAAACGTCATCAAGATTTTCAAAAATTTTATAGAAATCATTAATGATTCTATTGTGCCAATTTTTTTCAATAGGATTGAATATCCTATGGATTGAATTCGCAAAAACTCTAGTTGCAGGAAGGTCTATGATGTGCCCGTATAGTTCGATCCGATACGATTGCATATTCATTTTTTCTCCTAGTGGGGTAATGCCAAGCACAGTGTCTCTATGCCGTTTTGTGTGGAAAGCGAAAGTTTCATCTGACGGTCGCAGGCGCGAACGAATGGGCCGGTTGATGCGTGAGTTTGGACATGCGCAGGTAGACGATGGCGATGAAGTTGGTGCTGGTGCGAAAGCCCTGTGCAGCGCGCTTGGCCTGCTGCAGCAGGCCGTTCATCGCTCCGACAATGGCGTTGCTGCGGTGATCGTTCAGGCCCCGGACCACGGCGTCGAAGCGGCCCTTGAGGCAGGCCGTCAGCTTCTTGAACGGATCGAGCCCGCAGCGGCTGGCCCAACTGAGCCAGATGCGCAGGTCGCCACCCGTCTGATCGGGGCTGATGTGCGCTCCGGCACGGGCGTACACCTCGCGCAGCGCCATCTTCAGCCGCCAGGCCCGCGCGCTGTTGAGCGCTGAATGCTGCAACCAGTGCATCGCCTTGACCTGCCCGCTGACTCTAGCCAGGCGGGTTGCGCCGCATGACCCACATCAGCTGCTTGAGTATCGTGCGGTCGCCCCGACCCAGAGCCTCGCGCACGGCGGAGGCGTCTTGCGCCATCTCCGCGCGCCGAACCTGATCCATCGCCGCCATGGCCATTGCCACGACATGAAAGCCGTCGTAGCTGATCTGCGCCTGCGGCAGCGCCAGAGCCACGCCCTTGGCATAGGCTGCGCTCATGTCCATGCACGCATGCCGCACCTGAGCCGGATCGCCTCCCTGGGCCTTGAGGTCTGCGGCGAAGTCGATCACCGATCTGGTGTTCGCGTCCCTGGGTGGAAAACAACAGTCGCTTGGCATCCATGTCGTGAACCACGGTGATGTAGTTTTGGTTGCGACGCAGGCTGGTCTCGTCGATGCCAATGAGTTGCACGCCGGCAAAGTTCTTCAAGGCACGGGCTTGCTCGACATAGTGCTCGATGCGACGCCACAACTGCTTGTCCGCGCAGCGCAACAGGCCCGCTGCCTGACGGACCGGAAACTGCCGGAAAAGCGCCATGACCAAGGCCTCGAAGGCTGCCGTGAAGCCTGAGCCCGGGCGAGCCCAGGGCATCAACATCTGGGTGGTCTTGCCGCAGCCACTGCACGCGATGCGCGGCACGTCACAATGCAGCCAAGCCTCAAACTGGAAGAAGTCCAAGTGGCGCCAGGACCGGCGCAGTCGATCATGAACGGGTTGTGCAGCAGCGCCACAAGCCGGGCATGCCAACGCGCTGCCATGGCAGCCGATCTCGAAATCAATGCGGCGATTGACGGTATCGAGCTTGACGTCCTCGACCACCCACGGCAACTGCAGACCCAGTGCGCTTGTGAACGGCGCTTCAACTCCATCGCTCATCAGTCCTTCCTTTGCCAAACATCCGCCCCGTGGGCATGTGGACAGGCCAACACGCGACCTCCCCACATGCCCACCGGGCTCCACTATCGGGCTTCATTTTGAATGTTGCATTCCATACGAAACGACGAAGGGTCCTGTTGGGCCTACGGGGACGACGTCCCATAGCAAATAGTCATCGTCCAGCTTGGATTCGAGACGCTCCGAGAGGCGCCTCTCTCCGGACGTCATTCGCGAAACGCACGCGCTTGGCGAAGGAATCAATGTCGCCATACTCCATGCCCTGTTACTGATTGTTATTTGAGCAATTATGACGGAGTGATAGGGTGCAGACGACCACTCGACGTTCCAAGGCGGAACCTTCCCTTCAGGATGTGCTCCTGCGCATTCGTGACTGGTCCGAGCACCTTCCATCTGGATCTGACCACAGCCACCTCATCCCAATGCGTCGTGTACTGCTGCGTGCGCCGCTCCTGCCGTCGCCCCCTGGCGCGGAGGTGATCATCCAGCCTCGTGCTGGCTACATGCACCGTGCCCCGGCCAAAGCGCCCGTTGAGGCCATCCAGCGCCGCCATGAGACGACTGTTGTCCTTGGGGGCGTCGTCCAGATCCAGCTCGCCCTGCTGCACCGTGTCGGGCACCAGATCAAGCAGCATCACGCTGGCCTGATGTCTCTTCGCTGCACGGATGATCGAGCGTAGGTCCGAGAGCATGGGCTCGAAGCAGCCCGCATCCACCCAGCGTCGGCTCTGCTGGTAGACGGTCTCCCAGGGGGTAAATCGTTGGGCGGCAGGCGCCACCGGGTGGCGGCTCGCACGTGTCAGCGCTAGGCATTGAAGACCTTGAAAATTTTGAACTATCCTGTCAAGGGTTGCCGAAAATTGGTCCCAACCATGTCTACAAGCCCCAGTGAGGGAGAAATCCTCACCATCAAGCAGGTCGCTGACTACCTGAAGGTCACGGAGCGCACGATCTACCGCCTGCCCACGCAGGTGAGCCGGAACTGATCAACCACGGCAAAGACACCCACCCCAAGGCCAGATTGCAGGCCATGGCGACCGGGTACAAGGAGACATCCGACGGCCCAACCCTGATGGGGAAGATTGGCATCCAGGCCATACGTGCCGCCTGTCCGCACTTTGCCGCCTGGCTGACTCGTTTAGAACCTGTTCACGATCTTTTCCCAAGAGAGAATGGCGGGGTGAGAAGCAAGAAGTACCCCAGCGACATCACGCGCGAGCAGTTCGCGCGGATCAGCCCCTTGCTGGAGCGGGCGCGCAAAAAGACCAAGCCGCGCACCGTGGACCTTTACGAGGTGTGGTGCGCCGTGCTGTACCTGCTGCGAACGGGCTGCCAATGGCGGGCATTGCCCAGCGACTTTCCCAAGTGGCGCACGGTGCATTCGTACTTCGCCCAATGGAGTGAGCCCGACGATGCGGGCGTGAGCCTGCTGCAGCGGGCACTCAAAAAATCAGGTTGGCGCGGCCCGAGAGAAACTGGGGCGCAGCGCTTGCAGCGCGCTCTTGATCGTGGACGCGCAGAGCGTGAAGAACACGGACACAGCGGCCCTGAAAGGCTATGACGCAGGCAAGAAGGTCTCGGGGATCAAGCGCCACATTGCGGTGGACACGCAAGGCCTGCCGCACGCCGTGGCGCTGACCACGGCCAACGTCACGGATCGCAAGGGGGCGTTGCAGGCACTGCAGCGCTGCAAGCCGCACTTGAGCGCAGTGCAAAGTCTGCTGGCCGACAGCGACTATGTGGGCCAGCCCTTTGCTCAAGGCGTGCGCGAGATCCTGGGCGGGCATGTGACGGTGCAGATTGCCAAGCGCAGCGAACTGCACACCTTTCAGGTCCTGCCCAAACGCTGGATCGTTGAGCGCAGCTTTGCCTGGCTGGACAAGAACAGGCGGCTGTGGAAGAACTGCGAGCGCAAACTCAACACCAGCTTGCAGTTCGTTCACCTTGCATTCCTGGCCTTGCTTCTGCGGAGATCATGAACAGGTTCTTAGAGGCCTTGGGGGCGAATCCTAATGGCGAGCGATACAGGCTGTCTTTGAGGTCTTTTGCACCTTGTTCGGCGTATTCAGGGCATCTGCCTTGGTGCTCTCATAGAAGGTATATGTGGCCCAAAACCTTTAGGAACGGGAATGCATCAGTCTGGCTTGTGCCAAATGCGATGCACAGAAAAGAGGGCAAAAACGGGCACGAGCCGTGCGAGCCATTGTTGGCGCCCAAAACGACTCTTGCCGGCCAAGCGTTGGATCAGGGTAATCACGTGTTCGACGATTTTTCACTTTTGACCAATGCGCTTCGCGAGGTTGTCGCACTGCCAGACGTTGCTCTGCGCGTTCTCGTACCTGCGATCTGGTCGACGGGGTCTGCATGCGGCATACTCCCCATAAATACAGCACGGACAGTGGGGAGAGCGGCGGTAATGAGCGCGAGCTGTGCCATGGCTGGGTGTTTTCGTTGATGCCTTGGCTCCTAGCGGCTTTCGCAGGCTTTTAGCCGGCGCTAGGCGCTTCCCGTCGCGGGACATAAAAATGAAATTTATAGACTTGTTCGCGGGCTGCGGCGGGTTGTCGCTCGGCCTTACGCAAGCCGGGATGAGCGGCGTGTTTGCTATCGAACGCGACGCAATGGCATTTAGGACCTTTGCAGCCAACTTTGTTGGAACTTCCGCGGCCAGCTCTATGCCCTTTGAATGGCCTGATTGGCTCGAAAAGAAGGCGTGGGGCATTGACGACCTGCTCGATCTTCATGCCGGTGAATTGCAGGGTCTCCGCGGTTCAGTTCAAGTGATCGCGGGGGGGCCTCCTTGCCAGGGCTTTAGCACGGCGGGGAGGCGGAACGAAGACGATCCTCGGAACCAAATGTTCCTGAGGTACGCGAAGGTCGTCGACGCAGTTCGCCCCCTCGGTCTGATCCTTGAGAACGTTCCTGGAATGAAGATCGCGCACGCCAAGAAGTCATCGGGTGCCGCGACGAGCCACGGGGCAGAGTCCTACTACGAGAAGGCCAAAGCGACACTCGAGGCCATTGGATACGACGTACTCGGTCAGGTACTTCATGCGGATCGTTTCGGCGTGCCGCAACGGAGGCCTCGCTTGATCGTCATTGGGATTCGCCGTGATCTGGCGTTTTTCCTTGAGGGCGGTGCCTCGCGCGTGTTCGCGATCATCGAGGAACAAAGGAAAGCGCATCTTGTCCGCTTGGGCCTTGAGGAACAGATATCGGCTGCGGACGCGATCTCTGACTTGGAAATGTCACATCGAGGGACAACGCCATGTCTCGACGAGGAGTCGCCTAAGGGATTCTCGGAAATCGTTTACCACCGGCCGTCGACGAACTACCAGCGCCTTATGCATGCAGGGCATGAGGGCAAGCCGATGAATAGCATGCGGTTGGCTCGCCATCGGGACGATGTGACGCAACGGTTTTCAAAAATACTGGCTGCAGCGCCGCGCGGTGTTCGCATGAATGAATCGCTTCGGGAGCAGTTTGGCCTTCGCAAGCATCGAATCTATCCAATGGCAGCCGGAGATCCCGCGCCGACCATGACCACTCTTCCCGATGACGTCTTGCACTACGGCGCTCCGCGCATCCTGACCGTGCGCGAGACGGCGAGACTGCAATCCTTCCCGGATTGGTTTGTGTTCTTGGGCAAATACACGACCGGAGGTCATCTACGAACCAAAGAATGCCCGCGGTATACACAGGTTGGCAACGCCGTTCCGCCGCTGCTTGCTCGAGCCATTGGTCACGCGATGTCAGTCGCGCTCGGTGAAGCTGAGGCAGCACTTCTTGCCCACTCCGCCTCGTTGCGGGAGAAGGTTGAACTCCAACATGCTTGAGTATCTGCGGTGATGTCAACGGACTTGGGCGATGCACTGCCTATCGTCTGGTGCGATTCATATCGCGCCGCGGTTCTTTGTGTATCCAGACGGCGACCACTGATGCGCAAGGCGCTTTGTACGAGCTGAGTGGGCAGATGAGTCAAGCAGAATCGCTCGCTCGAGACAAGGTTGCCTCAGCGGATTGGTCATTGGCCGATTGGAATGCGGCGCTCATTCGACAAATCTTCATGCGGCCTGAGCGCGCTTCGACTAGTCTTAGTCGTGTCGATACCACCGGCCGGTTACTTCGAAAAGTCGCTGGGGAAGCCGACGGGGAGGTTGCAAAGCGGCGCTTTATTGCTGCATTCGGCGACGATCCGGCCCGAATCAAGAGCCAATACATCTGGTCACAGTCGATCCCTGCTATTACACAGCGAGATGGAATTCCGCCAACATTCGCTGCCCTATACCTCACGCTCTTGGCCGCGAGTGCGGATGACAGCACGTTCGAAGACGGAAACTTCCGGAACAGATTCTCGAAGCTGTTGGGTTGTCCCGATCTTGCTACGTTTGGATTTGGGGAATTGCCGAGGCTCTGGCTGCACTTTGCTGAATGGACGCGATCCCGTCAACGGAGTAAGCGAGACTGCGCCCGACTATTGCTGCCAGATCCACACCACGAGAAGCTGATCGGCCAGTCGAAACGGCTCGCGTTCCCGACGTATCGCGATGAGTTGCAGCTTCGAGCGACGTTGAAGAAGAGCGGTCTGGACTCCGACGCCAGCTTTGCTTCGGTGAGCTCAGTGGTGCATGCGCGCCTCACGGCGTTCAGCAGCAACTTTCGGGAAGAGTTGACTACCTTCCATCAGTTCGTCGCAAGAGGGCGACAGTTGGAAGCATACGAGAGCCCGTTTTGGGGGGCGATAAGGGACATCCGGCAGGAGAGCGAGGAAGAGCGGGCAGAGGCTTATGGACGATTCTGCATACTGCTGGATGCTTCCGACCCTAGAAATCTCGAGTACTGCCTGCTCTCTGACAGCCGCGGCCTGCGATCAATGGCTGAAGGTGAGCGCATCGTTCTTGATAGACCGCAGGGGAGTTATTGCCTCATGTGGCGGGATCCAGCCGGAACGCTGGCGATTGATGCCATCGCAGCAAGAGCGGCCCAGCATCGTGATCTCGCGCGCTCTCGTGTCGGCACCGCACTTCTGGCTGGGTGCGTCGTGTTCTTCCCTAACTCGGTCGGCCGTTTGACGACGGACGGCGAGTACTACGACAACGGCCCTGTGGCACTCGTCAGTCGCCTTGAATACTCCGACCGGCTCACCGCGACATGCCGCGAGCTTGGAGTCAGATGGCTTGGTGCTTCCGCGCATGATGCGAATGGCGAGTGGAGAACGATGGTTTTTCCGTCGATTGGCCGCGCTTCTCTCGATCGCCTATCCGCGCTCTTGCCTCAGGTTGCCAAGGGGCTTGCGAGAAGTAGCTGGCGGCCTCCGCGTCCGAGGTTGAGCGGTGGCGCTTGGTTTGGCCAGGCGTTGCTGCTAAACCCAGCGAGCAATCCGGTAGTGCACATGGAGGACTGCGAGGCAGGCCGATTTGCTCTAATCGATGAGACAGGCAGGGAGATCAGCGCAGGCGCACTCGTCGTGATGGGCGACGGACTTTGCATTCCTCCTGCCATGCTGGTTGATGCTCGACAAATTGCCGCCTGCCGCTATGTGTTGGAACTCGGAGCGGACAGAGAGAGCGTCTTAGAAGTGCCAGTTGTGACAGAAATTCCTAGCCTGGACTGTCGACAGGTCGGGGACCGTGGCGCGTGGTTGTCTGATGGGCCGAATGGATCCCTATCGAGCCTTGAGCTCTTGCGTCCCCTTCCTAGGACCGTAGTTGACCTTGCGCGTCAACGTCCTTTGACTGGCGCCTGGCCGCTGCTCGAGCCGACATCTACCGCTTCGATTGCGCCCTGTGCACCTGTGAAACAAAGCCAACCTCAACAACCATTTGGTTGGCTCACTGAAGTGCTCGCACTTAGGTATGCGAGGCGTACAAGCCTACCATTTAGCGAGCTCCGATCGCATCTCGATATGGTGGCAGCAGCGACCGACATTTCGCCCTGGGTAGTCAGGCGGCTCCTACTGGCGGGGTGTTGGCTACGATCTGTTGAAAGGCGAACTTCGCCGTTTCCTACACTGACCCTCGCAGACCGGATGATTTCTTGCAGAAGCGTGAATGGGCGATCGGTCGCGCGAATATCTGGCATGTTTCAAGAGGCTGAGCTCCGCGACTTGAAGCAGGCGCTCCATCCAACGGAGAGCATCAGCAGAATTGGATCCGATGAACTACAAGCCGTAATTGGTTGCCTTGAAGTTTCTTTCGACTCCATGCATCGGGCTCGTGAGATGGCGAACCGTCATGACCTCATCTGGATCGAGCAAGAGGCTCCGTGGAACCCGATGGCTGGCATGCTATTGCCGACTAGCGAGATTGGTTTTCGCGAAGTCATGCGACCTAATCTCTTGTTGGAAGAATGGGATTGCAAAGCGCGCCTTTGGCTCGAGGCTAGGGCTGTGACGGAGGAGCCTGCGCTCGGAGCTCTATTCAAGGCACAAGGCAATCAGAGAAACACCTTTTGGATTAAATCCAAAGACGGGTTCTTTGCTACCGACAGCAGTTCATGGGCTTGGCTCGTACACACACTGGAAATCGAAGGATCGCTTGGCAGACTTTCGGTGAACGGCGACGTGTCTTGGTCTGAAAGAATCATGTCCTTGCCGAGCACCCTGTGCAGATGGTGGTTACATCTGGGAGGGGGGTGCGTCGGCATCGACTCCCAAGGAGCCTTGGTGTTCATAGGAGGGAGTGCCAAGTCCATTTGGGAGGGTGTGGCAATTCGCACACCTGATCACCCGGCGATTCTCGCAGAGGCTTATCGTTGTTTTGAGCGGAGGGCGCTGGCACTGAGAATTCGTCGAAGGCGTCCGAGCTAGGGGCGGTCGTCGCGCATAGCGTCAAGATCGCGTCCGAGTTAGAGGGTCTTCGAATCGGAGTCAGCAGAAGTCACCAAAAAACAGGGGAGTGAGATGAACGGTACGAGAGGCGTTGCAAAGCAGAGGTTGAAGCTCATGTTCACCGATGGGCCTGATGACCACGAATTGCTTCGATGCATCAATGCAGTTAAGAAGAAGCTGGTGGCAGCTGGCGCCAAGGCTGATAACCTTCCCACGAAGGCTGAGCAGATCGTTGAGTTCGTGGCAGGACTGCGCCCTAACGCGATGGACGTCGTGCGGGAGTGGTTCAGGAGAAATTCCAGTCCCGCCGACCGCGCCCAGTTGACCGATGCGCTTGCGACGATTGAGTTGGGCGTATCCGCCTCGGAAGCAGCCAGCCTAGGCAAGGAGTTCTGGCGTGCTGTCCTCCTAGAGTTCGTTAAGGCGGACGTTGCCCCAGGAGTGAAGGACTTCCTCGGTGGTAAGCAGCCGGAGGCGGTCGTCGAGGCGGAAAGTTCAGCGTCGCCAGACACTATGCCAAGACTCACGACCTCTGAGGACGCCGACGCATGCTTGGCCATCGCTTCAGGCAATCAAACCGCCTATGCCGGCCGATTCCTGCCGACGCTTGTCAGCGGCATCATTTCTGCACTTTCGGGAGATCGTGCAGAGGCCGACAAGGTAGTGACGCTCTTCGAGGGTGATGCTGATCCTGTCATCAAGAGATTCTCCAATGTCGTCTCATCCATCGGCCAAAGGCGCATTCGCCCTGCGAATCCTGGGTTCCAGATGCGTGAGCGACGCAACTTCACCGACTTGGAGCTGGACGATCCGCAGGCGTATCCAGTTTTCGGGCACGTCAAGAGCGTCCTTGCGACAGGACAAATCTTCGTCAAAGTCACCGGATTGGTCATCGACGGCGACCTAGTACTCCTGTCGCCTGAACAGGCACGCGAGCTTTTTCCGATCCATGGCGACGTGACTGGATTTTTCAGCGTGGTCGGAGGCGGATGGAAAGCCTCTAGGGAAGGCATCTGGCGAGTCGAACATCGCAGCAGTGAAAAAAGTGCTCACTATGTGATCGTGGAGGAGTTGGCGCGAGCCTACGAGGTGGTGCAAGTACCTTTCAATTCCAATGATCCAGATGCGATCCGGGGCTGGTTAACCGCTAGCTACAAAGGGCGTGATGAGGTACTTCCGGTCTTCCAAACTTTGGATCGCCTGATTTTCAAACTGCCTGGGGATGCGAGCAATCCTGCCAAGTTCAACTTCGACACGCCTCTCGACTCCTACGCGTCGCACTCAGCGGCGCGCACTGCTGATGGACGGGTCGTGTCGATCGATCCATTCCCTGCGTCTAATCAACGGTTCGACTGTGCGCCTGCGACCACCTGGATAAAGCGCCTTCTGCGGGAGGGGGCTGCAGTTGGAGGTTTTCCGGTCCTCACGAAGGCGCAGGTTGGCGCACTTGTCGACTTTGTATCCAGCAAGGCGGATCCTTCTACAACGAGCTCCTACCGCCGCGCTCAAGCCAGCCTTGAAGCTTCTTTCGATACACGAGCAGAAATCGAAGAAGCCATCGGCTTGCTGCTCGAGATTCCGCGCGTGAAAGAGGCAATAGAGCATGAGAAGAAGGCGGCAGTGGAGGCGCTTAGACAAGACAAGGAGGGATTGGCAAGTGAAGTCGAGGACCTGCGCTCCAAGAAGCGCGAGCTCCTCGGTGAGATTGAGAAACAGCGAAAGTCTCACCAGACTGAATTGGAGCGACTCAAGAAGGCGGCGCATTCGCAGGAGTTGGATCTAGAGCGACGCATGAAGGCCGTCTTCGAGCGTGCCGGCAAGGATGGTGCCGAGACGCTTGCCCAGGTGTCTCTGATCCGAGCCTTGCTGTCGCCGGGCACGCCTACGGCTGTCCAGCATCTGTCGCAGACCGCGCCGCCAGCACCTGTGATCCCTGTCAGTGTTGCCATTCCAGAGACTAATCCTCTCTCGCTGACGACCGCGAGTGAACTGAAGCGTGCCATTAACCGCACAGCGGGGGCCACAGGGCTCAGCGACATGTTGTTGTCCAGTGTGGTTTCGGCATGCATCGCGACGAGTGTTGTCGGGCTCATAGGTGGCCGGCGCGGTCGAGTCACCACTGCACTAGCGGACACGTTGGCCGGGGGAGTTACTTGCGAGGTCTCGATCACCGGGGACATGTTTGGCATCGGTGACCTAATGAAGGCTCCAGCCGTCGTGTGTGCCTTGGGTTCGACCTCCGCTCTTTCGTTGGGCGACTTCCTCGACCTTCGGAGCGCGACTGGATGTGCTTCCGTCATCGAGCTCCTGGGGGTCAATCGAGCGCCTCCCGAAACACTACTTCCGGAGTTGCTTGCGCTGGGCCAGGCCCCTAAGCCTGGCATTGGCTGGATCGACAGGAAAGGCGAAATGAGGTGCACGCACTTTGTGGGGCCCACCGTCTTCCTACTTTCCTTTGTCGATGGTAAGTCGACGTTCCCGTTGCCAGCAACTCTCGCCAGCGCCATTCCGTTGATTCAAGTTGACCATGGCTGGTTGGGCGAGGGCATCGCGACTCATGCTCCGGTGAGACCCAGCATCGTAAAGACGGCGGGTTGGTGTGGCCTACCCGAAATCGGAGAGGCCTTGGCCGGAGTTCCCGCCGATTCCGCTGCGCCAGAGGGTGGCGAAGCACGTTTCGCTGAGGCCGCTTCATGTCTAGGTGTTGAAAGAAGCGATGCAATCGCGCATGGCTTGCTGGCGTTCCGGATTGGCCGGGAAGACCGATCCACGATTGAGGCACGCCTTCCGGCTGGCTCAGCCGATTTAGATGTGTACTTGAAGGCGTTCGAGTCAATCGAAATTGCGTCACTTGCTAACCAACTCTTTGAGCCGGAAATTGCAGCATGAGAAATCCCGTAGAAACCTTCGAGTCGATTCGAGATTTCTATATCACCTACCTCGAGACTGCATTCCGCATCGGGCATCCGCTGATCCAGACCGAGCGGCGCAAGCTGCTCGAGCAAGTCGGCACGTTGTGCGCAGAGCTCTACGTCGAACCAATGCCAAGATATCTGGACTACGGTCTGGATGTGGGGGACCTTCGTGGCGACGACGGAGGGCATACGTGGCTTCCAGGCTTTAATGCTTCGCAACGTGAAGCCTTCGTTGACATTTGCCTTGGCGGCCTGCTGCCCCGGCACGATGTTGATCCCCGGAAGGGTAAGTTCAAGCTGTATACGCATCAGCTGGAAATGCTTCGCAAGGGTGTCGTATCGGGAACTCCCGGGATAGTGACGTCGGGAACCGGCTCTGGCAAAACCGAGTCCTTCCTACTGCCCATTCTTGCCCAGATTGCCCACGAGGCCTGCTCTTGGCCCAAGCTTGGCGGCGCACCAGCATGGACGCCCTGGTGGCGGGGCGCGGGCGTCGAACCAAGCTTCATGCGAGATGCCCCCTTCGAGCACCCGGCTAGACCCAAGGCAGTTCGTGCACTCATCCTCTACCCCATGAATGCCTTAGTAGAGGATCAACTCGTTCGGATGCGGAAGGCGCTCGATTCCGACGAGGCGCGAGCCGCTATGGACGCCCACCTTGGGGGAAATCGAATCTATTTTGGTCGCTACACCGGTGCAACCAAGGTGACGGGTTGGTTGAAGCATCCGCGCACCAATAAGACTAGCCAAAAGATAGATAGCCTGCGTGAATACCTCAACGGGCTCGAAGCCACCTATGAAGCTGCGGTGGCACAGGGCATCGCTACGGGTGACGAATCTCTCCCGTTCAATTTCCCTCGAACGCCGGGCGCGGAGGTTGTCACGCGCTGGGACATGCAGCGCCACCCACCTGACATTCTCATTACAAACACCAGCATGTTATCTACCATGCTGGTGCGCGAAGTAGATGAGCCAATCTTCGCGCAAACGAAGAAGTGGCTGGAGAGCGATCCCGACGCTTATTTCTTTCTGGTCCTCGACGAGCTGCACTTGCAGCGCGGATCGGCAGGGACTGAGGTTAGCTATCTACTGCGGAACCTCCTCACGCAGCTGGGACTTTCTGATCCCAAGAACAGGCACAAGCTTCGAATCCTTGCCTCCAGCGCATCGCTCCCCGTCGACGGTCCGGCCGCCCGGCAGAGCATCGAATACCTTTGGGGCATGTTCGGCGACAGCGGCATGCCGGCTGGCGGAACAGAGGTAGATTGGGCTGGAAGCATCGTTGGCGGCACGATGGCGACGCGCGCAGCCAAGCCATTCAAGGGTGACTTGGCCAAGTTGTGTGAAGCCGTTCGCTCCCTGATCGACAAAAACCAGCCGGACACTGCGGCGTGTCTCGCCACTGACGCTTGGCGTGAGCTCGCTTCAGGACTTAACTGCCTATCGGGATCGGAGGACCTCGAGACAATGGTTCTGCATGCGGTGGCTTCAGCTGCGGAACTGTTGGAGGACGGCTGCGCGGAGCCTGGCAAATCGCCCCGCGCAACTTCGATGAGTGAGATCGGGCGACGCCTCTTCGGATCGCGGCCGCAGGCGCTCGAAGGGGTCAAGGCTCTGGCATGGGTCCGCTCATGCACTGATTCGTGGTCAACGCTGTTTGGCAGGCGACTTGATCCAGCGGTTTCGCTACCTCGCTTCCGAATGCATGCATTCCTGCGAGCCATCGAAGGGTTGTTCGTTGCACCTAGGCCCGCGCCGTTGGCTCTGCCCAGAGATGAGAGAGGGCGCTTGCTGTACGGAGACCTCTCGGTGGATGCAGGCTCCCGATATGGCAGTCAAAAGCATGAGGGTAGGCCGGCAAGACAGGTTGACATGCTGTATTGCGAATGCTGCGGCACGCTCTTCTTGGGTGGAAAAAGGTCCGCTTCATCTGGCAACGGTGGTCGTGTCGAACTGCTTCCCAACGACCCGGACACGGAGAGCTTGCCAGAGCGGGCCAAGGCCAACATCGTCGAGCAGCGCACCGCTCTGGACTACTCGCTCTTCATGCCCACGGTCGAACGTTTCTGGCCGCTGGGCAGCGACGAAATCTCGGAAGACGATTCGCAGGGGCGATGGCGCGAGGCTGAGTTTGATCCATTCACTGCGACGATCACTCCAGCGGGGCTGGCTGGCGCGCTGAACGACGACAGGATCCCTGGATGGGAATATGTCGTCAACGAAGGTAACTTCAGGCCAAACGAGAAGAGGAAGCAACCAGCCATCGACTCGCCCGGCACGGCGTTGCCGTTCCAATGTCCAGCCTGTGGTACTTCCTACAAGCATGGGAAAGGAAAATCATCGCCTGTGCGGGGCTTCAGGGTCGGTTTCGCAAAGACTACGCAGCTCCTCGCAAGCACGATGATGAGCGACCTGCAGCGGTCGAGCAAAAACGAGCGTCTGGTCACGTTCTCCGACAGTCGACAGGATGCGGCCAAGGCAGCCTTTGACTTGGAAGGAGGCCATCACGACGATACCAGGCGAGAAATCGTTATCCGAGAGATCGAACGGATCTATCAGTCGAGACCATCTCCAGAAGACACTGATCGGCGTTTCCAGGAGGTCGCGGCTCGCATGCGTGAGCTGGACGAAAAAGAAGGTAGCGGCGGCCACTTAACCGACGAGGAGGTCCGCGAATACGAGGCGCTTAACGAAGAACGGAATAGGCTGCGGCAGCTGCGTAGCGGAGCGTTGGGCGACAGCATTGCTCTGAACGAGATTCTCGAGCCAGAAAGCCCGAAGGCCGGAGCGACGGTTCGAGGCCTTTTAGGTTCGCTCGTGACCGCAGGCATCCACCCGACCGACCGCTCAGGCATCCACCCCGTACCGAAGCCGACGAGCAGTGAACGGAGCTCTGTTACGTTTGCATGGCAACAACTCTTCACAAGAGGATCTCCAGGCGTTTGGCACTGGCGGACGAGCCATCCTCACGAAGAGGAGCTCAAGCGAGCTCGGTACGAGATTTCGTTGGATCTGGAGAGGCTCGCGGGGCAGACGATCTTCAGCAAGACTTATTTCGCCGTGGAAGAGGCCGGATGGGGATATCCCTGCCTTCCGATTAACTCGGGCACTACGCGTGCTGACATGGCAACTTTCGACGCCATGCTCCGCGTACTTGCCGACGCGAACCGCGTTTTGCCGTCCCAGTACGCCAGCAGCAATGATCCGTGGCAAAGCGCAGCCGATGTAGCGAAACGGAATAGGCTATGGCGTTTCGCGGCCGAACGCTGCAGTCAGCTGGGCGGAGCACCTCTCGACTTGATTGCTTCCTTCCTAGAAAGGTTGCAGGCCGCGGGCCATCAAGGGGGCTTGATTTCCATCGCGAAGCTCCATATCCGTCCAGTCAGCAAGGAGAACCCATTCTTCCGCTGCAAAAACTGTGGGCGCGTCCACCTTCACTTCGGGGCAGGACTATGCACGCGTTGCTTTGCCCCGCTCGACGAGCAGCCAAGCGGTACTGCTGCCGAGCTGAGGAGCGATAACTTCCTTGGGAAGCGAATCGAAATGTCGCCACGCGTTCGACGAATGCGTTCTGAGGAATTGACTGGCATGACCACGAACCCAGCGGCTCGGCTGCGTCGGTTCAAGGGCATCCTGATCGCAGATGAAGACGACATCCTTCCATCCGGTTTGCCTGGCCTCGAGCCAGACAAGGCCTTGGATCGGGAGGCCAGGGTCGTGGATGTTCTCTCTGTGACGACGACCATGGAGGTCGGCGTGGACATCGGGGATCTGCGTGCGGTCTTCCAAGCCAACATGCCGCCACAGCGGTTCAACTATCAGCAGCGTGTAGGTCGAGCAGGCCGTCGTGGGCAGGCCTTCGCCTTCGTACTGACCGTCTGCCGCAGCAAGAGCCACGACTTGCACTACTTCAGGCACCCCGAGCAAATCACCGGGGATGCGCCGCCGCCTCCATTCTTGACTACAGGCCTCGCAATGATTGCGCAACGTCTGGTCAGGAAGTTCTGGCTTGTGGAGGCCTTCAAGGTACTGCGCATGAAGTTCAGCAGTCCTGGGAGGAAGTGGCCACTCGACAGCCATAGTGGTAAGCCGGATAACCATGGGGAGTTTTTCAGCGTGGAATGGCTGCGCGAGCCGGCCAATCGCGCCAGCTGGCTTCCGAGAATCAGGGACGCCCTTGCCGGTACGGCGCCGGCTCGCGATTCTTTCGCGGCGTTTTGCGCACATGGTGACTTCGCAAGAGCACGGGCGATACTCGATTCTCTCGACACACCTTCACTCTTGGTCGACATCGAGAGGGTCATCGACGATCCGTCGATGCTCGAAAAGGGATTGGCCGAGGCGCTGGCCGAGCATGGCAAGTTCCCGATGTATGGCATGCCCACTCGCACCAGAACTTTACTTACAAGGCCTATCGATGCGAAGGACGTCGGCACTACGCGATTCGCCGAAATGGATCGAGATCTCGATGTCGCCATCCAGGAGTTCTCACCGGGTAGGTATTTGGTCCAAGACAAGCGGAAGTACTTCACTGCGGGGTATGCCGGTGCGCTCGTGCCAAGCTGGGACCGCACCAAGTTCAACGCGATGCCATCTGATTTGGGCGAGCGACGGGATATGGTGCAGTGTCCTGTCTGCGAGTCATGGTCTACGGTGCTCGAAGCCGCCGAGCAATGCAAAGCCTGCGACGCTGTCATCGCGCAAGCACCGGTACACAGGTGTTTCGTGCCTCGAGGGTTCATCACGACCCTTGTCGCCAAACATGCAGAAGAAGACGGGGATGAGTCCTTCTCCAAGGCTAGCCGCACGTCAATCGCGGAAGCAAAAGTGGTAGCCGCAGACAGCGTCTCCAATTCGAATCTCGGAATCGAACTTAGCCGCCAGGCATGGGTCCATCGCCTCAATCGAGGCGAATTCAAGGACTCTGGTTGGACGGGTTTCAGTGCCAAGAAAGGATCGCTGCGGGTTCCCTACAGGAGCATGGGCCAGCTCAAGACACTCTGGGCGAACGACGTTTGGATCGACGATCAGGCATTTGACCTTGACGCGGGCGAGGAGTCGATCCGGGGACGTTTCAAAGGCAACGGCGAGGCGCAACCGCCGTTCTACCTTGCCTCGCCCAAGATCACCGATTCGCTGTCCCTGCTGATCGCGCGTGTTCCCGACGCCCTTTCGTTGCTTCGGTCCCCGGAAATGGGCGGCGGCTCCATGCTGTTGTCCTCGGCGTTTAGGGCGGGAGCATTGTCCGCCTGCTTCCTCATAGTTAACTACGCATCGAGACAGCTTCTGGACATCGACCCGGAAGAAATTGAGGTATTGGAGCCTCGTGTGCAACGCTTTAGCGACGGGCGAGTTCTTCCAGTCCTGCAGATGGCCGACCAGCTCGTGAACGGCTCTGGCTTGTGCGATAGGCTTGCCCAGCCCGGCCTGTCTGGGGAACCAATCGTCCTTGAGGTTATGCGAGAGATCGTGGGCAATCGCGCTCAATCGCCCCTCGCTGAGTTGATGGAGTCGACACACCGTGAACGATGCTTCCAAGGGTGCTACAGGTGCCTTCATCGGTATGGCAACCAGCCGTACCATGGTTTGCTGGATTGGCGCCTCGGCCTTGACGTCATACAGCTGATGCTGGACCCGAGCTACGTTGCTGGACTTGGGGGAAGCTTCTCGACCCCGGGGATCGAGGATTGGCGCGAGCAAGCGCTCAAGCTGGCCAAGGAAGCCGCCTTGCTGTTTGGAACGGAAGCGAGGATGGTTGGCGACGTGCCGATCATCGGGCTTGGGGGAAACGGTGTTGCTGCTGTCTTGCATCCGTTCTGGAACAAGGACTTGGCATTAGAGCGCAATCCAGCCCTGGAAGCTCTGTATCTTGAAACAGCGAACATGTCCTGGACGACCACGTTCGAGTTGTCTCGCCGCATGGGTGAGGTAATGTTCAGACTGAGAGCTGGCAATGAACCGGAATAGGGCCTCGTGCGTTTCTCCGTGGAAGGCCTCCCTCGCAGGCCTTTCACTTTTCAATCAGTTCATGGCATGAATGAGGGCACGGCAGAAGCCGCCGCCAATAGCCTTTCGACACGGCGCACATTGATCCGTACGAAGCCGGCCTCACCGTCAGCCCTCGGGTTGCTTGAGCTGTGCCCGCTCGCCTACCTGATGCAGACCGAGGGGATGCCCCGTAAGACTATCGGCCAACATCCCGCGGCATTGCTAGGTACGGCGGTTCATGCCGTCACAAGTTCCATGATCGCGACGGGCATCCCAACTCCACAGGACGTGATCGACACCGTCAAAAAGGAGTTCTTGAAGCTCGCAGGCGATCCGGCGCGTTCGAGCCCCTTCGCTCGATGGATGCTTCAGCGCTATGGCATTGAAGGATTTGTTACGAGGCGACAGCTGGTCGAACGTTCCGCCTACGTTATAGGCTTGGCATCTCGGCTACCTCACATACCCGCGAGTCGCCGTGCAACCCGAGCCTTTGACGGCAAGGTTCCGACCGGAAGCGAGAGGTGGCTAGAGAGCGAAAAATCGGGCGCGGCTGGAAAGGTCGATTTGATCCTGAGGACGCCCCAAGGGGGCCTAAAAATTATCGACTTCAAGACAGGCAAGATCTATGAGGAAGATGGCCAGATCAAGCGAGCGTACATCCTCCAGATGGCAGGCTATGCCCGGATGGCGGAAGACCTGGAGCCTGCAGCCAATCTTGAACTGGAGCTTATTGGCAAGACAGAAACTTGGTGTAGCCCTTTCAATCAAGAGCTTCGCTCCATGGTCGACTCTGTCATCGCTAGTCTGCGATTGAAACTTCCACTCGGCCGCGAGATACATGACGAACAAACGGCAGTCCTTGGCGAGCATTGTGCCCGTTGCTCAAGCAGGCCTTCCTGCAGGGTCTACGGCACCGAGCTTTCGAGGCGGACTCTTGCGAATCGAGACACATGGAACGGTGGCTCGCTGGACGTTGCAGGTCAGGTAGCCGAAATCCGCGTCGAGGCTGGGCTTGCTACCTTGCTCTTCGAGGACGCGGGCGCTGCTCGCGCGAGGATCGTCGGGATCCCTGAGGCAATTGTCGAGGAGGCTAACCTCGGTGTTGGGCGTGAATTCCACGCATACTCTTTGGGTACTTCAGAGGCGAACCGAGACGGTAGATTCCCGAGGAACTTCTTCGTGGTTGACACGGCTTTGCCGGGAAGGAGCGCCTTCCAGGCGACCTTCGCGGCGACGGAGCGCGCCTCGACTTGATCAATCAACTCGTCGCTAGAGTTGCCAAACCAAGTTCCATTGTGATCGTTTGTTCGCGCTGCGTGATGAATTCGCTGAGTCGCTGGGCGAGAGCTTGCCGCTCGATCGAAAAATGTAAGGCGCGATGGCAGTTTGGACATACTGCGGCTACGTTCGACGCCTCATCTGGACCGTCATCTGCCAGACGGAGTATGTGATGGACTTCCAGATAAGGGACTCCACTCGCGCTCGTGAAGGGAGCAGCCCCCTTGCAACATTCGCATGTACCAGCTGCGCGGAGCAGCGCGTAGCGATGGACGGCGGCACCTCGCGCCCGGTACTCCACTACAGTCATGCGATTGGTCATCGGTTCACTACGGCTGGATACAAGTGGTCGAAGCGCCGCGAGCTCAATCCCGGAGTCGTTGACTGGCGGCTCTATCGCTGCCGGCTCTGCGCGGGAGTCCTCGGCTTCCACTAAGAAGAACCGCGCTAGCAAGTCCCCTTTCCTTGGCCCGCTGTCCGGTCTAAAGAAGTCCACGCCGGAAACGTTGAACGACCCGCGAAACGTGTACAGCTTGCCGTATCCCTGCCGCGCGATCTCCATTGAAGTCGGTTCACGCGTGGTAAACAGCAGGACTGACCGCTCGTTAGAGGCGAGCTTGGCGTTAGCGGCGTTCGTCAAGCTTTGGTCGCCCGTACTTCCCTGGCCAATGTAGATCCAAGATCCGTCAGGCTGCTGGCCGTCGTCGTAGCCCACTTTCTTGCCATGCCGTCCTCCGGACGTGCATATAACGCAGCCAGGCTCGCGATCGCCCCAAATGATGCCGGTTTGTCCTTGCCGACTCCCTACGAATGCAAGGAGCTCAGGGCGTGGATATTCTTGACCTATGCCAAAAGGGTGCATGCGACCAGCCTGTTAGTTGGGACCGACCTTCGTCGACTCGACGGTAGCTTACAGTAAGCGCGCGGCAAACCCATGTTGACCGCCGCTGGCGGTCATGGCTGGCGATCAGAGGTTGGCGGGCCGCCAGTGATGCGGAAGCAGTTCGCCGATCTGGCTGGCCTTGTGCGTGGGCAGCCAGGTCAGCACATCCTTGAGATAGGCATATGGGTCGTGCCCGTTCATGCGTGCCGACTGGATTAGGCTCATCACGGCGGCCGCCCGCGAAAGGAAGCCTTGCTGTGAAAGGGGGAACCAGTTAACCCCTTGTCAAAAGCATCCGTATCCGCCGGTAGTTGCGGGTCATCGACGAAGCGCGTGAGCGCCGTCCAGCGCTTGAGGCTGTAGTCCAGGGCCTTGGCCGTGGCCGAGTTGCCCGCCACCTGCTGGCGTTGCAGCGCCATCCATTCGTGCAAGGCATCGAGCACGGGCCTGCTCTGGCACTGGCGAACCTCCTGGCGTTGCAGTGCGGGCAGGTCTTTGACTTCCCGTTCGATCTCATAGACCCGGGCGAACTGGTTCAGAGCGAGTTCAGCGATCCGGCTCTTACCCGCCGCGTGCAGCTCGAAGAACTTGCGCCGGGCGTGTGCCAGGCAACCGGCCTCCGTCACGCCTTGAGCGAAGCTGGCCTTGTAGCCGGCGTAGTCGTCGCAAATCAGGCTGCCGCGCCACTCATCGAGGAAGGCGCGAGCGTGCTCAGCCGCATCGACGAGCTGCTGCCGCATCGCTTGACACCCCCAGCCTGACACCATAGTCCTTGGGGACGGCCGTCGAGGTGTGTTCGCTGTTCGCTTACTCAGGGACAGATGAGCGCTGTTGAGCGAACGCTTTAGCAGTGAATGATGAGATTGAGAATCATTCTCAATTAAAGCGCACGCACAAGTACTTACTGCCGCAACTCGGTTATCGACTCGCCGCTGTAGAGCAGCCCATGAGGCTGGGCGTATTTCGACCGTCAGCAGACCAGACGGGCGGATATCAGCGCATCAAACGGCCTGCGGAAATAAAAACCAACCCTGCCCACGTTTATTGGGGGTTTTTATGTGGGTCAGAATGGAAAATCAACGCTAAGTCGTTGATTTATAAGAAATTCTGGCGGAGAGGGCGGGATTCGAACCCGCGGTGGGGATTAGCCCACACACGCTTTCCAGGCGTGCGACTTAAACCGCTCATCCACCTCTCCGAAGCCCACGATTATAGCCATGGTTGGAGGCAATTTTTGCCGGGTGCTTGGTTGGGGTAAAAAAACCAGCCGCCGTCCGTGCTTTAGCCCTGCGCCAGTGCCGCACTGCGGATGCCTTGCAGGGTGCCGGTGGGCGTGATGGCCTCGGGGTCGATAAGGCAGTGCAACAGGGCGGGCAGGCCGCTGGCGCGGGCCCGGGCCAGGGCGGGGGCGAAGTCCTCGGTGTGCTCGACGCGCTCGCCGTGGCCGCCGAAGGCCTGGGCGTAGGCCTTGAAGTCGGGGTTCTTGAGCGCGGTGGCGCTGATGCGGCCGGGGTATTCGCGCTCCTGGTGCATGCGGATGGTGCCGTACATGGCGTTGTCCAGCAGCACCACGATGAGCGGCAGGCCGTATTGCACGGCGGTGGCGAACTCCTGGCCGTGCATGAGGAAGTCGCCGTCGCCGGCGAAGACCACGACCTCGCGCCCCGGCCACAGGCGCTTGGCGCCCACGCCGGCCGGCAGGCCGTAGCCCATGGAACCGCTGGTGGGCGCGAGCTGGCTGGCGTAGTGGGTGAAGGGCCAGAAGCGGTGCACCCAGGTGGCGAAGTTGCCAGCGCCGTTGCAGAAGATGGTGTCGGCCGGCAGCACGCTTCTGAGATGCTGCATGACCTCGCCCATCTGCAGGCTGCCGGGGATGCGGATGGGCGCCGGGTCGCTCCAGGCCAGGTATTCGGCGCGCGCGGCCTGGGTGTGGGCGGACCAGCGCGGCGCAACATCGGGACGCAGGCCGGCCAGCGCCGCGGCCATGGCCTGGGGCGTGGCGTGGATCGCCTGCGCGGGGCGGTACAGGCTGCCGAGCTCATCGGCATCGGCATGCACATGCACCATGGGCTGCGCCGGATTGGGGATGGCGAACAGCTCGTAGCCCTGCGAGGGGATTTCCGACAGGCGCCCGCCCAGCACCAGCACCAGGTCGCTGGCGCGGATGCGCGCCAGCAGCTTGGGGTTCACGCCCAGGCCCAGGTCGCCGGCGTAGCTGGCGTGATTTGCCGGGAACAGCATCTGGCGGCGGAACGAGCAGTACACGGGCAGCTGCCAGGCCTGGGCGAAGGCGGTCACGTCGCGCACGGCCTGCTCGGACCAGCGGCTGCCGCCCAGGATGAGCACCGGCCGCTCGGCTGCCTGCAGGCGCTTTTGCAAGTCTTGCAGCGCGGGGGCGCCGGGGTGGGTCTCAAGCACCTGGTAGGGCAGGGCGTCGGCCACGCTGGCGCTGGCCGTCAGCATGTCCTCGGGCAGGGCCACGACCACCGGGCCGGGGCGGCCCGAGGTAGCGACGTGGAAGGCGCGCGAGATGAGCTCGGGCAGGCGCGCCGGGTCGTCGATGTCCACCACCCACTTGGCCATGGTGCCGAATACGGCGCGGTAGTCCAGTTCCTGGAAGGCCTCGCGCCCCTTGGCGCCGCGCGCCACCTGGCCTACGAACAGGATCATGGGCGTGGAGTCCTGGTGCGCGATGTGCACGCCGGCCGAGGCGTTGGTGGCGCCAGGCCCGCGCGTCACGAAGCAGATGCCTGGCTGGCCCGTGAGCTTGCCCTGGGCCTCGGCCATCATCGCCGCGCCGCCCTCCTGGCGGCAGACGGTGACGGCGATGTCGGCGTCGTGCAGCGCGTCGAGCACGGCCAGGTAGCTCTCGCCCGGCACGCAGAACAGCTGCTTGACGCCGTGGGTGAGCAGTTGTTGCACCAGGATCTGGCCGCCGGTGCGTGCGGTGGGGGCGGGGGTCATGTCGGGCTTTCAGAGGGTTATTGACCCGGCAACAAAGGGTTGACCGTCATCCCGGCGAAAGCCGGGATCCAGTGCGCTCGCACGGCACGAAGGCCATGGATTCCGGCTTTCGCCGGAATGACGGGGAATTTGCAACCGTTGATTGCCGGAAATTATTGCTGGTAGCTTTCCAGCGGCTTGTCGTTGGGTTGGGCGAACAGCTGGCGCAGTGCATTGCCCAGTGGCAGGTTCAGGCTCACGTTCTTGGGCGGAATGGGATTGACGAACCATTTGGTGTAGATCTTTTCCGCCTCGCCCGACTGCATCAGGCGCGTGAGGGCACCGTCAACTGCGGCCTTGAAGCCAGGGTCGTCCTTGCGGAACAGCAGGGCGATGGGTTCTGCGCCCAGCGGCTCGCCCACGATGCGGTAGGCGCTGGGCTCCTTGGAGTTGGCGAGCAGGCCGGCCAATATGTTGTCGTCAAGCACGAAGGCGTCTACCCGGCCCGATTCGAGCAGCATGAAGCTTTCGTGGTGATCCTTGCCCAGCACGGTTTTGATGGGCGCGCCCACCACGCGTTCCTGCTTGCGCAGCAGCTGCACGGCCGTGGTGCCTGTGGAGGCAGCCACCGTGCGCCCGCCCAGCTGGCTGATGGATTTCAGGTCCGAGTCCTTGCGCACGGCCATGCGCACCTCGCTCACATAGGTGGTCATGGCAAAGGCCACCTGCTGCTGGCGCGCCAGGTTGTTGGTGGTGGGGCCGCAGCCGATGTCCACCGTGCCGTTGCTCACCAGGGGCATGGTGCTCTGTGCGGTGATGGCCATGTATTCGAGCTTGGCAGCGGGCGTTATTTCTTTCAGCACGCGCTCGCACAGCTCGACGTGGTAGCCGGCGTATTTTTCGTTGGCACCCAGCGCGTAGGCCATGGGCGGAGAGGATTCGCGCACGCCCAGTACCACCTTGCCGGATGCCTTGATCTTGTCCAATGTGGCCGATGGGGTCTGGGCCTGGGCAGTGGTCAGGCTTGCGCACCACAGCGCCAGGGTGGCGCTTGCGAGCGCGGCCAGTTTTTTGCGTGAGCGTGCCATGGCTTGTCTCCTTGAAAAATTGTTCTGACTTCGAGGCAAAGACTATCCATGCTGTAAGGCGGCGTGGATAGCAATAAATTGGAACTACTTGTTGTAAATTTGGAATGATGTAGTTCGGGGTTTCTCTAGTTGTGGCGGGCTATTTTGGCTTCAATAAAGCGCTAGCGCCTTGTTGTCCATGATGGTTCTCCACGGGCATCATTCCTCAATGGCATGACCATGTTGCGCAAGACTTTCTTACCGCCGATTGCCGATCTGCTGGCCTTCGAGGCCGCGGCGCGGCACGGCAGCATCTCGCGCGCCGCGCAGGAGCTGCACCTGACGCAAAGCGCCGTGTCGCGCCAGATAAGGCAGCTGGAAGAGCAGCTGGGCATGGCACTGTTTCACCGCGTGCGCCAGCGCATCGTGCTCACCGACGCCGGCCGTGTCTATGCCGCCGACGTGCGTGCCGCGCTGCAGCAGCTGTCGGCCAGCACGCAAAAGGCCATGGCGCTTTCGCATGCGGGCGGGCTGCTGAACCTGGCCGTGCTGCCCACGCTGGGCACGCGCTGGCTGATACCGCGCCTGGGGGGCTTCACCGCGCAGCACCCCGATGTGACGGTGAACTTTGCGGCACGCACCGAGCCCTTCGACTTCGCCGGCACGCCGTTCGATGCCGCCATCCACTTCGGCCGCCCTACCTGGGCCGGGGCCGTGTGCGAATTCCTGATGCGCGAGGAGGTCGTGCCCGTGGCCAGCCCGGCGTTTCGCGACCGGCACGGCATACGCAGGCCGCAGGACCTGACGCGCGTGGTGCTGTTGCAGCAAAGCACGCGGCCTACGCAATGGGCCGAGTGGTTCGAGCAGGTGGGTTCGCCCACCACCGTGGCCCTGCGCGGCCCGCGGCTGGAGCATTTCGCCATGATTGCCCAGGCAGCGGTATGTGGCCAGGGCACGGCGCTGCTGCCGCGGTTTTTGATAACGCAGGAGTTGGCCGGCGGCGGCCTGGTGCAATTGTTCGACGATGCCCTGGTCAGCGCCGACGCCTATTACCTCGTCTACCCCGAGGCGCGCGCGCAGACGCCGCTGGTGCAGGCCTTGCGGGACTGGCTGCTGGCGGAGTGCGCCGGTTAGCCTGGGGTTGGCTTAGCCACGCTGCTGGGTCTGGATCATCTTCATGGCCGAGCCCAGCAGCGCGGCGACTTCGGTCATGTTGCTGGGCACGATGAGGGTGGTGGTGGCGTCTGCGGCCACCTTGCCGTAGGCTTCCACGGCTTTTTCCGCCACCTTGAGCTGCACGGCCTGCTCGCCGCCTGGCTGGCGGATGGCGGCCGCCACGCGCTCGATGGCCTGGCCAGTGGCCTCGGCCACGGTCAGGAGGGCGGCGGCCTCGCCCTGGGCGTTGTTGATGGCGGCCTGCTTCTCGCCTTCGGAGCGGGCGATGAAGGCCTCGCGTTCGCCGGTGGCGATGTTGATCTGCTCCTGGCGCCGGCCCTCGGACGCGGCGATGAGTGCGCGTTTTTCACGCTCGGCCGTGATCTGCGCCTGCATGGCGCGCAGGATCTCGGCCGGCGGTGTCAGGTCCTTGATCTCGTAGCGCAGCACCTTCACGCCCCAGTTCAGGGCCGCCTCGTCGATGGCGGCGACCACCTGGGCGTTGATCATGTCGCGCTCTTCAAACGTCTTGTCGAGCTCCAGCCTGCCGATCACCGAGCGCAGCGAGGTCTGCGCCAGCTGCGTCACGGCGCTGATGTAGTTGGACGAGCCATAGCTGGCGCGCATGGGGTCGGTGACCTGGAAGTACAGGATGCCGTCCACCTGCAGCTGGGTGTTGTCCTTGGTGATGCAGACCTGGCTGGGCACGTCCAGCGGTATCTCCTTCAGGCTGTGCTTGTAGGCGATGCGGTCGACGAAGGGGATGATGAACTTCGGGCCGGGCGAGAGGGTGCCGGCGTACTTGCCCAGGCGCTCCTTCACCCAGGCGTGTTGCTGGGGGACGATCTTGACGGCGCGCGCGATGAAGATCACGGCGATGACGAAGAGGACGATGGCGACTTCCATGGGGCTGTCTTTCTGTGCTCTGAAGGGTTGATTTACAAGGGGTCGACGAGCAGGCGGTTGCCCACCAGCTCGGCTACGCGATGGGCGCCGGCCGCAGGCGTGACACCGGGGCGGTGGATGGCGGTCCACTGGGCGCCGCGGTATTTGACCTGGGCCGTGCCGTCGGGCTGCCAGGCGTCGATGTAGACGGTCTCGCCCACGTCCAGGTTCACGCTGCGCTCGGCGCGTGCGCTGGGCTCGCCCGGGCGCGTCCTGCGCTTGAAATACGCGATCAGCACGGTGCTGGCGCCGACCACGGCGCACACCAGGATCTGCATCGTCAGGCCCAGGCCCATATGGGCCGCCACGGCTCCGGCGGCCATGCCCATGGCCAGCATCAACAGGTAGAAGGTGCCGCTTAAAAGCTCGATGGCTACGGTGACACCTGCCATGAGCCACCAAAGGGTGGCGGGATCGAGGTTCATGGGGGTCCTCCTCTGCTTGAATTGTGGTTTTTTGTTTCCAGACCGTTGGATTCTGGGCGAATTACATGCGTGCTCATAGGGTGCAGGCGCATTTTTCTTACACTGCGCGCCTGTTTTGTTTTTTGACCCGGTTGCCGGAGGCAGCGCATGAAATTTCGCTTTCCCATCGTCATCATCGACGAGGACTATCGTTCCGAGAACACCTCCGGCCTAGGAATTCGGGCTTTGGCCCAGGCCATAGAGGCCGAGGGCTTCGAGGTGCTGGGCGTGACCAGCTATGGCGACCTGTCGCAGTTTGCCCAGCAGCAAAGCCGGGCCAGCGCCTTTATTCTCTCGATCGACGATGAGGAGTTCACCCTGGGCGCGGGGCAGGACCCGATCATCCACAGCCTGCGCAGCTTCATCACCGAAGTACGGCGCAAGAACGCCGATGTGCCGATCTACGTGCACGGCGAGACCAAGACCGCGCGCCACCTGCCCAACGACATCCTGCGCGAGCTGCATGGCTTCATCCACATGTTCGAGGACACGCCCGAGTTCGTGGCCAAGCACATCATCCGCGAGGCCAAGAGCTACCTGGAGGGCGTGCAGCCGCCGTTCTTCAAGGCGCTGCTGGACTATGCGGAAGACGGCTCGTATTCATGGCATTGCCCCGGCCACTCGGGCGGCGTGGCGTTCCTGAAGAGCCCGGTGGGCCAGATGTACCACCAGTTCTACGGCGAGAACATGCTGCGCGCCGACGTGTGCAACGCCGTGGAGGAGCTGGGCCAGCTGCTGGACCACAACGGCGCCATCGGCGAGTCGGAGCGCAACGCGGCGCGCATCTTCAATGCCGACCACTGCTTCTTCGTCACCAACGGCACCAGCACCAGCAACAAGATGGTCTGGCACCACACGGTGGCGCCGGGCGACGTGGTGGTGGTGGACCGCAACTGCCACAAATCCATCCTGCACAGCATCATCATGACCGGGGCCATCCCCGTGTTTCTGAAGCCCACGCGCAACCATTTCGGCATCATCGGCCCGATCCCGCAGAGCGAATTCGAGCCCGCCACTATCCAGGCCAAGATCCGCGCCAACCCGCTGCTCAAGGGCGTGGATGCCGAAACCGTCAAGCCGCGCGTGCTGACGCTCACGCAATCGACCTATGACGGCGTGCTCTACAACACCGAAACCATCAAGGGCATGCTCGACGGCTACGTGGACAACCTGCACTTCGACGAGGCCTGGCTGCCGCACGCCGCCTTCCACCCGTTCTATGGCAGCTTCCACGCCATGGGCAAGAAGCGCGCGCGCCCCCGGCATTCGGTGGTCTATGCCACACAGTCCATCCACAAGCTGCTGGCCGGCATCAGCCAGGCATCGCATGTGCTGGTGCAGGACTCGCAGACCACCAAGCTCGACAGGCACCTCTTCAACGAGGCCTACCTGATGCACACCAGTACCAGCCCGCAGTACAGCATCATTGCCAGCTGCGACGTGGCCGCCGCGATGATGGAGCCGCCCGGCGGCACGGCGCTGGTGGAGGAAAGCCTGGTCGAGGCGCTGGACTTTCGCCGCGCCATGCGCAAGGTGGAGGAAGAGTTTGGCAAGGACGACTGGTGGTTCAAGGTCTGGGGCCCCAACGAACTCGTCGAGGACGGCCTGGGCACGGCCGAGAACTGGGTCTTGCGCAACAAGGGCAAGAAGAAGAACGGCGCCGCCAAATGGCATGGCTTTGGCGACCTGGCCGACGGCTTCAACATGCTGGACCCGATCAAGTCGACCATCGTCACGCCGGGCCTGAACCTGGACGGCAAGTTCGACGCCACGGGCATACCGGCAAGCATCGTCACCAAGTACCTGGCCGAGCATGGCGTGGTGGTGGAGAAGACGGGCCTGTACAGCTTCTTCATCATGTTCACCATCGGCATCACCAAGGGCCGCTGGAACACGCTGCTGGCCGCGCTGCAGCAGTTCAAGGACGATTACGAGAAGAACCAGCCCATGTGGCGCATCCTTCCCGAGTTCTGCCAGCAGCACAAGCGCTACGAGAAGATGGGCCTGCGCGACCTGTGCCAGCATGTGCACCAGCTTTATGCCAAGTACGACATCGCGCGCCTGACGACCGAGATGTACCTCTCGGACCTGACGCCGGCCATGAAGCCCAGCGACGCTTACGCCCACATCGCCCAGCGCAAGACCGAGCGCGTGGCTATCGATGAGCTGGAGGGCCGCATTACCACCAGCCTGATCACGCCCTACCCGCCGGGCATCCCGCTCTTGATCCCGGGCGAGGTGTTCAACAAGAAGATCGTCGACTACCTCAAGTTCGCGCGTGAATTTGCCAAGCTCTGCCCGGGCTTCGAGACCGACATCCACGGCCTGGTGGAGATGGAGGACGACGATGGCCATGTGCGCTACTACGCCGATTGCGTGGCGCAGGTGGGGGCAGCCGCAGCGCCGCGCAAGACCCGAGCATCGGCCAAGGACAAGCTGGTGCAGGTGGGCAGCGACGGCCCGTTCGGTCGCACCCTTTAAAGGACGGCCACTCTTGTATTAATAGCTGCTGGCGCTTGTTTGGCGGGCGCTGCGTGCTATTTTTGCGGTATTTCGGGTGCGGCTGGCGGCGCGTCGGCCCGCACGCGCCAAAAGCGTGCAAAGCGCGGCAGGCCGCCGGCATGCGTGCCGTTGAAGCGGTAAGTCACCACCGTCCCCACGGGCGGCGGCTGGCGGCGCAGCGCATCGGGCAGGCCGCTGCCCAGGCGCAGGCGCCGGCCGTCAGGCAGTTCCACCAGCAACGCGCCGGTCTGGCCCGCGTACTTGCCCCGGCCCGGCACATGGCCGACGACCCGGCCTTCCGCGTCGTCGAAGGACTTGAGCTTGAGCAGGTCCTCGCTGCGCCCGCCGCGGTAGGGCGCGTCATCGCTGCGCAACATCAGGCCCTCGGCGCCGGCCTTGTCGTGCGCGCGCAGCTGCGCCATCAGCGCGCCATGGCTGCTCACGCGCCACTGCGGCGCGGCCTGCACCCAGGGCTGGTCCAGCGCGGCTACCGTGCGCTGCAGGGCGGGCAGGCGCGCGCCAAAGCCGCCGGGCGCGCCCGGCAGATCGAACACCATGTAGCGCAACTGGCGCCACTGCGCATCGTCGGGCGTGGCCCCCGCCACGGCCGCCTGCGCGGCGGCGAACCGGCCGCGCCCGGCCCAGAGCTCGCCATCCAGCGGCTCGGCGGGCCAGCCGGCGGTGAACCAGGCGGGTGCGCGTATCGGCAGGCCCTGGCGGCTCAGCAACTCGCCGCCCGTCCAGATGGCACGCACGCCGTCGTACTTTTCGCTGACCCAGTAGGCGGTAACGTCGACTCCGGGGTGATAGCGCTGCGCAAGCGTGGGGGAGGGCGGCGTGGCATGTGCCGCCGACCAGCCAAGAACTATTAAAAACAATAGCTTCCAGCACAGTGAATATAGGCGTTTCAAGCCAAAAACACTCCATGGAGCATGAGGATTCTTAAGGGAGGCTGCGCGATCGGGATGCATAGTCTCTTTCAAGCGTGAGAGCGGCAGGTGCTGTGCGGCGCCAAGCCCGGCATGCATGGCGCGCTGCTTGCCCTGGGTCATGGGGCATGCAACTGCCTTGGCGAGGACAGGGGGAACCCTTAAACTGAAGGCGTCATTCACCCCCCAAGGAGCACCGATGTTTCCCGAGTATCGTGACCTGATTACCAAGATCAAAGGCCAGGACAGCTACTTCACTCGGCTGTTTGACAAACACAACGAGCTGGATCAGCTGATCAAGAACATGGAGGCCCGCATCGTGTCGGCCACGGTCCATGAGATTGAGAAGCTGAAGAAAGAGAAACTGTTGCTCAAGGATCAGATCTACGCCCACCTGCGCCGCCTGGAGGGCGCTCAGGCCTGATCAGGCTGCTGGCCCGCTCACGGCAAAAACCCCGCCTGCATTGCCGCTAGCGGGGTTTTTTTGTGCCTTGTTGGGCGCAAAAAAAGCCCTGCAGGCCGTACCGGCCGCAGGGCTTGTGTGTCGGCGCGAGGGGCTTACACCTGATCCGCGCTCAACCCCGCCGTCTGGCTGAAGCCCCCGTCCACGTAGGTGATCTCGGCCGTCACGCCGCTGGCCAGGTCGCTCAGCAAAAAGGCAGCCACATTGCCCACGTCCTCGATGGTCACGTTGCGGCGCAGCGGGGCGGCGTCGGCCACGCGGCCGAGCAGCTTGCCGAAGTCCTTGATGCCGCTGGCGGCCAGGGTCTTGATGGGGCCGGCGCTGATGCCGTTGGCGCGGATGGCCCGGCCGTCCGCGGTGCGGCCCACGGCCTCGGCCAGGTAGCGCACGCTGGCCTCAAGGCTGGCCTTGGCCAGGCCCATGGTGTTGTAGTTGGGGATGGAGCGCAGCGCGCCCAGGTACGACAGCGTCAGCAGCGAGGACTTGTCGTTCAGGTAGGGCAGGGCGGCCTTGGCCATGGCCGGGAAGCTGTAGGCGCTGATATCGTGCGCAACCTTGAAGGCTTCGCGCGACAGGCCTTCGAGGAAGTTGCCGGCGATGGCCTCGCGCGGGGCGAAGCCGATGCTGTGCACGAAGCCGTCGAACTTGCCCCAGGCGGCGCCCAGGTCGGCGAACAGCTTGTCGATCTGCGCGTCATCGGCCACGTCGCAGTCGAACACCAGCTTGGAATCGAACTCGGCGGCAAATTCGGTGATGCGCTCCTTGAAGCGCTCGCCCACGTAGCTGAAGGCCAGCTCGGCGCCCTGCTGGTGGCAGGCGCGGGCAATGCCGTAGGCGATGGAGCGGTTGGACAGCACGCCCGTGATGAGCAGCTTTTTGCCGGCGAGGAAACCCATTGTTGTTCTCCAGAGGAATGAGGGAATGCGCGGGCTGCGCGTGGGGCAGAATTGTCGCATGCAGTTCTGGCGCCTTTGTTTGCTCCCACTCCTGGGCCTGTGGGCCCCTGCCATCTGGGCCGCGCATGCCTATGCCATGTGGGGCGAGCCGGCGCTGCCGGCCGGCTTTGCGCACCTGCCCTATGTGAACCCGGCCGCGCCCAAGGGCGGCGAGCTGCGCCTGGTGAGCAACCTGCGCGCCTCCACCTTCGACAAGTACAACCCCTTCACCATCCGCGGCAACGCGCCGGCCTACCTATCGGCGCTGATGTTCGACACGCTGCTGTCCGGCTCGATGGCCGAGACCGCCACCGGCTACGGCCTGCTGGCCGAGGACGTGGCGGTGGCGGCCGACGGCCTGTCGGCCACCTTTCGCCTGCGGCCCGAGGCGCGCTTTCACAACGGCAAGCCGGTCACGGCGCAGGATGTAAAGCACAGCTACGACACGCTGGTGGGGCAGTACACCTCGCCCGCCTACAAGACCATGCTCATCGAGGTGGCCGGCGTGGACGTGCTGGACGAGCGCACGGTGCGCTACCGCTTCCACAAGCCCAACCGCGAGCTGCCGCTGACCGTGGGCGGCCTGCCGGTGTTCAGCCGCGACTGGGGCCTGGGCGAGGACGGCCGCCCCAAGCCCTTCGACCAGGTGGTGATGGACATGCCGATAGGCAGCGGGCCGTACCGCATCGGCCCGGTGAACTTCGGCAAGGACATCACCTATGTGCGCGACCCGAACTACTGGGCGCGCGACCTGCCCGTGCGCCGTGGCACGGCCAACTTCGACCGCGTGCTGATCAAGATCTACAAGGACAACACGGCGCGGCTGGAAGCGCTGAAGGCCGGAGAGTTCGACCTGATGCGGTTTTTCAGCGCCGGCGACTGGGCGCGGCGCGTGAACGGCAAGAAATTTGACACCGGCGAGCTGGTCAAGGCCGAGTTCCCGCACAAGCTGCCCACGGGTTTCCAGAGCTATGTGCTGAACACGCGCCGCCCGCTGCTCGCTGACCGGCGCGTGCGCGAGGCCCTGGGCCTGGCCTTCGACTTCGAATGGATGAGCCGCCAGCTGTTCTACGGCGCCTACCAGCGCGTGCAAGGCATCTTCGGCAACACCCTGTGCGAGACGCAGGGCAGCCCCACGCCCGCCGAGCTGGACCTGCTCGCCCCCTGGCGCAAGCAGTTGCCGCCCGAGGTGTTCGGCCCGATGTTCCAGCCGCCCGTCACCCAGGACGCGATGGCGCTGCGCGAGCACCTGCGCCGCGCCCTGGTGCTTTTGAGGGACGCGGGCTGGGAGGTGCGTGATGGCGCGCTGCGCAACGCCCAGGGCGAGCCCTTCGTGCTGGAGTACATGGACAGCAACGAGGGCGGCGTGCGCACGCTCTCGTCCTGGCAGCGCAACCTGCAAAAGCTGGGCATCACGCTCAAGTTCCGCTCGGTGGACTTTGCGCTCTATCAGCAGCGGCTGCAGAAGTTCGACTTCGACATCACCACCATCGCCTACCAGGGCACGAACAACCCGGGCCAGGAATTCGCCGATCTGTTCGGCAGCCAGGCGGCGGACCAGGAAGACTCGGGCAACTTCCCCGGTGTGAAGAACCCGGCCGTGGACGCCGTGATCCGCGCCATGGTGTCGGCCAAGACGCTGGAGCAGATGCTGCCCGCCTGCCACGCGCTGGATCGCATCATTGCCCACGAGCATTACCTGATACCCCAATGGTCCGCGCCCACTCACCGCATGGTCTACGACGCCTGGCGCCTGGCGCGCCCGCAGGTGGTGCCGCCGTACTCGCCGGGCGAGATGTGGGTCATCGATACCTGGTGGTCAAAAAATCCATAGCGGGCAACGCTTTATTGGCAAGGATTTCAACCATTTTTCACCAAAATGTTCAATCTAGAGCACAAGATCCCGCCGCCGGTCGTCGGCCTGGCCTGCGCCGGTCTGGCATGGTGGCTGGCACACATGGCACCGACGTTCGCGCTACAGCTGCCGGGGCGGCTGGCCCTGGCTGTGGCCCTGGTGCTGGCATCGGCGGGTTTGGCGTTCGAGCTGTGGGGGCTGTGGGTCTTTCGCCGCCACCGCACCACGCCCAACCCGCTGACCCCGGAGCGCGCGCGCACCGTGGTGCAGACCGGGCCCTACCGCTACACGCGCAACCCCATGTACCTGGGGGTGGCGCTGCAGCTGCTGGCCTGGTGCGGCTACCTGGGCAACCCGCTGTCGCTGCTGGCGCTGGCGGTGTTCGTGGCCTACATCACGCGCTTTCAGATCCTGCCCGAGGAGCGGGCGCTGGCGCAGCGCTTTGGCGAGCCCTACCTGCAGTACCTGCGCAGCGTGCGGCGCTGGATCTAAACCCATAATTCAAGCGCCATGTTCGCCTACATCCTGAAGCGCATCCTGCTCATGCTGCCCACCCTGCTGGGCGTGCTGCTGCTGACCTTCGTGGTCATCCAGTTCGTGCCCGGCGGCCCGGTGGAGCAGTACCTGGCCGAGGCCAAGGCCGGCGCCACCGGTGCGGGCGGCGGCGGCGAGGGCGGCGGCATGGCCTACCGCGGTGCGCAGGGGGTGGACCCCAAGCGCCTGGAGCAGATCAAGCAGCTTTACGGCTTCGACAAGCCCGCACACGAACGATTCATCCAGATGCTGGGCCAGTTCGCGCGCTTTGATCTGGGGCGCAGCTTCTTCCAGAACAAGGACGTGTGGCAACTCGTCAAGGAAAAGCTGCCCGTGTCCATCAGCCTGGGGCTGTGGACCTTTTTCATCAGCTACCTGGTGGCCGTGCCGCTGGGCGTGGCCAAGGCGGTGCGCGCGGGCTCGCGCTTTGACCTGGTGACCACGCTGATCATCCTCGTGGGCTACGCGATCCCGGGCTTCGTGCTGGGCGTGGCGCTGCTGGTGGTGTTTGGCGGGCAGCTGCAGTGGTTTCCGCTGCGCGGGTTGACCTCGGCCAACTGGGACGAGCTATCCCTCATGGGCAAGGTCACGGACTACCTCTGGCACATCACCCTGCCCATCACCGCCATGGTGGCCGGCAGCTTCGCCGTGACGGCCATGCTGACCAAGAACGCCTTCCTGGAGGAGATCCGCAAGCAATACGTGCTCACCGCGCGCGCCAAGGGGCTGAGCGAGCGCCAGGTGCTGTACCGGCATGTGTTTCGCAACGCGCTGATCCCCATCATCACCGGCTTTCCCTCGGCCTTCATAGGCGCGTTCTTCGCCGGTTCGCTGCTCATCGAGACACTGTTCTCGCTCGACGGCCTGGGCCTGCTTTCCTACGAGAGCGTGATCCGGCGTGACTACCCCGTGGTGCTGGGCACGCTGTACCTGTTCACGCTGATCGGGCTGGTGACCAAGCTGATCTCCGACCTGTGCTACGTGTGGGTGGATCCGCGCGTGAAGTTCGATTGACCATGCACATGTCCGTTTCCATCCCCGTCACCGCTCCCGCGTCCCTGTCCCCCGGCCGCCGCGCCTGGCGGCGCTTCCGTGCCAACCGCCTGGGCTTCTGGAGCCTGGTGCTGTTCTGCACCCTGGTCGTAATCAGCCTCGCGGCCGAGCTGGTCAGCAACGACCGGCCGCTCGTCGTGCGCTACGAGGGGCAGACCTACTTCCCCATGCTCAAGGACTATCCCGAGACCACCTTCGGCGGCGACTTCCAGACGCCCGCCGACTATCTCGACCCTTACGTGCGCCAGCGCATCACACAGGGTGGCAACTGGGCGCTGTACACGCTCAACCCCTACGGGCCGCAGACGCTGAACTACTTCGCCAAGGCGCCCAACCCCTCGGGCCCCTCGCGCGACAACTGGCTGGGCACGGACGACCGCGGGCGCGACCTGCTGGCGCAGCTGATCTACGGCTTTCGCGTCAGCGTGCTGTTCGGCCTGGCGCTCACGGTGGTGGGCGTGGCGCTGGGCGTGGCGGCGGGGGCCATCCAGGGCTTCTTCGGCGGCAGGACGGATCTGGCCTTCCAGCGCTTCATAGAGATCTGGGGCTCCATGCCCGAGCTGTACCTGCTCATCATCTTCAGCGCCGTGTTCGCGCCCAGCATCGTGCTGCTCCTGGTACTGCTGTCGCTGTTTGGCTGGATGGGGCTGTCGGACTATGTGCGCGCCGAGTTCCTGCGCAACCGCCAGCTCGACTACGTGAAGGCCGCGCGCGCCCTGGGCGTGAAGAGCGGCCAGATCATCTGGCGCCACATCCTGCCCAACAGCATGACGCCGGTGGTCACCTTTCTGCCATTTCGCATGGGTGCAGCGATCCTGGCGCTGACCTCGCTCGACTTCCTGGGCCTGGGCGTGCCGCCGGGCACGCCCAGCCTGGGCGAGCTGCTCAGCCAGGGCAAGAACAATATCGACGCCTGGTGGATCTCCATCTTCACCTTCGCGGTGCTGGTCAGCACGCTGCTGCTGCTGACCTTCATGGGCGACGCGCTGCGCGATGCGCTCGACCCGCGCAAGGCGGAGCATTGACATGCGTGCCACCCCGCCCATGAATCCCCAGACACCGCCGCTCTTGCAGGTGCAGGACCTGCGCGTGCGCTTTGGCGCCAAGGAGGTGGTGCATGGCGTGAGCTTCGACATCGCGCCCGGCGAAAAGCTGGCCCTGGTGGGCGAGTCGGGCTCGGGCAAGACCGTGACGGCGCTGGCGCTGCTGCGCCTGGCCGGCGATGCGCGGCTCGAAGGCCGCGCGCTGATGCAGGGGCGCGACCTGTTGCAGCTGCCCGAGCGCGAGCTGCGCGGCGTGCGCGGCGGCGACATCGCCATGGTGTTCCAGGAGCCCATGACGGCGCTCAATCCTCTGATGCCCGTGGGCGAGCAGGTGGCCGAGATTTTGATGCTGAAACAGGCTCTAACCAAGTCACAGAGCGCGCAATCAGCTATCGAGTTGCTAGCGAGTACGGGCATCCCCGAACCCGCGCGCCGCGCCGCCAGCTTCCCGCACCAGCTCTCGGGCGGGCAGCGCCAGCGCGCCATGATCGCCATGGCCCTGGCCAGCCGCCCCAAACTGCTGCTGGCCGACGAGCCGACCACGGCGCTCGATGTGACGCTGCGCGGCCAGATCCTTGAACTGCTTTCCGACCTGCAGCGCCAGACCGGCATGGCCGTGCTGCTCATCACGCACGACCTGCTGCTGGTGCGCCGCTTTGCCGACCGCGTGGCCGTGATGGAGCAGGGCGTGCTGGTGGAGCAGGGCAGCGTGGCCCAGGTCTTCGGCGCGCCCCGGCATGACTACACGCGCCGCCTGATCGGCAGCACGCCGCGGCGCGACGTGGTCGAGGCCGCGCCGGCCGAGGGCGCCACGCCCGCCGCCCAGGCCGGTGCCGTAAGCGTGGCCTACCCCGTACCGCTGCCGGGCTTTCGCGGCTGGTTTGCCAAGGGCGAGTTCGTGGCCGTGAAGGGCGTGGACTTGTGCATCCAGCGCGCGCGCACGCTGGGCGTGGTGGGCGAATCAGGCTCGGGCAAATCCACCCTGGCCCAAGCCCTGCTGGGCCTGCTGCCCGCGCGTGGCGAGCTGCAGGTGGCTGGCCAGCATTGGCAGCAGCCCGCGCAGCACAACAGCGCGCACAACCAGTTGCTGCGCCAGCAGGTGCAGGTGGTGTTCCAGGACCCGTTCTCATCGCTGTCGCCGCGCATGACCGTCGAAGAAATAGTGGGCGAGGGCCTGCACGTGCATGAGCCCCGGCTGCCCGCGCCCGAGCGCCGTGCGCGCGTGGCCGCCATGCTGGCCGAGGTGGGCCTGACCGAATCGCAGTTCCCCGGCCTGCTGGCGCGCTACCCGCATGAATTCTCGGGTGGCCAGCGCCAGCGCCTGGCGATCGCGCGCGCGCTGATCCTGGAGCCGCAGCTGTTGGTGCTGGACGAGCCTACCAGTGCCCTCGACGTGACCATCCAGCAGCAGGTGCTGTCCCTGCTGCAGCGCCTGCAGAAGGAGCGTGCGCTGTCCTATCTGCTTATCACCCACGACGTGGCCGTGGTGCGCGCCATGGCGCACGAGGTCATTGTCATGAAGGACGGCGAGGTGGTCGAATCCGGCCACGTGCAGCAGGTGCTGGATGCGCCGCGCCACCCCTATACGCAGCGCCTGGTGGAGGCGGCGCGTGCGCCATAACCGAGAGCTTGTTGCCGCGCAGGCTAAAATGCGCGCATTCACCAATGCAACAAGGGCGAGAAAGGCAATGTCGGTTATGACACCGCGAACTACGACGGAGACCCCCACCAGCCGCTAAGGCTGGCCGTTCGCGCCTGCTCGAGATTTCTCTCACCCTTTCTTCAAGCGCGGACTGTGTTCCGCGCTTTTTGCTTTTGGGACCGGAAGCGCGCCATGACTCTTACAGCTGAACAAGGATTTGCACACATGCTTCAAATTACGCTTCCCGATGGCTCGCAACGCGAATTCCCCGGCCCGGTGACGGTGGCCGAGGTGGCCGCCTCGATCGGCACCGGCCTGGCCAAGACGGCGCTCGCCGGCAAGATTGGTGACAGGGTGGTCGATACCAGCTACCAGATCGCCGAAAGCAGCCCGCTGTCCATCATCACCGCCAAGGACGCAGAAGGGCTGGAGGTGATCCGCCATTCCACCGCCCACCTGCTGGCCTACGCCGTCAAGGAACTGTTTCCCGACGCCCAGGTGACCATCGGCCCGGTGATAGAGAACGGCTTCTATTACGACTTTTCCTACAAGCGCCCATTCACGCCCGAAGACCTGGCGGCCATCGAAAAGCGCATGGCAGAGCTGGCCGCGAAGGACGAGCCCGTGGTGCGCCGCGTGCTGCCGCGCGACGAGGCTGTTGACTACTTCAAGGGCCTGGGCGAGCACTACAAGGCCGAGATCATCGCCAGCATCCCGACGAACGAGGATGTGAGCCTGTACCGCGAGGGTGCCTTCGAGGACCTGTGCCGCGGCCCGCATGTGCCGTCGACCGGCAAGCTCAAGCATTTCAAGCTGATGAAGGTGGCCGGCGCTTACTGGCGCGGCGATCACCGCAATGAGATGCTGCAGCGCGTCTATGGCACGGCCTGGACGAGCAAGGACGAGCTGCAGCAGTATCTGCGCATGCTCGAAGAGGCCGAAAAGCGCGACCACCGCAAGCTCGGGCGCGAGCTGGACCTGTTTCACATCGACGAGCATTCGCCCGGCACGGTGTTCTGGCACCCCAAGGGCTGGACGCTGTGGCAGGAGGTTGAGCAGTACATGCGCCGCGTCTATCGCGACAACGGCTACCAGGAGGTCAAGGGCCCGCAGATCCTGGATAAGACCCTCTGGGAGAAGACCGGCCACTGGGACAAGTACCGCGAGAACATGTTCATAACCGAGAGCGAAAAGCGCGACTATGCGCTCAAGCCGATGAATTGCCCCGGCCATCTGCTGATCTTCAAGCAGGGCATCAAGAGCTACCGCGACCTGCCGCTGCGCTACGGCGAGTTCGGCCAATGCCATCGCAACGAGCCCACCGGAGGCCTGCACGGCATCATGCGCGTGCGTGGCTTCACGCAGGACGACGGCCATATTTTCTGCACCGAAGAGCAGATTCAGCCCGAGGTGCTGGCCTTTACGCAGTTGCTGCAAAAGGTCTACCAAGACTTTGGTTACACCGACATCATCTACAAGGTCGCCACGCGCCCCGAGGCGCGCATAGGCTCCGACGAAAGCTGGGACAAGGCCGAGGCGGCCCTGATCCATAGCCTGGAGGCCTCGGGCTGCGCGTTTGAAATCTCGCCCGGCGAAGGGGCCTTCTACGGCCCTAAGATCGAGTACACGCTCAAGGACGCGATCGGACGCCACTGGCAGTGCGGCACCATCCAGGTGGATTTCTCCATGCCAGAGCGCCTGGACGCCGAATACGTGGGCGAGGACGGTGGCCGCCACCGCCCGGTGATGCTGCACCGAGCCATCGTCGGCAGCCTCGAACGTTTCCTCGGCATCCTGATCGAGCAGCACGCGGGCGCGCTGCCCGTGTGGCTGGCGCCGGTGCAGGTGGCGGTGCTGAACATCACCGACGCGCAGGGTGATTACTGTCGCGAAATTGCCGCAAAGCTGCAAAAAGCACTGCCGCATCAAGACCTTAGGGTGGTGACCGACCTGCGTAACGAGAAGATTACGTATAAAATACGCGAGCATGCGCTGCAAAAGCTGCCTTACATCCTGGTCGCGGGCGATAAGGAAAGGGCCGCTGGAGCCGTCGCAGTGCGCGCCCGGGGCAATAAAGACCTGGGTGTGATGTCCCTCGACGCCTTTGTCGAACTGATCGCACGGGACATCGCCTCCAAAGCCTGATTGTTGAGAGTCAAGCATCGCTTTGAAGCGCATGGGTGCGTGAGCAGCTACGCTTTTCGTAGCTTTTTTTGATTGAAGGTGAGAGCCATCGCTACTGAATTCCGTGACCGTCGCCAGCGCGAAGAGCGCAAGCACCGTCTGAACCGAGAAATCTCGGCGCCCGAAGTGCGCCTGTCTGGTCCTGAAAACGAGCCCATTGGCATCGTCAGCCTGCAGGAAGCCCTGCGCATGGCCGGTGACCTGGATGTGGACTTGGTGGAAATTGCCGCCACGGCGAACCCGCCCGTCTGTCGTCTGATGGACTACGGCAAGTTCAAGTACCAGGAACAGAAGAAGGCGGCCGAGGCCAAGGCCAAGCAGACGGTTATCGACATCAAGGAAGTCAAGTTCCGTCCCGGTACGGACGATGGCGACTACAACATCAAGCTGCGCAACATCCGCCGCTTTCTGGCCGATGGTGACAAGTGCAAGATCACGCTGCGTTTTCGCGGCCGCGAGATCACGCACCAGGAACTGGGTCTGGCGCTGCTCAACCGGCTGCGCGACGATCTGGCTGACACCATCCTGGTCGAGCAGTTTCCCAAGCTGGAAGGCCGCCAGATGATCATGATGATCGCGCCGGCGCGCAAGAAGCCTGGGGCCAAGCCGGCGGCCGAAGGCGCAGCGGGCGCAAGCGCTGCATAGGCAACAAGAATTTGACCGGCACATGCCGCAAGGCGGTGCCGGCCGATAGGTGGTGCGAAGGCACTGCCGCACGGCGGACTGAAAAGCCTGCCGTTTAAAAAGTGGCTCGGGGCCAACAAGCTTGCACAGCGGTGTGCAAACGCCTCACGAGCACAAGCAACAGGAGCATTCACATGCCCAAAATGAAGACCAAGAGCAGCGCGAAGAAGCGTTTTCGCGTTCGTCCGGGTGGTACCGTCAAGCGCGGTCAAGCCTTCAAGCGTCACATCCTGACCAAGAAGACCACGAAGAACAAGCGCCACCTGCGTGGCATTGTCAACGTGCATGAAGGCGATATGGGCTCCATCGCCAAGATGTTGCCCATGGCCGGCCTGTAATTCACTGACGAACAAGGAGAAAACACATGCCTCGCGTCAAACGTGGTGTAACGGCACGCGCCCGTCACAAAAAGGTTCTCGCCCTCGCCAAGGGTTTCCGTGGCCGTCGTGGCAACGTCTTCCGCGTCGCCAAGCAGGCGGTGATGAAGGCGGGCCAGTACGCCTACCGTGATCGTCGCAACAAGAAACGCGTGTTCCGCCGTCTGTGGATCACCCGTATCAATGCCGCTGCCCGTGAACTGGGCCTGACCTACAGCCAGTTCACCAACGGCCTGAAGAAGGCTGCCATCGAGATCGACCGCAAGATGCTGGCCGACCTCGCGGTGCACGACAAGGCTGCCTTCGGCAGCATCGTGGAGCAAGTCAAGGCCAAGCTGGCTGCTTGAGGACACGATAGGTAGCTATTGTTTAAATAGCTCCCAGCGCACTAACAGCAAGGGCTAGGGCTTTTAAAGGCGCTAGCCCTTGTTTTATTTCAAGAGTCGATATGAACGAGTTGGATTCTCTGGTGTCTGGTGCGAGCGAAGCCTTCGCGCGCGCCGCAACCCCGGCCGAGCTGGAAAACGCCAAGGCGCAGTTCCTGGGCAAATCGGGCCGCCTGACGGAGTTGATGAAGGGCATGGCGCAGTTGTCGCCCGAGGACAAGAAGACGCGCGGCGCGGCCATCAACGTCGCCAAGCAGGCGGTTGAGGCGGCCCTGAACGCACGTCGCCAGGCCCTGGCGGATGCGGAGCTGGAGCGCCAACTCAAGGCCGAGGCGCTGGACGTGACGCTGCCCGGCCGCAGGCAGGGGCGCGGCGGGCTGCACCCGGTGTCGCTGACGCTTGAGCGCATCGAGGGCATTTTTGGCTCCATGGGCTTCGACGTGGCCGACGGTCCCGAGATCGAGACCGACTGGTTCAACTTCACGGCGCTGAACACGCCCGAGGACCATCCGGCGCGCTCCATGCACGACACCTTCTACGTCGAGGGCGGTACGCCCGAGGCGCCGCACCTGCTGCGCACGCACACCAGCCCGATGCAGGTGCGCTACGCGGTGCAGCACGTCAAGAAATACCGCCACCTGATCGACGCGGGTCAGGCCATGCCCGAGATCCGCGTCATCGCGCCGGGCCGCACCTACCGCGTGGACAGCGACGCCACGCACTCGCCCATGTTCCACCAGTGCGAGGGCCTGTGGATCGGCGAGAACGTGAGCTTCAAGGACCTGAAGGTGGTGTTCACGGCCTTCTGCAAGACCTTCTTTGAGAGCGACGACCTGGTGCTGCGCTTTCGCCCGAGCTTCTTCCCCTTCACCGAGCCCAGCGCCGAGATCGATATTCAGTTCCAGAGCGGCCCGCTGGCCGGACGCTGGCTGGAGGTCGCGGGCAGCGGCCAGGTGCATCCCAACGTGGTGCGCAACATGGGGCTGGACCCCGAGCGCTTCATCGGCTTCGCCTTCGGCATGGGGCCGGATCGCCTGACCATGCTGCGCTATGGCGTGAACGACTTGCGCCTGTTCTTCGACGGCGACATACGCTTCCTGTCGCAGTTCCAGTAACGCAAAAAAGTGAGCTGACAGCGCTTGTATTCAAATGGGTTCAGTCTATTTTTTGACTGAAATATAGATATAGCAAGCGTTAACCGCTCTCTTATAAAGAGCACGCCAAAGAGTCTGACTATGCAATTTCCCGAATCCTGGTTGCGCGAGTTCTGCAACCCGCCCCTCACGACCCAAGAGCTGGCCGACACCCTGACGATGGCCGGCCTGGAGGTCGAAGAGCTCGCGCCCGTGGCCCCGCCGTTCACGAAGATCGTCGTCGGCGAGATCAAGCAGGCCCAGCAACACCCCGACGCCGACCGCCTGCGCGTGTGCCAGGTCGATGTGGGGCAGGGCGCCTTGCTGAACATCGTCTGCGGCGCGCCTAATGCCCGCGTGGGTATCAAGGTGCCATGCGCCCTGGTGGGCGCCGAGCTGCCGCCGGGCGAGGACGGCAAGCCCTTCCTCATCAAGGTCGGCAAGCTGCGCGGCGTGGAGAGCTTTGGCATGCTGTGCTCGGCGCGCGAACTCAAGCTGTCGGAGGACCATGGCGGCCTGCTGGAGCTGCCTGCCGATGCGCCGCTGGGCCAGGACATACGCGATTACCTGAAGCTCGACGATACGCTGTTCACGCTGAAATTGACGCCCAACCTGGCGCATTGCCTGAGCGTCTACGGCATCGCGCGCGAGCTGTCCGCGCTCACCGGCGCGCCGCTGGTGCAGCCGCAGTTCCCGCAATCGGCCACGAGCATTGATGACCGGTTGCCGGTGACCATCAGCGCCCCCGACCTGTGCGGGCGCTTCTCGGGCCGCGTGATTCGCAACGTCAACCCGCGTGCCGCCATACCGCAGTGGATGGTGGATCGCCTGGCGCGCTGCGGCCAGCGCAGCGTGGCGCCGCTGGTGGACATCTCCAACTACGTGATGTTCGAGTTCGGCCGCCCCTCGCACATCTTCGACCTGGACAAGATCCACGGCGGCCTTCAAGTCCGCTGGGGCAGGGCGGGCGAACAGCTCAAGCTGCTCAATGGCAACACTGTCGCCGTCGATGAGAAGGTGGGCGTGATCGCCGATGAGCGCGAGGTGGAATCTCTCGCCGGCATCATGGGCGGGGACGCCACGGCCGTGTCCGACGACACGCGCCACATCTATGTCGAGGCCGCCTTCTGGTGGCCCGAGGCCGTGGCCGGACGCTCGCGCCGCTACAACTTCTCCACCGACGCCGGCCACCGCTTCGAGCGCGGCGTGGACCCGCAGCTCACCGTGGAGCACATCGAGCGCATCACCCAGCTCATCGTCGAGATCTGCGGCACGCCCGAGACCGCTTGCGCCCCCATCGACGACCAGCAGGTAAGCCTGCCCGTGCCGAGCCCGGTGCGCATGCGCGTGGCGCGCGCGGCCAAGGTCATCGGCATGCCGCTGACGCAGGCGCAATGCGTGGATGCCTTGAAGCGCCTGGGCCTGCCGCTGGAGGAGGGCGATGGCGTCGTCACCGTGCTGCCGCCGTCCTTCCGCTTCGACCTGCGCCTGGAGGAGGATCTGATCGAGGAGGTGGCGCGTGTGGTGGGTTACAACAACCTGCCCACGACGCCGCCGCTGGCGCCCATCACGCCCAAGCTGCGCCCTGAGTCGCGCCGCAGCAGCTTTGCCGTGCGCCGCGAGCTGGCGGCCCTGGGCTACCAGGAGACCATCAACTTCAGTTTTGTCGAGGAACATTGGGAGAAGGAGCTTGCCGGGAATGAGACGCCGATCAAGCTGCTCAATCCCATCGCCAGCCAGCTGAGCGTGATGCGCTCGTCGCTGCTGGGCTCACTGCTGCAGGTGCTGAAGTTCAACCTGGACCGCAAGGCCGGCCGCGTGCGCGTATTCGAGCTCGGCCGTGTGTTCCTGCGCGATGCCGGCGTGCAGGGCGACGACAGCAGCGTGCAGGGCTACGCCCAACCCATGCGCGTGGCGGCCCTGGCCCATGGCGCGCAGGATGCGCTGCAGTGGGGCCGCAAGGACAAGACAGTGGACTTCTACGACGCCAAGGGCGATGTCGAGGCGCTGCTGGCGCCGCTGCGCCCCACGTTCGAGCCGGCCACGCACCCGGCGCTGCACCCGGGCCGCTGCGCCCGCGTGCTGCTTGACGGCCAGGTCATAGGTTTCGTTGGCGAGCTGCACCCGCAGTGGCGCCAGTCCTGGGATCTGCCCGCGGCGCCGGTGCTGTTCGAGCTGGAGCTCGACGCCGTGCTGCAGCGCCAGGTGCCGGCGTTCCGCGCCGTCGCCAAACGCCAGCCGGTGGAGCGCGACATTGCCGTGGTGGTCGCCGAGCGCGTTACGCACGATGAGGTGATGCGCGCGATTGGCGGCGCGCTGTCGGACGGGCTGCTGCGTTCGGCCGTGCTGTTCGACGTGTTCCGTCCCCAGCCGCAGCGCGCGGCCGAGGCCGCTGCGGTTGGCGCTTTGGCCCAGGGCGAGAAGAGCCTGGCCATTCGCCTGACCCTGGGCAGCGACACCGAGGCGCTGACCGATGTGCAGATCGAGGCGGCCGTGCAGGCCGTGCTGCAGGCCTTGACGCACCACACGGGAGCGAGGCTGCGATGACAATCGGTACGGAGCCTGTGGTGATGGAGTTCGCCGTGGACAGTCTGGAGTCGCCCGCGCTGACCAAGGCGCAGCTGGCCGACCTGCTGTTTGAGCACATCGGCTTGAACAAGCGCGAGTCCAAGGATATGGTGGATGCGTTTTTTGACCTGATTTCGCAAAGCCTGGTCGATGGCAAGGACGTGAAACTGTCGGGCTTCGGCAATTTCCAGATCCGTACCAAGGCACCGCGGCCCGGGCGCAATCCGCGCACGGGCGAGGCCATTCCCATCCAGGCGCGGCGCGTGGTGACCTTTCACGCCAGCAGCAAGCTCAAGGAGCAGATCCAGGGTTGAAATGACACAGCTTTGCGTTTGCCGCTCCCTGAGTCCTGGCGGGCCCAGCGCGGCGGCAATACGCTGGAAGGTTTCCCTGCCCGAATGCTATTTTCATGAGTACCGTGCTGCCCCCCATCCCGGCCAAACGCTACTTCACGATTGGTGAGGTGGCGCAGCTGTGCGGCGTCAAACCGCATGTCCTGCGCTATTGGGAGCAGGAATTCTCGCAGCTGCGCCCCGTCAAGCGCCGTGGCAATCGCCGCTATTACCAGCACCACGAAGTGCTGATGATCCGCCGCATCCGCGACCTGCTGTACGACCAGGGTTTCACCATCGTGGGGGCGCGCAACAGGCTCCAGGAACTGGCGCATGCGAACAAGGGCGTGGTCGATGCCGTGGTGCATCTAAGTGACGGACAGGACGAGCCGCAATCATGGGACGCGCTTGACGCCCGGCCCCTGGAGAGCGCTGCGACCATCGCCATGCCCTTGGATGCGGCCCTGCTGAGAAAAGAATTGCAAGAAATTCGCGCGCTTCTTTTGTAGGGCCGTTTTTTCGCTATAGAATACGAGTCTTGTCGGCGTGTAGCGCAGCCTGGTAGCGCACTTGCATGGGGTGCAAGGGGTCGCGAGTTCGAATCCCGCCACGCCGACCATTTATTCCCAATGGGGGTCATCGATAACACGGTGACCCCTTTTGCTTTGTGCTGGCGCTTGCGTAAAATCCTCATGCGCGAGCAGGGCGGTCTCTCACGCTACAATAAGAGGCTTTCCCGCAAAAACGTCGCCCGGCCGCATTCAAAGCAAATCCCCCACAAACAGCAGTCCGCAAGATACGTTTTTGCGGATTCCGGGCGACCCGACTCATTTCGGAGAACCCAGTGCTTTCGTCTCTCAAGGCAGCTTTCCCGCCAGCCATTCTGGCGCTCGCAGACGGCACGGTCTTTATTGGCAATTCCATCGGTAGCGTCGGCACCACCGTCGGCGAAGTGGTGTTCAACACCGCCATCACCGGCTACCAGGAAATCCTCACAGACCCCAGCTACTGCCAGCAAATCGTCACCCTGACCTATCCCCACATTGGCAACTACGGTGTCAATGACGAGGACATGGAGTCCGCCAAGGTGCAGGCCGCCGGCCTGGTCATTCGCGACCTGCCGCTCATCGCCAGTAATTTCCGTTCGCAGCAGACCCTGTCCGCGTTCCTGAACGCCCAGGCTACGGTGGCCATTGCCAATATCGACACGCGCAAACTCACGCGCCTGCTGCGCGAAAAGGGCTCGCAAAACGGCGCCATCGTCGGCCTGGCCGCCGGTGAAGAGGTGACGCCTGAGCGCATTGCCGCCGCCGTGGCTGCAGCCAAGAATGCCCCCAGCATGAGCGGGCTGGACCTGGCCAAGGTCGTCAGCACGCCGCAGTCCTATGTCTGGGAGCAGACCGAGTGGACGCTGGGCCAGGGCTTTGGCAAGGTGGATGCGCCGCGCTTTCATGTCGTGGCCTACGACTTTGGCGTCAAGCGCAACATCCTGCGCATGCTGGCCGAGCGCGGCTGCAGGCTCACCGTGGTGCCCGCGCAGACCACGGCCGAGGAGGCGCTGGCGCTCAAGCCCGATGGCATCTTCCTGTCCAACGGCCCCGGCGACCCGCAGCCTTGCACCTATGCCATCGAGGCCACGCGTGCCTTCCTCGCGGTCGGCATGCCCCTCTTCGGCATCTGCCTGGGCCACCAGATCATGGCCCTGGCCCTGGGCGCCAAGACCTTCAAGATGCCCCATGGCCACCATGGCGGCAACCACCCGGTGAAGACCCTGGCCGGCGGCCATGTGTGCATCACCAGCCAGAACCATGGCTTTGCCGTCGAGACGGCCACGCTGCCGGCCAACGTGCGTGCCACCCATGTCAGCCTGTTCGACGGCACGCTGCAAGGCCTGGAGTGCATCGACAAGCCCGCCTTCAGCTTCCAGGGCCATCCCGAGGCCGCCCCCGGCCCCAATGACATAGGCCACCTGTTCGACCGCTTCATGGCGTCCATGGCAGCAGTCCAGGAGAAGAAATAATGCCCAAGCGCACAGACATTCAAAGCATTCTCATCATCGGCGCCGGCCCCATCATCATCGGCCAGGCCTGCGAATTCGATTACTCCGGCGTGCAGGCCTGCAAGGCGCTGCGCGAGGAGGGCTACCGCGTCATCCTGATCAACAGCAACCCGGCGACGATCATGACCGACCCGGCCACGGCCGACGTGACCTACATCGAGCCCATTACCTGGCAGACGGTCGAGAAGATCATCGCCAAGGAGCGCCCCGACGCCATCCTGCCCACCATGGGCGGGCAGACGGCGCTCAACTGCGCGCTGGACCTGTGGCGCAACGGGGTGCTGAACAAATACCGCGTCGAGCTCATCGGCGCCAAGCCCGAGGCCATCGACAAGGCCGAGGACCGCCTGAAGTTCAAGGACGCGATGACGCGCATCGGCCTGGCGTCGGCGCGTTCGGGCATCGCCCACAGCATGGACGAGGCCTGGGCCGTGCAGAAGAACGTGGGCTTCCCCACCGTGATCCGTCCCAGCTTCACGCTGGGCGGCACGGGTGGCGGCATCGCTTACAACCCCGAGGAATTCGAGACCATCTGCAAGCGCGGTCTGGAGGCCTCTCCCACCAACGAGCTGCTCATCGAAGAGTCGCTGCTGGGCTGGAAAGAGTACGAGATGGAGGTAGTGCGCGACAAGGCGGACAACTGCATCATCGTCTGCTCCATCGAGAACCTCGACCCCATGGGCGTGCACACGGGCGACTCCATCACCGTGGCCCCGGCGCAGACGCTGACCGACCGCGAGTACCAGATCCTGCGCGATGCCAGCATTGCCGTGCTGCGCGAGATCGGGGTGGACACGGGCGGCTCCAACGTGCAGTTCTCGGTGAACCCCAAGGACGGGCGCATGATCGTGATCGAGATGAACCCGCGCGTCTCGCGTTCCTCGGCGCTGGCGTCCAAGGCCACGGGCTTCCCCATCGCCAAGGTGGCGGCCAAGCTGGCCGTGGGCTACACGCTGGACGAGCTGCGCAACGACATCACGGGCGGCGCCACGCCGGCCTCGTTCGAGCCCTCGATCGACTACGTGGTCACCAAGATCCCGCGCTTTGCGTTCGAGAAGTTCCCCACTGCCGACTCGCGCCTGACCACGCAGATGAAGAGCGTGGGCGAGGTCATGGCCATGGGCCGGACCTTCCAGGAGTCCTTCCAGAAGGCCCTGCGCGGCCTGGAAGTGGGCGTGGACGGCATGAACGAAAAGACCCAGGACCGCGAGGTGCTGGAGAAGGAACTCGGCGAGCCCGGCCCCGAGCGCATCTGGTACGTGGGCGATGCCTTCGCCATGGGCCTGTCGGTGGACGAGGTGTTCGAGCTCACGAAGATCGACCGCTGGTTCCTGGTGCAGATCGAGCAGATCGTGAAGATCGAACTCGACCTGGACCAGCTCTACGCCGATAAGGGCGACGCAGCGCTGGCCGCGCTCGATGCCGCCACGCTGCGCACGCTCAAGCAAAAGGGTTTCTCGGACCGCCGTCTGGCCAAGCTGCTGCACACCAGCGAGAAGGCCGTGCGCGAGGCGCGCCGCGCCCTCAACGTGCGCCCGGTCTACAAGCGCGTGGATACCTGCGCGGCCGAATTCCCGACCAACACCGCCTACCTGTATTCCAGCTACGACGAGGAATGCGAGGCGCAGCCCACCAACAAGAAAAAGATCATGGTGCTGGGCGGCGGCCCGAACCGCATCGGCCAGGGCATTGAGTTCGACTACTGCTGCGTGCACGCCGCGCTTGCCATGCGCGAGGACGGCTACGAGACCATCATGGTCAACTGCAACCCCGAGACGGTGTCCACCGACTACGACACCTCGGACCGCCTGTATTTCGAGCCGGTCACGCTGGAAGACGTGCTGGAGATCGTGGACAAGGAAAAGCCCGAGGGCGTGATCGTGCAGTACGGCGGCCAGACGCCGCTGAAGCTGGCCCTGGGCCTGGAAGAAGAGGGCGTGCCCATCATCGGCACCACGCCCGACATGATCGACGCCGCCGAGGATCGCGAGCGTTTCCAGAAGCTGCTCAATGACCTCAAACTGCGCCAGCCGCCCAACGCCACGGCCCGCACCGAGGCCGAGGCCCTGGAAAAGGCCGCCGCGCTGGGCTATCCGCTGGTGGTGCGCCCCAGCTATGTGCTGGGCGGCCGCGCCATGGAGATCGTGCATGAGCAGCGCGATCTGGAGCGCTACATGCGCGAGGCCGTGAAGGTCAGCAACGACTCGCCCGTACTGCTCGACCGTTTCCTCTCCAACGCCATCGAGTGCGACGTGGACTGCGTGCGCGATGCCACGGGCGCCGTGTTCATCGGCGGCGTGATGGAGCACATCGAGCAGGCCGGCGTGCACTCGGGCGACAGCGCCTGCTCGCTGCCGCCGTACTACCTCAAGGCCGAGACGGTGGCCGAGATCAAGCGCCAGACCACGGCCATGGCCCATGGCCTGAACGTGGTCGGCCTGATGAACGTGCAGTTCGCGATCCAGGAAACCGATGCCGGCGACGTGATCTACGTGCTGGAAGTGAATCCGCGCGCCAGCCGCACCGTGCCCTTCGTCTCCAAAGCTACGGGCATCCAGCTGGCCAAGGTGGCGGCACGCTGCATGGCCGGCCAGTCCTTGGCGCAGCAGGGCATCACCAAGGAAGTCACGCCGCCGTACTTCAGCGTGAAGGAGGCCGTGTTCCCGTTCGTGAAGTTCCCCGGCGTGGACACCATCCTCGGCCCCGAGATGAAGTCCACCGGCGAGGTCATGGGCGTGGGCGCGACCTTTGGCGAGGCCTTCGTGAAGAGCCAGCTCGGCGCCGGCACGCGCCTTCCGCGCTCGGGCAAGGTGTTCCTGACGGTGAAGAATGCCGACAAGCAACGCGCCGTGGCGGTTGCGCGCGACCTGGCGGCCATGGGCTTCGAGCTGCTGGCCACCAAGGGCACGGCAGCGGCGATCGCCGAGGCCGGCGTGGCCGTGCAGGTGGTCAACAAGGTCACCGAGGGCCGTCCTCACATCGTGGACATGATCAAGAACGACGAGATCGCCATGGTCATCAATACGGTGGAAGAGCGCCGCAATGCCATCGCCGACTCGCGCGCCATCCGCACCAGCTCGCTGCAGGCGCGCGTGACCACATTCACCACCATCTTCGGTGCCGAGGCGGCCGTGGAGGGCATGAAGCACCTGGATAAGCTCGACGTGTATTCGGTGCAGGAGCTGCATGCGCGGCTGGCCGTGGCTGCCTGAGCCTCATGTCAGGTTGAAACGGCTGACTGCCGCGGCAAACGCGGCATAATCCAGCCTTGAAATGACCGCCGCCCGGCAACGCGCGGCGGTTTGCTTTTTGCTTTTGGAATCCGGAGACTGACCCATGGCCACCATTCCCATCACCAAGCGCGGCGCAGAGCAACTGAAGGCAGAGTTGCACCGCCTCAAGACCATAGAGCGCCCTGCCGTGATCAATGCCATCGCCGAGGCGCGTGCCCAGGGCGACTTGAGCGAGAACGCCGAGTACGAGGCCGCCAAGGACCGCCAGGGCTTCATCGAGGGCCGCATCCTGGAAGTAGAAGGCAAGCTTTCGGCTGCGCAGGTCATCGACCCGTCCGCGTTGGACGCGGGAGGTCGCGTGGTGTTTGGCGCCACCGTGGAGCTTGAAGACGAGGACAGCGGTGACACCGTCAAGTACCAGATCGTGGGCGAGGACGAGGCCGACCTGAAGCACGGCCTGATCAACGTCTCCAGCCCCATCGCCCGCGCCCTGATCGGCAAGGAAGAGGGCGACACGGCAGAGGTGCAGGCTCCGGGCGGCGTGCGCCGCTACGAGGTGGTCACCGTCAGCTACATCTGACGTTTCGCAGGCCATGCGCGAACGCCTGCCCGTGTTTGCCGCCGCGCTGTGGTGGGGCGGCCTGTCTGCCATCGGCTTCGTGGCCGTGCCGCTGCTGTTTGCGCACCTGCCGACGCCAGCCATGGCAGGGAATATGGCGGCGCGGCTGTTCGAAGCCCAGACCTATATTTCTATAGCGTGTTGCGCTCTATTACTGGTCATTTCAAAGAAAAAACATGGTGAACACCAGGAACCATGGGCGCAAGCAGCTATTGTTTTTGTGATCGCCGGCTTGCTGCTGGCCCTGCTGGTGCAGTACGGCGTGGCGCCGCGCATCATCGCGCGCCAGAATCTGCGCCTGTGGCACGGCGCGGGCAGCGCCATGTATCTGCTGCAGTGGCTGTGCGCGCTGCGCGTGCTGTGGTGCACGACACACAGATAGGCGCGTCGGGTTATTCGCGCCAGTGCTCGGCCACCCAGGTGGCGGGCTGGATATGGCGAAAACGCCGATTGCGTCGACCGGCCAGGGCGTCGGGCGGGTTGCATTCGCCGTGGAAGATCACAATGCGCGCGCCTGGCGGCACGAAGGGCGCCTTCCAGTAATTGGTCGGCCAGCGCGGAATGCCGTGGTACTTGAAGCTTGGGCACCAGTCGCTGGGCCAGTATTGCAGCTTGCCCTGTTTGTGCAAAAAGTCCGACAGATACGCCTGCTCGTTGCGGAACTGGCGCCTTATCTCTTCGAAATGGCCGCGGAAATATTCCAGCACGTCCGGGTGCGCGCCCAGCTCGAAGCGGTACACGGACGAGTTGCCGGTGATGCGCCAGGGGCGCTTGTAGTCATGGATGATGAGGAACTCGCCCGGCTGGGTGAAAAACCCATCGAGCGACCCCACCACCACCACGTCCACGTCCAGGAACAGGGCCGTGCCCTTGAGGCCATGCAGATCGGCGGCAAATGTCGCCAGCTTGTTCCAGCCGCGCTCCGGAATGCCCGCGGGCAGGTCCAGCGGCGGAATCGGCAGGCATTGCACTTCCGGGCGAATGCCCTTGGCGTCGTCCGTCAGGCAGACGAGGTTGAAGTCGCCAGTCAGGTGGCGACGCACCATGGCGTAGAGCCGGTTGACGTACTCGGGGCCGTATTTCGTGCCCCATTTCATGCAGATCACATGGCGCTGGTGCGGCACGCTCATCACTGGCCCTGGCTTTTCTTGACGGATTTTGGCTTGGGCTTCTTGGCGCGCTTGATCTGGCCGCCTGCCGTCAGGCGCTGGTTGCCGAGCACGCGCAGCTGCTTGATCTCGGGGCGCTGGCCGGGCCTGCCGAACTTGAGCACCTTCACATCGCGCGGGCCGGGCATGCGCTCCTCGTCGACTGTTTTTTCTTTGGCTGGAATGGGACGCCACAGCACCAGCAACTTGCCGATATGCTGGATGGGGGCGGCGTTCAAATCATCGGCCAACTGCTGGTACATCTGCTCGCGCGCGGTGCGGTCGTCGCCGAACACGCGCACCTTGATCAGGCCGTGGGCGTTCAGTGCCGCGTCGATTTCCTTTTGTACCGCCGCTGTGAGGCCGTCGGCTCCTATCATGACCACGGGGTCGAGATGGTGGGCGCTGGCGCGGTGTTCCCGGCGCTGGGCCGGAGTCAGTTGAATTTGGGGCATAGGCCGTATTATCTCAAGGCATGAAAGTTCAGACCAAAAGCAAGAAGGTCAACAAGGCGTGGCTCAACGACCATGTCAACGACCCCTACGTGAAGCTTGCACAAAAAGAGGGCTACCGTGCCCGCGCTGCCTACAAGCTCAAGGAAATCGACGAGCAGTTCGGGCTCATCCAGCCCGGCCATACGGTGGTCGATCTGGGCTCGTCGCCCGGCGCGTGGAGCCAGTATGTGCGCCGCCGCCTGTCGCCGGGCGGAGCGGCCGTGGGGCAGCTGGCGGGCACCATTATTTCGCTCGACCTCTTGCCCATGGAGCCCATCGAGGGCGTGGTGTTCCTGCAGGGCGACTTCCGCGATGATGAGGTGCTCGCACGCCTGCAGCAGGCCGTGCAGGGTCGCCCTGTGGACGTGGTGGTGTCGGACATGGCGCCCAACCTCTCGGGCGTGGAGTCCGTGGACGCCGTGCGCATCGCCCATCTGATCGAACTGGCCGTCGACTTTGCCGTGCACCACTTGAAGCCCGAGGGGGTGCTGGTCGTGAAGCTGTTTCATGGCAGCGGCTATACGCAGTTGGTGCAACTGTTCAAGGACACGTTCCGCGTCGTCAAGCCCGTCAAGCCCAAGGCGTCGCGCGACAGGTCGTCGGAGACTTTTTTGGTCGGGATTGGGCTCAAGCAGGCCGCCTGAGCCTTGACCATGGGCCATGCCGGGGTTAATCGAGCGCTGCCCCCTGATTGAAACGCCTAAAATGACCCCCAAATGCGCCAGGACGTCCACATGACGCCGTCTTGGCCGTTCACCTTTTTCTGAATCTGGAGCCCCGCTTGAACAATCAGTGGTTTTCAAAAGTCGCAGTCTGGCTGGTCATCGCCATGGTGCTCTTTACGGTGTTCAAACAGTTTGACACCCGCACGGGCGTTGGCTCGGGGGCTGTGGGCTATTCGGAGTTCCTGGAGGATGTGCGCAGCCATCGCATCAAGAGTGCCACCATCCAGGAAGGGCCTGGTGGCAGCACCGAAATCGTGGCCATCACCAATGACGATCGCCGCATTCGCACCACGGCCACCTATCTGGACCGTGGCCTGGTGGGCGACCTGATCAACAACAACGTCAAGTTCGACGTCAGGCCTCGCGAAGAGGGCTCGCTGCTCATGACGCTGCTGGTCAGCTGGGGACCCATGCTGCTGCTGATTGGCGTGTGGGTCTACTTCATGCGCCAGATGCAGGGCGGCGGCAAGGGCGGGGCATTCAGCTTCGGCAAGTCCAAGGCTCGCATGCTCGACGAGAACAACAACACCGTCACCTTTGCCGACGTGGCCGGCTGCGACGAGGCCAAGGAAGAGGTCAAGGAGGTGGTGGACTTCCTGAAGGATCCGCAGAAGTTCCAGAAGCTCGGCGGCCGCATTCCGCGCGGCCTGCTGCTGGTGGGGCCCCCTGGCACCGGCAAGACGCTGCTGGCCAAGTCCATCGCCGGCGAGGCCAAGGTGCCGTTCTTCAGCATCTCGGGCTCCGACTTCGTGGAAATGTTCGTTGGCGTGGGCGCCGCGCGCGTGCGCGACATGTTCGAAAACGCCAAGAAGAATGCCCCCTGCATCATCTTCATCGACGAAATCGACGCCGTCGGCCGCCAGCGTGGCGCTGGCCTGGGTGGCGGCAACGACGAGCGTGAGCAGACGCTGAACCAGATGCTGGTCGAGATGGATGGTTTCGAGACCAATCTGGGCGTGATCGTGGTCGCCGCCACGAACCGTCCCGACATCCTGGACGCCGCGTTGCTGCGCCCGGGTCGCTTCGACCGCCAGGTCTATGTCACGCTGCCCGATATCCGTGGCCGCGAGCAGATCCTGGGCGTGCATATGCGCAAGATTCCCGCCGGCCAGGATGTGAACCCCGCCATCATCGCGCGCGGCACCCCTGGCATGAGTGGTGCCGACCTGGCCAACCTGTGCAACGAGGCCGCTCTGATGGCAGCACGCCGCAATGCCCGCGTGGTCGAGATGCAGGACTTCGAGAAGGCCAAGGACAAGATCATCATGGGCCCTGAACGCAAGTCCATGGTCATGCCCGAGGAGGAGCGCCGCAACACCGCCTACCACGAAGCCGGCCACGCCCTGATCGGCAAGCTGCTGCCCAAGTGCGACCCCGTGCACAAGGTCACCATCATCCCGCGCGGCCGCGCCCTGGGCGTGACCATGAGCCTGCCCGAGAAGGACCGCTACTCCTACGACAAGGAGTACATGCTGAACCAGATTGCCATGCTGTTCGGCGGCCGCATCGCCGAAGAAGTGTTCATGCACCAGATGACCACCGGCGCCAGCAACGACTTCGAGCGCGCCACGCACATCGCGCGCGACATGGTCATGCGCTATGGCATGAGCGAGGCGCTCGGCCCCATGGTCTATGCCGAAAATGAAGGCGAGGTGTTCCTTGGCCGCTCGGTCACCAAGACCACCAACATTTCGGAAGAGACCATGCAGAAGGTGGACGCCGAGGTGCGACGCATCATTGACGAGCAGTACGCACTGGCGCGCCATCTGATCGAGGACAACCAGGACAAGATGCACGCCATGGCCACGGCCATGCTCGAGTGGGAAACCATAGACGCCGAGCAACTCGACGACATCATGGCCGGCAAGCCGCCCCGTCCCCCGAAGGACTGGACACCGCGCACGCCGCCCTCGGGTGGTGACGGCGCGGGTGGCGGCACCCCGGCCGTGAAGCCCGATCCCACTCCCACTGCGGCTTGAGTGAGGCCGCTATACGTCGATCGACGGGGCCTTGTGCCCCGTTTTTCCGTCCTTTTGCTCCATGCTTTGGCAAACCTCCCGCTTTGACCTGGACCTGACGCGCCCAAGGGTCATGGGCATCGTCAACGTCACCCCGGACTCTTTTTCCGATGGCGGTCGGCATGCCAGCACCGCCATGGCGCTGCGTCACTGTGAGCAGCTGCTCAGGGATGGGGCCGACATTCTCGACATCGGCGGCGAATCCACCCGCCCCGGCAGCCCGCCCGTGGCACTGGCCGATGAGCTTGAGCGCGTGCTGCCCCTGGTGCGCGAGGCCGTGCGCCTGGGCGTGCCTGTTTCCGTGGATACCTATAAACCGGAGGTGATGCAGGCCGTGCTCGATCTGGGCGCCGACATCATCAACGACATCTGGGCCTTGCGCCGAAATGGTGCCGCGCAGGTGCTGGCGCGCCACCCGCGCTGCGGTGTGTGTCTGATGCATATGCACGGCGACCCGCAGACCATGCAAAGGACACCCATGCAAGGCGATGTGGTTTCGCAGGTACTCTTGTTTTTAGAGCATTGTGCGCAGTCTCTGCAAGCGCTGGGCGTGGAAAAGCATCGCATCGCTATCGACCCGGGCATCGGCTTTGGCAAGACCGTGGAGCAAAACTTCGCCTTGCTGGCGCGCCAACAGGAACTGCTTGCCCTGGGCTATCCGCTGTTGGCCGGCTGGTCGCGCAAGTCCTCGCTGGGCGCCGTGACAGGCCTGCCGGTCGAGCATCGTCTGGGCGCCAGTGTGGCGGCTGCATTGCTGGCCGTGCAGCGGGGCGCGCGTATCGTGCGTGTGCATGATGTGCGCGACACCGTGGCGGCGCTTGCCGTATCGCGTGCCATGCAAGAACAAAACCCTTGAGAGAGGAAGCACCACATGACCCGTCAATATTTTGGTACCGATGGCATACGCGGCACGGTAGGCCAGCCGCCCATCACGCCCGATTTCGTGCTGCGCCTGGCGCATGCCGTGGGGCGTGTGTTGCGCCGTACCGAGGAACGCCCCACGGTGCTGATTGGCAAGGACACGCGCATCTCGGGCTACATGCTGGAAGCGGCCCTGGAATCGGGCTTCAACTCCGCAGGGGTGGATGTGGTGTTGCTTGGGCCGCTGCCCACGCCCGGCGTGGCCTATCTGACGCGCGCGCAGCGCGCCAGCCTCGGGGTGGTCATCAGCGCCAGCCACAACCCGTACCCGGATAACGGCATCAAGTTTTTCAGCGCCCAGGGCACCAAGCTGCCCGATGAATGGGAACTGGAAGTGGAGGCGGCCCTGGAGCAGCCGCCCGTGTGGGCCGATTCCGCCAGCCTGGGCAAGACGCGCCGCCTGGACGATGCGGCAGGCCGCTACATCGAGTTCTGCAAAAGCACCTTTGCACACGATCTCACGCTGCGCGGCGTGAAGATCGTGGTCGATGCCGCCCATGGTGCTGCGTACCACATCGCGCCCAAGGTATTCCATGAACTGGGGGCCGATGTCATCGCCATAGGCTGCGCCCCCGATGGCCTGAACATCAACGACGAGGTGGGCGCCACCCATCCGGACGCCCTGGTGCGTGCCGTGCGTGCGAATTTCGCCGACTTCGGCATTGCGCTGGACGGCGATGCCGACCGCCTGCAGATGGTGGATGCCAACGGGCGTCTGTACAACGGCGACGAACTGCTGTACCTGCTGGCAGCAGACCGCCTGGCACGCGACGAGCATGTGCCCGGCGTGGTCGGCACGCTGATGACCAACATGGCCGTGGAACAAGCCTTGCTGCGCCGCGGCGTGAAATTTGCGCGCGCCAAGGTGGGCGACCGCTATGTGCTCGAGGAACTGCAGCGCCAGCGCTGGCTGCTGGGTGGCGAAGGCTCGGGCCATCTGCTGGCGCTGGATTGCCACACCACGGGCGATGGCCTGATCAGCGCCCTGCAGGTGCTGCAGGCCTGCGTGCGCAGTGAGAAAAGCCTGGAGCAGCTGCTGGCTGAAGTGCCGCTGTTTCCGCAAGTGCTGCTCAATGTGCGGCTCAATGCCGGACAGGACTGGAAGGCCAATGCGGTGTTGGCCGATGCCACCCGAGAGGTCCAGACAGAGCTGGGCAGCAACGGCCGCGTGCTGGTGCGCGCCAGTGGCACCGAACCCCTGTTGCGCGTGATGGTGGAGGCGCGCGATGCCGACCAGGCCAACCGCTATGCCCAGCGCCTTGCGGATGCGGCGCGCGTGGGGTGATGCGCAGCCGCGCTGCATCATGGCCGTCTTGGGGGCGGGCATGAGCTGCCGGCTGGAAGGCGAAAACCGAGGGCGCCTCAGGCTGGCATGGATCGCATCGGCATCTGTTGCACCAGCGCGCCAATGCGCATCCGGAATGGCGCAGCTACCGGTTTAACTCTTCAAGTGCGGTGGAAACATCCAGCCACTTTTCTTCAAGCTCTTCGAGCTCGTCGTTGCAGGTCTTCAGGCGTCGGCCGCAGTCGGCGATCTCCGCCGCGGGTAGGGGCTGCATCAGGCGCTCCTCGAACTGAGCCTTTTCCTGCCCCAGGGCTGCCAGGCGCTGGTCGATCTTTTCCAGCTCCTGTTTCAAGGGGCGGGTCTTCGCCGCCAGCTGCTGGCGCGCCTGGGCGTCCAGGCGGCGCTGCTCGCGTGCGTCGGGGGCGGGCGCGGCCACGGGCGCTGGGGCCTCGTTGGCCGTGCGGGCCTGCTCGCGCAGGCGCTTGGATTCGTCGAGCAGGTAGCGCTGGTAGTCGTCCAGGTCGCCGTCAAACGGGCCGACCTGGCCGCGGCCCACAAGCCAGAACTCGTCGCACACGGAGCGCAGCAGGGCGCGGTCGTGGCTCACCAGCATCACCGTGCCCTCGAACTCGTTGAGCGCCATAGCCAGGGCCTCGCGCGTCGCCAGGTCCAGGTGGTTGGTGGGCTCGTCCAGCAGCAGCAGGTTGGGGCGCTGCCAGACGATCATGGCCAGCACCAGGCGCGCCTTTTCGCCGCCGCTCATGCTGCCCACGCTCTGCAGCACCATGTCGCCGCTGAAGTTGAAGCTGCCCAGGAAGTTGCGCAGGTCCTGCTCGCGCGCGTCCTGCTGCAGCTCGCGCGCCAGGCGCACCATGTGCGCCAGCGGGTGCTCGTCCGGGCGCAGCACGTCCAGTTCCTGCTGGGCGAAGTAGCCGATGGCCAGCCCCTTGCCCTCGGTGACCTTGCCGCCCAGAGGGGACATGGTGCGGGCGATGGTCTTGACCAGGGTGGACTTGCCCTGGCCGTTGGCGCCCAGGATGCCGATGCGCTGGCCCGCCAGCACGGTGCGGCTGACGCCGCGCAGGATGGTTTTTTCGCTGCCGTCCTCGGCGCGGTAGCCAAAGGCCGCATCGGTCAGCGCCAGCATGGGGTTGGGCAGGTTGGCGGGCTCCTGGAATTCGAAGGTGAATTCGGCGCTGGCCAGAACGGGGGCGATTTTTTCCATGCGCTCCAGGGCCTTGACGCGGCTTTGCGCCTGGCGCGCCTTGGTGGCCTGGGCCTTGAAGCGGTCGATGAACTTCTGCAGGTGGGCGATTTTTGCCGACTGGCGCTCGAAAGCGGCCTGCTGCAGCACGATCTGCTGGGCGCGCAGCTCCTCGAACTGGCTGTAGTTGCCGCCGTAGCGCGTGAGCTGGCCGTTGTCGATGTGCAGCGTGGCCTGGGTCACGGCGTCAAGGAACTCGCGGTCGTGGCTGATGACGATGAGCGTGCCCTCGTAGCGCTTGAGCCAGGCCTCGAGCCAGACCAGCGCGTCCAGGTCCAGGTGGTTGGTGGGCTCGTCCAGCAGCAGCAGCTCGGACGGGCACATGAGCGCGCGCGCCAGCTGCAGGCGCATGCGCCAGCCACCGGAAAAGCTGTTCACCGGCCTGTCGAGCTCGGCCACCTGAAAGCCCAGGCCCAGGATCAGCGCCTGGGCGCGCGCCGGCGCGTCATGGGCGCCGGCATCGGTGAGGTCGGCATGCGCCTGGGCAATGGCCATGCCGTCGTTGGCTTGCTCTGCCTTTTGTAGCTGCTCGTGCAGATGAGACAAGCGCGTATCGCCATCAAGTACAAAATCCGTGGCCGGCTGGGCGGTCTCGGGCATATGCTGCGCGACCTGCGCCATGCGCCACTGCGGGGGCATGAAGAAGTCGCCGCCGTCCTCGTGCAGCGTGCCGTTGAGGAGCGCGAACAAAGTGGACTTGCCAGCGCCGTTGCGCCCCACGAGACCGATTTTTTCGCCGGGATTGATGGAGACGGAGATGTTGTCCAGCAGCACGCGCGTGCCGCGGCGCAGGGTCAGGTTACGGAGGCTGATCATGAGGTCGCAGATTATCCCCGCGAAAGCCTCCGGCCGGCCCTGGGGTGTCAGACCGGCTGCAGCCCCAGCTGCTTCATCATGCTTCCGGTGATCTCCATTTCGTGCTGAATGCTTTGCACGAAGGCCGCGCCATCGCGGACATCCACCAGCCCCCCGTTTTTTTGCAGCGACACAACCACTTCGGGCTGTTTGAGCGCTTCCGAAAAGGCCTTGTAGATGGTCTGCACCACCGCGTCCGGCGTCCCCGCAGGGGCGGAGAGGCCGCCAAACGAGGTCAGTTCCACGCCCGTAACGCCGAGTTCGGCGAGCGTGGGAACCTGGGGGGCGACGGGGTTGCGTTTGGCGCCGGCAATCGCCAGGGCGCGCAGCTTGCCAGCCTTGATCATGGGATTGGCGGCCGAGAAAATCGGCATGCCGAAGGTGACCTGGTGTCCCAGGATGGCATTCACCAGGTCGGAGGCACCCTTGTAGGGCACATGCATGGCCTTGGTGTGTGTGACGCTCAGAAAGAGTTCCATACCCAGGTGCGAGGGCGTGCCGATACCGCCCGAGGCATAGTTCACCTGGCCCGGCTGCTCCCTGAGCTTGGCCAGCAAATCGTCCAGCGTGCGGATGTCGGAATCTGCGTTCACCACCAGACCGACGGAGGAGCTGCTCAGGCGCATGATGTGCCGGAAATCCTTGAGCGCGTCATACCCGGGGTTCTTGTAGATGTGCATGTTGGCGGCCAGCGGCGAGCCCGTGTAGAGCAGGGTGTAGCCATCGGCCGGCGACTTGGCCACGATGCGCGTGCCAATGTTGCCCGCGGCGCCCGGGCGGTTCTCGATGATGATGGGCTGGCCGAGGAAGGGGGCCACGGCTTCGGCCAGGATGCGCGCCACCATGTCCGGCCCCGTGGCCGGCAGGTAGGGCACCAGCCATTTGACGGGGCGGCTGGGGTAGCGGCCCTGGGCCCGGGCTGGCATGCCCGCCAGGGGCAGCAGGGCCGTGCCAAGCGCATGGGTCAGGATCTGGCGGCGTGACATGGTGGTCATACTTGTCTCCTAGTTGGGAATCTATGGCAGTGCGAAGGCCGCTGCCTCATGCCGCCAGGCTACCCGGCGTGGCCAGCAGCTCCTTGGCGATGGTGTTGCGCTGGATCTCGCTGGTGCCGGTCAGCACGCGGTACATGCGCAGCATGCGGAACAGGAGCTCCACGCGCCGGCCCTGGACGATGCCCTCGCCGCCGTGGATCTGCACCGCGCGGTCGGCGATGCCGAAGGCGGCCTCGGAGCAGAACAGCTTGCTCATGGCCGCCTGGGCGCGCGCGTCGATACCGGCGTCGATGGCGCGCGCCGTCTGCAGCATCAGGGCGCGGGCCGCGGCCCACTGCGTGGCCATGTCGGCCAGCATGTGCTGTATGGCCTGGAACTGGGCGATGCTGCGGCCGAACTGCCGGCGCTCCAGCGCATAGTCGCGTGCGTCGCGCAGCGCCACCTGGGCCAGGCCTAGCATGGCCGGGCAGTGCAACAGCCGGTTGACGGTGATGCGCCCCAGCGCCAGCGCCAGGCCACGGCCGGGCTCGCCGATCAACTGGGCGGTGGGGACGCGGGCCTTGCTGAGCACGATGTCGCCGGTGTGCGACTGGCCGGCCATGGTCTTGTAGCCGCTGACCACCTCCACGCCCGGCGCGTGCAGGTCCACGAAGAAGGCGCTGATCTCGCGCTCGGCCGCGCCCTCGGGGGCGGTGGAGGCCATGAGCACGGCGAAGTCGGCAAACGGCGAGCCCGAGATGAAACGCTTGCGGCCGTTCAGCACATAGTGCTCGCCGTCCAGCGTGGCGTGGGTCTGCAGGGCGCCGGCGTCCGAACCTGCGGAGGCTTCGGTCAGCGCAAAGCAGATGGCCTTCTCGGCGCGCGCCACCGGGGTGATGAACTGCTGCATCTGCCACGGCGTGGCCTTGCGCACCAGGGCGCCGATGCGCGGCGGGCCGCTCAGCTCGCCCAGCACATGGGGCGCAAAGGACGAGCCGGTGGCGTAGATGGCCTCCTTGATCAGCACCTGGTCGAGCACCGACAGCTTGCGCCCGCCCATGGCCTCGGGCAGGGTCATGCCGTAGAAGCCGAGCGCGTGCGAGCGTTGCCAGACCCGGCGCAGCAGGACCTTGTCGGGCGCATGCTCGTGGTCTATGCCGTGGCGGCGGGCCAGCTCGGCCAGCTCGCCGAGCAGGAAGTCCTGCAGCGCTGCGATCAGCTCGGCCGCCTGGGGCGAGCCTTCGAAGGGCATCTCGATCAGCGCTGGAATGGCGCCGGCCAGCGTGGTGGCGGGTGCGTTCATGTCAGTTCACCTTGCGGCTGAGGTTGCTCCAATACGGTGCCTGCACGGTCTTGCGCATCACCTTGCCATTGGGGTTCTTGGGTAGTTGCTCGACGAACTCGATGTGGCGCGGGCGCTTGAAGCCGCCCAGGTGCTCGGCGCAGAACTGGTCGATCGCCCCGGTATCAGGCTGCACGCCCGGCTTGAGCACGATGTGCGCCGCCACGGCCTCGCCCCATTTGTCGTCGGGGATGGCGAAGACGCAGGCGTCCTGCACCGCCTGGTGGCGGTAGAGCACGGCCTCGACCTCGGACGGGTAGACGTTGAAGCCGCCGCTGATGACCATGTCCTTCTTGCGGTCCACGATGTAGACGAAGCCCTCCTCGTCCACGCGCGCCAGGTCGCCGGTGTGGTAGCGGCCGTTCTTCAGCACCTCGGCCGTGAGGTCGGGGGCGCGCCAGTAGCCGGCGAACACATCGGGGCCGCTGACGACGATCTCGCCCACCTCGCCCTGGGGCAGCGGGTTGCCGTCGTCATCGACCACCTCGACGATGGACTCCAGGAACGGACGCCCGCAGGATGCCAGCCGCTCGGGCCGCCCGGCGCGTGCCTGCAGGTGGTCCAGCGCCGACAGGCCACACACGCCCGAGGTGGTCTCGCCCGCGCCATAGCCCTGGCTGAGGATGGGGCCGAACACGTCCATGGCCTGCAGGATGCGCGCCGGCGCCATCGGGGCCGCGCCATAGCCCAGGCGCAGCAGGTCGGGCAGCGGGCGGTAGCGGCCCTGCACCTCGGCCAGCAGCATGTTGATCATGGTCGGCACCATGAAGGTGTGGGTCACGCGCCGCTGCTGCATCTCGGCGATGAAGCGGGCGGGCTCGAACTGGGCAAACAGGTGGGTGCTGGCCCCGGTGCACAGCGCCGGCACCAGTTGCATGCCCGAGGCATGGGTGATGGGGCCGACCAGGCCCAGCACATGGCCCGCCTGCATGCCTTCGCCGCGCATCAGGAACTTGCGCAGCTGGGCCAGGCGGTTGCCGAAGGTCTGCATCGCCGCCTTGAGCACTCCCGACGAGCCCGAGGTGTAGTGCAGCACGGCGAGCTCATGCGCGTGCACGGCCACCGGCTCGAATTGCGCGCCGGCCTGGGCCAGGCGGCTTTCGTAGTCGCTGCCCGCGGGGCCGTCGAGTAGCAGCAGCTGTACGTCCGGGTCGGCCAGGTGGGGGCGGAAGGCCTCGGCGCGCGCGGCCGTGGTGACGATGAGCCGCGCCTCGCTGTTGGCCGCAATCTCGCCCACCTCGCGCGGCGACAGGCGGGCGTTGAACGGCGCCTTGACCAGGCCGGCCTTGTAGCAGGCGATCTCGATCTCGACGATCTCGACGCAGTTGGGCAGGTAGATGCCCACGCGGTCGCCGCGCGTGAGGCCGCTGGCCAGCAGCGTATTGGCCAGGCGGTTGGAGCGCTGCTCCAGCTCGCTATAGCTGATGCTGCGCGCCGCGCTGGTGACGGCAGGCAGGCGGGCATGGGTCTGGCAGCTGCGCGCCACCAAGGCGCCCACGTTGGGGATCAGGAAGCCCGGCGGGGGCGTGGAAATGCTGGTCATGGCGGTCCTCTTGCGAAGCGCTGCGCGGCTTGCGCGGCGGTGCAGGGACTGTCTCAGAACCGGCGGGGTTAGAGGAAATACTGTTTATTGATCCGATGCCATCAAATTAATTGATGGCCTGATCCATGAGCCAGCGCGCCTGCCATTGGCCACCGGCTATCAGGCTGCGCGCGTGGGCCAGCAGGCATTGGCGCACCACGGCGGTGGCGGCATCGTCCGCGCGGCTGGCCTGGGTGGTCAGGTGGTAGCGCCGCTGCAATGCCGGATCGACGATGCGGGCGACGATCCATTGCCCTGGGGCAGCGGCCTGCTGGCGCTGGGCTGGCAGCCCCTCGGCCAGGGTGCAGGCGGGCGAGAAGGTGAAGCCGGCGCCGCAGTAGTAGAGCGAGCGGATGACGCGCACCGAGTCATGCTCGTGCACGATGTTCAGGCGCAGGCCGTGCTGCTCGGCCGCCGCCTCCACGCTCTGGCGGATGGCAAAGCGGCGCGACTGCAGCACCAGCGGCAGCCGGCAGGCGTGCCCAAAGGCCAGGCTGGGCAGGCCGCCGCCCGCGGCGGCCTGCAGCAGCGGCGCCACCGCGGCGTCACGGTCCAGGCCCGTGAGGAAGATGTCTTCCTGTGCCATGGGCTGGCAGGCGAGGCCGGGCAGCGATGGCGTGTCGACGAGGATGCCGATGTCGGCACGGCGCTCCAGCACGGCCTTTTGCACCGCCAGGCTCAGACCGTCGAGCACGAAGATGCGGATGCGCGGGTGCGTCTGTGCCAGCTCGGCGATCACCGGCCCGAGCAGCAGCGTGGTCAGCAGAAAGGGCACGGCAATCGTGACCGAGCCCTCCGGCCCCTGAGGCAGGCGCCGGATGCGCTCGCCCATGGCCTCGGCGTCGCTGAGCAGGCGGCGCGCGTCCTGGTACAGCTGGGTGCCGGCCGGTGTCGGCGCCACGCCGGCGTGGCTGCGCTCGAGCAGCTGGGCGCCCAGCTCCGCCTCCAGTTTCTTGATCTGGGCCGTCAGCGCCGGCTGGGCCACGTAGAGCGAATGCGCGGCGCGCGAGAGGCTGCCGACCTCGACCACGGCGATGAAGTAGCGCAGCGCCCGCAGGTCCATGTTAGCCGCTTGCCGCGGCCCAGGCCTGCAGCGCGGCGCGCGTGATCAGCAGCACCTGGTCCTCGCCGGCGCTGGTCTCAAGCCAGAACACGGGCAGCTGGGCAAAGGCGGCCTCGAAATGCGCGCGCTCGTTGCCGATCTCCAGCACCAGCACGGCGTCTTCGCTCATGCAGGCCGGGGCATCCGCCAGCAGCTGGCGGATGAAGTCCATGCCGTCGCTGCCGCCGGCAAGTGCCAGCTCGGGTTCGGCGCGGTATTCAAGGGGCAGCTCGGACATGCTGTGCGCGTTCACGTAGGGCGGGTTGCACAGGATCAGGTCCCAGGGGCCGGGGACTTGGGCCAGGCCATCGGATTGCACCAGGCGCACGCGCTGCTGCAGGCCGTGCTTCTCGACGTTGATGCGCGCCACGGCCAGGGCGTCGGGCGAGAGGTCGGCGCCCGTGACCCGCACCTCGGGCCAGGCCATGGCCGCCAGCACCGCCAGGCTGCCGTTGCCGGTGCACAGGTCGAGCACGCTGCGCGTCTGGTCGCTGAGCCAGTCGTCGATGCTGCCGTCGGCCAGCAGCTCGGCGATGAAGCTGCGCGGCACGATGGCGCGCTCGTCCACATAGAAGGGCACACCGACCAGCCAGGCCTCGTGCGTGAGGTAGGCGGCGGGCTTGCGCGTGGCGATGCGTTCCTCGAAAAGCGTAGCTACCAGCGCTTGGTTGTCGGGCGTTACAAGCCGATTTGATACTGAATCCGGAGCGTCCTCGTCAAGCACACTATCCAGCGGCAGGCCCAGGCGCCATAGCACCAGCCAAGCGGCCTCGTCGCGCGCATTGGCTGTGCCGTGGCCGAAGGCCACGCCGGCCCCGGCCAGGCGCGCCGCGCCGCTTTCGATCAGCGCGCCCACGGTGGCGCCGTGTACGGCCTGCGTCATGCCGCGGCCCGCGCGTTGAGGTTTTCCAGCGTGCGGCGGTAGATGTTTTTGAGCGGCTCTATGTCCACCAGGCGGATGTTCTCGTCGATCTTGTGGATGCTGTCGTTGGGCGGGCCCAACTCGACCACCTGCGGGCAGATCTGGGCGATGAAGCGCCCGTCGCTGGTGCCGCCGGTGGTGGACAGCTCGGTGCTCAAACCCGTCTCGGCCAGGATGGCCTGCTGCACGGCGTCGACCAGCTCGCCCGGCTGGGTCAGGAAGGGCTGGCCGCCCAGGGTCCAGGCCAGCTCGTATTCGAGGCCATGGCGGTCGAGCAGGGCATGGACGCGCTGTTGCAGGCCCTCGGCCGTGGACTCGGTGCTGAAGCGGAAGTTGAAGTCGATGACTACCTGGCCCGGGATGATGTTGGTGGCACCCGTGCCGCCGTGGATGTTGCTCATCTGCCAGCTGGTGGGCGGGAAGAAGGCATTGCCCTGGTCCCAGACGGTGGCGGCCAGTTCGGCCAGCGCGGGCACGGCCTGGTGGATGGGGTTGCGTGCCAGTTGCGGGTAGGCGATATGGCCCTGCACGCCCTTGACCGTGAGCTTGCCGCTGAGCGTGCCGCGGCGGCCGTTCTTGATCATGTCGCCGGTGCTGCCCACCGCGGTGGGCTCGCCCACGATGCACCAGTCCAGGCGCTCGCCGCGTGCGGCGAGCCGCTCGACCACCACCTTGGTGCCATCGACCGAGGGGCCTTCCTCGTCACTGGTGAGCAAAAAGGCGATGTTGATGGCCGGCGCGGGCGTGGCGGCCAGGAACTCCTCCACGGCCACGACGAAGGCGGCGATCGAGGTCTTCATGTCGCTGGCGCCTCGGCCATAGAGGCGGCCATCGCGCTGCGTGGGCGTGAAGGGCGCGCTGCCCCACTGCTCCACGGGGCCGGTGGGCACGACGTCGGTATGGCCCGCGAATACTACGAGTTTAGTAGCTGCTTGCGCTTGACTGGCGGGCGTTGCAGGCCTTTTTGCCCATAGATTGCTGACGTGGAAGGTGGGCGGCCCACTGTCCAGCCGTTCGCAGGCAAAGCCCAGGGGCGCCAGGCGCTCGGCCAGCAGGTCGAGGCAACCCGCGTCCTCGGGCGTGACGGAGGGGCGGGCGATGAGTTGTTCGGTCAGTTGCAGGGTGGGGGACATCGGGCGGGCAGGGTAGGGGCCGGCGTAGCGGCCGGTATAAAGCCATCAGGCAGATTTCACGTCCAGCACGATCTCGGTGAACGAGGGTTCATCGTCCTCGGACGGCTGGCTGGCCTCTTGCTGCGCCTGTGCGGCGCGGGCGGCGATGGTGAAGTCGTTTTGCAGGCGCCACATCAGGTTGGTGGGCGAGTCGGCGTAGGCCAGGCCTTCCTTGCGGTCGATCTTGTCGTTCAGGATCAGCTGCGCCAGCGCTTCCTCGAAGGTCTGCGAGCCCTCGGCCATGGACTTTTCCATGGCCTCGCGCACGCCGGAGAAGTCGCCCTTCTCCACCAGGTCGGACACCAGTTTGGTGTTGAGCATGACCTCGGCGGCCGGCAGCCGCTCGCCCGCCTTGGTGCGCACTAGGCGCTGCGAGACGATGGCCTTGAGGGCCGAGGCCAGGTCCCCCAGCATGGTGGGGCGCACCTCGACGGGGTAGAACGACAGGATGCGGTTGAGCGCGTGGTAGCTGTTGTTGCCGTGCAGCGTGGCCAGGCATAGGTGGCCCGACTGTGCGTAGGCGATGGCGGCGGACATGGTCTCGCGGTCGCGGATCTCGCCGATCAGGATCACGTCGGGCGCCTGGCGCAGCGCGTTCTTCAGTGCCGTCTGCAGCGACTGCGTGTCGCTGCCGATCTCGCGCTGGTTGACGATGGATTTCTTGCTCTTGAACTGGTATTCGACCGGATCCTCGACGGTCAGGATATGGCCCGTCATGGCCTCGTTGCGCTCGTCCAGCATGGCCGCCAGCGTGGTGCTCTTGCCCGACCCCGTGGCACCCACGACCAGGATCAGGCCGCGTTTTTCCATGATGAGTTCGCTGAGCACCGGGGGCAGGTTCAAGGAGGACAGCCTGGGGATTTCCTGCGCGATGAAGCGGATCACCACCGCATAGGTGCCGCGCTGGCGCATGGCGCTGATACGAAAACGCCCGACACCCCTGAGCGGCACCCCCATATTGAGTTCGCCCGTCTCCTCGAGCTCCTCGATGCGCTCGGGCGGCACGACCTCGGCGAGCAGATTTTTCGGCGCGTCGGGCGGCAGGAGCTGGCTGTTGATGGGCACGCATTCGCCGTTGATCTTGATCAGCGCAGGCGCATTGGCCGACAGATAGACGTCGGAGGCCTTTTTCTCGCCCATCAGGCGCAGGATCCTCTCCATCGTGCTCATGCTCGCTCCCTCTCTCGTAGTCGTTGTCGTGCGCGGCCGTCCACCGGCCCGGCGTGCCTGTCAGTCGCGCAGCAGGTCGTTCAGGCTGGTGCTGGAGCGCGTCTTGGCGTCCACCTTCTTGACGATGATGGCGGCATACATGCTGTAGCGCCCGCCGTCCTTGGGCAGGTTGCCGCTGACCACCACCGAGCCCGCGGGCACGCGGCCGTACATCGTCTCGCCCGTGGCGCGGTCGTAGATCGGGGTGCTCTGGCCGATGTACACGCCCATGCTGATGACGGAGTTCTCCTCCACGATCACGCCCTCGACCACCTCGGAGCGCGCGCCGATGAAACAGTTGTCCTCGATGATGGTGGGGCCGGCCTGCAGCGGCTCCAGCACACCTCCCAGGCCCACGCCACCGGACAGGTGCACGTTCTTGCCCACCTGGGCGCAGGAGCCCACGGTGGCCCAGGTGTCCACCATGGTGCCCTCGTCCACATAGGCGCCGATGTTCACATAGCTGGGCATCAGGATCGCGCCCTTGGCGATGAAGCTGCCGCGGCGCGCCACGGCCGGCGGCACCACGCGCACGCCGGTGGCGGCCATCTCGTCGGGCGTGAGGTGGGAGAACTTGGGTTGCACCTTGTCGAAGAAGGCCAGGTCGCCGGCCCTCATGACGGCGTTGTCCTTCAGGCGGAAGGACAGCAGCACGGCCTTCTTGATCCACTGGTGCACGGTCCACTGGCCCACGCCTTCGCGCGTGGCCACGCGCAGCTTGCCATTGTTGAGCTCGGCGATCACATGCTCCACGGCATCCATGACCTCCTTGGGGGCGGAGGCGGGCGAGAGGCTGGAGCGGTTGTCCCAGGCGTTGTCGATCAGGGTCTGCAGTTGTTGACTCATGGTGAGCTCAGGTACGGGATTGGATGAATTGCACGATGCGCCGGGCGGCCTGCTCGCATTCCTCGGCCTCGGCCACCAGGGCCATGCGCACGCGCTGGGCGCCGGGGTTGGCGCCGCCGACCTCGCGCGCCAGATAGCTGCCCGGCAGCACCGTCACATTGTATTGAGCCAATAGTTCTCGGGCGAACTCGGCATCACTCATGGCCAGGGCATCGGGCAGCCTGGCCCAGAGGTAGAAACCTGCGTCGGGCAGGCACACGTCCAGCACCTCGGTCAGCATGGGCGTGACCTGGGCGAACTTGGCGCGGTACAGGGCGCGGTTTTCCTGCACATGGGCCTCGTCGCTCCAGGCGGCAATGCTGGCCGCCTGCACGGCCGGCCCCATGGCGCTGCCATGGTAAGTGCGGTAGAGCAAAAAGGCCTTGATGAGTGCCGCATCGCCCGCGACGAAGCCGCTGCGCAGGCCCGGCACATTGCTGCGCTTGGACAGACTGGTGAAGGCGAGCAGATTGCGGTAGTCCGCCCGGCCTAGCCGGGCCGCGGCTTCCAGGCCACCCAGCGGCGCCTCATCGCGGAAGTAGATCTCGCTGTAGCACTCGTCGGAGGCGATCACGAAACCATAGCGGTCGCTGAGCGCGAACAATTTTTCCCACTCGGCCAGTGGCATCACGGCCCCCGTGGGGTTGCCCGGTGAGCACACGAACAGGAGTTGGGTGCGCTGCCACACGGCCTCGGACACGCTGTCCCAATCCACGGCGAAGTTGCGCGCCGGGTCGCTGGGCGCGTAATGCGGCGTGGCGCCCGCCAGCAGCGTGGCGCCCTCGTAGATCTGATAGAACGGATTCGGACAGACCACGGTGGCACCCGGGCGCGAGGCATCGACCACCGTCTGTGCGAACGCAAACAGCGCCTCGCGCGAACCGTTGATGGGCAGCACCTGCGTGGCCGCATCCACGCCTATGCCATAGCGCCGCTGCAGCCATGCGGCACAGGCCTCGCGCAGGCGCGGCTCGCCGGCTGTGGAGGGGTAGCTGGCCAGGCCGGCGAGGTTGGCGGCCAGGGTGTCCTGGATGAAGCGCGGTGTGGCATGGCGCGGCTCGCCCATGCCCAGGCTGATGGGGCTGTACTGCGCTGCGGGGGTGACCCCCGCGAAAAGTTGCCGCAGCCGTTCGAATGGATAGGGCTGCAATAAAGAGAGCAGGGGGTTCATGGGGCGATTATCAAGGATGGCTGACAGGGACGTTACAGGCCGAGTTGCCTACGATGAATGCGGGAAACGCCCGGGTTAGGTAAAAATGTTTATCTACGTTACAAACGGCATCATTTGTATGTGGCGCTGGGACTGCGAGGGAGAAGAGGGCAATGGCTGATTCATACATTCTGCGGCCAGGCACCTGGCTCATGCGCAGGCTGGGGTTTTCGACCAAGCTGGCCTTGCTTGCGGGCGTAGCCGTGCTGGCGCAGCTCATTGTTGCAGGCGTGCAGGGGCTGGGCGCGCAGGTGGCTTGGATCGTGTGCGGCGCAGCCATGCTGGCCATTGTCTATCTGGCGCTGGCGCTACAGAGCAGCGTGACAAAGGACTTGGGACGGCTGAGCAGGGTCATGGAGTGCGTGGAACATGGCGATCTATGCGCCCGTGTCGGGATGCGGGGTGCCGATGAGTTGGCACACATGGGTGCTCAACTTGATCGCATGGTGCTCACGCTGTCATCCATGGTGGCCGACATTCGCAGCAATGCTGCCCTGGTCGCGCATGCGGGACAGAGCCTGGCCGCAGACAGCTGCGAGCTTGCAGAGCGTACCGAGCAACAGGCGGCAAGCCTGGAGCAAACGGTTGCCAGCGTGGCGCAGCTGTCGTCGGCAGTGAACAACAATGCCCAGGCGGCGGGCGTGGCCGATCAGCGTGCGGCAGCGCTGCGCGGTGCGGCCGAGGCCGGCACCCAGGCCATGGCGCGTGCGGTCGACTCCGTACAGAGCATTCAAAGCGATGCGCGGCGTATGGGGGAGATCATTCAGGTGATTGACAGCATCGCGTTCCAGACCAACATCCTCGCCCTCAATGCTGCCGTGGAGGCTGCGCGTGCGGGCGAGCAGGGGCGTGGTTTTGCCGTGGTGGCAGCGGAGGTGCGCACTCTGGCACGCCGCTCGGCCGAAGCGGCGCGTGAGATCCGTGGCCTGATCAGCACATCGGTGCAGCAGGTGGAGACCAGCGCAAGCCTGATCCGCTCCACGGGCGACGGGATTGCTGCCATGACGGACAGCATTCGGGGCGTGGCGGATCATGTGAGCGAGATTTCGCATTCGGCGAGTGAGCAGGAGACCGGTCTGCGTGAAATCAGCACTGCGGTGCAGCAGCTCGACCAGATCACCCAGCGCAACGCACAGATGGTCGGCGATGCACTGCGGCAGGCCCAGGTGCTGGAAGGCCGTGCTCATACGCTATCGCAGGCGGTGCGCAATTTCCGCCTGCAGCAAGGTACGGCCGAGGAGGCTGCAGCCCTGGTGGAGCGCGCAGTGGCCATGCATGGTGCTTACTCGCGCGAGGCTTTCTTGCGCACCTTGACCGATCCTGCGCAGCCTTACCATGACCGCGACATGTATGTGTTTGCACTGGATGCCGCTGGCACCTACCTGGCCTTTGGCGGCAACCCGGCCAAGGTGGGGACGCGCGTCCACGACATTCCTGGTGTCGCCGGTGAGCAGCTGCTGCAAGCCATAGTGGCGCAGTCGGAACGTGCCCCCGGCTGGGTGGAGTACGACATCACTCACCCGGCGACCGGAGCCGTGCAAACAAAGATGTCTTTCGTGCAACGCGCGGGAGACCTGTTCCTGGGCTGCGGGGTCTACAAATCCTTGGCCGCAGTTTGATGCGGCTTCAAGCGCGCTCCGCGCGCTGTGCCCGGGCGCGCGCCAGCGCTGCGGCGATTGCAGCCTGTTTTCCGCCCAAGGGGGGCAGAGCGGCCGGCCCGACGGTGCTGGGCAGTGCCTCGGGCCGTTTGATGTCGGCCGGATCAGGTATGGCCTGCGCCTGATGCTGCTGCTCGCGCTCCAGGCGCTTTTGCCGGGATTGATAGCGCGCGCGGGCCTGGTCGGCCTGCAAGGCGGACCAGGCCGACCAGCCCGTGGCCTGGCCGCTGGCGTTTTCCATACGTATGCAGTCCACGGGACAAGCGGGCAGGCATAGCTCGCAGCCCGTGCAATGGGACGCCATCACGGTGTGCATGCGCTTGTTCAGGCCCAGGATGGCATCCGTAGGGCAGGCCTTGATACACAGCGTGCAGCCGATACACCAGTTTTCATCGATCACGGCCACGGTACGCGGGACTTCCTGCCCATGTTCAGCACTGAGAGGCAGCTCGGGGCGCCCGGTGATGGTGGCCAGGCGCGCCACACCCTGGGCGCCTCCGGGCGGACATTGATTGATCCCGGCCTCGCCATGGGCCACGGCATGTGCGTAAGCGGCGCAGTCGGGGTAGCCGCAGCGCGTGCATTGGGCTTGTGGTAGGGCCGTGTCAATGCGTGCGGCCAAGGCGTGCAGCTCAGCCGTGGACAGCGGCGGCAGTTGCTCAGCCTTGGCTGTGCTCACGCTTGCCCCGCGTGTCAGGTGCCGGTGCGTGCGCGGCGCACGCGAGCGGCATTTGGCTGGCTGGGTTGGTTGGCGAGTATGAAGTCGCGCACCTTGGGATAGACATGCTTGCGCCAGCGGCGGCCGCTGAAGATGCCGTAGTGGCCAGCACCCTTGACCTCATAGTGCGTGCGGTGCTCGGCCGGGATGCCGCTGCACAGGTCCTGCGCTGCCTTCGTCTGGCCACAGCCTGAGATGTCGTCAAGCTCGCCTTCGATGGTCAGCAGTGCCGTGTTGATGATGTCCTGTGGGCGCACACGCTCAAGTTCGCCACTGACCGAGCGCACATCCCAGGTCCCGTGGACCAGCTTGAAGTCCTGGAAAACGGTCTTGATGGTCTCGAGGTAGTAATTGGCATCCATGTCGAGCACCGCGTTGTACTCATCGTAGAACTTGCGGTGGGCCTCGGCACTGGCGTCATCGCCGCGGATCAGGTTCTTGAAATAATCATAGTGGCTGGTCGCGTGGCGATCCGGGTTCATGGCCACAAAACCCATGTGCTGCATGAAACCTGGGTAGACGCGACGACCGGCACCAGGGAAATTACTGGGAACACGGTAGATAACGTTGTTTTCGAACCACTGAAAGCTGCGCTTGGTGGCGAGGTTATTCACCGCCGTAGGCGAACTGCGTGCGTCGATGGGGCCACCCATCATGGTCATGGACAGCGGCGTCATCTCGCCACGGCTGGCCATGAGGGAGACGGCGGCCAGCACCGGCACGGTGGGTTGGCACACGCTCATCACATGGCAGTTACCGTAATGGCGCTGCAGGTGGCGTATGAACTCCTGCACGTAGTTCGCGTAGTCGTCCAGATGGAAGTCGCCCTCGGACAGTGGAACCGTGCGTGCGTTTTTCCAGTCGGTGATGTAGACCTTGTGCCCCTCGAGCATGGAGTGCACGGTCTCGCGCAGCAAGGTGGCATAGTGCCCAGACAGCGGTGCGACGATGAGCACCGCAGGTTGCTCCTTGAGTTTGAGCAGGGTGTCGGGGTCGTCCGAGAAGCGCTTGAAGCGGCGTAGCTCGCAAAAGGGCTTGTCGATCTCTATGCGCTCATGGATGGCGCAGCTCACGCCGTCCACATCTACGGTACGGATACCGAATTCGGGCTTTTCATAGTCCTTGCCAAGTCGGTACATCAACTCGTAGGCCGCAGACATGCGGTGTGCCACTTGCGTTTCGCTGAAAGGCGACAGCGGGTTGCTGTAGAACTTGGCAGCCGCCTGCGCCAGGTCGGCGAAGGGCTCCATCAGGGTGCGCTGGGATTCGTAGAGGGTGTACAGCATGGGGAGCTCATTTTATGTTGCAGTGCACAATATCGTAGCGATTGCCTGGATTTGCGTGTAGGACCATTGCCGATATTTCGTCCCGGATGCGACAAAAGAGCAAGCCATTTTGACTATGGTGTTAATAGATTTTCATACTTTGTGGTACGGCGTTGCAGCGGCTTTTTGCTGCCGTGCGTACCCTATGAAAAGATCATGAGCACGCGCTCAGGCCTGGCCCTGCAACCAGGCCTCGAAGGCCTCGCGTGAACTGTTGCGCAAAGCACGACGAAATATCTGCTTGTCCCCCAGGTACAGGCAGTGGCGTATCACGGTGAAGGGGGTGAAACTGTTCTCCGGGTTGTGCTCCTCGTAGAACTGCTTGTAGCGCTTGACTGTGGCCAGGGTTTCGCGCAGCAGCGCATTGAAGCGCGAGCGGGTGATGCCCGGCGACCAGGCGCGGATGTCCTCCACGAACTGATCCACCTTCTGGGCGTCGAACTCCACATCCTTGAAGAAGTGGTTGGCGATCTTCAGGAAGGTGAAGGCGTTGAGCTCGCTACCTGGCACCTGGAGGCGCGCCGCTTCGGTTTCGGCTTCGGGTTCGGTGATTTCGTCGGGTGCGCGTTGCAGCTCGGCGGCTGTGGCATCGCGGATTTGGCGAAATTCACGGTCGGCCAATTCGAAAAGTGCCGAGAGCACATTAATGCGACGCTTGAGCTGTGCGGGGATCGATTTTTTGTACTTGATCTTGTGATCCAGCACGCTCCAGGCGTCCTGGATGATGGTGCGAACCTGCAGCTCGAAGGGCTGGTTGGCATAGGCGGCATTCTCCGGCAGCGCGGCCTGGGTGGCATTGAGCCGCAGATCCAGGTGCAGGCCCTTATAGCCGAACGAGGCCTCGGTGCCTTCCATGGCGCTGGTCTTGTCGGTCACGTCGATCACATCAAAGTGTGACTGGACGATCTGCGCCACTTTCTCCAATTCGTCCTCATACAGGCAAACCACGCGCACGCCGATCAGGTCGGTGATGTAGTGGCGGATCTCGTAGGGCGTACTGCTTTCTTCCAGAGCCGTGCGGTATTTGCGTGAAAACTTGTGCACGCATTCGTCACGGTCTTTGACACGGCCATCAATCTTGGCGATATCAATGTCGCGCGCACGCGACAAAATCGACTGCAGCAGCGCCATGAAGTAACTACAGGCTTGCTCCAGGGCTGGGCGCTCCAGCGCATAAAAAGCGTGGAAGGCGGCCTCCTCGCGTGCGAGATGGGACGCTGCAGACATGCGGTGACCGGAGTCTCAGATAGATGGAGTCGATGGTAGAACAGCGCACCTTGTCCGGCCATAGCCGGGGCAGTAGGACGGTGCCGTTTTTGCGTTCAAGTTTTGGGTGATGCTGCCGGTGCTTGTCAAGATGTTTGTCCGTTTTTTCATGTGGCAAATGGCGCCAATTCTGCACCCTGCCGGCCAGTTGGGCCGCTTCATAGTAGATGTCAGCATGGCCCGATTCAGCATACAGCCAAACCCCCGCCCGGCGGTGACCGGGCGGGGGTTGCCAATGTCGGGCGCCCCGGTAAGGGCGCCGTTTGCAGTGGGTTGGCGGGATTGCCGCCGCCCCAAGATAAAGGTCTTTACGCTACGTGCCTGCCGCTATGAAACGGCCTTTCTCCGTACAGAGAGTATGCGCCGCGCGGCATAGATGAATTTGCTTAATTTCTCTGGATTTCCTTTAATTGAAGAAAAATTTTCTGCAAATTACTCATTTTGTGAATAATGCAGAGCATGGATCGACTTGATAAAAAAATTCTCTCCGTGCTGCAGGCCAATGCGCGTGCCAGCCTGCAGGAAATTGGCGCCGCCGTGGGCCTGAGTCCCTCGCCCTGCTGGGGGCGCATCCGGAAGATGGAGGAGGCCGGCGTGATCGAGGGCTATACGGTGCGCCTCAATCCCCAGGCGCTTGACCTGGGCGACACGGTGCTGGTGCAGGTGACGCTGGACAGCCATTCCGACAACACGCTGGAGAAGTTTGGCGAGATGCTGGCCAGCATTCCCGAGGTGGTGGAGGCGCACCTGGTCTCGGGCGACTATGACTATCTGCTGCGCGTGGTGGTCAAGGACACGCGCGACTACGAGCGCCTGCTGCGCGAGAAGCTCTACAAGATCAAGGGCATACGCCACAGCCGGTCGAGCTTTGTGCTGCGCACGCTGAAAAAAGCCGACCTGCCGCTCGGGGTGTAGCGGCAGGCTGGAAGGGGCTCAATAGGCCTCGGGTTTCACCTGCATTTCGCTGTAGGGCACGATGCGCGAGCCCTTGATCCAGCGATAGCCGAACCAGACCAGGAGGAACAGCGGCAGCCCGATGTAGGTGGCCACGACACCTGTCCAGTCGATGCGCTCTTGCAGGAAAGCCTGGTAGTTCTGGCCCAGCGTGATGGTCATGCACAGCACGAAGGCGAAGATGGGGCCGAAGGGGAAGGCGGCGGCGCGGTAGGGCAGGGCCGACAGGTGCAGGCCCTGCGCCTCGTAGCCCTTGCGAAAGCGGTAGTGGCTGATGGCGATACCGAGCCAGGCGATGAACCCCGTCATGCCCGAGAGGTTCAGCAGCCAGATATATACCGCCTGCGGGCTGAAGATGTTGGTGAGAAAGCACAGGGCGGCCACCACCGTGGTGGCGATCAGGGCCATCACCGGCACGCCGCGCGCGTTCACACGGGCAAAAATGGCCGGTGCCATGCGCTGGCAGGCCAGGGTGTAGAGCATGCGCGTGGAGGCGTACATGCCCGAGTTGCCTGCCGACAGCACCGAGGACAGCACCACGGCGTTCATCAGGGCGGCGGCCGACAGCAGGCCCGCGCGTTCAAATACCAGGGTGAAGGGGCTCACGGCGATGTCGCCCACATCATTCTTGAGCAGCTGCGGATCGGTGTAGGGGATGAGCAGGCTGATGACCAGAATGGCAAACACGTAGAACAGCAGGATGCGCCAGAATACCTGGCGCACGGCGCGCGGGATGTTTTTGGCCGGGTTTTCCGATTCGCCCGCGGCAATGCCGATCAGCTCCGTGCCCTGGAAGGAAAAGCCCACGATCATGGCCACGCCGATCAGTGCCGCAAAACCGCCGGCAAAGGGCGCATCGCCCTGCGTCCACAGCGCCAGATTGCCCCACAGGCCCTCGGGCGCACCACCACGCACAATGCCCAGGATCATTAGCAGGCCGATGCCGATGAAGATGATCACCGTGGTCACCTTGATGGCGGCAAACCAGTATTCGGCCTCGCCAAAGCCCCTCACCGAGATGGCGTTGAGGCCGCACATGATGGCCAGGAATACCGCGCTCCACAGCACCCCGTCGACGCCCGGGAACCAGTAGGCCATGACGAGCTGCGCCGCCACCAGGTCCACGGCGATGGTCACGGCCCAGTTGTACCAGTAGTTCCAGCCCAGGGCGAAGCCAAAGCCCTCATCGACGTAGCGCGCGCCGTAGGTGGCAAACGAGCCCGAGGTGGGCAGGTAGGCGGCCATCTCGCCCAGGCTGGTCATCAAGAAGTAGACCATCAGGCCCACGACCATGTAGGCCAGCACGGCGCCGCCGGGGCCGGCCTGGGAGATGGTGGCGCCGGAGGCGACGAACAGGCCGGTGCCGATCGAACCGCCGATGGCGATCATCGACAGGTGGCGCGCCTTCAATGCGCGGTGCAGGTGGTTGCTGGAGGCGGAGTCGCTGGCGCTCATGAAGAGTCCTCGGAGGGGCTTGGCCGGTAGCTGCCGTTGTGCGGCGCGCCCGAACCAAGATGGGTGTCTGGTGTTGACTTGGAGGGTGGATAGGGGCCGATAGGGTGCCGGCCCGCAAACAGGGGGTCAGCCCAGCAGCAGGGCGTCGTCCGAGAGCTTCTCGCCGCGCACTTTCTCGAACATCTGCAGCAGGTCGGGCACATCCAGGCGTGCGCGCTCCTCGCCCGACACGTCCAGCACCACCTGGCCCTGGTGCAGCATGACGGTGCGCTGGCCCACGTCCAGCGCCTGGCGCATGCTGTGCGTGACCATCATGGTCGTGAGCTTGTTCTCGGTCACGATGCGCGCCGTGAGTTGCAGCACGAAGTCGGCCGTGCGCGGATCGAGCGCCGCCGTGTGCTCGTCCAGCAGCAGGATGCGGGACGGCTGTAGCGCCGCCATGAGCAGGCTCACGGCCTGGCGCTGGCCGCCCGAGAGCAGGCCGATGCGGTCCGTGAGGCGGTTCTCCAGCCCCAGGCCCAGCGTGGCCAGGCGTTCGCGGTACATGGCGCGCTCGGCCTGCTTGACAGCGCGCGCCAAGCCGCGGCGCGTGCCGCGCTGCTGGGCCAGGGCCATGTTTTCCTCGATGGTCAGGTCTTCGCAGGTGCCGGCCATGGGATCCTGGAACACGCGCGCCACGCGCTCGGCACGCTCCCACACGGGGCGGCGCGTCACGTCCAGGCCGTCGATGGCGATGCGGCCCTGATCCACGCCGATGTCGCCCGAGATGGCGTTCAAGAAGGTGGACTTGCCCGCGCCGTTGGAGCCGATGACGGTGACGAACTGACCGGCCGGGATCTCCAGCGACATACCGCGCAGCGCGCGCGTCTCTATGGGCGTGCCGGGGTTGAAGGTGATGAAAAGGTCTTGTGCGCTCAGCATGGCGTTTTCTCCTGGGGGTACGTCAGGCCTTGCGGCTGCTGAGTTTGCGCTTGAGCTGCGGGATCACCAGCGCCACCGTGACCAGCGCGGCGGTGACCAGGTTCAGGTCTTGTGCCTTCAGGCCGATGAAGTCGCTGTTGAGCGCCGCCGCGATGAAGAAGCGGTAGACGATGGCGCCCACCACCACCGCCAGCGTCGCCCAGACGATGCGCCGCGACGGCAGGATGGACTCGCCCACGATCACGGCGGCCAGGCCGATGACGATGGTGCCAATGCCCATGGAGATGTCCGAGCCGCCCTGCGTCTGAGCAAACAGTGCGCCGGCCAGGCCCACCAGGGCGTTGGAGACGGCCATGCCCAGCAGCACCATGGCCCCGGTGTTGATGCCCTGGGCGCGCGCCATGCGCGCGTTGGAGCCGGTGGCACGGATGGCCAGGCCACGCTCCGTGGCAAAGAACCAGTCCAGCAGCAGCTTGGCCAGCACCACCACGACGAACAGCACCATGGGGCGCGCCACGTAGTCGGGAATGCTCTCGGGCTGCAGCAGCGTGAAAAGGGTGGTGTCATTGATCAGCGGCACGTTGGGCCCGCCCATGATGCGCAGGTTCACCGAGTACAGCGCGATCATCATCAGGATGGATGCCAGCAGGTCCATGATCTTGAGCCGGACGTTGAGCCAGCCCGTGATCAGGCCCGCCGCCGCGCCGGCCGCCGTCGCGGCGAGCGTCGCCAGCCAGGGGTTGGTGCCGGTGGAAATCAGAATGGCGCAGACCGCGCCGCCCAGCGGAAAGCTGCCGTCCACCGTGAGGTCGGGAAAGCGCAGCAGACGGAAGGAGATGTAGACCCCCAGGGCCACCAGGCTGAATATCAGGCCGATTTCAACGGCGCCGAGCAGGGAAAAAAGTGACATGGGCGGTGCTGGGGGCTGGGAGTCAAAAACAAAGCAGGAGCCCGGGGGCTCCTGCAGGCATGGGCAAAGGCCCGTATTGTTACTGAACGACCTGCGCGGCCGACTTGATCAGCGCGTCGGAGAGCTTGACGCCTTGTTTTTCTGCGGCGCCGGGGTTCACGAACAGCTCCATTTTGGTGCTGAGCTCGGGCTTGATGTCGCCGGGCTTCTCGCCCTTGAGAATGCGCGCCACCATGCGGCCGGTCTGCTCGCCCAGGTCGCGGTAGTTGATGCCGAAAGCGGCAATGGCGCCACGCTTGACGCTGTCGGTGTCCGAGGCGACCAGCGGGATCTTCGCGTCCTGGCCCACTTTCACCAGCGACTCGTAGGCCGAGACCACGTTGTTGTCGGTGTTGGTGTAGATCACGTCGACCTTGCCGATCAGGCTGCGCGCGGCGCTGCTCACGTCCACCGAGCGGGGGGCGGCGGCCTCGACCAGGGTCATGCCCAGGGTGGGCAGGAGTTTTTGCAGCTCCTTGACGACGACCACCGAGTTGGCCTCGCCGGGGTTGTAGACCATGCCCACGCGCTTGGCACCGGGCACGACCTGCTTGACCAGGTCCATTTGCTTATCGAGCGCCAGCAGGTCGGACACGCCGGTCACGTTGGTCTTGGATGCCTCCCAGCTGGGCACGAGCTTGGCGGCGACGGGGTCGGTGACGGCGGAGAACACCACGGGCACGGTCTTGGTGGCGGCCACCACGGCCTGGGCCGAAGGCGTGGCGATGGCGACGATGGCGTCGGGGTTGTCACCGACGAACTTGCGTGCGATCTGCGCCGCCGTGCCGGTGTTGCCCTGCGCGCTCTGGTATTGCCACTTCAGGTTCTTGCCGGTTTCATAGCCCGCGGCCTTGAGGGCCGCCTGCACCCCGTCGCGCACCGAGTCCAGGGCAGGATGCTCCACGATGGCCGTGACGGCCACGGACTTTTGCTGCGCATGTGCCACGGGGGCAAGGGTGGCCATGGCCAGGGCGATTGCGCCTAGGGGGGCCCAAGACAAACTCTTCATTTCGGTTCACTCTCCAATTGAACGTGCGGGGTTTCCTGTGCTTGTTATCCCAGGCCGCTGCAGGAAGGTCATGCGGCCTTGGCACGCGAGTCTAGCGTTTGCGCGCAGTGGCCGCGTTGGTTGTTTCCCCGTATCGATGATACGCGTTGAGTTTTAATGAAATTGGCTTGTAACGCTTGTTGGATAAGCGCGACAAGCTATCAAAATCATTGCATCCAATAGCCTGATGCTACATGCCCGAATAGTTCGGGCCGCCGCCCCCCTCGGGCGTGACCCAGACGATGTTCTGCGTCGGGTCCTTGATGTCGCAGGTCTTGCAGTGCACGCAGTTCTGCGCGTTGATCTGCAGGCGCTGGGCGTTGCTGCCCTGGGCCTCGTCGGGCACGAACTCGTAGACACCGGCCGGGCAGTAGCGGCTCTCGGGCCCGGCGTACTTCGCCAGGTTGATGTTGACCGGCACGCTGGCGTCCTTGAGTGTCAGGTGCGCGGGCTGGTTTTCCTCGTGGTTGGTGTTGCTGATGAAGACGCTGGACAGGCGGTCGAAGGTCAGTTTGCCATCGGGTTTGGGATAGACGATGGGCTTGCACTCGGCCGCGGGCTTGAGGTACTCGTGGTCGGCCTTGTCGCGGCGCAGCGTCCAGGGAATGTGGCCGCGCAGCACAAACTGCTCGAAACCGTTCATCAGCGTGGCGGTGGCCAGGCCGTACTTGAACCAGTTCTTGAAGTTGCGGTCCTTGTTCAGCTCGGTGTAGAGCCAGCTTTCCTCGAAGGCCTTGGGATAGGCGCTCAGTTCGTCGTGCTGGCGGCCGCTTTGAATGGCGTCATACGCGGCCTCGGCGGCGAGCTTGCCGGTCTTGATGGCCGAGTGGCTGCCCTTGATGCGGCTGACGTTCAGGTAGCCCGCGTCGCAGCCCACCAGCGCGCCGCCCGGGAACACCGTCTTGGGCAGGGAATTGATGCCGCTGGCGTTGATGGCGCGCGCGCCGTACGAGAGGCGCTTGGCCGTGACCTCGCCCTTGTCGTTCTCGAAGTACCAGCGGACGTTCGGGTGGGTCTTCCAGCGCTGGAATTCCTCGAAGGGGCTCAGGTAGGGGTTGGTGTAGCCCAGGCCGGTGACGAAGCCCAGCGCCACCTTGTTGTCATCCAGGTGGTACAGGAAGGCGCCGCCGTAGGTCTTGCTGTCCATGGGCCAGCCGGCGGTGTGCATGACGAAGCCGGGCTGGTGCCTCTTCGGGTCGATTTCCCACAGTTCCTTGACCCCGATGCCGAAGCTCTGCGGATCGCGGTCCTCGTCGAGCTTGTAGCGTGCGATCAGCTGCTTGCCCAGGTGGCCGCGCGCGCCCTCGGCGAAGATCGTGTACTTGGCCAGAAGCTCCATGCCGAGCTGGAAGTTCTCGGTGGGCTCGCCATTCTTGCCGATGCCCATGTTGCCCGTGGCCACACCCTTGACCGAGCCGTCTTCGTTGTAGAGCACCTCGGCGGCCGTGAAGCCGGGGAAGATCTCCACGCCCAGCGCCTCTGCCTGCTCGGCCAGCCACTTGGTGACGTCGCCCAGGCGCACGATGTAGTTGCCATGGTTGTGTGCGAACGGCGGCAGGACGGCGTTGGGTACGCGAAAGCCTGACTTTTCGCTCAGGAAGATGTAGGCGTCATCGGTCACGGGCTGGTTCAGGGGGGCGCCCTTGGCCTTCCAGTCGGGGATCAGCTCGGTGAGCGCACGCGGGTCCATGATGGCGCCCGAGAGGATGTGGGCGCCGGGTTCGGACCCCTTTTCCAGCACCACGACGGAGACGTCCTGGCCCTTCTCGGCCGCCAGTTGCTTCAAGCGTATCGCCGTGGCCAGCCCGCCCGGGCCGCCGCCGACGATGACCACGTCGTATTCCATGGCTTCGCGCGGGCCGTACTGGGCGAGGATTTCTTCATTCGTCATGGGTGTCTCTTCTGCTTGGATCGTTGGAAAATAGACCGGTCCACTCAGCCAGAGGGCTGGGGCCGTACTGGCGGCGATTGTATTCACGCCGCGGCAGGGCAAGGACGGGCAGCTTGCGCGGCATCTGAGGGAGTGACGGGGATAGCCATGAAAATCGAGATTGCCGAGCAGAAAAAATGGGTTCACACCATGCAAATGGATGTGCGTTGGGGCGACATGGACGCCATGGGTCATGTGAACAACGCGGTGTACTTTCGCTACATGGAGAGCGTACGCGTGGAATGGATGCGGGCCGCGGGCTGTCAGCCCGACCCCAAGGGCCAGGGGCCGGTGATCGTGAACGCGTTTTGCAACTTCTACCGCCAGCTCGAATACCCGGCCCAGCTGCTGCTCAAGCTCTACGTGAGCGACCCGGCGCGCACCACGTTCGAGACCTGGACCACCATCGAGCGCGTGGACCAGCCCGGCGTGCTGGCCGCCGCCGGAGGGGCCACGGTTATCTGGGTCGATTTTCCGGCGCAAAAGGCTGCACCGCTGCCGGATTGGATGCGTCAGCTGGTGCTGTAGCAGCGACCAGTTGCATGCGCGCCTCGAAGCCAGCGCTCTCGCCCGGCAATGGCGATGCCAGCGTCAGAAGCGCATCGTGCTTGGCGGCGATGGTGGCCACGATGGACAGGCCCAGCCCGTAGCCTGTGCGCTCGGCGCTATGGCGCACATGGCGCTGCTGCAGGGTCTGCAGGCGGTCGCCGCTCACGCCGGGGCCATGGTCGCGCACCGCCAGCGCACAGCCCGGCCCGACGATCAGTTCAACGGGGCTGTCGCCGGCATAGTGGAGTGCGTTTTCCACCAGGTTGCGCAGCGCAATGGCCAGGGCGTCGAAATCGCCCAGGGCCACGGGAGCAGGTCCTTCGTAGGCCTGCACCAGATCTAGCCGGTCCACCGCGCGCTCTTCCTGCCAGAACTCCTGTGCCACCGTGGTGGCCAGTTGCACCAGGTCCACGGGCTGGCGCGTGAAGGGGGTGCTGGACTCCGCGCGTGACAGTTGCAGCAGCTTCTCGGTACGCTGGCCCAGCGTTTGTAGGGAGCCGATGGCGGCCTGCACGTCGCTGTGGCTCAGGCCATGCTCCAGCGCCGTTTGCAGGCGCAGGCGCGCGGCGGCAAGCGGCGTGCGCAGCTCGTGCGCGGCATTGGCCGCCAGGGCGCGCTCCACGTCCAGGGCCAGGGCCAGGCGCTCCAGCAGGTGGTTCACATGCTCTTCCACGCTGCGCAGCTCGCGTGGCAGATCGGCCAGGCCAATGGGCGTGAGCAGTTGGCCGCCGCGCAGGCTGATTTCCTGCGTCAGCGTGTCCAGCACCTTGAGTTCGCGCCGCGCTATGCGCCGCAGCAGCAGGGCCAGCAGTGGCAGCATGGCCACCATGGCAACGATCAGGCCGGCCAGCGTGCGGTTCACGGCCTCGCTGCGCTCCTGCAGCGGGTCCGCCACCTGCAGGTAGATGGCTCGCGTGGGGTGGATCAGCGTGTACACGCGCCATTGCCCGGTGTTGGCAAAGCCCTGGGCCAGCGGTACGTCGAACTGCTCGGACCGGGTCTCTGCCGACCGCGCCAGCACCCGGTTGTCGGGTGCGATGAGCTGGTAGAGCACATCGGCATCGGCAAAGGAGCCCGGGGTGGGCAGGATCAGTGGCCCGGCATCGGCGGGACGTGCCGCAGCCCTGTCCAGATGCTCCAGCGCAATGTCGAACATGCGGTGCGAAACCTCGACGAGCTCGCTGTCGAAGTTGTAATTGATCTCGCTGTCCACGTACCAGACCACGCCCAGCACGCACAGCAGCCATACGCCGCCCACCCACAGGATGAGGGCGCGCGTCAGGCGTCCGGCCAGGCTTTGTGCGTGCGCGGAGCTCACAGGGTTCATGCCGGGCTTTGGACGCCGCCGCCTTGCACCATCCGGTAGCCCAGGCCGCGCACGGTTTCGATGTGCTCGCGCCCCAGCTTGCGGCGCAGCCGGCTGATGAAGACCTCCAGCGTATTGCTGTCGGTGTCATCATCGAAACCGTACAGGGCATCCTGCAGTCGCTCGCGCGTGTGCAGGTGCTCGGGCCTGGTGGCCAGCACGCGCAGCAGTGCCCATTCCTTTTGCGTCAGGGCAATCGGCACGCCGGCGCGGCGCACCTGCTCGCGCGACAGGTCGATCTGCAGCTCGCCCAGGCTCAGCACCGGCACCTGCGCCGCGCTGCGCCGCCGCTCCACGGCGCGCAGGCGCGCCAGCAGTTCGCCGGGGTCGTAGGGTTTGACGAGGTAGTCGTCGGCACCGGCGTCCAGACCATGGATGCGGTCGCTGACCTGGTCGCGCGCCGTGAGCACGATGACGCTGGGGCGCTGCTTGATGGCGCGCAGCTGCGGCAGCAGGCTCAGGCCGTCGCCGTCGGGCAGGTGCAGGTCCAGCAGCACGGCTGCGTATTGCGCCGCATGCAGGGCCGCGCTGGCCTGCGCCAGGCTGGGCACGGCGTCCACCACGAAGGCCTTGGCGCGCAAATAGCCGCACAAGGCCTGGGACAAGGCCTCATCGTCCTCCACCAGCAGCACGCGCATGCACGTCCCCGTCGCAGTTGCAAGGATGCGAAGTGTAGGCCCGCAGGCCTGTGCCGTGGCGTTGCCCGTTCATATTGCGTTCAGGCCAAGGACCTACTGTCCAGGGCTTTTGCCGACGCCCTGGTTTCATCATGTCTTCCTGGACCCCGCGCCGCCTGTGGGCGCTGACGCTGTTGCTGTTCGTGCTGCTGGCCCTATGGGATGCCACGGGCCTGGATCTGCCCCTGGCGCGCTGGTTTGGCTCGCCGCAGGGCTTTGCCTGGCGCCATCAGGCGCTCTTTGTGCTGCTGCTGCACGAGCTGCCGCGCATGGCGGGTGCGGCGCTGCTGGCGGCGCTGTTCGTGGGGGTGTTCAGGCCCTGGGGGTTCCTGCGCCGTCTTGCCCGAAAAGAGCGCTGGCAACTGCTGCTGGCCATTGCCGGTGCTGCCCTGGCGATTTCGGCGCTCAAACGCCTGAACACCACCAGCTGCCCCTGGGATCTGGCCGAGTTTGGCGGCGTGGCGCGGTACGTATCGCACTGGCTGTGGAACATGCGCGATGAAGGGGCGGGCCACTGCTTTCCGGCGGGCCATGCATCGACGGCCTTTGCCTATCTGGCGGGCTGGTTCGTGCTGCGCCGCAGGGCTCCCCGCGTTGCCGGGCCCTGGCTGCTGTGGATGCTGCTGGCGGGCATGGTGCTGGGGCTGGCGCAGCAGATGCGTGGTGCGCATTACATGAGCCATACTCTTTGGTCGGCCTGGATTTGCTGGGCCTGGGGCCTGGCAGTGGATACGGCGCTGCAGCTGCGCCAGCGCGGCATGATTGCCGTTGCCACGCAAAATTAAACCTGAACACGGGCTTCAGCCTGGGTTCAGCGGTGGAATCGACGATATAGACGCTTATGCCTCAGCCTACTTCCGACACTTTGGTTTCTTCTTCCCCACAGGCAAATCCCGCTACGCCCCCCCGGCATGCGCCCGGGCGCATGCGCCAGGCATGGCAGCGGCTGGACGACTGGTTTGCCACCCCCTTGTCGGCCCAGCAGGTGGTGCTGCGCCTGTCCCTCTACCTGGTGCTCGCGGCCAACTGGCCGCTGTGGCTGCAGCTCACGCGCATTGGCGGCGCGCCCAGCATCTACATGCGTTCGGCGGCGGCGCTGGCGCTGCTCATCGTCTGCGGCATGGTGGCCATCCTGGCCTTCACCGCCTGGACGCGCGGCATGAGGCTGCTGTGGTGGCTGGTGGTGCTGGTGGCGGCGCTGGCGCAGTACTACATGCTGACCTACAGCGTGGTCATGGACCCCGGCATGGCCGCCAACGTGCTGCAGACCGACGCGCGCGAGGCGGCCGACCTGCTGAGCCTGCGCCTGCTGCTGACCGTGCTGGCCGTGCTGGCCCTGCCCAGCTGGTGGCTGCTGCGCGTGCGCATCCCGCCCATGCGCCCGCTGCGCCAGGTGTGGCGCAACCTGGTGCTGCTGGTGCTGGCGCTCGGCGTGGCCGCGGGCACGGTGGCGGCCACTTCGCGCGACCTGGCGCCGCTGATGCGCAACCACCCGCAGCTGCGCTACCTGATGAACCCGCTGGCCAGCCTGTACTCGGCCACCGTGTCGGTGGTGCGCCCGGTGTTTGCGCGTAGCCGCACGCTGGTGCCCATGAGCGAGGGCGCGGCGCTGGGCGCCTCCTACGCCGCGGCCGCCAAGCCCCTGCTGTTCGTCCTGGTGGTGGGCGAAACGGCGCGGGCCGACCATTTCGGCATCAACGGCTATGGCCGCGATACCACGCCCGAGCTGGCCAGAAACCAGGTCATGAGCTGGCGCGAGGTGCGCTCCTGCGGCACGAGCACGCTGGCCTCGCTGCCCTGCATGTTCTCGCCGCTGGGCAAGAGCGCGTTCGAGGCGCGCGACGATGAGTATGAGAACCTGCTGGACGTGGCGCAGGCCGCGGGCCTGGCCGTGCTGTGGCTGGACAACCAGTCCGGCTGCAAGGGCGTGTGCGACCGGGTGCCGAATGCCTCGGCCGTTGATGGCCTGGACAGCGAGGCGCGCAAGAGCCTGTGCGACGGCGGCGAGTGCCGCGACGAGGCCATGCTGCACGGCCTGGATGCGCGCCTGGCCGCCATGCCCGAGGCCCAGCGCAAGCGTGGCGTGCTGCTGGTGCTGCACCAGATGGGCAGCCACGGGCCTGCCTACTACAAGCGCTCAAGCGGCGCGGCCAAGCGCTTCATGCCCGAATGCCGCACCGAAGTGCTGGCCGACTGTGCCCACGGCGAGCTGGTGAACGCCTACGACAACTCCATCGCCGCCACCGACATCTTCCTGGGCAAGACCATCGACTGGCTGCGCGGCCAGTCCGCGCGGTACGACACCGGCATGCTGTACCTGAGCGACCATGGCGAGTCGCTGGGCGAATACGGCCTGTTCCTGCATGGCATGCCCTACGGCATGGCACCCGACGTGCAAAAGCATGTGCCCATGGTGGCCTGGCTGGATGAGGCCCTGCTGCGCCGCGAGCGCCTGTCCGCCACCTGCCTGCGCGCCGGCGCCGACACGCAGCTGACGCACGACAACCTCTACCACACCATGCTGGGCCTGCTGGACGTGCAGTCGCCTTCGTACCAACGCCCACTGGATGCCTTTGACGGCTGCCGTGGCGCGGCCTTGGTTTCTAAGTGAAAAATGGCTGTAGCGCTTTATTGATAAGCGTCTACAGCTATTTATTCAATAGTATTTTCCGACTCAGGCCTTCTTCTCGCGCGGTATCCGGCCCATCAGGTAGAACTCGGGGTTGGGCTGCATGCCGGCAAAGCTGGCCATGCGGTTGGACAGGCCGAAGAACGCGGTGATGGCGGCGATGTCCCAGATGTCCTCGTCGTCGAAGCCGTGGGGGTAGAGCGCCTCGAAGTCGGCGTCCTCGATCTCGTGCGCCTGCTTGCAGACCTTCATCGCGAAATCCAGCATGGCCTTCTGGCGCGGGCTGATGTCGGCCTTGCGGTGGTTCACCGCCACCTGGTCGGCCACCAGGGGGTTCTTCTCATAGATGCGCAGGATGGCGCCATGGGCCACCACGCAGTACAGGCACTGGTTGGAGGCGCTGGTGGCGGTGACGATCATCTCGCGCTCGCCCTTGGTCAGGCTGCCTTCCTCCTTGAGCATGAGCGCGTCGTGGTAGGCGAAGAAAGCGCGCCATTCGGCGGGCCGGCGCGCAAACGCCAGGAACACGTTGGGAATGAAGCCGGCCTTCTCCTGCACCTCCAGGATGCGCGCGCGGATGTCCTCGGGCAGGGTGTTCAGGTCGGGGAAGGGATAGCGCTCGGCCATGTTGTCTCCTGAGGGTTCATGTAGGTGGGGTGGCGTTGAGCATAGCCGAGCGTGCCGCGGGCCAGTACGCCTGCTGCTGCGCCATGAAGGCCTGCATGGCTGCGCCCAGGGCGGCGGTTCCGGGGTTGGCGGGATCCAGCTGTTGCAGCGCCAGTTGCGCGGCCTCCAGCGTCGATAGCTGGTGCGGTGCATGCGCTTTGCGGATGGCGTAGCGCGACGCCGGTGGCGCATGCAAGGCCAGGCGCGGCAGGGCCTGCAGCTGGGGATTGGCCCACAGCATCTTGCGGCTTTTGCGCCAGGTGCCGTCCAGCACCACGAGGCGCAGTCGCTCGGGGCAGGCCAGCCAGCCGGGCGGCATTGGCGCTGGGGCGGCGCCGGGTGAATCGTGCGGCGTGGCCGGGTACAACAGCACTGCATGGCGCGGGGCCTGGCGGTCGGCATCGCTCCACGGCTCTATCAATGCCTGCGCCAATGCATCGGGGGCGAAGGACTCGCCCACCAGCAGGCGGCTGCCCGGCAGGCACAGGTGCAGCAGCCGCGCCGTGCCCTTGGCCTGGTGCCGCTCCAGCGGGTGCATCAGGATCAGCACCTGCACCCGGTGCGCCACCGGCCGCACGGCGGTGCACAGGCAGGCGGCAGCGGGACGCTGGCAGCGCGGGCACAGGCTGCGGCGCGTGCCGGTCACGGGCCCGGGGTCTCCAGCGCAAACAGCGGCACCTGCGCGCGGTGGCTGAGCCACAGGCCGCCGCCCATGTCGCTGAAGTGCCGCGCCAGGCCCCGGCGGTACAGGGCCGCGCGGTGGCGGTACTGGCGCGCGTCGGTCAGGTCCTCGTCGATGGTGCCGCGCTCGTAGTCCTCCAGCGTCACGGCCTCCAGGTACAGGGCGCCCTGGCACAGCCGGCCCAGGTTGTCCAGCGCAAGCCGCAGATCCTGCGCGCCCAGGTAGGGCAGCACGCCCTGGCAGATCACGAAGTCGAAAGGCGCGCCCGCCTGATAGTCCACCACCGAGCCGCGCTGCCAGCCGAAGCGCTCGCACAGGTAAGCGCTGTATTCCACTCCCTGGTACTGTGCGCCGGGCAGATGCCGGGCCACCAGATCGCGCCACAGGCCGATGCCGCAGCCCATGTCCAGCACGCGCGCCACGGGCACGCGCAGGTAGTGCAGGTAGCTGCAGACGAAGGCGCCCAGCCGCTCGGTGTGCGCGGGGTCGATCACACGGGTCTTCTTGTCGAAATAAAAGCGCTGGTAATACGCTTCGTCGAACCATTGCTCGCTGGCTGATTGCACGCGTGCTCCTGATGAATGTTTAGGCATTTTTGGCGCTTAAGGCTTATCCATAAAGCGCGAATAGCTATATAAATTGAAGTGACTTAACCCTGTGCATGGGCATGCTTGCGCTGGCGCAGCCCCTGCCACGCCAGCAGCGCCAGCACCACGGCGACCATGGGCAGCATGCCGGCGTTGATGCCGTTCCAGCCCACGCTGTGCAGCAGCTGGCCCGAGCCGAACGAGGCCACGGCCACGGTGCCGAACACCAGGAAGTCGTTGAGCGCCTGCACCTTGGCGCGCTCGGATGGGCGGTAGGCCTCGGCCAGCAGGGCCGTCGCACCGATGAAGCCGAAGTTCCAGCCCAGGCCCAGCAGCACCAGGGCGCCCCAGAAATGCGTCAGCGCCAGGCCCATCAGGGCCAGCGCGCCTGAGGCGGCGATCAGCAGCAGGCCCAGCCCGGTGATGCTGCGCTTGCCAAAGCGCTCGATCAGCCGCCCCGTGAAGAAGCTGGGGCCGAACATGGCCAGCACATGCCACTGTATGCCCAGCGCGGCCTCGCCCACGCTGTGGCCGCAGCCCACCATGGCCATGGGCGCGGCGGTCATCAGGAAGGCCATCAGGCCGTAGCTGACCACGCCCGCGGTGGCGGCGACGATGAATTGCGGCGTGCGCGCGATCTCCGCCAGGGGCCGTGCGCCGTGGGCCGCGGCCTTCGGGGGCGCGGGCGGCAGGCGCAGCAGCATGAGGAGCGGCAGCGCCAGCAGGGCCAGGGCCGCCTGGCTGTAGAAGCTGCCGGCAAACGGCGTGGCGGGCAGGGCGTCGCGCGTCCAGATCACCACCTGCGGGCCGATGACGGCCGCGATCAGGCCGCCCACCATGACGCGCGAAATGGCGCCGGCATGCCGCGTCGGGTCGGCCACGGCGTCGATGGCGGCAAAGCGGTAGCTCTGCACGCAGGCGCCATAGAAGCCCGCCAGGGCCGTGCCCAGGCAGAACAGCGTGAAGTCCGACTGGCTGATGCCCCAGGCCGCTACCAGCCCCGACAGCATGCCCATCACCGCCCCCAGCAGATAGGCCGTGCGCCGCCCCGCGCGGTGCATGAGCCAGGCCGCCGGCAGCGTGGACAGGGCCAGCCCCAGCTGGTACAGGCTCACGGGCAGGGTGGCGGCGGAGGGCGTGCTCGACAGCATCTGCCCCACCAGTCCGCCGAGCGAAATGATGATCGGTGGCGAGGCGCCGCCCAGGGACTGGACGGCCACCAGCAGGCCAAGGTTGCGGCGCTCTAGCGCGGAGGAAGTTGTCGTCATGGGAATGGAGGAGGGTACGAAGCTGTGGCGAGCGCCTATTGTGCGTGCTCGCGTCCATGCGGCGCGTGTTCTGCAGTGGATATTGCGTGCGTCATGAGGAGGAATGATGGCAGATGACGCCAAGAAGCCGTGGTGTTCCTGTATTTGGCGTTATTTCGCACGGAGCAATCCCTATCTGGCGCTAATTTTGCTGCTGGTTAAGCGCTTTTGACGTCATGTTTTGAGCGATAGATAAAAGATTTTGTTGAAAAATGCTTACTTTTGAATGCTTTATCGAAACTTTTCATGCGGTTAGAATTTGCGCAATACCTGCTTTGGATTCCGAATGCCGCCTGTCGCCTTTGTGTCTGCCGCCGCCGCAACGCCCTTGCTGGAGCTGCGGCAGCTGCATTTGCGCCGGGGTGCAAGCCAGGTGTTTGCCGACCTGAGCCTGAAGCTTGATGAGCCGCGCATCGGCCTGATCGGCCACAACGGCGCGGGCAAGACCAGCCTGCTGCGCCTGCTGTGCGCGCTGGAGCTGCCTGGCAGCGGCCAGGTGCTCTCGCAGGGGCAGGATTTGCACGCCTTGCCCCAGGGACAGCTGCGGGCCAGGCGGGTGGGCATGATGTTCCAGAACCCCGACGACCAGATCATCTTCCCCACGGTGGAGGAGGAGTTGGCCTTGGGCCTGCAGCCGCAGGGCTTGGCGCGGCGCGAGGCGCTGGCGCGTGCCCGCGACTTCCTGGCCGCGCGCGGCCTGGCCGACTGGGCCGCGCGTGCCGTGGGCAGCCTGAGCCAGGGCCAGCGCCAGCAGGTCTGCTGGCTGGCGCTGTTGCTGGCCGGGCCGCGCACGCTGCTGTTGGACGAGCCCTACGCCAGCCTGGACCTGCCGGGCCGGGCGCGGCTGGCCGACGACATCGCCGGCTGCGCGCAGCAGGTGCTGGTGTCCACCCATGTGCTGGATCCCGTGCGCGACTACCCGCGCGTGATCTGGCTGGATGCGGGCAAGGTGCGCGGCGATGGGCCGGGGCGCGAGGTATGCGCCGCCTACGAGGCGGCCGTGGCCCAGGAGGTGGCCCATGCCCGTACCGTGGCGCGTGCTGTCCACGCGGGCATGCGCGTGGCTGCATAGAGGGATCGGTGCGCCATGGGCAGTCTCTATAGCGAACACCTCACCTGGCTGCACCGCTGGCCCGCGGGCCGCAAGCTCGCCTGCATGGCGCTCCTGGGGACGCTGCTGTTCCTGCTCTCGGCCCCCTGGGTGCTGGCGGCGGCCGCTCTGGCCTGCGCGCTGCTGTGGCGCAGCCTGGGGCCGGCCACGCGCGTGGCGCGGCGGCTCATGGTCTCGGTACTGGCGGCGGCGGCCTTGGTGGCCGTCTTTCACCTGTGGCTGGGGCGGCCCGATGTGGCGGCCGTGAGCGCGCTGCGCCTGGCCTGCGCCTCCACGCTGGGCGTGGCGCTCACCGTGAGCACGCGCCCCACGGACCTGCTGCTGGTGCTCGACGGCCTGCTCGCGCCCCTGGCGCGCCTGGGCCTGCGGCCCGAGCGCTGGTCGCTGCAGCTGGCCCTGATGCTGCGCTTCACCGAGCATTTCTTCGTGCAGTGGAAGCGGCTGGACGAAGCCCACCGCCTGCGCACCGGCCGCCCCGGCGGCCTGCGGCTGATCGCGCCGCTCACGGTGCAGATGCTGCAGGCCGCCAGGCGCGTGGCCGACGCCCTCTACGCCCGCCTGGGCGGGTGAAGGCCGTTTTTTCATGGCTCAAGTAGTGATATCTGTTGATTCGCCTGGCCACGGCATGCAATGTCTGCAGAGCCCGTCATCCCCGCGCAGGCGGGGATCCAAGTGCTGCACAAGCAGTTGTTTCGTCACTGCGGTGGATCTCCCCGCTTTCGCGGGGATGACGGCGGTTTACTTGTCAACAGAAATTGCTACTTGAGCCATTTTCATAACCAACCCAAGGATCTTCCATGACCACTGCCGTATCCCGCAAGGCCTCCCACTCCATGGCGCTGGTGGCGCTGTTCGCCGCCCTCATGGCCGTGATGGGGCTGATCCCCAAGATCGACCTGCCGCTGGGCGTGCCCATCACGCTGCAGTCGTTGGGCGTCATGCTCGCCGGCTGCCTGCTGGGCGCGCGCCGGGGCTTTCAGGCCCTGCTGCTGTTCCTGGCGGCGGTGGCGGCCGGCCTGCCGCTGCTGGCGGGCGGGCGCGGCGGTCTGGGCGTGTTCATGGCCCCTTCGGCCGGCTACCTGGTGGGCTATGCGCTGGCCGCGGGCGTGACCGGTGCGCTGATGCGCCTGCTGCCTCAGGCCACGCCGCTGCGCACGGCGGTCAGTGCCTTCATCGCCTCGGCACTCGGCGGCCTGGTATTCCTGCATGCCATGGGCATCGCGGGCCTGGTGCTGCTGGCGCAGATGCCGCTGGACAAGGCCTTCATGGCCGACCTGGTGTTCGTGCCGGGCGACCTGATCAAGTGCGTGCTGTGCGCCGTGGTGGTGCACACCGTGGCCAAGGCGCTGCCGGACTGGCAGTTTGGCGGGCGTGAGCGTTGAGCGCGCCGCTGGCATCGGCTCCCGACGCGGGCACGCAGCGGCTGCTGGCCGGTGACACGCTTTCGGGATTGTTTGCCTGGGTGCACGGCCCGCTGGCGCACTGGGCGCGCACGCGGCCCCAGGCACTGGCGCTGGCCAATGAAAGCTGCCGCCTGGGCTTTGCCGAGCTGCACGCGCGCGTGCAGGCCCATGCCCGCCGGCTCGATGCCGAGGGCGCGCCCGCCACCGTGCTGCTGCAGGGGGACGCCGGCACGCTGGAGGGCGTGGTGGCCTTCCTCGGCGTGGTCGCCAGCGGGCGCTGCGCCGCCATGGGCGACCCGCAATGGCCGGCCGGCGTGGCCCAGGCCGTGGCGGCAGGCCTGTCCGCCGGCCGCGGCGCGCAGGCCGAGGCCACGCCGCTGTCGCCGTTCTACATCGGCTTCACCTCGGGCAGCACGGGCCTGCCCAAGGGCTTTGCGCGCCACCATCGCTCCTGGGCCGAGAGCTTTCGCGTCAGCCTGCAGGACTTTGGCCCCGCCGCCGCCGCGCGCGTGCTGGCTCCGGGGCGCATGTCGCACTCGCTGTTCCTGTTCGGCGCGCTGCTGGGGCTGTGGACCGGCGCGGGCGCGCTGCTGCAGGAGCGCTTTTCCGCGCCGCGCGCGCTGGCTGCGCTGCAGGCCGGCGGCGCGCCCCTGCTGGTGGCCGTGCCCAGCCAGCTGGTGCTGATGCTGGAGCATGCCGAGCGCAGGCAGCTGGCGCCTATCGAAGGCGTGGAGCTGGTGCTGATCAGCGGCGCGCGCTGGCTGCGCGAGCGCACGCCCGCGCTGCGGCAGCTGTTCCCGCGCGCGCGCATCGTGGAGTTCTATGGCGCGTCCGAGGCCAGCTACATCGCCTGGATGGACGCCGACCCCAGTGCGCCCGCGCAGGCCGTGGGCCGGCCCTTCAGCAATGTGGACCTGCATATAGGCTCGCATCCGCACGGCCCGCCACTGCCGCCCGGCCAGCCGGGGCTGATCTGGGTGCGCAGCCCGATGCTGTTCATGGACTATGTGAACCGGGGTGATGCGACGGCTGCCTTGCGCGCGGGCGAGTGGCTGTCGGTGCGCGACTTCGGCTATCTGGACGCCAGCGGCCTGCTGCACCTGTGTGGGCGCGAAAGTCGCATGCTGGTCACGCAGGGCAAGAACCTGTTCCCCGAGGAGGTCGAGGCGCGCCTGCTGGTCCACCCCGCCGTGGCGCAGGCCAGCCTGCAGGGCGCGGCCGACGGCCTGCGCGGCACGCGCGTGCATGCCGTGCTGCAGTGGCAGGGCGGCGCGCCGCCGCCGACTGCGCTAGACCTGGCCGCCTGGTGCCGCGAGGTGCTGGAGCCCTTCAAGGCGCCGCGCCACTGGTGGTTGTGGGCGGGCGACTGGCCGCAGACCGCCAGTGGTAAGACCGACCATGCGGCCATAGGCCGCGCGCTGGCGGGCGCGTCGCCTCTGCTGGAGCCCTGGCTATGAACGCCATGCCGATCCTGGCCTGGGCGCGCACGCCCGTGGCGCCCGTGGGCGGGGCGCTTGCGGCCTGTGCGCCGCACGAACTGGCGGCCCCGCTGGTGGCGCGCCTGCTGGCGGATGCCGGGCTGCCCGCCGGGGCCGTGGACGCCGTGGTGCTGGGCAATGCCCTGGGCGCGGGCGGCAACCCGGCGCGCGTGCTGGCGCTGGCCGCCGGGCTGCCCGAGCGCACTCCCGCCATCACGCTGGACAGCCAGTGCTGCGCCGGCCTGGACGCCATCACCCATGCCTGCGGCCTGCTGGCCCTGGGCCAGGCGCAGGTGGTGCTTGCCGGCGGCGCTGAAGGCTGGAGCCGCGCGCCGCTGCGCATGCGCCGCCCCCTGCAGGCCGGCGCGCTGCCCGTGCCCTACGAGCAGCCGGCGTTCACGCCCTGGCCCGCGCGCGACCCCGACATGCTGCAGGCCGCGCACGATGGCGCGCGGCGCCTGGGCCTGTCGCGCAGCGCGCAGGACGCCTACGCCCTGGCCAGCCATGCGCGCGGCCTGGCCGCACGCGCGGAGATGGCCGCCGAGATCGTGCCCCTGCGCGGCCTGGCGTATGACGCCTATCCGCGTACTTTGAGCGCCGCGCGCGTGGCGCGCATGCCGGCGGTGGCGGGCGCGAGTGCTGCGGACGGCACGGACTGCAGCCTGAGCACCGTCGCCGTGTCGCCCAGGGCCGACGGCGCGGCCCTGCTGCTGCTGGCCACGCCCGCGGCCTGCAAACGCCTTGGACTGTCCCCGCGCGCGCATTGGCGCGGCGCGGCCAGCGTGGGCGGCGCGCCCGAGTCGCCCATGCTCTGCGCCGTGGACGCGGCCCGCGCGGCGCAGGAGCGCAGCGGCTGGCGCCTGGACGCGCTGGACGCGCTGGAGCTGCACGACGCCTTTGCCGTCCAGGGCCTGGCGTTCTGCCGCGCCTTCAGCCTGCCGCACGAGGCCATCAACCGCGGCGGCGGCGGCCTGGCGCGCGGCCATCCCATAGGCGCATCGGGTGCGATCGCGCTGGTGCGCGTGCTGGCGCAGCTCGACGGCCGGGCACGCGCGCAGGCAAGGACGCTGCGCGGCGTGGCCTGCATTGCGGGCGCGGGCGGCCTGGGCACGGCCGCATGGGTGGAGGTGGGCGCATGCTGATGACGGAACCCCTGGTGTTGCACGAGGCGCAAGACGCCTTCGAGGCACTGGCGCAGGCGCGCCATTCCGTGCGCGCCTTTCTGCCGCGGCCCGTGCCTTTGGCGCTGCTGCAGCGCCTGCTGGCCACGGCGCGCCTGGCGCCCAGCGGCGCCAACCTGCAGCCCGGGCGCTTCTGGGCCGTGGAGGGCACCGCGCGCGAGCGCCTGAGCGCCGCGCTGTGCCAGGCCTGGCGCGACCAGGTTCCAGAGGCCGAGGACTACGGCTACTTTCCCCGTCCCATGCCGCTGCAGCTGCGCAAGCGCCAGGTGGCGGCGGCGCAGGCGCTCTACGGCGCCCTCGGCGTGGCGCGCGGCGACGAGCAGGGGCGGGCGCTGCAGTTCGAGCGCAACTTCCGCTTCTTCGATGCGCCCGTGGCCCTGGTCGTCACCATCGACCGCGAGTTCGGCGCCGGCGGCTTCATGGACCTGGGCATGTGCTTGCATGGGCTGATGCTGGCCGCAGAGGCGCAGGGCCTGGCCAGCTGCGCCATCGGGGCGCTGGCCAGCTACCCGCAGATCGTGCGCGACGCCCTGGGCCTGCCCGCCAGCGAGCTGGTCGTGTGCGGCATGGCCCTGGGCTGGGAGGACGCGCGGGCGCCGGTCAACCGCACGCGCACCGGGCGCGAGCCGCTGCAGCGCTACTTCAGCGTGCTGCGCTGAGCGGCGGGGCCGGGTGGCTGGGATAATCGCCGCCCCTATGCCCCTTTCGATCACCTTCCCCGAGTCACTTCCCGTCTCCAGCCGCCGTGAGGAAATCATGGCGGCCATGGACAAGCACCAGGTCATCATCGTCTGCGGCGAGACCGGCTCGGGCAAGACCACGCAGCTGCCCAAGATTGCCCTGGCGCTGGGGCGCGGCAAATGCAACGCGCCCGAAGGCCAGCGCGGCCGGCTGATCGGCCACACCCAGCCGCGGCGCATCGCGGCCAGCAGCGTGGCCAAGCGCATCGCCGAGGAGCTGAAGACCGCGCCGGGCGAGGTGGTGGGCTACAAGGTGCGCTTCGCCGACACGCTGCAAAAGGGCGCCTCGGTGAAGCTGATGACCGACGGCATCCTGCTGGCCGAGACGCAGACCGATCCGTTGCTGAAAGCCTACGACACGCTGATCATCGACGAGGCGCACGAGCGCAGCCTGAACATCGACTTTCTGCTGGGCTACCTGAAGCAGATCCTGCCGCAGCGGCCCGACCTGAAGATCGTCGTCACCTCGGCCACCATCGATGCCGAGCGCTTTGCCAAGCACTTTGAAGGCAAGCAGGGCCCCGCGCCGGTGATCATGGTGTCCGGGCGCACCTACCCGGTGGAGATGCGCTGGCGGCCGTTTGAGGAAAAGAAGGACTACGACCTGAACGACGCCATTGCCGATGGCGTCGATGAGCTCTGGGCCGGTGGGGCGGGCGGCGACATCCTGATCTTCCTGCCTGGCGAGCGCGAGATCCGCGAGGCCGCGGACCATTTGAGAAAGCACCTGCAGCATTCGCCGGTGCTCAGAAGCGCCGAGGTGCTGCCGCTGTTCTCGCGCCTGTCGCAGGCCGAGCAGGACCGCATCTTCGACAGCCACAGCCACCGGCGCATCGTGCTGGCCACCAACGTGGCCGAGACCTCGCTCACCGTTCCAGGCATCAAATACGTCATTGACGCAGGAACGGCGCGCGTCAAGCGCTACTCTTTCAGGAGTAAAGTCGAGCAGCTGCTGGTCGAGCCCATCAGCCAGGCCGCCGCCAACCAGCGCGCCGGGCGCTGCGGGCGCGTGGCCCACGGCATCTGCATCAGGCTGTATGACGAGCAGGACTTCAACCAGCGCGACCGGTTTACCGACCCAGAGATCCTGCGCTCATCGCTGGCCGGCGTGATCCTGCGCATGAAGAGCCTGGGTCTGGGCGACGTGGTGAACTTCCCGTTCCTGGAGGCCCCCTCGGGCCGCGCCATTGCCGACGGCTACCAGCTGCTGCAGGAGCTGGGCGCGGTCGATGAGCGCGGCAACCTGCAGCCCATGGGGCGCGAGCTCGCCAAGCTGCCGCTGGACCCGCGCGTGGGCCGCATGATTCTGGAGGCGCGCGGGCGCGGCGCGCTGGCCGAGGTGCTGGTGATCGCCTCGGCGCTTTCCGTGCAGGACGTGCGCGACCGGCCGCTCGAAGCCCAGGCCCAGGCGGACCAGGCGCATGCCAAGTTCGACGACGAGAAGAGCGAATTTTCAGGCTATGTGCGCCTGTGGCATTGGCTGATGGACGCGCGCGGCGGCAAGGTGGTGGCGACCAGCCGCAAGGAGATGGCGGCGCAGGCTGCGGCGCCGGGGCGGGCCAGGAACCAGGCTTTCTTGCCCGTGAACCAACGCTCGGTACACCCTCCCCCTCTGGGGGAGGGCAGGGGTGGGGGGCAGCGCCCTATGTCAAGCAGCCCCCATCCCAGCCTTCCCCCAAAGGGGGAAGGAGTAATACCCCCGACAGCCGACACCCACAAGCTCAGCAACCGCCAGTGGGAGCAGCTGCTGCGCCAGAACTACCTGAACATCCGCCGCGTGCGCGAGTGGCGCGACATCCATTCGCAGCTGCTCACCGTGGTGCGCGAGCACCAATGGCAGCTCAACGCCCAGCCCGCCGGCTACGAGGCCGTGCACCTGTCCATGCTCTCGGGCCTGCTGGGCAACATCGGCTTCAAGGGCGAGGAGAGCGAGGCCTACCTGGGCGCGCACGGCATCAGGTTCCACCCGCACCCCGGCGCACACCTGAACAAGAAGCCCGGGCGCTGGATCGTCGCCGCCGAGCAGGTGGAAACATCCCGCCTGTATGGCCGCGGCATTGCCGCCATCGAGCCGCAATGGCTCGAGGAAGTCGGCGGCCATCTGCTGCGCAAACAGCTGCTCGACCCGCACTGGAGCAAGAAGCAGGCCGACGTCGTGGCCTATGAGCGCGCTACGCTCTACGGCCTGGTGGTCTACAACAACCGCGGCGTGAGCTACGGCCGCGTCGATCCGCTGGAGGCGCGCCAGATGTTCATACGCCGCGCCCTGGTCGAGGGCGAGTGGGAGACGCACTGGCCCTTTCTCGCGGCCAACCACAAGACGGTGCGCAAGGTCGAGGAGCTGGAGCACAAGAGCCGGCGCCAGGACGTGCTGGTCGACGACGAGCTGATCTACGCCTTCTATGACCAGCATATTCCCGAGGGCGTCTACAGCGGCGCGACCTTCGACAAATGGTTTCGCGCCGCCGGCAAGGAGCAGCCGGGCCTGCTAGTGCTGTCGCGCGACGAGCTGATGCGCCACGAGGCGGCGGGCATCACCACCGACAAATTTCCCAAGACCGTGAAGCTCGGCGGCGTGGACTGCTCGGCCAGCTACCTGCACAGCCCGGGCGACGCGCGTGACGGCATCACCGTCACGGTGCCGCTGTTCGTGCTGAATCAGGTCAGCGAGGAGCGCGCCGAATGGCTGGTGCCCGGCATGCTCAAGGACAAGATCCAGGCCCTGCTGAAAAGCCTGCCGCAGCGCCCGAGGAGCCGCTTCGTGCCGCTGTCCGAGCATGCCGAGCGCCTGGCGCAGCTGTTTGCCCAGGAGGAGCGCTGGAGCCGGGGCGGCCTGGTCGATGTGCTGTTGAAGCAGGTGCGCGATGAGACCTCGCTCGACGTGAAGCGCGCCGACTTCAAGCTGGATATGCTCAGCCCGCACCTGTTCATGAACCTGCGCATCACCGACGAGCATGGCCGCCAGCTCGGCCAGGGGCGCAACCTGGCCGCCCTCAAGGCCGAATGGGGCGGCAAGGCGCGTGGGGCGTTTCAGGCACTGGCGGGCTTGAAGCTGGGACTTGCTCCCTCTCCCTCTGGGAGAGGGGGGGGTGAGGGCAAGTCCCAGGGCGCGCCCGTCCCCGCTGCCGCCACCACGGCCACCGGCCCCCACCCCAACCCTCCCCCAAAGGGGGAGGGAGCGAAAACCGAGCAGCGCCACACAGCCTGGGACTTTGGCGAGCTGCCCGAGCTTATGGAGATCAAGAAGGGCGGCCAGACCCTGATCGGCTTCCCGGCCCTGATCGACCAGGGCGATGCCGTGGCCATCGAGGTTTTCGACGAGCCCGAGGTGGCTGCCGCGCGCCACCGCCTGGGCCTGCGCCGCCTGTGCGCGCTGCAGATCAAGGACGCGCTCAAGTACCTGGAAAAGAACATCCCCGACCTGCAAAAAATGGCCGTGGCCTACATGCCGCTGGGCACGCAGGAGGAGCTGCGCGCGCAGATCATCGATGTGGCCATGGACCGCGCCTTCCTGCAGGAGCCACTGCCTGTGAACGAGGCGCAGTTCAAGCAGCGCGTGCAGGACGGGCGCGCCCGCCTGACCCTGATCGCGAGCGAGGTGGCGCGCCTGGCCGGCGTGATCCTGCAGGAATACGCCAGCGCCCAGCGCAAGATAAAAGATACAAAAAACGCACCAGAAGCCACACAGGACGAGGGCAGGCAGCTACAAATCTTGATGCCAAAGAACTTCATCGCCCAGACCCCCTGGGCACAGCTGCAGCACTTTGCGCGCTACCTGAAGGCCATCACCGTGCGCCTGGACAAGTACCGCGCCGACCCGGCGCGCGATGCCGCCAGGCTCAAGGAGCTGCAGCCGCTGGAACAGCGCTACTGGCGCCTGGTGGCCGAGCGCAAGGGCCAGCAGGACGCGCGCATGGCGGAATACCGCTGGATGCTGCAGGAGCTGCGCGTGAGTTTTTTCGCCCAGGAGCTGCGCACACCGTATCCGGTGAGCAGCAAGCGGTTGGACAAGGTCTGGTTCCAGCTGGTGTCCTAAAACTAAGATGTGCGCCTGTGTTTCAAGGAGTGAGTCCATGTCCCAAGCATTGCAGACCATCACCCTGGGCGGCGGTTGCTTCTGGTGCACCGAGGCCGTGTTCGACCGCGTGCGCGGCGTGACCGATGTGCAAAGCGGCTACGCCAATGGCGATGTGGCCGAGCCCAGCTACGAGCAGGTGTGCTCGGGCACCACGGGCCACGCCGAGGTAGTGCGCGTCACCTTCGACCCGGCCCAGATCGGCGTGCGCGAGATCCTGGAGATCTTCTTTGCCACCCATGACCCCACGACGCCCAACCGCCAGGGCAACGACGTGGGCACGCAGTACCGCAGCGCCATCTTCTACACCGACCCGGCCCACAGGCAGGCGGCCGAGGAGCTGCTGCGCGAGCTGGCGCAGGGCGGGCCATGGGGCGCACCCGTGGTGACGCAGCTGCAGGAGCTGCTCACCTACTGGCCGGCCGAGGACTACCACCAGGACTACTTTGCCAAGCACCCCGGCCAGGGCTATTGCGCCTTCGTCGTGGGGCCGAAGGTGGAGAAATTCCGCAAGACCTTCGCACACCACTTGAAGCCTGGAGCCTGAGAGACTGAGAGGAAATCGCCCGCGCACTGGACAACCAAGCGGAGCACCTGGAATGACGAGAGACTCGCATCATGATGCATCTGCATCTTGATGCAATAAAATTATTCTCCTCAAGGAGAGCCTTCATGCGAACGACCGTTGATTTGGATATGGATGCGTTGCTGGCCAGCAAAGAGCTGGCGCGGGCGGAAGGGGTCAGCCTGGGCAAGGTGATCTCGCGCCTGGTGCGCCAGGCGTTGACCGGCTCGGCGGCTGCCGTGGCGGCTGACAGCGCGCCCTATGCGGCATCGGCTACCGGTTTTGTGCCGTTTGCCCCGCGTGGCGTGGTGGTGAGCAATGAGCTGATTGACAAGCTGCGCGACGGCGAAGGGGTGTAGGCGGTGCGTGTATTGCTGGATGTGAATGTCCTCATTGCCTTGCTGGATGGCGCGCATGTGCATCATCAAAGAGCAACCACTTGGCTGACGCAGAACCTGCACCACGGCTGGGCGTCTTGTCCGCTGACGCAAAACGGGTGCCTGCGCATCATGGCGCAACCGGCCTACCCCCAGGCCTTGCCGCTGCATGCGGTGGCCGAGCGCCTGGCCCAAGCCATGGCCACGCCTGCACACCTGTTTATTGCCGATGATTACAGCCTTTTGGAGGCGGGGGGCTTGCATTGGCAACGCATATTAGGGCACCGGCAGGTGACGGATGCGTATCTTCTGGGCTTGGCGGTGCGTCACCAGTGCCGTTTTGTCAGCTTTGATGCCCGGGTGGACTTGGCCGTAGTGCCTGGTGCGACCGCTGGGCATTTGTGTGTGCTTTAGCGGGTGGTTGCTGCTCACGTCTTGGGCATCGTGACCCAAGACCATGTCCACATTGGCAGATGCTTGCTTGGATTGGAGAAGTTAATGGGTTTGAATTTTTTTGATTGCCTTGTGAAATGAAACGCTTGTTTGACTTCACCGCCGCCGCGCTGGGCCTGATCCTGCTGGCCCTGCCGCTGCTGGTGCTTATCCTGCTCATCCGCCGCAAGCTGGGCAGCCCGGTGTTTTTCCGCCAGGTGCGCCCGGGGCTGCATGGCCAGCCGTTCGAGATGGTCAAGTTCCGCACCATGACGGATGCACGCGGGCCCGATGGTGTGCTGCTGCCCGATGCCCAGCGGCTCACGCCCTTTGGCCGGTTTTTGCGTTCCACCAGCCTGGATGAGCTGCCAGAGCTGTGGAACGTGCTCAAGGGCGATATGAGCCTGGTGGGACCGCGCCCTTTGTTGATGGAGTATTTGCCGCTGTATTCGCCCGAGCAGGCCCGCCGCCATGCGGTGCGCCCAGGGGTGACGGGCTGGGCCCAGGTCAATGGCCGCAACGCCATCAGCTGGGAAGACAAATTCAAGCTGGACGTGTGGTACGTCGATCACCAGTCGCTGTGGCTGGACATCAAAATTTTGTGGCTGACGGTGAAAAAGGTCCTGGTGCGCGAGGGCATCAGCGCGGCCGGGGAAGCGACGATGGGAAAATTCACGGGTAGCCACTAAAGCACCACGCGAGGAGTACATGCCATGGCAATGACGGCAAGCATCCATTATGAAAACGCCAATTTCCTGCGTGACCTGGCAGAAAATTTGCCGCAGGTGCGCCCCCAGGGCTATAGCGCAGCCCAGGTGGCTTTGCTGCAGCGTTTGGCGGATGAAGAACTGGCGCAAGCGCAGCATGATGAGTGGATCCGCCGCAAGGTGGCCTCCGCCAAAGCAGATACCCGCCCAGGCCTGACGACGCAGGAAGTGCGTGCCAGTCTGCAAAGCCGGTTTGAAAGACTGCGCGATGTACCGCGTTGAATGGAGCGCAGCTGCCCATGAAGACATTGCAGTCCTGTTTGACTACGTAGCCGAACATGCCGCGCCACAGGATGCTTTGGATTTATGCGAGCGCTTGTTGAGCAGTACCGAGAAGCTCCCCCTCTATCCACGTTTGTATGAAGCTGCTCCTGAGTATGGCGAAGGCATACGCCGTATCAGCTTGATGGGCCAGCATGTGTTGTACGAGGTCGATGACACGCAACATGTTTGCGTCGTGTTGGCCGTCGTTGGGCAAAGGCAGAACGCCAGAAGTATCCGCTGATCGGCGACGGGTGCGCGAGGGCATCAGCGCGGCCGGGGAAGCGACGATGGGGCGCTTTACCGGCAGCCCCGATCGCTCGGATGGCAAGGTATCGTTTTACGCATCAAATATGCGTTTTCCCCTTATTTGAAAAGCGTTAATAGCTATCAATAATGAAATAAAAGGAGGCTTTCCATGTCTCACCCAGATGATTTGTATGCCGTGTATGGCGCCAGTGGCTGTGGGCGTGGAGTAATGCCTTTGGCGCGCCAGCAGTTGGCCCAAGCCGGGGTGGGGGCTGAGCGCCTGGTGTTTGTGGACGATGCGCCGGGGCCTGTTGCAGTGAACGGCCAGCGCCTGCTGAGCTATGCGCGCTTCTTGGCCGAGCCGGCGCGCCAGCGCCACGCGGTGCTGGCCATTGCCAACAGCGCCGTGCGCGAGCAGTTGGCGCTGCGCTGCGCGCAGGATGGTGTGCGGCCCTGGGCCGTGTCTGCCGCCAATGTGGTGCGCATGGATGGGGTCGAGCTGGGCGAGGGCGCCATCCTCAGCCCCTTCGTCACGCTGACCAGCAATATCCGCATCGGGCGGCACTTTCATGCGAATTTGTATAGCTATGTGGAGCATGACTGCGTGCTGGGCGACTTCGTCACCTTTGCGCCGGGCGTGAAGTGCAACGGCAACATCGTGGTGCAAGACCATGCCTACATCGGCACCGGCGCTGTCATCAAGCAGGGCCAGCCGGGCGCGCCGCTGGTGATTGGCCGCGGCGCCGTGGTGGGCATGGGCGCGGTGGTGACCAAAAGCGTGCCGCCGGGCGCGACGGTGGTGGGCAATCCGGCAAGGATGCTGCAGCGGTGAGGGTGCTTGCCCGCCTGCCTGCGGATGGCAGCGCCATGGCCGAGCAGTTGCCGTCGGCGTGCTGCGGATCGGCGCAGGCGTGACAATGCGCGCATGAGCGCACCCAAGATCCTGCTGATCGTCTACCACTCGCTGACCGGCGGCACGCACCAGATGGCGCAGGCCGCGTGCGCAGGCGCCGGAGCCGAGCCCGGGGTGGCGGTGCGCCTGCTGCACGCGGCGCAGGCCACGCCCGATGACGTGCTGGCGGCGCAGGGCTACCTGTTTGCCACGCCCGAGAACCTGGCGGCCATCAGCGGCCAGCTCAAGGACTTCTTCGACCGCTGCTACTACCCGGCCCTGGACCGCATCAACGGCCGCCCCTATGCCAGCCTGATCTGCGCCGGCAGCGACGGCCAGAACGCGGCGCGCCAGATCGCGCGCATTGCCACGGGCTGGCGCCTGAAGGAGGTGGCCGAGCCGCTGATCGTCTGCACCCACGCCCAGACGCCCGAAGCCATCCTGGCGCCCAAGCAGATCGCGCCCGATGAGCTGGAGCGCTGCCGCGCGCTAGGCGAGGCGCTGGCCACGGGGCTGGCCCTGGGCGTGTTTTAGGGCCTGTTCATACCCCGGCGCAGTGCCGCGCTGGCCCAGTCCACCGCCACCGACAGCGCCAGCATGGCCAGGATCACCGTGCCGGCCTGCGCATGGTGGAACAGCGACAGCTCCACATACAAGAGCTGCCCCAGCCCGCCCGCGCCGACGAAGCCCAGGATGGCGGCCATGCGGATGTTCATCTCCCAGCGGTACAGCGTGTAGGCCACCAGCTGCGTCGCCGCGCCCGGCAGCGTGCCGTACAGGAAGGCCATGGCGCGACCGCCGCCGGCCTGACGCAGGGCGCGCGCGGCGGTGGGCGGGGTGTTCTGCAGTGCCTCGGCGTACAGGCGGCCCAGCACGCCCGTGGTGTGCAGCGCCAGCGCCAGCACGCCGGCAAACGGCCCCAGGCCCACGGCCAGTGCCGTGAGCGTGGCCCACACCAGCTCGGGCACGGAGCGCAGCAGGTTCAGCAACAGGTTCCACGGCGCGCGCCGCGCGGGCAGGGCCAGCAGCAGCCCCAGCAGGGCGGCCAGCAGCGTGCCCACGACGGAGATGGCCAGGGTCTCCCACATGCCGCGCGCCACCTGGCGCAGCCAGCCGCCGCCAAGCTCGGGTGGAAAGAAGCCGGCGGCAAACTCGCCCATGCCGCGCACGGCCTCGGCGGTGAAGAGCGCGCCCAGGTCCATGTCCAGCAGCCACAGGCTGGCCGCCAGGCCGCCAGCCAGGGCCGTGACCAGCAGCGCGCTGCGCCAGCCCAGCGGCATGGGGCGTTCGGCGGGCGGCGCGTCCAGCGCGCGGCGCAGCGCGCCCGACAGCGCATCGGCCGCCAGCACCAGCAGCATGAAGGTGATGAGGATGGTGCAGGCCTCGCCGCCGTTGAGCATCTTCATGGCCTGGTCCATGAGCTGGCCCAGCCCGCCCGCGCCCACGAAGCCCATCACCACCGAGGCGCGCACGGCGCATTCCCAGCGGTACACGGTGTAGGAGGTCAGTTCGCGCGCCGCCTGCGGCAGCAGGCCGTAGAGCAGGGCCAGCGGCCGGCGCGCGCCGCTGCGCGCCAGGGCCTGGGCGGGCGCGGCGTCCACCGACTCCAGGATCTCGGCATACACCTTGGCCAGCATGCCGCCGTAGGTCAGTCCCAGGGCCAGCACGCCCGCGGCCGGCCCCAGGCCGAACACGCGCACGAAGAGCAGTGCCCACACCAGCTCGGGAATGCCGCGCAGCAAGGTGAGCAGGCCGCGCACCACGGGGTTCAGCGTGGGGCGCTCGCGCGCCGCGCCCGTGGCCCAGTAGGCCAGGGGCAGGGCCAGCACGAAGGCCAGCGTCATGCCGGCCGTGGCGATGGCCAGCGTCTCCAGCGTGGCGCGCGCCAGGTAGCCCATGAACTCGGCGTCGGTCTCGGGCGGCAGGAACTGGGCCAGAAAGCCGCCCGCCACGCGCAGGTTCTCGGGGGCGAGCAGCGCCGCGGGGTCAAAGCCCGCCGCCTGCAGCAGCGGCCACAGCAGCAGGGCGGCCAGCAGCAGGGCCGTGGCGCGGCGGGGCGCGGAGGGGTCGCGCAGCCGCCGGGGATTGCTCGCGGTGCGGGCGGCGGGCGTCAGCGGCATGCGTTGTAGGCGGGCATGGGCGAAGGGGCGTGCACGCCCGGCGCGGGGCCGCCGTCCGCCTGGGCGCCGTCATGGGCATACAGCGCCTGCAGCTGCGCCTCGGTCACCTCGGCGGCCGGCAGGTCGAAGGCGATGCGCCCGCCGCGCAGGCCCACCACGCGTGGGAAGCAGGCCAGCGCCAGGTCCACTGCGTGCAGGCTGGCCACCAGCGTGGCGCCGCGCGCGGCGCAGTCCTGCACCAGCAGCCGCACGGTGGCCAGCGCCAGCGCGGGGTCGAGGGCGGAGACGGGCTCGTCGGCCAGCAGCAGCTGTGGCCGCTGGTAGAGCACGCGGGCAATGCCCACGCGCTGCAGCTGTCCGCCCGAGAGCTGGTCGCAGCGCGCAAACAGCTTGTCTTCGAGCAGCACGCGCGCCAGCTGCGCGTGCGCGCCGTCCAGGTCCATGGGGTAGAGCAGCGAGGCCAGCGCCTTCCACGCGGGCCACTGGCCCAGCCTGCCGGCCAGCACCGCCGTGACCACGCGCTGGCGCGGCGGGATGGGCGGCGCCTGGTGCACGCTGCCGATGCGCGCGCGCAGCGCCCGGGCCGGCCGCGACGTGCCGGCAAGGCGCGTGCCCAGCACGCTGGCTTCGCCGCGGGTGGCGGGCAGCGCCGTGCCCAGCACATTGAGCAGCGTGGTCTTGCCCGCGCCGGAGGGGCCGATCAGCGCCACGGCCTCGCCCTGGCGCGCGGCCAGGGTGATGCCGTGCAGCGCGTGATGGCCGCCGGGGTGCAGCAGGTCCAGGCCGTCCAACTGAAAACTCATCGGTGCTCTTTATTAAATAGCTACTAACGCTTGCATGGCAAGTGCTGGAGACTGATTTGGCTGATTAGGTACTTATCTCAGTGCGTCTGCGCCTTACTCCCTCCCCCTCTGGGGGAGGGCTGGGGTGGGGGCCAGTGGCGTAGGTGCACATCAAGCGCCTGTCTTGTGCCAGCAGCCCCCATCCCAGCCTTCCCCCAGAGGGGGAAGGAGTCTGAGACATGTCGCTAATCAGGCTGATTTGACTACATATGCTGCGGCAGGCCGCGCAGGGACGGACCGGACGCGGCGGAGGTTTACTTCAGCAGGCCCGCGGCCTTGGCGGCGTCCTGGATGCCGTCGTAGTTCTCGGGTTGGGTGGCAATGAAGCGTGTGGCGCGCTGCAGCTCCAGGATGGCCTTGTGCTCGGGTCGGGCCGCATCCAGCGCCAGGAAGGCGGCCTTGAGCTTCTGCACCACGGCGGGGTCCAGGTCGCCGCGCACGGTCCAGTTGTAGTCGAAGTAGGGCGGCGTAGTGGCGAACACGCGCACCTTGGCCGGGTCCACCTTTTTCGTCTCCACGAGCTTGTCCCATACCGAGGCGTTGAGTACGCCGGCCTCGGCCTTGCCCGCAGCCACGAAGGCCACGGTGGCGTCGTGCGCGCCGGAGTAGGCCACGGTCTTGAAGTCCCGCTCGGGCTGGATGCCGGCCTGCTGCAGGTAGTAGCGCGGCATCAGGCTGCCCGAGGTGGACGAGGGCGCGCCGAAGGCAAAGGTCTTGCCCTTGAGGTCGGCCAGGCCCTGGATGGCGGGGTCGGCGGTGATGAAGCGCGAGGTGAAGCGCGCGTCTTCCTCGCGCTGCACCAGCGGGATGGCCGTGCCGCCGGTGCGGATGCGCGCCTGCACGTAGGTGAAGCCGCCCAGCCAGGCCAGGTCCAGCTTGCGCGTGGCCAGCGACTCGACCACGGCCGCATAGTCCGACACGGGGGTGAACACCACCTTCATGCCGGTGGCCTGTGACAGGTATTCGCCCAGCGGCTTGAACTTGCGCTGCAGCTCGGTGGGCGCCTCGTCCGGAATGGCGGACACGCGCAGCACCTGCGGCTCGGCGGCCCGGGCGGTGGTGGAAAGCAGGGGGGAGAGGCTGGCGACAGCGGCGGCGGCTGCGGCAATACGGCGCAGCGCCGCACGGCGTGCGGTCGTGGAATAGGGCATGGATGGAAAGGGTCTGAGGGAGTTGAGTGCGCTGCCGGGCATTCCCGGCGTGGTGTGCGCAGGCGCTCGATTGTGACGCAATCCGCCCGCGGCCCTGGCCGGCCCGGCTATGCCGCGGCCCGGGCTGCGGGCTGCGCCGGCGGGTGCCGCCCCGGCAGCAGCAGCGCCACGCCGGCCGCCAGCATCAGCAGCGCCCCCGACAGGCCGAATGCAATCCAGTGCGTGCCGAAATGCTCGTAGCCCCAACCGCCGAGCCAGGAGCTGAGCGTGGCGCCCAGCTGGTGGCCCAGGTAGGCCCAGCCGTAGAGCACGCCCACCAGGCGCACGCCGAACATGTCGGCCAGGATGGCCGAGGACAGCGCGATGGCGCCCGCCCAGGCGATACCGCCGATCACCGAGGTGCCATACAGCTCCAGTGCGTTGCCGGCTAGCAGCAGCGCGAAGAAGCCCAGGCCGCGCATGCAGAAGATGCCGGCCAGCAGCTTGCGCCGCGGCAGACGGTCGGCCAGGTGGCCCAGCACCATGGTGCTGGGGATGGCCACCAGCCCGATCAGGCCAATCCCGAAGGCGCTGGTGGTGGCGTCGAAGCCGTGGTCCATGAGCATGGGCATGCCATGCGTGCCCAGCAGGTTCATGCTGAAGCCGCAGGCGAACAGGCCCAGCGTGATCTTCAGGAAAGTGCCCGTGCGCATGGCCTGCAGCGCCGTGTAGTGCTGGCCCGCGGGCGCCACGGGGTTGGCCGCGGGCCCCTGGCCGGGCAGCGGAGCGTCGCCATCGGGCGGGGCCTGGTCCTTGATCACGAACAGCGCCGCGGGCACGGTGATGGCGGCAAACAGGGCGGCAAAACCCAGCAGCGTGGCCTGCCAGCTGGCATGCTGCAGCGCCAGGCCGAGCGCGGGCGTCATGATGGCGATGCCGGCCATGGAGCCCGTGGACAGAAAGAACAGTGCCATGCCCCGGCGGCGGTGGAACCAGCGGGTGATCACGGGCGTGAGCGCCACGGGGCTGGTGAAGGCCGCGCCGACCGACATCAGGATGCCGAAGCTCAGCAGCAGCTGCAGCGGCGTGCGCGCGTTCGCCGCCCACAGCGTGGCCAGCACCAGCATGGCCGTGCCCGACAGCAGCACGAAGCGCGTGCCCCGGCGCGCCACCAGCCAGCCCGCCAGCGGCATGGCCACGCCATAGCACAGCATGCCCGCGGCGACGATGGACGACAGCAGGCTGCGCGAGAAGCCCAGGTCCTCGGCCATGGGCAGGAACAGCGGGCCGAGGCCCAGGCGCAGGCCCACGGTCAGGGTGGTGAGCACGGTGGCCGCGGCCACGATGTTCCAGCCGAAGTACCAGCGGGCGGTGTTCTGAGGAGGCATGAGCAAGGGGCTTGGGGGCCGGGAAATGTTGTCCAGCCTTTGGTTGTACGCCATGCATGCCGTGGCCGCGCCCGCGGGGCATCGTAATTCACGGGGTGTGTATTCGTGTAAGGAGGTGGAGCAGGCCAGGGCCCTGGCCGGAGCCTCGAGGTGAAGACCGGTTCATGGCGCGGGGTGCGCTCAATGGGTGCGTCGCGACACTAGGGCCGCGGTTTGCGCCTGCTCGCCAGGACGCAGCCGAGCAATGCGGCGCCTACAAGCGCCAGCGATGCCGGCTCCGGCACCGAGTTGCCTGGCTCCAGGGCTTCGGTGGTGCGTATTCCGAAGGTGAAGCCATGCCATGTCTCCGGGGTGGGCACGGTCCACGAGAAGCTGGAGAACGTGCCCAGGAACTGGATGGTGCCGTGCCCTTCCGTGCCGCGCAGGATGTCCCCGGGCAACTGCGAAAGACTCGCGTTGGTGCCACCCCAATAGCCCGTGCCCTGGCTGACGATGGTGAAGGGGGAATCAAAGTCGTAGGTGGTTGGCACGCCGGGCTGGCCCAGGCTCACGATGGCCATGATCGGGTCCTTGATCGCGGCCGACAAGGTGACCGTATAGATCTGGTTTTGGCCGCCGCTCAACTGGATGATGTCGGTGCCCGGCGGCGCGTTGTCGACCTGGGCGCTGATATAGGGCGCGCTGGGGCTCCAGTAGTTGATTCCGCCGCCTGTCTGGGCGCCGTACAAGTTGCCGGGCGCTCCGTTGGCGTAGGTGGCGCTGAATGTCACGCCCACCGTCGAGGCGTCTGGCAACGTCATGACGCCGGTTGCGGTACCGCCCGCGACATTGGCGCTGGTCCAGTCAACGTAGTAGTAAGGGACGGCCGATGCGCTGCAGGCCGCCGCCAGGCCGCAGGCGGAGAGGGCCAGGTGGATCAGGCGCTTGGTTCTGGTGCTTTGCATGGTGCATGCTCCTTGAAGCGGCGGTATTCCCGTCAAAGCAAATCAAAGCAATTTTCGGTCCGGTTACTCAAGGCCTTGATTTCATTGCACAAGTGCGGCGTGACCCGTGCGGGGTGTCAAAAAATCCGACATCTGCCGTCGTGATGGGCCGCGTTCCCTGGCCGCCGGTAGCCATCTTGCATGGCCAAAAATTTGGCCCGGCATCACCCATGTGGCGCGCGGACCGCACCGGGCTCGCCACAATAGCTGGCCAGGATCCTGCCGCTTCGCGCATGGCCGCAAGCCGAGGCTGCGGCGGCAGGTACATCAAAGTCTTTGGGAGATAGCTTTATGGCCCGTACCGTTCAACAGCTTTTCGATCTTTCGGGCAAGACTGCCCTCGTCACCGGCGGCTCGCGCGGCCTGGGCCTGCAGATGGCGCGGGCGCTGGGCGAGGCGGGCGCGCGCATCATGCTCAGCTCGCGCAAGGCGGGCGACCTGGAGCAGGCCGCCGCCGAGCTGCAGGCCGCCGGCATCGACGCGCGCTGGATTGCCGCTGACTGCGCGCGCGAGGACGACATTCAGCGCCTGGCCGGCGAGACGCTCGAGCGCATGGGCGACGTGGACATCCTCGTCAACAACGCCGGCGCCAGTTGGGGCGCTCCGGCCGAGGACTACCCCCTGGCCGCCTGGGACAAGGTGATGAACCTGAACGTGCGCGGCTACTTCCTGCTGTCGCAGGCCATCGCCAGGCACAGCATGATCCCGCGCCGCGGCGGGCGCATCATCAACGTGGCCTCCATCGCCGGACTGGCGGGCAACCCGGTCGAGATGAAGACCATCGCCTACAACACCTCCAAGGGCGCGGTGATCAGCTTCACGCGCGCGCTGGCGGGCGAGTGGGGCGTGTATGGCATCGGCGTGAACGCCATCTGCCCGGGCTTCTTCAAGACCAGGATGGCCACCGTGCTCATCGAGACCATGGGCGAGGAGAAGATGGCCGCACAGGCACCGCTGCGCCGCCTGGGCGACGACGAGGACCTGAAGGGCATCACGCTGCTGTATGCCAGCGATGCCGGCAAGCACATCACCGGCCAGTGGCTGGCGGTGGATGGCGGGGTGAGCGCGATCCTGGGTGGGTGATAGCGGCAGGCCAAAGCGTAAAGCGCAGCCTGCGGCTATTCTTGCGACCTTATTTTTTTCTAGGAGCTGACCGTGCTGGATTTTGGAGCCGATATTCCCTTCGTCAAAGAGCTGGGTTTTGCCTTGCAGCGCATGCATGGGGGGGAGTCCGAGCTGCACTACGAGGCCCGTTCCCAGCACACCAATTCCTACGGCGTGATGCACGGCGGCGCCGTCATGACGCTGCTGGACGTGGCCATGGCCACGGCCGCGCGCAGCGACACGCCGGATATGGGCGTGGTCACCATCGAGATGAAGACCAGCTTCATGCGCCCGGCGCGCGGCCCCATGGTGGCGCGTGGCAAGCTGATCCAGCGCACGCGCTCCATGGCCTTTGCCGAGGCCTGGGTGTATGACGCCGAGGGCAAGCTGTGCAGCCAGTCCACCGGCACCTTCAAGTACGTGCCCAAGGCCCAGCCGGCCACGGGGCAGGCGGCGGGCACCATCTCCACCGATTGAGTTTTTAGCCAAATATGGCTGAAACGCTTATGCAGCAAGCGTAAGAAGCTATGAAAATGTAGTCCATCAACACGGTACAGGAGGCCAGCAGTCATGCCACGCAACTCACAGATCCTGCTCGACAACCGCCCGCAGGGCGAGGCCACGGTGGATAACTTCCGCCTGGTCGTCAGCGACACCCCCGCGTTGCGGGACGGCCAGGTGCTGGTGCGCCACCATTACCTGAGCCTGGACCCCTACATGCGCGGGCGCATGAACGAAGGCAAAAGCTACGCCGCCTGCCAGCCGCTGGGCGAGGTGATGATCGGCGGCACCGCGGGCGAGGTGGCCGAGAGCCGCCATCCCGACTACGCCGTGGGCGACAAGGTGGTGGGCATGGGCGGCTGGCAGGAGTGGAGCGTGGCCGATGGCGCCGCGCCCGGCATGCTGCGCAAGGTCGATACCCGCCATGTCCCCCTGTCGTACTACCTGGGCGCGGTGGGCATGCCGGGCGTGACGGCCTGGTACGGCCTCACGAAGATCATCGACCCCAAGCCCGGCCAGACCCTGGTGGTGAGCGCCGCCAGCGGCGCCGTGGGCAGCGCCTTCGGCGCCCTGGCCAAGGCGCGCGGCTGCCGCGTGGTGGGCATTGCCGGAGGCCCCGACAAGTGCCGCTACGTGACCGGGGAACTGGGCTTCGATGCCTGCATAGACCACCGCGCGCATGGCGACCTGGCCTCCATGTCCCAGGCGCTCAAGCAGGCCTGCCCGGACGGCATCGACGGTCATTTCGAGAACGTGGGCGGCTACATCCTCGACGCCGTGCTGCTGCGCGCCAACGCCTTCGCGCGCGTGGCACTGTGCGGTGTGATCGCTGGCTACGACGGCCGGCCGCTGCCGCTGCAAAACCCCGCGCTCATCCTCATCAACCGCATGCGGGTCGAGGGCTTCATCGTCAGCGAGCACATGGAGGTCTGGCCCGAGGCGCTGGCGGAGCTCGCCGGCCTGGTGGCCAGCGGCCGGCTGCGCCCGCGCGAGACCATCGCCCAGGGCCTGGCCGCCGCGCCCGAGGCCTTCCTGGGCCTGCTCAAGGGCCGCAACTTCGGCAAGCAGCTCGTCAAGCTGATTTGACGCACCGGCGCAGGGGCCGGGCGCGCGGGTGCATGATTCGGGCCTGGCATCGCCGCTGGAGTTGCACCATGACCGAACTCATACTGCACCACTATCCCGCATCGCCCTTTGCGCACAAGGCGCGTTGCGTGCTGGGTTTCAAGCGGCTGGCATGGAAGTCGGTCATCGTGCCCAGCGTCATGCCGAAGCCGGACGTGGTGGCGTTGACCGGAGGCTACCGGCGCACGCCCTTCCTGCAGATCGGCGCCGACATCTATTGCGACACGGCGCTGATCTGCGATGTGCTGGAGCACCTGCGGCCCGAGCCCACTTTGTTCCCGCCGCACCTCAAGGGCGTCTCGCGCGTGTTCGCGCAATGGGCCGACACCACGCTGTTTACCGCCGCCATGGCCTACAACCTGCAGCCGCGCGCGGCCGAGGCGCTGTTTGCCAGCTATCCCGCCGGCGCGGCCCAGGCCTTCAGCGCCGACCGGCACGCCATGGGCATGGCCCACCCGCAGCCGCAGGACGCGGCGGCGGCCTACCGCTCCTACCTGCGGCGCATCGCCAACATGGTGGAGGAGCATGACTTCCTGTTTGGCGCCGAGCCCTGCGTGGCCGACTTCGCCGCCTACCACCCGCTGTGGTTCACGCGCCAGTGCGTGCCCATGATGGCCGACATCCTGAATGCCACCCCGGCCGTGCTGGAGTGGATGGACCGCCTGGCGGCGCTGGGCCAGGGCCGGGCCGAGAAGTTCAGCGCCCAGGACGCCATCACCGTCGCCGCCGCAGCCATTCCCCAGCCGCTGCCGGCCCAGGTTTTCCAGGACGAGCATGGCATCCCCCTGGGCAGCCGCGTGAGCGTGGCCGCCGAGAGTTTTGGCACCGAACCCACCGAGGGCCGGCTCATCGCCGCCACACGCATGCACTACACCCTGGCGCGCACCGACCCGCGCGCGGGCGACCTGCACGTGCACTTTCCGCGCATCGGCTATGTGCTGCGTGCCGCCTGAATCGGGGTGTAAAAAGGGTATGGGGCTTTTTTAGCAAGCGTTTGCAGCTATCTTTTTTTGGTATGGGTTATAGGTTTGGATGTGGCTGGCCGGGTCTCGCCCCGGCGGGCGAGGCACTTTTCTTTGCTTCGCCAAAGAAAAGTACCCAAAAGAAAGGCGACCCTACTGTCCGTGACCCCTTCGCTGCGCTACGGGGCAACCTGCGATGCTCGTTCCCGGGGCGTGCCGCAGAACTCACTACGCGCCTTTGGCGCTGCGTTCAGACAACTGCGGCAAGTCAGACGACGAAGGCGTGTGTCCTGCGGCACACGCCCGCCCCGCGCCCTGCGCTTCTCGGCACGGCCAGAAGGGCACCCGCGAGACGGGCCATCGCTGCGCTCGGCTTTCGGTTAAACGCCCCCTGCCAGGCCGAGCGCAGCGATGGCCCGTGTCGGGCTGTTCAATCCCTGGGGCTGCGCCTGGGGCGGGGCGCTTGCGGGGTGGCATGCGCGTCGCAGCGCGCATGCTTCGTAGACTGACTTGCCGCAGTTGTTTGAACGCAGCGCCAAAGGCGCGTAGTGAGTTCTGCGGCACACCCCGCAAGTGCCCCGACACAGGTTTGCCCCGCAGCGCAAGCGAAGGGGTCGCAGACTTGGGGTCGCTTTTCTTTTGGGTACTTTTCTTTGGCGAAGCAAAGAAAAGTGCCTCGCCCGCCGGGGCGAGACCCGGCCAGCCACATCCAACCCCCTAACCCACACCAAAAAAGATAGCTGCAAACGCATACCATACAAGCCAAACAACCCAATTCAGCCCAAAGTGAAAGGCATGGCTCTTATGGCGCCGGCCGCACCAGCTGCACATGCAGTCGCGTGGCGCGGCCCACGTCGCTGCGGGCCTCGCCGCTGCCCATGTGCACGGCCCAGCCTTGCTGCACGGTGATGCTGCTCTCGCCCGCGCCGCCGCGTGCCACGTTGCCGTAGGCGTAGGGGTTGACGGTGTTGGCGTTGACGCTGGCCGATCCCGTCCAGAGCCAGTCGCGCGGCATGGCCGGGAACAGCCGCTGGTCCACCGACGGCGGCTGCGCATTGCGGTTGACCAGGCGGCGCAGCTCATTCACGCGCGGCAGGCGCCAGCGCACGCCGTCGGCCTGCCAGCGCTGGCGCACCAGGGCTTGGGCCTCGCCGTAGCTGAACAGCTGGGCCACGCCGCGGCAGGCGCTGCCGTTCCAGACCATGCCCTGCACGCAGCGCGGCCAGGCCAGGCGCGCGTGCGGGTCTATCACCAGGCTGCCGTCGGGCGACAGGAGCAGGGCCGGTTGCGGTACCCGTGCCGCCGGCACCGGCGCATCGTCGCCGCCGCTCTGCGCTTGGGCTGCGGCCATGGCCGGCAGGGCCAACGCCGCGGCCCACAGGGCCAGGGCGGCGACGCGCCGGCGCAGCGCGGGGGAGGATGGAGGCAGGAGCATGGCGGTGTGGGCAGTGATCATCGACGACGTCCATTGTGTGTGCACGCGCATGCGGACAATGCCGCGAATAGCTGCGGCTTAAGGGCCTTCATGCGCGTGCCAGGCAGGCCCGGGTGAGTCTGGCGACAATCGCAGGAATGCCGTTTCCCACTTTTTGCCGCAGCTTTTGCCATCACGCCCCGCACGGGGGCGTGCGATGAGCGCCCGTCCGCAGATCGTCACCACCTCCGACGGCCTGGCCCAGCCCGCGCGCGGCCAGGCCATGCTGGTCATCATCCTGGGGCTGGCGCTGGCCGTGCTCGACACCAGCCTGATCAACCTGGCGCTGCCCGACATCGCGCGCGAGCTGGAGTCGAACGCGGCGCAGTCGATCTGGGTGGTCAACGCCTACCAGATGGCCACGCTGATCGTGCTGCTGCCGCTGGCGGCCCTGGGCGAGCGCATGGGCTACCGGCGCGTGTACCTGGTGGGCATCGCGCTGTTTGCCGTGGCGTCGGTGGGGGCCATGCAGGCCGCCAGCATGCCGGCGCTGATCGCCGCGCGCGCGCTGCAGGGCCTGGGCGCGGCCGGCGTGATGGCCGTGAACGCGGCCCTGGTGCGCCTGATCTATCCGCGCGCGCAGCTGGGCCAGGGCATGGCCATCAATTCGCTGGTCGTGGCCACGGCGTCCATGGCCGGGCCGTCGGTGGCGGCGGCCATCCTGTCGGTGGCGACCTGGCCCTGGCTGTTTGCCATGAACCTGCCGCTGGGCCTGGGCGTCTGGTGGCTGGGGCGGCGCGCGCTGCCGGCCAACCCGCCGTCCGAGCACGATGGGCCGCGCTTTTCGCTCATCGACGTACTGCTCAACGGCGCCATGTTCACGCTGATCTTCCTGGGGGGCTCGCGCCTTGGCGTGGGGGCTGCGGCGCAGGCGGGTGGCGGCACATCGGGTGCTGTCTCGGGCGGTTGGCTGCTGCTGGCCGGCCTGGCCGTGGGGGCGGTGTATCTGCGGCGCCAGTGGAGCCGGGCGGCGCCGCTGTTTCCGGTGGACCTGCTGCGCATACCCGTGTTCGCGCTGTCCATGGGCTCGTCCGTGGGGGCGTTCTGCGCGCAGATGCTGGGCTTTCTGGCACTGCCCTTCCTGCTGCTGGAGGCGCAGGGCCGCAGCCACCTGGAGGCCGGCTTGCTCATCACTGCCTGGCCGCTGGCCACGGCCGTGGTGGCGCCGCTGGCCGGGCGCCTGATCGGCCGTCACCCGGACGGCCTGCTGGGCGGCATCGGCATGGCGGTGTTCGCGGCCGGTCTGCTGTCGCTGGGCCTGCTGCCGGCGCAGCCGGCCGACTGGAACGTGGTCTGGCGCATGGCGCTGTGCGGCGCCGGTTTTGCGCTGTTCCAGTCGCCTAACAACCACACCATCGTCACCTCGGCCCCGCTGCACAGGAGCGGCGCGGCCAGCGGCATGCTGGGCACGGCGCGCCTCACGGGCCAGACCCTGGGCGCCGTGCTGCTCGCGGCCATCTTTGCGCTGCGGCCTGGGCACGACGGCAGCGCCGAGTCGCTCGCGCTGCTGGTGGCCGCGGGCTGCGCGGCGGCGGCGGGCGTGTGCAGCTCGCTGCGGGTGCGCACATGATGCGGCCTTCGCTGCCGGGCGGCGCCACCTCGGCCCTGGTCTGGCTGCGGCGCGACCTGCGCTGCGATGACCATGCGGCGCTCTATCACGCGCTGCGCCGTTTCGAGCGGGTGTACTGCGCCTTCGTCTTCGACACCGACATCCTCGATGCGCTGCCCAGCCGCTGCGACCGGCGCGTGGAGTTCATCCACGCCAGCGTGCTGGAGCTGCATGAGGCCTTGCAGCAGCTTGCCGCGCACGGCGGCGCCCCCGGCGGCGGGCTGATCGTGCGCCATGGCCCGGCGGTGCGCTGCATCGTGCAGCTGGCACAGGAGCTGGGCGTGCAGGAGGTGCTGGCCAACCGCGACTACGAGCCCGAAGCCATCGCGCGCGACCGGCGCGTGGCCCAGGCCCTGCAGGCCGTGGGCATTACCTTCAGCGACTACAAGGACCAGGTGCTGCTGGAGCGTGACGAGGTGCTGACCCGGCAGGGCCGGCCCTATAGCGTGTTCACGCCCTACAGGCGCGCCTGGCTGCAGCGGCTGGATGCCTTTCAGCTCAGGCCCTACCCGGTGGCGCGCCATGCCCGGCACCTGGCCGCGCCGCCCGCGGGCGAGCGCCTGCCTGCGCTGGAAGAGCTGGGCTTTGCCCGCACCAACCTGCACGAGCTGCACCTGCCCACCGGCATGCGCGGCGCGCAGCGGCTGCTGCAGGACTTCGCGCCGCGCATGGCGGCCTATCAGGAGGCGCGCGACTACCCCGGGCGCAAGGGCGTCTCCTACCTGTCGGTGCACCTGCGCTTTGGCACCGTCTCCATCCGCCGGCTGGCGGCGCTGGCGGCGGCACAGGCAGAGCAGGGCTGCGCGGGCGCGCAGACCTGGCTGTCGGAGCTGGCCTGGCGCGACTTCTATTTCATGATCCTGTGGCACCACCCGCAGGTGCTCACGCAGTCGTTCAAGCCCGAGTACGACGGCGTGCAATGGGACGAGGCGCCAGACCTCTGGCAGGCCTGGTGCGAGGCACGCACCGGCTACCCGCTGGTCGATGCCGCCATGCGCCAGCTGCTGCAGACGGGCTATATGCACAACCGCCTGCGCATGGTGGTGGCGAGCTTTCTGACCAAGGACCTGGGGATCGACTGGCGCCGAGGCGAACGCTTTTTTGCCCAGCACCTGAACGACTACGACCTGGCGGCCAACAACGGCGGCTGGCAGTGGGCGGCGTCCACCGGCTGTGACGCGCAGCCCTGGTTTCGCATCTTCAACCCGGTGACGCAGTCCGAGCGGTTCGACCCCGGGGGGCGCTTTATCCGCCGCTACCTGCCCGAGCTGGCGCGCGTGCCCGATGCGCACATCCACTTTCCCGCGGCCATGAAGCCGGTCGAGCTGGCGGCCTGCGGCCTGCGACTGGGCATGGACTACCCGCTGCCCGTCGTGGACCATGCGCGGGCGCGCGAGCGCACGCTGATGCGCTTTCACTTCCTGGGAGCCAAGGCCGGCGCTTGACGCCACCACGCGCGGCTGCAGAACCGCCTTGTCAGGATTTTTGTCGTGTAACGGGCTTCCAGAAAGCGCTTGAAGCTATCAATCAAATAGCTGATGCGCGGTCGCCCACCACCTGTTCTGCCAGCCGGCGCAGCGTGAGCGGCGCGCAGCCCTCGGCATGGTTGCTGATGGTGACGTAGGCGTTCTGCCCGCGCCCGCACACCCCGGCCAGCGTGCGCGCGAGCAGCGCGTGGGTGTCAGGGTCGGGGTCGTGGATGCGGTCGTAGGGCGCGTACAGCCTTTGCGCGTCCGCATAGCCGTGCGGGCCGTGCACGGAGTGCAGGTTCCAGCGGCAGACCAGCGGCCCGGGCCACAGCCGGCGCAACAGCGGCAGCTGCCCGGCCAGCGGCGGCAGGCGCGGGTGCAGGCCCAGGCAGTAGGTGGCGCCGCAGCTCCTGAGCACGTCGGCGAAGTGCGCCAGGTGTTCTGGCGCCAGCCACGCGCTGTCGCGCACCTCCACGGCCAGCACGGCGTCGGGCTGGTTCAGGGCGGGCTGCGCCAGCAGCAGGGCGCGCAGGCGCTCCAGCACCTCGGGCAGGCGATCGAGCAGGCGCCAGGGCAGGGGGCTCAGCTGGAACACCAGGGCGCCGGTGCGCGCGCCCAGGCCTTCGAGCGCGGGCGCGACGAACTCCTGCGCGGCCAGCAGCGGGTCCAGGAAGGCGGGGTTGGGCTCGCGTGCGCGCCCGTCCTCGCTGCGCACCAGGGCGTCGGTGACCAGGCTGGGCGCCTTGACCACGAAGCGGAAATCCCCCGGCACCTGGGCCGCGTAGCGCGCGTAGTCGCTGGCCGTGAGTGGGCGGTAGAAGCTGCGGTCTATGCTCACGGTGCGCAGCAGCGGGTGCTGGGCATAGACGCTCAATCCCTTCCTGGCGAGCAGCTGCTCGGAATGCGCGCCCTCCCACAGCAGGCCCTGCCAGCCGGGGTAGCTCCACGACGAGGTGCCCAGGCGCAGGCTGGGTGGCAGCCGCGCGGCCAGGGCGCGCAGATCGTCACCCCAGGCGGCGGGGTGTATGCCCGAGCGGCGCGCGCCCGGTCTTTCGGGCGCCTTGTCAGGCCCGGGCGGCGGGCCGCCGAACAGGTCGTCCTGCAACTACAGCCCCTCGAACAGCGCGCCGCGCGCGCATACGCAGCTGCCCGGCGGGCATTCGGCGCGGATAGGAAAGGGCTGGGCGGGCATGGCTGGCGTTCGATTATGGGGCGGCCGCCATGGGTGCGCCGGGCCGTATGGCAAACTCCCGCGCTTCGTTTTCCTCGCGTTTTCCAGGCACATGCAGCAGATCGTCCGGCAGTTGGCCGCAGAAATCAAAATCACCGAAACCCAGGTCCAGGCCGCCGTGGAACTGCTCGATGGCGGCGCCACCGTGCCCTTCATCGCGCGCTACCGCAAGGAGGCCACCGGCGGGCTGGACGACGTGCAGCTGCGCGAGCTCGACGCGCGCCTGTCCTACCTGCGCGAGCTGCAGGAACGCCGCGTGGCCGTGCTCAAGGCCATCGACGAGCAGGGCAAGCTGACCGACGCATTGCGCGCGCAGATCGCCGCCGCGCCGACCAAGCAGGAGCTGGAGGACATCTACCTGCCGTTCAAGCAGAAGCGCCGCACCAAGGGCCAGATCGCCAGGGAGTTCGGCATCGAGCCGCTGGCCGACAGACTGTTCGCCGACCCCACGCTGGACCCGCACACAGAGGCGCAGGCCTTCTGCCAGCCCGCCACCACCTTGGACGACGGCAAGCCGGGGCCGGACTTTTCCACGACGTTTGCCGTGCTCGACGGTGTGCGCGACATCCTCTCCGAGCGCTGGGCCGAAGACGCCGTGCTGGTGCAGGGCCTGCGCGAATGGTTGTGGAACGAGGGGCTGCTGCGCTCCAAGAAGGTGGAGGGCAAGAACGAGAACGACCCCGAGGTCGCCAAGTTCCGCGACTACTTCGACTACGACGAGCCGATCGGCCGCGTGCCCTCGCACCGGGCGCTGGCGGTGTTCCGCGGCCGGGCGCTGGAGATTTTGGAGGCCCGGCTGGTGCAGCCCGAACTCACTCCCTCCCCCGCTGGGGGAGGGCAGGGGTGGGGGCCAGCCGCGGCCGCCAGCGCCAGCCAGCCCCCATCCCCACCTTCCCCCAGCGGGGGAAGGAGCGATACCCCCAGCCTGGCCGAAGGCCGCATTGCCCTGCACCTGGGCTGGAGCCACCAGGGCAGGAAGAGCGACGACCTGCTGCGCAAATGCGTGGCCTGGACCTGGCGCGTGAAGCTCAGCCTGTCCACCGAACGCGACCTGTTCTCGCGCCTGCGCGAGGATGCCGAGAAGGTGGCCATCAAGGTCTTTGCCGACAACCTGCGCGACCTGCTGCTGGCCGCGCCTGCCGGCCCCAAGGCGGTGATGGGGCTGGACCCCGGCATTCGCACCGGCGTCAAGGTGGCGGTGGTGGACGCCACGGGCAAGCTGGTGGAGACCGCCACCGTCTACCCGCACGAGCCGCGCCGCGACTGGGACGGCAGCCTGGCGACGCTGGGCCGCCTGGTGCAAAAGCATGGCGTGCAGCTCATCGCCATCGGCAACGGCACGGCCAGCCGCGAGACCGACAAGCTCGCCGCCGAGCTCATCAAGTTGATGCAAAAAACGGTTTCAGCCCAAGCGGGTCAAGCGCAAGCAGCTATTGAAAAAGTAGTGGTGAGCGAGGCCGGCGCCTCGGTCTACAGCGCCAGCGAATACGCTTCTCAAGAGATGCCCGACGTGGATGTGAGCCTGCGCGGCGCGGCCAGTATCGCGCGCCGCCTGCAGGACCCGCTGGCCGAGCTGGTGAAGATCGAACCCAAGAGCATCGGCGTGGGCCAGTACCAGCACGACGTGAACCAGGGCGAGCTGGCGCGCACCCTGGGCGCCGTGGTCGAGGACTGCGTGAACTCGGTGGGCGTAGACCTGAACACGGCCAGCGTGCCGCTGCTGTCGCGCGTCTCGGGCCTGTCGGGCAGCGTGGCCAAGGCTGTGGTGCGCTGGCGCGAGGCCAACGGTGCCTTCAAGAGCCGCAAGCAGCTGATGGAGGTGAGCGGCCTGGGCGCCAAGACCTTCGAGCAGGCGGCGGGCTTTCTGCGCATACGCGGGGGCGAGAACCCGCTGGACATGACCGGCGTGCACCCCGAGACCTACCCGGTGGTGGAGAGCATCATCGAGAAAACCGGCAAGAGCGTGGCCGATCTGATGGGCCGCGCCGACATGCTCAAGACGCTCAAGCCCGAACTGTTCGCCAATGAAAAATTTGGCGTCATCACCGTCAAGGACATCCTGGCCGAGCTGGAAAAACCCGGCCGCGACCCGCGCCCCGACTTCCATGTGGCGCGCTTCAACGAAGGCGTGGAGGAAATCTCCGATCTCAAGGAGGGCATGGTGCTGGAGGGCACGGTGAGCAATGTGGCCCAGTTCGGCGCCTTCGTGGACCTGGGCGTGCACCAGGACGGGCTGGTGCATGTGAGCCAGTTGGCCAACAAGTTCGTGAGCGACGCGCGCGAGGTCGTCAAGACCGGGCAGATCGTCAAGGTGAAGGTGCTGGAGGTGGACGTGGCGCGCGGGCGTATCAGCCTGACCATGAAGCTGGACGCCGCCCCGGCACGCCGCGATGGGCCGCGCGACAACCGCTTCGAGGGCGCGGGCCGCGCAGAACGGGGTTATGCCCAGCCGCAGCGGCGCAACGATCCTGCGCCGCAGTCGGCCATGGCCTCGGCCTTTGCCAAGCTGCAGGGCCGGCGCTGAATCTAGGTTGTGCGTTGGGCGTGGACGCTGCAATGGGTCGCACCACGCACATAATCGGCGCCTCGTCCGTTTCCAATCCTGCCATCCCCATGGAGCTTCAAGCCCTGCTGGCGCAGCCCTTCATGCTGCCCAGCCTGCCACGTGCCGTGGCGCTACTGATGAATGAACTGGGCAGTGCCGAGCCCAGTCTGCGGCGTCTGAACCAGCATTTTGGTTCCGACCCGGCGCTCGCCGCGCGCCTGCTGCAGGAGGCCAACTCCCCGTCGTTCGGCGCCCAGAGGCAGATCGCAGGCATTCCCGAGGCACTGGCCCTGCTGGGCGTGGCCCAGCTGCGCAGGCTGGTGAGCTCGGCGCCGCTGGGCGCCAGCTCGCGCTCGGTGCCGGGCGTGAACCTGCAGCATTTCTGGCGCTACAGTCTGAATACGGCCAAGCTGGCGCGCTCGTTCGCGGGCCTGGTGCACCAGAACCAGATTGCGGCCTACACGGCAGGCCTGCTGCATGCTGTGGGCGAGCTGGCGCTGCACCTGGGCGCCCCCGAGCGCATGCAGTCCATCAACACCCTGCTGGCGCCGCTGGATCCGCGCCGCGCCAAGCTGGAGCTGCGCCTGTTGGGCTACTGCTACGCCCAGGTCAGCGCGGGGCTGGCCGTGCGCTGGCAGCTGCCGGATGTGGTGGTGGACGCCCTGCGCCATCACCAGGCGCCCTTTGAGAATAATTCCTGCGAACCCCTGGCCGGCGTGCTGCACCTGGCCGCCTGGCGTGCGCGCGCGCGCGAGGCGGCGCTGGGCGAGCGCGAGCTGGCCGTGTCCTTTCCCGGCGAGGTGGGCGTGACCCTGGGCCTGGACATCGACATGGTGCTGCAGCAGGACCCGATCGACTGGATGGCGCGCTCGGACGCCGGGGAATACGTTTGAGCCTGCCCGGCAGATGAAGGCCATGGTGCCGGCCTGCCGGGTGCGCAGCCCGTGCAGGGGCGCTGCAAGCAAACCAAGGATTTTGAGCATTGACGACCGATATCGCCTCCAGTTCCCACGCGCGGCTCACGCCGCAGATGCGTAGCGTCACCGAGCGCATGGCGCGCGCCGGCCGCCCCCCGCTGCATACCCTGACCCCGTTGGAGGCGCGCGCCGCCTACGAGTTGGGCGCCGGCGTGCTGGAAGTCCCCAAGGCCGTGCTGGCGCGCGTGGAAGATCTGCATATCCCGGCGCGCGACGGGGCGCGGCTGCCCGCGCGCCTGTATGCAAGCGCCACGCGGCCCGGCCTGCCGCTGCTCTTGTACCTGCACGGCGGCGGCTTCACCATAGGTAGCATTGCCACGCACGACGTGCTGTGCCGCGAGCTGGCGCGCCTGGCCGGCTGCATGGTGCTGTCGATCGACTACCGCCTGGCGCCCGAGCATCCCTTCCCCACCGCCAGCAACGATGCCTGGGACGCGCTGGCCTGGCTGGCTGCCAACGCAGCCCGGCTGGGCGCCGACCCCGCGCGCCTGGCCGTGGGCGGCGACAGCGCGGGCGGCACGCTGGCGGCCGTGAATGCCATCCTGGCGCGCGATGCCGGCCTGCCGCTGGCGCTGCAGCTGCTGATCTACCCCGGCACCACGGCGCACCAGGACACGCCCTCGCACACCGAGTTTGCCCACGGCCCGGTGCTCGACCGCGCGGCCATCGGCTGGTTCTTCAACCAATACATCCCCGGCCACGCCGAGCGCGAGGACTGGCGCTTCGCCCCGCTGCTCGCCCCCGACGTCGACGGCGTGGCGCCCGCCTGGATCGGCCTGGCCGAATGCGACCCGCTGGTGGACGAGGGCGTGGCCTACGGCGACAAGCTGCGCGCCGCCGGCGTGGCCGTGGATCTGGAGATCTACCACGGCGTGACGCACGAATTCATCAAGATGGGTCGCGCCATTCCCGAGGCGCGGCGCGCCCACCAGGACGCGGCGTGCGCGCTGCGCACCGCCTTTCACATGGAGTGACACCCCTATGCAACGCCAAGACTTTCGCTGCCTTCACCGCCTGCGTGTGCGCTGGTCCGAGGTGGACATGCAGAAAATCGTCTTCAACGCCCACTACCTCAGCTATGCCGACTGCGCCATGACCGAATACTGGCGCGCGCTGGCCATGCCCTATGAGGCCGGCATGCGGGCCCTGGGCGGCGAGGTGTACCTGAAGAAGGCCAGCGTCGAGTACCACGCCTCGGCGCGCCTGGATGACCTGCTCGACTTGGGGCTGCGCTGCGCGCGCGTGGGCAACAGCTCGCTGGTGTTCGAATGCGGCATGTTCGCGGGCGAGCGGCTGCTGGCCGCCGTCGAGCTGGTCTATGTCTTCGCCGACCCGGCCACACAGACCAAGCGCGCCGTGCCGCCCCAGCTGCGCGCCATGATCGAGCACTTCGAGGACGGCGGCGAGATGGTGGAGCTGCGCGTGGGCGACTGGGCCACGCTGGGCCGCGATGCCACCCAGCTGCGCATGGCGGTGTTCGTGCAGGAGCAGGGCATAGACCCAGCGATCGAGCTTGACGAGCACGATGCCACGGCCGTGCACGCCGTGGCCTACAACCGCCTGGCGCAGCCGATAGCCACGGGCCGCCTGCTGTACGCGGCGCCGGGTGATGCGCGCATAGGCCGCATGGCCGTGGACCGCGTGGTGCGCGGCCAGCGCTGGGGCCGCATGGTGCTCGACGCCCTGGTGCATGCCGCGCAGGCACGCGGCGACGCCGAGGTCACGCTGCACGCCCAGCGCAGCGCCGAGGGCTTTTACCGCCGCGCCGGCTTCGAGGTGCAGGGCGAGCCGTTCGAGGAGGCCGGCATAGCGCACATCACCATGCGGCGGGTGTTGTCGTAGCGCTTACTTGAGTAATTCCTGCACCTGGTCGAGCGCCGCCTTGGCGCATTGCTCGTCCAGATGGCCGCCGGGGGCGCCGCCAATGCCCACGGCGCCGATCACCTCGTTGCCCACCTTGATCGGCAGACCGCCGCCCAGCAACAGGTAGCCCGGGATCTGGCCCAGGTTGACCGCGCCGGGGTTCTTCTGCGAGCCTTCCATGATGGCGCTGGTGCTGTTCTTCGCCGATGCCGAGGTATAGGCCTTCAGGCGGCTGGCTTCCAGGGTGTGGGGGCCGGCGTTGTCGGCGCGCAGCTGCGCGCGCACCTGGCCGGCGCGATCCACCACGGTGGCCGTCACCGCGTAGCCATTGGCGGCGCAGGCGGCAACGCTGCGCGTGGCGATCTGGCTGGCGAGCTCCAGCGACATGTTTTTCTCGGTGCGCACGGCCTGGGCGTTGGCGGCACAGGCGATGACGGTGGTGGCGAGCAGGGCGATGGTCTTGGTTTGCATGGGTGCTTTCTCCGGCAGGTTGACAGGCGCCGCAGCGGCGCTGCAGGCATGGATGCGACTGTAGAAAAAGCCTCCCTTGCGCACCATTCGCATGGCTACGCTGGGCGTTACGTAGTTTTACGCGGTGGGCGGCGCATCCATTTCCGCCAGGCTGGCGTAGCGGCGCACGAGGTATGCCAGGCTTGGCACCTGCAGCTTGGCGAACAGGTTGGCGCGGTGTACCTCCACGGTGCGTGGCGAAAGCTCCAGTGCGCGTGCCATTTCCTTGTTCGACAGGCCTTGCACGATCAGCGCCAGAACCTGGCGTTCGCGCGTGGAGAGTTCGGCAAACCGCTGCTCGGCATCGCGATCCGCCCGGCGTTGCTGGCGCGCGCGCACATGCTGGCGCACGGCCGCCTGCAGCGTCTCCAGCAGCAGTTCGTCGTCCACCGGTTTTTCCAGGAACTCCGCCGCGCCGGCCTTGAATGCGCGTCGGCACATGTCCACCGTGCCGTGGCCGGTCAGCAGGACGATGGGGTGGTCCACCCCCTGGTCCACGAGCTGCGCCAGCAGCACCAGGCCGCCGATGCCGGGCATGCGCACGTCGAGCACGATGGCGCCTATGCCTTCGCGGTCGAACTGCGCGGCAAACGCCAAGGGATCGGCCCAGGTCTGCACGCGCAGGCCAATGGTGGAAATGAGCAGCGCCAGACTGGCGCGTACTGCGTCGTCATCGTCCACCAGGTGGATCAACGGGGATAGGTCTGCGTTGGAGGCGGTCATCTTAGAGCGTGTTCAAGGTCTTTTCATGGAGCCCGCAAGGCAGCAAAAGGCTGCAATCTAGGCGCACGCCGCAGCCCATGCTGGCGGCCTGGGTAAGGCGGGCAACGACGAGTGCGGCCTTTTGCTGCCTTGCCCGAAGGGTTGCCCCGCAAAAACATCATCTGCGGCGTTGCAAATCCTCGCCGGGCCACCAGCCCGGCTGCGGTTTGCGCCTTGCATCTGCCGCCTTTGCGGGGCAACGGGCTCCATGAAAAGACCTTGAACACGCTCTTAGGGTGTGCACCGGCAGGCGCAGGGCAAAACAGGCCCCGGGGCCGGTGGCGGCCTCGTGCAGCTGCAGGCTGGCGCCCATGCTCTCGGCCAGGCTTTGGCTCAGCGTCAATCCCAGTCCCAGGCCGTGGGCACGGTTGCTGGCAAACGGAATGAACAGACGGGGCAGCATGTCGGGGGCGATGCCGGGGCCGCTGTCGCGCACCGTGAGCAGCAACTGCGCGCCCTGGTGCGCGATCGTGATCCAGATCTGGCGTTCGCCCAGGGGCATCGGCTCGATCGCCTGCAGCGCGTTGGCCAGCAGGTTGTGCAGGATTTGCTGCAACGCCACCGCATCGGCGCTGGCGGCGGGAAGGCCGGGCGCGAACTGCGGGTGCACCTGCACCTTGTGGGCGGCAAGCTGGGGTTCGAGCAGGTGCAGCGCGTCGGTGACGGCCTGGGGCAGGTCGATGGCCCTGGTTCGCGCCGCCGCGTCCGGGCGTTCGACCAGGCGGCGCAGCCGCGTCACCACGTCCGATGCGCGCCGCGCCTGCGCCACCGCCTGTGCCAGGGCCTGGCGCAGCAGCGGCATGTCGGGTTCATCGTCGGCCAGCAGGCGCTGCGCGGCCTGGCTGCTGGCGAGCACCGCCGTGAGCGGCTGGTTGAGCTCGTGCGCCATGCCGGCGGCGAGCTCCCCCAGGGTGTTCAACCGCGCCACCTGGCCCAGCTGCAGCAACTGCTCGGCGCGCCGGCGGGCCACGCGCTGGCGCAGCAGCTGGCGCAGTGCGGCGAGAAGGGCGGCGCTGCCCGCCACCCAGCCGAGCAGCTCAGCCCAGGGCAGCATGCCGGCGCGCACCGTCTGCTGCATGTGCAGCGCCAGGGGCTGGCTCGCGGCCGCGAGCGTCTTCTCGGCCCGCCAGTGCCAGCGTCCTGCTTCCTCCGTACCGCCCTGGATCTCGTAGCGCTGGCTGCCGAGCGTGAGCCAGGCCCGCACCGGGCTGCCGGCGAGCAGTGGCCAGTCGTCGGTCAGTACCGTGGTGTGCAGGTCCAGGTGCAGCGCAAAGCTGGCGGGCGAGCCGGCCAGCACCAGATAGAGCTGGCCGCTGGCCAGGTCGCTCTGGGCCAGCACGGCGTGGCCGCTGGCGCGCGACTGTGCGAGTGCTGCATCCATGCCCTGCGGCCAGCCGGCGGGCCAGGCCTGGGCGGCATCGACGTGGCGCAGCACTTCGCGCACCTGCGGGTAGGGCCGGGTGAGTGCGCTCCAGGGCGCGGGCCCGGCCGCTGGGCCTTCGGGCTGCAGCAATACCAGCGTGGCCAGGATGGCCTCGTGCTGCACCATGCGCTGGCTGAGCACGCGGTGGGCAATGCGCGCATCGGTGTCGAAGGCGTCATGCAGCTGCTGCAGGCGCTGCTGCACCAGCCATGCGCAGCCGGCTGCGGCCAGCACCAGCCAGGCCAGCAGCCACGGGGCGATGCGGCGCAATCCGTTCATGGGCAAATTCTGGCACGCGGCTTCACGTTGCCGGCGGGCGCATCACATGCTCGAAGCGTGCGGGCGCAAAGCGTGCCACCAGCACCGCAACGAGCAGCGCGATGGCGCACTGCATCCACCAGCCGCTGGAAAAGCCGCTGCTGCCCTGGTGCAGCCGCGCCATCAGCCAGGGCGGCAGGGCCGAGAGCAGAAAGCCGCCGCCCTGCATCAGCGCGTTCAGCGCGCCGGCCTGCAGCGGTGCGTGCAAGTGCTCTAGTGCCACCAGCATGAAAAAGGTGAAGCAGCCGCCCAGGCCCACGCCCAGCACGATGACAGTCGCCAGCGGCGCGGCCAGGGGTGCCGTGGCCAGCAGCGCAAAGCCCAGCGCCTGGCAGCCGAGCGTGAGCCAGAGCCAGGGACGGCGATCGGGCCCGCCGCGCGTGGCCAGCACTGGCAGCAGCAGGGCGGCCACCGCTTGTGCGATCGACAGGACGGCGACCAGCGTGCCGCTGCGCGCGGCGCTCAAGCCCAGCTCCTGGTAGTGCGGCGCCAGCCACGCGACCATGCTGGCGTAGCCGCCGTTCATCAGGCCAAAGGCCAGCATCAAATACCAGGTGCGTGGGCGGCGCAGCAGCCAGGCGGTGGCGCCGCCGCGTGTTCCGGCAGCCGTGGGCGGCGCCATGCGGCCCAGCTGCCACCAGGCAAGGGCCAGCGCCGCCAGCACGGGCAGCGACCACAGCGCCAGGGTGCCGCTCCAGTCCATGCCCCACTGCAGCGCCAGTGGAGAAAGCTGCGCCCCCAGTGCGCCACCGCCCATGAGGGCGGCCGAGTACACACCCATCATCGGCGCGACATGGTGCGGCGTATGCAGCTTGATCAGGCCCGGCAGCACGCCCTGCACCAGCGCCACGCCCACGCCGCACAGCGCGGCGGTGGCGATCAGCCAGGCAGGAACCAGGCGCAGAGCGCAGCCCAGCGCCAGCAGCGTGAGCGCCAGCGCCAGCGTGGAGCGCGCGCCCACGCGCTGCAGCACGGCGGGCGCGAGCCAGGTGCCCGCGCCCATCAGTGCCATGGGCAGCAGCGTGAGCCAGGCCAACGCCTGCAGACTCAGGCCCGTGTGCGCCTGGATGGCCGGCGTGAGCGGCCCCACGGCGGTGAGAAACGGGCGCAGGTTGAGCGTGACCAGCACCACCGTGGCCAGCCACGCCGGCGCGATGCGCGCGCGCTCAACCACGGGGCGTTTCTGGCCAAGGAGCGTCGCCGTACAGCTGCGCCGCGCTGATGCCGGTATCGAGCCGCTCCATGGGCAGGGGAGGAGGGCTTAAAGACAGGCGCAGGCGCTGGTAGCTGCCTTCGCTGGACAGGCCATAGGGCGCGGCATCCTGGTTGTCGAAGGCAAAGAAGACGCGCTCGGCCCCGGCCATGACCAGCGCCGCCAGGCACATCGGGCAGGGGTGGCCGCTGGCGTAGACGCTGCAGCCGACAAGGCTTGCGTCACGCCTGGCGCGCGTGGCCGCGCGCAGCGCCTGCATCTCGGCGTGCGCGCTGGGGTCGCAGGTCTGGAGGATCTCGTTCACGCCGCTGGCCAGTGGCTGGCCGTCACACGCGATCACGGCGCCAAAGGGCCGCCCGCCCTGGATGCGGTTGGCGCGCGCCAAATCGACGGCTTGGCGCAGCAGTGCAACGTCGTGGGTGGAGGTGATAGGTGCCATGCCCAAGGGTTTCGGTTGGTTGCTCGTGCGGGTGGTGCGCTCAAAGAACCTGAATTCCCTCAAATATCCTCAAGCAGCGCATAAGGCAGCGGCAGCAGCGTGAGCGGCACGCCGTCCGCTGCGCCGACCTGCAGCGCGCCGCCAGCGGCCGCGATCTGCAGCGACACCAGCGCATCCACGCCGCCACCGGGCGCCGCGGCGCACTGCACCACGGTGCCCACGGGTTGTTCGGCGTCACCCTCGGCGAACACCTCGGCGCCCACGGCGATGGCCGAGGGCGCGTGCACCAGATAGGCGCGGCGCTTGAGCGTGCCGCGGAACTGGCTGCGCGCCACCACCTCCTGGCCGGGATAGCAGCCCTTCTTGAAGTTCACGCCGCCCACGGACTCGTAGTTCAGCATCTGCGGCACGAAGGCCTCGGCCACTGGGGCGGTCAGGGTGGCGACGCCGCTCCTGACTTCGCTCCACAGCCACAGTGCCTCATCCAGCGGCGCACCGGCGGGGGCGGCGCTCGCGGCGGGCGCCAGCCACAGGGCGCGCGCCTGGCCGTCGGCTGGGTACAGCCGCACCACGCTGGCATCGCCCACATCGGCCTTGGCCCAGGGCTCATCGTCCGCCGGCGGCACGGCGCGGGCCGCATCGCCCAGCAGGCCGTAGAGCGCGAAGTCGCCAGTGGCATCGGTCAGCCTGGCCTTGGCGCGCAGCACGAACATGGACAGGCGCTTGAGCGTGGGCGCCAGCAGGTCGCGCGCGCACACCAGCAGCACCTCGGTGTCGCTGCGCTTGAAGGCGATGCAGCTGGCCAGCATGCGGCCCTTGACGTTGAGGAAGGCCGCCAGGCGCGCGTGCCGCAGATCGAGCAGCGCAAAGTCCTGGGTCAGCTGACCATGCAGGTATTTGGCGGCGTCTTCACCGGCTACGCGGATCACGCCGAGCTGGGATAAACGGGTCACGCCGCCCACGGGCAGGGGCGGGGGCACTGGCTTGGGGTCGGTCATGGCTGAATTATGATGCCCGGCTTTCCTTCATACGGGCTGCAGGGTTGTGCGTAGGTTCCTACTTTTGGTGTTGCTCATCGCTCTGGCCGCGGCCTTTGGTGCGGCCTGGTGGCTGCACTCGCCCATGCCGGTGCGTGCCGGCCTGGGCACGGGGCAGCCGCTGGAGCTGGAGATAGAGCCCGGCACTACGCCGCGAGGCGTGGCGCGTGCCGTGGTGCAGGCCGGCTTCGACACCGATGCGCGCCTGCTGTTCTGGTGGTTCCGCCTGTCGGGCAAGGACCGCGGCATCAAGGCCGGCAACTACGAGATTCCACCGGACACCAGCCCCCATGCGCTGCTGCAGAAGCTGGTGCGCGGGGAGGAGGCGCTGCGCGCCGTGACGCTGGTGGAGGGCTGGAGCTTCCGCCAGCTGCGCCAGGCGCTGGCGCGCGCCGAGCAGCTCAAGAGCGAGACCGAGGGCCTGAGCGACGCCGACATCATGGTCCGCCTGGACCGTGCGGGCGTGCCGGCCGAGGGACGTTTCTTTCCCGACACCTACACCTACGCCAAGGGCAGCAGCGATCTGGCCGTGCTGCGCCGCGCGCTGCATGCCATGGACCGGCGCCTGGAAGCGGCCTGGGCCCAACGCGCACCCGATACGCCGCTCAAATCCGCCGAGCAGGCGCTGATCCTGGCCAGCATCGTGGAGAAGGAAACCGGCCGGGCCGAGGACCGCGCGCAGATCGCCGGCGTGTTCACGAACCGCCTGCGCGTGGGCATGCTGCTGCAGACCGACCCCACGGTGATCTACGGCCTGGGCGAGAGGTTCGATGGCAACCTGCGCAAGCGCGACCTGCAGGCCGACACGCCCTACAACACCTACACGCGCGCCGGCCTGCCGCCCACGCCAATCGCCATGCCGGGACGGGCGGCGCTGCTGGCTGCCGTGCAGCCAGCGGATACGCGCGCGCTGTACTTCGTGGCGCGCGGCGACGGCAGCAGCCATTTCAGCGCCACGCTCGACGAGCACAACCGCGCCGTCAACCGCTACCAACGAGGGCAGAAATGATGCAGGGGTTGTTCATCACCTTCGAGGGCATAGACGGCGCCGGCAAGTCCTCGCATATCGACACCCTGGCCCAGGCCCTGCGCGCCGCCGGGCGCACGGTGACGCTGACGCGCGAGCCCGGCGGCACGCCGCTGGCCGAGAAGCTGCGCGCGCTGCTGCTGCACGAGGCCATGGACGCGCTGACCGAGACCCTGCTGGTGTTTGCCGCAAGGCGCGACCACCTGCTGCGCGTGATCGAGCCGGCGCTGGCGCGCGGCGAGGTGGTGCTGTGCGACCGCTTCACCGACGCCACCTTTGCCTACCAGGGCGCGGGCCGCGGCTTTGATCTGAGTGTGCTCTCTTATATGGAGCGGCTTGCGCAGACGGGGATTGGGTTGCAGCCCGATTTGATGCTCAACCCCGATCTGACCCTATGGTTTGACGTGCCGCCCGAAGTGGCCGCCGAGCGCCTGGCCCAGGCGCGCGCGCCTGACCGCTTCGAGGCCGAGCCCGCCGCATTCTTCGCCCGCGTGGCGCGCGGCTATGCCGACCGCGCCGCCGCCGCGCCTGGGCGCTTTGCGCGCATCGACGGGGCGCAGGCGCGCGAGCGCGTGGCGGCCCAGATGCTGGCCATGGTCGCCGCACGCGGCTGGCTGCCCGAGGACGCGCAATGAGCACCGTCGCGCCCTGGATCGCCGCGCAGCGCACGCAGCTCTTGGCCCAGCGCGGCCATGCCTGGCTGCTGCAGGGCCCTTCGGGCCTGGGCCAGTACCAGCTCGCGCTGGAACTGGTGCGCGCCTGGCTGTGCGACGCGCCCGGCGAACATGGCGCCTGCGGCCAATGCGCGAGCTGCCACGGCGTGGACGTGCACACCCATGCCGACCTGTGCGTGCTCATGCCCGAAACGCAAATGCTAGCCCTGGGCTGGCCCCTGCCCGAAAAGGCGCAGGCCGAGATCGAGGACAAGAAGCGCAAGGCCAGCCGCGAGATCCGCGTGGATGCCATGCGCGACGCCGTGGAGTTTGCCCAGCGCACCAGCGCGCGCGGGCGCGGCAAGGCGGTGCTGGTGTTCCCGGCCGAGCAGATGAACCATGTCACGGCCAACGCCCTGCTCAAGACGCTGGAGGAGCCGCCGGGCGACGTGCGCTTTGTGCTCGCCACCGAGGCCGCGCACGAGCTGCTGCCCACCATACGCAGCCGCTGCCTGGGCCACACCATGCTCTGGCCCGCACCCGATGCGGCGCAGGACTGGCTGGCGGGGCAGGGCGTGGCGCCCGATGCCGCGCAGGCCCTGCTGCGCGCCGCGGGCGGGCGGCCCGACGATGCGTTGGCCCTGCAGCGCGCCGGCCGCAGCCCCCAGGCCTGGGCGTTGATTCCGAAGGCCATGGCGCGCGGCGATGTTTCGGCGCTGGCCGAGCTCGAACCGGCCCAGGCCGTGGATGCGCTGCAAAAGCTCTGCCATGACCTGCTGTTGCGCAGCGTGGGCGCGCAGCCGCGCTACTTTGCCGCGGCCGACCTGCCCGCGCCGCCGGGCGTGGGGCCGCTCACGCGCTGGTCGCGCGCCCTCGCGCAGGAAGCGCGCACGGCCGACCATCCCTTCAACGCCGGCCTGATGCTGGAGTCGCTTGTGGCCCAGGCAAAGAGCACACTAAACTCGCGCCATTGATACCCCCTGAGCATCTATGAGCAGTCCCTCCACAGCGCCGCGCCCCAGCGTCATGCAGCTGAACATCAAGGAAAAGGCCGCGCTGTACGCGGCCTATATCCCGCTCTTCGAGGAGGGCGGCATGTTCGTGCCCACGACGCGCGAGTACCGGCTGGGCGATGATGTCTACGTGCTGCTCACCCTGCCCGATGAGCCGCAGCGCTACCCCGTCGCCGGCCGCGTGGCCTGGGTGACTCCCGCGCGTGCGGCGGGCAACCGCACGCAGGGTGTGGGCATACAGTTCCCGAGGGACGAGAAGTCGCGCCAGCTCAAGCTCAAGATCGAGGAAATCCTGGGCACGACCCTGGCCTCGGACCGGCCGACGCAGACCATTTGAGCGGCGCGCTTTTGCCCTGATGCCGACCTCTCGCCGGTCGGCTTTTTCGTTTTTCTACCGCCATGTTTGTCGATTCCCACTGCCATCTGAATTTCCCCGAGCTTGTCCACCAGCTGCCCCAGATCCGCCAGGCCATGGCGGCGGCGCAGGTGGACCGGGCGCTGTGCATCTGCACCACCATGGAGGAGTTTCCCGCCGTGCATGGCCTGGCCACCACGTACGACAACTTCTGGGCCACCGTCGGCGTGCATCCGGATACCGAGGACATGACCGAGCCCAGCGTGCAGGACCTGCTCGCGTGCGCCGCGCTGGCGCGCGTGGTGGCCATCGGCGAGACGGGGCTGGACTATTACGGCATGCAGGAGCGCAAGGGCGGGCGCAGCATTGCCGACCTGGAGTGGCAGCGCGAGCGCTTTCGCACCCATATCCGCGCGGCGCGCGCCTGTGCCAAGCCGCTGGTGATCCACACGCGCAGTGCATCGCAGGACACGCTGGCCATCCTGCGCGAGGAGGGCGAGGACGGCGGCGCTGGCAGCGCCGGCGGCGTGTTCCACTGCTTCACCGAGAGCGCCGAGGTGGCGCGCGCGGCGCTGGACATGGGCTTCTACGTCTCGTTCTCCGGCATCATCACCTTCAAGAGCGCGCAAGACCTGCGCGACGTGGCCGCCTTCGTGCCCATGGACCGCCTGCTCATCGAGACCGACAGCCCTTACCTGGCGCCCGTGCCCTACCGCGGCAAGACCAACAATCCGTCCTATGTGCCCTTCGTGGCGCAGCAGATCGCGGCCGTGAAGGGTTTGCCCGTGGAGGAGGTGGCGCGGGCCACGAGCCGCAACTTCGAGCATTTGTTCCTGCAGGGAAGCACCGCATGACGAGCCGCCGCAGCACCCTGGCGTGGCTGGCCCTGGCCGCGATCGCCCCCCTGTCGGGGCCGGCGCAGGCCGGTTCCTATGAGGATTTTTTCAAGGCCATCGAGCTCGACAATGACGCGACCATCTCCGCCTTGCTGAAGCGGGGCTTTGACCCGAATGCGCGCGACCCCAAGGGCCAGCCGGCGCTCATCGTTGCGCTGCGGGGCGACTCGCGCAAGGCCGCAGCCGCGCTGATTGCGGCCAAGGGCCTGAAGGTCGAGGAGCGCAACGCCAACGACGAGAGCGCGCTGATGCTGGCCGCGCTGCGCGGCAACCTGGAGGCGGCACGCGCCCTGATCGCGCGGGACGCGGACGTCAACAAGACCGGCTGGGCGCCGCTGCACTACGCCGCCTCCGGCACCACGCAGGAGGCCAGGCCCATGGTGGCGCTGCTGCTGGAGGAAAACGCCTACATCGACGCCGCCTCGCCCAACGGCACCACGCCCCTGATGATGGCCGTGCGCTACGGCCAGGCCGACGTGGCGCGGCTCCTGGTCGAGGAGGGGGCAGACCCCCAGCTCAAAAACGAGCTGGGCCTGACGGCGCTGGACTTCGCGCGCCAGGCCAACCGCGCCGACATGGTGGAGCTGGTGTCGCAGGCCGTGCGCCGGCGCCAGCCGAATCGAGGCAAATGGTGATACTTTCTTTTTTGTAGCTATCTGCGCTTGATGCGTAAGCGCTACAGCCCTTTTTCTTTGAGTATCACTGACCCGCGCCGGTGTCCGAAATGCGCCGCGCGTAGGCCGCCAGCACGATGCGCTCGGAGTGCACCAGGTAGTCGCCCAGCGCGGCCGCGGCCTCCTGCAGCTTGCCGGCCTCGAACAGCTCGATGAGCTTCACGTTGCCGTCCACATAGGGCGCATGCAAGAACTCCGGGTCGTCGAGCAGGCCGAAGGCCAGGCGCAGCTCGGCCAGCAGGTGCGCAAACATTTCGTTCAGCCGCTCGCTGTCGGCCAGCTCGACGATGGCCTTGTGGAACTCCATGTTGGCCGTGCCCACGCCGCGCCAGTCGCCGCCCTCGCGGCAGCGCAGCGCACTGTCCACGGCCTGGCGCAGGCGTTTCCTGGCCGGGTGGCGCGGATAGGCCTGGGCCAGGGCCTGGCATTCGATGAGCCGGCGCACGCGGTAGATGTCGATGATGGCCGCGATGCTGGGAATGGCCACCGACACGCCGCGGTTGGGCTCGTGCTTGAGCAATCCCTCCTTGGTCAGCACGCGAAAGGCCTCGCGCAGCGTGTTGCGCGAGATCTCCAGGCTCTCGCTCAAGGTCGCCTCGGACAGGCGTTGGCCCGGGGCGAATTCGCCGTGGACGATCTTTTCCCGGACCAGCCCCGCAATGCGGTCGGAGAGGTTTTGTTGCGGGTCGGTGGCACTGGTCATGGGGCAAGCGAGGGGTATCGGAGGAGACAAGTGTAGCCAGCACTTTTGCGCATGTGCCTGCCGCAGGAGGAGCGCCGCCTGGTGCGTATCAGGGTTTCTCAGGATATTGATCGTCCTCCTTTTGCGTAATCATTGTTCAACAATTTGAAGAAAATGGTTCTTCAATTTTTCACCAGGCATGCTGCCGCAGCTCTGTGCGTCCTGCCTTCAGCCGTCCGTTTTCAACTTTCATTCCAAGGAGTCATCCCATGAAGCGCATTCTTTTGACAATGGCCTGCGTTGCGGCGGGCGCTGCCCAGGCGCAGGTCAAGTGGGATCTGCCCACGGGCTATGCGGCCAACACCTTCCAGACGCAGAACAACCAGCAGTTCGCCAAAGAGGTGGAAGAGCTGACCGGCGGCAAGCTGAAGATCACGCTGCACCCGGGCGGCTCGCTCTACAAGGCCAATGAGATCAAGCGTGCGGTGCAGACGGGCCAGGTTCCGGCGGCGGAGTTCATCCTCTCGGGCGCCGCCAACGAAAACCCCCTGTATGGCGTGGATTCCGTGCCTTTCCTGGCCAGCTCGTACGCCGATGCCTGGCGCCTGTACCAGGTGGCCAAGCCGGCCCAGGAAAAGCTGCTCGCCTCCCAGGGCATGAAGCTGCTGTACAGCGTGGCCTGGCCGGGCCAGTCGCTGTATTCGAACAAGCCCATCCAGGCGCCCGCGGATCTGGCGGGCACGAAGATGCGCGCCTACAACCCGACCTCCACGCGCATTGCGCAGCTGCTCAAGGCCCAGCCGGTCACCATCCAGCTGTCCGAGCTGGGGCAGGCGCTGGCCACGAATACGGTGAACAACTTCCTCACCTCCAGTGCCAGCGGCGTGGAGAGCAAGCTGTATGAGCAGATCAAGTACTTCTATCCCGTGAACGCCTGGCTGCCGCGCAACGCCACCGTGGTCAACCAGAAGGCTTTCGACAGCCTGGACAAGGGCCTGCAGGAGGCCGTCCTGAAGGCTGCCGCCGCGGCCGAGAAGCGCGGCTGGGAGGCAAGCGAGCGCCTGGACAAGGAATACCTGAAGGAGCTGGCCGCCAAGGGCATGACCGTGGCCGAGCCGTCCGATGCGCTGAAGAAGGAATTCGCCAGCATCGGCACCACCATGGCCGAGGAGTGGGTGAAGGCGGCCGGCGCCGAAGGCAAGGCCATCGTGGACGCCTACCGCAAGCGCTGACACCTGGAGTTCGCCATGGATCAGCTCACCCGTCATTTCTACCGCCTGCTCATCGGGCTCGCCTGCGTGTCCATGGTGGCCGCGTTTGTGATCGTTATCCTGGGGATCCTGGCGCGGCAGGTGACGTTCATCGACATCCAGGGGCTGGACGCCTACGCCGGCTATGCGATTGCCGCAACCCTGTTCTTTGCCCTGCCCACGGCGCTGATGCATGGTGACCATATCCGCGTCACGCTGGTGCTCGATCGCCTGGGCAGCCGGGCCCGCGCCGTGTTCGAGTGGGGCGGGCTGATCGTGGCGCTGGGCCTGTCGGTCTATCTGGCCTGGTTTGCCGTGCGCGCCGTATGGCTGTCGTACACCACGCATGACATCTCCCCCGGTGCGGATGCCACGCCGCTGTGGATTCCGCAGCTGAGCATGGCCATAGGCTGCGTGGCCTTCGCGCTGGCCTTTCTGGACGCCATCGTGGCCCGCCTGCGCGGGCGTGAATGGTTTGTCGCCGGCCCGGGTTCGGTGGCCGAGTAAGCCGAGGAGATCAACATGGACATGATGGCTGCATTGGTGCTGATCATTGCGCTGTTCGCAGTGCTGGGCGCCGGCATGTGGATTGGCCTGGGCCTGCTGGCCGTGGGTTTGCTGGGCATGGAGCTGTTCACCAGCCGGCCGGTGGGCGACAGCATGATGCTCACGATCTGGGGCGCAAGCTCGGCCTGGACCCTGACGGCGTTGCCGCTGTTCTTGTGGATGGGCGAAATCCTGTTTCGCAGCAAGCTCTCGGACAGCATGTTCCGGGGCCTCGCGCCGTGGATGGACAAGCTGCCCGGGCGGCTGCTGCACACCAACGTGGTGGGCTGCACCATCTTTGCCGCCATTTCCGGCTCGTCGGCCGCCACCTGCGCCACCATCGGCAAGATGACCCTGCCCGAGCTGAAAAGGCGCGGCTACCCCGATGCCATGGCCGTGGGCACATTGGGGGGCGCGGCCACCCTGGGGCTCTTGATTCCGCCGTCGATCATCATGATCGTCTACGGCGTGGCGGCGAATGTGTCCATCGCCAAGCTGTTTCTAGCCGGGGTCTTCCCGGGCCTGATGCTGGCCGGGCTGTTCATGGGCTATATCGCCATCTGGGCGCTGTTCAACCGCGACCAGGTGCCGGCGTCGGACATATCGATGACCTTCCTGCAGAAGCTGTACGAGTCGCGCCACCTCATTCCCGCGGTGATCCTGATCGCCCTGGTGCTGGGCGGCATTTACACCGGTATTGCCACGGCCACCGAGGCGGCCGCCCTGGGCGTGGCCGGTGCGCTGGGCCTGGCGGCCTGGGAGGGGTCTCTGTCCTGGCAGAAGTTCCGGGAGGGGCTGATCAGCGCCTGCCGCGTGTACTGCATGATCGGGCTCATCCTGGCGGGGGCGGCGTTCCTCACGCTGGCCATGGGATTTATCGGGCTGCCGCGCCATCTGGCCGAATGGATTGGCTCGCTGCAGCTGTCGCCCTTTGCGCTGCTCATGATGCTGACGGTGTTCTTCATCGTGCTGGGCTGCTTTCTCGATGGCATTTCCATGGTGGTGCTGACCATTGCCGTGCTGCTGCCGACGGTGCAGGCCGCAGGCTATGACCTGATCTGGTTTGGCATCTTCATCGTGCTGGTGGTCGAGATGGCGCAGATCACGCCGCCCGTGGGGCTGAATCTGTTCGTGATCCAGGGCCTGACCAAGCGCGACATCGCCTGGATCGCCCGCGTCACCGCACCCATGTTCTTCGTCATGCTGGCGGCCGTGATCCTGCTGTACGCAGTACCCCAGATCGTGCTCTGGCTGCCCTCGCGCATGTAGTCAAAGCGGGAGATAAGCATGTCTGTGATGGATCTGAACAGCGACCTGGGCGAAAGCCTGGGCGCCTGGAGCATGGGCGACGATGCCGCCATGCTGGACATTGTCAGCAGCGCCAACGTGGCCTGCGGCTTCCATGCGGGCGACCCGGCGGGCATCCTCGCCACGCTCAAGGCCGCGCAGGCGCGCGGCGTGGCCGTGGGCGCGCATGTGGCCTACCCGGACCTGGTGGGCTTTGGCCGGCGCAACATGGACGTGGCCAGCCCCGACCTGGTGGCCGACGTGATCTACCAGATCGGCGCGCTGCAGGGCCTGGCGCGCGCCGCCGGCACGCGCATCCGCTACGTAAAGCCCCATGGCGCGCTCTACAACACCATTGCGCAGGACGAGCGCCAGGCGCGCGACGTGATCGCCGCCATCCGCGCGGTGGATGCCAGCCTGGCCCTGGTGGCGCTGGCGGGCTCGCCGCTGGTGGGCTGGGCGCAGGCGGCCGGCCTGCGCGTGATCGCCGAGGCCTTTGCCGACCGCGCCTACACCCCGCAGGGCCAGTTGGTATCGCGCCGCGAGAAGGGCGCCGTGCTGCACGACAGCGCCCTGGTGGCCGAGCGCATGCTGCGCCTGGTGCGCGACGGCGTGGTCGAGGCCGTGGACGGCAGCCTGGCGCGCGTGGAGGCGCAGTCCATCTGCGTGCACGGCGACAGCCCCGGCGCCGTGGAGATGGCGCGCGCCGTGCGCATGGCGCTGGAGAGCGATGGCGTCGTTGTACGCCCATTCGCGTGAAATGGAGACTGGAGCAAACACCATGCAAGCTAATGCATTGCAGCAGGCCCGCGCCGCCGCCGTGGCCGCCGCGCACCAGGCACGTGCTGCCTATCGCGCCGGCAGCGTGCGGCCCACGGCCGGCGTCGCGCCCGGCATGACCCAGGCCAACATGATCGCCCTGCCGCGCGACTGGGCCTGGGACTTCCTGCTGTACGCGCAGCGCAACCCCAAGCCTTGCCCGGTGCTGGATGTGATCGAGGCCGGCGCGCACCAGACCCTGCTGGCTGATGGTGCCGATATCCGCACCGACATTCCGCTGTACCGCGTCTGGCGCAACGGCCGGCTGGCCGAGGAGGTGCAGGACGCGACCGCCCTGTGGGCCGAGCACCCGGACCTGGTCACGTTTCTGATCGGCTGCAGCTTCACCTTCGAGACCCCGCTGCAGGAGGCCGGCATCGAGGTGCGCCACATCGCCGACGGCTGCAACGTGCCCATGTACCGCACGAATCGCCAATGCCGCCCGGCCGGGCGCCTGCACGGCGAGATGGTGGTGTCCATGCGGCCCATTCCCGCGCACCGCGTGGCCGATGCGGTGAGCATCTCGGCGCGCTTTCCCTCGGTGCATGGCGCGCCCGTGCATGTGGGCGACCCGGCGGCGCTGGGCATTGCCGACCTGGCCAGGCCCGACTTTGGCGACCCGGTGCGCATCGAACCCGGCGAAATTCCCGTGTTCTGGGCCTGCGGCGTCACGCCCCAGGCGGCGGTGATGGCCTCGGGCGTGCCGTTTGCCGTCACGCATGCGCCGGGCTACATGTTCATCACCGATGTGCCCGACAGCAGCTACCACGTGTGAGGCCAGCGTGCGTTTTTTACCCGTCTCACTGAACGCGCTGCTGGTGGAGCTGGCCGACCTGGACCAGACCCTGGCGCTGCTGGCTTCGCTGCAGCGTGAGCCGCTGCCCGGTGTCGAGGAACTGGTGCCCGCCGCGCGCACCATCCTCGTGCAGTTCTGCCCCTCCGCCACCGGCGTTGCCACCCTGGTGCGCGCTATTTGCGCGCGCGACCTGTCGCAGCAGGTGCAGCGCGGCGCCACGCTGGTGGAAATCCCCGTGCGCTACGACGGCGAGGACCTGACCGAGGTGGCGCAGCTGCTGGGCATCACGCCCGAGGAACTGGTGCGCCGCCATACGGGCAGCGAGTACAACGTGGCCTTCGTCGGCTTTGCGCCGGGTTTTGCCTACCTCTCGGGCGGCCACGCAAGCCTGGATGTGCCGCGCCGCGCCACGCCGCGCACGCGCATCCCGGCGGGCAGCGTGGGCCTGGCGGGGCAGTTCAGCGGCGTGTACCCGCAGGCCAGCCCCGGGGGCTGGCAGATCATCGGCACCACGCCGCTGGCCATGTGGGACATCGCGCGCGCCGTGCCCGCGCTGCTGCAGCCGGGCTTTCGCGTGCGCTTTGTCGATATTGCTACTCTATCTATAGCTGCTCGCGCAGAGCTGGAAAGGGTTGCAAGCCAAAAGTACGTTGAACCAGCCGCACCGGCGGAGGTGGTCGGCCCGGCGCTCGAGGTGCGCGCGCCCGGCCTGCTCACGCTGCTGCAGGACCGGGGCCGGCCGGGTTTGGCGGGGCAGGGGGTTTCGGCCTCGGGCGCGCTGGACCAGGGTGCGTGCCGCGCGGCCAACCGGCTCGTGGGCAACCCCTCCGATGGCGCCTGCCTGGAGACGGTGAACGGCGGCCTGCAGCTGCGCAGCCATGGCGACACGGTGCTGGCGGTCACGGGCGCCGATGCGCCGCTCACGCTCAGCGCCGCCAGCGGCGCGCGCTGGAGCGTGCCGCACTACCAGCCCGTGGCGCTGGCCGATGGCGATGTGCTGACCATCGGCGAGCCCACGGCGGGCACGCGCTGCTACGTGGCCGCGCGCGGCGGGTTCGACGTGCCGGCGGTGCTGGGCAGCCACAGCACCGACACGCTGGCCCATGTGGGGCCGCCCGCATTGAGCGCCGGTGATGTGCTCGCCCTGCGCCCGGTGGCGCAGGGCGCCATCGTCGGCAGCGCGGAACTGCCGCCCGACGACCTGCCCAGCGTGCGCGAGGACGTGGTGCTGGACGTGCTGCCGGGCCCGCGCACCGACTGGTTCACGCCCGAGGCCATGGCGCTGCTGGCAAGCCAGCGCTGGCAGGTCACGCCCCAGTCCAACCGCGTGGGCCTGCGCCTGGCCGGCGCGCGGCCCCTGGTGCGTGCCATCACCCAGGAACTGCCCAGCGAGGGCACGCCCTCGGGCGCCATCCAGGTGCCGGCGAGCGGCCAGCCGGTGTTGTTCCTGGCCGACCATCCGCTCACCGGAGGCTATCCGGTGATCGCCTGCGTCGCGCCCTACCACTTGGACCGCGCGGGGCAGATCCCCGTGAACGCCTGGGTGCGCTTCAACCCCATTCGGCCCTTCGAGGCCATCACCTGCCCATGAATGCCATGAAAAAAGTCCTGATTGCCAACAGGGGCGAGATCGCCGTGCGCATCGTGCGCGCCTGCCGTGACTACGGCGTGCAGTCCGTCGCCGTCTACGCCGATGCCGACATCGATGCCCTGCACGCGCGCATGTCCGACGAGGCCTATGGCCTGGACGGCGATCGTCCCGCCGACACCTATCTGCACATCGAGAAGCTGCTGGGCATCGCCCGCAAGAGCGGCGCCGACGCCGTGCACCCGGGCTACGGCTTCCTGTCCGAGAGCGCCGCCTTCGCCCAGGCGGTGATCGACGCCGGCCTGATCTGGATCGGCCCCTCGCCCCAGGCGATTGCGCGCCTCGGCGACAAGGTGGAGGCGCGCAAGATCGCACTCAAGGTGGGCGCGCCGCTGGTGGCGGGCACCAAGGAGCCAGTCAAGGACGCCGATGAGGTGCTGCAGTTCGCCGAGCAGCACGGCCTGCCCATCATCATCAAGGCCGCGTTCGGCGGCGGCGGGCGCGGCATGAAGATCGCGTGGCGCATGGACGAGGTGGCCGAACTCTACGCCTCCGCCGTGCGCGAGGCCACGGCGGCCTTCGGACGCGGCGAATGCTTCGTCGAGCAGTTCCTGGACAAGCCGCGCCACATCGAGGCCCAGGTCATCGGCGACCTGCATGGCCAGGTGGTGGTGCTGGGCACGCGCGACTGCTCGCTGCAGCGGCGCAACCAGAAGCTGGTGGAGGAGGCGCCCGCGCCCTTCCTCACCGACGCGCAGCGCCAGCGCATCCACCAGGCCGCGCACGACATCTGTGCCGAGGTCGGCTACGCCGGCGCGGGCACGGTGGAGTTCTTGCTCTCGGGTAACGGCGCCATCTCCTTCCTGGAGGTGAACACGCGGCTGCAGGTCGAGCACCCGGTGACCGAGCAAACCACGGGCCTGGACCTGGTGGTGGAGCAGCTGCGCGTGGCCGACGGCCTGCCGCTGTCCATCACCGCCACGCCCGCGCCGCTGGGCCACGCCATCGAGTTCCGCATCAATGCCGAGGACGTGGGTCGCGGCTTTCTGCCCACGCCGGGCCCGGTGCACCGTTTCGACGCGCCTTCGGGCCCCGGCGTGCGTGTGGACAGCGGTGTGCAAGCGGGATCGACCGTGCCCGGAACTTTCGATTCGCTCATGGCCAAGCTTATCGTGACGGGCGCCACGCGCGCGCAGGCGCTGGCGCGCGCGCGCCGGGCGCTGGCCGAGTTCCACATCGAGGGCGTGGCCAGCGTGCTGCCGTTTCACCGCGCCGTCATGGCGCATGCGGACTTCGTCGGCACGGATAGCTTCAAGGTACACACGCGCTGGATTGAGACGGATTTCGCCAATGACCTGGCGGCAGCCGTGCGCGCCGAGCCCCAGCCCGACGCCACGCTGCTGCGCTGCGCCATAGAGCTCGACGGGCGTCGCATGCAGCTGGGCCTGCCGGCCGCGCTGCTGCAGGGCCTGGCGGGCGCTGGCGGCGCAGCCACCGCCGCCGCACCGGCCCAGGCCGAGGCGGACGCCGCCAGCGTCGCCGCGCCAATCGCCGGCAACCTGCACGCCTGGAAGGTGCAGGACGGCGACGCGGTGCAAGCGGGCGATGTCATCGCCGTCATGGAGGCCATGAAGATGGAGATGCAGGTCATGGCGCACCGCGCCGGCCGCATCGCGTTGCAGGCGGCGGCGGGCAGCTACCAGGCGGCGGGAGCCTGCATCGCTCGCATCGTTTGATAGCACCACCGCCAAATGAAGCCCGTCACCCCGGACTCCGATCCGGGGCCTTGGTCCAGTGACCGTCCTCTGGATTCCGGCATGCGCCGGAATGACATAGCCTGAAGAGTTTTTCGCGTTAGCGCTTGTGTATCAAGCGCTGGCAGCTATGTTTTTTGCATCAAGAGGTGTGCGCCTGCAGGCGCGCAAACAGCCCGCCGGCGGCCACCAGTTCGGCATGCGTGCCCTGTTCAGCAATGCGCCCGCGCTCCATCACCACCACGCGATCGGCATGCTCTATGGTGGACAGGCGGTGCGCAATCACCAGCGTGGTGCGGCCGCGCATCAGGCGCTGCAGGGCGTCCTGCACCAGGCGCTCGGACTCGGTATCGAGCGCCGAGGTGGCCTCGTCCAGGATCAGGATAGGCGCGTCCTTGTACAGCGCGCGCGCAATCGCCAGCCGCTGGCGCTGGCCACCCGAGAGCTGCGTGGCGTTGTGCCCTACCACGGTCTTCATCCCCTGGGGCAGGGCGCCCACATACTGGGCCAGGTTGGCAGCCTCCAGGCAACGCTGCACGCGCTGCTCGTCGATGGCCGCGCCCAGCGCGACGTTGGCGGCGATGCTGCCATTGAACATCACCACATCCTGGCTCACCATGGCGAACTGCGCGCGCAGGCAGTCCAGGTTCCAGTCCTCGGCCGGCACACCATCGAGCAGCACCTGGCCGCTGCTGGGCGCGACAAAGCGCGGCAGCAGGTTTACCAGGGTCGTCTTGCCCGCGCCCGACGGGCCCACCAGGGCCACGACCTCGCCGGGGCGTATGTCCAGGCTCACGTCGCTCAGGGCGGGCGCATGCTCGCTGTCAAAAGATACGCTCACGCCCTGCAGGCTGATGGCGCCCCGGGCATGTGCCACCGCGTGCGTGCCACCCGTCTCCGCCGGCGTATCGCTGAGCAGCAGCAGGCCGCGCTCCAGCGCCGCCACACCGCGCGTGATGGGGTTGGCCACGTCGGCCATGCGGCGTATGGGGGCAATCAGCATCAGCATGGCGGCGATGAAGGAGGCGAAGCCACCCACCGTCACATCCTTGGCGCCATGGCCGTGGCTTTGCCACAGGGCGATGCAGATCACGGTGGAGAGGGCTCCCGCGGCCAGCAGCTGCGTGGTGGGCGTCATGGCCGCCGAGGCGATCGTGGACTTGATAGCCAGGCGACGCAGCTTCTGGCTGAGCGTGTTGAAGCGCTCGCTCTGCCCGGCCTGCGCGCCGTGCAGGCGCACCATGCGGTGGGCCAGCACGTTTTCCTCCACCACATAGGCCAGGTCGTCGGTGGCCTGCTGGCTGCTCTTGGTGATCTTGTACAGGCGCCGCGACAGTGTCTTCATGATCCAGGCCACGCCCGGCACCATCACGGCCACGATGAGCGTGAGCTGCCAGTTCAGGTAGATCAGGTAAGCCAGCAGCGCGACCAGCGTGAAGCCGTCGCGCGACAGGCCGATCAGCGCATGCACCAGCGAGGTGAAGCCGGTCTGCACCTCGTACACCACGGTGTTGGAAAGGGTGCTGGCCGACTGGCGCCGAAACAGCCCCATGTCGGCCGCCAGCAGGCGCTCGAAGAGGGCGGTGCGCAGCCGCAGCATGCCCTCGTTGGCGATGCGGCTCAGCGCATACTGGCTGGTGAACTGAGCCACGCCGCGCACCAGGAACACACCGATGATGGCCACGGGAACCATCCACAGTTGCAGCGATCCTTCCGTGAAACCCTGGTCCAGCAAGGGTTTGAGCAGCGCCGGAATCAGCGGCTCGGTGATGGCCGCCACCACGGTACCCAATAAGGCCATGGACCAGGCCAGGCGCTGGTAGCCAAAGTATGCGTGCAGGCGCCGCAGCCGGGCCAGCAACGGGAGCGACTGCGGCGAGACGGTCTGGGGCGCGCTATGATTCAAGTCTTGCATGAGGGGCGGATTTTACGTTTCGGCCATGTCCGGTCAGCACAGTTTGTCACATGGCGCGCTACGTTATGTGTAACATGCCCGCTTGTGTTGACCGGTATTCGACGGTCGTTTGACGGTTATTCGACGGTTGCCAATGACTATTGACCGCATTCCTTATTCCTCCCTTTCTTCCCTTCCTCGCACGGCTCTGCCGCCCTTGTCGCGGCGCCACGCCGTGGCGGCCCTGGCGGCCGGCGCCAGCATTCCTGCACTTGCGCAGTTTCGCGTCGAGATCACGGGCGTGGGCCTGACACAGCTGCCGATTGCCATTGCACCCCTGCGCGGCGAGGCGCAGTCGCCGCAGAAAATCTCCGCCATCGTGCAGGCCGACCTGGAGCGCAGCGGCCGCTTCGTCGGCGTCGATGCCGCGGGCGTGGCGCTGGATGAAACCTCGCGCCCCGACCTGTCGCAGTGGCGCCAGCGCAAGGCAGACGCCTTGAGCACCGGCAGCGTCACGCGCCTGGCCGATGGGCGTTTCGACGTGCGCTTTCGCCTCTGGGACGTGGTCAAGGGCCAGGACCTGGGCGGGCAGAGCTTTGTCGTCACCCAGGCCGACCTGCGCCTGGTAGCCCACCGCATCTCGGACTTCATCTACGAGAAGCTGACGGGCGAGCGCGGCATCTTCTCCACACGCATCGCCTATGTCACCAAGGTGGGCGCACGCTACAGCCTGTGGGTGGCCGACGTGGATGGCGAGAATGCGCAGTCGGCGCTGTCGAGCCCCGAACCCATCATCTCGCCGGCCTGGTCGCCCACGGGCGCGCAGCTGGCCTATGTGTCGTTCGAATCGCGCAAGCCCGTGGTCTACGTGCACGAGGTGGCCACCGGCAGGCGCCGGCTGATCGCCAACTTCCGCGGCTCCAACAGCGCCCCTGCCTGGTCGCCCGATGGCCGCACGCTGGCCGTGACCTTGAGCCGCGATGGTGGTTCTCAGCTCTACACCATCGACGCCAACGGCGGCGAGCCGCGCCGCCTGATGCAAAGCAGCGGTATCGACACAGAGCCGGCATTCTCGAGCGACGGGCGCAGCATCTACTTCGTGAGCGACCGCGGCGGCTCGCCGCAGATCTACCGCGTGGCGGCTGGCGGCGGCAACGCCGATCGCATCACCTTCAACGGCTCCTACAACATCTCGCCGGCCATCAGCCCCGACGGTCAGTGGCTGGCCTACATCTCGCGCGTGGGTGGCGCCTTCAAGCTGCAGGTGATGGACCTGAAGTCAGGCACCGTCACACCCCTCACTGATACCAGCGCCGACGAAAGCCCGAGCTTTGCGCCCAACAGCCGGCTCATCCTGTACGCCACCCAGCAGCAGGGCCGCGAGGCCCTGATGACCACCACGCTGGACGGCAAGATCAAGGCCCGACTGGCCGGCCAGGGCGGAGACATCCGTGAGCCCGATTGGGGGCCTTTCCAAAAGCAATGATTTTTCAGATTTTCAAACGCCCATTTCTCAGGACAACACCATGAAGCACACTCAAATCAAACGCGTTTCCATTGCCCTCACCATTGCCGCCCTCATGGCCGGCTGCAGCTCCGGCGTCAAGCTCGACGATGTTCCGGTGGAAGACAAGGGCGCAACCTCCACGCTGGGCGGTGGCGCCGGTGCTGGTGGAGCGGGCCAAAGCGGCGTGGCACCGGTCGACCTGACCCAGTCCGGCCGCGATGTCGGCGGTCCCGCCGGCGTGGCACGCATCATTTATTTCGACTTCGACAGCTTTGTTGTCAAGCCCGAGTACCAGTCGGTGCTGGAGGGCCACGCGCGCTACCTGAAGGCCTCGTCCGCGCGCAAGGTGATGATCGAAGGCCACACCGACGAGCGCGGTGGCCGCGAGTACAACCTGGCCCTGGGCCAAAAGCGCGCCGAGGCCGTGCGCCGTTCCATGGCCCTGCTGGGCGTGTCCGATGCCCAGATGGAAGCCGTGAGCTTCGGCAAGGAAAAGCCCGCCGCACAAGGCCACAGCGAGAGCGCATTTGCGCAAAACCGCCGCGCCGAACTGTCCTACCGTTGATGGCTGCGCGCATGTCTTTTCCCCAGCGTTCGCGTGCCCTGACGGCGGCGGTTTTCACGGCTGTCGCCTGCTGGGCCGTGCCCAGCCATGCGCTGTTTGGGGACGATGAGGCGCGCCGCGCCATTTTGGAGCTGCGCCAGCGCGTCGATGCCCTGCAGCAGTCCAACCAGCGTGCGGGTGAACGCGCGGGTGACGATGTGTCGCAACTGCGCCGCAGCCTGCTCGATCTGCAGACGCAGATTGAGGCGCTGCGCACCGAGCAGGCGGCCTTGCGCGGGCAAAACGAGCAGCTGCAGCGCGACGTGGCCGAGTTGCAGCGCCGGCAAAAGGACATCGCCCAGGGCGTGGATGAGCGCCTGCGCCAATTCGAGCCCGTGGCCGTGACCGTGGACGGACGTGAATTCCGCGCAGATCCGGCGGAAAAACGCGACTTCGAGGCCGCCCTGGCGGTCTTCCGTTCGGGCAAATTCCCTGAGGCGGCCACGGCGTTCGGCAGCTTCGTGCGCCAGCATCCGCAGTCGGGTTATGTGCCGTCCGCACGTTTCTGGCTTGGCAACGCCCAGTACGCCACGCGCGAGTACAAGGAAGCCATCGACAGTTTCAAGAGCCTGCTGGCGACCACGCCCGACCATGCGCGCGCGCCCGAGGCGGCGCTATCCATCGCCAATTGCCAGATCGAACTCAAGGACACCCGCGCCGCACGCAAGACGCTGGAAGATCTACTGCGCGTGTACCCCCAGTCCGAGGCCGCCGCCGCCGCCAAGGAACGCCTGGCGCGCCTGAAGTGAGCACAGTGCAGGAACCGGCCGACCTGGAGCGGCGCTTCGGTGGCTTGGCCAGGTTGTTTGGCGTGGATGGCGCGGCGCGCATTCGCGCGGCCCATGTTGCTGTCATCGGCATCGGCGGTGTCGGCTCTTGGGCCGCCGAAGCCCTGGCACGTAGCGGCGTGGGGCGCCTGACCCTGATCGACATGGACCATGTGGCCGAGTCGAACATCAATCGCCAGATCCACGCCCTGGGCACGACGCTGGGCCAGGCCAAAGTACAGGCCATGGCCGCACGCATTGCCCTGATCAACCCCGAATGCCAGGTCGAGTGCATCGAGGAATTCGTGGAGCCAACTAACTGGCCGGCCATCGTGCAGGCTCCGGTCGATGCCGTCATCGACGCATGCGACCAGGTCAGGGCCAAGACGGCCATGGCCGCATGGGCCCTCCACACCCGCACCTCCTTCATCGCCGTGGGCGCGGCGGGCGGCAAGCGATCGGCGCACAAGGTGGACGTGGACGATCTAGCCCGCACCACGCACGACCCCTTGCTGGCACAACTGCGCTACCGCCTGCGCAGAGAGTACGGCGCGGCACGCGACGGCAAGCGCATCGGCGTGGCTTGCGTCTTCAGCAGAGAGGCCGTCGCCCCGCCTCATGCATCCTGCGCAGTGCAAGAAGGGGACGGCACGCTCAATTGCCATGGCTATGGCTCCTCGGTAGCTGTCACAGCCACGTTTGGACAGTGCGCCGCCGGCTGGGTATTAGATGAACTAGCCGTTCATAGTGGAAAAATTAAGCTATAATCTCCGACTTTGCTGCATATCAGCAGCGACTGTGGGACGTTAGCTCAGTTGGTAGAGCAGCGGACTTTTAATCCGTTGGTCACAAGTTCGAATCTTGTACGTCCTACCAAAGATATCAAGGGCTTAGCCGTCAAGGCTAGGCCCTTTTTTTTGTGCGCCCAGCATGGGCGCACACCTGCAGGTGCAAGTCCCGCTGGGAGCTGGTCACAGTGAGCAAAGTGAAACGCAGCTGCGTGAGGGCGACCGAGCGTGGGAAGGAAGCGTGGAGCGTAAATCGTGAGCCGATGGACAAGAACCGCATAGAAGGCGTTGCCGAGCAGGGCGAGCGGGCAAGAAACCGCAAAGCTCTTGTGACCAAGGCGAGGCGGCGTAGATGCGGCGGTTGTGCGATGAAGGTGTGCGTTCTTACCTGGGGAGATCTCGCCTTGCGCCTGAAAGGGCGACGGCTGTGCCGCAAGCGAGAAGTCAGCAGAGGTCGTAGTAGCTGGGGCCGGGGCCGATGAAGCCAGAAGGCGACAGCGAAGGACCGAACAAGAGTGAGTGACCGAGGACACGAGGGATGTCAAAGGCCATGCGTCAGATGCCGGGCGAGCCCGGGCGGATGGGCGTAGCGCAGGGTTAAGCCATGCGCGATCTCATCAGCGACGAAGCCAGCGGCCCGCCCAGTGAACACCCGGGCACAGGGTCGGCAAAGCCGAAGGCGGGCACTGGTGGCCTGCTGCAGGCGGCGCTGGCGAGACAGAACCTGCAAACGGCGTGGAGGCGGGTCAAGGCCAACAAAGGCGCGGCCGGGGTGGACGGGCTCGACATCGAGCAAACCGCCCAGGTCATACGCCAGCGCTGGCCCGAAATCCGCCAGGTGACCTTGCCCTCGTTTCGTGTAGCTCTTAGCCCACGGTTTACACGGCCTTTTTACGCTGTGCCTCGTACCAGCGTTGCTCAAACTGCATCGGGCTGAGATAGCCCAGTGTGGAATGCAGCCTGCGGTGATTGTAGAAAGCCATCCAGCCCATCACTGCCTGTTTGGTCTGCTCTCTGGTGGCGAATTTGTGGCCATGAACACTGGCGTTTTTCAGTCGCCCCCAGAAGCTCTCGGTCGGTGCGTTGACGCTCCTATGTCAAGTGGTGGCGACCGAATCCGCGAGGTCTTCCAGAATCAGCGGATACAACTCGCGAACGATGTAGCGCTTCAGACAGCGATGGATTTCCTTTTTCGACAGCCCTTCAGCGGTGCGCCTGGCAACGTATTGCAGGGTGCGCGCATCGCTTCGAATTCGGACCATGGCGATGGTCCACAACGCGTTGTTGGCCTGTCTCTGGCCGCCACGATTGAGCCGGTGTCTATTCCGGTAAGCGTCCAATCACGCTACGTTGACGGTGTTCGGCATCTCCTTGTCGGTGGTCAGCACGGTGGGGGTGGCAGGGGTGGCGGTCGTTGACCAGCCGATCGACCAGGTCAGCGCCTGGTCCGAACGAAAAAACCGGCTGAGCCGGCTCTTCGTTGGAAGCGACTGGGGTCAGTAACGGCCACCGCCGTAGCCGCCATTGCCATAGCCAACGTCCTCTCGCGTTCGGGCCTTGAAACCGGCCGCACCGTAGCCAGCCGAACCACGGCTTTCTTCACGAGGACGGGCCAGGTTCACGACGATCGAGCGTCCATCCACGGACATGCCGTCCAGCGCTTTGATGGCGGCCTGGGCGACGTCCGCAGACGCCATCTCCACAAAACCGAAGCCCTTGGAGCGGCCGGTATCGCGGTCCATCATGACCTTGGCGGACGAAACGCTGCCGAACTCGGCAAAGTTGCTTTCCAGGATGGAATTGGTCACGGAGTAGGGCAGGTTGCCCACGTAGATTTTGCTGCTCATGGAAGAGCCTTTCTCAATGATGGCGCACCACGTAGGGCGCACCGTGGGAAGCGGGTATGCGGATCGGAATTCCGGCGCAACGGGGAAGGCTGGCGTGGATCTGCGTCGAGCAGACCATCAGCACGCCGGGGGATGCACCATACACGTTTGCAGCCAGCCCTGGGTGACGGCAAACATCCGGGCGGCTTCGCGCGAGGCGAAGGCTTTATCGAATCGGAATACGCGGCAGTAGCTGCCGTTTCCCTGTGACCGATGGATCGAGAAGGAGGCGCGGAAGCGGCCGCAGTCGGTCGGGTGTGTCGCGGGCGAAACGACGTACTGGCCCATGGATATAGCGGACTGTGAAATCTAGTGCATTCAGGACCGCAGGCTTGGATCAACCTGCGTGAGCATCAGGGACTCGGTTGGCTGCAGCTCGACAGACCAACTGGGCGACCAAGGTCGCAAGAGGCACGCAGCATCGTTCGGCTTGCCGCCTATGAGCATGCGTTTCGGATGGAGAGCCCCCGTCAGGAACTCTCTCTCTGCAACCCACCAGAGCGCGCCAAGCACGCTCTTGAGACTGCGCTCCAGTGAATCAGTAGCGATTGCCGCCGTAGCCGCCAGCGCGGGGAGGACGCGCCTCCATCGGCTTGGCGACGTTCACGACCATGTCGCGGCCGCCCAGATCCTGCCCGTGCAGGGCTTCGACGGCGGCATTGGCTTCAGCGGCGGTGGACATCTCGACAAAGCCGAAGCCCTTCGATCGACCGCTGTCGCGGTCCATGATGACCTTGGCGCTGTTGACCGACCCGAACGCACCGAAAGTGCGCTGCATGTCGTTGTCGCTGAAGGAGTAGGGCAGGTTGCCCACGTAGAGTTTGTTTTCCATGATGTCTCCATTGAGGAAGGGGCCGCGCAACAACATGCCGTGCGGTGCACAACGCCAGAGAACATCGAGAGGGATTCAGACAACGACGCGGCGGGCTGCAAATCCGCCGGAGGGGAAAGTAAGACCTGAAGAGCGACGATCTATTGAACGTCCAGCAACGCGCAGGTTAGCACGTTATGAACTTTCGTGCAATGCAAGTTCGCGCTTTCATCGCGATGGCCGGCTTGGAGCTGGAATCAGGAAGGGATGAGGCGCGCTGCTTTGGTCAAACCAAGTGGTCAGGCGCCTGCCTGCCACGGACCCAAAGTCGAGTTCACCTGCTGCCGGTCTGACCTGTGGTGAGCATCTTCAAACGCACGTCCAACAACCATCACAAACTGGTTTCATAGGAGGCCGATAGCTGAGTCAAGTTAGGCTGGCTGTAGCTCGCTGTTCGGTTTCTGGCGCGCCGCAGGCCTCGGGGGCACATAGCCCGCGTCAAACGTCGTCTCCCGCGTCATCAGGCACCACAGGATTCTGGCGTTCTTGTTGGCCAGCGCCACGGCCGCTTTCTGCCAACCCGCACGGGCCTTGAATTGCACCAGCCACTGGCTGAGCCGATCACTGCGCTTGGCAGCCGTGTTCACAGCGGACTTGGCCTCCTGAATCAACAAGGTCCGCAGGTACTCATCGCCACGTTTGGTGATATTCCCGAGACTGGTCTTACCGCCGCTGGAAATCAGTGCTGGACTAGGAAAGTCCCTTCGTATTCGTTTTGGGATGGTCGCGCAACGGCCAGAAGCCGTCGTGGTGAGAGCGCGTAGCGGTTTCCGTTTCTGTTTAGGGTTGTGAGATACCTGCCCGGAGACTGGCGCTGAGGGATGTTCGGCGACGACCTTAGGGCAGGTGTCTCACAACCCTAAACAGTAGCCGCCATCAGCAAGATAAGACCGCTCCGGGGCACAGAACATCGAAGCCGTTGAGGGCGTCAGTCCCCGAGAATTGGGCAATCAGCAAGTGATGAGATCCGTGTGCCCGAAGCCCTTGGAGTAGTCAAGGATAGAAATGACCAAAGGCGTTACGCGGAACAGCCGCACCTCGTCTGGGGTCGGCATTTTCATTGGAAGCGGCTTCGCCTCGGGGTATTTCAGCGGCAGCATGCGCAGGACTTTCTCCGCTTCGGCGCGATCAGTCACCGCCTGTGCGCGTGCGGCCATGGACAGGCCGGTGATGGCCATCAAATCCGCAGTGTCGTGATCAATCGTCAGTGACAGTCGATCATCCTGCGCCAGGTTTTTTGCCTTCTGGCTGTCCAGCCCGCAGAGGAAATACAGGGTCAGGCCCTCATTCACGTAGCCAACCGTCGTTGCCTGTGGCCAGCCATCCGGCCGCAGCGTTGCAACCGTCATGATCCGGTGCTGATCCAGCAGCGCCAGGATTTTCCGTCTGATTTCGTTGTCCATGAGTTGCCTCCTCGATCACCAACAGAAATAGCCGAACACATTGTGCGCTTGTTCAAACGTGCACCCTTGGCCTTTGCAAGGGCCAAAGACATGGCCCCAGCCCGCTATTTGGCAGGTTACATCACCAGTCGTGTGCGAACTCGTCCGACAGCCCAATCGGCAGCGCATCGGGCACAGCCATGCCGCGCTGCTCAAAGGTGGCCTTGATCGCTTGGGCCAGGAGATCGGTGTCCAGGATTTCTCGTTCCAGCAGCACCGACAGATCGAAGTAGTCTTTCAGGCGGCTATTGGTCATGCCCAGCAGGGCGATGGCGTGGAGTTTTTCCGCGATGTCCGTGTACGTTGGGTAGGCCCACAGCCGGGGCGCGGGCAGGTCGTCCAGCAATACCGGATAGACCGAATCCACCGGCGCAGGTGTGACGGCATCGCCGAAACCAACGTCGATTTGGCGGGCGGTGACAGATCAATTAGAAAAGCTCGATTTTCTTTTCCTGCGCAGCTGGCCTGTGGCCGCGCTCCAGCAGCGATTCTTCGTAGGCGTTCTCGGCGTTCGCCATGGCAATTGCCTCGGGGCGGTGGATGGCAGTACGGCGGCAAAAGGCATCACCCGTCAGCGGATCGAGCACCACCTTGCGCGACCATGAGCCTCCGAAATCGGCGGCCACCAGCGCGATACCCTCGCGCTGCAGCCATTCGCGCGCAAACTCGGCGTTGCGCGTACCAATGGCCATCTGGATGGAGTTGACCACATTGCCCCCGCCAAATGCCTTGGCCACCAGGCGGGCGGGCGAGGCACCGCGCGCGTACATGGCATTGCGCAGCACCTCCATGGCATAGTCGCCGTGCAGCACGGTGTCGTCATCATCGCCACTGCGGCGGCCGCCGCTGGGCAACAAAAAATGGTTCATGCCCGCCAGGCACAACTGCGGGTCGTAGAAACAGACGGCCACGCACGAGCCCAACAAGGTAGCGATGGGGCGCTCGCGCTCCACCGCCCAGCCTCCAGGATTGATCACCCGCGCCACACGCTCCAGGGCGCGCCCGGTGGAGCCCGCGGGGGACGGATCCTTGGGTGCCGGGCACACCGGGATGGCTCGGTCAACGGCCATATGCAATGATCTCCTGGGCGATTCGATCGAGCGGCACCACCTTGGCCACGCCGCCCATCTCGATCGCCACCTTGGGCATGCCGAAGACCACGCAGGTCGATTCGTCTTCTGCCACGGTCAGCGCGCCGGCGTTGTGCATTTCCTTCATGCCATGCGCGCCGTCGTCGCCCATGCCGGTCATGATGATGCCCAGCGCGTTGCGCCCCGCCACCTGCGCCACGGAGCGAAACAGCACATCCACCGACGGTTTGTGCCGGTTCACCACCGGGCCGTCGCGCACCTGCACCAGGTACTGTGCGCCGCTGCGCTGCAGCAGCATGTGGCGCCCGCCCGGGGCGATCAAGACCCTGCCGGGCAGCACGCGGTCGCCGTCCTGCGCCTCGCGTACCTCCATGGCGCACAGGCTGTTCAGGCGCTGGGCAAACAGGGCGGTGAATTTTTCCGGCATGTGCTGCACCACGACGATGCCGGTGCTGGTGCGCGGCAGTTGGGTGAGCACTGCTTCAAGCGCCTGCGTGCCTCCGGTGGAAGTGCCTATGGCCACCACTTTGTCAGTGGTGTCGTGCATGGCACTGCTGCCGGTGCCTGCAGGGTTTTTCGCCGCCAGCACGGCATCAACTGCCAGCCTGGGACGTGCCTGGGTGCGCACATGCCCCATGTTGGCGCGTGCTGCGGCGCGCACGGCGGCGACGATGTCGTTGCCCGCATCCTGCAAAAACTGCTTCACGCCCAGCGCAGGCTTGGTGATGATGGCCAGCGCCCCGGCGGCCAGCGCCTCCATGGTGGTGGCCGCGCCCTCTTGCGTGAGCGAGGAGCACACCACGGTAGGCGTGGGCCGTTCGGCCATGATTTTTTTCAGGAAGGCGATGCCGTCCATGCGCGGCATCTCGATGTCGGTGACGATCACGTCGGGCCACTGCTGGCGCATTTTCTCCAGTGCCGCCACAGGATCGGGGCAGACGGCGATGACCTCGATGTCGCTCGCGCGCGCCAGCGTCTCGCGGTTGACCTGGCGCACCACGGCGGAGTCGTCCACCACAATCACCTTGATCTTGGCCACGGCGCTCACGTTGTTGCCGGCGCGGGTGGCAGGCGGTAGATGGTCGGTCGCACGAGCTTTACCTTGTCGCTGATGCCGTTCAGGCTCTCGGAATGGCCCACGATCAGGTAGCCCCCGGGATGGAGCTTTTGCACGATGCGCGCCACCACTTCGCGCTTGGTGTCGTTGTCAAAATAAATCATCACGTTGCGCAGGAACACCACATGAAAGCGTCCGATGTCGGGCAGCGTGGTGTTGAGGTTGATCTGCATGAAGCGGGTGTGGCGGCGCAGTTCCGGGGCGATCAGAAAGCTCCCCTCCTGGCTGCGTACGCCCTTGAGGCAGTATTTGTGCAGGTACTCGGTGGGCAGGCCGCGCGTGCGCTCCAGCCAGTAGTGGCCGCGCTCTGCGGTGGCCAGCACCTGGGTGCTGATGTCCGAGCCCAAAATGCTCCAGGCGCCATCCACCCCCAGGCAATCGGCCAGCACCATGGCCAGGGTATAGATCTCCTCGCCGGTGGAGGCGGCCGCACTCCAGACGTCAAAAGACTGGCGCGGCGGGTGCTGGGGCACGATGGCGCCCCGCAAGTAATCAAAATGCGCCTGCTCGCGGAAAAAATAGGTCTCGTTGGTGGTCAGCAAGTCCACCATGGTCTGGCGCTCTTGCGGGTCTTTGCCACTTGCCACCACATCGTGGTACTGGCCAAAACTCTTGAGCTGCAGCGCGCGCAGACGCTTGCCCAGGCGGCCCACCAGCAGCACCTTCTTGGAGTCTGCCAGGCTGATGCCGGCGATCTCGTAGATCAGGCCCTGAAAGCGCGCAAACTCCTTGTCGGTAATGCTGAGGTCGGCCATGCAGGATTGGGGGAAATAATAAAGCTATATCTTTAATAGCTTGCAGCGCTTTTCGTATAAGGGTGTAAGCCGTTTTTCATCAAAACTCTATTGGCGGCCTTGCTTCATGCACGGTCCGCGCTCTCGGCCTGGCCCTGGCCGATCTGCGCCAGCACCGCCATTTCATCGACCGACAGCACGCGTTGAATGGCCAGGATGATGACGAACTTGCCCGCCACCTTGCCCATGCCGGCGATGAAGTCGGCGCGAATGCGCGCGCCGAAGGAGGGAGCCGGTTCGATCTCTGTGTCGGGGATCTCCAGCACCTCGGAGACGGCATCGACCATGATGCCGATATCGTGTTTTTCGTCATCTTGCTGCACCTCGACGATGACGATGCAGGTGCGCCGCTGGACAGCGGAGACCTTGCCGCTGAAGCGTGCGCCCAGGTCGATCACCGGCACCACGGCGCCGCGCAGGTTGATCACTCCCCTGATGAAGCTGGGCATCATGGGGATTTCGGTCAGGTTGTCGTACTCGATGATTTCCTTCACGTTCAAGATACCGACAGCGAACATTTCGCTGCCGACGGTGAACGTGAGGTACTGGTGGGTGTCGCCGCCCTGTCTGAGCTGGGCGGCAGCACCCGCGCCACGCGGCGACGGGTTGGACTGGTGCATGGGGTCGTTCCTCGGGCTGGTGTCGGTCGGGTCAGTAACGCTCGAAGTCCTGCTCATTCACGGTCAACGCCGGCAAGGCCTTGCTGTAGCCGACCGAACGCGGCGCCGCTGCCAGCACTGGGCGTGCAGGCTTGCGTGCCGTGCCAGCGCTGCTGCCGCCATGCCCATGCCCGTGTCCGGCGGCATCGACGGCGAAAAAGCTCATCAAATCCTGGAGCTGCCCGGCCTGGCCGCCCATTTCCTCGGCGGTCGCCGCCAGTTCCTCGGAGGCCGAGGCGTTTTGCTGCGTCGCCTTGTTGAGCTGGCCCATGGCGCCGTTGATCTGGCCCACGCCCTGGGTTTGCTCCTGGCTGGAGGCGGCAATCTCCTGCACCAGGTCGGAGGTCTTGCGGATCGCCGGCACCATTTCACTCAGCAACTGTCCCGCCTGCTCGGCCAGTTTCACCGAGCTCGAAGCCACCTGGCCGATTTCCTGCGCCGCCACCTGGCTGCGCTCGGCCAGCTTGCGCACTTCGGCCGCCACCACGGCAAAGCCTTTGCCGTGTTCGCCGGCGCGCGCCGCCTCGATGGCGGCATTGAGCGCGAGCAGGTTGGTCTGGTAGGCGATGTCGTCGATGATGCCGATCTTGTCGGCAATCTGCTTCATGGCCTCGACGGTTTCCTTCACCGCCACGCCGCCCTCCTGCGCCTGCTGCGCCGCCGAGGTCGCCATGTGGTCGGTGACCTTGGCGTTTTCCGAGTTCTGGTTGATGCTGGCCGTCATCTGCTCCATGGAGGCCGTGGTTTCCTCCACCGACGCCGCCTGTTCGGACGAAGACTGGCTCAGCGACTGCGCCGTGGCCGAAACCTGGCCGGCAGCGCTGTTCAATGCATCGGCTGCGACGTTGATCTGGCCAATGGTGTCGGCCAGCTTGGCGATGGTGTTGTTGATGGCCTGCTTGAGCGCGCCAAAGTCGCCGTTGTAATGCGCGCTGATAGTCTGGGTCATGTCGCCATGCTCCATCGCTGCCATCACGCGGCGCACGTCGTTGATCGGGCCGACGACGTTGTCCAGCGTCTCGTTCACCCCCTCGACGATCTTGCGGAAGTCGCCCTGGTGGCCAAAGGCCTCGGCGCGGGTATCCAGGCGCCCGGCCACGGCCGCTTCGGACAGCATGCGCGCATCGGCCACCAGCTTGTTCACCGCGTCGATACAGGTGTTGAGGTTGTGCTTGATGGTGTTGAAGTCGCCGTTGTAGGAGTCAGTGATCTTGGCCGGGATGTCGCCCTTGGAGATGCGGTCCACATAGTTGGCCGCCACGTTCAGCGGGCCGATCACCGCGTCCAGCGTGGCGTTCACGCCAGCGACGATTTTTTGGTATTCGCCATGGTACTTGGAGGCATCGGCGCGGGTGGCAAGCTTGCCTTCCACCGCGGCCTGGGCGAGCTGGCCCGCTTCCGTGCTCATGGCCTTGACGGCATGCACCGCCTTGTCCAGCGCAAGCAGCACCTGGCCGACCTCATCGCGCGCCGAGGTGTCGATCTGCATGGCGAAATCGCCAGCGGCGATTTTTTCAGCGATCTTGACCGCCTCACCCACAGGGCGGGTGATGCTGCGGGTGATCAACCACCCCAGCAACATCGCCAGCAGCATCGCCACGGTGGACAGACCCAGCACCAAGGTCTGGGCACCTGTGACCGTGGCCTCGGAAGTCTTGCCGGATTGCTGCATCAGCTCGGTCTGGAACTGCACCAGGCTGGCGACCGCATCCAGGTACTGGCTCTGCGTCGTGCGCAGATCGCCGGTAATGAGAGCGCCAAACTGCTCTGACGAGGCGCCCTGGCGGATCATCTCCATCGCCCGGTCCTGCTGGGCACGGTAGGCCGTGCGCTGGTTGTGCAGCGTTTTGAGCTTTTCCTTGCCGGCGTCGCTGTGGATAGTCGCGTCGAGCTTACTCAGCGCGGTGTCGATGATCTTGCGCTGCACTTCGATCTGGTCCAGTGCTTTTTTCTTCTCCGCGGCATCAGGAATGATGTGGGCATTGCGCAATTGCCGGGCAACGACGTTGATGGCGCTGGAGACTTCGTTGGCCAGCAACACCTTGGGGAATTTGTCATGCACCATGTCCTGCACTTCATTGCCCAGGATGGCCAAGCGGGTGTAACTGATGGCGGCAATGACCACCATCAGCAGCAAGGTCACGGCAAAGCCGATGCCCAGACGGGTGCCGATCTTGAGGTTGTTCATTTTTCTATTCCTATGGGGTGGCAAATGAAGGTTGGACGGGGGTGGTGGTGCCATGGGATGCGGCGGGGGGCACCTGGCGGCTTTCTTCGCGCTGGGCCGCCAGGTGGGTCAAGGCCTGCACATCCAGGATGAGGGCGACCTCGCCCGAACCCAAAATGGTGGACCCCCCAATGCCACGCAGGTGGCGAAAGAGCTGGCCCAGCGGTTTGATGACGGTCTGGAATTCGCCCAGCAGCTGATCGACGACGATGCCCGCCTTGTAGTTGCCTGCCGCAATGACGACCACGTTTTCGCGGGCCGGCGGCTGGCCTTTGATTTCAAAGAAATCACGCAGGCGAATGAAGGGCAGCACCTCGCCGCGCAAATTCAGCATGGCCCCGCGCGTGTCCTGGGCCTGCAGCTCCAGGCATTCGACGACCGCATCCAGTGGAATGACGTAAGACGCCGGCCCCACCGCCGTGAGAAAGCCGTCGATGATGGCCAGGGTCAAGGGCAGGCGGATGGTGAAGCGCGATCCCTGGCCCGCCCAGGTCTTGACCTCCACACTGCCGCGCAGCGCCTGGATGTTGCGCTTGACCACATCCATGCCCACACCGCGCCCGGAGAGGTTGCTCACCGACTCGGCCGTGGAGAAACCGGCCTCGAACACCAGGTTGACGATTTCCTGCTCCGTCAGGCTGTGGCCCGCCTGGATCAGGCCGCGCTCGATGGCCTTGGCCTGCACGCGCTCGGCGTTGATGCCGCCACCGTCGTCGGACACCTCGATGACGATGCTGCCCGAATCGTGAAAAGCATTCAACTCCAGCCGCCCGCGCGCGGGCTTGCCCAAGGCCGTGCGCACCTGGGGCAGCTCGATGCCGTGGTCCATGGCATTGCGCACCAGGTGCATGAGCGGGTCACCGATTTTCTCCACCACCGACTTGTCCAGCTCGGTCTCGGCGCCGGAGATCACCAGCTCGATGTCCTTGCCGATCTCGCGCGCGGTATCACGCACCACGCGGTTGAAGCGGTTGAAGGTCTCGCCAATTTGCACCATGCGCAGTTGCAGTGCCGAGTCGCGGATGTTTTCCACCAGGCGCGAGAGCACCGAGGTGGCCTCCATCAGCGGCCCTTGCCCGCTGCGGCGCGCCAGCAGGCTGGCCGAGGCGCCGGCAATCACCAGTTCGCCCACCAGGTCGATGAGCTGGTCCAGCTTGTCGGCCTGTACGCGGATCAGGCGCGCATCGGCGCTGCGCTTGTCCTGCACCTGCTTTTGGCGTGCGGCGGCGGCCTCGACGATTTCGGGCTGCACCACCTTGCGCTCGACCAGGATTTCACCAATGGGAGGAGAGGGCGGGGCGGCCGTTGCGCCTGGCGTGTGCACCACCTTGTCCTGTGCATCGCGCTGCTGGTGCAGCCCAGCGTCGAGCTCTTCGCGCGTGAGCGCGCCCGAGCGCACCAAAATCTCGCCCAGGCGCAGCGGCTCTTCGGGCAACTGGGCAATGAGCTGCAGGTAGTCGGCCACCCTGCTGTGTGGCGGCAGGATGCGCAGCTCGCAGTCATCACGGCAAAAGGCGAAGACGTTTTCAATCTCCTCCTTGCCGGCACGCGAGTGCAAGGTGATTTCAAAGCCCAGATAGCACGCTTCGGCGTCCATCTCCTGCGCAGCAGGCATGGCGTCGGACAGCGTGGTCAGGTGCGTCACCTCGCCCAGTTGCTGCAGGTAGCGCAGGAAATTGAGCGGATCCATGCCCAGCTTCAGCACATTCGGGCCGAAGCGGATGGAGATATGCCAGCCATCCGCGGCGGCTGCAGCGCCCGCACCATCGTCATTGCCTTCGCCCGCGGCAGGGCCTGGCTGGACGACGCCGGGATCTGCGCTGCCGTGTGCCGCCGTGCCGCCTTGGCTGCCGAAGGCGCGCAAACCATCGGCCAGCCCTTGGCCGGCCCGTGCCAGCACGGGGTCTTCCTCGGTGTTTCCCTGCTCGACGATGCCCAGCAAGCTGCCAATATGGTCACAGCCCTGCAGCAGCAGGGTGATCATCTCGCTGCTGACCGCCAGCTCGCCGTTGCGCAGCCGGTCGAGCAGGTTTTCCAGCACATGGGTAAAGCGCTCGATGTGGTGCAGCTCGACCACGCCCGAGGCGCCCTTGATGGTGTGCGCGGCACGAAAGATGGCGTTGAGCAGGTCGGCCTCGGTGTCGCCTTGCTCCATGCGCAGCAGGCCATCCTCCATGGCGGTGAGCTGCTCACGCGCCTCCTGGATGAAGACGGCGAAAATCTCTTCCATGGCCCCTCCCTTTCAACTTCCGTTTTGGGCCAACCCGAAACGGGCGCCCAGGCGGCAAAAATCAAGCACCTCGCGCACGGCGCCGCTCACGGCCGTGATGTGCAGCCGCCCGCCCAGGCGCTGCACCTCACGCTCCAGCAAGAGCAGCAATTGCACGCCAGAGGTGTCGATTTCAGGTACCTGCGCCAGGTCCAGCTCGATCACCTGCCCGTCTTGCAGCCCATCGAGCAGCCGGGTTTTCAGGTCACTGGCGTCGTAAATCGTCAACGGCCCCTGCAATACCAGGCGCTGCAGGCCCGGTGCAGGGGTGTGCAAGCTGATGTCCGTCATGGCGCAATTCCTGTCAGCGGGATCAAAAAAGCTCAATCTTGGGTTCGCCGCCGGGGGCGGCCGGCATTGCCGGGGCCTTGGCGGCCGATGGCGCCAGGCCTGCGTCCGCATCGCGCACGGCGCTGCGGTGGTCGCTGCGCTGGGTATGCATGACATAGCCGCTGTAGATCTCATCGAGCTGCTCGGACAGCGGGCGCAGCTCTTGTCCTGAATCGCCCAGATCCTGCAGGTGGTCGGCGAGCTGCTGGGCATGGCTGTCGAGCCGGGTCAGCGCAGCCATCACATGCTCGATCTGCTGGCGCGTCACGTCCTGGAATTGCACGCTGGCCAGCATGTCCATGAACATCGCCGTCAATTGCTGGCTCGATTCGTGGATTTGCCGCATCACCTGGGCGTCGTTATGCGCCATCTCCTGGTAACTGCGCCCCAGCTCGCCCAGTTGGGCAGAAAAGCTGTGCAATGCGGCGCGCTCGGCCTCGATGTCGTTGTGCTGAAGCCTGTGCTGGTACTGCTGCTCGATCGCCTCAACCACGCTCTGTATGCCGTCGTTGATCTGGCCCACCGCCCGGTCAGTATCCTGGGCGAGCCTGCGCACCTCGCCCGCCACCACGGCAAAGCCACGCCCCGCCTCGCCCACGCGTGCCGCCTCAATGGCGGCATTGAGCGCAAGCAAATTGATCTGGAACGCAATATCGCGGATCAGGGCCACCAGGCTGCCCAACCCGCGCCCTTGTTCGGCAAATTGCTGGGAGCGTTGCTGTTCGGCCTCGGCATCGCGCACCCGCTGGGCGATGTAGCGCTCCAGTTGTTCGATCAGGCGCTGGTTGTGTGCGATGCGCTCCCCTGAGGCGTCGATGATGCCGATCGAAGCCTGGTTGTTGCGCTCGACAAGCTCGTTGAGCCGCTCGACCACGCTGTCGATGTCACTCAGCCGAGCGATGATGTCAAACGAAGCCTTCTCGGTTTCTTGCACCACCGAGCCCAGTTGCGTACGCACCACGGCATTGAACTGGGGAATATGCTCCAGCTCCTTGCCCACGCGCCGTGCGGCGGCCGCGCGCGTCTCCACCCCCAGACGCCAGTTGCGATAAAGCACCATCGCCACCAGGCGCTGCGCGGCAAACGAGACCACGACGATCACGGCGGTGCCAACCGCTGCCCCCACAGGGCTTGAAAAGCCCAAGAGCGGTAACAATTGCCGCTCAAACCATTCGTTTAAAAAATAGACGCTGGCGGCCATGCCCAGCGTCACCACCGCCAGCACCAGCGCCAGCCGGCGCACCTGGACCGCGTCGTCCATGGCGATTACCTCATCACCAGCTTGATGGTGTTGAGCAGGTCGGTGGCCGTCACCGGCTTGACCAGCCAGCCCGAGGCCCCGGCCGCCTTGGCCTCCATGCGTTTGGCCTGCTGTGATTCGGTGGTCTGGAACAAGATGGGCATGAAGCGGTACGGCGCCAGCTTGCGCACCTCTTTGATGAACTCGATGCCGTTCATTCCGGGCATGTTCAAGTCGGTGATGAGCAAATCCACCGGCAGACGGGTGGCAAATTTTCTCAAGCCCTCTTCGGCGCTGGCGGCTTTTTCGACCTTGTAGCCAGCCTTGCCCAAAATGCTGGAGACAGACAACAGCAGGGTGGCGGAATCGTCCACCAGCATGATCGTTTTCATAGCGGACCCTCTTCAAAGGCCGTGCGAAGAGGCTGCAACATGAACATATTGGCTTTTACAAAATGTTGAAATTGCGGCTCATCATAGCAGGGGAAACCCGCTTTTCAGGTCCGGTGAACGAGATCATCGTCATCGGAATTGACGCTAAAAATATAGCGGCATACGATTGCTCCGTAAGCGTTTGGACGGTTTTCACCGCATCTGTGCGGCTGCGTTGATCCATCCTGACGATGGCGGGAGGCTACGGCAAGCGGGTTTAGAACAGCTCTACTTCGTCGTGGGTCACGCGGGCCTGCAGCGCGCCACTGATCCGCAGGTCGTCGTAGAAGCAGACCTGGTTGCGCCCATGTTCCTTGGCGTAATAGAGCGCCTGGTCGGCGCGCCCCAGCGCCTCTACGGGCGAGCCCTGCTGCGTGGCCGCACAGCCTATGCTCACCGTGATGTGGCCAATCTGCGGGAACGCGTGCGCCTGGATGGCCGCGCGCAGGCGTTCCAGCACCTGGCGTGTCTGGGCCAGCGTGACGCAGCGCAGCAGCACCACGAATTCCTCGCCGCCAAAGCGGAAGATGCGGTCCTGGCTGCGAAACTGCGAGCGCAGCAGATTGGCCACCAGGATCAGCACCTCGTCGCCATACAGGTGGCCAAAGCGGTCGTTGACCGACTTGAAATAATCGATGTCGATCACCGCCAGCCACTGGCGTGGCGCGCCTGTGCCTTCGTCCGCGGCACTGTCGGCCTGGCGCGCATACTGTTCCTCGAAGGTCTTGCGATTGAGCAGGCCGGTGAGCGCGTCGCGTTCGCTGTAGTCCAGCAGGCTTTGGTAATTCTGGTAGACGAGGAACACGCCCATGATCACGTCGCGCTGGTGCTGCGTGAAGGCGCGCGACTGGGTGACCTCCAGGCAGGTGCTGGCCTGGCCTGCCAGCCATACCGGCAGCCACAGGGTGTGGCGATGGGGCTCCGATCGCTGGGCGCTTTCCCCGCCGGTGGCGATGCATTGCGCCAGCCCGGGCTCCTGCGCCAGCGGCATGCGCCGGGGGTCTGCGGCAGCGTCATGCTCGCTGGAGATGATCTGTCCGTTCTCACTCCAGCAGCGCGGCCGCAGCATGGTGTCCCGATCCTGCGTGAACAGCTCCAGGGCCCGCACCTGCACGATGTGCCCCAGCTTGAGGAGCGTGGACAGCACCGATACCTCCAGCCGCAGATGATCGCGGTGGGCGGTCATTTCGGCCAGGTTGCGCAGCAGGGGTTTCATCGGGTGGTGCTCCGTGGTTCGGGGCGTCAGCGGCGTGTGAACACCAGGTCCCACACGCCATGGCCCAGGCGCATGCCGCGGTTCTCGAACTTGGTCAGGGGACGGTACTCGGGCTGGGGGGCATAGCCCTGGGCGGTGTTGGCCAGCAGCGGCTCGGCCGACAGCACCTGCAGCATCTGCTCGGCATAGGGCTGCCAGTCGGTGGCGCAGTGGATGTAGCCGCCGGGCTTGAGCCGGCTGGCCAGCTTGGCTACCAGCGGCGGCTGGATCAGGCGGCGCTTGTTGTGGCGCTTCTTGTGCCAGGGGTCGGGAAAGAAGATGTGCACTCCGTCCAGGCTGTCCGGCGCCAGCATGTGCTCCAGCACCTCCACGGCGTCGTGCTGCAGGATGCGGATGTTCGACAGGCCCTGTTCGCCGATGCGCTTGAGCAGCGCGCCCACGCCGGGCTCATGCACCTCGCAGCACAGGAAGTTGTCGCCCGGGCGCACGCCGGCGATATGCGCCGTGGCCTCGCCCATGCCAAAGCCGATCTCCAGGATCAGGGGCGCGGTGCGGCCGAAGGCGGCGGCTGCGTCAAGTGGGGCCGGGGCATAGTCGAGCACATAGCGCGGCCCCAGGTCTTCCAGGGCCTTGGCCTGGCCGGTGGTGGTGCGGCCGGCGCGGCGCACATAGCTCTTGATGCCCTTGGGGTGGGCGACGTCGGCAGGGGCGCCGGCAGGGGGATTCTGTGGGGAAAGCGTTTCAGTCACAGGGCTGGATTGTAGATTCGTGCCCAGGCGCCGACCCACAGTGCCAGCGCCTGGGCGACAGTGCTGCCGTCCTCTGGCGCTGGCAGGCCCAGCGCCTGGGCGGCCTTGGCTAGCGCCTGCAGCGGTCGGCCGTGGTCGATGGGGGGGGCGCCGTGCTGCTTGGAGAGCTTTTCGCCATCCGCCGCGCGCACCAGCGACGTGTGCAGGTAGTGCGGCGTGGGCAGTCCCAGGGCCGACTGCAGCAGGATCTGGCGCGGGGTGTTGTCCGCCAGGTCCTCGCCGCGCACCACATGGGTCACGCCCTGGTCGGCATCGTCCACCACCACGGCCAGCTGATAGGCCCACAGGCCATCGGCGCGGCGCAGCACGAAGTCGCCTACCTGCCGGGCCACGTCCTGGAACTGCGGGCCCAGGCGCCTGTCGGTCCAGTGGACACCAGTGATTGCTATTGAAATAGGAGCTTCTTGCGCTTTACTGGAAAGCGCTAGAGGCATTTTTGCCTGATATTGTGTGGCATGGAAGCGCCAGGCGCGCGGTGCACGGCCCTGCAGGCCCTGGCGGCAGGTGCCGGGGTAGGGTCGCTCCACATGGCGTTCATGCGCCAGGCCCTGGGCGGCAAGGGCCGCCGCGATGTCGCGCCGGGTGCAGGCGCAGGGGTAGGCCAGCCGCCCGGCGAGCAGCTGGTCCAGCACCTGCTGGTAGCGCGCGCCGCGGCTGGATTGGTACAGCGGTGGCGCGTCCGGCAGCAGGCCGCAGGCCGCGAGCTGGGCCAGGATGCGCTCGGCCGCGCCGGGGACGCAGCGCGGCAGGTCCACGTCCTCGATGCGCACCAGCCAGCGCCCGCCGCGCCCATCATGGACCGCGCGCGCGTCCAGCCAGCTGGCGAGGGCGGCGACGAGCGAGCCCGCGTGCAGCGGGCCGGTGGGCGAGGGGGCAAAACGACCGATGTAGGGACCGGCGTGGCCCGCGCTCATGCTGCGGCCAGGGCCAGCTCCAGGCCAGAGACAAAGGCGTCCTCCAGCCGGTGGCCCAGGCACCAGTCGCCGCAGGCGCCCAGGCCCGTGGCGCTGTCCCACAGAAAACTCTGGCCCAGCGGCTTTTGCGTCTGGGCGTAGCGCCAGCGGCGCAATTCTGCATGGGTGGGCGTGGCGTGTATGCCGGTGACCTCGGCAAAGGCCTTGATGAGCTTGGCCTGCACGCGCGCGCCATCGTCGTCCAGGTGTTCCAGCGACCAGGCGGGGCTGGCCTGCACCGTCCAGCGCTCGATCTGCTTGCGCCCGGGCTTGCTCGATTCGCGCGCCAGCCAGGCGATGCGGTGGTGTGTGCTGCGCGCGGCGTTCCATTGCGGGCCCAGCGTGGTCAGGCCCGGGCGCACGGCATGGGCAAAGGCCAGCATCAGCGTCCAGCAGGGGGCGATGTCCACCGCGTCCAGCGCCTGGCCCCAGGGCGCGGCCAGGTCGGACTGCTGCAGCAGCGCCTGGCTGAGCGGCGCCGGCTGGGCCAGCACCACGGCGTCGAAGCCGGTGTGCAAGTGGGTGTCGCCGCCCAGCGTCTCGCAGTGCAGCTGCCATACCGTGGGGTGCATGGGATCGCGCTCCAGGCGCGTGACGGTGGTGTGCGTGTGCAGCATGCCATCGCGTACCAGCGGCTCGGCCCAGGCGTGCACCAGCGCGTCCATGGTGGGGGCGGCCACCCAGTGCGCCTCGCCAGGTGTGCGCGTGGCTGCGGCCACGCGGCCGGCGGCGTCCAGCACGCGGATGGTGGTGGCACTCCAGGGGCGGCACAGGCCGGGCACGGTATCGAGCGCGCGCTGAAAGCGCTCATCGCGCACGGTGAAGTACTGCGCGCCGGTATCAAAACTGCCAAAGGGCGATGCCATGGCTGCCGTGCGCCCGCCGGCGTGAGGCGCTTTTTCAAACACGGTGACGGCATGGCCCGCCTGCGCCAGCGTGCGTGCGCAGGCGATGCCGGCCATGCCGGCACCGATCACGGCAAAGCGGCGTGCCGGACCACTGGGCGCTTTGGGTTTCAACCGATGGCTGGAGCGGGTACGGGGTGCTGTCATGGCAGGCTTTCGTGGAGGTGGAGGCTGACGTGAAACATCAATGACTCTACACGCGCCGCGGCCGCTGCGGATTAGAAATGGTGGTGATTTTCGAGCAGGGCACGGCGCGTGGCCTGGCTTTGCAGCTGCGACAGCCACCATTGCAGGGCTCGCCCAGGCGCCGAGGCTGCGGGCCCGCCCCATTGGTAGGACATGGACACATTGCGTGTGGGGCGCGCCACTTTGCGCACCACCAGATGGCCCGCCTCGACATAGGGGCGCACCATGGGCTCGGGCAGAAAGCCGGCGCCCAGGCCGCGCAGCTGGGCATGGATCTTGGCGCGCATGTTGTCCACGGTGAAGACGTCCTGCCCCGGCAGAATGCCCATGGTGACGTTGCCGCGCCGCGCCGAGTCGGCCACGGCAATCTGGCGGTGCCCGCGCAGCACGCTGTCGCTGAGGGGCTCGGGCAGCTTTGCCAGCGGGTGGTGCGGCGCCACCACGAAAATGAAGTTCAGCTTGCCCAGCGGCGCGGACTGCAGGCCCGCCACGTTGGCGACAACCTCGGTCACGCCTATGGCCAGATCGGCATGGCCCAGGGCCAGCGCCTCGGCCGTGCCGCTCAGGATGCCGTCGCTCCACTTGAGCCGCGTCGGCGGCCCAAGCGCATAGAAGGCCTCCACCAGCTCCAGCATGGTGGTGGGCGAGATCACGCCATCGACCGACAGGGTGAGCTGGGGCTCCCAGCCCGTGGCCACGCGGCGCACGCGGTTGGCGACGGCGTCCACGTCCTCCAGCAGGCGCCGGCCCTCGCGCAGCAGCTCCAGGCCGGCATCGGTGGGGCGGGCCTGGCGCGCGCTACGGTCAAACAGCAGCACGTCGAGCGCATCCTCGATCTGGCGCACGCGGTAGGTCAGGGCGCTGGGCACCAGGCCCAGCTGGCGCGCGGCGGCGGCAAAGCTGCCCGTCTCGGCAATGCTTTGCAGCAGGCTGAGGTTGTCCGGCGTCAGTACATTGCGGATGTTTTGCATGGTCTGTTTTCAGCAGTTCAATACTCTTGAATGATGCCTTCAAGCCTCCAGTCCCCGCAAACACTGGTGCCGGCCTACATTGGCAGTCATGCCATGCACGTTCCGGAAGACCCCATGCTGACCCTGCGCAAATCCCAAGACCGTGGCCATGCCGACCACGGCTGGCTCCATTCCTTTCACAGCTTTTCGTTTGCCGGTTACTACGACCCGCGCCACATGGGCTGGGGCAACCTGCGCGTCATCAACGAAGACCGCATCGCCCCCGGCACGGGCTTTGGCACGCATGGGCATCGCGACATGGAGATCATCAGCTACGTGCTCTCGGGAGAGCTGGCGCACCAGGACAGCCTGGGCAACGTTAAGGTCATACCGCCGGGCGACGTGCAGCGCATGAGCGCCGGCTCGGGCGTGATGCACAGCGAGTTCAACCACGCCCAGGGCCAGGTTACGCATTTCCTGCAGATCTGGATAGAGCCCAACGTGCGCGGCATGGTGCCCAGCTACGAGCAAATCACCGTGCCCGAGGACGACAAGCGCGGCGCGCTGCGGCTGGTGGCCTCGCCCCAGGGCGGGGCGGGCGTGGTGCGCATCCATGCCGACGCATCGCTGTACGCGGGCTTGTTCGACGACGCGGAGTCCGCCGCGCTGGCCATGGACCCGGCACGCAAGGCCTATGTGCACCTGGTGCGCGGCGCGCTGCAGGTCAACGGCAGGCCGCTGTGCGCGGGCGACGCGGCAATGCTGCAGGGGGAGGAGCAGATCCGGCTGGAGGAGGGGAAGAATGCCGAGGTGCTGGTATTCGACCTGGCACCGCAAGCTTATTTTACTATTTAAATAATAGCTTCTTACGCTTTATGGGCGTGCGTTTTTGCCTTATTCCACTGTCCGTTGATGAGGAGCTCATGCGGCATGAAGCGCGCCTTGTAACTCATCTTCGGGCTTTGCTCTATCCAGTAGCCCAGGTAGACATGGGGCAGCCCCAGGGCGTGCGCCTGCTGCAACTGCCACAGCACGTTGTAGGTGCCATAGCTGGCAGCGGGCTCGGGCTCGTAGAAGGTATAGACGGCGGAGATGCCGTCCTCCAGCACATCGAGGATGGACACCATCTTGAGCACGCCCGGCTGGCCGTCCGCGCCGGGCTCGCGAAACTCCACCAGGCGTGAATTGACCCGGCTTTGCAGCAGGAACTGCGTGTACTGGTCGATGCTGTCCTGGTCCATGCCGCCACCGGCGTGGCGCGCGGACTGGTAGCGCAGGTACAGCTGGTAATGCTCAGGGACATAGCACAGGCGCAGCACGCGTGCCTGCAGGCCGGCGTGGCGCTTCCAGGCGCGGCGCTGGCTGCGGTCGGGGCGAAACGGCTCGACCAGCACGCGCAGCGGGGTGCAGGCCCGGCAGCCCTCGCAGTGCGGGCGGTAGGTGAACATGCCGCTGCGCCTGAAACCGCGTGCCACCAGGTCCGAATACACGGCGTTCTGGATCAGGTGGCTGGGCGTGGCCACCTGCGAGCGCGCCTGCCGGTCCGGCAAATAGCTGCACGGGTAGGGCGCCGTGGCATAGAACTGCAGGCTTTGTAGCGGAAGATCGTTGAGCTGGGTCACACAGCCGGCGTCACGGATAGAAGTTCATCCCAGTATACGGATTCGAAGTGCCAGTTGCAGGCCGGTTGCAAGCGTGCATCATCGACATGGCGCAGGAACTGGGCGCGCTCCACCTCGCGCGCGCCCAGCGACGCCAGGTGGCCGGTGTTCTGCTGGCAGTCGATGAGCTGCACGCCCTCGCGCCGGCACAGGCAGATGAGCGCCGCGAGCGCGATCTTCGAGGCGTCGGTGGCATGCGCGAACATCGACTCGCCGAACACCGCGCGCCCCAGCGCCACGCAATACAGCCCGCCGACGAGCCGGCCATCCACCCAGGTCTCCACGCTGTGGGCGTGGCCTGCGGCGTGCAGCGCCTCATAGGCCGCGACCATGGCTGGCACGATCCAGGTGCCGTCCTGGCCGGCGCGCGGCGTCTGCGCGCAGGCGTGGATCACGGCGGAAAAGTCGCTGTCGATGCGCAGCTCGCAGCCCGGCGTGGCGCGAAAGCGCTGCAGCACGCGGCGCAGCGAGCGGTGCAGGCGGAATTCGGCCACGGGCAGCACCATGCGCGGGTCGGGGCTCCACCACAGGATGGGCTGGCCGGCGCTGAACCAGGGGAAGATGCCCTGCCGGTAGGCCGCGAGCAGGTAGGAAACACTCAGCTCGCCGCCGGCCGCCAGCAGCCCGGGGGCCGGGGAGGCTGCGTCCCAGCTGCGGCTGGGGTGCGGAAAACCGTCGGGTGATTGGATCCAGGGCAGGGAAGAGGACACGCGAGGAGAAGAAAGCCGGCCAGTGCCAGCATTGTCTCCCGGATCCATGCAGTCAATCAGGCCAGCGTATAGGCCGTTTTCACCGTGGTGTAGAACTCCTGCGCATAGCGCCCCTGCTCGCGCGGCCCGTAGCTGCTGCCCTTGCGCCCGCCGAACGGCACGTGGTAGTCCACGCCCGCCGTGGGCAGGTTGACCATCACCATGCCGGCCTGGCTGTGGCGCTTGAAATGCGTGGCGAGCTTGAGACTCGTGGTGGCGATGCCGGCCGACAGGCCGAACGGCGTGTCGTTGGCGACGTGAAGCGCCTCCTCGTAGTCCTTCACGCGGATCACGCTGGCCACGGGGCCGAACACCTCCTCGCGGTTGATGCGCATCGCGGGGGTGCTGTCCACGAACAGCGTGGGCGCCATGAAGAAGCCCGCCTTGCCGCTGCCGGTGTGGCAGGCCACGCGGCTGCCGCCCGCGGCCAATTGGGCGCCCTCGGCCTTGGCGATCTCCACGTAGCAGAGATCCTGCTCCAGCTGCGCCTGGCTGACCACCGGGCCCATGTCGGTGCCGGCGGTGCGTGCGTCGCCCACCTTGATGCGGGCCATGCGCTCCTGCAGCGCCGCTATGAAGGCCGGGTAGATCCTGTCGGTGACGATCAGGCGGCTCGACGCCGTGCAGCGCTGGCCCGTGGAGTAGAAGCCGCTTTGCGCCGACAGCTCTACCGCCTGCGGCAAATCGGCATCGTCCAGCACCACCTGCGGGTTCTTGCCGCCCATCTCCAGCTGCACCTTCTTGCCGGACTTCACGCAGGCCTCGGCAATGCCGCGGCCCACGCCCACCGAGCCGGTGAAGCTGATGGCCGCCACGCCGGGGTGGTTCACCAGCGCCTCGCCGATCACGCGCCCGGGCCCCATCACCAGGTTGAACACCCCGGCCGGGATGCCGCTCTTGTGGATGATCTCGGCCAGCGCCCAGGCGCTGGCGGGCACCAGGTCGGCGGGCTTCAGCACCACGCAGTTGCCAAAGGCCAGGGCCGGGGCGATCTTCCAGGCCGGAATGGCGATGGGGAAGTTCCAGGGCGTGATCAGGCCGACCACGCCGATGGGCTCGCGCGTGATCTCCACGCCAATGCCGGGGCGCACGGAGGGCAGGGCCTCTCCGCCCAAGCGCAGGCATTCGCCGGCGAAGAACTTGAAGATCTGGCCCGCGCGGGCGACCTCGCCGATGGCCTCGGGCCGGGTCTTGCCCTCCTCGCGCGCCAGCAGGTCGCCGAGCTCCTCCTTGCGCGCCAGGATCTCGTTGCCGATCCTGTCCAGCGCGTCGTGGCGCGCCTGGATGCCCGAGGTGCTCCAGACCGGGAAGGCGGCGGTGGCGGCGGCCACGGCGGCCTGCACGTCGGCGGCATCGCCCTGGGCGTATTCGCCGATCACGTCGGACAGGTCGCTGGGGTTGGTGTTGGGGGCGCAGGACGCGCCGGGGGTCCATTGGCCGTTGATGAGGTTGTGGTACTGGGTCATGGTTTTTTAAGGGTTTTTGGCCGCCAACGCCCGGTGGGTGGGCGCTGGCAGCTATCAAAAAATAGGATGATCAGCGCACCATGCAGGGGCGCTTGTTGTCGAACTTCCAGCCCGGGATCAGGTACTGCATGGCCATGGCGTCGTCGCGCGCACCCAGGCCGTGCTCCAGGTACAGGGCGTTCGCGTGCTTGAGGGCCTCGCGGTCCACGGTCACGCCCAGACCCGGGGTCTTCGGCACTTCGACGAAGCCGCCCTTGATCTGCAGGGGTTGCTGCGTCAGGTACTGGCCGTCCTGCCAGATCCAGTGCGTGTCGATGGCCGTGACCTTGCCCGGCACGGCGGCGGCCACGTGGGTGAACATGGCCAGCGAGATGTCGAAGTGGTTGTTGGAGTGCGAGCCCCAGGTCAGGCCCCAGTCGCGGCAGGTCTGGCCCACGCGCACCGAGCCGGACATGGTCCAGAAATGCGGGTCGGCCAGCGGAATGTCCACCGACTGCAGCGCCAGCGCGTGCACCATCTGGCGCCAGTCGGTGGCGATCATGTTGGTGGCCGTGGGCAGGCCGGTGGCACGGCGGAACTCGGCCATGACCTCGCGGCCCGAGAAGCCGCCCTCGGCGCCGCAGGGGTCCTCGGCATAGGCCAGCACGCCGCGCATGTCGCGCATCAGGCGGATGGCGTCCTTCAAGAGCCAGCCGCCGTTGGGGTCCAGCGTCACGCGGGCCTGGGGAAAGCGCCGGGCCAGGGCGGTGACGGCCTCGACCTCCTGCTCGCCGGCCAGCACGCCGCCCTTGAGCTTGAAGTCGTTGAAGCCGTAGCGCGCATGGGCGGCCTCGGCCTGGCGCACTACTGATGCGGGCGTCATGGCCTCCATGTGGCGCACCTGGGTCCAATCGTCGCTGCCGCTCTGGTCCTCGCCGGGCTTGATGTAGGGCAGGCCGGTCCTGCCGCTCGGGCCGACGAAGAACAGGTAGCCCAGCATCTCCACCCGCTCGCGCTGCTGGCCCTCGCCGAGCAGCGCAGCCACGGGCACGCCCAGGTGCTGGCCCAGCAGGTCCAGCAGGCAGGATTCGATGGCCGTGACGGCATGCACGGCGATGCGCAGGTCGAAGGTCTGCAGGCCGCGCCCGCCCGTGTCGCGGCCCTCCAGGGCCTTTTGCAGTTGCTGCAGCAGTTGCAGGTGTCGGCCTATGGACTGGCCGATGAGCACGCCCCTGCTGTCCTCCAGCGCCTGGCGGATGCCCTCGCCGCCCGGTACCTCGCCCACGCCGGTGCGGCCGGCGCTGTCGTGGATCAGCACCACGTTGCGCGTGAAATAGGGCGCGTGTGCGCCACTCAGGTTCATCAGCATGCCGTCGCGGCCGGCGACGGGGATGACTTCGATGTCGGTGATGGTCGGTGTCTGGGACATGGCTAGTGCAAACAAAAGGCGGGGTGGAAAGAGTGTCAGGCGGTCTGCGCCTGCCGGGCCGTGGCCGCAGCGGCGGACCAGGGCACCTCGGCCACGGGGCGGCCGGTGGCGATGCATTGCGCAAGGTTCTGCAGCACCAGGTCGGCCATGGCGTGCCGCGTCTCGTGCGTGCCGCTGGCGATGTGCGGGCTGAGCACCACGTTGTCCAGCGCCAGCAGCGCGGGCAGGGGATGGGGCTCGTCCTCGAACACGTCCAGGCCCGCGCCGGCGATGCGGCCGTCCTGCAGCGCGGCCGCCAGGGCGGCCTCGTCGACCACGCTGCCGCGCGCCACGTTGACCAGGAAACCCTGCGGGCCCAGCGTGTCCAGCACCTCGGCGTTGACCAGGTGGCGCGTGGCGTCGCCGCCGGCGGCGGTGATGAGCAGGAAGTCGGCCCAGCGCGCCAGCTCCAGCAGCGAGGGCAGGTACTGGTGCGGCGAGCCCTCGACCGGGTGGCGATTGTGGTAGGCCACCTGCATGCCGAAGCCAGCCGCGCGCCGCGCCACGGCGCTGCCGATGCGGCCCATGCCGAAGATGCCCAGGCGCTTGCCGCTGGCGCGCGTCTGTATGCCAAAGCGCTGACGGCTCCAGTCGCCGCGGCGCACGAAGCGGTCGGCGGCCGACAGGCCGCGCGCTGCGTCGAGCAGCAGGGCGAAGGCCATGTCGGCCACGCAGTCGTCGAGCACGCCGGGCGTGTAGCCCACGCGCGCGCCGCGGCGCAGCAGCGATTCTTTGTCCAGCGCGTCGAAGCCTACGCCGAAGCTGCTGACGAAGCGCAGGTGGGGCAGGGCATCGACCACGCGCGCGGGCAGGCCCATGGCGGCCGAGGTCACCAGGTACTCGAAATGCGTGCCTTGCTCGGCGAGAAAGCGGTCGGGATCGGCCTGCTCGCTGAGCACGGCGACGTCGAATTGCGCGGCGAGTTCACGGTCGAGCGCGGACAGGGGCATCCTGCCGTACTGGAGGAGGCGGGGAGGGCGTTGCGTCATGGGGTGCGTATGAAGGGGACCGGCGCGCGCAATCGGCTTGTGCCGGCCCCGGGGCGAGGAGGATCAGTCCGCCGTGATTTTTCGGGCTTCGATCAGCGTCTTCCAGCGCGTGTACTCGCGCGCCTGGAAGGCCGCGAATTCCTCGGGCGTGTTGGCCACGATCTCCATGCCCTGGTCCGCCAGGCGCTTCTTCAGGACTGGTTCGCTGATGGCCTGGATGGCGGCGTCGGCCAGCTTCTTCTTCACCTCGGCGGAGAGGCCCTTGGGGGCGGCCATGCCCTGCCAGGAATAGACTTCGGCTCCCTTCACGCCGGCCTCGGCCAGCGTGGGCACGTCGGGCAGCACGGGCGAGCGCCTGTCGCCGGTGACGGCGATCGCATGCAGCTTGCCGGCGCGGATGTGCTGCAGCACGGCGTTCACGTTCTGGAACGAGAAGTCCACCTGGCCGCCGAGCAGGTCGTTGATGGCCGGCGCGCCACCCTTGTAGGGCACATGCACGCCCGAGGTGCCGCTTTGCTGCCAGAACAGCTCGGCCGACAGATGGTCCGACGAGCCGTTGCCCGAGCTGGCGAAGCTGATCTTGCCCGGCTGGGCCTTGAGCGCGGCCACCACCTCGGCCAAGGTGCGCGCCTTCTGCGCGGGCGAGGCCACGAGCACGTTGGGCGCCTGTACGGGCAGGGAGATGTAGTCGAAGTCCTTGACGGCGTCGTACGGTATGTTCTTCACCAGATGCGGCGCGATCACGAAGGGGCCGAGCGAGGCCACCAGCAGCGTGTAGCCGTCGGGCGCGGCGCGCTTGACCGCGGTGGCGCCAATGGTGCCGGTGGCGCCGGGGCGGTTGTCCACCACGAAGGGCTGGCCCAGCTTCTCGCCCATGTGCTGCGCCATGGCGCGGGCGATGGTGTCGGTGGAGCCGCCGGGCGGGAAGGGCACGATGATGTTCACGCTCTTGTCCGGCCAGGCGGCTGCGGCAGACAGGGCCACGCTGGCCGCGAGGGCCATGAGGACTTTCTTCACGGTTTTGCTCCTTGGTTTCTTGTATGCATGGGCGGCCCCGCCAGCGGTGGGCGGGGCCTGGGTATCAGACGGGTTCCACCTTGCGGATCAGCTCGGCCAGCATCTCGACCTCGTCGGCCTTCAGGTCGGCCAGCGGCGGGCGCACCGGGCCGGCGGGGTGGCCGACGATCCTGGCGCCGGCCTTGATGATGCTCACGGCATAGCCCGCGCTGCGGTTGCGGATCTCCAGGTAGGGCATGAAGAAGTCCTTGAGCAGCCGGTGCTGGGTGGCCTGGTCGTCGTTCTTCACGGCCTGGTAGAAGCGCATCGCCGTCCTGGGGATGAAGTTGAAGACGGCCGAGGAGTACACGGGCGTGCCCAGCGCCTTGTAGGCTGCGGCATAGACCTCGGCCGTGGGCAGGCCGCCCAGGTAGGCCAGGCGGTCGCCCATGGTCAGGTACATGGCGGACATGGCCTCGATGTCGCCCACGCCGTCCTTGAAGCCCACCAGGTTGGGGTTGCGCTCGCACAGGCGCGCCACGGTCTCGGGCGTGAAGCGACTCATGCCGCGGTTGTAGATGATCACGCCGAAGTCCACGCTCCTGCACACGGCCTCCACATGCGCGGCCAGGCCTTCCTGGCTGGCTTCGGTCATGTAGTGCGGCATGAGCAGGATGCCGTGCGCGCCGGCCTTCTCGGCCGCCTGGGCGCATTCGATGGCAAAGCGCGTGGGGCCGCCGGCGCCGGCAATGATGGGCACCTTGCCGCGGCAGGTGTTCACGGCCGTCTGGATGATGCCGGGGTACTCGCTGGCCGTGAGCGAGAAGTATTCCCCCGTGCCGCCGGCGGCAAACAGGGCGCTGGCACCAAACGGGGCCAGCCATTCCAGGCGTGCGGCATAGCTCTTGGCATCGAAGTCGCCGTTGGCATCGAAGTCGGTGATGGGAAACGACAGCAAGCCGGAGCTCATCACGTTCTTGAGGTCTTGGGGAGTCATGTCAGTCTTTCTTTCGGAGCCGCGGCGCGGCGGGTTGGGAGCGATGGGTGAAGTGGATGTGTGGTGAATGTGTGGGTCGGGCGGTCAGTCAAGCTGCAGCTTTTCCTGCTGCACGACCTTGGCCCAGCGGTCGCGCTCGGCGGCGAAGAAGCCGTCCACCTCGGCGGGCGACATGGTCACCACCTCGGCGCCCTGGCCCGTGAGGCGCGCGCGCACCTCGGGGTTGCGGATGGCGGCCACCAGCGTTTCGCCCAGGCGCCGGACGATGGCCGGCGGCGTGCCCGCGGGCAGCATCACGCCCTGCCAGGAGCCGGTCTCGAAGCCGGATGCGCCCTGCTCGGCGATGGTGGGCGAGGCGCCGATCAGCGGCATGCGCTCGCGCTTGGACACGCCCAGCAGCTTGAGCTTGCCGCTCTGCACATGGGGGTAGGTGGCCAGCATGCCGTTCATCAGCACCTGGGTCTGGCCGGCGACCGTGTCCTGCACCGACTGCACGCCGCCCTTGTAGGGCACGTAGACCCACTTGGCGCCCGTGGCCCGCGCCAGCTCCACGCCGGCCAGGTGCGGCGCGCTGCCCGTGGCGGTGACGGCGAAGTTCAGGTCACTGGTCTTGGACAGTTCCACCAGCTCCTTCAGGTTGTTGGCCTTGACCGAGGGATGCACCACCAGCAGGTGGGGCGAATAGGCCAGCATGGCCGCGCCGCGCAGGTCCTTGGAGGGGTTGAAGGGAAGCCTGGTATAGACAGAGGGACTGATGGCCAGCGCGCCCAGGTCGCACAGCAGCAGGGTGTAGCCGTCGGGTGCGGACTTGGCCACGAAGTCGGCGCCCAGGTTGCCGTTGGCGCCGGGTTTGTTCTCCACGATGACCGGCTGTTTGAGTGATGCCGACAGCTGCTGGCTGATGGAGCGCGCAATGATGTCCGAGCTACCGCCGGGCGGGTAGGGCACGACGATCTTCAGCGGGCGGCTGGGCCATGGGTCGGCGGCGTGGGCCAGGGTGGCGCTGCAGGCGAGCGCGGCACAGGCTAGAGCAAGACGGCGGGTCAAGGTCATGCGATGTCTCCGAGTGCGGATGTTTTGTTATATGTCATCGTACAACATGAATTATGACAAGGCAATCACTTTTTCATGCCGCGGATGAACTATCCGCAGCCGGCCTGTCAGACGGGGTGGGCCGAGGCCGCAGCCGCAGCCTCCTGCGCCAGGCGCAGGCGTTCGCGGCTGTTGGTGAGGTGCACGCGCATGGCGGCGCGGGCGGACTCCGCATCCTTGCGCGCGATGGCCGTGTAGATTTCCTCGTGCTCACGGTTCACGCGCTGCAGGTAGCCGTCGTTGGGCGCGGTGCTGCGCGCCGTGCCCACGCGGGTGCGCGGGATCAGCGTAGTGCCCAGATGGTTCATGATGTCCGCGAAATAGCGGTTGCCCGTGGCCTGCGCGATCTGCAGGTGAAAGCGGAAGTCGTGCGCCACCGTGTCTTGGCCCTGCTCGGTGCAGTGCGCAAAGTCATCGAGCGCGGCGCGCATGGCCTGTAGCTGCACCTCGGTGCGGCGCTGCGCGGCCAGGCCTGCGGACTCGGTCTCCAGGCTGATGCGCAGCTCCAGCACCGCCAGCACGTCCACCGATGCGGCTAGCTCCGACGGGTCCAGCAAGAACATACCGCCAGTGCGCGGCTGCAGCACAAAGGTGCCTATGCCATGGCGCGTCTCCGCCAGGCCGGCGGCCTGGAGCTTGGACAATGCCTCGCGCACCACGGTGCGGCTGACGTCATAGCCCTGCACCAGTTCCGATTCCGTGGGCAGCTTGTCGCCTTCGCGCAGCAGGCCCTGGCGGATCTTGCCCTCGAACTCCTCGAACAGCAGCTTCGCCAGACTGCGCCCCCCGCCACGGCCGGACTTGCCGCGCAGCGAAGAGGAGGACAAGGCCGCGGAAGAGGGGGATTCGGGTAATCCCGTGTGTGGGGTATTCATGCATGTGATCATAATTCGTTGCACGTCATCAGACAACATATGTCTTAACGAGCCAAAGTTCCTCAATGCACTGGGCCAGATGCTCCACACCGCTGGCACGAAGATGAATACCTCCCACGCGATCCGTCACATCCGCATCACGCCCATTGCCTTCCGCGACCCGCCGCTGCTCAACGCGGCAGGCATCCACGAGCCCTGGGCGCTGCGCTCCATCATCGAGATCGAAACGGCCTCGGGCCTGGTGGGCATCAACGAAAGCTATGGCGACCAGCCCATGCTGGACGCGTTGGCCAAGGCCGCGCCGGCCCTCGCCGGCCTGTCTCCCTGGGCGCTCAACGAGATGGAGAGCCGCGTGGCGGCCCTGGTCGCACCGCCGAAGCTGACGGCCTCGGAGTTTCTGGGCCAGCAGGTGTCCTTGGCGCCGGGCACCCATGTGTCCAAGACGGTGGCCAAGGTCACCAGCGCGTTCGAGGTGGCCATGCTGGACCTGCAGGGCCAGCTAGCACGGGCCCCGGTGGTGGACCTGCTGGGCGGCGCGGCGCGCGCCAGCGTGCCCTTTTCGGCCTACCTGTTCTACAAGTACGCGGAGCATATCGACAGACCTTACGCGCCCGATGCCTGGGGCGAGGCGCTCACGCCCGCGCAGCTGGTGGCGCAAGCGCGGCGCATGATCGCGCAGTACGGCTTCCAGAGCATCAAGCTCAAGGCCGGCACCCTGCCGCCCGAGCAGGAGGCGGCCGGCATCCTGGCGCTGGCCGAGGCCTTTCCGGGCATGCCGCTGCGCATCGACCCCAACGGCAACTGGACGGTGCAGACCAGTCTGAAGATCGTGCAGCAGCTGCACGGCGTGCTCGAATACTACGAAGACCCGGCCCCGGGCCTGGAGGGCATGGCCGCCGTGGCGCGCGAGTGTGACGTACCGCTGGCCACCAACATGGTTGTCACCGACTTTGCCGAGTTCCGCCGCAACGCCGACATGGGCTGCCCGGTGAAGATCGTGCTCAGCGACCACCACTACTGGGGCGGGCTGCGCGCCACGCAGCGGCTGTCCACGCTGTGCCAGACCTTCGACCTGGGCCTGTCGATGCACAGCAATTCCCACCTGGGCATCAGTCTGGTGGCAATGGCGCACCTGTGCGCCAGCGTGCCGCAGCTGACCTATGCCTGCGACACGCACTACCCCTGGCAGGACGAGGAGGTCGTCGAGGGTGGCCGCCTGCAGTTCGAGCAGGGCAGCCTGCGCGTGCCAACCACGCCGGGCCTGGGCGTCACACTGGACCGCGCGGCGCTGGCCCGCCTGCACGACAACTACCTGGGCTGCGGCATCCGCAACCGCGATGACCTCGGGCAGATGCGCAAGTACGACCCCACTTTTACCGGCAGACAGCCACGTTTCTGAGCCCCTTCCATTCCACCAGGAGACACCTCCATGCAACGCCGCACCTTGATCAAAAGCTCTCTCGCCGCCGCCAGCGCCCTGCTGCTGGGCAGCGCCTTTGCCACCCTGCCCGCAGCGGCGCAGGGCAACTGGCCCGCGGGCAAGGCCATCACCTACCTGGTGCCGTTTCCGCCCGGCGGCAATACCGACACTCTGGCGCGCGTGATCGCCCAGCCGCTGGGCCAGGCGCTGGGCACGCCCGTGGTCATCGACAACAAGGGCGGCGCCGGTGGCGGCGTGGGCTCGGCCATCGCCGCGCGCGCGCCGGCCGACGGCTACACCATCCTTGGCGGCACCATCAGCTCGCATGCCATCAACGTGAGCCTGTACGCCAAGCTGGATTACGACCCCGTCAAGTCCTTCACGCCGGTCGCCATGCTGGGCTCCGGCCCGCTGGTGCTGGTAGTGCCGGCCGCCAGCCCCTACAAGACGCTCTCGGACGTGCTCGCCGCCAGCAAGGCCAAGGCCGCGGCGGGCGGCCTGTCTTCGGCCTCGCCCGGTAGCGGCACCTCCAACCACATGGCACTGGAGCTGCTCGCGTACCAGACGGGCGTGAAGTTCACGCATGTGCCCTACAAGGGCAGTGGCCCGGCCGTGCAGGACGTGATCGGCGGCCAGGTGGACATGATGTTCGACACCGCGTTGGTCGTTGGCCCGCACATCCAGTCCGGCAAGCTGCGGCCCATCGCCGTGACCAGCTCCAAGCGCGTGGAGTCGCTGCCCGACGTGCCCACCATCGCCGAGGCCGGCGAAAAAGGCTTCGACATGGGTTCCTGGCAGGCGGTGTTCGCACCCGCGGGCACACCCAAGCCCATTGTGGACCGGCTGCACGCGGAGATCATGAAGATCGTCGCCACCCCGGAAGTCCAGGCGCGCCTCAAAGCCTTCGGCATGGTGCCGTCCACCATGACGCCGGCCGAATTGGGGGCCTTCCAGAAGGCTGAGGTGGCCAAGTGGGCGCAGGTGATCAAGGCCGCGGGCATCAAGGCCGATTGATGGAGACCGCACCGCGATGAGCACACCAGCTCCCCTCTGCATTGCCATGCACGCGGCCGACAACGTCGCCATCGTGGCCAACGATGGCGGCCTGCCCGCCGGCACCGTGCTGCCTGGCGGCTTGGTGCTGCTGGACAAGGTGCCCCAGGCGCACAAGGTGGCGCTGGTGGACATTCCCGAGGGCGGCGCGGTGCGCCGCTACAACGTGGCCATAGGCTACGCGATCCAGTCCATAGCGGCCGGCAGCTGGGTGCATGAGCGCCTGCTGCACATGCCCGAGGCGCGCGCGCTGGACGGCCTGCCCATGGCCACCGTCAAGCCGCCCGCGATGGAGCCGCTCGAAGGCTACACCTTTGAGGGCTACCGCAACGCCGACGGATCCGTGGGCACGCGCAACATCCTGGCCATCACGCAGACGGTGCAGTGCGTGGCCGGGGTGACGGCCTTTGCCGTGCAGCGCATCAAGGCCGAGCTGCTGCCCAGGTACCCCCACGTGGACGACGTGGTGGCGCTGGAGCACGGCTACGGCTGCGGCGTCGCCATCGACGCGCCGGATGCTGCGGTGCCGATCCGTACGCTGCGCAACATCAGCCTCAACCCAAACTTTGGCGGCGAGGTGATGGTAGTCAGCCTGGGCTGCGAGAAGCTGCAGCCCGAGCGCCTGCTGCCGCCCGGCAGCATTCCTCTGGTGGACCAGCGCACTTTGCAGCAGGCGCCGCTGGACGTGGTGTGCCTGCAGGACGAGGCGCATGTCGGTTTCATGTCCATGGTCGAGTCCATCCTGCGCCAGGCCGAGGAGCACCTGGAGCGCCTGAACGCGCGCCGGCGCGAGACGGTGCCTGCCAGCGAGCTGGTGGTGGGCGTGCAGTGCGGCGGCAGCGACGCCTTCAGCGGCGTGACGGCCAACCCGGCCGTGGGCTTTTGCACCGATTTGCTGGTGCGCGCCGGCGCCACCGTGATGTTCAGCGAGGTGACCGAGGTGCGCGACGGCATCGACCAGCTCACCGCGCGCGCCGCCACGCCCGAGGTGGCGCAGGCCCTGATCGACCAGATGGCCTGGTACGACGCCTACCTGGCGCGCGGCCGCGTGGACCGCAGTGCCAACACCACGCCAGGCAACAAGCAGGGCGGGTTGTCGAACATCGTCGAGAAGGCCATGGGCTCCATCGTCAAGTCGGGCACGGCGCCGATCAGCGGCGTGCTGGCGCCCGGAGCCAAGCTGGCGCAAAAGGGCCTGGTCTATGCGGCCACGCCGGCGTCGGATTTCATCTGCGGCACGCTGCAGCTGGCGGCCGGCATGAACCTGCATGTCTTCACCACCGGGCGCGGCACGCCCTACGGCCTAGCCGCGTGCCCGGTCATCAAGGTGGCCACGCGCAGCGACCTGGCGCGGCGCTGGCACGACCTGATGGATGTGAACGCCGGCCGCATCGCCGACGGCCAGGCCAGCATCGAGGACGTGGGCTGGGAGCTGTTCCGCCTGATGCTCGACGTGGCCAGTGGCCGCAGGAAGACCTGGGCCGAGCACTGGAAGCTGCACAACGCGCTGGTGCTGTTCAACCCGGCGCCGGTGACCTGAAGGGCAGAGAAAAGCTCCATGGCAGGAAGCCGCCACCCCGCAAGGGTGTGGCGGCTTCCTGCTTTTAAATTGAGAGCTATCCGCGCTTTATGGGAGCGTGCCAGACCGGAAAAAGACTTGAAATGCGCAGTTTCAGTCCTCCACGTACCACGCGTCCTTCAGGTCGCTCAGCGTGGCCTCGGCCACCTCGGGCTGGGCGGCCAGCCAGGCCTGCGTGGCCTGGCGATCCTGCTCGGTGGCGGAGCCGCGCTCGAAGGCCGTGACGAAACCCTCGCGCACCCAGCCGGCGGCAGCCAGGTTGCGCGGCACGAGCAGCTCGCGCACGAAGCGGTCCATCAGCGCCTCTTCCTGCTCGGGAGTCAGCTCTTGCTTGACCTTGAGTTCGTATTCGAAGCCGAACTCCTGGAATTCGCCCACGCGCATTTTCTTGCGCTGGCGGCGGCTGCGGTGCTTGTTGGGTGGAAGTGCCATGTTTAAAAACTCCTGAATGAAAAAAATCAAAGGCCCAGCACCTTGGCGACATAGTCCGCATCCTTGTCGCCGCGGCCCGACAGGTTCACCAGGATGTGGCAGTCCTTGGGCAGGCCGGGCGCCACGCGCATGGCCCAGGCCACGGCGTGGGCGCTCTCCAGCGCCGGGATGATGCCCTCCACGCGCGACAGCTGCATGAACGCATCCAGGCATTCCTTGTCGGTCACGGCTTCGTACTGCACGCGGCCTATGTCCTTCAGGTAGCTGTGCTGCGGCCCCACGCCGGGATAGTCCAGGCCCGAGGCAATGCTGTGCACGGCGGCGGGCACGCCGGGGGCGTCCTCCAGCACGTAGCACTTCATGCCGTGGATCTCGCCGGGCTTGCCCATGGTGAGCGTGGCCGCATGGCGGCCGGGCTTGTCGGTGCCTTCGCCCGAGGGCTCCACGCCCACCAGCTTCACGCCGGCATCCTCCAGGAAGGCCGTGAAGATGCCCATGGCGTTGCTGCCGCCGCCCACGCAGGCCGTCACGTAGTCGGGCAGGCGGCCGTGTTTGGCCTGGAACTGCTCGCGCGCCTCGCGGCCGATGATGCTCTGGAAGTCGCGCACCATCATCGGGAAGGGGTGGGGGCCCACCACCGAGCCGATGGCGTAGAGGTAATCCGTGGGATTGTTCAGGTATTCCTCGAAGGCGCTGTCCACGGCCTCCTTCAGCGTGGCCGCGCCGCGCGTCACGGCGACAAGCTTGCAGCCCAGAATGCGCATCTTGGTGACGTTGGGGTGTTCCTTCTCGATGTCCACCTGGCCCATGTGGATCTCGCAGGGGATGCCCACCAGCGCGCAGGCCGTGGCCAGGGCCACGCCATGCTGGCCGGCGCCGGTTTCGGCAATCACCTTCTTCTTGCCCATGAACTTGGCCAGCAGCGCCTCGCCCAGGCAGTGGTTGATCTTGTGCGCGCCGGTGTGGTTCAGGTCCTCGCGCTTGAGGTGGATCTGCGCGCCGCCCAACTGCTGCGACAGGCGCCGCGCATGAAAGATCGGGCTGGGCCGACCCACGTAGTCGGCAAACAACTGGGCCAGTTCATCCTGAAAATCCTGCCGCTTGGTGATCTCGGCATAGGCCAGGTTGATGTCGTCCATGGCCTGCTTGAGGTGCGGCGGCACCAACTGGCCGCCGTAGGGGCCAAAGAAACCGGCGGCGTCCGGCATGGGTGCGAAGGCGGGCAAGGTGCTCATGGATGTGATGATGCGGGTGGTTGCTGAAAATAATAGCTACTCACGCTTGCTGCATAAGCGCTATCTGCTGTTTTTATCAAAAGAAAGAAGCCGGCATGCAGGCCCTGCCGCCCGGATGCTGGAAAACGCTGGTAGCCATGCGACCCGGCATGATATGCCAGCGGCGAGGCTGCCCATGCGGGCTTTCAGCCGCAGGGCAGGGGGGTTGCCGTGCCACGGAGCCGCGCAGCAGAATCCACCCATGCATCTGGAGCCCTACAAGCGCGTAGACGGCGTGCCATTCACCGCCACGCGCGCCGACATCATCCGCGCCCACGGCCAGCCGCTGAGCGAGGAACGCAACAACGTGGGCCTGACGGCGCTGGATTACTGCCGCGTGGTGTATCGCTTTCAGGATAGCGGCCGGCTGGAGGAGGTCACCACTCGTGCCCGGGTGCTGCACCTGGATACTTTGGTGATTCCATTAGGCCACCTGGCCGCGTTTGTGCGCACCCACGACGGCGCATCCTTCGAGCGCGCGGGCTTTCTGGTCAGCCCCCGCTACGGCATCGCCTTTGTGCCGGATGAGCCCGGCTGGGTCACTGCGCTGGCACGGGACTGCTTGCCGCAATGGGAGGCCATGGCGTAGGTGCTCCTTGCACCTGTTTATCAGGCAAGCCCGTACCCGTGCCGGCATCGTCCTTGCGCTCGATCAGCTCGATCTTGTAGCCATCGGGGTCGGTCACGAAGGCAATGACCGTAGTGCCCCCCATGACCGGCCCTGCCTCGCGCGTCACTGCGCCACCGGCCTCCTTGATCTTCTTGCAGGCCGCATACGCATCTGGGACCCCCAGGGCGATGTGGCCGTAGGCCGTGCCCATCTCGTAGCTTTCCACGCCCCAGTTGTAGGTCAGCTCGATCTCGGCCTGACCCGGGTTGCCGCCCTCAAAGCCCAGAAAGGCCAGCGAGTATTTGTACTCGGGGTTCTCGGAGGTGCGCAGCAACTGCATGCCCAGCACCTGGGTGTAGAAGTCAATGGAGCGCTGGAGATTGCCAACGCGCAGCATGGTGTGCAGAAGTCTCATGCCCGACATTGTGGCGGCTTAGCGAACAGGCGTGAGCGACAACCGTACAGAGATGAATGAATAGTCCTGAAAAACATACGATGTATATTAAATGACACTTTTTGTTGCATTTTCGCGGCGCTAAGTGTCACTCCCTTGGCAAATTTCATAGTTCTTTCGTTGTTTGGTTCAACCATCCAGCGAGGTCACTATGCTCACCATCACCGTCGTCTCTACCAAGGGTGGAGTAGGTAAGACAACCCTCGCCGCCAACCTAGGCGGCCTCCTGCACGATCTGGGTCTGCGCGTCCTGATGATCGACGCCGACATCCAGCCCTCGCTTTCCCGCTACTACCAGATTTCCCACCAAGCTGAGCACGGCCTGTCGCAGTTGGTCCGTGGCGGCGTCCTCACGGCAGATTGCATCTCGCATTGCCGACTGCCCCCATCGAGCTACTTAGGAAAGCTCGACAAGATTCCGAGCTCGGACGGAGGGAAACTGGACATTGTCCAGTCGGACACGCGCGATGGCAAGCTTCAGGACTGGATGGCCACTCGCAATCCGATGGACATGATGCTGCGCCTCAAGCGCCCCTTGCAGCACCCGAATGTCACCCACGCTTATGACGTGGTGCTGATCGACACACAAGGTGCCGTTGGCCACCTCCAAGACGCTGCAGTTATGGCCGCTGATCACCTGCTGGTGCCCGTGTCCCCAGACATCGTGTCGGCCCGTGAATTCATCACCGGCACACAGTCTCTGCTGGAGCGCCACGAGTGCGTAACCGATGTGGGAATGAAGATGGCACCGATGCGGGCCGTGCTCAGCCGCACCGAGAAGACGACCGACAGTCGCGACATGTCGGAGCTCATCCGCGAGAACTTCATCAACATGCGCGGTCGCGTCAACATGCTGTCCACCGTAGTGCCCGCTGCCGTGGCCTATCGCAAAGCTGCCACAGCGCAGGTGCCCGTGCATTGGATTGATCCGGCCAAGGGCTCGGACACCATGCATGAACTGCTTTGGGAGCTCATCCCAAGCGTTGCAGGTATCTACGCCTCAAACCATCGGGAATACACCGATCTGAACGCCACATCCTCCAATTCCTGATTGGAGGCTGGTATGCGCACACCCGAAACGCTTACGGCGGTGCAACGTCACGCCGATTTGCAACGCAATTCCAACCCTGAATCGGCCAACGCAAGCAGTGCTACGCCCGGTTCAATCACACCTGGCTCGAACGAAAAAATGAGCGACATAACAAAGACATCTGCACAAGAAAAACGTTTGAGCGCTGCCCGCCAGGCGCTGACCTCCACAACACGCAATGCCACAGCCGATATTGACCCGATGGACGAGGCCGATGGTTCTGTGACAGTTCTTTCTCCATTCGAGATCGATCCCTACGCGAAGAATCCGCGACTTCGCCCAAACCCGAAGCGAGCCGAACTCAAGGCCAGCATGAGTGCCGAGGGGCGGATCACTAACACCATTACGGTTACGCGCCGCTCCCCGAACGACAAGTACACACCTTATGGTGGCGGCAATACTCGCATTCAGATTGCCCAGGAGCTGCTGAACGAAGGCGATCAACGTTTCGCACAGCTCACCGTTATCACGGTGAAGTGGCCTGGCGATGCTGCAGTGATCTCTGCGCATTTAAGCGAGAACGACAACCGAGGGGATATTTCTTTTTGGGAACGTGCGCAGGGAGTGGCGTCTTTCAAAAAGACGTTCGAAGAAGAAAACAAAACCATTCTCAGCGCAGCCGAATTAAATAATGTCCTCAAGAAGAAGGGGTTGAACTATGGCATTCGCATGATTCAGAACTTTGCTTTTGCTGTCGAGCATCTTTCTTTGATAGGTGCTTGGTTGCGAACGGAGGACGTGAATGGGGTAATCAAGCCTAACTATGGCGCCTGTCTCGATGTTTCAAAGCAGTTCGACAAGGCCAAAGAAGTTAAAGAGGCTATTGATGAAATATTCCTCATGTATTGCCAGGATCTGGAGGCAATGGACGCAGCAAATCTTGAAAAAGATCCAGCTGAACGAGAAGAAGTAAAGATCGATCTTCAGAGTCTTATCACAGACATCCAAAGCGTTAGCTCCAAGGCTTTGGGCCTTCACGCGGACGACATGCCCGCTGTGCTGCAGGCATTCCTCAGCCAGCCAAAGATGTCTGCTGATGAGCTCCTCAAGGTGAGGGCAGGAAATACAGCGTCTGGCGTTCCCAGCAGCTCTGGCAAGCAGTCTCCGCTGGGTGGGATGCTGGGCTCAGTTGCTGGGGGAAATATACAGCCATTTCAGAACAAACCATCGAGTAAACAACCTGCACCTGGCAAATCTGGAAATGAGCAGGATCGGCTTGCCTCTTTCCAAAAGCGCCTGACAACTGAGTTGATCGCACTCAATGACGAAGTTCCCATCGCCGATTTTATCGTCATAGATCCCGACATGCCTTTGGGTTTTCTGGTGGACATTCCGGAGTCCATGGATATATCCAAAGACAAGCAACTGAGCGAGGAGCAATCCGCTTTCCGTGAAAGCGCCTGGGCAATACTCGCAATGGTCAGTGGTCAGTGCAATTTGGACGTGGTGAGCAAAAGCACCGTTCCCAGCAAATGGATGAAAGCCATCTCTACTGGAGTTCAGGCAATGACTGAACTATGCGTAGCTCAAGGAATCGGGATGCGACAGGGAGTAATTTATGTCCATTCGATGCAAGTCTGGCAATTGATTGGGTCTCCAGTAGGCGGGGTTGCTTTCTTGAAAATTCTGTCCACCATTACAGAGTTTTATTCATTTTATCCAGAAAAACTATCGATCCCATACAAGCAGCTGTTCACATAATAATCCTTGATGGCTCAGTGTCGTTAAATTTATCAAATTTAAATGAAACACCGTATTGTCCCTGTTGATATTCGGCAAAATCCCCAGCTCATCTTTTTGGCGCTGACTGAAGTAATTCGTGTCATCGACACAGACCACGGACTGGATCAATTGCTGGGTGAGGGATTTAGCGCCGAGCTTATCGATAAGCTGCGGCGAAGGGATGCGCGCGATTTACTTGACCTTTCTAATAGGTTGACTTTCGTCAGCGTAAACCTCCCAACTCGGGAGATGTTGCAGCAGTTAGACTGTATTGACAGACGTCGGCGTGATGACGAAATGTGTGAGTATTTCGTCAAGCATGGCGCTCAGAGGGCATTAATCAATAAGCTCTTCAAAAGAACGCCCGAGGAAATTCGCCGACTGCGCGAGCTTGTCGGTGGCGGCAGTATTGGACGAACAAAGCTACCTAAAGAATATGGTACTAGAGATCATATTCACGTCGTCTGGCACCATATTAAAGAAAGTTCCGATTATTCAGAAAATCTTCGGGATTGGCTCTATGCACTGCATCAAAAATTTCCAGACTACTCCATCGACACCTTGTACTCCACGGTGAAAGAGTTTGAGGACATCTATGTCGAAGACAAAATCTCTAATATCAAAAGTCTTTCATAGATTCTGTATGGCTGAAATCTCACATTCATGAATCAACAGATTGGAGTTGCAATGCCATTAAACATTAAACCTGAGCATGCATCAGCTGATGACGATGCGCTAGGTATGCATTGGTATAACTCCGTATCTGAAAACACTCGTAGCTATTGGCATGCAGTTGCTATGAGCGCTGTACCTGCCGATGCATGGCTTGCTTATAAAAATGCGAACCGGAAATCAGCAGCATTTTTTGCACCGTTACGTTTCGGGCTTGGTACTTGGTGCGTGATCTGCAACGGAAAGCGCAAGATCGTTTGCTATCCGTTTCCCGAAGGAAAGGAAGAGCGTCGTAAATGACCGTTTGGAGAAAAAGGCCCGTGAAGCCTTCATGAAACATTTAGATCTGCCTGATCAATTTTGAGACGGCAATCTATAGATGGGGTGCATATGAATAAAGAACAATATTTGAAATCTGCGATGCTGCTGGACTGGATTGGCCAGGCACCCATCACAATTAATCGTGCATTTGTGGATTTAACTGGCAACGTGGTCACCGCCCTGTGGCTCTCCCACGCTGTAGAAAAAGCGCTGCAGATTCAAAGCGAGTCGTCGGTCCTGATCGAGCTGTCATCGGCCGCTGTCGAGAAGGACACCGGCATCACGCGAGCGCAGCAACAGACCTGCCGCAAAACTCTGGTCTCCATGGGCCTGGTCACAGAAGAAGGTGGCCAGGGGCGAGCCCTCAAGTTCCGTATTCACATGGACCGGCTCATGGAGCAGCTCAAGCGCCAGGCCCAACCTCTGGCCGATGCCCTGGAGTTGGGCTACCAGGCGACAGAGCAAATGGCAAGTTCGTCAACAGCGAACTGAGCAGCCAGGAGAACGACGAGTGCGCCTTCAACCCATGCTCGCACAGCTGCCGCCTCTACTAGGCAGCGTCGATGCTGGCATCGACAGCTCGGGGCAGACGGCCCACGAGCAAATCATTCTCCATCTGGACGAACGCGGCTTCGTCCCATTCCATCCCGCCTTGGCCGAAACCTTCGGCCACAAGGCCGCCATCTTCGTGGGCATGGCACTTTACTGGACCCGGCACAGCCTTCGCAAGTACCCCCAGCGAGGCGGCTGGTTCCACATGAGCATGCCGCAGTGGCAGCAGGCCATAGGCCTGACCAGGTCGGAGCAAGCCTCAGTCCGTGAGACGCTGATGCAGGCCGGCATCCTGGAAGAAATGCTGATCGGCAGGCCCGCCGTGATGAACTACCGCATCAACGTGTCTGCGCTGGTTGAATCCCTCTCCTGCAGCACCGCTGGCCTGACCCGGCCCACATGGGACGCGGTAGGTAGTTGGCTGCGCAGTTGCAAGGTCTACTACAAGCCGCTGGCTGACGTGGCTGGGAACATTGCCGCAGGGCTGTACCTCTCGTACCTGCTGCAATGCCATCGGGACCGTGTGCGTCTGGGTCAGCTCGACAACGGCTGCATCAGCGTGTCGCAGGACGACATAGCAGTCGCCCTGACGCTGGGCACCAAGGTCCAGCGCAATGCGCGGGATCGACTGAAAAAGGCAGGCCTGATCCAGGAAAGCGGTGCAGGTGGCTCGCTGGTACGAATCAACTTTGACGCAGTGCTGATGTGCCTGCGCGGCCAGGCCATCAAGCCGCTGAAGGGCCGTGCCAATAAGCAAGCGACTCTGCAGCACCCGGAGACACCTGCGCCTCTGCAGCAACGCTCTCAGGTTCAATCTGAAGCTGCAGCAGGTTTGCTGCCAGCGGCTGATAAGCCTGAAAAGCAACCGTCCGAGCTTGCTGCAGGGACCAGGGTCAATCTGTCAGGCCTGGGTATTGCGTTCGGTCAGCTGTCACTCAATCTGGCTCGCCCAGCGCCTGTCGCAGCACAGACCCAACGCTCGCGCGATCTGCTGTTGGCGTTCCTGGCGGACGATCCGGCAGCACACCCACTTGTCGGAAATCGACAAGTTGGACGATCCGGCGATGCCGCCGATGCCGCCGACGCAACGACCAAAGTGGGTGAAAAGTCCAATCTAGACAATGGTTTAGATGAGGGTTGCGAGGCTGCAGGCGCGTCCACCAAAAATGCCGTTTCCTGCAACCTAGAAAATGCCGAAACCTGCAAGCAAGAATTGCCGTTTCCTGCAACCTATATACAAGAATGTATAACAATAAATACCACTACTACATCAAATACCTGTGAAGAGGTGACCAAGAGTAGTGGTAGTGGTGTTGAAAACTCTTCGCATACCGGAGAGAAGGCTCATGCCGAACATGTTATCGATCAGCCCACAGCATTGATCTTTCCTGCCAAGCTCTCCGATAGCCAACGCGTGGCAGTCGAAAGTGTCGTGAAACGCCTGCCGGAATCTGAGCGGCAGGAGTTGCTTGATGAACTTCACGGAAAGCTGGAAAACGGTAAAGAGGTCCGTAGCCCGGCAGCCTGGCTAAACGGAATCATCGCTAAGAAAGCCAATGGCGAAGATATTGTGTTGACCTACGCTGCTGAAGTCGCTGCTAAACGCGAGCCGATGACAGAGGGAAAACTCACAACGCAGGGAAATAAGTTGGGCATTTTTGCTGCCAGGCCGGAGCGATTCACTGCCAGCAATGAAATGGAAGAAGCCATGCAATTTTTGAAGCATGGCGTGGTTTACGTCATGCAGAGCACTGGGACGCTAGTGAAGGTTGATAACTCCATCAACGTGATTCGCATCAAGCTGAAAAACTCAGCAGCATGGGCAGTAACAATGACTGCAGGTCCATTGGTGAAAGCCATTCGAGCGAATGAGGTCGCGGAATATGAAGGGGGTGATGAATGAGCAAGCGCCGTCTGTACGTATTGCAGAGCCGCATTACCTTCGCCCCGGATTTTAATGAAACTGCAGCACCTCGCACGGCGTGCCACGTGGTCCGAAATGAGCCACCGCGTGCCACGTGGTCCGAAACGGACTACCGCGCAGGGCCTGCCACGTGCCTCTTTTTGATACACCGCGCACCGCGTGCCGGGTGGGACAGATCGTCTCACCGCGCAGGGCCTGCCGGGTGGGACAGATCGTCTCACCGCGCAGGGCCTGCCGGGTGGGACAGATCGTCTCACCGCGCAGGGCCCGCCGATCTTCTGAAATTTTGCATATTAGCCAACGGAGTTTCTAAATGAGCGTAGTTGAAGAAAAAGACATGACAGGTCCTGATTTGTTTGTCCATCTTGTACAAAGGATGCGGGTCTACGCAGATGCGGCAGTTCTTTGGATTCTTCTTAAGGAGGAGGCTGATGTTACCGAGACTGGGACGACATCTGGCAGCATGGCAGAGACTCAGCTTTGCAATTCCATTGACAGGAAGACTGCGCAAAGATCATTGCAGAGATTGGAAGTCTTGGGATTCATCACAACGCGGGTTCACAAGAACACAAAGACTCTAGTGACCGTCAACCGCGAAGCCGTGCTTGATTTGCTTCGCCAGCGCATTCCTGAGCGCCTGCCAGCCGTAAGCAAAAAACAATTCGCATTCCTGGATGCATGGAATGCAGACCGGGCCGCTATTGCAGCAGCAGAAGCTATCGCAGCAGCTTCACAGAGTGATGGTTCTGCTGGTTAGTAAATCATTTCGTGACCAACTAAATATTTAACTTGGAGATGGACGTGGCAACTATTGCGGGCACTAAACAAGCCGATCAGCGGCGCAACTTGGATTCAATCGACTTGCAGGGCATCCTGCCTTCGCCTCAGTTGCAATTTCTAAAGGAGGAAAACTCCCCGTTTTCTGATGGCTACTCCATCAGTAAGGAGGAGAATTTCCTTGCGGACTTCATCAAGATTGGGGCACCCGAATCCGATTTGCGATTCGATCGCTATGCCGAGTTGCTGGATCGCCGCGAGCGGCTCGCCATCATGGAGAGCGAACGGGCTGGTCGCCGTGGTGCGGATGTGTTGATCTCCAGCCAGGACGCGCAGGCCGCTGACGACCTGGGAGTCCTGGTGGATGAGGGCGTCGATCAGATGACAATCCACACCATCGAAGCCCTGCGCATGTTCCAAGGCCGCTCGCGCGATCCCAGCGTGGGCACGAATGCCATCATCGGCGGCAAACGTGTGGCATCTTCGCTGCGCAATCTGTGGCTACTCACGTCTAACAACAATCCCTACGCGGACTGGGCTCTGGTGCGTCACGAGCAGGGAGTGAGCCGAATTCAGCGGCATCTCGAAGCCGAGGTTGCCAAGTGTGAAGACGTGCTGGAGCAGCAGCGCCGCCGCGGCCTCACGTTCAGCGTTGCAGCATCCTCCAAGCCTGCCATGCTGAACCTGGGCTTTCGTAGTCCTTATGGCTACGACATCGCCAAGCTGATTTCCAGCTACGACTTTTTCGTGCGCCTGCAAAAAACGCTCCAGCGCAAGAGCCTGCAGACCGACGAGGAGGCGCGCCACACGCTGCAAATCGTCTCGCGCTCGATCCTGAGTGTTTTCTACGGGACAGCTCGCTTTGACCGCTGGCTGATGCGCAAGGAGATCCAGTCGCTCAATCGCGGGGACTGGGTGAGTGCAGATCCCGAAGCGGCCAAACGCCTGGAGTTTGCCGTCAGCGTGTTCGGCCCGGTGCCGTCAGCGATCTACAAGACTGAAATGTCGCCAGCTCACTCTCGACGACGCTACTCCATCACGGATGCTGAGCGCCATGTTCTGAGGCAAGTCGGAGCGCAGCTAGAGGTCGCCGAGATGGCCGAAGTCTCTCAGCGCCTTCAACCTGAATCAGACGCCAGTGCAGCAGCCGCATCTGAGGCTGCTGCAGGGACCACCTGAAGCATCGCGCAATAGCTTGGAGCAATGGTGATGAAAGGGGATGATGTGCAAAGGGATTTGGTATTGAAAGGGGAGACCCATCAAGCCGGCCGGAAACGGTATGTCAATCATGTGTCCTGGGCAAGGCAAGCAGCTCAAGAGCAAGAGTGTCAAAACCGAGTTGACGCAAAGGCCCTTACGGGTAGGGGCGGGCTCGCCGACCTGCGCCAAAAAATTGACAGCCTTGACGCCATCGTCCTGAAGATGCGGCAACTCTCGGAGAAGTCCAAGAATGTTGCAGGCCTGGGGTTCTATCTCATGCTCCATCAGCGAAACGCATCGGGCTATGTGTTCCTGCGCTGGCGTGCGCGCTTGGGCGTGAACCGGCACTTGAGCTGGCAAGAGGCCGAAGACTTGGCAGCCGGTTACCCATCGAACTTCTACGAATGGTGCATGGAGGCCTCGCGCCAGGCCAAGTCGCTCAATGACGAACACCTCGAAATGCGGGCGGAAATCAAGAAGGCGCGCAAGCGGGTCGAGCGGGTCGAGCCCCATATCTATCCACGCTCAAAGTTTCCAGTGTGAAGGCTCCAATTCCATTCCGGTGCTTTCAATTTCTCGGCCTTGTGGCCTATTTCAAATGAGGTTCAATATGGACAGCAAAGTAATTCGCGCGCCAGAAACTCTTACGGCGCAAGAGAGGCACATTGCCTTGCAGATCAGTTCCGGTCATCACTCGCTAGGTGAGAGTGGCATGCCCCTTGATTTGAGCACACCTGACACGGATAAAGATGAGCTGGAGAAGGCGAGGCAAGAGGTCAACGCTTTCTACGCAACTCCTTCAGATGGAGTGGGCGAAGCAATGGTGCTGAGGTTCTTGCTGCAGAATATTCAGGGATTCAAACTCTATCTTGAGGATCATCCAAAGAAGCTGAAAATAGCGGCCGAGCGATGGATTGGTCGAGCCGTCTTCTCTTGCGAGAAAAGTCGCATTCATGCGGAGACTTCACAGATGCTGGGCGTCTTCAGCGATCCAGAATTGCTCGCAGGATGGAATACTTGGAAAACCGAGCTTACGGCAGAAAAAGATGCAGCCAATAGTATTCTCATGGCTGCAAGGAAAAATCGGGATAGATAAATTATTTAAAATAAGGGGTGTTAATTTTTTTCAATTTCACCAATTAAGTTATCGAGGACTTGAATATGTGAAATTAATTCATAACCTCCTTGATCGATTACGATTTTTTGTTGAATAATTTTTTTGATGATATCGAGTGATTCAGCCACTTGCCGCTTGAGATTTTCGTGTTCCTCACGGGTAACGTATTGGTCAGAATTTTGTGTCACGGAAGAAGTCCTCTGTATAGTTGGTTGAGGTAGTTGTTCGTTGCATGGTTGGTAGCCTGGTGCAACGGCAGCATCATAGTCGAGGACTTCTTCCACCCTTCAAACACATCCCCTGGCGACGGTGCTGCTGGGTGGTGTTTCTTCTGTCTATAGCACCACGGAGAGAGAAATGCAGAACTTGTTCATCGGAAAAGGTAATCTGGCCCAATCGCCCGAATTGAGGGTTATTGCAGGAAGTCGGGGGGATTTTGAAGTGGCCACTATGCGTGTGATGTTTGGCCGGTACGGTCAGAACAAGGACACGGGCGAAGTCGAGCAAGTGGGGGGCTTTTGGCGCGAGGTGGAAATCTATGGCCAGAAGGCGCGGGATGTTGCCAGACTGCTGCGCAGGGGGAGTCGGGTTCTTGTGCTTGGCGAAGAACGCGATTTCATGGCCAAGGACGGGGCAGGCAACGAGGTACAGGTTGTCAAGATCGTGGCCGAGGACATCGCTCTGCAGCTGTCGAGGGTTAAGTCCATCGAATTTGAGGTTCCTACACGCCGTGCAGCAGCTCCCAATGCCCATCAGCCCTCCGAGCAAGATTATCAAGATCAACCCGCTTGAAGGCGATCTGCACCAAGACTTAGAGCCTAAATGTTCCAATTCTTAGGAGAGAACCTTGGATGAATTGAAGCAAGATTCAGGATACGAGGAAATTCTTGTTCTCATTGACGGTGACTTCAGTGTCATTGTTGTCATGAGTGCTGCATATCGCGACGAAGATGCACCAGCCTATTTGCTCAAACACGAGAATGGGGCTTATCAACGTGTCGGCTCTTGTGTCATTGGGATAGATGACACATGGTCTGCTCGGATTTCTGTGGTCTATACCGGTGAGGCTAGCAGCGAGTTTATTCACATCGGTGATTTTGATAGCCGTGCTGACGCCATTGTTCACTTGTGGCAACGTCGCCGGGTAGTGAGTTTCTTGCCGGAATAAAAAATCCATTCATCGCTCCTCGTGACGCATTTGCGCCCGCCAGTCATTAAATAAAGCTGTCACAGGAGTTTGGCGTGAGTCATCGTCTTAATCTACAAGCCATACTTGATTCAAGTATCCAAGAAGGTCAACTGATAGAGCATGTCTGGCTTGATATATGCAGCCAGGTATTCACCAAGAACTTCGTGCTCATCACTGATTCTTTCGATAATTTCATCATTCAATGCTGCATGGATTTCGATCCATTGATCGCGGCATTGCCATCCTCAGTGCAGGAGCTCGCTTGCAATATCGCTGCTGGTTGGGGCTATGAGTCCATCCAACTTCGCTCCGTTCGCTACCTCTTGGCAGCTGGGGTAGTTGGTTTTCTTGATGGTAATTCGCTGCGCGGTGTGGTGTCGCCAATAGATTCTTCGGGGCATCTGGCATGAAACCGCCGATCACCCCTGTGCAAATCGGCCCAGTTTCGATCACCCCCCCGGATCTGCTTTTGCAAGCAGCATTTGATGGGCGTAGGATCGGACTGCAGCTCACTCACGTGCCAGGCCTGAAACGGCCCCTGGATGCTTACGACGCATGGTGGTGCGCTGCGCGGTGCATGTGGATGCTCGAGGTCAACGATGCCGGACGGGCAGAGCAGATCCTGCAGCATGCCTTTGCTGGTCAGTTCGTGGATCTGGAGCGCATCGATGTGACGCTCAGGGCCGCCGTGGCAGCGCCCCAGCAGGACTACTTCACGCAGCTGCTCGATGTGCAGGTTTTCCTGCTTGCGAAGGGAGATCTGAGCCGCGGGCGGTATGCCGTCAGCTTCTCCTACGATCCGCTGTGTGTGCGGGCCATGCGGTCCCTGGGCGGCTACTTCCACAAGCATGCGTCGGCCTGGCAGGTCCGTGCCACGCCCGAGCAGATCCAGGAGCGCCTGCAGTCCATCGCCGGCGTGGTGCCGGAGTTCGTATTTGTGCACGAGCAGCCTGTGGTTATTGAGGATCTGGCCAGCACAGGCAACCAGGGCTCACCCATCAGCGTTCCGTCTGCGCCGCCGCCCGCTGGTAGCGGGCCTGGCGCATCCGAGGAAGAGGGCAGCGGTTTCCTCTCTACCGAGCGTGGCCACGTTGCGGATCTGCCATACGACGCTGCGGCTTTGGCCGCCATGGTGGCCTGCGAGACGTTGCGCGACTACCAGGCCGAGGGCGTCATCCACATGCTGCGCCAATCGGGTGCCTGCATGGGCGACGACATGGGCCTGGGCAAGAGCCGTCAGACTGTCGTTGCCTCGCGCATGGCCGCCGGCACCGGCCGGGTGCTGATCGTGTGCCCTGCCTCGCTCAGGCTGAACTGGGAGCGCGAGATCCGCATGATCTACCCGGATGCACGCATCGGCATGGTCGGCGACGACCGCATGGCCACGCTGCAGGGCTGCGACTGGGTGATCGGGAACTATGAGCGCATGGGTGGCCTGGTGCGCGAGACGGAGCTGGATTTTGCGGTCATGGCGGTGGACGAGGCCCATTACCTCAAGGAGTACCAGAGCGGCCGCACGCGCAACGTGTTCCTTCTGGCTGCACGCATCGAGCGCTGCTACGTGGTCACAGGAACGCCGCTGCTCAACCGGGAAGTGGAGATGCACACGCTGCTGCGCATCACTGGCCACGAGCTGGGCCACCTGACGCTGGCCGAGTTCCGCAAGGGCTTCGCTGGTGCGCCTGAGAAGCGGGCTGCGCTGGCCGAGGCGATCAAGGGCTGGATGATCCGCCGCAGCAAGTCGGTGTTAAAGGATCTGGGCAGCAAGGAGCGGCAAATGCGGTATCTGTCGCCAGCCGTGGGACTGGACGCCTACAAGGAGATCTACGGTGACATGAGCCTGCAGGCCATGCCCAAGATCGTGCGGCTGCGCAAGGCGCTGGAGACGCTGAAGATCCCGTTCCTGGTCGAGACTGCCGAGTCGCTGGGCGAGGACGACAAACTCATCATCTTCTGCGAGTACATGAGTACCGTGGAAGCGCTCAAACAGGCGCTGGATGCGATGGGCGTGCGCAGCGTCAGTCTGGTCGGAGCTGACAGTACAAAGAAGCGCCAGGCGGCGGTGGATGCCTTCCAGGCAGATGCCGGGATCAAGGTGTTCATCGGTACGACGATGGCGGCCGGCGTGGGCATCACGCTGACGGCCGCGAACATCGTGGCCTTCGCCAGCATGCCATGGACGCCGGCGTTGATGCGCCAGGCAGAGGATCGTGCATATCGCCTGGGCCAGAAGCGGGATGTCCTGGTGCTTGTGCCGGTGATCCCCGGCACCATAGACGAAGGCGTGCTCCAGCTTCAGGAGAACAAGCGCACGACAGAGGAGGAGGTGATTGAGGCGGCGAAGTCGGCGCTGCCTGGCGCGCAGCGCGGGGAGGTTCGATGCGTACCACTGGAAGCTGTGCAAGAGGCTGATGCGTTGCTCGCTAATTGAATTGTCTTCCCACTCAGTGAGGTTGGTGTCAGGCAAGCGCATGGCACCCTTGCATTGCAAGAAATTGCTATCCGCTACTCGTGGTTCGAGAAATGCGTAACCAATGTTCAGTTCTACGACTTGGCTGATGACTTTAATGCGCAGTTCATTATTGATGGCGCATCTCAAGCCAGGCAAGCGTTTGAACGAAGAGTTTCGTTCCTGAGGCAGCAATTGATTGATGCCGGTCTTGCAATCGATAAAGTAGATGAGATTATTGACCAGCAAAAATTTTCGCTTGAAAACATTACTCAGAACGCTCTGCCAAACCCAGGGAGCTGAAGACTTTTGATGGAGCGCAGGCAGATGTTTAGAAAATGTCACAGTTTCTAGGGTCTTCTCATACTGCCAGTTAGCCCATACAATGGGGTCGTGATCGCTCGTTGAGCACCACGCAGCGTCTGAGCCCTTGCAAGACGCACATCCTGCAGTAGCAGGATAGGGTACTATCTTTTATCTCCCACCGGGACCAACGCGTCCCTTTGGGGATTGTCGTTGTCCTTCAGCCGAAAGCAACGACATGACTTCCTCCGCACGCAAGCCCGCCGCCGCCAATAACGCCTTTGTGAACGCTTCCCAATGGGATGCCAAGCATCTGGCCGACATGGTTTCTCGGCTCAATGACCCCTTGGTAGCTGACATTCTGGTCGGACTGCTCGAAGAGTATCCAGAACTCAAGATGCAGTACCTAGGTGTCTATACCAAAGCCTGGGAAACTCTGCGTCGCGCAGAGCGAATCCGGGAAAAAGCCTTCGAGGCCGGCCAGAAGCTCGCAGAGCGGCGCCGAAAGGTGTCTATTTGCATTGCTTGGGCCGTGCGTGTTTCGCGCGATTTCTTCAGCTTCGTGCGTGATGAGATCAACAAAGCACGTGCTGAAACCCGCAAGGCATCTTTTGATAGCCATCAAACGGCCAAACCTACAACTAAGCCGCAAGGCGACAATGTGCTCTGTCTGCCTATGGCCCAACGGCCAACTGGTACTGATCGCTAAGCCATTCGGCTTCAACAGTACCCCATCATCGAGCGCCTGCTCGGTGATGGGGTTTCTTATTTATGTAGAAATTTCAACCAAATTGGAGTGATGCATGATCAAGGCAGAAGATCTGTACAAGGGCCTGTTCTCCAAAAGCAGTAATCAAAGGAAGACTCAAGTGACAACAATCAAGCGATTGATTGGTGGGTTGCAGAGTTTCAGGACTGGAGAAATTGAGCTCGATTGCAAAGAAGACAAGACGATTGCTGACGCAATAGTTATTCTTGAACAGGCTACTCAAATCTTGCAAAAAGCTGCAAAACATAAGCATGCGGATGAACAGCGGCAACTCAAAAGATTAGAAGATGCCCATAAGGCAGTGAATTCTAGTCCTTTCGCCACAATTAATAGTGTCGCTGACCGTATTGCTTTTATTAGCAAGGTGCAGCCTCATACTGTTGCCTGGCTGAGGGACGAAAGCAAGAACCTGCTTTTTTCCTATGAACGTTCCTATAAGGATTGCCTGACTGATATTGGAGACAATATTGCCTATAGGCCTGAACCATTAAATGAGCAATTAGAGAAAGCCTGGTACAAGTTTCAAGATCAGCTACCTTCATTGAAGCAGCAGCATGCAGCCTTGATCCTGCGCTTGCAGGAACTGCAGGCCCAGGCAGCAGTCAAGCCTTGATGGATCTGTCAACACCTGTTTGACCACCCCGGTACGGTCTGATAGTCTTCTTCTCGTGAACCGCCGAAAGGCACCACAAGCGACTGAGCTCTTGAGAGTCGCTAGATGATCCTCCCAAAGGATCGTTCAGAGCATCACTTGCAACCCGGATGGGGACATGGCTGCCCCATCCAGACCTCTCGGTCCGGTTGCGTGCGTCTGTGCTCCTCGTTCATTTTTGGAACTTTGGAGATCACCATGCAAAACGCACAGCAACGCGAGTATTTCAATCTGCACACTTCTGGTGTCGGCTACCTTAGCCGCATCCGTTGGGTCACCCCCTCTGGCCGTGGCCGCAAATCTGAACCTTTCCTCGCGTGCGCCATCAGCGCTTTGCGTGGATCTTCAGACGAGCCGGACTACACCTACTTTGACCTCCGGGTCAGTGGTGAAGAAGCCATTTCCTTGATTGAAGGGATGCAAGAAGCCGTGGACCAAGGCCGCAAGGTTTGCGTCACGTTCCGCATTGCCGATACCTACGCTCATCCCTATGAGCGCGATGTCCGTGATCCACAAACCCGACGCCCGACAGGGAGGACGGAGTGGACTGCGTTGATCAAGGGGCGCCTGATCCTGGTCTATTCGATTTCGGTCGATAACGAGCAGGTCTATAAGCGCCAAACAGATGCCAACCAGGTCAATGGGGAACTCCAGCAGGAGTCGCACCAGGAAGCCTGGCTTGATGAAGGACGCACCGACCAAGAGCCCTTGGATGGAACGCCTGAAATAGAGCATCAAAACGCTGGCAATGAGCCGCCGCACAACGAGGAGCCATCGGCACTTCGCCAGCAGCGTCCTGCACCAGCTCCACGGCAAGATTACGCTCCACGCCAGGATCGTTTTCAGCCGCATGCACCACGGCAGGATGGCGCACCCGAGGGGCGCAACCAGCCGCGCCAGGCAACTGCACCAGCAGCGCGTGGCCATGGGCCTTCGGCCTATGGGCGCAGGTCAGCTCCGCACAGTGGAGCTGGCCACTCACAGCAACGAGCTGGTCATGCGTAAGCTGATCTAGCACGACACCAACCCCCGTCCTGCACTGCAGGCCGGGGGATTGCTTTTTTGGCCAAGACACTTGGTTTTGCGCTATGCTCAAGGCTCTCCAAGCGTTTGCAGGTATCGCTCAAACCTGCATGCCACCTCGGTGGCGCGGCATGTGAGCCTCTGAGACATGCACCTCTTCGGAGCGAGGCATATTGAGCTTGTGGCGGCCTCGTTGACGCACAAACTACGGAAACGTTGCAAGCCCCATGTCCTGAGGACTGGATCTCCTTCGGATATATCAAACCAGCACCTCACGTGTTTACGCACGTGAGGTGTTCCTATTTCTTCAACCCACGGGGCCGTGCAGCCCTTGCGGTCCGTGCCCCAGTTCCTGGAGCACCAGCACATGATCAAACTCTCCGGCGTCACGCTGAGAGTCAAAAAAATCCGCGGCGGCCGCAACGGTTTCTTCTGCATCGGCGAGCTGCTGACCGACATCGGCGAGTTTCGCGTGGTCGATCCGCTGCTCGATCAGTTCGAGGACGGCGACTACACGGGCACGGTATGGGTCGAGCGCATCTTCCTGAAGCAGTACATCTACTACGGCAAGGGCATCACCGAGATCCGCGCCACGCTGCACGACGTCCAGTTGGACAGCGCGGCCGAGCGGCCGGATGACAGGATGCCGCCTGAGGCCGACCCGGCAGAAGAGCTGCCAGCCAGCTATCCAGCTGCGACGCCAACACTAGCACCTCGGCCGACTGTACAGCCGCCGCCGGCACTCACCGACCAGCTGCGCGAGCAGCTCAAAGCCAAGCTCGCCAACGCCAAGCAGGTCAGGGCATCGTCCTCGCAAGCTGATCGCGCGCAGCCAGCAACTTCAGTGCCTGCGCCTGCTACACCGCCCCCAGCCGAAAACAGCGCGCTGGCCGAGCTGTTCGCTGAACTCTGGCCCCAGGTGCAGCACCGCGAGCCAGTCAAACTCGATTCCACGGTGGACCGCGCACGACTGCGTCAGCAGGTGTCTGCCCTGAAGGATCTTGGCTATTCGATAGACCCCATGAGTCAGACCTGGCTCCCGATCTAACCAGGTACGCACTGCGCACCCATGGCCCGCTCGCAGCGGGCTGTTTCCTGGGCATTTCCTGTGTCCAGCAGACAGCCTGCTGCATGCCCCGAAGGGGCAGGGCGGACGCTCCAATTAGGGTGGCTGCGACCTGATGCGCAGCAGCTTTGCGATAGTGCTCCCCAGGCGAAAGCCAAGCCTGCGGAAGTGACCGCGCCTTTCCTTGGTCGCCTGAGCTCCACCTGGTGACCGGCCAGCCTCTGGCGGCCTGGAGCACTGTTAAACTGAGCGGAACCCGATGGGTTCCCACAGCAGCTGCGCAAGCGGCTCCTGTGGGAAACCATCACACCATTTCAGTATGGTTTCGAGCACATTGCGCCCTTCGAATGTGCACGGCAGTTCGCACTGCCGGGGCAAGCATCATCTTCAACCTTCGCGGGCACAACAGCCCGTCAGGGTTGGCGTGCCCGCTCTTTTTTCGGGAGGAGTAGACTATGGGCATGCCCATCAAACTGAGCGTCTTCGAAGCACTGACCGACGCTGGCGTCAAGCCAGAAAAGGCCCGTGCTGTCGAACGTGAGCTCGAAAATGCTATTCAGTCTGGTCAAGATGCTGTTCGCGCCGAGATGCGCGAACAACTGATGACCAAGGCCGATGGCAGTGAGCTGAAAGCGCAGATCGCCACCGTGCGAACTGACATTGCAGCATTGGAGACTCGACTCAACGCCCGTCTCAACGACCAGCTGCGCTGGATCATCACCACGCAAGTTGCGGTAGTCGGACTCGCCCTCGCGGCGATCAAGCTGCTGTAACTTCGCTTCTTTCTCACCCTCGGGGACCATCGTCCCCAGGGCCGGTTGTCCCCATTTCTTGGAGACAGCTATGTCAATTCAAATCTTGCCCCGGTGGTCCGAAGCGCAGCGCATGGATATGCACGCCGCTTTCACCCAGTGGTTGATCGTCTGCGACGAGCAGGAGTATCAGCGGCTGATGGAACTGCGAGAAACGGTCGCCCCTGGTGATGTCTGCTCGATCATCAAACTGGTTCGCTCGTGCTACGCACGGCCGGATCTGCTTGCTGGCCTGCCGGCGCGCTTGGTGCAACTGATGCGAGCACGCTGTTTGCCGCTGCCTTTTGCTGACGCATCCGCTGCCGCAGGATAGGTAGCGCATCGCGCGCATCGAGCTCTTCCAGGAGGTGGACCAGGTCCAACTTCTCGGCGGGGCTTCCTTCAACAAGTGTCAGTGTGGGGCGCGTATCGGTCATCCGAAAAGTGTCGCACGAATTCACCCTTCAACCTCAACCCGGATGGGCCGTCCCATCCGGGGGGCGCTCGTCCATTTCACCAGCCCAGGAGAAATGTCATGAAGCAAGTTCAAATCCCCAGCGCATCCAATGGAACCGTTCAGTACGGGGCACTTGCCGCTGCGTGCGGTGAGCAATTGGAGATGCAGATTCTCAAAAGTGGTGGCGGCTACTACCTCGGGACCTATTCCGAGAACGGCCCTTTCACGCGCGAGTCTGTGCAATATTGGCCCACGCCAGAGAAGGCCCAAAAGGCTTGGGATGCTGGCCTCTGGACACAGCGCACGCATCTCTGATTCATCCCATCCAGCAAGGCTCGCCCTTGCAATTTCCAACCAGCCAGCTTCCGGAATCATTCCGGGGCTGGCTTTCCTTTTTTGGGAGCAGGCCATGGCCCTGATCTTCGCGCGCCTGGCGCAAAACTATATCAAGGCCGGGTACTTCCCGACCGATGAGGAAACCATATCCCGCATCGCCAACCTGGTGCGCATGCCCGATGCGGGCAGCGTGCGGATGCTGGACCCCTGCTGCGGCGAGGGCACGGCTCTGGCCGACGTGCGCCAACTGCTCACCGTTGCGCGTGGCGGGGCCGCCGCCGAGGCCTTCGGCATCGAGCTCGACCGAGAGCGTGCAAGGCACGCCAAGCAGATCCTCGATCGCGTGATTCAGTCCGATGTGCACGATGTTGTCGTGAAGCCGCGAAGCATGGGCCTGCTGTTCCTGAACCCCCCATACGGCTACGGTGTCTCCGACCAGGCCGCGCAGCGGTCGCTGATCGACGACGCGGAGAAGGCCGAGCGTCTGGAACGAACGTTCCTGCGCAAGACCGTCCCCTACCTGGCCCACGGCGGCGTGCTGGTCTACATCGTTCCGCACTACGCGCTGGACGACGAGATCCGCGGCTACCTGGTGCGCAACTTCCAGAACCTGCGGGTCTTCATGGCTCCCGAGCGGCGCTTCAAACAGTGCATCGTGATCGGCACCCGCTGCCGGCCAACGCACGCTACCAAGGCTGCTCTGCAGCCCCTTGTGGACGCGCAGGCCTCGAAGGAGGGTGCGCCCATGATTCCTGACTCGTGGGAGCAGGAGCCCTACGTTATCCCGGCCCTGCAGGGCGATGTGGAGTTCGACTTCCACGCCGTGCAGATCGATGAGGAGCAGTTGGTAGATGAGCTGGCCAGGTTCTCCCACAGCTTGCTGTGGGAAGGCCTGCAGGCGCACTTCGCCCAGGTGGCCGGAGCATGCCGGCCGCCGCTTCGTGACCTGACGCCGTGGCACCTTGCCTTGGCCCTGGCCGCTGGCCAGGTTACCGGAAAGATCACGGCGGACAACGGCCGCACCTTCCTGATCAAGGGCGACACATACAAGCGCAAGGAGCGCAAGGTCAGCATCGAAGTGGACGAGAAGGGCAACGCTTCGCAGTCCATCGTGATGCTGGACCGCTTCGTTCCGGTCATCAACGCCATCGAGTTCACGCCCGATGTGCGCCTGGGGCAGATCGTCAAGATCGCCTGATTCTTACCAACCCAGTGGGGCACCGAGCCCCACGGGCCGGACGCCCTGAGTTCAAAGGAGGTGGCCATGCCACAGCAACAGAAATTGAAAACCAATGTGGAGTTCATCACCGAGCTCATGGAGTATTCGCGCTTCGGCGGGATGGTCCAAGTCCTCGTGATACAGGCTCTGCGTGACGGGGTCGAGGAGATTGCCAACTACCCCCATCCTGAGCATTTCGACAACGGTCTTTTTGACGGCACGTACTGGCAAGCAATTGCCAAAGATGTAGCCCGCCAACTGACCGAGAAGTACGGTCCCTACAACCGCGTCAGGCCGGCAACGGACTGACTATCGCGTGCCCTGACCATTGACTCGGGCGCACCGTGCCAGGTCGGCCTGGTGCTCATTTTTCTTTCGCCCACTGGGGACCGCCTCCCCAGGGAGGTTGTTCCTGTCTTTATGAGAGACGACTCATGGATACCCAAACCCTCGCGCGGCCGCAGGCCGCTATCACCTACGACACGCCCCTGTTCCGCTTGGGGCGCTGCGTAGCCACGCTGGGCGTTGACAACCTGATCTGCAGGGGCGACGTGAACCCGCAAGAGCTGCTTCATCGTCACCAGTGTGGCGACTGGGGCGAGATGCCACCTGAGGATCTCGCCGTGAACAGGCGAGCTCTGCAGGATCGCAGCCGGCTCATGTCGGTCTACAAAGTCGGGGGCAAAACGATCTGGGTCATCACAGACGCAGATTGGGCCGTCACCACCTTGCTGCTGCCCTCGGAATACTGAGGGGAACCTCTATAAAACCCAAACCGGCTACAGCCGGTTTTCCAGAGCAACCATGACGGTGGCTGAGGAAAACCGTTTGAACCATCCATAACGGTTTTAGGCGTGCTGAGCCTTGAAAGCACGCAGGGTCGAAAGACCAGGCATTCATTCCAACCACCCCTGCGGGCATCGTCCCGCAAGGGGCGGCGTTCGCTTTCTCAACATTAAAGGAGCGATCCATGATCACACGCCATAGCCACAACGCCAGAGATGGACACCGGCTCGAAACCGAAATCGAACTGGGCGGCGCCCAGGTGCTTCGCATCAGCACCAGCAAGGCCATGGGCGGCAGCCTCGACACCCGGGGCTCGGTGCACCACGCCGCCGGCGGCTTCATGCGGCACACCCTGTATGAGGACTTCAGCAGTCGCCTGTTGAGCACCCGGCCGAAGCGAGTCACGCAGCAGGTCGTCATGGACCAGCACCGCGAGGTGCTGTCCCAGCTCGATGAAGTCAAGCTGGCCGTCGAAATGCACTACCAACAACGGGAACAGGCCAAGGCCGGCAAGGAGCCCATCCATGCTTGACCTCGAAGTTGCCGCCCGCGGCGTCGTCAATACCTGGGAGCAGGGTAACCTGGCCCAGGCCGTGTGCTCGCTCGACCAGGCGCTACAGGACCAAGACAAATGGCGCCTGGAGCAAGCAGGGGCCATTGCCCAGGCGCGCGAGCTGTATGGCTGCGAGACCTGCGTGATTGACCCCTTGCCTTTGGTTGCCCCTTCAGAAGTGGGCACCTTTGTTGCGGCCTGGCTGTGGGTTCCCAACCCTCGCTGATCCGTCTATCAACCCTTGCGGGGCATGCCCCCGCAAGGGGCTGCTCCGCTATTTCTGGAGCATCTCTTGCAACCACCCTGCAGCCTCTACCGCATCGAGGGCTATGCCGACCTCTGGGTCGATGCCTGCCTGCGCAACGATGAAGGCGAGCTCATGTTCCTGTCGTTCTATGGCCGGGATGCCTCTGCCATGCAGTTCATCGCGGCGGCCGAGCTCGGCCACAAGGCGGATGCCGGCATCAGCAGGTTCACCCTGGTCAATGCCGCTGGCCAACGCCAGCTGGTCGATCTTGGATCGACGGATCGCCTGGCCAAGTTCAGCGGCCGGCTGCCGCGCCAGAACTTGTTTGGACCCATCAGCCACTTGTGGCTCTACGACAAGCGCCTGCGCTGCCTGGACAAGGCCAACCGCATCGGCTGGGTGCTGGCCGCCGGCGGCGACATCGAGGCGCGCGTGTGGGGCCTGGTCAAGGAGCTGGCCCCCATCGCACTCCTGGACGCCTGGCAGCGGCCGCTGCTGGACTGGTGCAGCGACAAGGGCGCCGTCCACGAGCTGGGCCAGGGGCTTTATCCGCGAATCGGCAACCTGCGCGCGCTGCGCGTGAGCATCACCGACCACTTCATCCGGCACGTCAGTGCCGGCGTCCGCGAGCGTCAGCTCGTCGCCTGATCCACAGGCCTGAACCCGACCCTGGCCCCTAGCCAGGCCTCGGGCTTCGCATTTCAACCACCCACCAGGGCGCACCGCCGATCTTCGGCTGTGCGCTCTTTTTATTGGAGCATCTCATGGAAATTTTGGCGACCACCACACCCGTCCTGGAGCAGGACACTTCTACCACTTCACCTGTTGCAGCTTCAGATGCCGGCGGCCAGCTCGGCCAGATCGAGGGTGAGGACTTCCTGGCCGACATGATCAGCGAAACCATCCCGCTGGGCGAGTTCATCCGTGAATTTGGCCAGGGCCTGCTCGACCAGGTGCGTGCCCAGCACCCGCCTGTGTACATGCCTGAGCGCGATCACCAAACAAGCGTTTGGCGGGAACGCCAGCAGATCCTGCAGGGGCTCAAGCGCAAGCCGTTCGCGGCCCAAAGCGAAGCCGTGCAGGCCATCGTCAAGCTGCTGGCCGACCAGGGCGAGCCTGCGGCTGTGCTGAACGCCGAGATGGGCACTGGCAAGACCATGATGGCCATCTGCGTGTCGGTGCTGCTGCAGCGCTTGCAGCGGCGCAATCCCCGTACTTTGATCATCTCGCCGCCTCACCTGGTCTACAAGTGGCGGCGCGAGGTCTTGGAGACCGTGCCTGGAGCCCGTGTGTGGGTGCTCAACGGCCCGGACACGCTGCGCAAGCTGCTGTCGCTGCGCGCCCGCCTGGGCCTGCAGACCAGCCAGCCCGAGTTCTTCGTGCTGGGCCGCGTGCGCATGCGCATGGGGTTCCACTGGCGGCCGGCGTTCATCGAGCGCCGGCTCTTCATTGACGGCCAGGTGTTCTCGGCAGCGTGCTGCCCGTGCTGCATGCGACCGCTGGAATCGGAAAGCGAGGATGGCGAGACGCTACCTGTGTCAGCCCTCGTGGCCAAGCAAGTCCTGGGCGACCGCCGGCGCAAGTGCGAGCACTGCAAATCGCCACTGTGGACCCTCATCCGCAGCGGCAAGCCGATCCAGTCCATGTACGACCTGGTGCTCGATGCCCTGCAGCAGCTACCCACCATCGGCCCTGTCTCGGCAAAGCGCCTTCTTGGCAGCTTTGGCGAGAAGACGCTGGCGGCGATGCTGGAGGACAACGTCTACGAGTTCGTGAACCTCATGGACGAAAACGGCGAGCTGGTGTTCAGTGACCGGCAGGCCAGGCGCATGGAGCGCAGCCTGGCCAGCTTTGAATTCTCGATTGGGCAGGGCGGCTATCAGCCTACCGAATTCATCAAACGCTATCTGCCCAAAGACTATTTTGGGCTGCTGGTGGTGGATGAAGGCCACGAGTACAAAAACGAGGGCTCGGCCCAGGGCCAGGCCATGGGCGTGCTGGCCAGCCAGTGCTCCAAGGTGCTGCTGCTGACCGGCACGCTCATGGGCGGCTACGCCGACGACCTGTTCCACCTGCTTTGGCGGATCAATCCGAAGGTGCTGATCGAGGACGGTTTCAAGCCGTCCAAGACCGGCTCAATGGCGGCCGCCACGATGGGCTTCATGCGCACGCATGGCGTGCTCAAGGACGTGTATAAGGAGTCGTCCTCGACCTCTCACCGCACGGCCAAGGGCAAGCAGCTCACGGTACGCACATCGAAGGCGCCTGGCTTCGGCCCGGTGGGCATCATCCGCTACGTTTTGCCGATCACGGTCTTTTTGAAACTGCGCGACATCGGGCAGAAGGTCTTGCCGGCATATGACGAGACCTTCCTGGACGTGCAGATGCGTGATGACCAGGCCGGCGCCTACCGCACCATGTCGATGACGCTGGTGCAGATGCTCAAGCAGGCCCTGGCCATGAAAGACAGCACGCTCTTGGGCGTGGTGATGAACGTGCTGCTGGCCTGGCCGGAATGCGCGTTCCGCACCGAGACTGTCAGGCATCCGCGCACCAAGACACTGCTGCACCTGCAGCCGCCGGTGTTTGCGGAAACCGAGCTGATGCCCAAGGAGGCCAAGCTGATCGAGCTGTGCGCGGACGAGAAGAAGTTGGGCCGCAAGGTGCTGGTCTACTCGATCTACTCAGGCACCCGCGACACCACGGCCCGGCTGCGCATGCTGCTGGAGGCCAGGGGGTTCAAAGTGGGCGTGCTGCGCGCCAGCGTGGATGCGTCTAAGCGTGAGGACTGGGTGGCCGATCAGGTCGAGCGTGGCGTCGAGGTGCTCATCACTAATCCTGAACTCGTGAAAACGGGCCTGGATTTGCTGGACTTCCCCACCATTGTCTTCATGCAGTCGGGCTTCAACGTTTACACGATGATGCAGGCCGCGAGGCGCTCTTGGCGCATCGGCCAAAAGCACGACGTGCGCGTGATCTTCCTGGGCTACGCTGGCACCAGCCAGATGGAGTGCTTGATGCTCATGGGTAAGAAGATCGCAGTGTCTCAATCGACCTCGGGCGACATGCCCGAGAGCGGGCTGGATGTCTTGAATGACAACGAAGGTGAGAGCATTGAAGTGGCCTTGGCCAGGGAGTTGCTCACAGCCTAAGCCAGTTTCAACCTGCGGGTGCAAGTCCCTCCGCGAGTGGCAGGGGCGCCTCCGACAATGGAGGCGCCCGATGCCGATGGAGTAATGATATTTGACAATTCAAAAATATGAAATTTGCATGAAATGTTTTGAAAATAATGCAACTTGCACTTGAAAACAAAAAATGCATGTCCTGAAAATTTGAACCCAATCACGTTTTACCAAATGCTTTAAAACGACAAAGGCTGGTCTGCTTGGACGCGCTCTTACAGAGGCGCTCCATTTACAAGCTCACAGCCGACGCCTGCAGAATTGGTTCTGATTGCTTCAGGAGGGTGAATGTCTATGACACTCCGAATATGGTGACTATCCTATCGGGGTGGCAATAGGTTTGGCAATGCACTGTTCAACATTTAATACAATTACTTCTGGTGTTTTTAAGGCTTCCGGTGACGCTGACACTGTAAGTTCCGACGTTCTCCCATTGAGAAGGGCAGGCTGGAGGATAATCGCCGCCAGTCACCTCTAAATAAAGCACGCTACAGGACTTGTTTTCATTAACGCAGGTGGTTCTAGTATTCGTGCCATTTCCTGCATACATATTTTTGGTTCCATAACTTACCCAACCGTTAGGGCAAACGGCTGGATAATCGCCACCGACGACATCCAAATATAGTGCTTGACTCTCCTTGGCGCCTGTTCCCTGTGCTTTCTCCCAGGTCTTGCCGCTACCACCGGATTGGCAAGAAAGTATCAATCCCTTGTCGCCCCTGGCCACCAAACCATCCTTTTCGCAGGTGTCGCCTTCCTGGACGATGGGGCCGTTCAGGTCCAGGTATTCATTGGTTTTGATCCGACCCTCGGCGGTCATCGTCTGAGCCCCCACGGCGCCGGCACGGTTGATGTCGTGACGCACGCCCATCACATCTTGCATGTTGATGCTGCCCGTGCGCGGCAAGCTGCCATCGCGGCGGTCGAACTCCATGAACCCGGCACTGTCGTAGCCGTTGGCCATGCCGATCACGCCGGCAGTCCCTGAGGAGTTCAACGCGACCTGGTTTCCTTCCTGATTCACGAACAGGGCAGGGTTTCCGCCGTCCATGGACGCGGGCATGGCCACGCCGGCGTTGCCCGGACTTGCGGCGGCAGCTGCGATCGTGGCACGGCGTACATCGGCTTGGCCCGTGCGAGGGTCGAGCATTGGGACGCTTGATGCGACGATCGAGCGCAGGTTGCACGTTGGGACTACACAGCCGCCCGATGTGTCCACGGTGATGCTCACGTTGAAGTCGATGGATTGGCCGTTGTAGACGATCGGCCCAGCTGACCGGGAGGCCAGCATCCCGAGGTCACGGAGATCCGCTGTCGTGGGTGTGCGCACGCGACCCGCTGGCACCGTGTAGGCGCCCTTGGTGACGGCCTGGCCACGTTGGATCTGCGTGAAGAAGGTCGTCATGTAGGTCTTCGTGCCGTCATCGACGGCCGCCATCGTGGAACCTACAAGGCGCGCTCGATCATCAGCAATGGTCCTTGACATGTTCTGCCAATACCAGTGACCGACGTATGCCAGGACGAGCGTGATCAGGGCAACGAGGATGGCCAGCTGTATCAGCAAAAAACCCTGTTGGCGGGCATGCTTGAGGCTATTGAGAGTGGGTTCGAGCACGGCTTGTTTGTGCATGGCGATAAGGCTTCAGTTGTTGAAGTTCTTGAGAACGTGGCGCTCCACCTCTTCTTTGAGCGCACCGAAGTCTCCGTTCTTGATGTGCGCGGAGACTTTGTTATCCCGTGGCAGGGCGGTGGCCACCAGCGGCCCGCCCTGGTCGAAGCGCTGGTGCACAGCAAGCTGGAAGCTTGTGGCCAGCAGCTCATTGGCTTCGTCCTCTCCAGCAGCCCGGGCCAGGGCAGCAAGGCGCTGCAGGCCGGCCGGGATGCTTTTTGAGTGCATCGTGACGAGGACCAGATGGCCATCGACCGCCACACGCAACAGTTCGGCGGCCGTGGCTGCGTCGCGTACTTCGCCGTAGCCAAGCATCGACTGGTCCTTCGCTGGGAAGCAGCGCAAGGCAGCATGGATGGCTGCTCTGTAGCCGCCCACGCCATCGGCGTCTATCTGCTCGCAGTACCCGCTGCCGTGCGAGCCTTCTAGCAAATCCTCAGGTGGGTCTTCGATAGTCAGGCAGTACCCTCCGTGGTGGCGCAAGCGCGCGGCGATCGTGGCGGACCAGGTCGTGGTCTTGCCGGCTCCCGTGAGGCCGCAGACCACCACCAGGCCTCCCTGATCGCGCATCTTGGTCTGCAGCAGCAGGGACTTTACCCATTGAGGCAGGCCGAGCTGGTCAAGCTCAGGGCAGTTATCGCGCAGACGGCGCAGGGCAAACCGACCCTCACGCATCCGCTGCACCCGCCAGCGGCTGCCATCGGCCAGCGCCAATTTCTTGGTCAATGGTGTTGTCTCGATCAGCTTTGCCAGCTCTTGGAGCATTGGCTTGTGTTCGTCCCGAGCAGGCTCCTGACCAGGAAACACGATCGTCGGACCGGCACTTCCGACCGACATGTGGATGTCGGTGATGGCTTGCGCTTCCATGGCTCAGACCCGCCCAAAAGTGATGACCAGGGTGTTGGTTACGCTGGAGTTGCACTGCGTGCCAACGGTCGTCGCATCCAGCTCCGTGGTCGCTGTTTTGACGGCAGTGCCGTTGACACTGGCGGTCAGGAACATGTTGCTGGTGAATGCCTCAGCGATCTTCGAGCACTCACGCGATGGGATTTTGTCTATCGTCACCTGCACCTGGGTGTTGCTGGCGGTCGCGGCAAAGGCCATCGTCCCCCACTGCGTCACGATGCCACCCGTGGGCGCTCCTGCATTCATTTCCAGGAAGTTGTCGCTGATCCAACGGTTGGTGGCTACTTGCTGTGTAGTCAAACCGTTGTAGGAGGTGCGATTCTGGTATGCCGTCTGGATTGTGGGAATGACCAGGTTTAGCTCATTCGTGATCTTGTTGGCCCGCGAACCAGACAGGATCTTGGCCATCTGCGGCCACACCATCGCCAGGAATACCCCACCCAGCAGAACGACTATAGCCAGTTCAGTGATGGTGAAACCCTTTTGCGCCTTGAGTTTATTAGGTTGATTCATAGTGATTTACTGGATAAAAAATTGTGAAAGCGGTTGTGATTGGCGAACTTATATAAGAACGTTTATTTTGTCTGGCTGATGTACCTTTCTATTTCCGCGTTGAATTCAAGATTACCGAGAAGAATCAAGCCGATAGTCATAGCGACAAACAGCATTGCGATGAGGCCGATGAAAACAGCTTTCTTTTCCGCAATCGCAACAGCAGCTTCTCCATGGTCAAAAGCTATACTCTTCATGGCTTTGTAGAAGTCCGACCTTTCCGAATAGTCTTCAATGCGATCCATTATTCGTCGCGAAAACATGCCCGTCTCCAGTGCGAGTGCAGGATTGTCCGGCGCCTTGGACAGTCTTTGCAGCATCGTATTGATGTGCCATGTCAGCCATGGACTGGAATACTGACGCATTCTTTCCATGGAAGCCTTCATGCCGTGGTTATTCGACTGAAGCAGAATTGCCAGTGAAAGCAGAAAGGTATTGGCAGAACTCTCCCGATAACCAGACCAAGGCAAAAATGGAATGCGGTCAACCATCCGTCTGCCCCGACCGAACCAGTTCGGCCGGCTCCACGATATCATCGCCAACAATCCAATGGCTCCCCCCAATACTGCCAGCCAGTGAGAAACCAGTGTATTGGAAACGACGTAGATGCCATAACTAAGTGAGGGCCACCGCTCAAGTGGCAATGTCTGCAGGTTTTGGGGGGCAATGACCAATGCGTACGATACAAAAAATGCCAATATCACTAAACCCGCCAAAGCCGGCGATATAAAGGACATGAAATAGATACCTTTGATCTTGCTCATCAGTCGCAAACCGTGTCCAAGATGCACCATGGCCTCATCCAGTTTTCCATCTTCCTCTGCCGCAGTGAGAACCATGACTTCATAAGATGGCGCAGTGTGCATCAGTGCATTGGCGAATGACATGCACTTCATTTTTTGCAGCCAATGCAGATATAGCGGAGCCCAACCCGTCTTGCGTCGGCGCGAGCGTTCTGCGAGCTTGGCCAAGCGGCCATGACTGGATGCGCCATCCCGCAGGGCCGAGGCAAAATCTTCATAGAAATCTTGCCTATTGCTGGAAAAAAGCTTGAATCGCAGCTTGGAGATGCTCAGCCGCAAATTCATTGCGAATCTCCTGGCTCAACCACTTCATAACTCTCCAGTGGCTCAAATTCGATTTCCAAATCACGTGGATCGATCAAGCCCTGAGACACCTTATACAGTCCGTGCTCGAATGCCGTCTTGCCCACCATGTCACGGTCATCAAATGCAGCTGTGCGGCTTTTGCGCCAATACTGTTCGGCCTTATCGTCATTGCCTTCTGCAATGTGCTGACGGAGCACTTTGTCCGGTGACAGCACTTCGGCAACCACCGTAGAACCGATGATCCCACGACCGCCACAATGCTCGCAGCCTTCGTCGGCGCTACAGTAGATTTGGTTGATGTTGAGGCCAAATTTATGCGTCAGCAGGTGTTGGCCGCGCGCGGGCAGAACATCTGCTGCCGGTTTCTTGCATTTAGGGCACAACACTGGCAGCAGGCGTTGGAAAATCAGTGCGGCGATGAATTGGCGGTCCGATAGCACCTGGCGGTCAAGCCCCAGGCGAAAAAGACGCAGCACGGAGCCAATGGCAGATGCGGTGTGAAGCGTTGTATAGATTTTGTGGCCTGTCAGCACAAAATCCGCAACGATCTTGGCAGTGGCCCTGTCACGTGTCTCACCGACCATGATGTCATTCGGGTCAGCTCGCAGCACATCCCGCAACACGCCGCCCCAAGCCTTTCCATCATCTTCCTGTTCATGGTCGCTGCGCTGAATGGAAATCTGGGATACGCCGTAGATTTTGTATTCCACAGGGTCTTCTACCGAATAACGTTTCTTGTATTGCCTTTTCGGGTCGAACTCCATCATGGTTTTGAGCGTTGTGGATTTACCGGAGCCGGTCGGGCCAGTGATCGCAATCAGGCCGATCGATTTGGTAACGCTCAATTCCAGCAAACGAATCTGGCTATTCTCATAGCCAAGCTCGGCAAAACTTTTGTTCTTTTCGCCCGGGATTTCCATTGGCAGTATGCGAATGATTACATCCCAGCCATCGGCCAGTCGAATGAACTTGTAGCGCAGCTTGTAGCTCAGCCCCTTGTGAGAGAAACGTATCATGCAACTCATGGATTTGTTTTCCAGCGAAAACGTTCCAGTGCTCTGAGAGCGAGATTCGGCCATGATGGAAAACATATAACCTGCCATTTGTTTGCAGGTTTCCACGTCGTACTGCCGGTACTTGAAAATACGGCTGTGTATGCGTAGCAAGACCATGCCGGTCTTTTCTCGGCAGCACAGATGAATGTCGGTGGCTTTTTCGGTTACCGCTGAGGCAAATAATTCATCGACGAGCGGATTCACGTCACTGGCTGTGGTGTCATTTGTCACTTTGCCAATTGCTTCGTTGAGGACGGCGATGACAGCCACATCCGCCAGACGCTCGTCAGCCAGCTTGTAATGCTCCCGTCCTAGACGCTCGCGCAGTTCCATATGTGCAGATTGACCTGCGAGCTTTTCGGCGACCAACAGGACGACCTCCCGTGCGCCCAGGTCCAATACCGCCAGGCCGGAAAGATTGTTCCCGGAGACGCCGAGCTTTTTGCCGATTGAGTCGCGGAAGTTCTTTATTTGATGGCGATCGGTGATGCGACCAAATTGGCGCATTCTCCCGATGATTTGAGCCTTTAATTGTTCTTGATCATGAGAGTTTTCTTTCTTTTTGATATCGCCATCAGGGCTTCCCAGAAACGATTGGAGCATGGGATTAATTCCTTATCTAGCGAATGATGATGGTGCAGAGAAGCTGCTGGAAATCGGGATGTTTGTGGAGGTTTGATTCACATCGGCGTCCCTGAATCCATTACCCAACCCCCAGTTCAGGCTGATGGCCTTGCGTAGGCTTACCTTGAGGCCTTCTGTTTTTGCCAGGACGATTTCGAAGTTACTGATACGCTCCAGCTTCCAGCCGTCCAGTCGCGAGATATAGGGCTCCTGCATAGAAATTGCGACACGCTGGCCTTTGTAGACGACCTCGGCAACTTCCTTTCCAGCCATACCCCATATCGCTTCCACAATCGGTTCCTGAGCACTGATTTCTTGCTTTGCTTCAGGCAGTGGATTGGCGACCACTGGGACTTGCATGACGCTGCTCTGGGATTTGCCCTGAGCTTGTGTTGCCCGGATCTTGGCATCCAATTCCAAATCAATCAGTTGCACTTGCTTGGCCAGGAGCTTGCCAAACGTATCCACCTGTCCATCGACCGTGGTCTCAGTGGCGTGGACAAAAATGGGCATCAGCGCAATCGCCAATGCGGTGATTTCACGGGCGCGCATAGGCTTCACCTCTTAATTCAAATGTGGTTTTCTCGTCCAGCTTGATTTGGACGCTCGTAATACCGGCCGCGACTGGCAGCTTGGTAGCCATGTCGCCCATCAAGACAGCCGGGCCCGACACAGTGAAGCTGGAGCGCATTGGAATGCTCAGGCCGTCCTGCTGCTGGCCTTGGGCCGCTACACGCTCCCAGGATGTCTGCAGGCCCAGCTGCAGGCCGACAGGGGCAATGACCTGGGCCAGGTTGCCCATGGCGTAGCGGACGGCTTCGCGCGTCGGCAGCTGGGCAGCGGCACGCCGGGAGACCGCGCCCAACTCCACGGGCAGCTCCTGGATCACTGCCGTAACCTCGGCGGCGAAGACGGGCGCGGGCCATGAGGGAGGCTTTGCCAACATGTAGCCGCGCCAGGTCGCCAGAGGCTGGCCCTTGAAGGTCAGCGTGCATGCACCAACCTTGCAATCGATCTCTTGCAGCCGCCAGCCGCTGATTTGCAGCGGCAGATCCTGCAGGGCACCAATGATTGCCGGCAGCGCTGCCGTCGCCGGCGGCGCCGCATTGATTCCCGCGTCAATGGCTTGGGCCATTTCGGCGGCATTGCGCTCGATGTCGCGCTGGCGTGCCTGGGCGGCCTCGCGCCTTTGCGTCTGCTCGATCTCGCCCTGGGCTAGCAGGTAGCCCAGCGCGGCCACAGTACCCAGCACCATGAATCCCATCACCTTCAGGGATACCGGGCGGTATCGGTCGAACCGGGCGCGCGAGAAGTCCTTCTTGGTCAGTGAATGCCGCAGGATGTCCAAGGTGAACGGCCTGACGTCGAAGTGGTAGGGCATGTTGTCCAGCAACTCGCCAAGATCGGTGTAGACCGGCACCCCTTTTCTTTCCTGCAGGGTGCTCAGGAAATCCAGAATGCTGGTGCGAACCGCCTGCGCGTTGCCCACGAAATCCATCCGTGTCGCGGGCTTGCCATCGACGGTGGCGAAGACCCAGTACTGGAGCTCCGCGCCTGGCTCGCCATCGTCGCCAAGGGCCTGCAGGTCGATCAACGTGATGCAGGTCGGCTCGTCTGGAATGGCTGCTTGAACCAGCGCAGCTGCCGCTACTGGAGCCCGTTTGGTCAAACCTTTCGGCAAGAAAGCAACGGACGAGGTCGCCTTGCCCGCGAGCCTCCACTGGAACTGCCACTGTGCGTTGACGCTGTGTGCGAACTGGCGCATTTCCGCGCCGTGGCTGTCCGCGCCAGGCAGCTCGACCCAGTCCAGCCCTGCAACTGCTTCACCATAGCCGGGCACGCGGATAAAAGTCATCAGTTGACCCCCTCAATGATCTGGGGTGTCAGCATCACGAGCACTGCGCGCCGCGTCGTCGAGGCCGAGAATCCGCCGCCCAGCAGAGGACTGAGCTTGCCGTCCAGAGCGCGGTCGTTGGATGTCTGCTGCGTGTTGTCAATGCCGGCCAGCACTGCGGTCTCACCGCTGACGATGCTGGTGTACAACTGGTATTGGTTGGCGTTGGTCTGCGGGTACTGTAGGGTGGCGCCGTTGCTCTGGTAGGTCTTGACCTCGCCCCGCGTCGATGCGTCCATGCTGAACTGCACGATCACCGAGCTGTTGGGCTGGATCGACGTGCGCAGGTTCAAAAACGTGCCCGTGGTCAGCTGGCCCGGCTCCACGCCCGGGATGGCCGTGGTCGACGTGGTGGTGGTCGTCGCGGCAGAGGAGCGCGCCGGATAGATGAAGCTCTCGGTGCTGGCCACAGACATGGGGCGGTTGTTGAGCATGGTGTACGTCTCGTCCTTGCGCACGCTCACGCGGCCGATGGTGGCCAGGGCCTTGAGGAATGCCTGCGTCTCGAACTGTCCACCTCGGCGCAGCACGCCAAGCTGTCCAAAGCCCGAGGCTGTGCTCGCCATGCCCGTGGGCGAAAAGAACTCGGTGCTCCACTTGGCTGTCGCTTGGCTGATGGCCCAGGACCAGTCGATGCCGACGTCGTTGCCGGTGTTGGCCGTGACCTCCACGATTTGCATGCGCATGCGCACTTGGCGACCGATGGCCTTGTTCTCTGCAGCGATCAGCTCTCGGATCTGCTCCTGGACTTCTCGGGTGTCCGTCACGGTGACCACGCCCGAGGAGGAGATCGCGTACTTGCCCAGGCTGGGCGTGAGCGTGCTCTCGATCGCGGTTTGCAGACCTTTGACCACGTCGATCTGGCTTGTCACCCTCGAACTCACATCCGAGGAAGAGGCCGCGCTGCCGACCTGGCTGCCGGCCTCCGTGCCCGAGCTGCTGGTACTCTGGCCTGTGGATGCCTTCTTGGTGATGGTGCTGGTGATGTCGTTGACATCGGTGATGGATGCGATGTGGTACGTGCGAGTGACCAGACGCGAGATCAGGATGGCGCCGTCGCTGTAGTCCCAGCCCACGCTGTACTTGGCCGAGATCTGGTCCAGCAGCTCGGTGAGCGAGCCACCGAAAAGGGTCATCTGATCCAGAATGAAGCCCCCGCGGCCTTGCGCTGCACCGGCCATTCCAGCTGCAGCCGGCATGAGCTGGCCGGCCGCACCTGCCAACGGGGCGGGCAGGGCGCTGCCGGGAATTTGCGCCGATGGCGCTGGCGCCGGCGCGGAGCTGGCCTGCATCGAGGTCGACATCATCGTGCCCAGGCGCTGGGCCGACAGGGCCTGGATCGGCACCAGCGCATCGGGGCTCACGCGCACCGAGATGCCCGTGATCTTGCTTATGCGGTCGCCGATAGTGGTCAGGGTAGGGCGGTCCGGGAAGGAGAAGCGGATGGCCTGGCCGAACACGGCGGGCAGCTGCGCCTCGCGCGCAACCTTCACGGTCTTTCCGCCCAGCCACACCGCGTTGAACTCGCGCACGGCCGCGCCATTGTGCGTGTCGGTCTCGCGCTGCGCTGCCAAGCGCTCGCGCACAGTGTCGCTACCTTGCTGGGTGGCCACCTGGACCTGAGCGCGCTCCTCAAGCGAGCCGCAGCCGGCGAGTGCGATGGTCATGAGGGCCGCGACGGCGGTCGGGATCTTGTTCAGTGTCATGGGAGTTTTCACGGCATGGACCTCACTGCGCACGGCGGCCGGACTCGGTCACGCGCAGTACGTTGTTGCCGGTGTAGAGCAGGGCGTTGAGCGCCACTTCGGAAGCGGAGAGAGCCGCGAACAGGCCCTTCACGGCCTCACGGAAGTCGCCACCGAACGTTGCGCTGACGGTGATGGGCACGTCCACGCCGGCTTCCCAGTGCAGCTGCCAACTGGCCTTCTCGGCCCAGGCCTGCAAGGCGCCGCGCAACGTGCCGTCCGCCGGTGTGACAGACCAAGCCTGCAGAGCGGGAGAGGGAGGCGTCGGGGCGTCGATGCTGGAGGGCGTGAAACCGGCGCTGCCTACAGATACGGGGGCCACCTGGCTGCTGCCACGCGTGCTCGCCAGCTCAAGCTGCAAACCCGACAATTGCAGCTGCAGACCTCGCCCAGCAAGCTGCTCATTGACGGTGCGGATGGCCTGGCCCAGCGTGGCCGTCTCGGGTTGCTCCAGCTCCACGAGCGCAACGCTGCCCATACCCGAGGTGTCCACAAAAGCCACGGCCAAGCGTTGCGCGAGCAACTGGCCCAGCTCCTCGACGTTCGACTTCCACGAGATAGCGATCTGCGCCGCGAGCTGAGCTTCGCGCGTGCTCTCGCTGGGGCCACTATCGAGAGCATGCGCTGACGGGGCGAGGGCGGCCGCGAGCGCACTGGCTACCGCCCAATTTTTGAGACAGAGTTTCTTCATCGACCTTCCTTGCTTCAATTCATTGGCCCGCGAGCGCATCGGCCAGGGCAAACTCGCGGTACAGCTGCAGCACGTTGGGCACGTACTGCTGGGTTTCGGGAAACGGGGGGATACCCTTGTGCTTGCGCACGTTGCCGGGCCCGGCGTTGTATGCGGCCAGGGCCAGGGGCCAGTCGCGGAACTCCAGCCACATCTGGCGCAGGTACTTGGCGCCGGTGGCCAAGGCCAGAACGGGCTCGTACAGGTTGGATTCAGGGTTGTGAAGGCCTACGCCGCGCGCCGTCGATGGCAGTACCTGGGTGAGGCCTCGGGCGTCCGCATGCGAACGAGCCTGCGCGTTGTAGCGGCTCTCCACGGCCACCAGGGCCTTGAGCAGCGCAGGTTCCAGACCATAGTGACGCGCCACGGCTGCGATCGCAGCTTCGTGCTGCCAGTAGTTGCGCAACATCTGCTGGCAGGCCGGCGTGCTCTTACTGCCGCGCAGGCAATCGACGGTGTGCTGGTGTCCCTTGGCAGTGGCTTGAGAGTTGGCCGGAGCCTGCAGGGCTGCCCCCAGCAGCGCAGCGGCCACGAGCCGAGAAATCGTGCGTGACCCGTTCATACGATGGTCGCCAAGAGCACGATGAACGAAACCAGGATGGCGGCCTGGACCACGTGGCGCTTGACCAGCCAGACCGACATCTGGCCCCTGGAATAGCGCTTGAACAGGCCCAGCACAGCGCTTGCTGCGATCAAGGTGCCCATGGCCACGGTGAGCATTTGGATCTGTTCCTTGACGCGTCCCATGTCCTGGCCAGAGGCCTGCTTGAAGCCATCGGCAATGTTGCCGGCCGTGGGCGTCCAGTTGCCGCCAGTGCCGCCGCCGGCGGAGCCCCCTGGGCTGGTGCCGCCGATGCGGTCTGCCATCGAGCAGATGGTCGTACCGTTGCTGTCTGCGAAGCCCGAGCAGCGGCCCGAGTTGATCATGCGCTGGCAGTTGCCGGTGCCCAGTTGCACGCATGCAAGCACCAGATGACCATCGACGGGACGGCCGTCGAAGGTGCCCAGGGCCAGCAGGTTCGTGACAGCGCTGGAGTTCAGTGCTGCAGTTGTCAGCTTCGACCAGGCGTTAACTTGTTGCTGCAGGCTTTGCTGTCGATAGACTTCGGGAGTCATATTCGCAAAGGCTTCGATATTGGCCGTGTTCATCTGCAGCACGCCGTAGCAGCAACTGCCGTTGTAGGCGGTCGTATTCCGCTGGCTTTCAAAGCTGGCGAGACTGGCCACCGACTCGGCGTTCTGCTTGAGCCAGGCGTTTGCGTTGGGCGAGTTTCGGATGGCTGCGGCGATATCCGCGCTGCTGACGATCGCGGCAAACACCAGGCCGGATAGGCTGGCCAGCAGCAAGTAGGCGATGGGCTTTCTCATGCGCATGCCTCAGCCCAGTTTCAATGCACGGCTGCAGGCCGGCACCACCTTGCCGAACTGGATGGTGCGGAAATGCAGCGTTTGGGCTGACGTGTCGTAGCGGTACTCCACACGGTTCTTTTTGTGGTCGCCGCCGTAAATCATGCAGTAGCCAGGCAGTTCTGCAATGTGCCTACCTGTGGGCGGCCAACCAACGACGCGCATCCGGCACTCGACAAAGATGTCTTGAACAGCGGCTCCATTCGCAGCTGGCTCGCAGTGCTCGCTTGCAGCAGCTGCGAACATCGAAAAAACGATGCGCTTTTCGCCCTCGCGCACATCGCCGATCAAGGCGAAGCCGGGTAGAAAGCGCTGCTCATCTTTCAGTCTCGCCATGAGCTCATTGGCCCAGATGCGCTGCGCGATAGCTCGATCCTCAGGACTTGCAGTCGATGGGAAGTTGGAGCTGTCGAAGACGGCTTCCCGCATGGGCTGCCACGCTGGCTGGCTGGGCATTTGTGCTTGGGCGAGGAATGCCTGGCCCATGGACAGGGCGGCCATCAGTACAGGTGCTGCCCTCATTGGCGCGCTCCCGGCTTGCCGCCCTTGTTCAGTTCGTCGATGAACTGCTCGGGAGGTGTGGCGCCAACCAGGCGCTTGCCGCTGGCCAGCACCACCGTGGGTGTGTTGTTGATCTGCCAGCGTTCGCCGGCTCGCAGGATCTCGACCAGGCCATCCACGTTGCAGGCCTCGGGCAGGCGGGGCCGGGCGCCGTTCATCATGGCTTTCCACACGCCTGCGCGGTCATCCGAGCACCAAGCCATGCGCGCCAGGTTCTGGCTTTGCGGGCTGATCACCGGCAGCATGAAGCGGTAGACCGTGATGTTTTCCAACTGGTCCACGAATTTCGTGAAAACCCGGCAAATGGGACAGTTCGGGTCTTCAAATACCGCAATCGCCCGACTGCCATCACCATGCACTTCTTTGATCGCATGCTGCAGCGGCAATTGATCAAATGGAATCGCCATACGTCGATCGTGATGCGCAGCTGTTAAATCCTTGCGCAATTTCATATCCATGAGCGATCCGCCCACGAAGCTGTAACGACCTGTTTCTTCTACATAAAATATCTCCTCGTCGGAAAAGACTTCGTAGATGCCCTTGATAGGCGTCGTCTTGATCGTGTCCACACGGACGGTTTTGTCCGTGTTCGCTTCAATCCCTGCTCGTATCTGGGTAGCAATCCGTTCAGACACATCGCCTGCATAAACGGCGGCTGCCGTGGCCGCCAGCGTGGCTGCAGCAACGGCAAGACGGAGGCTGTGCAAGGGGCGCAGACGTGAGATGGATGGAGTGGTCTGGGGCATGGGCGCACTGTAGAAAGCACCCCAAATTCGTTCCACCGAAAACCGTCATGTATAGACCATCCGGTTTTCGCTTGACGGGTCTATTTTTATTTGATCTAGAATTTGTACGCGTAACGTTTGTGCGTCGTATCAGCAGAAAGCGCCCCGAAGGGGCGCTTTCTGCTTCTGTTCGCACAAGGTTCTACATGAGAAAAACCCCATTGTTTACAGGGGATGGCGCCTCAGCCGGGGAGGGCTGGGATGCGCGGTTCGGTGATTTTTTAGTAGCTCTTTTTTTCGAAGAGGGGCTTGCAGAGTCCACGATGACCACGCTGCAGGCACAACTCCAAGATTTCACACGTTGGCTGCTCGAAGCCCATGGCACGACGTGGGATCTTGCAACTGTCGATCAACTCAGGGGCTATTTCCTCCAAGTCCAAGACTCCCTCAGCGTTGCATCTTTACGAAGCAAACAATGGGCATTGATGAGACTCTACAGTTGGGCCCGGCAAGAGGGCCACGCAGAGATTGACGCAGAAAAAGCTTTCATTCCAACTCGGGCACCTTCGAGGCCAACAGCCAATACCCTTGCCTTACACCAAGTTTTGCGATTACTGGAACAGCCTGATACTGGAACGCCAGATGGAATACGTGACAGGGCAATCTTGGAACTGCTATACAGCACGGGACTGCGATCTGCCGAGCTTCTGGGCCTGGACCAGCACCAGGTATCGCAAGGCGCGTGCGTGCGCGTTATGGGCAAGGGCCTGAAAGAGCGGTTGGTCATTCTTGGGGAACATGCCTTGCATTGGATTGCACAATACAAAGATATGCGCAAATTTCTGCTGCAATCTGGCGGGCATTTGCTCAGCTCTACTGAGCGACTTTTCGTCTCCAGTAACAAGTACCCCGATTATCGATATCACCAACTGCGTAGGATGGTTTGGCGATACGCGCAGAAGTCCGGGCTGCAACTGACACCTCATACGCTGAGGCACACATTCGCAACACACATGTACCAGGGAAAAGCTCCTTTGAAGACCATCCAGTTGCTAATGGGCCATGAGCACCTGGAAACTACGACCATCTATGTGTCGCGCCACAATATGGATGACAAAGCGCTGCATCGACGTCACCACCCCCGGGAGCTTGACTACCGCAGGTTCGTGCGCTGGGCCAATCACTGAGCTCCAAAGGCCTCCTGGCATTCACCACAGATGAGCTTGAGACCGGGCTTACCCCAGACACTGGCCGCCGCAGCTGTACTTGACGCGATTGGACCTGTTTGCCGTCGCAACGACCACCATCGCCCCATCATCTCCTGCACCCGGTGCTGCTGCGTATTCCGGTTGAACTGACCACCTGTGCCGGTTACGGTTGACCGCCTCGCTGGCGCTGACCGACAGAGTTCGGCCAAGAGCGGTCCGACGGATTTTTGCGAAAAAAGACCGCTCTGGAGTTCTTCGGGACTTCAATGGGCTAAAACGCTAGCGACGCGTTGATGCCGCGTTTCGCAGAAGGAAACGGCCGACGGTAAATGTTTTGGTACAGAAAATTCAAGCAAGCGACGATCGCTGCAAGTGCTTTTTCAACCGCATCAATGTCAATAGGCACATTTGACTTTGGGTGCACGAGCCGGTTCCTCAAGTCGATTCCATCTTTCAGATCACTCCACCAAGGTTCCTTCGTCCAAACCGGTATCGGTGGACTCGAAAAAGTTGCGAGCAAGAATGACAGGCGATCTTCAAACCGATACATTTTCAATCTATTTGCGAGTTTGAATTCCCCCTTCTCCAGGCTGTAGTCCTTCTCTAGAAGGATTGATTTCGCTAGAACATCTAAGCCGGAGCGAAGAGCCATTTCGTCGGCGACTGCATTTACGTGAGCTTCGAGTGAGCTAAACGCAAGGAGGATGGCGGCGTGGAGGAATGCAACTCGACCCTCAGATGCAGCAGACGGCTGCAAGGACTTCTCAAAGAATCGGCGCGCTTCTTCCAACAGCAAAGTTGCCTGTGCATCGCTATCGTTCATACCCCTGCCTTCTGCTGGGCTCGAATGACCTCAAGCTGCGCTTCCTTTGCGTGATACTTCTTGATCGCAATGTCCACGAGGTTGGGAGATATTCCGCCTCCCTTTTCGGCTTGTGCGAAGAAGAGCTCGGCAAGCCTACCTCGCTCCTTTGCATCGGTCCGATAGCCGAGGCCCCGATAGTTCTCTGAGTCACTTTTGTGTCGTCCCTTGGCTAACGCAGCAGCGTTTAAGGGGTCCTTCCCGGATTGGTCCTTAAGTGCGTAATGCTTGGCTAACCTAGCATCATTCGCTCTCAAGACTCCAGCAGTGAACGCCCACGCACTAAGCACCGCAGTATTTAGCGATTTCTCTGCGAAGTCGCTATTCATGCGCTTCTTACCTGGTTGCGGTGCGAATGCATTCCGTTGGGCGGCAATTAAAAGCGCATATGCCTTCCCGGCATCTCTGAGTTCAGAGTCGGACCAAAGATTGGGGTTACTCGCCTTCAGCGCCTCCCAATCTGAGTCCGTCTCCCCGGACTTGCAGATGACCGGAGTGGTCTCAGAACGGTCAAACACTTCGCTCGAGAGCTTTCGCCCCTTGAAATAGTTGACGATGAACGTGCGTGCGGCACGTACCGTTACCGGACTAGCGCGATTTCTCTTGTCTGCAAAATCTTGGCCTCCCGCTAACAGTCCGACGTCTTGGCACCACTGGCGTAACTGAGGGCCAGCTAGCGTTTCCTGCATCCGATCGAAGAGATCGGTGGATACTGCGATGTTCGTATTCGATATCAGCTGAACATCGATGCGCTGTTCATTGTTCAGCGCAAAATACACCTTGAGTCCGTGCCATTCATCGATGTTCGTCGCAAGCGCTCCGGAAATTGCGGTGAACCGGTGTTGCCCACCGACGATCTTGATCGGATGACTTGAGTCGAATGAACGAGAAAACTCGCACACTATGTTGCTGAAGGATCTTCGTTGATTGGCATCATCCTTCATCTGCTCAAACGCCACGTGATCCTCTACAATTTCTCGATTGGCCCGGTACTCCGCTTGTTCTTCTGGGTCTAGCGGAACATCGGCGGTGCCCAGGGAAATGAGTTTCGCGGCGCGAATGTGGCACTCGGTGAAGATCGCGCCTGTGCGGTAGTCCCGCAGAATCACAAGCTCGTGCCCCTCAAGAGGTTTGCTCGCGGTTGTGAAGTCTTTGATCAGTGCCAACTCATCAGAGCCGAGTTTCTGGCCAGTGTGGTTCTTAACTGTAGCGCTCATACTTGGGTCTTTAGGTAATCTGTCCCAAAGCATAGACTACTTCAAGAGCACTTCTCGGCCGCGGTGTGAATCGCAGGAAAGGCTGCTCCATTTTTCTACTGAGCCGGATAGCTGCAATCGGTTGCAAAGCATTTGCTGCGCCGCACGAAATGACCGTCTGCAATGGGTCGGTTGCTGCCGGTGGTCGGGTCAAGTACACCGGTCAACTGCGAACGGATTGCTGGTTAACGATGACCAGCGCCCGCAGCTGCAGCAGCCACTTGGCCAATTGGCCGCACGACCTCGGCCAGGGTGGGCACGGCCGACATGGGCGGCTGGGTGCCTGTCTTCAAATATCCAGTTTGCATTCATCGTTTTGCCTTCGGTTGACGGGGAAGCTCCCGTTCCGAGCACCGTAGCGTCACGACAGGCGCGGAAGCGCTGAAATTGTCTTGCGGGTAGGCTCTTTTGACTTGCGCTTTTTAGCCTGGCTCTTTTAAATTGCTATTGCTTAAATGACCCATGTTGTTTAGGATTGGCTTACAGGGAAATACGCAAAGGAGCCAGCACCATGTATTTGAAATTGACCCTACACCAGTCCTACGAGCTGAACGATGCAGTGCATGAAGTGCTTCAGCGCATGCTGCGCGACGGCCTGGACAATGCCGAGTTGCGCGTAAACGCCCTGGCTGAGCTATGGGGCGCTTACAAGGCTTTGCATCTGGCCATGCTGGGCAGCGATGCCACCTATGCAATCCAGCAGCTGGAGCCGCAGATCCTGGCGGCACTGGCCAATCCAAAGCGGCGTACCGCGAAGCCTGGAGACGGTGATGAGGGGTAAGGCGGGCCTTGGCTCACAACTTGCGGCCATTGCCCGCGAGGCGGGCGGGCTGACCGATGAAGAACATGCCATACATGAGAGCGTGCGGGACAAGACGCCCGCCGAACCAATCAGCTTTGCCCTCTCCCCTGCCCTCAAGGTCGCCCGCATCTACATGCGGGTCAGCACCGAGGCGCAGGATTTGAAGCGTCAGGAAGGCATTGCACAGGCCGCCAGGACGGCCGGGTATTACGTCGCCGGCATCTACGGCGAGAAGGCTTCGGGCGCACGCGCTGACCGGCCCGAGCTGCTGCGCATGATCGCGGATCTGCAGCCTGGCGAGGCGGTGATTGCCGAGCGGATCGACCGCATCAGCCGCCTTCCCTTGCCCGAGGCCGAGCGCCTGATCGCCTCGATCCGAGACAAGGGCGCGCGGCTTGCGGTGCCTGGCGTGGTGGATCTGTCGGAGCTGGCCGGCGAGTCCAGCGGCGTGGCCAAGATCGTGCAGGATTCGCTGCAGGACATGTTGCTCAAGCTGGCCCTGCAGATGGCGCGTGATGAGTACGAAGACCGGCGCGAGCGCCAGCGCCAGGGCATCGACCTGGCGAAAGCTGCCGGCAAGTACCAGGGGCGCCGAGCCGATCCGAAGCTGCACGCCCGCATCATCGCCTTGCGCAAGAGCGGTCACAGCATCGCTGAGACAGCCAGGCTGGCCGTGTGCAGCGTGGCCCAGGTCAAACGGATATGGGCCCGCCGTGACGCAGGCGAAAAATTGACCGTACCTTAAAGCCTGTTCAAAGTCTCCCTGAGGGCGTGAGAAGCTCGGGGAGTGAGAAAGAACTATCCGAGCGACATCAGTCGCGAACAATTTGAGACCATCAAGCCACTGTTGGAAAGCGCGCGCAGGAAAACTGCGCCGCGCAGGGTGGATTTGTACGAGGTGTTCTGTGCAGTGCTGTACCTGCTCAGAAGCGGTTGCCAGTGGCGCGCGTGGGAGTAGTGCGCAGGGTCGCAGCAAGTGCAGAGGCTTGGATCATCTTTGTATTGTGCAATACAGAAACAATCCTGTAACACAGGACTTTGGGCAGCGGACGATTGCAAGTTCAAACACAAGACATTTGCACTGTGCATACATACATGTAATACAAAGGTGTCTCATGCTTTCCGAGCAACTTTGAGGGCGTTACAGAAAACAGAAAAAACTTACGCTAAGGAAGGTCTGCAAAACCCCGCCCGTCAGCCCTGACGAACGGGGTTTTGCAGACCTTCCTTAGCAAATCGCCGCGTCTGTACGCGGCGATGGAGTGTCATGCAAGACTTGGGACGCCCGGCGATATCGTCGGGCTGGTTGTTCGATCAGCCGGCCGAGTACAGCAGCCGCCGTGCCTCGTGTTGCGCGGCGGTCTCATTGCGCATTTCGTTGATCACCTGCTGGCGGGTCTTGCTCGACGTCGCTGGTGCTGCTTCTGCACCCCGCGGGAAATTGCTTTCGCCATAAGACAAACGGCCTTGTCGCATCGCGGCTTCGGTTTCCGCCCTGACTTGCTCGCGGGTCTTGTCACTCTTGAAGTGTTCGGGATGAACGACCACGCCAGCTTCGTTGTTGGCGGGATGCCAGTATTCCGCCGATGCCATGCCCGGCAGACCGAGGGCCGCCACGGCGGCAACGCTTGCGAACACGGCGGAGAGGGAGAGGCGACGTTGAGTCATGATCAATATCCTTTTTGGAGTCTCTGAGGTTTGCATCTCCGACGCTTGGGTGCAGCGCTGAGGAGATGTGCTCATGGTAGAAACCCCTACCCAACAAAACCTAGACAGCCGGATGACATTTCCGACAGCTTTCGTCGTGGTCGGAGTCATGCTTGGGCTGCGCGATGCGGAAACACCAGCGCAAAGCATGTACGCCCGTTGGATGATGTGACGGTGACACGGCCGCCGTGGGCTTCGGCGATGGCACGGGTGATGGCCAGGCCCAGCCCGCTGCCCTCGGCATCGGGATGCGCCCTGGCGGGATCGGCCCGGTAGAAGCGGTCGAACAGCCGTGGCAGCATCTTGGGGTCGATGTCGGAGCCCGTGTTTTCCACAGACACCACCGTGGATTGCGCGGTGCCCGCTATATGGATCATGATGGTGCCGGCTTCGGGCGTGTGGCGCAGTGCGTTGGACAGCAGATTGCTGAGGGCGCGACGAAACATCAGGCGGTCGCCTTGGACCTCGCCATCGCCTTCCAGCCGCAGGCGGATGCGTTTTTCCTCGGCCACCGCCTCATAGAAATCCAGCAGCGCCAGTGCGTCCTGGCGGGCGGAAAACCGCTCCTTGTGCGGCAGGTCCACGCCGCGTTCGGTCTTGGCCAGGAACAGCATGTCGGACACCATGCGCGCCAGCCGCTCGAATTCCTCGGCGTTCGAGGCCAGGATGTCGCGGTAGGTGCCGGCATCGCGCCGAGCGGCCAGGGCCACCTGTGTCTGCGTCAGAAGATTGCTGATAGGGGTGCGCAGTTCGTGCGCCAGGTCCGACGCAAAGTCGGTCAGGCGCTGGAAGTCCTCCTGCAGGCGGTCCAGCATGCGGTTCAACTCTTGCGCCAGGTCGGCCATTTCCACCGGCACGGCCTGCACGGGCATGCGCTCGCTCAGCCTCTGGCTGGTGACCGCGGCCGCGCGGGATCGCATCTCGCGCAGCGGGGCCAGCCCCTGGCGCGCAGCGAGCCAGGACAGGAAGCCGCACACGACGATGGCAGCGGCCACATAAATGGCCAGATCGCGCCGAAGGTCCCGCAGAAACTGTGCGTGATGATCCGTATCGGTCGCGATGAGTACGCGCAATGTCGTTTGTGAGTAGGCAGGCGTGGCCTCGAAACGCCAGGTGTGATAAATGCTGCCGCCGTGCCTCCAGGTGCCGAACGGTTCCTTTTCCATCGCAGGCCCTGCCGACGCGCTGTGCGCATCCGGGGCGAAGCCCTGTGATTGGAAGATGAGCTCTCCCTGCGTATCCGTGACCCGGGCATAGAGGCCATGGTGGTAGCCCAGGGCCTCGCCCAGGCGCCAACGTGCATCCTCCGCCGAATGGGCGTTGCGCAAGATCTCTTCGATCAGGTGCTGCTTGTCCTGCAGGGCGATGCGATCGAGCGCCACGAAATGCTGCCCAGTTGCGACCAAGAACATGATGCCCAGGCCGAGCACGACCGCTGCGGCCACCACGGTGAAGAAAAGGGTCAGGCGCCGGGTCAGCGGGAGCCTGCCCCAACGGGCGCGCGACGGCACTCAGGGCTCCTCTGGCACATCCAGTACATAGCCCATGCCGCGTACGGTCTGGATGAGCTTGACTGGATGGCCTTCATCGATCTTCATGCGCAGGCGGCGCATGGCGACCTCGATGACGTTGGTGTCGCTGTCGAAGTTCATGTCCCACACTTGCGATGCGATGAGCGAGCGCGGTAGTACCTCGCCATGGCGGCGCATCAGCAGCTCCAGCAGGCCGAACTCCTTGGCCGTCAGGTCCACGCGCCGGCCATTGCGGGACACCCTGCGGCGCAGCAGATCGAGCTCCAGATCGGCCACGCGCAGTGTGCTGCCTTCGCCGCCGGCATGGCCGCGCCGCAGGATGATGCGCACCCTGGCCAGCAGCTCGGCAAACGAGAACGGCTTGACGAGGTAGTCGTCGGCCCCCAGCTCCAGGCCCTTGACCCGATCCTCCACCTGATCGCGGGCAGTCAGGAACAGTACGGGCATTTCCAGGCCCCGATCGCGCAGGGACTGCAGCACCTGCCAGCCGTTCAGGCCCGGCAGCATGACGTCCAGGATCACCAGGTCGTACTGGCCGTGGATGGCCATGTGCAGTCCATCCGCACCATCGGGCACCAGGTCACAGCTATAGCCCGCCTCGCTCAACCCCTGGCGCAGGTAGGCCCCGGTCTTGGGTTCGTCCTCAACGATCAATATCTTCACGTGCGCCCTCCTTCGGTGTGCTGCTACGCGAGTGTGCCGAGCTTGAGGTCGCCTGGCATGGAGATAACAAAAATGTAATCTTCAGAACACCTGGATGAAAGCATGGGCCTTCCAGAATCTCCCCATCGTGAAACTTGAGACTCATCAAGAGGAGATCATGGCCATTTCCTACCCACTGCCACTGCCATCGCCCAAGGCGTTCATGCCGTGGACATTGGCGTTGCTTGCCACAGCCGCCTTTTCGCAAGCTCCGGCGGATGCCGAGGCCTCTAAGACGGCACTACCGACGAAGTTGCAATACTCGTCTGCCATCGGCGACTACCGGGCCTATACGGATCAGCCGGTTCAGTCCTGGCAGCAAGCCAACGACCGCGTGGGCCAGATCGGTGGCTGGCGCGCCTATGCCAAGGAGATCAAGACGGGTGTGCCCGTGTCCGCCCAGGATGCGGCTCCTGCGAACGACCCGCACACCAGTCATCACGGCGGAGGCAAGCCATGATGCGTTTGCGTGCCACGCATGCCAAGCCGGCGCTATCCGCTCTCGGCCTTGCGGTGTTGACGGGCTGCGCCAGCGTCAGCCCGGATCAGAACATTAACCGTGTGAATGACGTGGCGGGCAGCTTCACTGGGGGCAAGCTCGCCTTGGCTCAGACCCAGGACGAGCGCGATCAGCGCGCGCAAGCCGCTCACGCCCTACTTGCTCAGCCTCTGGGACAAACGCAGGCCGTCCAGTTGGCGCTGGTGAACAGCCCGTCCTTGCAGGTGTTGTTGGCGCAGGGCTGGGCGGAGTCCGCGAACGCCGCGCAAGTGGGCCGGATTACCAACCCTGTTTTCAGTTTTGAGCGCATGACGGCAGGCCCGGAGCTGGAGCTGGCTCGTGCCCTTTCTTTGGGCTTATTGGATCTTCTGACGCTGCCGTCGCGGTACGGTGTCGCCAATCGGCTGATTGAGCAGTCCCAACTGCGTTTGAGCAGCGATGTCGTGGATCAGGTCACCCAGGTGCGCCAGGCATGGGTACGTGCCGTTGTCGCGCAGCAATCGTTCGAGTATGCCAAGCAGGTCTATGCCAGCGCGGAGGCTGGAGCGGAGCTGGCCAAGCGCATGCAAGCCGTGGGGAACTTCAACCGCATCACCCGCGCACGCGAGCAGGCCTTCTACGCCGACGCCGCCACCCGGTTGAGCGCGGCCCAGCACCAGGTCACCGCCAGCCGGGAGGAACTGGTTCGTTTGCTGGGACTGAATGAAGAGCAGGCGCAGGCGCTCAAGCTACCCGAGCGCTTGCCTGATCTGCCCAAGCGGCCACTGGATCCACAGGAGATCGGATCGCAGGCCACCAGGGCGCGCCTGGACATACGCCTGGCACAGGCTACTCTGGACGTAGCAGCCAAGGCTCAGGGCTTGAACATGGTGACCAGTTTCACGGATATCGAGCTCACCGGGCGGCGCAACACGACTTTCGACCATGTCGGTGGTACCCGCTCCACCGCGCGCGGCTGGGAAATCGCGGTACGCCTGCCTATCTTTGATTGGGGCGGGATGCAGCGCACGGCGATGAACGCCCGCACCCTGGCGGCCGCCAATCATCTCGAAGCCACGGTGCGCTCCGCGGGCTCCAGCCTGCGCGAAAGCTACTCCGCCTACCGCACAGCCTACGACGTGGCGCGTCACTATCGCGATGAAGTCGTGCCGCTGCGCAAGGTGATCTCGGAGGAGAACCAGCTTCTCTACAACGGCATGCTGATCAGCACCTTCGAGCTGCTGGCCGATGCGCGCGATCAGGTCAGCGCCGTTGTCGCCGCCATGGACGCACAGCAGCAGTTCTGGCTGGCCGATGCCGCCTTGCAGGCATCCGTGATCGGACGCCCGACTAGCACCCGCTTGTCCGCCGCGTCCAGCGCACCCCGCGGCGGCGATGCCGGCCATTGATGCAGAGACGATTGCAATGACATCCAGAAGAGACTTTTTCAAGTTCGCCGGTATTGCCGGTGGCGCCGTGGCTGCCAGCTCGGTCAGCCGCGTGGCCATGGCGGCCTTGCCCGAAGCGGTGATTCAGTCCAGCCCGGACACGATGGCGCCGCTCGTTCCCAATTCGGGGCGGCCGTACAACCCCGTGGTGACGCTCAACGGCTGGACTCTGCCGTGGCGCATGAACCAGGGCGTCAAGGAGTTCCACCTGGTGGCCGAGCCCGTGATACGTGAGATGGCGCCGGGCATGAAAGCGCACCTGTGGGGCTACAACGGCCAGAGCCCCGGTCCCACGATCGAGGTGGTGGAAGGTGATCGCGTGCGCATCTTCGTCACCAACAAACTGCCTGAGCACACCAGCATCCACTGGCATGGACAGCGCCTTCCCAATGGCATGGATGGTGTCGCCGGTTTGAATCAACCAGCAATCCAGCCTGGTGAGACCTTTTTCTATGAGTTCGTGGCGCGCCGGCCAGGCACCTTCATGTACCACCCGCATGCGGACGAGATGGTGCAGATGGCCATGGGCATGATGGGTTTCTGGGTCACGCACCCGAAGGCCAGGCATCCCCTGATCGACGAGGTGCAACGGGACTTCTGCTTCCTGCTCAGCGCCTATGACATCGAGCCAGGGGCCGCAACGCCCAAGGTCGCGGAAATGACGAACTTCAATATGTGGACATGGAACAGCCGCATCTTCCCAGGCATCGATTCATTGAATGTCCGCCTCAATGACAAGGTTCGCATCCGCATCGGCAACCTCACCATGACCAATCACCCGATGCATGTGCATGGCCACGAGTTCGTTGTCACGGGTACCGATGGCGGGCCCACGCCCAAGAGCGCACGCTGGCCCGAGGTGACCACCGACGTGGCCGTGGGCCAGATGCGCCAGATTGAGTTCGTGGCCGACGAGGAGGGCGATTGGGCCTTCCACTGCCACAAGAGCCACCATACCATGAACGCCATGGGCCACAACGTGCCCACGCTCATCGGCGTGGATCACAGTGGCCTGGCCAGGAAGATCAACAACCTCATCCCCGACTACATGGCCATGGGCGAGCGTGGCATGGCGGACATGGCCGAGATGGAGATGCCTATCCCGGACAACACCATCCCCATGATGACCGGCCAGGGGCCGTTCGGGTCGGTGGAGATGGGCGGCATGTTCAGCGTGCTCAAGGTGCGCCGTGAGCAGAATCCGGGCGACTACACAGACCCTGGATGGTTCAAACACCCCGAAGGCACCGTGGCGCGAAAGTACACCGGCCCCATGGCTGATCCGGCGCGCTTCAGTGCCGAAGGCGGACAGTCCATGCCGCGTGTTCGCAAGCCCGCAGCGCCGACCGAAGTCAAGGTACGCAAGCCGACAACGCACGGCGAGCATTGAGTTTTTCCTTCAATTCAGCTGGAGTTCATCCATGAAATTCACCCGATCCCCTGTTTCTCAACTCATCGCCATGGTGGCGTTGGCTGCGTCGGGGGCCGCGTTCGCCAGCGGCAGTCATACGGGCGGCCATGGCCATGATGGGGACGAAACGGCCATCGGAAAGCCCGGTGTGGTCGCCAAGGTCAGCCGCACGATCACTATCGAAATGAACGACAACATGCGCTACACGCCGTCGAACATCCAGGTCAAACAGGGCGAGACCGTGCGGTTCATCGTCAAGAACGCCGGGCAGGTCAAGCACGAACTCAGCCTGGGCACCGAGAAGGAACTGCTGGAGCACCTGGAGCAGATGAAGAAATTCCCCGACATGGAACATGATGAACCCAGCAAGGTCACGTTGCAGCCTGGAAAGCAGGGCGAAATTGTTTGGCAGTTCACCAAGGCCGGTGCCGTGAACTTTGCATGCCTGATGCCGAGGCACTACGAAGCGGGCATGAAGGGCACCATCAAAGTCAGCCGCAAGTGATGGCCTGAATACAGCGCACCAGCCCATAGATTCATCCATCCATCTAGAAGACACCATGAACACCATCAAAAACGTTCTTGCCATCTCCGCTCTTGCCATGGGCATAGCCATGCCCGTCAGCAGTTTTGCTCAGGCGACGATGGATCACGGCAAGATGGATATGTCCCATGCATCGGACTCCATGACCGACGGCGAGGTCAAGAAGATCGACGCGGATAACGGCAAGGTCACCCTAAAGCATGGGGAGATCAAGAACCTGGACATGCCCGGAATGACCATGGTCTTCACCGTCCGCGACAAGGGCCAGCTTGCCAAGCTCAAACCCGGCGACAAGGTGCAGTTCGTGGTCGTTCAGGAGAGCGGGAAGATGGTCGTCACCGACATCAAGCCCGTGCGCTGAGCAAAGGCGCCACCGCACCGTGCCGCCGGCCGCGGCAACCCAAGTCAACTCTCACAGCAGGAAGGAAGCATCATGATTCACATTCGCCACTCTCTGATCGGCCTCTGCATCGCCGCCGCCTCCGTAAGCGTGTTGGCACAAGGCACGGACGAGCATAACGATCACCACCCGACGGGCGCCGCTGCCCCTGCGGCAAGTGCGGCGCCAGCGCCCGCAGCGGCACTGCCATCGCCGGGCCTGGCCATGGGCTCGGGCGACATGGCCGCGATGGATCGGCAAATGCAGGCCATGCAGGCCATGCACGAGAAGATGGCCGCCGCCAAGACGCCCCAGGAGCGCCAGGCATTGATGGCCGAACACATGAAGACCATGCAGGACGGCATGCGCATGATGGGCGCTATGCACGGGAAGATGGCATCGGGCATGTCATCGGCAGGCACGGCGAATATGCAATGCGACCCGCAGATGATGGAAAAGCGCATGGACATGATGGAGTCGATGATGCAGATGATGATGGATCGAATACCCATGTCGCAAACCTCGACCCCTGGTACCAAGTAAGGAGACCGTCATGACCCACGACCATGCATCCCATCCGCAGGGCGTGCAGGGCGAGCAGCCCGTCGGATTCTGGCGCTCGCGCTACGCCGTCGGCCTGTTCGTGTTCGGCGCCGTCGCCGGCTACTTTCTGTGGACCGAGCACCGCGCCCACCTGGAGCAATGGTGGCCCTATGCCCTGCTGCTGGCCTGCCCGCTGATGCATGTCTTCATGCACAAGGGCCATGGCGGCCATGGCGGCCATGGCGGGCACGGTGGTGGCTTTGGCGGGCTCGGCCGGCGCACGGAGCAGGATTCCAACGGGAGCTGAGACCATGGAGCATGCGGAACCGTCATATGGCCTGTGGCCCCTGGTGGTGGTCAACGTGGCGATCTTCGTCATGTTCGCCTTCAGCTTCTTCAAGCCGGCCAGCGCGCGCGATTGGCGCAGTTTCGGGGCGTTCACGGCCTTCATCGTTGCGCTGTTCGTGGAGATGTACGGCTTCCCGCTGACCATCTATTTCCTGTCGGGCTGGCTGGGGCAGAGGTTACCCGGCGTAGACCTGCTGAACCACAACTCCGGCCACCTGCTGGAGCTGCTGTTTGGCTGGGGCGGCGATCCGCACCTGGGCCCCTTCCACATTCTCAGCTACCTGTTTACTGGCGGTGGTTTCTGGCTGTTGGCCGCTGCCTGGCCCGTGCTCTACGAGGCCCAGCGGCAGGGGCTGCTGGCGCGCACCGGTGTGTACGCCCGGGTGCGGCATCCGCAGTACATCGGCTTCGTACTGATCATGTTCGGATTCCTTCTGCAGTGGCCGACGCTGCTGACGCTGCTGATGTTTCCGGTGCTGGTGGTGATGTATGCCCGCCTGGCGCATAACGAAGAGCGCGAAAGCGCATTCCGCTTTGGGCGGGCCTGGGAGGAGTATGCGCAGCGCGTGCCACGTTTCATCCCCCGGTGGGGTGCAAAGGCGCAGCCTTGAGTCATGCATAGGCCGACAAGAATATGACTGCGAACATGAAACCGGGGAGGCCGCGATGACCTTGAAACCGCTGGCCCTGTGGACTGCAGGAGCGCTGCTCGCGCTGTTGGTTGCAGGGGCGGGTTACTTTTCCCTGCGCGCTGCCGACCGGCCAGCAGCGGCGCAGCACAGTCTGCGTCCCGACGATCCCCAGGTGCTGCGCGTGGGTGAGCGCATCTACGCGCAGCAGTGTGCGGCTTGCCATGGAGCCAAGGGCGAGGGCCAGGCCGACTGGCGGGATCGCGGAGCCGATGGTCTCTTGCCGGCGCCGCCCCACGATTCCAGCGGCCACACCTGGCACCACCCCGACGAGCAGTTGTTCGCCATCACCAAGCAGGGCCTTGCGCAGCTGATCAATCAACCCGACTACCGCACGGCCATGCCCATCTACAGCGGTGTGCTGAGCGACGCCGAGATCGTGGCCGTGCTGTCCTGGATCAAGGCGCAATGGCCGCCCGAGATCCGCCAGCGCCATGATGAGATCAATGTCCAGTATCGCAAGTCCTTGTCCCGATAGCCGGCCGGGCGCGCGTTGGATGCGTCCGCCGGGAAAGCCGCTTGACCTTTCCATGATGGCAAGGCCAAGAATCGAGTCAACTCCCAAATAAAAGGCATGGACATGAACCATCACCCGCATCGCCACGGCCACGCCGACGGCGAACAAGCCCCGGTGGGAACCATTTACACCTGCCCCATGCATCCCGAGGTGCGCCAGAACCAGCCGGGCCGCTGCCCCAAGTGCCAGATGCACCTGGTGCCCGAGGACGAGGTGCACGCCGGCCACCAGCATGGGCATGGCGGCGACGAGGGCCACCGATCGCCCAAGCCTGTTGCCGCCCCGGTGGCGGTACCGGCCGGCACCACCTACACCTGCCCCATGCACCCCGAGGTGCAGCAGGATCACCCCGGCAACTGCCCCAAGTGCGGTATGGCGCTGGAGCCCATCATTCCGCTGGACGCGGAAGACAACCACGAGCTCAAGGACTTCCAGCGCCGCTTTTGGTGGACGCTGCCGCTCACCGTCATCGTCACGGTGCTGGCGATGTTCGGGCATCGCCTGGGCTGGTTCGACATGGCGGCGCAGAGCTGGATTGAGCTGGTGCTGTCGCTGCCTGTGGTGCTGTGGACCGGCTGGCCCTTCTTTGTGCGCGGCTGGCGCTCCATCGTGCAGCGCAGCCCGAACATGTGGACCCTGATCGGGCTCGGCACGTCGGCGGCCTTCGTCTACAGCTTCGTCGCTACGCTGGCGCCGCAGGTGTTCCCCGCCTCGTTCGTGGCCATGGGCCGTGTGGCAGTGTATTTCGAGGCCGCAGTGGTCATCATCTCGCTGACCATGCTGGGGCAGATCCTGGAGCTGAAGGCACGCTCGCAGACCTCGGCCGCGCTCAAGTCGCTGCTGGGCCTGGCACCCAAGACCGCGCGGCGCATCAACGCCGACGGCAGCGAGGAAGACGTGCCGCTCGCCCATGTGCATGTCGGTGACCTGCTGCGCGTGCGCCCCGGCGAGAAGGTGCCCGTCGATGGCGTGGTGACCGAGGGGCGCAGCGCGGTCGATGAGTCCATGCTGACGGGCGAGCCCGTGCCCGTGACCAAGCGCGTGGGCGACGCGCTGATCGGCGCCACGCTCAACACCAGCGGCGCGCTGGTCATGCGCTCCGAGAAGGTCGGCGCGGCCACCATGCTGGCGCAGATCGTGCAGATGGTGGCCGCCGCACAGCGCTCCAAGGCGCCCATGCAGCGCATGGCCGACGTGGTGGCGGGCAAGTTCGTCCTGGTGGTGGTGGCGATCGCCGTCGCCACCTTCTTCGTCTGGGGCCTGTTCGGCCCCGAGCCCAGCTGGGTGTTCGGCCTGATCAACGCGGTGGCGGTGCTGATCATCGCCTGCCCCTGCGCGCTGGGTTTGGCCACGCCCATGTCGGTGATGGTGGCCACGGGCCGCGCGGCCACGCAGGGCGTGCTGTTCCGCGATGCCGCCGCCATCGAGAAGCTGCGCGAGGTCGATACGCTGATCGTGGACAAGACCGGCACGCTTACCGAAGGCAGGCCCGCGTTCGAGACGGCTATTGCCACTCCCGAGTTCACGCCCGGTGAAGTGCTGCGTCTGGCGGCCAGCCTGGACCAGGGCAGCGAGCACCCGCTGGCCGATGCCATCGTCAGTGCGGCGCGCGAGCAAGGCCTGCCACTGGCCAAGCCGGCCGACTTCGATTCGGGCAGCGGCATTGGCGTGCGCGGCACCGCCCTGGGGCGGCGGCTGGCGCTGGGCAACACCACGCTGATGGAACAAGTGGGTGTCAACGTGGCGGCCCTGAAGGCCGATGGCGAGCGCCTGCGCGGCGAAGGCGCCAGCGTCATGCACCTGGCGGTCGACGGCCGCCTCGCTGGCCTGCTGGCCGTAACCGACCCCATCAAGTCCAGCACGCCCGAGGCCATCCGCACCCTGCACGCCAGCGGCCTGCGCATCGTCATGGCCACGGGCGACGGCCTGACCACCGCGCGCGCCGTGGGTGCCAAGCTGGGTATCGACGAGGTGCATGGCGAGGTCAAGCCCGCCGACAAGCTGGCCCTGGTCGAGAAGCTGCAGCGCGAGGGCCATGTGGTCGCCATGGCCGGCGACGGCATCAACGATGCGCCGGCGCTGGCCAAGGCCGACGTGGGCGTGGCCATGGGCACCGGCACCGACGTGGCGATGAACAGCGGCCAGGTCACCCTGGTCAAGGGCGACCTGCGCGGTATCGCGGCGGCGCGCGAAATCTCCACCGACACCGTGCGCAACATGCGCCAGAACCTGCTGTTCGCCTTCGTCTACAACGGCATCGGCGTGCCGATCGCCGCCGGCCTGCTATACCCGTTCACCGGCTGGCTGCTGTCGCCCATGATCGCGGCGCTGGCGATGAGCCTGAGCTCGGCATCGGTGATCTTCAACGCACTGCGGCTGCGGCGTGCATAGCGCGAGCCATTGGCTTCAAAACCTTCAAGCACAGGAGATGCATCATGATGTATGGATGGGGTAATAGCGACATGGCCTGGTGGTTCGGTGTCCACTGGCTCACGATGCTGCTGGGTGCGGTGGTGATCGTGCTGCCGTTCTGGAAGATCTTTGCCAAGGCGGGGTTTTCCGGCTGGCTCGGCCTGCTGATGATCGTCCCCATGGTCAACCTGATCGCGCTGTATGTGCTGGCGTTCTCGGACTGGCCGATGGCGAGGCGCGCGGGCCAGCCGGATGCCGGCGCCATGGGGTCAGGCCCTCGGTGACTTCCATGCGTGCAGAGTAGGCCGTTGCGGCACTTTTTTCCCGCGATGCGTTTCTGATCCGCGGCAAGTTGCCATACACCCAGCACAGCGAACATCCCACCATGGTTTCCATCCGACGCATCGTCACGCAATGGGGCCGCCGGATTGCCGGCGGCCTCGTCGTGGCTTTGCTGTTCTCGCAGATGGCGCTGGCGATGTATGCCTGCCCCAAGCAGGACTCTGCGGGACATACCGCCTTGATGCAGGCGGCAGGCATGGCCATGGAAGAGGTGGTGGACATGCCCTCCATGCCGGACTGCCACGCCATGCCCGGGACGATGGACGACGAGGCGCCGCATCTGTGCCGGGCCCATTGCAGCGGCGATCGCCAGGCCGTCCCTGCGTTGCACGGATTGGATGTCCAATCGCTTGCCGCGCACGCGGTCTGGATCGGCTATGTGCTTCCGGCGGTGATCGACGCACCGCTGGCGGTGGATTCCCGCCCCCGCCAGGCGCGGCCCGACTCCCGCGCGGGTGCGCCCCCGCTCTATCTGACGCTTCAGGTTCTTCGGAATTGACTTGCCACCCCATGCGCGCTGCGTCCCGACGCAGTGAAGCAGGTGTTTGTGTGGCCGTCCATTTCGAGGATTTTCATGTCTATCCATTCTTCCGGTGCTCGCAGCGAGCATCGCCCCGCGCGGGCCTGCGGCATGCCCCGCACGAATACCCGCGGCCCCAGGCTGCATCGGCTGGGCCTGTTGCTGGCTGGTGCGGCGCTGGCCGCCGGCCAGGTCCACGCCCTGGACTTTTCCGAGGCCCTCGCCATCGCCGAGCAGCAAAGCCCGCGTGCCGCGGCGCTGCGGCTACAGATCGATGCGGCCGAGTCCGCACAGAAGGCGGCTGGCACGCTGCCCGACCCCAAGCTGGCCCTGGGTATCGAAAGCCTGCCCATCAGCGGCATGGATCGCTGGAGCCTGACGCGCGACTCCATGACCTCGCAGCGCATCGCCCTGATGCAGGAGGTGCCCAACCAGGCCAAGCGCGATGCCAAGGTCGCCAGCGCGCAGGCCCGCGTGGAGCGCGAGCGCGCGACGCAAACCCTGCAGCGCCTGCAAATAAGGCAGGAGGTCGGCCTGGCCTGGATTGCCGCCCAGGCCGTGGAGCAGCGCGAGCAGTTGCTCGTTGAGTTGCTCGCAGAGAACCAGCGCCTGCAGGACAGCCTGCCCGCGCGTGTGGCGGGCGGTTCGGCCCAGGCCGGCGACCTGCTGGCGGCGCAGCAGGAGGCGCTGGCGCTGTCCGACCGGCGTGACGACCTGCGGCGCGATCGGTCCAAGGCCCGCGCCATGCTGCGCCGCTGGGTCGGGCCGCGCGCGGACGAGGCGCTGAGCGGCGGCCCCGGTGCACTGGAGCGGCCCGTCGAGCAACTACGCACCGACCTCGCACACCACGCCGAGCTGGAGCTGTACCCGGCGATGCAGCGCATGGCGCGCGCGGAGTCCCACGAGGCCCAGGCGGAATCGCGTGGCGACTGGTCGTGGGAGGTCGCCTACAACCGGCGCGGGCGCCAATGGGGCGACATGGTGTCCTTCCAGGTCACTTTCGATCTGCCCTGGCAGAAGGATCGCCGCCAGGTGCCCATGATTGAGGCCAAGCAGCGTGAGCAGGAGCGCCTGGAGGCCGAGCAGGACGACGTCGCACGCCGGCACCTGCAGGAGCTCGACGACAACGCCGCCGAACTGCAGGCGCTGCAAAGCCAGCTGCAGCGCCTGAACGGCACGGGCCTGCGCCTGGCCCGGGAGCGCGCCGACCTGGCGCTGGCCAACTACCGCGCCGCCAAGGGTGACCTGAGCGCCGTCCTCGTCACGCGCGCCCAGGTGCTGGAGGCGCGCATGCGCCTGATCGACCTGCAGGCCCAGCACGACGGCCTGGTGGTGCGCCTGAACAACCTCATTGCCAATTGATGGGACACGTCAACATGAACAACTCGATAAAAAAAGGCCTGCTGGGCCTGACCCTGATCGCCATGGGCGTCGCGGCCGGCTGGGGCCTGGCCCAATGGCGCGCCGGCACCACACATTCCACCGATGCGACCAGCACGCACGCGGGCGCCGGCTCGACCACCGAGCGCAAGGTGCTGTATTGGTACGACCCCATGTCGCCGACGCAGAAATTCGACAAGCCCGGCAAATCGCCCTTCATGGATATGGATCTGGTGCCCAAGTACGCCGATGAGGACGGGCAGGACGGTTCCGGCCTCAGCGTATCGCCGCAGACGGTGCAGTCGCTGGGCCTGCGCACGGCCGAGGTCGTGCAGGGCAGCATCAGCGCCGATGTGGATGTGGTGGGTACCGTGCTGCTCAATGACCGCGAGGTCAGCATCGTGCAGGCGCGCGCCGCAGGCTTCGTCGAGCGCGTCTATGCGCGCGCACCGGGCGACGTGATCGCCGCGGGCGCGCCTTTGGCGGATCTGCTGCTGCCCGAATGGGTGGCGGCGCAGCGCGAATTCCTCGCGGTGCGCGCGCTCAAGGACGAGTCCTTGACCGAGGCGGCCCGGCAGCGCCTGCTGCTGCTGGGCATGCCCAGCAGCCTGGTGGCCCAGGTGGAGCGCAGCGGCGAACCGCGCGGGCTCTATACCGTGACCGTGCCCCAGGGCGGGCTGGTCGCCGAACTCATGGTGCGCCAGGGCATGACCGTGGCCGCCGGTGCCAGCCTGGCGCGCGTGAACGGACTGTCCACGGTCTGGGTCGAGGTGGCGGTGCCCGAGGCGCAAAGCGGCCCGCTGCAGCTGGGCCAGGCCGCCCAGGTGCGCCTGGCGGCCTTTCCCGGCGAGGAGCTGCGGGCGCGCATCGTCGCCATCCTGCCGGAGACCAACCGCGACACCCGCACGGTGCGCGTGCGCCTGGAACTGCCCAACCCGGGCCAGCGCCTGAAGGCGGGCATGTCGGGCCAGGTCACCCTCAAGGGCAACGAACAGAGCGCGCTGCTGGTGCCCAGCGAGGCCGTGATTCGTACCGGCCGGCGCGCGCTAGCCTATGTGGTCGATGGCCCGGGCAAGTTCCACCCCGTTGAGGTGCAGCTGGGTGCCGAGATCGGCGACCAGTTGGTCATCAAGAGCGGCCTGGCCGCGGGGCAGCAGGTGGTGGCGTCGGCACAGTTCCTGATCGACTCGGAGGCCAGCCTGCGCGGCTTGCTTCCCGCCCAGGCCGGTGCTTCCACCGCGGCGCAGGGGCACGGCGAACATGGCGCCTCCGCGCCATCGGCCGCCGCGGCCAACGCCTTCACGGTGCGCGGTGTGATCGATGAGGTTTCACCGACCGAGCTGACGCTGGCCCACGACCCCGTGCCGGCCCTCAAGTGGCCCGCCATGACCATGGGCTTCAAGCTGGCCGATCCCAAACTGGCTGCGGGACTCGCACCCAAGCAGGCCGTGCGCTTCACCTTCGCCAAGCAGGGCGAGGACTATGTGATCACCGCCATCGAAAGGGTCAAGCCATGATCGCGAAACTGATCCGGTGGTCGGTCGCCAACCGGTTTCTGGTGCTGCTGGCTACTGTCATGCTGACGGCATGGGGTGTGTGGGCCGTGCGCAGCACGCCCGTGGATGCGCTGCCGGACCTGTCGGACGTGCAGGTCATCATCCGCACGAGCTACCCCGGCCAGGCGCCGCAGATCGTCGAGAACCAGGTCACCTACCCGCTGGCCACCACCATGCTGTCGGTGCCGGGCGCCAAGACGGTGCGCGGCTTCTCGTTCTTTGGCGATTCGTTCGTCTACGTGCTGTTCGAGGACGGCACCGATCTCTACTGGGCGCGCTCGCGGGTGCTTGAGTATCTCAACCAGGTCCAGGGGCGCTTGCCTGCCACGGCCAAGCCGGCGCTTGGACCTGATGCCACCGGGGTCGGCTGGATATTCCAGTACGCGCTGGTGGATCGCACCGGCAAGACCGATCTTGCACAGCTGCGCGCGCTGCAGGACTGGTTCCTCAAATTCGAGCTCAAGAGCCTGCCCAACGTAGCCGAGGTGGCCTCCGTTGGTGGCATGGTCAAGCAGTACCAGGTGGTGCTCGACCCGGTCAAGCTGGCCTCTCTTGGCATCAGCCAGAGCCAGGTGCGCGACGCGCTGGTGAACGCCAACCAGGAAACGGGCGGATCGGTGCTGGAGCTGTCGGGGGCGGAATACATGGTCCGCGCCAATGGCTACCTGCAAAGCCTGGACGACTTCCGCGCGGTTCCGCTGGCGGCGCGTAGCGGGGTCCCAGTGCGCCTGGGCGACGTGGCGACGCTCCAAATCGGGCCGGAAATGCGGCGCGGCATCGCTGAACTGGACGGGGAGGGCGAGGTCGCCGGCGGCGTCGTGATCCTGCGCTCGGGCAAGAACGCCCAGGAGACCATCGCCGCCGTCAAGGCCAGGCTGGAACAGTTGAAGGGGAGCCTGCCGCCGGGTGTCGAGATCGTCACGACCTACGACCGCAGCGCGCTGATCGAGCGCGCCATCCACAATCTCACGCTCAAGCTGGGCGAGGAGTTCCTGGTGGTGGCGCTGGTCTGCGCGATCTTCCTGTGGCACCTGCGCTCGGCGCTGGTGGCCATTATCTCCCTGCCGCTGGGCGTGATGACCGCCTTTCTCGTGATGCGCTACCAGGGCATCAACGCCAACATCATGTCGCTGGGGGGTATCGCGATCGCGGTGGGCGCCATGGTCGACGCGGCCGTGGTGATGATCGAGAACGCGCACAAGAAGCTGGAGGTCTGGCAGCACGAGCACCCCGGAGAGTCCTTGCAGGGCGAGGAGCGCTGGCGCGTGATCACGCTGGCCGCGCAGGAAGTCGGCCCGGCGCTGTTCTTCTCGCTGCTGATCATCACCCTGTCGTTCATCCCGGTGTTCACCCTCGAAGCGCAGGAGGGCCGCCTGTTCGGGCCGCTGGCCTTCACCAAGACCTACGCTATGGCGGCGGCGGCTGGGTTGTCGGTGACGCTGATTCCCGTGCTCATGGGCTACTGGATTCGCGGGCGCATCCCCGATGAACAGAAGAATCCGATTACGCGCATGCTGATTGCGGTGTACCGGCCGAGCCTGGAGTGGGTACTGCACCGGCCCAAGGCGACGCTGCTGATCGCGGTGCTGGCATTGGCGACCACCGCCTGGCCGCTGGCGCGGCTCGGTGGGGAGTTCCTGCCCCGGTTGGATGAGGGCGATCTGCTCTACATGCCCTCGGCCCTGCCGGGACTGTCCGCCCAGCGTGCCGCCGAGCTGCTGCAGATCAGCAACCGCATGATCAAGACCGTGCCCGAGGTCGAGCGCGTGTTCGGCAAGGCCGGGCGCGCGGAAACCGCGACCGATCCTGCGCCGCTGGAGATGTTCGAGACGACGGTGAAGCTCAAGCCCAGGGAGCAGTGGCGCGCAGGCATGACGCCCGAGCGGCTGGTCGAGGAGCTGGACAAGGCGGTCAAGATCCCCGGCCTGGCCAATATCTGGATTCCACCCATCCGCAACCGCATCGACATGCTGGCCACCGGCATCAAGAGCCCGATCGGGGTCAAGGTCACCGGCAACGACCTGCGCGTGATCGACCAGATCGCACTGCAGATCGAGCATGTCGCCAAGAGCATCCCGGGCGTCAGTTCGGCACTGGCGGAGCGCCTGACCGGCGGCCGCTACGTGGATGTGCGCATCGACCGCACGGCCGCGGGCCGCTACGGGCTCAACGTGGCGGATATCCAGTCCGTCGTGGCCGGCGCGGTGGGCGGCGAGAACGTCTCGGAAACCGTCGAGGGCCTGGCACGGTTCCCGATCAGCGTGCGTTACCCGCGCGAGTGGCGGGACTCGCCCGAAAGGCTGGTGCAACTGCCGATCTGGACACCCAATGGCCAGCAGATCACGCTGGGCACCGTGGCCAGCGTGGCCATCACCGACGGGCCGCCCATGCTCAAGAGCGAGAACGCGCGCCCGTCAGGCTGGGTGTATGTCGATGTGCGCGGCCGCGATCTGGCCTCGGTGGCCAATGATCTGCGTGCCGCAGTGGGTCGTGAGGTCAAACTGGAGCCGGGCGTCAGCATCGCCTACTCGGGGCAGTTCGAGTACATGGAGCGCGCCGATGCGCGCCTGAAGGTGGTGGTGCCGGCCACGCTGCTGATCATCTTCGTGCTGCTGTACCTGACCTTCTCGCGCCTGGACGAGGCCGTCCTGATCATGGCCACGCTGCCGTTTGCGCTGACCGGGGGAATCTGGTTCCTGTACTTGCTGGGGTACAACCTGTCGATTGCCACCGGCGTGGGTTTCATTGCCTTGGCGGGGGTCGCGGCAGAGTTCGGGGTGGTCATGCTCATCTACCTCAAACACGCCCTGGACGAGCGCTGCCCTGACGGCCGAAGGCCGACGCAGAAAGAGCTGCTGGATGCCATCCGCGAAGGGGCCGTGCTGCGTGTGCGCCCCAAGGCGATGACCGTGGCCGTCATCCTGGCCGGCCTGGTGCCCATCGTCTGGGGCAGCGGCACAGGGTCAGAGGTCATGAGCCGCATCGCGGCCCCGATGCTCGGCGGCATGATCACCGCGCCGCTGCTGTCGCTGTTCGTGATCCCTGCGGCCTATGTGTTGATGCGCAAGCCGCGTTAGTTTGAGAGATCGGCGGGGTTTGGGGTAGCTGCCGAGCCCGTAGACAAACCCCGCCTATCCTTCTGGGCGAGCGCCATTCCCGACCGATGGCGTGCTCTTTGGTCTGAACGAGCGTGGGACTAAAAACAACCCCAGTACCGATATTGCATTGGCATCTGGCTGCTCAGTGCAAGCTCAGACTTTAGGGGGCCAACCATCCAAGCTTGTGCAAGCTGGAAGTCTGGTCGTGGCGTTTATCGTCCTCCGTGTGCACATAGATGCTGGTGGTAGCAATGTTCGCGTGACCCAGGTTGTCGCGGACCGCCTTGAGATCCATGTTGTCGCTTTGATGAGTGCCGGCCGTATGGCGCAGCCAGTGCGCCGAAGCCTGCTCTACATGGGCAGCTGCGACCTCATGCTCCGGCCCTCGGGCACGCAAACGTGCTGCAGCCTCCCGAAAAACATCCTTCAGAAGGCTCGGAAAGGACTGAGCGTAAGGTGGCGAGTATTTTTTGGGGGCATCGCGACACCACGAACCCGTAGCAAGGAAGCAATTAATAAAATACGGGTTTACCCTTGATTCACACCGCGACGATCTGCACGAAAACTCAGATCACCCCGAACATTGCAACCACCAGCATCTATGTGCATACGGAGGACGATAAACGCCACGACCAGACCTCCAGGAGTCATCGCCTTGGGTGGTCTGCCTCCTGAAACCGCAGACCGTGGCTGACGCCCAAGGCCTAGATTTCCTTCTGGGGTTTGCGGCGGACACTGAGATGGAGTGCCACCAGCTCCTAGGCTCGTGCACAGTCTCTGCCCTGCACCTTGCTGCGACCGCTCAGAAATCCCAGACGTAGCTCTCGCGATCCCTTGTGAACATCACCGAGCTGCGGGTGGCCTTGCACACCCACCGCTGAATGGTGCAGTCCAGGGACTGCTTGGGCTCGTATAGGCAATTCACGTCGAACGCGACGGCGCAGCGCTCGCCCGGGGCTCGCACCGACTCGTAGCTCAGCCACTGCACCTCTCGGCGTTGAGCCTCTGCGGCCACGGCCTGGGTTTCACCGTAATTGCTGCCATGCGTCCACCCCGAACGAGCCTGCACCCACGGCTGCCCCATCAAGTCGATGGATTCCCCCTCCAGAACCCCTTGAAAAATGCTGTGCTCCGTCAGCAGCACCTGCTCCAGCAGCCCTGCGCTGTCGAGAATGAACCGGTGCCGCCAGTAGGCGACTTCGGCGCAGGCCCCATACACGCTCTGTGCCCCGTACCATTGACCCTTGGCGTTCGCAGGACGGAAGCGGCTTTGGTGCGCTGGGCTGTACCGGAACGGCGTTGACAAGAGGTAGTGCTTAGGCTGTGCGCTTTCAGGCAGTGCGGGCTTGCTGCCCTCAAGCATCTGTTCCAGCAGATCCTGCTCTTCCACGGTGTCCACCAGCCGCAGGGTAGACACCACATGCTGCGCTTCGACACCGCGCCATGCGGCCATGGTGCGGATTGCGATGGAGCCTGCCGCGTCGAACCAGCTCGTATCCCATGTCGTCACGTAGGCGCCCGCATCCCATCCAGGTAATTCAAGGTGGCCACCAGGCCATCGGCCCGCTCTACCAGTTTGCGGGGCTGGCCGCCTAATGCTTTGTTGTGGCTGGCCATCCACGCTCGCCGCTTGGTGTCATCGGTACCGACCAGCGCATCCACCGAGCGGTAGACGCGCACAAGCAGTAGCGCCAGCTCTCCTTCCTTCGATACCGGATTGATGGGCTTCTCGCCCTTCAACACGCGCGAGACCGTGGCCTCGCTCACGCCGAGCACGCGCGAGAGCGCAGCGCCGGAGAGTCCCAGAAGTTCGCTTGCGCGAGCTGTTGCCTTGGCGAGAACCTCGCCAGGATCGGCCTTCATCGCGACTCGGGGTTGCATGGCATTTCCTTGCTAATTACTTTCTATGGAAATTTTATCAACAAAAAATAGAAAAACAAGACGCCAGGTATGTGGCACTCACGATGGCCTGCCCAGTCGCCCGTCAGCGGTTAATCGAGCCATTCAGGCGGCAGCGGCCCGACGTTGACGATGAGCAGCGTCATAGCATCTTTCAGCCGGTTCATGTCGTACCGGCCGGAGTGGGACAGGCGCTGCCAGTCCTTGAGGAAGTCCTTGGTGTAGTCCGAAGCGCGAGGCAGGTTTGCCCGCTTACTTGCGGCTGGCTGCTTCGAGGTCATTCAGCAGGGCGTCAGCGATTGCGAAGCGAGCGCGACGGCTTTTGATGACTCAGCGATGGCGACACGGCTGGTGGCGTTCGGTGCCTTGAGGGCGAACGGCAGTTCCTTGTCGGCGACGACACGGGTCAGGAACACACGGATCGCATCGGAGGCGGTCAGGCCCATCGAGGCCAGCGTTTCCGCAGTCTGCGCCTTGACGTTCTCGTCCACGCGGACGTGAACCATGGTGGTGGTAGCAGCCATGATGGCCTCCTATTGCGACTGATTGAGATACTTTGTATCGCACGTCGTGCGCGGCCGGGAAGTAGCCGCAGGTTCGCTTTTCGCGCTGCTGCGTGATCAGACAGTGGGTGCAGGTGCCAAAAACCCCGGCATCGGATTTATACTGTACAAAAATACAGCATTGAGGCCAGCATGCACTCAGACCCACTTCAATCACCGCAGCCACTGAGCGAGTTGGGATGCTTTGTCACCGCCGGCGATGCTTGCGTGCGTGCCGGTTTTCCGTCGCCGGCCGCGGATCTCGCAGCCCAGCGCATCGATCTCAACGCGGAGCTGATCAAGCATCCACAGGCGACATTTCTGATGCGTGTCTCGGGTCTGTCAATGAAGGATGAGGGCATCGATGACGGCGATCTGATCATGATCGACCGGGCGATCAAGCCCGTGCACCGGCACATTGTGGTCGCTGTACTCGACAACGATTTCACAGTGAAGCGGCTGCACAGCGTGGCGGGTTCGGTGAGGCTGCGCGCCGGCAACACGACATACCCAGACATCGTTCCCAAAGAGGGCCAGATGTTGACGATCTGGGGTGTCGTCACTGCCTGCATCAAGCGCTTCAAGGTATGAGGTTGGAACATGTTTGCGCTGGTTGATGGCAACAATTTCTACGTCAGCTGCGAGCGCGCTTTCAGGCCGTCACTGGAAGGCCTGCCGGTAGTTGTGCTCTCCAACAACGATGGGTGCGCAATCGCGCGCTCCAACGAGGCCAAGGCGCTGGGCATCAAGATGGGGCAGCCATGGTTTGAAATCCAACACATGCAACACCAGCACGGCCTGGTCGCTTTGTCTGCCAACTTCGCGCTATACGGTGACATTAGCGACAGGATGATGAGCTTGGCGGCCGGCTTGGGGCCAACACAAGAGATCTACTCCATCGACGAGTCATACATTGGCGGGCTAGATGGTATCCGTGACCTGACCCAGCGTGCGGGCGCTGTGCGCGAGCGGATCTTGCAGTGGGTGGGCATCCCTTGCTGCATCGGCATAGCCGAAACGAAGACCTTGGCCAAGCTGGCCAACCATATCGCCAAGGATGCAGAGCGCAAACCCGGCAGCTATCCTGCAGACTTGGCCAGGATTTGCAACCTGACTGAACAGCCCGGCGAGCGGCGCCGGAAACTGCTGCAGGCGACTGCAGTTGCCGATGTGTGGGGCGTGGGGCGGCGCATTGCCGCGCAGCTGGCCGAAGGGGGAATTCTTACTGCCTGGGAGCTGACCCAGCTCGATGCCGGCACTGTGCGCCGGCGGTGGAGCGTTGTGCTGGAGCGTACGGTGCGCGAGCTGCAGGGGCAAAGCTGCATCGCGCTGGAAGCGGCGCCGGCGCCCAAGCAAACGATCGCATGCACCAGGTCGTTCGGACGCACGGTGCGTGAGTTGCCACCACTGCTCGAAGCAGTGAGCGAGTTTGCAACGCGGGCGGCCGAAAAGCTGCGAATGCAAGATGGCAGAGCGGGCCAGTTGCAGGTCTTCATCCACACGTCGCCGCACAGGCCTGGTCCACGCTTCTACCGCTCGACCATCTTGCCGCTGCAGCCCACAGCCGACACCCGTCGACTCGTGGCGGCCGCAACTGCCGGCCTGCGGGCCATCTATGAGCCCGGCCATGACCTGGTCAAAGCCGGCGTCATGCTTCTTGACATCACCGGGCCAGAGTTGGGCCAGGCTGCATTACCACTCGACGAGCCTGCAAACCGCGATCACAGACGGCTGATGAGCGCGATGGATGCCATCAATGAGCGTTTCGGAAAGGGCACCGTTCACGTGGCCAGCACCGGACAAACCAAGTCCGCCAAGACGTGGGGCATGCGCCAGGAGCGGCGCACGCCGCGCTACACGACGGAGATTTCTGAGGTGCCACTGGCTCGTGCATGAGATCGAGTCTGAAGGAGCCGGGGCGAGAAGGCCCCGTGCCAGTCAGCATAGTGGGAAGGGCGGAGCGCACGGACTTTACAAGTCTGTGAGCAGACGTTACGATCTGTCAACCGAAACGCAAAGGATCGGTGTAGGCGGCTAGGGAACGATCAACCTAGCGCATGGAGCATCTGGTTCCGTGTGGCAGTCGGTTTGGGCCAAGAGGCCGCACCTGTCTGCCATGGTCTGTCGCTCTAGACCTCAAGAGGTACCCGATGCTCGATTTCATGGTTCGCTTCGTACTCGCCACTCTAAAGCTCGTTTTGAAGATCACGTTCATCGTTGGTGGGCTGGTTTTCTCTTCCTTTGGCAATGCATTTCTCGCCATGTTGGAAAGCAATGAGGAAGAAGAAGGCGCTGCAGAGGGTTATAAAATGAAGGGTTTTGTGAATGATGAGCAAAGTGCTATGAGAGAATTTACCCGAGGAAATATCAGCGAAGGGCAAATGGTGAATTTTTTTGGAATTGGTGAGAAAGAGTAATTTCTCACCAACTTTAATTATTTTCTCATCCGTTTTGCGGATAAGTTTGCACCTTTTAGGCCTCCAGATTTTGTTGAATTAGCAACTCCAGTTGCAAGAGAGTTGGAGCCATCCGCAAATTCCAGTCCAACGCTCATCCGGTAGCCAATCCAGCCCATCATTGATGTCCAAATCAATGGTAAGCCAATGAATAGCAGCATCAATAGCACGTTCAAGATCATCCGTTTGTAGAGTTGAGGCTGGCCGGCACTCGCCACTTGTGTGATTTCTTGCATCAACGCACTGCCGTTGAAGCCTGGGTACATCGAATCAATGAGATGCGCATCGACCCAGCGCGCCACGTACCACATCACGGCCCAGAACTTCACTGTAAATATGGCCAGTCCGCCGTAGAGCATCATCTTCAGGTCGTAGCCACTCAAGAAAACGATCAGTGGCAAGAACATGTAGATCGCCATCAGCACCAGCGCTTGTGCCATCGGCAGGGCGTTGAGTAACGGGATCATCGCAAGTGAAGCATCCAGGGCCTTGTTTGCAACACCAAACGTGCTCGCTGCGCCTGTCACAGAGCGCCATATATTCGTCCCTGTACCATATTCATCACCCATGATCCGATCTGGCGAGATAAACGTCGGATTGGCTTTTTCAAACCCCAGTCGCGCAATGCTGTCCTTCGCCTCATCCGCGTTCTTGAACGTCAAGGTGTTTTGCACGGATTGAGTCAGTTTTCTCCAGGTGCTGGTGTTGTTGGTCAGCTTGTCACGAATACCGGCTTCACTGTCCTCCCACCACTGCTTGCAGGTAGGGCGTCCCCAGTCCGGGTTCACATAGCCATGGTGCGGGTCGCCCTCAGGCGCCGGGGTCTGGATGTAGTCCACGTCGCGCGAGAAGTCGATGGCCCAGCCCGGCACTGGGTTGTAGGAACGCATTTCGTCATAGAACCCAGACTCCATGCGGAACAGCTGGCTGCCCACCCAGTCCACATCCGTGGGGCCGTATGTATTGCCTTCGGCAATGATGGTTTTACCGCTGGCAGACAGCTTGCTGCGATCCATGGCCAGGTACTGGCTGCGCGCCGGGATGAAGCATTCGCTGTAGAAGCGCTGCAGCTCATACAGCAGCCCAGGGTCTTCGATGGTAGCCATCCGCGCCATGTCCTCAATCATGCGCAGGTCGCGGCTGCTGTTGGCAAGGCCGGCGCGGAATGCACCGTTGATGCCCGAGGAGATGCCCATGACCGTGTACCACCAGGCGGGCACGTAGGAGAGGTTGCCAGCCTTGCTGAACGAGCCACTGACCGCATCGGCCATCGCCTGGTCGTAGCCAGAGCCGGTGCCCCCCTTCAAGGACGCGACCTGGGGCTCCTTGCCGTCGAAGCTGCGCGACGGCACGTAGCTCATGTTCAGGTTGTGCAGGGACGTGAACGGCGTTGTGGCAAAGCACGTGGCCATCACGAACATCATCGTGATGAGCCGCGTCTCGATCGATTCGAGCAGAGAGCGCACGCCGTCGAAGCCCATGCCCTGGTCCTTGGCTTCGTGCCAAGTCTTGAAAACGACCAGGCCAAAGGGCAGCACGGCCAGGCCGGTGCCCACGAGGATCTCGCCGATCAGGTTGGCGAAGGCCCAACCGTAGAGGGTCGTGAAGATTTCGAGATAGCTGTCGAGTTGCATGCCGACCTCGTTTAGTTGAGCCAGGCCAGCGCTGTGGCAAGGAGCCTGCGCGGGCCAATGGGGATGAGAATCAGGTACAGGGCCAGCCAGCCAGCGACCTTGTGGCGCATGGCCAGCACAGCGCGGTACTCTTTCTTGTTGACCAGGCCGCGCCTGCGGCCCCAGGCGACGATGCGCCGCCAGCGCCAAACGATCCATGCGACCGCGGCCACCTGAGCCAGCGCCCCAAAGCGGCTGATGCCTCGCAGCAAGGTCTCCAGCTGCTGGAACTGATCGGGCTGCAGGGTCTGCATAGCCACAAACAGCAGGACGCCAATGCAGAGGATCAGCGCGGTATACAGCAACCAGGGCATCACACCTTTGAGCCACCATCGACGTGTGACAGGCCCAGGCGCGACCGCTTCAGGGCTGCTGGTGGCCTGCAGGTCATCATGCATAGGCGCGTTCATTTCTGCACTCCCACACGGCCATCCTCCAGCGGGGCAGGATCTGCACGCAATCCACCCGACGCGGCATTGGCACGGGCGCCGGCATCGAGCTGGTTATTCATGATGGCCAGGGCCGTGTCGCCGGTCATCTCCTTGCGGATGCGGAACTCGAACATCATGTCGTTGATGTACTGGGTCAGCCGGTCGATCTTGGTTTGCACCTCCGTGCCTACCTGGCCGGCGGCCGTAGCCTGGGGCAGGCTCAGGCCTGAGATCAGCGCGTTGCGCGCGACCAGCGCCTTGTCGATCACCTTGTGCATGGCGATCTCCTGGGACAGGCGGTTGACGGCCACGGACTGCACATCGGCAGGCAGCTTGCGCATGGCATCCATGAGCTGGGGGCTCACGGCCATGCCGGGGGCGCTGACCTTGGCCAGCTCGCCGTTGTTGGGCAACTTGCTTGCGGCCAGCGTGCGCATGGTCGGCAGCACGCTGTCGAGCTCCTGCTCGTACTTGGGCGCCAGGCCCGTGGCGGTGGCCGTCGTTGTGGGATTGGGGCAGCTGGAGTCCTGGGTGCACAGGTAGATGCGCTGGTCGCCCAGCACCTCGGTGGACCAGCGCGCCAGATCCTCGGGCGTCTTGAAGGCCTGCACCAGGCGCGTGGATGCCATCGACGAGCTGCCGTAGTTGGCTGTAGCCAGCGAGTTCGCAGCCTTGTTGATCGTCACGTTGTAGCCGGCCACGGCCAGGTCACGTACGGGCTGGATTGGTGCGGAGCCGGCGCCTGCGCCACCGGCCTTGGCGCCGAACACCCAGTCCAGGCCGTTGCGCTGGGCCTCCTCGTTCTTGTTGATGTCCACCTTGGCCTGCACCACGTCGCCGGCGGCCGAGGCCTTGATCTTCCAGGCATCGCCCTTGGCCAGGGCGATGTAGTCCTCGTAGGGGTCTTTACCAGACTTGATCGTGGCCTCCATCTCTTCGCAGGATTTGAGCGATGAGGCCACCATCAGGTCGGCCTTCTGGCTGAAGTTCTGGAAGAGCTGGTACAGGCCCGGTTGGGCACGCTGCAGGAAGTACAGAGGCAGGGCTGCGATGCCTGCCTGCACGGCGCCCGTGACCGTGGCGCCCAGGTTCTGGATACTGTTCATCAACGTGGACCAGCTGAGGCCGATGTCAAACTTGCCACACGAGTAGTTGGCCCGCACGCCGGCACTGAGCTGGGTGGACAAGGTGCCGCGATTGGGCGCCGTGCCCGTGGGCGAGCCGCCGCCCATGCGGTAGTAGAGGCTGGACGATGAGACGGGCTGGGCCTGGGCCGGCGCGGTGAGGACGGTCAGCGCACAGGCAAGTGCAATCGAAAAGATGGCCTGCAGCGCCTTGATCTGGCTGCGCGAGTTAGCAGTCATTTTCGGTTCCTTGGGGTTGCGGGTCAGGGAATGGAGAAGAGGAACGCACCCCGGCGCTGGCAGCAGATGTAGCGCTTCCAGAGGTTCCAGGAATAGCCATCAGCAGGGTCGGTTTTGCCGTCGCCGAATGTGGTGAGCGACAGCGAATCGTTCGTGCCAAATGTTAGGCAGTTGGTGGCGGGGCTCGGATGCAGCATTTGCCACATGTGACCGCCGCCGCCGAAGTAAACTTGTCCGTTGTCGCTGGGTTCCACCTTGGTGTAGACATGGGGCTGGGCCGACTTGTAGAGAATCGAGGCCACGCGCTCGGAGAGCACGGCCGAGGTCTTGACGGGGTGGCTCTGGATGAGCTCGCCCGTGCGCGGGTAGGTGGGTCCCCAGGTCTGGGTGTAGCCGCTGCCGACCTCGCCCAGGCCTGGCACCCAGGACTGTGGGTAGAGCATCTCCAGCGGCAGCACGCCACGCCAGAATGGCGCATCGAGCTCGCTTTGGTAGTGCAGGTAGAACGGTGAGGAGCCACCAGGACAGAACAGCATGGAGCCGCCGCTTAGGTCAGACAGCATGCTGCCGACTTTCTCGAAGGCTTCCATGCCGCCTTGCACCTGTTCCACGACCTCGGCGATCTCGATGACCTGGCGCACGCCGTCGATGGACTTCATGATGGTCTGCAGGCCTGCGAGTAGTTGACCAGGAGCCTCCAGCATCTTCTTGGAGTCAGAGGCAACCGTGTTCATCACTTCCTGAGGCACCTGGGTCCACTGGCGACCGATGTTGGGCAGCTCCTGGTTGGTGAACTTGGCCAGCTCGGTGGTGCCGGGGATCGGTAGGGTCGTGGGCATCGACGGCATGCCACCCGTGGCCATGCTGGCCAGCATGGTTGCGGGATTGCCGATGGCATCCGCACTCTTGTAGTTGGTCATGGCTGAGGTGGTGTCCAGGCCGCCGGCGGAGGAGTCCAGCAGCCGGCCCATGATGGTGGAGCCAGCGGCGCCCACGGCCGTGGCTACGGGCGCGCCCAGATCTGTCCAGGGATGCCGCAACGGGTCGTTGTAGGTGCTGACGACCACGTCCGGCACGTAGTGGCTGATCTTGATGCTGGTCTCGATCCAGCACACGAGCAGCTTACAGCGCAGAAAAAAGCAGATGCCTTCCACGCGGTAGGCCAGACAGGAAGGAAGGGCAGCAGCTGTGTAAGTGAGCACACCGGACGTGGTGACGGCCTGGGCCGGCGCTGGCGTCAAGGCCATGAAAACGGCTGAGGTCGCCGCTGCGATGGCGGCCAGAGGCTTGAGTGCAAAGCGGCTCATCGACGACCTCGGGATTGCTGGTAGAGGGCCACGGCCTGCTCCACGTCGGCCACGCCGTAGATCACGGCGCTGCGGTTGATGACGATGGCTGGGAGCCGGTCCAGCCGGTAGTGGATGGCCAGGGACATGCCGTGCGCGGCGTTGACGATCTGGTCCTTGTAGCGTTTGCGGATCTGGGCCTCGGCCTGGAGCATGTAGGCCTTGGCTTGGGCTTCATCGCCGGGCAGGCGCACGCTCAGCTGCTGGCTGATCGCGGCCATCGCGTCAACGCGATAGATGCGCTGCAGGTAGGGCGTCTGGGGCAGAGCGCGAACATGCGTCGCCGAGTTGGCGAAAACCTCAACGGTCGTCACGCCAGCCTGGGCTTGGGCAACTGCTGGTGCGGCTGCAGCTGCGGCCGCAAGCACGATGGCGAGAGGAAAGCGCATCATCCGCGGGCATCCGCGATCTGCTGGGCGACCAGGTACGCCGCCTCGAGCTCGGAACAGCCATGTGCGTCCATGAGGCGGCGGCGCCGGGCCTTTTCATCGCCCTCGGTCTGCGCCAGGGCCAGAGACAGGGCTGGCGGCACGTTGCGAAACAGCCATTGGCCGGTCGCGTTGATGAGTACGCCCTCCGTGTATTTGCGCGGCTCCTTGGTGGCCGACTCCATCATGGCGCGCTGTTCGGGCGTCAGGGACCTAAAGCGCGTCACCTCCTCGGTTTCGGACTTGTCCATGGTCAGCAGCATCCAGAACTCGCACATGGACAGCACACGCGACATGGAGCCGGGGAAGTCCTTTAGGTTCTGGGTGGCCATCCAGAACCACAGCGACAGCTTGCGCCACATCTTAGTGCCCTTGGCCACCTTCGGGCCCAACAACTCGTTGGTGGTGATCAAGTGCCCTTCGTCGGTCAGGAAGACGTTGTGCCGGCCAGAGTATTGGTTGAGCTCGGCGCGAGACTGCGCGAAGTCCACCAGGCTGGTGTAGGCCAGGGCAAGCGCATCGCCATAGCCGTCCTTGACCAGCACGCCCATTTCCACGACGGTCACGTCCACGTCGGGCCAGTCCGTGCCGTAGCGGTTGAACAGGCGCCCGCGCAGGCCTTGCGTGAACGACATCATGGACTGGCCCATGTCCTCGGCGCGATAGCGCCGGGCCTCGGACAGGGACTTGTCCTTGACCATCTCGATCAGCTCCAGTGCCACGTCCTGCACAAGAGGGTGATCGTGGCCCAGCGCCTGGCACTTGACCGCTGCCTTGATGATGGCGCGGGTGATCAGGTAGCGGTCGGAGCGGCCCAGTTTCTCAACCTCTGCTGCCTCACCGCCCGTAATCATCATGATGGCCGAGATCAGCATCTCGCCCAGGAAGTCGCGGGGCTCGTTGGCTTCGTCGGCATCGTCCTGGTCCGGCTCATTGGCCTGGCTGGACTCGGCGATCTCCTGGCGCTCCTGCAGCTTGCTGTCGATCTGGTCCATGACCTTCTCGACTGCCTTCGGCAGAGCATCTTCATCGGCCGCCAGGTTGCTCGCACGGGACTGCTCTTCTGCCGCATGGAACGACACCATCACATCGCTGTCCTGCAGCAGCTTGTAGGCATGCACGAAGGGGGGCAGAGAGATGTCGCAGTTGTTGTCGATGACGAGCTGGCGGGTGGTCAGGCCCTTGGCCTGCATGTCGGCCACCATGAGGCCGAAGGAGTTGCCCGCGTCCACGATGATGAGACGAGGGCGGTGCACGGCCATCGTCAACATGCACTGGTAGACCAGGGTGGCCGACTTGCCTGCACCCGTGGGGCCGAAGGTCAGCATGTGGGCGTTCTTCTTGCGGTCGCTGCGGTTGAGCGGGTCCATCCACAGCGGCTCGCCGCCCCGGTTCCAGAACCACATACCGGGGTGGGCCGATCCCCGCGAGCGGCCATAGACGGGCAGCAGCGCGGCGATGTGGCTGGCGAAGGTCAGGCGCGAGCGCACCAGGTAGCGCTTATCGAACTCGGTGTCGAAGTTGAAGGGCAGGGCACGCAGGAAGCTGTCCAGCGGCACCAGGTCCTGCTTGGGATCGACAAAGCGCAACCCGGTGGGGCCGAGCAGCGCATTGGCCTGGGTGACGGCATCAGCCAGGTCGGCCTTGTCCTTGCCCGTGAGGTACAAGGTCATCATCATGGGCAGCAGCCGGTCGTTGTTGCTGATCATGTGCTGCAGCACACGCTCGCACTCGTTGAAGGTCTCCCTGGCATGGGCCGTCTGGGCACGGGACTTGTCGCGGATGGTTTCAATGCGCCGCTCGACCAGATGCTGGGGCGTGATGACCACCGTGATGGACAGCATGGAACCGGGAGGCATGCGGTCGAATCGGGCGAAGCACTCGTTGCCGTTCTTGATCTCGGCCGAGAAATGCCCCACACCAGGTTCGGCGCGCAGGTTCTGGAGCGTGAGCGCCTTGACCGGCACGCCATCGAACTCGAAATGTCCGTCAGCCTGCACGGCGCGGGGTTGGGACAGCGTGAGCGACTCAGCCAGATCCCAGTCGAACATGCTGGCGGGCTGGGGTCCGGGGTAGGGCGCGGTCTTGAGCAGTTCGCCAGGAGTCGAGGCCCACGGAACTTTCCGATTGAAGAACGGGAGCAACCATTCGTAGAAGTCTCGCCCTGTGCAGCGCCGGGCCTGGATGCCGGCCTCGGTGAACGTGGCCATCACGGTGTTGCCCACGGCGAGGATCTGCTTGGCCGGGGTGGTCGTGTCTTCGGCCAGGTTGGAAAAGCGCCGGAAGATGCAGCAGCGCACGCGCCGCTGCTGGCCGCGCCAGACCTGGCCCGTCACTATGGTGTCGGTGAAAAGCCCCTGCGGCCGCGAGACTTGTGCCAGATGGTCAGTGAACTGGCTCAGCACCGACTGGGTGTACTCGGATTGCAGCACCTCCTGGCCCCGTTGTGGGTTGTCCTTGTGCTGTGACAGCACATAGTCGATGAGCAACTGGTTCAGGGGATCAATGTTGCGGTCATCGTTGACGAAGAACTGAACGATCCAGTGGTGGGTCTCTGCCTCTGGCAGGGCCTGCAGGGCCTGCTGGACCTTGCGGCAGCGCTCCATGAGATAAGCCTCGGGCTGGGCCTCGGTCGCCACAGGAGAGAGCTCGAACATGGCGCCCATGGTTTCGCCATCGCGCATGACGAACAGCTGGTCGTCCTCGGAATAGGCAACATAGGGCAGGAGATCGGTGAAGGAGGGCGGGCGCAGAGCCATGCGCGTGCGGTCGCCAGCGGTCATCGGCCGCTGACGTTCAGCAGTGGCTGCCGGCGCCGCAGCAGAAGCACCTGCAGCCGCTCCAGCAGTGCGGCCCAGGAGAATGTCGAAGAAGCTCATCGACGTGCCTCCCCTGCAGCGTTGCGGGCACCGAATGCGGCGCGGGCACGCAGCAGATCCTCGGCGGCCTCGCCGGGCATGGCGTACTCGGTGGTCTCGAACATCGGGAACACCGTCACATAGCCGGGCACCGGGTACTTGCCCCGGGCCAGGTGGGGGAAGACCACCATCACGAGATCCGGGTTGGCCACGCGCGCAAAGCGCTGCTGCATAGGCTCCAGCGCCGACCAGTAGCGGGCCGTGGTGCCGTCGCCTTGGGCTACGGGCCGAGCCTGAGCATCGCGCTCCAGGCGGTCGCGCGCCGTCTCTTTGGAGCTGGCCTGACTCTGGCCTTGGCCACTCAGGTTCTTGCCGCGATAGATGTCCAGCAGCGTCGGGCTGTCCTTGGTGACCTCTTTCAGCGGTGATTCACGCGGACCGGTGACGGAGCAGCCGGCCAGCAGTGCTACCGACATGCAGGCGATGAGTAGGGGCTTATTCAAGGCCATAGCGGGCTCCAGACAGGATGTTGGTGGCTTGGGTGCGATGCACGATCTTTCGGGCGTTGACGGGCTTGTCGATCTGGACCTCTCGGTCCAGATGCACGACCAACTGGACGCCAGCGGGCGTGACCACGGCATCGAAGCTGTTCTTCAAGCGCTCGGTCAGCCAGCGCGTGAGCTCGTCCGTGGCGGCCGAGCCCATGCGGCCCAGCGCGAAGCTGCCGGCGTTGCCAGTGACTGCGGAGGTGGTCGAGTCGCCGCGGTTGAGGGTGGTGGTCTGTGCCTGGGCCAGTGCCTCGGCCGCCACGCCCAGGCCCTTGGCGCCCAGGATGTCGGTCAGGTAGGCGGGGGCATTGGTCACGAACTTGCCCTGGATGCAGGGGTTGCCGTGCAGATCGCTGATGAAGCCAAGATCCACATTGGAGCCGGTGGATTGGACAGTACTGGATGAACCCGCCCGGCGCGCCGAGACCGTGGTGATAGAGCCGTCGTTGAACACGAAGGTCATGCTGCGCACCTTGCCCTCGGTGCAAGACAGGGCCATGTCGCCGATGGCCACACCCGTGATCACCATGCCGGCGAGATCCTCGGGCAGCTCCCAGCCATTGGCGGCCAGGTTGTCGCGACCCACCATGGCCTTGAACTGCATGGGATCGGTCACACGGCCATTGATGGGCACGCGGCCGATGAGGCTGGTCATTGCAGTGACGCCGGCCAGCGTGGAGTTCTCTGGCAGCGTGAAAAAGGGCTCGGGCCTGGCCACCGCTGCAGCCTGCGCGGCACGGGTCGCCGAGCCATTTACGGCGGCCGTGGCACCGGGCACTACCTCGGCGGCGCCCGGGGCACGCACGTAGCGCGTGGTGGTCTTGCCCTGGGCGTTCTGGGTCTGCTTGACGTAGCCCATGGGCGGGATGACCTCGTAGTCCACCATGCCGGCACTAGCGTCGTATGCAGAACCAGCCGCATTGCCTGCAGCTGCACCAGCTTGTGCATGCGGATGCGTGCCACCCAGGCCTGTGAAAGCGCCGGTGGCGTTGTCCCAGGCACCAGAGAGCACATCGATGGGCGTGGCAGGGCGGTTGGGCTGTTGACCAGTCCCCGATGCAGGCTTGTCGGAAGGCTCTGCAGAGATGGATTGCATCGGGCCGCGCCTGGCCAGTTCCTCTCGCAGCCTCTTGTTCTCGGCCAGCACCTGTTGCACGTCGCTTCGCAGGTCGCGGTTGCTGGCCACGACCGTGGCCAGGGACTCCGCAGGCGTGTCTGCGTCGGCGCCAGCGGTCGCGGGCAGCGGCACTGCCTCCATCGGCTTAGCGGCCTGAGGCTTGCTACTGTGGAGCGTGAAGATGGCGCCGACCATCACCAGTACGCCAATGCCCAGCACTGGAATGAGCTTGTTTCGAGATACAGCCATGGCAAGCCTCACAGGCAGGATTCAAAGGAGCGTTCGCACACCAGGTAGATCGCCGTGGTGTCCGTATCGCTGCCGGCCGGCCCGATGCGCCCGTGCTGGGCCGTGGCCGAGATCCACCGACCACGCAGGGATTCCAGGGGCAGCTCCAGGGCGTAGCGGGACAGGTTGGTGATGCGCACGGCTGTGACATAGAGGGCGCCGCCCTTCCACTGGCCTATGGGCACGGCCTCGACGCGCGCTCCACGCAGCAGGGCAGATACCGGCTGTTCGGGCACAGCCACCTGGATGACGCCAGGCGTGGCGTTGGCCAAGCGGCGCGGCACATAGAGTTGGCGTGCGGCATGGCGGGTCAGCTGCACCATATCCACGGCAGCGCTCTCTGCGGCCTGCGCGGTCCCAGCGCCGCCATCGCTCGCCCGCTGGGATGGATTGGGCACCGTGCTGGGCTCCACCACGGAGACCTGCAGCTCCCCTTTGGAGGCCGGAGCATTGGGTGCCTTGTCAGCCACCAAGTCAAGGGGGATCTGCTGGCCGCTGTCCACGAGTTCCGCGATCACGCGGATGGGCGTGAAGGGCACCAGGGCGGTCACATAGATCGTGCCGCCGATGGACTCCATGCGTGCCACATGCGCGATGTCGCTGGGGGCATGCAGCAGGGTGTCGGCCGGCAGAGTGACCAGGCGCTCCTGGCCAACGGTCAGGTTAACGCGCACGGGCTCACGGACGAACACCGTGCGCTCAGCCGGGCCGGCCGTGGGATCAGCCAGTGGCGCGGGTCCTACCCGCCGCAGCGTGGCCTGGGCAGCGGCAGAGCGAGCGATCGAGCCGCGCGCAGCTGCTGACGCCAGCGGGGCCGGCAGGCTCATGCCTGCGACCGTGTTGCCTGGGCGGCTACCAGCAGCCGCCGAAGCCTGGCCCAGGTTGATGGGCTCGTTCGTAGGGCCGGAAGCTTCAGCCTGGCCAGCGGGCTCGGGCCTGGAGCCGGATATGTTCAGGGGCTCGACCTGTTGGCCCAGCGCCGGAATAGCGATCAGCAGAGCCAAGCTGCTGGCGAGAAGGATGCGTTGCTGCATGGTCAATCGACGGAGGTTTCGCGGGGCAGGCTGGACGGAGAGATCACGCCGGGCAGGCGCGGGGCAGTGAGGTTTGCGGCGGGATCTGTGCCAGGTTTCAGGTCCGCCGGATTCAGGCGCGCGGGACGGTTGCTGCCAAAGCAATCCAAGGCCAGCATCCATGGGTTGCGCTCGCGGTCGACGTCGAAGTGCACCACGCGCAAGGGGTAGCGGATGTAAACGTCCTTGACCTGCTGGCCCCCAAAGGTTTCGGTGACCTGCATGTCCAGCAGCACGGTCCAAGCATCTGACCCATCGCGCAGTACGCGGTTTTCGCTGTAAGGGAAGCCGGGGATCTCGGTAATCTGGCGCGTGCGCCTGCGCAGCTCGCCCTTGCCCTGTCGCAGCTCCATGTCCGCCTGCAGCTGCGCCTGGCAGCGGGGCGTCAGGAAATACTGCATGTTGAAAATCTGCTGACCGTAATCCTTGATGCCATCGGATTGCCAGCGATTGATTTGCTGCCAGATGTAGTAGCCAAAGCCATACACATTGGGAGAGGGCACCGTGGCGCGGCCACCCGCAAAGCGGACGGTATCGCCAGCACGAATGTCTGGAGCGAGATGCACATCGACAACCTTGGGTTGGCGCCAGGCAAACCAATATCCCAATGCGCCAAGCCCAATCACTGCGGCGATGATGTATGTCAGTTTTTGGTTGTGCTTACGCTCGGATGCCAAAGCATCCAGATATTGTTTGCTGCTCATTGTTATGCGTCCAGTACAGATCACGCCAGTTATCTGGCATGACGTCATAGCTTGATTCGACGGCCTAATTCAAAGTGCCCATCGTGGGCAAGATAGCGCTTTTTTGCAAAACCACGGTTGGCCAAAAATATCCGGGCTGTTTGTACATAGCAGCCCTCTGGCTTTCCGCGCTTGATTTTCTGCAGATACAGCGAGCCGTACCAAAGCACAAGCAACGGGCCGACAATGCAAATCACCGCCATGATGAGAACTTTGCCCATCATGAAAGCGATAAACAATCCGAACAAAAAACTCACCAAAAATCCAGCACCTCCCAAATAAGCAGCCTCTGTTTCAGACATGCCGTTAAAAATCGGTGGAGCTGAATTCACTCGGTCAGTCAGGGGCGCCCCCAACGAGAGACGCCCTTGAGAGGTACTTTCTGCGACGCTCAAGCCATAGCCTCCAGCGCGTAGGAGACCATCAGCGACACGAAGACGATCACGATGACGCCGACGATCAGGTACTGCTTGAGTTCACCCATCGTCAGGCGGCCCTCGGAGTAGGTCTTCCAGTTGGACAGTGCACCAATCACGATGGCTATGAAGGCAGCCGCAGAAAGAATTAAAGCCAGGATGGTGAAGCCCTGCTTGAAGTAAGCCCCCATCAGGGCCATCCAGTCGCCTTCCTGAACCTGAGCTCCACCGATACCGCCCCCGGAAGGAGTCGGCATTTTTGGAAGTGCAGCTTGCGCGCTGGTGACAGCGGCCGAGCAGGCCCACAGGAAACCAGCAGAGATTGCCGAGGATGCAGAAATAATACGAAATATGGGTTTTCTCATAATGACACCTATGTAATTAAAACCATCCCAAAAATGCCAAAGTAGCAAGCACAACGACCACAAGAGAAATAATCAATCTGATCAAATCACCGGATTCAATGCCTCCGCTTCCAAATGACTCGAGAATTTGTTTTCCAATCCATGCCGCAATTATCAAAATGACCGCAAAGACAAGCGAAAAAATCACTGCTTTCATTTGTGAAGGATCTACGCCGGCAGCATCCATGAATCCCGCTTTCATTGAGTCAAGCAACGCAGGCTCCAGTCTGTTATTGACGGTAGTCGCCACGCAGCGGCGCAACAGGGCGCGGTTGGCGCGGCGCGTCCATGTGGCTGGTGACGCCCTGGCGCAGCATCTCCAGGTCACGCTGCAGCCAGTCGTAGCGGAACTTCACGCGCTGCCCTGTGGGGGCGCTCTGTTCGGCCTGTGACACCAGCACCTGTACCTGCTCGATCTCGCTGGCAATGCGCGCCAGGCGCTCACGCTCCAGCTCGTCGTCGGCCACGGAGGCCCAGGCCGAGGCGGTCGTAGCGAGGATGCCGATGGTCAAAACCGCAAAAACGGCTCGTGCTTTATTCATGGATTTATCCTTGTGAATCAATGTCATACGTGATTAGTGGTAGTCCCCATCGCTTTCGCAGCCGACGGGACAATGGTTCAGCTCGATGCCATGCGTGCAGTACCCGTGATCAGCGTTCCACTGGGCATCGGCATGCAGATCTGTGGCACTGAGATAGCCGCATTCCTGCGCGATTTCCAAGGCACGTACGTGATGAGCTGATGCGATGTTGTGGAGTTGGAGCTGTTCATGGATTTCGCGGTAAAGGTTTTGAGCAAACAGCGTTTCCGAGAGTCCTGTGCCTGCGATGGCTCTATCAGCGCACTGCTGGCACACCACTCTCCAAGCCCCTTCATCGAAAAACTGGTTTGTCACGGTGGCGTCCTCAGGCGTACTTCTTGAATGCGGCCACGGTGGTCGAGAGGGTGATCGCCACCAATACGGTGAACACCAGGACCATGTAGGCGGGGTTGAACCCCGGGAAGGGCCAGGCCAGGTACAGGCTGAAGCCGCCTGTCAGGGCCCAGGCCGTGTAGCGCTTGCTGTGGTGGTAGACAAAGGAGGATTCGCGGCCGCCGGTCCAGCGGCGCCGGTCGCGGCGCACCAGGCCGTCGATCACACCCATGAGACAGGCCAGCACGAAGGCAGGCATGGCGTAGGCGGCGATGCTCAGGCGCAGCGCCACGTCCTGGGCCACCAGCATGCTGATCACGGCCCACTCGCTCGCCAGCGCACTCGCCAGGGCAGTTGACCTACTCAGGCCACGCAATGCCGGATTGATGTCCTGGCGAACAGGCTCGGCTGATGGCGTGCGCGAGTTCTGGTACCAGCGCAGCACGCCGAAGCGCTCGTAGGGCCAGCGGATGAAACCCAGCATCCGCAGCGAGAAGCCCACCGTGTCGGGCACCAGCAGGCTGCGCGGGGCAGCGGCGATGTACTGCAGATCCTGCTGGACCACGGCCTGGGCGTGCGGGATGCCCTGGCCCTTCCAGAAGAACATGGAGCCACCGATCTCGATGGCCATGCCCACGAACCATGAGGTCAGCGTGATGCTAAACAGGCCGAAGGCGATCTTGATGATCAGAGCGACCGGGCCGATGGTCTCGGCCTTGGTGGGAGCGCGCTGTGCGGTGGCCATCAGCGGTGGCCCATGATGGTGTCCACCACTGCCGTGCTGCGCAGGGCCGAGCTCTGTGAGCCGGAGATGGTGGTGTACTCGGCCTGGCCGTCATTGCCGCTGGCCAAGTCCATGTTGATCAGCTCGGCATGCTCTGCGCCCAGGTGCAGGGTGCCCAGCCAGTCGGTTTCCTGCGCCCAGGTCTCGCTGGTGCGGTAGCGGCGCTTCATGTCCTCGGCGACGGCCTTGAGCGACTTGGGGATAAACGGGTCGTCCGTGGTGTCTGCCAGCGGGATGCGGATCTTGTAGCGGCGGTTGCCTTCCAGCAGCGCGAAGGCCTGGCCCTGCGGCAACTCCAAGATGTCTGCAGGCTCGATGAGCGGCACCTTGGTGGTCGTGGCAATGTCGTCGTTGCGGCTCGTAAAGTCCACGCCATTGCCCGTGGCAGCCGTATCCGACACACCCGAGACGGGCGTCAGGTGCGTCACGTTGACCTGGGGTACCTGATTGGTCAGCAGGCTGGCCGTGGCCTCGGAGCGCACGCGCAGCATAACCAGGTGGTTGAAGTTGTCCAGGATCTGCCCGGCCTTGGCCTTGTCACCCACCTTGGCCTCGATGTCGAAGATCGACTGCGTGTAGGCCGTGATCTGGAAGCCCGAACCGCCCAGCTTGTTGACCATGGGCACGAACTCGGGGCCGGCGATTTCGTTCACTTCGTCAAAGTGGCAGCAGACCTTCGGCAGCTTCACTTTGCCGTCTGTGCTGTGCGGATCGAGGCCGGTCTTGTACAGCTTGCCGCCCACGGACACTAGGTCAGACAGCATGGAGTTGCCCACGGCCGAGGACACCACGGAGTCGGACAGCGCGTCTAGCCCGGCGTAGACGATGCCGCCCTGGCGAAACACCGTCATCCAGTCGAAGATCGGGCGCTTGTCACTGGGGTCGAAGTAGTCGGGCGAGATGAGCTTGCCCACAGCGCCCGAGGTGAGCTTCTCCAGGAACGGGCCGAGCGAGGCGATGATCTTTTCGTAGAACGAGCGCTCATAGCTGAAGGCAGCAGCCAGACCCACCAGCACTTTATCGGTGACGCCCGATTCCTTGATCCACAGGTACATGGCCACGAGCTCGGGCGCGCGATCCTGCAGTGAGCGCTGCACGGGAGGACCACCCTTTGTACCGATGACATTCTGCAGCTCGTCAAGCCGTGCCTGGTAGTGCTTGAAACGCGTGTCCCGTACCGCTAGCTCACGGAAGAACATGTTCGCGTAGTCGATGAACAGCGGATCAATGCCGGTAACGTCCTTGAGTAGGGTCTCGTAAGTCGGAATGCGGCCCAGCGCAACCTGGGCCTGGGCCACGATGTTGGTGAAGCGCCAAGAGAACTCCTTGAACGCTGCGCTGTTCCCTGATGAGGGAAGGGCGTTGGTGGTACGGCCCGCAACTTCGGTGATGCGCGAGAAATTGCCGATGCCGTTGTAGCGTGCGCTGATCTCGGGATAGCCCAGGTGGAACAGGTAGAAGTTGTGCTCACGCCCGGCGCGGCGCGCTTCTGCGTGCATGCGCAGCATGAGCTCGGCATCGCCCTTCGGATCGATCACGATGGTGACATGGCCCGCATGGATGTCCTGAGTGCACAGCAGCTCCAGAAGCCGTGTCTTGCCCACGCGCGTCGTGCCCAGAACCAGCGTATGGCCATTGCGCGAGCCCTGGCGCAGCACGACGGGCTTCTCGTTTTGCACGCCCACGCCGTGGATGATGGGCGAGCCGCCCAGGTCCACGCCCGAGGCAAATGGGTTGGCGGGACCGCCCACATCGACGGCGCGGCGCACGATCTGGCGTGTCAGGCCGGCCTTGGCATCGGTCCACTGGCGCAGGCGCTCGCCGGCCTTGGCCAGGCTCATCTCCATGGGTGTGGCCCGCACGTACTCGCGCACCTTGACGGCCTGCGTGTCCAGCTTGCGCTGCGTGTGCTGCTGGGTCCACTCGAAGCCCTGGCCGAGGTAGAGGTGCTCCCTGGTCACGGGCAGCTTGTGAGGCGCCACGCGGGTCATCTTGGTGAATTTGAGTCCACGCTGGTAGCCGTAGACCGAGTAGGCCTCGCGCGTCCGCTTGACGCCAAACCCGGCCGCGATAACGGCCGTGATGGCACCCAGAGAATGGGGCATCATCAGGGCCCATGGCGCTGCAGCAGCGACAGCGGCAATACCGAAGGCTGTGCCAGCACTCCATGCCTCCACAGGTGGCCGCAGCAGGCCTTCCATCACGCCGTCACTCATGGCGACTCCCTGTCTGGAACATTTTTGCGGCGAGCTACGTTCCAAACGCGTTCCAAGATGCACCACGTCATTGGGAAACCTCCCACTTTTCCTGGAACATCTGGAACAGGATCTGATGGGCTTTGCCCGTGGAGTGCACCAGGACGGGATACACGCCCGCGCCAACATCCACCAGGCGCTGGGACAGCCAGGAGCTCGTCTCGGGCGCCAGGCGCAACGGCGAGGCCATGCGCTGCAACACCTTGAAGGCCACGGGACTGCCGGCCTGCACCACGATGCCAACCGCCTGCAGCTGCACCAGCTTGTCGTGGTTGAAGGCCAGCCAGCGCAGGGATAGTTCGTCGGCGGCCAGCACGAACATGGACTGGGTCAGCCAGGCAGGATCAAAGACCTGCACACCATCCTGGGCCAGCACGCCAGAACGCAGCAGCCCGGCGCCGAAGGGGAAGCGCAGGCCTTCCAGCACGCCCGGATCGTCGGCATCACCCACGAGCTGGGCCACATACGGTGCCAGCGGCACGCTTCGGCCGCTGTCGTGGACAACCATGGGCGGCTGCTCCAGCGGCAGGCTGCGCTGCGCGAACGCGGGGCAGGTCAGCGTGGCTGCGGCCAGCAGGGCGACGCATAGCGCAGGCAGGCTCATCTGCGGACAGCTCCACGAACAGATGCAGGCGGCGTTGCAGACTTCTCGATGATCTGCGTGCGCGGGATGTTGTTCATGTCGGCGGCGCCGACGGAGCTCTGGACCTTAGGCAGGCCGTCATAGCTGACCATGGGCTCGTTGGGATACAGGCGCGCCATGGCGGCCTGCATCTCGCGGTCCCAAGCAATGCTGCGCTCCACATCTGCGTGGAAGATGCGCGCCAGGCGCTCGGCGTACTGCCGACGTTCTGCATCAGAGCGGGCGTGGATGCCCAGGATCTCCAGTGGCGAAATCCTCTCAACGGAGAAATTCGCCCGAGGCCCCTGGGCCAGGATCTTGGCCCGGCGCATCTCATCATTGCTCAGGCCCCACATTTGCTGGATGTGGCGCTCGGTGTCATCGAGCTGAGTGCGCGCCAGCGCGCCTACGGCATCAGTCGAGCTGGCCTCAATGGTCTGAGAGGCCCGCACCTGCGCCCCGGCCGGCTGCAGCTGCAGCGCAGCCAACAAGGCAAGGTTGATGAGGGAGGCTGTGGCGGATTTCATGGGTCAACCTCCGCTGGCCATGGAGAGCGTCAAGCCCTGGCTGCCCGGCGCCACGAACGTGGCCGTGCGTGACACGGGGTCTGCCGAGCGCAGCGCCAGGCCATTAACCACATCGCCGGGCCGTAGCACCCGCATCCGCTTATCTCCGGGCTGTCCCGAGGTCACGACAACGGAGGGCTCACCGTTCCACATGTCCACGGCGATCAGCTGCGGGCCGGTGGACACAGGCTTGGCGGGCTCGTCGCCCTGTGCGGCAGGCTTGGCCACCGGCTGGACCCGAGCCACGCGATGTGGCTGTGCGGGCCGGGCGGGCGCGGCCTTGGCGGACTCGGCCTGGACCAGCGTGCGCTGGGGCGCCACGGGCACCGTTGCCGCTGGAGCGACCGAGGGCGTGGGCGCCGGCCGAACGGCGGGCCGGGGAGTGGCAGGGGCCGTGGCGACGGGCGCTGTAACGCCTGCCGCTGCCTGCTGGGTCTTCATATGGGCCAATTGCTGGGACATCTCCAGCATGAGCTGCTCCATGCGACGCATGCGCTCATCGAGCGCCGGGTCCACGGAGAATTGGGCTATCGGCTGGGCCGTGGGCTGGACGGTGGGCTGCTGGACCTGCGCAGGTTCGGCCTGGGACACCATTGCAGCCCGATCCGACGCAGCCACCAGGGTGCCAGGCTGTGCCAGGGGCTCCACAACCTCTGCGGAAGCATCCTCCAGCACTTGCACGGGCAGTGCGGGTACACCTAAAGACAGTGCATCCGGTCCGCCCAGACGGGGATCGATGGCAGGCATGATCAGGTCCGGGTCCGTGGGGCCGGTCGGCTCCACGGAGGGCAGGGTAGTGCCCAGCAGATCCTGGGCCTTGTCCAAGCGCGGGTCGTACTGCAGATAGCCCAGCACCACGATGCCGCACAGGCTCAGGTACATGATGGGCCTCAGCGGCAGGTTGGACTTCACGTGACCAGGCGGCTCAACGGCCTCGGACACAGCCCTGGCGGGCTTGGCACCGCGCGCAAACCACCACTTCCTGGGCGGCGGCGGTGGTGACGATGGCGGGGGAACAGGCCGCCCCATGCCCATTCCCGGAGGCTGGTCATCCAGGTTGTCCATCCATTGCGTGGAGCCCATCTGCGGTTCCTGCATATGGACTGGGGGCACTTCGATGGGTTGGGCGGCCTGTTGTCTGGTTTGTTGGGCGGTGTCTTGCTCCGACATGCTCACTCCTTGACAGGCTTGGCGCCGGTCGGCTGCTGCGCGGGCTGGGGAGACACGATGGGCTGCAGGCGCCGGGGTGCCTGACTGTTGGCCAGCGTGAACCAAAGACGGCGCGAAACGTGGTCGGTGTGCCAGGTCCAGGCCTTGCCGACCAGGACAGCCAGCATGTCTTGTACTGAGTACGGCCCCAGGGTGCGCTGGGCTTCGGGCAACGGCAGGCCGAGAAAGCGCCGGGCATCCGCTGGCATGGTCTGGGCGTCCACCAGGGCGTAGCCCGTGCGCAGCAGCGTGTAGTCGATGGCCTCGCCGATGGTGGACACCTGCTCGCGCGGGAACGTGATCTGGGCCACCAGGGCCAGCGGTTCAGACAGGCCCTGCTGGGGAGCGGCTTCGGCGGTGGTGTAGCGGCCGATCATCAGGCGTTTGTTGCCGTCGACCAGTGTGGAAGCGAGCGATGGGGCCTGGCATACGGCCAGCAGTGCCAAGCTGGTCAAGATTCGAGGCAATTGCCGGTTCATGAGCTGTAGGGACTCCGCAAAGAAATCCCGGGCCGACACGGCTGCGAAGAACCATGAAGAGATGCCATGCCGACCCGGGGGAAAGACGCACTTGCGTCTGCAAGAGACGCAACTGCGTCCCGCCAGGCGGCATAGTCATTTTTTGAAGCAACTCTTTCCAGCGAAAACCGTCATGTATAGACCAGCCGGTTTTCGCTTGACAGCCAGGCAAAAAAATGGCCTGTAATTGAAAGGTGCTTAAAAGTCAGGCAAGCGGGGGCCGCTTGCTACGGGGGAAGGGCTTTTACCGGATTACAGGCCTTATCCAAAGGGCGCGCATGCTCCTCAAAGTTCGGAGCATGCGCAAAGGATTTACCGGTACGGGGGAAGGGTTATTACGGGAAACGGGCCACCTATACAGCACAGGGGCTGTGCTGTATAGGTGAAAAACCGATCCAAAGCGCCAGAAACCAAAACGCAAAACGCGGTTGATGTAACAAACTGCAAACTGCTTAGCAGATTTAAATCCGTATTTCAAGCGAAAACCGCCAACTTCAAAAAAGCGGTTTCGGGCTGACACGAGATCAGCCCGCCTGTACCGTCCGCGCCCATGGACGAAAAGGACCGATCCCCCTCGCTGCGCAGCCAGCATGCCCCAGTGCGACCGTCGCAGCGCCACCCGTTCCTGGGCCGAGATCCCATGGACCATGGGTGCGCTATCTTCGTAATCGTTGAATCCTTGCAGCAATTGGGGTTGGAGAGCCGGGCCTCGATGCTGCTCAGCTGGCTGGGCCGCTTCGAGGGCCTGGAGCGGCACCTGGAGGAAGAAGCCGATCCGGTCCTGTGCGTACGGCAGACCCTGCTGCAGCACGTCGTTGACATGCCCACTGGTGGAGCACGCAAAACGCAGGGCGAGCTCGATGACACCTGGCACAACATCGTGTGCAGCATCCTGCGGCAGTCGTTCCTGCACGCCTGCATCGACTGGAGCGTGGATGGCTTGAAGCCTCGCATTCGGTGGGACCCACTGGAGCAGACGTTTCTGGAGTTCCTGGCGCTGGGCCTTCCTGGCGAAGAATTGTCAGTGTGGACACCGACCAGCGGCACGCCCAAGCGAGCGCGCCAGTGTGCACAGTTGTTGCTGCGCCAGGTCGTGCAATGAAGTCCATTGCGGCAAAGATCCTGGGCATGGTTCCATGGGGTAGGTCGAAGGCGTCGGCCACCGAGGTGCCGAAAGGGCCTGAGCAGTTGCCCGCGCCCATACCCATGCCCATGCCGCTGGCCATGCCGGCCATTGCCGGCACGGAGCCAGGCTGGCTGCGAGTGCTGAGCGCCGAGCAGCTGCTGGCCACGGTGAAGGCGGGCAGGGCACTGGAGGCAATCTGGCGGCAGTCGCGGCAGTCTGCCCAGGTGTGGGAGCGTGATTTGCTGCCAGCGATCCATCGCTACGCCGAGTTCGTGCAGCTGATGCCGGCGAGCGAGGCCCACCACCACGCCCATGCGGGTGGCCTGCTGTCGCACACGCTGGAGATGCTGGTAGCGGCGATGATCTGGCGCAATGCCCATCTGTTGCCGTGCGGCTCGCAGATCGAGGAGATCGACGCGCAGCGTGACCAGTGGAGCTATGTGGTCTTCTATTGCACGCTGCTGCATGACATTGCCAAGCCCATGACCGACCTGCGGATCGGGTGGCGCTGCGACGGCATGGCCAACGCCACGCGCTGGGTGGCCACGGGCGGTAGCCTGACGCAAATCACTAGCGGCAGGCCTGCGCCTGAATACTTGGTCGACTTCACGCCCAAGAGCCAGCGCGACTACGGCGCCCATGGGCGCTTGGCCCAGCTGTTGCTGCCCAGGATTGCCCCAGAAACAGCTCTCAAATTCTTGGCGCACACGCCCGAGGCGCTCGATGCCCTGGACAAGTACCTCAGCGGCCAGGACCGAGACAGCCTGGTTGCACAGATCGTGCGCCGCGCTGACAGGCTCTCGACGGAGCAGGCCTTGAAGTCATGCAAGAAGGGGCGCTTCCCGACATCGAAGGCCGTGCCGCTCATTGACCTGCTGATGCAGGCGATCACCAGCATGCTGCAGGCCGGCACGGAGCTGCCGCTGAACCGTTCCGGGGGCGCCGCCTGGGTGTATGACGGCGCCATCTGGTTCGTGGCCAAGCGCCTGGCCGACTCGGTGCGCGAATGGATCAAGAAGCACGAGCCCGAGGAATCTGTGCCAGGAGACTCCAAGAACGACCGCCTGTTCGACACCTGGCAGGACTATGGCGTGCTTGAACTCAACCCGCTGACGGGTCAGGCCGTGTGGCATGTGACGGTGCATGGGCAAGTGGCTGGATCTGAGCCTTGCTCAGGGCAAGGGGGCCAAGGCAGTTACACGCACGACCTGGCCATGCTCAAGTTCCCGCTGGCCAAGGTGTTCCCGCACGAGAGCAAGTACCCGGCGGTGATGCAAGGGCGGCTGGAGGTGCGCGAGAAACGCAAGGATGATGCAGGGGAGGGCTCTGGTCCTGCGGCAGAACAAGCTGCACCAGAAGCTGCGGCAGGGCGACAGGTGGCTGCGGCAGCGGTCAATGCCCCTGCGGTAAAACGGGATGCTAGGACGAGCGCTGAGGACAAAAAACTTGCGGCGGTGATGCGTGATCCTGTGTTCAAGGCGCCGCCTGCAGGTGTCAAGCCAGTTGCGCCCAAGCCCGAAGCTGCACAGCCCAAGGCAGACCAGCCTGCGCCAGGGCCAAAAGCACAGAAACCTGCGGCAGTGCAACTGGCACCAGAAACTGCGGCAGTACCTGCTGCTGCAACAGCAACCAGGACTCCCCGGCCTGCGCCAGGGCCTAGGGAGCCAGAAGCTGCGCCAAGGTCGGTGGCACCAGAAGCTGCAGCAACTGCGCCGTCGGCGGCGGCGCCACAGGCATTGGAGATTGACCCAATGGAAGCGGCATACCTGCTGGACGGCGATGACTTCCTGGAGCCACTTGTCCCTGTCGCAGTAAGCAGATCCATGAAGGGGGGCAAGGCTGCGCAGCCGCCCAAGGCCCACGCAGGGAGCGCAGCGGCACCAGCGCAATCATCCGAAGCTGCCGCAATGCCAGCGTTGCCTGCTCCATCGCCGCAGACACTCGAACCTGCAGACGGACTTGGCCAGGCGCCAGAAGCTGCAGCAATTTCCCTGCTAGCGGCCGCACGGCAGCAGGAGCCTACAGGCGCACCAGAGCTCGCTGCGGCACTCGACCCCACACCTGCTCATGCGCCCCTGCCGGCGCCCAGGTCGCACAGCGTAAGCTCTGAATACAGGCGCCTAGTGGACGAGCTCGATGAGCTGCCGCCCGTGATGGCCAGGGCCGCGGTGACCAGGCCGCCGCAGGCTGGCGCACCAGAGCCAGTGCTGCTGCTGCAGGAGCTGCCCGACCTTGATGATGGCCAGGGCAAGCCGCCACCTGAGCCAAGCGAGCTGGCGATGGACTTCATGTACTGGGTTCAGCAGAGCCTGGCGAAGCGCGAGATGAAATTCAACGAGACCGGCGCGATGGTGCATTTTGTTGAGGAGGGCATGGCACTGGTGTCGCCGCGGATCTTCAAGGAGTTCGCGCAGGCGGCGGCTGCAGATGCAGGAGAAGCTGCGGAGCTGGCCACGCGTGTGCAACGAGAGCTCATCAAGTGCGGGTGGCATCTTCCAGGGCCTAACAAGATCAACATCGTCAAGTACCACATCCATGCCAAAGGCTCTGTCGTGGGCACGCTGGCCTGCGTGGTGCTGATCCAACCTGGCCGATTTGTGCAGCCTGTGCCGCCGAGCAATCCGGCGCTCAAGATGGCGTAGCGCCTCCTTCAAAATTTCGAAATCACAAGCAATATCAACAGCTTGCAGTACATCAACCGAAGATATTAAGAAATTGACTGACGATGCTCAAAACCGCTGAATTAGCCGCCGTACTGCTTTTACGTTTACTTCTCGGTCGCTACCTAAAGACCTCTGATAGATGGTGTCGAGTGGTAGGAGTTGTCGCTGGAAGTTTCAGACAACATTCTTGGACTTGTGCGGGGTGCAAGACGATCTTGGTCTGCAAAGCAGTTGACAGTTCGGGGCTTGCCCCCTAGAGTTCGACCCGTGCGTCAACGAGAGGACGTGAAACCGACAAGGATGCATTGTCAGTGACAGCTACTGCCAGGAGCCAATAACGGCTCTATTTTTTGGTAGTTGTTGATTGATACGATGTATATTATGTTAAATATAATTTGCGTAGCATCACTTCAAATTTGATAGCTGTCGGGCCAACAAAATTTTGGTAACCAACTGAGAAATCTTAGTAACCCACAGTGAGTCACTTTGAAGTCCCCTCGAAAACCTGAACCACCCGGAAGTAGAGAATTCCCCCAGCCGGAGTCTCTACATGAAGAAATCCAGATTCAGTGAAACCCAGATAGTCGGCCTCCTCAAGGAGGTCGAGATGGGCGCCAAGGTCGGCGAGACGTGCAGGAAGCACGGCATCAGCGAACCGACCTACTACAAGTGGAAGAGTCAGTTCTCGGGCATGACGGTCTCACACCTGGCCCAGTTGCGCGAGCTGCAGGAAGAGAACGCCAAGCTCAAGCGCATGTACGCCGACCTGGCGCTGATGCACCACGTGCTCAAGGATGTCGTTGACCGAAAGCTCTGACCCCGGAGCGTCGCGAGATGGTCGTTCAAAGCCTCATGACCGAACATGGCATGAGCCAGCGCCGGGCCTGTGCCGCCAGCGGTATTGCCCGCTCCACGCTGCGCTACCGGCCTGTGCCACGCGACGACTCCGGGGTCATCACCTTCATCCAGACCTACATGGCGCTCAATCCGCGTCACGGGTTCGGGCTGCTGTACGACAGTGCCCGCCACCAAGGCAAACCCTGGGGCAAGACGGTGCTGTGGCGCGTGTATTGCGAGCTGAAGCTGAACCTGCCCCGGCGGGGCAAGAAACGACTGCCGTCGCGCATCAAACAGCCTTTAGTGGCTGCGGGCCAGCCCAATCAGGGCTGGAGCTGCGACTTCATGTCCGATGCCTTGTGGTCTGGCCGGCGCTTCAGAACCTTCAATGTCATCGACGAGTTCAACCGCGAAGGGCTGCGCATCGAGGTCGATACGAGCCTGCCCGCTGCGCGGGTCATCCGCGCCTTGAACGAGTTGGTGGAAGTCCGAGGTGCGCCGCTGTCGATTCGCCTGGACAACGGGCCCGAGTTCATCGCCGATGCGCTGGCGAAATGGGCGCAGTCCAAGGGCATTGCCCTCAACCACATCCAGCCTGGAAAGCCCACGCAGAACGCCTATGTGGAACGATTCAACAAGACCTACCGCACCGAGGTGCTGGACTGCTACGTGTTCGAGTCACTGCAGGAAGTGCGCGACATGACGGCCGACTGGCTGCGCCGTTACAACCACTACCGACCACATGAATCCCTAGGCCGAATCCCCCCGGTCGAGTACCGTGTCAAACTGTTCCCCAACCTCTACTTCTGACTGGCTCAGGAATTCGAGGGGACTTCAACTTCTCAAAGGTGGCGTAGACAGCCGTGTCGGTAACCCTGCTATAAACTGCACACCACTATGAACGGAACCTGGTAAGTCTCATAGAGGTATCTTTCGGTAGCACCTAACAGCACTCGGACAGGTGTACTTGCGCCATGCTTAGAAAGCCCTGGTTGAACGACGTAGACAGACAGCCGTACTTCATGTCGTCGACTGAGCTCTCTTACCCGAGCAAGGGTTGCCTTGTCACCTATTTCGAACCGCGTGGCCAATCCCTTAGCCAGACGACGCTCTTCACGTTTTAGAAGATGAGCAAAGAGGTCTGTCGTTTTTTCCTTATTGAACAGCCACATCAAACTCTTCTGAGCTTGCCCGCAGACCGCGTAAAAGTCGTCAACCCGACTGCCTGGCTGGCCGCTAGAGAATTTGCAGTGATAAAACTCAACTTCGATGCGTCGTTGATTGCCATCTTCCTGAACTTTAATGCCGACAACGTCTGCAGCTTCCCCTGCATCGTCATCGTCGAAGAGGACGGCGTAACCAGTCTTCTTGCGAAGCTGTTCAAGAAGCCGGAATTGAATGGAATCAGTTCGCCGACTTGCGTGCTGTGACTCCTTCGTTAGGTCTATACCGCTCCAATCTAATACTTGGAGCTTGTCAGTATCGTACTGAGGCGCTGCACGTGGAAGCTCAATGAACCGCCCCGGCTTTCGAGGAGGCCGATTGGTTTAAGTTGACACTTCTGTCGAGGTGTCGCTGGCGGCGAGTTGCCTCCAGTAGTTTGCCTCAGCTTCTGCCGGAGGGATGCCCCCAATCGGCGTGAGCAGTCGGACGTGGTTGAACCAGTGCACCCATTGCAGGGTGGCCAGTTCCACGGATTCCCTGGTCTTCCAAGGTCCCCGGCGGTGAATCAACTCGGCCTTGTACAGACCGTTGATGGTCTCGGCCAGCGCGTTGTCATAGCTGTCTCCCCTGCTGCCCACCGAAGGTTGTATGCCCGCCTGGTCCAAGCGTTCGGTGTAGCGGATGCTGACGTACTGACTGCCCCTGTCGGAATGGTGCGTCAAGACATGGGCCGCTGGCTGGCGTTCGTACGTATGCGGCTGGCGAACCCATCTTGAATGAGGTGGTAAGGCTGAGCAAGATCGTGTGCACGCAACATTGGCGTGGACACGATGCTCAAAGACCCTCAGACCCCGCGCTATGCGCAGCGGCGTACGCACCGCACCTACACCCCGCAATTCAAGGCCGAGCTGGTGGCTGCCTGCCGACAGCCAGGCGCATCGGTCGCGGCGGTGGCCCTGCAACATGGCATGAACGCCAACGTGCTACACCGCTGGCTCAAGGAATGGGCGCAGGGACTTCACCGTCTTGAAGTTGGCGTCAGCACTGCGGTCGTTGCTTCCCAACCCCCGGCCTTTATCCCCATCGACCTGAGCGCAGTACCGCAGGCGTCTGCTGGTGAGCTACCATCCGCGTCCTTGCCAACGCCAGCGGATGGCATCCGCATCGAATGCCAGCGCCCCGGCATGTCCGTGACCGTGCACTGGCCCTTATCCGCTGCGACCGAGTGCGCCCAGATGCTGCGCGAATTACTGCGGTGATTCGCACATGATCAGGATCGACGCGGCCTGGCTGGCCACCACCCCGCTGGACATGCGCGCGGGCACCGACACCGCCCTGGCGCGGGTGATCGCCACCTTCGGCGCGGCCCAGCCACATCATGCGTACGTCTTCGCCAACCAGCGCGCCAACCGCCTGAAAGTCCTGGTACATGACGGCGTGGGACTGTGGCTGGCCGCGCGCCGGCTGCACCAGGGCAAGTTTGTCTGGGCACCTGCGGGCAGTCCGAACGTGGCGTTGGAACACGCCCAGCTCAACGCCCTGGTGCTGGGCCTGCCCTGGCAGCGTGTGGGCTCGCAAGGTGCCATCACCGTGGTCTGAATCGTCGGCGTAAGGGCGTGGCCGTGGCAATCGGGAGATGCGTCAATGGCTGGACCCAGGGTGAGCGGGCACACTGCCAGCCATGGTGATCGACGAGCAAGCCCTGAGCGAGCTGGACGCAGAGCAACTGCGCGAAGTGACCCAGCGCCTGCTGGCCGAACTGCGTCACCAGCGCGCGCTCAACGAGAAGCTCACCTATGAGTGCGCGCTGCTCAAGCGGCTGAAGTTCGCCGCCCAATCCGAGCGGCACAGCGCCGATCAGAGGAGCCTGCTGGAAGACGAGATCGATGCCGACCTGGCGGCGGTCGCCGTCGAGATTGAGCAACTCCAGCCGCTTGCGGCTGCGCCCGAAGCCAAGCAACAGCCCAAACGCCAGAGCCTGCCTGCCCACCTGCCGCGCCGCGAGATCCGCCACGAGCCTGAGTCGACCACCTGCGCCTGCGGCTGCCAAATGAAGCGCATCGGCGAAGACGTGGCCGAGAAGCTGGACTACGTGCCGGGCGTGTTCACCGTGGAGCGCTACATCCGTGGCAAGTGGGCGTGCACCCAGTGCGAAACCATCACCCAGGCGCCGGTCGAGGCCCATGTGATCGATAAAGGCATCCCGACTGCCGGCCTGCTGGCCCAGGTGCTGGTGGCCAAGTACCAGGATCACCAGCCCTTGTACCGGCAGGAGAACATCTTTGGTCGCGCCGGTCTGGCGATTCCAAGATCCACCCTGGCGCAGTGGGTGGGCACCTGCGGTGCGCGGCTGCAACCGCTGGTCGATGCCCTGAAGGCCGAGGTGCTCGGCCACCGGGTGTTGCACGGTGATGAGACCCCGGTGGCCATGCTCAAGCCGGGCAACGGTAAAACGCACCGGGCCTACCTGTGGGCCTATGCCCCGGGAGCGTTTGAAGCCACGCGGGCCGTGGTCTATGACTTCTGCGAGTCCCGCGCCGGAGAACACGCCCGCGCCTTCCTGGGTGAGTGGCGCGGCAGCCTGATCTGTGACGACTATGCCGGCTACAAGGCCAGCTTTAGCCAGGGCGTGACCGAAGCCGGTTGCCTGGCACACGCCCGGCGCAAGTTCTTCGACCTGCACGCGGCGGGCAAGAGCGAGATCGCCGAATTGGCCCTGGCGCAGTTCGCCCGGGTCTATGAGATCGAACGGCAAGTTCAGCCCCTGGCGGCACCAGAGCGGCTGCAGGTGCGCCAGCAGCACAGTCGGCCCATTCTGGACGCGTTGCACCAGTGGATGGTGCTGCAACGCCAGCAGGTGGCGGGCAACTCGGCGACGGCCAAGGCGCTGGACTACAGCCTCAAGCGATGGGCTGCGCTCACGCGCTTCGTTGATGACCCGCAGCTGCCGCCGGACAACAATTGGATCGAAAACCAGATCAGGCCTGTGGCCCTGGGGCGCTCGAATTGGTTATTCGCAGGAAGCCTGCGCGCGGGCCAGCGGGCGGCCGCCGTGATGAGCCTGATCCAGTCAGCGCGCATGAACGGGCACGACCCATATGCCTATCTCAAGGATGTGCTGACCCGGCTGCCCACGCACAAGGCCAGCCGGATTGAAGAACTGCTGCCGCATCGCTGGCAACCCATCGACATCTGATCATCAGCCATGGCCGCCAGCGGCGGTCAACATGGGTTTGCCGCGCGCTTACGATGGTTTCGCACTGGGTGCACGCCCACTTGCCACGGATGTAGCGCTCCACGGTGAACACGCCCGGCACGTAGTCCAGCTTCTCGGCCACGTCTTCGCCGATGCGCTTCATTTGGCAGCCGCAGGCGCAGGTGGTCGACTCAGGCTCGTGGCGGATCTCGCGGCGCGGCAGGTGGGCAGGCAGGCTCTGGCGTTTGGGCTGTTGCTTGGCTTCGGGCGCAGCCGCAAGCGGCTGGAGTTGCTCAATCTCGACGGCGACCGCCGCCAGGTCGGCATCGATCTCGTCTTCCAGCAGGCTCCTCTGATCGGCGCTGTGCCGCTCGGATTGGGCGGCGAACTTCAGCCGCTTGAGCAGCGCGCACTCATAGGTGAGCTTCTCGTTGAGCGCGCGCTGGTGACGCAGTTCGGCCAGCAGGCGCTGGGTCACTTCGCGCAGTTGCTCTGCGTCCAGCTCGCTCAGGGCTTGCTCGTCGATCACCATGGCTGGCAGTGTGCCCGCTCACCCTGGGTCCAGCCATTGACGCATCTCCCGATTGCCACGGCCACGCCCTTACGCCGACGATTCAGACCACGGTGATGGCACCTTGCGAGCCCACACGCTGCCAGGGCAGGCCCAGCACCAGGGCGTTGAGCTGGGCGTGTTCCAACGCCACGTTCGGACTGCCCGCAGGTGCCCAGACAAACTTGCCCTGGTGCAGCCGGCGCGCGGCCAGCCACAGTCCCACGCCGTCATGTACCAGGACTTTCAGGCGGTTGGCGCGCTGGTTGGCGAAGACGTACGCATGATGTGGCTGGGCCGCGCCGAAGGTGGCGATCACCCGCGCCAGGGCGGTGTCGGTGCCCGCGCGCATGTCCAGCGGGGTGGTGGCCAGCCAGGCCGCGTCGATCCTGATCATGTGCGAATCACCGCAGTAATTCGCGCAGCATCTGGGCGCACTCGGTCGCAGCGGATAAGGGCCAGTGCACGGTCACGGACATGCCGGGGCGCTGGCATTCGATGCGGATGCCATCCGCTGGCGTTGGCAAGGACGCGGATGGTAGCTCACCAGCAGACGCCTGCGGTACTGCGCTCAGGTCGATGGGGATAAAGGCCGGGGGTTGGGAAGCAACGACCGCAGTGCTGACGCCAACTTCAAGACGGTGAAGTCCCTGCGCCCATTCCTTGAGCCAGCGGTGTAGCACGTTGGCGTTCATGCCATGTTGCAGGGCCACCGCCGCGACCGATGCGCCTGGCTGTCGGCAGGCAGCCACCAGCTCGGCCTTGAATTGCGGGGTGTAGGTGCGGTGCGTACGCCGCTGCGCATAGCGCGGGGTCTGAGGGTCTTTGAGCATCGTGTCCACGCCAATGTTGCGTGCACACGATCTTGCTCAGCCTTACCACCTCATTCAAGATGGGTTCGCCAGCCGCATACGTTCGTACAGAGCCTGCTCCAGGGCATCGAGCACGAAGTCCGTCTGCATGCTGCGACTGACGCGCCAGCCCACGATGCGCCGAGCGTACACATCCACCACAAAGGCCACATACAACCAGCCTTGCCAGGTGGAGACATAGGTGAAGTCCGACACCCATAGCTCGTTGGGACGGCTGGCATGGAAGTGCCGGTTGACGTGGTCCAGCGGGCACGGGGCCGAGGTATCCGGCGTGGTGGTGCGCACCGCCCTGCCACGGCGTGCCCCTTGCAAGCCCATGGCACGCATCAGACGCTCGACCGTGCAGCGCGCCACCACGATGCCCTCGCGGTTCATCTGCAGCCAGACCTTGTCGGCTCCGTAGACCTGCCAGTTGGCGTGCCACACGCGCTGAATGTCGGCCTTCAAACCCTCGTCACGCTGGGCGCGTGCACTGCGCAGTTGCGCGTTGCGTTGCCGGGCTGCGTGGCGCCAGTAACACGACGGGGCCATCTGCAGCGCCCGGCAGATGGGCTCGACCCCGTAGTCATCACGGTGGCGGTCGATGTAGGCCTTCACGACTTGAGTCGGCGGTCGAGCTCCGCCTGCGCGAAAAACGCGCTGGCCGTCTTCAGGATGTCGTTGGCCCGGCGCAATTCTTTGACCTCACGCTCCAGTTCCTTGATGCGCTGCGCATCCGAGGTGGTGGTGCCGGGGCGCTGGCCGCTGTCGACCTCGGCCTTCTTGACCCAGTCGTTCAAGGTCTGTGGCACGCAGCCAATCTTGGGGGCAATCGATTCAATCGCTGCCCACAGCGACGGGTAGTCGGCTCGGTGCTCCTGCACCATGCGCACGGCGCGCTCGCGCACTTCCGGGGAGAACTTCGGTGACTTGTTCATAGCTCCATCTTCTCAAGTGTTGGAGCCTCCTCAAAACCCGGGGCGGTTCACAACGAGCAGATTTCCTTCGAGCGACGAGCCATCTGCAAACCAGACTGTCGGTGGGTGCGCCGTAAGGTATTGACAAAGGTCTTGCCCGCCAGAGGCACCCGTGCGAACGTCAAGCTGCCCTGCTCCAACGTATGAAAATCGGTAGTCAGTGGTATCGCCAGATGGAAAAATCTCAAGGAGAACCTGTCGCGTCCACTCATCACAGCGTAGCTCGAGTATGAGTGGCTCAGTCAGTGGGCCATCAAGCACGTTGAATTCAACGTCCGAAATTGAGACTTCGGAACATCCAATCGGAACGAAGCCAACTTGATGCTCTTGGCGAGATACAAAGTCCAGAGGCCAGTCGACTCCAATTGGATGCTGCTCTGGGCGCGCCGAAACAATTTTCGGAATCAGTGTGCCCTTAAGCACCTCGTCGGGGTCGATGGACTCATCAACAATCTTGGTCGCAAGATGCCGACACCATTTGGCAAAAGTGTCCACCCGCAGCCGCAATACCGACCAGACCCGACCTCGTTTCGCAGCACCGATAGTCACAGGCGTACCGTTCTCAAATCCGGCGCCAGCAACTACCGCCTTTCTTGCGCTTTGGCGAGTGGCGTCACCAAGCCTCGCAGCGACATCTGCTCCCATACGACCTGTATATCGAATCTGCCTCCCGAAATGCTCATCAAGGCCAACGTTTGTAAGTAGTAGCCGGTTGATGCCGTGCAAGACGCGGTAGACCTGCGGGTCAGCAATGAGGACTACATCGCGTCCGCCAATTGCTTTTGCCACATCCTTGAACTCGCTACTGTTACTCGAGCCGTGGATGAACAACAGAGATTTCTCGCGGTCCCAGACGGAAACGAAGAGCTCCCAGTGCCACTCTGTCACTGAAGATATGGACGTCCAGGGAACACCCGTTTCGCGAGCAGTCAAAGCGACCAGAGTGTTTTCACGCTCATTGATGGTAACTAGAACTTTGTCTCTCGCCTTCAGCCCACGAAGTCCCGCTCGAAACGCTCGAGGCGTCCAATTGGCACAAGTGGTCTTGTAGATAACGGTACTTGCAGAAGGCCGGAGGTCTTTTAACGGAATAGAGTCGATGGACCTGTCGAACCCGCGCATGTACTCCTGGGCGCCCACTTCATCCGCGATGGCTTCATCGCTGAGGTCAGGTAGCAGTTCATTCCAATCAGGGTCCTGAGCATAGAGCTGCAGCAATTCATCACACACGTCCAGATTCGCGATGTTTGCGATGAAGACTGGGTCTCCCAAATCGGCCCGTGACCGCGTGAACCTTCCGGCCAATTGGAGCGTGACGGCTAAGCTCTTTCGGATGTCGTGAAACGCTGCGATTTTTAGTTCCGGCATGTCGAAACCTTCGCCGAGCATGTCGACGCAAACCACAATTCTTGACTTCCCGCTTTCAAGCTTCTGGATTGCCTCCGTTCTAGCCTTAGAAGACAGACCTGTGTGCAACATAACAGGTTCAAATCTGTCTAAGGCTCGATAAGTTTCGAACACCGCTTCTGCGCGTTTGATGTTCGCAACGCGAGCCATGACCACGTGCTTCCCGGTAAAGTCTGAATCGAGTTCTTCGATTGCCTTTGCCGCAATCGCTTGGTCAGCCCGTGCTACGTCGAATTCATAGACCGAGCTGAAACTGATAGGCCTGAAGTAGCCCTCCGCCATAGCTTTGCGCAGTGGATAAATGTAGACCACTCGCCCGTCAATGAGTTGGCCGTCTTCCCTGAACGGAGTAGCGGTGAACTGTAGAACTCTGCTTAAACTGAACTTGGCTTTGAGGTCGCGCCACGTATTTGCCTCGACATGGTGTGCTTCGTCAATGAACAGATGGGTGCACTGCTTCGCCATCTGCGCCTGGACTGAACCGCCCCGGCTTTCGAGGAGGCCGATTGGTTTAAGTTGACACTTCTGTCGAGGTGTCGCTGGCGGCGAGTTGCCTCCAGTAGTTTGCCTCAGCTTCTGCCGGAGGGATGCCCCCAATCGGCGTGAGCAGTCGGACGTGGTTGAACCAGTGCACCCATTGCAGGGTGGCCAGTTCCACGGATTCCCTGGTCTTCCAAGGTCCCCGGCGGTGAATCAACTCGGCCTTGTACAGACCGTTGATGGTCTCGGCCAGCGCGTTGTCATAGCTGTCTCCCCTGCTGCCCACCGAAGGTTGTATGCCCGCCTGGTCCAAGCGTTCGGTGTAGCGGATGCTGACGTACTGACTGCCCCTGTCGGAATGGTGCGTCAAGACATGGGCCGCTGGCTGGCGTTCGTACAGAGCCTGCTCCAGGGCATCGAGCACGAAGTCCGTCTGCATGCTGCGACTGACGCGCCAGCCCACGATGCGCCGAGCGTACACATCCACCACAAAGGCCACATACAACCAGCCTTGCCAGGTGGAGACATAGGTGAAGTCCGACACCCATAGCTCGTTGGGACGGCTGGCATGGAAGTGCCGGTTGACGTGGTCCAGCGGGCACGGGGCCGAGGTATCCGGCGTGGTGGTGCGCACCGCCCTGCCACGGCGTGCCCCTTGCAAGCCCATGGCACGCATCAGACGCTCGACCGTGCAGCGCGCCACCACGATGCCCTCGCGGTTCATCTGCAGCCAGACCTTGTCGGCTCCGTAGACCTGCCAGTTGGCGTGCCACACGCGCTGAATGTCGGCCTTCAAACCCTCGTCACGCTGGGCGCGTGCACTGCGCAGTTGCGCGTTGCGTTGCCGGGCTGCGTGGCGCCAGTAACACGACGGGGCCATCTGCAGCGCCCGGCAGATGGGCTCGACCCCGTAGTCATCACGGTGGCGGTCGATGTAGGCCTTCACGACTTGAGTCGGCGGTCGAGCTCCGCCTGCGCGAAAAACGCGCTGGCCGTCTTCAGGATGTCGTTGGCCCGGCGCAATTCTTTGACCTCACGCTCCAGTTCCTTGATGCGCTGCGCATCCGAGGTGGTGGTGCCGGGGCGCTGGCCGCTGTCGACCTCGGCCTTCTTGACCCAGTCGTTCAAGGTCTGTGGCACGCAGCCAATCTTGGGGGCAATCGATTCAATCGCTGCCCACAGCGACGGGTAGTCGGCTCGGTGCTCCTGCACCATGCGCACGGCGCGCTCGCGCACTTCCGGGGAGAACTTCGGTGACTTGTTCATAGCTCCATCTTCTCAAGTGTTGGAGCCTCCTCAAAACCCGGGGCGGTTCAGGACATCAGAAGAACACCCTCCTGCAAGCTGGCTAGTCGTCACGACGACGTTGCAAGGGCCAAAGAAGGTATCAATCTCTTCTATGGTGGTGGGTTTTTTAAGTAGGGTACCAACTACCGGTCGATGGGCCTCTTCAAGAAGTACTGCATTATTTGCAGCCTTCAATAGACCAAGCGTCAGGAACTTGTTCGCGATTTGCGTGCGCAGCGCATCGGTTGGGACGATGACAAGTACGCGAGAACACCTGTCTGAAACAAGCGTTGACAGCATCGTCTCTGTCTTGCCGGTGCCCGTCGGCATCACTACCGTTGCAACTTCTATGCTCGTAGACCAGTGCGCATGTATGGCGTGCAACGCTCCAACCTGTGGAGACCGAAGCGCAGGGCGTCCACCTGACGATGCTTCGTTGGTGAATTGAAATGCGTTTATCCAGGACGACAGAGCCGCGTCACGCGCGGATGCTGTCTGCTGAGCTGTATTGTGTGGATGCTGAAACCAGTAGCCGTTGCGCAGGTCGGCGTCATCAACTTCGGTACTCAGACCCTTCGCGACCAGAACCGGTGCGTCGTCCTTGAATGCCCCGACAGGCGGCTTGGCAAATACGTACGCGACTACAGCCCCATTTGTGCCAGTAACCAAATGACCCTTGTCGGAGCCATTAGTGTATTTTGCGACGGTAGCAATATGACGAGTCGCGGGTTGCGCCAGTTGTTCAATGGGGCCACATCTGTGTGCAACCTCGAAGGCTTTCATGGGCGGAAGCAGTACTTCCATATTCTCCTCCCCTCCGAACAGCTTGGACTGATATAACGCCCTGAGCCGTGGATATTTAATTGTTGCGGTACTGTGGGTTACGTCAGTGGCCCTAGTTGGCCTATCAGTCCTTAAATGGAAAATCGGGTTCAGACCCAGCTGTCACCAATCGACTCTGCCTGCTGCAGCACCAATTCAATGGCCGCATCCGTCTGGTCTGGCGGGTACTTGTATTTGCGCAAAATGCGTTTGACCATCAACCGCAGTGTGGCTCTCACGCTCTCGCGCTGCGCCCAGTCCACGGTGATGTTCTTTTTAAGGTTCTCGGTGAGCTCGTGGGCAATTTTCTTGAGGGTCTCGTCGGTCAGTTCCTTGACGGCCGACTCGTTGTTGGCCAACGCGTCGTAGAAGCGCACCTCATCATCTGACAGGCCTAACTGCTCTCCCCTGCTCGCGGCCTCCTTGAACTTCTTGGCCATTTCCACCAGCTCTTCCATCACCTGCGCGGTTTCGATGCTGCGGTTCTGGTAGCGGGTGATGACATTGCTCAGCAGGTCGCTGAACTTCTTTTGCTGAACCACGTTGGTGGCGAATTTGCTCTTGATTTCGCCTTCCAGCAGCCGTTCCAGCAGTTCCACGGCCAAGTTGCGCTCGGGTAGGTTTTTCACCTGAGCGAGGAAGTCATCGTCCAGCAGGCCGATGTTGGGCTTGTCCAGGCCCACGGCGTCGAAGATGTCCACGACGCTTTCGCTCACCACCGCCTGGCTGATGATTTGCCGGATGGCGACCTCGCGCTGCTCGTCGGTCTTCTTTTGGGTACTGATGTCGCGCTTGGTTAGGATGACCTTGACCGCCTGCAGGAAGGCCACCTCCTCGCGTAGGGCCTTGGCTTCGTCCAGGGTGCAGCAAAGGCTGAAGGCCTTGCTCATGGCCAGCGCATTGTCAGCAAAGCGCTTCTTGCCGTCACGCTTGCTGTCCTTGCCCTCGGACTTGATGCCCAAAACGTGGTTGGCTGCACCCGCCAGGGTCTTGTGGCCACCTGTGAGGAAGCCTGAGTAGTCATACCCGTGCAGCATGGCGCGCAGCACGTCCATCTTCTCCAGCAGCACCGACAGGGCCTCGTGGGCATCCACGGTAGGCTTGCCGCGGCCCTGGCTGGCGGTGTACTCCTTCATGGCAGCCTTCAGCTCATTGCCGATACCGATGTAGTCCACCACCAGACCGCCCTGCTTGTCCTTGAATACACGGTTGATGCGGGCAATCGCCTGCATCAGGTTGTGCCCCTTCATAGGCTTGTCCACGTACATGGTGTGCACGCAGGGGGCGTCGAAGCCAGTCAGCCACATGTCGCGCACGATGACCAGGCGCAACGGGTCCGTGGGGTCCTTGAAGCGTTTTTCGAGGCGTTTCTTGACCTGTGCGCTGTAGATGTGGGGGCGCAGCAAAGCTTTGTCGCTGGCGCTACCAGTCATCACAATCTTGATGGCACCTTTTTCTGGGTCGCTGCCGTGCCATTCGGGGCGCAGCTTCACGATTTCGTTGTACAGGTGCACGCAGATGTCCCGGCTCATGGCGACCACCATGGCCTTGCCGTCCTGGGTCTTGTTGCGCTCCTCGAAGTGCGCCACCAGGTCAGCGGCCACGCTGGCCACGCGGGGCGTGGCGCCCACCACCTTTTCCAGCGCGGCCCAGCGGCTTTTGAGTTGCGCCTGGGTACTTTCTTCTTCGTCCTCGGCCAACTCGTCCACTTCATCATCAAGAAAGGACAGGTCCTCTTCCTTGAGTCGAAGCTTGGCCAGCCGGCTTTCGTAATAGATGGCGACCGTGGCCCCGTCTTCCTTGGCCTGCTGCATGTCGTAGACCGAGATGTAGTCACCAAAAACAGCACGGGTGTCGCGGTCGGTACTGCTGACGGGCGTGCCGGTGAAGGCCACGAAGGTGGCGTTCGGCAAGGCATCGCGCAGGTGCTGGGCATAGCCGACCTGGTACTTCGTGAGGTACTCCGGCTCCGCAAAGTCGGCGGTAACGGCTGCTCCCGAGGTCTCACCGTCGGCCAGGACCAGCGCCTTGGCGGCACTGGCACCCTTGTTCTTGATGGTCTTGAGTTTGGCCTCGAAGCCGTACTGGGTGCGGTGGGCTTCGTCGGCAATCACCACGATGTTGTGGCGCTCTGAGAGCACAGGGAACATGTCCTCATCCTCGCCCGGCATGAACTTCTGGATGGTGGCGAACACAATGCCGCCCGAGGGCCGATTGCTAAGCAGTTGCCGCAATTGCTGCCGGGTGCTGGCCTGGGCGGGCTGCTCGCGCAGCAGGTCTCGCGCCAGGCTGAACACTCCAAACAGTTGCCCGTCCAGGTCGTTGCGGTCGGTGATGACGACGATGGTGGGGTTGGCCATCGCGGGCTCTTGCATCACCCGGGCGGCAAAGCATGTCATGGTGATGCTCTTGCCGCTGCCTTGGGTGTGCCACACCACCCCGCCCTTCCCTCGCTGGTTGGCGGCACTGTCAGGCCGGGAGGCGGCCACCACATGCGCGATGGCAGAGCGCACAGCATGAAACTGGTGGTAGCCAGCAATTTTCTTAACAAGGCTGCCGTCGTCTTCGAACAGGACGAAGTAGCGCAGGTAGTCCAGCAGGTACGGGGGCGCCAGGGCGCCGCGCACCAGCGTTTCCAGCTCGTTGAACTCCCCCAGCGGGTCTAGGTTCACGCCGTCGATTGTGCGCCATTGCATGAAGCGCTCGGCATTGGCTGACAGGGAACCGAGCCGCGCCTCGGTGCCATCCGAGATGACTAGCACCTCGTTGTACTGAAAAACGTCCGGTATCTGCTCCTTGTAGGTCTGAATCTGGTCATAGGCTTTCCAGATGTCGGCGGCCTGGTCAGCAGGGTTCTTTAGCTCCAGCAAGACCAGCGGCAGGCCGTTGACGAACAAGATGATGTCGGGGCGGCGCGTGTGGTGCGGCCCCTTGATGGTGAACTGATTGACGGCCCAGAACTCGTTGCGCGACACCTCCGACCAATCAACCAAGCGAACAAAGTCACCACGGGTTTCGCCATCCTTCTGGTACTGCACCGGCACGCCACCGACCAGCAGCTTGTGGAATGCCCGGTTGGCCGACAGCTGGGATGGGATGCCCAAATCCAGCACCCGGTGCAGGGCGTCCTCACGAGCTACCGTCGGGATGAGCGGATTCAGGCGCTGGATAGCTTCGCGCAGTCGGAACGACAGGACGACCTGGCGGTAATCGGCACGTTGAGGGTTGCCGCCGTCCGGGGCGATATCCAGCCCATTGTGGAGCGAGTAGCCAACATCAGCCAGCCAGCCCAGGGTTTCCTTTTCCAGTTGGTCTTCAGTCATGTCTCACTATTAGCTTGATTCAGTACCGTGACGGCTGCAACTTTGATGTGAAGTTCAGGCCAGACGTTGACTTACCACCTCAATGACGGGGGATTGATGCCAAAAGCTGTCGGAGATACAGAGCTTGTCATTCTCCACATCAAATCGAAGTACTTCCATCCGTAACCCAGGCCCCATTTCAAACATCGGCAGCGGAACATCAAACCCCGTCCAGGCTGGATAAATCAGCGCCAGCTTTCCCTGCCCCGTCAGATAGCGCTGACCATAGGCCAGCATCTGATAGAAGTCTCCCTGGGCCAGTCCATAGTTGTTGGCGCGGTTGTCTGCCTCCAGTCGCTTCCATTTGGTGTCCAAAACCATCACAGCGGCACCGTTGTGGTTGCGCAGCAGCAGGTCAGGGCGCAACTGGAACATCCGGCGGCCGTCATGCCAGCAAAGGTACTCGCTGGCGGCCTGCGCAGTCAGGCATAGATGCTGCGGCAGGTGCTTGAGTAGCCAGCGGGCCACGTAGGATTCGAAGAGCTTTTCCATCGGAAACAACAGGCTCAGCCCCTGTTGGTCACCGGCAAGCGCAACGGGCATGCCTTGCCCCAGCACCAGTTGGCACCAAGGATAGATAGGCTGATAGTGCTGCATCAAGCGTGTGCGGGACCACGCCCGCCAGTCCTGCTGTGGCTGTGTGCTGGCGGGCACCTCGTGTAGGCGTGCACTCAGCTCTTGGGCCAATCGCCAGTTGTCGGCCTGGTTGGTTGCGTGGCGCACACGCTCCAGAGCCAGCTTGAGGAGACGGTTCTCCGCCCGGTCTGGCACGAAAACATCATGGCGCACATGGAAGTGATGGGCGCGTCCAGGAAGCTGACGCATTTGGGCGGTCGTGTGAAGTTGGCCCCGCAGGTAGGGCAGCTCTTCCTCCACGCGCACATAGTCTTGTCGCAAGCCCTGCTGTACCAATCTCTGCAAGGCCAGCAGAAATTGGCGCATGACCCATTCGGTCAGCGGCACATCAAAATGCTCAAGCGCAGCCTCCCCCGCTTCTTTTGCGGGAAGGTCCAACAACGACGCAACCATCTTACGGAGCATGGCCCGGCTACAAGAGGCATCGTCTTCATGGTCATGCGTCTTCGGCAAGATTTCTATGGTAGTGCCGCATGGTGTCTGAATCACGCCTACTAGACTGTCCAAGCGCAACCATTGCCGGCCCTCCACCTCCAGAAGGCTTGCGCCCCCCGGGCGCAAGCGTGACTGCAAAGTGCACAGCCAATCAAATGCGGTGGGGCTGACATGGTGAGTATCCAGGCTGTCAATGCAGCTACCTGTAGTCAGGCGTGCGTGCTCTCGGACGGTGACCATGCACGTTTTCACTGCGCCAGCACACTTTCCTTGCTGTCCTCTTTGACCAGAGCGCTTGCCTGGGGCGAGGGCGTGACCGCTGCCGCATTCAAAATTGCAGCGTAGCTGTCCAAACGGTCAAACGCGTCTGCGTTGACGGCCCAGTGAACCGCCCCGGGTTTTGAGGAGGCTCCAACACTTGAGAAGATGGAGCTATGAACAAGTCACCGAAGTTCTCCCCGGAAGTGCGCGAGCGCGCCGTGCGCATGGTGCAGGAGCACCGAGCCGACTACCCGTCGCTGTGGGCAGCGATTGAATCGATTGCCCCCAAGATTGGCTGCGTGCCACAGACCTTGAACGACTGGGTCAAGAAGGCCGAGGTCGACAGCGGCCAGCGCCCCGGCACCACCACCTCGGATGCGCAGCGCATCAAGGAACTGGAGCGTGAGGTCAAAGAATTGCGCCGGGCCAACGACATCCTGAAGACGGCCAGCGCGTTTTTCGCGCAGGCGGAGCTCGACCGCCGACTCAAGTCGTGAAGGCCTACATCGACCGCCACCGTGATGACTACGGGGTCGAGCCCATCTGCCGGGCGCTGCAGATGGCCCCGTCGTGTTACTGGCGCCACGCAGCCCGGCAACGCAACGCGCAACTGCGCAGTGCACGCGCCCAGCGTGACGAGGGTTTGAAGGCCGACATTCAGCGCGTGTGGCACGCCAACTGGCAGGTCTACGGAGCCGACAAGGTCTGGCTGCAGATGAACCGCGAGGGCATCGTGGTGGCGCGCTGCACGGTCGAGCGTCTGATGCGTGCCATGGGCTTGCAAGGGGCACGCCGTGGCAGGGCGGTGCGCACCACCACGCCGGATACCTCGGCCCCGTGCCCGCTGGACCACGTCAACCGGCACTTCCATGCCAGCCGTCCCAACGAGCTATGGGTGTCGGACTTCACCTATGTCTCCACCTGGCAAGGCTGGTTGTATGTGGCCTTTGTGGTGGATGTGTACGCTCGGCGCATCGTGGGCTGGCGCGTCAGTCGCAGCATGCAGACGGACTTCGTGCTCGATGCCCTGGAGCAGGCTCTGTACGAACGCCAGCCAGCGGCCCATGTCTTGACGCACCATTCCGACAGGGGCAGTCAGTACGTCAGCATCCGCTACACCGAACGCTTGGACCAGGCGGGCATACAACCTTCGGTGGGCAGCAGGGGAGACAGCTATGACAACGCGCTGGCCGAGACCATCAACGGTCTGTACAAGGCCGAGTTGATTCACCGCCGGGGACCTTGGAAGACCAGGGAATCCGTGGAACTGGCCACCCTGCAATGGGTGCACTGGTTCAACCACGTCCGACTGCTCACGCCGATTGGGGGCATCCCTCCGGCAGAAGCTGAGGCAAACTACTGGAGGCAACTCGCCGCCAGCGACACCTCGACAGAAGTGTCAACTTAAACCAATCGGCCTCCTCGAAAGCCGGGGCGGTTCACAGCTTTGGCGGTGCCGAGGCACTTGCACATCCGAGCCAAAAAGTGCGTCAAACGATGGTCCGCTGGCTTGTACAAATGTCAGCGCAGCCGCCTTCTTTCGATGGTCGTTAAGCACCCAGCGGATACGCTCCCAATCATCAAAGAAGTATTCCTGCAGCAAGGGCAGCACCTGCTGGCGGAAGATGTGCGCCAACGTCGAAAGTGTGGGCGACTGCCGCAATGGCATGAAGTACGCATGGCCCAGCGTGTGCTCACGGTCCAGCAAAGCCTCGATGCGCTGGTTCATCACCTTAAGCAGCTCGCCCACAGATACGGAGATGCCGCCGACACTCACGCTCACTCCCTCCAGTAACTCAGGCTTGGGCATCAGCTCTTCAAATACAAAGCGCCTGCGCAGCGCCACATCCAGCCCGGCCAGTGAACGGTCAGCAGTATTCATCGTGCCCAGCAAGTGCACGTTTCGCGGCACGCTGAAGCGTTCCTTGGAATACGGCAACACAACTTCCAGAGCCTCATGGGCGCCGGCGCGTTTAGAGGGTTCGAGAAGCGTAATCAGCTCGCCAAAGATGCGCGAGACGTTCCCCCGGTTGATTTCATCAATGATGAGCACATACGGTTCCAGGGCTTTGGAGACGGTGGGCTGAAGTCCATGCAACGAAATTTTGGCGTGGAGCAGGGCCTCGTGCAGCTTGGGCCATGACACATTCCACAACCGGTACACAGTCTGAATGAAGTCCCCTCGAATTCCTGAGCCAGTCAGAAGTAGAGGTTGGGGAACAGTTTGACACGGTACTCGACCGGGGGGATTCGGCCTAGGGATTCATGTGGTCGGTAGTGGTTGTAACGGCGCAGCCAGTCGGCCGTCATGTCGCGCACTTCCTGCAGTGACTCGAACACGTAGCAGTCCAGCACCTCGGTGCGGTAGGTCTTGTTGAATCGTTCCACATAGGCGTTCTGCGTGGGCTTTCCAGGCTGGATGTGGTTGAGGGCAATGCCCTTGGACTGCGCCCATTTCGCCAGCGCATCGGCGATGAACTCGGGCCCGTTGTCCAGGCGAATCGACAGCGGCGCACCTCGGACTTCCACCAACTCGTTCAAGGCGCGGATGACCCGCGCAGCGGGCAGGCTCGTATCGACCTCGATGCGCAGCCCTTCGCGGTTGAACTCGTCGATGACATTGAAGGTTCTGAAGCGCCGGCCAGACCACAAGGCATCGGACATGAAGTCGCAGCTCCAGCCCTGATTGGGCTGGCCCGCAGCCACTAAAGGCTGTTTGATGCGCGACGGCAGTCGTTTCTTGCCCCGCCGGGGCAGGTTCAGCTTCAGCTCGCAATACACGCGCCACAGCACCGTCTTGCCCCAGGGTTTGCCTTGGTGGCGGGCACTGTCGTACAGCAGCCCGAACCCGTGACGCGGATTGAGCGCCATGTAGGTCTGGATGAAGGTGATGACCCCGGAGTCGTCGCGTGGCACAGGCCGGTAGCGCAGCGTGGAGCGGGCAATACCGCTGGCGGCACAGGCCCGGCGCTGGCTCATGCCATGTTCGGTCATGAGGCTTTGAACGACCATCTCGCGACGCTCCGGGGTCAGAGCTTTCGGTCAACGACATCCTTGAGCACGTGGTGCATCAGCGCCAGGTCGGCGTACATGCGCTTGAGCTTGGCGTTCTCTTCCTGCAGCTCGCGCAACTGGGCCAGGTGTGAGACCGTCATGCCCGAGAACTGACTCTTCCACTTGTAGTAGGTCGGTTCGCTGATGCCGTGCTTCCTGCACGTCTCGCCGACCTTGGCGCCCATCTCGACCTCCTTGAGGAGGCCGACTATCTGGGTTTCACTGAATCTGGATTTCTTCATGTAGAGACTCCGGCTGGGGGAATTCTCTACTTCCGGGTGGTTCAGGTTTTCGAGGGGACTTCATTCGGTCAACCTCGGCATGGAGTCTGCGCTCTTGGGCTTGCGCGCGTTCTTCGATGCGGGAGCGCTCGATCTGGTGCTCTGCATCTTTGGAATCATTTCGCCGGCGCTCTGCTTCCGCAACTTGTCGCATTTGCGCGCCTTCTGAGCGCGCGCTGTCTAGTTGCTGTTGGCACCCAAGCAGTTGCTGTTGCAGTTCCTGTGCCTGGCGGGATAACTCGGCAATCTGGGCGTCCTTGGCCCCCATGGCGACCGCATAGGCCTCGCTCCGGTCTTTGAGACGCTGCTGCTCGCGTTTGAACTCTTCCTCAGCCTGGCGCAGTTCTTCGGCGCGCTCCTCCAGTTCAGCGCGGGTGTTCGAAAACTGGGCCGTGGCGCTTTCGTGAGCTTGCTGCAGGGCCCGTCCCCACAAGGTCTTTGCAGCCTTAAGGACAGAATTAGGCAACTGATTGTCGGGGTCTTGGACGCCCTCCACCCCGTCCGCCGGTGTCTGCAGCCGCTTGGCTAGCGATCCGTACCATCCGTCGAGCATAGGCCCCACCGTGTTGGGAGAGCCTCGACCCAGCTGCTGCCGCACACGTTCAATCGTGGGACGCTCCCCCAATCCCAGAACGGTGTCTGCCGCAGCCCAAACCTCTTCCATCTGCACGCCACGAGGCCCTCTAACATTTCTAAGTTGCATCGCCCTACTCCAGCGTCAAAATTGACCACGATAATTGATGGTTATCGTGGCTTATCTGTTAATTATGTTGTAAACAATACATCATATGTAGTGTTATTGGAAATACTGCTCAACCAACCCTTGTTTTGACCATGCGCCTGCCGTCTTTGAGAAATGCTCCGTCCCTGGAACCGTCCGCCCTGTCGCAGGTGACGGCGCAGGCCGTCGAAGAGCTGATGCGTGAGGGCGAGTCGGCGAACACGCTGGCCAGCTACCGCTCCGCGTTGCGCTACTGGGCGGCTTGGTTTGGCCTTCGGTATGGCCAGGCCGTCACGTTGCCGCTACCAGCCAATGCGGTTCTGCAGTTCATCGTGGACCACGCGCAGCGGACCACGGCCGATGGCCTTGTTCACGAGCTTCCGCGCGCGATTGACCAGGCACTGGTGGATGCGGGATTCAAGGGAAAGCCGGGCCCGATGGCGCTCAACACCTTGATCCACCGAATTGCGGTGCTGTCCAAGGCTCATCAACTGCGTGAGCTCAAGAACCCGTGCCAGGATCCCAAGGTGCGTGAGTTGTTGGCCAAGACGCGCCGCGCCTATGGCAAACGGGGGGCGCTACCGCAAAAGAAGGATGCGCTGACCAAGGATCCCTTGATGGCCATCCTGGACACCTGCGATGAATCGCTCAAGGGCCTTCGTGATCGCGCCCTCCTCCTCTTCGCGTGGGCCTCTGGAGGGCGCCGGCGGTCGGAAGTGGCCGGGGCCAGCATGAAAAACCTTCGCCGCCATGGACCGGACAGTTTCTCCTACACCCTCGCCTACTCCAAGAGCAATCAGACTGCTGCCGATCGCCCGGAGAACGTGAAACCTCTTGAGGGCATTGCGGGAGAGGCCCTACAGACGTGGTTGACCGCTTCGGGCATCGTGGACGGAGCGATCTTTAGGCAGGTCAGAAAAGGCGGAAACCTTGGCGCCACCCTCTCCCCTGCTGCCGTGCGCGACATCGTTCGCGCGCGAGCGAAGCTTGCCGGCTTGTCCGATGCGTTTTCTGCGCACTCATTGCGGTCTGGTTTTGTGACAGAGGCTGCAATCCAAAGGGTTCCACTCGCGGATGCGATGGCGATGACAGGGCATCGGAGCGTCTCCAGCGTTGTTGGATATTACCGCCCGTCTAAAGACAACCCAGCAGCGAAACTGCTATGATTTTTGAAGGCTCCGACCATCACAGAAGTCGGCGCTTCTCCAGGCCCCCAGCCAATATGTATCCCTGTCACAACCGTCTAGCGGCGATTAGTAATTAGCTCGGCCGGTCCACGCACAGGCGCACCCCCGTTGGGGGCGCTATGTGCCCCCAATACTTATTAGCAGCGCGGGATGTGTCGCGCCACCGACTTCGCTACTAAGATGATTCGGCTGGACGATCAGGAGTGCGCCATGCCACGTCCCGACCCATCGGCGCCAGGCCGCAATTCGTGCACGCGAACAGTCGTTCCTTCGGCACGAACTCCAGCGCCCGGCCGATGGTGTCGGCGACTTCCTCGGGTGTCTCGACCATGTCGCTGGCCACATCGATCACGCCGACCCGCACGTCCTTGCCGGCCAGCAGCTTCATCAGGTCGGGAGGCACATGGGAGTGGATGTACTCCAGGCTCACTTGGTCGATGCGGCTGCGAGCAAGCGCGGGGAACACCGCTTCATACTGGCGCCATTCATCGCCCAGGGTGCTCTTCCAGTCGGTGTTGGCCTTGATGCCGTAGCCGTAGCAAATGTGCACTGCCGTCGTGCAGGTCAAGCCCTGCGCCGCGCGCTCGAGCGCCTGCACGCCCCAGTCGGCGGCATCCTTCATGTAGACATTGAAGGCGGGCTCGTCGAACTGGATGATGTCCACGCCATCGGCCTGCAGCGCGAGCGCCTCCTGGTTGAGCAGCTCCGCAAACGCGAAGGCCATTTTGACCTTGTCGCCTTAGAAGCGGTCTGCCACGGTGTCGACGATGGTCATGGGGCCGGGCAGCGTGAACTTCAGCTTCTTCTTGGTGTGCGCGCGCGCCAGTTGTGCTTCGAAGGCATGCACGCGGCCCTTCAGACGCAGGGCCGAAACCACCTGCGGCACCATCGCGTCGTAGCGGTTGTCGCGGATGCCCATCTTCACCTTGTGCTCGAAGTCGATGCCTTCGATCCGCTCAAGGAAGCCATGCACGAAATGTTGTCGCGATTGCTCGCCGTCGCACACGATGTCCAGGCCTGCATCTTCCTGGGCCTTGATCCAAAGCAGAGTCGCGTCGGCCTTTGCCTGGCGAAGTGCATCGCCTTCAGCCTTCCACTGGGGCCAGAGCTTGTTGGTTTCAGCGAGCCAGGCTGGCTTCGGCAGGCTGCCAGCGATGGATGTTTCAAACATCTGAGGATTCCTTTACAGCAAAAAAGGGGATGCAAGCGTACTTTGGGACTGTATTTCCCGAGTAGCCACAGAATGGCGTGTCATGTGGAAGATAGCGGCTGAAGTCAGGAAGCGCTGGCGCGCAGCGCCTTCGCCGCAGAAACCATGTTGGCCAGCGCTGCGATCACTTCCGGCCACTGCCGTGTTTTCAAGCCACAGTCGGGGTTTACCCACAAGCGGTCCGTCGGGATGCGCTCGGCCGCCTTCTTCATCAACTGAACGATATGTTCCTGCGTCGGAATATTGGGGGAGTGGATGTCGTACACACCGGGGCCGATTTCGTTGGGGTACTGGAAGTTCTTGAACGCATCGAGCAGTTCCATGTCCGATCGCGAGGTTTCGATCGTGATGACGTCGGCGTCCATCTCTGAGATTGAGGCGATGATGTCGTTGAATTCCGAGTAGCACATGTGGGTATGGATCTGCGTTTCATCGCGCACGCCGTTGGCTGTGATGCGGAAGCACTCCACGGCCCAGTCCAGGTACTCTTTCCAGTGCGCCTTGAGAAGTGGCATGCCTTCACGCAGAGCGGCCTCGTCGATCTGGATGATGCGAACGCCGGCTTTTTCCAGGTCCAGTACCTCATCACGGATGGCCAGTGCGAGTTGCTTGCATGAGACCGAGCGTGGCTGATCGTCGCGCACGAAGGACCAGTTCAGGATGGTGACCGGGCCCGTGAGCATGCCCTTCATGGGCTTGTCGGTCAGGGACTGGGCGTAGGTAATCCATTCCAACGTCATTGCCTTGGGGCGGCTGATGTCGCCGAACAGAATCGGTGGCTTAACGCAGCGCGAGCCATAGGACTGCACCCAGCCGAACTGGCTGAACGCATAGCCTTCGAGCTGCTCGCCGAAGTACTCGACCATGTCGTTGCGCTCGGCTTCGCCGTGCACCAGCACATCCAAGCCCAGCTTTTCCTGCTCGCGCACGCTGCGCTCGATCTCAGCACGCATCGCTGCCTGGTAACCTGGATGGTCCAGGCGGCCGGCCTTGAATTCGCTGCGCGCATGGCGGATCTCGGCGGTCTGAGGGAAGGAGCCAATCGTCGTCGTGGGATAAACGGGTAGATTCAGCAGTGCTGATTGCTTGGGGGCACGCTTGGCATAGGCGCTCTCGCGCCGGCCCAGGTCGGAAGAGATCCGGGCAACCGCAGCTTGGACTGCGGGGTTGTGCACGCGCGGCGAGGCGCGGCGCGCATCCAGCGCGGCTTTGTTGGCGGCCAGCTCTGCTTCCACGGCTGCACGGCCTTCGTTCAGGGCACGGCCCAGCAGCTTCAGTTCATCGAGCTTTTGCAGCGCGAACGCTAGCCAGGATTTGACCTCGACATCGAGCTTTTGTTCGCTGTTCAGGTCCACCGGCACGTGCAGCAGCGAGCACGACGGGGCAATCCAAAGACGGGCTTCCAGCCGCTGTGCCAGGGGCTCCACCCAGTCGAGCACGGCCGTTAGGTCGGTCTTCCATATATTGCGGCCGTTGATCACGCCCAGCGACAGCACTTTGTGCGCAGGTAACAGGTTGATCAATGGTTGTACGCCATCACGGTCGTTGATGACGTCCACGTGCAGGCCAGCCACGGGAAGGTTGGCTGCCAGGTAGGCGTTCTCCTGCAACTGACCAAAATAGGTGGCCAGCAGGATCTTGACCCTGGCCGCCTTCAGTTGGTGGTAGGCGGTATTGAAGGCATGCTGCCAGTCGGCATCCAGCTCCGTCACCAGGATGGGCTCGTCGATCTGCACCCATTCCACGCCCTGCTTAGCCAGGATCTCGAGCAGTTCGGCGTAGACCGGCAGCAGGCGCTCCAGCAAGGCCAGTTTGTTCGAGTCGTCCTTTGCCTTGCCAATGGCCAGATAGGTCACGGGGCCGACGATCACCGGCTTCGGCCTAACGCCCTGCGCCTTGGCTTCGGCCAGTTGCGCCAGCAGGCGCGAAGCATCCAGCTTGAACTGGGTGGGGGCGGTGAACTCAGGAACAATGTAGTGGTAGTTAGTGTCAAACCACTTGGTCATCTCCCCCGCCGCTACGCCGCCGCAACAGGCGCTGTGCTCCTCTGTGCCCTTGGCCGAGCGGCCGCGCGCCACGCGAAAGTAGTTGTCCAGCGCGTCGCCGTGGAAGCCCTGGACGCGCTCGGGCAGGTTGCCCAGCAGGAAGCTCATGTCCAGCACCTGGTCATAGAACGAGAAGTCGCCCACGGGCACCAGATCCAGGCCTGCCTGGTTCTGCCAGTGCTGCTTGCGCAACTGTGCGCCCAGGGCCGTGAGTTCGTCGCGCGAGAAGGCACCCTTCCAGTAGGACTCCAGCGCGAACTTCAGTTCGCGGCGGGCGCCAATGCGGGGAAAGCCAAGGTTGTGAATCGTCGTCATGTCGGTCTTCGTAGAAGCAGGAAACGGGCGCATGTTAGGCACTGCATTACATGAAGTAAAATGGTCTTATTTCACATATCAATCAATTTTGCTCATATATCATGCTAGAGCGCATCCATCTCGCCGTGCTGCAGGAGGTCGAGAAGCAAGGCTCGCTCACGGCGGCAGCCGACAAGCTGTGTGTCACCCAGTCGGCCCTGAGCCACAGCATGAAGAAGCTGGAGCAGCAGCTCGGCACCGACATCTGGCGGCGCGAGGGCCGCAGCCTGCGTCTGACGCAGGCCGGCCAGTACCTGCTGGCGGTGGCGGGCCGCGTGCTGCCGCAGCTCGACCTGGCCGAGGAGCGCCTGCGCCAGTTCGCCGAAGGAGCGCGCGGCAGCCTGCGCATCGGCATGGAGTGCCATCCGTGCTACCAGTGGCTGCTCAAGGTGGTGTCGCCCTACCTCGTCGCCTGGCCCGACGTGGATGTGGACGTGAAGCAGAAATTCCAGTTCGGCGGCATCGGCGCGCTGCTGGGCTACGAGATCGACTTGCTCGTGACGCCCGACCCGCTGTACAAGCCCGGGCTGCGCTTCGAGCCCGTGTTCGACTACGAGCAGGTGCTGGTGGTGTGCAGCGGCCACCCGCTGGCGCAGCAGGCCTACGCCAGGCCCGCCCAACTGGCAGACGAAGTCCTCATCACCTATCCGGTAAGCCCCGAGCGGCTGGACATCTACACCCAGTTCCTCGGGCCCGCGGGCATCGCTCCGCGCAGGCACAAGACCATCGAAACCACGGACATCATGCTGCAGATGGTCGCCAGCGGCCGGGGCGTGGCCGCCCTGCCACGCTGGCTGGTGCTCGAATACGCCGGCACGATGGATGTGGTGCCAGTCAAGCTCGGGCGCCAGGGCATCGCCAAGCAGATTCACCTGGGCGCGCGCGAGGGGGACCTGGACACCGACTACCTTCAGGCTTTCATCGAGCTCGCCCGGCAATCGACGGCCGTAGTCATCCCGTAGGGGACGCGGTGGGCGGCGCCTGACGCAGGGCGTTGGCAGGAGCGTCGCGGATTCAGGTGTAGCGCTTTTCCAGCGCGTCCCATTCGGGCTTACCAACCAGGCGCTGGCGCTCGGCGAACGGGGTGACAAGGCCGCTCGACTCCCGCACTTCCTTCTCGTCGCGCAGCACCGTCAGGGCCTTTTGCATGCCCGCCACCGCACCCTGCAGCGCCGCGTTGGCGTACAGCACGATGCCAAAGCCCAGTTCGCCCAGCTGGTCGGCATTGAAAATGGGCGTCTTACCGCCAATCACCATGTTCACCAGCTGCGGCTTGGAAGTGCGCTGCGGCAGCGCGCGCACTTCCTCAGCTTTGGTCACGGCCTCGACGAATAGGATGTCGGCGCCGGCCTCGGCGAACTTTTGCGCGCGCTCCACGGCGGCCTCGAAGCCGTGCGTGGCGGCGGCGTCGGTGCGCGCCATGATGAGGAAATCGGGGTCGCGCCGCGCATCGACGGCGGCCTTGATCTTGCTCACGGCCTCCTCGGTCGAGATTACCTCCTTGCCGCTGAAATGGCCGCAACGCTTGGGCGCCACCTGGTCTTCGAGCTGGATGCAGTCGGCCCCGGCGCGCTCCAGCGTGCGCACGGTGTGGGCCACGTTCAGCGCGTTGCCGAAGCCCGTGTCGGCATCGACGATGAGCGGCACGTCCACCGCGTCGCGGATGCGCGCGGTGTGGTCGGCGATTTCATGCAGGCCCATGAAGCCCTGGTCCGGCATGCCGAACCACATATTCGTCACGCCCGCGCCGGTCACATAAATGGCCTTGAAGCCTAGGTCGGCGCTTACCTTGGCCGACAGCGCGTTGAACGCGCCCGGAACGATCAGGCCGTTGCGGGCCTCGACGAGTTGCTTGAGTTGCTGCTTGGTGTTCATTGCTTTTCCTTGTGTGCGCATTGCTTGAAACCGGCGCGCGCCCCTTCCCACGCGAAGCGTGAGAGAAGGGGGAAGCGACGAAGTCGCTCAGGAGGTTGTCGGTACTCTCACCCAGCCCTCCATGAGGATGCGGGCGCTGCGGCTCATCACGGCCTTGGTGACCTGCCATTGGCCGTCCACCTGCCTGGCCTCGGCCCCCACGCGCAAGGTGCCCGAGGGGTGGCCGAAGCGCACGGCCTGGCGCTCGCCGCCGCCGGCGGCCAGATTCACCAGCGTGCCGGGAATGGCCGCCGCCGTGCCGATGGCCACGGCGCAGGTGCCCATCATGGCGTGGTGCAGCTTGCCCATGGACAGGGCGCGCACCAGCAGATCGACATCCGCCGCCTCGATCACCTTGCCGCTGGAGGCGGTGTAGCGCTTGGGCGGGCTGACGAAGGCTATTTTGGGCGTGTGCTGGCGCGTGGCGGCTTCTTCTGGGGTCTGGATCAGGCCCATGCGCAGCGCGCTGGCGACGCGGATGTGCTCGAAACGCGCCAGTTGCGCCGGGTCGCCGTTGATGTCCTCGCGCAACTCCGTGCCCTGGTAGCCGATGTCGGCAGCGTTGACGAACACCGTGGGGATGCCCGCGTTGATCATGGTGGCCGGGAAGGTGCCGACGCCGGGGACATGGAGCTTATCGACCAGGTTGCCGGTGGGGAACATGGCTCCGCCCTCCTCGCCATCGTCCGACGGGTCCATGAACTCCAGCACGATTTCGGCGGTGGGGAAGGTCACGCCGTCCAACTCGAAGTCGCCGGTTTCCTGCACCTGGCCATTAGCGATGGGCACGTGGGCAATGATGGTCTTGCCAATGTTGGCCTGCCAGATGCGCACCACGCAAACGCCGTTGTCCGGGATGCGGCTGGCATCCACCAGGCCCGCGTGGATGGCGAACGCCCCGGCGGCGGTGGAGAGGTTGCCGCAGTTGCCGCTCCAGTCGACGAAGTCCTTGTCGATGGACACCTGGCCGTAGAGGTAATCCACATCGTGGCCGGGGCGCGTGCTCTTGCAGAGGATGACGCACTTGCTGGTGCTCGACGTGGCCCCGCCCATGCCGTCGATCTGCGCGCCGTAGGGGTCGGGGCTGCCGATGACGCGCTGGAACAGCCTGTCGCGCGCCGGGCCCGGCTGCTGTGCCGCCTCGGGCAGATCCTGCAGGCGGAAGAACACACCCTTGCTGGTGCCGCCGCGCAGGTAGGTGGCAGGGACGCGGATCTGAGGAAGGTGCTGGGTCATATCAATTTTGATAGCTGCTTGCGCTTGACTAATAAGGATTTAGTCCCGATTCGATGCCAAAAAGTCCTGCGCAAAGCGCTGCAGCACGCCGCCCGCTTCGTACACCGAGACTTCCTCGGCGGTGTCCAGGCGGCAGGTCACAGGCACCTGGAGCATTTCGCCGCTGCGGCGGTGCACCACCAGCGTCAGCTCGGCACGCGGCTGCAGCGCGCCTTGCACATCGTAGGTCTCGGTGCCGTCCAGCTGCAGCGTCAGGCGGTTCACACCCGGCTGGAACTCCAGCGGCAACACGCCCATGCCGATCAGGTTGGTGCGGTGGATGCGCTCGAAGCCCTCGGCCACCACCGTTTCAACGCCCGCCAGGCGCACGCCCTTGGCAGCCCAGTCGCGGCTGGAGCCCTGGCCGTAGTCGGCACCAGCGATGATGATCAGCGGCTGACGGCGGTTCAGATAGGTCTCGATGGCCTCCCACATGCACACCACCCGGCCCTCGGGCTCAATGCGCGCCAGCGAACCCTTCTTCACCTGACCATCGACCACCGCCATTTCGTTGACGAGCTGCGGGTTGGCAAACGTTGCGCGCATCGCCGTCAGGTGGTCGCCGCGGTGCGTGGCGTAGGAGTTGAAGTCTTCTTCGGGCAGGCCCATCTTGGCGAGGTATTCACCGGCCGCGCTGTCGGCCAGGATGGCGTTGGACGGCGACAGATGGTCGGTGGTGATGTTGTCGCCCAGCAGGGCCAGCGGGCGCATGCCTTTGTTCGTGCGCGGGAAGACCGCCAGCGCGCCCACGCCTTCCGTGTCCCAGTACGGCGGGCGGCGGATGTAGGTGGACTGCGGGCGCCAGTCGTACTGCGGGCTCACGGCCTCGCCATCATCCTGGCGAATGGCAAACATCGGTTCATAGACGGCGCGGAACTGCTCGGGCTTGACGGCGCGGGCGACGATGACGTCTATCTCCTCATCGCTGGGCCAGATGTCCTTCAGGCGAATTTCCTTGCCATCCACCACCGTAAGCACGTCGTTCTCGATGTCGAAGCGCACCGTGCCCGCAATCGCATAGGCCACCACCAGCGGCGGCGAGGCCAGGAACGCCTGCTTGGCATACGGGTGGATGCGCCCGTCGAAGTTGCGGTTGCCCGAGAGCACGGCGGTGGCGTACAGGTCGCGGTCGATGATTTCCTGCTGGATCGCAGGGGCTAGCGCGCCGCTCATGCCGTTGCAGGTGGTGCAGGCAAAGCCGACGATGCCGAAGCCCTGCTTTTCCAGGTCACCCAGCAGGTTCGCTTCCTTCAGGTACAGCTCCACGGCCTTGGAGCCAGGGGCCAGCGAGGTCTTGACCCACGGTTTGCGCACGAGGCCCAGGCGATTGGCGTTGCGCGCCAGCAGCGCGGCGGCAATCACGTTGCGCGGGTTGCTGGTGTTGGTGCAGCTGGTGATGGCGGCGATGATGACGGCGCCATCGGGCATCAGCCCCTCGGCCTCTTCGGCGCGGGCCATTTCCAGCTTGATCTTGCCGGCGATGCCGCGGTCCACCAGGGCCGAGGTGGGCAGGCGGCGGTGCGGGTTGCTCGGGCCCGCCATATTGCGCACCACGCTGGAGAGGTCAAACGCCAGCACGCGCTCATATTCGGCGGTTTGCAGGTCGGTGCGCCAGAAGCCGGCCGCCTTGGCGTAGGTTTCTACCAGTTGCACCTGCTCCGGACTGCGGTCCGTGAGGCGCAGGTAGTCGGTGGTCTGCTGGTCGATGTAGAACAGCGCGGCGGTGGCGCCATACTCGGGGCACATGTTGGAGATGGTGGCGCGGTCGCCGATCGAGAGGCTGTCCGCACCCTCGCCGAAGAACTCCACGTAGGCGCCGACGACCTTCTCCTTGCGCAGGAATTCCGTCAACGCCAATGCGATGTCGGTGGCAGTAATGCCCGGCTGGCGCTTGCCGGTCAGCCGCACGCCCACGATGTCGGGCAGGCGCATCCACGAGGCGCGGCCCAGCATCACGTTCTCGGCCTCCAGCCCGCCCACGCCCACGGCGATGACGCCCAGGGCATCGACGTGCGGCGTGTGGCTGTCGGTGCCCACGCAGGTGTCGGGGAAGGCCACGCCATCCTGCACGTACACGACGGGCGACATCTTCTCCAGGTTGATCTGGTGCATGATCCCGTTCCCCGCCGGGATCACATCGACGTTGGCAAAGGCCTTCTTCGTCCACTCGATGAAGTGGAAGCGGTCCTCGTTGCGACGGTCCTCGATCTCGCGGTTCTTGCGGAAGGCGTCGGGGTCGAAACCGCCGCACTCCACGGCCAGCGAGTGGTCCACGATGAGCTGCACCGGCACCACGGGGTTCACGGCGGCAGGGTCGCCGCCCTCTTTCGCTATCGCATCGCGCAGGCCGGCCAGATCGACCAGCGCGGTCTGACCCAGGATGTCGTGGCACACCACGCGCACGGGGAACCACGGAAAGTCGATGTCGCGCTTGCGCTCGATGAGCTGGCGCAGGTAGGTGTTGAGCTGTGCGGGCTCAGCGCGGCGCACCAGGTTCTCGGCGTGCACGCGGGCCGTGTAGGGCAGCCTGGCCCAGGCGCCGGGCTGGAGTTGTTCGACGGCCTCGCGCGCGTCGAAATACTGCAGGGACGTGCCGGGAAGGGGTTTGCGGTGGGCGGTTTTCGTCATGGGGCGGGCAGGTTCACTATTCTTCTGATAGCTGCAAACGCTTTTTCATAGACATTTTCAGCGTAAAAATGGCCTGTAATTGGCAGCTGTAAAACGCTGGCAGCTATGGTTTTTGTCAGATGCGCTCCTCGATGGGCACGAACTTCTGGTCTTCCGGCCCGGTGTAGTTGGCGCTGGGACGGATGATCTTGTTGTCCACGCGCTGCTCGATCACGTGCGCTGCCCAGCCGCTGGTGCGCGCGATGACAAACAGCGGCGTGAACATGGCGGTGGGCACCTGCATCATGTGGTAGCTCACGGCGCTGAACCAGTCGAGGTTGGGGAACATTTTCTTCACTTCCCACATTACCGATTCCAGCCGCTCGGCAATGTCGTACATCTTGGTGCTGCCCGCCTCTTCCGACAGGTGCTTGGCCACGCCCTTGATGATGACGTTGCGCGGGTCGCTCACGGTGTACACGGGGTGGCCGAAGCCGATCACCACCTCCTTGGCATCCACGCGGCGGCGGACATCGGCCTCGGCCTGCTCGGGGTTGTCATAGCGCTTCTGGATCTCGAACGCCACCTCGTTGGCGCCACCATGCTTGGGGCCGCGCAGCGCGCCAATGGCACCCGAGATGCTCGAATACATGTCGCTGCCCGTGCCGGCGATCACGCGGGCGGTGAAGGTGCTGGCGTTGAACTCGTGCTCGGCATACAGGTTGAGCGAGGTGTGCATGGCGCGCACCCAACCTTCCGACGGCTTTTCACCGTGCAGCAGGTGCAGGAAGTGGCCGCCAATGGAGTCGTCGTCGGTCTCTACCTCGATGCGGCGGCCAGAATTGCTGAAGTGGTACCAGTACAGCAGCATGCTGCCCAGTGACGCCATCAGGCGGTCGGCAATGTCGCGCGCTCCGGGCAGATTGTGGTCGTCCTTCTCAGGCAGCGCGCAGCCCAGGGCCGAGACGCCGGTGCGCATCACGTCCATGGGGTGGCTGGCGGCAGGCAATTGCTCCAGGGCCGCCTTCACGCTGCCGGGCAGGCCGCGCAGGGCCTTGAGCTTGGCCTTGTAGGCCTTCAGTTCGGCGCGCGTGGGCAGCTTGCCGTGCACCAGCAGGTGGGCGACTTCCTCGAACTCGCACACCTCGGCGATGTCGAGGATGTCGTAGCCGCGGTAGTGCAGGTCATTGCCGGTGCGGCCCACGGTGCACAGGGCGGTGTTGCCGGCCTCGACGCCCGAGAGGGCAACGGACTTCTTGGGCCTGGTCGCAGTGGTCGCCGTGGTGGGGGCGGTCGTGGAACTCATGATTAGGTCTCCTGATTCAGATAAGAACAATGGATGGCAATGGGACGGCTCGCGGAGTCGACTGCGACCATCTCGAACATTCCCTTGAGCACTTCTTCGGCGGGCAAGCCGGGCAGCTCCGCCAGGCCGGTCACGCACACCGTCATCGACGTGCGCCCCACGCGGCTGACCCAGGCACGCAGCGTGAGCGCGTGACCTACGGGCACCGGGGCCAGGAAGTCGACACCCGACACCGAAGCCATCACCACTTCGCGCTGCGCCAGGCTGCGTGCGGCCAGAAAGGCGACCTTGGCCAGCAACTGCAGGCCCTGCCCTGCGAACAGCGTTCCGTGGTGGTTGGCTTGCGCGGGCAATACCAGTTCATGCAGCTCAGTGGTTCCATGTGGCGTCGTCATTTTTCGCAATTTACGCAAAATAAAACCGCGCCGTAAGCACTAAAAAAGCGAATGAATGCGAAGAAAATGGGTGGCGCTTGCAAATTTTGCGAATGTTTTTTCTGCAAAAATGGAGCATGAAGAAAACATTCATGGGCGTGCGGCTGCGGGCGCTGCGCGCCGAGCGCGGGATGTCGCAAATCGCGCTGGCTCACACCCTGGGGCTGTCGCCCAGCTACCTGAACCAGCTTGAGCAGAACCAGCGGCCGTTGACCGTGTCGGTGTTACTCAAGCTCCACCGGACTCTGGGCATTGATATCCAGCAGTTCGCCGAGGACGATGAGGCGCGGCTCATCGCCGCACTCCAGGAGGCGCTGGTGGATGCCCCCGAGCCCATCGCCTTGCCGGAGCTGCAGGAAGTGGCTGCGCAGATGCCCGCACTGGGGCATGCCATCCTGGCCATGCACCGTCGGCATTTGTCGGCCATGGAGCGCATCGAGATGATGTCGCTGCGACTGGGCGACGGACGGTCGGACGCGGCCGCCTCCGTGGCCATGCCTTTCGAAGTGGTGCGCGACTTCTTCTTCTCGCACAAGAACCATTTCGATACGCTGGACCGTGCCGCCGAGGCCCTGGCCGCCGAAGCCCGCGCCGATTCGACCACCCTCGTGGCGTGGCTGATCCAGCGGCTCACCGCGCGGCATGGCCTGCGTGTAGTGCGGGCACAGGATGCGGAGCAAGGCAAGCGCCACTTCGATCTCGCACATCGGGTGCTGGCCTTAGCCGCCGACCTCGATGCGGCGCAGCAGGCCTTCCAGTTAGCAACCCAGTTGGCGTTACTGGAGCATTCGCACACCATCGATGCGCTGACCGCGGCGCCTGCCTTCACGCACGACACGGCCGCGCGTAAGCTGGCACGCGTCGGCCTGGCCAACTACTTCGCGGGCGCATTGCTGCTGCCCTATGGCGAGTTCCTTGCGGCAGCGGAGTCGCTGCACTATGACATCGCGCTGCTGGAGCGGCGCTTTGGCGTGGGGTTCGAGACCGTGTGTCACCGGCTCAGCACGCTACAGCGCCTGGAGGCGCCGGGCGTGCCATTCTTCTTCGTGCGCGTGGACCGCGCAGGCAACATCTCCAAACGCCAATCGGCCACCCATTTTCACTTCAGCCGAACGGGCGGCACCTGCGCTCTGTGGAACGTGTACGAAGCCTTCGAGCAGCCTGGGCGCATCCTGTCCCAGCTGGCAAGCATGCCCGATGGGCGGCGTTACCTGTGGGTGGCCCGCTCGATCTCGCGCAGCCAGGGCGGGTACGGTTCGCCTTCCAGGACGTTCTCCATCGGCCTGGGCTGCGACGTGCGCCACGCCAGCCGCCTCGTCTATGCCCGGGGACTGGATCTGCATGCCCCCAACGCGGCCGTGCCCATTGGCATGGGCTGCAAGACCTGCGAGCGGGACCGCTGCCCGCAGCGTGCCTTTCCCTACTTGGGACGGCCGCTGGACGTGGATGAGAACCTGAGCCGGTTCAACCCCTACGGCTTTGCTTCCTGATCCCGGCTGGCGCCGGTTGCGGTGTTCCTTGCGTTAACGCAAAAGAAGCACTGGGAGCCCCCTCCAGACGGGGCAGGGTTTGATCTGGATTAGGGCATTGCGGGAATCGGAATTCACTTCCAGGTCATGACGAAAAACACCATAGGTAGTGCTTATGATGAAAGCTAACCACTACCCATAGCGTTTTATGCCCTCAAAGACCCAACTGCCAAACCCTCCTCGGTACGTCATCAAACGGCACGGCGCAGTGGCGGTCTTCAACGCGCAGAAGATTGCGGAGGCTCTGGCGCGGGCCGCGGCGGTCAGCGGTGAATTCGATGCCGCGGTGGCGCAGGCGCTGACGCACGGCGGCGTGCTTGCACGCCTGGCCACGTTGGACGGAGCCACGCCTCACATCGAGCAGATTCAGGACGCCGTGGAGGCCACGCTGTTTGACTCCGGACACCGCGCCACGCTGCGCGCCTACATCGTCTATCGCGAGCAGCACCGCCAGCTGCGCGATGCGCGCAAGAGCCTGGTCGATGTGGAAGCGTCCATGAACGAATACCTGCAACAGAGCGACTGGCGCGTGAACGCCAACGCCAACCAGGGGTATTCGCTGGGCGGGCTGATTCTCAACGTATCGGGCAAGGTGGTCGCCAACTATTGGCTCAACCATGTGTACCCGCACGAGGTGGGGCAAGCCCACCGCGAGGCCGACATCCATATCCACGACCTGGACATGCTCAGTGGCTATTGCGCAGGCTGGTCGCTGCGTACCTTGCTCCACGAAGGACTGAACGGCGTTCCCGGCAAGGTGGAGGCCGGGCCGCCCAGGCATCTGTCGAGCGCCGTTGGCCAGATCGTCAACTTTCTGGGCACCATGCAGAACGAATGGGCCGGCGCGCAGGCGTTCAGCTCGTTCGATACCTATCTCGCGCCCTACGTGCGCAAGGATGGGCTGGGCTATGGCGAGGTGCGCCAATGCCTGCAGGAGCTGATCTACAACCTCAACGTGCCGTCGCGCTGGGGCACGCAGACGCCGTTCACCAACCTCACTTTCGACTGGGTCTGTCCCGAGGACCTGCGCGAGCAGGTGCCCGTGATTGGCGGCGACGAAATGCCGTTCGCCTATGGCGAATTGCAGGAAGAGATGGATCTGATCAATCGCGCCTACATCGACGTGATGACCGCGGGCGATGCCAAGGGTCGCGTGTTCACCTTCCCTATTCCCACCTACAACATCACCCCTGATTTCGACTGGGACAGCCCCAATGCGCTGGCGCTGTTCGAGATGACCGCCCGCTACGGTCTTCCCTATTTTCAGAACTTCATCAACTCGGAACTGAAGCCGAACCAGATCCGCTCCATGTGCTGCCGGCTGCAGCTTGATCTGCGCGAGCTGCTCAAGCGCGGCAACGGCCTCTTCGGCTCTGCGGAGCAGACCGGGTCACTCGGCGTCGTGACCATCAACTGCGCGCGGCTCGGACATGTGCATGCCGGCAACGAAGCCGCGCTGTATGCGCGCATCGACGCCTTGATGGAGCTGGGAAGGCAGAGCCTGGAGATCAAGCGCAAGCTGATCCAGCGCCTCATGGACCAGGGTCTGTTTCCGTACACCCGCCGCTACCTGGGGACGCTGCGCAATCACTTCTCGACCCTTGGCGTCAATGGCATCAACGAGATGGTCCGCAACTTCACGCGGGATGAGCACGACATCACCACGCCGTGGGGCCATGACTTTGCCATGCGTTTGCTCGATCACGTCCGTGAACGCATGGTGGCGTTCCAGGAAGAAACCGGTCACATGTACAACCTGGAAGCCACGCCGGCAGAGGGCACCACCTACCGCTTCGCCAAGGAAGACCGCAAGCGCTTCCCCGGCATTCTCCAGGCCGGCACGCCCAGGAACCCTTACTACACGAACTCGTCCCAGCTACCGGTCGGCTTCACGGACGACCCCTTCGAGGCGCTGGAGCGTCAGGACGACCTGCAGCGCAAATACACGGGCGGCACGGTGCTGCACCTGTACATGAACGAGCGCCTGTCCAGCGCGCAGGCGTGCCGCGATCTGGTGCGGCGCTCGCTCACGCGCTTTCGGTTGCCCTACATCACCGTCACACCCACATTTTCCATTTGTCCCACGCATGGCTATCTCGCGGGACATCACGAGTTCTGCCCGAAATGCGATGCAGAAATTCTCGTTCGCAAGCAGCGAGAGATGGCCTGAACCTTCCTGTCCTCAAACCCTGAAAAGGAGCTACACATGACTCATCCGACCAACACGGCAGTCCAGGCACAACCGATGGTGCTGCGCGACGAGGAGCGCCAGCCCTGCGAGGTCTGGACGCGGGTGATGGGCTATCACCGCCCCGTCGCCTCATTCAATGTGGGCAAGCAAGGTGAGTTCGGAGAGCGCCTGCATTTCCGGGAATCCTGCTGCGACAAGACGCACTGATGGGCTCCGTCCTTGATGGCGTGGCCCGCGAACTTCGCGTCGGCGGGCTCACGCCATTCACCAGCATCGACTTTCCTGGACGGCTAAGCGCGGTGGTCTATGTTCAGGGCTGCCCGCTGCGCTGCGGCTATTGCCATAACCCGCACCTGCAGCAGCGCCGCGCCGGCACGGCCATGCGCTGGGCGCATGTGCTGGATTGGCTTGAACGGCGTCTGGGGCTCATCGATGGCGTAGTGTTCAGTGGCGGCGAGCCAACCGTCGATCCGATGCTGGGGCAGGCCATCGGGCAAGTGCGCGCTCTCGGCTTTTCGATCGGCCTGCACACCGCCGGCACCCATCCAAGGCGGCTGCAAGCCCTGCTGCCTGACATGGACTGGATCGGGTTGGATATCAAGGCTCCGCTTGACGACCTGGCCGTGTATGACGGCATCACCGGCATACGGGGAAGTGGCATTCACGCCGGCGCTTGTCTGCAGGCGGTACTCGATTCCGGTGTCGCGTACGAAGTCCGCACCACGGCCCATCCGCTATGGCTCGATGAACCCGCGCTTCTCAAGCTGGCGCAAGGGTTGGTCCGGCGCGGGGCGCGTCGCTTTGTGCTGCAGATCGCACGGTCGACAGCGCAGCAGTCCGCCCCCATCGTTCCGGATTACCCCTCGCCTGCGGCGATGCGCCAGTTGACCGGTTTGTTTGAACACTTTTCGGTACGCCAGGCTTGAATCCCTCCGGCTTCTTCTTGGCGCCCGGCATCGTTCTCAGACTTGCTGTTACTCGATGGCATCCCGGCTCCAGGTCGCATAGGCTGTCTTTCGCGATGCCTTGCCGGCGGCAACCATGTTGGTTGACGTTGTCCTTGAATGCTTGTCCGTATCGAGCCACTTCTGTCCTTCATCGCCACCCCCCGGAGTTCTTGGTTTTATGGAGGGGACAACTATTCTGACGCGGGGGGTAACAGTCCTACCCAACCCGAATTCCATTCGTTAGGAGTTTGGAGCGGGTCGACGGCGCCTTTACCCGACTTTGCATCGGAACTGAGATCACCCCTGCTGGCAAACCTGCATCTGCGCAGCACAACCCAGCGCCTGGGCCAATACCGGGGCCATGGAAACGACATTGCTCGGGTGGTCCACGCAGTCGGTGCTCCAGAACTGGCCCACCCCCGCCTGATGCAGGGCATGGAGCGAGGCGTCGTCGATCAGCGCATGGGTGACGGCCACATCCACCGAAGCGGCGCCTGCGGCCATCAGCAGGTGCGCGGCCTGTGCAAGAGTATGTCCGGTGCTGGCCATATCGTCGAGCAGCACCACGCAGCGGCCCTGCACGCTGACGGGGGGAAGCGCAATGCTCACGCTGCGGTCACCGTGCCGCAGCTTGGTGCACACAGCGTGATCAAAGCCATGGCGTGCGGCCGCCTGCGCCACCCACTGGGCCGATTCGCCATCCGGCCCCACCAGCATGGCACCCGGGCGTTGCCGGGCGATCCAGTCGGCCAGCAACGGTGCGGCGCTCACCACGTCGGCCCGTGCAGCGGGCACGGCGTCTTGCAAGCCGGGGACGCGATGCAGATGGGGATCCACGGTGATGAGCCGGTCAAACAGGCCTGCCAGGAACCGGCCGACGATGCGCTGGCTCACCGCCTCGCCAGGCTGGAAGGCGATGTCCTGGCGCATATAGGCCAGGTAGGGCGCCACCAGCGTGAGATGCCGCACGCCCAGGCCGCGCGCGGCCTCGGCCGCCAGCAGCAGTTCGACGAGTTTTTCGTTGGGCTGGTGCAGGCTGCGCAGCAGCACGGCGTTCGCGGGCAAGCTGCCCGATCCATCCACCGGCAGCGTGAGCTTGAGCTCACCGTCCGGAAAGCGGTGTCGCGCGACCGGCTGCGCCGGCAATCCGGTGGCTGCGGCCAGGCGCTGAGCCGCCGCCTGCTCATCGTCAAAGTACAGCAGGCAGGTCTCCCTTGCCAAGACTTGAGATGAAGGCATGCTCAGAACTCCACGAACACCCGCGGCACGTCGCCGATGGCGCCGATCCGGTAGGCATTGGAGCGGCTGCAGGCCTGGCGGGCGAACTCCAGATCAGCGCCATAGCCCGCATAGACACGGTACAGCACATCGCCCTGCTCCACCGCATCGCCCAATTTGCGCAGCAAATCGACCCCTGCCCCCTGCACCTTGGGCGCACCGGCCAGCCGAGCGATGCGGGCGATCTGCAAGTTGTCTATGCCGGCCACGACGCCCGCGAACGGGGCAAGAGCCTCGAAGCTCAAGGAGCCGAGTTGCGGGTTGTTGTGGTCGAAATTTTTGCTTCCCTGGGCAGCGATGATGGCCTGCATGCGCGCCAGCGCGCGGCCGGAATCGAGAATGTCGCGCGCAATGCCATATCCGTCGCCTCCGCGCACGTCGGGGTTGCATTCAATCAGACGGCCGGCCAGGCGCAAGGCTTTTTGACGCAGGTCGATCGGTGCGCGGGGATCGTTTTCGAGCACGCGCATCACGTCGCGCGCTTCCAGCACCGGGCCGATGCCATTGCCCACGGGCTGGCGGCCGTCGGTGATGACCACATCGAGCGACAGCCCCATGCGGTGCGCCACATATTCGAACAAGCGGCGCAAGCGCTGCGCCTCGGGCATGGAGCGCACCTTGGCCGACGGACCGATGGGAATGTCGAGTACGAGATGGGTCGAACCGGCCGCAATCTTTTTGGACAGGATGGACGCCACCATCTGTCCCGGTGAATCGATGGACAGCGGCCGCTCCACCGAAATCAGCACATCGTCGGCCGGCGCGAGCTGTGCCGTCCCGCCCCAGGCCAGGCAGCCCCGGTGGTCGCGCACGATCTCGGACAGCTGCTCCAGCGGCAACTCGACATTGGCCAGCACCTCCATGGTGTCGGCCGTGCCCGCGGGCGAGGTGATGGCGCGCGACGAAGTCTTGGGGCACAGCATGCCATGCGCTGCCACGATGGGGACGACCAGCATGGAGGTGCGGTTGCCCGGAATACCGCCGATGCAATGCTTGTCGACCACGAGCGGCTCGTGCCAGTCCAGCCGCTGGCCTGAGGCAACCATGGCATCGGACAGAAAGAAAACCTCCTCGCGGTCCAGTTCACCGCGGTTGCAGGCCACCACGAAAGCCGTGAGCTCGATCTTGGAATAGTGGTGGCCCGCGATATCGTTCACGATCGCGAGAAAGTCCTCGCGCCCGAGACGCTCGCCATCGATCTTGCGAAACAGCGCGCCCATCGAGGCCGGCTGCTCTGCCGGCGACACGGTCACCGTCTGGCCGTTTTCCAGCCCGAGTTGGGCAAATGCATCTTCCGACAAACCCAGCTCATTGCATTCGACGATCGATGCGTCGTCGACCACGTTGACCGTGGCCAGGATGTGCTGTCCGTTGACGCGGACCTCAATCTTGGAGAGCGCCTGAAACCCCTCGGCGCGGTAAACGGAGCAGTCGCGATGGAGATAGGCCACGTTTTCACGCCAGGTGTCGATGGCCACCCGGCGTACAGCCAGGCGCGAGTCAAGGGCGGCGTGTTTGTCGCCCTCCGCGCCACTTGCCGCTGACTTCTCGCCTGGGGGTTTATTGGCTTGCATATCGCTAAAGGCTACAACGGGTTGGACGAAATTTACCCGGCTAAGACGCCCTGTGGGTTGCACGCGGCACCCCTTATTCAGAGCCTGGCGCGAAACGCGCTGTGGGTCGCACTGGCCTGCTCCAGCCGGCGCGCGATGTTGCCGCAGACCAGATCGCATAGGGCGTCCACCGATTCGTCCGTGAGGCGGTAGTACACGGACGTGCCGCGGCTCTCGCGCGCGACGATGCCCTGCTTGGTCATCAACGACAGGTGCCGTGAGATGTTTGCCGCCGTGTAGCCACAGGCCTGCGCCAGTTCGCCGACGTTGTGCTCGCCTTGGCGCAGCAGGTTGAGAATGCGCAGGCGCGTGGGCTCGGCCAGCACCTGGAAATAGGCGGCCACTTGTTCCAGGGCCTCGGGGGGCAGTTCCTTCATTGCGCGTTCCAGTCCATGCAGTGGATGAGATGATACATTATTGACTAATTAGCTGATTAATTAAATAATTGATCGAACCATGCTGTGCCGGAGAAGGGAAAACACCATGCAACGCTTCCTGTGGCTCGTAGCCTTTCTTGCCGTGCCGGGCATCCAGGCCGCGGAGCCGACCCCTGCACTGTCCTACTACCAAGTACAGGGCGCTACCCAGGCTGGCTGGGGCAGCAGCGATGCCAAGGTGGAGGCGGTGCGCGAGACGTTGCTGTCGGCCCAGGTGCCGGGCGCTATCGTGGCCCTGCCCGTCAAGGCCGGTGACCAGGTCAAGGCCGGCCAGGAGCTGACGCGCATCGATGCGCGCATGGCCAGCCAGGGCGCCGCCGCCAGCAACGCGCAGGTGGCGGCCGCACAAGCGAGCTTGCACCTGGCGGGCAAGGAATATGAGCGCCAGAAGCAACTGTTTGCCAAGCGCTACATCAGCCAGGCCGCGCTCGACAGCGCCGAGGCGCAGTGGCGTGCGACCCAGGCCCAGGTGGCCGCGTTGCAGGCGCAGGCGGGCGTGGCGGCCACGCAAACCGGCCTGCACAGCGTGAAGGCGCCCTATTCCGGCGTGGTTGCCAGCGTCCCCGCGAATCTGGGCGACATGGCCATGCCGGGCCGGCCCTTGGTGGCGCTGTACGACCCTGCAGCCCTGCGCGTGACGGCGCAGCTCACCGAGGAGCAGGTGCGCCAATTGCGCGCCGGCGGCGGTGTGCAAGTCGAGCTCACTGACCGGCGCCTGGCCATTGCCGCGTCCCAGGTCCAGGTGCTGCCCACGGCCGACCCCTTGAGCCACACCGTCCCCGTGCGCGTGCAGCTGCCTGCCGATGTGCGCGCCGTGCCCGGCATGTTTGCGCGCCTGTGGTGGCAGGGCGGCGCGGCTGATGCCAGCCAGCGCGTGCTGGTGCCCGCCCAGGCCGTGGTGCGCCGCGCCGAGATGACGGGCGTTTATGTGCAAGGCCAGGACGGCAAGCCTCGGCTGCGCCAGGTGCGCCTGGGGCCACCGGCGGACGCAAAGGGCGAGCTGGTCGAAGTCCTGAGCGGCCTCGGCGCAGGCGACCAGGTGGCGCTTGAACCACAGGCCGCGGCCAAGGTGCGCTGACATGGACAGCCAGAAGCATTCCCTGGGCATCTCGGGCCGCATCGCCCAGGCCTTCCAAGCGGAGAGAATCACGCCGCTGCTGGCGCTGCTGGCGCTGCTGCTGGGCCTGTTTGCCGTGCTGGTCACGCCGCGCGAGGAGGAGCCGCAGATAGACGTGACCATGGCCAACGTCATCGTGCCCTTCCCCGGCGCGTCGGTGGCCGATGTGGAGCAGATGATCGCCACGCCGGCCGAGCAGGTGCTGTCGCAGATGCTGGGTGTGGAGCATGTGACCTCCGTGTCGCGCCCCGGCGTGGCGGTGCTCACGGTGCAATTCAAGGTGGGCGTGCAGCGCAACGATGCGCTGGTGCGCCTGCATGACACGCTGCGCAGCAACGCCGACTGGCTGCCGCGCGGCCTGGGGGCGCTGGAGCCCATCATCCGCCCCAAGGGCATCGACGACGTGCCCGTGGTCACGCTGACGCTGTACAGCCACGAGCAGAACCAGGGCGCGTTCGCACTGGAGCGCGTGTCCCACAGCATGGAGGCCGAGCTGATGCGCGTGCCCGGCACGCGCACCGTGGCCACCGTGGGCGGCCCGGGGCGCGCGGTGCGCGTGGAGCTGGATGCGGCGCGCATGGCGGGCCGGGGCGTCACCGTCGATGAGCTGCGCCAGGCCCTGCAGTCGGCCAACATGGGCCTGCCCGTGGGCGAGCTGCTGTCGGGCAACCGCTCCGTGGCCATCGAGGCCGGGCCGTTCCTCGCGCATGCGCAGGAGGTGGCCGACATTGTCGTCAGCAGCCGCGGCGGCAAGCCGGTGTTCCTGAAGGACGTGGCCAGTCTGGAGGATGGCCCGCCGCCCGCCACGCGCTATGTCTGGTACGGGCAGGTCAAGGACGGCCAGGCGATTGAGTACCCGGCGGTGACGCTGGCCATCACCAAGAAGGCGGGCGCCAATGCCATCGACGTGGCGCGCGCGGTGATGCAGCGCGTCGATGAGCTGCGCGGCACGGTGATTCCGGCCGACGTGCAGGTGGCCGAGACGCGCGACTACGGCGCCACGGCCAACGACAAGGCGCAGAAGCTGATCCAGAAGCTGCTGTTTGCCACCGTCTCTGTCGTCGCACTGGTGTTTGTCGCCCTAGGCCGGCGCGAGGCGCTGATCGTCGGCGTGGCCGTGGGCCTGACGCTGGCGGCCACGCTGTTCGCCTCCTGGGCCTGGGGCTTCACACTGAACCGCGTGTCGCTGTTTGCGCTGATCTTCTCCATCGGCATCCTGGTGGACGACGCCATCGTGGTGGTCGAGAACATCCACCGCCACCAGGCGCTGTACCCCGAAAAAACCCTGGCCCAGCTCATCCCCGGCGCGGTCGATGAAGTGGGCGGTCCGACCATCCTCGCCACCTTCACGGTGATCGCCGCGCTGCTGCCCATGGCCTTCGTCAGCGGGCTGATGGGGCCATACATGGCGCCCATCCCCATCAATGCCAGCATGGGCATGTTGATTTCGCTGGCCGTGGCCTTCACCGTCACGCCCTGGCTGGCGCGGCTGTGGATGAAGGGCCATGGCGGCCAGGCCAAGGAGCACACGGGCCTGGCGGCAAGGCTCGCGCCGGCGTTCGAGCGCATCTTCCGCCCGCTGCTTGACGAGCGCACGGGCCGGCGCAACCGCGGCCTACTGGGCCTGGCCGTGGCAGGCCTGATCGCCGTCTCGCTGGTGCTGCCGGTGCTGGGCTGGGTGCAGCTGAAGATGCTGCCATTCGACAACAAGAGCGAGTTCCAGGTCGTCGTGGACATGCCCGCGGGCACGCCACCCGAGGCCACGGCCGCCGTGCTGCACGAGCTGGGCGCCCACCTGGCCACCGTGCCCGAAGTCACCGACTACCAGGCCTACGCCGGCACCGCCGGCCCCATCAACTTCAACGGCCTGGTGCGCCAGTACGACCTGAGGAGCGGCGGCGAGGTGGGCGACCTGCAGGTCAACCTGCTGGACAAGCACGCGCGCAAGGACCAGAGCCATGCGATCGCCATGCGCGTGCGCCCTGCCCTGCAGGAAATCGGCCGGCGCATGGGCGCGAACGTGAAGGTGGTGGAGGTACCGCCCGGCCCGCCCGTGCTCGCTCCCATCGTCGCCGAGATCTACGGCCCCGATGCCGCAGGACGGCGCCAAGTGGCCAAGGAAGTGCGTGCCGCGCTACAAAAAACAGAGGGCATCGTGGACCTGGACGACAGCGCCATCGCCGATGCGCCGAGGAAGCTGGTGCTGGTGGACCGGCGCAAGTCCGCGCTGATGGGCGTGCCGCAGGCCGCCATCGTTTCCGCCCTGCACGCCGGCCTGGCGGGCGAAAACGCCACCTGGCTGCGCGACGCGAGCAAGTACCCCACGCCGGTGCTGCTGCAGCTGCCCGCCGACCAGCATGGCAACCTTGATGCGCTGCTGCAACTGCCCGTGCGCACCAGCCAGGGGAGCACGGTGCCGCTCCGCGAGCTGGTCACCATCAGCGACAGCCTGCGCGAGCAGCCCATCTACCACAAGGATCTGCTGCCGGTGAACCTGGTCGTGGCCGACATGGCGGGCAAGGTGGACAGCCCGCTGTACGGCATGTTCGCCGCGCGCAAGGCGATAGCCGAGATCACCGCGCCCGATGGCGGCAGGGTCGAGGAGTATTTCATCCGCCCGCCCAGCGACCCCTATCGCGGCTACAGCCTGAAGTGGGATGGCGAGTGGCAGATCACCTACGAGACCTTCCGCGACATGGGCGCGGCCTATGGCGTGGGCCTGATCCTGATCTACCTGCTGGTCGTGGCGCACTTCGGCTCCTACCTCACGCCGCTGATCATCATGGCGCCGATCCCGCTCACCATCATCGGCGTCATGCCCGGCCACGCCATCCTGGGCGCGCAGTACACCGCCACCAGCATGATCGGCATGATCGCGCTGGCCGGCATCATCGTGCGCAACTCCATCCTGCTGGTGGACTTCATACGCCTGCAGGTGCGCTCGGGCATGGAGTTCAAGCAGGCCGTCGTGCAGTCGGCCATCACCCGCGCCCAGCCCATCATGCTCACCGGGCTGGCAGCCATGCTGGGGGCGTTCTTCATCCTGGACGACCCGATCTTCAACGGCCTGGCGATCTCGCTGATCTTTGGCATCGCCGTCTCCACCGTGCTTACGCTGGTGGTCATCCCCATCCTGTATTTCATGGCCTATCGCCACCGCGTGGACGTGGTGCGCGGGTAAGGAGCGGTTCAATGAATAAAAAGATAGCTGCCAGCGCTTATCCAGAGCGCCTTGGAGTCATATTTGGCTTGAAAGTCGTCGCGCTTGCCCTGCTCATCGCACCGGCGGCCCACGCCACCGATCTGCTGCAGGCCTGGCAGGCCGCCGAGCTGCATGACCGCGAGCTGGCCGTGGCCCGCGCCGCGCACGCGACGGCCGATCCGCAGCGCAAGCAGGCCAGCGCCCTGTGGCGCCCCGGCGTTGGGCTAACAGCGGCAGCCGGCTGGGGCCATGGCGAGAGCCAGATGCGCGGCGCCCAGTTCAGCGCCCCCGGCATGGGCACGAGCAGCGGCGTGAACTTCGGCACCTCGATCACCGGCGGCACGGCCACGCGCGTCGCCCTGCAGGCCAGCCAGCCGCTCTACAACCTCGAGCGCCGCGCCCAGCAGCAGCAGCTGAACCTGCAGGCCGACATGGGCGATCTGCAGTGGCTGGCCGCGCAGCAGGCCGCCATGCTGCGCACCGCCCAGCGCTACCTGGACCTGGCCGTGGCGCAGGAGGCGCTGCGCGTGCTCGACGGCCAGCTCGATGCCGTGCGCAAGGCCGCGGCCGAAGCGCAAGACCGCTTCGACATCGGCTCGGCACCGATCACCGCCGTGCACGAGGCCAAGGCCCAGCAGGCGCAGCTACAGGCCCGGCGCCTGGCCGCGCAGACCGACCTGGACATCCAGCGCCGCCAGCTCGCCGACGCCACCGGCCTGCCTGCGGCCAGCCTGCAGGCGCACCTGCCTGGTGCCCTCCAGCCGCCAGAGCAGGCGCTGGCCCTGTGGCAGGAACAGGCGGCAGCCGGCAACCCAGGCATACGCCTGCAGCAACTGGCCGCCGATCTGGCTCGCACCGAGGCCGACAAGCACCGCGCCGGCGCCGCCCCCAAGCTCGACCTGGTGGCGCAGGCCGGCCAGGACCGCCTGTCCGGTAGCGGTGACTACGGCAGTGGCGCGCGCAACAAACAGACCAACGCCATGCTGGGCGTGCAGCTCACCGTGCCGCTGTACACCGGCGGCTACCGCTCGGCCAAGGAAGAGGAAAGCCTGGCCCAGTGGAACCAGGCCCAGGCCCAGCTGGACGCCACGCGCGAGCAGGTGGCGCGCCAGGTGCATGCCGCCTGGCTGGGCCTGCAGGCCGGCGCCCAGCGCGTGCAGGCGCTGCAGGAGGCGCTGGTCTCCGCGCAGCTGCGCCAGGACGCCACGCGCACCGGCTACGAGGTCGGCCACCGCACCCTGCTCGACGTGCTGCACGCCGACAACGACGCCGCCGGCACGCGCCTGGCGTTGGCACAGGCGCGCAGCGCGCTGCTGCTGCACCGGCTGCAGCTGGCGCAGCTGGCCGGGCGGCTCGACGAAAGCGAGCTGCGCCAGGCCGGCCAGGCATTGGCGCCCTGAGATCGACCGCCGATTCAGCACCACCGTTTCACCATCACCGACGAGGAGACGACCATGGCCCATATCGTGATCATTGGCGCAGGCACGGGCGGCATGCCCGCGGCCTACGAGCTGCGTGCAACGCTGGACGCGGCGCACCGCATCACCGTGGTGAATGCGGTGGACTACTTCCAGTTCGTGCCCTCCAACCCCTGGGTGGCCGTGGGCTGGCGCCAGCGCAAGGACACCACCCTGCCCATTGCGCCCAGCCTGGAGAAAAAAGGCATCGACTTCATAGCCCAGCGTGTTCAGCGCATCGACGCCGAGGGCAATGCCCTGGAGCTGGCCAACGGCGAGCGCGTCGCCTACGACTACCTGATCATCACCACCGGCCCCAAGCTGTCCTTCGACGAGGTGCCGGGTGCCGGCCCCGTCGCGGGCCACACGCAGTCGATCTGCACCGTGGACCATGCCGAGAAGGCCTGGGCCGACTACCAGGCCTTCCTGCAGGATCCGGGGCCGGCCGTCATCGGCGCCATGCCGGGCGCGTCCTGCTTTGGCCCGGCGTACGAATTCGCCTTCATCTTCAACAAGGACCTGCAGCGACGCAAGCTGCGCCACAAGGTGCCGCTGACCTTCGTGACCAGCGAGCCCTACATCGGCCACATGGGCCTGGGCGGCGTGGGCGACTCCAAGACCATGCTGGAGAGCGAGCTGCGCGGCATGGACATCAAGTGGATCACCAACGCCAAGACCACGCGCGTGGAGGCCGGCAAGATGTTCGTCACCGAGATGGACGAGGCCGGCCAGCCGAAGAAGGAGCACGAGCTGCCCTTCAAGTACGGCATGATGCTGCCCGCCTTCAAGGGCGTGGATGCCGTGGCCGCCGTTGACGGCCTGTGCAACCCGCGCGGCTTCGTGCTCATTGACGAGCATCAGCGCAGCAAGAAGTACCGCAACATCTTCTCGGCCGGCGTGTGTGTGGCCATACCGCCCGTCGAGGTCACGCCCGTGCCCACGGGCGCGCCCAAGACCGGCTACATGATCGAAACCATGGTCTCGGCCATCGTGCACAACATCGCCGCCGAGCTGGCGGGCCAGCCCGCCGACGCCAAGGCCACCTGGAATGCCATCTGCCTGGCCGACATGGGCGATACGGGCGCGGCCTTCGTCGCCCTGCCGCAGATCCCGCCGCGCAACGTCAACTGGTTCAAGAAGGGCAAATGGGTGCACCTGGCCAAGCTCGCGTTCGAGAAGTACTTCCTCTACAAGATGAAGCACGGCACGGCCGAGCCGGTGTATGAAAAGCATGTGCTCAAGGCGCTGGGCATAGAGCGGCTGGAGAAACCCTGATTGCTCATCTATAGATAGCTTCAGGCGCTTTATTCATCAACGTTTCAGGCGGTTTTAATGAATTCTTCCGGCATCACGGTCCTGGGCGCCGGCTTTGGCGCGCTGTCCACCGTGCGCGAGCTGCGCAAGCGCGATCCCGGCGCCGACATCACGCTGGTGTCGCCGCGGGCCGAGCTGCACTACCTGCCAGGCATCATCTGGATTCCCAGCGGCCTGCGCACGCGCGAGCAGCTCATCGTGCCGCTCGCCCCCTTCTTCGAGCGCATGCGGGTGCGCCACCTTGCGGCCGAGGTGAGCGGCCTGTCGCAGGACGGCCGCACCGTGCACACCTCGGCCGGCGTCGTCCGGAACGATGCGCTGGTGATCGCCACCGGCGGGCGCTTCATCAAGAAGCTGCCCGGTATCGAGCACGCCATCACCCCCTGCGAAGGCATTGCCGCGGCCGAACAAATCCGCGACCGGTTGCGCGCCCTGCAGGGCGGCACCATCGCCGTGGGCTTTGCCGCCAACCCGCAGGAACCCCAGGCCGTGCGCGGCGGGCCGATGTTCGAATTCCTCTTCGGCATCGACACCCAACTGCGTCGCGAGGGCCGGCGCGCGCGTTTCAAGCTGGTCTTCTTCAACCCCAGCCAGGAGCCCGGCAACCGCCTGGGCACCAAGGCCGTGCAGCATCTGCTGGCCGAGATGGCGCGCCGCGGCATCACCACCCAACTGGGCCACAAGATGCTGCGCTTTGAAGCTGACAAGGTGGTGACCGAGGGCGGCGAGATAGCGGCCGACCTGATTCTGTTCATGCCCGGCATGACGGGCAACGCCTGGTTCGACCAGACCACCCTGCCCCGCTCGCCCGGCGGCCTGATCCGCGCGGATGCGCAATGCCGCATAGAGGGCTGGCTGCACGCGTACGTGGTGGGCGACTCGGGCAGCTTCCCCGGCCCCGACTGGATGCCCAAGCAGGCCCACATGGCCGACCTGCAGGCCGCCGCTGCGGCGCAAAACCTGCTCGACGGCCTGGCCGGCCGGCCCCAGACGGCGGGTTTTGAAGCAGAACTGGCCTGCATCATCGATTCCATTGACGGCGGCACGCTGGTGCTGCGCACTTCGCGGCGCAATGTCGTGCTGCCCACCTCACGCGTCTTTCACTGGGCCAAGCGCGCCTTCGAGGCGCGCTACCTGCGCCAGTACCGCTGACCGATCCCTATCGTTTTTTCAAAGGAGAACCACCATGACCTCTTGGCGACTCGTGCGCATCATCGCCGGCACCTTCATACTGCTGAGCCTGGCGCTGGGCATACCCGGCAGCCCGATCTTCGCCAGCCAGTGGTGGCTGGCCTTCACCGCCTTCGTGGGTGCCAACCTGCTGCAAAGCGGCTTCACCCAATGGTGCATGCTGGAAAACATCCTGCGCAAGCTGGGCATCCAGTCCGGCTGCTGAGGCCATGCTGACAAGGATCAATGCATGAACAACGAACTCGTGACCGTGGAACTGGTCCAGCTTGCCGACTACCGCTTCGAGAACCGCTTTGGCGCCGACGTGCCGGCGCTGCACACCGACGAGCCCGCGCCGCTGGGCTCGGGCCAGGGGCCGTCGCCGGTGCAGCTGCTGTGCGCGGCGGTGGGCAATTGTTTGAGCGACTCGCTGCTGTTCGCGCTGCGCAAGTTCAAGCAGCAGCCCGAGCCCCTGCACGCCACCGTGCAGGCCGAGGTGGGCCGCAACGCCGAGGGGCGCCTGCGCATCCTGCAGATGCACGCCACCCTGCGCCTGGGCGTGCCCGCAGGCCAGCTGCAGCATCTGGAGCGGGTGCTGGGGCAGTTCGAGTCCTTCTGCACCGTCACGCAGAGCGTGGGCCAGGGCATACCGATCGCCGTGCAGGTGATCGACGCCGAGGGAAGCGTGCTCAAGTAGGGCCTGTTAACGCATGACGCCGAAATCGCGCGCCAGGCGCCGGTAGCCGTCCATCTGGCGCCGCACGGCGGCGTCCAGCGCCGCGCCCGTGAGCGCGATGGGCTGCAGGCCGAACTGCTCCAGCTCCTGCGCCGCCGCGGGATGCTGCATGGCGCGCTCCAGCAGGCCCGCCCAGTGGAGGTAGTCCCGCTCGCCGACGCCGGGCCCCAGGTACACGCCGCGCAGGATGGGCCAGTCGATGTCCAGTCCCTGCTCGCGCGCCGTGGGCGTGCGCGCCCAGCGGCCCGGCAGGCGCTGCGGCGCGAGCAGCGCCAGGATGCGGATGGGCGCACCCTGGTCAATCTGCCGCGCCACCTCGGCCGCGTCGCCGGGCACCACCTGCACATGGCCGCCCACCAGGGCCGCCAGGGCCTCGCCGCCGCCCTCGAAGGCCACGAAGCGCATTTCCTTGTGGCCCACGCCGGCCGCGCGCGCCAGCAACGCGGCCTTCATCCAGTCCTGGCTGCCGATGGAGCCGCCGGCGCCGAACACCACGCGAGCCGGCTGCGCGCGCAGCGCCTGCACCAGGGCGGGCAGCGTGCGGTAGGGCGCGTCCTGGCGCACGGCGATCACGCCGTAGTCCATGCCCATGCCGGCCAGCCAGCGCACACTGCGCTCGTCGTAAGGGCCGAAGCGCCCCTGGGCCAGGTTCAGCAGCGAACCCGACGAGAACGCCACCAGCGCCTGGCCGTCACCCGGCCGCTGGATGATGCTGCTCTTGAACGCCAGCGCGCCGATGCCGCCGGGCTGGTAGACCGTGGGCAGCGGCTGCGCGAGCTGGCCCGAGGCGTGCAGCAGGCGGCCCAGCGCCTGGCAGGTCAGGTCGAACCCGCCGCCGGGCTTGGCCGGCGCGATGCAGCGCGGGCCGGTCTGCGCCGCGGCGCCGCAGGCCAGCAGCAGCCAGGCCAGCAGCACCCGCAGCAGCAGCCCGGCCTTCATGCGCGCGGCCACCACAGGGTGACGCAGGCGCCCTGCCCGCCCGGGGCAGGCTCCAGGCGCAGCGCGCCGCCGTGGCGCCCGATGGCCGAGCGCGCGATGGCCAGGCCCAGGCCCGAGCCGCGGCTCTTGCGCCCCTTGGCAAAGCGCTCGCCGGCCCGGCCCGCCAGCTCGGGCGGCATGCCGGGCCCGTCGTCCACCACGCGCAGGTGCCAGCCCTGGGTGTCGGCGCCGGCCGTCAGGGTCACCACGCCATGCTCGCGTCCGTGCTCGATGGCGTTGTGGGTGATGTTCAGCAGCGCTTGGCGCAGCAGCTCGCGGTCGCCACTGGCCCAGGCCTCGGAGGCATCGCCCTCCACGCCCAGGTCCACGCCCAAATCCACGCCATGTGTGCGCGCCAGAGGCAGCAGTTCCACGGCCACGTCGCGCGCCAGCTGCGCCAGGTCCACGGGCTCCACCAGCGCCTGGGCCGTGTTGCTGCGCGCCAGCGCCAGCAGCTGGTTGGTGGCGCGGATGGCGTCGGCGAGCGCGGCCGAAAGCGCCTGCAGCGCCAGGCGCTGGCGCGCGGCATCGGGCTCGCGCAGGGCGTAGTCGAGCTGCGCGCGCAGCGTGGCCAGGGGCGTGTGCAGCTGGTGCGAGGCGTCGTCCACGAAACTCTGGCGCTCGTCCATGAGCTGGCGCGTGCGCTCCATCTGCTGGTTCACGGCCGCCACCAGGGGCTCGATGTCGCGCGGCAGGCCGTCGGTTTCGATGGGGCGCAGGTCGTCGGGCGCGCGCGCCCGGGTCTGCGCCGCCAGCCGCGTGATGGGCCGCAGTGCCACGCCCAGCACGGCCACTACGCTGGCCAGCAGCACGGCCAGCAGCAGCAGGTCGCGCAGCGCGGCGCGGCGCACGAAGCCGGCGGTGAACTGCGCGCGCGAGGCCGTACCCTCGGCCACCTGGATGACCAGGTACTGGCTGTCGCTGCCCTCGGGCGCCGCGTCGAGCGCGCGCATGAAGGCGCCGACACGCACGTTCTCGCCAAAGTAGCGCGCATCGTAGAACACCGGCTGGCCCGGCCGCAGCGCCGAGGGGGGCGCGGGCAGGTCGGGGTTGCCCAGCTCCACCAGGCCGTCGGCGGTGGCCACGCGAAAGTACACACTGCCCTTGGCGGTGAGCTGGAAGAACTCGAACAGCCGGTAGGGCAGCTCCACGGACAGGCCGCCCGAGGCGGTGGACACATTCAGGTCCAGCGACTTGATGGCGCCGAGCAGCGAGCGGTCGTAGGCCGCGTTGGTGGAGGCTATGGCGTCCTCGCGCGTGAACCACAGACCCGCCGCCGCCATCAGCGTCATGGCCGGCAGCAGCAGCGCGAGCAGGCGCTGCCTAGTGCTAGGGCCTGTCCAGTTCCAGGACATAGCCGAGCCCCCGGTAGGTGTGGATGCGCACGCCGCTGCCCTCCAGGCGCTTGCGCAGGCGGTGCAGCAGCACGTCGATGACGCTGGTCTGCACGTCCTCGTCGTCGCCGAACACGCGGTCCATGGCCTGCTGGCGCGACAGCGGCTCGCCGCTGCGCTGCACCAGCGCCTTGAGCAGCGCATGCTCGCGCGGCGACAGCGAAAGCAGCTCGGTGCCGAGCGTGAACTGGCGCGTCACGGTGTCAAACTGCAGCGGGCCGCAGGCCAGGCGCGGGTGTTCGCTGCCGCGGGCGCGCCGCACCAGGGCCGTGAGGCGCGCCTCCAGCTCGGCCAGCTCGAAGGGCTTGGCCAGGAAGTCGTCTGCGCCCTCGTTGAGGCTGCGTACCTTGTCGCCCAGCGTGTCGCGCGCCGTGAGCACCAGCACGGGGATGCGCTCGTCGCGCGTGCGCAGCCGGCGCAGGATGCTGGCGCCGTCGCGCCCGGGCAGGCCCAGGTCCAGCACCAGGGCGTCGTAGTCGCGTTCGGCCAGCGCGCGCTCCACCAGGCGGCCGTCGTCGCACCAGTCCACGCGGCAGCCGCCCTGTTCGAGGGCCTTGGCCAGCCACTCGCCCAGCGGTCGTTCGTCTTCGGCCAGCAGGATGCGCATGGCGCGGATTATCGGTGGCCGCGCTCTGCGCACCTGAAAGGTAACTGATAGGTTGCGCCGTGCACCATCGCGCGCTAACCCATGTTTTTCCGCCGGAGACACACCATGCACCCATCCCTGATGAGTTCCCTCAAGCGCCGCCAGCTGCTGGCGGGCGGCGCGGCCGCCGCCACGTCGCTGTGGCTACCCCAGGCGCGCGCCCAGGCCGCCTGGCCCACCAAGCCGCTGCGCCTGGTGGTGCCGTTCGCGCCCGGCGGCAGCTCGGAGATCGTGGCCCGCGCCGCGGCGGCCGAGATGGCCAAGACCATCGGCCAGAACGTGTTCGTGGACAACAAGCCCGGCGCGGCCGGCAACATCGCCATGCAGGAAGTGGCGAGCAGCACCGACGAGCACACGCTGATCCTGGGCCACATCGGCACGCTGGCCGTGAACCCCTTCATCTTCCCCAAGCTGCCCTACGACGCCAACCGCGACTTCGCGCCGATCACGCTGCTGTCCAAGGTGCCCAGCCTCTACGTGGTGCACCCGGACCTGCCGGTGAAGAACCTCAAGGAATTCATCGCCTACGTGAAGGGCAAGCCCGGCCAGCTCAACTACGGTAGCGCGGGCAACGGCAGCGCCGGGCACCTGGCGTTCGAGTACCTGAAGATGGTCAGCGGCACCTTCATGCTGCATGTACCCTACCGCGGCACGGGCCCGATGCTCACCGACCTGATGGCCGGGCGCCTGCAGGCCGCCTCGGTGGGCGCGCCCGCGCTGCTGCCGTTCATCAAGTCGGGCAAGCTGCGCTGCATCGCCACCGGCACCACCCAGCGCCTGCCACAGATGCCCGACGTGCCCACGGTGGCCGAGCAGGGTTTCAAGGACTTCGAGATGACGCAGTGGTACGGCCTGATCGCGCCGAGCAAATGGCCCAAGGCACACCTGGCCAAGCTGGAGGCCGAGGCCGTCAAGGCCGCGCGCAGCACCCTGGTCAAGGAGAAGCTGGCGCAGGAGACAGCCCTGGCCGTAGGCAATACCAGCGCCGAGTTCGACGCCTTCATCAAGGCCGAGCAGGCACGCTGGAAGCCGGTGATCGAGCGCGCGCAAATCCGGCCCGAGGGGATGGGCTGATCCACACGGATACAAGCCGAATAGGCCTTTATCGCGCATCCAGCAAGCGCAGGCAGCTATGAATCAAGTAGCGTCGCAGCATGCATCCTCGGGTACATGCGCGGGCGCGGGCGTGCGCATGCCATTCAGGCCCAGCTTGGCGAGCAATTGCACATCGGCCTGCACATCCGGGTTGCCCGTCACCAGCAGCTTGTCGCCATAGAAGATGGAATTCGCGCCGGCCAGAAAGCACAGCGCCTGCACGGCATCGCCCAGCTGCTGGCGCCCGGCGGACAGGCGCACGCGCGCCTTGGGCATGGTGATGCGCGCCACCGCAATCACGCGCACGAAGTCCAGCGGGTCCACGGGCGCGCTATCGGCCAGCGGTGTGCCGGGCACGGGCACCAGGCTGTTGATGGGCACGGATTCCGGGTACGGGTCGAGGTTGGCCAGCTGCGCAATCAGCCCGGCGCGGTGCACCGGCGCCTCGCCCATGCCGATGATGCCGCCGCAGCACACGCTGATGCCCGCGGCGCGCACATGCTGCAGGGTGTCGAGCCGGTCCTGGTAGCTGCGCGTGCTGACCACGTCCTGGTAGTACTCGGGCGCGGTATCCAGGTTGTGGTTGTAGTAGTCCAGCCCGGCGTCTTTCAGCGCCTGCGCCTGGTGCGCCTGCAGCATGCCCAGCGTGGCGCAGGTCTGCAGGCCCAGGCCCCGCACCGCGCGGATCAGCTCGGCCATTTTTTCGATGTCGCGGTCCTTGGGTGCGCGCCAGGCCGCGCCCATGCAAAAGCGCGTGGCGCCGGCCTGCTTGGCCGCCTGGGCGGCGCTGCGCACCTCCTGCACGTCCATCAGCTTTTGCGCCGGTACGCCGGTATCGAAATGGCTTGACTGGGGGCAGTAACCGCAGTTTTCCGCGCAGCCCCCGGTCTTTACCGAGAGCAGGCTGGCCAGCTCAATGTCTCCCTCCGGCCAATGCAGGCGGTGCACCGCCTGCGCCTGCCAGAGCAGGTCCATAAAGGGGCGATCCAGCAGATCCTGCACCGCCTGCACGCTCCAGCGCACAGGTGCCGCAGGCCCGGGGCTGGGCTGCACATGGGACAGGGGGGTTGGCGCATCGGCCAGGGCAATCGTGGTCATTCATCACTCCAAAACGCAGCCGGGCTGCAAAGCGGTTGCGATTGTGTGAAGGGCGGCCGGTGCTGTGAAGCCCCCGGGAAGCAAAAAGTCGGCACAAAAAAGCTGTTGGCAACGGAGCTTAATACACGGTATTTTGAGATCAAATAACGGCATATTGCATGCATTTGCAGTCTTTTGATTGGCTACCAGCTTGCGTGCGCCAACACCACCGATTTGCCCGCAAATGCCGCGAATTCTGCGGTAACGCATGGCTACCACAACGTGGATGTCTGCACATGAATACGCCGCATATGCGCCAGCCACCAAAAAAAGGCCCTGGCTGTTTCCAGCCAGGGCCTCGGTGTGAGAAAGCGGCGAGGGGCGTCAACCCAGCGCGGCAATCACCTCCGGTGGCGCCTGCACCAGCTCGATGAGCACGCCCTCGCCAGCGATGGGAAATTCATCGTTGCTCTTGGGATGCAGAAAGCAGATGTCGTAGCCCGCGGCACCCTTGCGGATGCCGCCGGGCGCAAAGCGCACGCCCTGGGCCGTGAGCCAGTCCACGGCCTTGGGCAGGTCGTCTATCCACAGGCCGATGTGGTTCAGCGGCGTGGCGTGCACCGCCGGTTTCTTGTCGATATCGAGTGGCTGCATGATGTCCACCTCGACCTTGTGGGCGCCCTGCCCCATGGCCAGGATGTCTTCGTCCACGTTCTCGCGCTCGCTCTGGAAGGTGCCGGTCTGGGTCAGGCCCAGCATGTCCACCCAGAGCTTTTTCATGCGGCCCTTGTCGGTGCCGCCAATGGCCACCTGCTGCATGCCCAGGACCTTGAAGGGGCGTTGACTCATTCGCTTACTCCTTTATTGATAGCTTACAACGCTTGCCTATAAAGCGTAGACGCCATATATCACTCAAACTCCAGGATCACATCGTCCACGGCCAGCGACTCGCCCTTGCCCGCGACGATCTTGGCCACCACGCCGTCCTGCGCTGCAAAGAGGATGTTTTCCATCTTCATGGCCTCGATCACGGCGAGCTTCTCGCCCGCCTGCACCTTCTGCCCCGGCTGCACGGCCACATCGACCAGCAGGCCCGGCATGGGCGAGAGCAGGAAGCGGGACAGGTCCGGCGGTGCCTTATAGGGCATGAGCTTGAACAGCTCGGCGCGCGCGGGCGTGAGCACCAGGGCCTCGACCTGCGTGCCGTTGTGCACGATGCGCAGGCCCAGCGGGTTCTTGGGCGTGCCGCGCTCGACCTGGGCGGTGAAGCCTTGGCCATTGCAAGCGCCCTGGATGCGGCGGCTGCCCAGGTGTGCATTGCTGCTGATCTTGTAGCTCTTGCCATGGATGGCAATGGCGCTGGCGCCCGTCTGGTTTTCGTAGTCGCTCACGGTGACGGGGTGGTACTGGTGCTGGCCCTCGGCCCCCAGGGTGACAACGACGAATTCCTCGCCCACCTGCACCTCGTGGCCCGCCAGCTGCCCGCTGATGCCGCAGGCGCGCGCGCGGTAGCGGCGGTGCATGTAGGCGGCCAGCGCCACGAGGAAGTCCGGATCTTCATGCGGCACGTCCTCGGCCACGAAGCCATGCGCGTAATGCTCGGCAATGAAGCCCGTGTTGAAATCTCCGGCAACAAACCTGGGGTGCGCCAAGAGGGCCGCCTGGAACGGGATGTTGCTGCTGATGCCACGGATGACGAAGCCGTTGAGCGCGGCGCGCATCTTGGTGATGGCGTCGTTGCGGTCGGTACCGTGCACGATGAGCTTGGCGATCATCGAGTCGTAGTACATGGGGATCTCGCCGCCCTCGTACACGCCCGTGTCCACGCGCACGCCGAGTTTTTTCTCGGTGTCGGCCTGGAACATGCTCTGCTGGGGCGGCGAGAAGCGCACCAGGCGGCCGGTGGAGGGCAGGAAGTTGCGGAACGGGTCCTCGGCGTTGATGCGGCACTCGATGGCCCAGCCGTCGCGCTTCACGTCGGCCTGCGTGAGCGGCAGCTTCTCGCCCGCGGCCACGCGGATCATCAGCTCCACCAGGTCCAGGCCGGTGATGCACTCGGTCACCGGGTGCTCCACCTGCAGGCGGGTGTTCATTTCGAGGAAGTAGAAGTCCTGGTCCTTGCCGACCACGAACTCCACCGTGCCCGCGCTCTGATAGCGCACGGCCTTGGCCAGCGCCACGGCCTGCTCGCCCATGGCCTTGCGCGTCGCGTCGGAGATGAAGGGCGACGGCGCCTCCTCGATCACTTTTTGGTGGCGGCGCTGGATGGAGCATTCGCGCTCGTTCAGGTAGACCACGTTGCCAAAGGCATCGCCCAGCACCTGGATCTCGATGTGGCGCGGCTCCTGCACGAACTTTTCGATGAACACGCGGTCGTCGCCGAAGCTGTTGCGCGCCTCGTTGCGGCACGAGGTGAAGCCGTCGAAGGCCTCCTTGTCATTGAAGGCCACGCGCAGGCCCTTGCCGCCGCCGCCGGCCGAGGCCTTGATCATCACGGGGTAGCCGATGCCCTTGGCGATCTCCACGGCCTTCTCGGCCGTCTCGATCGGCTCGTTGTAGCCGGGGATGCAGCTCACGCCGGCCTCCTGCGCCAGCTTCTTGGAGGCGATCTTGTCGCCCATGGCGGCAATCGAATAGTGCTTGGGGCCGATGAAGACCAGGCCCTCGTCCTCCACGCGCTTGGCAAAGGCCTCGTTCTCGCTCAAGAAACCGTAGCCCGGATGGATGGCCTGCGCGCCGGTCTGTTTGGCGGCGGCAATGATCTTGTCGGCCAGCAGATAGGACTCGCGGCTGGGCGCGGCGCCGATATGCACGGCCTCGTCGGCCAGCTTGACGTGGCGCGCTTCCTTGTCGGCGTCGGAATAGACGGCGACGGTAGCGATGCCCATCTTCTTCGCGGTGGCGATCACCCTACACGCAATCTCGCCCCGATTCGCGATCAGGATTTTGGTAAACATTCTCTGGCTCCTTAAGCGATGGGGTGGCGTGTAGCAGCCCGCTGCGCGGGCTGCGGCAGGCAATCTGTCGAAACGTCCGCTGCGCGGCCGTTTTCGCCACGGTTGGCAATCAGAATTTTTGTAAACATGTTTTTTCTCCTTGGGCGGCAGGCATCACAGCGGAATGTTCCCGTGCTTGCGCCACGGGTTCTCCAGCTTCTTCTCGCGCAGCATGACCAGGCTGCGGCAGATACGCCGGCGCGTCTCGTGCGGCAGGATCACGTCGTCGATGAAGCCGCGCGCGCCGGCCACGAAGGGGTTGGCAAAGCGCTGCTTGTATTCGGCCTCGCGTGCGGCGAGCTTCTCGGGATCCTTCTTCTCCTCGCGGAAGATGATCTCCACCGCGCCCTTGGCGCCCATCACGGCGATCTCGGCGTTGGGCCAGGCAAAGTTGACGTCGCCGCGCAGGTGCTTGGAGGCCATCACGTCGTAGGCGCCGCCGTAGGCCTTGCGCGTGATGACGGTGATCTTGGGCACGGTGCACTCGGCATACGCATACAGCAGCTTGGCGCCGTGCTTGATGATGCCGCCGTACTCCTGCGCCGTGCCGGGCATGAAGCCGGGCACGTCCACGAAGGTGACCACGGGGATGTTGAAGGCATCGCAGAAGCGCACGAAGCGCGCCGCCTTGGTGCTGGACTTGATGTCCAGGCAACCGGCCAGCACCAGCGGCTGGTTGGCGACGATGCCCACGGTCTGGCCCTCCATGCGGGCAAAGCCGATGATGATGTTCTTGGCGTATTCGGGCTGCAGCTCGAAGAAGTCGCCGTCGTCCACCGTCTTGACGATCAGCTCCTTCATGTCATACGGCTTGTTCGGGTTATCGGGCACCAGGGTGTCCAGGCTCAGGTCCATGCGGTCGGCCGGATCCTGGCTGGGGCGCACGGGGGGCTTTTCGCGGTTGTTCAGCGGCAGGTAGTTGTACAGGCGGCGCAGCATGAGCAGCGCCTCCACGTCGTTCTCGAAGGCCATGTCGGCCACGCCGCTCTTGGTGGTGTGGGTGATGGCGCCGCCCAGTTCTTCGGCCGTCACTTCCTCGTGCGTCACGGTCTTGACCACCTCGGGGCCGGTCACGAACATGTAGCTTGAATCCTTGACCATGAAGATGAAGTCGGTCATGGCGGGCGAGTACACCGCGCCGCCCGCGCAGGGGCCCATGATCATGCTGATCTGCGGCACCACGCCGCTGGCCATGACGTTGCGCTGGAACACGTCGGCATAGCCGCCGAGCGACGCCACGCCCTCCTGGATGCGCGCGCCACCCGAGTCGTTGAGGCCGATCACGGGTGCGCCCACCTTCATGGCCTGGTCCATGATCTTGCAGATCTTCTCGGCATGCGCCTCGGACAGCGCGCCGCCGAACACCGTGAAGTCCTGGCTGAAGACGAACACCAGGCGGCCGTTGATCATGCCGTAGCCCGTGACCACGCCGTCGCCGGGGATCTTGTTGTCCTGCATGCCGAAGTCGGCGCAGCGGTGCTCGACGAACATGTCCCACTCTTCGAAGGTGCCCTCGTCGAGCAGCAGCTCGATGCGCTCGCGCGCGGTGAGCTTGCCCTTGGCGTGCTGCGCGTCGATGCGCTTTTGCCCCCCGCCCAGGCGGGCGAGTTCGCGCTTCTTCTCCAATTGGTCGAGGATGGTTTGCATGAGGTTCGTTCCTTCGTTGGTATCCAGGTTACTATTTGTTTGATAGCTTATGGCGCTTATCCAGCCTGCGCTGCGAGCAAATTTCTTGCTGCTGTACTGGCGGCTATGCGGCCCGCGGCCACGTCGGCCTGCATCTGCGGCAGCAGCGCGCGCACCTGCGGGTGGGCGCGGAACGCCTGCTTGAGGCCGTGGTCTATGCGCTCCCACATCCAGGCCAGGGCCTGCTTCTCGCGCCGCGCGGCCAGGCGGCCGTTGGCGGTCTGCATCTGGCGGAACTCGCACACCACGGCCCAGAAGTCTTCCATGCCCTGGTGCTGCAGGGCGCTGGCCTGGATGACCCTGGGACGCCACTGCGCGGCGTTGTGCGGATCGTGCTCGGGGTTGCCGTGAAAGCCCAAGAGGCGCAGGCTGGACGTGATCTGCGCCTGGGCGCGCGTGGCGGCGTGGGGATCGATGTCGGCCTTGTTGATGACCACCAGGTCGGCCAGCTCCATCACGCCCTTCTTGATGGCCTGCAGGTCGTCGCCCGCGTTGGGCAACTGCAGCACGCAGAACATGTCGGTCATGCCGTGCACGGCCGTCTCGCTCTGGCCCACGCCCACGGTCTCCACGATCACCACGTCGTAGCCCGCGGCCTCGCAGACCAGCATGGCCTCGCGCGTTTTCTCGGCCACGCCGCCCAGCGTGCCGCCGCTGGGGCTGGGGCGGATGTAGGCGTTTTCCTGTGCGCACAGCTGCTCCATGCGCGTCTTGTCGCCCAGGATGGATCCTCCGGTGACGCTGGACGAGGGGTCGATGGCCAGCACCGCCACCTTCAGGCCCTGGCCAATCAGGTAGATGCCCAGCGCCTCGATGAAGGTGGACTTGCCCACGCCGGGCACGCCGCTGACGCCTAAGCGCAGCGCCTTGCCCGTGTGCAGCAGCAGTTCGGTGAGCAGCGCGTCGGCCTGGGCGCGGTGGTCGGGCCGGGTGGATTCGAGCAGCGTGATGGCCTTGGCCATGGCGCGGCGGCGCACCGCGGGCGTGCCCTGCGTGATGGCTTCAAGCAATGGATGGGGTGTCATGCCGAATTACAAAATCTCCAAGCCGCGTCCATCGGGCAGGCGGCAGCGGGGAAGGTCGCGCCGATTTCAAGCCCGCGGGTCAGGCAATGGCCTTCTTGATCTGCTCCAGCACATCCTTGGCGCTGGCCGGAATCGGCGTGCCCGGGCCGTAGATGCCCTTGACGCCCGCATTCCACAGAAAGTCGTAGTCCTGCGCCGGGATCACGCCGCCGACGAAGACGATGATGTCGTCGGCACCCTGGGCACGCAACGCCTGGATGATGGCGGGCACCAGCGTCTTGTGGCCGGCGGCGAGCGTGCTGACGCCAATCGCGTGCACGTCGTTCTCGATCGCCTGGCGCGCGCATTCCTCGGGGGTCTGGAACAGCGGGCCGATATCCACGTCAAACCCCAGATCGGCAAAGGCGGTGGACACCACCTTGGCGCCCCGGTCATGCCCGTCCTGGCCTAATTTTGCGATCATCACGCGTGGGCGGCGACCCTGGGCTTCGGCGAAGGCGTCGATCTCGCCCTTGAGCTTTTCCCAGCCCTCGGAGCCATCGTAGGCGGTGGCGTACACACCAGTGACCATTTGCGTATCGGCGCGGTGCCGTCCAAAGGATTTTTCCAGGGCGTCGGACACTTCGCCCACCGTGGCGCGCAGGCGCATGGCCTTGATGGCCAGATCCAGCAGGTTGCCCTGGCCCGATTCTGCTGCAGAAGTAAGAGCTGCCAGCGCTTGCTCCACGGCGCTTTTATCGCGATTTGCCTTGATATTGTTCAGGCGCGCAATCTGGTTCTCGCGCACCTTGACGTTGTCCACCTCCAGGATGTCCACCGGGTCTTCCTTGGCGAGCTTGTACTTGTTCACGCCGACGATGACCTCCTTGCCCGAGTCGATGCGCGCCTGCTTTTCGGCTGCCGCCGCCTCGATCTTGAGCTTGGCCCAGCCGCTGTCCACGGCCGCCGTCATGCCGCCCATGGCCTCGACCTCCTCGATGATCTTCCAGGCCGCGTCGGCCATGTCCTGGGTCAGCTTCTCCATCATGTAGGACCCGGCCCAGGGGTCGATGACGTTGGTGATGTGGGTCTCTTCCTGGATGATGAGCTGCGTGTTGCGCGCGATGCGGGCGCTGAATTCGGTCGGCAGGGCGATGGCCTCGTCCAGCGCGTTGGTGTGCAGGCTCTGCGTGCCGCCGAACACCGCGGCCATCGCTTCAATCGTCGTGCGCACCACGTTGTTGTACGGATCCTGCTCGGTCAGCGACCAGCCCGAGGTCTGGCAGTGCGTGCGCAGCATCAGGCTCTTGGGGTTCTTCGCGCCCGTGGCCTTCATGATGCGGCACCACAAGAGGCGCGCGGCGCGCATCTTGGCGATCTCCAGGTAGAAGTTCATGCCGATGGCCCAGAAGAAGGACAGGCGGCCGGCGAAGTCGTCCACGTCCATGCCCTTGGCGATGGCAGTCTTCACATACTCCTTGCCGTCGGCCAGCGTGAAGGCCAGTTCCAGCGCCTGGTTGGCCCCGGCCTCCTGCATGTGGTAGCCCGAGATCGAGATCGAGTTGAACTTGGGCATGTTCTTGCTCGTGTACTCGATGATGTCGCCGATGATGCGCATCGAGGGCTTCGGGGGGTAGATATAGGTGTTGCGCACCATGAACTCTTTCAGAATGTCGTTCTGAATCGTTCCCGAGAGCTTGTCCTGCGGCACGCCCTGCTCTTCCGCCGCCACCACATAGCCCGCCAGCACCGGCAGCACGGCGCCGTTCATGGTCATCGAGACCGAGACCTTGTCCAGCGGAATCTGGTCGAAGAGGATCTTCATGTCCTCCACCGAGTCGATCGCCACGCCCGCCTTGCCCACGTCGCCCGTGACGCGCGGGTGGTCGCTGTCATAGCCGCGGTGCGTGGCCAGGTCGAAGGCCACTGACACGCCCTGCCCGCCGGCGGCCAGGGCCTTGCGGTAGAAGGCATTCGATTCCTCGGCCGTGGAAAAACCCGCGTACTGGCGGATGGTCCAGGGCCGCACGGCGTACATCGTGGCCTGCGGGCCGCGCAGGTAGGGCTCGAAGCCCGGCAGGGTGTTGGCGTAGGGCAGGCCCTCGGTGTCGGCTGCCGTATACAGGGGCTTGACGCTGATGCCGTCGGGCGTGAGCCAATTGAGCGCGCCCACGTCGCCACCGGGGGCGGACTTGGCGGCGGCCTTGGCCCAGGCGGCAAGGTCGGCGGACTGGAATGTGGGGTCGGAAGGGCTGCGCATGGCGTTCGTGCTTTCGCGAAGAGGGCAAGAAAGGAGGTACGGTCACGGGGCGGTTTCCCGCAGGTTGATGCGAGTTTACCCGATCCGTAATTATTAATTCTTAACTTTTTTGCGCTACATTTGGCCCATGTCCGCCATTTCCCTCACGCCCAAGGCCTTGTACGAACAGGTCGCCGAACAGCTGCGCCAGCGCATCTTCCGGCGCGAGCTGGAGCCCGGCAGCTGGATCGACGAGCTGAAGATCGCCGAGGAGTTCGGCATCAGCCGCACGCCGCTGCGCGAGGCCCTCAAGGTGCTGGCGGCCGAGGGCCTGGTGACCATGAAGGTGCGCCGCGGTGCCTACGTCACCGAGATGTCGGACAAGGATTTGCGCGACGTGTACCACCTGCTGAGCCTGCTGGAGAGCGATGCCGCGGGCGCGGTGGCAGCCCAGGCAACGCCGGAGCAGCTGCGCGAGCTGGAGCAGCTGCACGCCGAGCTGGCCAAGTCCGTGCATGACCGTGACCGTTTCTTTGCCATCAACGAGCGCATCCACATGCGCATGTTGGAGATGGCCGACAACCGCTGGCGCAGTCAGATGGTGGCCGACCTGCGCAAGGTCATGAAGCTCAACCGACACAACTCGCTGCTCAAGCAGGGGCGCATAGAAGACTCGCTGGCGGAGCACGATGCCGTCCTGTCCGCCCTGCGCGCCCACGACCCGCAGGCCACGATACAGGCCATGCGTGCACACTTTGCCCACGGGCTCGAAGCGGCGGGCTGACGCTAGACTTGCCGCGCATCCATGAGCGCGCGCATGCCAGGCTGATCGCCCCCCGCGCGCATTTCCGCGCCTTTCAAGCCGCAGCTGTTCCAGGCTGCGCAGGCCGTGGGGTTCAAGCGCCTGTGCGCCGCCCTGCGCCTTCCACGTCATAGACACGGCCGAAGCGGTTGGCCAGGAAGTCGGCCAGCGCAATGCTCTCCTGCTGGACAAAGCCCGCCGGCGCCAGCCGCCCGCTGGCCACCAGGTCCAGCGCGGCGCAGATGCTGGCGGCCGTGGTGTGCTGTATGGCGCTCAGCCACTGCCCGCCGCTCAACTGCCGGCCCAGGATGCGGGCGCTGTAGCTCTCCTGCACCAGGCGCCCGCTGCGCAGTCCGCTGGCGCTGGCCAGGATCACAATCACATCCTGCCGCGTCGCGGCCACGGCATCCTCCAGCAGCTCCTTGAGCAGCCCGCGCCGCTCGCGCAGGCGCAGCTCGTGCAGCAACAGATGCATGGCGGCGCGGTGGCCGGGGTAGCGGATGGTCTTGTATTCCAGATGCCCTATGCGCCCCTCCCAGGTCCGGGGCAGCGTGCCCAGGCCGCCCGAGGTGTGAAAGGCCTCGTACTCCACGCCGTCGATGAGCAGCGTCTCCAGGCCGTCCAGCGCCGGCACCTGGGCAAGCTGGCCGTCGATGATGGCCTCGCAGGGGTTGCAGTATTCGTTGATCAGGCCCTCGGTGCTCCAGGTCAGGCTGTAGCGCAGCGCTCCCTGCGGATAGCGCGGCAATGCGCCCACGCGCAGGTGCAGGGCCTGCGCGCTGTCCAGGCGCCGCGCCAGGTCATTGCCCACGATGCCGATGAAGCCCGGCGCCAGCCCGCACTGCGGCATGAGTACGCAGCGCGCCCCGTCGGCCAGTGCGCGAATCGCCTGGGTGCTGGCCACGTCCTCGGTCAGGTCAAGGTAATGCACGCCCAGGCGCGCGCACAGTGTGGCCACGGGCACGGCCTGGTGAAACGGCAGGGCATTGAGCACCGCGTAGCGGCCGGCGATGGCAGACTCCAGCGTCACGGCATCGGGTACATGCACGGTGGCCACGCCGCACGCAGCCCGCAGCTGTTCGAGCGCGGCGAGGTTGCGGTCCGCCACCTGCAGCGCGTAGCCGCCGGCCTCGGACAATAGCAGCGTAATCGCCTGGCCAATATGGCCCGCGCCCAGGACCAGCACCGGGCGTGGATCCGTGAGGGCGACTGGGGATTGCGGGGTGACCATGGTGCGCCTCCTTCCAAACGACCTTATCTACGCGGCCATCATCTCCAGGGATCTGCTTGGCAATTGCCGGAACATGAAGGCGCGCCTTTGTATCGCTTTCATTGTGTTCCTTGAATTGCCAAAAGGCCACGCAAGAGCATCAAGGCGATGCAGATCGTGGCGATGGGCGGGTCTTGAGTGGCGCACAGGAGCAGGCCATCCAGCGCCTGGTCATCGACCAGCGCCCTGAGCCGCTCAAGAGGGTCTTCAGCCTGTGGCGCCGCGCGGCCAAGTCAGCAGCGGCAAGCGGCGGCTTCCAACTCCAGGCAGGCTCCTCGTACGAGGAGCCCAAGGGTGGGATCAGGCGCGCTCGGCCACCCAGCCAGCGACCGAGGCCAGCGCCTGCGGCAGCGCCGCCGCGTTGGTACCGCCGGCCATGGCCATGTCGGGCTTGCCGCCGCCCTTGCCGCCCACCTGCTGCGCCACGAAGTTGACCAGCTCGCCGGCCTTGACGCGGGCCGTGCTATCGGCCGTCACGCCGGCGGCCAGCTGCACCTTGTCGCCATCGACGGCGGCGAGCACGATGGCGGCGGTCTTGAGCTTGTCCTTGAGCTTGTCCATGGTCTCGCGCAAGGTCTTGGCGTCGGCGCCGTCCAGTTTTGCCGCCAGCACCTTGATGCCCTTGACATCGACGGCCTGGCCGGCCAGCTCGTCGCCCTGGGCCGAGGCCAGCCTGCCCTTGAGCTGGGCAAGTTCCTTTTCCAGCGCCTTGATCTGGTCGAGCGCGCCGCCGATGCGGTGGGTCAGCTCGGCCACCGGCGCCTTCAGCGCGGCGGCGGCCTGATCCACCGTGGCTTCGAGCGACTGCAGGTAGGCCAGCGCGTTCTCGCCCGTCACGGCCTCGATGCGGCGCACGCCCGCGGCCACGCCGCCCTCGGCCACGACCTTGAACAGGCCGATGTCGCCCGTTCGCTGCACATGCGTGCCGCCGCACAGTTCGCGGCTGCTGCCGATGTCGAGCACGCGCACGCTGTCGCCGTACTTCTCGCCGAACAGCATCATGGCACCCGTCTTCTGGGCGCTCTCGATGTCCATCACGCGCGCCTGGGTGGCGCTGTTGGCCAGCACCTCGGCATTCACCAGGCGCTCGATCGCGGCAATCTGCGCGGTGGTGACCGGCGTGTTGTGCGCAAAGTCAAAGCGCGTGCGTTCGGCATTCACCAGGCTGCCCTTTTGCTGCACATGCTCGCCCAACACTTCGCGCAGCGCCTTGTGCATGAGGTGGGTGGCCGAGTGGTTGCGCATGGTGGCAGCGCGCAAGGCGCCATCGACCTGGGCCTGCACCGTGTCGCCCACGTTGAGCGTGCCCTCTTGCACGACGCCATGGTGGCCATACACGTCGGCCTTGATCTTCTGCGTGTCCTGCACGGCAAAGCGCGCGCTGCCGGCGGTGATCAGGCCCTGGTCGCCGACCTGGCCGCCGCTCTCGGCATAGAACGGCGTGCTGTCGAGCACGACTACGCCACTCTTGCCGGCTTTTAGGGCTGCAACGCTTACTCCATCTGCGTAAAGCGCTACGATTTTTGCCGTACTAGTGAGGTGTTCGTAACCCGTGAACTGGTTGGCCGTGCCGCTGTAGTCCAGCGCCCGGTCCATCTTGAACTTGCCCGCCGCGCGCGCCGCGCTCTTTTGCAGCTCCATGGCGGCGGTGAAGCCCGCCTCGTCCACGCCCAAGCCCCGCTCGCGGCACACGTCGCAGGTCAGGTCGAGCGGGAAGCCGTAGGTGTCGTGCAGCTTGAAGGCCACGTCCCCGGGCAAGGTCTTGGCGCCGCCGGCCAGGGCGCTGTCCAGGATCTCCATGCCGTGGGCCAGGGTCTCGAAGAAACGCTCTTCCTCGACGCGCAGCACCTCGGTGATGCGCTCCTGCTGCTCGCGCAGCTTGGGGTAGGCCTCGCCCATTTGCTGCACCAGGTCCTTGACCAGCTTGTGGAAGAACGGCGTCTTGCAGCCCAGCTTGTAGCCATGGCGTATCGCCCGGCGCACGATGCGCCGCTGCACGTAGCCGCGGCCCTCGTTGCTCGGGATCACGCCATCGGCCACCAGGAAGGCGGTGGCGCGGATATGGTCGGCGATCACCTTGAGCGACGGGTTGGCCAGGTCGCTGATGTGCGTCTCGCGCGCAGCGGCCTTGATGAGGGCGTCGAACAGGTCGATCTCGTAGTTGCTGTGCACATGCTGCAGGATGGCCGCCAGGCGCTCCAGGCCCATGCCCGTGTCCACGCAGGGGGCGGGCAGCGGCACGACCGAACCGTCCTCCTTCATGTCGAACTGCATGAACACATGGTTCCAGATCTCGATGAAGCGGTCACCGTCCTCGTCCGGGCTGCCCGGGGGGCCACCGGGGATGTGCTCGCCGTGGTCATAGAAGACCTCGGAGCAAGGGCCGCAGGGGCCGGTGTCGGCCATCATCCAGAAGTTGTCGCTCTTGTAGCGCCCGCCCTTGTTGTCGCCGATGCGGATCACGCGCTCGGGCGGCAGGCCGATCTCCTTGGTCCAGATGTCATACGCCTCGTCGTCCTCGGCGTACACGGTGGCCAGCAGGCGCTCGGCGGGCAGCTTGTAGACCTGGGTCAAGAGTTCCCAGCCCCAGTGGATGGACTCGCGCTTGAAGTAGTCGCCAAAGCTCCAGTTGCCCAGCATCTCGAAGAAGGTGTGGTGGCGCGCGGTGTAGCCCACATTCTCCAGGTCGTTGTGCTTGCCACCGGCACGCAGGCAGGTCTGCACCGAGGCGGCGCGCACGTAGGGGCGCTTGTCCGAGCCCAGGAACACGTCCTTGAACTGCACCATGCCCGAGTTGGTGAACATCAGCGTCGGGTCGTTGCCCGGCACCAGGGGGCTGGAAGCCACCACGGTATGCCCCTTGGCGGCGAAGAAGTCCAGGAAGGTCTTGCGGATGTCGGCAACGGAGAAGGTGAGTGTGCTCATGGTGGTGTAAGGGGTTCTTGGGCGGGGTCAACAGTGCATGCCGCCCCGTCGTGGCCAACCCGGCATTATCCTAGGATTATAAATTTCGACCCTGCGCTCTGATGCGCCGCGCGGGCCTGCCCGCCTGCTGCCAACTGTCGTCTGCGGCCAAGCGGCGCTTGGCCTGCCGACGAAAGGACAAAAGCCCGTGTGCCTCAACCACCTGCCAGCCGCGCCGCGCAGGCATTGCACCATTGCACTACGACAATGTCGCCCACATCCTGGCTGTCCTGCAATTGGGGCCAGCGGCCGTGGATGAAGTCGACGATGCTTTGCAGCTGCCACAGGGCCTCGCGTCCCAACAGGGCCAGCTCGACCAGGCCTTGTGCATCGTCTTGCAGAAACTCCAGTACCTCGGCCAACTGCCGGGGGTGCGAGCCGGCCTCGAACAGCGTTTTTTGCAATGCCGCCAAGCGCTGCGCCACAAGGGCACAGGCCCGCTCGGACGGCGGCTGCGGCGCCCCTTGCGGCAGGCCGGCGCAATGCCTCTCCCAATCGTCAAAGGCACTGGACAGCAGCCCTATGGTGCGCTGCACATCCTCCTGCGTGACCTGCATGTCGGACTGCATGGCCCGGCTCTGCAGCACCGGCAGCACATGGGCCACCAGATCCGCCGGGAACTTGCGGTGATTCAACCTCAGCGTCAACGACAGGCGCTGGGCAGCCGCCTCTCGGGCGTACTTTGCGAAGATGGCATCCATCACCTCGGCCAGCAGCAATATCTGTCCCATGCGAGAAATCTGTTCGCCTCGCAGGCCGCGCGGATAGCCGCTGCCGTCCATGTATTCATGGTGCTCAAGCACCGCCCGCTCCACAGAGCGTGGATAGACATTCCGCTCGCGGACCATCAGCATGGCCGTGACCGGATGCACCAGGAGCTGCTTGCGCCCCGCCCCGGTCACCTTGTGTGCCTGATCGTGCCAGACGGGGTCCATGTGCATGACGCCGATGTCGTGCAACAAGGCCGCAGTGGCCAGGGGCACGCATTCGCGTTCGCTCCATCCGCTCTTGATGCCCAGGTACACGGCCAGCAGCATCATGCGCACGCTGTGGCTGAACAAGGCCGGATGCTGCTCGCGCATGACCGTGAGCTTGAAGGCGATGGTCGACGGCAGCAATATGGCGCGTATGGGGGCGAGCAAGCTGTCGGGACTCATGCCGTCGAGCGCATGCACCAGCAGGCAGGCCAGGGTGTCGCTTTCACATTGCGCGCCGGCCATCTGTACCAGGGACTGGACGCTGACCATATCCTCCACGGCCAGCTGCTCTTCGATATTGCCGCGCAGCTTGTGCTTGACGAGCCGGTCATAGAGCCGGCTGTCCACGCGCACGCCTTTGTCCACCAGTTTGATGCCCCGGTCGCTGTAGAGGGCCTCCTGAGTAACCACGCCGCGGCGCTCGGCCATGTCGGTGAGAGCGCGCAGATAGTGGCGGTTGTCGCCGGCAGCATCTGCAGCCGCGGCAGGGCCGATGTCGGGGGGATTCATGCGGGAGAGGCTGGAGATGTTCGCAAGTGTCACGGGCGACTATACGGCCCTTTGCCCCCGCGCAAATGCACGAAAGCCGGGCATTCCTCCCGGCTTGGCGCATGGACTTGCTCCGCCCCGCATGGCGGGAGCGGCCCTCAAGGGATCAGCGCAGCAGCGTCACGCCGGTCTTGGACTGGATGTCCTCGAAGCTCACGCCCGGAGCCAGCTCGACGAGCCTCAGGCCCTGGGGCGTGACGTCCATCACGCCCAGGTCGGTAATGATGCGATCCACCACGCCCACACCCGTGAGCGGCAGCGTGCACTCGGGCAGGATCTTCAGGTCGATCGTGCCGTCCTTTTTCTTGGCCACATGCTCCATGAGCACGATCACGCGCTTGACGCCGGCCACCAGATCCATGGCGCCGCCCATGCCCTTGACCATCTTGCCGGGGATCATCCAGTTGGCCAGGTCGCCCTTTTCGCTGACCTGCATGGCGCCCAGGATGGACAGGTTGATCTTGCCGCCGCGGATCATGGCAAACGACTGGTCGCTGCCGAAGATGGACGAGCCGGCGATGGTGGTCACCGTCTGCTTGCCGGCGTTGATGAGGTCGGCATCCACCTGGTCCTCGGTCGGGAACGGGCCTATGCCCAGCATGCCATTCTCGGACTGCAGCCACACTTCCTTGTCGCCCGTGTGGTTGGCCACCAGGGTGGGAATGCCGATGCCGAGGTTGACGTAGAAGCCGTCTTCGAGTTCTTTGGCCGCGCGTGCGGCCATCTGGTCTTGGGTCCACGGCATGGCTTCAGTCTCCTTTTTTCTCGGTCAGGGTGCGCTTTTCGATGCGCTTTTCGGGATGGGGGTTGTGCACGATGCGGTGCACGTAGATGCCGGGCAGGTGGACTTCATCGGGCACCATGGCGCCGGTCTCCACCACCTCCTCCACCTCGACGATGCAGATCTTGCCGGCCGTGGCGGCCGCGGGGTTGAAGTTGCGCGCCGTCAGGCGGAACTGCAGGTTGCCGCTCTTGTCGGCGCGCCAGGCCTTGACCAGGGACACGTCGGGCACCAGCGAGCGCTCCATCACATAGGTCTCGCCGTCGAACTCGCGCAGCTCCTTGCCCTCGGCCACGATGGTGCCCACGCCGGTCTTGGTGAAGAAGGCCGGGATGCCCGCACCACCGGCGCGCAGCTTCTCGGCCAGCGTACCCTGGGGCGTGAATTCCAGCTCCAGCTCGCCTGCCAGGTACTGGCGCTCGAACTCCTTGTTCTCGCCCACATAGGAGCTGATCATCTTCTTGATCTGGCGCGTCTCCAGCAGCTTGCCCAGGCCAAAGCCGTCCACGCCGGCGTTGTTGGAGATCACGCTAAGGTTTTTCACGCCGCTGTCCTGCAGCGCATCGATCAAGGCCTCGGGGATGCCGCATAGGCCGAAGCCGCCAACGGCCAGCAACTGGCCATCCGCGACGACGCCCTTGAGCGCCTCGGCCGCCGAAGAATAAAGCTTGTTCTTCACTACCGTCTCCTGAAGTACTAAGGGGGATGCGCTACGATACTACGTATCTGATTAAGTAGTATTCCCTAATGGATGTCCTTGACTACCGCCTGGCCTTCGAGATGGCCCCCGTGGGCCTGGTGATTTCACGCAACCGCACCATGGTGGACTGCAATCGCCATGTGTGCGAGATGTTCGGCGCCTCGCGTGAGTTGCTCATCGGCCAGTCCTTCCAGGTGCTCTACCCCAGCGCTGATGAGTACGAGCGCCTGGGCGCGCGCATGGCACCCATTCTCAACGCCCGGGGCTATTACGCCGACAGCCGCATCATGAAGCGCGCCAATGGCGAGGCCTTCTGGTGCCATGTCTCGGGCCGCGCGCTCAACCGCGAAGACCCGCATGCCTCTGGCATCTGGAGCTTCGAAGACCTGAGCGCCCAGCGCCCCGTGAAGGCCGAGCTCACGGCGCGCGAGCGCGAGGTGGCCGCACGCTTGCTGGAGGGCATGACCTCCAAGGAAATCGGTCGGGCGCTGGACATCAGCCACCGCACGGTGGAGATCTACCGCGCACGGCTGATGCGCAAATACGGCGCATCCACGGCGGCCGACCTGGTGCAGAAGCTCCTTACTTGCTGAAACGCTGAAAGTCTTTTGTCCACATTCGAGTCGGCGACATGCGGCCGGCCCGCAGCCGCTACACTGGGCGCTGCGCTTGCAGGCGCCGCTGCCACCACCGGAGTGGCATGGGGCCGCAGGCGTTTTTTCTTCGCTTCTGCCTGCACCGCACACCCATGTCTACGGTCTTCAACTTCACCTTCGTGCCCTGGTTCCGCTCCGTGGCGCCGTACATCCACAAGTTCCGGCACCAGACCTTCGTCGTGGGGCTGACGGGTGAGGCCATCGCCGCGGGCAAGCTGCACAGCATCGTGCAGGACCTGGCCATGATCCAGGCCATGGGCGTGAAGATCGTGCTGGTGCACGGTTTTCGCCCGCAGGTCAACGAGCAGCTGGCCGCCAAGGGGCATGCCGCCAAGTACTCGCACGGCATGCGCATCACCGACCCGGTGGCGCTGGACTGCGCCCAGGAGGCCGCGGGCCAGCTGCGCTACGAGATCGAGGCTGCCTTCAGCCAGGGCCTGCCCAACACCCCCATGGCGGGTGCACGCGTGCGCGTGATCTCGGGCAACTTCCTCACGGCGCGGCCCGTGGGCATCGTCGATGGGGTGGATTTCCAGCACACGGGCCTGGTGCGCAAGGTGGACGTGGCGGGCATACGCCGCTCGCTGGAATCCGAGGCCATGGTGCTGATCTCGCCGTTTGGCTTCTCGCCCACGGGCGAGGCCTTCAACCTGGCCATGGAGGAAGTGGCCACGCGCGTGGCCAGCGAGCTCAAAGCCGACAAGCTCCTGTTCCTGTCGGAGGTGCCAGGCATACGCACGCGCCCCGACGATCCCCCGGGCGAGGACAACCCCATAGACACCGAGCTGCCACTGGCCCATGCGCGCCAGCTGCTCACGCGCATGCCGGCGGCGCAACACCCCACGGACGCGGCCTTCTACCTGCAGCACTGCGTGCGCGCCTGCGAGCACGGCGTGGAGCGCAGCCACATCATCCCCTTTGCCGTGGATGGCGCATTGCTGCTCGAAATCTACGTGCACGACGGCATCGGCACCATGATCGTGGACGAGAAGCTGGAGGAACTGCGCGAGGCCACGGCCGACGACGTGGGCGGCATCATCCAGCTCATCGAGCCGTTCGAGCGCGATGGCACCCTGGTCAAGCGCGACCGCACCGAGATCGAGCGCGACATCGCCGCCTACACCGTGATCGAGCATGACGGCGTGATCTTCGGCTGCGCCGCGCTCTACCCCTACCCCGAGGCCGGCACGGCCGAGATGGCGGCCGTTACCGTTTCGCCCAGCAGCCAGGGCACGGGCGATGGCGAAAAGCTGCTCAAGCGCATAGAGCAGCGCGCGCGCATGCTGGGGCTGTCGAGCATCTTCGTGCTCACCACGCGCACCATGCACTGGTTCATCAAGCGCGGTTTCTCGCCCGTCCCCCCCGACTGGCTTCCCGAGGCACGCAAGCGCAAGTACAACTGGGACCGCAAGAGCCAGGTACTGGTCAAGAAACTTTAATCATTTTGACCTACAAGCCAATACCAGAGCGCGCCAATAACTATTAATAACATAGCAAACAGCCGCCTGTTACCCATCCTTGCCGGGTATGCCGAAGCGGACAAGCATGGGCCGCACCCGGGTCGCTGGCGGGTATGATCACAAACATGAAGATGCCCCGAACCTTTTCCGCTCTGCGCCTGTGGGTGCTGGCATGGTTCATGGCATCGCTGGGCGTGACCAGCGCCGCGCCCATCGTGCATCCACAGTCGATGCAACTGATCTGCTCCAGCACCGGCACCATCATGCTGCTCATGCAGACCGATGACGGCACCGTGGAAAAAATGGGCAGTTCCGGCATGGACTGCCCGCTGTGCTCCCTCGCAGGCGCACCGCCAGCCGCCGCAACCGGCACGGTGATCCCGCCCTTGCCCCTGGCCCACGCGCTGCGGCCCATCGAGGCGGCGCGCATCGCCGCCGCCACCGCCGCGCCGTTGCCGGCGCGCGGCCCCCCCACGCTCTCCTGACCCCCGCCCGTCCGGCCCGACCGCTGCGCCACCTGCGCTGCGGCAGGTCCGCATGGCCATGGCCGCATGCCGCCTTGCCCACCCCGGGCAGGCACTCGCTGCGACATGGCATGCCTTCGCGTTATCCGTCAGAGAGAGTTTTCATGATCCGTTTCACCGCCCCCGCAGGCGTGCCAGCCATGCGCACCCACGCCCCATCGTTCCGCCTGTCTCCGCTATGCGCCAGCCTGCTGGCGGGCCTGACCCTCGCGCCCCTGGGCGCCTTGGCTCAGGGCAAGGTCACCGAGGCACCCGCCCTGCAAGCCATGGAGGTGGTCGATGCCGCCCCCGCCCCCAACGGCCGCATCAACCTCGACACCCCGGTCGAGACCGGCAGCCGCCTGGGGCTGACGCCGCGCGAGACGCCAGCCTCCGTCACCGTGGTGGACCGCGCCACCATCGAGGCGCGCGGCGCCCAGGACACGCAGGAAATCCTGCGCGCCATCCCCGGCGTGACCGCGCACAACGCACCGGGCAGCATAGGCGTGAGCTACCGGGGCTTTGGCAGCGGCTCCATCGGCCAGATGTTCAACGGCATCAGCGTGCAGTATTCGATCGCTGCGCGCCCCGTGGACAGCTGGATCTACGACCGGGTCGAGGCCATCGGCGGCCCGTCGAGCTTCTTGTTCGGCTCGGGCGCCGTGGGCGGTTCGATCAACTACATCACCAAGACGGCCGAGCGGCACGATTTCTCCGAAGGCCAGCTGCGCCTGGGCCAGAACAACCTCAAGGAAGTATCCCTGGGCCTGAACCGGCGCATCGCCGGCAGCGACAACGCGGCCGGCCCGCAGCACTTCGCGCGCATCGACCTGAACCACCGCGATGCCGGCAACTGGGTGGAAGGCATGCACACGCGCTCCACGCAACTGGCCACCTCGCTGCTGTCCGACCTGGGCGGCGGCCTCACCCACACGTTGGCCTACGAGTACCAGAACGAGCATGTCGACCGCCCCTACTGGGGCACCCCGTTGCTCAACCCGATGGCGGGCGAGCTGCGCATCGATCCGCGCACGCGCTTCGCCAACTACAACAGCGCCGATGGCCTGTACGCCCAGCGCGTGCAGTGGCTGCGCTCGGTCACGCAGTGGCGCGCCTCGGACGCCCTGGAGCTGCGCAACACGTTCTATGCCTACGACGCGCTGCGCGACTACCGCAACGTCGAAACCTACCGCTTCAACACCTCCAACACCCAGGTGATCCGCTCTGGCGCCTACCTGCAGCGCCACGACCACGAGGTGGTAGGCGACCGCGTCGAGGGCACCTACAAGGGCAGCATCGCCGGCCGCAAGAGCGACTGGGCCTTTGGCCTGGACGTGAGCGTGAACCGGCAGACGCGCTTCCCCAATAGCTTGGCAGGCACGGTGAGCACGGTCGACCCCTACCGCTTCGCCACGGAGAACTTCTTCGACATTCCCGGCATGGCGCCCGGCTTCAAGCCCGATCGCGACAACAAGGTCACCACCACCGCGCTGTACCTGGAGAACCGCACCGCCGTGGCGCCCCGGTTCAATCTCATCACCGCCCTGCGGCACGAACGCATCGACCTGGACCTGACCAACCGCCGCGCCGTCACGGCCGCCATGCCCGCCACCTACAGCCGGGGCTACAGCCCGACCACGGGCCGCATCGGCGTGGTCTGGGACGTCGCCCCGGGTGCCAACCTCTACGCGCAGTATTCCACCGCCGCCGATCCGCCGTCCGGCATCCTGTCCACGGCCTCGTTCGCCGACGTGATGAACAACAGCGAGCTGACCACCGGCCGCCAGGCCGAGGTGGGCAGCAAGATCGACTTCTGGGGCGGCAAAGGCACGGCCACCCTGGCGCTCTACCAGATCACGCGGCGCAACATCGCCACGCAGGACCCGAACAACCCGGGCATGACCCTCCTGGTGGGTGAGCAATCGTCCCAAGGCGCCGAACTGTCGGTGGGCCTGCGCCCATCGCCGCGCTGGCAGTTGCAGGCCAACCTGACGCATGTGGACGCGCGCTACGAGAACTTCATGCAGGGCGGCGTGTCGCTGGCCGGCAAGGAGCCCACCAACACCCCGGCCACCGTGGCCAATCTGTGGGTGGGCTACGCCATCACGCCCCAGCTCCAGGCCAGCGCAGGTGTGCGCCATGTGGGCAAGGTGTACGCCAACGCGGCCAACACGCAGTGGCAGTCGGCCTACACGCTGCTCGACCTGGGCCTGGCCTGGAAGATCAACAAGACCAGCACGCTGACCGGCCGCCTGCGCAACGCCACCGACCGCGTCTATGCCGCCAACCTGAGCAGCCAGGCCTACCTGGGCGCGCCGCGCACCGCCGACATAACGCTGCACGTCGCCTTCTGAGACACCGGAGGCTCCCATGGTGCATGCCAAACGCTGGCTGTTCCTGCTCCACCGCTGGCTGGGCGTGCTGCTGTGCGCCTTCTTCGCCATGTGGTTCATCTCGGGCGTGGTGATGATGTACGTGGGCTACCCCAAGCTCACGCCGGCCGAGCGGCTGGAACACCTGCCGGCCTTGCGCGCCTCCCCGGTGGCGCTGGAGCCCGCGCAGGCGCTGGCGGCGGCCGGGCTGCGTGGCCCGCTGCAGGACCTGCGCCTGGCCGTGGCCAGCGCCGGCCGCCCCGTCTATCTGGCCACGCCCGCGCACGAGGCACCCGCTGCAGGCGGCAAGAACCGCCGGATGCCGCGCCCAACCGCCATCATGATCGATGCAGAGAGCGGCGCGGTGCTCGCCGGCGTGGACCCGGCCCATGCCCTGGCCAGCGCTGGCGCCTATGCGGGCGCGGGCGTCGCCACCACCCATGAGGGCCAGGTGGACGAGGATGCCTTCACCCACTCGCGCGCGCTCGACGCCCACCGGCCCCTGCACCGCGTGCGGCTGGAAGACGGTGCGGGTACGGTGCTTTATGTCTCCGGCAAGACCGGCGAGGTGGTGCGCGATGCCACGCGCACCGAGCGCATCTGGAACTACGCGGGCGCCTGGATCCACTGGCTCTACCCCTTCCGGGGCAATGTCTTCAACGCCTACTGGGCCGACATCGTGAACTGGCTGTCCATCCTGGGCATCGCGGTGACGGTGCTGGGCACCGTGGTCGGCGTGATGCGCTGGCGCTTTTCCGGCAGCTACAAAAGCGGCAGGCGCTCGCCCTACCCCGGCGCCATGATGCGCTGGCACCACATCGCGGGCCTGCTGTTCGCGGTCATCACCTTCACCTGGATCTTCAGCGGCCTGATGTCGATGAACCCCTGGCGCGTCTTTGACAGCGGCGCCGCGCCGCTGCGGATGGAGGCCATGCACGGCGGCCCGCTCACCCTGCCCGAGCAGCCCGCCAGCGTGCAGGCCCTGCTCGCCGCCGCACCCTTTGAGGTGCGCGAACTGCGCTGGACGCGCACGGCAGGCCACACGCTGGTGCAGGCGCTGGCGCCCGGCCACAGTCCCGTGCTGCTCGACGCGGCCACAGCCAACGCCCATCACTGGAAGCAGGGGGAACTGGAGGCGTCGGTGGCCAGGCTGCTGCCCGCCCCGGTGGAGCGCATCGACACACTGCGGGCCTACGACAGCTACTACTACACACGCGAGGCCCACGCTGCGGATGTTTAGAGGCCATGGGCGGGGGGGCCAGCGTGCAGTCCCTGTGCCGCACCCTTTGAGGTTGCGCGAACTGCGCTGGACGCGCACTGCAGGGCCTCAACCTGGTGCCAGGCGCTGGGGCCCGGGCCCAACAGTCCCGTGCTGCTCGATCGGGCCACATCCAAACGCCCATCACTGAAGGCAGGGGGAAATGGAGGCGTCGGTGGCCAGGCTTGCTGCCCCGCCCCGGGGGAGCGCATCGACACACACACCATGGGCGGCGGCACCGAAAAGCCGCTGCCCGTGCTGCGCGTGGTGTTTGGCGACGCGCAGGCCAGCTGGGTGCATGTGGACCCGCACACCGGCACGGTGCTCGGCCGCATCGACAGCCACCGGCGCATCTACCGCTGGCTGTTCGGCATGCTGCACAGCTGGGACTGGCTGCCACTGCTGGCCCGCCGCCCGCTGTGGGACAGCGTGCTGATCGTGCTGAGCCTGGGCGGCACAGCCATGAGCCTGACGGGTGTGGTGATCGGCTGGCGGCGCCTGCGGCTCAAGTGGGGCAGGCGCTAAACCTGGCCCCTGCGCAGCAGCAGCACCAGCAATACCAGCCCAAACAGCGTGAACCAGAGGAACGACCAGTTGGCGATGGAGCCGCCCAGGAAGGTCCAGTCAATGGCGGTGCAGTCTCCCGAGCCGCGGAAGATCATGGGAATGGCGCGGCTCAGGGAGTAGTTTTCGATCATGCCGTAGAAGTCGCGCCCACAGGTGGCCACCTCGGGCGGGAACCACTGCAGCCAGCTTTGGCGCGCGGCGGTGAAGGCGCCAAAACCGGCCAGCCCCAAGGCCAGCACGCCCCAGCTCATCCACCAGCCTTTTTGGGCTCTAGCACTTGCCAGTCCTGCGCAGACAGCTACACCAATGAGAGCATAGCGCTGCACGATGCACATGGGGCAAGGCTCCAGGCCCACCACATGTTGCAGATACATGCCAAAGGCCAGCATGGCCACACAGACGGCGCTCATCAGCGCCAGGGTACGGCGCGGCGCGCCGGCTATCGCGTTCAACAGCAATTTTTTTCCTTGTAGGGCCGGTCCCGATGCCCAAGGATTGCAGGGCTCAGATGCCGGCGGCTTCGTCCAGAAATACCTTCATGCGGCGCGGTGTCACCACCAGCATCTCGCCCTCGCGCAACCCCATCTCGTGGAATTGCTGGGCCGGGATCTGCGCTTCGATCAAGGCCTCAGGGGCCGCATTGTCCGCCGATTGGGTACTGCCTTCGGGAATTAGTTCCAGCCGCGCGATCGGCCCCACGACGATGGCGCGCTCGAGCTGCACCACGATGCCGCGCGGGCGGCCATGGGCGTCGAGCGCCTGGCCCGGTGCATAGCGCTGCACGTCCAGGTCGTGCGGGCGCACATAGGCAAAGGCCTGGGTGCCATCGGCATGCCGGACCTCTGGGCTGTCGAGCTGCATGCCCTCTTCCAGGTGAATGCGGCCATCGTTGGCACGGCCCTTGAACAGGTTCACATCGCCCAAAAAGCCGTAGACGAAGGCGCTGGCCGGGTTGTCCCACACCTGCTGGGGCGTGCCCTGCTGCTCGATGCGGCCCTGGTTGATGACGACGACGCGGTCGGCCACCTCCAGCGCCTCCTCCTGGTCGTGCGTGACGAAGATGGACGTGACATGCAGCTCGTCGTGCAGGCGGCGCAGCCATCTCCTGAGCTCTTTTCTGACCTTGGCGTCCAGCGCGCCGAAGGGCTCATCGAGCAGCAGCACCTGGGGCTCCACGGCCAGCGCGCGCGCCAGGGCGATGCGCTGGCGCTGGCCGCCCGAGAGCTGCGAGGGGTAGCGCTCGGCGATCCAGTCCAGTTGCACCAGCTTGAGCAGATCCATCACCTTCTGGCGGATCGCGCTTTCCGCGGGCCGCTCCTTGCGCGGCTTCATGCGCAGGCCGAAGGCCACGTTGTCGAACACCGTCATGTGGCGAAACAGCGCGTAGTGCTGGAACACGAAGCCCACGCCGCGCTCGCGCACATGCACATCGGTCTGGTCTTCGCCGGCAAAGTGGATGCTGCCGGTGTCGGGCGTCTCCAGTCCGGCAATGATGCGCAGCAGCGTGGTCTTGCCGCAGCCGGACGGCCCCAGCAGCGCGATCAGCTCGCCCGAGGCGATGTCCAGGCTGACATCGCGCAGGGCCTGGAAGCTGCCGAACTGCTTGCTGACGTTGCGGATTTCAATGCTCATGATTCAATAGCTTTCAGCGCTTGCTGGATAAGGGCTACTATGTGTTTTTTCCTGATTAGCGACATGCCTAAGACAGCACTCGGTCAACAAACGCCACGTCATTCCGGCGAAAGCCGGAATCCAGCGGTTTGAGTGCTGCGAGGCTCCTGGATTCCGGCTTTCGCCGGAATGACGGTGATCTGCGGCATGTGCCTAATCAGGTGTTTTTGCTTCAAACCGGGCGCTCCGGCGGCAAGGCGGCGGCCTGCTGGCGTTGCTGCTCGTTCTTCCACTCGGCCACCGTCTTGATGACCAGCGTGACCAGCGCCAGCAGCGCCAGCAGCGAGGCGGCGGCGAAGGCCGCGACCGACTGGTACTCGTTGTAGAGAATCTCCACATGCAGCGGGATGGTGTTGGTCTGGCCGCGGATATGGCCCGAGACCACCGACACCGCACCAAACTCGCCCATGGCACGCGCATTGCACAGGATCACGCCGTACAGCAGGCCCCACTTGATGTTGGGCAGCGTGACATGCCAGAAGGTCTGCCAGCCGCTGGCGCCGAGCACGATGGCGGCCTGCTCCTCGTCGTTGCCCTGGGCCTGCATCAGCGGGATCAGCTCGCGCGCAATGAAGGGGAAGGTGACGAACACCGTGGCCAGCACGATGCCGGGCACGGCGAAGATGATCTTGATGTCATGCGCCGCCAGCCAGGGGCCGAACCAGCCGTTGGCGCCGAACACCAGCACGTACATCAGGCCCGCCACCACCGGCGAGATGGAGAACGGCAGGTCGATCAGCGTGGTCAGGAAGGCCTTGCCCTTGAATTCGTACTTGGCGATGCACCAGGCCGCCGCCACGCCGAACACCAGGTTCAGCGGCACGGCGATCACGGCCGTGAGCAGCGTGAGCTTGATGGCGGACCAGGCGTCGGGCTCATTCAGGCCCGCCAGATAGGCAGCCACGCCCTTGCGCAGCGCCTCGGTGAACACGGCCGCCAGCGGCAGCACCAGAAACAGCGCCAGGAACACCAGCGCGGCGCCGATGAGCAGCCCGCGTACCCAGGGCGCCTCGGTGGTGCCGGCCAGAGGGCGGCGTGTGGCGGGGGTTGCGCTCGCACTCATGCCGGCATCCCCGCATGGCGCCGCTGCCAGGCCTGCAGCGCGTTGATGACCAGCAGCATGACGAAGGAGAAGAACAGCATCACCACGGCCACGGCGGTGGCGCCGGCCACGTCGTATTGCTCCAGCTTGCCGATGATGATCAGCGGCGTGATCTCCGACATCATGGGCATGTTGCCGGCGATGAAGATCACCGAGCCGTATTCGCCGATGGCGCGCGCAAAGGCCATGGCAAAGCCGGTGAGCAGCGCCGGCATGATGGCCGGCAGGATGACGTGGCGAAAGATTTGCCAGCGCGTGGCGCCCAGGCTGGTCGCCGCCTCTTCCAGCTCCTTCTCGCCGTCCTCCAGCACCGGCTGCACCGTGCGCACCACGAAGGGCAGGCCGATGAAGATCAGCGCGATCACCACGCCGTTGGGGTTGAAGGCCAGCTGGATGCCCAGCGGCTCGAAGTACTGGCCCACCCAGCCATTGCCCGCCAGCAGCGCCGTGAGCGAGATGCCGGCCACGGCCGTGGGCAGGGCGAACGGCAGGTCCACCAGCGCATCCACGATCTTCTTGCCCGGGAACTGGTAGCGCACCAGCACCCAGGCAATCAGCAGCCCGAACACCAGGTTCACGCAGGCGGCGATGAACGAGGCGCCGAAGGTCAGCCGGTAGGACGCCAGCACGCGCGGCGCCGTCACGGCCTCCCAGAACTGCGGCCAGGTCATGGTGAAGGTCTTGAGCAGCAGTGCCAGCAGCGGGATCAGCACGATGATGCTCAGATAGAACAGCGTGTAGCCCAGCGTGAGGCCAAAGCCGGGCAGCACGCGCTTGGGCGCACGCCTGGCGGAAAGCTGGGCGGTGCCCAGCGCAAGCGCGCTCATAGGATTACTTGCCGGGTTGATACAGCTTGTCGAACTGGCCGCCGTCGTTGAAGTGCACCTTCTGCGCCTCGCTCAGGGAGCCGAAATACTTGGCCACGGCGAACTGCTGAATGGGCTTGAATTGGTCGGCGTGCCGCTTCAGCACCGCCTCGGAGCGCGGGCGGATGGCATGCCGGGCGGCGATTTCCTGCGCCTCGTCGGAATACAGGTAGTCCAGATAGGCCTTGGCGAGCTCTGCCGTGCCCTTCTTGGCCACGGTACGCTCGACGATCGCCACCGGGTTCTTGGCCGTGATGCTCACCGAGGGATAGACGGCATCCACCTTGCCCTTGCCAAACTCGCGCTCCACCGACACCACTTCCGATTCAAAGGTGATCAGCACATCGCCGATGTTGCGCTGCAAAAAGGTGGCCGTGGCATCGCGCCCGCCCTTGGCCAGGACCGGCACATTCTTGTACATCTTGGCGACAAACTCCGCCGCCTGGGCGTCGCTGCCGCCCTTCTCGCGCACGCTGCCCCAGGCCGCCAGGTAGGCGTAGCGGCCATTGCCGCCGGTCTTTGGGTTGACGACGATGACCTTGACATCCGGGCGCACCAGGTCGGCCCAGTCCTTGATGTTCTTGGGATTGCCCTGGCGCACCAGGAACAGCATGGTCGAGGTGGTGGGCGAAGCCTCGTGCGGAAATTTTTGCGCCCAGTCCTTGGCCACGACGCCGTTGTCGGCCAGGAACTGCACGTCGGTGGTGGTGTTGAAGGTCACCACGTCGGCGGCCAGGCCGTCGTTCACGGCGCGCGCCTGGGCGCTGGAGCCGCCATGGGCCTGGTCCACCTTCACATCCACGCCCTTGGTCTTCTTGTAGTGGGCGATGAAGGCCTGGTTGTAGTCCTTGTAGAACTCGCGCGCCACGTCGTAGGAGACGTTGAGCAGGGTGTTGGACTGGGCCGATGCCAGGGCGCTGGCGGTCAGGGCCAGGGTGGCGAAAAGGGTCTTGAGCTTGCTTGCCGATGTCATTGGTGCCTCTCCACGATGCGGGAATCGGTGGCATTGTGGAGAGGGCAACTTAAAACTCAAAAGAATATATTTTTTTAAATTTATTCAATTAAAGAATAAAGCTTTCAATCCCCGCGCGGTGCCACCGGGGGGAGGCACAGCAGGAAAAACACTCGCCACTGGGCCGCAAGGAGGGCGCCATAGGGCACGCTCTCCATCCACTCCTCCATCACCAGCGCCTTGGTGCCCAGGCCCGCCGGCGGGGCGTTCCACGCGGCATCTCCCACCGCGCCGCCAGCGCGCGCGAAGCCCCAGGCCCAGACGCCAACGGCGAGCAGCAGCAGGCCGAGCACGGCGCGACGCATCCAGCGATGGGAAGACTCGGCGCTCCCGGCCGAGGAAGTGGCATCACGAGGCATGGTTCTGAACGGCAGGCCCTGCGTGCCGGTAAAGAGTTTGAAGGGGGCGCTGCAGAAAAAGAAACAGCGCGAGGATTGAAGGTAATCCTGAAAGCGTTCCCTGCTGGGAAGCTGGAGCGGGCGATGGGAATCGAACCCACGTCTTGAGCTTGGGAAGCTCAGGTCCTGCCATTGAACGACGCCCGCAAAAGCCGCAGATTCTAGCGCACCCCAGGGCCTCGCCGCAGCGGCGTGAGCCCAAGACATCTGACAAGCAGATAGATCGACGACCTCGAAGGCGCCGATGCGCTGCTGCCGTAAAGTAAAGCAGGGTGCAAAAAGCCGCACCGGTGCAACAGCACCTTGTGGATGATTTGATGACACGCCCTAACTGGTCAGCAAAAAAATGTCTTCCTCCCCTCCCTCTTCCGCCACCCACCCCGATACCCCCGGCGCCCCCCGGCGCGGCCGCCGCAAAGAGGCGCGCCCGGGGGAGCTGCTGGACGCGGCGCTGGATCTGTTCGTCGAAAAAGGCTATGCCGCCACGCGTGTGGAAGAAGTGGCTGCGCGCGCCGGGGTTTCCAAGGGCACGCTGTTCCTGTACTTTCCCAGCAAGCAGGAGCTGTTCAAGGCCGTGGTGCGCAAGAACATCGCTGGGCGCTTTGGCGAGTGGGATCTGGAGCTTGAAGCCTACGAGGGAACGAGCAGCGAGCTGCTGCAGTACTGCTTTCAGACCTGGTGGGAGCGCGTGGGCTCTACCAAGGCCTCGGGCCTGGGCAAGCTCATGCTCCACGAGGCCAACAACTTTCCCGAGATTGCTGATTTTTATCGCCAGGAAGTCGTGGAGCCGGGGCACCGCCTGATCCGCCGCGTACTGGAACGCGGCATGGATCGCGGCGAGCTGCGCCGGCTCGACCTGGATCACGCGGTCTACCTGGTACTGGCGCCGCTGATGTTCCTCATGTTTGCGCAGCCGATCCCATCGCTGTGCATTCCCGATGCCACGCGCTTTTCGGCACCGGAGTACATCCGCCTGCAGGCCGAGAATGTTTTGCAGGGACTGTGCGTGCGCTCGGCCTAAAATCGCAGGTTTATCCGACCACAGTGACCGCCTTCCGGAGTACTCCATGAACATGCCTCTGAACACGTCCGCCGACATCCACGACCCCGTCGAGCAGGCCCGCTACAACATGGTGGAGCAGCAGATCCGTCCGTGGAACGTGCTTGACGCCGGCGTGCTCAGGCTGCTGTCCAGCGTGCGCCGCGAAGACTTCGTTCCGCCCTCCTACCAGGGCCTGGCCTTCATCGACACGGAAATCCCCCTGAATCCCGACGTGGAGCAGGCCGAACGCCTGGGCCAGGTGATGCTGGCGCCGCGCGTGGACGCCCGCATGCTGCAAGACCTGCAAGTCAAGCCCACCGACCGCGTGCTCGAGATCGGCGCCGGCTCGGGTTATATGGCCGCCCTGCTGGCCGCCAGCGCCGAGCGCGTGGTGACGCTGGAGATCGACCCCGACCTGGTCGAGTTTGCGCGCGAGAACCTGCGCAGCGCCGGCGTCGTCAATGCCGAGGTGCGCCAGGGCGACGGTGCGCGCGATCCCATTTCCGACGGTCCCTTTGACGTCATCGTGCTCAGCGGCTCCGTGGCCGAGGTGCCGCAAAGCCTGCTCGCGCTGCTGCGCGACGGCGGTCGCCTGGGCGCCTATGTGGGCCATGCGCCGATGATGCGCGCCACCATCGTGCGTCGCCAGGGCGAGCGCTTTGAGACCAGCCAGCCCTGGGATGTGGTCGTGCCGCGCCTGCGCCACTTCCCCGAGCCCTCGTCCTTCAAGTTCTGACCTCTCCCGCACCTGGAGTCGCCTGCATGATCGACCACGTCCGTCCCGCGCAACTCGCCGACTGGCTCCTGCTCCATGGGGCCGGCCAGCCGCTGGTGCTGGACGTGCGCGAACCCTGGGAGCTGCAGACCGCCAGCGTCACCGCGCACGGTTTCGAGCTCGTCGCCATCCCCATGGGCGAGCTGCCGGCGCGGCTGGGTGAGCTTGACCCCATGCGTCCCACCGCCTGCCTGTGCCACCACGGCGTGCGCAGCCTGCGGGTGGCCGGCTTTTTGCTGCAACGCGGCTTTGACAGCGTGGCCAACATCACGGGCGGCATCGACGCCTGGACGCGCGAACGCGATCCAGCCGTGCCCCTGTATTGAACCCAGAAACAGCAGTTGACCGCTTGCCATCTTCGCGAGAGCCGCATGGACATTGACTTTCACTGCTTCGTTGGCCCTCACCGGTTGGGTGAGCGCGCTACACACTTGCCAGCACCGCGCTCAGGGCGTCATGCAGCATTGCTCCTCCTTGCCTGCCACCCCGATCACGGCACTGGCAAGCGCGTCCAACTGCCGTTTCTAGGTTGAAGTCACATCAAGACCAGCCCGGGCCTGCGGCAGGGATACTCAAGCTACCACAAACCCTCCACAACGCCATGAAAGCATTGCCGCGGCTGTTCTCCTTCACCCTGACCATGAGCGCCCTCTACGCCCTGGTGGCGGCAGGCCCGGCGCAGGCGCAAAGCCTTTCTGCCTTGATGGAGCAGGCCCGCAGCTATGACGCCAGCTGGCAAGCGGCCCAGGCACAACTGCGGGCGGCAGGCAGCCGCGCCGAGCAGGCCCGCGCCGGCCTGTTGCCCAGCGCCGCCCTCACGGGTGGCGTGAACTACACGCGCACCGACATGACGCGCGCACGCCTGCCAGAGGTGAGTGTCGACGGCCCCGCGCAGACCCTGGGCCTGCAGGCCTCGCAGCCCCTGTACCGCCCGGCCAACCGCATCGGCTTCGAGCAGGGGCAGCGCGGCATCGATTTTGCGCAGGCACAGCTTGACGGCGCCGAGCAGGACCTGCTGATCCGCGTGACCCAGGCCTACTTCGACGTGCTGGCCGCGCAAGACACGCTGACCTTTGTGCGAGCGCAAAAGGCCGCCGTGGCCGAACAGCTCGCCGCCGCCCGGCGCAACTTCGAGGTCGGCACCGCCACCATCACCGATGAGCGCGAAGCCCGTGCCCGCCACGACCTGGTCACCGCCCAGGAAATCGCCGCCGAGAACGATCTGCACGTCAAACGCCTGGGGCTCGACCAGGTGGTGGGCCGCGCCGGCATCACCCCCCTGCCCCTGGGGCAGCCCGTGCAACTGCCTGCCGTGCAACCGGCCGAGGTGGAGCACTGGGTGCGCAGCGCCGAACAGCACCAGCCGCAGGTGCGCCAGGCCCAGATTGCACTGGACGTCGCCAGGCTCGAGACCGCCAAGGCCGAAACCGGCCACCTGCCCACCGTGGAGCTGCAGGCCGGCTACAACGTGCAGCGCACGCCCAACGGCAGCGTGCTCATGCCCGGCGTCAATACGCGCACCAACGCCGCCAGCGTGGGCGTGGCGCTCAACCTGCCGCTGTTCGCCGGCTTTGCCGTACAGAACCGCGTGAAGGAAACCCTGTCGCTCGAAGACAAGGCCCGCGCCGACCTCGACAACGCCCGCCGCACCGTGGCCCAGGCCACGCGCAGCGCCTTCTTTGGCGTGCAGTCGGGCCTGAGCCAGGTGTCTGCCCTGCAGGCGGCCGAGACCTCCAGCCAAAGCGCGCTCGACGCCAACCAGCTCGGCTACCAGGTGGGCGTGCGCATCAACATCGACGTGCTCAACGCCCAAAGCCAGCTCTACCAGACCAAGCGCGACCTGGCCGCCGCACGCTACAACGTGCTGCTGGGCACGCTGCGCCTCAAGCAGGCGGCGGGCACGCTCACGGCAGGCGATGTGGCGGCGGTGGATGTGCTGCTGGCTCGGTAATTCTGGTGGCGCCATGGGCCGCCCCCAGTTGGCATAGCACAAGTACGCATCTTTTTTGATAGCGCATTGCGCTTATCTAGCGCGGGCTTTCACTCCCTCCCCCTCTGGGGGAGGGTGGGGGTGGGGGCCAGCGGTGGTTGCCCCATCAGCCTGTGCGCCCACCTCCAGCCGGCCCCCATCCCTACCTTCCCCCAAAGGGGGAAGGAGCAAAACCCGCCCCGACTACCAGGCCTGCTACAGCTGGTGCACCACGAGCTTGAACTCCGGGTCTTCCTCAAACGTCCGCACCTCGAAGCCCAGCCTGCGCATGAGCTTGAGCATGGTGGGGTTGTTGCTCAGTACCAGGCCCTGGATTTCGGCCAGGCCCCGGTCGCGGGCCACCTCCATGATGCTGTGCATGAGACGCGAGCCCAGGCCCTTGCCGGCAAAGTCATCGGCCACCAGCAGGGCGAATTCGCAGCTGCTGTGGTCAGGGTTGGTGACGTAGCGTGACACGCCGACGATGCGCTCCTTGTAGCTGACCTCGCCCTCCTCATCCACCAGGCGCTCGCGGTGCAAGGCCACCAGGGCCATTTCGCGGTCGTAGTCGATGAGGGTGAAGCGAGCGAGCATGGACGGCGGCAGCTCGGCGATTTGCGAGACGAAGCGGAAGTAGCGGCTCTCGGGCGACAGCTCCTTGACCAGGCGCTGCACCATTTGCGCGTCGTCGGGGCGAATGGGGCGCACCAGGCATTCGCCGCCCCCGCGCAGGGGCCAGGTCTGCTCGTAGCGCGCCGGATAGGGGTGGATGGACAGGTGGTTGTAGTGGCCGGGGCCGGCGCTTTCGGTGCGGCCGCTGGCGTGGGCGGTTTCGTGCAGGGCGATGCGCGCGTCCACGGCCACGGCGCCCTGCTCGTCGACGATCAGGGGGTTGATGTCCATCTCGCGCAGCTGGGGCAGCGCGCAGACCATCTCGGAGACGCGCAGCAGCACCTGCTCCAGCGCCAGCATGTCCACGGCGGATGCGCCGCGCCATTCACCCAGGGTCTCGGCCACGCGCGAGCGGTTGATCAGGCTGCGCGCCAGGAACTGGTTCAGCGGCGGCAGCTCCATGGCGCGGTCGTTGATGAGCTCGATCATGGTGCCGCCGGCGCCGAAGGTGATCACCGGGCCAAACGGGTCGTCGCTGACCAGGCCGATGCAGATCTCACGCCCGCGGCGCGCGCGCGCCATTTTTTGCACGGTGACGCCGTCGATGCGCGCACCGGGCTTGAGGCGCGCCACGTGCTGCACCATGTCGGTAAAGGTGTCGCGCACGGCCGCGCCGTTATTGACGTTCAGGGCCACGCCGCCGACGTCGGACTTGTGGGCGATGTCGGGCGAGTGGATTTTCAGCGCCACCGGAAAGCCGAGCTGCGTGGCGATCATCATGGCCTCGTGGGCGTTGCGCGCCAGCAGGGTCTTGGTGACCGGGATGTGGAAGGCCGCCAGCAGGGTCTTGGACTCCATCTCGGTGAGCACGTTGCGGCGCTCGGCGAGCACGCTTTCGATCACCAGGCGCGCGCCCTCGATGTCGGGCTTGGCCAGCGTGGTCAAGGGCGGCGGCGTTTGCTGCAGCAGCTGCTGGTTCTGGTAGAACGAGGCGATGTTGCCAAACGCGCCCACGGCCGCTTCGGGCGTGCGGAAGGTGGGGATCTGCGCCGCGCGCAGTATCTTGCGCGCGGGCACCACGGTGGCGTCTCCCATCCAGCAGGTGAGCAGCGGCTTGGGCGCCAGGCGCTTGGCCTCGGCCAGGGCGCTGGCCACGCCTTCGGCGTCGGCTCCGGGCTTGGGCGAGAAGATGGCCAGCACGCCGTCGACCTGGCGATCCGTGAACGCGGCCTGTAGCGCCTGGGCGTAGTGCTGGGGGGTGGCATCCTCGGACAGGTCCATCAGCCCGCACAGCGATGCCAGCGAGGGCAGCTGCGGGGCCAGCTTGGCGCTGCTCTCTTGCGAGAGCAGGCCCAGATCGAGGCCGATCTCGTTCTCCCAGTCGGCCGCCAGCACGCCGGGGCCGCCGCCGTTGGTGATGATGGCCAGACGCTTGCCCACGGGCCGGTAGCGCGAGGCCAGGCATTTGGCGGCCGAGAACAGCGCCACGAAGGAGCGCACGCGCACCGCGCCGGCGCGGCGCAGCACGGCGTCGAACACATCGTCGCTGCCGACGATGGCGCCGCTATGCGTCTGCGCCGCCCGGTTGCCCGCGGGCTTGCGCCCGGCCTTGAGCACCACCACGGGCTTGGCATAGGCGGCCGAGCGCAGTGCGCTCATGAAGCGGCGCGCATCCTGTATGCCCTCCATGTAGACGACGATGCTTTGCGTGCGCGCGTCATTGGCCAGGAAGTCCAGCGCCTCGCTCAGACCCACGTCGGTGTGCGGGCCCAGCGAGATCACGCTGGAAAAGCCCACGGCATTGTTGGCCGCCCAGTCCAGGGTGGACGAGGTCAGCGCGCCCGACTGGCATACCAGTGCCAGCGAGCCCTCGCGCGCCAGCGGCCCCGCGGCGCTGGCGTTGAGCTGCAGCTGTGGCCGCTGGATGCCCAGCGAGTTGGGGCCCAGCAGATGCATGCCCTCGCGCCGCGCGATCTTGCGCAACTGCTCGGCCAGCTGTGTGTCCACACCGTTGGAGAGCACCAGGGCCGAGCGGCAGTTCATGCGCCCGGCCACCTCCAGCGCGGCGGGCAGGTCTTGGGGCGGCTGGGCGATGATGGCCAGGTCGGCGCGCGCCTGGGCCAGGTCGGCCAGGGTGCCGCTGGTGTGGATGTCGAAGAACTGCAGCTGCCCCGTGAATGGCTGCGCCGTGAGTGCCTCGCGCAGCGCACGTGCCTGGGGAGTTTGTGACTCAGGGGCATCGGGGTTGCCAGCCAGGACGATGATCGAGCTGGGCGCGAAGAGGGAGGTGAGGTAGTGCTTGTCCATCATGGTGGGGTGGATTTTGGGGTATCCACTTATTTTTTGTCACATACCGGTTTGCGCCGCGTCAAGAAGACGGCCCGCCCGATTGCCTGAGCGCCCGGTTCAGCTGCTGCTGCACGGCCAGGGCCGTGGCATGGGCCGCGCCGCGGTGGGCCTGGGTGAAGGCCTGGCAGCGCCCGGCCCGCTCGGCGTGGCGCGGCCCATCCTGCGCCAGTGCGGTGGCGGCAGCCACGCCCGCGGCCATGTCGGCCACGCGCTCGGCGGCGCCGGCGGCTATGGCCAGGCGCGCGGCCTGGTCAAAGTTGAAGGTGTGCGGCCCCATGACCAGGGGGCAGCCGCAGGCCGCGGCCTCGATGAGGTTCTGGCCCCCGAGCGGCGCAAAGCTGCCGCCCAGCAGCGCCACATGGGCCATGCCGTAGTACAGGGGCATCTCGCCCAGCGAATCGCCCAGCCACACGTCGGCCTGCTGCGGGCCATGGTCCCACTGGCTGCGCCGCGACACGCGCAGGCCGGCGGCCTCGCACAGACGCTGCACCTCGTCAAAGCGCTGGGGGTGGCGCGGCACGAGCAGCCATTGCACGGCCGCATTGACTTCATTTTTAATAGCTGTTTGCGTTTTATCAACGGGCGCTGGAGGCCATTTTTGCCTCAAAACTTCCAGCCACATCGCCTCCTCGCCTTCGCGCGTGCTGGCCAGCAGCACCACGGGGCGCCGGCACGCCTCGCGCCAGGCGCGGCCCCGGGCCTGCTGCTCGGGCGAGGGAACGACGTCGAATTTGAGGTTGCCGAACACGCCGGCCACGGGCGCACCCACATCGCGCAGGCGCACGGCGTCCTCCTCGGTCTGGGCCCAGACGGCCGCCAGGCCCGCGTAGGCCGGGCGCGACAGCCAGGCCAGGCGGCGCGCGCCGGCGCGAGATTTTTCATTCAGGCGCGCATTCGCCAGCACCAGCGGCACCTGCTGCGCGCGGCAGCCGGCGACGAGGTTGGGCCAGATCTCGGTCTCCATCAGGATGCCGATGGCCGGACGAAACCGGCGCAGAAAGCGCCGTACGGCACCGGGTGTGTCCCAGGGCTGCCAGACCTGCAGGTCGCCGCTGTGCAAGAGTTTTTCCCCCTCGGCGCGGCCCGTGGCCGTGCCATGCGTGAGCAGCAGGCGCATGCCGGGCAGCTGGGCGCGCAGCTCCTGGAGCAGGATGGCGGCGGCGCGCGTCTCGCCCAGGGACACGGCGTGTATCCACACCAGCGGCCCGCCCTGCCCGTCCATGGCCGGCGGCCCTGGATAGCGGCCGAAGCGCTCGGGCACGGCCTGGGCGTAGCCGGGCTCGGTGCGCGCGCGCCGGCGCAGCTTGCGCAGCAGCAGCGGCTGGGCCAGCCACAGGGCCAGGCTGTAGAGCGCGAGGACGAGCCGCTGCATGGCGCGCTGCGCAGCGCTCGTCAGTGCGCCGCGCCGCCGACCTGGGCGCCGGGCTTGACACGCTCCAGCAAGGCCAGCATGGCGGATTCGATGCGCCGCAGCGCCTCTGGCGTGTGGCCCTCGAAGCGCAGCACCAGCACCGGCGTGGTGTTGCTGGCGCGGATCAGGCCAAAGCCATCGGGCCAGTCCACGCGCAGGCCGTCGATGGTGCTGATGCGGGCGGGCGCGGCAAAGGCGCCAGCGGCCAGCGCCTGCAGCTCGCCGGTCAGGCGATGCGGCTCGCCCTCCTCGCAATGCACGTTGAGCTCGGGCGTGCTGTGGCTGCTCGGGAGCTGGTTCAGCACGGCGCTCGGGTCGGCGGCTCGGCTCAGGATCTCCAGCAGGCGGCAGCCGGCATAGGTGCCGTCGTCGAAGCCGTACCAGCGCTCCTTGAAGAAGATATGGCCGCTCATCTCGCCGCCCAGCGGCGCCTGCAGCTCCTTCATGCGCGCCTTGATGAGCGAATGGCCGGTCTTGTACATCACCGGCTCGCCGCCCGCGGCTTCAATGGCGGGCGCCAGGCGCTGGGTGCACTTCACGTCGAACAATATCGGCGCGCCCGGCACGCGCGACAGCACATCCTGCGCAAACAGCATCATCTGGCGGTCGGGGAAGATGTTCTGGCCGTCCTTGGTGACTATCCCTAAGCGGTCGCCGTCGCCGTCGAAGGCCAGGCCCAGCTCGGCGTCGCTGCTCTGGAGGGCCGCTATCACGTCGCGCAGGTTCTCGGGCTTGCTCGGGTCCGGGTGGTGGTTCGGGAAATTGCCGTCCACCTCGGAAAAGAGTTCCACCACCTCGCAGCCCAGGGCGCGGAAGATGGCGGGCGCAGAGGCCCCGGCAATGCCGTTGCCGCTGTCCACGACGATCTTCATGGGGCGGGCCAGCTTCACATCGCCCACGATGCGCTCGCGGTAGGCGGGCAGCACGTCGGCTTGCCGCACGCTGCCGCCGTCCTGCGGCTGCCAGGCCTGCTGCTCCATGGCCCGGCGCAGGCCCTGGATCTCCTCGCCATGGATGGCGCGGCCGGCCAGCACCATCTTGAAGCCGTTGTAGTCCTTGGGGTTGTGGCTGCCCGTCACCTGGATGCCGCTATGGCACAGCGTGCTGGCGGCAAAGTACAACATGGGCGTGGTAGACATGCCGATGTCGATGACCTCGATGCCCGCGTCCACCAGGCCCTGGATCAGCGCGCCGGCGAGCGCCGGGCCCGACAGCCGCCCGTCGCGCCCCACAGCCACGACGCGCTCGCCCTGCGCCCGCGCCGCCGTGCCAAAGGCCCGGCCCAGGGCTCGGGCCACGTCTTCATTGAGCGTGCTCGGCACGATGCCGCGGATGTCATAGGCCTTGAAGATGGCGGGGGAAAGCTGCACGGTAAACCTGGGGTGGGAACGGAAACCGGCGATTGTAGGCGGCACATTCCTGTCACGGCGGGCCACTAGACTCCACGGTTTGGGTATCGCAGCCGCGCCCCGCAGGCTGCGCCACCACTCCAAGGATTCCATGCATCGCCTGACGCTACCGCTCTTTACAACGGCCGCCCTGCTGACCGGCAACGCCCATGCCGCGCGCCCCATGAACACGGACGACGCCCGCATCGTCGATGCCAAGGCCTGCCAGGTGGAGAGCTGGGTCAAGCGCCCCAAGGGCCATACCGAATTCTGGGCTCTGCCGGCCTGCAACTTCAGCGGCAACCTGGAGCTAACCATGGGCGGCGCACTCACGCACCGGGATGGCGGCACGCACACCAGTGCCCAACTGCTGCAAGGCAAGACCCTGTTCAAGCCACTGCAGGCCAATGGCTGGGGCCTGGGGCTGGCGGCGGGCATGCAGCGCGACCCGGGCACAGAGGCCGGCGGCGGACACGACCTGTATGCCTACGTGCCCGCCAGCTTTTCCTGGAACGACGACGCGGTGGTGCTGCACACCAACACCGGCTGGCTGCGCGAGCAGGGCCAGCGCCGCAACCGCTTCACCTGGGGGCTGGGCACCGAAATCCAGCTGCACGGGCGCACCTGGCTGATGGCGGAGACCTACGGTCAGGGCTCGGACAAGCCCCTGGTGCAGCTGGGCCTGCGCCACTGGCTGGTGCCGGAGCGCGTGCAGATCGACGCCACGTACGGCAACCGCATCGGTGCAGGCAGCCAGCGCTGGTTCTCGCTGGGGCTGCGCCTGCTGACCCCCGCCTTCCTGCCCTGATTGCCCGGGGCTGCGCGCAGGCGCATGTCCGAAAACGGCGAGCCTGCACCCGGGCGCGGCCTATCATGCGGCCATGTCCTCCGATTTCCGCGCCGACGATGACGACGCCCGCTACCTGGCCCTGCAGGCCCGCGATGCGCGCTTCGACGGGCGCTTTTTCACCGGAGTGACCTCCACCGGCATCTACTGCCGCCCGGTCTGCGCCGTACGCACGCCGCGGCGCGAGAACTGCCGCTTCTTTGCCCTGGCCGCCCAGGCCGAGAGCGCCGGCTTTCGCCCCTGCCTGCGCTGCCGGCCCGAGCTGGCGCCGCAGGCCGCGCCCTGGTCGGTACAGGACGCATCCAGCATCCTCGTGCGCCAGGCGCTGCGGCTGCTGGATGCGCCCGAGGCCTGGGGCGAGCCCGAGGGCGGCCCGCTGGTTGCCCAACTGGCGGCGCGCCTGGGCATCAGCGACCGTCACCTGCGCCGCATCTTCGAGGCCGCGCTGGGCATCTCGCCGCTGCAGTACCTGCAGACACGGCGGCTGCTGACGGCCAAGCAGTTGCTGACCGACACGCGCCTGCCCGTCACCCAGGTGGCGCTGGCCAGCGGTTTTGCCAGCGTGCGGCGCTTCAACGCGGCCTTCTGTGCGCATTACGGGCTCAACCCGACGCAGCTGCGCCGCCAGGGCGCATTGCCCGATGCAGGCGAAGGCGGCCACCCGGTGCGCCTGGGCTACCGGCCGCCGCTGGACGCGGCGGCGCTGCTCGGTTTTTTTGCGGCGCGCCGCATCCAGGGCCTGGAAGAAGTCGAAGGCTTGGCGCTGCGCCGCACGGTGCGGCTGGCCCATGCCGGCATGGTCTACACAGGCTGGCTGCAGGCGCGCTTTGACCCGGCCCGCGCGCAGCTGCTGCTGCTGGTGAGCGACGGCCTGCAGCCCGTGCTAGCGCCGCTCATCGCCCGCGTGCGCGCCCTGCTCGACCTGGACGCCGACCCCCAGGCCATCAACGCCGTGCTGCACCCCTTCTTCCCGCGGGGCGACGGCCTGCGCGTGCCCGGCGCGCTCGACGGCTTCGAGCTGGCGGTGCGCGCCGTGCTCGGCCAGCAGGTCACGGTGGCGGCGGCGCGCACGCTGGCCGAGCGGCTGGTGGCGCGCTTCGGCGCGCCCGTGGAGACGCCCTGGCCGGGGCTTCATCGCCTGTTTCCCACGCCCGCGGCGATGGCAGCGGCCGAGGGCGACGCGCTGGGCCGGCTCGGCATCGTGCACCAGCGCCAGGCCGCCATCGTGGCGCTGGCGCGGGCCGTGGACCAGGGCCGCCTACCGCTGCACGCCAGCAGTGACCTGGACACCACCACGGCCGCACTGCGCCAGTTGCCCGGCATCGGCGACTGGACGGCGCAGTACATCGCCATGCGCGCGCTGCGCTGGCCCGACGCCTTTCCCGCCGGCGACGTGGCGCTGCACAAGGCGCTGGGCGTGCAGGGCCTGCGCCAGCCCGCGCGCGCCGCGGCCGAGGCCGCCCAGGCCTGGCGCCCCTGGCGCAGCTATGGCGTCATCCGGGCCTGGGCCGAACTATCAAATAAGTAGCTGCTTGCGCTCGCTCCACCTGCGCAAACACCCCATTTCGCGTTTAATCGAGGAAACCACCATGCAATTCCCCGCCGACACGGTGCAAAGCCGCACCGCCACCCCCCTGGGCGACGTGCGCCTGGCCGCCAGCGCGCGCGGCCTGGTGGGCCTGTGGTTCGACGGCCAGCGCCACCTGCCGGCGCGGCTCGACGGCCCGGACTGCTGGCCCAGCAACGGCAGCCACCCCGTGCTGCGCGCGGCGGCCCAGCAGCTGCGGCAGTACCTGGCCGGCACGCGCGCAGCGTTTGATCTGCCGCTGGATTTATCGGGCGGCACGCCCTTCCAGCAGGCCGTGTGGCAGGCGCTGCGGGCCATCCCGCGCGGCGCCACCACGAGCTACGGCGCGCTCGCGCGCCAGATCGGCAGCCCCAGCGCCGTGCGCGCCGTGGGCGCGGCCGTGGGGCGCAACCCCGTCAGCGTGATCGTGCCCTGCCACCGCGTGCTGGGCAGCGGCGGGGCGCTGACGGGCTACGCCGGCGGCCTGCCGCGCAAGGTGGCGCTGCTGGAACTCGAGGGCGTAGCACCGCCCCACACCACCCCGCAACCCTTGCCCGCCTTTGCATGAGCCACACACACCTATCGGCCAGCGCGGCCGCCCCACATCACGCCTGGGTGGGCGAATTCATCCTGCTGGCCAGCCTGTGGGGCGCCTCGTTCCTGTTCATGCGCCTGGGCGCGGCCGAGTTCGGGCCGCTGCCCACGGCCGGCATGCGCGTGCTGCTGGCCACGCTGTTCCTCTGGCCCATCTTGCTGCACCGCGGCGAATGGCCGGCGCTGCGGCGCCACTGGCGGCCGGCGCTGCTGGCCGGGCTCATCAATTCGGCGATTCCGTTCGCGCTGTTCGCCTGGGCCGTGATGCACATCGCCACCGGGCTGACCTCCATCCTGAACGCCACGGTGCCGCTGTTCGGCGCGCTGGTGGCCTGGCTGTGGCTGGGCGACCGCATCGGCCGGCTGCGCTGGCTGGGCCTGATGTTGGGCTTTGTCGGCGTGGCGCTGCTGGCCTGGCGCGCGCCGGCGGGCGTGGGGCTCAAGAGCGGCCAGGCGGGCTGGGCCATCGCCGCCTGCCTGCTGGCCTCCACCTGCTACGCCGTGGCCGCCAGCTACGCCCGGCGCTATCTTGTCGGCATACCGCCGCTGGCCACGGCCACGGGCAGCCAGCTGGGCGCGGCCCTGGGCCTGGCCCTGCCGATGTGGTGGGCCTGGCCGGCCCAGGCGCCCAGCCTGCGCGCCTGGGCCGCCATCGTGGCGATTGCCGTGCTGTGCACGGGCATTGCCTACATCCTGTACTTCCGCCTGATCGCGCACGCAGGGCCCAGCCGGGCGCTGGCCGTGACCTTTCTGGCGCCGGTGTTTGCGGTGTTCTATGGAGTGGTGTTCCTGAACGAAAGCGTCACGCCCTGGATGCTGGGCTGCGGCGCCGTCATCGTCTGCGGCACGATGCTCTCGACCGGTCTTGTCAAGGGCTGGCGGCGCTGAAAGCCCACCGTTGAGGAATCGGCAATAAAAAAGCCCCCAGCGCCCGTGCAACAAGCGCTGAGAGCTATCAAAACAGAAGCTACCCAGGCGCTGATCAGCCCAGCAGCTCCTTGATCTGTTGCAGTGCCACCGGGTCTTCCATGGTGGTCAGGTCGCCGGTGTCGCGGCGCTCGGCCACGGCCTGCAGGGCGCGGCGCAGCAGCTTGCCGCTGCGCGTCTTGGGCAGCAGGGACACGAAGACCACGCGCGCGGGGCGGGCCACGGCCCCGAGCTGCGCATCCACCTGCTTCATCACCTCGCCCTCCAGCTTCAGGCGCGCCGCGTCGTCCACCAGGCCCGAGGCATCGCGCGCCACGGCAAAGGCCATGGCCACCTGGCCCTTGAGCGGGTCGGCCACGCCGACCACGGCCACCTCGGCGATGTTGGGGTGGCCGGCGATGCATTCCTCGATCTCGCGCGTGCCCAGGCGGTGGCCGGCGACGTTGATCACGTCGTCGGTACGCCCGAGGATGAAGTAGTAGCCATCGGCATCGCGTATGCCCCAGTCGAAGGTGCTGTAGATCAGCCGGCCCGGAATGCTCTTCCAGTAGGTGTTCACGAAGCGCTCGTCGTTGCGCCACACGGTCTGCAGGCAGCCCGGGGGCAGCGGGCCTTCGATGGCCACCACGCCCTTCTGGTTCGGCTCGGTCAGCTCCTGGCCCGTGGCCTCGTCGATGAGCTTGACGTTGTAGCCATACACGGCCTTGCCGGGGCTGCCGAAGCGCGAGGTCTGCTGCTGCACGCCATTGCACAGCGTGAGGATGGGCCAACCGGTCTCGGTCTGCCAGTAGTTGTCGATGATGGGGATATTCAGCGCGCCGCTGATCCACTGGGCGGTGGGCTCGTCCAGCGGCTCGCCGGCCAGCCACAGGGCCTTGAGGCTCTTGATGTCGTACTTCTTCAGGTACTCCGGGTCCTGTTTTTTCAGCACGCGCACGGCCGTGGGGGCCGAGAACATGTGCGTGACCCGGTATTTCTCGACGATGCTCCACCAGATGCCGGCGTCGGGCCGCACGGGCAGGCCTTCGTAGAGGATGGTGGTCATGCCCGCCAGCAGCGGGCCATAGATGATGTAGCTGTGGCCCACCACCCAGCCGATGTCGCTGGTGCAGAAGTAGGTGTCGCCGGGCTTGGCCTGGAAGATGTGGCGCATGCTGGCCGCCAGCGCCACGGCGTAGCCGCCCGTGTCGCGCTGCACGCCCTTGGGTTTGCCCGTGGTGCCGCTGGTGTACAGGGTGTAGCTGGGCTGGGTGGACTCGACCCACGCGCAGGGCACCTGCACGCCCAGGTGCTGCTCGCGCAGCGCGGCCCAGTCGTGGTCGCGCCCGGCACGCATGGCGGCGGGGGCCAGGCCCCGGTCCACCATCAGCACCGCCGCCGGCTTGTGCGCCGACAGCTCGATGGCCTCGTCCAGCAGCGGCTTGTAGGGCACGACCTTGCCGCCGCGCGAACCCGCGTCGGCGCTGACGATGACCACCGGCTCGGCATCCTCGATGCGCGAGGCCAGCGACGAGGAGGCAAAGCCGCCGAACACCACCGAGTGGATGGCGCCGATGCGCGCACAGGCCAGCATGGCGAAGGCAGCCTCGGCGATCATGGGCATGTAGATCAGCACGCGGTCGCCCTGCTTCACGCCCAGCGCCTGCAGCACCGCCGCCATGCGCTGCACCTCGGCGTGCAGCTCGGCGTAGCTGTAGGCGCGCTCGGTGTTGGTTTCGGTGGAGATGGCCACCAGCGCGTTCTGCTGCGCCCGCTCGGCCAGGTGCCGGTCTACCGCGTTGTGGCACAGGTTGGTGGTGCCGCCGACAAACCACTTGGCAAACGGCGGGTTGTCGTACTGGCAGACCTGCTGCGGTGGCTGCTGCCAGTCGATCAGGCGGGCCTGTTCGGCCCAGAAGGCGTCGCGCTCGTCAATGGAGCTGCGGTGGAAATCCGCGTAGTTGGCTGCCATGGTTCAGTCTCCTTGGAGTGCGTCGCGCCAGCATGGCGCAGCAGGGTGGCTCTCTAAAATTCATAATTATTCATGCCGCGCTTGCGGGAAGCTGACGCTGCCGGAGCCTGCAGCTCATTTGAAATTAATAGCTGTCAGCGCTTGCCTATCAAGGGCTAGTGTCGCGTCACTGGTCAGATGTCGAAGGCTGCGCATCGCCATCGGATCGCAGCGCAAGGCGCATTGCGCAGCCAATACCGAGCGTATTGGCAAGCGATGCAACGCAGCGATGCGATTCGAGGGCCAGCGCAGACCGACAGATGACCGGTGACGCGACACTGAAGCTTATTTAACGTAGGCCAGCATATCCTTGAACGCCGGATGCTCGCAGCTGCGCAGCCATTCGAAGGCCACCATCTCGGTGGTCACCAGCTCGGCGCCGGCGCCGGCCAGGCGGTCGAACGCCGCATCGCGGTTGCGCTCGGTGCGCGAGCTGCAGGCGTCCGTCACCACCCAGACCTCGAACTCGTCGGCCAGCAGGTCCAGCGCCGTCTGCAGCAGGCACACATGGGCCTCGCAGCCGGCGATGACGATGGCGGGGCGCTCGTCGGCCTGCTGCTCCTGCTCGCGCGCCTTTTGCAAATGCCGGGGCAGGCTGCGCGCGTTGCCGCCCTGCGGCTTGGCCGGCGGGCGCAGCCATTCGCCCAGGCCTTCCTCCACCGCGCTGAAGTGCATCTTGGACAGGGTGCGGCGGCACAGGGCGCGCAGCGCGGCGTCGTTGGGCCCCAGGCGCGAAGGGTTCTGCTCGGTGCCCCAGACGGGCACCTGGACCAGGCGGGCGATCTGCGCCAGCTTGATGGCGTTGGCCAGCGCGGCCTGGCCTTCAAAAATGGCGGGCATCAGGCGTTCCTGATAGTCCACGAGCACGAGTTGGGATTCGGAGGCGTCAAGCAGCATGTCGGTTGGTGTTCAAAGGTCGGGCGGTCATTGTCGCAGGCGCAGCAGCTGCCCGTCAGGGCTGTCGGTGAGCAGGTAGAGCCAGCCATCGGGCCCCTGGCGCACGTCGCGGATGCGTGCGCCCAGGCCATCGAGCAGGTACTCGTCGCGCACCACGCGGCCCTCGTGCAGCTGCAGCCGGTGCAGGCGCGCGAACTTGAGCGAGCCGAGAAACAAGCTGCCGCGCCACTCCGCGCCGTAGCGGTCGCTGGTGAGAAAGGCCATGCCCGAGGGCGCGATCGACGGCACCCAGTAGTGCAGCGGCTGCTCCATGCCGGCCTTGGCCGTGCCCTCGCCGATCTTGCCGCCGCCATAGTTCTCGCCGTGGGTGATCACCGGCCAGCCATAGTTGCGCCCGGGTTCCGGGCGGTTGATCTCGTCGCCGCCCTGCGGGCCGTGCTCGTGGAGCCACAGCCGGCCGTCCGGCCCCCAGGCGGCACCCTGGGGATTGCGGTGGCCCCAGCTCCAGATCTCGGGCAACGCGCCCGCGCGGCCGGCCAGCGGGTTGCCGGCAGCGGCGCCCCCCGTGGGCGCCAGGCGCACGACCTTGCCCAGGTGGTTGTCCAGCCGCTGGGCGTCGTCCTTGCGTTCGAAACGCTCGCCCAGCGTGAGGAACAGGTTGCCGTCCGGCGCCTGCACGATGCGGCAGCCAAAGTGCAGCCGGCTCGCCACCTTGGGAACCTGGCTGAAAAGCACTCGCACGTCCTGCAGCGCCGGCGCATCGGGCGCCAGCGTGGCGCTGGCCAGGGCCGTGCTGTTGCCGCCGCCCGCCGCCGCGGGTTCGCTGTAGCAGAAAAAGATGCGCCGGTTGCGCGCGAAGTCCGCATCGGTGATCACGTCCAGCAGCCCGCCCTGCCCGCCCGCCGCCACCCGCGGCAGGCCGGCCAGCGGTGGATTCAGGCGCCCGCCGGGCTCGACCACACGCAGGCGGCCGGGCCGCTCGGTGACCAGAAAGCGCCCATCGGGCAGAAAGGCCAGGCCCCAGGGATGGTTCAGGCCCGAGGCCAGGACCTGCACCGACGCCTGGCTGCGCGCCGCCACGGGCGGCACGGGCGCCGCCTCTTGCGCCCGCACGCGGGTGCCGGCAAGCGCCGCAATCACTATGCAAACAGTAGCTATCCGCGCTTGATTAGCGGGCGTTAGAAGCACTTTTGGCAAGTAATTCATGGAGCGACTCCCCAGGCGCCGCCTTCGGTGCCCTGCCCTGGCATTGTGCGCAGGCGGGGCACCCTCCCGCTCATCCGGGTTTATGCGGCGCCTCCGGCACCAGCCGCCCGGCCTCCTTCTGCCCCACTTCCTTCAAAAAGCCCCACACGGCCTGCATGCGCGCCAGGTGCTTGGCCTCGGCCGGCATGCTCATCCAGAAGGTGCGCGTGAACTCGGCCTCCTGCGGCAGTACGCGCGCCAGGATGGGGTCGCGGTCGGCCAGGAAGGCCGGCAGCACGGCCAGGCCGGCGCCGGCACGCACGGCCTCGTACTGGGCGGTGATGCTGGTGCTGCGCAGCGCGAAGCGCTCGGGCGGGTAGAGCTGGTCGATGAACTGCAACTCCTTGGTGAACAGCAGGTCGTCCACGTAGCTGATGAAGTCGTGGTGGCGCAGGTCCTCGCGCCGCGCCACCAGCGGGCGGCGCGCCAGGTATTCGCGCTGGCCGTACAGGTAGAGCCGATAGTCGGCCAGCCGGGTGACGATGACCGAGCCGCGCTTGGGGCGCTCCAGCGAGATCACGATGTCCGCCTCGCGCCGGCTCAGGTGCAGCATGCGCGGCAGCGCCAGCAGGTCGATGGACAGGTGCGGATGCCGCTGCGTGAGCCGTGCCAGCTGCGGCGCCAGCACCACCGTGCCAAAGCCCTCGGACACGCCCACGCGCACTAGGCCCGACGGCCCGCTGCTGGCCGCATTCGCCGGCGAGGCGCGCTCCACGCCCAGCACGGCGGCCTCCATGGCCTCGACGGCGGGCAGCAGCTGGCGGCCGGCCTCGGTCAGGCGGTGGCCCGCGGCCTCGCGCGCAAACAGCGGCGCGCCCATCTGCTTTTCCAGCGCCTGGATGCGCCGCGCCACCGTGGTGTGCTCGACGCCCGTGCGGCGCGCGGCGGCGGCCAGGGTGCCGCAGCGGGCCAGCTCCAGAAAGTAGCGCAAGTTGTCCCAGTCCATGGCGATGTGCAAATTTGCATTCAACAAACCGGGCATTTTCTCTTGTGCATAACCAGAATGCACAGCGCCTGGAGTCTTCGCCGCCGATTCGGTGCCTACAGCACCTCAAACACCCCGGCCGCACCCATGCCGCCGCCGATGCACATGGTCACGCACACCTTCTTTGCCCCGCGGCGCTTGCCTTCGATGAGGGCGTGGCCCGTCAGGCGCTGGCCCGAAACGCCGTAGGGATGGCCCAGGGCGATGGCGCCGCCGTTGACGTTCAGGCGGTCCGCAGGGATGCCCAGCTTGTCGCGGCAGTAGATGACCTGCACGGCAAAGGCCTCGTTCAGTTCCCACAGGTCGATGTCCTGGACGGACAGGCCCAGCTTTTTCAGCACCTTGGGCACGGCGAAGACGGGGCCGATGCCCATTTCGTCGGGCTCGCAGCCGGCCACGGCAAAGCCCAGAAAGCGGCCCAGGGGCTGGAGGTTGTTGCGCGCGGCAAAGTCCTCACTCACCACCACGCAGGCGCCCGCGCCGTCGGAGAACTGGCTGGCGTTGCCCGCGGCCACCACGCCGCCGGGCAGCGCGGGGCGGATGCCGCTGATGCCTTCCTTGGTCGTGCCCTCGCGCGTGCCTTCGTCCTTGCTCACGGTGACCTGCCTGGTGATCAGGCCCAGGGTCTTGTCGGCAATGCCGGCGGTGACGGTGATGGGGGCGATCTCGGCGTCGAACAGGCCGGCGGCCTGGGCGGCGCAGGCCTTTTGCTGGCTGGCGGCGCCGTATTCGTCCATGGCGTCGCGGCCTATACGGTAGCGCCTGGCCACCATCTCGGCGGTTTGCAGCATGGACCAGTAAAGCTCGGGCTTGGTGATCGAGTGGTCCATCAGCATGTGCTGGTTCATCTCCTGCTGCACGCAGGAGATGCTCTCCACGCCGCCGGCGACGTACACCTCGCCCTCGCCGGCGATGATGCGCTGGCTGGCGGTAGCGATGGTCTGCAGGCCCGAGGAGCAGAAGCGGTTGATGGTCATGCCCGAGGTGGTGACGGGCAGGCCGGCCTGCAGCGCAATCTGGCGTGCAATGTTCATGCCGGTAGCGCCTTCGGGGTTGGCGCAGCCCATGATGACGTCGTCAACCGTGGCCGGGTCGATGCCGGCGCGCTGCACGGCATGCCGCACGGCATGGCCGCCCAGGGTGGCGCCATGGGTCATGTTGAAGGAACCCTTCCAGCTCTTGGCAAGCGGGGTGCGGGCGGTGGAGACGATTACTGCGGAGGTCATGTGCTATTCCTTGTGTGCGGTGAGTTCAGAACTGCTTGCCCTCAGCCACCAGGCGCTGCAAGAGCGGCGCGGGTTGCCAGAACGCGGCGTCGTCCAGCGGGTTCTGCCCAAAGCGCTGCATGGCCGCGACCACGTTGAACAGGCCGAATTCGTTGGCATAGTTCAGCGGGCCGCCGCGGTGCACCGGGAAGCCGTAGCCGAAGATGTAGACCACATCGATGTCGCTGGCCTTGTTGGCGATGCCTTCTTCGAGGATGCGCGCGGCCTCGTTCACCAGGCTGAACACCAGGCGCTGCACGATTTCCTCATCGGAAATCTTGCGCGGCGTGATGCCGAGAGAGGCGCGGTAGTCCTCGATCATCTGCACCACCTCGGCGTTCGGGATGGCGTCGCGCTTGCCCGGTCGGTAGTCGTACCAGCCGGCGCCGGTCTTCTGGCCAAAGCGGCCCTGCTCGCACAGCAGGTCTGCGGTCTTGCTGTACTTCATGTCCGGGCGCTCGACCGCACGGCGCTTGCGGATGGCCCAGCCGATGTCGTTGCCGGCCAGGTCGCCCATGCGAAACGGCCCCATGGCAAAGCCGAACTTTTCCGCCGCCTTGTCGACCTGCTCCGGGGTGCAGCCCTCGTCGAGCAAGAAGCCCGCCTGCTGGCTGTAGCGCTCGATCATGCGGTTGCCGATGAAACCGTCGCACACGCCGGAGACCACGGCCGTCTTGCGGATCTTCTTGGCCACGGCCATCACGGTGGCCAGTACATCCTTGGCGGTCTTGTCGCCGCGCACCACTTCCAGCAGCTTCATCACGTTGGCCGGGCTGAAGAAATGCAGGCCCAGCACGTCCTGCGGGCGGGCGGTAAAGGCCGCGATCTTGTTCACGTCCAGCGTCGAGGTGTTGCTCGCCAGGATGGCGCCGGGCTTCATCACGGCGTCCAGCTGCTTGAAGACCGATTCCTTCACGCCCAGGTCCTCGAACACGGCCTCGATCACCAGGTCGGCATCCTTCAGGTCGGCGTAGTCCAGCGTGGTGGACAAGAGCGCCATGCGCTGCTCGTACTTGTCCTGCTTGAGCTTCTTCTTGGCGACCTGGGCCTCGTAGTTCTTGCGCATGGTGGCGATGCCGCGCTCCAGGGCCTCCTGCTTCATCTCCAGCAGCTTCACGGGGATGCCGGCGTTGAGGAAGTTCATGGCAATGCCGCCGCCCATGGTGCCGGCACCGATCACGGCCACGCTGTGGATGGCGCGCTGCGGCGTGTCGGCCGGCACGTCGGGGATCTTGCTGGCGGCGCGTTCGGCAAAGAACAGGTGGCGCAGGGCGCGCGATTCGCTGCTCCACATCAGCTGGATGAACAGCTCGCGCTCGGTGGCCAGGCCAGCCTCAAAGCGCTCCTTGGTGGCAGCCTCGACGGCGTCCACGCATTTGGCCGGCGCCGGGAAGTTCTTCGCCATGCCCTTGACCATGTTGCGCGCGAACTGGAAGTAGGCGTCGCCCTGCGGGTGCCTGCAAGGCAGGTTGCGCACCAGGGGCATGGGACGCACGTCGGCCACGCTGCGCGCAAAGGCCAGGGCCTCCTCGGGCAAGGATTCGGGCGATGCGGCCAGCTTGTCGAACAGCTTCTGGCCGGGCATGGCGGCAATGAACTCGCTTGGCACCGGCTCACCGCTGACGATCATGTTCAGCGCCGCCTCCACGCCCAGCACGCGCGGCAGGCGCTGCGTACCGCCCGCGCCGGGCAAGAGGCCGAGCTTGACCTCGGGCAGGGCCACGCTGCAGCCGGGCGCGGCGATGCGGTAATGGCAGCCCAGGGCCAGCTCCAGGCCGCCGCCCATGCAGACACTGTGGATGGCGGCGACGACGGGCTTGGCGCACTGCTCGACAGCGGCAATCGCGGTGTGCAGATGGGGTTCGGCCAGCGCCTTGTCGGTACCGAACTCGGTGATGTCGGCACCGCCGGAGAACGCCTTCCCGGCGCCGGTGATGACGATGGATCGGACAGCGGCGTCCGCCTGCGCCTGCATGAGGCCGGCCACCAACGCCCGGCGCGTGGCCAGGCCCAGGCCGTTGACGGGCGGGTTGCTCAAGGTGATCACGGCCACGTCGCCGTGGACTTTGTACTCAGCAGTCATGCTGTCGCTCCTGTGATGAATCGAAAGAAAAAGTACGCTCGTACTTTTCTGGGAGTCTAGGGCTATGCGCGCAGACTGCTTGTCCCGGCCGGGACAAGGCGAGACTTTTACCGGCCTGATTTACTATCGAAAAAATAGCTTTACACGCTTATCACACAAGCGCTACAGGCTGATTTTTTATAAAAACCGTTACACCTCCAGCCACTCCTTGCGCACATAGCTGTTGGCGCGCAGCTCGTCGGGCGTGCCCTCAAAGACGATGCTGCCATGGCCCATGACGAGGGCCCGGTCGGAGATGCTCATGGCGATGGTGAGCTTCTGCTCGATGAGCAGCACCGCGACGCCGCGCGCCTTCAGCCGGGTCAGGTACTCGGCGACCAGCTCGACTATTTTGGGCGCCAGGCCCTCGGTGGGCTCGTCGATGATGATCAGCTCGGGGTCGCCCATCAGCGTGCGGCACAGGGTCAGCATCTGCTGTTCGCCGCCGGACAGCACGCCGGCCTCGATGTCGCGCCGCTCCTTCAGGCGCGGGAACATGGCGTACATGTCGTTAAAGCTCCAGCGGCTGTTTTTGCCGCCGCCCTTCTGCCCCAGCAGCAGGTTCTGGTGCACCGTCAGGTGGGGGAACACGTCGCGGCTCTCGGGCACGTAGCCCAGGCCCAGGTGGGCGATTTCATAGGCCTTCTTGCCGGCCAGGCCCTGTCCCTTCCATTGGATGGAGCCCTGCCAGTCCACCATCCCCATGACGGCCTTGGCGGCGGTAGAGCGGCCCGAACCATTGCGCCCCAGCAGCGCGACGATCTCGCCGGGCCGCACCTCGAAGCTGACGCCATGCAGCACATGGCTCTTGCCGTAGTAGGCGTGCAGTTTGGTGATGCTGAGCATCATTGCCCTCCCGTCTGCTGCGCGGCAATCACCGAACCCAGATAGGCCTCCTGCACGCGCGGGTTGGCGCGCACGGCCTCGGGCGTGTCGAAGGCGATGACCTCGCCGTAGACCACCACGGCGATCCGGTCGGCCAGGCCGAAGACCACGCCCATGTCGTGCTCCACGGTGAGCAGGGTGCGCCCCTCGGTCACCTCGCGGATGAGGTGGATGAAGCGCCCGGTCTCGCTCCTGCTCATGCCGGCCGTGGGCTCGTCGAGCAGGATCACGCTGGCGCCGCCGGCGATGGTGATGCCGACCTCCAGGGCGCGCTGCTCGGCGTAGGTCAGGTTCATCGCCAGCGTGTCGCGCTTCTTGTGCAGGCGGATCATCTCCATGAGCCGCTCGGCGCGCTCGTTGGCATCCTGCAGCCGCGACAGAAAACGCCAGAACGCGTAGCCGTAGCCCAGGCTCCAGAGCACGGCGCAGCGCAGGTTCTCAAACACGCTGAGCCTGCCGAAGATGTTGCTGATCTGAAAGCTGCGCGACAGGCCCAGGCGGTTGATCTCGAACGGTCTTTTGCCGTCGATGCGCGCGCCGTGCAGCAGCACCTGGCCGCTCGTGGGCGCAAAGCGCCCGCTGATCAGGTTGAACAGCGTGCTCTTGCCCGCGCCGTTGGGGCCGATGATGGCCACGCGCTCGCCGGCCTGCACGGCCAGGCTGGCGCCGCGGATGATCTCGGTCTTGCCGAAGCTCTTGCGCAAGTCCACCAGCTGCAGCGCATGGCTTGTCCCCTGGTCCGCCATCACAATGCCTCCCCGCGCTTGATCGCCTGCTCTATCTCTTCCTGCACCTCGCTCCATTGCCGCACAAACTGGCGCCGGCACAGCTCGAACAGGCCCAGGCCGGTCAGCAGCACGAAGCCCGCGCCAAACCAGCTGGGCAGCCCCCTGGCATCAAGGCTTGCACCGAGGAACTGCAGCTTGGGGCCGAGCGCCGCATTGAGCTGCAGGTGATAGGTCATCTCCACCATGCAGGCCGCGCCCAGCAGGGCCGTGAGGCCCGTGCCCGCCAGCGCCAGATAGGACACCCACAGCCGGCCCAGCTTGCCGTACCTGGCCAGGCGCAGGTTCATCATGATCAGGCTGGCCACCCCGCCGGGCGCATACATGACCATGAACAGGAACACCAGGCCCAGGTACAGCAGCCAGGCCTTGGAGAGTTCGGACAGCAGCACCGAGGCCAGCACCAGCAGCACGGCGCCGATGATGGGGCCGAAGAAGAACGTCGCCCCGCCCAGGAAGGTGAACAGCAGGTAGCCGCCCGAGCGCAGCATGCTGACGCTGTCGGCGCCCGTGACGATCTCAAAATTAATAGCAGCCAGCGCCCCACCCACGCCCGCAAAGAAGCCTGCGATGCAAAACGCCAGATAGCGCACCTGCTGCGTGTCGTAGCCTATGAACTCGACGCGCTCGGGGTTGTCGCGCACGGCGTTCAGGATGCGCCCCAGGGGCGTGCCGGTGAAGGCGAACATGGCGGCGGTGCAGACAAAGCAGTAGGCGGCGATCAGGTAGTACACCTCGATGGCCGGGCCAAAGGTGATGCCGAGGAACGGCTGGCCATAGACGCGGTCGGTGGTCACGCCGCCCTCGCCGCCAAAGAACTCGGGGAACATCAGCGCCATGGCGGCGATCAGCTCGCCTATGCCCAGGGTGATCATGGCAAAGGTGGTGCCCGATTTCTTCGTCGTCACATAGCCCAGCAGCACGGCAAAGAACAGGCCCGCCAGCCCGCCCACCACGGGCATGAAGACCAGCGGCAGCGGCAGCTCGCCGCGCCCGGCCAGGTTGATGGCGTGGATGGTCAGAAAAGAGCCCAGCCCGGTGTAGACCGCGTGGCCGAAGCTGAGCATGCCGCCCTGGCCCAGCAGCATGTTGTAGGACAGGCAGATGATGACCAGATAGCCCATCTGCGAGAGCATGGTCAGCGCCAGGCTGCTGGAAAACACATGGGGCGCGGCGATGAGCAGCAGCGCGAACAGCGTCCAGACGAGGAAGCGCCCCACGTTCCAGGGTTTGAAGCGGTAATGTGTGGCAGACATGTTTAACCTAAATCCGGCAGTTGGATGCGCTCGTCAGTGCCGTGATCGGCGTGCCAGGCAAGGCGCGAGGACACAGCGCACTCGTGTGCGCCAGGACGAGCAACGCCGCATGGCGCGCCGAGCGTGGTGCTGGCGGGCGCATAGCGCTGTCACCCAATAGGTGAACCGGATCGAAGCAGATAAGTCCAATGCTCATGAGGCCCTACTGAAGGTTACAAGCGGTCAGCTGCCGGATTTTGGTTTAATCCTCGCGCGTGCCCAGAAGCCCTTTGGGGCGCAGGATGAGTATCAAAACCAGGAGCAAGTAAGGCAGTATGGGAGCCACTTGCGAGATGGTGAGCTTCAAAAGCGGCCAGCCCACGCTGCCCTCGCCCACCCGGATGCCGAAATGCGCCAGGGCCCCGGCGAGCGAATAGTCCAGCGCCACGGCAAAGGTCTGCACGATGCCGATGAGCAGCGACGCCAGGAACGCCCCGGCCAGCGAGCCCATGCCGCCGACCACCACCACCACGAAGATGATGGAGCCGACCGATGCCGCCATGGCCGGCTCGGTCACATAGGTGTTGCCGCCTATCACCCCGGCCAGGCCGGCCAGCGCGCAGCCGCCGCCAAACACCAGCATGAACACGCGCGGCACGTTGTGGCCCAGGGCCTCCACCATCTGCGGGTGCTTGAGCGCCGCCTGTATCACCAGGCCGATGCGCGTGCGCTTAAGAACAAGCCACACGGCCAGCAGCATCAGCAGCGCCACCAGCATGATGAAGGAGCGCGAACGCGGAAACTGCGTGCCGTACAGCGTGAACAACGGCCCTTGCAACAGCGGCGGCAGGCCGTAGGGCACGGTGGAGCGCCCCCAGACCAGCTGCACCAGCTCCAGCACCAGATAGGACAGGCCGAAGGTCACCAGCAGCTCTGGCACATGGCCGAACCGGTGCACCCGGCGCAGGCAGTAGCGTTCGAACGCGGCGCCCAGCACGCCCACGACGAGCGGCGCCGCGATGAGCGCAGCCCAGAAACCGATGACGCCCGACAGGCTGTAGGCAAGGTAGGCGCCCAGCATGTAGAAGCTGGTGTGCGCGAAGTTGAGCACGCCCATCATGCTGAAGATCAGCGTCAGCCCCGAGCTCAGCATGAACAGCAGCAGCCCGTAGCTGACGCCGTTGAGCAGCGAGATCACGAAAAACTCAAGGTTCATGGAAACGCCTGGCGACTGTCGAAAAAAGGGCCCGAGCAGGCTCGGGCCCCGAAGCTTGCCCCGCCTGGAGCCATACCAAGATCAGGAAGGCCGCTTCATCTGGCACGAGGTCGGCGTGCTGGCCACGTACGGCTCGTAGTACTTCACGGGCACGAAGGTGTGGCCCGTGTTCTCGGAGTCCAGCGGGTACTTGGCGTCAGTCTTCTCCCAGCGCGTGATGTACAGGCCCTGCTGCAGCTGGTGGTCGGTCTTGCGCATCTCCACCTCGCCGTTGAAGCTCTTGAACTTCATTCCCTCCATCACCGCCGCCACCTTCACCGGGTCGGTGCTTTTGGCGCGCTGGAAGGCCTCGGTCAGCATGGCAAAGCCGTGGTAGATGGAGGCCGTGTACATGTCGTCATTGAACTTGGCCTTGAAGCCCCGGACGATGGCGTTGATGGGCCCCTCGTGGTTCGGGTGGCCATAGCCCACCATATACACCTTGCCCGCCGCCGCGGCGCCAAGAGCCGTGGGCGCGCCCGTGGCGACGGCGTAGTAGGTGTAGAACTTGACGTTCGCCAGGCCCGCGTCATTGGCCGCCTTGATCAGCAGGGCCAGGTCGGAGCCCCAGTTGCCGGTGACCACGCTGTCGGCGCCCGACTGCTTGATCTTGGCGATGTAGGGTGCAAAGTCGCGCACCTGGGCCAGCGGCGCCAGGTCGTCGCCAACGATCTCCACGTCGGCGCGCTTGCGTTTCAGCATCTCCTTGGCGTACTTGCTGACCTGCTGGCCATGCGAGTAGTTCTGGTTGATCAAATAGACCTTCTTGACGTCCGGCAGATCCTTCATGTAGGTGGTCAGCGCCTCCATCTTCATGGAGGTGTCGGCATCCAGGCGGAAATGCCAGTAGCTGCACTTGCCGTTGGTGAGGTCCGGGTCCACGGCCGCGTAGTTCAGGTACAGCACCTCCTTGCCCTTGTTGCGCGCGTTGTGCTTGTCCAGCGCATCCATGATGGCCAGCGCCGGGCCCGAGCCATTGCCCTGCACGACATAGCGCACGCCCTGGTCCATGGCCGAGCGCAGCGCGCTGGTGGTCTCCTGCGGGCTGAGCTTGTTGTCTATGGGAACGATCTCGAACTTCACGCCCGCCGCGTTGTTCTTGCTGAACTCCTCGGCCAGGTACTGCCAGCTTTTCATCTGGTTCGTGCCCAGCGCCGCCATCAGGCCCGACAACGGATCGAGCCAGGCAATCTTGACGGTTTCGCCCTTTTGGGCAAAAGCGGCGCCAGCCATTGCAAACATTGCGCCAGCAGCTATCACTTTAAAAGTACGCCTCATGCCTCGCCTCCTCTATGAGAATGGATAGGCGGCAGCGTAAGCGCTGGCAACAAAAAGTTTCTTCAGGGATAGCCCGTAGCGCCTATCGCGCATGCGACCGGCGCGCCGCCGGGCGGGCCGCACACCGGCCGGTCTGGGTCACAGCCCCGGCAGCCTGTAGCCCGCCAGCTGCTCGCGCAGGCGGGTCTTGAGCATCTTGCCGGTGGCGCCCAGCGGGATCGCATCCACGAACACCACGTCGTCCGGGATCTGCCACTTGGCCGTCTTGCCCTCGTAGAAGGCGAGCAGCTCCTCGCGCGTGACCTCGGCGCCGGGACGCTTGGCCACGGCAATGATGGGGCGCTCGTCCCACTTGGGGTGCGGCATGCCTATGCAGGCGGCCATGGCCACCGCCGGATGCGCCATGGCGATGTTCTCGATGTCGATGGAGCTGATCCACTCGCCGCCGGACTTGATCACGTCCTTGCTGCGGTCGGTGATGTGCATGAAGCCATCGGCGTCGATGGTGGCCACGTCGCCCGTGGGGAACCAGCCCACGCCGTTCTCGTCCTTGACGAGCGGACTCTCGCCCTTGAAGTAGCTGTCCACGACCCACGGGCCGCGCACCAGCAGGTCGCCATAGGCCTTGCCGTCCCATGGCTGCTCCTTGCCATCCGCGCCCACGATCTTCATCTCCACGCCATAGATGGCGCGGCCCTGCTTTTGCAGGATGTGCATCTGCGCCTCCTTGTCCAGCGCCAGGTGCTTGTTCTTGAGCGTGCACAGCGTGCCCAGCGGGCTCATTTCGGTCATGCCCCAGGCGTGCAGCACCGACACGCCGTATTCGTCCTGGAAGGCGGTGATCATGGCCGGCGGGCAGGCCGCGCCGCCGATCACCGTGCGCTTCAAGGTGCTGAACTTCAGGCCCGCCGACTTCACATGGTTGAGCAGCATCTGCCACACCGTGGGTACGCCCGCGGCAAAGGTCACCCCCTCGGCCTCCAGCAGCTCGTACACCGACTTGCCATCGAGCGCCGGGCCGGGAAAGACCAGCTTGCAGCCGGTGAGCGCGGCCGAATACGGAATGCCCCAGGCGTTGACATGGAACATGGGCACCACGGGCAGCACGCTGTCGCGCGCCGACAGGCACATCACATCGGGCAGCGCCGCGGCGTAGGCGTGCAGCGTGGTGGAGCGGTGGCTGTACAGCGCCGCCTTGGGGTGGCCCGTGGTGCCGCTGGTGTAGCACATGCTGGAGGCCGAGTTTTCGTCGAAGCTGGGCCAGCGGTAGTCGCTCGAGGCACCGCCAATCCAGGCCTCGTAGCTCGTCAGGCCGGGAATGCCGGTGTCCGCCGGTAGCTTGTCGGCGTCGCACAGGGCCACCCATTTCTGCACCGCAGGGCATTTGCCATGCACGGCCTGCACGATGGGCAGGAAGCTCATGTCGAAGCACAGCACCTGGTCCTCGGCATGGTTCATGATCCAGGCAATCTGATCCGGGTGCAGGCGCGGGTTGATGGTGTGCAGCACGCGCCCCGAGCCGGAGACGCCGAAGTACATCTCCATGTGCCGATAGCCGTTCCAGGCCAGGGTGGCCACGCGGTCGCTGAACTGCAGGCCCATGGCATCGAGGGCATTGGCCAGCTGGCGCGCGCGCCGCGCCAGGTCGCGGTAGGTGCAGCGGTGGATATCACCCTCCACCCGGCGCGAGACGATCTCGCCATCGCCATGGTTGCGCTCGGCAAAGGTGATCAGCGACGAGATCAGGAGAGGTTGGTTCTGCATCAGGCCCAGCATGGGTACTCCTCGGGGAAGGTGAATGGAAAACCGCACCATCCTAGCGGCGAACCCGGTGCCGTCATCCTCCCGGTCATCAGGAAAAACCCCGCGTGGGCGCGCCAGACGCAAGGCCTTTGTCCACTGCGGGACATCGGCCTGCAAGGACAATCCCCGCATGCCTGCATCCACGGACTGCGCCCCACCCGCAACAACACCTGCCCAACCCCTGCTGGCCGGCTGGCACGACGGCTTTGCCGCGCTGGGGCCGGCCTTTTATACCGAGCTGCGCCCCACGCCCCTGCCCGCCCCGTACTGGGTGGGCACCAGCGCCGACATGGGCACGCTGCTGGGCCTGCCCGCCGGCTGGCAGCAGCGGGGCGATGCCCTGCAGGCCTTCACCGGCAATGCCGTGCCACCCGGCAGCCGGCCGCTGGCCAGCGTTTACAGCGGCCACCAGTTCGGCGTCTGGGCCGGCCAGCTGGGCGACGGGCGCGCCATCCTGCTGGGCGAGACCGCCGCGGGCCAGGAAATCCAGCTCAAGGGCTGCGGACGCACGCCCTACTCGCGCATGGGCGACGGGCGCGCCGTGCTGCGCTCGTCAATCCGCGAGTTTTTGTGCAGCGAGGCCATGGCCGCATTGGGCATACCCACCACGCGCGCGCTGTGCGTCACCGGCTCGCCCCAGCCCGTGCAGCGCGAGGAGCTGGAGAGCGCCGCCGTGGTCACACGCGTGGCGCCGAGCTTCATCCGCTTCGGCCATTTCGAGCATTTCGCCGCGCGCGGCCAGCAGGCCGAGCTGCGCCAGCTGGCCGACTACGTGATCGACCGCTACTACCCCGAGTGCCGCAATGACGCCAACGCCAACCCCTGCGCCGCGCTGCTGCGCGCCGTCAGCGAGCGCACCGCGCGCCTCATCGCCCAATGGCAGGCCGTGGGCTTTTGCCACGGCGTGATGAACACCGACAACATGAGCATCCTGGGCCTGACCATTGACTACGGGCCATTCCAGTTCCTTGACGCCTTCGACCCCGGCCATATCTGCAACCACAGCGACCACCAGGGCCGCTACGCCTTCGACCGCCAGCCCGGTGTGGGCTACTGGAACCTGCTGTGCCTGGCGCGCGCGCTGCTACCGCTGATCCAGGACGTGGAGCAGGCCCAGGCCGCGCTGGACAGCTATGAGCCCGTGTTCATAGCCGCCTTCATGGCGCGCCTGCGCGCCAAGCTGGGCCTGCGCCAGGCGCGCGCGGGCGACGAGGCGCTGGTGGACGGCCTGCAGCGCCTGCTGGCCGCGGGCCGCGTGGACTACCCCATCTTCTGGCGCCGCCTGTCGCACGCCGTGGCGGCAAACCAGTTCGAGCCCGTGCGCGACCTGTTCGCCGACCGCGCGGGTTTTGACGCCTGGTTGCTTCAATATCAAGAGCTACTTGCGCTTGATGATCAAGCGCTGGAGGCCGATTTGATGCTGAAAACCAACCCCTGCTACGTGCTACGCAACCACCTGGGCGAAGAGGCCATACGCGCCGCGAAACTTGGAGACTTCTCCGCACTCCAAACCCTGCAGGGGCTGCTGGCACGCCCGTTTGACGAGCTCCCTGGCCACGAGGCCTATGCCGGCTTCCCGCCCGACTGGGCGTCCACCATTTCCATCAGCTGCTCTTCATGACCTACCCCATCCAGAAAACCGATGCCGAATGGCAGGCGCTGCTCAAGGACAAGGGGGCCGAACCCGCGGCCTTCCAGGTCACGCGCCACGCCGCCACCGAGCGGCCATTCACCGGCAAATACGAGGGCCATTGGGCCGATGGCAGCTACCACTGCGTTTGCTGCGGCGCCAAGCTCTTTGACTCCGGCACCAAGTTCGACGCCGGCTGCGGCTGGCCCAGCTTCTGGCGCGCCGTGCCCGGCGCCATTGCCGAAATCCAGGACCGCAGCCATGGCATGCTGCGCACCGAAACCGTTTGTGCACAATGCGGGGCCCACCTGGGCCATGTCTTCCCCGACGGCCCGGCCCCCACGGGCCTGCGCTACTGCATGAATTCCGCCTCGCTCGCCTTCGAACCCCCGGCGCCATGAAACTGCTCCTCGACTTCTTTCCCATCATCCTGTTCTTCGCCGCCTTCAAGGCCTGGGGCATCTACGTGGCCACCGGCGTGGCCATCGTCGCCACCATCGCGCAGATCGCCTATATCCACTTCAAGCACGGCAAGGTCGAGCCCATGCAGTGGCTGAGCCTGGGGGTGATCGTGGTGTTTGGCGGCGCCACACTGCTGGCGCACAGCGAAACCTTCATCAAGTGGAAGCCGACCGTGCTCTACTGGCTCATGGGCGGGGTGCTGCTCGTCGGCCAGCTGGTGTTTCGCAAAAATTTCATCCAGTCGCTCATGGGCGCGCAGATCGAACTGCCCGCGCCCGTGTGGCTCAGGCTGAACTGGGCCTGGGCGGGCTTTTTTGCTGCCATGGGCGTGCTCAACCTCTGGGTGGCCTACAACTTCGATACCGACACCTGGGTCAACTTCAAGCTGTTTGGCGGCATCGGCCTGATGTTCGGCTTCGTCATCGCCCAGGCCCTGTACCTGAGTCGCCACATGAAGGAGGGCGACATTGCACCCAAGGACGCGCAACCATGAGCACCCCTACCGTCTCCGTCACCGCCGAAGCCATGGCCGAGCGCCTGCGCGAGGTTTTGACGCCCACCCAGCTCGAAGTGCTGGACGAAAGCTGGCAGCACGAAGGGCACGCCGGCGCCAATGGCACGGGCTTTGGCACGCACTTTCGCGTGCGCATTGCCTCCCCCCTGTTTGCCGGCAAACGCAAGGTGGCGCAGCATAGGCTTGTGTATGATGCGCTGCAGATTTTTATTGACCATGGCGCGCATGCCATCGCCATTGAAACTCTCTGACTCCACCCTACTCCAAGTTTTCGCGGAACACGCCCGCAACTCATTTTCTCCCTGTGGATTCCCAATGAAGAAATCGCTCTTGTCCGGCCTCGTGGCCGCAGCCGTGCTGGGCACGTTGGCCTTGCCCGTTGCCGCGCAAAACCTCGCCATCGTGAATGGCAAGGCCGTTCCCAAGGAACGCGTCGAAACTCTGAAGCAGCAGGTGGAGCGCTCGGGCCGTCCCATCACTCCCGAGATGGAAAACCAGATCAAGGAAGAAGTGATCGCCCGCGAGATCTTCATGCAGGAGGCGCAAAAGCGCGGCCTGGAAGCCTCGGCCGACTACAAGGCCCAGATGGAACTGGCGCGCCAGACGATTCTGATCCGCGAGCTGTTCGTGGACTTCCAGAAGAACAACCCCGTCACCGACGCCGAAGTGCAGGCCGAATACGACAAGTTCGTGGCCGCCAACGCCGGCAAGGAATACAAGGCCAGCCACATCCTGGTGGCCAAGGAGGACGAGGCCAAGGCCATCCTCGCCGCGCTGAAGAAGGGCGGCAAGTTCGAAGACATCGCCAAGAAACAGTCCAAGGACCCCGGATCCGGCGCCCGCGGCGGCGACTTGGACTGGGCCAACCCCAGCAGCTACGTGCCCGAGTTCACCGAGGCCCTGGTCAAGCTGGAAAAGGGCAAGCTGACCCAGACCCCCGTGAAGAGCCAGTTCGGCTGGCACATCATCCGCCTGGACGACGTGCGCGACGCCCAGCTGCCCAAGCTCGACGAGGTCAAGCCCCAGATCTCCCAGCAGCTGCAGCAGCAAAAGCTGGTCAAATTCCAGGAAGACCTGCGCACCAAGGCCAAGGTGGAGTGATCCACGGTGCCCGGCAGCTGCCGGGCAGCGCACCCCAAACGCAGCGAGCCCGGGCCAGAATGGCCCGGGCTCTTTTTTTGGTGCGCCGATAAGGCTTATTTGCGCGCCGGCGGCACGTCCGTGCAGCTGCCGTGCGCCACCTCGGCCGCCATGCCGATGCTCTCGCCCAGCGTGGGGTGCGGGTGGATGGTCTTGCCGATATCCACCGCATCGGCGCCCATCTCGATGGCCAGGGCGATCTCGCCGATCATGTCGCCGGCGTGCGTGCCGACGATGCCGCCGCCCAGGATGCGGCCATGGCCGTGCGCCTCGGGCGAATCGTCGAACAGCAGCTTGGTGAAGCCCTCGTCGCGGCCGTTGGCAATCGCCCGGCCCGAGGCGGCCCAGGGGAACAGGCCCTTCCTGACCTTGATGCCTTGGGCCTTGGCCTGATCCTCGGTCAGGCCCACCCAGGCGACCTCGGGGTCGGTGTAGGCGACGCTGGGGATCACGCGGGCGTTGAAGGCGGCAGCTGCCAGCTCCTGGTTGCCCTGCAGCTCCCCGGCGATGACTTCCGCCGCCACATGCCCCTCGTGCACCGCCTTGTGCGCCAGCATCGGCTGGCCGACGATGTCGCCGATGGCGAAGATGTGCGCCACGTTGGTGCGCATCTGGATATCGACGTTGATGAAGCCGCGCTCCGTCACCGCCACACCGGCCTTGTCCGCGCCTATCTTCTTGCCGTTGGGGCTGCGGCCCACGGCCTGCAGCACCAGGTCGTAGGTCTGCGGCTCGGGCACGCTGCCGCCTTCCTCTGCCGGGGCGAACGTGACCTTGATGCCCTCGGCAGTGGCCTCGGCGCCCACGGTCTTGGTCTTGAGCATGATGTTGTCGAAGCGGTGCGCGTTCATCTTCTGCCAGACCTTGACCAGGTCGCGGTCGGCGCCCTGCATCAGGCCGTCGAGCATTTCCACCACGTCCAGGCGCGCGCCCAGCGTGGAGTACACCGTGCCCATTTCCAGGCCGATGATGCCCCCGCCCAGAATCAGCATGCGCTTGGGAACACCCTGCAGCGCCAGCGCGCCGGTGGAGTCCACCACGCGCGGGTCGTCGGGCATGAAGGGCAGGCGCACGGCCTGGCTGCCGGCGGCGATGATGGCGCGCCGGAAGGCGACGACCTTCTTGGCGCCGGTCTTGTCCTGGCCCGCTCCGGTGGTTTCTTCGACCTCCAGGTGGTTGCTGCCCACGAAGCTGCCGTAGCCGCGCACGATGGTGACCTTGCGCATCTTGGCCATCTGCGCCAGGCCGCCGGTGAGCTTGGAGATGACCTTTTCCTTGTGGCCGCGCAAGGTGTCCACGTTGACCTGGGGCGCGCCGAAGTCGATACCGGCGGCGGACAGGTGGGCCACCTCGTCCATCACGGCAGCGACGTGTAGCAATGCCTTGGATGGGATGCAGCCCACGTTCAGGCACACGCCGCCCAGGCTGGCGTAGCGCTCCACGATGACGACCTTGAGGCCCAGGTCGGCCGCGCGAAAGGCTGCCGAGTAGCCGCCGGGGCCGCCACCGAGCACCAGCACATCGCACTCCAGATCGGCCGTGCCGCCGAAGCTGCTTGCTACAGGAGCAGGAGCTGCCGACGCTTGTGCAGCGGGCGCTGGAGCCTGTTTTTGCTCAGATGCGGGCACTGCTGCTGCGTCAGCGCTCTCCAGCGTCAGCACCACCGAGCCTTCGCCCACCTTGTCGCCGAGCCTGACCTTCAGCTCCTTGACCACGCCCGCGTGGCTCGACGGGATCTCCATCGATGCCTTGTCGGACTCGACAGTGATCAGGGACTGGTCTACGGCCACGCTGTCGCCGGGCTGGACCAGCACTTCGATCACGCCGACCTCGGCAATGTCGCCAATGTCGGGCACCTTGATGTCGATGACTGCCATGTCAGTATTCCTTTCAGAGCAGCACGCGGCGGAAGTCCGCCAGGATCTGGCCCAGGTAGGCGTTGAAGCGCGCGGCGGCGGCACCATCGATCACGCGGTGGTCCCAGGTGAGCGACAGCGGCAGCATCAGGCGCGGCTGGAATGCCTTGCCGTCCCACACCGGTTCGATGTTGGAGCGGCACACGCCCAGAATGGCGACCTCGGGCGCGTTGATGATGGGCGTGAAGTAGCGCCCGCCGATGCCGCCCAGGCTGGAGATGGTAAAGGTGGCGCCGCTCATGTCGGCCGGGCCGAGCTTGCCGTCGCGCGCCTTCTTGGCGAGTTCGCCCATTTCCTGGCTGATCTGCAGCACGCCCTTCTTGTCGGCGTCCTTGATGACGGGCACGACTAGGCCATTGGGGGTGTCGGCCGCGAAGCCGATGTGCCAGTACTGCTTGTAGACCAGCGCGTCGCCGTCCAGGCTGCTGTTGAACTCGGGGAATTTTTTCAGCGCGGCCACGCAGGCCTTGATGAGGAAGGCGAGCATGGTGACCTTCACGCCGCTCTTCTCGTTCTCCTTGTTGGTGGCCACGCGGAAGGCTTCGAGGTCGGTGATGTCGGCATCGTCGTGGTTGGTGACGGCCGGAATCACAACGGCGTTGCGCGTGAGATTGGCGCCGCTGATCTTCTTGATGCGGGACAGCTCCTTGCGCTCGATGGGGCCGAATTTGGCGAAGTCCACCTTGGGCCAGGGCAGCAGGTCCAGGCCCACGCCGCTGCCGCCACCGGCCGGGGCCTTGGCGGCCTGGGCCTGGGTCTGCACGGCCCCGGCCATCACGGCGCGGGTGAAGGATTGCACGTCCTCGGCCGTGATGCGGCCCTTGGGGCCCGTACCCTTGAGTTCGGGCAGCGGCACGCCGAGCTCGCGCGCGAACTTGCGCACCGAGGGGCTGGCATGCGGCAGCTGGCCAGACGGGGCCGCAGTCGGGTTATGCGCGGGCACAGCCTGTGCGGGGGCTGCAGCAGGGACCGCTGCAGCAGGGGCGGCGGCAGGCGCTGCAGCTGCTGGCGCTGCCGCCGGGGCCGCCACGGCAGCAGGGGCAGCGCCCTCGATCACGGCCACCAGATCACCGACATTCACCTTGTCGCCAAGCTGGACCTTGAGCTCCTTGAGCACACCAGCCACGGGCGACGGTATCTCCATCGAGGCCTTGTCGGACTCGACGGTGAACAGCGACTGCTCGACACGGATGTTGTCGCCCGGCTTGACCAGCAGCTCGATCACGGCCACATCCTTGAAGTCGCCGATGTCGGGCACGCGCACCTCGATGGGGCCGGCGGCAGCGGGTGCTGCTGCAGGTGCAGTTGCTGCTATTTCTGTAGCTGCAGACGATTTCGCAGCGGGCGCTTGAGTCGTTTTTGGCTCAGATGCTGCCGCATCCGCCGTTTCCAGCTCGACAATCACGCTGCCCTGCTTGACCTTGTCGCCAATCTTTACCGCGAGCGCCTTCACGATGCCAGCGTGGCTGGACGGTATCTCCATCGACGCCTTGTCGGATTCGACGGTGATCAGCGACTGCTCGGCCGCGACGCTGTCGCCGGGCTTGACCAGCAGCTCGATCACGCCCACTTCGTCAAAGTCCCCGATATCGGGCACCTGGATCTGAATCAATGCCATGGTTGGTCTCCCTCGCGATTAGGCGTACAGCGGGTTGATCTTGTCGGCATTGATGCCGTAACGGCGAATAGCCTCGGCCACCTTGGTGGCGGGCAGCCGGCCTTCTTCCGAGAGCGCCTTGAGCGCTGCGATGGTGATGTAGTGGCGGTTGATCTCGAAATGCTCGCGCAGCTTGCTGCGGAAGTCCGAGCGGCCAAAGCCGTCCGTGCCCAGCACCTTGTAAGCGCGTCCGGCGGGGATGAAGGCACGGATCTGCTCGGCGTAGTTCTTCATGTAGTCGGTCGAGGCCACCACCGGGCCGCCGTGGCCGGCCAGCTGCTGGGTGACGAAGGGCTGGCGCGGCGCCTCGGTCGGGTGCAGCAGGTTCCAGCGCTCCACGTCCTGGCCCTCGCGGGTGAGTTCGTTGAAGCTGGTGCAGCTCCACACGTCGGCCTGCACGCCCCAGTCGGCCGCCAGGATTTTTTGCGCCTCCAGCGACTCGCGCAGGATGGAGCCCGAGCCCAGCAACTGCACACGCAAGTCACCTTGGGCCCCCTGCTTGCACAGGTACATGCCCTTCAGGATCTGCTCTTCGGTGCCGGCGACCAGGCCCGGCATGGCGTAGTTCTCGTTGAGCAGCGTGATGTAGTAGTAGACGTTTTCCTGCCTCTCCACCATGCGCTTCAAGCCGTGCTGCATGATCACGCCGACCTCGTGCGCGAAGGTCGGGTCGTAGCTGACGCAGTTGGGGATGGTGCTGGCCAGGATGTGGCTGTGGCCGTCCTCGTGCTGCAGGCCCTCGCCATTGAGCGTGGTGCGCCCGCTGGTGCCGCCCAGGATGAAGCCGCGCGCCTGCATGTCGCCGGCGGCCCAGGCGAAGTCGCCAAAGCGCTGGAAGCCGAACATCGAGTAGTAGACGAAGAACGGGATCATGATGCGGTTGTTCGTCGAGTACGACGTGGCCGCCGCAATCCACGAGCAGATGCCGCCCGCCTCGTTGATGCCTTCCTGCAGGATCTGGCCGGCCTTGTCCTCGCGGTAGTACATCACCTGGTCGCGATCGACCGGGGTGTACTGCTGGCCCAGCGGGTTGTAGATGCCGATCTGGCGGAACAGGCCCTCCATGCCGAAGGTGCGCGCCTCATCCACCAGGATGGGCACGACGCGCGGGCCCAGCGCCTTGTCGCGCAAGAGCTGCGTCAGGAAGCGCACATAGGCCTGGGTGGTGCTGATCTCGCGGCCCTCGGCCGTGGGTTCCAGCACGGCCTTGAAGGTGTCCAGCGAGGGCACGGTGAAATGCTCGTCGGCCTGCTCGCGGCGGTGCGGCAGGTAGCCGCCCAGAGCCTTGCGGCGCTCGTGCAGGTACTTCATTTCCGGCGTGTCGTCGGCCGGCTTGTAGTAGGGCAGCTTGTCAAGCTCGCTGTCGGGAATCGGGATGTTGAAGCGGTCGCGGATGTAGCGGATGTCCTCATCGTCGAGCTTCTTCGTCTGGTGCACGGTGTTCTTGGCCTCGCCGGCCTTGCCCATGCCGTAGCCCTTGACGGTCTTGACCAGCAGCACCGTGGGCTGGCCCTGGTGCGCATTGGCCGCGTGGAAGGCCGCATACACCTTCTCGGGCTCATGGCCGCCGCGGCGCAGCTCCCAGATTTCATCGTCGGTGAGATGCTCGACTAATTTTGCCGTCTCGGGGTACTTGCCGAAGAAATGCTTGCGGATGTAGGCGCCGTCCATGGCGCGGTAGGTTTGGTAGTCGCCGTCCAGCGTCTCCATCATCACCTGCTTGAGCTTGCCGCTCTTGTCGCGCGCCAGCAGATCGTCCCAGCCCTTGCCCCACAGCAGCTTGATGACATGCCAGCCGGCGCCGCGGAAGTCGCCCTCCAGCTCCTGCACGATCTTGCCGTTGCCGCGCACCGGGCCATCGAGGCGCTGCAGGTTGCAGTTGATGACGAAGATCAGGTTGTCTAGGTTCTCGCGCGCGGCCAGGCTGATCGCGCCCTTGCTCTCTGGCTCGTCCATCTCGCCGTCGCCCAGGAACACCCAGACCCGGCGGTTGTCGGTCTTGGCGATGCCGCGTGCGTGCAGGTACTTCAGAAAGCGCGCCTGGTAGATCGCCATCATCGGCCCCAGGCCCATGGAGACGGTGGGGAACTGCCAGAAACCCGGCATCAGCTTGGGGTGGGGGTAGCTTGACAGGCCCTTGCCGTCCACCTCCTGGCGGAAATTCTCCAGCTGCTCTTCGGTGATACGGCCCTCCAGGAAGGCGCGTGCGTAGATGCCCGGTGCGCTGTGGCCCTGGAAGTAAATGCAATCGCCGCCATGGCCTTCGCTCTCGGCATGCCAGAAATGATTGAAGCCCGCCCCCCACATGGAGGCCAACGAGGCAAACGAGCCGATATGCCCGCCCAGATCGCCGCCGTCGGCCGGGTGCAAGCGGTTGGCGCGCACCACCATGGCCATGGCATTCCAGCGCATGTAGGCGCGCAGACGCTTTTCGATCGCGATGTTGCCGGGGCAGCGTGTCTCCTGCTCGGGCTCGATGGTGTTCACATAGCCGGTGTTGGCCGAGAACGGCAGGTCGATGCTGCTCTGGCGCGCCTGCTCCAGGAGCTGCTCCAGCAGGAAGTGGGCGCGCTCGGGCCCCTCCTTTTCGATGACGGCGGACAAGGCCTCCAGCCATTCACGGGTTTCCTCTTGATCGGTATCGACTGCACTCAGCACTTTGGACGGATCGGGCATACCGTGTCTCCTTTTGAAATCAGTGGCAAAGGTGAAATATGGCGCAAGTGTCGCATAATTTTTTTGGTTTTCAAATGGCGCCTATCAATTTCTTATTATGAAATTTTGTTGCGGCTGCACAATATTTCTTCGATCGAAACCAAGCTCGGCCCCGCCTTAAACTCTGCTCCATGGCCTCTCCCCAAGCCCCCTCCGCCCCAGCCGTGTCAGCCGTGAAAACACCGGCGCGCTGGTGGCGCTCGTGGTGGCGCAGCCTCTCACCCGTGCACCAGGACCGCTTTGCCGCCCTGGCCCCCCTGGCAGCGGTGCTGATGTTTCTGGCGGCCATCGCCGCGTCCTTCTGGTACTTGCGCACCGAAGAGGTGGTGCGAGAAAAGGAAGCGCTCAAACGCGACGTTGAATATGCCCAGCAGCGCGTGCGTTTGCGCCTGCTCGAGCGCCAGGATCAGATCATGCGCATTGCGCGCGACCTATCCAACGAAGAATTGGAACGCGCCGACTTCGTGAGCCGCACCGAGTCCCTGATCAGCCAGTACCCCGAGCTGCAATCCGTTACCTGGATCGATGAACGCCGCCGCATTCGCGCCACCCAGGCAGCACCCACGGTGACCAGCAGCCAGTTGTACGTAAACGGCGAGGTGCTGAAAAAAGGTGAAACGGCTGAACTCTTCAAGCTGGCACGCGACCTGCAGCAGCCCGTGTACTCGTTGCCGATGGCCGGCACGGGAGACACCGCTGCGCTGCTGCAGCTGCAGGTGCCGCTGTCACCGCAGGGCAAGTTTGGCGGCGTGGTGCTGGCCGAATACTCCATAGACAGCCTGCTGCGTTACGGCACGCCAACGGAGGTTCTGGCACGCTACGCCATGACCGTGCTCGATGGCAATGGCCAGGTGCTGGCCGGCACGCCACTGCCCCCCAGGCGCAACACCCTGCTGCCCTGGACTACCAAGGCCAACGCGTACGCCATTCCCGTCGCCCCGGTGGGCAATGGCCTGGTGCTGCGCGCCCAGGCCTACCGCACCTCCCTGGGGGTCGTGGGCAGCGGCCTGTTCTGGCTCGTGGGCAGCCTGAGCGTGATGACCTCATGGCTCTTGATTGCCACCTGGCGCCACACACGCCGGCGCCAGCAGGCCCAGCAGGCCTTGGTGGCGGAGACGAACTTCCGCCGCGCGATGGAGAACTCCATCCTCACCGGCATGCGCGCTCTCGACCTGAATGGGCGCATCACCTACGTGAATGCCGCGTTCTGCCAGATGACGGGCTGGACCGAGGCCGAGCTGGTGGGCCAGACCCCGCCCTACAGCTATTGGCCCGAGGGTGAATACGAGAAGCTGCAAGCCAATCTGCGTGACGAGCTCTCGGGCAAGACCATGCCGGGAGGCTTTCAGGTGCGCGTGCGGCGCAAGAGCGGCGCACTGTTCGATGCGCGCCTGTACGTCTCGCCGCTGATCGACGCACGCGGCCAGCAGACGGGCTGGATGACGTCCATGACCGACATCACCGAGCCCAACCGCGTACGCGAACAGCTCACCGCCTCGCACGAACGCTTCACCATCGTGCTGGAGGCCCTGGACGCATCGGTCTCCGTCGCCCCCCTGGGCAGCCAGGAACTGCTGTTTGCCAACCGCCTGTACCGCCAGTGGTTCGGCTCGCAGACCGGCGGCCATCTGGAGATGGTGGCGCAGGCGGGCTTGCCGCCTTCATCGTCGAACGCAAGCGCCATGGATGAAGAGGACGCACTCATGGGCCTGCCCCTGGACCCGTTGACCAGCGCCCACTCGGAGAACGCCGAGATCTACCGCAGCGACCTGGGCAAATGGCTGGAGGTGCGCTCGCGCTACCTGAACTGGGTCGATGGGCGGCTGGCGCAGATGGTGATCGCCACCGACATCACGCCGCGGCGCGTGGCCGAGGAGCTGGCCGCGCGCCAGGCCGAGCGCGCCCAATCGGTGAGCCGGCTCATCACCATGGGCGAGATGGCGTCGAGCGTGGCGCATGAGCTGAACCAGCCGCTCACGGCCATCAGCAACTATTGCAGCGGCATGGTCTCGCGCATCCAGAATGGCCAGATCAGCGAGGAGGCCCTGCTGTCGGCACTGCAGAAGACTGCGCACCAGGCCCAGCGCGCGGGCCAGATCATCCAGCGCATTCGCGCCTTCGTGAAGAAAAGCGAACCCAACCGCACGCTGGCCAATGTGCACGAGATGGTGGGCGAGGCGCTGGAGCTGGCCGAGATCGAGCTGCGCCGCCACAACGTGCGCCTGACCCACTATGTGGCGGCGCGACTGCCCCCGGTGATGGCCGATACCATCCTGATCGAGCAGGTGCTGATCAACCTGATGAAGAACGGCGCAGAATCCATTGCCCAGGCCCAGCGTCCGCCCGCGCAGCGCAGCGTGGAGCTGCGCGTGGTGCCACGCCAGGTGGACGGTGCCGCCGTGATCGAATTCATCGTGCAAGATACCGGCAAGGGCCTGGCGCCCGAGGTGCTGACACATTTGTTCGAGGCCTTCTTCTCTACCAAGAGCGAGGGCATGGGCATTGGCCTGAACCTGTGCCGCAGCATCGTCGAATCGCACCAGGGCAGGATGCACGCAGAGAACCTCTACAATGCCACGGAGGTCACCGGTTGCCGGTTCTCCTTCTGGCTACCACTTGCCAATGCATCGGATGCCACTATCAATTCCGAAGCAACGCCAACCCCAAGGACTATTGCATGAGCTTGATTCCGAAAAAAGGCACCGTCTACGTCGTTGATGACGATGAAGCCGTCCGCGATTCACTTCAATGGCTACTGGAAGGCAAGGATTACCGGGTGCGGTGCTTCGATTCTGCGGAATCATTCCTCACGCGCTACGACCCGCGCGAGGTGGCCTGCCTGATCGTCGACATACGCATGGGCGGCATGACCGGCCTGGAACTGCAGGACCGCCTGCTGGAGCGCAAATCACCCCTGCCCATCGTCTTCATCACCGGCCATGGCGACGTGCCCATGGCCGTGAACACCATGAAAAAGGGCGCGCTGGATTTCATCCAGAAACCCTTTGACGAGCAGGAGCTTCTGGGCCTGGTCGAGCGCATGCTCGATCATGCGCGCGAGGCCTTCGCCGGCTACCAGCAGGCCGCCAGCCGCGACGCGCTGCTGTCCAAGCTCACCAGCCGCGAGGCCCAGGTGCTTGAGCGCATCGTCGCCGGCCGTTTGAACAAGCAGATCGCCGACGACCTGGGCATCAGCATCAAGACCGTGGAGGCGCACCGCGCCAACATCATGGAAAAGCTCAACGCCAACACCGTGGCGGACCTGCTCAAGATCGCCCTGGGGCAGCAAGCAGCCAAGGCCTGATTCACTATATTTTTTGCAGCTGCCGGCGCATACCCAATAAGCGTCAGGCAGCTTTTTCATTTGTATCTCACAGACTTCGAACATGACCGCCCAACTGATTGACGGCAACGCCCTCTCGCGCCAACTGCGCGCGCAAGTCGCCCAGCGCACCCAGGCCCTGAAGACGCGCGGCATCACCCCGGGCCTGGCCGTCGGCCTGGTGGGCGAGAACCCGGCCAGCCAGGTCTACGTGCGCAACAAGGTCAAGGCCTGCGAGGACGTGGGCTTCTCTTCGGTGCTGGAAAAGTACGATGCCAGCCTGACTGAAGAACAGCTGCTGGCGCGCGTAGCGGCGCTGAACAACGACCCGAGCATCCACGGCATCCTGGTGCAGCTGCCGCTGCCCAAGCACATCGACGACCACAAGGTCATCGAGGCCATCTCGCCGCTGAAGGACGTGGACGGCTTCCACGTCGCCAGCGCCGGCGCGCTGATGGTGGGCGAGGTCGGCTTCAAGGCCTGCACGCCCTATGGCTGCATGAAGATGCTGGAATCGATTGGCATGCAGGACCTGCGCGGCAAGCACGCCGTGGTCATAGGCCGCTCCAACATCGTCGGCAAGCCCATGGCCATGATGCTGCTGGCTGCCAATGCCACCGTCACCGTGTGCCACAGCGGCACGGCAGACCTCGCCGCCATGACGCGCCAGGCCGACATCGTGGTCGCCGCCGTGGGCAAGCGCAACGTGCTCACGGCGTCCATGGTCAAGCCCGGCGCCGTGGTCATCGACGTGGGCATGAACCGCAACGACGAAGGCAAGCTCTGCGGCGACGTGGACTTCGAGGGCGTGAAAGAGGTGGCCGGCTGGATCACCCCCGTGCCCGGCGGTGTCGGCCCGATGACCATCACCATGCTGCTGGTCAACACGCTGGAGGCGGCAGAGCGCCTGCAGGTTGCTTCTTGAACCGTCCCCCGGCAACGCCATCTAAACGCGCATGAACAATCCCCTCCTCGACTTCTCCGGCCATATCCCCTTCGATCGCATCACGCCCGCCGACGTGGCCCCGGCCGTGGAGCAACTGCTGGCACGCGCCGACGCCGCACTGGATGCCGTCACCCAGCCGGACTTTCCGGCGCTATGGGATTCCATAGCACGCGTGCTGGACGTGGCCACCGAGGAGCTGGGCCGCGCCTGGGGCGCCGTGAGCCACCTGAACAGCGTGGCCGACACGCCCGAACTGCGCGCCGCCTACAACGCCGCCCTGCCCCGGGTCACCGAGTTCTGGACCCGCCTGGGCGCCGACGAGCGCCTGTACGCCAAGTACAAGGCCATTGATCCGGCCACGCTCAACCCCGAACAGCGCCAGGCGCACAGCAACGCCATGCGCAACTTCCGGCTCTCGGGCGCCGAGCTGCAGGGCGCGGCCAAGGAGCGCTTTGCCGCGATCCAGGAACGCCTGGCCGCACTGCAGCAAAAGTTCAGCGAGAACGTGCTCGACGCCACCGACGCCTTCGCCTATTACGCCAGCGCCGATGAGCTCGATGGCCTACCTGCCGACGTCATCCAGACCGCGCGCGCCGCGGCTGAAGGCGAGGGCCAGGAGGGCTACAAGCTCACGCTGAAAATGCCCTGCTACCTGCCGGTGATGCAGTTCGCCAAAAGCAGCGCGCTGCGCGAGAGGCTCTACCACGCCTACGTCACGCGCGCCTCCGACCAGGCCGCGGGCGAGGCCGCACGCTTTGACAACAGCGCCGTGATGGCCGAAATCCTCGCCCTGCGCCAGGAAGAGGCGCGGCTGCTCGGCTACGACAACTTCGGCCAGGTATCGCTGGTGCCCAAGATGGCGCACACGCCCGAGCAGGTCACGCATTTCCTGCGTGACCTGGGCCATCGCGCCCGCCCCTTCGCCGAGAAGGATGTAGCCGACCTGCGCACCTTCGCCGCCGAGCAACTGGGCCTTGCCGCCCCGCAGGCCTGGGACTGGCCCTATATCTCCGAACAGCTCAAGGAGGCGCGCTACGCCTTCAGCGAGCAGGAGCTCAAGCAATACTTCACGGCGCCCAAGGTGCTGGCCGGGCTGTTCAAGATCGTCGAGACGCTGTTCGAGGTCGCCATCCGCCGCGACCAGGCCCCCGTATGGAACGACGCCGTCGAGTTCTACCGCATAGAGCGGAACGGTGCCAATGGCCCCGAACTGGTGGGCCAGTTCTACCTGGACCAGCCCGCGCGCCAAGGCAAACGCGGCGGCGCCTGGATGGACGACGCGCGCACCCGCTGGCTGCGCCCCGATACGGATCGGCTGCAGACCCCCGTGGCGTACCTGGTGTGCAATTTCGCAGGCGGCGTGGAGGGCCGTCCGCCGCTGCTCACGCACGACGACGTGATCACGCTGTTCCACGAGTTCGGCCACGGCCTGCACCACATGCTCACCCAGGTCAACGAACGCGATGTCTCGGGCATCAGCGGCGTGGAATGGGACGCCGTGGAGCTGCCCAGCCAGTTCATGGAGAACTTCTGCTGGGAATGGGAGGTGCTGCGGCACATGACCGCCCATGTCGAGACCGGCGAGCCCCTGCCGCGCGCGCTCTACGACAAGATGATCGCCGCCAAGAACTTTCAGGCCGGCATGCAGACCCTGCGCCAGATCGAGTTCGCGCTGTTCGACATGCTGCTGCACACCGAGCACGACCCGAAGGACGACCCGCTGCCGCTGCTCGAACGCGTGCGCGACGAGGTTGCCGTGCTCAGGCCCCCGGCCTTCAGCCGCACGGCCCACAGCTTCAGTCATATCTTCGCGGGCGGCTACGCCGCCGGCTACTACAGCTACAAATGGGCCGAGGTGCTCTCCGCCGATGCCTACGCGGCCTTCGAGGAAACCGCAGGCGCCGATGGCGAGCCCAGCCTGGAGACCGGCCGGCGCTACCGCCAGAGCATCCTGGAGGCCGGCGGCAGCCGCCCCGCCATGGAGTCCTTCAAGGCCTTCCGCGGGCGCGAGCCCCAACTCGACGCACTGCTGCGCCACCAGGGCATGGCATAGTAAAAAGTGAGCTGCCAGCGCTTGCCAGTCAATGAATTGAGGCTGTTTTCTATCTAACCACCTGATTCAGCAAGCGCTAACAGCTATGATTTTATGGCCCAGGGCCAAGAATAGGAGTGCCTGCATGACCCTCATTCGCCATGCCGCCACGGCGGCCGCCTGCACGCTGCTGGCCCTGGCCGCGCAGGCCCAGCAGGTCTACCGCAGCGTGGGGCCGGACGGCAAGGTCACGTTCTCCGACCGCGCGCCCGCCACTGGCGCCGACGCAACCCAGATCGGCAGCGGCCAGCGCGCCAGCGGCAGCAACGACACCCTGCCCTACCCGCTGCGCCAGATCGCCGCGCGCTTTCCCGTGACGCTGTACACCGGCAGCGACTGCATGCCCTGCAACAGCGCGCGCAACCTGCTCATCAACCGCGGCATACCGTTCACGGAGCGCACCGTGGCCAGCAACGAGGACATCGATGCGCTCAGGCGCCTCAGCGGTGACGCCAGCCTGCCCTTTGGCAGCATAGGCGGCCAGCAGCTCAAGGGATTCTCGGACAGCGAATGGAGCCAGTACCTGGACGCGGCCGGCTACCCCGCGCAGTCTCAGCTGCCCCCCAGCTACCGCCGCCCGCCACCCCAGCCCTTGGTCGCCGTGCCGGCCAAGCCGGCTGTGAGCGCGACTGAAAATGCCGTACCGCCCGCCCCGCCTCCGGCACCGGCCACGGGCCGCACGCCGACCAATCCGGCCGGCATCGTCTTCTGAACTATTTCAGAACGTCAGCGTGCGCACGCCCTGCGCCGTGCCCAGCAGGCACACATGGGCCTTCTGGTGCGCAAACACGCCCACGGTGACCACGCCGGGCCACTGGTTCACCTCGCTCTCGAAGGCCAGCGGCTCGGTGATGGAAAGGCCGCGCACATCCAGGATGTGCTGGCCGTTGTCGGTCACCAGCGGCCGGCCATCCTTCAGGCGCAGCGTGGCCTGCCCGCCCAGGGCTTCGAAGCGGCGCGCGATCTGCGCCGCGGCCATGGGAATCACCTCCACCGGCAGCGGGAAGGCTCCCAGCACCTGGACCAGCTTGGAATCGTCCGCGATGCAGACAAAGCGCCGCGCCAGCGCCGCCACGATCTTCTCGCGCGTGAGCGCCGCACCGCCGCCCTTGACCATGTGGCCGCGGCCGTCGATCTCGTCGGCGCCGTCGATGTAGACCGACAGCGCGTCCACCTCGTTGGCATCGAACACGGGAATGCCCAGCGCCTTGAGCCGGGCGGTGCTGGCCTCGGAGCTGGACACCGCGCCGCGGATGCGCTCCCTCATCGAGGCCAGCGCGTCGATGAATTTGTTCACCGTGGAGCCCGTACCCACGCCCACGATCTCGCCGGGCACGACATATTGCAGCGCGGCCTGGCCTACCAGGGTCTTGAGTTCGTCTTGAGAGAGAGAGTTGGGTGCAGTCATGGGAGAAAATCGCAAGTGAATCTTGAATTATCCCCATGTCCCTACTCCCCTACGCCCTCGCCCGCCCTTTTCTCTTCGGCATGGATGCCGAAGCCGCCCACGAACTGACCATGGACATGCTGGCGCGCGGCCAGCACACCCCCCTGCAATGGGCTTGGTGCAATGAAACCGTAAGCGACCCCATCACACTCGCCGGCCTGCGCTTTCCCAACCGTGTGGGCCTGGCCGCGGGGCTGGACAAGAATGCGCGCTGCATCGACGCGCTGGCCGCCATGGGTTTCGGCTTCGTCGAGGTCGGCACCGTGACCCCCAAGGCCCAGCCGGGCAACCCCAAGCCGCGCATGTTCCGCCTGCCCGCGGCACGCGCCCTCATCAACCGCCTGGGTTTCAACAACGAGGGGCTGGACGCCTTCATCGCCAACGTGCGCCGCTCCCAGGTACGTGCCCAGGGCAAGCCGCTGCTGCTGGGCCTGAACATCGGCAAGAACGCCAGCACGCCCATCGAACAGGCCACGAGCGACTACCTCAGCTGCCTGGAGGGCGTGTACCCGCACGCCGACTATGTGACGGTGAACATCAGCTCGCCCAACACCCAGAACCTGCGCGCCCTGCAAAGCGACGAGGCCCTTGACGCACTGCTGGGCGCGATTGCCGAGCACCGCGAGCGGCTGGCCGGGCGCGAAGGCCGGCGCGTGCCCATCTTCGTGAAGATCGCCCCCGACCTCACCGAGGAGCAGGTCGCCGTGATCGCCGCCACGCTGCAGCGCCACGGCATGGATGGCGTGGTCGCCACCAACACCACCATCACCCGCGACGCCGTGCAGGGCCTGGCCCACGCGGGCGAGGCCGGGGGCCTGAGCGGCGCGCCGGTGCGCGAAGCCAGCAACGCCGTCATCCGCCAACTGCGCGCCGCGCTGGGCCCGGCGTTTCCCATCATCGGCGTGGGCGGCGTCATGAGCGCCGAAGATGCCGTGGGCAAGATCCGCGCGGGGGCCGACGTGGTACAGATCTACACCGGCCTGATCTACGAGGGCCCGGCCCTGGTCGGCCGCGCGGCCCGCGCCATACAGGCCATGCGCTGATACCTGCCCCAAAAACACAAGGGCCGCACATGGCGGCCCTTGGGCAATCAGAGGCAGCAGATCATCCGCGCCGCATGCGCAAGATGGCAGGCAGCACGACACCGGCCCAGCGTATCACGCGATGAGGGCCTGCCAGTGCGGCAACGCCGAGCGCGGCCGCAACCGCCAGTGGATGCAGGCGGGCAAAACTCAAAAGGCGCGCGGGCAGCGGATCGGCAGGGTTCACGCGCCCCTGCGCGGCCGCCGTGGCACGTGCCTGGCGCAGGGCATCGCGCCGTGCACGCAGGCGCTCGCGCTGGGCAAGAATGCGATCCAGCACCTGTTGCTGCTGCGGCGTGGGCGGTGGGGGGGTGGGCATCAGAGCTGCTCCTTGATCACGCGCCAGTCCTGCGCCAGCTCGCGGCGCGTAAGCGCAAAGGCATTGCGCGCCTGGCGCGCCAGGGCCACCAAGGCCACCAGCACGCCGCCGCAGGCCACGAACCACATGCCCGCCAGCACCCAGGCCACCAGCGCACGCTGGGGCGTGTCCCAGAACTGCACCAGCACGGCCGCCGACAGCAGCAGCAGGCTCACCACGGCCAGGGCGCCGAAGACCACCAGCAGCAGCGCCAGCAGCGCCAGGCGGCGCTTGTGGTCGGCCCACTCCAGGCGCGCCAGCTCCATGCGGTCCTCTACCGCCATTGCCCCCTCAGAAACGGCCGCGCGCCAGCGTCCGGCCAAGCCTTGCAGGTTCAGCAGCGAAGTCCAGTTGATGCGCCCCATGGGTGAACTGCCGGCAGGTGGCGCTCAACGGCGCGCCAGCAGAAAGCCCACCAGCGCGCCCACGGCCAGCGCGGCACTGGCCACGCGCCAGGGCTCATCGTGGGCATAGCGGTCTGCTGCGCGGGCGGCATCCTTGGCCTGGTCGGCAGCCTGGTGCGCGGCGCGCACGGTGGCATCGCGCACGGACTGGATGCCATCGTCCAAGCGCTGGCGCAGTTGCTTGATCTCGGGGATGCCGTCCAGATCGCGGCTCGCCAGCAGGCCGCGCAGATCGCCGACGAGCTTCTCAAGCTCGCCCTGGGTAGTGGAGATGGTTTCGGATACGGAGGACATAGACAAGCCTTTCATAGCAGGAAACAACGGCAACACGCCAGCCATGGCGAACATGTAGGCGGACGCTTCATCTTAGCCCAGCCAGTCGGTTTCCCAAATGATTCATGGCCGCAATCTGATGTTTGCCGCGCCATCGGCACGCCCTGCGCTTCACTCGTCCAGCATGTCCCGCACATGCGCGCCAATGGCCAGCGCACTGGTCAGGCCGGGCGATTCGATACCAAACAGGTTGACCAGGCCGGCCACGCCATGCTGGCGCGGCCCTTGGATCAGAAAGTCGGCCGCCGGCTCCTGCGGCCCGTGGATCTTCGGGCGAATGCCCGCATAGCCCGCGGCCAGGGCGCCGTCGCGCAGGCCCGGCCAGTACTTGCGCACCTCGGCATAAAAGGCCGCGCCACGGCTCGCGTCCACCACCAGATCGTCGGGGCCGTCCACCCACTGCACATCCGGCCCGAACTTGGCCTGGCCACCCAGGTCCAGCGTCAGGTGCACGCCCAGCCCGGCGGCCTCGGGCACAGGGTAAATCAGGTGATCAAACGGTGCGCGGCCCGAGAGCGTGAAATAGTTGCCCTTGGCATACGCTGCCTGCGGCACATGGGCGGGATCTAGTCCCGAGAAGCTGCGCGCCAGGTCCGGCGCATACAGGCCGGCCGCATTCACCACCGTGCGGGCGCTGATGCGGGTACCATCCATTGCTTCAAGATAAATAGCATCTGGCGCGCACTGGGCATTGGCCAGGGGCGAATTCAATGCCAAAATGCCGCCGGCATTCTCCAGGTCGCCGAGCAGCGCCAGCATGAGCGCGTGGCTGTCCACAATGCCCGTGCTGGGGGACAGCAGTGCGGCCACGCATTCGAGCTCGGGCTCCAACGCCCTGGCCTCCTCGCGCGTAAGCCACTCAAGGTCATGCACGCCATTGGCGGCCGCACGCTGCCGGATACCCTCGAGTTGCGCCTGCTGCTCGGCCGAGGTGGCCACGATGAGCTTGCCGCAGCGCCGGTGCGGCAGGCCACGCTCGCCGCAATAGCCGTACAGCATGGCCTTGCCCTGCACGCACAGGCGCGCCTTGAGCGAACCCTGGGGGTAGTAAATGCCGGCGTGTATCACCTCGCTGTTGCGCGAACTGGTTTCCGTGCCGATGGCGTTGGCCGCCTCCAGCACCAGCACCTCGCGCCCGGCCAGGGCCAGCGCACGCGCCACGGCCAGGCCCACCACACCTGCGCCGATAACGACGCAATCCACCATGTCGCTCATCGATTCCCCCGTCCAGATTCAAGCAGTGTTACGGATTAGGAAGCAAAAAACCCCTTGCAGGCAAGCCTTGCAAGGGGTTTATCTGGTGGGTGATACATGGATCGAACATGTGACCCCTGCCGTGTGAAGGCAGTGCTCTACCGCTGAGCTAATCACCCTTTGGCAAGACCCTTTGACGGGGCCATGCCACTGGAAAACTGGTGGGTGATACATGGATCGAACATGTGACCCCTGCCGTGTGAAGGCAGTGCTCTACCGCTGAGCTAATCACCCGTGTCGTTATTGCGACAGCCTGCGATTATGGCATAGCTTTTAGGCGGCCTCAGCAAGTTCGCCAAATAGTTTTGCCACCGCTGGATTTGTCGATCTGCGCAAGCAGGTCTTCGTGTTCTGCCAGTTCCTGCTCGTTGGCTGCCAGCACCGGCAATGCCAGGGCGCTCAGGTCCACGGCCGCGACCCTCACGCCGCCCTCGCCCTCGGGAGCATCGTCCATGATCAGCAGCGCATCCTGGCCGCGGGTCAGGTTGATGTAGACGTCGGCGAGCAGTTCGGCGTCCAGCAGGGCGCCATGGAGCTGGCGGCCCGAGTTGTCGACCTCCAGGCGGTCGCACAGCGCGTCCAGCGAGTTGCGCTTGCCCGGGAACATCTCCTTGGCCATGGCCAGGGTGTCGGTGATGCGGTCCACATACGTGGCCAGCGGCGGCAGGCCGACGAGTTCCAGCTCCTTGTTCAGGAAGCCGATGTCAAAGCCCGCGTTGTGGATGATGAGCTCGGCACCCTGCAGGTACTCCAGGATGTCCTTGACGCACTCGGCAAACCTGGGCTTGTCCTTGAGGAACTCGTTGCTGATGCCGTGTACCTTGAGCGCGTCCTCGTGGCTGTCGCGTTCGGGATTGAAGTACAGGTGCAGGTTGTTGCCGCTGAGCTTACGGCTCAGCAACTCCACGCAACCGAGCTCGATGATGCGGTCACCGCCCTCGGCCGACAGGCCCGTGGTTTCGGTGTCCAGCACGATCTGGCGCGTCATACGTGCCCCCACGCTCGGCACTTCGTGTCCTCGCTGCCCCCCAAGGGGGCGCGAGCTTGCTTGGGGCGGCCCGGCGCTGCGCTCATCAGTGATTCTCCCTGGCGTGGTTGATGGTGTACCTGGGGATTTCCACCGTCACGTCGGCCTGCGCCAGGATGGCCTGGCAGGACAGGCGCGACTGCGGCTCCAGGCCCCAGGCGCGGTCGAGCAGGTCTTCCTCCTCCTCCTCGGCCTCGCCCAGCGACGCGAAGCCCTGGCGCACGATGACGTGGCAGGTGGTGCAGGCGCAGCTCATGTCGCAGGCATGCTCGATCATGATGTCGTTGTCCAGCAGCGCCTCGCAGATCGAGGTGCCTGCGGGCGCGGTGATCTCGGCGCCCTCGGGGCAGTATTCGTGGTGGGGCAGGATTTTGATGACGGGCATGGCAGCCTGAAATTTGGAAAAGGAATTTAGAGCGCGCTGACGTTCTTGCCGGCCAGTGCGTCACGTATGCCGCGGTTCATGCGCCGGGCGGCGAAGGCCTCGGTGCCCCTGGCCAGGGCGCCGGTTGCGGCCTCGACGGCGGCGGCATCCTGGCCCGCCTCCAGCACCGCACCCAGCGCCTGCATCAGGGCTTCGATGGCCGTGCGCTCATCGGGCGTGAGCAGGTCGCCATCGGCGTCCAGCGCGCTCTTCGTGGCGATCAGCAGGCGATCGGCATCGACGCATGCCTCCACCAGCGCACGTGCCTGCATGTCCTGCTCGGCCGTGGCAAAGCCGTCCTGCAGCATGCGGGCGATCTGCTCGTCGGAGAGGCCGTAGGAGGGCTTGACGTCGATGCGCGCCTCCACGCCGCTGATCTGCTCGCACGCGCTCACGCTGAGCAGGCCGTCGGCATCCACGGTGAAGGTCACGCGGATGCGCGCCGCGCCCGCAGCCATGGGCGGGATGCCGCGCAGCTCGAAGCGCGCCAGGCTGCGGCAGTCCTGCACCAGGTCGCGCTCGCCCTGCACCACATGCAGGGCCAGGGCCGTCTGCCCGTCCTTGTAGGTGGTGAAGTCTTGCGCCTTGGCCGTGGGAATGGTCTCGTTGCGGCCAACGATGCGCTCCACCAGGCCACCCATGGTCTCCAGCCCCAGCGACAGCGGGATCACGTCGAGCAGCAGCAGGTCGCCGGCGGAGTCGTTGCCGGCCAGCTGGTTGGCCTGGATGGCCGCGCCCAGGGCGACCACCTCGTCGGGGTTCAGGTTGGTCAGGGGCTCGCAGCCGAAGAAATCGGCCACCGCCTCGCGCACCTGGGGCATGCGGGTGGAACCACCCACCAGCACCACGCCCTGCACCTCCTCGCGCCCGATCTGCGCGTCGCGCAACGCGCGGCGCACGGCCGAGAGCGAACGCTGAGTGAGTGCGGCCGTAACCATCGCGAAGTCCGAACGTTTAACGTCAAATCTGGCATTAACACCCGCCAAATCTGCGCTGAAAGCTACAACTTCAGAAGCAGTAAGAGCTTCTTTGCAGGCGCGGGCCGCCAGGCGCACCGCCGCCTTGTCCTCGGGTGTACGCGCCTGCAGGCCCAGTTGCTGCAGCACCCAGTCGGCGAGCAGCGCATCGTAGTCGTCCCCCCCCAGGGCCGAGTCGCCCCCGGTGGCGATGACCTCGAACACGCCCTGGGTGAGGCGCAATATGGAAATGTCGAAGGTGCCGCCACCCAGGTCGTACACGGCGTAGACGCCCTCGGCGGCGTTGTCCAGGCCGTAGGCGATGGCGGCGGCCGTGGGCTCGTTGATCAGGCGCAGCAGGTTCAGGCCGGCCAGGCGCGCCGCGTCCTTGGTGGCCTGGCGCTGCGCATCGTCGAAGTAGGCCGGCACGGTGATGACGGCGCCGTAGATGTCGCTGTCAAAGCTGTCCTCGGCGCGAAAGCGCAGCGTGGCCAGGATCTCGGCGCTGACCTCGACGGGCGACTTCGTGCCCGCGGCCGTGGCCAGGGTCAACATGCCGCCCACGCCCTGGGCAGGAACGAAGTCGTAGGGAAGTTTCTCGTGCCCGGCAATGTCCGCCAGGCCCCGCCCCATGAAGCGCTTGACGGATGCCAGCGTATTCGCCGGGTCCAGCGTCTGCGCCGCGGCGGCCTCGTGCCCGATGTGGCGCGCACCGCCCGCAAGGTAGCGCACGATCGAGGGCAGCAGCACCCTGCCCTGCGCGTCCGGCAGGCATTCGGCCACGCCATTGCGCACCGCGGCCACCAGCGAGTGCGTGGTGCCCAGGTCTATGCCCACGGCAATGCGCCGCTGGTGCGGGTCGGGGGACTGGCCGGGTTCGGAGATCTGCAGAAGCGCCATGGAGTGAGTCAGGGGCAAAGTGGTGAAGGCAATTCGTTATTGTCCCAGTTGCTCGCGGCGCGAATCGATGTCCTGCGCAAATCGCGCAATGAACATGAGGGATCTGACCTCGCGCGCCGCGCCGGCCCAGTCCTGGCGCACATCGATCAGCTCGCCGCAGCGCGCCAGGGCGGCGCTTCGGGCCGCCTGCGTCTCATCGTCCAGGGCGTCGAGCTCGGCCGCGCCGGCTGCCTCGTCCAGCGCCTCGCGCCACTGCATCTGCTGCATCAGAAAGGCCGCGGGCATGGCCGTGTTGTCCTCGGCGCGTATCGGTGCGCCGTGCAGTTCGCACAGGTAGGCGGCGCGCCTGAGCGGGTCCTTCAGCCGCTGGTAGGCCTCGTTGATGCGCACCGACCACTGCATGGCCACGCGCTGCGCGGCCGCGCCCTGGGCGGCGAAGCGGTCGGGGTGGGCCTCGCGCTGCAGGTCCTTCCAGCGCGCATCCAGCGCGGTCCGGTCCTGGGCGAAGCGGCGCGGCACGCCAAAAAGTTCGAAGTCGTCGGATTGGAGGTTCATGGCAATAAAAAACCGCCAGCACGGGCAGCGGTGGCGGTTGGTACGGGGCGCAATGGCAGCCTCAAACGCGGAAGCTCTCTCCACAACCGCAGCGGTCGCGCTCGTTGGGGTTGATGAAGCGAAAGCCCTCGTTCAAGCCCTCGCGCACAAAGTCGAGCTCGGTGCCGTCGATGTAGGCCAGGCTCTTGGGGTCGATCAGCACCTTGACACCGTGGGCCTCGAAGACGATGTCCTCGGGCGCCTGCTCGTCCACATATTCGAGCTTGTAGGCCAGGCCCGAGCAGCCCGTGGTCTTGACGCCCAGGCGCACGCCCACGCCCTTGCCACGGCGGGCCAGGTAGCGGGTTACATGCCGGGCAGCGGCTTCGGTCAGCGTGATGGCCATGGTCGTATCAGGCGGCTTCCACGGCCGCTTCGTGCTTGGCCTTGTAGTCGTTCACGGCGGCCTTGATGGCGTCCTCAGCCAGGATGGAGCAGTGAATCTTCACCGGCGGCAATGCCAGCTCTTCGGCGATCTGGCTGTTCTTCAGCTGCGCCGCCTCGTCCAGCGTCTTGCCCTTGACCCATTCGGTCACCAGCGACGACGAGGCGATGGCCGAGCCGCAGCCATAGGTCTTGAAGCGCGCGTCCTCGATCACGCCGGTGTCGGGGTTCACCTTGATCTGCAGCTTCATCACGTCGCCGCAGGCGGGCGCGCCCACCATGCCGGTACCCACCGAGTCGTCACCCTTGTCGAACGAGCCGACGTTGCGGGGGTTTTCGTAATGGTCGATGACTTTGTCGGAATAGGCCATAATTTACTCCTGTTTTAATAGCTTCCAGCGCTTTATATATAAGGGCTGGAGGCCAATTCAATACATATTCTTAGTGCGCTGCCCATTGGATGGTGCTCAGGTCCACGCCATCCTGGTACATCTCCCACAGCGGGCTGAGTTCGCGCAGCTTGGCCACGTTGTGGCGGATGGTGCTGATCGCGTAGTCGATCTCTTCCTCGGTCGTGAAGCGGCCGATGGTCATGCGCAGGCTGCTGTGGGCCAGCTCGTCGCTGCGGCCCAGGGCGCGCAGCACGTAGCTGGGCTCCAGGCTGGCCGAGGTGCAGGCCGAGCCGCTGGAGACCGCCAGGCCCTTGATGCCCATGATCAGCGACTCGCCCTCGACGTAGTTGAAGCTCATGTTCAGGTTCTGCGGCACACGGTGCTCCAGGCTGCCGTTAATGAACACCTGCTCGATGTCCTTCAGGCCGTCAAGCAGGCGCTGCTGCAGCACGCGGGCCCTGGCGTTCACCTCGTGCATCTCGGCCTTGATGAGGCGGAAGGCCTCGCCCATGCCCACGATCTGATGCGTGGGCAGCGTGCCGGAGCGCATGCCGCGCTCGTGGCCGCCACCGTGCATCTGCGCCTCCAGGCGCACGCGGGGCTTGCGGCGCACATACAGAGCACCCACGCCCTTGGGGCCGTAGGTCTTGTGCGCGGTCATGCTCATCAGGTCGATGGGCAGCTTCTGCATGTCGATCTCGACGCGTCCCGTAGCCTGGGCGGCATCCACATGCAGCAGGATGCCTTTTTCGCGGCAGATCGCGCCAATCGCGGGAATGTCCTGGATCACGCCGATTTCGTTGTTCACGAACAGCACGCTGACCAGGATGGTGTCGGGGCGCAGGGCCGCCTTGAAGGCGTCCAGATCCAGCAGGCCATCGGGCTGCACGTCCATGTAGGTCACCTCAAAGCCCTGGCGCTCCAGTTCGCGCATGGTGTCCAGCACGGCCTTGTGCTCGGTCTTGAGCGTGATGAGGTGCTTGCCCTTGCCCTGGTAGAAGTGCGCGGCGCCCTTGAGCGCCAGGTTGATGGACTCGGTGGCGCCGCTGGTCCAGACGATCTCGCGCGGGTCGGCGCCGATCAGGTCGGCCACATGGCCACGGGCTTTTTCCACGGCCTCTTCGGCCTCCCAGCCCCAGGCATGGCTGCGCGACGCCGGATTGCCGAAATGCTCGCGCAACCACGGAATCATGGCGTCGACGACGCGCTGATCCACAGGGGTCGTGGCACCGTAGTCAAGGTATATGGGGAAATGCGGGGTCATGTCCATGGTTGGCTCAAGTACAAGGCTCTGGCTGACGCGAGTCAGAAATCAAACGGAATAATGCGGTCACGGCCCTGCGCCCTGGCTTGCGCCATCGCCGGGCACTGGGTAAGCAGACTCAGGACTTGGCGAACGCGTTGCCCAAGGCAAACACCGAGTTCGGCGCATTCACGCGGATCGGCTTGACCACCGGGGTGGTGGAAATCGCGCGGCGCGTGACGGGCCGGTCCTCGATCTGCACGCCCTTGGCGAGCTGGTCGTCCACCAGCTTTTGCAGCGTGACCGAATCCAGGAACTCCACCATGCGCTGGTTCAGCGTGGCCCACAGCTCGTGCGTCATGCAGCGGCCGGCCTCGCCCAGGCAGTTTTCCTTGCCGCCGCACTGGGTGGCGTCGATGGGCTCATCGACCGAGACAATGATGTCGGCCACGGTGATATCACCTGCCTTGCGCGCCAGCGTGTAACCCCCACCGGGGCCGCGCGTGGACTCCACCAGTTCATGGCGACGCAGCTTGCCAAACAGCTGCTCCAGATAGGACAGCGAAATTTGCTGGCGCTGGCTGATTGCGGCCAGCGTGACGGGGCCATTATTTTGGCGCAGTGCCAAGTCAATCATGGCAGTGACCGCAAAACGGCCTTTGGTGGTGAGACGCATCGTGAGCTCCTTGTCTAGGTCTAGGCGTGATCGTGATAGAAAAACACCGCAAGGCTGGTTGAACCACGCCCGGGCACCGTCCCCGCCCTTTTCCCTGGGGCATTGCGACCGTGGCCGCCGCTCCAAGGCCCCTGCACGCTATGGGCTTATTAGTTGAGTAGTCAGTGGGAGTATAGCACAAATCCCTAGCGATTTTGTCGGGTAACTAGACTGGCCGGTCGCCTTCTCGCCTGGGCGGTCGCCAAATTGACTCATTCAGGCGCCACATGGTCGCCGCCATGGGCGCCAAAAACCCGGTCCTTCAGCCGCGCCAGCTCATCGCGCACGCGTGCGGCCTGTTCGAACTCCAGGTTGCGCGCATGTTCCAGCATGCGCTTTTCCAGGCGCTTGATCTCGCGCGCGATGTCCTTCTCGGACATCTCGTCGAGCTCGGCACGGCGCGCCGCCTCCTGCTCCAGGCGCAGCGCCTCCTGGCCCGTCTTTTCGCTGTAGACGCCGTCAATCAGGTCTCTTACCTGCTTGACGATGCTGCGCGGCGTGATGCCCTGCTCCTGGTTGTGGGCGATCTGCCGGGCGCGCCGGCGTTCCGTTTCGCCGATGGCCTTCTTCATCGAATCCGTCACGCGGTCGGCATAGAGGATGGCCTTGCCATGCAGGTTGCGCGCCGCCCGGCCTATGGTCTGGATCAGGCTGCGCTCGGCGCGCAAAAAACCTTCCTTGTCGGCATCCAGGATCGCCACCAGCGACACCTCGGGAATGTCCAGGCCTTCCCTCAGCAGGTTGATGCCGACCAGCACGTCGAACGCCCCCAGGCGCAGGTCGCGGATGATTTCCACGCGCTCCACGGTGTCGATGTCCGAGTGCAGGTAGCGCACCTTCACGCCGTTGTCCGAGAGGTAATCGGTGAGCTGCTCGGCCATGCGTTTGGTGAGCGTGGTGATGAGCACGCGCTGACGCTGCTGCGCGCGCAGGCGGATTTCCTGCAGCACATCGTCCACCTGATGCGTGGCCGGGCGCACCTCCACCTCGGGGTCGACCAGGCCCGTGGGGCGCACCACCTGATCGACGACCTGGCCGGAATGTTGCTTCTCGTAGTCCGCCGGCGTGGCCGAAACAAAGATCACCTGGCGCATCCGGCCCTCGAACTCCTCGAACTTGAGCGGCCGGTTATCCAGCGCCGAAGGCAGGCGAAAGCCATACTCCACCAGCGTGGTCTTGCGCGAGCGGTCGCCGTTGTACATGGCGTTGAGCTGGCCGATCATCTGGTGGCTCTCGTCGAGGAACATCAGCGCGTCCGCCGGCAGGTAGTCGGTGAGCGTGGAAGGCGGCTCGCCCGGCGCCGCACCCGAGAGGTGGCGCGAGTAATTCTCGATGCCCTTGCAGTGCCCCACCTCGCTGAGCATCTCCAGGTCGAAGCGCGTGCGCTGCTCCAGGCGCTGGGCCTCGACCAGCTTGCCCTCCTTGGCAAAAAACTCCAGGCGCTCGCGCAGCTCTTCCTTGATGGTCTCCACTGCCCCCAGCACCACGTCGCGCGGCGTCACGTAGTGGCTGCTGGGGTAGACCGTGAAGCGCGGGATCTTCTGCTGTATGCGCCCGGTGAGCGGGTCGAACAGCTGCAGGCTCTCGACCTCGTCGTCGAACAGCTCTATGCGCACGGCAAGCTCGGAATGCTCGGCCGGGAACACGTCGATGGTGTCGCCGCGCACGCGGAACTTGCCGCGCGTGAAGTCCTGGTCGTTGCGCTGGTATTGCATGCGGATCAGCTGGGCGATCGCCTCGCGCTGGCCCAGCTTGTCGCCCACGCGCAGCGTCATCACCATGCGGTGGTAGCTCTCGGGGTTGCCAATGCCGTAGATGGCCGAGACGGTGGCGACGATGACCACGTCGCGCCGCTCCAAGAGGCTCTTGGTGCAGCTCAATCGCATCTGCTCGATGTGCTCGTTGATGGCGCTGTCCTTCTCGATGAACAGGTCGCGCTGTGGCACGTAGGCCTCGGGCTGGTAATAGTCGTAGTAGCTGACGAAGTACTCCACCGCGTTCTTCGGGAAGAACTCGCGGAACTCGCTGTAGAGCTGCGCCGCCAGCGTCTTGTTCGGCGCGAACACGATGGCCGGGCGCCCTAAGCGCGCGATCACGTTGGCCATGGTGAAGGTCTTGCCCGAGCCCGTCACGCCCAGCAGGGTCTGGAACACCTCGCCATCCTGCACCCCCTCCACCAGCTTGGCGATGGCGCCCGGCTGGTCGCCAGCGGGCGGATAGGGCTGGAACAGCTGGAACGGTGAACCAGGAAACTGGACGAACTGCCCCTGCGCGGCTGCGGCGGGTTCTGTGCTGACTTCATGCATGGCGGCGGTCAACGGCGCGCACCAGCGGCCGTTAAAATTGCGGGTTGACCCGAAAGCCTACTGCACATGGGGTCACGCCAGCCGATTTCCACCCCAGCCTCCCCTCAAGGACTCTTCATGTCTCTGTTCACCGCCGTCGAAATGGCCCCTCGCGACCCCATCCTGGGTCTGAACGAACAATTCAACGCCGATCCCAACCCCGCCAAGGTCAACCTGGGCGTGGGCGTGTACTTCGACGACAACGGCAAGCTGCCGCTGCTGCAGTGCGTGCAGACCGCCGAGAAGGCCATGATGGACAAGCCCGCGGCGCGCGGCTACCTGCCCATCGACGGCATTGCCGCCTACGACTCGGCCGTCAAGGGCCTGGTCTTCGGCGCCGACTCCGAGCCCGTCACCAGCGGCCGCGTGGCCACCGTGCAGGCCATCGGCGGCACGGGCGGCCTGAAGATCGGCGCCGACTTCCTGAAGAAGGTCAGCCCCGACGCCAAGGTGCTGATCTCCGACCCGAGCTGGGAAAACCACCGCGCGCTGTTCACCAATGCCGGCTTCACGGTCGAGACCTACGCCTACTACGACGCGGTGCAGCGCGGCGTGAACTTCGACGGCATGCTGGCCAGCCTGAATGCCGCCGCCCCCGGCACCATCGTCGTGCTGCACGCCTGCTGCCACAACCCCACGGGCTACGACATCACGCCCGCGCAGTGGGACCAGGTCATCGCCGCCGTCAAGGCGCGCGGCCTGACGCCCTTCCTGGACATGGCCTACCAGGGCTTCGGCAACGGCATTGCCGAGGATGGCGCGGTGATCCAGAAGTTCGTCGCCGCCGGCCTGAGCTTCTTCGTCTCCACCTCGTTCTCCAAGAGCTTCAGTCTCTACGGCGAGCGCGTGGGCGCCCTGTCGGTGCTGTGCGCGGACAAGGAAGAGGCCGCGCGCGTGCTCAGCCAGCTCAAGATCGCCATCCGCACCAACTACTCGAATCCGCCCACGCACGGCGGCGCGGTGGTGGCCGCGGTGCTGAACAACCCCGAGCTGCGCGCCCTGTGGGAAAAGGAACTGGGTGAAATGCGCGTGCGCATCAAGGCCATGCGCCAAAAGCTCGTCGATGGCCTGCAGGCCGCCGGCGTCAAGCAGGACATGGGCTTCATGACGCAGCAGATCGGCATGTTCAGCTACTCGGGCCTGACCAAGGACCAGATGGTGCGCCTGAGGAGCGAGTTCGGCGTGTACGGCACCGACACCGGCCGCATCTGCGTGGCCGCGCTCAACAGCAAGAACATCGACTATGTCTGCCAGTCGATTGCCAAGGTGATCTGAGCGCCGCTGGCGCCCCCAGCAATAAAAAACCGCCCTCGGGCTAATGCCAGTCAGTTAAGAGTTTGCTGGCATTTTCTTTGTGGGGAACTTGCTGCGAGATCGCTTGACCTCACGCGGGAAGCTTCGCCCGCTACGGCGTGCAGGAAGTACGAAGTAGCGTGCCTGTTCAAGCAGCAGTTGCAGGTGTCTCGGCAATGCTCCCGCGCGAGCCAGATGCACGGTGTTGAGTGCGCCAATGATGGCATGCTTGGCTGTGTGGAAGCTGATGCGTACCGGCTCAACCTTCACATGCTGGGCCATCAAGCGCATCCAGCGCCTGAGCAAGGTATGCGCAATCAATACGCCCCAGACCTCCTGTTTGACCAACTCCGGCTGCTTGCTGCGCAGCACGCCTGCGCCCTGTTGCAGCGACTGCTTGATCTCACGAAAGCCAAGTTCAATCTCCCAGCGCTGGCAATACATCTGTGCCAGTTGCGATGCGCCAAAGCGTTCGGAGTCGAGCATCGAGGTGATGAAGCGCCTGCTCTTGCCTTGCACCTCGGTCTGGATCAGGCGCGCTTGCCAGTGGCTTGGCAGTTCGGGGCAAAGTTTCCTGGCACGCTGCGAGATGGGCATGCGGATCAACCAGTCGCCCGCGCCCAGACATTGCACGACTTCATGGCGCAAGTTGTCTCTGGCCCGCATGAGCCAGTGGCGTTGCTCGCCTGCGCCCTGCCAGTCGAGCAGGAATGCCGCAGAGAAGTACGCCCGGTCAAACAAAGTGATGGAGTGATCCAGGCCACGCAGCCCAGCAGCAAGCGTCAGCTCCCCTTGGGTGTAGTCACCCAGTTGTGCATCGAGTAGTTCGTGGCTATCGGTGTCCAGCAGGCACACAGCCCGCACCATGGGCCAGGGCTGGGGACCGTACTGCGTCTGACCACTTCCCAGCACTTGGCGGTTGTCTGCGCTGTTGGGCGCAGACCAGACAACGCCATCGACGGCCAGCACGCGCAAGCGCTCTTCGTGCACGGGATGCGATCTGCCCCAGGCCTGCGTGAGCAGCGCAAACAAGTGCTCCAAGGGTTGCGAGCCCAGCCGCTGGCGAACCTGTACGCTGCTGCTGGGAGCTGGTAACTCTTGCCCCTCAAGGGTCAAGGCCATCTCCTGCACCACCTGCCACATGGGCATGTGGCGAAACAAGGCCAGTCCAATGACCAGCCAGATGGCGTGATCTGCAGGCAGCTTGCGCCGACGTATGGATGCCTTGCCGCTGGCATGCAGTGCTTGCTCGATCCACAGTGGATCAATCAGCGCGCCCAACTCAGTCATCGCGTGAGCGGGCAACCCTGCCCAGCTCTCATCCAAGGAGTTTTGCAGTACGGAAGTCAAACGAAAAAGGGAGCATGACGAACATGCTCCCTTTTTACCCGCCTGTGGCGATCTGCTGTCTTAACTGACTGGCATTAGCCCTCGGGCGGTTTTTTTATATGTTTCCAGCCCCAAACACCCTACTGACAAGCGATGACAGCTATCAATATTGATAGCAACAGCGGCGCCGCGTGGGCCAGGGCCGGGCTCAACGCTGCTTGCGCGGCGGCAGGCCCGTGTGCTGGGTCAGGATCTGGCCGGGCCGAGGCTGGGCACCAGCCTTGCCCGCCGGTTTACCCGCACCGCGCCCGGCAGTCTGCGCCCCGGCCTTGGGCTTGGCCGTGTTGGCACGTGCCTGATCCAGGGCCATGGTCGGGATGACGTGGTACTTGGCCTTGTCCCCCTTGTGGCATTGCCCCGACAGCGGCTGGTAGGTGGGAATGAGGTGGTGCTTGCCGTTGCCGATGAGATCCGCGCGCCCCATGGCCTTGAGGGCGTCGCGCAGCAGCGGCCAGTTGTTCGGATCGTGATAGCGCAGAAAGGCCTTGTGCAGGCGCCGGCGCTTCTCGCCGCGCACCACGTCCACCTTTTCGCCACGTTCATCGCGGTGCACGCCCTTCAGGGTGTTGATGCCGGTGTGGTACATGGCCGTGGCCGTGGCCATGGTGCTGGGGTAGAAGGTCTGCACCTGGTCGGCGCGAAAGCCGTTTTTCTTCAGCCAGATGGCGAGGTTCATCATGTCCTCGTCGCTGGTGCCGGGGTGGGCGGCGATGAAGTACGGGATCAGGAACTGCTTCTTGCCCGCCTCCTGCGTGTACTTCTCGAACATCACCTTGAACTTGTCGTAGTTGCCGATGCCCGGCTTCATCATCTTGGTGAGCGGGCCGGCTTCGGTGTGCTCGGGGGCGATCTTCAGGTAGCCACCCACATGGTGCTGCACCAGTTCCTTGACGTACTCTGGCGACTGGATCGCCAGGTCGTAGCGCAGGCCCGAGCCGATGAGGATCTTCTTGATGCCCTTGATGCCCCGGCCCTTCTTGTAGATGCTGATGAGCGGGTCGTGGTTCGTCGTCAGGTTCTGGCAGATGCCGGGGTAGACACAGCTGGGTTTGCGGCAGGCGGCCTCGATCTCGGGCGTCCGGCAGCCCAGGCGGTACATGTTGGCCGTGGGGCCGCCCAGGTCGGAGATGGTGCCGGTGAAGCCCTGCACCTTGTCGCGCACGTCCTCGATCTCGCGCAGGATGGAGTCCTCGGAGCGGCTCTGGATGATGCGCCCTTCGTGCTCGGTGATGGAGCAGAAGGTGCAGCCGCCAAAGCAGCCGCGCATGATGTTGATGGAGAAGCGGATCACCTCCCAGGCCGGGATCTTGGTGGCGCCGTCATGGCGGCCGTGCTCGTCGGCGTAGCGCGGGTGCGGGCTGCGCGCGTAGGGCAGGTCGAAGATATGGTCCATCTCCGCCGTGGTGAGCGGGATGGGCGGCGGGTTCAGCCACACGTCGCGCGCCGTGGCGCCCTCGCCATGCGCCTGCACCAGGGCGCGGGCGTTGCCGGGGTTGGTCTCCAGGTGCATCACCCGGTTGGCGTGGGCATAGAGCACGGGGTCGCTTTTCACCTGCTCGTAGCTGGGCAGGCGGATGACGGTGCGCTCCGGCGGCGGGCGTTTGCCCTTGCCTTGCAGGGCCGGATTGGGCATGAATTGCAGCGGCTTCTCGCCATTTTTTAATTCATTTTGGCCCGTAGCACCCGTGGAACAAGCGCTGGTAGCTATTGAATTGGAAGCATCTTCCTTGGCGCAGCTGCCGCCCTGCGCGGCTGCCTGCTCGCTGGTGGTCTGGTAGGGGTTGATGTGATCCTCCACCGGGCCGGGCTGGTCCACCGCGGTGGAGTCGAGCTCGAACCAGCCCTCGGGCGCGTGGCGCTGCACGAAGGCCGTGCCGCGCACATCGGTGATGCGCTCCACCGGCTCGCGCGCGGCCAGGCGGTGGGCGATCTCGACCAGGGCGCGCTCGGCGTTGCCGTAGAGCAGCAGGTCGCATTTGCTATCGACCACGATGGAGCGGCGCACCTTGTCGCTCCAGTAGTCGTAATGCGCGATGCGGCGCAGGCTGCCTTCGATGCCACCGAGGACGATGGGCACCTCCTTGTACGCCTCGCGGCAGCGCTGGCTGTAGACGATGGCGGCGCGGTCCGGGCGGCGGTTGCCCTCGGCGCCGGGGGTGTAGGCGTCGTCGCTGCGGATCTTGCGATCGGCCGTGTAGCGGTTGATCATGGAATCCATGTTGCCCGCCGTCACGCCCCAGAACAGGTTCGGCTTGCCCAGCGCCTTGAAGGGCTCCGCGCTCTGCCAGTCGGGCTGGGCGATGATGCCCACGCGAAAGCCCTGCGCCTCCAGGGTGCGGCCGATCACGGCCATGCCGAAGCTCGGGTGGTCCACATAGGCGTCGCCCGTCACCAGCACGATGTCGCAGCTGTCCCAGCCCAGCTGCGCCATCTCCTCGCGGCTCATGGGCAGAAAGGGCGCCGTGCCAAAGCGCTTCGCCCAGAACGGGCGGTAGCTGCTCAGGGGCTTGGCGTGGCGCGGAAAGAAGGAGACATCAACAAGGGCGTTCATTAGCAGGCCTGCGGGGTGGGGCGGGCATTTTAAAAGTTTGCGCGCAAAACGCCCGGCATGCCCTTTGGCCGCCAAGGCCATGGGGTAAGCTCGCCGGCCCCATGCCCTACACCTTGAGCGCCCCGGTCCACAGCGAACTCCTCATCAAGAAGAGCCGCTTCATCGGCTGCGTGCAGCCCATGGCGGACCGCGCCGGCGCGCAGGCGGTGGTGCAGGCGCTGCGCCAGCAGCACCCGGGCGCGGCCCATGTCTGCTGGGCGCTGCTGGCGGGCGGGCAGTCGGCCGCGGTGGACGATGGCGAGCCCGGCGGCACGGCCGGGCGCCCCATGCTGGACGTGCTGCGCCACCAGGACCTGGAAGGCGTGCTGGCCACCGTGGTGCGCTACTTCGGCGGCGTCAAGCTGGGCGCGGGCGGCCTGGTGCGGGCCTACACCGACAGCGTGGCCCAGGCCCTGCTGCAGGTCGAAAAAGTGCCGCTGCAGCGCATGAGCACGCTGGAGTGCAGCGTGCCCTACGCTCTGGAGGGGCTGGTGCGCCGCACCATCGACGGCGCCGGCGCGCAGCTGCTGGAGGTGCGCCACGCCACGCTGGTCACGCTGAGGCTGCGCATGCCCGAGGCGCATGCCGCCGCCTTCATGCACGGGTTGAACGAGGCCGGCCAGGGCCGCGTGGTCTGGGAAGAGCCTGGCTGACAGACTGCGAGGCAACGGTCAAATACCGCTTGATAAACCAGTGCTGCAGCCGATAACGGGGCATCGCTTTAGCTTTACGGAGATCTGCATGGACGTCGCCCTCACCCAATCCATCGTCAGCACCGCCAGCGCCCTGGCCAGCCGCGAGATGGCCGATGCCGTACAGGTCAGCGTGCTGAAGAAAGCCATGGACATGCAGGAGACGGCCGCAGCCACCCTGCTGGCCGCCCTGCCCCAGCCACCCCTGGCGACCGAGGGTGCCCTGGGCACGCAGGTCAACACCTACGCCTGATCTTGCGCGGGCCCCGTCAGCGCAGCCGTGCCGGCGACAGCGCGTCGCGCGTGATGCCCTCCTCCACCAGCTGCGCCGTGAGCGGCTCGTCCAGCGCCAGCTGGCGCGCCAACAGGGCCGCGCCCGCCGCGCTCTGTATGCCGTAGCCGCCCTGCGCCGCCAGCCAGAAGAAGCCGGGCACATGCTCGTCCCAGCCTATGACCAGGTCGCCATCGGCCACGAAGGATCGCAGCCCCGCCCAGGTGTGCGACGGACGCCGGATGTCAAAGCACGCCACCTGCTCGATGCGGTGGATGCCCAGGGCCACGTCCAGCTCCTCGGGCATCACGTCGTGCGGCGCCACCGGGTCGGCGTTGGCGGGCGAGCCCAGCAACTGCCCCGCGTCGGGCTTGAAGTAATAGTCCTCGGCAATGCCTATGACCGCTGGCCAGTCGGCCGCGTGCATGCCTGCCGGCACCGGGAAGGTGAAGGCGGTGCGCCGCCGTGGCTCCAGGCCTATGGGCGGCACGCCGGCCAGGCCGGCGACCACATCGGCCCAGGCGCCGGCGGCATTGACGACGGCGCCCGCGGTGATGACATCACCCGCGGCCAGGGTGACGCGCCAGCCGTCCCCCAGCCGCTGCAGGCCGGTGACCTCGGCGTTGGTACGCAACTCGCCACCGCGCTGACGCAGGCCGCGCAGATAGCCCTGGTGCAGGGCGTGCACGTCGATGTCGGCGGCGCCGGGCTCGCTCATGCCCGCGGCCACGGCCTCGGGGCGCAGGCAGGGCACCAGCGCCAGCATCTCCTCACGCGTGAGGCGGCGCACATGGGGGTTGAGCGGCAGGGCCTCGGCGTAGGCGGCCTCCAGCAGATCGAGTTGATCCGGCCCCGCCAGGTACACCACGCCGCGCGGCCTGAGGATGGGCGAGCCGCCGAACCCGGGCGGCGGCGCGTCATAAAAGGCCCGGCTGGCCCGCGTGAGGGCCCGGATATTGGGCGTGCCATAGGTGGCCGAATACAGCGCCGCCGAGCGCCCCGTGGTGTGGTAGCCGGGCTGGGATTCGCGTTCGAGCAGCAGCACGCGCCGCTGCACGGCCAGCTCCCAGGCCATGGAGGCACCGGCAATGCCCGCGCCGATGATCACGAAGTCGTAGGTTTGCATCGGTGATTCTTCCAGTCAAACTGCCAACGCCCGGCCGCGTTGGACGAAACGCTCGTACTCCTCGTCGGGCACGAACAGGCCACCCGTGGTCCAGACCAGGTGCGTGGCGCGCGGCAGGTGCGCCAGCAACCCCTGGCCCCGCAGCCAGGCCTGCCCAGCATCCGAGCCCGTCAGCATGCCCGGGCCGCTGAAGCCCGCGGCGGCGGACGGCTCGATGCGCTCGCCCGTCGCCTCCAGCACCTGCACCAGCTGGCGCAACAGCGTCTCGTCGCGCACCGTGAGGCAGCCCGACAGCAGCGGCGCCATGAGTTCGGCCGCGGGCAGCGAGGCGCGCGGCACGGCCAGGCCGTCGGCCTCGGTCTGGTTGGAAAGGCCCCAGTCGTACACCGAGGGGTTCCCGCCCTGCCCCGCCATCATCTGCAGCATGAAGCAGGGCGACTGCACGGGCTCGGCAAAGAAGCAGTGCACATGCGGCCCCAGCACATGGCGCAGACCAAAGGTGATGCCCGCCGGCGCGCCGCCCACGCCGCAGGGCAGGTAGACGAACAGCGGGTGCGCGGCATCCACCACGATGCCCGCATCGAGCAGCTGCTGGCGCAAATGCAGGGCGGCGGCGCTGTAGCCGAGCAGCAGGGACAGCGAGCGCTCGTCATCCACAAAATGGCTGTACGGGTCGGCGGCGGCCTGGGCGCGGCCCGCGGCCACCGCGCTCTCATAGTCGCCCGCATGCTCCACCACCTGCACGCCGCGCCGGCGCAGGCGCTCTTTCTTCCATTCCTTGGCTTCCAGCGACATGTGCACCACCGCGCGAAAACCCAGGGCCGAGGCAGCCACGCCAATGCCCAGGCCCAGGTTGCCGGTGGAGCCCACGGCCACGGTGTAGCGCGCAAACAGCGTGCGTGCCGCCGGTTCGGCCAGGGCCAGGTAGTCGGCCGGACAGGCCTGCGCGCTTATCAGCCCATGCTGCACGGCCAGGCCCTCGGCAAACTCCAGCACCTCGTGGATGCCGCCGCGCGCCTTGATCGACCCGGCCACGGGCAGCCGGTGGTCGGCCTTGATCCACAGCCGCCCCTGGCCCGGCGCCAGGCCCAGGGCCTGCTGCAGGCCAGCCGCCGGCAGCAATGGCGACTCGATCACGCCGTTGGATGCCGCAAGCTCTGGAAACAGCCGCGCCAGCAGCGGCGCAAAGCGCGCCAGGCGTGCCGCGGCCGCCTGCGTGTCCTGCGCACCAATGCAGCCACCGGCCACGGGCAGCGCCGCGGGCAGCAGCGCCTGCCGCTGCGGGTTGAGCCACAGGCAGGGCTCGGCCCGGCGCAGCAGCGCGGCCGGCGTGAAGTCTTCGAGACCTTGGTTCATGGCATTGACCGCTTTCAAATCAATAGCTGTTAACGCTTGATATATGGGCGTCAGCGGCCTATTTAATCCTCAATGACCGGTGGTCTTGGAGAACAGCTGCATCACCAGCACGCCGCCCACGATCATGGCCATGCCCACGATGGCCGGCAAGTCCAGCCGCTGCCCGTACAGCAGCCAGCCCACGATGGAGATCAGCACGATGCCCAGCCCCGACCACACCGCGTACACCACGCCCGTGGCCATGTGGTTCATGACCTTGGAGACCAGGTAGAACGCGACGCAATAGCCCAGCACGGCCAGCGTGCTGGGCCACAGGCGCGTGAGCCCCTGCGAGGACTTCAGGGCCGAGGTCGCGACGACCTCCGCTGCAATCGAGATGCCGAGCAGGATGTAGGGGTGCATGGTCGGAGTGCTGGCCGCGCCGCCTCTGGTGGCGATATGAAAACAATAGCTGCTTGCGCTTATTGAGTGGGCGTTACAGCCCTATTTCATTCAAAAACCTCATCCGCCCACGCACACCAGGCGTTGCTCGCCCAGGCCCGTGGCGCCCAGGTGCATCACGTCGCCCGCGCGCAGAAAGCGCGGCTCGGGCTTCTGGCCCAGGCCCACGCCGGCGGGCGTGCCGGTGAGCACCAGGTCGCCCGGCTCCAGCGTCATGAACCGGCTGATGTAGGCCAGCACCGTGGGCACATTGAAGATGAAGTTGCGCGTGTTGCCGTCCTGCATGCGCTGGCCGTTCACGTCCAGCCACAGGGCCATCGCGTGCGGGTCGGGAATCTCGTCCGCCGTCGCCAGCCACGGCCCGATGGGGGCGAAGCTGTCGCAGCCCTTACCCTTGTCCCACTGGCCGCCGCGCTCCATCTGGTAGCTGCGTTCGGACACGTCGTTGGCCAGCACATAGCCCGCCACATGGGCGAGCGCATCGCCCACGGGCACCTGCCGCATGCGCGTGCCGATGACGACGCCCAGCTCCACCTCCCAGTCGGTCTTGAGCGCCTCGGGCGGAATGCGCACCGGGTCATTCGGCCCCGACAGGGCGCTGGTGGCCTTCATGAACAGTATGGGCTCGGCGGGCGCGGGCAGGCCGGCCTCGGCCGCGTGGTCGGCGTAGTTCAGCCCCACGCAGACGATCTTGCCTATGCCGGCCACGGGGCAGCCCAGGCGCGTGCCCGGCTCCACGGCCGGCAGGCGCGTGGCGTCTATGGCCGCCAGCGCGGCCAGCGTGCGCGGGGCGAGCTGCGCCGGGCCGATGTCCGGCAGCAGCATGGACAGGTCGCGCAGCACGCCCTGGGCGTCGATCAGGCCGGCGCGCTCGGCGCCGGCAGGTCCGTGGCGGACGATTTTCATCAGGTGTCTCCCGGTAAGTTGCTTCAGGCCGGCCGATCTTATGCCCCAGGCTCCATCTCACCAGCTGATGGGCGCATCGCATTCGGTGATGGCGGCTGCACGGCAGCCATGGCCCGGTCCGCGTACCATGGCGGGCTTCACCGCGCCTGCCATGTCCACCCCTGTCCTCCACACCACCTCTGCCGACGCACGCCCGCGCCCCCACAGCCTGGGCGAGTTGTTCTGGGCCTTCACCTGGCTGGCGCTGCAGGGCTTTGGCGGCGTGCTGGCGGTGGTGCAGCGCGAGCTGGTGGAGCGCCGGCGCTGGATCACCAACGATGAGTTCGTCGAGGACTGGGCCGCCGCGCAGATACTGCCCGGCCCGAACGTGGTGAACCTGTCCATCATGGTGGGCGACCGCTACTTCGGCCTGCGCGGCGCCCTGGTGGCAGTGGCCGGCATGCTGCTGCTGCCCATGCTGCTGGTGGTGGCCGTGGCCGCGATGTACGCGGCCTTCGCCACCCATCCCATGGTGGCTGGCGCGCTGCGCGGCATGGGCGCCGTCGCCGCCGGGCTGGTGGCGGGCGTGGGCTGCCGGCTGGCGGCCTCGCTCGCCAGGCACCCACTGGGGCCCCTGCCCTGCGGCCTGATCACGGCCATCACCTTCATCGCCATGAGCGTGCTGCGCCTGCCGCTGGCCTGGGTGCTGCCCGTGGTGGGCGGCATGGCCTGCACCCTCACCTGGCGCAAGCTTCCTGCCTGACGCCATGGCCACCGCTCTGACCTTGCATCTTCAGCCCCTGGATTGGCTGAACCTGTTCCTGTATTTTTTGTCGATCTCGCTGCTGGCCGTGGGCGGCGCCATCGCCACGGCACCGGACATGCACCGTTTTCTGGTCGAGCGCCAGGGCTGGCTGACGGAGCTGCAGTTCAACACCTCCATCGTGCTGGCCCAGGCGGCCCCCGGCCCCAACGTGCTGTTCATCGCCCTGCTGGGCTGGAACCTGGGACTGAACACGGGCGGCGGCACGCCACTGGCCTGGGCCTTTGGCGCGCTGGGCGTGCTGGTGTGCATGCTGGGCATCCTGCTGCCCAGCTGCGTGCTGACCTGGGCCGCCACGCGCTGGGCGCACCGCAACCGCGAGCGCCGCTCGGTGCGCGCCTTCAAGCAGGGCATGGCGCCGCTGGTGATCGGCCTGATCCTGGCCACTGCCTGGGTGCTGGCCCGCGCCCAGGGCGATGCGGCGCGGGACTGGCCGCTGTGGCTGCTCTCCGCCGCCACCACGCTGCTGGTGTGGCGCACGCGCCTGCACCTGCTATGGCTGCTGGGCGCGGGGGCCCTGCTAGGCGCGCTGGGCTGGGTCTGACTCGTCCGCTTGCAGCAGCGCGGGCAGCAGCTGCGCCGACGGGCCGCGCAGCACGGCATGGGCAATGCCGTCGAGCTCGCTGGGCGCGGTGTTGATCACCACCACGCGCGCGCCGGCCTGGCGTGCCTGGTGCGCGAGGCCCGCCGCCGGATAGACGGCGCCGGCCGTGCCCACGACCAGCATCACATCGCAGCCCTGTGCGGCCTGCTGCGCTGCCTCCAGCGCGTGCAGCGGCAAGTTTTCGCCAAACCAGACCACGCCGGGGCGCACCAGATTGCCGCAGCCTGGACAGCGCGGCGGGCGGCCCGGCACGGCATGGGCCAGGTCGCAGCAGGGGCGCGGGCGGTCCAGCCAGCGGTTGTCCACAATATTGCCGTGCAGGCACAGCACGCCCGCGCTGCCCGCCTGCAGGTGCAGGCCGTCCACGTTCTGCGTGATCAGCGTGAGCCGGCCTGGATGGCGCCGCGCAAACGCCGCCAGCGCATGGTGGCCGGCATTGGGCTGCACTCCGTGCAGCCGCTCGCGCCGCTCGGCATACCAGTCCCACACGCGCTGCGGGTCACGCCGGAAGGCCTGCTCGGTAGCCAGATCCTCTGGCCGATAGCACGCCCACAGGCCGGTCTGCGCGTCGCGGAAGGTGGGCACGCCCGACTCGGCGCTGACGCCGGCGCCGGTCAGTACGGCAATATGACGCGCCTCCTGCAGCCAGGCGTGGGCCAGGTCAAGAATATGGTGATGGCTGTCGTGCATGGCGGCACATGGTAGCGAAGCCTCGGCCAGCAGGCCCTCGACCATTGCCACCCGCCGCTCGAACGGTTCCATGCCGCTGGCAGCGCGCGCCGCGCGGCGCATGCGGTGCGAAACAGGCCCGGCTCCTGCCGCGCAAAGCGCAGATAGATTGGCACGGCATCGGACATGCGCGACATTCTTACCAGGTTTTACATCGACGCCGCGCACTGCCAGCCGCCGCGCGCGTATACAGGCACAGGCGCATCGTCCACCAAGGAGTTGAAGCATGAGATCCGACAGCTACGTCGACGGCTTTCTGCTGGCCGTACCCAGTGCCAACAAGGAGATCTATCGTCAGCACGCCAGCAGCGCTGCGCAGCTTTTCAAGGAGCACGGCGCGATCGAGTTCATCGAATGCTGGGGCGACGATGTGCCCCAGGGCAAGCTCACCTCCATGCCGATGGCCGTCAAGCTCAAGGATGACGAGACCGTGGTGTTCTCGTGGGTGGTATGGCCCTCACGCCAGGCACGCGATGCCGGAATGAAGGCTGTCATGGACGACCCGCGCTGCCCCAGGGAAATGCCCTTCGACGGCAAGCGGCTGATCTACGGTGGCTTTCGCGTGCTGGTGAGCGCGTAAGTCGATATCCGCAGCGCTCAAGCACAGGTTCGGCGACGCCGGATTCCGTCACGCACCACCTCCAACGCCAGGAGACTCAATTGCAATTCACCCCCTACCTCAATTTCGACGGCAACTGCGCCGAGGCCTTCGCCTTCTACGCCAAGCTGTTCGGCGGCGCCATCGTCCACCAGAGCACCTTTGGCGAGATGCCCGCCACCGAAGGCATGCCACCACTGCCCGAGCCGGCCAGAAATCGCATCATGCATGTGCATCTGCAGCTCAAGGAGCAGTCGCTGATGGGCTCTGACGCCATGCCTGGCGCAGACACCAGCTGCGGCGGCTATCAGGCGCCGCAGGGACTGTGGGTGTCGATCCAGGCCGCCGACGTGGCCGAGGGCCAGCGCCTGTTCGACGCCCTGGCGCAGGGCGGGCAGACCGCGATGCCCTTTGCCGCCACCTTCTGGTCGCCCGGCTTCGGCATGGCGCGCGACCGCTTCGGCACGCCGTGGATGGTGAACGTGGTGGCGCAGGCCTGAGCCCCGACGCATCAATACCCCCGAGGAGGGCCCCATGTCCGACAGAACCGTCCATCTTCACCGTGTGCTGCGTGCCACGCCGGAGAAGGTCTATCGAGCCTTTCTCGAGGCCGACGCCATGGCCAAATGGCTCCCGCCCCATGGCTTCACCTGCCAGGTGCACCATCTGGAGGCCCGTGCCGGAGGCACGTTCCGGATGTCGTTCCGCAACTTCGGCGCCGGCAGCGAACACTCGTTCGGCGGTGAATACCTTGAACTCATTCCGGGCCAACTCATCCGTTACACGGATCAGTTTGACGATCCCAAGCTGCCCGGCGTGCTGGAGGTCACCGTCAGGCTCACGCCGGTGATCTGCGGCACGCAACTGAGCATCACCCAGGCAGGCATTCCGCAGGCCATTCCCCTGGAGATGTGTTACCTGGGCTGGCAGGAATCTCTCTTGCAGCTGGCCGCGCTGGTGGAGCCTGAGATTGCGGGTTGAGGCCCGTTCAAGTACACGTTGCCCCGCAAGGGCGTGGAGACGCCTGATGACAAGGCCCGCAAAGAACACCATCTGCCTCTGGTACCAGCGCGACGCCGAGGAGGCTGCGCGGTTTTACGCCAGCACCTTTCCCGATTCGCGCGTCGGCTCCATCCTGCGCGCGCCCGGCGACTATCCGTCGGGACAGCAGGGCGATGTGCTGACCGTCGAATTCACCGTGCTGGGCATCCCTTGTCTCGGGCTCAATGGCGGGCCCGCTTTCAGGCACAGCGAGGCCTTCTCATTCCAGGTCGCCACCGCCGACCAGGCGGAAACCGATCGCTACTGGAACGCCATCGTCGGCAACGGCGGCCACGAGAGCGAATGCGGCTGGTGCAAGGACAAATGGGGCATTTCCTGGCAGATCACGCCGGTGGCCCTGACCGAAGCGATCGCCGACCCCGATCGCGCTGCCGCCAGGCGTGCGTTCGACACCATGATGCAGATGCGCAAGATCGACATCGCCGCCATCGAAGCGGCGCGCCGCGGGTGAAGTGGGCCGCCATCACGCAGCGCCCGGCCAACCCGCTTACTCCACCACACAGGAGATCGACATGAAGCCCAACCCCGTGGTCTGGTTCGAAATCTACGTACAGGACATGGCGCGTGCGCAGCGCTTTTATGAGACGGTGTTCCGGTGCACGCTGCAGCCGCTGGCAACGCCCACCGGGCTGGACGGCAGCATGCAGCTGCTGGCCTTCCCCGGCGACATGACCAGCATGGGCTCGGGCGGCATGCTGGTGAAAATGGACGGCATGCCGTCGGGCGGCGGCGGCACGCTGGTGTACTTCGCCTGCGATGATTGCGCCGTGGAGCAGGGCCGCGTGGAGGCCGCGGGCGGCCAGGTGTTCAAGCCCAAGTTCTCCATTGCACCGCACGGCCACATTGCCCTGGTGGTGGATACCGAAGGCAACTGCATCGGCCTGCATTCCATGACCTGAGCAAGCCCCATGAGCACCGCACCATCCACCGACAACCGCACGCTTTTCACCGAACGCGTGCTGCCCGCCCCTCCAGCGGCCATCTTCGGTGCCATCGCCAACCCGAATCAACTCGCGCGCTGGTGGGGGCCGAATGGTTTTCACAACAGCATTCAGGCCTTTGACTTTCGCCCCGGCGGGCGCTGGCTGGTGACTCTGCACGGCCCCGACGGGCGCGACTACCCCAACGAGTACCGATTTGCCGACATCGCTGCCAATGAACTCGTGGTGATCGAGCATGTCACCGCGCACTGGTTTGAGCTGAGCATCAGCCTGGCGCCCCAGGATGGCGGCACGCGCGTCGGCTGGCGCCAGACCTTTGCCGACGCCGAAAGCTGCGCGCGCCTGGCGCCCGTATGCACGCCCGGCAACGAGCAAAACCTGGACCGGCTGGCCGCCGTGCTGGCTGCGTCTGGCTGAAACTCAGCCGCGCTGGCGCAGCGCCTCGTACAGGCACACGGCGCTGGCCACCGAGACGTTCAGGCTCTCGACCGCGCCCTGCATGGGGATGCGCACCAGTTCGTCGCAGGTCTTGCGCGTGAGTTGGCGCATCCCCGGGCCCTCGGCGCCCAGCACCAGGGCCACGGGCCCCTTCAGGTCGACCTGGTAGAGATTTTTTTCTGCATCACCGCTGGTGCCTACAACCCAGATGTTGCGTTCCTTCAGCTCGCCCAAGGTTCGTGCCAGGTTGGTCACCATGAAGTAGGGCACGGTCTCGGCCGCGCCGCTGGCCACCTTGGCCACGGTGGCGTTAATGCCCACGGCATGGTCCTTGGGCGCGATCACGGCGTGCGCACCCGCGCCATCGGCCACGCGCAGGCAGGCACCCAGGTTGTGCGGGTCGGTCACGCCGTCAAGCACCAGCAGCAAAGGGTTCTGCACGCCATCTGCCTCCAGCTGGTCGAGCAGGTCATCAAGCGAATGCAGCTGCGCCACGGCCTCGACGCGCGCGGCCACGCCCTGGTGGCCATGGCTGCCGGCCAGCTTGGCCAGGCGCAGGCCGTCGGCCTCGATCAGGCGCACGCCTGCCTCCTTGGCGCGCGCGAGAAACTGGCGCATGCGCGCGTCGCGGCGCGTGGCTTCGTAATACACCTCGATGATGGATTGCGGCGCCGTCTTCAGGCGCACGCCCACGGCATGAAAGCCGAACAGGACTTTGGGGGAGGACATGGGGGCGATTATCCGGGCTTGTGGGCCGGGCTTTTAGAATCGCGCCCACATCACTCCACGAGCCCCCTGGCCACCCGCCATGGCGCAAGCGCCCGGCCTGCCCACTTCGCAGGCGCGCGCGGCTCCTTCCTGACCGTTTATCACCATGATCCTCTCTCCCTTGCTGCGCTGGGCGCAGCGCACCAGCTTGGTCACACAGATCGCGTTCGCCCTGATCCTGGGTGTTCTACTGGCCGTTGCGTGGCCTGCCGCCACGCCCGCCGTGGCGTTCCTTGGCAACCTGTTCATCTCCGCACTCAAGGCGATTGCCCCGGTGCTGGTGTTCGTGCTGGTAATGGCCGCCATCGGCAACCACCGCCCGGGCGAAAACACGCACATGCGCCCTATCCTGCTGCTGTACGCCATTGGCACGCTGGCCGCGGCCGCCGTGGGCGTGGCTGCCAGCATGTGGTTTCCCAGCACCCTGGCCCTAAACACTGCGGCCCAGGGTCAGGCCGCACCAGGGGCGGTCTCCGAGGTGCTGCTCAACGTGGTAAGCAGCATGGTGAGCAATCCCGTGAAGGCACTGCTGGAGGCCAACTACATCGGCATCCTGGCCTGGGCCGTGGCCCTGGGCGTGGCGCTGCGCCATGCCAGCGAATCCACGCGCGAGGTGCTGCAAGACGGCGCACAGGCCGTCACGCGGGTCATCCAGTGGGTGATCCGCTGCGCACCGCTGGGCATCCTGGGCCTGGTGGCTGCCACCTTTGCCGAAGCCGGCATGCAGGCGCTGTGGAGCTATGCCCATCTGCTGGCCGTGCTGCTGGGCTGCATGCTGTTCGTGGCGTTGGTGGTCAACCCCCTGATCGTGTTCCTGACCATCCGCCGCAACCCCTACCCTCTCGTGCTCACCTGCCTGCGCGAGAGCGGCGTGACGGCCTTCTTCACGCGCAGCTCGGCCGCCAACATCCCCATCAACCTGGCCCTGGCCAGGCGTCTGAACCTGAGCGAGGAGACCTACAGCATCGCCATTCCGCTGGGCGCCACGATCAACATGGCGGGCGCGGCGATCACCATCAGCGTGCTGTCGCTAGCCGCCGCCCACACGCTAGGCATCCAGGTCGATGTGCCAACCGCCCTGCTGCTGTGCGTGGTGGCCTCGGTCTGCGCCTGCGGCGCATCGGGCGTGGCAGGTGGCTCGCTGCTCTTGATCCCGCTCGCCTGCAGCCTGTTTGGCATCGGCAACGACGTGGCCATGCAGGTGGTGGGTGTGGGCTTCGTCATCGGCGTGCTGCAGGACTCGGCCGAGACGGCGCTGAACTCGTCCACCGACGTGCTGTTCACGGCGGCGGCCTGCATGGCGCCGCGACGCGCTTAGAGCCTGCGGAATCATTGCAAGCGGCAGTACGCGGCATTGCATGGTTAATATCTAGTTGCAAAATTTGCGGCTTGTGATGTGATGGTGAGAAAAGACAGCTCCCCGCATCGAATCAGGACGGTAGCCGCATGCCCTCACAAACTCTGGAGCAGGTCGATGGCCGCCAGAAGCTGCGCCTTCTGCGCCTGCTGATCGCCGTAGCCGTGTACGTGCCCTGTGCACTGATGCTGGCGATGGTGAGCTGGCAGGGCTTTCTGCCGCCATGGTTCGCCCCCGTCTGGGCGGGAATTTTTGCCGGCACGAATGTCTTTTTCTTTGTGCTGATCAAGAGCGGCATCAACCTCCAGCTACGGGATCCGAGCATGACCATGGGGCAAATGGCGGTCGCCATTGGCGCGGTGGCGTTCATTCTCTACCACGCGGGCGCCATCCGTGGGGGCCTGCTGATGCTGCTGCTGGTGATCCTGCTGTTTGGCGCACTGCGGCTGACGACGGCCGAGCTGCTGCTCATGGGCGCGCTGTCCTCGGCCGCTTATGCCGCCGTCATCATGCTGCTCAGCACCAATCGGCCCGACGAGATAAACCTGCGCGTCGAATGGCTCCAGTGGACCAACCTGACGATCACGCTGGCGGTGTTGTGCCCGCTGGTGGGCTACTTGAGTAACGTCCGGCGCCGCCTGCGGGAATCGCTGCGCATGATCAAGGAAATGGCGCAGCGCGACGCTTTGACCGGCGCGTTCAACCGCCATCACATGAGCGAGGTGCTCGACCGGGAGATCGGCCGCTGCGAACGCGGCGCGCCCGCCTTTCTCGTGCTTATTGCAGACATTGATTACTTCAAGCAGGTCAACGACGCCCATGGCCACCTGGTGGGCGACCAGGTGATCAAGGCGGTCGCCGTCAGTACGCAGGATATTCTGCGCAAGGCCGACTACATGGCCCGTTATGGGGGCGAGGAGTTCGTGCTGATCATCGCCGCCAACGATGTCGCCGAGGCGGGTGCCGCCTGCGAACGCATCAGGACGAACGTGGAGCAACTGCCCATCCCCGAACTGCAGTCGCAGGGCGTGACCATTTCCGTCGGCGGGACCTTCTACCGCCATGGCGACACGCAGGTATCCATCCTCGGCCGCGCGGATGCCGCGCTCTACCGGGCGAAAAACGGCGGGCGCAACCGGACCGAACTGGACGCCGCCGCGCTGGCGGTCACCAACTGAATCGCGGATCGCCCCGCATTTACACCAACCGCCCGGCCTCGATGGTGATGCGCCGGTCGCAGCGCTCGGCAATGGCTCGGTCGTGCGTCACCAGCACCAGGGTCGTGCCCTGTTCGCGGTTGAGTGCGAACATCAGCTCCATGATGGTCTCGCCGGTGGCAAAGTCCAGGCTGCCCGTGGGCTCGTCGGCCAGCAGCACGGCGGGCTCGACCACGAAGGCACGCGCCAGCGCCACGCGCTGCTGCTCGCCACCGGACAGTACCTTGGGGTAATGTGACAAGCGCTGGGCCAGACCCACGCGGCCCAGCATGTCGGCCGCGCGTCGGCGCGCGTCGCGATGGCCGGCCAGCTCCAGCGGCAGCATCACGTTCTCCAGCGCCGTGAGGTTGCCCAGGAGCTGGAAGCTCTGGAACACAAAGCCTACCTTGCGCGCCCGCAGCGCGGCGCGCTCATCCTCGTCCAGGACAAACAAATCCTGCCCCGCCAGATGCACCGTGCCGCGCGTGGGCGTGTCCAGGCCGGCAATGATGGACAGCAGCGTGCTCTTGCCCGAGCCCGAGGCGCCGACAATGGCCACGGTTTCCCGCGCAGCAAGACGGAAATCGATATCGCGCAAAATCTCCAGGGTGCCCGTGGAGTCGGTGACGGACTTGTACACATGCTCCACGGCAATGATGGCGTCTGGCGGCACGCTCGCCTGCACTGGTTTGGCCGCAACGGCAATGGCTTCGGACATGAAAGGCTCTCGGTAGTGATTCCAATGATTAGGCGTGACTTTATCGTGGCCGGCACCCTGGCCCTGCTGAACGCAGCGCCCGCTCTGGCGCGGCAAGGCGCCAAAGCACCTGTGATCCTGGTGGTCGGCGACTCGCTCAGCGCCGAATATGGCTTGGCACGCGGCAGCGGCTGGGTGACGCTGCTGGAGCAACGCCTGGAACGGGAAAAAATCCAGGCCAAGGTGATCAATGCCAGCGTCAGCGGCGATACCACGGCCGGTGGCCGCGCACGCCTGGCCACGCTGCTCCAGGCGCATCAACCGACGCTGGTGGTGCTGGAGCTCGGCAGCAACGACGCCCTGCGCGGCCTGCCCTTGGCCAACACCCAGGACAACCTGGCATGGATGACCGAGCAGTCACAGGCCGCCGGCGCGCGCGTGCTGCTGGTGGGCATGCAGATGCCGCCCAACTACGGAGCCGACTATGGGCGACGCTTTGCCGGCCTGTTCGAAGCCGTGGCCAAGGAGCGCAAGGCAGCGCTTGTGCCCTTCCTGCTCAAGGGGGTGGCCGACGTGCCCAACGCCACGGCGCTGTTCCAGCCCGACCGCATCCACCCGCGTGCCGAGGCTCAGCCGCGCATGCTGGACAACGTCTGGCCCGAACTGCGCAAGCTGCTGTAGTCCTCAGCCAGCGCTCTGGACGCCAGGCTCCACCGGGCCAGGCGGAGCCACCGCTGCACGGTAGGCATGCCAGCTCGCATGCCCCAGTAGCGGCCCCACGACCAACAACCCTGCCCCCCATGCCAAGAGGGAGAGCGCCACCAGCAGCGTGATCAGCGCCCCCCACAGCAGCATCACACCGGGGTTTTCCAGCACCACGCGTATGCTGGCGATGCCGGCCGTGAGCGCATCCGTGTCACGATCCAGGATCATGGGAATGGACACCACCATGCTGGCAAACACCAGGGCTGCGAACACTCCACCCACCATCAGGTAGACGACGACGAACTGCCAGTTCTGCGGATTGAACACCGCCTGCACCACGCCCGTGGTGGAGGGCATGCCGGTGTTGAAGAACACGGCAAACACCACCAGCGACGCCCGCCCCCACAGCAGCTCCAGCACGATGAGCACCAACACCAGCATGGCCATGCTGGCTACATGGCGGTCCCAGCAAGTGATGGATGCCCCCAGATCGGGCGGCAGGCCCGCCTCGCGTCTGCGGCTGGTTTCATACAGCCCCATGGCCAGGAACGGCCCCACGAGCAGACAGCCGCTGGCCAGCGACATGGTGTATTCGGGCTGCGCGCGAAACACCCATCCCAGCACCAGCGCCATGCCCCAGAAGCACAGGCCATAAAACATCGCGATGCCCGGGGCTGCCAGCAGGTCGCGTACCCCGGTGGCAAGCCAGCGAAACGGATCCCTCCACCCCAGGGAGTTGAGCACCAGCGGCGAGGACGGCGGTGCGGAAGGAGTTGGCGCAGAGGAGTCGGTCATGGCGGCTGGTGCGGTGGCGCCACGACAGTGGCGTAGCCAGCACCATAGCCAGCCAGCCGCTTGGCGCACATCAAGGAAACTACCACCCCGCGCCCCATGATGGAGCGCCGCTCAGGCGAAGGCACGCTCCATGGCCTGGGCCAGATCCTGGCGCAGATCCTCCACCGCCTCCAGGCCCACCGAGAAACGCACCACCGTGCCGGCCTTGAGGTGCGGCGTGGCGCGCACGCGCATGCTCGCCAGGTCGTAGGGAACCACCAGGCTCATGGGACCACCCCAGCTGTAGCCCAGCTTGAACAGGCGCAGGCCGTCGCAGAATGCGTCCACCTGCTGGGGCGTGTGGCGCGCATCTATGACCACGCTGAACAGGCCGGCCGCGGCGCCATGGGGGCCGCCCGCGCTGCCGCACAGCGCGCGCCAGTGCTCATGACCGGGCGATCCGGGCAAGGCGGGGTGCAGAACCTGCGCCACCGGGCCCTGCATGCCCATCCATTGCGCCAAATCCCGTGCAGCCACGTCGTGTGCGCGGTAGCGCAGCGCCATGCTGGGAAGGGAGCGCAGCACGGCCTCGACGTCGTTCGCGCCCACGCCCAGGCCCAGGCGCATGTGGGTCAGCTTGACGCGCAGGTGCAGGGCTTCGTCGCGCGTGATGATGCTTCCCATGAGCACGTCACCACCACCGCTGGGGTACTTGGTGAGGGCATGCACGGAAATGTCCACCGCCAGCTGGCCATCGCCCGTCAGGTCGAAGGGCGCAAATGCCAGGCCTGCGCCCCAGGTGTTGTCCAGAACCGTGATCACGCCGCGCGCGCGGCAGATACGCACCTGTTCCAGCAGGTCGGGGAACTCCAGCGTCACCGACCCCGGCGCCTCCAGCCACACCAGCCGTGTCGCATCGGTGATCTTGGCTGCCAGATCCGCAGGATCCAGCGGGTCGTAGACGCGGTGCTGTATGCCGTAGTGGCGCAGCTCCACCTCGGCCAGGGCCTTGTTCGGACCGTAGGCGTTGTCCGGGATCAGAACCTCGTCCCCCTGGCGCAGCAAGGCCAGCGACACAGTGGCAATGGCCGCCAGGCCGCTGGGCACCAGCAGGCATTGCAAACCGCCCTCCAGGGTCGCCAGGCGCTCTTCCAGCTGGTAGGTGGTCGGCGTGCCGTGCAGGCCATAGGTGTAGCTGCTCTTGTCCTTCCACTCGCGCGCGCGCAACGCGGCCACGTTCGGGAAGATGACCGTGGAAGCCTTGTGCACCGCCGGCTGCGGCGCCTCGAAGCCCGCGGGCGGCGTGTAGTCGTGATGGATGAGTCGGGTCGCCAGGTCGGCGGTCGTTGTCTGAGTCATGTATTGATCTTAGAGCGTGTTTACGATTTTTTCATGGTGCCCGTTGCCCCGCAAAGGCGGCAGAACACACGATGCAGCAAGGCTGCGTATCGGACAATCGCCCCATGTCCACACCTTTGCTGCACCGCTGGTTCCCTTTTCTTGCCTGGCCACGCCCAACGGGCCAGCTCCTTCGGGGGGAATTCTGGGCCGGCATGACCGTAGGACTGATGCTGGTGCCCCAGGGCGTGGCCTATGCGGCGCTGGCAGGCATGCCGCTGGTGACGGGCATCTACGCCTCCCTGGTACCGGCACTGGTGGCAGTGCTCTGGAGTTCGTCCACCCGCCTGGGCGTGGGTCCCACGGCGCTCACCAGCCTGCTCATCGGCGCGTCACTGACCGGCATGGCGGAGCCCGGCAGCGCTCAGTGGGTCGCCCTGGCGGCGTGGATGGCCTTGCTGTCAGGCCTGCTGCAGCTGGTACTGGGCACGGTACGCTTTGGCTGGCTGCTCAATTTGGTGACATCGCCCGTGCTGGGTGGCTTCACCCAGGCCGCGGCGCTGCTGATACTGGCCTCGCAGCTGCCCGCGTTGCTGGGCCTGCGCTCAAGCTGGCATGCCCTGGCCGTGAGCCCGTCGCTGCAGCACTTCGATCTCACGGCCCTGGCCTTCGGCTTGGGCAGCTGGGCGTTTCTGGGGCTGCTCAAGCGCTGGCGCTCCGGTTTTCCGGCGGCCATCGTCTTGATTGCCCTGGCAGCCCTGATCAGTTGGGCTATGGGCTACGCCGATGCCCAGGGCGCGGTGATTGGCCACCTGCCCTCGGGCCTGCCGTCCGCATACTGGCCTGGCTGGCTGTCCTGGAATGAACTGGGCGCGCTGGTGATGCCGGTGCTGGTGGTAACCCTGGTCAGCTTCCTGGAAACGGCATCGAGCGCCAAGGTGGAGCATCAGCAGGGCGGTACACGCTGGAACGAGAACCAGGATCTGATTGCCCACGGCCTGGCCAAGATGAGCTCGGGCCTGTGCGGCAGCTTTGCCACCAGCGCCTCGTTCTCGCGCTCGGCCATCAACCTGTACGCGGGCGCCAAGACCGGCTGGGCGACGCTGTTTGCACTCGTGTTGGTGCTGGCAACGCTGCTATGGCTCACCCCTGCGCTCTACCATGTGCCGCAGTCGGTGCTGGCCGCAGTAGTGGTGACGGCCGTCACCAGCCTCATCAAGCCGCGCACCATGTTCAATTTGTGGCGCATCTCGCGCGTCGAAACCGTGATTGGCCTGGCGACCTTTGCCCTAACCCTGGCCACGGCGCCGCGCCTGTACTGGGGCGTGCTGGCGGGCATCGTGATGAACCTGAGCCACTTCCTGTTCCAGCGCCTGCACCCGCGCATCATCGAGGTCGGCCTGCACCCGGACGGCAGCCTGCGCGACCGCCACCTGTGGCAACTTCCACCTCTGGCGCCCCAGGTACTGGCACTGCGCATGGACGCGGAACTGGACTTCGCCTCCGCCAATGCACTGGAACGCCGCGTGGCCGACGAACTGGCCAGCCGGCCCGAAACACACCACCTGTGCCTGTTTGCGCTTTCCATCAACCGCATCGACGTGACGGGGGTGGAGACCTTTATGCGCCTGCGCGCCCTGTTGCAAAGCCACGGCGGGACCCTGCATGTGGCAGGTATCAAACTGCCCGTACAGCGCCGGCTGGAAAATGCCGGGGCCCTGGTGCATGGCCCGAACTTCGTCAGCTACCGCACCGACGCTGAGGCCATTGGCGCGCTCCAGCAGACCTTTTCCAAGCCATAAAATCTACGGGCAATGCGCGACAGCGACCGTATCCAAGCAGGCAGTGCCACAATCCAACTGCTACACTGAAACCAATTGATTCTTTCTTTTTGTGATTGATTCCGCGCCTTCTGCATCCATCCGACTGCGTGACCTACGCCTGGTCACCGCTCACGCGCTGGTGGCACAGTCTCAGGGCTCGGCGCAAGCCTTGCGCACGCAGACACCTCAGCAGTATCTGCAAAGCCTGATCGATGGGCTGTGCGAGCTCTCGCTCAAGGATTCCCTGACCGGCCTACCCAACCGCCGCCATGCAGGCGCCGTGCTTGAGCGCGAGATTGACCGCGTGGCCCGCTCCGGCGAGGCCGCATTGCTGCTGATGCTGGACATCGACCATTTCAAACGGGTCAATGACAACCATGGCCATCTGGCCGGCGACATCGTGCTGCAGTCGGTGGCGCGCACACTCGAAGCATGCGTGCGCCCCATGGACACCGTGGCCCGCTATGGCGGGGAAGAATTCGCCATCGTGCTTCCGGCATGCCAGTTCGGCTTTGGCCGCGTGGTTGCCGAGCGCATGCGCCGCACCATCGAATCCACGCCGATACGCATCTCTCCATCACTGACGCTGGACATCACCGTGAGCATTGGTGGCGCCTTTGCGCTGCAGTGGATTCGCAGCACCACCACGCTATGGATAGACCGCGCCGATGCCGAGCTGTACAAGGCCAAGCTCGCCGGGCGCAATCGTGTCTGCATTGAAGAGCAACCCGACAGCAGCGTCAGCGCAGAGGAGAAGAGTTTGCTGTTTGGCCCCCTATACACTCCATCGGGATGGGGCGATCTGCCCACACCACTAGAGCCATCCACAGGCAGCGCCCATTGAAAGTGAAGCAATGAACGACGCGCCACTCCCTCAACCGACAACCCCAGCAGCTGGCGCACCTGCCTCGGCAGGCGCCGCGACGCCCCCGATTACGGCTCCCGTGGATGCACGCATCATTGCCATCACCAGCGGCAAGGGTGGCGTAGGCAAGACCTTTTTATCGGCCAACCTGGCCGCCGCTCTTACGCGCCGCGGGCACCGCGTGCTGGTGCTGGACGCCGACTTGGGGCTTGCCAACCTGGACGTGGTACTGAACCTGCACCCCAAGGTCACGCTGCATGACGTGTTCACCGGCAAGGCGCAACTGGAGAATGCCGTCATCAAGGCTCCCGGCGGCTTTTCCGTGCTGCTGGCCGGCTCCGGCATGGTCGAGTATTCGCGCCTCACGCCGGAGGTACGCAACGAGCTCTACAACGTCATCCAGACCTTGGCCCCGCGCTTTGACGTGGTGCTGCTCGACACCGGGGCCGGCATCTCCGACGTGGTGCTGTTTTCCGTGTCGCTGGCCCAGGAGGTGCTGATCGTGGCCACGCCCGAGCCCACCTCGCTGACCGATGCCTATGCCGCCATCAAGGTGCTGGCCACCCAGCAAAAGCGCCAGCATGTGCGCCTGGTGGTCAATCAGGCCGCGCGCGCCGGCGATGGCCGCGCCATCACCGGTCAGTTGCAGCAGGTGCTAGACCGCTTCGTGACCACGGACTCGGGCCGTTCCATGCGGCTGATCCACATGGGAGACATTCCCGCCGACACCTCGGTGCGCGAGGCCGTCATGCGGCGCCAGTTGTTGATGCAGCAAATGCCCGGCTGCCCCGCCGCCTTGGCCGTGGCGCAGCTGGCCAACAAGATCGAGTCCACGCTGCTCAAGCCTGCGAGCCAGTGAGCGCGCCTGGCCGCATGAGGCTGCCGCTTGCGCACAGGCGGTAGCCTGCGGTGGCCATGATGGATTCAGCCCACGCGGATGCGAGCGTCGGCAACCTGAAAGCTGATGATGGGCGCGTTGCCCTCGGCAAAGGGCACGCCCAAGGCGATCTCCCCCATACCGTGCAACAGGCAATTTTCGCGGCGCAGCTGCACGGCAACGTCACTGCCCTCAAAACGCACCCAGGTGCCGAAACTGCTGAGGTCGGTGAGGACGAAGGCGCCCTGGCGCCATTGCACGCGCGCATGCACGCGTGAAACCCGTGGATCGGTCAGGCACAGGTCCGAATCCGGCGCACGCCCCAGCTGCACCGACGCCCCGGACGAAGCACGCAGCCGGCTGCCATCGGGTCCAAACAAGTGGATCTCCGCGGCAGCGGGACCGAGATCGTTGAGCTCACTCATCAGATCCGAGTGGGCTGTGTAGTCAGCCTCTTCGTCCTCACGCCATTCCACCTGATACATGACCTGTGGTTCGGCCTTGCCGCGCACCTCCAGATGTCCCAGGCGAATGAAGCTCACACCCGGTGTTGCATGCTGGCTGGCAACGACGGCCTGTGCCGCCCAGACCTCGGTTGCGCCCGCCAGGTCGCACAGGCGTGCCGCCAGGTTCACGGCATCGCCATAGCAGTCGCCATCGACCTCGACCACCTCGCCACTGGCCAGGCCGATGTGAATCTCCACGCGATGCGCCCGTGGCTGTGACTGGAGCCATTGGCGGTGTTCACGCATCAACGCGACCGACGCCGCCAAGGCTTGGCTCGGTTGCTCGAACACACCCAGCACACCGTCGCCCAGTTTCTTGACCACCCGTCCGCCATGCTTATGCACGCAGGCAGCGATGCCCCGTGTCAGCCATGCCACCAACGCCGCGGCCCGTTCATTGCCGAGCACCTCAAACAAGGCCGTGCTGCCGGCGATGTCTGCAAACACCACGGTTTTGCTGAAGTTCGTGCTTGGATACATGCCTATTCTTGCTGTTTGCAACCCCCTGCATCAAGGATGGTGAACGTGGATTGTTACAAAACACCCAGGGAATATCTTATGCAGCTTGGCTGCCCGAAGGGGCTAGAGCATTCCTGCATGGGAGCGATATTGACAAAATTTCACACAAGAGCCGCCGCCTGCCGTGCAGCGCAAGGAGCGGCAAGAAGACTCTGCCCTGCGTGGCACAGAATCTTTTGAGCAAAATAACGGCCAAACGCTTATCCATAAAGCGCAGAAAGCTCACTTAAAAATAGCAATCAATGCGCATGCCCCCAGTAAATCAGCGCATCGCGCCCCTCCACCGACAGCGACACCTCGGCCCCCACGGGCAGCAGCACCTTGGTCGGCACATGGCCGAACGGCAGGTTGGTGAGCACCGGGGCCTTGATCTGCGTGCGCAGCCAGTCCACGACGCTCTGCAGCTTGAAGCCCTTGTCGTGCGGCGCTAACTGGTAGCCGTTGAACTGGCCCAGCACCACGGCCTTTTGCTGGTGCAGGACGCCGGCGTGCAGCAGCTGGGTGAGCAGGCGCTCGATGCGGTAGGGATGTTCGCCCACGTCCTCCAGGAACAGCACGCCGCCCTGGAGCTGCGGGAAATACGGCGTGCCCAGCAGCGAGCACAGCACGGCCAGGTTGCCACCCCAGAGCGGCGCCTTCTTCAGATAGATGTCACGCACGGCGGGGCGGCCGTCGGCCAGGGGCTTTTCGGCGTGCATGCGCCAGCCGCTGCCCTCGCCGTGGCCGGTGAACAAGTCATCCAGGCAGGCGAGCATGATGTCGTCGGGCTCGCCCGCCACGCCCAGGTCGCCCACGAGCGCCGGACCGGCCCAGCTGGTGGCGCCGGTCTGGGCCAGCAGCGCCAGCTGCAAGGCCGTGAAGTCGCTCACACCCACGAAGCGCGTGCCGCGTGCCACGGCCTTGGCCAGGGCCTTGTACTTGATGCCCGGCAGGATGCGCGTGATGCCATAGCCGCCGCGGCTGATGAGCGCCACGTCGGCGCCGCTGGCGGCCGCACGGTGGATGGCGGCCAGGCGCGTGTCGTCGTCACCGGCAAAGCGCGTGTGGCTGGCCAGGGCGTCCGGGTCCACCTCGACCTCGTGGCCCATGGCCTGAAGGCGCTTGATGCCGCGGCGAAAGGCCGCCTTGTCGCGCACGGCGCCTGAAGGGGAATAGATGTAGATGTGCTTGGGGCCGTGATCGTGGCCGCAGTCGTCGAGGTGGTCATGCATAGCGGGCGAAGTATTCCATAGCGCAAAGAGCCGAGGCGGCGCTGGCGTCCCGCACGGTGAAGGCGGGGGCACCATCGTCCAGCATCCAGCGGGCCAGCGCGCGCGGCCCGGCGCGGTGGCCGGCATCGGGGAATGGCGCGCCGTCATCCACCACAGGCTCGAGCACGCGCAGCACGGGCGCATCCAGCAGCGGCAGCGGCGCGCCCGGCTGGGCCACCAGCACCACGCCCCGCAAGGCCAGCCGCTGCGCCAGTTCGGTCAGCACCTGCCGATGCCAGTCCAGCCGGTGCGCGCCCTCCTTCTTGGGCTTGTCGCTCCTGCCAAAGCCGATCAGGTCGGGCGCCACCACGCGGTGGCCCGCCTGCAGGAACACGGGCAGCATGTGCCGCCAGACCCGGCTCCACGCGGGACTGGCGTGCAGCAGCAGCCAGGTGCGCGGCGCATCCCGCGGGCCTTCGTCCAGATAGTGCAGGCGCAGGCCGGCCAGCGCGGGCAGATCGCTGACGTAGTGCGGCGCCCAGGGGTAGTCCGGCAAATTGGCAAACACGCTGTCGGGCGTGCGCAGCGCATCCTGGCGCAGCGGGTGGGCGGCCAGCTGCTGCGTGCGCTGGGCACGGCGGCGCGTGCGGAAAAAATCGCTGAGCAGCGCGCCGCATTCCTCGGCCAGCACGCCGCCCGTCACCTGGGTCTGGTGGTTGAGAAGCGGCTCGGCAAACAGGTTCACCACCGAACCCGCCGCACCGGTCTTGGGGTCGGCCGCGCCGTAGACCACGCGTGGCAGGCGCGCGTGCAGCATGGCGCCGCTGCACATGGCGCAGGGCTCCAGCGTGACGTAGAGCGTGCAGCCGTCGAGCCGATAGTTGGACAGCTGGCGCGCCGCGGCGCGCAGCACGGCCATCTCGGCATGCGCCGTGGGGTCGTGACCGGCTATTGGGGCGTTGCCCCCGGTGGCGATCACCTGGCCGCCGCGCACCAGCACGGCGCCCACGGGCACCTCACCCGCCTGCTGCGCGGCACGCGCCTGGGCCAGGGCCTCACGCATCCAATGGGCATCGTCGGGTTCACTCATGTTTCAATAGCTGCAACCGCTTATTCATGAAGCGTTTCAAGCATTTTTTATTGTGATTCATCGGGCATGGGGCGCGGCTGCTGCATGAGCGCCTCCACCTGCTGCCTGACCTGCTGCTGCACCTGTTGGCCTTGCGCGCGCACCGTGGGGGCCGCGCCGTCCGCGGGCACGGGCTGCTCCTGCACGGCGGGCGGCACGGCCGCGCGCGTGGCGCCCATCTGCCTCTTGGCCAGCACGGCCACAATGGCCAGGGCCAGCAGCAGGCCCACCAGACCGAATCCCATGCGCATGCGTCATTCCTCCCGCGGGTTGTCCGCCATGCCCAGCCGCTGCATCCACGCGGCCAGGGCGCGCTCGTCGGGCGTGCCTTCGCTGTAGCGCGCGTGCATGGCGGCGTGCGCCTCCTTGCGGTGCTGATTGAGCTTGAGCTTGCACTGCAGGCCGAGCACGCGCAGCTCAAAGGCCACGATGCCGGCCAGCATCTTGTGCGCAAACTCCTCGCCCAGCGCGCGCCATTGAGCGGCGTAGGCGCTCTCGTGGTCGCCGATCAGTGCCTTGAGCAGCGCGTCCTTGTCCTGCGCACCATCGATCAGCCTTGCCTGCACACGGCAGTGCACGGCCAGGTAGTTCCAGGTGGGCACGCGCGTCAGATCGGGGTAGACAGCGGGCGACATGTAGGCGTGCGGGCCCTGGAACGTGACCAGCGCCTCGGGGCGCGAGCACAGGTAGCGCCAGTGCGGGTTGGGACGCGCGCAGTGGCCCAGCAGCGCCAGTTCACCATCGCCGCGCTCGTCCACATGCAGCGGCATGGGGGTGACGAAGGGAAAGCCCTCGTCGTCGTTGCTGATCAGGCTGGCGAAGGGGTGCGCGCGCATCAACGCCAGGGCGTGGGCGCGATCCTTGGATTGGAACTGTGGCGGGAGATACATGGCGGATGGCTGGGCAAGGCAAGCGCTGACTGTAGCGGCGATTTCCCGGGTGTGAGCGCGCGCAAGGCCTGGCTGGGATAATTCGCCCCCTATGTCCCTCCTGCCCCACCAGCTCGAACTGCTTTCCCCCGCGCGCGACGCCGACATCGGCATCGAGGCCGTGAACCACGGCGCCGACGCCGTCTACATCGGCGGGCCGGCCTTCGGCGCGCGCGCCACCGCCGGCAACGACATCCGCGACCTGGAGCGGCTCATCGCCCACGCGCACCGCTTCAACAGCCGCATCTTCATCACGCTCAACACCATCCTGCGCGACGACGAGCTCGAAGACGCGCGCCGCATGGCCTGGCAGGTGTACGAGGCCGGGGCCGATGCGCTCATCATCCAGGACATGGGCCTGCTGGAGCTGGACCTGCCGCCGATCCAGCTGCACGCCAGCACCCAGACCGACATCCGCACGCCCGAGAAGGCGCGCTTCCTGCAGGACGCGGGCCTGTCGCAGATCGTGATCGCGCGCGAGCTGGATCTGCAGCAAATCCAGGCCATCCGCGCCGCGACCGACCCGGCGCGCACCACCATCGAGTTTTTCGTGCACGGCGCGCTGTGCGTGGCCTATTCGGGCCAGTGCTTCATCAGCCACGCCCACACCGGCCGCAGCGCCAACCGCGGCGACTGCAACCAGGCCTGCCGCCTGCCCTACGAGGTGCTGGACGGCGCGGGCCGCATCATCGCGCACGAAAAGCATGTGCTGTCGATGAAGGACAACAACCAGTCGGGCAACCTGCGCGCGCTCATCGACGCGGGCGTGCGCAGCTTCAAGATCGAGGGGCGCTACAAGGACCTGGGGTATGTGAAGAACATCACCGCCCACTACCGCAAGCTGCTCGACGAGATCATTGAGGAAGGCGAATTTGCACGCTCTTCGAGCGGCCGCACCACGTTCAGCTTCACGCCCGATCCCGACCAGAACTTCAACCGCGAGTTCACCGACTATTTCGTCAACGGCCGCAAGGATGACATCGGCGCCTTCGACACGCCGAAGACGCCGGGCCGCGCCATCGGCTGGATAACTCAAATTGGAAAAGGGCAAATCGGCGACAACTGGTTCGAGCTGGAGGTGAGCGACAAGGCCACCGAGCTGCACAACGGCGACGGCCTGTGCTACTACGACCTGCAAAAGGAACTGGTGGGCGTGCACATCAACCGCGCCGAATGCGTGGCGCCCAAGAAGGGCATCTGGCGCGTATTTCCCAAGGACGACATTGCCGGCTTCAAGGACTTGCGCAAGGGCCTGGAGGTCAACCGCAACCGCGACATGGACTGGGTGCGCACGCTGGACAAGAAGTCCAGCGAGCGGCGCATAGGCCTGTGGGCGCAGCTTGCCGAGACGGCCGACGGCTTTGCGCTCACGCTCACCGACGAGGACGGCTTCATCGGCAGCGCCGCCATCGTGCAGCCGCACCAGCCGGCCAGCGACGCCACCCGCGCCGAGGCCCAGCTGCGCGAGCAGCTTGGCCGCTTTGGCGCCACGGTCTTCGGCGTGCACGACATCGCCCTGACGCTGAGCCAGCCCTGGTTTGTGCCCGCCTCGGCCCTGAACCAGCTGCGCCGCGCGGCCGTGGCCGCGCTGGAGGACGCACGCGCCAAGGGCTTTGTGCGCCTGCAGCGCGCCCAGCCCGTGGAGCCGCCCGCGCCCTTCCCCGAGGACACCCTGACCTATCTGGCCAACGTCTACAACCACAAGGCGCATGACTTCTACGTGAAGCACGGCGTGAAGGTGATTGACGCGGCCTACGAAAGCAAGGAAGAAGAAGGCGAGGTCAGCCTGATGATCACCAAGCATTGCGTGCGCTACAGCATGAGCCTATGCCCCAAGCAGGCCAAGGGCGTAATCGGCGTCAAGGGCACCATCAAGGCCGAGCCGCTGCAGCTGATCAATGGCAAGGAAAAGCTCAAACTGGTGTTCGACTGCAAGCCCTGCGAGATGCATGTGGTGGGCCGGATGAAAAAGTCCGTCATCCAGCAGCACCAGCGCGAGATGCAGGAAAGGCCGCTGCAGTTCTACCGCACGCGGCCGGTGTAGGCCCGCACCGCCCGGCGTCATCGCGGCCGTGGATTCCCGCCTTCGCGGGAATGACGAAGATTGGCCTTTGCTTGACCGACAATGGCCGGTTGTAACAACCCAACCAAAGGAAGACACCGATGCGCATCGAAACCCTGGCCGTCCACGCCGGCTACTCGCCCGACCCGACCACCAAGTCCGTCGCCGTGCCCATCTACCAGACCGTGGCCTACGCCTTCGACAGCGCGCAGCACGGCGCCGACCTGTTTGACCTGAAGGTGCCGGGCAACATCTACACGCGCATCATGAACCCCACCACCGACGTGCTGGAAAAGCGCGTCGCGGCCCTGGAAGGCGGCATCGCCGCGGTGGCCGTGGCCTCGGGCATGGCGGCCATCACCTACGCCATCCAGGCCATTGCCGAGGCTGGCGACAACATCGTCAGCGCCAGCACCCTGTACGGCGGCACCTACAACCTGTTCGCCCACACCTTCCCGCAGCAGGGCATCGAGGTGCGCTTTGCCGACCCGCGCGACCCGGCCAGCTTCGGCAAGCTGATCGATGCGCGCACCAAGGCGGTGTTCTGCGAGTCCATCGGCAACCCGCTGGGCAATGTGACCGACATCCGGGCCCTGGCCGACGTGGCCCATGCCCACGGCGTGCCGCTGATCGTGGACAACACCGTGCCCAGCCCCTACCTGCTGCGCCCCATCGAGCATGGCGCCGACATCGTGGTGCACGCCCTGACCAAGTACCTGGCCGGCCACGGCAACAGCATGGGCGGCGCCGTCGTCGACAGCGGCAAGTTCCCCTGGGCGGAACATAAAGAGCGCTTCAAGCGCCTGAACGAGCCCGACGTGAGCTACCACGGCGTGGTCTACACCGAGGCCCTAGGCCCTGCCGCCTACATCGGCCGCGTGCGCGTGGTGCCGCTGCGCAACACGGGCGCGGCCATCTCGCCGCACAACGCCTTCCTGATCCTGCAGGGCATAGAGACGCTGGCCCTGCGCATGGACCGCATCTGCGAAAACACGCTGGCGCTGGCCCACTACCTGCAGACCCACCCCAAGGTGGAATGGGTGCGCTACGCCGGCCTGCCGGAGCACCCGGACCACGCGCTGGTGCAGCGCCAGCTGGGCGGCCGCGCCTCGGGCATCCTGTCGTTCAGCCTGAAGCAGGACGGCGGCGACCCGCGCGCCGCCGGTGCGCGCTTCCTGGATGCGCTCAAGCTGTTCACGCGCCTGGTGAACATCGGCGACGCCAAGTCGCTGGCCACGCACCCGGCCTCCACCACGCACCGCCAGCTCAATGCCGCGGAACTGGCCCAGGCCGGCGTGACCGAGGGCATGGTGCGCCTGTCCATTGGCATCGAGCACATCGACGACCTGCGCGCCGATCTGGCGCAGGCGCTGGACGCGGTTTGAGCGATTTTGGGCTCTAGCGCTTGTCCCGCAAGCGCTGGCAGCTATCGTTTCAAGAGTCGCGCGCCAGCCTCAGCCCCGTGAACTGCCAGCGCGCCGCGGCCGGGAAAAAGTTGCGGTAGCTGGCGCGCGCATGACCTGCCGGCGTGGCGCAGGAGCTACCGCGCAGCACATACTGGTTCACCATGAACTTACCGTTGTATTCGCCCACCGCGCCCGGCGCGGGGGCGAAGCCGGGGTATGGCGCGTAGCTGGACTGGGTCCACTGCCAGAGCACGCCAAACATCTGTTGTAGTCCGTCACCCTCGTCGGCGCTGGCAGTCTCCCACTCGGCCTCGGTGGGCAGGCGCGCACCGGCCCAGCGCGCGTAGGCATCGGCCTCGTAGTACGACAGATGCGCCACGGCCTGGTGCGGCGCCAATGGTTGCGCCCCTGCCAGTGTGAATTCGCGCCAGTCCTGCCCCTGCTGGCGCCAATACAAGGGGTGGGCAAGCTGCTGCGCGCGGCACCAGTCCCAGCCCTCGGCCAGCCAGTGCGCGGGCTCGTCGTAGCCGCCCTCGGCCATGAAGGCCAGGTACTCGGCATTCGTGACCAGACGCGTTGCCAGCGCGTAGGGCTGCAGGTAAACGCTGTGGCGCGGCAGCTCGTTGTCGAACGCAAAGTCCGCTCCCTGGTGGCCGATCTGCACCAGACCGCCCCGACAATTGCGCCAGCCGCCGGCGCCCACGGCACCGCCGTCCGGTAGCGCGGGCTCCTCGTGGTACGCGGGCCATAGCGGGTTGCACCACAGCAGGTGCTTGATATCGGTGAGGATCAATTCCTGGTGCTGCTGCTCGTGCTGCAGGCCCAGCTCCAGCAGCGCCGCCACCTCGGCCGACAGACCGCCCTGGGCCAGCAGACGCTGCATGCGCGCGTCCACCTCGGCGCGATAGGCCTGCACCGTGGCCAGCGACGGCCGCGTCAGCAGGCCGCGCTGCGGGCGTGGATGCTGGCGCCCCACGCCCTGGTAGTACGAGTTGAACAGTACGCGGAACGCCGGATCGAAGGGCCTGAACCCGCTCTCATGCCTCTCCAAAATAAAGGTCTCAAAGAACCAGCTGGTATGGGCCAGGTGCCATTTGGCGGGGCTGGCGTCGGGCATGGACTGCACGCAGCAGTCCTCGGCCGACAGCGGCCGGGCCAGGGCCTCGGTGGCGGCGCGCACGGCCGCATAGCGGTGCGCGACATCCGCGCATTGGGCGGCGGGTGAGGACGCAAGGGGGTGCTGGCGCATGGCAAGGCTCCTTCTGGCGCATGCTCAGGCACGCGCATGCACCACGGCATACCAGCCGCGCGCATCCGTCCAACTCTGCACGCTGGCAAAGCCCGCCTGGCGCAGCAGCGCGGTGAAGGCCGGCAATGGGTGCTTGTAGCTGTTTTCGGTATGGATGCGCTCGCCGGCCGCAAAGTCGCGCCCGCCGCCCGTCCAGCGCACGCGCTGCGCTGCGCGGGCCTGCAGGTGCATCTCGATGCGCGAGGCGGCCTGGTTGAAGAGCGCCAGGTGCTGCCATTGCCGCGGATCGAAATCGCTGCCGATCAGGCGGTTCAGGTGCACGAGCACGTTGCGGTTGAAGGCGGCGGTGACGCCCGCCGCATCGTCATAGGCCGCCTCCAGCATGGCCCTGTCCTTTGGCAGGTCGATGCCGATCAAGAGAGCGCCTCCCTCCAGCGCCAGCGCACGCATCTGCACCAGCAGCGCCAGGGCCTGCAGCGGGTCGAAATTACCGATGGACGAGCCGGGGTAGAACACCAGGCGCCGCTGGCGCGGAATATCCGGCGGCAATTGCAGGCCGGCGGTGATGTCGCCAGCCACCGCCCGCGCATCCACCCCCGGCAGCGCCATGCGCAGGCGCTCAATGGCGCCCCGCAGGTAGTCTGCCGAAATATCCACCCCGACAAAATGCGTGGCCCGCAGCCTGCGGCACAGGGCCTGGGCCTTCACGCAGCTGCCGGCACCGGGCTCTATGACCACGCGGCCCGTCCCCACGGCCTCGGCAATGGCGCCGCCATGGCGGCGCATCAGCGCCCGTTCGGTGCGTGTGAGGTAGTACTCGGGCAGGCGGGTGATGGCCTCGAACAACTCGGAACCGCGCTGGTCATAGAAATACTTGGGCGAGATGCTGGCCTGCGGCGCCAGCAGGGCTCCCGTGATCTCGCGCCAACGCGCCAGGGGCTGCAGGTGCAGCGCGGCGGGGCTTGCGGGTAGTTGCGCACCGGGCAACTGACGGGAGGGAATGGCAACAGACATAGCATCGCAGCGTAGGACGGCGCCCCCCGGCTGCGGGTAGGACGGCTGCGCAAATTTGCCTGCCACCTCCTGCCTTGGTCGCTAGCCCGGCAGTCGTGTTTTTGCACGCAAAAGGTGCACCAGCTCCGGCACCAGCCTCTGCGGCCCACCCTCGGCCACGGCTTGGTCAAAGGTGTCGAGCACGGCCTGGGCTATGCCATGGGCTGCGCCAGCGTCTTGCGCCATGGTGGTGTAGTAGTCCATGTCCTTGAGCGCGTTGGACATGAAAAAGTGCAAGCCGCTCGGGTCCTGCTGCAGCAAATAGGGCCGCAGGCGCTCCAGCGCCACGCCACCGCCGCCGCCCTTGGCGAGCACGTCAACCAACACCTGCGGCGCCACGTCCCCTGCCAGGGCGCAGGCCGCGGCCTCGGCGATCAGGGCCACGCTGCCCAGCGACACGTAGTTGTGCAGCAGCTTCATGCGGTGGCCGCTGCCCACGGCGCCGGTGTGGGTGATGTTCTCGGCAAAGCATTGCAGCAGCGGCAGGCATTCCTGCAGCAGCTGCGTGTCGCCGCCCACGAGCAGGTTCAGGCGCCCTTCGGCGGCCTCCCTGGGAGTGCGCGTCATGGGTGCATCCAGGAAGCGCCCACCAACCTCGGCAACCGCGCGCGCCACCGTTTCGGTGGATCCGGGAAGGGCCGTGGAGCAGTCGATCACCACCGTGCCGGGCTGCAGTGCGGCGAGAGCCCCCTGCTCGCCCAGCAACACGGCCTCCACCTGGGGCGAGCCAGTCACGCACAGGATAAGCACCTGCACCCGACGCGCCAGGTCCTGCACCGATGCCGCCGTACCCACGCCCAAGGCGCGCAGTTCGTCCAAGGGCTGGTTGCCGGGGTGCTCCAGCATCGTCAAGGCATGGCCCTTGCGGGCGATGTTCAGTGCAATGCCATGGCCCATCAGGCCGACGCCGACCAAGCCGATGCGGGGAGTGTTCATGGATGGCTCTTTCGCATTGAAGAAAGCTCTTGTCTCCCCTATTCTCAAGCCCGCACCACAGGCTTCTGCCCATGGCAACCCCCCATTGCGATGCCCCACCCCTCAGCGCTGCACTTTGCTTGCCGTGATCGGGTCGGAAAAAACCCGGCACTGCCGGGTTTCCTGCATGGCGGGTATGCAGACGCTCAGGGCGCCAGCACCACCTCCACGCGGCGCGCCTCGGCATTGCTGCCGCTGCCTTGCGTGGCTTCGGGCTTCTTGAGCTCGACCTTGTCTTCGGGCACGCCCAGGGCCTTCAGGGCATCGCCCACGGCCAGGGCGCGTTGCTTGGCCAGCTCGGCATTCAGCGCGGCGTCGCCCGTGGCGTCGTGAAAGCCCGAGACCACGGCCATCTTGCCGCCTTCCAGCACGCCCTTGACCACCTCTGCCAGGGCATCGTTGGCGCCGGCGGCCAGTTCGGCCTTGCCGGTGGCAAAGAAGAACTTCACCACGCCGCCTTCGACCACCACGCTGGCGGCATCCTCGGCCACGGCCGCAGGGGCTGCGGCAGCAGCTGGCGCCTTCGCCGGCGCATGGGCCAGGCCGCGCTTGTAGACCACGACACCCACGACGATGGAGACCACCAGCGCAATCAGGGCAAAAAGGAACCCGAGTGCGAAGCGTTGCTGGCTATCGTCGTCGGAACTGCTGAAGGACATGGTGGAAACTCCCGTGAATAATGGGTGTATTGGACAAAACCCGACGATTGTAGAGTCTTGACATGTCGCCGCTTACCACCCCCCTGCGTGATCCCGCACCCATGCTGGAGCGCACGCTCGATGAATGGGGCGGCCGCAGCGATCTGTGGATTTATGGCTACGGCTCGCTCATCTGGCGCCCCGACTTTGACTTTGCCGAGCGCCGCGCCGCCAGGGTGCACGGCTGGCACCGGGCGCTCAAGATGTGGAGCCGCGTCAACCGCGGCACGCCCGAATGCCCGGGCCTGGTATTTGGCATGCTGCCCGGCGGCAGCTGCCGCGGCATGGTGTTTCGCGTGCCGCAGGGCGATGCGCGCCAGGTCCTGCTCAACCTGTGGCAGCGCGAAATGGTGCTGGGCGTGTACGACCCGCGCTGGCTAGCCTGCCAGACGCCCGAGGGCGCAGTGCGCGCCCTCGCCTTCACCCTGTCGCGTAAGAGCCCCAGCCATACGGGCGTGCTGGCGGATGAGGAATACCGGCGCATATTTGCCCAGGCCAGGGGCATTTACGGGAGCACGCGCGACTATGCCGAGGCCACGCAGGCAGAGCTGTTGCGCCTGGGTATCCGTGACCGCGCACTGGCACGCCTGATCGCCCTGTCCAAGGACAGCGATTGAGCGCGGGCACAATCGAAAGCATGAGCAAAAGCACCCTCTCCTCCTCCATCGCCGACCTGCGCAAGAGCTACGAGCGCGCCGAACTCGGCGAAGATGCCTCCCATCCCGACCCCCTGCAGCAGTTTGACCTATGGCTGCATGAGGCCGTGAACGCCCGGGTGGCCGAGCCCAATGCCATGACCGTAGCCACCGTGGGCAGCGACCTGCGTCCGAGCACGCGCGTGGTGCTCATCAAGGGCTACGACGCACGGGGCATCGTCTGGTACACCAACTACGACAGCCGCAAGGGCCGCCAACTGGCCGGCAACCCCTATGCCGCGCTGCAGTTCCACTGGGTGGAGCTTGAGCGCGTGGTGCGCATCGAAGGCATCGTGGAGAAGGTGAGCGACGAGGAAAGCGACGAGTATTTCCACAGCCGCCCGCTGGATTCGCGCATCGGTGCCTGGGCCAGCCCGCAAAGCCAGGTGATCACCAGCCGCGGCGTGCTGGTGGCCAACGCTGCCAAGTATGGCGCGCAGTTCCTGCTCAAGCCGCCGCGCCCGCCGCACTGGGGCGGCTATCGCCTCAAGCCCGACCAATGGGAGTTCTGGCAGGGCCGCAAGAGCCGCCTGCACGACCGGCTGCGCTACCGGGCGGACGGCGAGGGCTGGGCGCGCGAACGCCTCGCTCCTTAAACGCCGGCTACAGCCACAGCCCCGCCAGCCCGCACAGCGGCACCACCAGCCAGGGCGGCAGGCGCGCCCACTGCAGCGCCGCCAGGGCCGCCAGCGCCAGCGCGAGGTCTGCCGGGGCGTGGATGGTGCTGGTCCAAACCGGGTGGTAGAGCGCGGCCAGCAGCAAGCCGACCACGGCCGCATTCACGCCCGACAGCGCCGCGCGGGCGCGGGCGTCGTGGCGCAGGCGCTCCCAGAACGGCAGGGCACCCACCACCAGCAAAAAAGCCGGCAGGAAGATGGCCAGCAGGCACACCACGGCCCCCAGCCAGCCGCCCGCGCCGTGGCGCGCCGCCGCGCCCAGGAAGGACGCGAAGGTAAAGAGCGGGCCCGGCACCGCCTGCGCCAGACCGTAGCCAGCCAGGAAATCGTCCGCCGCCACCCAGCCGGGCGCCACCAGCTCGGCCTGCAGCAGCGGCAGCACCACATGGCCGCCGCCAAACACCAGGGCGCCGGCGCGGTAGAACGCATCGGTCAGCACCAGCCAGGGCTGCGGCCAGGTGCGCGCGGCCAGCGGCAGCAGCACCAGCAGCGCTGCAAACACCGCCAGCAAGAGCGCACCCGTGCGCGCCCGCATGCCCGTGGGCCTATCGTGCACAGGCGCCAGCGGCACGCCGCCGCCCCGCCCCCACAGGGCCAGCCCGGCCAGGGCGGCCAGCAGCATGGCGCCAACCTGCCCCGCCACGCCCGGCCACAGCAGCACCAGGGCACAGGCCAAGGCCATCAGCAGCAGCCGCTCCCATCCCCGGCACAGGCTGCGCGCCATGCCCCACACCGCCTGGGCCACCACGGCCACGGCCGCGATCTTCAGCCCGCCGAGCACGCCCGCGGGCACCAGAGCCTGGCCCGCCACCAGGCCCAGGCCCAGCAGCGCCATGGCCAGGGCCGATGGCAACGTGAAGCCCAGCCAGGCCGCCAGCGCGCCCGGCATGCCGGCCTGGCGCAGGCCCAGCGCCATGCCCACCTGACTGCTGGCCGGGCCGGGCAAGAACTGGCACAGCGCCACCAGGTCGGCATAGGCATGCTCGTCAAGCCAGCGGCGGCGCGCGACAAACTCCTGGCGGAAAAAGCCCAGGTGCGCCACGGGCCCGCCAAACGAAGTCAGGCCCAGGCGCAGGAAGATGACAAACACCTGCCATGCGCTACTGCGGCTGGCGGCCATGGGGTCTGCGGGGATCGGGCGGTGGTGCATGCTGGCGGTGAGTATCGCCGCTGATACTCTCCCGCCGTGTCATTCCGTTTCCAAATCATTCGTGTCTAGGCGCGAAGCCGCAGACAGTGCTATAGCACGGCAAGGCGAAGCAACAACGACACGGATGGTTTGGAAGTGGAATCAGAACGACACGCGCATGCCGAGCGTGAAGTTGCGCCCGGCCAGCGGCGCCGCGTCCTTGATGAACGAGGTGTGGGCATAGGCCAGGCGGTTGGTCAGGTTGCGCGCCTTCAGGTACAGCTGCCAGGGCATGCCGCCGCGGGTCAGGCCGTTGTAGGCCAGGCCCAGGTGCAGCATGCCGTAGCCGCGGGTGGGGCTCTCGAACTGCGCCACGCGGTTCTGGCGCGCCACCTGCACCCATTCCACCTGACCTTCCCAGGACTGCCAGTTGGCGTCCAGGCGCAGGCCGGCCCGCATGGGCGCGATGCGCGGCAGCAGGCCGCCGCCGTCTAGGCGCGCGCGCACGCTGTCGCCGAACAGCGTCACGCCCAGGCGGGGCGTGAGGCGCTGGCGCACGCGGCCTTCGATGCCGGTAAAGGTGGCGTCCGCCTGGGCGTACTGCAGCAGCTGCAGGCCGTCGTGCTCGTCGAGCGTGCGGCCGTAGATGTAGTGGTGGATGCGGTTGCGGAACACGCTCACGTCGAAGGTGGTGTCGCCGCTGGTCTTGCGCAGGCTCAGGTCGATGTTGCGCGAGGCCTCCGCGCGCAGGCCGGCATCGCCGCGCTCGTAGGTGGAGGTGGCCATGTGCAGGCCGCGCGCGTACAGCTCCTCGGCCGTGGGCGCGCGGCTGGCGCGCGTGAGGCTGGCGCCCGCCGCGTAGCCGGGCGCGAAGCGCCAGACGGCACCCAACGACGCCGAGGTGCCGTTGTGGCTACGCCGGTCCGTGCCGTCCTCCAGCTCGGCCGTCTGCCGGTCGTGGCGCAGCGCGGCCTCAATCCTCCAGTCACCGTGCCAGTCGCCGATGCGGTATTCCTCCAGCGCGAAGACGCCCCACTGGCGCGTGCGCGTGGGCTGCACATAGGCCTCCTCGCCCACGGCGCTGAACCTGCGCTGCGCGGTCTGCACGCCGAACATGCCGCGCAGGCCCGCAACGGGCGCGTGCTGCAGCTCCACGCGCAGGTCGTGCGCCTTGTTCCTGAAGGTGGTGGCGATGACGCCGTCCTCCACCTCGTCGTGCCGGTAGTCCGTCACGCCGCCTCGCAGGCGCAGCGCGGTGAAGCCGGCAAACGGGTCGCGCAGCTCGCCGCGCAGGTCCATACGCTCGCTGCGCAGGTCCACCACCGGCACGTCGCCATGGTCGTGGTTGTGGTCATGGTCGTCGTCGTGGTCGTGGCCGTCGTGGCTGCCGCAGTGCAGGTGGTCGCCATGGGTGTGGCAATCCTCGAAGCCGTGGTTGTGGCCCGGCAGGCCGTACTTGGCGTTCTGACGCGTGAGTGCCATGCCCAGGTAGCCGCGGCTGCCCACCCACGACAGGCCCACGCTGCCCGTGTCGGTGCGGTTGAAGCTGCCGGGCACGCGGCTGCCGCCGGCCCAGCCGCTGCCCACGCGGTAGTCGCCCGCGTCGCGCCCCGCGGCCTCCACGTGCACAGCCACATTACCGGCGCCGCCGGTCAGTGCCACGGCACCGGCCTTCTCGCGCGCGGCGCTGCCGGCGCGCAGCTCGGCGCTGCCCTCGTAGCCCTTGTCCGGGATGGCTGTGGGCACCTTGCCGTCCAGCACATTGATCACGCCGCCGACGGCGCCCGCACCGTAGACCAGGGCCGACGGGCCGCGCAGCACCTCGACCTGCGTGGCCAGCAGCGGCTCGGAGACCACGGCGTGGTCCGGGCTGACGGTGGAGGCGTCCTGCAGCTGCGAGCCGTCGGACAGCACGCGCACGCGCGCGCCGTCCATGCCGCGGATCACGGGGCGGCTGGCGCCCGCGCCGAAGTGGCTGCCGGTGATGCCGGGCTCGCCCTCCAGGGTCTCGCCCAGCGTGGCCCCGCGCCGGTGCACCAGTTCGTCGCCCTCCAGCACAGAGACGGGCTGGGTCATCTCGGACGCACCCAGTTGCAGGCCGCTGGAGGACACGGTGACCTCGGGCAGGCTGGACTCGGCCTGCGCCCAAGCGGGTGCGACGCCGGCCAGGCACAGCAGTGCGGCCCAGGCCAGCGGATGGCGCACGCCCGGTGCACGGAAAGAGGATGGAAAGGAATACATGGATAAGTTCGTTCAAAAAGGCGGCAGGCGCGCAAGCACGGGCCGCGCGTGGCCGCACTGAAATTTCAATGAAAAGTGCATATAACGCTTATGAAGAAAGCGTTAGTAGCTATCAAAATAGTATTTATTGACAAGCCCTCCCAGACGCCTTCCCCCCTCTGGGGAAAGGCTGGGATGAGGGCTGGTGCCCCGGCACCCTGCCGGCAGCAAGGCTCAGGCGCCCAGTGGCGGGGCGCGTGCGTGAAACGGCGCCGCGCCGCCCGTGCCAGGTGCGGGCACGGGTGTGCCAGCGGGCGGCAACTGCGGCTGTGCCTGCAGCAGCGCCGGTGCTTGGCCGAGCGCCGCGCCCACCAGCGTCTGCTGGTCCAGCACCTGGCAGTCTGCATTGCCATGGCCGGCAAACAGGGCATGCAGCACGTCGAGCGCCTGCCGCTCCGCCCCATGCGCATGCACCTGGAGTGCCGCGCCGCCGGGCAGATGCAGCACCTGGTGCATGCGGCCCAGCGTAGGCCCGAGCACCAGCGCCAGCAGCAACCAAGCCAGCGCCAGGCGGCGGCTCAGAGGCAAGGCGTGAAGGTACGGTGAGCGCGGCATGGCGAACGGGAGTGAGATAAAGAAAGAGTGAGAGACGCGATAAATGGGGATTATGACCTTGCCCTCGAAAAACGTATCCCTTGCTGAGTGTTTCAATACAAGCAAGGAAGACGTAAATGATGAAGACGACGAGAGCGCGCTACACGCTCGAATTCAAGCAGGAGGCGGTGCGGCTGGTCGCTGGTGGCCAGAGCATCGCGGCGGCGCGCACATTGGGCATGGTCGAGCAAACGCTGTTCAACTGGGTCAAGGCGCGGCGCGAAGGCAAGCTCAGTGGTGCTGACAGCAAGGCTGTGAGTGCCGAGCAGATGGAGATCAGCCGGCTGCGTGCGGAACTGGCGCGCGTGAAGATGGAGCGTGACATCCTGGAAAAAACGACGGCGTACCTCGCGAAAGCGCAGCGGTGAAGTACGCCTTCGTCCAACGCCACCGACGCGTGTGGCCGATCTCGGTGCAATGCTGGGTGCTGCGGATCAGCGTGGCGGGATGGGGCGGTCAAGTCGCAGGGCAAGGTCGCCAGCCAGATCGACCAGCCCTTGCTGGTGGCGCTGACGCGGGCCTTCTTCTATTGGCAGCAGTTGCTCGACGATGGGGTGGTCGGCAGTGGCAGTGAGACCGCCCAGCGCGAAGGCCTGCTACCACTCGACGGTCAACGAGCTGCTGCGCCTGACCCTGCTGGAGCCTGCCATCATCCAGAGCATCTTAGCTGGCCAGCAGCCCAAATGTATGTGTTTGCTGTGGTTCCAGCGGAATCCGCTGCCGACCGACTGGGTGGGGCAACGGGAGGTGGTAGCGGGGTTTGATGCCTGATCGGCTTACGAGCCCTCGATGACCCGTGCTACATCACCATGGCATTCGGCGCACTTGCCCACCAGCAGCAAGTCGCCGCCCTTGATGGTGCCGGTGAAGTTGGTGATGGTCGTTTCGTGACGACACTGGCCGCACCAGACGTTGGACAACAGGCGCTGGCGGATGTCGGCGGGGATCGACTCCCAGCGCTGGCGGGCTGGCTTGGTGAAAGCGGGCAGTGATTCAATCGCCACGGATCACTCCTCGAATAATTCAGCGTGCGTGCCAGCCCGCACAAAGATGATATCGTTGGCATCCAGACGGTAAATGAGCAGGAAGTCGCCGCCGATGTGACATTCGCGGTGATCGGCCCAATCGCCCTTGAGCGGGTGGTCCAGCCATTCCGGGCCCAGCGGCGCATCGTTGCCAATGAGCAGTAGCATCGCCTCCTTCAGGCGCTTCAGGTCGTATCGGCCTGAGCGCGAGAGGCGTTCCCAGTCTTTGAGGAAAGTCTTGGTGTAGTCGCACGCCCTGGGCGGCGCTGCCCGCTTACTGCTGGCGGGCTTTTTCGAGGTCATCGATCAGGGCGTCGGCAGAGTCAAAACGGGTGGTGCGCGCCTTGGCCATGGCGCGGGCTTCTTCCATCGCAGCACGGGTCTGGGCGTTGGGCACCTTCAACTCCAGCGGGAACGCTTGGTCATTGACCACGCGCTTGAGCAGGATGCGAACAGCGTCGGACACCGACAGCCCCATGGCTGCGAGCGCCTCGCTGGCTTGCGTCTTGATTTCGTCGTCCACTCGGACGTGAAGCATCGTGGAATGGGCCATGGTCAGATTCTCCGTTTCCACAATTATGTATCTCGTTTGCGATACGGTCAAGCAACCGCTGACGATGCTCTGGTGGCGTTCGATGTCTGACCAGTGGCCTTGGTTGACAGCGAACCGGCGCGCGTAAGTTGTTGATTTTTATAAACCTCCATCTGCGCCTACCCGCAGGCCAAACGGAGAATAGAGACGACTCTGGTGGAGAAAGTGGCCGATTTCGGGCGTTTCGGCAGGTGGCCGCCCGCAGCAATGACAGCCGGAACCCCGCGTGGCGCGGGGATTTCAGGCAAGAAAAAGGGCCCGGAGACTATCCGAGCCCTTGTATATGGTGGAGCTGGCGGGAATTGAACCCGCGTCCGCAAGCCTTCATCGGACAGATCTACATGTTTAGCGGTCTGTTTTGGATCTCACCCGGAAGAACGCGCAGCCGCACGCTTTATTCCAAGCCAGTACCCTTGTTTCTCGCCTAGTGCCAAGGTACCCGACACCAAGCCAGCTGATGTGAATTCCCTTGCAGCCGGGAGGCCTTGCGACCCCCTTGCCCAGCCCATCAGCGTGCTGTTGCAAGGCTCACCGGATTAAGCGGCGAGTGCGAAACGTTCGTCGTTTGCAGTTAGTTTTTTGAATGCAGATTTACGAGCACCACTCAAGCTCGACATGCACCGCGCCGACTCCGAACCCACGTCGAAACCAGGACAGCCCCTCAAACACTATTTTAATCCGACTCCATAAATTTCAAGAGCTCGAGGGGAGAATAAATCATTGCATCGGCCCCCCAGCCTGCCGGATGCCCTCCGGTACCCAAGTAGCCATACATGGCAGCAATCGTTCCCATGCCTGCGGCGCGACCCGCCTGTATGTCGCGCTCATCATCACCCACGTAAATGCATTCCCGAGGCTCTACCCCCAGTCGCTCAGCCGCCGCCAGCAGCGGCGCGGGGTGGGGCTTCGAGTAGGGAGTGCTATCCCCACTGACTATGACACCTGCACCACCAAACAATGCGACGCGCTGCGCAATGAGCAAAGTGAAGCGGGATATCTTGTTGGTCACCACGCCCCATTGAAGCGAATGCTGCATCAGCGTTGCGACCAATTCCGGCACACCCGCAAACACATCCGTACGCTCATGAATGCAGCGTTCATAGTTGGCAAAAAACTCCTCCCTCAGATGTGGAAAGTCCGGGTGCTCGGGGGTGATGCCAAAAGCCACTGACAGCATGCCGCGGGCCCCCGCCCCAGCCATTGGACGATAGGCGCGCAGGGGCAGTGATTCGAGGCCGCGATCTGTGCGCAACCTGTCAGCGGCAGCCCCGAGGTCAGGCGCACTGTCAATCAGGGTTCCGTCGAGGTCGAACAGAACCGCACGCACGTTGGCAAACAGGCTCATGGGCATACAGCCGGGCGACGGGTAGCGAACAGGTAGTTCACACTGGTATCGCCACTGAGCCAATAGCGGCTAGTCAAAGGGTTGTATTGCATGCCGCGCATTTGCAGGACGTCCAGACCGGCATTGCGGCAGGCTGCGGCGAGTTCACTGGGTCGAATGAACTTGGCATATTCATGTGTGCCACGGGGTAGCATTTTGAGCAGGTATTCGGCCCCGACGATGGCCAAGGTAAAGGCCTTGGGGTTGCGGTTGATGGTGGAAAAGAACACCCATCCGTCAGGCTTGACAAGACGGGCACAGGCAGTCACCACGGACTGAGGATCAGGCACATGCTCCAGCATCTCCATGCAAGTCACCGTATCAAATGACGCGGGAGCCTCCTGAGCCAGAGCTTCAACGCTGATCTCGCGGTACTGAATGTTCGGTGTCTGCGCTTCCAGGGCATGCAGGCGTGCAACACGTAAAGCCTTGGACGCTAGATCAATCCCCGTCACAGCGGCACCTTTGCGGGCCATGGAGTCCGAAAGAATGCCGCCACCACAGCCTACATCGAGAACACACTGACCAGCGAGTGGCGACAGTTGGTTGATCCAGTCCAGTCGCAGCGGGTTGATCTGATGCAAGGGGCGGAACTCACTGTCGGGATCCCACCAGCGATGCGCCAGTTCTGAGAATTTGGCCAACTCAGCCGGATCAGCATTTACAGACTCTGTCATGCGCTCATTCTCCCATTGGAGTGGTCCCGGCCATAAAAAAAGCCCCGTCGCCGGGGCTTTTTCTGACCGATGGAATGATCAGTTGGCGCGGGTGCCAACGACTTCGATCTCGACGCGGCGGTTCTTGGCGCGGCCTTCCTTGGTCTTGTTGTCGGCCACGGGCTGCTTCTCGCCCTTGCCTTCGGTGTACACGCGGTTTTTCTCGATGCCCTTGGACACCAGATAGGCCTTCACTGCTTCGGCACGGCGCACCGACAGCTTCTGGTTATAGGCGTCAGTGCCGATGGAGTCGGTATGACCCACGGCAATGATCACTTCCAGGTTGATACCCTTGACCTTGGACACCAGGTCATCCAGCTTGGCCTTGCCTTCGGGCTTCAAGACAGACTTGTCGAAGTCGAAGAAAGCGTCAGCAGCGTAAGTGACCTTGCTGGCAGCAGCGGGGGCGGGCTTGGGAGCGGCAGGAGCTGCCGCAGCCGGTGCAGGAGCGGGGGCAGGAGCCGGAGCTGCTGCGGGGGCGGGGGCAGCCTTCACAAGGGCGCCGTCGCAGCCTTCGACGGCAGTGGCGGGCGTCCAGTTGGCATCGCGCCAGCACAGTTCATTCGTGCCATTTTTCCAGACCAACTCACCGCTGCCGTTTTGCCAGTTGTCAACCGTCTTGCCGCCATCAGCGGCCTTGACTTGAGCAATAGCCGAGGTTGCAAGCACGGCGGAGGCCAACAACATAGCCACTTTGTTCAGTTTTTTCATGGTTCTCCTCTTGGGGAATAAACCGCAGCCGTGCTGCGAATCGGGGACGTTATCAGTGACCACCACCAAAAACGTTGAAATGATTGTGCCATACGTGATTGGCGAAAACGCTTCAACAATTGCCGTGCAACGTAAGACGAACGCGCATTCGGTGCTATATGTTGCGCAGTTGCTACAGGCGCTTGCGCCTAGAATGACCCTTTCGCCCTGTCGCCAGCACCGTCTTCCATGACCCAGTTTGCCAAAGAAACCCTGCCCATCAGCCTCGAAGAGGAGATGCGTCGCAGCTACCTCGATTACGCCATGAGCGTGATCGTGGGCCGCGCCCTCCCCGACGCCCGAGATGGTCTCAAACCCGTGCATCGGCGCGTGCTCTTCGCGATGCACGAGCTCAACAACGATTGGAACCGGCCGTACAAAAAGTCGGCGCGTATCGTCGGCGACGTGATTGGTAAGTACCACCCGCATGGCGACAGCGCGGTGTACGACACCATCGTGCGCATGGCGCAGGATTTTTCGCTGCGCCACATGCTGGTCGACGGCCAGGGCAATTTCGGCTCGGTCGATGGCGACAATGCCGCCGCCATGCGTTACACCGAAATCCGCCTGTCGAAGATCGCCCACGAGATGCTGGCCGACATCGACAAGGAGACGGTGGACTTCGGCCCCAACTACGACGGCAGCGAGAAAGAACCGCTGGTACTGCCCAGCCGTCTGCCCAACCTGCTGGTCAACGGCAGCGCGGGCATTGCCGTGGGCATGGCGACCAACATTCCGCCGCATAACTTGAATGAGGTGGTGGACGCCTGCCTGCACCTGCTGCGTCACCCCGAGGCGAGCATCGACGAGCTGATGGAAATCATCCCGGCGCCCGACTTTCCCACGGCCGGAATCATCTATGGCATCCAGGGCGTGAAGGACGGCTACCGGACCGGCCGGGGCCGCGTTGTAATGCGCGCCAAGGTGCATTTCGAGGACATTGACCGGGGCCAGCGCCAGGCCATCATCGTCGACGAGCTGCCCTACCAGGTCAACAAGAAGACGCTGCAGGAGCGCATGGCCGAATTGGTCAACGAGAAGAAGATCGAGGGCATCAGCCACATCCAGGACGAGTCGGACAAATCCGGCATGCGCCTGGTGATCGAATTGAAGCGCGGCGAAGTGCCCGAGGTCGTGCTCAACAACCTGTACAAGCAGACGCAGCTGCAGGACACCTTCGGCATGAACATGGTGGCGCTGATCGACGGCCAGCCCAAGCTGTGCAACCTGAAGGATCTGATCGGGGTCTTCCTGCAGCACCGGCGCGAGGTGGTGACGCGGCGCACGGTGTTCGAGCTGCGCAAGGCGCGCGAGCGCGGCCATGTGCTCGAAGGCCTGGCCGTGGCGCTGGCGAACATCGACGAGTTCATCCGCATCATCCGCAACGCGCCCACGCCGCCGGTGGCCAAGGCCGAGCTGATGAGCCGCAGTTGGGACAGCGCACTGGTGCGCGAGATGCTGACGCGCACGCGCGAGGACGGTGGCGTGGTGAGCGCCGACGACTACCGCCCCGAAGGGCTGGAGCGCGAGTTCGGCATGCAGGAAGGCGGCCTGTACCGCCTGTCGGACACCCAGGCCCAAGAGATTCTGCAGATGCGCCTGCAGCGCCTCACCGGCCTGGAGCAGGACAAGATCGTGGCCGAGTACAAGGACGTCATGTCGGTCATCGAGGACCTGCTGGACATCCTGTCCAAGCCCGCGCGCGTCTCGACCATCATCGGCGAAGAGCTCTCCGCCCTGCGCCAGGAATTCGGCCAATCCAAGCTCGGTGCGCGCCGCTCCACCATCGAGCACAGCGCGCAGGACCTGTCCACCGAGGATCTGATCACGCCCACCGACATGGTGGTGACGCTCTCGCATACCGGCTACATCAAGAGCCAGCCACTATCCGAATACCGTGCCCAGAAGCGCGGTGGGCGCGGCAAGCAGGCCACGGCGACCAAGGAAGACGACTGGATCGACCAGCTCTTCATCGCCAACACGCACGACTACATCCTGTGCTTTTCCAACCGTGGCCGCCTGTACTGGCTCAAGGTCTGGGAGGTGCCGGCCGGCTCGCGCGGCTCGCGCGGGCGGCCCATCGTGAACATGTTCCCGCTGCAGGACGGCGAGAAGATCAACGTGGTGCTGCCGCTCACGGGCGACATGCGCAGCTTCCCCGAAGACCGCTATGTCTTCATGGCGACCAGCATGGGCACGGTGAAGAAGACGGCGCTCGACGAATTCTCCAACCCGCGCAAGGCCGGCATCATCGCCGTGGGCCTGGACGAGGGCGACTTCCTCATCGGCGCGGCGCTGACCGACGGCCAGCACGACGTGATGCTGTTTTCCGACGGCGGCAAGGCCGTGCGCTTCGACGAGAACGACGTGCGCCCCATGGGTCGCAATGCCCGCGGCGTCAAGGGCATGCAGCTTGAAGACGGCCAGAGCGTGATCGCCATGCTGGTCGCCGAGGACGAGCAGCAAAGCGTGCTCACGGCCACCGAGAACGGCTACGGCAAGCGCACCCCCATCGCCGAGTACACGCGCCACGGCCGCGGCACCAAGGGCATGATCGCCATCCAGCAAAGCGAGCGCAACGGCCGCGTCGTCGCCGCCACGCTGGTGCACACCGACGACGAGATCATGCTGATCACCGACACCGGGGTGCTGGTGCGCACGCGTGTTTCAGAGATCCGCGAACTCGGCCGCGCCACCCAGGGCGTGACGCTGATCGCCCTGGACGAAGGCGCCAAGCTCGGCGGCCTGCAGCGCATCGTGGAGAACGATGCCAATCCCGCAGAGACGGATGGCGCAGACGCAGCACCTGCGGCAGATGCTTGATGCCAACTTAAAAACAATAGCTACCAGCGCTTGTCACACAAGCGCTTTAGTCATATTTGACCCAAAACCATGAATCGTCCCTACAACTTCTCGGCCGGCCCGGCCGCCATTCCCGAAGAGGTGCTGCAGCAGGCAGCCAGCGAGATGCTCGACTGGCACGGCAGCGGCATGGGCGTGATGGAGATGAGCCACCGCGGCAAGGAATTCATCGCCATCTACGAGCAGGCCGAAGCCGACCTGCGCGAGCTGCTGGCCGTGCCGCCCGAATACAAGATCCTGTTCATGCAGGGCGGCGGCATTGCCGAGAACGCCATCGTGCCGCTGAACCTCTCGCGCGCCGCCGCGGTGGACTTTGTCGTCACCGGCAGCTGGAGCCAGAAGTCGCGCAAGGAGGCGCAAAAGTACGCTGCCGAGGTGCGCACGGCTGCCTCCAACGAGGGCGATGGCTTCACCACCCTGCCCGCCCCCGCCTCGTGGCAGCTCTCCCGCGGCGCGAGCTACGTGCATATCTGCAGCAACGAAACCATCCACGGCATCGAATTCCACGAGCTGCCCGACCTGAAGGCCCTGGGCAGCGATGCGCCCCTGGTGGTGGACTTTTCCTCCCACGTGGCCTCGCGCCCGTTCGACTGGAGCGGCGTGGGACTGGCCTTCGGCGGCGCGCAGAAGAACATCGGCCCGGCGGGGTTGACCATAGTCATCGTGCGCGAGGATCTGCTGGGCCACGCCCTGCCCGCCTGCCCCAGCGCCTTCGATTACAAGATCGTGGCCGAGAACCAGTCCATGTACAACACGCCTCCCACCTGGGGCATCTACATGGCGGGCCTGACCTTCCAATGGCTCAAACGCCAGCGCGAGGGTGAGCTGACCGGCGTGGCCGCCATGGAACTGCGCAACATCGCCAAGGCGCAGCTGCTGTACGACTTCATCGACGCCTCGCCCTTCTACGTGAACAAGGTGGCGGCCAACTGCCGCTCGCGCATGAACATCCCGTTCTTCCTGAGCGACGAAAGCCGCAACAACGCCTTCCTGGCCGGCGCCAAGGAGCGCGGCCTGCTGCAGCTCAAGGGCCACAAGTCCGTGGGCGGCATGCGCGCCAGCATCTACAACGCCATGCCCATGGCAGGGGTGCAGGCGCTGGTGGACTACATGCGCGACTTCGAACGCAGTGCGGCCTGAATCCACTCATAAAAAATGAGCTGCCAGCGCTTGTCATTCAAGGCGTTCCGATTTTTTTCATAGTCAACACCAAGAAATACATGCGTCGGCAGCTATCAAAACCATGGCAGACAAACCAATGAGCACCACCCCACAGGCCAGCCCCGCGCTGGCCGATCTGCGCGTGCAGATCGACTCGCTGGACCACCAACTGCTTGAGCTCGTCAACCAGCGCGCCCGCGTGGCCGAGCAGGTGGGCGAGCTGAAAAAGCGCGAAGGCACGCCCTTCTTCCGCCCGGACCGCGTGGCCCAGGTGATCGAGAAGATCCAGAAGGCCAACCCCGGCCCGCTCAAGGGCGCGCATGTGGCGGCCATCTGGCGCGAGATCATGTCGGCCTGCCTGGCGCTGGAATCGCCCCAGCGCGTCGCCGTACTGGGCCCCGAGGGCACGTTCTGCGAGCAGGCGGCCATCGAATACTTCGGCGGCGCGGCCGACCTGATGTACTGCGCCAACTTCGACGAGGTGTTCCACGCCACGGCCGCGGGCAGCGCCCAGTACGGCGTGGTGGGCGTGGAGAACTCCAACGAGGGCGTGGTCACGCGCTCGCTGGACATGTTCCTGCACACGCCCTGCCATGTGGTGGGCGAGGTCAGCCTGCTGGTACGCCACAACCTGTTGCGCCAGGTGGGCCACGCCGAGGACATCGAGGCCGTGCTGGCCCACCCGCAGGCGCTGGCGCAATGCCAGGCCTGGCTGTCCAAGCATCTGCCGCACGCCGAGCGCCGCCCGGTGTCGAGCAACGCCGAGGGCGCACGCCTGGCCGCCACGAATCCGAAATGGGCCGGTATTGCCAGCGAGCGCGCGGCCCAGCAATACGGCCTGCATGTGGTGGCGCACGCCATCCAGGACGAGGCCTACAACCGCACGCGCTTTGCCATCATCTGCCTGCCGCACACGCTGGCCACGCCCGCGCCGTCGGGCAAGGACTGCACCAGCCTGATCATCTCCGTGCCCAACCGCCCGGGCGCGGTGCATGACCTGCTGGTGCCGCTGAAGAAACACGGGGTCTCCATGACGCGCTTCGAGTCGCGCCCCGCACGCACCGGCCAGTGGGAGTATTACTTCTACATCGACATCGAAGGCCACCCCGCCCAGGACAACGTGGCCGCCGCGCTGGCCGAGCTGCAGCAGCTGTGCGCCTTCTACAAGCTATTGGGCACCTATCCGGTCTCTGCATGAGGAATGGCGATGTTTGAGCAACTCGGCCTGATAGGCTGCGGACTCATGGGCGGCTCGTTCGCGCTGGCCATGAAGAAGGCGGGACTGGTGCAGCGCGTGGTGGGCTACAGCAAGTCGCCCTCCACCACCGAACGCGCGCGCCAGCTCGGCGTGATCGACGTGGAGGCCTCCTCGGCCCTGCTGGCCGCCGCCGGCTCCGACATCGTGCTGCTGGCCGTGCCCGTGGCGGCCACCGAAGCCACGCTCAAGGCCATCAAGCACCTGATCACGCCGCAGGTGCTGGTGATGGACGTGGGCTCCACCAAGGCCGACGTGGTGCAGGCGGCGCGCAACGCGCTGCGCGATCAGTTCGGCTCCTTCGTGCCCGCGCACCCGATCACGGGCCGCGAGGTCTCCGGCGTGGAGCATGCCGAGGCCGAGCTGTACCACGGCCGCAAGGTCATCCTCACGCCCACCGAGCGCACGCTCACGGCCCAGCTGCGCCGCGCCGAGGAACTGTGGACCAGGCTCGGCGCGCGGGTGAGCAGCATGTCGCCCGAATCACACGACGCGGCGTTTGCCGCCGTGAGCCACCTGCCCCACATGCTGGCGTTCGCCATGCTCTCGAGCATCATCGCCCAGCCCCAGGCCAACGAACTGCTGGCCCTGGCCGGCCCGGGCTTTCGCGACTTCACGCGCATCGCCGCCAGCGACCCGAAGATGTGGCGCGACATCCTGCGCGCCAACCGCGACGAGGTGCTGGCCCAGTCCCAGCTGTTCAAGCAGGCGCTGCAAGGCCTGGAGGACGCCGTGCTTGCGAGCAGCGACCAGCCCCTGGAAGACCTGATCACCCTGGCCAGCCACACCCGCGCCCACTGGCGCATGGGCGCCCAGCGCGGCCACAAGGACGACTGATGTTTTCTACCGAATTTCTCGACCTGCCGGCCCTCGCCAGCGCCGGCGGCAGCGTGCAGCTGCCCGGCTCCAAGAGCATTTCCAACCGCGTGCTGCTGCTGGCCGCCCTGAGCCAGGGGACGACAGCGGTGCACGACCTGCTGGCCTCGGACGACACGCGCGTGATGCTGGATGCGCTGCGCCAGCTCGGCTGCACGGTCGATGAGCGCGGCGGCGGCCTGGTGCACATCACGGGCCTGGGTGGAGCGACACCGCGCTCGCCCACCAAGCTGTTCATGGGCAACGCGGGCACGGCCATGCGCCCGCTGACGGCGGCGCTGGCGCTGCTGGGTGGCGAATACGAGCTGTCCGGCGTGCCGCGCATGCACGAGCGCCCCATCGGTGACCTGGTGGATGCGCTGCGCCAGCTCGGCTGCCGCATCGACTACTTGGGCAATGAGGGCTACCCGCCGCTGTCCATCCAGCATGCCGCCGGCCTGCCGGCGCTGCGGCTGCAGGATCCGATCCGCGTACGCGGCGATGTCTCCAGCCAGTTCCTGACCGCGCTCTTGATGGCGCTGCCGCTGGTCGCCCAGCAGGACGTGGTGATCGAGGTCGTGGGCGAGCTGATCTCCAGGCCCTACATCCATATCACGCTGGAGCTGCTGGCACGCTTCGGCATCGCCGTGCGCCACGACAACTGGCAGCGCTTCACCATCCCGGCCGGCAGCCGCTACCAGTCGCCGGGCAGCATCCATGTCGAGGCGGATGCCTCCTCCGCTAGCTACTTCATAGCGCTTGGCGCAATTGCTGCAAGCACTGAAGGCCAAAAAGGCATCAAGATCCTGGGCGTGGGGCTGGACTCCATCCAGGGCGACATCCGCTTCGTGGAGGCCGCCCGCGCCATGGGCGCGCGGGTCGAAGGCGGCCCCAACTGGCTGCAGATCGAGCGCGGCGCCTGGCCGCTCCAGGCCATCGACCTGGACTGCAACCATATTCCGGACGCGGCCATGGCTCTTGGCCTGATGGCGCTCTATGCCCAGGGCACAACGACCCTGCGCAATATCGCCAGCTGGCGCGTCAAGGAAACCGACCGCCTGGCCGCCATGGCCATCGAGCTGCGCAAGCTCGGCGCCAGCGTGGAAGAAGGCGCCGACTACCTGCGCGTCACGCCGCCCGCGCGCGCGGCCGACTGGCGGCCCGCCAGCATCCACACCTACGACGACCACCGCGTGGCCATGTGCTTCTCGCTCGCGGCCTTCAACCCGGCCGGCCTGCCGGTGCGCATCGAAGACCCGAAATGCGTGGCCAAGACCTTCCCCGACTACTTCGAGGCGCTGTTCCAGGTCGCCCGGGCCGAAACGGCCAGCATCCCGGTGATCTGCATCGACGGCCCCACGGCCTCGGGCAAGGGCACGGTGGCAGCAAGCGTGGCCGAGCGGCTGGGCTATCACTTCCTGGACTCGGGTGCGCTCTACCGCGCCACGGCGCTGGCGGCCACGCGCGCCGGCATCGCCATCGAGACGGCCGAGGAGACACGCATTGCCGAGCTGGCCCGCGAGCTGCCCGTGCGTTTTGAAGGTGGCCGCATCTGGCTGGGCCAGGACGACGTGAGCGACGCCATCCGCACCGAAGAGGCCGGCATGAAGGCCTCGCGCGTCTCCGCCCTGCCGGCCGTGCGCGCGGCCCTGATCGCGCTGCAGCACGGTTTTCGCCGCCTGCCGGGCCTGGTGGCCGACGGGCGCGACATGGGCACGGTGATCTTTCCCGGCGCGCCGCTCAAGGTGTTCCTCACGGCCAGCGCCGAGTGCCGCGCCGAGCGGCGCTACAAGCAATTGATTTCCAAGGGAATTTCCGCTAATATCCTCGACCTTCGCGCAGACCTTGAGGCGCGCGACGCACGGGATCAGTCCCGCGCCGTCGCCCCCTTGACGCCGGCACAAGATGCCCTGCTCCTGGACAGCTCGGCGCTCACGGCAACGCAAGCCGCGGCGCAGGTGCTTGACTGGTGGCAGGCCCGCCGCCCCTTCGGCTGAAGAGGCGGCTTTTTTGGTCCCGCAAGGCTCCCGCCGCGCACCAACAGCGCATCGGCCTTGCGGTTTTTTGCAACTTGACCGCGGTTTCAAACCGCACCCCCCTCCGCAGGCAGTCTTAGAAACGGTGGCAATAGTGCTGCCGGAAACCTGTTTGCGGGCAAGGAAACACATGTCTGAATCTTTTGCCGCCCTGTTTGAAGAATCGCTGCAACGCACCGAAATGCGTCCCGGCGAGGTCATCACCGCCGAAGTCGTGCGCGTGGAGCACAACTTCGTCGTCGTGAACGCCGGCCTGAAGTCCGAAGCCTATGTGCCGATCGACGAATTCAAGAACGACCAGGGCGAGATCGAAGTCCAGGTCGGCGACTTCGTGTCGGTGGCCATCGGCTCCATCGAAAACGGCTACGGCGACACCATCCTGTCGCGCGACACCGCCAAGCGCCTGGCCTCCTGGCTGTCGCTGGAAAAGGCCCTGGAATCCGGCGAGTTCGTCACCGGCACCACCAGCGGCAAGGTCAAGGGCGGCCTGACGGTGCTGGTCAACGGCATCCGCGCCTTCCTGCCCGGCTCGCTGATCGACACGCGCCCCGTCAAGGACCTGACCCCCTACGAGAACAAGACCCTGGAATTCAAGGTCATCAAGCTCGACCGCAAGCGCAACAACGTGGTGCTGAGCCGCCGCGCCGTGGTCGAAGCCTCGATGGGCGAAGAGCGCGCCAAGCTGATGGAAACGCTGCGCGAAGGCGCCATCGTCAACGGCGTGGTCAAGAACATCACCGAATACGGTGCCTTCGTGGACCTGGGCGGCATCGACGGCCTGCTGCACATCACCGACATGGCCTGGCGCCGCGTGCGCCACCCCTCCGAGGTGGTCACAGCCGGCCAGGAAATCACGGCCAAGATCCTCAAGTTCGACACCGAGAAGAACCGCGTCTCCCTGGGCCTCAAGCAGATGGGCGACGATCCCTGGATGGGCGTGGCGCGCCGCTATCCCTCCAACACCCGCCTGTTCGGCAAGGTCACGAACATTGCCGACTACGGTGCGTTCGTCGAACTCGAACCCGGTATCGAGGGCCTGGTGCACGTCTCCGAGATGGACTGGACGAACAAGAACATCGCCCCCAACAAGCTGGTGTCGCTGGGTGACGAGGTCGAAGTCATGGTGCTGGAGATCGACGAGGACAAGCGCCGCATCAGCCTGGGCATGAAGCAGTGCCGCGCCAACCCCTGGCAGGAATTCGCGCAGAACACCAAGCGCGGCGACCGCGTCAAGGGCCCGATCAAGTCGATCACCGACTTCGGCGTGTTCGTCGGCCTGGCGGCCGGCATCGACGGCCTGGTGCACCTGTCCGACCTGTCGTGGAACGAAACCGGCGAAGCCGCCGTGCGCAACTACAAGAAGGGCCAGGAAGTCGAAGCCATCGTGCTGGCCGTGGACGTGGACCGCGAGCGCATCTCGCTGGGCATCAAGCAGCTCGACGGCGACCCGTTCACCACCTTCGTGACCGTGAACGACAAGGGCCAGACGGTGACCGGCAAGGTCAAGACCGTGGACGCCCGTGGCGCCGAGATCGACCTGGGCGACGACATCGTGGGCTACCTGCGCGCCTCGGAAATCTCCCGCGACCGCGTGGAAGATGCCCGCAACGTGCTCAAGGAAGGCGACGAAGTCACGGCCGTGGTGGTGAACGTGGACCGCAAGACGCGCAACATCCAGCTGTCGATCAAGCAAAAGGACATGATCGACGAGCAAGGCGCCATGGCCCACCTGTCGGCCCAGTCGGCCAAGGAAAACGCCGGCACGACCAGCCTGGGCGCCCTGCTGCGCGCCAAGCTGGACAGCTCGGACAAGTAATCCGTGCAACGAGCGCCGCTGATGCTCGCATCGGCGGCTAACATGGCGGGCGCCCTGGAGCGCCCGCTGTTTTTTTAAATCGAGCCCCGACCATGACCCGATCCGATCTCGTCGAAGAGCTGGCAGCACGCTTTGGTCAACTAACCCAGCGCGATGCCGAATTTGCCGTGAAGACCATTCTGGACGCCGTGGGCGACGCCCTGGTGCGCGGGCATCGCATCGAAATCCGTGGCTTTGGCAGCTTCTCGGTCAGCCGTCGGCCCCCGCGCATGGGCCGCAACCCGCGCAGCGGTGAGGCCGTGCATATTCCCGAAAAACGCGTGCCGCACTTCAAGCCCGGCAAGGCCTTGCGCGAGGCCGTGGATCAGCCGTCCCAGGCATCCTGAGCGAGGAGATATTCAAAAATAGTAGCTTCTTGTGCTTATCCAGCAAGCGTTAGACCTATTTTTTTTGCTTGATACTTGACAGCCCGCTCCGATGCCATGGTGCTGCCCGTAGAATCTCGCCCACCACTGGGGAGATGCATGAAATACCTCCTGTGGCTGCTCAAGGCAGCCATTTTTTTCACCCTGTTTGCCTTTGCGCTGAACAATCAGCAGGACGCCACGGTGCACTTCTTCTTCGGCACCCAGTGGACGGCGCCGGCCGTGCTGATCGTGCTGTCGGCCTTCGCGCTGGGCGTGGTGGTTGGCGTGCTGGGCATGGTGCCGCGCTGGTGGCGTCACCGCAGCGCCGCACGCCAGGCCCAGGCCACAGCGCCGCAACCTGGCACTCCTGCCGCTGCTGCGCCCGCTGCGGCCGAGCCCGTCCCCCCACATCTGCCCATCGATGGAATTTGATTTCACCTGGCTTCTGCTTGGCCTGCCGCTGGCCTTTGGCCTGGGCTGGCTGGCCTCGCGCCTGGACCTGCGCCAGCTGCGCGAGGAAAACCGGCGCGCGCCCAAGGCCTATTTCAAGGGGTTGAACTACCTGCTCAACGAGCAGCAGGACCAGGCCATCGACGCCTTCATCGAGGCCGTGCAGAACGACCCCGACACCACGGAGCTGCACTTTGCCCTGGGCAACCTGTTTCGCCGCCGCGGCGAATACAACCGCGCCGTGCGCGTGCATGAGCACCTGCTCTCGCGCGGAGACCTCAGCCGCGCCGACCGTGAACGCGCGCAGCACGCGCTGGCGCTGGATTTCCTCAAGGCCGGCCTGCTCGACCGCGCCGAGGACGCCCTGCGCCGCCTGGAGGGCACGCCCTTCGAGGCCCAGGCCCGCATGGCCCTGCTGGCGATCTACGAACGCTCGCGCGACTGGGCCCTGGCGTCCGACATCGCCCGGCGCATGCAAGCCGCCAGCCAAGGCGACTTCAGCACGCGCCAGGCGCATTACCTGTGCGAGCAGGCGCTGACGCTGGCGGCCCGTGGTGAACTGCCGGCGGCCCAGGCACGGCTGGAGCAGGCCGTGGCCACCGCGCCGCAGGCTCCACGCGCGCGTATCGAACTGGCACGCCTGCAGCAGCGCATGGGCCAGGCCGATGCCGCCCTGGCCACGCTGCAGGCCCTGGCCGGCACCACGCCCGCGGCCCTGGCGCTGGCCGCGCCCCTGCTGGTGGAAACGGCGCTTGCCACCGGACGCACGCAGCAGGCCAGCGCCCTGTTGCGCCAGCACTACCAGGACATGCCGTCGCTGGACCTGCTCGACGCCGTGGTGGCGCTGGAGAGCGCCACCGGCGGATCTGCCGAGGCGGGGCGCGCATGGTATGTGCGCCACCTGGAAAAGGAGCCCTCCCTGGTGGCCGCCACCAAATGGCTGGCCGGCGAAACCCTGGGCCACGAGCAGTTCCACCCGCAGATCCAGCGTGCGCTGGAGCAGGCCGCCAAGCCACTCACACGCTACCGCTGCGCGGCCTGCGGCTTCGAGGCGCGCCAGCATTTCTGGCAATGCCCCGGCTGCCAGAGCTGGGACAGCTACCCCGCGCGCCGCGTGGAAGAGTTGTAAGCAAGGATCAGCCATGCGCTACCTGGGCCCAGCTTTCCTGTGGCGCGCCACCTGCCTTGCCACGCTGCTGCACGCCGGCCTTGCCCTGGCCGCCACCGACGTGAACCAGGCACGCGAAGCCGATCTGGACGGCATCAAGGGCATAGGCCCGGCCCTGTCCGCGCGCATTCTTGCCGAGCGCGCCCAGCGGCGGTTCCAGGACTGGCCAGACCTGATTGCGCGCGTCAAGGGCCTGGGCCCGGCGGCGGCTGCGCGGCTGTCGGACAACGGGCTGACGGTGAACGGCGCAGCCTATGTGCCGCACAGCCCGGGCGCCGAGCCCGAAGACGCCGCCGCGGGCACATCCGGCAAGAATTGATTACGCAGCAGGCGCCCGTCCAGTGTTCGGTGCCCGCTCAGGTTTCCATAGCACCCACGAAACTGCTTGCCCCTAGAATCAGGCGCAATGCCCCTGCTTCTGCTCATCATTCTGCCCTTTGCCGGCAGCCTGCTGGCCGCCCTGCTGCCGGCCAACGCACGCAATGCCGAATCCACGCTGGCGGGCGTGACTGCCTTGCTCTGCACGGTATTGGCGGCACTCACCTTTCCCGACATTGCCAACGGCGGCGTGCTGCGCCAGGAGGTCGCCTGGCTGCCCTCCCTGGGCATGAACCTGGTCATCCGCATGGACGGTTTTGCCTGGATGTTCTGCATGCTGGTGTTCGGCATAGGCGCGCTGGTGGTGCTGTATGCGCGCTACTACATGTCGCCGGCCGACCCGGTGCCGCGCTTTTTCTCCTTCTTTCTGGCCTTCATGGGCGCCATGGCCGGCGTGGTGCTGTCGGGCAACCTCATCCAGCTGGTGTTCTTCTGGGAGCTGACCAGCCTGTTTTCGTTTTTGCTCATCGGCTACTGGCACCACCGCGAGGACGCGCGCCGTGGCGCGCGCATGGCCCTCACCGTAACCGGCACAGGTGGCCTCGCCCTGCTGGCGGGCGTGTTGATCCTGGGCCACATCGTCGGCAGCTACGACCTCGATCGCGTGCTGGCCGCGGCCGAGCTGGTGCGCGGGCACCCGCTCTACCTCTGGGCCCTGGTGCTCGTGCTGCTGGGCGCCTTTACCAAAAGCGCGCAGTTCCCATTCCAGTTCTGGCTACCCAACGCCATGGCGGCGCCCACGCCGGTGTCCGCCTACCTGCATTCGGCCACCATGGTCAAGGCCGGGGTGTTTCTGCTGGCGCGCCTGTGGCCGGTGATGGGGGACACCGAGCCCTGGTTCTGGCTGGTGGGCGGCGCGGGTCTGGCCACGCTCTTGATCGGCGGCTACGCCGCCATGTTCCAGGACGACTTGAAGGGCTTGCTGGCCTACTCCACGCTCTCGCACCTGGGCCTGATCACGCTGCTGCTGGGCCTGAACAGCCCGCTGGCCGCCGTGGCCGCAGTGTTCCACATCATGAACCACGCGACCTTCAAGGCCTCGCTGTTCATGGCCGCGGGCATCATCGACCACGAGAGCGGCACGCGCGACATCAGGCGCCTGTCAGGCCTGCGCCGCATGATGCCCATCACCGCCACGCTGGCCACGGTGGCCAGCGCGGCCATGGCCGGGGTGCCGCTGCTCAACGGTTTCCTGTCCAAGGAAATGTTCTTCGCCGAAACCGTATTCCTGGACGCCACCCCCATGGTGGCCACGCTTTTGCCTGTTGCCGCCACCGTGGCCGGCATGTTCAGCGTGGCCTATTCCCTGCGCTTTATCGTCGATGTGTTCTGGGGCCCGCCAGCTACGGATCTGCCGCTAGAACCCCATGAACCGCCGCACTGGATGCGCGTGCCGGTCGAGTTGCTGGTCTGCGCCTGCCTGGTAGTGGGCGTGGTGCCGGCCTGGTCCATAGGCCGCCTCCTCGATGCTGCGGCGCTGCCGGTCGTCGGCGGTGCGCTGCCGGCCTTCAGCCTGGCGGTGTGGCACGGCCTGAATACGCCATTGCTGATGAGCTTTGTCGCGCTGATCGGTGGCGCCACCCTGTACCAGGCGCTGCGCACTCAGCGCAAGCTCGGCCGCATCGAGGCGCCACCGCTCATGCACCATATCAGCGGACGGCGCATCTTCGAGACCACGCTGACGCAGCTCACGCGCATGGCACGCACGGGCCGGCGACTGCTGTCCACGCGACGCCTGCAGTGGCAGATGCTGTGGCTGCTGCTGTTCACCCTGCTGGCGGGCGCCCTGCCGCTGCTAACCCGCGGCATGCAGCTGGGCGAGCGCGGCACGCTGGCGCTGTCGCCGGCCTTTGTGCTGATCTGGCTGCTGGGCAATATCTGCGCCGTGGCCGCGGCCTGGCAGGCCAAGTACCACCGGCTGGCGGCCCTCGCGCTCATGGGCGGCGCGGGCCTGTGCACCAGCATCACCTTTCTGTGGTTCTCCGCGCCCGACTTGGCACTCACGCAGCTGGCGGTGGAGGTGGTGACCACCATTCTCATCCTGCTGGGCCTGCGCTGGCTGCCCAAGCGCGACGAGAGCCTGCCGCCGGCGCCCGCCAGCGCCACCCTGGCGCGTGCGCGCCGCCTGCGCGACCTGGCCCTGGCCATCACTGCCGGCGGCGGCATGGCCTGGCTGGCCTTTGCCATGCTGAGCCGCCCGTTTGCGCAAAGCACCTCCACCTTCTTCCTGGAGCGCGCGCTCACCGAGGGCGGCGGGACCAACGTGGTCAACGTCATGCTGGTGGACTTCCGGGGCTTTGACACCTTCGGCGAGATCGTGGTGCTGGGCATCGTCGCGCTCACCGTGTATGCGCTGCTGCGGCGCTTTCGCCCCGCGGGCGAGGCCATGGACCTGCCGGAGCAGCAGCGCCACCTGCCACCCGACCTGCAGACCGATCTGCTGAACCCGCGCAACGCCCAGGACACTGCCGTGGGCTACCTGATGGTGCCCGCCGTGCTGGTGCGCCTGTTGCTGCCGTTCACGGCCCTGGTGGCCTGCTACCTATTCCTGCGCGGCCACGACCAGCCGGGCGGCGGCTTCGTGGCGGGGCTGGTGTTCTCCGTGGGGCTGGTGCTGCAGTACATGATCTCTGGCACCGAATGGGTGGAGGCACACCTGCCCGTGTTTCCGCGCCGCTGGATCGCCGCGGGTCTGCTGCTGGCGCTGGGCACGGGCCTGGGCGCGGTGGCGCTGGGCTACCCCTTCCTCACCAGCCACATGGCCCACCTGGACCTGCCCGTGGTCGGCCAGATCCACCTGGCCAGCGCCATGTTCTTCGACGCTGGCGTGTTCGCGCTGGTCGTCGGCTCCACCCTGATGATTCTTACGGCGATCGCACACCAGTCGGTGCGCAGCCACCGCTACCACGCCCGACTGCAGGAAGAGCAGCAACTGGCCATGGCGGCCGTGGTGAGCTATGACGACGACGCACAGGAGGCGCGCTGAATGGAAATCGTGCTGGCCATCTCCATCGGCGTGCTTACCGGCTCCGGCGTCTGGCTGCTGCTGCGTCCGCGCACCTTCCAGATCATCATGGGTCTGTCGCTGCTGTCCTACGCGGTGAATCTGTTCATCTTCAGCATGGGGCGGCTGGGCCTGGCCGTGGCCAAGGAGCCGGTGCTCGTGGCCGGTGTGGCGCAAGACCTGCAGCACTACGCCGACCCTCTGCCCCAGGCCCTGGTGCTCACGGCCATCGTCATCGGCTTTGCCATGACGGCGCTGTTTCTCGTGGTGCTGCTGGCCTCGCGCGGCATATCCGGCACCGACCATGTGGACGGCACGCATGCGCGTGAGTCCCAGGAGATGCCATGAGCGCGCGCCGGGCCGTTCCCAAGCAAGCTCGCACCGCAGTGCGCAGCACGGAGGTTACCCAGTGAGCCACCTGCCCGAATTCACCGCCGCGCTCATGCCGCACCTGATGCTGGCGCCCATTGCGCTGCCCATGCTCACGGCGGCGCTGTTGCTGCTGCTGCGCGAAGAACAGCAGCGCCTGAAGTTCGGCGTGAGCCTGGCCTCCACGCTCATGGGCTTGATGGTAGCCATTGCGCTGCTGCAATGGGCACACCGCGCCGACACGGCTGCCGGCATGGGCGTCTACCTGCCGGGCAACTGGCCGGCACCGTTTGGCATCGTGCTGGTGCTCGACCGCCTGACGGCACTCATGCTGCTGCTGACCAGCCTCGTCGCCCTGTGCTCGGTGCTGTTTTCGGGCGCGCGCTGGCAGCGCGCCGGCGTGCTCTACCAGGCGCTGTTCCAGTTCCAGCTGATGGGCCTATCGGGCGCGTTTCTCACCGGCGACCTGTTCAACCTGTTCGTGTTCTTCGAGATCATGCTCGCCGCCTCCTACGGCCTGCTGCTGCACGGATCGGGGCGCGCGCGCGTGCAATCGGGCCTGCACTACATCGCCATCAACCTGGCGGCCTCGTCGCTGTTTCTGGTCGGCGCCGCCATGCTCTACGGCCTCACGGGCACGCTGAACATGGCCGATCTGGCACAGGCCGTGCCCCAGGTATCGCAGGCCGACCGCGGCCTGCTGCACACGGCAGCCGCCATCCTGGCCACGGCCTTCCTGATCAAGGCTGCCGTCTGGCCCCTGAACTTCTGGTTGGTGCCGGCCTACAGCGCGGCCACGGCGCCCGTGGGGGCACTGTTCGCGCTCATGACCAAGGTCGGCCTGTACGCACTGCTGCGCCTGTGGTCGCTGATGTTCGGCGCCGAGGCCGGGCCCTCGGCGCAGTTCGGCAGCCTGTGGCTGATCGTGGGCGGCATGGCCACCATGGCCTTTGGCACCATAGGCATGATGGGCTCGCAGCGCCTGACGCACCTGGCGAGCCATGCGGCGGTGCTGTCCTCGGGCACACTGCTGGCGGCAGCAGGCTTTGGGCAAACCATGCTCTCGGCCGGCCTGCTGTACTACCTGCCCAGCTCCACGCTGGCCGTCGCCGCACTGTTCCTGCTGGCCGACCTGACCGAGCGCTGGCGCAACGGCGGCGCCACGCGCCCCCCTTACGAGAGCGATGACGACGCCCCCTTTCTGTCACCCGAGCTGGTGCCCACCGCAGGCCTGAACCTGGACGACGATGAGCAGGTGCTGGTCGGCCGCGTCATCCCCGCCGCCACCGCCTTCATGGGCCTGGCCTATCTGACGAGCACACTGGTGATTGCCGGCCTGCCGCCGCTGTCGGGCTTCATCGGCAAGTTCGCCATGCTCACGGCCTTGCTCAATCCGCTGGGCCTGGGCTCCTCGGCCGGCAGCGCACCCGGGCTGGCCGGCTGGACGCTGCTGGTACTCATGATAGGCACGGGCCTGGTGGCGCTGATGGCCCTCACGCGCTCGGGAATTCGCCATTTCTGGGCCGCCCCGCACAGGCCCACACCGCAGCTGCACGTGTTCGAGGGCCTGCCGATCGCCCTGCTGCTGGGCATCTGCGTGACGCTGACCGTGCAGGCCGAGGGCGTGATGCGCTTCACCACGGCCACGGCCCAGGCCCTGCACACACCGGACAGCTATGTGCGGGCCGTGATGAGTGCGGCACCGCAGTCCGGCCCGCTCGCCCCCGCCAGCGCCGGCACCCCACAGCCGCCCGGCAAGGAGGCCGCCCCATGATGAAGAGAATCCTGCCCGCTCCACTGGTCTCGCTCGGCCTGTTCGTGGTCTGGCTGCTGCTCAACCAGTCGCTGAGCCGTGGCCACCTGCTGCTGGCCCTGCTGCTGGCCCTGGGCCTGCCGGTGATGTTCAAGGAACTGCGCCCGCAAAAGGTGCGCGTGCGCCACCTGGGCACGGTGCTGCGCCTGTGCCTCACGGTGGCCGTGGACACCACCCAGTCCAACCTCGCCGTGCTGCGCTTGCTGCTGCTGCCCGGCACGCGCCGCCACGCGCCCGATTTCGTGAAGATTCCGCTGCAACTGCGCGACCCCAATGGCCTGGCCGTGCTGGCCATGATCGTGTGCATCACCCCCGGCACAGTCTGGGCCGAGCTGTCGCGCGACCGCTCCATGCTGATGCTGCATGTACTGGAGGTGCATGACCGCGAGGCCATCGTGCACCATGTGCAGACGCGCTACGAGCGCCCCCTGATGGAGATTTTCGAATGACGCCCTCGCTGCTGAGCTGGGCCCTGCCCAGCGCCTTGTTTCTGCTCGTCGCCGCCATGGTGCTGTGCCTGGCGCGCCTGCTCAAGGGCCCGGCCGCGCAGGACCGGGTCCTGGCGCTCGATTGCATCTACCTCAACGGCATGCTGCTCATGCTGGTGCTGGGCATCTACTACGGCAGCGAGCATTATTTCGAGGCCGCCATGCTCATCGCCCTGCTGGGCTTCGCCAGTTCCACGGCCATGGCCAAGTTCCTGCTGCGCGGCGAGGTGATCGAGTGACGGACCAGGCCCTGCCCCTGTGGCTGGATATCAGCGTCTCGCTGCTGGTGCTGGCCGGCGCCGTGATCGCCTTGCTGGGTTCGCTCGGCCTGCTGCGCCTGAAGACCTACTTCGAACGCGTGCATGCCCCCGCCATCATCGCCACCATGGCCTGCTGGTGCGTCATGCATGCCACGCTGCTGTACTTTTCCGTGGTGGGCGACGGCCTGGCGGTGCATGCCCTGCTCATCGCCCTGTTCGTGGCCATCACCGTGCCCGTGACGAACATCTTCCTGATGCGCGCTGCGCTGTTTCGTGCGCGCCGCATGGGGGAAAACGTGCCGTCCAACCTGAGCCGCACAAGCAGCGACGATATCCACGACTCCTGAGCGTCCGGGCACAAGGGTTATCCCTTATCGCACTGGACAACCATGTGGATAAGCCTGAACAACCGCTGTATGACAAACCCAAGTCATTGATTTTCAAAGGACTAACTTGCATTGATGATTTTTTAGGCAGGCCGGCCAGCGGTTATCCCGCCACCCGTTGGACAATCATGGGGATAACTTTGGACAACTGCTGTATGGCGGCCGCAAGTACTTGATTTGTAAGCAAGTCCCCTGCATTGCCTGTTTTTCGGGCAATGTCGCACCGCACCAACACTATTGATTCAATAGCTGCTGACGCTCGATACAAGCATGCCAGCAGCCAATTTGATGCTTAAACGATGAACACACCCACCCCACCCTTCTTCATAGCCCGTATCGGTGACGATGGCACGCAGTGCGACGCCTGGCCCGAGCAGCCGCTGCTGCAGTCGCTGGAGCAAGGCGGCATAGCCTGGCCCAGTTCCTGCCGCAACGGCAACTGCCGCACCTGCATGGGCGTGCTGGTGGAGGGCCAGGTGCGCTACGCCATCGAGTGGCCGGGCCTGTCGCCCGAGGAGAAGGCCGAGGGCTGCGTGCTGCCCTGCGTGGCCTATCCTTTGAGTGACATCAGGCTCCAAGCTCCCGCGATCTAACTGGATTAAAATCCCTCCCTTTCGGGATCAACGCATCCCTGACCCGTGCGGCCCTCGGCCGCATCGCCGTTCTTTGGGGGCTCAGGCCCACGCGCCGGGGAACGCGCGCTGCCCCTGGGGCGCACGGCCTACCCGAGAGCCCCGCATGAACATCCCCCTCACGCCCGCGCCCATCTCGCCCGTGCAAGACATCGTGGCCGAACTCGCTGCCGGGCGCATCGTCATCCTTGTTGACGAGGAAGACCGCGAGAACGAAGGCGACCTGGTGATCGCCGCCGACCATGTCACGCCCGAGGCCATCAACTTCATGGCGCGCTTTGGCCGCGGCCTGGTGTGCCTGACGCTCACGCGCGAGCGCTGCGAGCGCCTCTCGCTGCCGCCCATGGTGGCGCGCAACGGCACCAAGATGGGCACTGCCTTCACCGTCTCCATCGAGGCCGCCGAGGGCGTGACCACGGGCATCAGCGCCGCCGACCGCGCGCGCACCGTGCAGGCGGCCGTCGCGGCCAATGCCCAGGCCGCCGACCTGGTGCAGCCCGGCCACATCTTCCCGCTGCAGGCCGTGGACGGCGGCGTGCTCATGCGCGCCGGCCACACCGAGGCCGGCTGCGACCTGGCCGCGATGGCCGGCTGCAGCCCCGCCGCCGTGATCTGCGAGGTCATGAAGGACGACGGCACCATGGCGCGCCTGCCTGACCTGCAGTTGTTCGCCGCCGAGCATGGCCTGAAGATCGGCACCATCGCCGATCTGATCGAGCATCGCAGCCGTACCGAGTCGCTGGTGCACAAGGTGGGCTCGCGCCCGATCCAGACCGCCTTCGGCGAATTCACCGCCCACGCCTTCCGCGACGAGCCCAGCCAGGCCGTACACCTGGCCCTGGTCAAGGGCCAGTGGGACACCGAGGAGAGCGTGCCGGTGCGCGTGCACGAGCCGCTGTCGGTGCTCGATACGCTGGAGGTCAGCCGCTCCATGCACTCCTGGAACCTGGACGCCAGCCTGCGCCATATCGCCAACGAGGGCCGCGGCGTGGCCGTGCTGCTCAACTGCGGCGAAACGGGCGAGCAGCTGCTGGAGCAGTTCGAGGGCAAGGCACGCGCCGCCCAGGCACCCGAGCGCGGCCGCATGGACCTGCGCACCTATGGCGTGGGCGCACAGATCCTGCGCGAGGTGGGCGTGGCGCGCATGCAGCTCATGGGCCAGCCGCGGCGCATGCCCAGCATGGCCGGCTACGGCCTCGAAATCACCGGCTATATCCCCAAGGAATAACTATGTTTGGCGCAGACAAAGGCGTAGCGGACAGGCTCGACGGCAGCAAGCTGCACATCGGCATCGTGCAGGCCCGCTTCAACGAAAACATCACCAACACCCTGGCGGCAGCCTGCCGCGCCGAGCTGCTCAGGCTGGGCGTGCAGGAGGCACACATACACCAGGTGCTGGTACCCGGCGCGCTGGAGGTTCCGCTGGCGCTGCAGGCCATGGCCGAGCGTGACGAATACGACGCGCTGATCGCGCTGGGCTGCATCATCCGCGGCGAGACCTACCACTTCGAGCTGGTGGCCAACGAGTCGGGCGCCGGCGTCACGCGCGTGGGACTGGACTATGACATCCCGATCGCCAACGCCATCCTGACCACGGAAAACCTCGAGCAGGCCATCGCGCGCCAAAGCGAGAAGGGCGTGGACGCGGCCCGTGTCGCCGTGGAGATGGCCAACCTGCTGGAGGAGCTGTCGTGAACGACGCCGCCCCACAACAACGCCCGCCGCGCCAGTCGCGCACCGGCCTCACGGCCACCGGCGTGCGCAAGGCCGGTGCCAAGTCGGGCCGCTCGCGCGCGCGCGAATTTGCCCTGCAGGGCCTGTACCAGCATCTGGTGGGCGGCAACGACGCCACGGCCATCGACCTGTTCACGCGCGACCTGTCAGGCTTTCACAAGGCCGACGCCGCGCATTACGACGCGCTCCTGCACGGCTGCATCACCACCGCCCAGTACATGGACGAGCTCATCACGCCGCAGCTCGACCGCAAGATGGCCGAGATCTCGCCCATCGAGCATGCCGTGATGTGGATCGGCGTATACGAGTTCCAGCACTGCCAGGACGTGCCCTGGCGCGTGATCATCAACGAGTGCATCGAACTGGCCAAGGAATTCGGCGGCACCGACGGCCACAAGTACGTCAACGGCATCCTGAACGGACTGGCCCCGCAGCTGCGCGCCGTCGAGGTCGAGGCCGACAAGGCCGCCGGCAAGGCCGGCTGACGTCTCCTCGTTTGTTTTCACGCCCGCCGGCCGCCGGCCGCGCACAACCTGCTTTTGCCATGAAGTTCTCCACCCGCGCCGAGCGCATCGACCCCTTTTACGTGATGGAAGTGGCCAAGGCCGCGCAGCAGATGGCGCGCGAGGTGGCCGGCACGCGCGAGCCGATGATCTTCCTGAACATCGGCGAGCCCGACTTCACCGCGCCGCCGCTGGTGGTGGAGGCGGCCGAACGCACCGTGCGGGACGGCCTCACGCAGTACACCAACTCCCTGGGACTGGACGCTTTGCGCGAGCGCATCAGCGGCTGGTATGCGACACGCTTTGGCGTGGATGTGCCAGCCCGGCGCATCGTGGTCACGGCCGGCGCCTCGGCCGCGCTGCAGCTGGCCTGCCTGGCGCTGATCGACGCGGGCGACGAGATCCTGATGCCCGACCCGAGCTACCCCTGCAACCGCCACTTCGTGAGCGCAGCCGAGGGCAAGGCGGTGCTGATCCCGACCACGGCCGAAGAGCGCTTCCAGCTGAGCGCCGCCAAGGTCGAGGCGGCCTGGGGGCCGAAGACGCGCGGCGTGCTGCTGGCCTCGCCCTCCAACCCCACGGGCACCTCCATTGCGCCCGAGGAGCTGCGCGCCATCCACGAGGTGGTGCGCGCCAAGGGCGGCCTGACCGTCATCGACGAGATCTACCTGGGCCTGTCCTACGAAGAGCATTTCGGCCACAGCGCCCTGGCGCTGGGGGACGACATCATCAGCATCAACAGCTTCAGCAAGTACTTCAACATGACCGGCTGGCGCCTGGGCTGGATGGTGGTGCCGGACGCCATGGTGCCCGTGGTCGAGCGCCTGGCGCAGAACCTGTTCATCTGCGCCTCTACCGTCTCGCAGCACGCGGCCCTGGCCTGCTTCGAAGCGGAGAGCATCGCCGAGTACGAGCGCCGCCGCGCGGAGTTCAAGGCCCGGCGCGACTTCTTCATCCCGGCGCTGAACCAGCTGGGTTTGAGCGTCCCCGTCATGCCCGACGGCGCCTTCTACGCCTGGGCCGACTGCACGCAGGTGGCGCACAAGCTCGGGGTTGAGGGCAGCTGGGACTTTGCGTTTGAGCTCATGCGCCGCGCCCACCTGGCGATCACGCCGGGGCGCGACTTCGGCACGGACCAGACGGCGCGCTTCGTGCGCTTTTCCACCGCCAACTCCATGGCGCAGCTGCAGGAGGCCGCGGCGCGCCTGAAGGCCCTGATCGGCTGAGCGCGATGTTCGAGTGGCCCGTACGCATCTACTGGGAGGACACGGATGCCGGCGGCATCGTGTTCTACGCCAACTACCTGAAGTTCTTCGAGCGCGCGCGCACCGAGTGGCTGCGCTCGCTGGATCTGGGTCAGCAGCAATTGCGGGAACTCACCGGCGGCATGTTTGTCGTAACCGACGCGCGCCTGCGCTACCTGCGCCCGGCCCGGCTGGACGATGAACTGATTGTTACCTCCCGGCTGCAGGACAGCGGCCGCGCATCGCTCACAATCGACCAACAGGCGCTCTTGAAACCGCAGCAGATGAACACCGACTGCCGGCCCGCACTGCTGTGCGAAGGCCGCATCCGCATAGGCTGGGTGGAGGCCGCCAGCCTGCGCCCGGCCCGCATTCCGGGCCTCGTTTTGCAAAAACTCTCCTCATCATGAATTCCCAAGACATGTCCATGCTCAGCCTGGTGCTCAATGCCAGCTGGGTGGTGCAGCTCGTAATGCTGCTGCTGCTGGCCGTCTCCGTGGCCAGCTGGGCCGCCATCTTCCGCAAGCTGTTCGCCCTCAAACGCGTGAAGGCGCTGAACGAAGACTTCGAACGCGACTTCTGGTCCGGCACCAGCCTGAACGAGCTGTTTGCCACCGCCGCGCACAACGCCAAGAGCGCCGGCCCCATGGAACGCATCTTCGCCAGCGGCATGCGCGAGTACCAGAAGCTGCGCGAGCGCCGCATCGCAGACCCCGGCACGCTGCTGGACGGCGCGCGCCGCGCCATGCGCGCGAGCTTCCAGCGCGAGATGGACGTGATCGAGTCCAGCCTGTCCTTCCTCGGCTCGGTGGCCTCGGTATCGCCCTACGTGGGCCTGTTCGGCACGGTGTGGGGCATCATGCACGCCTTCACGGGCTTTGCCGGCATGGAGCAGGTCACGCTGGCCACCGTGGCGCCGGGCATCGCCGAGGCCCTGGTAGCCACCGCACTCGGCCTGTTCGCCGCCATTCCGGCCGTGATCGCCTACAACCGCTTCGCGCGCGACATCGACCGCGTGGCCATCCACCAGGAGACCTTCATCGAAGAGTTCTCCAACATCCTGCAGCGCAACCTGGGCACCCAGCCCGCGTCGCCCTCAGGCCACTGAACGGAGGCACTACATGCCTGCCATGGCGTCCCGCAGCGGCACGCGCCGCCGCTCCATGAACGAGATCAATATGGTGCCGTTCATCGACGTGATGCTGGTGCTGCTGATCATCTTCATGGTGACGGCGCCCATGCTCACGCCCAGCTCGGTGAACCTGCCCTCGGTCGGCAAGGGCAGCAAACTGCCCAAGACGCGCGCCGACGTCATCGTGGACAAGGACGGCAGCCTGCGCTTCAAGGCCGACGGCAATGAACGCAGCGTGCCGCTGGCGCAACTCGGCGCGACGGTCAATAACTGGCGCAAAGACCAGCCCGAGGACACGCCCGTGCTCATCAGCGCGGACAAGAACGTCTCCTACGATTCCGTGATGAAAGCCATGTCCGCGCTACAGGCTGCGGGCGTTCCTCGCGTTGCGCTGGCCGTCAACAGCGGCGGCTGACGACAAGGAAATTCCGCGCATGCATGCCACCAACGACCGCGATCAGTTCGCCCCGCCGCGCCCGCCCGGGCGCGTGCGGGCCATCGCGTTGGCGGTGCTGGCCCATGCCATCTTGATTGGCGCGCTGACCTGGGGCGTGAACTGGAAGAGCAGCAGCGACCAGCCCGCGGTGGAGGCCGAACTCTGGGCCGCCGTGCCCCAGCAGGCTGCCCCGCGTGCCGCGGAGCCGCCCCCGCCACCCGCCCCCGAGCCCACGCCACAACCGGCACCCGCCCCCGCGCCCCCGCCTCCCCCGTCCCCGCCGCGCCAGGCCGAACCTGACCAGCACGAGGCCGACATCGCCCTGCAAAAGAAGAAAAAGCGCGAGGAAGAGGCGAAAAAGCTGCGCCAGCAGCAGCTGGAGCAGGAAAAGAAGGACAAGGAACGCCGCGAACGCCTGGAGCAGGAGAAAAAGGAACGCCTGCTGGCCCAGCAAAAGGCCGAGCGCGAGAAGGCGCAGCGTGAAAAAGAACTGCGCGAGAAGCAGTTGGCCGAACAGAAGAAGCTGGAGCAGCAAAAGGCCGAGCAGGAAAAGCAGAAGAAGCTGGCCGAGGAGAAACGCCGCAAGGCCGACGAGGCCCGCGAAGCCAGGGAGGCCGAGGCGCGCCACCAGGCGAATGTCCGGCGCATGCAGGGCCTGGCCGGCGCCACGGGCGGCGAGACCGCTACGGGCAGCGCGCTGCGCAGCGCCGGCCCCTCGGGCAGCTACGGCGGCAAGGTCGCGGCCAAGGTCAAGCCCAACATCGTCTACCCCGACACGGTGGACGGCAACCCGCGCGCCGAGGTCGAGGTGCGCGCCGCGCCCGATGGCACCATCGTCGGCGCGCGCATCACCCAGTCCAGCGGCAACAAGGCCTGGGACGATGCCGTGGTCCGCGCGCTGCAGCGCACCGAAACCCTGCCGCGCGACGTGGACGGCCGCGTGCCGTCCTCGCTGGTGATCGGCTTTCGCCCCAAGGATTGACGTAAAAAAGAGAGCTGCCAACGCTGGCCTGTACTGGTTTTCAACCCATTTTGTGGGCAAAACCCTTTACAAACATGCGCTGGAAGCTCTCATTTTCACTAGCGCCCGCCAGCGTGGCGGGCGCCGGCTCAGGCGCGCCGCTCAATCATGCGGTTGATGCGCAACGCGCCCAGCGTGCACACCACGCCCGACAGCAGGTACAGCGTCACGGCCCCGAGGCCGAAGCGCGCCGACAGGCCCAGGGCCACCAGCGGCGCGAAGGCCGCGCCGATGAGCCAGGCCAGGTCGGCCGACAGCGCCGCGCCGGTATAGCGGTACTGCGCGGAGAAGTTCGCCGTCACCGTGCCCGAGGCCTGCCCGTACGACAGCCCCAGCAGCACGAAGCCCAGCAGCAGGAATACCGTGCCGCCCAGCTGCCCCCCGCCCAGCAGCCAGGGCGTGGCCAGGCTGAAGACGCCGATCAGCACGGCCATGGCGCCCAGCAGGTTGCGCCGCCCCAGGCGGTCGGCCAGCCGGCCCGAAACCGCGACGGCACCGACCGACAGGAAGGCCCCCAGGATCTGCACGCACAGTACCTCGGTCATGGAGCGCTCGGAATACAGCACGATCCACGACAGCGGAAACACCGTCACCACATGGAACAGCGCAAAGCTGGCCAGCGCCGCGAACGCGCCCAGCACCACGTTGCCGCCCTCGTCGCGCATCAGGCGCGTGACGCCCACGGGCACCAGCTCCTTTTCCTCCAACAGCTCGGCATAGGACTGCCCGACCACCAGCCGCAGGCGCGCAAACAGCGCCACCACGTTGATGGCGAAGGCCACGCAGAACGGGTAGCGCCAGCCCCAGTCTAGGAACTCGGCGCTGGAGAGGCTGCCGTACAGGTAGGCGAACAGACTGGCCGCCAGCACGAAACCCAGCGGCGCGCCGAGTTGGCCGAGCATGGCGTACCAGCCGCGGCGCTCCGGCGGCGCCGCCATGGCCAGCAGCGACGGCAGGCCGTCCCAGGTACCGCCCAGCGCCAGGCCCTGGCCCAGGCGCAGCACCGCCAGCGCCACGATGGCCGCCATGCCGGCCGCCTGGTAGCTGGGCAGGAAGGCCATGCCCACCGTGCACGAGCCCAGCACGACCAGCGCCAGCGTGAGCTTGGTGCCGCGCCCCCAGCGCCGCTGCACCGCCATGGAGATGGCCGTACCGAACGGCCGGGCGATAAAGGCGATGGCAAAGAGGGCGAAGGCCGCCAAGGTGCCGTCCAGGCGTGACAAGAACGGGAACAGCAGCGACGGAAAGACCAGCACGCAGGCGATGCCGAAGACGAAAAAGTCGAAATACTCCGACGAGCGCCCGATGATCACGCCGACGGCGATCTCGCCGGGCGTTACGTCCTCGTCGGTGTGGGCGCGCGACAGCGAGGTCGCATCCTCGTGGCCGTAAACGGGGTATGCGATGGAATCGCTACTCATGACCGAGCTCCTTGGCGTTGCTGACACAAGCCCGTTCTACACGCAAGCCAACAGGTCAACAAGTGCGCTTACACTGACGCCCGACACGGGAAAACCCTTATGTAATATCAACCACTGGCTCCTTACGCGATACGCATGCAAGCCAAGCCTGGCGCGCCATAGCGCACATTGCTTGACCTTGGACAAAATGTCCAATCGACAAACGCGATAGGCGTATTACATTTGCGCTCGTCCAGTAATCCACGTTTACACCTACCGCGCCGCATGCCTGCGGTGCGGCTGTGAACTCGTTTGTCACGCCCCTAGCATGCTCACAATGAAGAAACTCCGCGGGCCAGGCTGGCTCGCCGCGGCCATTGCCGCTGCCGGACTGGCCGGCTGCAGCAAGGCCGTCGTACTCAACCCCGCGGGTGACGTCGCCGCCCAGCAGGGCAACCTGGTGATCACCGCCACGCTGCTGATGCTCATCATCATCGTGCCGGTGATCCTGCTGACGCTGCTGTTTGCCTGGAAGTACCGCCAGGGCAACACCGATGCCGAATACGACCCGGACTGGCACCACTCCACGTCGCTGGAGCTGGTGATCTGGAGCGTGCCGCTGCTGATCATCATCGCCCTGGGCGCGCTGACCTGGATCGGTACCCACAAGCTCGACCCCTACCGCCCGCTGGACCGCATCGACGCCCAGCGCGCCCTGCCCGCCGATGTCGAGCCGCTGGAGGTCCAGGTGGTGGCCATGGACTGGAAGTGGCTGTTCTTCTACCCCGAGCAGGGCATCGCCACGGTGAACGAGGTGGCCGCGCCGGTGGACCGCCCGATCCTGTTCAAGCTCACGGCCACGTCGACCATGAACGCGTTCTACGTGCCCGACCTGGCCGGCATGATCTACGCCATGCCCGGCATGCAGACCGAGCTCAACGCCGTGATCAACAAGCCCGGCGTGTTCCACGGCCTGGCTTCGCATAACAGCGGCCCGGGCTTTTCCGGCATGACCTTCAAGTTCCACGGTCTGTCCGACGCCGACTTCGCCCAGTGGGTGAACAAGGCCAAGACCGAGGGCAAGCCGCTGGACAAGGGCAGCTACCTGCAGCTCGCCAAGCCCAGCCAGCGCGACCCTGTGCAGCGCTTCTCCAGCGTGGAAAGCGGCCTGTACGACAAAGTGCTCGGCCGCTGCGTGGAAGACGGCCAGATGTGCATGCACGAGATGATGGCCATCGACGCGCGCGGCGGCCAGGCCTTCGTCAAGGCCTCCGGCCTGGACTTGCCGCAGGACCTGTGCACCGTCGGCAATGCGCCGCAGATCCTCGCCGCGCTGGATGCCCGCGCCACCCCCGAGGCCACCACCCCACAGTGAATTTGACGAGCTCGGCGCAGGCATGAGCCGGCGCAGGGCCATTAGCCAAGAGATTCGATATGTCTGAACAAACAACCCCGGCCCATTGGCTGTTGGGCCGCATCACCTGGGACTCCATCCCGATGGCGCACGAGCCCATCGTGCTGTGGACCTTCATCGCGGTGGTACTGGGCGGCATGGTGATGCTGGCCGTCCTCACCAGGTTCCGCCTGTGGGGCCCGCTGTGGCACGACTGGATCTGCTCGATCGACCACAAGAAGATCGGCATCATGTACATGATCCTCGGCCTGGTCATGTTCCTGCGCGGCTTCGCCGACGCGGTGATGATGCGCCTGCAGCAGTCCATGGCCTTCGGCGAGAGCATGGGCTACCTGCCGCCGCACCACTACGACCAGATCTTCACCGCCCACGGCGTGATCATGATCTTCTTCGTGGCCATGCCGTTCGTAACGGGCCTGATGAACTACCTGGTGCCGCTGCAGATCGGCGCGCGCGACGTGTCCTTCCCGTTCCTGAACAACTTCAGCTTCTGGATGACCACCGGCGGCGCCGTGCTGGTGATGATCTCGCTGTTCCTCGGCGAGTTCTCCACCTCCGGCTGGCTGGCACTGTCCAACCTCGGGGCGCAGGACCCGGGCGTGGGGCTGGACTACTACATCTGGGGCCTGCAGGTCGCGGGCGTAGGCACCACTCTGTCGGGCATCAACCTGATCGTGACCATCATCAAGATGCGCGCGCCGGGCATGAACCTGATGAAGATGCCCGTCTTCACCTGGACCGCCCTGTGCACCAACGCGCTGATCGTGGCCTCGTTCCCGGTGCTGACCGGGGCCCTGGTGCTGATGACGCTGGACCGCTACCTGGGCACGAACTTCTTCACGAACGACCTGGGCGGCAACCCCATGCTGTACGTGAACTTGATCTGGATCTGGGGCCACCCCGAGGTCTACATCCTGGTGCTGCCCGCATTCGGCGTGTTCTCCGAGGTGGTGGCGACGTTCAGCCGCAAGCGCCTGTTCGGCTACACCTCGATGGTCTACGCCACGGTGTGCATCACGGTGCTGTCGTACCTGGTGTGGCTGCACCACTTTTTCACCATGGGCTCGGGCGCCACGGTGAACACCTTCTTCGGCATCACGACGATGATCATCTCGATCCCGACAGGCGCCAAGATCTTCAACTGGCTGTTCACCATGTACAAGGGCCGCATCCGCTTCACCGTGCCGATGCTGTGGACGGTGGGCTTCATGTGCACCTTCGCCATCGGCGGCATGACCGGGGTGCTGCTGGCCGTGCCCCCGGCCGACTTCGTGCTGCACAACTCGCTGTTCCTGATCGCGCACTTCCACAACGTGATCATCGGCGGCGTGGTGTTTGCCGTGTTCGCCGGCATCAACTACTGGTTCCCCAAGGCCTTCGGCTACAAGCTCGACGAGTTCTGGGGCAAGTGCTCGTTCTGGTTCTGGCTGGTGGGCTTCTGGGTGGCGTTCACGCCGCTGTACATCCTGGGCCTGATGGGCGTGACTCGCCGCGTGAGCCATTTCGAGGATCCGTCGCTGCAGATCTGGTTCGTCATCGCCGCCTGCGGTGCCGCGCTGATCGCCATCGGCATCGCCTGCTTCTTCATCCAGCTGTTCGTGAGCTACCTCAGGCGCGAGCAGCTGCGCGACGTGACCGGCGACCCCTGGGGCGGCCGCACGCTGGAATGGGCCACCTCCTCGCCCCCGCCGCAATACAACTTCGCCTTCACCCCCGTGGTGCACGAGATCGATGCCTGGTGGGACATGAAGAAGCACGGCTACCGGCGCCCGCTCTCCGGCTTCCAGCCGATCCACATGCCCGCCAACACGGGCGCCGGCGTGGTGATCGGTGCGCTGTCCACGGTGTTCGGCTTCGCCATGATCTGGCACATGTGGCCGCTGGCGATCGCCTCGTTCGTCGCCACCGTGCTGGCCTCGATCATCCACACCTTCAACTACCAGCGTGACTACTACATCCCGGCCGCCGAAGTCGCCGCCACGGAAGACGCACGCACCCAGCAGCTTGCAGCAGCCCATGTCTAATACGCACACCCTCCACGCCGGCGGCGCGTCCGCCCTGGCACAGCGCGAGTACCACCTGGCGCACGAGCCCCATCCCGAGAACGGCACGTCGCTGGGCTTCTGGCTCTACCTGATGAGCGACTGCCTCATCTTTGCCGCCCTGTTCGCCACCTACGGCGTGCTCGGCCGCAGCTATGCGGCCGGCCCCACGGGCGCCGAGCTGTTCGACCTGCCGCTGGTGGCCCTCAACACGGCCTTCCTGCTGCTGTCGTCCATCACCTTCGGCTTCGCCATGCTGCAAAAGCAGGCGGGCAACGTGAAGGGCACGCTGGCCTGGCTGGCCGTCACCGGCCTGCTGGGCCTGGCCTTCCTGGCCGTGGAGCTCTACGAGTTCGCGCACCTGATCCACCAGGGTGCCACGCCGCAGCGCAGCGCCTTCCTGTCGTCGTTCTTCACGCTGGTGGGCACGCACGGCCTGCACGTGACCTTCGGTGTCATCTGGCTCGTCACGCTGATGTTCCAGATCGGCAAGCACGGCCTGATCCATGAGAACAAGCGCCGCCTGAACTGCCTGTCGATGTTCTGGCACTTCCTGGACGTGGTCTGGATCTGCGTCTTCACCTTTGTGTACCTGATGGGGGTGCTGTAAATGAGTGCACACGAACTTCACGCCGGCCATGACGACCACCACGGGCACGACGACCTGCACGTCAGCAAGGGCGACTACGTCAAGGGTTTCATCCTGGCGGTCATCCTCACGGTGATCCCCTTCTGGCTGGTCATGGGCAACGTGATCCAGGACCGCACCACCACGGTGCTGGTGCTGGGCATCTTCGCCATGGTCCAGGTGGTCGTGCACATGGTGTACTTCCTGCACATGAACGGCAAGATCCAGGGCGGCTGGACCATGCTGTCCACCATCTTCACCGTGGTGTTCCTGGCCGTCGCGATCGTGGGCACCCTGTGGGTCATGTTCCACATGAATGCGCAGATGATGGCCCCGCACGCCAACCCCATGGCCGCGCAGCACCAGGGCGCCCAGGCGCACCAGCCCAAGGCGCCCTGACCACGGCGGCTGCCCGCACCATGGAGCCGCTGCGCGCACGCCCGCACTCCAACCTGACGATGGCGATGCTCGCTCTGGCGGGCATCGCCTTGTTCGTGGGGTTCTGCGCCCTGGGCGGGTGGCAGGTGGAGCGCCGCACCTGGAAGCTGGCACTGATCGAGCGCGTGCAGCAGCGCCTGCAGGCCGCGCCCACGGCCCTGCCGCCCCGCACCGACTGGCCGCGCGTGGACGCCGCCGGCCATGAATACCGGCCCGTGTACGCCCAGGGCCGCTGGCTGGCCGACAAGACCGTGCTGACCCAGGCCACCACCGAGCTGGGCGCGGGCTTCTGGGTGCTCACCCCGCTGCAGCTCGATGCCGGCGGCCAGGTGCTGGTCAACCGGGGCTTCATCCCGCAGGCACGGCGCGGCCCATGGGCCACGGGCGCCAGCGGCCCGGACGCGCCGGCCGACGCCAGCGTACGCGTCGAAGGCCTGCTGCGCATGACCGAGCCCGGTGGTGGCTTCCTGCGCCGCAACAACCCGCAGCAACAGCGCTGGCACTCGCGCGACGTGGCCGCCATCGCCCAGGCGCAGGGCCTGGCAGACACGGCCCCGTTCTTCATCGACGCCGGCATTCCCGACCCGCGCGCGGGCGTCGTGGCGGAGATGGCCAACCCCGACGCCGGCCCCTGGCCACGGCCCGGCATGACGGTGGTGCGCTTTCACAACAGCCATCTGGTGTACGCCATCACCTGGCTCTCCCTGGCGACCATGGTCGTGGCCGCGGCGGTCTATGTGGCACGCTACGAGCTCCGGCTGCGCGCCACCTTCCGCGCCCCATGACCCCTCCCACCGCCTCGCCCCCCGCCCGCAAGGCGCGCTCGGCCGACGCCGCGGCCGGACTGAAGAACCTGCACCAGCTCATCCAGTTGCGCTGGATCGCCGTCATCGGCCAGGTCTTCACCATCGAGGTGGCGCACTACGGCCTGCACCTGCCCCTGCCCCTGCGCGAGATGCTCATGGTGGTGGGCTGCCTGGTGCTCTACAACGTGGTGAGCTTCCTGCGCTGGCGCACCGGGCGCGGCGTGCGCGATGTGGAGCTGTTCCTGGCGCTGCTCGTGGACGTGGCCGTGCTCACGGTGCAGCTGTACCTGAGCGGCGGCACCAGCAACCCCTTCGTCTTCCTGTACCTGCTGCAGATCGCGCTGGGCGCCGCCCTGCTGCGCGGCGGCCACATCTGGACCATGGTCTTGATCACGGCGATGTGCTTTGCGCTGCTGGCGCACTACAGCGTGCCCCTGCAGCTGCCGCCCGACTTTTCCCGCGGGCTGGCCAGCCCCTACGTGCTGGGGCTGCTGGTCTGTTTCATGCTGAATGCGGCGCTGGTGGTGATCTTCATCAGCCGCATCGGCCATAACCTGCGCCAGCGCGACGCGCGCCTGGCCGCCATACGCCAGCGCGCGGCCGAGGAGGAGCATGTGCTGCGCATGGGGCTGCTGGCCTCGGGCGCGGCGCACGAGCTGGGCACGCCGCTGGCCACCATGGCCGTGATCCTGGGCGACTGGCGGCGCGACCCGGCGCTGGCGACCGACGCCGCGCTGCAGGAGGACGTGGCCGAGATGCAGACGCAGGTGCAGCGCTGCAAGACCATCGTCAGCGGCATCCTGCTGTCGGCCGGCGAGGCGCGCGGCGAGGCCTCGGCCCAGACCACGGTGTGCCAGTTCCTGGACCAACTGGCAAGCGAATGGCGTGCCACGCGCCCGGTGGGCCGCTTTGTCTACGACAACCGCTTCGGGCAGGACAGTCCCATGGTGTCCGATGTCACGCTGCAGCAAATGGTTTTCAATGTGCTGGACAATGCGCGCGATGCATCGCCCCACTGGGTCGGCCTCGTCGCCGAGCGTGATCGAGAAATGTTGCGCATGATTGTCTTGGACGAAGGCCCTGGCTTCGCGCCTGCAATGCTCACGCAGTTCGGCAAACCCTACCAGTCCAGCAAGGGTCGCCCCGGCGGCGGGCTGGGGCTGTTCCTGGCGATGAACGTGGCCCGCACGCTGGGCGGCAGCGTGCAGGCCGAGAACCGCCCCGGCGGTGGCGCGCAGGTCACCATCACGCTACCGCTGGCCGCGATCGCGCTGCAGGACACGGGACATGACAACCATGGACGCTGAACGCTTGCTGCTCATCGTCGAGGACGACGAGGCCTTCACGCGCACGCTCGCGCGCTCCTTCGAGCGCCGCGGCTACCGCGTGCTGCAGGCGGACAGCCTGGCGCAGGTCCAGCAGCTGCTTGCCGAACACCGTCCCGGCTACGCCGTGGTGGACCTCAAGCTCAAGGGCGAGGCCACGGGCCTGGCCTGCGTGCGCCAGCTGCACGCGCACGACGAGGACATGCTCATCGTCGTGCTCACCGGCTATGCGAGCATCGCCACCGCCGTGGAGGCCGTGAAGCTCGGCGCCTGCCACTACCTGGCCAAGCCCTCCAACACCGACGACATCGAGGCCGCCTTCGGCCTGACCGAGGGCAATGCCGACGTGGAGCTCAGCAACCGCTCCAGCTCCATCAAGACGCTGGAGTGGGAACGCATCCACGAGGTGCTGGCCGAAACCGGCTTCAACATCTCCGAGGCCGCGCGGCGCTTGGGCATGCACCGGCGCACGCTCACGCGCAAGCTGGACAAGCGGCGCGTCTAGCGCCGACGCTCGACACAAAATAGCCCTGAAACGCTTATACAGCGTACGTCAATAGCTCCTTATTCAGGAGCAAATCGGAAAAGTACGACAATCCACCCATGACCCTCAAAGCCCCCGAACTGCTGCTGCCCGCCGGCTCGCTCGACAAGATGCGCGCGGCCTACGACTTCGGTGCCGACGCCGTCTACGCCGGCCAGCCGCGCTATTCCCTGCGCGCGCGCAACAACGAGTTCCGCCTGGAGCAGATCGCCCAGGGCATCGCCGAGGCCCACGCCCGCGGTAAGAAATTCTTCGTCACCAGCAACCTGATCGCGCACAACGACAAGGTGCGCACCTACCTGCGCGACATCGAGCCCGTCATCGAGTGCAAGCCCGACGCCTTCATCATGGCCGACCCCGGCCTGATCATGATGGTCAAGGAAAAGTGGCCCGAGACCGAGATCCACCTCTCGGTACAGGCCAACACCACCAACTCGGCGACGGTGAAGTTCTGGCAGAAGGCGGGCGTGTCGCGCATCATCCTGTCGCGCGAGCTGAGCCTGGACGAGATCGCCAAGATCCGCCAGGAATGCCCGGACATGGAGATCGAGGTCTTCGTGCACGGGGCCCTGTGCATCGCCTACTCGGGCCGCTGCCTGCTGAGCGGCTACTTCAACCACCGCGACCCGAACCAGGGCACCTGCACCAACGCCTGCCGCTGGGAATACAAGACGCACGACGCGGCCGTGGACCCGAACACCGGCGAGGCCCTGGCCACCGGCATGGACAAGGGCTTCAACTTCGACCAGGCGCGCGAAGAGGCCGACAGCCAGTTCAGCAGCACCTGCGGCGGCGGCCAGCGCCACCCCAAGGCGGACCAGGTCTACCTGATCGAGGAGATCGGCCGCCCCGGCGAACTGATGCCCATCATGGAGGACGAGCACGGCACCTACATCATGAACAGCCGCGACCTGCGGGCGGTCGAGCATGTGGAGCGGCTGGCGAAGATCGGCGTCGATTCGCTGAAGATCGAGGGCCGCACCAAGAGCCTGTACTACGTGGCGCGCACGGCCCAGGTCTACCGCCGCGCCATCGACGACGCCGTGGCGGGCCGCCCCTTCAACCCGCATCTGATCACCGAGCTCGAAGGCCTGGCCAACCGCGGCTACACCGGCGGCCTGCTGGAGCGCCGCCCGGCCAACGACTACCAGAACTACGAAACCGGGCACAGCGTGCTGCAGCGCAGCCACTTCGTGGGCGAGGTGCGCGGCTATGCGGACGGCCTGGCCGAGGTGGAGACCAAGAACCGCTTCGCCGTGGGCGACACGCTGGAAATCATCCACCCCCAGGGCAACCGCCAGGTGCTGCTGGAAAAAATGTTCAACCTGGACGGCGAGCCGGTGCAGGTGGCCCAGGGCAGCCCGGTGCGCGTGCGCATTCCATTGCAAGGCCCGGTGGAGGGTGCGCTGATCGCACGCTTGCTGCGACCAGACTAAAAACCATAGCTTCCGGCGCTTTATCCACGGGCGCTACAGGCTTTTTTGACTCAAAGGCCCCGCCGGGGCCTTTGGCTATTTTTGCTTTGTTTGTTTTGAAATCCCATGAATCCTGAAGACATCGTCGTCCTGCCCGAACTCAAGGCCTACATCGATCCCCTGACACCCGATGAGCACGATGCGCTGGAGCGCAGCATCCTGGCCGAGGGTTGCCGCGACGCGCTGGTGCTGTGGGGCAATGTCCTTGTCGATGGCCACAACCGCTTCGGCATCTGCCAGCAGCACGGCCTGCCGTTCCAGACGGTGCAGAACACGCGCTTTCAGAGCATGGAGGACGTGCACCTGTGGATGATCGACCAGCACCTGGGCCGGCGCAGCGTGTCGGAGTTCCAGCGCGGCGTGCTGGCGCTGCGCAAGCGCGAGATCATTGCCGAGCGGCGCGCGCAGGCCGCGGCCGCCGTGGTGGCCGCCAAGGCCGAGGCTGCCCAATCGCCTGAAGCAGAGGCCCCCTGGGAGGGCGACACCGACCCGGTCGTCGCCAAGGCCCTGGCGGGCGTACCCAAGGTGCCCGAGGACGCGCTGGACACGCGCGAGGCCCTGGCCCGCGCCGCGCGCCTCACCGCCGCGCAGGTGAAGGCGATCGAGGCCATTCACCAGAATGCGGCGCCGGAAGTGGTGGCCGCCGTGAAGTCGGGAGAGCTGTCGCTGAACGCCGCGGCCGTGGTGGCCACGCTGCCCGTGGACGAACAGAAGACGGCCGCAGCCGGCGGCGCGCAGGAGCTCAAGCAGGCCGCCAAGCGCGCGCGCGATGCCAAGAAGAAACCCAAGGCCGCCGCCACCGAAGGCGCCGAAACGGACGGCGCAGCGGCGCAGGCCGCACCCGACGCCGCCAGGCTGCAGCAGCGCGTGACCGAGCTGGAGGCCGAGAACGAGCGCCTGCGCCAGCAGGTCAAGGCGCTGCAGGACCTGTTGGCCGAGACTGCCTGAGAAGCTACACCCGAGGCTGCTCCAGCCACACGCCAAAGCGCTCGCCCAGGCGCTGCAGGTCCTCGGGCGTATCCACGTCGGTGGTGCAGCGCTCGTGCTGCAGCGCCACGGCCTGCACCTGGGCCGGATGCGCGCGGCGCCACTCGCGCACGCCCTGCCCGCCCGCCGCCTGCATCACCGCCTGGCGCAGGGCCGCGCCAAAGACGATGGGGTGGCCCGGCTGGCCGGCATGCTGGGGCACGACCAGCTCCACGCCGGCGGCGCGTGCCTGCCAGGCGGCCAGCATGGCCTGGACATCGGCCAGCTCCAGCAACGGCTGGTCGGCCAGCAGCACCAGCAGCGTGCCCGCCTCGGGCGGCAAGGCCGCCAGGCCGCAGCGCAGGGACGAACCCGGCCCCTCGTCGGGCGCGGCATTCACCGCCCAGCGCAGCGACACCCCGGGCGGCACCCGCGCCTGCGCCAGCACGGCCTGCAGCGCCTGTGCATGGTGGCCCAGCACCACCACGATATGCGCCGCGCCGGCCTGCGCCAGCAGGCGGATCTGGCGCAGCAGCAAGGGCTCGCCAGCGCGCAGCAGCAGGGATTTGGGCACATGGCCCAGGCGCCGGCCCGCGCCCGCGGCCATGAGCACGGCGGCCACGCCCTCCGCCTGCTGATCCATCAAGCCACCTTGCAGGCCGAGCCCGCTGCCGCCAGGCCCTGGCGATCCTTGACATGGGCCACGTCCATGTCGCGCGGCAGGGGCACGCCGTTCTTCACCGCCAGCACCTCGGCCATCACGCTCACCGCGATCTCGGGCGGCGTCTTGCTGCCGATATAGATGCCGATCGGCCCGCGCAGGCGCGCCAGGCTCTCCTCGGTCTGGCCCAGGTGCTCGGTCATGCGCTGGCGCCGGGCCTGGTTGTTGCGCCGGCTGCCGATGGCGCCGATGTAGAAGGCCGGCGTCTCCAGCGCCTGCAGCAGCGCCAGGTCGTCGAGCTTGGGGTCGTGCGTGAGGGCCACGACGCAGCTGCGCGCATCGGGCGCAAAGTCGGCCACGGTATCGTCGGGCATGGTGCTGAGCAGGCGCACGCCGGGCACGGCAAAGCCGCCGCGGTATTCCTCGCGCGGATCGCAGACGCTGACGGCAAAGCCGCAGAACTGCGCCATGGTGGCCAGGTATTCGCTCATCTGCCCGGCGCCGATGATGAGCATGCGGTACTCCGGGCCAAAGGTGTTGGTGAGCCGCTCTGCATCCAGCACCAGGTCGGCCGGGGTCTCGGCGGCCTCAAGCGTGACAAGGCCGTCCGCCAGGCGCACGCTGCGGTGCATCAGACAGCCGGCATCCAGCGCCTGCACCAGGGCGGCCAGGCTGGCGGCATCGGGGTCGAACTCCAGCAGCAGCTCCAGCGTGCCGCCGCAGGGCAGGCCGAAGCGAAAGGCCTCCTCGGCCGTCACGCCGTACTTGGCGAACTGCGGCGCGCCGCTGCGCGGCAGGGCATCCTTGGCCGCGGAACGGGCGTAGCGGGCAATCAGGTCGTCCTCGATGCAGCCGCCCGAAACCGAGCCCATCACCGCCCCGTCTTCGCACAGGGCCATGATGGAACCCACCGGCCGCGGCGACGAACCCCAGGTGCGCACCACGGTGGCCAGCAGCGCCTGCCGGCCGGCCTGGCGCCAGTCGCGCAGCGCGCGCAGCACGGTGACGTCGAGGTTTTCCATGGCTACATCTCCTCGTCTGCGGCAGCAGCATCCTTGCTGCCGCCCTTAAGCTTGGACCACATCTTCTTCAGAGCCCCGGGCTTGGCCTCGGGTTCCTCCTCGGCCGGGCCGTAGCGGCGCTGCATTTCCTCGTCAAAGCGCTTGAAAAAGCTCTCGGCCATGGACTTGGCCACGCCATCGATCAGGCGCTGGCCCACCTGGGCGATCTTGCCGCCCACGGTGGCGTGCACCTGGTAGCCCAACTCGCAGCCCTCGCCCTGGGGCGTGAGCGACACCTGGGCGCTGCCCTTGCCAAAGCCGGCCACGCCGCCGTTGCCCTCGAAGTGCAGCGTGTAGCTGCGCGGCGCATCGACATCGGCCAGTGCGATGGAGCCCTTGAACCTGGCCGCCACCGGGCCGACCTTGATGGCGTTGACCAGGGCGTAGGCGTTGTCGCCCGTGGCCTCGATGCTGTCGCAGCCGGGGATGCAGAGTTTGAGCACCTCGGGGTCGTTCAGCGCCTCCCAGGCCTGCTGCTGGGTGATGGCCAATGTGCGCGAGCCTTGCATTTCCATGGTTTGTCTCCTTCATTCACTGCTTCATCAAGTCGGCGATGGCACCGGCCAGCTGCTGCAGCTTGGTGACGTTGTGCACGGCCAGCATGGCATCGGCCGCGTGGTGGAGCACGGCAGCGCCACGCGCGCTGGGCTGATAGCCGTCAAAGCGCAGCAAGGGGTTGAGCCACAGCAGGCGCCGGCAGCGGCGTTTGAGCCAGTCGAGTTCGCGCGCCAGGTCTTCGGGCTCGCCCGTGTCCAGCCCGTCGCTGACGATGAGCACCAACGTGCGCCGCCCCACCAGGCAGCGCGCATGCTGGCGGCGCAAGCAGGCCAGGCTGTCGCCCAGGCGGGTGCCGCCGGCATAGTCGCGTATGGCCTGGCCGGCGCGCTGCAGCATGGCGTCGGTGTCGCTTTCCTTGAAGGCCGGGCCCAGGTCAGTGAGGCTGGTGCCGAAGGCGAATACCTGGCGGTGCAGCTGCCGGGCCTGCCCGTCCAGGCGCACGCGCGCCGTGGCCGCATGCACAAAGGCCAGCAGCAGGCGGGCGTAGCGCTCCATGGAGCCGGACACATCCACCAGCACCAAGAGCGGCAGCGGCTGGCGCCGCCGCTCTTGGCGCTGCAGGGCCACCAGGTCGCCGCCATGGCGCGCGGCCTGGCGCAGCGTGCGCGCCCAATGGATGCGCGCTCCCCGGCCGCCGACGCGGGTGCGGCGCGAGGGCACGCTGGGCAGCGGCAGCGCAATATCGCGCACCAGGCGCTCCACCAGCTGGTATTCGCTGGCGCTGAGCTGGTTGAAGTCGGCCTGCCGCAGGCGCTGCAGGCGGCTGGCGGTCATGGCGGCGTCCAAGTCCACCTGCTGCTCGGGCGCGGCTTCGCGGCCAGCCTGGGGCCTGGGCGGCTGCAGGGCCTCGCGCACGCGCGGGCGCTGGCGCGGGGGCTCGGCACGGCCCTCGGCGCGCGGCAGCATTTGCGCGAGCAGCTTGCTGGCAAGCTCGGGGTCGCGGAAAAAGGCCGCGAACAGCTCGCGGAACACCAGGCGGTCCTGCGCGCGGCTGAGCAGCACGGCCTCCAGCGCGGCGGCCATGTCGTCCTTGCGCGCCACGCCCACCATCTGCACGGCCTGCTGGGCCAGGGCGATCCGCGCCGCATCCACGGGCACCCCGGCGCGGCGCAGCGCACGACAGAAGGCCGCCAGGTTGCCGGCGAGCTTGCCGCTGCGCGCATCGCCCAGCGGGGAGACGCGCTGCGGCGGATGGCCTGGGAGTGGCGCGGGCGGCGTTGCGAACGGGTCGGGCATGGCAAGGCCCGTCAGTCACCGGCCTGGCTGGCTTGCAGGGCCTGCTCTGCCAGTGCGCGATCGAGCGCGGCCACGTCGTCACGCTGCTTGAACAGGATGCCGGCGGTATCGACGACGACCTCGGGGTCCAGCACCACCGTGTCCAGCGCCACCAGCGCGCGCGCCCATTCCACCGTCTCGGCAATGCCCGGGGCACGCTGGAAACGCTCGGCATGGGGACTGGCGCGCAGCTGCTGCACAAAGGCCGCCACCTGGTCGGCAAGCTGCACCGGCGCCTGGGGCACGAGGGCGCGCACTATCGCCAGCTCGCGTTCACGCTCGGGATAGTCCAGCCAGTGGTACAGGCAGCGGCGCTTGACCGCGTCGTTGAGCTCGCGCGTGCGGTTGCTGGTCAGGATGGTCACCGGCGGCACGGCCGCGCGTATGGTGCCCAGCTCCGGGATGCTGACCTGGTACTCGCCCAGGTATTCGAGCAGAAAGGCCTCGAAGGGCTCGTCGGCGCGGTCCACCTCGTCGATGAGCAGCAGCGCGCCGGGCTCGGGCGCCTCCAGCGCCTGCAGCAGCGGACGGCGCACCAGGTAGCGCGGCTGGTAGACCTCCTGCTCCAGGGCGCTGGCGCTGGAGGTACCCTCATGGGCGCGCAGGTGCAACAGCTGGGCGGCGTAGTTCCACTCGTACAAGGCCTCGCGCTGCTCCATGCCGTCAAAGCACTGCAGGCGCAGCAGCTGGCGGCCCAGGGCCTGCGCCAGGGCCGTGGCGAGTGCCGTCTTGCCCACGCCGGGCTCGCCCTCCAGCAGCAGCGGGCGCTGCAGCTTCAGCGCCAGGAACACCGCAGTGGCCAGGCGCCGGTCGGCAAAATAGCCCACGGCCTGCAGCGCCGCGGCCAGTTCGTCGATGGAGTTGCAGGCGCAAGGAGGCGTGGGTGCGTTCATGGACTCAATTTTGATAGCTGCCTGCGCTTTTCACACAAGCGCTGCAGCCTGTTTTTGCCATACATTCCATCAAGCCAGCGCCTGGGCCACGGCGCGCTGTGCCATCACGCCCACCAGATGCGCGCGGTAGGCGCTGCTGGCGTGCAGGTCGCCCGACATCTGCTCCTCGTCGGTGGGCACGCCGGCAAGGGCCGTGGGCGTGAAGCTGGCGTCCAGCGCCTGCTCCATCGCCGCGTGGCGGAACACGCCATTGCCGCCACCCGTCACCGCCACGCGCGCACCGGCGTCCGTCTGTGCGACGAACACGCCGATCATTGCGAACCGCGAGGCCGGCTGGGCGAACTTGACGTAGGCGGCCTTTTGAGGGATGGGAAAACGCACGGAGGTGATCAGCTCGCCCTCCTGCAGCGCCGTGGCGAACAGGCCCTGGAAGAAGTCGGCAGCGGCAATCGCCCGCGCCGTGGTGTGCACGGTGGCGCCCAGCGCCATGAGCGCCGCCGGGTAATCGGCCGCGGGGTCGTTGTTGGCGACCGAGCCGCCAATGGTTCCGCGCGCGCGCACCTGCTTGTCGCCAATGCCGCCGGCGAGTTGGGCCAGCGCAGGAATGGCGGCGCGCACCTCGGCGCTTTCGGCCACGTCGCAGTGGCGCGTCATGGCGCCGATGACCAGCGCGTCGCCGTCACGGCAGATGCCGCGCAGCTCGGGCACCGCCCCCAGGTCCACGATCTGCTCGGGCGCGGCCAGGCGCAGCTTCATCGAGGCCAGCAGGGTCTGGCCGCCGGCCAGCGGCCTGGCACCGGCCTGGGCGAACTTCAGGGCGTCGGCCAGGGCGGCGGGACGCTCGTAGGTGAATGCGTACATATGCGGTTCCTCCTCAAGCCTGGGCGTTCTGGATGGCCTGCCACACGCGGTGCGGCGTGGCGGGCATGTCGAGCTCGGTCACGCCCAGCGGGCGCAGGGCGTCGAGCACGGCGTTGATCACCGCCGGGGGCGAGCCTATGGCCCCGGCCTCGCCGCAGCCCTTGCTGCCTATGGGGTTGTGCGTGCAGGGCGTGCACACATGGCCGAGCTGGAACGTGGGGAAGTCGGCCGCGCGCGGCATGGCGTAGTCCATGTAGCTGCCGGTGAGCAACTGGCCCGAAGCGGGGTCGTACACGCCATGCTCCAGCAGCGCCTGGCCCATGCCCTGCACCACGCCACCATGCACCTGGCCCTCGACGATCATCGGGTTGACGATGACGCCGAAGTCGTCCACGGCGGTGAAGCGATCCACGCGCACCACGCCCGTCTGCGGGTCCACCTCCACCTCGCAGATGTAGGTGCCCGCGGGGAAGGTGAAGTTGGTCGGGTCGTAGAACGCGGTTTCGTTCAGGCCCGGCTCCAGCTTGTCGAGCGGATAGTTGTGCGGCACGTAGGCCGTGAGCGCCACCTGGGCAAACGGCACCTTCTTGTCCGTGCCCTTCACCGTGAATTCGCCGCCCGCGAACTCGATGTCGGCGTCCGAGGCCTCCATCAGGTGCGCGGCAATCTTCTTGGCCTTGGCCTCGATCTTGTCCAGCGCCTTCATGATGGCCGTGCCGCCCACGCTCAAGCTTCGGCTGCCATAGGTGCCCATGCCAAACGGCACGCGGCCGGTGTCGCCATGAACGATGTCCACCTGCTCTGGACTCAGGCCCAGGCGCGCCGCCACTAACTGGGCGAACGTGGTCTCGTGCCCCTGGCCGTGGCTGTGCGAGCCGGTGAAAACCGTCACGCTGCCCGTGGGGTGCACGCGCACCTCGCCGGCCTCGAACAGTCCGGCCCTGGCGCCCAGCGCGCCGGCGATGTTGCTGGGCGCGAGGCCGCAGGCCTCGATGTAGCAGCTGTAGCCGATGCCGCGCCTCAGGCCCTTGGCCTCGCTGGCCTGGCGCCGGGCCTCGAAGCCGGCCACGTCGGCGAGTTGCTGCGACTGGTTCATGCAGGCGTGGAAGTCCCCCGTGTCGTACTGCAGCGCCACTGGCGTCTGGTAGGGGAACTGGGTGATGAAGTTGCGCTTGCGGATCTCGTCCTGGGACAGGCCCAGCTCCCAGGCGCAGCGCGTGACCAGGCGCTCGACCAGGTAGGCGGCCTCGGGCCGGCCCGCGCCGCGGTAGGCGTCCACCGGCGCGGTGCTGGTGAACCAGCCATCGACCTCGACGTAGATCTGCGGCGTGGCGTACTGGCCCGCCAGCAGCGTGCCGTACAGGATGGTGGGAATGGCCGAGGCGAAGGTGGACAGGTAGGCGCCCAGGTTGGCGTGGGTGTGCACGCGCATGGCCAGGAACTTGCCTTGACTGTCCATGGCCATCTCGGCATGGCTGATGTGGTCGCGCCCGTGCGCATCGCTGACAAAAGACTCGCTGCGCTCGGCCGTCCACTTGATGGGGCAATTGAGCTGCCTGGCGGCCCAGGTCAGCGCCACATCCTCGGCGTACAAAAAGATCTTGGAGCCGAAGCCGCCGCCCACATCGGGCGCGATGACGCGCACCTTGTGCTCGGGCAGGCCGAGCACGAAGGCGGTCATCAGCAGGCGCTCCACATGCGGGTTCTGGTTGGCCACGTAGAGCTGGTACTCGTCGGTGCCGCGGTTGTAGCTAGCGTTGGCCGCGCGCGGCTCCATGGCGTTGGGGATGAGGCGGTTGTTCGTCAGGTCGATGCTGGTGACGTGGGCCGCGCCGGCAAACGCGGCGTCCACCGCGGCCTTGTCGCCCAGCGTCCATTTGTAGCAATGGTTGTCGGGCGCCTCGGCGTGCAGCGCGGGGCCCTGGCTGGCCGTGCGCATGTCGATCACGGCGGCCAGTTCCTCGTAGTCCACCTGCACGGCCTCGGCGGCGTTTTTGGCCTGCTCCAGCGTGTCGGCCACGACCATGGCCACATGGTCGCCCACATAGCGCACCTTCGTTGCGGCCAGCACCGGGTGCGGCGGCTCCTTCATCGGGCTGCCGTCGGGGTTGGAGATCAGCCAGCCGCAGGGCAGGCCGTTCATCTTGCCCGCTATGTCCTTGCCGGTGAATACGGCAGCCACGCCGGGCATGGCGGCGGCGGCGGCCGTGTCCACGCCCCTGATATTGGCGTGCGCGTAGGGCGAGCGCACGAAGACGGCGTACTTCTGGCCCGGCTGCACGATGTCGTCGGTGTAGTTGCCCACGCCGGTGAGAAAGCGCAGGTCCTCCTTGCGCTTCACGGACTCGCCGATGTGCGGCAGCTTGGCAAATTCAGTGGCACCCATGGTTGTGTCTCCTTGTGCTGGTTGCCGGGGCCGTCAGGCGGCCATGGTCTTTTGCGCGGCCTGCACCGCGTGGACGATGTTCTGGTAGCCGGTGCAGCGGCAGATGTTGCCCTCCAGTTGCTCGCGGATCTCGGCCTCGCTGGCCTTGGGGTTGTGCGCCAGCAGGTCCACCGCGCTCATCACCATGCCCGGCGTGCAGAAGCCGCACTGCAGGCCGTGGCATTCCTTGAAGGCCGCCTGCATGGGGTGCAGCGTGCCGTCGGCCGCGGCCAGGCCCTCGATGGTGGTGATGTCCGCCCCCTGCATCTGCAGCGCCAGCAGATTGCAGGCCTTGATGGCGCGGCCGTCGGCGATCACCGTACAGGCGCCGCACTGCGCGGTGTCGCAGCCCAGGTGCGTGCCGGTCAGGCGCAGGTGCTCGCGCAGGAACTGCACCAGCAGGGTGTTGGGCGGCACGTCGGCCGTAACGGCACGGCCATTGACCTTGAGTTGGATTTGCATCGCGGGCGTCTCCTGCTTGTGGTGGTGAAAATGGTGGGGCTGCGAAGCCTCCCATTCTTGAAACCTGTCGCCGCCACGCACATGGGTGAAACCCTTGGAGCCATCCGCCAAAATGCCAACGCCCGCCATGGACCAAACCATGGCGGGCGTTTGCAGCTTGGAATATTACGAGCGCGCGCGCCCGGTGCGGCCTTCAGCCGGGCAGGAAGTCCTGCCCCTCGCTCAGGGGCGCGTGCCGATAGCTGGCGGGCGTGCGGCTCAGCTTCACCGGCGCGCCCAGGCCCTGGTAGCCGCCCTCCATGGCCACCACCATCTCGCGGTGCGCGGTGTGCGGGTGCTTGAGGGCCTGTGCCACATCCAGCACCGGAGCGGCCGGCACACCTATGGCCATCAGCGCATCGGCCAGTTCCTGGCCGTCGCGCTGGGTGAAGGCCTGTTCCAGCAGCGGCTTGAGCTCGTGGCGGTGCACCGAGCGCTGCCCCGCCGTGGCAAAGCGCGCGTCCTGCGCCAGCGCGCCCTGGCCGATGTAGTCGCACAGCAGAGCGAACTGGCGGTCGTTGCCCACGGCCAGAAAGATCGGCGCGCCCCCCGTGCGGATCACGTCGTAGGGGTAGATATTGGGGTGGGCATTGCCGGTGCGCTGCGGCAGCTTGTCGCTCATGAACCAGTTGGCCGCGTGCGGGTGCAAGAGCGACAGGCCCGAGTCGTACAGCGCGGCATCGACCAGCTGGCCCTGGCCGCTACGGGCGCGCTCGTGCAGCGCCAGCAGCACGCCGATGGCGGCGTTCATGCCCGTGACCATGTCCACCACCGGCAGACCCACGCGCAGCGGGTCGCCATCGGCATCGCCGTTGATGCTCATGAGCCCGGCCATGGCCTGGATGGCGGCGTCGTAGCCCGGCAGGCTGCCCAGCGGGCCGTCGGCGCCGAAGCCGGTCACACGGCACCAGATGAGGTGCGGGAATTCATGGCGCATCTGTTCGTAGCCAATGCCCCATTTTTCCATGGTGCCGACCTTGAAGTTCTCCACCACCACGTCGGCCTGGGCCATGAGCTCGCGCACGCGCTGCTGCCCCTCGGGTGCCGAAAGATCCAGGAACTGGATGCGCTTGTTGCGGTTCAGGCCGAAGTAGTACGACGCCACGCCGTCCCGAAACGGCGGCCCCCAGGCGCGCGTGTCGTCGCCCTGGGGCGGCTCCACCTTGAGCACGTCGGCGCCGTGGTCGCCCAGAATCTGGCCGCACAGCGGCCCGCCGAGGATGCGCGACAGGTCCAGCACCTTGATGCCCGCCAATGCGCCCATCCTGCCCGGCGTCTGCTGCATGTCTTGCTTTTGTGTCATGAATGTCAATCCAGTTGCACGCCCGACTGCCTGACCACCTTGGCCCAGCTGTCCACCTCGGCCTTGATGAATTTCCCCAGATAGGCGGGGCTGCGGTCGGGCGAGGCCTCCAGCCCCTGGACCGCGAAGGCCTGCTTGACCTTGTCCGCATCCAGCGCACGCGAGAACGCCTGGTTGAGCGCCTTGACGCGCTCGGCCGGCGTGCCCTTGGGGGCCACCACGCCGAAGAACACGCTCACGTCATAGGCCTTCAGATCCTTGCCGCCCTGCTCGGCAATGGTGGGAATGTCCGGCATGGCGCTGGAGCGCTTGGCCGTGGCCACGCCCAGGGCCTTCACCTTGTCGCTCTTGATGTAGGGCATGGCCGTGAGGATGTCGGTGAAGGTCATGTCCACCTGGCCCGCCAGCAGGTCGTTGAGCGCCGGGCCCGTGCCCTTGTAGGGCACATGCACCAGCTGCGTGCCCGCCATGCCGTTGAACAGCACGCCCGCCAGGTGCGACGAGGCGCCATTGCCCGAGGAGGCGAAGTTCAGCGCGCCAGGCTTGGCCTTGTCCTTGGCGATCAGCTCCTGCACGCTGTTCACGCCGAGGCTGGGGCGCACCACCAGCACATTGGGCAGGTAGCCCACGTAGATCACGGGCTCGAAACTGGTGCGCGGGTCGTACTTCAGCCCCTTGTACAGGCTGTGGTTGATGGCCAGCGGGCCCGAGGTGCCGAACATGATGGTGTAGCCATCGGGGTTGGCGCGCGCCACGAAGTCGGCGCCGATGTTGCCGCCCGCGCCGGCCTTGTTTTCCACCACCACGCTCTGGCCCAACTCACGCGTGAGTTCGGTAGCCAGGATGCGCGCCATGGCGTCCGTGGGCCCGCCGGGCGGGAACGGCACCACGAACATGACGGGGCGGTCGGGGAATTTGTCCTGCGCCTGTACGGGCAAGGCGGCGAGCATGGCGGCGCCGGCGATCAGGCCGAGCAGATGGCGTTTGGCTAGGGTCATGGTGTGTCTCCTGTTATTTAATTGATAGCTACTGACGCTTTATCCATAAGCGACAGCGGTTGTTTTTGCTTAAAAACCTCAAGGGGATGGAGCGCCGGCATCTTGCCGGCATCAAGGTTCCAGCGTCGCCGGCCCTCACCCCTGCCCTCTCGAGGGAGTAAAGATCGCCCTCGCCCCAAGGAGGGGGCTGCTTACGCCAGCCACTCCGCCGGCACCTGACTTTCGGCCAGCGGATCGCGCGGCAGCACGCGGTGCGCCAGGGCCAGCTGCGACAGGCGCAGGCGCTCGGCGCTTCCGGTCTTGCCCGCCTCCCAGGCCATGGCGATGGCCGTGGTGCAGTGGTACAGGCCGGTCGCGGCCTGGCGCGCCAGCTTTTCGCCGCCCTCGGCGGCGGCGCGCTCGGCCAGCTTGACAGCACGCGCCAGCGCATCCGCCAGCGCCTGGCGGTAGGCGGCGGTGATGGCCTGGGTGTCAGCCAGCAGGCCCAGCAGGTAGTCCTGCAGCACCGGCAGCGAGCCCTCGCGCTTGATGGCGCGCACCACGTCCAGCGCCACGATGTTGCTCGTGCCCTCCCAGATCGAGCCCAGGTGGGCGTCGCGCACCAGGCGCGGGTCGGCCCATTCCTCGATGTAGCCGCAGCCGCCGCGCACCTCCATGGCGTCGCCCGTCACCTTGCGCGCATCGCGGCAGGCGCGGAACTTGATCAGGGGCGTGAGGATGCGCAGCAGCGCATAGGCCGTCTTGTCGCCCGCGTCCGAGCGCGCCAGCGTGGCCGCGGTCTGGAACACCATGGTGCGCGCCTGCTCGGCCGGCACGCGCAGCTTGTCGAGCTGCACCTGCATCAGCGGCAGGTCCTGCAGGCGGCGGCCGAAGGCCCAGCGCTCGCGGGCGATGAATTCGGCCTCGGCGACGGCCCGGCGCATCATGCCGGCCGCGCGCATGCCGTTGGACAGGCGCGAGTTGTTCACCATGTCCGCGATCTGCACGAAGCCCCGGCCCTGCTCGCCCACCAGGTAGGCCACGGCGCCCTGCATGCGGATCTCGCCGCTGGCCATGGAGCGCGTGCCCATCTTGTCCTTCAGGCGCACGATGTGATAGTCGTTGGTGCTGCCGTCGTCCTTGATGCGCGGCAGCAGGAACAGCGAGATGCCCTTCATGCCGGGCGGGCCGCCATCGACGCGCGCCAGCACCATGCCAAAGCCCGCGTCGGGATTCGAGCAGAACCACTTTTCGCCATACAGGCGCCAGCTGCCGTCCTCCTGCGGGTAGGCCATGGTCAGCGTGTTGGCGATGTCAGAGCCCGCGGCCTGCTCGGTCATGAACATCGAGCCCTGCACGCCGGAGTCGAAATCCATGGCCAGCAGCTTGGGCAGGTACTTGTCCACCAGCTTTTGCTCGCCGTATTTCTTCAGCGTGCGCGTGAGCGAGTCCGTCATCGACAGCGGGCAGCACAGGCCGAACTCGGACTGCACGAACAGATAGGTCAGCGCGTACTTGACGATGGCCGGCATCTTGCCCTTCCAGCCCAGCATGTCCTCGCGGTGCGAGATCGCGGCCAGGCCGAACTGCTGGAAGGCCACCTTCTCCATCTCGATATAGGCCGGATGCTTGACGATGCGCTGCACCTCCTTGCCGGCGCGCGAACGCATCTCCAGCGTCGGCGGATTGCGGTCGGCCTCCAGTGCCCAATCGTCCACGGCGCCACCGGCCAGCTCGCCCATGCGCTCGAAGTACGGCTGCAGGTGGGCATACAGGTCGGCCGGCAGGTACAGCGCCAGCAGCTGCTGCAGCTCCTTGTCCTCGGTGTAGCTGTTCACGTGGCCGCGGTCGGGCACGGGATGGGCTGCGGCGCTGGCCTGGGCCAGGGCGGTCATCTGGGTCTGGTCGTTGGCGGACATGGGTGGTGCTCCTTTACATCGTGCTGGCCGCTATTGCACTCGCTTTGATCATTCGAGTCCAATATCATTAAAATCTTTGTTCATAGTTAAATCGAATTGATGCCATGGAGCTACGCCTGCTGCACTACTTCGTGACCCTGGCCGAGGAGCTGCACTTTGGCCGCGCGGCCCATCGGCTGTGCATCTCCCAGCCGCCCCTGAGCGTGGCCATCAAACAGCTCGAAGGCCAATTGCAGGCCCAATTGTTCGAGCGCAGCAGCAAGGGCGTGCGCCTGACCGCCGCGGGCGCCCATCTGCTGACCAAGGCGCGCCAGCTGCTGGCCCTGAGCCACCAGGCGGCGCAGGAAACGCGCGACGTGGCCCAGGGCACGCGCGGCCATTTGCGCCTGGGCTTCGTGGGCTCCAGCCTGTACCGTGGCCTGCCCCAGGCGCTGGAGTTGATGCAGCAGTCCCACCCCCAGGTACGCGTGGACATGCTGGAGGCCAACAGCGCCGAGCAGATCCAGGGCCTGCAGCAGATGCGGCTGGACGTGGCGCTGGTGCACTCCATCCAGCCGCCCGAGGGTATCGCCAGTCAGCTCATCGTGGAAGAGCCCTTCGTGGTCTGCCTGCCCGAGCAGCACGCGCTGTGCGGGGCAAGCAGCATAGATCTGGCCGAGCTGCGCCACGACCGGCTGATCCTGTTCTCCAACCTGGTCTCGCCCACCTACCACCAGCGCATCTACGAAATGTGCCTGGCCCACGGCTTCGCCCCTGAGGTGCGCCACGAGGTGCGCCACTGGCTATCGGTGATCTCGCTGGTGTCGCTGGGCCAGGGCGTGGCCCTGGTGCCCGCGGCGCTGGAGCGCGTAGGCCTGCCGCGCCTGGCGTTTCGGCCCCTGCGCGGTGAACACCCCCACTCCGAAATGCTGGCCATGTGGCGCAGCGCACCGGACAACCCGCTGGTGCAGGCGCTGCTGGTCCACATGCACCAGGCGGCGCGTCAACTGGATTCCGAGTGACTCCCAGCACTCACAAGCACCTTATAATTGGTAAATAAAACAAAATTTTGTAAAATTTTGTTTCTCAAGCATATGCCTGCCTCCTACCCCGCAGCGCCCCGTTCCCGGATTATCCGCAGCCTTGGACAGCGACCATCTGCTGGTCATCGCCCAGATTGAGCAGCGCATGCCAATCCTGCTGGACATCGAGGCGCTGATGTCCAGCTCCGGCACGGGGCTGGACGCGTCACCCTTCCAATGCCCCCCTTGACAGGAGCGAACACCATGAAAACATCAACAATGAAAGTAGGCACCCGCCTGGGCCTGGGCTTTGCCCTGGTCATCCTGTGCGGCCTGATCGTCGCCATCGTCGCGCGCTTCCAGCTCGACCGCACCACCGACGAGGTACAAAGCCTGGTCGAACAGCGCATGGCCAACGTGGAGCGCATCAACCAGATCCAGAACAATCTCAATGTGGTCGCGCGCGCCGTGCGCAACATCGTCATCACCGAGGATGTAGCAGAAATGCAGGCCGAGAAGGCGCGCATCGAAGAGTCCCGCGCGAGCAACAGCCCCCTGCTCAAGGAACTGCAGGACAACAGCAGCAGCCCCGAGGCACGCCAGCTGCTGCAGAAAATCAACGAGCTGCGCCCCGGTTACAACGCCGCCCTGGACAAGGCCGTGACTCTGGGCCTGAGCAACCAGCTGGAGGAGGCGCGCACCGTGCTGAACAAGGAAGTGCGCCAACAGCAGATGACCTACTTCAAGCTGCTGGAGGAACTGGCCAGCCACCAGAAAAAGCAGATGGACGCCTCGGCCAAGACGGTGCAGGAGATCGCCTCGGCCACCAGCGGGCTGGTGCTGACACTTGCAGCGATTGCCGCGGCGCTGGGCGCCGCCATCGCCTGGGCTCTGACCCGCTCCATCACCCACCAGCTCGGCGGCGAGCCGGACTATGCCTCCAACGTGGCGCGCGAGATCGCCGCCGGCAACCTGGCCGTCGACGTGCAGGTCAAGACCGGCGACCACACCAGCCTGATAGCCAACATGCAAACCATGCGCAATGCGCTGGTCAAAGTGGTCGCCCATGTGCGCGAGGGCAGCGAGTCGGTAGCCGCCGCCAGCACGCAGATCGCCCAGGGCAACCAGGACCTGTCCTCCCGCACCGAAAGCCAGGCCAGCGCGCTGGAGGAGACCGCTTCGTCGATGGAGGAACTCAGCTCCACCGTGCGCCAGAACGCCGACAACGCGCGCCAGGCCAATCAGCTGGCCCAGAGCGCCAGCAACGTCGCCGTGCAGGGAGGAGAGGTCGTGGCCCAGGTGGTCGAGACCATGAGTGGCATCAACGCCTCAAGCAAGAAGATCGCCGACATCATCAACGTCATCGACGGCATCGCCTTCCAGACCAACATCCTGGCGCTGAACGCCGCCGTCGAGGCCGCACGCGCCGGCGAGCAAGGCAGGGGCTTTGCCGTGGTCGCGGGCGAGGTGCGCAGCCTGGCCAGCCGCAGCGCCGAGGCCGCCAAGGAAATCAAACAGCTCATCACCGACAGCGTGGAGCGCGTCGAACAAGGCTCGGCACTGGTGGACCGCGCCGGCAGCACGATGCAGGAAGTGGTGACCAGCATCCGCCGCGTCACCGACATCATGGGCGAGATCAGCGCCGCCAGCAGCGAGCAGAGCGCGGGTGTGAGTCAGGTGGGTGAGGCCGTGGCGCAGATGGACCAGGCCACGCAGCAGAACGCCGCCTTGGTCGAGGAGATGGCCGCCGCCGCTGGCGGCCTGAACCGCCAGGCGCAGGAACTGGTGCAGGCCGTCGCCGTGTTCAAAACCACGCTGGGCGCCGCACCTGTCCAGACCGCCGCCGCGCCCGCAGCCACCCCCCCTGTTCCCAGAGAGAGCAAACCCTACAACGGCCTCGAGCGCCGCAGCCCAAGCCGAGCAGCCAACGTCGCGCGCCTGCCGGCGCAATCCAAGGCGGCTCCATCGCCCGCCGCGAGCGTACTACCGGCTGCGAAGACCGGCACCGGGGACGATTGGGAAAGCTTCTGAGCCTCTGTGCCCCATCCCCAGCGGCGATTCGCGTATCCGGCCGAGCCGTTATGTCCGCGCCAGCGGCCTCTGCATTCTCGCCTTCCCCCAAAGGGGAAGGAGGCCGAGACACGTTGTCAATTAATAAAAATTGATAGCACGCAGCGCTTTCCAGCAATGGGCAAATCGCCTTTTACACCTTAGCGGCGCCGCAGCACATGGATGTACTCATCACCCACCATCTGCTGCTCCACCAGCTCATTGCCCGTCTGCCGCGCAAAAGCCTGGAAGTCACGCATGGATCCGCTGTCGGTGGCCACCACCTTCAGCAACTGGCCGCTCTGCATATCGGCCAAGGCCTTCTTGGCCTTGAGAATGGGCAGAGGGCAGTTCAGGCCCCGGGTGTCGATTTCCTTGTGGATGTCCATTTTTCCTAATCCTTTGGCGCGTCCAGTCCGCGGCGGCGCTCGGCATTTTCCTCGGCCGTGAAGAATACCGGCTCGTGCCCACGCGAGCGCAGCCAGTCGGCCAGCGCATAGCCCGTGCCGGCGGGCCAGCATTTAAGCTGCCCGAGTTCGTAGAAGCGGTAGTCCACCAGCTCCGGCGACAGCTGCACCTGCCCCCGTGCCTGGACATGGTAGGCAATGATGACCTGGTTCATGCGCAGGAACTCGTACACACCCACCAAGCGCACGGCGTACGCGTCAAGGTTGGTTTCCTCCTTCACCTCGCGCGCAATGCCGTCCTCGGGCGACTCGCCGGCCTCCATGAAGCCGGTGATCAGCGCGAACATCTGGGGCGGCCACAGCGCGTTGCGCGCCAGCAGCACGCAGCCGTCCACCTCCACGATGGCGGCGAGCACGGGCGTGGGGTTGTTCCAGTGCGTGAAGCCGCAAGAGGGGCAGCGCAGGCGCTCCTTCTCGCCGCTGTCCTCCAGAACCACGATGGGCGCGAGCTCGGTCGCGCAGTGGCTGCAAAAACGGGTTTCGTAGCGCATAGGAGGTACGACGCCGCTCAGGCCGGAAACACGCCGGTGGACAGGTAACGGTCGCCTCGGTCGCAGACCACGAAGACAATCGTGGCGTTCTGTTCCTGCGCCGCAATCTGCTGCGCCACCCAGCAGGCGCCGGCCGCGGAGATGCCGCCGAAGATGCCTTCCTCGCGCGCCAGGCGCCGCGCCATGTCCTCGGCGTCGTCCTGGCCCACATAGACCAGCTCATCCACCAGATTCGGCTCATAGATCTTGGGCAGGTATTCCTCGGGCCACTTGCGTATGCCCGGGATGCGCGAGCCCTCGCGCGGCTGGGCGCCGACGATGCGGACGGCGGGGTTCTTCTCGCGCAGAAAGCGCGCCACGCCGGTGATGGTGCCCGTAGTGCCCATGGCGCTCACGAAGTGCGTAATGCGCCCATCCGTCTGCTCCCACAGCTCGGGACCCGTGGTCTCGTAGTGGATGCGCGGGTTGTCGGGGTTGGCGAACTGGTCCAGCACCACGCCCTTGCCCTGCGCCACCATCTGATCGGCCAGGTCGCGCGCATATTCCATGCCGCCGCTCTTGGGCGTGAGGATGAGCTCGGCACCAAAGGCCTTCATGGTCTGGGCGCGCTCCACCGACAGGTCCTCGGGCATGATCAGCACCATGCGGTAGCCCCTGATGGCCGCCGCCATAGCCAGGGCAATGCCGGTGTTGCCCGAGGTGGCCTCGATCAGCGTGTCGCCGGCCTTGATCTCGCCACGCTCCTCGGCGCGCCGGATCATCGACAGGGCCGGCCTGTCCTTGACCGAGCCCGCGGGGTTGTTGCCCTCCAGCTTGCCCAGAACGACATTGCCACGGGCCGCGTTGTCCTGCGCCCCTATGCGCTGCAAGGCAACCAGCGGCGTGCGGCCGATCGCGTCTTCAATGGTGGGGTAGGTTTTCATACGGCGATACTGTGCCATAATTTGCGACTTCGATTTCTGCGTCGCCCGGGTGGTGAAATTGGTAGACGCAGGGGACTCAAAATCCCCCGCCGCAAGGCGTGCCGGTTCGATTCCGGCCCCGGGCACCACATTAAAACCGTTAAGTTTCAAAAACTTAACGGTTTTTTAATGCCTATAACAGCTTTCTTGTATATACGAACAATGAGGCTGGCGCAGCTTGTCTCCCAATGATCAAACCGGCAAGCGCAAGCGGCCATGAGTTCGTGAGAGGCTATTGTGCCCACCCAGGAGTGGCGGCCACGAGCTCAATGTGCTGGTTGGCGACGGCTGCAAGTTGCTCTGCGTCCACCAGCCCTGGGGCGAGCTCCGCAAGTGGCAACAGCACGAAGGCCCGCTCGCCCATGCGCGGATGGGGTACGGTGAGTTCGGCGCCGTCCAATTGCTGCGCGCCATACAGCAGCAGATCCAGGTCCAGCGTCCGCGGCGCATTGCGGTAGGGGCGCTCGCGGCCGGCGGCCTGCTCAATGGCCTGCAGCGCGTGCAGCAGGTCCAGAGGCGCAAGCGTGGTTTCCAGTTCGGCCACGGCATTCAGATAGTCAGGTCCGCCTGCATCCACGGGCGCGCTGCGGTACAGCGAAGACACGCGCAGCACCCGCGTGCCCGGCAGCGCCGCCATGGCCCGCACGGCAGCGCGCAGGGCTGCGCGCGCATCGCCCAGGTTGGCGCCCAGCCCTATCCAGGCCATCACCCCTGATCCGTACCCGCGCCGGCTTCGCCACCATTGGCAGCAGGCTTGCGGCGACGGCGGCGGCGCTTCTTGGGGGCTGCGGCATCGCCGTCTGTGGGGCCGCCCGTCTCGGCAAGCGGCTCGGCCGCCCCCTTCGCTGCGGCGGGCTCGGCCGCCTTGGGCACGCGGCGCGCCACAGGCTGGGCCTTGCGCTGGCGCGCGCGCTGATCCTCGCGCACCTGCTCGAGCATGTCCTCGCGGCGCACGTCGTCGGCCAGCGAGAATTGCTGCCACCACTCGGCCAGTCCCTCCTCGACCTCGCCCACATCGGCGCGCAGGCGCAGGAAGTCGAAGCCGGCGCGAAAGCGGATATGGGCAATCATGCTGAACGGCGTGCTGCCCGAGCGCTTCTCGAAGCGCGGCTGCATGACCCAGATCTCGCGCATATCGGCCGCCAGCTTGCCGCGGCCGGACACGTCGCCGATGCGCTTGTCGAACACATCGTCGATCGCATCCTGCAGCGCCGGAAAGGCGTGCTGGTTCTGGGCCAGGCGCTGTTCCCAGCCGGCCTTCACGTCCTGCCACAGCACGCAGGCCAGCAGGAAGCTGGGCGCCACGGTCTTGCCCTCGCCCACGCGGCGGTCGGTATCCTGCAGCGCGGCCTGCACGAAGGGCAGGTCCGCGCGCTCCACCACCACGTCCAGCAGCGGGTAGATGCCCTTCTCCAGCCCCAGGCCCTTGAGCTGCGCGACAGACGCCAGCGCATGGCCAGTCTGCAGCAGCTTGAGCATCTCGTCGAACAGGCGGCTTTGCGGCACCTCCTGCAGCAACGGCTCGCAGGCCAGCAGGGGCTTGGCGGTCTTGGGCTCGAGCGCAAAGCCCAGCGGGCTGAGCTTGGCTGCGAAACGCACGGCGCGGATGATGCGCACCGGATCCTCGCGGTAGCGCGTGGCCGGGTCGCCGATCATGCGCAGCACGCGCTTCCTAGCGTCCTCTATGCCGTTGTGGAAGTCCACCACAACCTGCGTCTCGGGGTCGTAGTACATGGCGTTGACGGTGAAGTCGCGCCGCGTGGCATCCTCGTCCTGCGGGCCCCAGACGTTGTCGCGCAGCACGCGGCCGCTGGCGTCCACGGCGTGCTGCATGCCGGCCAGCTGGGCCTTGCTGGTTTTTTCGTTACCGCCCACCTGCTCGGCAGCGGCGTTGTCCATGTAGGCGCGGAAGGTGGAGACCTCGATCACCTCGTGCTCGCGCCCGCGGCCATGCACCACGTGCACGATGCGAAAGCGTTTGCCGATGATGAAGGCGCGCCGGAACAGGCCCTTGACCTGCTCGGGCGTGGCGTTGGTGGCCACGTCGAAATCCTTGGGCTTGAGGCCCAGCAGCAGGTCGCGCACGGCGCCGCCGACGATGTAGGCCTCGTAGCCCGCCTGCTTGAGCGTGCGCACCACGTCAGAGGCCCGGCGATCCACGAGTTCGGGGTCTATGCCATGCACCGAGGCCGGGACCTCTGCGCGCTTGCCGAAGCGGCGCTTGGACGCACGGCCCGCGCCGGGGGCGCCCTTGCCCAGCAGTTTATTGATGAAGGTCTTGATCATTGTTGTTGTGAGGGAAACAGGTCCAGGATGCGCCAGCCGCGCTGCTGGGCCAGCGCGCGCAGGCGCGGGTCGGGGTTGGTGGCGACGGGGTGGTTCACCTTCTCGAGCAGTGGCACGTCGTTCATGGAGTCGCTGTAGAAGGTGCTGTCCACGTCCTGCCAGTCCAGATCGCGCTCGGCCAGCCATTGCTCCATGCGCCGCACCTTGCCCTCGCGCATGGTAGGCACGCCGCGGATGTCGCCGGTGATCCAGCCGTCCGTGTCGCGTTCGAGCTCCAGCGCCAGCAACTGCGGCACGCCCAGCTCCTGTGCGATCGGGCGGGTGACGAATTCATTGGTGGCCGTGATGATGAGTACCTCGTCGCCCGCGTCGCGGTGCTTTTGCACCAGCGCACGTGCCTGGTCGTGGATAGCCGGCGCGATCACGTCGCGCATGAACTGCGCATGCGCCTGAGCCGCAGCGTCCGGGCCGCGCAAGCGCACGGCCTCGGTGGCAAAGCGCACGTAGTCATGCACGTCCAGCCGCCCGGCCACATAGTCGTCGTAGAAGGCCTTGTTGCGCCGGCCGAATTCCTCGCGGTCGGTCCAGCCAATGCGGATGGTGAATTCGCCCCACTCGTAGTCGGAGTCGAGCGGCAGCAAGGTGTGGTCCAGGTCGAACAGGGCCAGCCGCCGACGTTGCGCCGATATGTTGGATGTCATACGTGTAGGAGATGAATGTAGAAGGCCGGCACATGGTGGCACCAGCAGGCTATTCGCTTTGCAGCATGGTCTTGAGCAGTGGCACGGTCACTGCCCGCTGGGTACGCAGGGCAAAGCTGTCGAGCTGGTCGAGCAATTGCATGAGGCTGCCCAAATCGCGCGAAAAGCGCGTGAGCATGTAGTCCATCACCTCGTCTGCCAGAAAGATGCCACGTGCATCGGCCTGCTGGCGCAGCACGGCACGCCGTTCAGGCTCGCTGAGCAACTGCAGCTGAAACACATGCCCCCAGCCCAGTCGCGTGCGCAAGTCGTCGCGCAGCGGCAGATCGGCAGGCGGCAGCGAGCCGGCCGCCAACACCCAGCGCGGCGCGCCCGCTGTCGGGTTGATGGCATTGACAAACCAGTTGAAGGCTGCCGCCTGCTGCGCCGTGGTGTACAGCTGTACCTCGTCGAGCAGCACCGCGCCCCAGCGCTCATCAAACGCCGTAGGCACGGCCACCGACGGATCCAGCCAGCCCACGCTGGCCCCCTGCCCACGCAAGGCGTCGTAGACAGCCTTGAGCAGATGCGTCTTGCCCGTTCCGGCCTCGCCCCACAGATAAGTGGGCACGGGCGAGCGGGGCGCAGCACCATCACCCACGGCCAGGCGCAGATGCTGGAGCGCCTGGACGTTGGGTCCGGCGTAGAAGTTGTCCAGCGTGGGGCCGGTAGCCAGGCCGATGTCGAGCGCCAATTGCTTCATCGGACCGCACCCCAACCGCAAGGACATGACCAACGCCAACCCGTACGCGCAATGCGGGCCACGGCCGAGCCTGGAGGTGAAGGACTGGATGGCATGAAGCGATATATGAGTGAGAACCGTCCCCCTGCAAAGCCACGCAGGCCAGGGGAACGCTAGCGTGCAAACTGTAATTTTAGTGCGCCACCAATGTCTTTGCCCTGGCAAATGGTGTCCAGCGCCCGCCACACCTTAAAATCTCGCCTTTTGAGCCCACCGGCCCACAGCACTGACGCACATCACATGAGCTCCTCTGCCACACCTCCCATCTCGTACAAAGACGCCGGCGTTGACATCGACGCAGGCGACGCGCTGGTCGAGCGCATCAAGCCGCTGGCCAAGAAGACGCTGCGCGAGGGCGTAATGGCCGGCATCGGTGGCTTTGGCGCGTTGTTCGAAGTACCCAAACGTTACAAGGAGCCCGTGCTGGTCTCAGGCACCGACGGCGTGGGCACCAAGCTCAAGCTGGCCTTCGAGTGGAACATGCACGACACCGTGGGCATCGACCTGGTGGCCATGAGCGTCAACGACGTGCTGGTGCAAGGCGCCGAGCCGCTGTTCTTCCTGGACTACTTCGCCTGCGGCAAGCTCGATGTGGACACGGCCGCAGCCGTGGTCGGCGGCATTGCCAAGGGCTGCGAGCTCTCGGGCTGCGCCTTGATCGGCGGCGAGACGGCGGAGATGCCCGGCATGTACCCGGCCGGCGAATATGACCTGGCTGGCTTTGCCGTGGGTGCAGTGGAAAAATCCAAGATCCTCACCGGCCAGGGCGTGCAACCGGGCGACATAGTGCTGGGTCTGGCCTCCAGCGGCGTTCACTCCAATGGGTTTTCCCTGGTGCGCAAATGTATAGAGCGCGCCACCGCCAATGGCAGCATCCCCGATCAGCTCGATGGCAAACCCTTCAAGGTTGCGATCATGGAACCCACGCGCCTGTACGTGAAGAACGTGCTGGCGGCACTCGCGCAGCACCCGATCAAGGCCTTGTCTCATATCACCGGCGGCGGCCTGCTGGAAAACATTCCACGCGTGCTGCCCGAAGGCCTGGCGGCCCACCTGAAAGCCGGCAGCTGGCCCCAGACCGAGCTGTTTGCCTGGCTGCAGAAGACTGCCGGCATCGACGATACGGAGATGAACCGCACCTTCAACAACGGCATAGGCATGGTCGTCGTCGTTCCCGCCGAAGCCGCGGCCGCCACGACCGCCACGCTGCACACGTTAGGCGAGACGGTGTACGCCATCGGTACCATTGCCGAACGCGGCACGGGTGCTGCTGTCGTCGTCGCCTGATTCTTCGGCTTGCACAGTCAGAGTTAGCTGCCATGTCATCGGGACAGGCGCCGCAAGGTGCACCCGAAGCACTGCCAACGCCCAAGGTCACACACGCGCCTGTGAGCCGTGGCGTGGCCCTTGCCAGCTATCTGCTGATGGGCGCAACGCTGCTGCTCATCATGTGGTACGGCCTGCTACCAGGCCTGCTGTGCGTGTGCCTGGGTTTTTTGCTCACACGCTGGCTGGCGCCGCGCCTGGTGCGGCTGCGCCGCCTGGGTCCACGGGGGCGAGGGTATTCGCACAGCGGCCAGAGCGTGGCCGCGGCTCTGGTGATGCTGTCCCCCCTGCTGCTCGTGGCTTTCGCACTGTCGCACTCACGCACCTACATTGTCGATGCCCCACAGCAGTATCGCGAACTGCTGGATTTTCTCGCGCGCACGGTGCTCGAACTGCGCCTAAAACTGCCCCCCGATATCGCCGCACAGTTGCCTGCGGGTACCGCCGAGATCCAGCGCGTCATCGCTTCCTACCTGGCCGCCAAGGCCGGCGCCCTGGCCATGGCGGGGCGTGCCTGGCTTACGGGCTTGCTGTATGCCTACGTGGGCCTGCTCATAGGTGCGTTGGCCGCCGTGCGAAGCCTGGGCGCCACACGCGGCCCCCTGACGCAGCAACTCGTGCTGCGCATTGGACGCATGGGCGAAGCGTTTCGCCAGATCGTGGCGGCGCAGTTCTGGATCGCATCCTTCAACACCCTGCTCACTGCCGTGTTCCTGCTACTGGTGCTGCCGCTGTGGGATCTGAAGCTGCCCTATACACCGGCTCTGATCACACTGACCTTTCTGGCCGGGTTGGTGCCCATCGTGGGTAATCTGCTGTGCAACGCCGTGATCACGGTGGTGGGCTTGTCGGTATCGCCCATCGCAGCCGTGGCCTGCCTGGCCTTTCTGATCCTGATCCACAAGGCCGAATATGTGATCAACGCCAAGGTGGTAGGCCGCCGCACCCACATAGGTGTGTGGGAGCTGCTCGCCGTCATGTTCGTGGCCGAGGCCATCTTCGGACCTGCCGGGCTAGTGGCGGCGCCGCTGTTTTACGCCTATCTCAAAAAAGAGCTGAAGGCAGCACAGCTGGTGTGACCGCAGCGCAGCATTTATTCTCGCGGCGCTATGCCCGTCCTCGTCAATGGATGGGTGTTGAGCTATTCTCTTAGCTGGCGCCGGAGCGCCTAATTCCTCATTCACACTGCACAAGGGAGACACCCGCATGACCATTCTCGTCGCCTACGTTCCTCGCCCCGAAGGCCGGGCTGCGCTGGACAAGGGGATTGAAATCGCAACCCGGCGCAATGAGCGCTTGGTCGTCGTCAACGCCGGCCCCGGTGGTCGCCAGGAAGACCCCAGCATCGTCAACGGTTATGAGGCCGAGCGAGTGGAAGAGCGCCTGGCAACGCTTCCCATCACGGCAGAGTTCCGTCAATTCGTGCGTGGCAAGAGCACCATCGAAGAAATCGAAGACCTGGTCGCGGCGCTGCAGGTTTCCGTACTCGTGATCGGGCTGCGCAAGCGCTCTCCCGTGGGCAAGCTGCTGCTGGGCAGCATGGCGCAGGAAATCCTGCTCAACGTGGATTGCCCGGTACTGGCCGTCAAGGCCAGTTCCTGACTGGCTGCTCTTTCGTTTCCCGCACGCCCGCCTGCACTGCGGGCGTTTTGTTATTCAGACGCGCGCAACGCCTTGACGCGCAACACAATGGCCTGCGCATCGCTCATATCCGGGGCGCGGGTCAAGTAGGTTTCCAGATCTTCCACCGCCTGCAATGACTGGCCCAGCTCGGCATAGGCCAGGCCGCGGTCGCGCCACTCGTCCCAGGCATCGGGCAATAACGTGATCAGCCTGTGCTGCACGGCGACAAGACTGCGCCAGTCCTGGCGCGCGCGGTAAATTTCCTTGAGGTTGCGCAGCATGCGCACAAGGATGTCGCGCTCGGTTGCGGCCTGCAGGTACAAGCCCAGGGGCACCTCCTCTTGCGTTGCTGTGCCCTGGCCCTGGCGAAAAGGCGCGAGGCGCTCGCTGAGGGCCTCGCGCGAGAGCGAATGGCCCGTCATCGGGTCGAGTACCGCCTGCCCTCCAGGCAGCAGCACCTTGACCAGAAAATGGCCGGGAAACGACACTCCGTACGCATCCAGCCCCACACCTTGGGCCAGTTCCAGCCACAGCAGGGCCAGCGAGATCGGGATGCCGCGCCGCATGCGCAGCACCAGGTGCAGATAGCTGTTGTCCGGCGCGAAGTAGTCGTTGAGGTTGGCGCCAAAGCCCAGTTCGCCATAGAAGAAGCGGTTGAGCACATTCAGGCGCTGCAGCGGCTCTGCGCCTGCAGGCATGCGACGCGCAAGCCGCGCCTGCAGCCTGTCCATCTCGTCCAGGAACTCCTGCACGTCCATGTCGGGGTAGGCATCATGCGCAATGCAGGCTGCGGCCTCAAGCAGCGCGATGGACTCGCCCTGCCCCACTTGCACCAGCGAAGCGAAGTATTCCAGCGGTGTCGGTACGGGGTAGCTCAGTGACATGGAAGTGCCTGCGGATTGCCCAGCAGTCTACCGGCGCAAGAGCTCACGCGGCTTGAGTCCGCAGGCCCACAGGGCGCCAAAATACAGCATGACTGCAGCACACAGCAACAGTGCCAGCAGCCCGGCACGCTGCACACTATCGGCGCGCAGCGCCAGCCAGTCGAAATGCAGCGATGCCCAGGCCAAAAACGCGGCCAACAAGGCACTGGCGGCCACCACCTGCAGCCCCAGCCTACTCCAACCCGGGCGCGGCCGGAAGCTGCCGCGGCGCACCAGCCCCATGAGCAGCCACAGCGCGTTGATGAGCGCACCCAAGCCTATCGACAAGGCCAGGCCCGCATGCGCCAGCAGCGGCACCAAAGCGGCATTCATGAGCTGCGTGGCCACCAGCACCACGATGGCAATGCGCACCGGCGTGCGTATGTCCTGGCTGGCGTAGTAGCCGGGCGCCAGCACCTTGATGGCCACCAGCCCCAGCAGGCCCACGCCATAGCCGGCCAGGGCCACGGCAATCTGCCCCACATCACGGTCATGCAATGCGCCATGGTGAAACAAGGTGGCAACCAAAGGCGTGGCAAAGGTCAGCAAGCCCACGGCACAGGGCACGGCCAGCAGCACCACGATGCGCAGGCCCCAATCCAGCATGGCCGAGTACCGTTCACCATCATCGGCAGCCCTGGCCGCCGCCAGTTGCGGCGTGAGCACCACGCCCAAAGCCACGCCCAACAAGGCGGTAGGGAACTCCATCAGCCGGTCGGCATAGAACAACCAGGTCACGCTGCCCGGCGTCAGGTAGGACGCAATCTGCGTATTGATCATGAGCGAGATCTGCGCCACCCCCACGCCCAGCAGCGCCGGCGCCATCAACGTCAGGATGCGGCGCACGCCCGCATCCTGCCAGGCGCTGCGCACCGTAGCCCAGGTCATGCCAATGCGCGGCAGCAGCCCCAGGCGCAGCAACACGGGCAACTGCACCGCCAACTGCAGCACGCCACCGGCCATCACGCCGCCCACCATGGCAAAGATAGGCTCTATGCCGCGCGCCGCCAGCTGCGGCGCACCCAGCCAGGCTGCGGCGATCATGCACAGGTTCAGCAACACCGGCGTGGCCGCCGGCACAGCAAAGCGCCTCCAGGTATTGAGCACGCCCGCTGCCAACGCCACCAGCGACATGAAGCCGATGTAGGGGAACATCCAGCGCGTCATGAAGATGGCGGCATCAAACCCCTGCGGCTCCTGACGCAGCCCGCTGGCCAGCGCCCAGACCAGCAGCGGCGCCCCCGCCACACCCAGCACGCAGGTCAGCAACAGCGCCCAGAACAGAGCCGTGGCCACGGCATCGATGAGCTTGTGCGTGGCTTCCTCGCCATGCTGCGCCTTGTGCGCCGCGAGCACGGGCACAAAGGCCTGGCTGAAGGCCCCTTCGGCAAACAGGCGGCGAAACAGGTTGGGAATGCGAAAGGCGACGTTGAACGCGTCGGTGAGAACATTCGCCCCGAAGATCGAGGCCATGAGCAGATCGCGCACCAGCCCCGTCACACGCGAGGCCAGGGTCAACAGGGATACGGTGGAAGCGGCTTTGAGCAGTGACACCGTGCCGAGTGTATTCGCTAGGCGCCGCCATGGCCTCAAATCAACATGCGCGCTATAATGGCCGGCTTTGCTGACATCATCCTCAGACACAAGGAACACATATCATGGCATCTGGTAAGCCAGTCAAGAAGAACCCCCGCCTCGCCTCGGGCCGCAAGCGCGCGCGCCAAGGCGTGAAGCTGAACGCAGCCAACACCTCGCTGCGCTCCAAGTACCGCACCGCCGTCAAGAACGTCGAGAAGGCCGTCCTGGCCGGCGACAAGACCAAGGCCACCGAGCTGTTCGCCAAGGCCCAGTCCGTGCTCGACACCATTGCCGACAAGGGCATCTTCCACAAGAACAAGGCCGCCCGCGACAAGAGCCGCCTGTCCGCCAAGGTGAAAGCCCTGGCCCTGGCCGCCTGACCCTCTCAGGCAAACAGCCCGGGTGGCCCGCCACCCGCCGTTTGTAACGGGTGCGCTGTCAGCAAAGCAAAGAAACCGCCTTGAGGCGGTTTTTTTGTGCGCGTAACGATGGGCGAGGTATCTATCAGGCAGGGGAATCGGGCAGCAGGCAGGCCTCGACGACCTGCAGGTTGTTGTCTTTGGCGAAGTTGAGCACGAAATCCCATGCCATGGGCTCGTAGGCCTGCAGTTCGCGATTGACCACCACGCACTTCACGCCATTCATCGTCGTAGGAATGCACCAGGGCGAATAGTTCAGGTGGCTGCCGGGCCGCGCGCCGCCGGGGCGGAACTGGCTCATGACCCCGGCCAGGCGCTCGGCCCAGTCACTGGGGCGGAAGGTTCTCCCTTCGTGGGTAAGGCCTTGGATGAAGACTTCTTTGGAGGTGGGAGCAACCATCGGGTTCGGGTCGTGAATGGGGCGCGGGCCTTGTGTGCTCGCGTGGGCCGATTCTAACTCTTATATAAGAGCTAACCCCGCAAAGCCCGGGGCAGCCATGCCGCCATTGACCCGCACGCACCTCCAGGCGCAGAGCCTGGATGCATGACTGTGATGCGCATTCTTCAATGGCGGGAACAAGGCCAGCCCCTAGAATCAGGCTTTCCCTTTTCGGCCCGCCAGGGCCCGTGATTGTTCCGCTCTTGTCAGGAGAAGTCTGCATGACCGCTTTTATCGAGGCTGCCTCGCCCCACGTGATGAACACCTATGGCCGCGTGCCCATCGCACTTGAGCGAGGCCAGGGCGTGCGCGTGTGGGACGTGAACGGCAAGCAGTACCTCGACGGCCTGGGCGGCATCGCGGTGAACACCCTGGGCCACAACCACCCCAGGCTGGTGGCCGCGCTGCAGGATCAGCTCACCAAGCTGATCCACACCTCCAATTACTACCATGTGCCCGGGCAGGAGCAGCTCGCCCGCCTTCTCACCGAGCGCGCCCAGATGACCAACGTGTTCTTCTGCAACACGGGGCTGGAGGCCAACGAGTGCGCCATCAAGATCGCGCGCAAGTACGGTGTGGACAAGGGAATAGAGAAGCCCGTGATCGTGGTCTATGACCATGCCTTCCACGGCCGCTCCATCGCCACCATGACGGCCACGGGCAACCCCAAGGTGCGCAACGGCTTCGGCCCGCTGCTCGACGGCTTCATCCGCGTGGCGCCCAACGACATCGAGGCGCTGCAGGAGGCCACCGAGGGCAACCCCAACGTCGTCGCCGTGCTGATGGAGCCGATCCAGGGCGAGGGCGGCCTGCACCCCATGCGTGCCGAATACCTGCAGCAGGTGCGCAAGCTCTGCGATGCCAACGGCTGGCTGATGATGCTCGACGAGGTGCAGTCCGGCATGGGCCGCACCGGCAAATGGTTCACCTACCAGTGGGCCGGCATCGTTCCCGACGTGATGACCCTGGCCAAGGGCCTGGGCTCGGGCGTTCCCGTGGGCGCGGTGCTTGCGCACGGTGCCGCATCCGAGGTACTCAAGCCCGGTAACCACGGCTCCACCTTCGGCGGCAACCCGCTGGCCATGCGCGCCGGCGTGGAAACCATACGCATCATGGAAGAGGAAGGGCTGCTGGCCAACGCCGCCGAGGTGGGAGCGCATCTGAAGGCCGCGCTGCAGCAGGCACTGGGCCATATCCCTGGCGTGAATGAGGTGCGCGGCCAGGGCCTGATCATCGGCGTGGAGCTGGACCGCCCCTGCGGCGTGCTCATCGACCGCGCGGCTGACTGCGGCCTGCTGCTGTCGGTGACGGCCGATCGCGTGATCCGCCTCGTGCCCTCCCTCACGCTGACGCGCGCCGAGGCCGACGAGATCGTCGCCCTGCTCACGCCGCTGGTGCAGGCCTTCCTGGCCGAATGAAGAAAGCCGACCGCATATGAAGCATTACCTGCAGTTCGCCGACCTCAGTGCCGACGAATACAACTATCTGTTCTCGCGCGCCGCCATCATCAAGGGCAAGTTCAAGAGCTACGAGAAGTACCACCCGCTGGCGGACCGCACCATGGCCATGATCTTCGAGAAGGCCAGCACGCGCACGCGCGTGAGCTTCGAGGCGGGCATGTACCAGCTCGGCGGCAGCGTGGTGCACCTGACCACGGGCGACAGCCAGCTGGGCCGCGCCGAGCCCATAGAGGACAGCGCGCGCGTCATCAGCCGCATGACCGACCTGGTCATGATCCGCACCTTCGGCCAGGACAAGATCGCACGCTTTGCCGAATATTCGCGCGTGCCCGTCATCAACGGCCTGACCAACGAATTCCACCCGTGCCAGATCATGGCGGACATCTTCACCTACATCGAGCACCGCGGCAGCATCGCCGGCAAGGTGGTGGCCTGGGTGGGGGACGGCAACAACATGGCCAACACCTGGCTGCAGGCGGCCGACCTGCTCGGCTTCACCGTGCACGTGAGCACGCCCGGCGGCTACGAGGTGGACGAGAAGCTCGCCTTCGGCGGCAAGCCCCCCCGCGCGGGCTGCTACAAGGTCTTTGCCAACCCCATGGACGCCTGCCGCGGCGCCGACCTGGTGACCACCGACGTGTGGACCAGCATGGGCTACGAGGCCGAGAACGAGGCCCGGCGCAAGGCCTTCGCCGACTGGTGCGTGGACGCCGAGATGATGGCCGTGGCCAGGCCCGACGCGCTGTTCATGCACTGCCTGCCCGCGCACCGCGGCGAGGAGGTGATGGCCGACGTGATCGACGGCCCGCAGTCGGTCGTCTGGGACGAGGCCGAAAACAGGATGCACGTGCAAAAGGCGCTCATGGAGTACCTTTTGCTCGGCCGGATTGCATGAATTGCAAGCCGGTGGCGCGGCAGCGCCAGCATCCTGTTTGGGCGCAGGCTCATATCCGCGCAGCGCATATGAAGCAGCCGCAGGCTGCGGGTCGCAGCCAAAACACCCGTCACGTGCAAAAGGCACTCATGGAGTACCTGCTGCTCGGCCGCATCGGCTGACCCCCATCCCGCGCCACCCACGGCACAGGCTCATCCCCCCATGCGCCCGTGCCCTTTCCCCCGCCACAACCGTGGCCTGCAGCGCCACCGTGCCGTCCGCATCCGGGCGCTGCAGGTGCGCATTCACGACTTCGCGCTGAAGTTCCTGCAAGGGCACACCTAGTGCCGCAAACACGCCCGCCCCTAGAGGCTGCGCCCAGTCCATTGGGCGTGCTTCCTTTCCGTGTTTGCCTGCCACCGCCCCTTGCACATGTCCGAAGCCTCCCACCCCTGCCTGACCTGCGGCGCCTGCTGCCACGAGTACCGCGTCGAATTTCCCGTCTACGAGCTGCAATCCATGGGCGGCAGCGTGCCCGATGCGCTGGCGCACGAGGTGCACGGCAACCGCTGGCGCATGGACGGCACGGAGCGCCACCCCGTGCGCTGCGTGGCGCTCATCGGGCGCTGCGGCAAGCAGTCGATCTGCAGCATTTACGAGCAGCGCCCGTCCACCTGCCACCACTTCGAGATGGGCACGGACCGCTGCAACGAGGCACGCCAACGCCATGGCCTGCCGCCGCTCACCATGCCCTGGGACGAGTTTCCGCTGGCGGCATGACACTGGAATTATGAGAAAAAATGGCTCCAGCGCCCACCCACAAAGCGTTAACAGCTATTTATTTAAAAGCACGAAATTGACGCCTTGCCCCGCTCGAAGCAGGCGGCACGGCCTTGGGCGACGTACCGCAGCCACCACAGCTGCTGCAGCCGCCGCCACTGCCACAGCCCCCCGGTCCGGCGGCCAGGCCGGGGTGCACGCGGCCCAGGCGCCGGCGCCAGGCGGCGGGCAGGTAGCGCCAGGCCATATAGGCCACGGCGGCGACAACGATCAGGGCCGCGATGAGTTCTTGCAGCATGTCAGCCTCCACCCCATGCCAGGGCGATGCGGTAGATGATGAAGCTCGCGCCGTAGGCCAGCGCGAACAGGTAGGCCGCCATCACCAGCGGCCAGCGCCAGCCGTTGGTCTCGCGCTGCACGGCGGCGATGGTCGAGATGCACTGCGGCGCGAAGATGAACCACACCAGCAGCGACAGCGCCGTGGCCAGCGACCATTGGCCGGCCAGCAGGGGCGCGAGCTGCGCGGCCGTGCCATCGTTTGATGCGGCAATGGCGTAGACCGTGCCCAGGGCGCTCACCGCCACCTCGCGCGCGGCCATGCCGGGCACCAGGGCGATGCTGATCTGCCAGTTGAAGCCTATGGGCGCGAACACCACCTCCAGCCAGGCGCCCAGGCGCCCCGCAAGGCTGTATTCGATGGCGGCCCCGACAGCGCCTGCGGGCGGCGCCGGGTAGGTCGAGAGGAACCACAGCAGCACGGTGACGGCCAGGATGATGCCGCCCACGCGGCGCAGGAAGATACCCGCGCGCTCCCCCAGGCCCAGGGCCAGGTTGCGCGGGCTGGGCCAGCGGTAGGCCGGCAGCTCCATCAGCAGCGGCGCCGCGCCACTGCCGCGGCGGGCCAGGCGTGCGGCAGCGGCCACGGCCATGGCGCTGAGGATGCCGCCCAGGTACAGGCCAAACAGCACCAGGCCCTGCAGGTTGAACAGGCCGGCCACGGTGCGCTCGGGAATGAAGGCCGCGATCAAGAGCGCATACACCGGCAGGCGTGCCGAGCAGGTCATCAGCGGTGCGATCAGTATGGTCACGAGCCGGTCGCGCCAGTCGGGAATCGAGCGCGTGGCCATGATGCCCGGCACGGCACAGGCAAAGCTCGACAACAGCGGGATGAAGGAGCGCCCCGACAGGCCCACCGCGCCCATCACGCGGTCCAGCAGAAAGGCCGCGCGCGGCAGGTAGCCGGACTCTTCCAGCGCCAGGATGAAGAAGAACAGGATCAGGATCTGCGGCAGGAACACCACCACCCCGCCCGCGCCGGCGATGATGCCGTCGGCCAGCAGGCTGCGCAGCGGCCCCTCGGCCATGTGGGCGTTGAGCCATTCGGCGGCAAGGGCCGTGGCGCCCTCGATCCAGCCCATGGGCAGCTCGGCCCAGCTGAACACGGCCTGGAACATCAGGAACAGCGTCGCCGCCAGCAGCAGCGTGCCCCACAACGGGTGCAGCACCACGGCGTCGATGCGGTCGTCCTGCCGCAGGCGCCGCGCGGGCTCGCTCACGGCCAGGCCGATGATGCGGCGCACCTCCTGGTGCAGGCGCTGCACGCGCTGGGGCTGGTCATCCTCCAGGGCGTTCACGGCCGGCAGCGGCACATCGGCCGATGCCTGGGGCCGGGATGCGGCCTGGGGCCGGGGAGCAGTATCCAGCCAGCGCAGCAGTTCGTCGGCGCCATTGGCGCGCACGCCCACACTGGCCACCACGGGCAGGCCCAGCTCGCGCGCCAGCACGGCGCGGTCGATCTCTATGCCCTGGCGCCGGGCCATGTCGCTCATGTTCAGCACTAGCACCATGGGCAGGCCCAGCTCGCGCGCCTCCAGCACCAGGCGCAGGTTCAGGCGCAGGTGCGTGGCATCGGTCACGCACACCAGCAGCTCGGGCACCGGCTCGCCGGGGCGCCGGCCCGTGACCACGTCGCGCGTGACGGCCTCGTCCAGGCTCTGCGCATGCAGGCTGTAGGCACCGGGCAGGTCCAGCACGCGCACGCGCCGGCCGCTGGCGGTGGCAAACACGCCCTCCTTGCGCTCCACGGTCACGCCGGCGTAGTTGGCCACCTTCTGGCGCGCGCCGGTGAGCACGTTGAACAGGGCCGTCTTGCCGCAGTTCGGATTGCCCAGCAGCGCGATATGGGTGAACGCTGCGGCCGCAGCAGCCTGGCCACTCATGCAGCGCCCTCCTCGGCATGCACATGCACCAGGATCTGGGCCGCCTCATGGCGGCGCAGGGCGAAGGTGGCCTGCCCCACGCGCACGGCCAGCGGATCGGCGCCGGGGAACCCGCAGGCGATCACGCTGACGGGCTCGCCGGGCAGGAAGCCAATCTCCATCAGCCGCAAGACCATGGCGCGCGCGCTCCCATCCTGCACCTCGCGCAGCCCGGCCACGGTGGCCGCCACGCCGCGCGGCAGCGTATCCAGGCCTTGCGGTTGCCCATGGGCCAGGCCATTGCGTGTCTGTTGCATATGCCACTTGAATGATGAATAAAAGTAATTCTCATTCTATTGCAACATCCTTCCCAGGGTTTGATCGAGCGCATTGCCGCGGCGCTGCACAATGCGCACTTTGGCCGGCCTTGCCACCATGACACTCCACCCCTGCCTGACCTGCGGCGCCTGTTGCGCCAGTTTCCGCGTCGACTTTTCGGTGCACGAGACCGAAGACCTGGGCGGCCGCGTGCCCCGGGGGCTGGTGGTGGAGGTGACCGAACACATCGCCCGCATGCGCGGCACCGACCACGCGCGCCCGCGCTGCGCCGCGCTCACAGGCCAGGTGGGCCAGCGCGCGGCCTGCGGCATCTACGAATGGCGGCCCTCGCCCTGCCGCGAGTTCGAGGCCGGCAGCCAGGCCTGCAACCGCGCACGCCTGCGCCATCAGCTGCCGCCGCTCGAAGGGCTTGTGCCGTGACCCAGCCTGGCCCGCCCCGGCTATGGGACATCTCGGCACCCGTGCATGCGGCCAGCCCGGTGTATCCGGGCGATGCACCCTACCAGCAGCAATGGAGCGCGACGATAGGCGCCGACAGTGCGGTGAACGTGAGCCGCCTCACGCTGTCGCCCCACATAGGCACGCATGCGGACGCACCGCTGCATTACGACAACGCCGGCGCGGCCATAGGCACCGTAGCGCTGGACGCCTTCATCGGCCCCTGCCGCGTGATCCACGCCATCGGCTGCGGCCCGCTGGTTCATTGGCGCCATATCGCCCACGCCATCAGCGCCGACCTGCCGCCGCGTGTGCTGCTGCGCACGTACGAGCATGCGCCGGTGGACCGCTGGGACGAGCATTTGAGCGCCTTCGCGCCAGCAACCCTGGAACGCCTGGCCGACGCGGGCGTGCGGCTGGTGGGCATAGACACGGCCAGCATTGACCCGGCCGACAGCCAGCTGCTGCCCAGCCACCAGGTGCTGCGCCGCCGCGGCCTGCGCGTGCTGGAAAACCTGGTGCTGGACACCGTGCCCGAGGGCGACTACGAGCTCATCGCCCTGCCGCTCAGGTTGACCACGGCCGACGCCTCGCCCGTGCGCGCCGTGCTGCGTGCGCTGCCATGATGGGTCGAACGCGCATTAAGACCAGTCAAATAAGGCACTAGCGCTTATCCATAAAGCGCCTTACGCTATCAAAATACCAGCATCCAGCCGGGCATTGTTTACGCGCGCTGCGCTGCCCACTGCGTCCAGCCCTGGGCGCGCAATGCGCAGGCCGGGCAGCTGCCGCAGCCGTAGCCCCAGTCGTGCAGCTGCGTGCGCTCGCCGAGGTAGCAGGTGTGGGAGTCGCGCCGGATCAGCTCGACCAGGGCCTCGCCGCCCAGATCCTGCGCCAGTTGCCAGGTGGCTGCCTTGTCGCGCCACATCAGCGGCGTCTCCAGGCTCAAAGGCCGGTCCAGCCCCAGGCTCAGCGCCACCTGCAGCGCCTTCAGGGTGTTGTCGCGGCAGTCGGGGTAGCCGGAATAGTCGGTCTCGGACATGCCGCCCACCAGAACCTGAAGCCCGCGCCGGTAGGCCAGCGCGGCGGCCAGCGTGAAGAACAGCAGATTGCGCCCCGGCACAAAGGTGTTGGGCAGGCCGTCTTGCTGCAAGGTGATGGCCACCTCCTCGGTCATGGCGCTGCCGCCCAGTTGCGCCAGCACGTCCACCGTCAACACATGATCCGCCCCCAGCCGGCCCGGCCAGCGGTCTTGCATGGCCTGCAGCCCGGCGCGCAGCCGCAGGCGGCAGTCGAGCTCGGCGCGGTGGCGCTGGCCGTAGTCAAAGCCTATGGTCTCCACCACCGCATAACGCGAGAGCGCCCAGGCCAGGCAGGTGGCGGAGTCCTGGCCACCCGACAGCAGCACCAGGGCACGGCGCTGGTCCAGGGCGCTCATCGCGCGGCCACCAGCGGCAGCGGGTCCTGGCGCAGCCAGCGCACCACGGCCGCCAGCACCACGCCATAGGCGGGCACGAACAAGAACAGGCTCACGGCGAGCTTGATGGCGTAGTCCACCCAGGCGATCTCCACCCAGTGCGCCGCCATGAAGGGGTTGGAGCTGCGCCAGAAGGCGATGGCAAAAAACGCCGCCGTATCCAGCGCCTGGCCGAACACCGAGGCCGCGGCCGGCGCCAGCCACCAGGCGCGGCTTTGCTGGCGGATGCGATCGAACACCTGGATGTCCAAGAGCTGCCCCAGCACATAGGCGGCAAAGCTGGCAAAGGCGATGCGGAACACGAAGGTGTTGAATTCCGCCAGCGCGCCCCAGCCATTGAAGCCCGCCTCATGGAACAGCACGCCCACCCCATACGATGCCGCGAGCGCCGGCAGCATGGCGCGGGCGATGACGCGGCGCGCGCTCGCCTTGCCGATCAGCCGCACCGTGAGGTCGGTGGCCAGAAAGATGAAGGGAAAGCTGAATGCCCCCCAGGTGCTGTGAAAGCCCAGCAGCGTGATGGGCAGCTGCACCAGGTAGTTGCTGGCGATGACGATGGCGATATGAAACGCCACCAGGAAGGAGAGATACAACGGCGCGCGCGATGGCGGCGCTTGAACGAGCGACATGACAGTCCTTTTTGGTGATGGGGGCGAGGGAACCCATGGTGGCGATGTTGCCGGGCGGCGATTGTAGGTGCATTTGCGCGCCCCCGCCTGCTCCATCGCCGCCAGCAGCCTGAAGTCGGCTTACATCACCACCGGCTCCGGCTCCAACCGGATGCCAAAGCGCTCATACACGCTGGTCTGTATGGCGCGGGCCAGGGTCATGACCTCGCCGCCTGTGACGCTATCTGCAGGAGTGCCGCGATTCACCAGCACCAGGGCCTGTCTGTCGTACACGCCGGCCTTGCCCACGCTCTTGCCCTTCCAGCCACAGGCGTCGATGAGCCAGCCAGCCGCCAGCTTGATGCTGCCGTCGGCCATGGGGTAGTGCACGATCTTCGGGTCACGCCCGATGATGTCCCGGCACTGCTCGGGCGTCACCGTAGGGTTCTTGAAGAAGCTGCCGGCATTGCCGATCACGGCCGGGTCGGGCAGCTTGGCGCGACGGATCTCGCACACCCAGTCGAAAATCTGGCGCGCCGTGGGATGCGCCACGCCGGCCTCGGCGCGGCGGCGCTCCAGGTCCAGGTAGCCCAGCTCGGGGTGCCAGTCCTTGGGCAGCAGAAAGCGCACATGGGTGATCACCGCTCGGCCCGCCAGCCCCATGCCCCGGCCCCAATGGCCGGGCAGGCCGCCGCCTTCCTGCTCGGCCAGCGGCGCGGCGTGCTTGAACACCGAGTCGCGGTAGCCAAACGCGCATTGGGCGGCGTCGAGCGTGAAGGGCCGGCCCGTGGCCAGGTCGATGGCGACAAGCGAATGGAAGCGATCCTGCAGCTCCACTCCATAGGCACCAATGTTCTGCACCGGCGCCGCGCCCACCGTGCCGGGGATCAGCGCCAGGTTCTCCAGCCCCGGCCAGCCCTGCTCCAGCGTCCAGGCCACGGTGTCGTGCCAGACCTCGCCGGCGCCGGCCTCGACGATCCAGGCCTGGTCGGTTTCCTCGAGCAAGCGCCGGCCCTTGATCTCCATCTTCAGCAGCACCGGCTTCACATCTCCCGTGAGCACGATGTTGCTGCCCCCGCCGAGCACGAACAGCGGCTGGCGCGCCAGGCGGTGGTCGGCCAGCAGGTCATGCACGTCCTGCGGCGTGCGCACGCGCACCAGCGTGTGCGCACGCGCCGCGATGCCGAAGGTGTTGCAACTCTGCAGGGGGACGTTTTTCTCGACTAACATCGCCCGGATTGTCGCACCCGTCCCCCAGGGGCTGCGGGTTTGTCCCAGGTTTGACCAGAGTGATGCCATGCCGTCTTTTGATACCGTTTGTGAAGCCAACTTCGTCGAAGTGAAGAACGCCGTGGAGAACACCGCCAAGGAGATCGGCACGCGCTTCGATTTCAAGGGCACCTCCGCCGCCATCGAGCTCAAGGACAAGGAGATCACGCTGTTTGGCGACGCCGATTTCCAGCTGCAGCAGGTCGAGGACATCCTGCGCAACAAGCTCACCAAGCGCAGCGTGGACGTGCGCTTCCTGGACGTGCAAAAGCCCCAGAAAATCGGCGGCGACAAGCTCAAGCAGGTGGTGAAGGTGCGCAGCGGCATCGACAGCGAGCAGGCCAAGAAGATCCAGCGCCTGGTCAAGGACAGCAAGCTCAAGCTGCAGGCCGCCATCCAGGAGGACAAGGTGCGCGTCACGGGCGCCAAGCGCGACGACCTGCAGGCCGCCATGGCGCTGATCCGTAAGGACATGGCCGACCTGCCGCTGACCTTCGACAACTTCCGCGACTGATCGCACACCCGCCCCCATGCGTCCCCTGCTTGCCTGCCTGAGCACCACGCTGGCGCTGGCCGCCGCCATGCCGGCGCAGGCGCAGAACGTGGCGCTGGCCGGCATTCTGGGCGGCAAGGCCCTGCTGGTGGTGAACGGCAGCGCACCGCGCGGTGTGGCGCCGGGCGAGTCCCACATGGGCGTGCGGGTGATCTCCGTGGGCCGCGACGAGGCCGTGCTGGACAGCGCCGGAGGCCGCAGCACCCTGCGCCTGGGCGAGGCGCCGGTGAGCGTGGGCAGCAGCGGCGCGGGCCAGCGCGTGGTGCTCAAGGCCGATGCGCGCGGGCATTTCGTGAGCAGCGGCCAGATCAACGGCCGCGTGATGCAGTACATGGTGGACACGGGTGCCTCCACCGTGGCCATAGGTCGCCCGGACGCGCAGCGCATGGGCCTCCAATTCGAGCAGGAGGGCCAGAGCGTGATGATGCACACCGCCAACGGCATGGCCCAGGGCTGGCGCCTGCGGCTCGACTCCGTGCGCGTGGGCGACGTGGAACTGCGTGGCGTGGACGCCATCGTCACCCCCCAGCCCATGCCCTATGTGCTGCTGGGCAACAGCTTTCTGCGCGAGTTCCAGATGAGCCGCAACGGCGACGAGATGGTGCTGCACAAGCGCCGCTGACGCGCAACACAGCCAGAATCTGCCCTATGTCTGCACAAGCACCAGCCAAAGCGACCGAGACGGCCGACAGCGAGTACGAGGATTTGATCGGCCAGTGGTCGGATCTGGAATCCGCACTCGCCGCAGTGCTCGCACGGCCGCACAGCGTCCAGGATTTCCCGGTGAAAGTACGCCAATGCGACCGCTGGCTGCAAGACCTGGTGGCGCACGACATTGATGCGGCGCTGTACCTGATGTTTCAGCTCGCCTCCACCTCCACGGTGGGCTACAGCGCCTCCCATGCACTGGTGTGCGCCACGCTGTGCCACATCCTGGCGCCGGAACTGCAGCTGCCGGCGCATGAGCGCGACAGCCTGGTGCGCGCGGCCTTCACCATGAACATCGGCATGACGGCGCTGCAGGACGAACTGGCCCAGCAGCGCGAGCCGCTCACACCCGAACAGCGCATGGCCGTGGATCGGCACCCGCAGGCGGGCCTGGATCTGCTGGAGGAACTGCACATCACCGACGACCTGTGGCTGGACGTGGTGGCCTTGCACCACCAGCCGCAACCCGAGGTACTGACAAACCTGCCCGCCCCAGAGCGGCTCGCCCGCATCCTGAACACCATAGACCGCTATGCGGCCATGATCAGCCCGCGCAAAACACGCGCGGGGCGCAGCGCCACCGATTCGGTGCGCGCCATCGTCGGCCAGGTCGCGGACTCGCGCGACGAAATCGGCCTGTCCCTGGTGCGCACCATAGGCCTGTGCCCGCCGGGCACCTTCGTGCGGCTGGACAATGCCGAAACGGCCATCGTGCTGCGCCGCAGCGAGCGTGCCAACTTCCCACTGGTGGCCAGCGTGCTCGATGCCAAGGGTAAGCCGCAATCCTCCCCCAGGCTCTACCACACGGTGCGTGGGCAACCGCACATACAGGCCGCTCTGGCCCGCTCAGCCGTCACCGTGGAGCTGCCCCAGCGCGCCATGGTGCGCCTGGGCCTTTTTGCGGCGCATCGCACCGACACCGTCTCTGGTTGAATTCAGCCTTTCTTCTTTGAACCCAGGCGCGATTCCTTGCCCTGGATCAGTCGCTGGATATTGGCCTTGTGGCGCCAGGCCAGCAGGCCGGACATCACGGCAATGGTCACGCCCACGCGCGCGTCGCTGTACCAGGCCATGCCGGCGCCCAGCACATAGAAAAACGGCGCAAACACGGCTGCCACCAGCGAAGCCAGAGAAGAATAGCGGAAGAAGAAAACGATGATGCCCCAGGTCAACAGCGTGGCCAGGCCCAGCCAGCCGCTGATGCCCAGCAGCACACCCAACGCCGTGGCCACGCCCTTGCCCCCCTCGAAGCGGAAGAACACCGGCCACAGGTGGCCCAGGAAGGCTGCCAGGCCCACCAGGGCCTGTGTGCCCTCCTCCAGCCCATGGGGTGCGCCGAACCAGCGCACCAGCGCCACCGGCAGCCAGCCCTTGGCCGCATCCAGCAGCAGCGTGATGACCGCCGCCGCCTTGGAGCCCGAGCGCAGCACATTGGTGGCGCCCGGGTTCTTGCTGCCATAGCTGCGCGGGTCGGACAGACCCATGACGCGGCTGACGATGACTGCGAACGACAAGGAACCGAGCAGATAGGCGGCCACGGTGGCGGCAAGGGACAGGAAGATGCTCACGGCAAGAATGAAAGGAGGGAGGTGATGGGGAAAGGCGCCCTATTCTGCCAGCGCGCATTGCACCGGCCGCGCAGAAAGCAGCCGCACGCACACCTGCGGATCAAGCTGCACCAAATAGCCGCGCCGCCCGCCATTGATGGCAATGCGCGGCAGCTGCAGGATGCTTTCCTCGATGAACACAGGCATAGCCTTGCGCGTGCCAAACGGCGAGGTGCCGCCCACCAGGTAGCCACTGTGGCGATTGGCCACCTCGGGCGTGCAAGGCTGGACCGACTTGGCACCAATCTGGCGCGCCAGGTTCTTGGTGGACACCTTGCGGTCGCCGTGCATGAGCACGATGAGCGGCCTGGCGTCCTGGTCCTGCATCACCAGGGTCTTGACCACCATGTGTTCATGAAGCCCAAGCTGGCGCGCGGACTCTTCGGAGCCACCATGCTCCACGTAGTCATAGGAATGCTCGGTGAATTCCACCCGGTGCGCGCGCAGCAGCTGCGTGGCGGGCGTTTCGCTCACATGGGCGGTCTTGTCTTTCTTGGCCATAGTGAAAAATCATAGCGTCTTGCGCTTACCGAACAAGCGGTACAGCCACTTTCATCCAAATTATTGACCAGTATCGCGTGCCTGCCAGCGCAGAGCGTCAATGTCGGCAACCATGCTGTCCAGGCGTCGAGGAGTCTGTCGGACTTTCCCGACTTTGTCGGAGTGGGTCTTGGCCACACAATATCGACATGAGCCGCTTCATTCCCGCAGACCGAGACACTGAATCGTTCCGGCTTTCGAGGAGGCTACGTGGTTAAAGTAGTCGCCTCCACACAGGCTTGTGCGATGGCTTGATCGCTGAAGTATTTTGCTTCAGCTTCTGCAGGTGGGATGTTGCCAATGGGCTCAAGCAGGCGCTGGGTGTTGAACCAGTGCACCCACTCGAGGGCGGCCAGCTCCAGCTGCTGGCGTGACTGCCACGGCCCCAAGCGCTTGATGACCTCGGTTTTGTACAGCCCGTTGATCGTCTCGGCCAATGCGTTGTCAAAGGCATCGCCCGTGGAGCCCACCGAGGCAGCAACGCCCGCTGCATGCAGCCGCTGGCTGTAGCGCAGTGACAGGTACTGCGCTCCCCTATCTCCGTGATGCGTGAGCATGCCCGGCTCGGGCTGGCGCGCGTGCAGTGCCTGCTCCAGTGCATCGAGTACGAAGTCCGTCGTCATGCTGGCACTCGTCTGCCAGCCGACGATGCGCCGGGCAAAGGCGTCGGTGACGAAGGCCACGTAAAGCCACCCCTGCCAGGTGGACACTCCTGTTCATGACGGCTTTACCGTCAGGGGTCAGGAGACCTGCTGATGCCTGGAAAGCCGCATGAAACAAGCTTTCCAGAGGAGTGATTTACCGTCAAAGACCGATTTGGTCTCGATAGTAAACAAGGAGGTCTTAATCCGACCTCCGGTTTCTACCGTCACCTCTACCGTCAATCCGTTTCGCTGCCCGGCGATAGTCACCGATAGCTGCCGTGACGTATTTCCTTTGAAATCAATACGTTATGTCGGATTTTCGATAGCTGGCGATAGTCCCCGAAGGACCTGATTTCACTCCCACTCGATCGTCGCTGGTGGCTTGCTGGAAACGTCATAGGTCACACGGTTGATACCGCGCACCTCATTGATGATGCGTCCCGAAACCTTTTTCAGCAGGCTGTAGGGCAGCTCGGCCCAGTCGGCGGTCATGAAGTCGCTGGTCTGCACCGCGCGCAGCGCCACCACGTAATCGTAGGTTCGGCCGTCGCCCATCACGCCCACGCTTTTCACGGGCAGGAAGACGGTGAAGGCCTGGCTGGTCAGGTCGTACCAGCTCTTGCCCGTCGCCGGGTCGATGCAGGCGCGCAGTTCCTCGATGAAGACGGCGTCGGCGCGGCGCAGCAGGTCGGCGTATTCCTTTTTCACCTCGCCCAGGATGCGCACACCCAGGCCGGGACCCGGGAAAGGATGGCGGTAGACCATTTCGCGCGGCAGATCCAGGGCCACACCAAGTTCGCGCACCTCGTCCTTGAACAGGTCGCGCAGCGGTTCGAGCAGTTTCAGGCCCAGTTGCTCGGGCAAACCGCCGACGTTGTGATGGCTCTTGATGGTGACGGCCTTCTTGGACTTGGCGCCGCCCGACTCGATCACGTCGGGATAGATGGTGCCCTGCGCCAGGAAGGTGGCGCCCTTGTGGCCGCCGCCCGCAGCCTTGAGCTTGGCAGCCTCGGCCTTGAACACGTCGACGAACAAGCCGCCGATGATCTTGCGCTTCTGCTCGGGTTCGGAGACGCCCGCCAGTTTGGAGAGGAACAATTCCGACGCATCGACGCGAATCACCTTTGCATGCAGCTTGCCCTCGAACATGTCCATGACCATGTCGCCCTCGTTGAGGCGCAAGAGGCCATGGTCGACAAACACGCAGGTCAGCTGGTCGCCGATGGCGCGATGGATCAGCGCGGCGGCCACGCTGGAATCCACGCCACCGGACAGGCCCAAGATCACCTCTTCGTCACCCACCTGGGCGCGTATGGCTTCGACGGCCTCGGCGATATGATCCTTCATGACCCAATCTGGCCTGGCGGCACAAATACCCAGGACAAAGCGCTCCAGCAGCGCCCGTCCCTGCACGGTGTGCGTGACCTCCGGGTGGAACTGCACGGCATAAAAGTGCCGCACCTCGTCGGCCATGCCCGCGATAGGGCAGGAGGGCGTGGAAGCCATGAGCTTGAACCCCGGTGGCAGCCCGGTAACCTTGTCGCCATGGCTCATCCAGACCTTGAGCATGCCGTAGCCCTCGGGCGTGGCGAAGTCCTCGATGCCCTTGAGCAGCTCGGTATGTCCATGTGCACGCACCTCGGCGTAGCCGAATTCACGGGTGTGGCTACCTTCCACCTTGCCTCCCAATTGATTGGCCATGGTCTGCATGCCGTAGCAGATGCCGAGTACCGGGATCCCCAGTTCGTACACCGCCTCCGGAGCCTTGTCATCCACCTCGTACACACTGGCGTGGCTGCCTGAAAGAATCACACCCTTGAGCCTGCCATCAGCCGCAAAGGAGCGTACCCATTCACTACTGACGTCGCAGGGATGGACCTCGCAGTACACATGGGCCTCGCGCACGCGCCGCGCGATGAGCTGGGTGACCTGGGAGCCGAAGTCGAGGATGAGGATCTTGTCGTGTTGCATGATGGAGCGACAGGGTCAGGAAAAGACAAAGGCCCGAACGCCTTGAAAATGGGTTCGGGCCTGCGGTGCGCCGGGGTTCAATCGGCGCGGTAGTTGGGGGCTTCCTTGGTGATCTGCACGTCGTGGACGTGGCTCTCGCGGATGCCAGCTGCGGTGATCTCGACGAACTCGGCCTTGTCGTTCATCTCGGCAATCGTCGCGCAGCCGCAGTAACCCATGGCGGCACGCACGCCACCGGCCATCTGGAAGACGATGGAGACCATCGAGCCCTTGTAGGGCACGCGGCCTTCGATGCCTTCGGGCACCAGTTTGTCGGCATTGGGGTTGCCGGTGGTTGCTTCCTGGAAGTAGCGGTCGGCGCTGCCCTGCTGCATGGCGCCGATCGACCCCATGCCGCGGTAGCTCTTGTAGCTGCGGCCCTGGTACAGGATGACCTCGCCCGGAGCTTCCTCGGTACCGGCGAACATGCCGCCCATCATGATGGTGGAGGCGCCGGCCGCGATGGCCTTGGCGATGTCGCCCGAGAAGCGGATACCGCCATCGGCGATCAACGGCACGCCCGTGCCCTTGAGCGCGGTAGCGACGCTGTCAATGGCCATGATCTGCGGCACGCCCACACCGGCGACGATGCGCGTGGTGCAAATCGACCCAGGGCCGATGCCGACCTTGACCGCGTCCGCACCGGCCTCGACCAGCGCCAGCGCCGCAGCGCCGGTGGCGATGTTGCCGCCGATGACATCCACCTGGGGGTAGTTCTGCTTGACCCAGCGCACGCGCTCGATCACGCCCTTGCTGTGGCCGTGCGCGGTATCGACCACGATGGCGTCCACACCGGCCTTGACCAGCAGCGCGACGCGCTCCTCGGTGCCCACGCCCACGCCCACGGCGGCGGCCACGCGCAGGCGGCCCTCGCTGTCGCGCGCGGCGTTGGGGAAGGTGGTCTGCTTGTTGATGTCCTTAACGGTGATCAGACCCTTCAACTCAAAGGCGTCGTTCACCACCAGCAGGCGCTCCAGCTTATGCTTGTTGAGCAGCGCCTTGGCCTGCGCCGGGCTGGTGTGGTCTTTTTCGTTGACGGTGATGAGCTTCTCGCGCGGCGTCATGATCTGGCTGACCTTGACGTCGTAACGCGTCTCAAAGCGCACGTCGCGGCTGGTGACGATGCCGATGACCTTGCCGCCGTCGCATACCGGAAAGCCCGAGATACCGAGGTTTTCCGACAGCTCCAGCACCTGCAGCACCGTGTGCTCGGGCGTGATGACCACAGGGTCATGCACCACGCCGGATTCGTGGCGCTTGACTTTGGAAACCTCGGCGGCCTGCTGCTCGGCCGTCATGTTCTTGTGGATGACGCCTATGCCGCCCTCCTGCGCGATGGCGATCGCCAGGCGCGCCTCGGTCACGGTGTCCATGGCGGCGGACACGAGAGGCAGGTTGAGCTGGATATTGCGCGTGAAGCGCGTGGCAAGAGAGGTGTCCTTGGGCAGGACCTGGGAGTACGCTGGCACCAGCAACACATCGTCGAAGGTGAGCGCTTTTCCGAGAAGGCGCATGTGAAAGCTCCAAAAAAAGGATTGTACCCGGGTCGGCACTGGTCACCGGTGACAGGGATTCACGCACTGCCCGCCCGCTGGCCGGCACGCGATGCCCCCCGCTACACTCGCTTGCATGAAATGGCACAAGCTTCTTCTTCTGGCGCTGGCCGGCTTCTGGTCCACTGCTGCCCTGGCCCAATGGCAATGGATGGATAAGGACGGGCGCAAGGTATTCAGCGACCGGCCGCCTCCGCAGGACGTTCCCGAGAAAAACATCCTCAAGCAACCCCATATGGCAAGCCAGCCGCAACCTGTGGCAGCGACCACAAGTGCCGACACCCCCACCGCCACGCCAGCCCCCCCCGGCCTTGGCAAGGACAAGCGGCTCGAAGAGAACAAGGCCAATGCAGAGGCCGCCGAGGCCGTCAAGAAAAAGGCCGACGAGGAACGCCAGGCCAAGGTGCGCGCCGACAACTGCGCGCGCGCCAAGCGCGCCAAGGCCCAGCTGGCCGAGGGTCAATTGGTGAGTCAAGTCAACGCCAAGGGCGAGCGCAGCTTCATGGACGATGCCACCCGCGCGGCCGAGCTGCGCCGGGCCGACGAGATCATCGCCTCAGACTGTCAATAGCCGGGCTTGGCCCCCGGCCGGCGCTTGGCAAACAATCCCGCCGCGCGTGCGCCCTGGGTTTTGAAGCGCTGGCGTCGCGCCAGCTTGGGATCAACGATCAAGGGGCGGCAGCATTCCACGCGGTCGCCATCACGCAGGGGCTCGGTCACCGGCACCACCCTACCCCAGATGCCGCAGACCAGCTCGTCACCCTGCACACTGAGAAGGCAGGCGCGCAATGCCTCGGCCACCGTGGCTCCCGCGGGCAGCTGCAGGGGCCACTCCTGCGCCTGGCCCGGCTGCAGCGATGCGGCCACGGTGATATGCAGTACCGCCCCTGCACCTTCAGCCATAAACCTGCTCTGCCCTTTTGATGAAGGCGTCCACAAAGGTCGCGGCAATGCGGTCGAACACCGGGCCTACCAGGGCGGCCAGCGGCCTGCTGTCAAAGCCATAGTGCAGCTGCAGCTCCACCTTGCAGGCACGCTGCGTGCCGTCGCCCACGGGGTGAAAGTGCCAGTCCCCGTCGAGCTTGGAAAACGGGCCTTCGACCAGCTCCATCTTCACGCGCCGGCCCTGCTCATGCGTGTTGCGCGTGATGAAGGACTTGCGCATTCCCCCCAGGGAGATGCCAACCTCGGCCTTCATGCTGTGCGCATCGCTTTCCAGGACGGTGGCGTGATCGCACCAGGGCAAGAATTCCGGGTACTTGGTCACGTCCGTCACCAGGGCGAACATTTCTTCGGGGCTGTACCAGATGAGGACGGATTTGTTGACTTTTTTCATGGGGACGGGGCGCCTAGAATGGCGAGCGCGAGACGACAACGATTGTAGGGAGGCCTTGGAACTCCCGGTTTGCGCCGCACCTGAAAGACCATGGCCAAGAAACCCGATACATCGTCACGCATTGCCGACAACAAGAAGGCTGCATACAACTATTTCTTCGAGGAGCGCCACGAGGCCGGCATGGTGTTGCACGGCTGGGAGGTGAAGGCGCTGCGCGAGGGCAAGGTGCAGCTCACCGACGGCTACGTGGTCATCAAGGATGGCGAGCTGTTCCTGATCGGCTGCCAGATCAACCCGCTCAAGACCGCCTCCACCCACGTCAACCCGGACGCCACGCGCATCAAGAAGCTGCTGCTGCACAAGGACGAGATCCGCCGCCTCATTGGCAAGGTGGAGCAGAAAGGCTACACCCTGGTACCGTTGAATCTGCACTGGAAGGATGGCCGAGCGAAGTGCGACATCGCCCTGGCCAAGGGCAAGGCCGAGCATGACAAGCGCGACACCATCAAGGAGCGCGAGGGCAAGCGCGAGGTGGAGCGCGTCATGAAGAGCCGCCACCGCTGACCGTTTTTTGTGCGGGGCATGGAATAAATGCCCGTGCAACGGTGTTTGTCGCAGCGTCCGGCCGTAATTTCGTGCGGCCGGCGCCTCAACGGAGAACACCATGACCCAACTCAGTTCCTTGCTCGCCGCGCTGGCCCTGGCCGGCTGCTACTCCATGTCACACGCACAGGTCAGCACCCAGGGCGGCGTCCTTGTCGGCCCCAATGGCATGACGCTCTACATCTTCGACAAGGACATGGCCGACAGCGGCAAATCGGCCTGCAACGGCACCTGCGCCACCAACTGGCCACCACTGACCGGCATGGCGGCACCCAGCGGCGACGGTTACAGCCTGATCCAGCGCGACGATGGCACCAAGCAGATAGCCTACAAGGGCAAGCCGCTGTACTACTGGATCAAGGACACCAAGCCCGGGGACAAGACTGGTGACGGCGTGAACAACGTGTGGCACACCGCCACGCCATGACCCCGGCACGACCATGAACCGCGCCCAGATCGTGGATCAACTGCCCGGGCTGCGCCGCTATGCGCGCGCGCTCACCGGCGACCCCTGGGCAGCCGATGATCTGGTGCAGGACACACTGGAGCGTGCCTGCCGCAAATGGTTGCTGTGGCGCAGCGGCAGCGACCTGCGCGCCTGGCTGTTCACGCTGATGCACAACCTCTACCTGAACCAGCGCCGCGGCCTGATCGCGCTGCAAACACTGGACAGCGAAATGCTGGCCACGCTGGCGGGCACGGATGGCGTGGCGTGCGACACCGCCATCGACCTCGACCGCTGCCTGCAGCGCCTGCCGGCCGAGCAGCGCGCCGTGCTGCTGCTGGTGACGCTGGAGGACATGGCCTACGCCGACGTAGCCCGAATCCTGGGGATACCCGTGGGCACGGTGATGTCGCGCCTGTCGCGGGCCCGCGGCCGCATGCGCGAGCTGATGGAGCTGGCGCCGGCCCATGCGCCCCACGCCAACACAGCACGGCCCACCCCCCTGAAACGCATGAAGTGACCACCTCTGCGCCGATGCCCACCATGAACTCTTCCCACCCTCCCCTCCCGGACGATTCCGACCTGCACGCCATGGTGGACTGCCGCCTGCCGCCCGAGGATGCCGAACGGCTGCGCGCCAGCCTTGCCCCCGCGGCACAGGAGGAGGCGAACGCCTGGGCACAGCAGCGCGCGTTGCTGCAGACATTACACGGGGACTGGCTGGAGCGCCCCCTGCCCGAGGTCCTGCGTCAGGCAGCGGGCAGGCTGCAGGACACGCATGCCGCGCGCCGGCGCTGGGCTACCTGGGGCGGCATGGCCGCCGGCTGGCTGCTGGCCTTCGGCCTGGGCTGGGGCCTGCATGGGTCATGGAGCGACGGAGCCACACTGGCCGCGACTGCGTCGCCGCCCCTGCTGTTTGCGCAGCAGGCCACCGTGGCTCACGCGGTCTATCAGCCGGAACAGCGCCACCCCGTCGAGGTGGCGGCTGCGCAGCAGGAGCATCTGGTGCAGTGGCTGTCCAAGCGCCTGGCACGCCCGCTCGCGGTGCCGCATTTGCAGCAGCAGGGTTTCGAGCTGGTAGGTGGGCGCCTGCTGCCCGGTGGCAGTGGTGCCCGCGCCCAGTTCATGTACCAGAATGCCGCCGGCACGCGCATCACCCTGTACCTGGGCGCACTCGACGATGCACAGGCCGAGGCCTTCCAGTTCTACGACAAGGGAGCAGTATCGAGTTTTTACTGGGTGGAGCGCGGTTTTGGCTACGCGCTCAGCGGCGAAATGCCGCGCCCGGCGCTGCAGGCGCTGGCCACGGCCGTGTACCGACAGCTCAGCGCAGCGCCGCCAATGGGTGCGCATGCGCCGGCCAAGGGCTCCTGAAGAAGGCCTGCACCAGCTCGGGGCTCACATCCTCGATGCGCGCGGGGCTCCAGGCGGGGCTGTGGTCCTTGTCCACGGCCAGGGCGCGGATGCCCTCCAGCGTTTCGCTCTGGCCCTGGCGCAGGTAGAAGCAGTGGCGCACCATGTCGCGCTCCATGCGCAGGTCGTCGGCCAGGCCCATGGCGCGCGCGCGGCGGATCTGCTCCAGTACCACATGCAGCATCAGCGGCGAGCGGCGGCGCAATGTGGCAGCCGTGGCACGTGCCCAATCGTCGTCCGACTCTTCCAGGGCGGCCACGATGGCGGGCACATCCGCCAAGGAAAAATAATGGTCAATTTGCTCTCTAACGCTTATCTGACAAGCGCCAGCAGCTATCGTTTTAGATAGTACCCACTGCTGCACGGCGGCGCCGTCGGCAAAGCCCTGCTCGCCCAGGCCCTGCCACACCGCGGCCTGTTGATCGGCGGGCAGAAAACCGTCGGCCAGCCTAAAGGCAATCGCGTCCGCCGCACCAATGGTGTCGCCCGTCAGGGCCAGCCATTCACCCACGCGACCGGGGCAGCGCGAGAGGAAGTAGCCGCCACCCACATCCGGGAACAGACCGATGGCCGTCTCGGGCATGGCCATCTTGGTGCGCTCGGTGACGATGCGCAGCGTGCCCCCCTGGCTGATGCCCATGCCACCACCCATGACGATGCCGTCCATGAAGGCGATGTAGGGCTTGCCGAAGTTGTGGATCAGGTGGTTGAGGGCGTATTCCTCGGTGAAGAAATCCTCGATCTGCGGATTGCCCACCGTGCCCGCGGCGTGCAGGAAGCGGATGTCGCCACCGGCGCAAAAGGCCCCGAAGGCGCCCTCCTTGTTGCTGCCGCGAATGGCCACGGCCAGCACCTTGTCGTCACGCTGCCAGTCCAGCAGCACTGCCATCAGATCGCGCACCATCCCAAGCGAGAGCGCATTCAGCGCCTTGGGGCGGTTCAAAGTGATGCAGCCCACCCGGCCGCGCAGCTCGGCGATCACTTCACCCGTTGTCCCGGTCATTGTTGTTCCTTCCATCCCAGCAGTTCATTGAAAACCAGCGCGCCGATCACCAGCGTGCCTCCCATCAGCACGGCCGGGGCCGGGCGCTCGCCGGCGCCTGCCCAGACGAGCACGATTCCAAAAATCACTTCCAGCAGGCTCAGCAGCGCGATCTCGGGCGCCTTGAGCACGCGCCCACAATACACCACCAGTATGCAGGGGATGGCCAGCTGCACCAGGCCCAGCAGGCCCAGCAGGCCCATATCACGCGCCGACGCCTGAAACGGCAAGGCCCAGGGCAGCGTGGCCAGCGCCGACAGGGCCGCGCCTATCAGCACCGCAGGCACCAGGTCCACCGCCTGGCCATGGCGCTGCGAATGCTGCACCACGGTCCAGTTGACGGCCGCCGCCACGGGTATGCACAGCGCCACGGCCAAGCCCACGGGCGACAGGGCCGCCACCTCGGCACCATACATCCAGACAATGCCCAGGCCCGCCACCACGATGGACAGGGCCGTGCGCGGCGCAATGCGGTGGCCGATGAAGACACGCGCCACCAGGGCCGTGAGCATAGGCCCCGCCGCCATGGTGACCAGCACATTGGCCACGGGCATGAGGGTGATGGCCACCATGAAGGCGGTAAACATCACCCCCCAGCACAGCCCCGACAACCACAGCGCGCGCGGGCCGTACAGCACCTGGGCAAACACGCCGCGCCCGCGCAGCCAGGGCAGGATGAGCAGCAGCGACAGCAGCATGAAAAAGCTGCGCCAGAAGGTGATCTCGAAGCTGCGCGCCTGCTCCAGGTGGCGCGTGACGACGCCGGCGATCGACCACATCAGGGTCGCCAGCGCCATCAGCCATACGGCCTGGGCATGGCTCAGGCCAGGACGGGCAAGAACCTGTGGTTCAGGCGCCTTCACGGCTGGCGCGCTTGCGCTCGTGCTCCTTGAGGAAGCGCTTGCGCAGTCGGATGCTCTTGGGGGTGATCTCGACCAGTTCGTCATCCTCAATGAACTCCACGCCGTATTCCAGCGTCAGATCGATGGGCGGGGTGACCTTGATCGCGTCCTCCTTGCCGGACACGCGGAAGTTGGTCAGCTGCTTGGTGCGCGTGGCGTTGACCACCAGGTCGTTGTCGCGGTTGTGCACGCCGACGATCATGCCCTCGTACACCGGGTCGCCGGCCTTGACGAACATACGGCCGCGGTCGTCCAGCTTGCCCAGGGCATAGGTGAAAATCTCACCGTCGTCCATGGAGATCAGCACGCCGTTCTTGCGCCCGCCGATGTCGCCCTTGTGCGGCTCGTAGCTGTCGAAGATATTGCTGATCAGGCCCGAGCCACGCGTGAGGTTCAAAAACTCGTTGGTAAAGCCAATCAGGCCGCGCGCCGGGATGCGGTATTCCAGGCGCACGCGGCCACGGCCGTCCGGCTCCATGTTCACCAGCTCGCCCTTGCGCTCGCCGAGGGCCTGCATCACGCCGCCCTGGTGGCCCTCCTCGATGTCGGCCGTCACCAGCTCGATAGGCTCGCAGCGCTCGCCGTCAATGTCCTTGAACACCACGCGCGGCTTGGAGACGGCCAGCTCATAGCCCTCGCGGCGCATTTCTTCAAGCAAGATGGTCAGGTGCAGTTCACCCCGCCCTGCCACCTCGAACACGCCATCCTCATTGGTCTCCTTGATGCGCATGGCCACGTTGGAGCGCAGCTCCTTTTGCAGGCGGTCCCAGATCTGGCGACTGGTGACGAACTTGCCCTCGCGCCCGGCCAGGGGCGAGGTGTTGACGCAGAAGTTCATGGTCAGCGTCGGCTCGTCGATCTTCAGCATGGGCAGGGGCTGGGGGGTGGCCATGTCGGTGATCGTCTCGCCAATACCCACGTTCTCGATGCCGTTGATGAGCACGATCTCCGAGGGACCGGCCTCCGTAACCTGCACGCGGTCTAGGCCCTGGAACTGGTGGATCTGGTTGATGCGGCCCTTGTAGCTGGCGCCATCCGGGCCGGCCATCACGAGAACGTCCTGACCGGCCTTGAGCGTGCCCTGGGTGATGCGGCCCACGCCGATACGGCCCACGAAGGTGGAATAGTCCAGCGCCGAAATCTGCATCTGCACTGGTGCCGTCGGATCGCCCTTGACCGAGGGCACATGCTTCAGAATAGTGTTGAACAGGGCCGACATGTCGGGGCCCCACTGCTCGCCGGGCTCGCCCTGCTCCAGCGAGCTCCAGCCGTTGATGCCCGAGGCATAGACCACGGGGAAGTCGAGCTGCTCGTCGGTTGCGCCCAGCTTGTCGAACAGGTCGAAGGCGGCGTTGACCACGTAGTCGGGGCGCGCGCCGGGCTTGTCCACCTTGTTCACGACGACGATGGGCTTGAGGCCGAGCGCCAGCGCCTTCTTGGTCACAAAACGCGTCTGCGGCATGGGGCCTTCCTGCGCGTCGATGAGCAGCACCACGCCGTCCACCATGGACAGGGCGCGCTCCACCTCGCCGCCAAAGTCCGCGTGGCCGGGCGTATCGAGGATGTTGATGTGCGTGCCTTCCCAGCTCACGGCGCAGTTCTTGGCCAGGATGGTGATGCCGCGCTCGCGCTCGATGGCGTTGCTGTCCATCACCGTGTCCACGACCTTTTCGTGGGCGGCGAAGGTGCCGGACTGGCGTAGCAGCTGGTCCACCATGGTGGTCTTGCCATGGTCGACGTGGGCAATGATGGCGATGTTGCGGATTTGTTTGCTCATAGCGTGGTTTCCAATGTGCCGCGTTCTATGTGGGCGCGCGGCGCGCCTTGCAGAATTTGTTGTATTTCGATCGGGCTCAGGAGTCGGCCGGGGATCAGCTCCCCTGCCTGCACATGCCCCACGCCCAGCAGCGCATGCGGACGCTCGCCGTAGACGGCGACGGCTGGCGCGTCAGGCCAAGGACCACGGCGGCGCAAGCCCGAGAGAAAGCGCCCGGCATCCTGCTCCTCCAAGGTGACAGGCTTGTGTCCGGCCAGCAGGGTATCGACGGGCAGCACCTGGCGCAGGCGCTCGTCGTCAGTCATGGCCTCGAGCTGAGCCAGCGTCACGCAGCGTTCCACCCCCAGGCCGCCGGTGTCTATGCGGCGCAGGAAAATCAGGTGCGCGCCGCAACCCAGGGCCGCGCCGATGTCTTCACCCAGGGTGCGGATATAGGTGCCCTTGCTGCATTTAACTATAAATTTAATAGCTATTCGCGCTTGACTGTCATGCGTTAACTCCATATTTAACGCATGAATGACGACATCGCGCGCGGGGCGCTCCACTTCGACCCCGGCACGGGCGTATTCATACAGCGCCTTGCCATCTTTTTTCAGGGCGCTGTGCATGGGCGGCACCTGGCGTATGGGGCCGGTGAACTGCGCCTGCACGGCGGCCAGGCGCTCGGGCGTGAGTTGATCCGCAGTGACGGGACGCTCCTGCAACACCTCGCCCTCGGCGTCGCCAGTAGTGGTCGTGACGCCCAGCAAGGCAATCGCCTCGTAGGTCTTGGGGGCGTCGAGCTGCAAGGCGCTGAACTTGGTCGCCGCGCCAAAGCACAGCGGCAGCACGCCGCTCGCCAGCGGATCCAGCGTGCCGGTGTGGCCGGCCTTTTCGGCACGCAGCAGCCACTTCACCTTTTGCAAGGCGTCGTTGCTGGAGAAGCCCAGGGGTTTGTCGAGCAGCAGCACTCCGTGCACCGGGCGCCGCTGCACCCGGACACGGGGAGCGTTAATCATTGCCGTCGTCGTCCTTGGAGCGCGATGCCACGGCGCGTGCGATCAGTGCGTTCATGTCGGCGGCGCGCTCCTGCGTGCGGTCGAACACGAAATGCAGCGTGGGCACGGTATGGATGTGCAGACGCTTGAACAGACCGTTGCGCAGGAAACCCGCCGACTGGTTCAAAGCCTCCTGCGTGGCCGCGCCATCGCCCACGAGCACGCTGAAGAACACCTTGGCGTGCGCGTAGTCGGGCGTGACCTCCACGGCCTGCAGCGTAACCATGCCGATGCGCGGATCCTTGAGTTCGCGGATCAGCTCGGCCAGATCGCGCTGGATCTGGTCCGCGACCTTGAAGCCGCGGTTGGGCGTGGAGGATTTCTTGGCAGCCATGGCTTACAACGTCCGGGCAATTTCCTTGATCTCGAAGAGCTCGAGGTGATCGCCTTCCCTGATGTCGGTGTAGTTGCGCAGCTTGATACCGCACTCGAAGCCTTCCTTGACTTCCTTGACATCGTCCTTCAGGCGGCGCACCGATTCCACTTCGCCCGTGTAGATGACCACGTTGTCGCGCAGCAGGCGGAACTTGCAGCCGCGCGTGACCTGGCCCGAGGTGATGTAGGAGCCGGCAATGGTGCCGATCTTGGTCGCCACGAACACGGTGCGGATCTCGGCCGTGCCGATGGCCTCCTCGCGCTGCTCGGGCGCCAGCATGCCCGACATCGCCGCCTTCAGCTCATCCACGGCGTCATAGATGATGTTGTAGTAGTGCAGCGTGACGTCGTTCGCCTCGGCGTGCTTGCGCGCGTTGGCATCGGCACGCACGTTGAAGCCGATGATCAGCGCCTTGGAGGCGATCGCCAGGTTCACATCGCTCTCGCTGATGCCACCCACACCGGCATACACCAGCTGGACCTTGATCTCGTCGGTGGAGAGCTTGAGCAGAGACGCGGCCAGCGCCTCCTGCGAGCCCTGCACGTCGGCCTTGATGATGATGGGCAGGTGCTGCACCTCGCCAGCCTGCATCTCGGCAAAGACGTTTTCCATCTTCGCGGCCTGCTGCCTGGCCAGCTTGGTGTGGCGGAACTTGCCGGCGCGGTAGGTGGCAATCTCGCGTGCCCGGCGTTCGTCGGAGAGCACCATGAAATCGTCGCCCGCCTGCGGCACCTCGGACAGGCCCTGGATCTCGACCGGAATCGATGGGCCGGCTTCCTTGGCCGCCTTGCCGTTTTCGTCCACCATGGCGCGCACGCGGCCAAAGGTCTGGCCGGCCAGCACCACGTCGCCCACCTTCAGCGTGCCCGACTGCACCAGCACCGTAGCCACAGGGCCGCGGCCCTTGTCCAGCTGCGCCTCGATCACCAGGCCCTTGGCCATGGCATCCACCGGGGACTTGAGCTCCAGCACCTCGGCTTGCAAGAGCACCTGCTCCAGCAACTCGTCGATGCCCATTCCGGTCTTGGACGACACGGCCACGAAGGGGGAGTCACCGCCGTACTCCTCGGGCACCACCTGTTCGGCCACCAGCTCCTGCTTGACCTTCTCCGGGTTGGCCTCGTGCTTGTCGGCCTTGGTGATGGCGACCACGATGGGCACACCCGCCGCCTTGGCGTGCTTGATGGCCTCGCGCGTCTGCGGCATCACGCCGTCGTCGGCCGCACACACCAGAATCACGATGTCGGTAGCCTGGGCGCCACGCGCACGCATGGCGGTAAAAGCCTCGTGGCCAGGGGTATCCAGGAAGGTGACGATGCCGCGCGGCGTCTCAACGTGGTAGGCGCCGATATGCTGCGTGATGCCGCCGGCCTCGCCCGGCGCCACCTTGGCGCGGCGGATGTAGTCCAGCAGCGAGGTCTTGCCATGGTCCACGTGGCCCATGACAGTGACCACGGGTGCGCGCGGCAGCGCCTCGGCCTGCTGGCCGGACACCTCCTCGGCAGTGAAGGCCTCCGGGTCGTCCAGCGCCGCCACCACGGCCTTGTGGCCCATTTCCTCGACCACGATCATGGCCGTGTCCTGGTCCAGCGGCTGATTGATGGTGACCATCTGGCCCATCTTCATCAGCGCCTTGATGACTTCCGAGGCCTTGATGGCCATCTTGTGCGCGAGCTCGGCCACGGTGATGGTCTCGGGGACATGCACCTCGAGCACGCGGAACTCCGCCGGGGCCTGCTGCTGATGGCGCTGCTCGTCCCGATCGTTGCCACGACGCCCCCTGGGGCCGGAACGCCAGTTGCCGCGCCCCACGCCACCACTGCTGTCGCCACGCGTCTTGATTTCTTTTTTCTTGGTGCTGTCGTTGGCCCAGCTCGACGAGAGCTTGGCGGACTTCACTTCCTTGCCGGCGCCCGCAGCCACTGGCGCACCCGCACGGGCACCCGCGCCCGTACCGGCCGCCGGCTTGTGCAGCGTGCCCTTCTTGGCGTCCTTGGCCTCAGCCGCCTTGGCGACTGGCTTGTGCTCCTCCGGCTTCTTGGCCACAAGCACCTTCTTGGGCGCAGCCATCATGGCACGAATGGCCTCGGCCTCGGCCAGGGCCTTGCGACGGCGCTCGTCCAGATCGGCTGCGCGTGCCGTCTCCTCGTCGGCGCGGGCCTTGGATTCGGCCTCGGCCTTGGCGCGTGCCTCGGCCTGCGCCTTGGCGCGTGCCTCGGCCTCGGCCGCGGCCTCGCGCTGGGCCTCTACACGCTCTGCCGATTCCTGGGCCTTTTTCTCGGCCTGCTGGGCGGCGTAGGCGGCGGCGCGCTCCTCGGCGGCGCGCTCACGCTGTTCGCGCTGTTCACGTTCGCGGCGCTGCGTGACCAGTTCTTCTTCCTGGCGGCTGATCAACTCGGCCTGATGGCGGGCTTCCTCCTCGCGGCGGGCGAGCTCCTGCTCCTGCTCCAGGCGAGCCACGGCGGCAGGGTCAGCCGCCACCTCGGGGGCCTCGTCGCGCTTGATGAAGGTGCGCTTCTTGCGCACTTCCACCTGGATGGTGCGCGCCTTGCCCGTTGCGTCGGCCTGCTTGATCTCGCTGGTGGACTTTTTCACCAATGTGATCTTCTTACCCGCGCTGGCCGTGCCGTGACTGGCTTGCAGATAAGCCAGCAGCTTTTGCTTGTCGGCTTCGGTCAGGACATCCGTGGACGAGGCCTTGGCCACGCCGGCGGACTTGAGTTGCTCCAGCAGCGTTTCGGGCGATTTTTTGAGTTCTGCAGCGAACTCGACAACAGTGTTGCTCGACATATTCTGTTCGTACCTCCCTGACCTTTACTCTTGCCCCGAGAACCAGTGCTCACGCGCCTTCATGATCAAGGCCGTTGCATCTTCAGCAGACTGCCCGGTCAGTTCGGTCAGCTCGTCAATGGCCAGATCGGCCAGGTCATCACGTGTATTCACCCCGGCTTCGGCCAGCTTGGCAATCAGCTCGGCCGTCAGGCCTTCAAGATCACGCAGATCCTGCGACACGCTGCCCATGCTCTCTTCGCGAGCGATTTCCATGGTGAGCAGGGCGTCCTTGGCGCGTGCGCGCAGCTCGTTGACCGTGTCTTCGTCAAAGCTCTCGATCTCCAGCATCTCCTGCAGCGGCACATAAGCCACTTCCTCCAGGCTCTCGAAACCCTCCTGGATCAAGATGTCGGCGATCTCCTCGTCCACATCAAGCTTTTCCATAAACAGCTTGCGCGCGGCACCGGTTTCATCGGCCTGCTTCTGCGCGGACTCGGCGGCATCCATGATATTGATCTTCCAGCCCGTCAGGTCGGAGGCCAGGCGCACGTTCTGGCCGCCACGGCCAATCGCAATCGCCAGGTTTTCCTCATCCACCACCACGTCCATGGCGTGCTTTTCCTCGTCGACGACGATGGAACTCACATTCGCCGGCGCCAGCGCACCGATCACGAACTGAGCCGGATCATCGGACCACAGCACGATGTCCACGCGTTCGCCCGCAAGCTCATTGGTCACGGCGTTGACGCGCGTGCCGCGCACCCCCACGCAGGTGCCGATCGGATCGACGCGCTTATCGTGCGAAAGCACGGCTATCTTTGCGCGACTGCCAGGGTCACGTGCGCAGCTCTTGATCTCCAGGAGCCCCTGTTCGATCTCAGGCACCTCGTTGCGGAACAGCTCCATCATGAACTCCGGCGCCGAACGCGAGAGGATGATGGGCGCGCCGCGCAGCGTCAGATCCACATCCATGATCATGGCGCGCACACGGTCGCCGTTGCGCAGGTTTTCCTTGGGGATCATCTCCCCACGGCGCAGGCGCCCTTCCACACGGCCGCTCTCGACGATGAGGTCGCCCTTGTCCATGCGCTTGACGGTGCCGGTGAAGATTTTCTCGCCACGGCTCATGAAGTCGGTCAGCAGCATCTCGCGCTCGGCATCGCGGATCTTCTGCAGGATGACCTGCTTGGCCGCCATGGCGCCGATGCGCCCTATGGGCACGGACTCGACCTGTTCCTCAATGTATTCACCCACCTCGATGTCGGCGATGCGATCGCGCGCATCCATGAGCAACTCCTCGGCATCGGGATTTTGCAGACCTGCATCGTCGGGCACCACCAGCCAGCGGCGGAAAGTTTCATATTCTCCACTGTCACGGTCGATGGACACGCGGATATCTACCTCGCCCTGGTAGAGCTTTTTCGTCGCCTGCGCCAGTGCAGCTTCCACTGCACCCAGGACCACATCGCGCTCGACGTTTTTTTCACGCGAGATGGCCTCTACCAACATCAACAGTTCGCGATTCATGCGATGACTCTCCTGTTTCTCAATCCCTGGCAGGACGCCCCCCGCGAGGGCCGCCCCAAATTTCTTAAACCCTTAGCCAACAGAGCCCGGCTTGGCGCTACGCCCCTTGAAATCCACGATGGGTGCGAGTCGCGCTTCGCGCAGCTCATCGAGCGTGAAGGCGAGCGCCTGCAGCGGTGCCGGCACGCGCTTCTTGCTCACGCGCTGGCCCGGCTTCACCGGGGGCGCATCGCTCCAGACGATCTGCCAGCCACCGGTCGGCACACTCTCGAGCGTGCCGCGAAATTTCTTGCGGTTGGCGGCCACCTGCCCACCGGCCGCAGCACCCAGGGGTTCCTTCAGGGTGATGTCGATCACCTCACCCTCGAAACGCGTGAAATCCTGCTCGTTGCGCAGCAAACGATCTATGCCCGGCGAGGAGACTTCCAGGCGCCTGTAGTCCACACCCTCGACCTCCAGCGCGAACTGCAACTGGCGCGTAACCTTCTCACAGTCCTCGACCGTAATGAATTGCTCGGCCTGCAACGCCTCGGCGCCCTCCACGGGCGCAGACCACACCAAATCGATGGTGATGCGCAACAATCCCCCTGCGGAACGCTCAATCTCCACTAGGTCATAGCCCAACCCGGCCACGGTTTGTTCGACGATTTGCTGCAATGCCACAGATGTGCGCTCTATCCAATTCCAAATGAAAGCCTGACCAGCCGGAAAACCCAAGCCCGCCCCAGACCAAAAAGCAAACGCCCAAAAAAAACGGGCGGTGAGTACCCGCCCGTTTTGGTCGTGAAGTGCATATTATATCCACCAACGCTGCAATATGCAAAGATCAGCGGCACGTATCTTGCATTCCGTCAGTTTGCCACCCTACTTGCCGCAATGCGCTCAAACAGCCTCTGCGCGGGCTCCCCGGCCGCCGGCGCTCCCATATCACCCTGCAGAGCTTGCAACATGCGCGCCAAGACCTGGGCTTGCGGCAGCACCGGCCCCAGAAACCGAGCCACATGGCCATCGGCAATCAAGATAGTGGGAAAGGTTTCCACATCAACATCGCCAACTACGTCCTCTTCGTCTTCCACATCCACCCATGCAAAGCGCACCTGCGGCCAATCACCGGCCAGCGCCTCAAACGCACCGCGGTACTCACGACACACACCGCACCATTGAGCACACAGGCAGACCACCCACCATGACTGCGTCACGCTCAGGGACGATCCAGTTGGCGGCGAAGCGCTCTCCATACCCATGCAATCCATCCTTTGTACTCAAGAGTCGCGCCACTCCCGGGCGCGATAGGCATCTATCGTATCCACCTTCACGGACCTATTACTCCAAGCATTGCAGGTGGTTTGGCCCGACAAGCGGGCATGGCCAAAAGACTCCGCCTCAGCCACGCCCGGCAAACGGCATTTTGGTGGCCATTACGGTGTGGAACATCACATTCGCCTCAAGCGGCAGGTTCGCCATATACAACAGGCTCTGCCCCACGATGGCCACATCCATCAAGGGTTCGGCGGCAATCTGGCCATTGGCCTGCTGCACGCCTTGGGTCATGCGCTGGGCGAGCTCGGTCTCGGCATTGCCTACATCGATCTGGCCAACGGCAATGTCGTACTTGCGCCCATCGAGCGATGCGGCCTTCGTCATGCCCATCACGGCATGCTTGGTGGCCGTGTAGGCAATGGAGTTGGGCCGCGGCGTATGCGCCGAGATGGAGCCGTTGTTGATGATGCGCCCACCGCGCGGCGACTGCGCCTTCATGACCCGAAATGCGTTCTGAATGCAATAGAACATGCCGTTCAGATTGATGTCCACCACGTCCGTCCACTGCTGCACAGACAATTCCTCCAGAGGAATCGCCGGCGCACCCACGCCGGCGTTGTTGAACAGCAGATCAACGCCGCCGAACCGTGCAACCGTACGATCGAATAGCTGGCGCACGGCCTCGGGATCGGCCACATCGGTAGGAACAACCAGTGCGCGCGTGCCGGCGCCGGATTCCCGAGCCACATCCAGGAGCGGCTGTTCGCGCCGGCCGGCCAGGGCCACGCTCCAGCCGTCTCGCAGCAGCGCCAGCGCCGCGGCCTTGCCAATGCCCGTGCCGGCGCCAGTGACGATGGCGATCTTGGAAGACTTCGTCATGCTTCTTCTTTCTTGCGGCTTAGCCGTGCGGCTTGCGTCCCTTGCTTGTCCCCTTGCCGCCCCCCGGGCTGTGCTTCTTGCCAGCAGAGGTGGGGGAGCGGTGCTCTTTGCTCTTGCGTGGCCCCTTGGCAAAACTGCGCGCTGGCGTGGCCTCCCAATGCCGCACATCCTCCACTAGCGGGCGTTTGACCGACTCGCGCCCCTTGAGTGGTGGGCTCGCCCCTATTCCAGCCGCCTCATCCACCAGGCGGAAGTCGATCTTGCGGCCATCAAGGTCCACGCGGCTGACCTGCACGCGCACGCGCGCCCCAATCGTGTAGCGAATCCCGGTACGCTCGCCGCGCAATTCCTGGCGCGCCTCATCAAACTTGAAATATTCGCCGCCCAGTTCCGTGATGTGCACCAGGCCTTCGACATACAAGGCATCCAGAGTCACGAAGATGCCAAAGCTGGTCACGGCGCTGACCATGCCACTGTACTCCTCGCCCAGGTGTTCGCGCATGTACTGGCATTTGAGCCACGCCTCGACATCGCGACTGGCCTCGTCGGCCCTGCGCTCGTTGGCGCTGCAGTGCAGGCCGGCGGCCTCCCAGGCCTGGGTCTCGCGCACGCTGATGCTCCCCTTGCCTGGCCGAATGGCAGGCTCGGCCACCTTGGATGCCAGGCGCTTGGCGAGCTTGAACTGCGCCTCACCCGGCGTAGGCAGGGCCGGCAATGCGTATTTGACGCCTGCCAGAATGGACTTGATAACGCGGTGCACCAGCAGATCGGGGTAGCGGCGGATGGGGCTGGTGAAGTGCGTATAGGCTTCAAATGCCAATCCGAAGTGACCGCTATTGATGGGGGTATAGATCGCCTGCTGCATGGAGCGCAGCAGCAGGGTGTGGATCTGCTGCGCGTCGGGCCTGCCCTTGGTGGCCTCGGCAATCGCCTGGAACTCCTCAGGCTGCGGATCATCCGAGATCGACATGCCCACGCCCATGGCTTTCAGATAGCCACGCAGAATATCCTGCTTCTCCGGCGTGGGCCCCTCATGCACGCGGTACAGCGCAGGGCGCTTTGCCTGCGCCACAAAGTCTGCGCTACAAACATTGGCCGCAAGCATGGCTTCTTCGATCAGTCTATGGGCCTCGGTACGCACGCGCGGCACGATTTTTTCGATGCGGCCGTTGTCATCGCAAACGATCTGCGTCTCAGTGGTCTCGAAGTCCACAGCCCCCCGCGCCTGTCTGGCGGCCAGCAGCGATCGGTACACGTCGTGCAGGTTAAGCAGTTCTCGCACGCGATCCTGATACTTCGCAGCCTCAGGCCCCCGTGTATTGGCTAGCACCGCTGACACTTCGTTGTAGGTCAAGCGGGCATGACTGAGCATGACGGCCGGATAGAACTGGTAGGCCTGCACCTCGCCCTTGGCACTGACCAGCATGTCACAGACCATGCACAGACGCTCGACATGCGGATTGAGTGAGCACAAGCCATTCGAGAGTTTTTCCGGCAGCATGGGGATGACGCGTCGCGGAAAGTACACGCTGGTGGCGCGATCGTAGGCGTCCACATCGATGGCACTACCCGTTTCCACATAATGACTCACGTCGGCAATGGCCACCAGCAGGCGCCAACCTTTTCCGCGTCCGACCTTTGCGGGCTCGCAATACACGGCGTCGTCAAAATCGCGTGCGTCCTCACCATCGATGGTGACAAGCGGAATGTCGGTGAGATCCACGCGGCGGCGCTTGTCCTGCACGCGCACCGAGTCCGGCAGCGCCTTGGCCTGCGCTAAGCAGGCCTCGGAAAATTCATGCGGCACGCCGTATTTGCGCACCGCGATCTCGACTTCCATGCCCGGGTCATCCACCTCACCCAGCACCTCGACCACACGCCCCACGGGCTGGCCAAACAAGGCGGGTGGCTCCGTCAGCTCCACTACGACCACCTGCCCGGTGGCCGCCGCTCCTGTCGCACCTTTGGGAATCAATACATCCTGACCATAGCGCTTGTCCTCGGGCGCCACCAGCCATACACCGCTCTCCTGCAGCAACCGGCCAATGATGGGCTGTTGCGGCCGCTCAATGATCTCAAGCACTCGGCCTTCGGGCCTGCCGCGCTTATCCTGGCGCACGATGCGCACGCGTACACGGTCTTTGTGCAGTACGGCGCGCATCTCGTTGGGGGGAATGTAGATGTCTGGCTGGTCATCGTCACGGATGACAAATCCATGGCCATCGCGGTGGCCTTGCACTGTGCCTTCGATCTCATCCGGAGAAATTTGCGCGACGAAGGCGTCAGAGTACTTTTTTTTGCTATACAATCTATTTCTTTCCTGAAATGCCCAGGTGGCGGAATTGGTAGACGCACTAGTTTCAGGTACTAGCGCTGAGAGGCGTGGAGGTTCGAGTCCTCTCCTGGGCACCAAGTTTAACGAGAACCCGCAAGGGTTTTGAGCAAAAAGGCCACTTTCAATGAAGGTGGCCTTTTGTTTTTTTAGCTTTACCGCATTCGTCCCAATACAACGGAGCGTCCTGCGCCGCGGGCAAAAAAATACTCGTTTTTCCCCAGAGCGCCAAAAAATCCGGCTAGAATCCAATCTTTCCTGAAATGCCCAGGTGGCGGAATTGGTAGACGCACTAGTTTCAGGTACTAGCGCTGAGAGGCGTGGAGGTTCGAGTCCTCTCCTGGGCACCAGAATAGAAAAAAGCCGCTGACCTTCATCAGCGGCTTTTTTGTTTTTCTGCCTACGTCCTGTGATGGAATACGGCGGACGCTTATGCGGCGCCGCCGTCGTGCTCAAGCTCAAGCCCGGTTACTTGCGCAATAAAGCCTTTAGCGCGGTTTGCAGGCGGCGCTCACTGGCCTCGTTGCTGGTGCTGGCAAACACTTGTGCAGTGTCTTGCGCCCAGGTCTGGGCCGGTGCAGGATCATTGCGGCGTGTGAGCATTTGCAGTTGCAGGGCGCGGCGCGCGTCCAGCTGATCGGCCGGCGTGGGCACCTCGGCTGCGATCTCCAGGCGCAGCAGGGCTTGTTCGGCTCCAGCCCCGGCGGGCGCGGCGATGGCCTGGGCCCACGCGGATCGGACACTAGCGGACACCTTGCCGCCAAGTTCCTGCACGCTGGGCAGCTGTTCAACATCCCGGCTCTTCCATGCAGCCATGAGTTGCGTGAGAGCCTCGCCATGGGCCTGGGCCGCAAGCTTGCGCAACGCGCTTTGCGCGTGTTCCATGGCATCACGCTGGGCCCTGAATGCAGCGTCGCCCAGGCGCGGGCCACGCGCCACGGCTACATCACGCTCGCGGCCACGTCCTGCTGCATCACGCGGGATGCGACCATCACGCGCATCGCGACGATCACCCGGCGCACGGCCAGGCCGTGCCTGCTGCGCGGGCTCGGCCTTGCGCATGCCTGGACGGTCATCTCCACGCACGGCCACCACGGGTCGCGCCACGGTGGCAGGAACCGGCTTGGCATCCGCCTCAGGCGCTTCTGTTTCAATAGCTTCCTGCGCTTTATCAGTCTGAGTTTCAGCCTGATTTTCATTGGAACCAGCAACCTTAGCCTGTTCCGTCTGTTCCCTGAGCGCGGATTCCAACGCGGCCATGGCAGCACGGATTTTTTGTGCGTCGCCTGATGCGTTGGCTGCCTCCAGGGCCTTGGAGGCATCCAGCACCGCGCGATCGCGCACGCTCAGCTGCGCCGCTCCGCGCTCGCGCTCGGCCGTCTTGCGATTGAAGGCTTCATCGATAGGCTTGCGGAAGGCATCCCAGAGTTTTTGCTCTTGTTTGCGATCCAGGGGCACGGTCTGTGCCTCCGCCTGCCAGCGCTGCTGCAGTGCCTTGATGGCATCGATGCGCAATGAGGCTGCAGCGCCCAGCGATTCGGCCTCTGCGATCATGGCCTGGCGCAGCTGCAGGCTGGTCTTCTGTGCCGCCTCCAGCGGTGCTGCGGCGGCTGCCAGGGCCTGCTTCCACAAGGGCTGCAGCTCGGCAAACATCTTTTCGCTCACATGCCCACCGGCGCGCCAGCGCTCGCCAAACTGGTGCAATGCGCGGTTGACGGCCTTCCAGTCGGCTGCCGCAGCACCGGCCTGCGCCTGCGCCCAATGGGTCAGCTCTTCAATCAAGGCCATGCGCTGCGCACGGTGCTCGGCCCCTTCGGCACGCACCTTTTCGAGCCAGGTCTCAACCACCTTGTGGGCCGCGTTGCAGGCATCGTCAAATTTTTTCCACAGGGCATGGTTGGCCGGCGCGCCCTGGTCGGCCTGTTTCCATTGCTCGCGCAGCTGGCGCAGCGTTTCCTGCATCTTGCGGCCGCCCAGTGCCTGCCCGTCGGGGCGTCGCAGTAGGGCCTCAGCACGCGCCACCAGATCTTCGCGCAGCTGATCGGCGCTCCAGCGCTGCCACCCCTCCAGTTCACCAGCCGCCACCAGTGCCGCATGCACCTTGCGTTCAAGTTCGCCGTCGATGAGCCGGCCATGCACTTTCAACACGGCGCGCAGCGCCGTGGCGGCACCGGCACTGGCCTTGCCGTGCCCCTGTGCCGTTTCCTGCTCCAGCTTGGTCAGGGCCTCACGTACCGCCTGTACGGCCTTTTCACGCACCTCGGGATCGACCTTGGGCTTGGCTGGTGCGCGGACGGGCGCGTTCGCCGCCGCTGCCTCGGCAGGCAGCCCGCGTGCCTGGCGCAGCTCGTCGGCCCATACCGGAACAGGCGGCAGCGGCGCTGCCTCATCCTGCGCAGCCATCACGGTCAACGCCAACGCCGACTGAAATGCTTCCCATACCACCAGCAACTGGCTGCGCGAGGACTCCAGCTGCGTGGGAAAGCGCGCCTCCACGCTGGGCCAGGCAGCATCGCCCGTCAAGGCCTGCGCCTGCTCTTGCCAGCGGTCCACGTCGGCCGTCAAGGCCTCGAGGGCGGACTGGGCATCCTTCCACGGCTTGGTGGACAGTACCTCGATGCGCTGCGCAAGCAGCACCGCCGCCTCGCGCTGCACCTGCACGCGGTGCTGCAGGTCTTCAATGGTCTTCACGCGCTCGCTCAATTGCGTCTTCAGCGCCGACAAGGGCTCGCGCGACAGAGGTGCGCCGGCCTTGGCCGCGTCGCGCTGCCAGGCCAATGCATCGGCAATGTTCAACTGCGCGGCCGCCAGCAGCGCCTCTGCCTTGGCCTGCCACTCCGCGGCGATGACAGCCTGGCCCTGGGCGCGCCGGATTTCATCCAGACGCTCGCGTACGGCCCTCGCAGCGCCCTTGTCCCGGGCACTGAGCTCCTTGAATACTTCCTGCAATTTGTCGGTGGCAGGCTGGGTGGCAAGCCAGTCGCGGATGCGCGCCGAGCGCTCGCCGGACGTGGCCGCGGAGAAGGCGCCGCCTGTCAACGCATCCAGGGGATGCGGCTCACTGGTTTTGGCTTGGACCGGGGTCGCTTCGGGTGCGTCGGACATTTTGCTGCGAGTAGAAAAAGGAAACATGAATCCAATGTGAAAAATGGCGGGCTGGCTGCCGCAGCCAGCACCGGACCAGGGCATGAGGCCGAAGCCTGCCCTCGGCGAAACCGCTATTTTCGCCGGAATTGAGCACGCGGCTTTTTGATCCTGCTTCGGAGACCTTCAACGCGTGGCCAATATGAGCTCTGCCTTGGGCGTCCATGCCGCCTCTCCCTCTCCTTCAGGCTGCAGTTTGGCCGCCCCCACGAACAGCCGCTCCACAGGGACCTGTCGGCTCGCCAGGTAGTCGCGTACGGCGACACTGCGCGCCAGTGCCAGATCCGGCATGGCGTTGTCTGGCACCGTGATGCTCTTGAGCAACAGAGCCTCCATCTCGGCCAGCGGCAGGTCCTTGGCCATGCCGACCAGATTGCGCGGCTTCTTGATGTCCGCGCGCTGGTAGGCCTCCTTGAGCAGCGCCGGGTATTCGGCATCGCTCACCGACGTCACATCGGTCGCTGATGCGCCGGCACGGGCGGCTGCACGGCGCTTTTGCGCCAGCGCCAGGTCACGCAGGCGCAGGCGCTTCCACGCATCCTGCTCGGCCTGCGGCTGGGCCCAGCCCACCACGGTGAGCTTGAGTGCGGGGCGGTCGCTCAGCTGCTGGGCAATCTTGTCGAGCAATTGCCGCGCCTTGTCATCCAGCGCGCTGCTGCCCAGAGCAAAGACGACGACGCCCTGCTCGCCCGCCCCCTCGAATGCGCCGGCCAGCAAAGAAAACGGTGCGGTGATGGCCTTCATGATGAGATTACCAATCACTTTGAGGATGACGCCCCCCAGGCTGAATTGGGGATCGTTGAGCGAGCCGCTGATGGGCAACTGCACATCGATGACGCCATTGCGATCGGCCAGCAGCGCCACGGCCAGGCGCACCGGCAGGCTGGCGGGCGCTCCTTGCACAGGCTCGCCGAAGGCCAGCTGGTTGAGCACGAGCTTGTTACTGGCCGTGAGTTCGCCGTTGGGCAGCACCTTGTAGGCGACGTCCATGCTCAGCTTGCCGCGTTCTATGCCATGGCCCGCATACTTGATGCTGTAGGGCGTCAGCGGCGGCAGTTCCAGGTCGCGCATGCGGCCTTGTATGTCCAGCGCCAGCGGTTTGGCCAGCGGATTGAGCTTGCCGCTCACCTCCAGCGAGGCCGTACCCTGGGCCCGGCCACGCAGTTCCAGATCGGCCATTTGCGGCCCTGCCCCTGGGACTGCGGGCACGGATGAAAACGCACTGAGCTTGCCCGTGAGCTCGCTCAAGTCGGCCGAATAGTTGGGCTTGATGAAGAAGTCGGAAAAGCGCACCGAGCCATTGGTCAATGCCACCGGGCCGAAGTGAATCACCGGCGCCATCGGGTCGGCCTGCGCCAGCGCAGCCGGTGCCGAGTCTGCTGCGGCCGGCCTGGCACCAGCGGCACTCGCTTGCTGCACGGCCCCCTGCTCCTCTGAAGCAGCCCCTTTGCGAATATCCTGAAGATTGATACGGCCGTTTTCATGCACGATGACGCGCGCAAAAAAATCGCTCAGCGCCGCTTCCTGCACGTCCAATGCCAATGGCTTGCCGGGCTTCAGGTTCACGGCCAGGCCACGCAACGCCAGAGACTTCCAGCGCAGCAACTCCTCGCCACGCTGGGCAACCGGCGTGCGGCGTTCATCCTGCCCACCGCTGGCGTCAGCGTCCTTGGCCCGCACCCGCACCTCGTCCAGGGACACATTCCCAGTGACCGACACCAGCGGCCCCGCCTTCTCCTGGACATAGCGCAGCCCGCCATTGAAGCTGCCATCGGCACGTAGAATGTCCACGTTCAAGTCCGAGGCGATATACGGCTCCAGGGCATGCAAGGGCAGCTGCTGCGCGCGCAGCTTGCCCTGCACGCTCAGGGCCGGATTCATGGCCAGCGAGCCCTCCCAGCGCAATCGGCCCGGCTCTATCCGGCCCGCGGCCACCCGCGTATCCAGTTGCACCGCGGCCGGGGACAACTGGCCATCGGCATAAGAAAGATCCCGTACGCGCAACTGCAATGCTGAGGCATTGAGCGCAACCGGGCGCGCCGGCATCTCATCGCGAAAGGCAAGGTTTGCGCCATCGACCTCCAGGGCCGAGAGCTTCAACGCCCAGGGCGTTGAAGCTCTCTTCGGAGCGGAAGTTGGCTGCGGCGCTTGCGCAGGCGTCTCGACCAGCCATTGCTCGAACATCCAGCCGCCCCTGTGCACACGCGACACAAGCACCCGGGGCTGGCGCAAAAGCACCCGCCCCAGCGTCACCCGTTGCTGCGGCAGCAGCACCAGGGCATCGCCTACCTCCAGACGCCCCAATTCGGCCACCGAGGTCTTGCCGGCATCCACGATGCCCGCCCTGCGCAGGGTCTGGCAGTCCTCCCCTGCCGCGCAGGACAGGGCCAGTGTGTCGAGTGACAGGGTAGCCACCTTGGCAGCCATGAAAGCACCATGTTTGGCCAGGCCGAGATCGGCGTCGAGCATGCCACTTACCCCAGGCTTGAGCACACCGGCCAGATACGGCGCTGCCATGGCCAATGGCAATCCACGCAGGGATACTGCCGCCTGCGCCTGCACATCCGTGGCCTGGCCCGCAACCGCCAGCCGCGCCGCCTCCCCCCTGGCGCCGCCTCCGGTGAGCTGCGCACTGGCACGAAACAGCAACGGCTGCTTAAAGGGTAGCGCGATTGCGGTTGCCTCCAGCTGCAGCTTTTCAGCTCGCCACGCCGCCTTGCCGCCAGGCAGGCTGGCATCCAACCAGTCCACGCTGGCATCGTGCAGCCCCAGACGCCCAAGCCGCATCTGCCACGGGGCCTCCTGCCCCGCTGAAACGGGCGGAGCCCTGGAGGAAGCTGCGTCTTCGGCCTTCTGGCTCAGGCCGGGCAGCTCCAAGGCACCCGAGGCATCCCTGCGCAAATATGCATGGACACCGCTCAAGTCGATGGATTCAATATCCACGACGTGCGCCAAGGGCTGCAGTTCCTTGAGCACCACCTGCAAGGTCGTGAAATCCAGCCAAGGCTGTCCAACAGCATCGGTGGTCTGAACCCCTTGCAGCCGCACCCCGCCGCTGATCTTGAGTTGGGGCGCGACAGTCTGTTCGAAGTCCAGCTTCAGGTCTGCACTGAGCACCCCGGTTTTGAGGCGCACCGGCACGCCACTCGGAATGTAGGCGCCGAAAGGCGCCAGATCAAAACCATGGATTTGCAGCTTCAGGTCCGTCTGGCGGCTCTGTGCAAAGGGCGTGGTCTGGGCCGCGGAATCGAATGCGCTGCCGTTCAACTCGAATGCCAACCGTGGCGTGACCTTGACCTCGCGGTCGGCGGAAAAACTGCTCAGGAACGGTATGTCCAGCTTGAGTCCACGCAATGTATGGACTTTCTCCACGGTTCGGTCATCGAAGTCAATGGCTCCGCCATGCAATGCGATGTTGTACAGCGCAAAACGCAGCGGGGATGACTGGTCATTTTCGGATTGAGGGCGCTGCGCGAACCGGGCCAGCACATCGTCGAAGTCGTAGTGACCCGGTGCGGTCTGGGTGATATGGAGCACCGGATCATCGACTTGCATCGCGTCTATCACCGGCGCCAGGCGCCACAGTGACTGCAGTTCCGCATCTATATAGATACGCGCAATCTGCACCTGGGAAGTCTTGCCATCCTGGGATGCGATGGCCAGTCCATGCACCGCCGCTTCCAGAGACCAGGGAAAAATTTCCACCTTGGAGACGGTAACCGCCCGGCCCAGCACCTCGGACACATGCCGCTCTATCTGAGCACGCACTATCGGCGGCGCCCCCAGCCAGGCAAGCAGCCACAGCATCAGCAGACCACCCACAAGCCACGCGGCACGCCTGACCCAACGGTTTGTTTTAACTGTCTGAACGAGTTGCGACACGTGACACCCTATCCCTGGAGCTTCAAGCACGATTGAATCAGCGAACGCCCAAGTGTCAGTGTAAAAAATGCAAAAAGAAAGCCCGGTGAACGGAGTCCTTCCGTACACCGGGCTTGACGGCAGACACAACGGTCTTTTGCCATCTTTTGCGCCGTGGAGATGCTCGTCCCCGGCGCAGGAGGCAAGGTATTGCCTCCAGGGTTTGCCTTGGAAGCGATGTACCGGTTGCTCGATGCGGCACAGACTGCCGTTCATCCAGTTGGTTTCGCCTCTTCCGGCGGACGCCTGAATCCTCAGGCAACTCTAAGGTAACAAAACCTGGGGATTCTTTCCAACAGCTTCTGCCAATAGCAAAGGCGTCTCGATTGCTGCTTTCATTTCGCTGTCATTACTGCAACCAACTGCTGCACCACCACACTCTTTTCCAGCCGCAATCCGCGTTTACATACAGTTTGTTTACTACTTTTTTATATATCAATTTTTCTTAATAGTATTGACTGTGAATTTGTGACGCCCCTAGAATCCGCGGACCTTCAAAAACAGGCCCGTACAAACCCTAGCCGTAACCCGACACCGGCAAGGGAAGTCCGCAAGCTTCCATGACGCCACGCGCCATGGCACGGACTGAATGGCAGACCAATCCAGGCCAGAAAGCTGGCAAGACCGAGCCCTACAGCGCATATTTCAGGCGCTGCAACTTTCAGGGCCCGACCTCAGAAAGGAAAAGCTATGACAGCGTCAGGAAAAGTGATTACCGGCGTGCGCACCTTTGCCGCCGACGTGATCAACGGTTTTCTTGAAATCACACACAACGGCTTCGCCCTGCTCGGGCTGGCCGTTGCCTTCGCCGCCATCACCCTGACGGCTCGCGCCGATCTGCGCCAAGCCGGCGAAGAACAACTGCGTGGCTGGCTCCATGCACGCCAGGTTGAGGCTGTCGGCTTTCCCTTGGAGCCGAGCGCAAGCGAGCGCGCGATGGCCATCAACCCCAAGGAATTACCGCGCGAGCAGGCCGCCGTGGCCTACTGGCTGAGCAAAAAATACCGCGTCGCCCCCGAGCCCCTGGCCGCTCTGGTGACCGAGGCCTACGAAGTCGGCAAGCGCACCAAGCTGGATCCGACCCTGATTCTGGCCATCATCGCCATAGAGTCGAGCTTCAATCCGTTTGCACAGAGTTCCGTGGGCGCCCAAGGCCTGATGCAGGTGATGACCAGTGTGCATACCGACAAGTACGAGGGCTTTGGCGGCCAGTTGGCCGCGTTCGACCCTGTGGCCAACCTGCGTGTGGGCGTGAAGGTGCTACAGGAATGCATAGCCCGTGCCGGCTCGCTGGAGGGTGGCCTGCGCTACTACGTGGGTGCGGCCAATCTGCCCGATGACGGCGGTTATGCCGCCAAGGTGCTGGCGGAACACTTCCGTCTGCGCCAGGTAGCTGGCAGGCCTGCAGCAGACGTCAAGCCGAATTTGTCCACCAAGGCCCCCGCAGCACAGCCAGCCGCCGAGAAGGTCGCACTGCTCGGCGGCACTGGAGGCTGAGAGTGCGCGCAGACGGCAGGCGCTGTCCGCTACACTAACGGGGCACGCAACTGGCGATAGGCGCGCATGGCCCACGGGCCGCGACGCTGACGTGGAAACCGGCAGAGACCCTTTTTTCTGCAAACCACTGGGGAGCGTGCCGCGCGGAAGAGCATCCAAGCCCCGCAGCGATCCGTCGTTCGCCTGGGCAGCCCTTGATTGCCAAGGGACTCTTAGTTCATCGGACTGCCATGTATCAACGCAATATTCTTGTCGAACAAACCGATCCCAAGGTGTGGGCCGCCATCCAGGCCGAGAACCGCCGCCAGGAAGAGCACATCGAGCTGATCGCGAGCGAGAACTACGCCTCGCCCGCCGTGATGGCCGCGCAGGGCTCGCAGCTCACCAACAAATACGCCGAGGGCTACCCCGGCAAGCGCTACTACGGCGGCTGCGAGAACGTCGACGTGATCGAGCAGCTGGCCATCGACCGCATCAAGCAGCTGTTCGGCGCCGAGGCGGCCAACGTGCAGCCCAATTCGGGCTCGCAGGCCAACCAGGCCGTGCTCATGGCCTTCCTGAAGCCCGGCGACACCATCCTGGGCATGAGCCTGGCCGAGGGCGGGCACCTCACGCACGGCATGGCGCTGAACATGAGCGGCAAGTGGTTCAACGTGATCTCCTACGGCCTGAACGAGAAGGAAGAGATTGATTACGACGCCTTCGAAGCCAAGGCGCGCGAGCACAAACCCAAACTCATCATCGGCGGCGCCTCGGCCTACGCTCTGCGCATCGATTTCGAGCGTATGGCGCGCGTGGCCAAGGAAATCGGCGCCATCTTCTGGGTGGACATCGCCCACTACGCCGGCCTGGTCGTCGCCGGCGAGTACCCCAACCCCGTGCCTTTCGCCGACGTGGTCACGTCGACTACGCACAAGAGCCTGCGCGGCCCGCGCGGCGGCATCATCCTGATGAAGGCCGAGCACGAGAAGGCCATCAACAGCGCCATCTTCCCCGGCCTGCAGGGTGGCCCGCTGGAGCATGTGATCGCCGCCAAGGCCGTGGCCTTCAAGGAAGCACTGACGCCCGAGTTCAAGGCGTACCAGCAACAGGTGGCCAAAAACGCCAAGGTGTTCGCCGAAACGCTGACCCAGCGCGGCCTGCGCATCGTCAGCGGGCGCACCGAGAGCCATGTGATGCTGGTGGATCTGCGCGCCAAGGGCATCACCGGCAAGGCCGCCGAGGCGGCGCTGGGCAAGGCCCACATCACCATCAACAAGAACGCCATCCCCAACGACCCCGAGAAGCCCATGGTGACCAGCGGCATCCGCGTGGGCACGCCGGCGATCACCACGCGCGGCTTCAAGGAAGAGGAAACGCGCATCACCGCCAACCTGCTGGCCGACGTGCTGGAAAACCCGAACGACGAGGCCCACCTGGCGGCCGTGCGCGCCAAGGTTAACGCGCTGACCAGCCGCTTCCCGGTCTATTGCTAATCCGCGAGCACAAGCGCCGCCGCGATGAAGTGCCCGTTCTGCAGCCACCAGGACACCCAGGTCATCGAGACTCGCATGTCCGAGGACGGGGACTGCATCCGCCGCCGGCGCCAGTGCGGCGCCTGCGAAAAACGCTTCACCACCTATGAGCGGCCGGAAGTCAACTTCCCCGCTGTCGTCAAGAAAGACGGCCGCCGCGTGGAATACGACCGCCACAAGCTGCTCGGCTCCTTCAAGCTGGCGCTGCGCAAGCGCCCGGTGAGCACTGTGCAGATCGACTCGGCCATCGAACGCATCGAAGAAAAGCTGCTGCATCTGGGCCAGCGCGAAGTGATCTCCAGCCGCATCGGCGAGCTGGTCATGCGCGAGCTGAAGAAACTCGACAAGGTGGCCTACATACGCTACGCCAGCGTTTACCGCAGCTTCGAGGACATCGACGAGTTCCGCGCGCTCGTCGACGAAGTGCGCAAGTAATTCACTACATATTCAATAGCTGCCAGCGCTTGAGCATCAAGCGCTGGAGCCGTTTTTCACTCAGATACTGGCGGGAATCGGCGGCACGGCCTTTACCACGTCGCCGCACTGCGCGCGCTGGCGCAGCGCATGGTCCATCAGCACCAGCGCCAAGAGCGCCTCGGCGATCGGGGCGGCGCGTATGCCCACGCAAGGGTCATGGCGGCCCTTGGTCACCACCTCCACCGGCTGGCCATCGATGTCGATCGAGGGACGCGGGCTCAGGATGGAACTGGTGGGCTTGATGGCGATGGCGACCTCAATGTCCTGCCCCGTGCTGATGCCGCCCAGCACGCCGCCCGCGTTGTTACCGGCAAAACCCTGGGGGGTCAGCGCGTCGCCATGCGTGGTGCCACGCTGGGCCACACTGGCAAAGCCGGCGCCGATCTCCACGCCCTTGACGGCGTTCAGGCCCATCATGGCGTGGGCGATGTCGGCATCCAGTCGGTCGTACAGCGGCTCGCCCAAGCCCGCCGGCACGCCGGTGGCCTGCACGCGCAGGCGCGCGCCGCAGGAGTCATGGGCCTTGCGCAGCTGGTCCATGTAGTCCTCGTAGCGCTGCACATCGGCCACGGGGGCGAAGAACGGATTGTTCGGCACATGCTCCCAGCCCTCGAAGGGTATGGGCAGCTCGCCCAGCTGCGTCATGCAGGCACGAAAGCGTGTGCCGTATTTTTCCGCCAACCACTTCTTGGCCACGGCGCCGGCGGCCACGGTGGGCGCCGTCAGGCGCGCCGACGAGCGCCCGCCGCCGCGCGGGTCGCGCAGGCCGTACTTGTGCCAATAGGCGTAGTCGGCATGGCCGGGGCGAAAAGTCCGCAGGATATCGCCATAGTCCTTGCTGCGCTGGTCCTGGTTGCGGATCAGCAGCGCAATCGGCGTGCCGGTCGTCCTGCCCTCGTAGACGCCCGAGAGGATCTCCACCGCGTCGGGCTCATTCCTCTGCGTGACATGGCGGCTGGTGCCGGGGCGGCGGCGGTCCAGGTCGGCCTGGATGTCGGCCTCGGCGAGCGCCATGCCCGGCGGACAGCCGTCGATCACGCAGCCAATGGCCGGGCCGTGGGATTCACCGAAGTTGGTGACGCAAAAAAGGGTGCCAAGTGTGTTGCCGCTCATAGGAAGGCGATTATCCCAGAGCGCTTGCAACTATTAGAAATATAGCTACCAACGCTTGTCACATAAGCGCCGGCGCCCTATTTTCCTTGAGGTTCAATGCGCCGGAGGCGCTTCTTCCTGCGGCCAGTCGCGGATATAGGCCTTGAGCAGCTTGTTCTCGAAGTTCTGGCTGTCCACCACGGCCTTGGCCACGTCGTAGAAGCTCACCACGCCCATGAGCATGCGCTGGTCCATCACCGGCATGTAGCGCGCATGGCAGCCCAACATCATGCGGCGCACCTCGTCCATGTCGGTCTCCAGCGTGCAGGTCACCGGAGCGTCGTCCATGGCCGTGCGCACCAGCATCGTGCCCACGCCGCCGCCGTTTTTCACCAGCATCTGGATCACCTCGCGGAAGGTCAGCATGCCCACCAGGTCGCCATGCTCCATCACCACCAGCGAGCCTATGTCCTTCTCGGCCATGGTTTCCACGGCACGCGCCAGCGGCTCATCGGGCTGCACGGTATAGAGGGTGTTGCCTTTGAGGCGCAGGATGTCGCTGACTTTCATGGGGGGATATCTCCGAATGCTTTTGCAGGCGCTGCGTGCAGCCCTACCCTGCGGGAAATATAGCCCACAATGGCCCGCAGTTTCACCACTTTGGAGACTTGGATGCCCGGATACTCCGACCCCGGCTTCGACACCCTCGCGCTGCACGCGGGGGCGCAGCCCGATCCCGCCACGGGCGCACGCGCCGTGCCCATCCACCTGACGACCTCGTTCGTCTTCGAGTCGAGCGACCATGCCGCCTCCCTGTTCAACATGGAACGCCCCGGCCATGTCTACAGCCGCATCAGCAACCCCACGAACGCCGTGCTGGAGCAGCGCGTGGCCGCGCTCGAGGGCGGCGTGGGCGCGATCGCCACGGCCAGCGGCCAGGCGGCGCTGCACCTGGCGGTCTGCACGCTGATGGGCGCGGGCGGGCATATCGTGGCCAGCACGGCGCTCTATGGCGGCTCGCAGAACCTGCTCAACTACACGCTGCGGCGCTTCGGCATAGAGACCACCTTCGTCCAGCCCAGCGACATCGCCGGCTGGCGCGCCGCCGTGCGGCCCAACACCAAGCTCTTTTTTGGCGAGACCGTGGGCAACCCCGGGCTGGAGGTGCTGGACATTCCCGCCGTTTCACGAATAGCCCACGAGGCCGGCGTGCCGCTGCTGGTGGACTCCACCCTGACCTCGCCCTGGCTCATCAAGCCCCTGGAGCATGGGGCGGACTTGGTCTACCACTCGGCGACCAAGTTCCTCTCGGGCCATGGCACGGTGATCGGCGGCGTGCTGGTCGATGGCGGCAGCTTCGACTGGGAGGCCTCCGGGCGCTTTCCCGAGCTGACCCAGGCCTATGACGGCTTTCACGGCATGGTGTTTGCCGAGGAGAGCACCGTGGGCGCCTTTTTGCTGCGCGCGCGCCGCGAGGGCCTGCGCGACTTCGGCGCCTGCATGAGCCCGCACACGGCCTGGCTGATCCTGCAGGGCATAGAGACCCTGCCGCTGCGCATGCAACAGCACATGCGCAACACCGAGAAGCTGGTGCGCTTCCTCGCCAGCCACCCGTTCGTCGCGCGCGTGGGCCATCCGCTGCTCGAATCACACCCCAGCCATGCCTTGGCGCAAAGGCTGCTGCCGCGCGGCGCCGGCTCGGTGTTCAGCTTCGACCTGAAGGGCTGCCGCGCGCAAGGCAAGGTCTTCATCGAGGCGCTCAAGCTCTTTTCCCACCTGGCCAACGTGGGCGACTGCCGCAGCCTGGTGATCCATCCGGCCAGCACCACCCACTTCCGGCTCAGCGACGAGGCGCTCGCCGACGCCGGCATAGGCCCGGGCACGATACGCCTGTCGATCGGGCTGGAGGATTCCGACGACCTCATAGACGACCTGCAGCGCGCGCTCAAGGCCGCGGAAAAGGCGACGGGAAAGGCAGGTGTGTGATGGATGTGCAGGTCAACGGCTCTCCAACCTATTGCTACACCGGCGGCAAGCCCCTGGACCCGGGCCAGCCGACGGTGGTCTTCATCCACGGCGTACTCAATGACCACAGCGTCTGGGCGCTGCAAAGCCGCTACATGGCGCACCACGGCTGGAACGTGCTGGCCGTGGACCTGCCCGGCCATGGCCGCAGCAGGGGCGATGCCCCCGCCAGCGTGGAGCAGGCGGCGGACTTCATCAATGCTCTGCTCGACGCGCTGGGAATCCAGCAAGCGGCGCTGGTGGGCCACAGCTGGGGCTCGCTGATCGCGCTGGAGGCGGCGGCGCGCCTGGGCGCGCGCGCCAGCCACCTGGTGCTGGTGGGCACGGCCTACCCGATGAAGGTCTCGCCCGCGCTCATCGAGGCCGCGCTGCACGAGCCCGAGAAGGCGTTGCGCATGGTGAATGTGTTTTCGCGCAGCACCCTGGCGCCGCCGCTGGGGGCGGGCTTTTGGGTCTATGGCGCGGGCATGGCCCTGGGCCGGCGCGTGCTGCGCAGCAACCCGCAGGTCAACGTCTTTCACCGCGGCTTCGTGGCCTGCGACAGCTATGCAAATGGCGAACAGGCCATCGCCGCCATCCAGTGCCCGGTGCTGTTCGCTCTGGGCAACCTGGACCAGATGACGCCCCCGAAGGCCGCGCAGGGCCTGATCCAGGCCGCGCGCGCCGCGGGCAAGCAGGTGCAGGTCGCGCAGCTGCCCGTGGGCCATCACCAGATGAGCGAGGCGCCCGACGCCACGCTGCAGGCCATACGCGGCTTTCTAGCCCAAAGGCCCTAATCCAGCAGCCGGCACAGCACGGTCAGGCTCGGCACCGTGGCGTGCGGCGGCGCACCCTCGTGCGGCCACGCGGCGCCGGCCGTGTTCAGCCACGCGGCCTGCATGCCCGCATCGAGCGCGCCCTGCGCATCGAGCAGCGCGTCGTCGCCCACATGCAGCACCTCGCTGCTATCCACGCCCGCGGCCCGGGCGCCGGCGTGGAAGATGCGTGCATCGGGCTTGGCGACGCCCAGGCGCGTGGCGCTCAGGCTGGCCCGGAAATACCGGCCTATGCCGATGCGCTGCACGTCGGCGTTGCCATTGGAGACCGCCACCACGGGGTAGCGCGCGGACAGGAATTCGAGTGTCTCCAGCGCGTCCTCGAACAGGTCCACGCGCTGGCGCTCGGCGAAGAAGAACTCGAATGCCGGCTCCGCCAGCTGCGGATCGTCCCCTGCCTGGGTGAGCGCCAGCCGGATCGACTCGCGCCGCAGCGCGCTCAGGTCGTGGCGCAGCTCGGGGCGCAGCTCGTTCATGCGCACGCGGATGGCGCGCAGCGTCTGCGCATCGCCAAACAATGCCGCCGTGGCCGGCGCATGGGCTGCGAGCCAGCCGGCCAGCGCCGCCTCGGCGCGCGTGATGGCGGGCCAGACTGGCCACAGTGTGTCGTCTAGGTCGATGGTGATGGCGCGAATGCGCGCGATGTCAAGACTTGTTACCACAATTGATCCACGGCAAAACCGGCAGGCAAGGCGGCGACACAATCGGGCGCCGTGACGCGCTGCAACATCCGCATTTCCCTCCGCCGACCCGGCATGGTACTCGCCATGCTGGCCCTGCTGGCGCAGTTGTGGATGGTGCAGGCCAGCGCACGGCACTGGGCCGACATGGCGACCCATGCCCTGCTGAGTGCCGACATCTGCACAGTGCATGGGCAGGACGACACTGGCTCCGGGACACAAGGCAAGGCCCAGCCCATGGGCGGGATGCAGCATTGCCCCGTCTGCAGCGTCGCCGGCACCAGCTTCATGGCCAGCCACGGCGGCAGCGGCGCGGTGCCGCCGGGGCCGCAGGCGCAGGCCCCCCTCCGACACGACAACGCGGCAGCGCCGCAGCCCAGCCGGCTGCGTCCGCCGGCCCAGGGCCCGCCCCTGGTCTGGGCTTGACGCCCCGCCTCTGACCCGCCTTTTGTCGTGATGCAGCCAGCCCCTGGGGCGGCTGCGCCCGGGCCTGCGCCCGCATTCCCTGATTTTTGATCCATGCACTCCATAACCCGAATTCTTCGCGGCGGCCGCCGCACGCACGGCTGTGCCCTGCTGCCCCTGTCCGCCCTGCTGGCGGCCCTGCCCCTGGCGGCCACGGCCCAGCAGCAGGCCACCCTGCAGACCATCACCGTCAGCACCACCGCCGACAACGCCCCCCCCGTGGGCGCCAGTGACACGCCCAATAGTTCATTGCGCGCAGCGCGCCCAGCCAGCAGCGACACTGCCAACCTGCTGCGCTCCCTGCCCGGCGTCAGCCTGGCGGGCGCCGGCGGCGTGTCCAGCCTGCCCAGCGTGCATGGCCTGTCGGACGACCGGCTGCGCATACAGGTCGATGGCATGGACCTGATCTCCGCCTGCGGCAACCACATGAACCCGCCACTGTCCTACATCGACCCCACGCGCGTGGGCAGCGTGCGGCTGTTTGCCGGCATCACTCCGGTGAGCGTGGGCGGCGACAGCATTGGCGCCACCATCCAGGTCGATTCCCCGCCACCGGCCTTCACCGCGCCGGGCGAGGCGCCCCGCGTATCGGGCGAGGCCGGGGGTTTCTGGCGCAGCAACGGCGACGCGCTGGGCGGCCACCTGGCGGCCTCCTACGCGCGCGAGCAGTTCAGCCTGCGCTACGACGGCTCGACGGCCCAGGCCGACAACTACAAGGCGGCGCGCGATTTCAAGAGTGCGGGCCCGGCTGCCAGCGACAAACCCACGCAATGGCTGGGCGGCGACGAGGTGGGCTCCAGCAGCTACAAGACGCGCAACCACGCATTGAGCATGGCCTGGCGGGGTAGCACGGACCTGGTCGAGCTGCGCCTGGGCGTGCAGGACATTCCCTACCAGAACTACCCTAACCAGCGCATGGACATGACGCGCAATGACAGCCAGCAGTTCAACCTGCGCTACCAGGGTCAGTTCGGCTGGGGCCGGCTGCATGCACGTGCCTACCACGAGGCCACGCGCCACGCCATGAACTTTGGCGCCGACAAGCAGTTCTGGTACGGCCCCGCCAACAACGTGCCGGGCATGCCCATGGACACACGCGGCCGCACCAGCGGCCTGCAGCTGCGCGGCGACGTCGAGCTCTCCGAGCGCGACACGCTGCGCGTGGGCGCGCTGGCGCAGCGCTACCGGCTCGACGACTGGTGGCTGCCCTCGGGCGGCGGCATGGCGCCCGACACCTTCTGGAACATCCGCGATGGTCAGCGCGACCGGCTGGAGGCCTTTGCCGAATGGGAGGCGCGCTGGAGCCCGCAGTGGCTCACGCAGATCGGCCTGCGCGTGGGCCAGGTGCGCATGAACAGCGGCACGGTGCAGGGCTACAACAGCGGCTATGCGGCCGAGGCCAACGCCTTCAACGCACGCGACCGGCATCACAGCGACCACAACCTCGACCTCACGGCCCTGGCGCGCTACACCCCCAACGACCAGGTCCGCTACGAATTCGGCTTTGCCCACAAGACGCGCTCGCCCAACCTGTACGAGCGCTACAGTTGGTCCACCGGGGGCATGGCCATGCGCATGGTCAACCTGGTGGGCGACGGCAATGGCTACGTGGGCAACCCCGACCTGCGCCCCGAGGTCGCCAACACCCTCAGCGCCACGGCCGACTGGCATGACGCCACGGGCGAGCGTTGGGGCGTGAAGCTCACGCCCTACGTCACGCAGGTGAACGACTACGTTGGCGCCGAGCGCTGCAGCGGCGGCATGGGTGCCATGACCTCCTGCACCGCGGCCAACGCCGGCGCCACGCAGGGTTTCGTCTACCTGCGCTTTGCCAACCAGGACGTGCGCCTGCACGGCCTGGACCTGTCGGGCTTTAGCCGGCTGGGCGAGAGCGCCACCTGGGGGCGCCTGACGCTGCACGGCATGCTCGGCTATGTGCGCGGCAAGGACAGGCGCACGGGCGAAAACCTGTACGCCATCATGCCGCTGAACGCCAGGCTGGCCCTGAGCCACGACAAGGGTGGCTGGAGCAGCACGGCCGAGCTGCTGATGGTGGGCGCCAAAAAAGATGTCTCTGCCGTGCGCAACGAGGTTCCCACCGCCGGCTACGCCCTGGTGAACCTGCGTACCAGCTACGAGTGGAAAGCGTGGCGCCTGGACCTGGGCGTGGACAACCTGTTCAACCGCTTCTACAACCACCCGCAGGGCGGTGCCTACCTGGGCCAGGGCCGTACCATGGCGGGCACGGCCGTGCCTTGGGGGGTGCTCGTGCCCGGCATGGGCCGGTCCGTGTACCTGGGCGCCACGGTGAAGTTCTGACGCCGCATGGCCTGCAGCGGCCCGGCAATAGCCCTGCAGGCTTTTCACCGACTTTCGTGCAACCCCCTGCACGTGGGTGAAAATCGGCCATGGACTTGGAAAAACAACCAGCACCCGCCTCTAGCCTGGCAAACGATACCGCCATCTTGCTGTGCAACCTGGGCACGCCCGACGCCCCCACAGCGCCGGCGCTGCGCCGCTACCTAGCGCAATTCCTGAGCGACCCACGCGTGGTCGAAATACCACGCGCCGCCTGGCTACCCATATTGCACGGCATCATCCTGCGCACCAGGCCCGCCCAGTCAGCCGCCAAATACGCCACGATCTGGACAGACGAGGGCTCGCCCCTGGCCGTGTGGAGCGCCAAGCAGGCCGTGATGCTGCGTGGCTGGCTGGGCGAGGCCGGTTACCCGGTGCGCGTGCTGCCGGCCATGCGCTATGGCCAGCCGGCCATCGCGGCCCAGCTGCAGGCCCTGCAGGCCGCGGGCGTGAAGCGCGTGCTGGTGCTGCCGCTGTACCCGCAGTTCTCGGCCACGACCACCGCCAGCGTGGTGGACGCAGTGGCCGACTGGACGCGCCACTCGCGCCACTTCCCCGAGCTGCGCTTCGTGAACGACTACCACGATCACCCTGACTACATCGCCGCGCTGGCCGCCAGTGTGCGCGCCCACTGGCGCCGCGAGGGTGCGCGCGGCGACAAGCTGGTGATGAGCTTTCACGGCATACCCGAGCGCAACGTGCGCCTGGGCGACCCTTATGCCGAGCAGTGCCGCAAAACCGCACAACTGCTCGCCCAAGCGCTAGGCCTTGAGAACGAGCAGTGGCAGCTCACCTTCCAGTCACGCTTTGGCCGTGCGAAATGGCTTGAGCCCTATACCCAACCCACGCTCAAGCGGCTGGCGGCTGCGGGCCTTGCCAGTGTGGATGTGATCTGCCCAGGCTTCCCAACCGACTGCCTGGAGACGTTGGAAGAAATCAACATGGAGGTACGCCAAGCCTTCTTGCAGGCAGGCGGCAAGCGCTTTACCTACATCCCTTGCCTGAACGACAACAACGAATGGATCAGCGCGCTCTCACACATCGCGCAGACCCATCTTGCAGGCTGGATCACCCCCGCCACGAAAGCGTAGCCATGAACACGCCCTGCCCCCGGCTCGCACCAGAGCAGCTACGCCTGCACATCGCCCCCGAGAGCCTGGGTTTTGCCGACACGCACACACTCGTGGGCGAGCCCCTGCCGTGGATTGGCCAGCAGCGCGCCTTCGACGCGGCGCGCTTTGGCCTGGCGATGCAGCAACCCGACTACCACCTGTTCGTGCTCGGCGAGGTCGGCAGCGGCCGAGCGTCGCTGATGCGCCAGGCGATGAAGGAGGCCGCGGCCGGCCGGCCCGTGCCGCCGGACCTGTGCTTTCTGCACGACTTTGACGCACCCGAGCGCCCGCGTGCGCTGCGCCTGCCCGCGGGCCAAGGGCGGCAGCTGCGCGACCAGGTGGCCGGCTGGAGCCGCCAGCTGGAGGCGGATATCCCCAAGCGCCTGGCCGCCCCCGACGTCAAGAACGAGAGCGAGCGCATCACCAAGCGTTACCAAAGCGACGAGGCGCGAGCCTTCAGCCAGCTCGCCGACTTTGCGCGCGCACGGCGCTTTCGCCTGGCGCGCGATGAGGGCCAGATGGTCTTCACCCTGCTGGGCCCAGGCGGCGAAGAGCCTCTGACCGAGGCCGAGGCGGGCGCACTCGGTGCGCAGGAGCGTGCCACCATCGAGCAAGCCGAACAGGAGTTGCGCGCCGAGATCGTGCGCTTTCTCGATCGCACGCGGCCGCTGGAGCGCACACGCGACGAGGCACTGGCGCAGCTTTTGCGCCAAAGCGCCGGCCCGCTGGTCACGCACGGCCTGGACGATATCCGCCAGGGATTGCGCAAGCAGATCAAGGACGCGGTCAAGCTCAGGCGCTGGCTCGAGCAAGTGGAGCAGCAGGTGCTCGACAACCTCGATCTGTTCGTACCGCACGAGGGCACGCAGGGCGAGGACACGCTGGAGGACGAACGCCGCGGGCAACTGGCCGACCTGCTCGCGCTGTGCCAGGTGAACCTGGCAGTGGATAACGCGCAACTGCCCGGCGCACCAGTCGTCATCGAGGACAACCCGCAGCTGCGCAACCTGTTCGGCCATATCCAGTACGAATCGGGCGAGGACGCGCCCTACGCCGACTTCTCCGACATCCACGCCGGCGGCCTGCTGCGTGCACACGGCGGCTTTCTGATGCTGTTTCTACGCGATCTGGTGGGCGATGCGCCGCTTTGGGAGCGGCTGCGCCGCTTCCTGCGCTGCAACCGCGTCGCGATCGAGGACCAGGCCGCAAGCCATGGCAGCGGCGCCACGGTGGCGCTGCAGCCCGAGGGCGTGGACGTGGAGGTGAAGATCGTGCTCATCGGCTCGGCCGCCGAGTACTACCTGCTGCACGAGGGCGACACGGATCTGGCACGGCGCTTTCGCGTCAAGGTGGACTTTGCCGAGCAGTTTCATGCGAGCAGCGACACCTACCGCGCGAGCAGTGTCTTCCTCGCACGCTCCTGTGCGCGTCGCGGCCTGCCGCACTGCAGCAGCGCAGCGGTGGCGCGCCTGCTGGAGTTCACGCACCGCGAGGCCGACGACCAGGCGCGCCAGAGCGCCAGCTTTGCCAGCCTGGAGGCGCTGCTGGTGGAAAGCTGCGCACAGGCGCGCACGCGCGGAGCAGCACTCACCGAGGCCTGCGACGTCGAGGCGGCGCTCACCGCGCGGCGCCAACGCCACAACGCGCCCGAAGAGGCGCTGCACGAGGCCATCGCCGAGGGCGAACTGCTCATCACCCTGGAGGGCCAGCGTGTCGGGCAGCTCAACGCGCTCACGCAGATCGACATGGGCGACTACCGCTTTGGCTTTCCGGTGCGCATCACCGCACGCACGCACGCCGGGCGCGAAGGCGTGGTCAACATCGAGCGCGAGGTCGAGCTGTCCGGCCCCATCCACGACAAGGGCGTGCTCATTCTGCAAAGCTATCTGAGCGCGCTGTTCGGGCATCTGGCGCCGCTGGCGCTCAACGCCTCCATCGTGTTCGAGCAGGAGTACAGCGGCATCGAGGGTGATTCGGCCTCCTGCGCCGAGCTGTACGCACTGCTGTCATCGCTGTCGGGCCTGGCGCTGCGCCAAGACATCGCGGTCACCGGCGCGCTGAACCAGCACGGTGAGGTGCTGCCCGTCGGCGGACTGAACGAAAAAATCGAAGGCTGGTTCCGCGTCTGCGCGCAGGCCGGTCTCACGGGTACGCAGGGCGTGCTGATCCCGGCGCGCAACCAGCGCCACCTGATGCTCTCGCCCCAGGTAGTCGATGCGGTCGCGGCCGGGCGCTTTCACGTCTACGCCGCGCAGCATGTGGGCGAAGGGGTGGCGCTGCTGACCGCCAACCTCGCCGGCCTGGCGCCGGGCGAACATCTTGAAGGCAGCGTGCACGCACGCGCCGAGGCCACGCTGCTGGCCTACCGCCGCGCCTGGCAGGCCATGGCGCTGGGGCGCAGACGCGCCCCGCGCAGAGCATGATCAGAGGGTGATGGTCAGCGCTCCATCCACCACTGAATGACGATCTTGGCCAAATAGCCGACAAAGCCCACGCCCAGCCCCAGAAAGATCACGAAAGTGCCAAACCTGCCGGCCTTGGACTCGCGCGCCAACTGCAGGATGATGAACACCATGAACAGAATGAAGGCCCCGATCCCGTAGGTGAGGAAAAAATGGGCTATTTGCTGTTCTGTGTACCCAAAAATCACGACAAGATCCTACAAACTCAGGCTGGCGCCCTGTTACGCATCAACCGACGCAAACCCCGATGCGTCCACAAGGTCGCGATAGGCATGCCAGCTCGCATGGCCCAGCAGCGGCATCACGACCACCAATCCGATCAACAGCGAGCCCAGTCCCAACAGGGTCAACATCACGATCAGGGCCGCCCACAGCGCCATCGGCACCGGGTTGGCCAGCACCACGGCCCAGCTGGTCAGCACGGCCTGGCGCACGCTGATCCGCCGGTCGAGCAGCAGCGGCATGGCCACCACGCTGGACGCAAAAATAGGCGCGGCCAGAAAACTGCCCAGCGCCAGCCAGATGGCAAACAGCGCCCCATCGCGCTCGAGCACGACATGGCGCAGGAAATCCATGGGTGTTTCTATGCGCACCGGCGACAGCGTATAGATCAGAGACGCCGAGATGGCCACCCAACCCGTGGCCGCCAGCGACAGCAGCAGACCAAATCGCACCAGGCTCCAGTAGCCCTGGTGCTGCACCTGCCCCGCATGGTTGCGTTGCCAACGTACCCAGGTCTGCCACACCAGGCCCAGCCCCACGCGCTCGCCACGCTCCAGGGCGCGGCTGATGGCATACAGGCTGGTGGCCACCACCGGCCCCACGATCAGGAACCCTGACAAGGTGCCGGCGACAAACCAGAAGCGATTGTGCCCCAGCGCCACGATGGCGGCGCCCAGCAAGGCCAGGAACAGCCCATGGGCCAGACTCAGCAAGGGCGCGCGCGCAATGTCGCGCAAAGCCTGGCCCAACCAAGCCAGCGGCCGCAGCAGGCCAATGGTGCGCACCTGGGGCAGCGAAAGCGGCGAAACGGGATTGGCACGGGGACTATGGGGCATAGGACGCTGCAAAGCAATGACCGGGCCAGTCTACTTCACCCACACGCATATCTGCAGCACGGGCATGAAGGCTTTATAACCATAAGAGATAAAAAAAATTCTATTTTGTAGTTTGCACATAGAAAGACAGCCAACACAATCACGGCAATCTTTGCACTGCCCGACCCAGGATTCGCCATGAAAAAACTGCTCGCCCTTGCCGTCATCTCTGCGGCCGCCCATGCCGCCTGGGCCGCTCAGCCCCTGCTCACGCCCGCCGAGCTCAGCGCCCAGACGGCACAGGCCAACGCACCGCGCGTGATCGACATCCGCGACCCGGCCAGCTACAGCGCCCAGCATATTCCTGGCGCCGTGAATGCGCCTTACGGCAAGTGGCGCGGCCCGGCCAGCAACCCCGGCGAGCTGCTGGATACACCCAAACTCACCGAACTCGCACAGTCGCTGGGCCTGACGGCATCCACCCGCGCCGTCGTCGTCTCCAGTGGCGCCGATACCACCGACTTTGGCGCCGCCGCGCGCGTGTACTGGACGCTGAAGCTGCTCGGCCTGAAGGAGCTGTCCATCCTCAACGGCGGCATGAAGGCCTGGGGCGATGCCAAACTGGCGCAGGACCAGGCCGTGCCCCAAGTCGCACGCAGCCAGTACCAGCCGCAGATCGACACCAGCCTGCTGGCCACGCGCGATGAGGTAGGTCAGCACATCAAACTGAACAACGCCGCCCTGGTCGATTCGCGCCCCGATGCCTTCTACCAGGGCAAGGTGCGCGCGCCCGCAGCCAAGCTGGCCGGCACCCTGCCCGGCGCGCAGCAACTGGACTTCAACCAGTGGTTCGTGCCCGGCTCGGCCACCTTCGTGGACCAAGCCACGGCCAAACAGATCGCCGCCAAGGTCAAGCGCGAGCAGGGCCAGGACATGGTGGCGTTCTGCAATACCGGCCACTGGGCCGCGACCGACTGGTTCGGCCTGTCCGAAGTCGCGGGCCTACCCGGTGTGAAGCTGTACGCCGGCTCCATGGTGGACTGGACCCAATCCAAGGACACCCCGGCCATGGCCAACCAGCCCAGCCGCTTCGAGGCCCTGGCCTATGACGCCCGGCAATGGTGGGAGCGCAAGTCCAAGTAAGCCTGCCGCAGGGCCACATTCATTTATAGTAAAAATGGCTGCCAGCGCTTGATGGACAAGCGCTGGCAGCTCTGTTTTTTTGCAAGAATCCGACCCACATGAAACGACTCCCCCTCGCGGCCATGCTGGCCGTTTTCACCGGCTGGCTGCTGTGGAGCGTGTCGGCACGCCAGGCCGTGCTGTTTATCGTGGGCCTGGGCCTGGGTGCGGTACTCGCGGGCCAGCGCTTTGGCTTCACCACGGGCTGGCGCATGCTCATCGAGGACAGGGACGCCAGCGGCGTCATGGGCCAGCTGCTACTCCTGGCGCTGGCCGCGACCCTGGCCATGCCGCTCTTAGGCCATTACCCCGAGCTCACGGCCGCGCTGGGCCCGCCCAGCGTCAGCCTGCTGGTGGGCGCCTTCGTGTTCGGCCTGTGCATGCAGATCGCCGACGGCTGCGGCAGCGGCACGCTGTACAAGGCCGGACTGGGCATTCCCATGAACGCTGCCATCCTGCCGCTGTTTGCGCTGGGCAGCTTTCTGGGCTCGCTGCACCTGGGCTTCTGGCTGGATCTGGGTCGCACCCAGCCGCTGGGCCTGGTCAGCCAATTTGGCTGGGTACAGGCGCTGCTTATCACGCTGGCGGCGCTGGCCCTGCTAGCCATGGCCGTGCGCTGGTACGCGGGCCGCGCCAACGCAGCGGCGGGCCAGGCGCCCAAGCCGCTCGTGGTGCGCAAATGGATGCTGGGCGCGGTGTTGCTGGCGCTGCTGGCCACGCTGAACCTGATCATTGCCGGCCAGCCCTGGGGCGTGGTCTATGGCTTTGGCCTGTGGGCCGCAAAAATAGCCCAGGCCACGGGCACGGCAGACCTGGCGGGCAACTGGTTCTGGAGCCAGAGCGGCAACGCCGCGCGGCTGCAGGAGACGGTGCTGATGGACGTGACCAGCATCACCAACATCGGCATCCTCGGGGGCGCGCTGTGGGTGTCTGCGGCCAAGCCCGCCAGCGCCAAACCCTTGAACGGCACGCAATGGGCTGTGGCCCTGCTCGCCGGCCTGGCGCTGGGCTACAGCTCGCGCCTGGCCTTCGGCTGCAACGTCGGCGCCATGCTGTCGGGCATCTCCACGGGCAGCATCCACGGCTGGATCTGGGTACCGCTGGCCTTCGCGGGCACCATCTTCGGCCTGCGCATCCGGCGCCATTTCGGCTTTTGAAGCACCAGGATCACGCCATGACACGACACACCACATTGCGCCTGGCCTTCTGGGTCACTCTTGCCGCCTTCCTGGCCTGGGACTGGGCCAGCTCCGCACCAGTGGACCTGCGCCTGGAGGCGCCGCTGATAGCGGCTGGCTCGGGCAAGGCCGCCTCGGGCGGGCATTGCTCGATGCCGGACTGAAAGGCAGAGCATCTTTTACCCAAGCACGCTCGTCGCGCCAAAACGCACCCGCTTTTCGTTCGGGCTGCGGGGCGTTGATTTCGACGCCCTTACCGGTCCGCTATCACACGGAAGGTGCGGGCCTTATTCGCGCACGACCAGCACGGGCACACGCGCCACGCCCAGCACCCGCTGCGTCACACTGCCCAGCACCAACTTCTCCAGGCCCCGGCGACCATGCGAGCCGATGACGATGAGATCGGCTCCCGTGCTCTCCAGCGCGCGCTGAATGCCGTCATGCACGGCATGGCCCTCGCCAACCATGGTGCTCACATTGGCCACACCCGCCTGGCTGATGGCGACCTTGGCGGCATCCAGCGCGGCATTGGCCTCAGCCGTGGCAGCGCTCAAGTACTGGGCCTGGCCGTAGGCGAAATCGGCCCCCACGCCGGTGAATGGGTAGGGATCTATCACATACAGCGCCGTCACCGTGCTACCAAAGGTCTTGGCCAGGGCCGCTGCCTTGGCCACGGCCTTCATGGATGTTTCCGAGCCATCGACGGGAATCAAAATGTGCTTGAACATGGAATCTCCTCATTGAAATAGGTGCGGTGCCTTGATGCCAGGGAGCCTATTGGACGTGGAAGTCGTCGGCCAGGCTGCTCGCAGTGTGGCGCCATGCTGCATCTCGATGCCTGATGCGCATCAATTATTGAGCTACATCCTCCAGGAAGCCACCCCGGCGACAGGTCAGCACCAGCGTATCACGCCAGCCGCCCTGCTCATCATCCGGCTGGATGGGGGTGGTTTCATGGATCATGCGCGCATCGTCGAGCAGCATCACGGACCAGGGCTCGCTGAGCGTGAAGCGCTGTCCATCAGGTCCAGCGGCCTCGAAAATGCGGGTCTCTCCGCCCTTCACGCCCTGGCGGCCCACCAGAAAAACAGCCACCAGATCCACACCATCACGATGCGCGCCCTCGGGCGTGGGCCGTCCGATGCCGCCTGCGGTGTCGATCCGAAACTGGTGCGCCTCGATGAAGCAGCGCCCGGGCCCCGTTGCCAAGACCTGCTGCGAAAGCCCTGCCAAGGCCCGCATCAGCCGGCCCCACACGGGCGCCGCCACGGTCACATCCCGCATTGGCGCAAACCAGCGCCGCATCCCGCCGTGCAAGGCGTTGTACTCCACGGGCTGCCAATGCGCGCGGTGCGGCGTCTGGCTCACGACCGCGCCATCCACAATGAAGCATGCATGGCGTCGACGCCGGTAACGCCCGCCGTCCTTCAGAAAATCATCGAGCGGCAGTTCGGTCCAATCCGAGGACAGCGCCTGCAATTCGGCCTGCTCGCAGCCTATCCAAGCCATCGTGTCGCGTGGTTGCAAAACAGCGTATCCGCAATCACGCAACTGCTGTGCCATATCGCTGGCTGGAGTGTATGGAGGGGAGAAACTGACGTGCGCCATGCATGCAAGCTTAACGGCTTTGGACACAGGCTTCTGGCATAGACGCAACTCGATGCCGATCAGCAATCATGGCGGCACAGCCGTAATTTGTAATCATGTGTCGCTGCACTGCTGGATTTCGTCCCACCCAGCCCATGGGGAACCCGTCATCAACGACAATCGCCCATCAATGCCACAGGCAAGCCAAGCCATTGGATTTTTTGCACATCAAGGAACCGGGACGAATGCCTTCCCATTCGCCCTTGATGCCCAGGCCGGATGTACACGACAAGATGAACATCGTAATACTTGACGATTACCAGGATGCAGTGCGCAAGCTCCACTGCGCAGCGCGGCTCGACCCCTACTCGGCCAAGGTCTATACCAACAACGTCAAAGGTCTGGGCCAGTTGTCGGTGCGCCTGCGCGATGCCGACATCATTGTTTTGATTCGTGACCGCACGCACATCACGCGCCAACTGGTGGACAAGCTGCCGCGTCTCAAGCTCCTTGCACAGACGGGGCGCGTCGGCTCCCATATCGACATCGCGGCTTGCACCGAGCGTGGGATCGCCGTGACCGAGGGCGTGAGTTCGCCCGTGGCACCCGCCGAGCTGACCTGGGCGCTGATCATGGCCGCCATGCGCCGCCTACCCCAGTACATCTCCAACCTCAAACACGGGGCCTGGCAGCAATCAGGTCTGCGCGCCGCATCCATGCCAGCCAACTTCGGGCTCGGCAGCGTGCTGCGCGGCAAGACGCTTGGTATCTGGGGCTATGGCCGCATCGGGCAAATCGTCGCCGGCTATGGCCGCGCATTCGGCATGAATGTGAGAGTCTGGGGCCGTGAGGCATCGCGCGCACAGGCCTTGAGCGACGGCCTGCAGGTCGCCAGCACCAAAGCCGACTTTTTCTCGCAATGCGATGTGGTGTCGCTGCACCTGCGACTCACGGACGAGACGCGCGGCATGATCACGCTGGAGGATCTGTCGCGCATGAAGCCCACCTCGCTGTTCGTGAACACGTCGCGCGCAGAACTCATAGAAGCTGACGCGCTGCTCGCCGCACTCAACCGGGGACGCCCAGGCATGGCCGCCGTCGACGTTTTTGAAAGCGAGCCCATCCTGCAAGGCCATGCACTCCTGCGGCTGGAAAACTGCATTTGCACGCCCCACATCGGCTATGTGGAACAAGACAGCTATGAGCTTTATTTTGGCGCAGCCTTCGACAATGTCGTCAACTACATCAAGGGCACGCCCAGCAACATCGTGAATCCCGGAGCCCTGCAGGTACGCCGCTGAGTGATCAGTTGTTCTGCGCCAACTGATCCAAAATTGCGGGGCTTTGGTGAGCACGTCACATCGCCGCGCGATATGAGTGCTCCCCCAATCCGGCCAGTGCTGCGCACCCGCGCCTTGCGGCGCGGTCTGCATCAGTTGTTCTGCGCCAACTGATCCAGGATGGCCGGATTTTCCAGCGTGCTGGTGTCCTGGGTGATGGATTCACCCTTGGCCAGGCTGCGCAGCAGGCGGCGCATGATCTTGCCGCTGCGCGTCTTGGGCAGGTTTTCGCCAAAGCGGATGTCCTTGGGCTTGGCGATGGGGCCGATCTCCTTGGCCACCCAGTCGCGCAGTTCCTTGGCTATTTGTGCCGCCTCCTCGCCGGTTGGGCGTGGGCGCTTCAACACCACGAAGGCGCAGATGGCCTCGCCGGTCAGGTCATCGGGGCGGCCCACCACGGCGGCCTCTGCCACCAGGTCGCTCTTGGACACCAGGGCGGACTCGATCTCCATCGTGCCCATGCGGTGGCCCGAGACGTTGAGCACGTCGTCGATGCGGCCGGTGACGCGGAAGTACCCGGTCTTGGCATCGCGCACCGCGCCGTCGCCGGCGAGGTAAATCTTGCCACCCATCTCCTCGGGGAAGTAGGCCTTCTTGAAACGCTCGGGGTCGCCCCAGATGGTGCGGATCATCGATGGCCAAGGGCGCTTGATGACCAGCAGGCCGCCCGAGCCGTTGGGCAGGTCGTGACCGGTTTCATCGACGATGGCCGCCGCAATGCCCGGCAGCGGCAGCGTGCAGGAGCCCGGCACCAGCGGGGTAGCTCCCGGCAGCGGGGTGATGAGATGGCCGCCGTTTTCCGTCTGCCACCAGGTATCGACGATGGGGCAGCGCTCGCCGCCCACGTTTTTGTAGTACCACATCCAGGCTTCGGGGTTGATGGGCTCGCCCACGCTGCCCAGGATGCGCAGGCTCGACAGATCCGATTTTTTCGGATGCACTGCCTCATCCGAATCAGCCGCCTTGATGAGAGAACGAATGGCCGTGGGCGCGGTGTAGAACACGCTGACCTTGTGGCGCTCGATCATTTGCCAGAAACGGCCGGCGTTGGGATAGGTGGGCACGCCCTCGAACACCACCTCGGTGGCGCCCGCGGCCAGAGGCCCGTAGGTGATGTAGGTGTGGCCCGTGACCCAGCCGATGTCGGCCGTGCACCAGAACACGTCGCTGGGCTGGATGTCAAAGGTCCAGTCCATGGTCAGCTTGGCCCACAGCATGTAGCCGCCGGTGGAGTGCTGCACGCCCTTGGGCTTGCCCGTGGAGCCGGAGGTGTAGAGCACGAACAGCGGGTGCTCGGCATTCACCGGCACCGGGGCGCATTCGGTGCTTTGGCCTTGCAGCGCCTCGGTAAACGATACGTCGCGCCCGTCCACGCGGTTCCAGGCCGTGGCCGTGCGCTCGTACACGAACACGGTCTTGACGCACTCGCAGCCGCCGGAGGCGATGGCCTCGTCCACGATGGACTTGAGCGGCAGTTCCTTGCCGCCACGCAGCTGGTAGTTGGCGGTGATCACGGCCACGGCGCCGGCATCCTGGATGCGCTCCTGCACCGCCTTGGCCGAGAAGCCGCCGAACACCACACTGTGCGTGGCGCCAATGCGCGCGCAGGCCTGCATGGCCACGATGCCCTCGATGGTCATGGGCATGTAGATCAGCACGCGGTCGCCCTTTTTCACGCCGCGGGTCTTGAGGGCATTGGCGAACTGGCTCACGCGCGCCAGCAGCTCCTTGTAGGTGACCTTGGTGACCTCGCCGCCGTCGGCCTCAAAGATGATGGCGGTCTTGTTCTCGACCGGCGTGCCCATGTGCTTGTCCAGGCAGTTGGCGCTGGCGTTGAGCTCGCCGTCGGCAAACCACTTGTAGAAGGGCGCTTCGGACTCGTCCAGGGTTTGCGTGAAGGGGCGGGTCCAGGTAAGGTTTTCACGTGCCAGACGGGCCCAGAAGCCCTCGAAGTCCTTGTCGGCCTCGGCACACAGTGCCTCGTAACCAGCCATGCCGGAAATGCGCGCCGCCTTCACCAGGCTTTCGGCCGGGGGAAAGATGCGGTTTTCGACCAGAACGGACTGAATGGCGGAAGGGGATGCACTCATGTGGTTTGTCTCCAATGGCTGAAAAATCCGGGCGTACTTTCGTGCCTGCTACTTACAAGCCACTGACGCGTCAGCGGCTGACAGCGTCGTGACACGGGCAGATGCATACGCCCTCGCGTATAGCATTTTTTGAAAAACTTGTGTTTTGACTCCACGGCTTTGCATTTATATACTTTTCTAATGTTTCACCACCTGCCACGCAGGTCGCTTGCTCTTGTTTCCATAGATCAGGAGTAGGTTTTCAACATGTTGGCACCGCTTGCAGCAGCAACGCCGTTGCCGACTCATGGCCGCCAGATGCGGCCCTGATGCTTTCCGGGCTCTTGCGCACCGCCTCGGGTGCCATGCGAGCCGCTTTTTGTCACTTTCGTTGAACGTCCGGGTTGCTTGACTCCCCAGGCATGTGTCCTGTGTTGCGCGCGCCTGTGCGCAGCCATTGCGGCTCCAGCGCGGCCCACAACCGGCCAGCACGGCCTGGAACAGGCGCCAGCAAGGTTCAACCCATCTTTACAGGAGCGTCATGATGGCCAAACCCATCACTATCGACCAGGTTTTCAAGGTCTTCGGCGATGCGCCGCAGCAGGCCATGGAACTGGTGCGTCAAGGCCTGAGCAAGCAGGAAATCCTGCAGCGCACGGGCCATTCGATCGGCGTGTTCGACGCCAGCTTCACGATAGGCGCCGGCGAGATCTTCGTCGTCATGGGCCTGTCGGGTTCGGGCAAGTCCACGCTGGTGCGCATGCTCAACCGCCTGATCGAGCCCACGGCCGGGCGCATCCTGATCGACGGCCAGGACATCAACCAGCTCTCCGACAAGGCCTTGCGCCAGCTGCGGCGCAAGGACATCTCCATGGTGTTCCAGTCCTTCGCGCTGATGCCCCACATGACGGTGTTGGACAACACCGCCTTCGGCCTGGAGTTGGCCGGCGTGCAGCGCGGCGAGCGCGAAAAGGCCGCGCAAGAGGCGCTGGAGCAGGTGGGCCTGGCCGACTGGGGCGCGAGCTACCCCGACGAGCTCTCGGGCGGCATGCAGCAGCGCGTGGGCCTGGCCCGGGCGCTTGCGGCCGACCCCTCCATCCTGCTGATGGACGAGGCCTTCTCGGCACTGGACCCCATCATCCGCACCGAGATGCAGTCCGAGCTCTTGCGCCTGCAGCAGGCCCGCCGCCGCACCATCGTCTTCATCTCGCACGACCTGGACGAGGCCATGCGCATTGGCGACCGCATCGCCATCATGAAGGACGGCCAGGTGGTGCAGGTGGGCACGCCCGACGAGATCCTGCGCAACCCGGCGGGCGACTATGTGCGCGACTTTGTGCGCGGCGTGGATGCGGCCGCCGTTTTCAAGGCGCGCGATATAGCGCGCCAGGCGTTCACTGTGGTGTCCGAGCGCAGCGACCGGGGCAGCCGCGCCGCGCTGCGCCTGCTGGAGGACTCGGACCGTGAATACGCCTATGCACTCTCCAGCCGCAAGCAGTACCTGGGCGTGGTGTCCTCGCAGTCACTGCGACGCGCCTTGCACGGCCACCACGGCCCCCTGGGGCTGCAGCATGCCTTCCTGCCCGATGCGCCGGCGTTGGCCGCCGACACCCCGGTGGCCGAGCTGTTCGGCGCCATGGCCAACGCCCCCTGCCCGCTGCCCGTGGTGGATGAAGACGGACGTTTCCTGGGCGTCATCAGCCGCACCACGTTGATGAAGTTCCTCGACCGCGACACGCCGCCGATACCACCGTCGCAGGACGAACGCAGCCCCCTGACCCTGAACCCGCAATTTCCGTATGGCACCGCCAACCCCGTGATGCCCAACGCCTGAAAACCTAACCACTGCATGAACAGCAACACCTCTGACACCACCGCCCAGAACGACCCCTGGGCCGCCACCAACGCCCCGGCCGATGCCGCAGCCAGCCCTGTCGACCCGTGGAGCACGGACACGCCCAGCGCAGCAGCGCCAGGCAGCGACTGGCTCTTGAGCCCCGACCTCACGGCTGCCGACGAGCAGGCGGGCGGCCTGGGCGCGCTGTGGCAGCAAATCCGCAGCGACGGCCTGCCCGTGCAGGCCTGGATCAACGACGGCCTGCACTGGGCGGTGGAGCACTTCCGTCCCTTCTTCCAGGCCGTGCGCACCCCCATCGACGCCACCTTGAACGGCGTCACCGACCTGCTGCTGGCCCTGCCCTGGCCGCTGATGGTGCTGCTGGCCGCGCTGCTGGCCTGGCAGTTTGCCGGGCGCATGCTGGCGCTGGCCACGGCCGTGTCGCTGGCCCTGGTGGTCCTGCTGGGCATCTGGAGCGACGCCATGGTGACCCTGGCACTGGTGCTCACCTCGCTGCTCTTTTGCGTGGCCATCGGCCTGCCGCTGGGCATTGGACTGGCCGCCAGCGACCGCGCCCAGCGCTGGACGCGCCCGCTGCTGGACGCGATGCAAACCACGCCCGCCTTCGTCTACCTGGTGCCCGTGGTGATGCTGTTCGGCATTGGCAACGTGCCCGGCGTCATCGTGACCATCGTGTTTGCGCTGCCGCCGCTGGTGCGTCTGACCAACCTGGGGCTGCGCCAGGTGCGACCGGACCTGATCGAGGCCAGCCGCGCCTACGGCGCCTCGCCCTGGCAGCTGCTCATCAAGGTGCAACTGCCGCTGGCCCTGCCCTCCATCATGGCCGGGATCAACCAGGCACTGATGCTCAGCCTGTCCATGGTCGTCATCGCCTCCATGATCGCCGTGGGCGGCCTGGGGCAGATGGTGCTGCGCGGCATTGGCCGCCTGGACATGGGCCTGGCGACCGTCGGGGGGCTGGGGATCGTACTGCTGGCCATCGTGCTGGACCGCATCACCCAGGCCATGGGCGAGCCACGCCGTGGGAACCAGCGCTGGTGGCAGCGCGGACCGCTGGGACTGCTGCGCAAGCACATCGCACACAAGTCCTGAATTCATAGCTACCAGCGCTTTCTGGAAAAGCGCTATATGCCAATTTGGCTGTTATTTTTTGTTGAAAAGGAGCACCCCATGACTTACACCATCAAACCCCTGCGCCACCTGGCCGTCGCCGGCCTGGCCCTGCTGCTTCTGGGCGCCCAGGCGCAAGAGCTGCCCGGCAAGGGCGTCAAGGTACTGCCGCTCAAGAGCTCGATTGCCGAGGAAACCTTCCAGACCCTGCTGGTCACCAAGGCCCTGGAACAGCTGGGCTACGAGGTGCAAGCCATCAAGGAGGTGGAATACCCGACGGCCCATATCGCCCTGGCCAACGGCGACGCCACCTTCATGGCCGACCACTGGAACCCGCTGCATGCCGACTACTACAAGAACGCCGGCGGCGACGCCAGGCTCTATCGCCAGGGCGTGTATTCGGCCAACGCCGCCCAGGGCTACCTAATCGACAGGAAAACCGCCGAGCAGTACAAGATCACCAACATTGGGCAGTTGAAGGACCCGAAGATCGCCCAGCTGTTCGACAGCAATGGCGACGACAAGGCCGACCTGACCGGCTGCAACCCCGGCTGGGGCTGCGAGGCGGTGATCGAACACCACCTGGACGCCTACGGCCTGCGTGCCACGGTGACGCACAACCAGGGCAGCTACGCCGCACTGATGGCCGACACCATCACGCGCCACCGCGCCGGCAAGCCCATCCTGTACTACACCTGGACGCCCTACTGGGTTAGCAAAGAACTCAAGCCGGGCAAGGACGTGGTGTGGCTGCAGGTGCCGTTCTCCTCGCTGCCGGGCGAGCAAAAAGGCCTGGATACCCGGCTGCCCAACGGCAAGAACTACGGATTTGTGGTCAATAACCAGCAAATCGTGGCCAACAAGGCCTGGGCCGAGCAAAACCCCGCCGCCGCCAGGCTGTTTGCCGTCATGCAGCTGCCCGTGGCCGACATCAACGCCCAGAACCACCTGATGAGCCAGGGACAGAACAAGAGCGCCGATATCGAGCGCCATGTGAACGGCTGGATCCGCGCGCACCAAAAGACCTTCGACGGCTGGCTGGAGCAAGCCCGCGCAGGAGCACACTAACCGAGGCCAGAAAGCGGGCGCCATTGCCGGGCTTCTAGAATGCATGGCGAAGGTAACGCCGTGCCGCCTTCGTCTAGCCCATGAATGCCACTCTGCGCCCCATTCCCGACGCCCAGCCACAGCGCACTTTGCTGACCGCCAAGGAGCGCGAGGCCATTGGCCGCAACCCCTGGTTTGCCACGCTCACACCCTCGCTGCGACACGACATCCTGCGCCTGGGCCACGTCACGCGCCACGAGCATGGCGATGCCATCGTCGAGCAAGGCCTGCCCATACGCAACTGGTTCACCTGCGCCAGCGGCGCGCTGCGTTTTCGGCGCAACACGTCGGCAGGCAAACAGGTCACTCTGGCCTATGTGGAGCCCGGCATCTGGGTGGGCGAGGCCGAGGTGCTCTACGGCCGCCCCTGCACCTACGACGCACACGCGCACGGCCCCACCACGCTGATGAGCGTGCCCGAGGCGGCGCTGCGCGCACTGCTGCTGCAGCACCCCAGTTTCGGCGAGGCCCTGCTCACGCTGCAGGCCCGGAGCATGCGTTCGCTTTACTGCCTGATGGAAGACATGGCCACCATGCCGCTGCGCGCGCGCCTGGCCAAGCAGTTGCTGCATTTGCTGGAACGCTTCGGATCGCGCCACATGGAGCCGCAGGCCAGTCGCCCCCTGGGCCTGTCGCTGGCCCAGGACGAGCTGGCCGGCCTGCTGGGCGGCTCGCGCCAGCGCGTGAACGTGGAGCTGAAATGGCTGGAGCGCCAGGGCATGATCAGCGTACGCCCGCGCGGCATCGTGGTGCATGACGCTCCAGGCCTGCAGGTCCTGGTGGATCAGGCGGCCGACGAGTGCCAGGCCGGCGACTGATGGCCGCGCTGCTCAGCGCCCGACCATCTTTGCCGGCACCACCCATTCATCAAACTGCGCGGCCGTCACATGGCCCAGCGCCAGTGCTGCCTCGCGCAGGCTGGTGCCCTCGTGGTGCGCCTTCTTGGCGATGGCTGCGGCCTTGTCGTAGCCAATGTGGGTGTTGAGCGCCGTCACCAGCATCAGCGAACGCTCCACCAGCTCGGCAATGCGCGCGCGGTTGGGCTCAAGCCCCAAGGCGCAGTGATCGTTGAAGCTCTGCATGCCGTCGGCCAGCAGGCGCACGCTCTGCAGGAAGTTGTGCGCCACCATGGGGCGGAACACGTTCAGCTCGAAGTTGCCCGAGGCCCCGCCCACATTGATCGCCACATCGTTGCCCAGCACCTGCGCGGCCAGCATGGTCAGGGCCTCGCACTGCGTGGGGTTGACCTTGCCGGGCATGATGGACGAACCGGGCTCGTTCTCGGGAATGGTGATCTCGCCGATACCGCTGCGCGGCCCGCTGGCCAGCCAGCGCACGTCGTTGGCGATCTTCATCAAGCTGGCCGCCAGCGTCTTGAGCGCGCCATGCGCCGCCACCAGCGCGTCGCAGCTGGCCAGCGATTCGAACTTGTTGGGCGCGGTGACGAACGGCAGCCCGGTCTGCGCCGCCAGGTCCGCCGCCACCTGGTCCGCATAGCCCTGGGGCGCATTCAGACCCGTGCCCACGGCGGTACCGCCCAGCGCCAGCTCGCACAGGTGCGGCAGCGCGTCGCGCACGTGGCGCTCGCCATGCGCCAGCTGCGCCACCCAGCCGGAAAACTCCTGGCCCAGCGTGAGCGGCGTGGCGTCCTGCAAATGAGTGCGGCCGATCTTCACGATGTCGTCGAACGCCTCGGCCTTGGCCTGCAGCGTGGCGCGCAGCCGTCCAATGGAGGGCAGCAGCCGGTGCGCAAGCGCCTGCACCGCCGCCACATGCATGGCCGTGGGGAACACGTCGTTGCTGGACTGGCTCTTGTTCACGTCGTCGTTGGGATGCACCAGGCGCGCCTCGCCGCGCGCGCCTTTCAACAGCTCGCTGGCGCGGTTCGCCAGTACCTCGTTGACGTTCATGTTGGTCTGCGTGCCCGAGCCCGTCTGCCAGACCACGAGCGGAAACTCGCCCTCATGCCGCCCGGCGATGACCTCGTCGGCCGCGGCCACGATGGCATCCGCCTTGCGCGCATCCAGCAGGCCCAGCGCCTGGTTGACCCGCGCCGAGGCGCGCTTGACCTGGGCCAGCGCGCGGATGATCTCGCGCGGCTGGCGCTCACCCGAGATGTCGAAGTTCTGCAGCGAGCGCTGCGTCTGCGCGCCCCACAACCGGTCGGCCGGCACTTCTATGGGGCCGAAGGTGTCGCGTTCGATGCGGGTGCTGGTGGTCATGGCGGGCGGCCCTTTCGTGTGCTGCGGCGGGACTATGGATGGCTAGGAGGCTGTCGGGCTTGGAGCGCCGAAAGCGAAAATCGGCCCCAGCGAGACCAGTTTTTGCCGGATTTGCAGCCCAATAGCCGAGCTATTGGGCAAAAAGACGGTGAAAAATGGGCCGTTACGGTCGATTTGCAGCCGGTGATTTCCAAGTCCGACAGCCTCCTAAGCGGCTTCATTTCACCGCAATCCATGCGGCACCGAAAGACCTGCCCCCTTGCCCAGCGTGGGCACGCCTATATCCCTGGTTCAGGCCCATGCAAGCTCGGGGGCGATAATCCCCAGGTTTTTTCACCCCACACCCCCTGCCTACATGACCACGACCATCCGCTACAACGACCTGGTGGAATCCGTAGCTGCAGCGCTGCAGTACATCTCCTACTACCACCCCGCCGACTACATCCAGCACCTGGCGCGCGCCTACGAGCGTGAACAATCGCCGGCCGCCAAGGACGCGATGGCGCAGATCCTCACCAACAGCAAGATGAGCGCCACGGGCCACCGCCCGATCTGTCAGGACACGGGCATCGTTAACGTGTTCCTGAAGCTGGGCATGGGCGTGCGCTTTGAGGGCTTTGCCGCCGACCAGAGCCTGGAAGACGCCATCAACGAAGGCGTGCGCCGCGGCTACAACCACCCCGACAACACGCTGCGCGCCTCGGTCGTCGCCGACCCGCACTTCGCGCGCAAGAACACCAAGGACAACACACCCGCCGTCATCAACGTGCAGATCGTGCCCGGCGACAAGCTGGACGTGACCGTGGCCGCCAAGGGCGGCGGCAGCGAGAACAAGTCCAAGATGGTCATGATGAATCCCAGCGACAGCCTGGTGGACTGGGTCCTGAAGACCGTGCCCACCATGGGCGCCGGCTGGTGCCCGCCGGGCATGCTGGGCATCGGCATCGGCGGCACGGCCGAAAAGGCCGTGCTGCTGGCCAAGGAAAGCCTGATGGAAGACCTGGACATGTACGAACTGCAGGCCAAGGCCCGCCGCGGCGAGAAACTGGACCAGGTGGAAGAGCTGCGCCTGGAACTGTACGAGAAGGTCAACGCCCTGGGCATTGGCGCCCAAGGCCTGGGCGGCCTGTCCACGGTGCTGGACATCAAGATCAAGATGTACCCCACCCACGCCGCCAGCAAGCCCGTGGCCATGATCCCCAACTGCGCCGCCACGCGCCACGCCCATTTCGTGATGGACGGCTCCGGCCCGGTCTATATGGACCCGCCCAGCCTGGACCTCTGGCCCAAGGTCGACTGGGCGCCCAACACCGAGACCAGCAAGCGCGTGGACCTCAATACCCTGACCAAGGAAGAAGTCGCCAGCTGGAAGCCCGGGCAGACGCTGCTGCTCAACGGCAAGATGCTCACCGGCCGCGACGCCGCGCACAAGCGCATCCAGGACATGCTGGCCAAGGGCGAAAAGCTGCCCGTGGACTTCACCAACCGCGTCATCTACTACGTGGGCCCCGTGGATCCGGTGCGTGACGAGGCCGTCGGCCCCGCCGGCCCCACCACGGCCACGCGCATGGACAAGTTCACCGACATGATGCTGGAGCAAACCGGCCTAATCGCCATGATCGGCAAGGCCGAGCGCGGCCCCGTCGCCATCGACAGCATCCAGCGCCACCAGAGCGCCTACCTGATGGCCGTGGGCGGCGCCGCCTACCTGGTCAGCAAGGCCATCAAGCACGCCAAGGTGGTGGGCTTCGAAGACCTGGGCATGGAAGCCATCTACGAGTTCGACGTGGTGGACATGCCCGTCACCGTGGCCGTGGACGCGGGCGGCACCAGCGCCCACATCACCGGCCCGGCCGAGTGGCAGAAGCGCATTGCTACGGGGGAATTCAAGGGGATTGAGGTGGCGGCGCTGTAAAAGCGCCCACCGCCCTGCAAAAAGAAAACCGCCTTAGGGCTAATGCCAGTCAGTTAAGAGCTTGCTGGCATTTTCTTTGTGGGGAACTTGCTGCGAGATCGCTTGACCTCACGCGGGAAGCTTCGCCCGCTACGGCGTGCAGGAAGTACGAAGTAGCGGGCCTGTTCAAGCAGCAGTTGCAGGTGTCTCGGCAATGCTCCCGCGCGAGCCAGATGCACGGTGTTGAGTGCGCCAATGATGGCATGCTTGGCTGTGTGGAAGCTGATGCGTACCGGCTCAACCTTCACATGCTGGGCCATCAAGCGCATCCAGCGCCTGAGCAAGGTATGCGCAATCAATACGCCCCAGACCTCCTGTTTGACCAACTCCGGCTGCTTGCTGCGCAGCACGCCTGCGCCCTGTTGCAGCGACTGCTTGATCTCACGAAAGCCAAGTTCAATCTCCCAGCGCTGGCAATACATCTGTGCCAGTTGCGATGCGCCAAAGCGTTCGGAGTCGAGCATCGAGGTGATGAAGCGCCTGCTCTTGCCTTGCACCTCGGTCTGGATCAGGCGCGCTTGCCAGTGGCTTGGCAGTTCGGGGCAAAGTTTCCTGGCACGCTGCGAGATGGGCATGCGGATCAACCAGTCGCCCGCGCCCAGACATTGCACGACTTCATGGCGCAAGTTGTCTCTGGCCCGCATGAGCCAGTGGCGTTGCTCGCCTGCGCCCTGCCAGTCGAGCAGGAATGCCGCAGAGAAGTACGCCCGGTCAAACAAAGTGATGGAGTGATCCAGGCCACGCAGCCCAGCAGCAAGCGTCAGCTCCCCTTGGGTGTAGTCACCCAGTTGTGCATCGAGTAGTTCGTGGCTATCGGTGTCCAGCAGGCACACAGCCCGCACCATGGGCCAGGGCTGGGGACCGTACTGCGTCTGACCACTTCCCAGCACTTGGCGGTTGTCTGCGCTGTTGGGCGCAGACCAGACAACGCCATCGACGGCCAGCACGCGCAAGCGCTCTTCGTGCACGGGATGCGATCTGCCCCAGGCCTGCGTGAGCAGCGCAAACAAGTGCTCCAAGGGTTGCGAGCCCAGCCGCTGGCGAACCTGCACGCTGCTGCTGGGAGCTGGTAACTCTTGCCCCTCAAGGGTCAAGGCCATCTCCTGCACCACCTGCCACATGGGCATGTGGCGAAACAAGGCCAGTCCAATGACCAGCCAGATGGCGTGATCTGCAGGCAGCTTGCGCCGACGTATGGATGCCTTGCCGCTGGCATGCAGTGCTTGCTCGATCCACAGTGGATCAATCAGCGCGCCCAACTCAGTCATCGCGTGAGCGGGCAACCCTGCCCAGCTCTCATCCAAGGAGTTTTGCAGTACGGAAGTCAAACGAAAAAGGGAGCATGACGAACATGCTCCCTTTTTACCCGCCTGTGGCGATCTGCTGTCTTAACTGACTGGCATTAGCCTTAGGGCGGTTTTTCTTCGACCAAAACACACGCCATCGACGCCCTGCCCCTTGTCACCACTCGTTTTTCAAGCACTTGGCGAGCTGAAAACCGTGGCATAGCATTTCTCTGCGGCAGACCGGCTTCGGCATCGGCCCTCGGGGGCGTTGGGTGGCGCAACCCCTACCAAGCCTGCGGACTGCCCGAGAGCGCCCCGCCTGACCAAGGAGAAGCCGAAATGCGATTCGCGCCCCTCATCCTCGCCGCCGCGCTGGCGGGTACAAGTTCACTGACATATGGCGCTGGCCCGCAGCTGCCGCCCACCGAGGCCGCTGCGGTGTTCAAGGCCGCGGGCTTCAAACCCAAGGGCCAGAAATGGTTCGCCTGCGCCGAAGGCCAAGTCTCCGAGGTCCGCGATATCAACGGTGATGGACTTCCCGAGGTCATCATCACCGAGAGCGGGACCGAGTGCCACGGCATGACCGGCGAGGGATACAGCCTCGTCAGCAAGCAGCCCAACGGTGCCTGGAAACGCATGTCCGCAGGCACGGGCATCCCCCTCTTTCTCCAGAGCCGCGGTGTTGGTGGATGGCCGGACCTGCAGGTTGGCGGTCCGGGCTTTTGCTTCCCCGTGCTGCGCTGGAATGGACGGGCCTACAGCCTGCACCGCTACGAGTACGAGGGGAAGCGCTGCAAGCCGTAGCCCCATGTGTTGCACTGAGGCTGCGGTTTTCCTGCCGCCACATGGCTGCCGCCTGGCGCTCACTTTCTTTCAGCTGGTTGTAGCTCATCTTGGCCTCAATTTTCGGGGGGTTGCACTTCCGATTTGAGGCCGCCGCGCATCGCAGCGGCGTCACGGCGAGGTCGCTGGAGTTGGGGCGGGGCGCGTAGCGCCATGGGGGGTCAGAAATCCCCGTGCTGCCACATGTCCTGGGTGAAGCGCACGCACTGGTTGCGACCGTTGTCCTTGGCGCGGTAGAGCGCCACGTCGGCGTACTTGATGGCCTGCCAGAAACCGTCGGTGTCGCCGGGGAACTCGGCCACACCGATGGAGATGGTCTTGTGCAGCACCTTGTCGCCCACCGTGACTTTCATGCCCTCGATCGCCTGGCGGATCTTCTCGGCCACCAGCATGGCGTCGTCGGGCTGCACGTCCATGAGCAGCACCAGGAATTCCTCGCCGCCGAAACGGATCACGATGTCCGATTCGCGCACCGCGTTCTTCAGCACGATGGCGGTCTCGCGCAGGATCAGGTCGCCCGCATCGTGGCCGTGCGTGTCGTTGACCTGCTTGAAGTAGTCGATGTCGCAGACCAGCAGGCCGATCTGCGTGCGCCGGCGCAGCACGCCGCTGATGATCTGGGCCGTGTGGTCCTGCAGGAAGCGGCGGTTGTAGAGCCCGGTCATCGGATCCACCAAGGCCGACTCGCGCAGCGTCTGCATCAGGCGTTTGGCCTCGATGACCGACAGCGACTGGTTGATGTAGGTTTCCGCGTTGAACAGCTTCTGCGGCGTGGTGGTGTCGCGCATCGTGCCCGCCGGGTCGGCGGCGAAGCGCAGCTGCACCACGCCGCCGGCGATGCCGCCGGCCACCAGCGGGATGCAGATATGGCCCATGCCGGCCTCGGGCACGAAGCGGCGGCACACGCCCGGGAATTCGAAGGACGAGACCTTGTGCCCGGTCTTGACGGCGCGGCACTGGTTGCAGTCGGTCAGGATGTCGGCGTCGCAGTGCATCACGGCGTCGCCGACCAGCGGCGGGTGGGCCACGCGCATGGCCTTCTTCTGCGCGTTGACGTCGTAGACGGTGTAGTCGCGGATGCCCAGTTCGGTTTCGAACACGTCGCCCAGCCGGTGGTAAACGTCGTCGAGCGCGGCATCCTCCTCGATCACCTTCTTGTAGACCGTCATGCCGTAGACGCTGTCGACCAGGGTGTTGAACTTCTTCGAGAGCGTGCCGATTTCGTCTTCCGATTTGATCGCGACCTTCTTGGCCAGGTTGATGTCGCCCGTGCTCAGCGAGTCGATCTGCTGGATGATGGCCGCAATCGGGCGCTGGAAGGCCACGATGATCCAGCGCACGAAGAAGAACAGCAGCGTCGAGGCGATCAGCAGCACGATGAGGATGGCGTTCACCGATTCGCGGATGATCTGGTAGATGCCGTTGTTGATGTCGCCGTAGGACTCGGCCACGCTCTTGGCGTGCTGCATGGTCCGCGTGATGCCCTCGGCCACGCGCAGGCGGGCGGCGTCGAAGGCGGCGGCCGTGGCCTCGGCGTCGCCGCCGCGCGGGGACTTGCGGCGCGCCGTGGTGTAGCCGTCGAGCGCCTGGTCGATGCGGTCGGTCACGACCATGATGTCGCGCAGGTATTCCAGGCTTTCCGGGCTGGCCTTGGCCATCGAGCGCAGCAGGTTCTCCACCAGGCTGCCGCTGACGGCTGTCTGGCGCAGACTCAGCCGAGCGTTGACGGCGCGGATGGACTTGACGTGGTCGCGCATCGACTGCAGCGCCAGCAGGTCGGAGCCGGGTTCGGCGTGTGCGATGAACTGCAGGTCGCGTTCCAGGTTCTGCAGGTGGCCCAGCACCTCGCGCGCGGCCTGGTCGTGCGGCACGATCTGCTCGGCCACCTGGTGGTACTTGTACTGCAGGGCCGTCAGCGCGAACACGGTGACGATGGCCATGGAGCCGAACCAGAACAGCGTGCCCAGCGTCAGCAGCAGGAATTTTTGCTTGATGGGCAGGTCCACGAAGGTCAGCAGCCGCAGGAAGCGGCGCAGCAGGCCGGTGCGTTGTGGTGGATCCAGGCTGTCGGCGCCGTCTCCTCGGCCGCGGGTATCGTCGTGCATGGGGGGGTCGTGGTGGCTGCTGGGCGCCGGGCCGGGCGACAGAGCGCCGAGATTTGTATCAAGAGGTAGCGCCCATTGTGCCCCAAAAGTCCGGGGGCTGGCCCCATGCCCCCGTCCCGCGCCGCACCGGACGGTGTGGGGGCAATCGCCGGCAAAATGCCGGCTCGTCCAAGGAGCGTTGCAGCGGCAGCCAGATGCCGTCAGGCTTGGGCCGTCTTCCCGAATCGCAACGACGCTCACCTGTTTTCCGGTTTTTTGCACAGGTGGGTATGGCAAAACTTGACCCTCTTGTTTCCCCCTGGTTCTCAACCAAGCCCCCCAACGGGGAACCACCCCGCAGCCCCGCACTCCCACTCCCATCCTTTCAACGCCCCAGGAATGCCATGACCGCCGAAGAAATCCGCGCCACCCTTACCCTGTGCCTGATGGCCTCGTTTGCCGACGGCGAGAAGCACGATCGCGAGCGCGAACAAATCCGCCAGGTGGCGCAAGGACTGGCGGGTGACGAGCAGGTCAACCTGCCCGGCCTGTACCAGGACGTGCTGCTGCGCCGCGTGCAGCTGCCCGAAGTTCTGGGCCGCCTTGCCACCCTCGAATCCCGCCAGCTGGCCTACGAAATGGCCGTGTGCGTATGTGAGGCCGACGGCCACACCAGCGCCAAGGAAGATGCCTTCCTGGCCCAGGTACGCCATGCCTGGGGCATGGGGGCCGCGCAGGCACCCGCGGGCTTCGACACCCAGGCCCAGGCCTTGGCCGAAGCGCCCCTGCAGGCGCCGTTGGCCGAACCCGCGCCGTTGCCGGCAGCGGCAACTGCGCCCCACCCCGCTGCCGCGGACACCCTGCCCGCCACGGCCGCGCAGCGCCGCCCCGGCAGCCTGCCGCCCGCGGAGATGGATCGCAAGATCCTGCAGGCGTCGATCATGAACGGCGCCATCGAGCTGCTGCCCGAGAACCTGTCCACCCTGGCCATCATTCCGCTGCAGATGCGGCTGGTCTATCAGATCGGCCAGAGCTACGGCTATGAACTGGATCGCGGCCACATCAAGGACCTGTTGGCCACGCTGGGCGTGGGCCTGACCTCGCAATACCTGGAGCAGGCGGGCCGCAAGCTGCTCAGCGGCCTGCTGGGCAAGGCGGGCAAGGGCCTGCTGGGTGGCCTGGGGCGCCAGGCGGTGAGCAGCGGCATGAGCTTTGCCGCCACCTACGCGCTGGGGCATGTAGCCAACCAGTACTACGCGGGCGGGCGCACGTTGTCCAGCGACATGCTCAAGGACGCCTACCAGCACGTCATGCAGGACGGTCGTGCGCTGCAGGCGCGCTACCTGCCGCAGATGCAGGAAACCGCCCGCCAGCTGGACACGGCCAAGATTTTGTCCATGGTGCGCGGCGGTTGACGCCGCCTGACGTGCCAATTTTGCTATTTATTCAATAGCTTTTGACGCTTTCCGTGCATGGGCTTGATCCGCATTTCATTCAAACCTGGACCAATGCGCAACAGTCTTCCCGCCCGGAACGGGTGAGGACCACTGTATCGGCATATGTAGGACAAGCACGCGACACCGTGGCCATGCGGCGCGCATGCATTGCGTAGCGTGGCTGAAGAATTGATACTGCCGCCGTCGGATAGACAAAAGCGTTTGCATCTGACACGCAGAAGCCCAGCCCGAATCGTATGGTCACACTATCCCAGGAGGACGATCATGCTCAAGCGATTCTTTGATCCCGCAACCATCTATGTCCGTCGTGCCCAGAGCTGTCTGGACGATGCCCGCATGGCCGCGCTGGAGCATGAAAATGCCGCGGAATACCATCTGGCACTGGCCAAGATGTACCGCCATCGCGTCGCTCGGCTGGAGGCGGAGCTTGATCCTGGAAACGGGCAGGCCCGCGTGGTTTCGCAGCCCACGGCACCACTGCCGCGTATCGCGGCGCTCAAAAAACACAAGGAGACGGGTCAAGCGCAACCCGCCTTCCTGGCCCAGGGCGCTACCAGCTGACCCCTTCATGGTGCGTGCAGCGCACTCCTGGGGCCGCGAGGCCAAGGGGGATTTATGACCGTCGCGATCACCGTGGATGACCTTGCCACCCTCGCACCAAATGCCCGCTCCAGTTACCGCGAGGCATTTTCCAATGCCCAGCCGGTGCTCGATCTGTTTGAAATTTCGGCATCTCCCCTGCGCCTTGCGCATTTCATGGCACAGGTGCTCCACGAGAGCGGCGGGCTGGCGATTCAGTTTGAAAACCTCAATTACAGTGCCGCCCGCCTGCCCAAGGTATGGCCCAGCAGGTTCCAGCCGACCGGGCCGCTCAACCCCAACGACTACGCGCACAACCCGCAGAAACTGGCCAACGAGGTGTATGGCAGGCGCATGGGCAACACGGCCCCCAACGATGGTTTCACCTACCGTGGCCGGGGCCTGCTGCAGCTGACGGGCAAGGACAGCTACGGCGAGGCCACCCGGATCGTGCGCGGCAGCTTTCCGGACGCGCCGGACTTTGTGCAGGCGCCCGACGAGGTCATCAGCGCCGATTGGTGCGTGAAGGTGGCGGCAGCCGAGTGGCAGCAAAAGGGCTGCAACGCGAAGGCCGATGCGGACTCCATCAACCTGGTGACCAAGGCCATCAACGGCGGGCTGATTGGGCTGGCGGAGCGCAAGGAGTGGCTCAGGCGCACCAAGGCCGTGTGGCCTTGAGGGGCTGGATCAGCTGCCCGCCACCTTCATGCGGTTGATGAGGATGGAGCCCACGGTCTTGGCGCCGTAGTTGTAGGCGTCGGCGCCCACGGCCTCTATGCCGCGCAGCATGTCCTTGAGGTTTCCGGCGATGGTGATCTCGTGCACGGGGTAGGCGATCTGGCCATTTTCCACCCAGAAGCCGCTGGCGCCGCGCGAGTAGTCGCCCGTCACATAGTTCACACCCTGACCCATGAGCTCGATGACGAACAGGCCCGTGCCCAGCTTCTTCAGCATCGCGTCCAGGTCATCGCCTGCCTGGGTCAGACGCGAGGACAGCACCAGGTTGTGCGATCCGCCCGCGTTACCCGTGGTCTTCATGCCGAGCTTGCGCGCCGAATAGGTGCTGAGGAAGTACCCCTGCACGCGCCCCTCTTCCACCACCTGGCGCGGCGCCACGCGCACACCCTCCTCGTCGAACGGCGAGCTGCCCTTGCCGCCCGGGATGAACGGGTCTTCGCTCACGTCGATGTGATCGGCAAAGACCTGCTTGCCCAACGAATCGACCAGGAAGCTGCTCTTGCGGTACAGCGCGCCGCCGCTCACGGCCTGCACGAAGCTGCCCAGCAGGCCGGCGGCCAGGGGCGATTCGAACAGCACCGGGCATTCGGTGGTGGGAATCTTGCGGCTGCCGAGTCGGGAGAGGGCGCGCTGGGCGGCGTAGCGGCCCACGGCCTCGGGCGCGGCCAGCTCGGTCGCGTCGCGCATCGAGCTGTACCAGGCGTCGCGCTGCATCTCGGCATTGCGCCCAGGCAGCGAGGCAATCGGGGCCACCGAGATGCTGTGGCGCGAGCTGGCGTAGCCGCCGCGAAAGCCGCGCGTGTGGGCGCTGAAGAAGTGGCTTTGCTGCGCGGACACGCCCGCGCCCTCGCTGTTGGTGATGCGCCTGTGGGTCTTGAGGGCCGCTGCCTCGCATTGCAGCGCCAGGCGCGCGGCCTCTTCGCTGGTGATGGCCCAGGGGTGGAACAGCTGCAGGTCGCGGTGGCTGTCCGGCGGGGCGATGTCGGCCTCGTCCGGCAGGCCGGCCACGGGGTCTTCGGCGGTGAAGCGCGCGATGTCGTAGGCGGCCTGCACGGTGCGCTCCACGGCAGCGGGGGAAAAATCGGAGGTGCTGGCGTTGCCGCGCCGGTGGCCCACATACACGGTCACGCCCAGGGACTTGTCGCGGTTGCGCTCCACGGTCTCCAGCTCGCCCTTGCGCACGTTGACAGACAGGCCGCAGCCCTCGGAGGCATCGGCCCCGGCGTCGGTGGCGCCCAGCTTTTTGGCGTGGGCCAGGGCATGGTCTACCAGGCCTTCGAAGAATTCACGGGTATAGCTGAAGCCGCTTTCGGGCTGGGCCGGGTGCTGCGAGGGGGCGACGCGCGTGGCGCGGGAGCTGGGTTTATTCATAGCGGCAGCTATGATACTTGCCGCCCCAATCACCGCACGGCAAACGCCGTTGCGGCACTGTTTCTGCCCCGCCCCACCATGTCACGCAAACCCCAAAAAGGCTATTTTGTGAAGGGCCATTTCGTTGCCGAAGGCAGCGAGCTGGACCTGCAACTGAAGGCCGAACTCAAAGGCACCACGGGTGCCACCAAGACCGACCTGAAACGCGAGATGGAGGCCCTGCAGACACTGGGCGCGGAGCTGCTCACGCTGCGCGCCGACCTGTTTGCCCGCCTTCAACTCCCCGAAAAGCTGCAGGACGCACTGGACGAGGCCCGGCGCATCACCAACTTCGAGGGCAAGCGCCGGCAGATGCAGTTCATCGGCAAGCTCATGCGCAAGCTCGATGACGACACCGTGGCCGCCATCCAGAGCGCGCTGGACGAGCAGCACAGCGGCTCGGCCCACGAGAAACTGGCGCTGCATCAGGCCGAGCACTGGCGCGACCGCCTGATTGCCAGCGACGATGCCCTGCCCCAGTGGCTGCAGCAGTTTCCGGATACCGACACGCAGCAGCTGCGCGCACTGATACGCCAGGCGCGCAAGGACGCGCCACCCGAGGACAAGGCCGCCGTGTCGCAAGGCCTGGCCCCGCGCAAGGGCCGCGCCTACCGCGAGCTGTTCCAGCTGGTACGCGCACAGATGGGCGCTGCACTGGCTCACAATCAAGCCTCACCCGACAGCCACAACGAGGAGGACGGCCATGCCCCACAGCACCCATGAGTACGCGCCGGTCAAGATCGGCATCATCTCCATCAGCGACCGCGCCAGCAGCGGCGACTACGAGGACAAGGGCCTGCCCGCGCTGCACGACTGGCTCAAGCGCGCGCTGCACAACCCGATCACCTTCGAGCCGCGCCTGATCCCCGACGAGAAGCAGCGCATCAGCGCCACGCTGATCGAGCTGGTGGATGCGGGTTGCTCGCTGGTGCTGACGACCGGCGGCACCGGCCCGGCGCTGCGCGACGTGACGCCCGAGGCCACGCTGGCCGTGGCCGACAAGGAGATGCCGGGCTTTGGCGAGCAGATGCGCCAGATCTCGCTGAAGTTCGTGCCCACGGCCATCCTGTCGCGCCAGGTGGCGGTGATACGGGCGCAAAGCCTGATCATCAACCTGCCGGGCCAGCCCAAGGCGATTGCCGAGACGCTGGAGGGCTTGCGCGACGAGAGTGGCGCTCAACTGGTGCCGGGCATCTTCGCCGCCGTCCCTTACTGCATCGACCTGATTGGCGGCCCCTACCTGGAGACGCGCCCCGAGGTCTGCAAGGCCTTTCGGCCCAAGGGCGCCGTGCGCAGCCGCTGACGCGCACCCATGGTCCGCCCGGCCCTGCTGCCGTCAGGCAAAGCCGCGCAGCTCGGCCCATTCGTCCCAGGGCGCGCGCGTGGAACGCAGCGCGTTGATGGGCGCAGCCTTGTCTTCATAGCCCAGGGCCACGCCGCAGGCCACGTGGTAGGGCTCGGGCAGGGCCAGCTGGCGCTGCAGCGTGCCAGCGTAGCGGCGCCAGAAGCCCTGGGCGCAGGTGGCCAGCCCGTGGTGCACGGCCAGCAGCATCAGGGACTGCAGGTATATCCCTAAGTCCGCCCACTGCGGCAGGCCCATGCGCTCGTCCACGCACACGAAGATACCCACGGGGGCGCCGAAGAACTCGGCATTCTTCGCCAGCTGCTCCAGGCGCGCGGCCTTGTCCTCGCGCGGGATGCCGATGGCGCGGTACAGATCCTCGCCATTGGAAAAGCGGCGCGTGCGGTAGGGCTCCCACAGGCCCGGTGGGTAGGATTGGTTGGCGGGACCGTCCTCGCCCTGGGCCGCGGACACGGCGGCTATCACCTGCCGCAGGGGCTCGCCGGTCAGCGCGAGCACGCGCCAGGGCTGCAGGTTGCCGCCGGATGCAGCCTGTGCCGCCTCGTGGAGCAGGGTCTGCACCAGCGCCGCGGGTGGCACTTCAGGCAAAAAGGCGCGCACGGAGCGGCGCTGGCGCAAGGCTTGGGTCACGTCCACTGAGATCTCACTTTCAAGTAATGGCAGAAATGGTTCGGCGCCTATTTGCCGATGATGTCATTGAGCTTGGCAGCCGAGAACTGCTCGCTCAAGGCAGCGTCGCCGGGCACGCAGTCCCGGCCCTGCGGCGTGGTGTGCGAAAGCTTTTCTATGGCCTGCCACAGCAACGCGATCTGGTGCTCCTGCGCACCAGCGCTGTCGATCAGGCCGCGCATGGCCTGGGTGAGCGGGTCGTCCTGCTGGGCCGTGACACCGTAGGCGCTGAATTTGGCTTCGCCGGGCTGCTGCGGCTCGGTCACGTCGGCGCTGTGCCCCTCCCTGGACGGAATGATGCGTGCCGGAATGCCCACGGCCGTGGCACCCGCGGGCACGGGCTTGATGACCACGGCGTTGCTGCCTATCTTGGCGCCGTCGCCCACCTCGAAGCCGCCCAGCACCTTGGCGCCTGCGGCCACCACCACGCCCCGGCCCAGCGTGGGGTGGCGCTTGGCATCCTTGTAGAGCGAGGTGCCACCCAGCGTCACGCCGTGGTAGATGGTGCAGCCGTCGCCCACCACGGCCGTCTCGCCGATCACCACGCCCATGCCGTGGTCGATGAAGACGCGCTCGCCTATGACCGCACCGGGGTGGATCTCTATGCCCGTGAGCCAGCGCGCCACATGCGAGATGAAGCGCCCCAGCCATTTGAGGCCATGCGTCCAGCACCAGTGCGCAGGCAGGTGCAGCCAGATGGCGTGCAGGCCCGGGTAGCAGGTGACCACCTCGAAGCGCGAGCGCGCGGCCGGGTCGCGGTCGAGAATGCACTGGATGTCGGATCGCAGGCGGGCAAGCATGGGGGGGACTGTGGCTGTAACGAAAAAAGGCTTAGCAGTCTAGCGGTTTGGCCGCGCCGCCTGGAGCATGGACTTGGCGACACCGCGCAGGATGTGGATTTCCTCCTGCGTCAGCTGCGCCCGGTTGAACAGCTGGTTCAGGCGCGGCATGAGTTTCTTGGGCGCGGCCGGGTCCAGGAAGCCGATCGCGGCAAGCGCCTGCTCCCAGTGGGCCAGCATGCCGGCCAGTTGCACGGCATCGGCGCGCTCGCCCTGGGACGCAGCTTCCTGCACGGTGAATCCCCCCAGCGCCTGGCGCCACTCATAGGCGATGAGCTGCACGGCCGCGCCCAGGTTGAGCGAACCGAACTGCGGATTGGTGGGAATGCTGAGCGCCACATGGCAGCGGTAGACATCCTCGTTGGCCATGCCAAAACGCTCGGACCCGAATAGGAAGGCCATGCCGGATTCGGGGGTAAATTTTTGAGAGAAATAAGCCTCTGTCGCATACCCATCATGCGCTGCAAGCTCTTTTTTCAATAGCAAATCGAAATGCTCACGCGGCGTGCGCGTGGGCGGGCCGAAGTCGCGCGGCGTCATGGCCGTGGCGCACAGGTGGCTCACCCCATGAAGCGCCTCGTCCAGCGTGGCGACGATGCGCGCCTTCTCCAGCACGTCCAGGGCACCGCTGGCGCGCTGTATGGTTTCCTCTCTGCTCAGCACATTGGGCCAGCGCGGGGCGACCAGCACCAGGTCGTCGAAACCCATGGTCTTCATGGCGCGCGCGGCGGCGCCCACGTTGCCGGCATGGCTGGTCTGTATGAGGATGAAGCGAGTTTTCATGGGGAGTGAGGACGCCGAGCGGACGGTCGGCAATTGTCGCCGCAAGCACGACGGCGCGGTGCCCAAGTAAAATGCGCGCTTTGCGCCCGCATCGCCGGTCGCACGCCTCGGCCACAAGCCGCCACCGCTCCTTCCTCACAATCCATGTCGTCCAATCTGCACCCCATGCTCAACGTGGCCATCAAGGCCGCCCGCGCCGCCGGCGCCCTCATCAACCGCGCGGCCCTCGATGTGGAGGCGGTGCGCATCTCGCAAAAGCAGATCAACGACTTCGTGACCGAGGTGGATCACGCGGCCGAACAGGCCATCATCGAGACCCTGCTCACCGCCTACCCCGGCCACGGCATCCTGGCCGAGGAGTCGGGCTCCGAGCACGGCTCCAAGCATTCCGACTACGTCTGGATCATCGACCCGCTGGACGGCACGACCAACTTCATCCATGGCTTTCCGGTGTATTGCGTGAGCATCGCCCTGGCCTTCAAGGGCAAGGTGGAGCACGCCGTGGTCTACGACCCCTCGCGCAACGACCTGTTCACCGCCACGCGCGGGCGCGGCGCCTTCCTGAACGACCGGCGCATCCGCGTTTCCAAGCGCACGCAGCTGAAGGACTGCCTGATCTCCACGGGCTTTCCGTTCCGCCCGGGCGACAACTTCAAGCAGTACATGGCCATGATGGCCGAGCTGATGCCGCGCACCGCCGGCCTGCGCCGCCCCGGCGCCGCCGCGCTGGACCTGGCCTACGTGGCCGCCGGCTATTGCGACGGCTTCTTCGAGTCCGGCCTGTCGATCTGGGACGTGGCCGCCGGCAGCCTGCTGGTCACCGAGGCCGGCGGCCTGATGGGCAACTTCACCGGCGAGGCCGACTACCTGGAACAGCGCGAATGCCTGGCCGGCGCACCGCGCATCTACGGCCAGCTGGTGGGCCTGCTGGGCAAGTACAGCAAGTTCGCCGCCGCAGGCGACAAGGCGGCCGTGCGCCAGGCACTGGCCAATGGAGCGGACGGCCCCGCCGATGAGCAGGCCGCGGCGGATGAAGCCGGCACCACGCACCCCGACAGCGCAGCCGAGGATACGCAGACCCGCCCAAGCACGGCGCCGTAACCCCCAAAAACCATAGCTGTCAGCGCTTGCCCCGCGCCGCTGGCTTTCCTGCAACGTCTGCTGCAACTCCGTAGAATGCGGCCTTTGCAAGAGCGTGTACACGGCGCCTGCTGCGTCCGGTTTTGAGCACGGCAGTGCCCACGTTCTGCAGCCGGATCTGGCGCATGCCCACACCGCATGCGACCTCAGGCCGCGCGCCCCGCCCTCATCCTGGAGACACCATGCAGGCCTTACTCACCCTATCGCGGGCCATCGATAAACTGAATGCCTTTGTCGGCAAGTACAGCATCTGGCTGATATTTGCGGCCACGGTGATCAGCGCCATCAACGCCGTCATCCGCAAGACGTTCAACTACAGCTCCAACGGCTTTCTGGAGGTGCAGTGGTATTTGTTTGCCTGGTCCTTCCTGATCGCCGCCGGCTACACCCTGCTCAACCGCGAGCATGTGCGCATCGACGTGCTCAACAGCCGCCTGCCCAAGAAGGCGCAGCTGTGGATTGAAATCCTGGGCCTGGTCTTCTTCCTGACCCCCGTGTGCCTGCTGGTGCTGTGGCTGTGCATTCCCATGGTGGCCGAGAAGTTCACCTCGGGCGAAATGTCGCCCAACCCCGGCGGGCTGATCCGCTGGCCGGTGTGGGCGGCCCTGCCCGCGGGCTTCGTGCTGCTGCTGCTGCAGGGCTGGTCCGAGCTGATCAAGTGCATCGCCTTCCTCAAGGGCCAGGGGCCCGACCCGATGGTCAAGCTCAGCGAAAAGACCGCAGAGGAGGAACTCGCCGAAGTCCTGCGCCAGCATGCGGCCGCCGCCGATCCTGCAGCCAAAGCCCATTGAGCCACTGAGCAGGAGCCATCGACATCATGGAATTCATCGCCGCCAATTTCGCCCCGCTCATGTTCGGGGGACTGCTGTGCTTTCTGATCCTGGGCTTTCCCGTGGCGTTCAGCCTGGGTGCCTGCGGATTGTTCTTCGGTCTGCTCGGCATCGAGCTGGGTGTGTTTCCCGCCTCCACCCTGGCCTGGCTGCCGCAGCGCCTGATCGGCATCATGGCCAACGAGACGCTGCTGGCCGTGCCCTTCTTCACGCTCATGGGCCTGATCCTGGAGCGAAGCGGCATGGCCGAGGACCTGCTCGACTCCGTAGGCCAGGTGTTCGGCCCGCTGCGCGGCGGCCTGGCCCTGGCCGTGATCTTCGTGGGCGCCATGCTGGCGGCCACGACGGGCGTGGTCGCCGCGTCGGTGATCTCCATGGGCCTGATCTCGCTGCCCATCATGCTGCGCTACGGCTATGACCGCAGCCTGGCGGCCGGGGTGATCGCCGCATCGGGCACGCTGGCGCAGATCATTCCGCCGTCGCTGGTGCTGATCGTGCTGGCCGACCAGTTGGGCAAGAGCGTGGGCGACATGTACAAGGGGGCCTTCATTCCCGGCTTTGCCCTGGTGGGCCTGTACGTCGTGTGGGTGGTCGTGCTGGCCATCTTCAAGCCCAAGCTGGTGCCGGCCCTGCCGCCCGAGGCGCGCACGCTGAAGGAGCCCAATGGCAGCGCCGGCTACACCTCGCTGGCCGTGCTGGCCCTGCTGTCCACCGTGGTAGCCGTGGTGCTGGCGCAGAACATGGAGGCCGTGCACAGCTGGTGGCAGGGCGAGCTGGTCGAGTTTGTGCCCAGGGACGAAAAAATCGTCGTCGCCATGTGCGGCGGCACCTTCGTGGCCTGGCTGATCGCGCTGGTCAACCGCGTCACCCACCTGGGCCTGCTGTCCAGGCTGGCCGAGCGCGTGACCTTTGTGCTGATCCCGCCGCTGCTGCTGATCTTCCTGGTGCTGGGCACCATCTTCCTGGGCGTGGCCACCCCCACCGAGGGTGGCGCCATGGGCGCCATGGGCGCCATCATCATGGCCGCCTCGCGCCGGCGCATCAACATGTCGCTGCTCAAGCAGGCACTGGCGACGACGACCAAGCTGTCGTCCTTCGTCATGTTCATCCTGATCGGCGCCACCTTCTTCAGCATGGTGTTCCAGGCCGCCGATGGCCCGGTATGGGTGGAGCACCTGCTGGCGCAGCTGCCCGGCGGCGAGCTGGGCTTTCTGCTGTTCGTGAACGTCATGATCTTCGTGCTGGCGTTCTTCCTGGACTTCTTTGAGCTGTCCTTCATCGTGGTGCCGCTGCTGGCGCCCATTGCCGACAAGATGGGCATCGACCTGGTCTGGTTCGGCATCCTGCTGGCCGTGAACATGCAGACCTCGTTCATGCACCCGCCGTTTGGCTTCGCCTTGTTCTTCCTGCGCTCGGTGGCGCCCGACAAGCCCTATGTGGACCATGTCACGCACAAGACCATCGCGCCGGTGACGACAATGCAGATCTACAAGGGTGCCATTCCCTTCCTGGTTCTGCAGCTGGCCATGGTGGCCATCCTCATTGCCTTCCCGGGCCTGGTGACCGGCCAGCTCGACAAGAAGGTCGATGTGGACATGAACGCCGTGGGCACGCAGATGCTGGAAAACCTGAACCAGCAGGATCTGAACTTCGGCGAGCCCGCCGAGGGCAGCGAAGAGAACAAGAGCGATGCCGGCAGCGCCATACCGGGCCTGGAGCCTCCGGCAAGCGACGCCACCCCGGCAGAGCCCGCCGCAGCGGCGGACGACCCGGTCAAGGCCCTGGAGGAAGCGGCTGGCAAACGCTGACCAGCAGGCGAAGGTGCCGTATGGCAACACCTTTGCCTCTGATCCATAAAAAAACCGCAGCCAAGGCTGCGGTTTTTTTATGAATGGCGGGAGTCAGATCTTGACCGAGCTCATGGTCTGCAGGAAGGGCAGCTCAGAGATCCGGTTCCACAGGATCTGGTCGCGCTGGAAGGCGCGCAGGTCCTCGAAGATCTTCTTGAAGGTGGCTTCCTTGGCGCTGTGCTCGGCATAGACCTCTTGCGCCGCCTTGAAACCGGCATCAATGACGGTCTTGGGGAAGGGCTTGAGCTGGGTGCCCGAGCCGACCATACGCTTGAGCGAGATCGGGTTCAGCGACAGGTACTTGGACGTGCCGTCGTTGTACGCCACGGCGGCTGCCGCCTTGACGATGGCCTGGTTCTCGGGCGAGAGCTTGGCCAGCGCCTTGTTGTTGATGAAGAACTCCAGGTCTGCGCCGCCTTCCCACCAGGCACCGTAGTAGTAGTACTTGGCGACCTTGTTGTAGCCCAGCTTTTCGTCGTCGTAGGGACCAACGAACTCCACCGCGTCCAGCGTGCCCTTCTCCAGCGCCTGGTACACCTCGCCGGCGGGCATGTTCTGCGCCACCACGCCCAGCTTGGCCATGGACTCGCCGAACACGCCGCCGCCCAGGCGCATCTTCAGGCCCTTGAAGTCCTCGGGCGACTTGATTTCCTTGCGATACCAGCCGCCCATCTGCGTGCCGGTGTTCAGTGCGCTGAGCGACTGGAAGTTGTACTTGGCAAACAGCTCGTTGAGCAGCTTGCGGCCGTTGCCATGCTCCTTCCAGGCCTGGGTCTGGCCGGCGGTCAGGCCGAACGGCACGGCACAGCTGAAGGCGAAGGCCGGATCCTTGCCGGTGTAGTAATAGGCCGCCGTCAGGCCCATCTCGATGGTGTCCTCGGACAGGGCGTCGACGATGCCGAATGCCGGCATCAGCTCGCCGGCCGCGTGCACCGACACTTCAAACTTGCCGCCGGACAGCGCCTTGACGGTTTCGGAGAACTTGACGCCGACGCCGTGCAGGGTTTCCAGCGATTTCGGGAACGAGGTGGCCATGCGCCAGCGCACTGCCGCCTGGGCATGCACGGCCGGCGCGACACCGGCAGCCAGCACGCCAGCGATACCGGCATTTTTGATGAGGGAACGACGATCCATGAGCGATATCTCCAATTGATTGATCACCAAACAAGTCTCTGGCATGCGAGCCAGCGCCAGCAGCCAATAGAGCCACTTGAGTGTAATTAATTATTGCTGGCCGGGCTGGTTCGCCGAGGGGGGTTTGCCCCACATTGCCAACCATCGCCGGCCCAGGCTCAGGCCACTGCGCGCGACAGCGCCGCGGGTGGTGCGCAGCCAAAACGCTCGCCAATCGCACGCTCTATGCCCTGCGCATCCAGCCCCTGCAGGGCCAGCAGCCTGGCGGGGTCGCCATGCTCTATGAAGACATCGGGCAGGCCCAGCTGCAGCAGCGGGCGCAGCACGCCTGCAGCATTCAAGGCCTCGCTCACGGCGCTGCCGGCGCCGCCCATGATGCAGCCCTCCTCCACGGTGACCAGGGCCTCGTGCTCGGCCGCGACCTGCAGCAGCAGCTCGGTGTCAAGCGGCTTGGCCCAGCGCATGTTGACCACGGTGGCGTCGAGCGCCTCGGCTGCCTGCAGCGCCGGGTACAGCAGCGTGCCGAAGGCCAGGATGGCGATGCGCTTGCCCTTGCGGCGAACCTCGCCCTTGCCGAAGGGCAGGCCCTCCAGGCTGGCCAGCGGCGCCACGCCCACGCCGGCGCCGCGCGGGTAGCGCACGGCCACGGGGTGGTCCTGCGCGTAGGCGGTAGATAGCAGCTGGCGGCATTCGCGCTCGTCGGCCGGGCAGGCCAGGCTCATGTTCGGGATGCAGCGCACGAAGGCGATGTCGTAGGCGCCCGCGTGCGTGGCGCCATCGGCGCCCACCAGGCCCGCGCGATCGAGCGCGAACACCACGGGCAGGTTCTGCAGCGCCACGTCGTGGATCAACTGGTCGTAGGCGCGCTGCAGGAAAGTGGAGTAGATCGCCACCACGGGCTTGACGCCTTCGCAGGCCATGCCGGCGGCGAAGGTCACCGCATGCTGCTCGGCAATGCCCACGTCGTAGTAGCGCTCGGGAAAGCGGCGGTGGAATTCGACCATCCCGGAGCCCTCACGCATCGCGGGGGTGATGCCCACCAGGCGTTGGTCCTTGGCGGCCATGTCGCACAGCCACTGGCCAAAGACCTGGGTGAAGGTCTGCTTCGGCGGCGTGGCGGGCTTGACCAGGCCCACGCGCGGGTCGAACTTGCCCGGGCCGTGGTAGGCCACGGGGTCGGCCTCGGCCAGCTTGTAGCCCTGGCCCTTCTTGGTGACCACGTGCAGGAACTGCGGGCCCTTGAGGCCCTTGATGTTCTCCAGCGTCGGAATCAGCGAGTCCAGGTCGTGCCCGTCGATGGGGCCGATGTAGTTGAAGCCGAACTTCTCGAACAGCGTGGCCGGCACCACCATGCCCTTGGCCTGCTGCTCCAGGCGCTTGGCCAGCTCCAAGAGCGGCGGCGCGTTCTTGAGCACGCTCTTGCCCACGTCGCGCGCCTTGGCGTAGAACTGGCCGCTCATGAGCTGCGCCAGGTAGCGGTTGAGCGCACCCACGGGCGGGCTGATGCTCATGTCGTTGTCGTTGAGGATCACCAGCAGGTTGGCATCGGCCACGCCGGCGTTGTTCAGCGCCTCGAAGGCCATGCCGGCGGTCATCGCGCCATCGCCGATGATGGCGACGGCACGCCGATCCTCGCCCTTTTGCCTGGCGGCCAGGGCCATGCCCAGCGCCGCCGAGATGCTGGTGGACGAGTGCGCCGTGCCAAAGGTGTCGTACGCGCTCTCGGCGCGCTGCGGAAAGCCCGACAGGCCGCCAAGCTGGCGCAGCGTGGCCATGCGCTCGCGCCGGCCGGTCAGGATCTTGTGCGGATAGGTCTGGTGCCCCACATCCCACACCAGGCGGTCACGCGGCGTGTCGAACACGGCGTGCAGGGCCACGGTGAGCTCCACCGTGCCCAGGTTGGACGACAGGTGGCCGCCGGTCCTGGAGACGCTCTCCAGCACGAAGGCGCGCAACTCGCCGGCCAGGCTCTTGAGCTCGGCGCGGGACAGCCGGCGCAGATCGGCCGGGTCGTTCACGCGTTCAAGCAGCGGGTAATTGGTCGTGGACATAAGCTCTAATTTCGATAGCTGTTTGCGCTTATCCAATAAGCGCTAGAGGCTCTTTTATATAAAAGCCCCACATTCAGTGCGAGCGACGCACCACCATGTCGGCCAGTGCCGACAGCGCGCGCGTTTCGCGCAAGCCGCTGGCGGCCAGCGCCGCATGCGCCTCGGCCCGCAGCGCCTCGGCGTAGGCCTTGGCGGGCGCCAGCCCCATCAGCGAGACATAGGTGGGCTTGTCGCTGGCGGCATCCTTGCCCGCGGTCTTGCCCAGCGTGGCCGAGTCCTGCGTCACGTCCAGCACGTCATCGACCACCTGGAAGGCCAGGCCCACGGCCGCGCCATATTGCGCCAGCGCCTGGTCGGCCACGCCGCCTGCCTGTCCGCAGGCCGCGCCCATGACCACGCTGGCGCGCAGCAGCGCCCCGGTCTTGAGGCAGTGCATGCGGCGCAGCTGCTCTTGCGTGAGCTGCAGGCCCACGCTGGCCAGGTCTATGGCCTGGCCGCCGGCCATGCCGTCGGCCCCCGCGGCCTGCGCCAGCAGGCGGCACAGCCGGGCCTGCATGGCGGCTGGCACGCCGTCCTCGGGGGTCAGCAGCTCGAAGGCCAGGGCCTGCAGCGCATCGCCTGCCAGCAGCGCCTGAGCCTGGCCAAAGCGCACATGCACCGTGGGCTTGCCGCGGCGCAGCACGTCGTTGTCCATGCAGGGCATGTCGTCGTGCACCAGCGAATAGGCGTGTATCAGCTCCACCGCGCAGGCGGCGCGCAGCGCAGCCTCGGGGTGGCCGCCCACGGCATCACAGGCCGCCAGCACCAGCAGCGGGCGCAGGCGCTTGCCGCCATCGAGCACGGCATAGCGCATGGCCTCACCCAGGCCGGCGGGCGCATCGCGCCGCACCCAGCGCGACAGGCCCTGCTCGACCTGCGCGAGCTGCGCGCGCATCCAGCCGTCGAAGTCGTAGCCGCTGCCAGCCATCAGTCTTGCGTCCATGGCTGCAGCGCCCCTTCGTCGAGCATCTTGATCTGGTCCTGCACGGCCTCCAGGCGCGCGCGGCAGAAGTTCAGCAGCAGCGCGCCTCGCTGATAGCCCGCCAACATCTGCTCCAGCGGCAGCTGGCCCGACTCGATGCGGGCCACGAGCTGCTCAAGCTCCTCCAGCGCGGCTTCGTAGTTGGCTGGATCGGGCTGTGGGGCGGAAGCGGCTGGTGCCTTGGGCATGGAGGATGAAGCGCCTGGCGCGCAAGTGTGAAAACTGATGATTTTAGGCGCTGGCGCCAAATGCTTGCCCCAGCGCCCGCTGCATGCCCACGCAATACACGCACGCTGGCTGCGGAAATAACCCCACCATCTATAATCCCATTCCTTCGTTACGAACCGGCTATGGAGTATTTCCCTGGGCCGGTTTCGTTTTTTCTAGTCCGTGCGCACGTGCACCCTCCCTGTGGGGAGTCTTTAGGTCAGGTCATCCATGTCTGATTTAAGTCTTCAACTGCAGCAGGCCGCAAGCCAACTACCAGTTTCCAGTTACTTCGACGAGGCGCTGCTGCTGCGCGAGCGCGAGCTGCTGTTCCAGCAGGGGCCGCGCTACGTCGGTCACGCCCTCGCCGTGCCCGAGCCGGGCGACTACTACGTGCTGCCGCAGGAAAAGGGCGGGCGCGCGCTGGTGCGCAATGCCGACGGCCACATCGAGCTGATCTCCAACTGCTGCCGCCACCGCCAGGCCATCATGCTGCAGGGGCGCGGCAACCTGAACACCAAGGGCCCGGGCCACGCCGGCGGCAACATCGTCTGCCCCATCCACCGCTGGACCTATTCGTGCAGCGGCGAGCTGCTGGGCGCGCCGCATTTCGCACAGGACCCGGGCTTGCACCTGCCCAACTACGGGCTGCGCGAATGGAACGGCCTGCTCTTCGAGGACAACGGCCGCGACATCGCCCTTGACCTGGCCGGCATGGGCGTTGCATCCGAGCTGTCGTTTGGCGGCTACGTGCTGGACCGCGTGGAAATGCACGAGTGCAACTACAACTGGAAGACCTTCATCGAGGTCTACCTGGAGGACTACCACGTCGGCCCCTTCCACCCCGGCCTGGGCAACTTCGTCACCTGCGACGATTTGAAGTGGCAGTTTGCCAAGGACTACTCGGTGCAGACCGTGGGCGTCGCGCCGTCGTTCGGTAAGCCCGGCTCAGAGGTGTACCGGCAATGGCACGAGGTACTGCTCAAGTACCAGGGCGGCGAATTACCTAAGCGCGGCGCGATCTGGCTCACCTACTATCCGCACATCATGGTCGAGTGGTATCCGCATGTGCTCACCGTCTCCACGCTCTATCCCATGGGCGTGGACAAGACCATGAACATGGTGGAGTTCTACTACCCCGAGGAAATCGCAGCCTTCGAGCGCGAGTTCGTGGAGGCGCAGCAGGCCGCATACATGGAGACGGCCATCGAGGACGACGAGATCGGCGAGCGCATGGACGCGGGCCGGCGCGCCCTGATGGAGCGCGGCGACAATCAGGTCGGCCCCTACCAAAGTCCCATGGAAGACGGCATGCAGCATTTCCACGAGTGGTACCGCGAGCGCCTGGGTGACGCCATACCACGCGGCTGAAAACCTCTGACGCTACTATTACAATAGCTGCAAGCGCTTGCGGAGCAAGCGCCGGCAGCTATTTTCACTTCAAACCCAAGATTTCCCCATGCAAGCGCTCTGGATGGTATTGGCGGCATTCCTGTTTGCCAGCATGGGGGTCTGCATCAAACTCGCCTCGGCACACTTCAACGCCGCCGAGCTGGTGTTCTACCGCGGCCTGATCAGCATGGCGGTGTTGTGGGTCCTGGCGCGGCGCCAGGGCGTGAGCCTGAGCACGCGCTACCCCGGCATGCACGCCTGGCGCAGCCTGATCGGCGTGACCTCGCTGGGCTGCTGGTTTTACGTCATCAGCCAGCTGCCGCTGCCCACGGCGATGACCTTCAACTACATGAGCAGCCTCTGGATCGCCATCTTTCTCGTCGGCGGCGCACTGCTGCAGTGGCGCCCCAGCGCCGGGCAGCCGCGCCCACCGCTGCAGGTGCCGCTGGTGCTGTGCGTGCTCATAGGCTTTGGCGGCATCCTGATGATGATGCGCCCCAGCCTGGAAGGCAGCCAGGGCTTTGCCGGCATCGTGGGCATGGTTTCGGGCATGACCACGGCGCTGGCCTTCATGCAGGTGGTGGCCCTGTCGCGCCTGGGCGAGCCCGAGGCACGCACGGTGTTCTATTTCGCGCTCGGCTGCGCGGTTGCCGGCGGGGCGGCGCTGCCGCTCACAGGCACCTCCACCTGGCCCGGATGGCCGGCGCTGTGGCTGCTACCCCTGGGGCTGCTGGCCGCCGGTGGCCAGCTGTGCATGACGCTGGCCTATGCACGCTCACCCTCGGCGCGCGGCACGCTGGTGGTGGCCAACCTGCAGTACACCGGCCTGATCTTCGCCGCCATCTACGGCATCACGGTGTTTGGCGACGAGTTGCCGCTCATCTCCTGGCTGGGCATGCTGCTCATCGTGGGCAGCGGCATCGGCGCCACCGTGCTGCGCGCGCGCACCGCACCCGACACACCAGGCGAGGAACGCTGATACCGGTCGGCATTCCACGCGCACCGGCATCGGCAAAGCCGGCTACACGGCAGGCAAATCCTCGTGAATGCAGAGGTAGTTGCCCTCCGTGTCCTTGAACCACGCGGCCTTCTCCGCGCCCAGCACGCAGACATGGTCCACGGTCTTCAAACCGGGGAAGTCATAGTCCTCGAAGACCACGCCCGAACATTTCAACTCCGCGATGGCCGCAACGATATCTGCCACCCGGAAACTGATGGCCGTGTGGTCGGCCTTGGTGCCTTCGGGCTTAGGGAACAGCGCCAGCGTGGTACCGCCAACCATGTAGACAAACTTGCCATCGGGGCGCAAGCCGCCAGGTAGCAGGCCCAAACACCCTTCGTAGAAGGCACGCGCACGCGCCATGTCCTTGACCGGCAGCATGGTGGTGACGGATGAATCGGAAAACATAGACAGTCCTTTCTCCCGCGCTGGCCCCGGTGCGCGCTCACGGATGGGCTTACCTGGCCAGCGGTACAGCTTAGACCCGCGGCCCCCGTGGCGCCAGTGCCCGCAGCGCAGCCACAATCGAGGCCCGACTGTTCCCCCCACGCAAGTTCCATCATGCCCTTTACGACGCTCATTTCCGCCTCCCAATTACAGGCCCTGATGCACAGCGGCCAGCCGCTGATGGTGTTCGACTGCAGCTTCGACCTGGGCGACCCCGCGCTGGGCGCGCGCCAGTACCACGCGGACCACGTCCGCGGCGCCCTGCACGCCGACCTGGAGCGGCACCTGAGCGCCCCGCATGGCACGCATGCCGGCCGCGCCACCGCACCTGTCGATCAGCCCGCATCCGGCGGCCGCCACCCGCTGCCCAGCCGCGAACGCTTTGCCGCCTGGCTGTCGCAGATCGGCTTTGGCAACCACATGCAGGCCGTGGTCTATGACCGCAACGGCGCCAACTACTGCGGCCGCCTGTGGTGGATGCTGAAATGGGCGGGCCACGATGCCGTGGCCGTGCTCGACGGCGGCCTGCAGGCCTGGCAGGCGGCCGGTGGCGACATTGCCAGTGGCGCGGAGCCGGCCAGCCGGCCGTGCGATTTTGTGCTGGGCGCAGCGCTGCGCCGGCTGGTGAGCGCGCAAGAGGTGCTGACCTGCCTGGGCGACAGCTGCCAGACGGTGGTCGATGCGCGCGGCGCGCCACGCTATCGCGGCGAGGTCGAGCCGCTAGACCCCGTGGCAGGCCATATTCCCGGCGCGCTCAACCGCCCCTTCGGCCTGAACCTGGGGCCGGACGGCCGTTTCAAGGCCGCCGAGCAACTGCGCGCCGAATTTGTCGACCTGCTGGGCGAGCACCCGGCCGCGGGCGTGGTGCACCAGTGCGGCAGCGGCGTGAGCGCCATCCCCAACCTGCTGGCCATGGAGATCGCGGGCCTGGGCCCCACGACGCTGTTTGCCGGCAGCTGGAGCGAGTGGTGCAGCGACCCCAGCCGCCCGGTCGAGCGCGGCTGATGCAAAAGCCCCGGGGCCTTGCCGGCCGCCGGGGCTTTTGCTTTGCGTCGCCAGTGATCAGCGACTGAGAGTTTTTTGACCCTGCCCGCGCTTGGCGTGACGCTCAGGCCGGGACAAAAAACTCAGTGCATGTGCAGACCGCCGTTGACGGAGAAGTCCGCGCCGGTGGCGTAGCCGCCCTCGTCCGAGGCCAGCCAGGCGACGATGGAGGCGATCTCGCTGGGCTCGCCCAGGCGCTTGACGGGCACGGTGCCGACGATCTTCTCCAGCACGTCGGGGCGGATGGCCTTGACCATGTCGGTGCCGATGTAACCGGGGCTCACGGTGTTCACCGTCACGCCCTTGGTGGCGAGCTCCTGCGCCAATGCCATGGAGAAACCATGCATGCCGGCCTTGGCAGCCGAGTAGTTGGTCTGGCCGGCCTGGCCCTTCTCGCCGTTCACGCTGCTGATGTTGACAATGCGGCCCCAGCCCTTTTCCACCATGTCGGCCACGACCTGCTTGGTCACGTTGAACATACTGTTGAGGTTGGTCTCGATGACAGCGTCCCAGTCCTCGCGCGTCATCTTCAAGAACATGCGGTCGCGCGTGATGCCGGCATTGTTCACCAGCACGTCGATGCTGCCATGCTCGGCCTTGGCCTTGGCGAAGGCCTCGACGGTGGAGTCCCAGTCCCCCACGTTGCCGGCCGAGGCGTAGAAGGTATAGCCCAGCGCCTTCTGCTCGTTCAGCCACTTTTCATAGTCGCGGGTGGGACCGCAGCCAGCGATGACCTTCATGCCCTCGCGGTGCAGGCGCTGGCAGATCGCCGTGCCGATTCCACCCATGCCCCCCGTGACGTATGCGACTTTCTGACTCATTGTGTGCTCCTTGCTTGGTGGATGAACTCGTAAACACTCTACCCAATAAACCCGCCCGTTCGATAAAGGTAAACACGGGCTATCGGGCATTCCGGCCTTGGCGCCGGGCTCCGCCGCGACGCCAAGCCGCTGTCACGCTCAGCGTTCCAGGGCCAGGGACACGCCCATGCCGCCGCCGATGCACAGCGCCGCCAGGCCCTTCCTGGCATCGCGCCGCTGCATCTCGTGCAGCAGGGTGACCAGCACGCGGCAGCCCGAGGCGCCGATGGGGTGGCCGATGGCGATGGCGCCGCCGTTGACATTCACGCGCGCGGGGTCAATGCCCAGTTCCTTGTTCACGGCGCAGGCCTGGGCGGCAAAGGCCTCGTTGAGTTCGAACAGGTCCACGTCGGCCGCGTTCCAGCCCGCGCGCTGCAGCGCCTTGCGCGAGGCCGGCACCGGGCCCATGCCCATGGTGGCCGGATCCAGGCCGCTGGTGCCATAGGCGGCGATGCGTGCCAGGGGCTTGAGGCCCAGGGCTGCGGCCTTCCTGGCCGTCATCACCACCACCGCGGCGGCGCCGTCGTTGATGCCCGAGGCATTGCCCGCCGTCACCGAGCCGGCCTTGTCGAACGCCGGCCGCAGGCTGGCCAGGGCGTCGGCGTTGGTCTTGCGGTTCAGGTATTCATCGGCAGTGAAAAGGATGGGGTCGCCCTTCTTCTGCGCCAGCGAAACGCCGAAGATCTCATCGGCGAAACGGCCCGCGTCCTGGGCGGCGGCGGCCTTCTGCTGGCTGGCCAGGGCCAGGGCGTCCTGCATTTCGCGCGTGATGCCGTAGGCCTTGGCCACGTTCTCGGCGGTGATGCCCATGTGGTACTGGTTGTACACGTCCCACAGGCCGTCCACGATCATCGTGTCCTGCATCTTCCAGTCGCCCATGCGCTGGCCGTCGCGCGAGCCGTTCAGCACATGGGGCGACAGGCTCATGTTCTCCTGGCCGCCGGCCACCACGATCTCGCTGTCACCCGTGGCCACGGCCTGGGCCGCCAGCATCACGGCCTTCAGGCCCGAGCCGCACACGGCGTTGATGGTCAGCGCCGGGGTTTCCTTGGCCACGCCCGCCTTCATCAAGGCCTGGCGCGCCGGGTTCTGGCCGCAGCCGGCCGCCAGCACCTGGCCCATGATGACCTCGCCCACCTGGTCCAGCCCCACCTTGGCGCGCGCCAGGGCCTCCGTGATGACCAGGGCGCCGAGCTCGGTGGCCGGGGTCTTGGCGAGTGCGCCGCCAAACTTGCCCACGGGCGTGCGTACGGCGGAAACGATGACGATGTCTTCCATGGTGAGTCCTCTTGAGAGCAATGATGTCCTGCGGCCCCCTGCCGCAGGCTTATGAACATATTACGCGGGCAGTCAGGCCTTTTCCTTGACGTAGCGCCCCGGGGCGGGCTCGATGGCCTTGAATTCGGGCGCCCTGCCATAGTCCTTGGGCGCCGCGACCTGCTTGCCGGCATGGCCCTTGAGCCATTCGCTCCAGTCGTCCCACCAGCTGCCGGGCAGCTCATCGGCCCCGGCCAGCCATTCCTGCAGCGTGGCGGGCAGCTTGCCGTCCTCGCGCACCCAGTGGCTGCGCTTTTTCTTGGCCGGCGGGTTGATCACGCCGGCGATATGCCCCGACGCGCCCATGACGAAGCGTTTCTTGCCGGGCAGCACCTGGGTGGAGGCGTACGCCGCGTCGGCAGGCACGATGTGGTCCTCGCGCGAGCCGTAAATGTAGACGGGCAGCTTGACCTGGTTCAGGTCCAGCTGTTCGCCACACACGGTGAGGGCGCCGGGCTGGATGAGCTTGTTTTCCAGATAAAAGTTGCGCAGGTACCAGGCGTAGTACGGCCCGGGCAGGTTGGTGCTGTCGCTGTTCCAGTACAGCAGGTCGAACGGCGGCGGCGTCTGGCCCTTGAGGTAGTTGTCCACCACGTAGTTCCACACCAGTTCGTTGGGGCGCAGGAAGCTGAAGGTGGAGGCCAGGTCCTGCCCCTTCATCAGCCCGCCCTGCCCCATCTGCATCTCGCGCAGGCGCACGAAGTTCTCGTCGATGAACACGTCCAGGATGCCCGTGTCGCCAAAGTTGATCAGCGTGGTGAGGAAGGTGGCGCTGGCGACGCAGTCCTGCCCGCGTGCGGCCAGCACCGCCAGCGCGTTGGCCAGCATGGTGCCGCCCACGCAAAAGCCCAGGACGTTGATCTTGGGCACTTCGGCGATTTCCTGCACCTTGGCAATGGCGGTGAGCACCGCGCCTTCGATGTAGTCGTCCCAGGTCTTCTGCGCCAGCGACTCGTCGGGGTTGCGCCAGCTCACCACGAAGGTGCGCTGGCCCTGGGCCACGGCGTGGCGGATCAGCGAGTTCTCGGGCTGCAGGTCGAGGATGTAGTACTTGTTGATGCACGGCGGCACCATGAGGAAGGGCCGCTCGTAGACCTTGGGCGTGAGCGGCTTGTATTCGAGCAGCTGGAACAGCTCGTTCTCGAACACCACGGCGCCTTCGGTTGTGGCCACGTTGCGGCCGACCTCGAAGCGGCTCTCGTCGGTCATGGAGATATGGCCCTGGCGCATGTCGTGCAGCAGGTTGGCCAGGCCCTTGGCGATGCTCTCGCCATGGGTTTCCAGCGCCTTCTTCTGCGCATCGGCATTGAAGGCCAGGAAGTTGCTGGGCGCCATGGCGGCCAGCCATTGCTCCACGCTGAAGCGGATGCGGGCGCGGGTCTTTTCGTCCGCCTCAACGGCGTCCACCAGGCCCAGCAGGGCGCGCGCCTGCATCTGGTAGGCCGCCACCGAATACACCGACAGCGGGTTATTCGCCCAGTTCTCACCGGCAAAGCGTCGGTCGGCCGACTTGGGCAGCTGTGGACTCAGGCCCTGGCCCCAGAACGCGCGCACTTCCTCCAGGTATTGGTGCTGCAGAGCCGCCAGCTTGTCGGCCGCGAAAGTCACCGGCGACGATGGCGGCATGGACATAGCCTTGCCCAGCTCCCCCGGCTGCAGGGCCTGCAGCATGTGGCTCCAACTCTCGCCAAGCATTTGCTGAAATTGCCGGGCGCTTTCGGTCCAGCCTGCATCGTTGGTCATACGGTCTCCGTGAATACGCCCGGGAGCGGGCCTAGCGTCTTATTGTTGCCGAGCCATTCCTCGTGCGGCAATCCGCGGCAGCTTGGCGGGCTTTTTTTTGGGGCTTTGAGGATTTTTACGGCCGCCGGGTGGCCTGCCAGCCACAATTGGGCGTTTGCTTTCTTGAAACCGCTCATGTATCTGGTGCTTATCGCCTGGTTTTATGTCACCTTGATGATGGCCGTGGCCGAGGCCACCTCGGCCCAGGGCACGGTCTTGGGTGCCATCATCACCTTCGCGCTGTACGGGCTGCTGCCCATGGCCATCGTGGCCTACATCCTGGGCACGCCAGCGCGCAAGCGCGCCATTCGCGCCCGCGAGCAGGCCCAGGCCGCGTCAGGCGCCGATCCAGATGCAGGCGGCCATGCGCCCGCTGGCTCCGAGCAGGGAGCTGTCGCGCCGGTGCGAAAAGAACCGTGAGGGGTTGCCCACGGTGCACCAGGCGGGACTGCCGTCGTTGCCATAGAGCGCCGTGACGCCCTGGGCGCGCAGGCGCTGGCGCGCCAGGCCCGCCAGATCGGCCAGCCACTTGCCGGCGTTGCCCTGGGGCTTGAAGTACGCACTGGCCTGTGGGTCGTGATCGCAGAAGGCCGCGCGCACCTCTGCCCCCACCTCGAAGGCCTGCGGTCCTATGCACGGGCCCAGCCAGGCAAGAACCTCCTGCGGCGCCTCGGCAACAGCATTTTTGATAGCTGCTTGCGCTTTCCCCATAGGGCACTGAGCCATAAAAGACTTCAATGTTTCCTCCAGCACCCCCGCCGCCAGGCCGCGCCAGCCGGCATGGGCCGCGGCCACGCGTGTGCCCGCACGGTTGGTCAGCAGCACCGGCAGGCAGTCCGCCGCCATGACGGTGCAGGCCACGCCCGGGGTGGCGGTGGTGCAGGCATCGGCTGCGCCGCCTTCGGGCGTGCCGGCATCCAGCGGCTGTACGGTCGTGCCATGCACCTGGCACAGATAGACGGGGCGCACCGGCCGGCCCGCGGCGCTCACGGCCGCCTGCAGCGCGGCCCAGTTGGCCTGCACGGCGGCGGGATCGTCGCCCACAAGGCGGCCCAGGTTGAAGCTGTCATACGGCGGCGCGCTCACGCCGCCGTTGCGCGTGGTGCATAGCGCGTGCACATGGGCGGGCGCGGGCCAATCGGGCCGCAGCCAGTCGTGGGGGACGGTATGCGCCACTGCTTCAGCCCTCATGGTCCGGGCAGGCCGATGGTTGGGCGCGCTGGAAGGCCGGCAGCTGCATGCAGGCCTGGAATGCGGCCATGGTGCGCGGCAGGCCGCCCAGGTCCACGTTGAAGCGCTGGGCATTGAAGATCTGCGGCACCAGGCAGCAGTCGGCCAGCGTGGGTTGCTCGCCCCAGCACAGGCGCGAGGGCGCCAGGCCCGCATCACCGCGCTCGCACTCCAGCAGCGCCAGCTGGCGCTCGAAGGCTTCCAGCCCCTGGCGCACCCAGTGGTGGTACCAGGCATCCTTGGCCGCATCATCGACCCGCAGCTCGCGCTTGAGGTACTTGAGCACGCGCAGGTTGTTCAGCGGGTGGATCTCGCAGGCCACCATCTGCGCCAGCGCCCGCACATGGGCGCGCGCCAGCGCGTCGCCGGGCAGCAGCGGCGGCGCGGGGTGGGTTTCGTCCAGGTATTCGATGATGGCCATGGACTGGGCCAGCAGGTGGCCGTCATCGGTCTGCAGCGCCGGCACCAGCGCATCGCCCAGGCGGCTGGCGTAGGCCGGCGCGAGCTGCTCGCCCTTCACCAGATGCACGGGTACATAGTCGTAGGACAGGCCCTTGAGCTGCAGCGCGATACGCACGCGAAACGAGGCCGACGAGCGGAAGTAGTTGTAGAGCTTCATGCCCCGCAGCATAAGCGCGGGCGCGCGCTCATGGCACACTGCGGCAACGACCACCAAGGCAGAGACTTCCCGATGAGCTACGTCTTCCCCCCCAGCATCCAGGCCAGCGTGCCCGTCCTGGGCTCCACCGAGCGTTTTCCCGTGCACCGCATCTACTGCGTGGGCCGCAACTATGCCGAGCACGCCAAGGAAATGGGCTTCACCGGCCGCGAGCCGCCCTTTTTCTTCATGAAGCCGGCCGACGCCGTGCTGCCCGTGAACCCGGGCGAGACGGGCCGCATGCCCTACCCCAGCCTCACCCAGGACCTGCACCACGAGATCGAGCTGGTGGTGGCCATAGGCAAGGGCGGCAAAAACATCGCCGCGGCCGACGCGCTGCAGCATATCTGGGGCTACGCCGTGGGCCTGGACATGACGCGCCGCGACCTGCAGGGCGAGATGAAAAAGCAGGGCCGCCCCTGGTGCATTGGCAAGGGTTTCGACGCCAGCGCGCCCATAGGCCCCATCACCCCCGCCGCGCAGGCGGGCGACGTGCAGCGCGCCGCCATCTGGCTGCAGGTCAACGGCGCGCAGCGCCAGCGCAGCAGCGTGAGCCAGCTGATCTGGAGCATTGCCGAGACCATCGAGCACCTGTCGGCCGCCTGGGAGCTGCAGCCCGGCGACCTGATCTTCACGGGCACGCCCGAGGGCGTGGGCGCCGTGGTGCGCGGCGACGTGCTGGAGGGCGGCATCGACGGCCTGGGCCGGCTGCGCGTGGCGCTGGCTTGAAACTACTATAAAGATAGCTTCCAGCGCTTGATGCACAAGCGCTGGAGTCCTTTTTTCCTAAAATTATCCGATGATTTTCCGCCGCCCCATCAAGCATTGCCGCGAATGCGGCACGGCCGTGGCCTACCGCCTGCCCGACGACGGCGACACGCGCGAGCGCGCCATCTGCCCGGCCTGCGGCACCATCCATTACGAGAACCCGCTGATGGTGGTGGGCACCGTGCCGGTGCTCGGTGAGCGCGTGCTGCTGTGCAAGCGCAACATCGAGCCGCGCTGGGGCAAGTGGACACTGCCCGCCGGCTTCATGGAGCTCGACGAGACCACCGCGCAGGGCGCGGCGCGCGAGACCGACGAGGAGGCCGGCGCCCGGATTGAGATCGGCCCGCTGTTCTCGCTGCTGAACGTGCCCCAGGTGGGCCAGGTGCACATCTTCTACCTGGCCACGCTGCTGAGCGACCGCTTCGACCCCGGTCACGAGACCATCGAGGCAAGGCTGTTCCGCGAGGACGAGATCCCCTGGGACGAGATCTCGTTTCGCACGGTGAAGAAGACGCTGGAGCAGTTCTTTGCCGACCGCCGTGCGGGGCGTTTCGGCATGCACAGCTTCGACATTCTTTAGCCGCCTGCGCTCCTTGCGGTCAGGCCAAGGCCTGCTATCCCAGTTTGGCCAGAATGCCGGTCATTTCATCCTTGGAGAAGGCCCGCATGGTCTGCATGCGGACATTGCCGGCGGAGGCAATCGCCAGGCCGAAGGCCGTGGCCGATGCATCGTCGGCGGCTTCAATGAACGCCACCAGATCGTAGGAGCCAAGGGTCCAGTAGAGCTGCGGCATCTTGGCGCCGAATTTCGACGCCGCCTCCTGCACGGCGTCGGCGCGCTTGGTGGTGTCCTTGATGCTGCGGATGCCCTGGTCGGTGAAGTTGCATAGTGCGATGTACGTTGCCATGATGTTTCCCCTGCGCAAGAGGGCCTGGTCCGGTGAACCGGTTGGGCAGGCCCCGTTGTCCAACCGGAAATGCACCCTCCCTCGGTGAGCGGAAAAAACCAGAGGCCGATAACGAACGCCCGGCCACAGGCAAGCACATCAAGATGCGCCCTCTTTGGGGCAAAGTCAAGACATAGTCTTGTCCAACGAGGCATGCGTCTGGAGCCAGACCTGTGACTCCAACGAGGTTTGTGGCGGCAGCGGCGCCGTGGACTCCGGCTGGGGCGCCGCGGGCTCGGGCTGTTGCACCCACACGGGCGGCTCGGCTGTTGCGCTGGCGCGCGGCGTCACCTCCTGCAGGGGAATGAGCGGCGCCTCGATGATCTCGGGGCGCTCCTCCTGTGGCGGGGCGCTGGGCGCGGGCGCACTTGCGCGCGGCGGCTCAGGCTGCGGCGCGGGCGGCACCAGCGCCGGGCCGTCCGGCTCGCCCGTGCGGCGGCCGAACAGGTCATAGGCCCAGTTGCGCAGCGTGCCCGTAGCCGTGGCAATCCAGCTGCTTTCCTCTTCGTCGATAAAACGCTCGCGCGCGTCGATGATCTTGCCGCGCAGCGCCTGGCGAAACACGTCGCCCACCATGGGCAGCGCGCTGTGCGCGCCCTGCCCCCAGTAGTCGCTGCGCAGCGTGATGCGCCCGTCGTTGAACCCGGCCCAGGCGCCGGCCACGAGCTGCGGGTGCATCAGGATGAACCAGCCGTCGGTGTTGTCCTGCGTGGTGCCGGTCTTGCCGGCCACATCGGCCGTGATGCCGTAGCGGCCGCGAATCGCCGCACCCGTGCCCTTGTCGACCACGCCGCGCATGGCATCGCGCAGGGCCTGCGCGGCGCTGAGGCTCAGGGCGCGCTCGGGCGCCGCGCTCTTGAACGCCTCGAGCAGCCTGCCGTGCTTGTCCTCGATGCGCACAATCACCTGGGGCGCCTGGTAGAGCCCGCCGCTGGCGATGGTGCCGTAGGCGGCGACCATCTCCTTCAAGGTGACGGAGCTCGTGCCCAGCGCCAGCGCGGGCACGGCCTCCAGCCTGGATTCGCGCACCCCCATGGCGCGCGCCAGCTGCGCCACGCGCTCGGGCCCCACCTGCTGCATAAGCTGGGCGGTGATGGTGTTCTTGGAATACGCCAGGCCGTCACGCAGCTCCATGGCTTCGCCGCTCGGCGGCTGGCGGCCGTCCGTGGGGCGCCAGACCTGCCTGCCGCCCAGGGGGATTTCCACGGCCTGGTCCATCAGCTGGTCCGTGGGCAGCATGCCCCGGGCGAAGGCCGCGCCGTAGACGAAGGGTTTGAAGGTGGAGCCGGGCTGGCGCCGGGCGGCCTGCACATGGTCGAACGGGTCGGCGCCGTAGTCGCGGCTGCCCACCCAGGCCAGCACCGCACCGTTCCTCGGGTCCAGCGCCATGAAGCCGGCCTGCACGCGGGTCTTGGCCTGGCGCAGCTCGCGCAGAAAGCCGCCATCCGCCAGCAGTTTGCCCAGCGCCTCCTCGGGCGCTGCGCCGCCGGCCACGGCCTTGGCGTACTGGGGCGATTCGCGCACCAGCTGCTGCACCAGCGGGCTCTTGGCGCCCCACACGGCGCGCGGCGCCCAGGCGGCATCGGCCACGCCCTGCAGCTGGCGGCCCTGGCGCTGCACGGCTTGGGTGGCGATCTCCTGCAGCCGGCCATCGATGGTGGTGTGGATCACCAGCCCGTCGGAATACAGGCTGTAGCCGTTGCGGTCGGCCCAGTCGATGAGCTGGCGGCGCAGTTGCTGCGCCAGGTGCGGCGCCAGGCCCGCCACCTCGTTCTGGCGCTCGAAGCGGATGCGCAGCGGGCGCTTGATGAGCCTGTCGTACTCGGCCGGCGCGAGCTTGCCGCGCTTCTTCATCTGCGCCAGCACGGTGTTGCGCCTGGCCTGCGCGCGCTCGGGGTTGAGCACGGGGTTGTAGTAGGCCGTGCCCTTGAGCATGCCGATCAGCGTGGCGCTCTCCAGCACGTTGAGCCTGTCGGCAGATTTGTCGAAGTAGGTGCGCGCCGCCATCTCTATGCCATAGGCGTTGTAGAGAAAGGGCACGGTGTTCAGGTAGGTCTCCAGGATCTCGTCCTTGGAGTAGAGCCACTCGATCTTCAGCGCCGTGATCGCCTCCTTGATCTTGCGCGTGAGCGTGGGCGCGCGGCCTATGTCCTCGGGGTAGAGGTTGCGCGCGAGCTGCTGGGTGATGGTGGAGCCGCCCTGGCGGTCGCCGCCCGCCGTGCGCACCAGGGCCGAGGCCGTGCGCCGCCAGTCCAGGCCGAAGTGGTCGTAGAAGCGGTGGTCCTCGGTGGCGATCAGGGCATCGAGCACCGGTTTGGCGATGGTTGCAAGCGGCACCCATTCGCGGTTCACCCACTTGTATTCGGCCAGCAGCCGCCCGTCGGCCGACAGCAGCTGCGCGGGCTGCTCGGTCTTGGCCTTGCGGATGTCGCTGATGGCGGGCGTGAACGGGATCAGCGCCAGCACGTACACAAAGGCGGCACACAGCAGCCCGGCCAGCAGCCACAGCAGGCCGTGGGCAGAGGCCCAGCGCTCGGGCCGCTGCGCCAGGCGCGCGAGCCGCGGCCAGAGCAGGGCCCAGCGCGCGCGCAGGGAGGCGGTCAAGGTCATGAGTGATTACAGTAAAAATTGGCCTGCAACGCTTGTGTATCAAGCGCTTGGAGCTATGAATTCAGAAGTATTTACCCCCGCGGGCCTGGCAGCATCGGCCGCAGGGTGGCGCCAGGGCCTGGTGGCCGGCAAGGCCTGCTTTATACCGCCAATCATTTGAAATCAACGGCTTACAGGTTTTTCCAAACGTTCAGCCCAGGTTCAGCCCATGAACTGCCGCAGCTGCGGCAGGCTGGCCTGGGCGGCGCGCCGGCCCTCCTCGATGGCCTCCTTGGCGCGGTGAAAGTCGAGCTGGCCCAGGTGCGCCAGGCGCGGCGCGATCACCACCTCGGGCGGGTCGCCCGCCATGCGGCTCCTGGTGATGCGCATCTGCATGATGTTCACGCTGGTCATCATCACGTCCAGCATCGAGGGCTGCTTGGGCACGGGTGGCTTGCCGCCCGGGCCGGCCCAGAACTTCAGGCGGCGCGCCCACTCGCCATTGCGCGCCGGTTCGGGCTGGGGCGGCGGCGCGCTGCCCTCCGGCGCATCGGCCTCGGGTGCGCGCACCACGGCCAACGGATGCATGTGGCGCTGCACGATGTCGGCATTCAGGTCCACGCCGATGACGATGTCCGCCCCCATGGCGCGCGCCAGCGACGTGGGCACGGGATTCACCAGGCCGCCATCGACCAGCAGCCGCCCGTCGGCCTGCACCACGGGCGTGAACAGGCCCGGCAGCGCGATCGAGGCGCGCACGGCATCGGCAATCGAGCCTTCGCGCAGCCAGACCTCGGCGCCCGAGTGCAGGTCGGTGGCCACGGCGGCAAAGGGCAGCGGCGAGGACTCGATGTCGAAGTCGGCGAAGTTGCGGCGCCAGAAGGCAATCAGCTTCTCGCCCTTGAGCATGCCGCCCGCGAGGTTGAAGTCCATGAAGCCGAACACCTCGCGCAGGCCCAGGCTTTGCACCCAATCCCCAAAGCGGTCCAGCTCGCCCCCTGCATAGGCCGCGCCCACCAGCGCGCCGATGGAGGAGCCGCAGACCAGGTCCAGCGGCACGCCCTCGTCGCGCAGCACCTGCAGCACGCCGATATGCGCCCAGCCGCGCGCCGAGCCGCTGCCCAGCGCCAGGCCCACGCGGGGTGCGCGGCGTGCGAGTGCCATGGCTAGATCTCCCCCCGCAGCAGGGCGCGCATGCCGTCCTCGTCGAGCACGGGTATGCCCAGCTCCCGGGCCTTCTCCAGCTTGCTTCCGGCCTCGGCCCCGGCCACGACGTAGTGCGTCTTCTTGCTGACCGAGCCCGCCACCTTGGCACCCGCGGCCTCCAGCAGGTCCTTGGCCTCGTCGCGGCCGAGCGTAGGCAGGGTGCCGGTGAGCACCACGGTCTTGCCGGCCAGGGGCTGGGCGGCGGGCTCGGTGGGCGCGCCCTCTTCCCAGGTCAGGCCGCAGGCGCGCAGCTGCTGCACCACCTCGCGGTTGTGCGGCTGGGCACAGAAGGTATGGATGGACTCGGCCACCACGGGGCCCACGTCGCTGACCTGCAGCAGCTGCTCCACGCCGGCGTCCAGGATGGCGTTCAGGCTGCCGAAATGCCGCGCCAGGTCCTTGGCCGTGGCCTCGCCCACATGGCGTATGCCCAGCCCGAACAGAAAGCGCGCCAACGTGGTGCGCTTGGACTTTTCCAGCGCGTCCAACAGGTTCTGCGCCGACTTTTCCGCCATGCGCTCGAGCCCCGCCAACTGCGCCAGATCCAGCCGGTACAGGTCGGCCAGGCTGTGCACCACATTGCCGTCGATGAGCTGGTCCACCAGCTTCTCGCCCAGGCCCTCGATATCCAGCGCGCGGCGCTGGGCGAAGTGCAGCACGGCCTGCTTGCGCTGCGCCGGGCAGAACAGCCCGCCCGAGCAGCGGTGGTTCATCTCGCCGCGCTCGCGCACCACGGCACTGCCGCAGATCGGGCAGGCCGCGGGCATGCGGAAGTTGGCCACATAGGGGCGGCGCGGCAGGGGCCGGCCCGCGCCGTCGGTGGCGCTGCCGACGCGGCCCACCACCTCGGGAATCACGTCGCCCGCGCGGCGCACGATGACGGTGTCGCCCACGCGCACGCCCTTCTTGCGGGTCTCGAACAGGTTGTGCAGCGTGGCATTGGTGACGGTGACGCCGCCCACGAACACCGGCGCCAGGCGCGCCACCGGCGTGAGCTTGCCGGTGCGGCCCACCTGCACGTCGATGCCTTCGCAGACCGTGAGCATCTCCTGCGCCGGGTACTTGTGCGCCACGGCCCAGCGCGGCTCGCGCGTCTTGAAGCCCATCTGGCGCTGCAGCGCCAGGCTGTTGACCTTGTAGACCACGCCGTCGATGTCATAGGGCAGTGCATCACGCTGCGCGCCCAGGCTCTGGTGAAACGCTACGAGTTCAGGAGCGCCTTGCGCAATCCGCACCTGCGGCGCGACCGGAAAACCCCATTCTTTCAGCTGCAGCAGCAGGGCGTAGTGGGTGCCGAAATCTGGCCCGCCCTGGTCGGCGGGCGTGACCTCGCCCAGGCCGTAGGCGAAGAAGGACAGCGGGCGCTGGGCGGTGATGCCGGAGTCCAGCTGGCGCACGGCGCCGGCGGCGGCGTTGCGCGGGTTCACAAAGGTCTTCTCGCCCCTCTCGCGCTGGCGCTCGTTGAGCGCCTCGAAGTCGGCGCGGCGCATATAGACCTCGCCGCGCACCTCCAGCACCGGCGGCACGGCCGCGGGCAGGGTCAAGGGGATCTGGCGGATGGTTCGAATGTTGTGCGTCACGTCCTCGCCCACCTCGCCGTCGCCGCGCGTGGCGGCCTGCACCAGGCGGCCGCCCTCATAGCGCAGGCTCATGGCCAGGCCGTCGAACTTGGGCTCGGCCACATATTCCACGGGCGCTGCCGAGGGGTCCAGCCCCAGCTCGCGGCGCACGCGCGCGTCGAAGGCCTGGGCACCGCTGGCCTCGGTGTCGGTCTCGGTCTGGATGCTGAGCATGGGCACGGCGTGGCGCACGCTCGCCAGGCCGCCCATCACCGCGCCGATGACGCGCTGCGTGGGCGAATCGTGCGTGACGAGGTCGGGGTAGGCGCCTTCGAGCGCCTGCAGCTGCTGGAACACGCGGTCGTACTCGGCGTCGGGCACGCTGGGCGCGTCCTGCACGTAGTACTCATGGGCCCAGCGATTCAGCTGGGCACGCAGTGCTTGTATTTTTGTAGCTACCAGCGCAGGTCCCTTGGGCGCTGGATCCGAAAAAAGCTCTGATTGACTGGACATGGTGCTCAACTGAACAGCCGCCGCGCCAGCACCGAACCGGCCGACAGCTCACGGCTGTCGAGCTTGTCGTAGAGCAGTTCCAGGTCGGCGGCGATGGGCTCCATGGTCATGGCGGGCAGCGGCTGGCCGTTCTGGTCGCAGAGCACGCCGTCCATGGCCTGGCCCAGGGCGGCTGCGACCTCGCGCAGACGCGCGAAGGGCTGTTCGCCGCGGTGCACCTGGGACACATCCAGGCTCAGCAGCACTTCGCGCACGGCGGACTGCTCGGGGTCGTCGGACATGGCGGCCTGCGCGTCGTAGCTCAGCGTCAGCAGGGGCGGCAGCCCGGCGCCGCTGGCCGGCAGCACCAGCCGCCCCGGAATGGGGCCTGCCACCAGCCCCAGGCGCGCGGCGTTCTGCTGCACGTAGCCGGGGCTCCACGCGGCCTGGCGTGCGCGCAGCATGAAAGTGAGCTGCGCGTCATGGTCGCTGGCGAACTGGTCGAGCTCGCGCGCACGCGCCACCTCGTGCAGCATGTCGGGAAAGTCGGGCGTGGCGTTGATGGCGTCGGCAAAGCCCTGGGCCTTCATGACGAACTCGGAGAACTCGATCTCGTTGAGCGCACCCAGGCGGTTGGCCAGCTGCACGCCGGCCTGGAACTGCAGGTAGCGCTGGCCCGGCTGGGGCGTTTCCCATTGCTGCTGGTGCTCGTTGAAGCCCTCGATGGCAAAGGGCTTGCTGCCCGCGCGGCGCGTGGGCGGCAGCGCCGCCAGGGCGGCATCGCCCGAAACCTGCTGCTCGGCGACGATGGGGGCGATCACGTCGATGAGCGGGTCCAGGCCGCCGCGGCGCTCGGGCGACGGCACGGGCATCTGCAACGCGTCGCGTGCGTCCACGGCGTGATCTTCGAAGTGCGGCTCGGTGGCGGCGGCAGCGTGGCCGCCCAGCCCCGCAGCGTCGAACGCCGGCTCCTGGCGCACGGCGGGCTCCTGCGCGCCCTCGCCCTCGCGCGGGCTGGCGCGCTTGGGGGCGTTGCGCTGCGTGGTCCAGGCGTTGTAGGCAATGACGACGATGAGTACCAGCGCGCCGGCGAGGATGAGTCCAAGTTGGAAGTTGCTCATGATGTTCAGGTCTCCGCCATCGACAGGGCGGACTCCATGTCGACCGCCACGATGCGCGAGACACCCTGCTCCTGCATGGTCACGCCGATCAGTTGCTCGGCCATCTCCATGGCGATCTTGTTGTGGCTGATGAATAAAAACTGCGTGCCGCGCGCCATGCTGCTCACCAGCTTGGCGTAGCGCTCGGTGTTGGCGTCGTCCAGCGGCGCGTCCACCTCGTCGAGCAGGCAGAACGGCGCGGGATTCAGCTGGAAGATGGCGAACACCAGGGCGATGGCCGTGAGCGCCTTCTCGCCGCCCGACAGCAGGTGGATGGTCTGGTTCTTCTTGCCCGGGGGCTGGGCCATGACCTGCACGCCGGAGTCGAGGATCTCGTCGCCGGTCATGATCAGGCGCGCCTGGCCGCCGCCGAACAGCTCGGGGAACATGCGGCCGAAATGGCCGTTGACGGCGTCGAAGGTGCCCGACAGCAGGGTGCGCGTCTCGCCGTCGATCTTGCGGATCGCGTCCTGCAGCGTGGTCATGGCGAGCTGCAGGTCCTCGGTCTGCGCATCCAGGAAACTCTTGCGCTCGCGCGCCAGTTGCAGCTCGTCGAGCGCCGCCAGGTTCACCGCCCCCAGGGCCGCGATCTCGCGCTGCAGGCGGTCGATCTCCCCCTGCAGGCCGCTGGCGCGCACGCCGCCCTCCTCGATGGAGCGGGCCACGGCCGCCAGGTCGGCCTGCGCGTCCTGCAGCAGCTGGCTGTACTGCTCCAGTCCCAGGCGCGCGGCCTGCTCCTTGAGCTGGAATTCCGTGATGCGCGCGCGCAGCGGGTCCAGCTGGCGTTCGTGCTGCAGGCGCCGCTCGTCGCTGGCGCGCAGCCGGGCAGTGAGCCCGTCGTATTCGCTGCGCTGTGCACCGAGTTGCTGCTCGCGCTCCATCTTCAATTCGAGGGCCTGCTGCAGCCCGCCCTGGGCCGCAGCGTCGGACAGGCGCGCGAGCTCATCCTGCGCGCGCTGGCGCTCGTCGTGCAGCGCCCTGGCCTGGCTGGCCGCCGTGTCCATGGTGCGCGCCAGCTCGGCGCGGCGCGCCTGCAGGCTGCGGTGCGAGAACTGCGCTTCCTGCACGCGCCGCTCCAGTTGGCGCTGCTGCTCGCGGCATTCGTTCAGGCGGCGTTCGGCCTCGATCACGCGGTCGCCCAGCTGGGCGTGGCGCTCCTGGCTGTCGGCCAGCTGCATATCGAGCTCTTCGAAGCGCGCCTCGGACGCCACGCGGCGCTCCTGCAGCTCGGACAGCTCGGCCTCGACCTCGGCCAGGTCGGCATCGATCTGTGCGCTGCGCGTGCGTGCCTGCTCGGCCAGCTGGGACAGGCGCAGCGTCTCCACCTGCAGCGCATGGAAACGCCCCTGGGCCTCGCTGGCCTCGCGGCGCGCGGCCACCAGGCGCTGGGAGGCGTCGGCGTAGGCGGCCTCGGCGCGCACCAGGGCCGTGCGCGCCTCCTCGGCGATCAGGGCCTGGGCGCGCAGTTCCTTCTCCAGGTGTTCGATCTCCTGGGCGCGCGCCAGCAGGCCCGACTGCTCCGAGTCCTGCGCATAAAAGCCCAGGCTGTGCGCCATGACCGCATGGCCGTCGGCGACATAAATGGCCTCGCCCGGCTGCAGCTGGGCGCGGCGGTCAAGGGCCTCGTCCAGCGACTGCGCCGTATAGCAGCCCTGCAGCCAGTCCACGAGCACGGCGCGCAGGCCCGCACCCTCCACGCGCAGCAGGTCGGACAGGCGCGGCTGCGCGCTCGCGGGCTCGGGCTGGGCATGGGCGGGCGCGCTGTAGAAGGCCAGGCGCGCCGGCGGCGCGTCGCTGCCGCCGGCGCCGAGGAAGCCGCGCACCATGTCCAGCCGGCCCACGGGCAGCGCCGCCAGGCGCTCGCGCAGCGCGGCCTCAAGCGCGTTTTCCCAGCCGGGCTCGACATGGATGCGGCTCCACAGCCCCTGCAGGCCGTCCAGGCCATGCCTGGCCAGCCAGGGCTGGAGCTTGCCATCGACCTTGAGCTTTTCCTGCAGCGCCCTGAGGGCGTCGAGGCGCGCCGACAGGTCGGCCTGGCGCGCCGCCTCGGCATTCACGGCCTGCTGGCGCGCGCGCCGGTCTGCGTCGAGCCGAGGCACGCCGTCCTGCAGCTCGGCCTGGCGTGCCTCGGCCAGCTCGGCGCCCTCCTCGGCCTCGGCGAGCTGCTGGCGCAGCTGTGCCAGGCGCGACTCGTCGGGTGCGGCCAGGGCGTTACGGTCGCCGCGCAGGCGCTCGTGGCGCGCCTCCAGCTGGCGGCTTTGCTGATCCAGGCTGCGCTGCTCGGCGGCCAGCACCTGGATCTGCTGCTGGACCTGCACCACGGTGCTGCGCTGCTGCTCGCTGCGCTGCTGGCTCTGGCGCAGGGCGTCTTCCAGGTCGGGCAGCTGCAGGGCTTGTTCTTCCAGCTGGGCGGCCAGCAGTTCGGCCTGCTCCTCGGCGCCCTCGCCGACGCCGGCCAGGTGCTCGGCCTCGGCCTCGGCCTCCTCCTTGCGCGTGGACCATTCACTGATCTGTCCGGCCAGCTGCACCAGGCGCTGCTCCACGCGCTGGCGACCCTCGACCACGTAGCGGATCTCGGCCTCCAGCCGGCCGACCTCGGCCGTGGCCTCGTAGAGCCGCCTCTGGGCCTGATTGACCTGGTCGCCGGCCTCGTAATGCGCCTGGCGTATGGCTTCGAGGTCGGCCTCCACATGGCGCAGGTCGGCCATGCGCGATTCCAGGTCGTTCACGGCCTGCAGGCCCTCGGCGCGCACGCGGGCCTGCTCGGCTTCGGCATCGGCGCGCTTCAAAAACCACAGCTGGTGCTGCTTGAGCGTCACGTCCTGCTGCAGGGCGTTGTATTTGGCCGCCACCTCGGCCTGCTTTTCCAGCTTTTCCAGATTGGCGTTCAGCTCGCGCAGGATGTCCTCGACGCGCGTCAGGTTCTCCACCGTGCCTGCCAGGCGGTTCTCGGTCTCGCGCCGGCGCTCCTTGTACTTGGACACGCCCGCGGCCTCCTCCAGGAACAGGCGCAGTTCCTCGGGGCGGCTTTCGATGATGCGGCTGATCGTGCCCTGGCCGATGATGGCGTAGGCGCGCGGCCCCAGGCCCGTGCCCAGGAACACGTCCTGCACGTCGCGCCGGCGCACCGGCTGGTTGTTGATGTAGTAGCTGCTGGTGCCGTCGCGCGTCAGCACGCGCTTGACGGCGATCTCGGTGAACTGGTTCCACTGACCGCCGGCGCGGTGATCGTGGTTGTCGAAGCTCAGCTCCACGCTGGCGCGGCTGGCCGGCTTGCGGCTGGTGGTGCCGTTGAAGATCACGTCCTGCATGGATTCGCCACGCAGCTCGCTGGCCTTGGACTCGCCCAGCACCCAGCGCACGGCGTCCATGATGTTGGACTTGCCGCAGCCGTTGGGGCCCACCACGCCCACCAGCTGGCCCGGAAGCTGAAAGTTGGTGGGCTCGGCAAACGACTTGAAGCCGGCGAGTTTGATCGAGTTGAGACGCACGAATTACCTGTCACACCGTGCCGCTCGCGTGCCCGGCGGTTCAAAGAAACGAATGTTACCCGAGGCGGGTGACGCAACCGCGCCCATGGCTCATGCGGGGCCTTGGAATCTGCGGCGGCGTATCGCCCTCAGCCCCTCCCCGCCTGCCAGCCAAGATTTCGTCGGTTTTTTTTACAACTCATCGGATTCGGTCCCAGGAAAAAAATACAACTGATTGATTTTGAAAGGATTTTTATATTTGGCACGAATGATGCTTACAGGACTACCACCGCAACCGATCAACTCACAAGTGAGGTTCCCATGAAATTCAAGAGAGCTCTTCAAACCATTGCGCTTTGCTGCGGGCTGGTGGGTTTTGGCAGCAGCAACGCGGCGGTCATGCTGTTCGATGGCGTGAGCGATACGGGTTCGATCCTGTATTCGGGCTCCCAAGACGGGGCCACGCTGTCGGCAACGGTGCAGTTCACGCTCAATTCGCTGTCGGCCACGCAAGCAATCTTCGGGGTAGTGGTCGCAAACAACTCCTCCGGCCCCGGCAGCAACCGGCTGACCTCGTTTGGGATCGACGTCGTCAGCCCCGCATTGAGTTTCGCTTCGTCCAACAACGGCTGGGATACCACACTCAATACCAACTTCCCATCCTTCGGAAGGGTAGACCTTTGCGTTTGGGATGGCAGCAACTGCTCCGGCGGCGCTAGCGGGGGTGTTGGCGAAGGACTGACCGAGTCCTTTTCGCTGAGACTGTGGACCACAGGAAACTTCCTCACGAATGGGATTGAGTTCACCAGCCCTTATGCCGTCAAGTTTCAAAGTGTTGGCACCCGTGGCGACTCCACTGAATTCGCCGGCTGCATCGTGGGCACGGCCAATTGCGGTTCGAACCCGATTCCCGAGCCTGCCTCGCTTGCCCTGATGGGCCTGGGCCTGCTGGGCGCCGCACTGGTCCGCCGCCGCAAGGCCTGATCGCCCAGGCGCAGCCAAAACCTACCGCGACCCGGCAGGGTTCTCCCATCCAAAAGCGCTCGACGAGCGCTTTTTGCATGGGTGCTTGCAACCTGGCCAGGCCCGCCGGGCCTTGCTGCCTTCGAACAATGGAGTTATTGCCAAATCCGCGCCTAACGCCCGTGTATCAAGCGCAAACAGCTATTGTTTTTGGGGATTTTATAGATACCTTCAGCCGCGTGGCGCAAACGCGATGATGGCCATGCCGCACAGCGTGACGGCCACGCCCAGCCAGTCCCAGGGGCCGGGGCGTATGCCGTCCACGGCCCAGAGCCAGGCCAGCGCCACGGCCACGTAGACGCCGCCGTAGGCGGCATACACGCGCCCCGCCGCCGCCGGGTGCAGCGTCAGCAGCCAGACAAACAGCGCCAGGCTGGCCCCGGCCGGCAACAGCAGCCAGGCACTGCGGCCCTGGCGCAGCCACAGCCAGGGCAGGTAGCAGCCGACGATCTCCGCCAGGGCCGTGGCGAGGAACAATCCGAGGGTCGTGAAAATCTGCATAAAGGCCCGGGCGTAAGCGCGCTCACACCTTCTCGGGCGCTTCGTCTGGGGCATGTTCGAGCACCAGATCCTCAAAGGCCGGCACCGGCAGCGGGCGGCTCAGCAGATAGCCCTGCCAGGCGTGGCAGCCGCTGCGCTCCAGGAAGCTGCGCTGCGCCTCGGTCTCCACACCCTCGGCGACGACCTGCAGGCCCAGGCTGGTGCCCAGGGCGACGATGGTGCGCGCGATGACCGCATCGTTGGGGTCGGTAAGCACGTCGCGCACAAAGCTCTGGTCGATCTTCAACTCGTGCAGCGGCAGGCGCTTCAGGTAAGCCAGCGAGGAATAACCGGTGCCAAAGTCGTCCAGCGCAAAGCCCACGCCGTAGCCGCGCAGCTGCACCATCTTGGCAATGGTGTCCTCCACGTCCTGCAGCAGCAGGCCCTCGGTCAGCTCCAGCCGCAGCCGGCGCGCATCGGCGCCCGTGCCGGCCAGCGCCTCCAGCACCTGGGGCACAAAGCTAGCCTCATGGAACTCGCGCGGGCTGACGTTCACCGCCACCGACAGCTGGCCCAGCACCGGGTGGGCGTTCCACAGCGCCAGGCGCTCGCAGGCCGCACGCAGCACCCATTGCCCCAGGCGCAGGATCAAGCCACATTGCTCGGCCAAGGGTATGAACTCCGACGGCGGTATGAAGCCCTTGACCGGGTGGCGCCAACGTACCAGGGCCTCGGCGCCCGTGATGCGCCCACGCACCATCTTGGGCTGGTAGTACAGCTCGAAGTGACCGGCCTGCAGACCGGTGCGCATATCTTTCTCCAGGGCCACGCGCTCGGACATCTGGGCCTGCATCTGCGGGTCGAAGAAGCGCAGGGCGTTGCGCCCCGCCGCCTTGGCCTCGTACATGGCCATGTCGCTGCGCTTGAGCAGTTCGTCTGGCGATTCACGCAGGCCCTGGAAGATGGTGATGCCCACGCTCAACGTGCTGTGGCGCAACTCGCCACCGCCGATGGCGAAAGGCTCGCGCATGGCGACCAGGAGTTGCTGGCCCACGGCCTCGGCATGGGCTGCGGCTTCCTGCGGGTTGGCGCCCAGGTCCTTGAGCACGACGACGAATTCATCCCCCCCATGACGCGCCAGCGTATCGTCCTCGGGTATGCAGCGGCGCAGGCGCGCGGCCACGTCCTGCAATAGGCGGTCGCCCATGTCATGGCCCTGGGTCTCGTTGATTTGCTTGAAGTGGTCCAAATCCAGCATCAGCACCGCGCCACACTGCTGGTGGCGCGCGCTCACCGCCAGGGCCTGCTGCAGGCGGTCAAGCAGCAGGCGCCGGTTGGGCAGTCCGGTCAGCGGATCGTTGTTGGCCAGGTAGTTCACCTCTTGCTCGGCCTGTCTGCGCTGGCTCAGGTCCACCATGGTCACGATATGGCTGTCTTGCAGCATCACCCCCGACAGTTCCACGGTGCGTTGCTGGCCAGACTGGGAGGTGATCACGCATTCCAGCGGGCGAATGGCCCCGTTCGCATCGTCACGCGCCGCCGTGCAGGCGGCCCGCCAAGCCTCGCGCGTGTGCAGGCGCTGCGCGGCATCGGGCATCGCCAGGCGCCACCAGCTGTCCACATCCGGCGCCTCCCGTGCACCATAACCACAGATCTGCACGTGGCTGTCATTGCGAAACACAATGGCCCGATCCTGCACCAGATTCACACCCACAGGCATGTGGTTGAGGATGCTGAGCAGGCGCTGCTCGCTACCCCGCAGCGCCTGCTCCATGCGTTTGCGCTCGCTGATGTCCTGCAGTACGGCCAGGTGAAAGCCTGGCTCGTGCGCCAGGTTCATGCGCGAGACCATGAGATCGCCCCACACAACGCTCCCGTCCTTGCGGCGGTAGCGTTTTTCCATGCGGAAGTCACCCAACTTACCGGCGTGCAGGCGCTCCATCAGCGCCAGACCGGTGCTCAAGTCCTCGGGGTCGGTGATGTCCTGAAAGCGCAGCTGCTGCAGCTCCTGCTCGGTATAGCCCAGCATGTCGCAGAATCTTTGGTTCGTGCGCATCAGCCTGTCCGTGTTCAGGTCGACCTGGGCCATGCCCACAGCCGCCTGGTTGAACACGGCGCGAAAGCGCGCCTCGCTCTCGCGCAGCGCCATGCCGGACAGCTCCACGTCTTCGAGCGCGCTGGCGCGGCGCAGCACCAGCAGGCTGACCAGGGCCGTGAGCAGCGCCGTGATCAGCAGCCCCCCTAAGCCCCGCATCCAGGGCAGGCGCTGCTCCTGGGGTGACAGCAGGCTGGCCGTGGGCCGGAACTCCAGCAGCCAGCGCCGCCCGCCCACCTGGATCTCCTGGCTACGCTGCATGGCGCCGTAGGTGGGCGTGTCCATGCCGAACAGGCGCCGAGCGGGGGCGGCCTCCGTTTTGCCAACCAGACCGATGTCGGACAGGGTCAACGCCAGGTCCTGGAGATGGCCCACGCGGCGCAAGGCCTGCACCACATCGTAGATGCGCACGCTCACGCCCACGGAGCCCAGGAAACGCCCCTCCTCCTGCTGCCCCGGCGCAGCGGCGGCGAACACCGGGGTGCGGATCATGATGCCGGTGCGGTGCTCGCTCTCCTGGATCAGGTCAAAGGGCGCCGATGCCACCAACACCTCGCCGTCGCGCGCACGCCCCATGGCCTCCAGGTTGCTGGGCTGAGGATGGATTTCCAGCCCCAGCACCCCGGCATTGCCGGCCTGGGGCCAGAGGAATTCGATGACGAAATATTCCGCCCGTTCCTGCTCGGGGTGAATGGCAAAGTCGACGGGCAGGCTGCCGTCCATATGAGGGTCGCTGCGGGTCTGCGCCTGGAAGGCCGCGCGCTGCGCCCCCGGCACATAACGAGTGAAGTGGATGTTCTTCACGCCGGGGTGGTTGCTCACCAGATTCAGTTCGCTGGCCACGCGCTCGAATTCAGCGCGCCGCAGCTGCGGTTTGATGGTGAACAGGCCACGCAGGCCCTGCAGCAGGTCGGTATGCGACTCCATCTGCCGCTGCAGCGCATCGGCAAACGGACGCGTTTCCTGCTCGAAACGCAACTCGGCGATGGCGTCTACAGACGCCTGCTGCTGCTGCCACAGCGCGTAACTGGTCAGGCAACCCACCAATGCCACTGCCACGCCAGGAAGCCAAAGCCGGAGTGCGAACCGCCCAATGGAATGCTGAAACATGGTCAGGAGAAACGGGGAATTAGAGCGTGGATGCCTCGCAGGAGGAACGCATCATAGTCACACAAAGTTGCACCATGAACTGATCCAATCAATCTACCGAGAAACAGGGGAAATCAAGGGCAAATACCAATTGCCTTACCGGTATCACCAATAAATTCACCTCGCCCTGACGCTGGATTATTACAAGTAACACAAATCAACAATCTGAAACCATCTGCCGGCAAGTTAAACGGCTCCCCGTGTTACCCTCGCTCTCCATGTTTCGTCGGTTCATCGTTTTGCTACTGCTTAGTGCAAATGCTTACGCCTCTCCTCCCGACGAGATGGAACGCTTGCTGGCCGACCGCGGCCTGATCGTGCAGCTGCAGGAAATGCGCCACACCGTCGCCGGCCGCACCTCGGATTTGGTCTCCACGGCCATGGGCTTCATCGGCGTGCCCTACCGCCGCGGCGGCAACAGCGCCGAAACCGGTTTTGATTGCAGCGGCTTCGTACGCACCATCTACGAGCAGGCCAAGGGCATGGTGCTGCCGCGCAAGGCCAGCGAGCAGGCCGCAGCCACCGCGGTCATCGACAAGAAAGACCTGCAGCCCGGCGATCTGGTGTTCTTCAACACCATGCGCCGCACCTTCAGCCATGTCGGCATCTACCTGGGCGATGGCAAGTTCATCCACTCCCCGCGCGCGGGCGCCCAGGTGCGCGTGGAGGACATGGGGGTGGCCTATTGGGCGCGGCGCTTCAACGGTGCCCGCCGCGTGGCACAAAACGACTTGGACATGCCGGCCATCGCCGCCTCGGCCCAGCCCTGAGCCTTCATATCACCATCACCACCACCGGCCGCTCCTATCGCGGCCGGTTTGCTTTGGACCTCTTCTACCGCCTCCCCGGCGCAGCCGGAGAGGCCCTTTGAGAACTAGAACCGATAGCCCACGCCCACACCCACCAGCAATGGGTCGACCTTGAACTTGCCGATGCCGTTGCTGACCGTGGTGTCGATGTAGAGCTTCTTCACGTCGAAATTGAGCGACCAGTTCTTGTCCAGCGCATAGTCAAAGCCAACCTGCAACGCCGCGCCCCAGCTGTTCTTCTTCACCGTCAGCGCGCCGCCGGCGATGTCCACACCGGAAAAGCGCGTGTAGTTGATGCCGGCGCCCACGTAGGGCTTGAACGCGCCCATGCCGGTGAAGTGGTACTGGCCCAGCAGCGAGGGCGGCAGGTGCTTGAGGGTGCCGATCTTGCCGCCGTTCAGGCGCACGTCATGCTTTTGCGGATAGGTCAGGATCAGCTCGGCCGCGAAGTTGGGCGAGAAGAAGTACGACACATCGACTTCCGGGATCCACTTGTTATTGACGCTCACGCCAGCCGCGCCCGCGGCACCGCCGTTGGCACTGTCAAGATGTACGGCACGCGCGCGTACCAGCCATTGGCCGTCTTGTTGCTGTGCGTAAGCCGCACCGGAAGTCATTGCACACAAGATGGCCAGTGCCAGCAGATTCTTTTTCATTGGACTCATTACCTTGGTTGAACGGGGACGGCCCCCGTACACCTATTAGGCCCACCAGCAAAATGGTCAACTTTGCTTCATATCAAAATTTAACCATGAGCCGTGTATGGGTGTGATGAAAGCGACAGCCACTCCAGACTATTCATGCGTCCCGCCGGGACTGCGCAGGCGCCCCAGCAGCATCCACCCGGCCAGAACGACGGCGCCGGCCACGAGCCCCGCCAGGGCGTTGAGCAGGTTGCTCACCAGCAACGTCCACAGGCCGCCCAGCGGCCAGCCAAGCACTGCGGCGCCCACCCCCTCGACGGCGTGGTACAGCGCCGGCACGCCATGCACCAGAATGCCGCCGCCCACGAGAAACATGGCCGCCGTGCCCAGCACCGACAGCGTCTTCATGAGCCACGGCGCCGCCGCCAGAATGCCGCGCCCCAGCGCCCGCGCGGCGCCGCTGGCCCGGCCGCTGAGCCACAGGCCCAGGTCGTCGAGCTTGACGATGCCCGCCACCAGGCCGTAGACGCCCACGGTCATCACGGCCGCAATGCCCACCAGCACGGCGACCTGCTGCATCAGCGGCGCGGTGGCCACCGTGCCCAGGGTGATGGCGATGATCTCGGCCGAGAGAATGAAGTCGGTGCGCACCGCGGCCTTGATCTTGTCCTTCTCCAGCGCCGCCAGGTCCATGGCCGGATCGGCATTGGCCTGGGCATGGCGCGCGTGTTCCGCCGCATCTTCATCGGCCGAATGCAGGAACTTGTGCGCCAGCTTCTCGCAGCCTTCGAAGCACAGAAAGGCGCCGCCCAGCATGAGCAGCGGCGTCACGGCCCAGGGCGCAAGCGCGCTGATGAGCAGCGCCGCCGGTACCAGGATGGCCTTGTTGACCAGCGAGCCACGGGCCACGGCCCAGACCACGGGCAGCTCGCGCTCGGCGCGCACGCCCGTGACCTGCTGGGCGTTCAGCGCCAGGTCGTCGCCCAGCACGCCGGCTGTCTTCTGCGCCGCGACCTTGGCCATGACCGACACGTCGTCGGCCATGGCGGCGCTCTTCTTGGCCGCAAGCTTGGACATGAGCGCCACGTCGTCCAGGATGGAAGCAATGTCGTCGAGCAGGGTCAGAAGGCTGGCACCGGCCATGAATCACTCCAGGGAGAAGGAGCTGGCATTATGAACAAAATAGCCCCTGGCACTTGATACACAAGCGCCAGGGGCTATCGTTTTAAGAGTTAGGAAAGACTTAGCCGACCCACTTGCGCGCGTTGCGCCAGATGCGCATCCAGGGGCTCAGGGCCTCCAGGCCACCGGTGGCGGCCAGGTCGGTCCAGCTCATCTGGATGTTGCGGAAGGCGCGCTCGGGGTGCGGCATCATGGCCGTGAAGCGGCCGTCCTGCGTGGTCACTGCCGTGAGCCCCCCGGGCGAGCCATTGGGGTTGAACGGGTACTGCTCGGTGGGCTGGCCGTGGTTGTCCACGAAGCGCATGGCCGCTACCGCCTTGTCCGCGTTGCCGCGGCGCGCGAAGTTGGCATAGCCTTCGCCGTGCGAGACCACGATGGGCAGGCGGCTGCCGGCCATGCCCTGCAGGAACAGGCTGGGCGAATCGAGCACCTCGACCATGGACAGGCGTGCCTCGAAGCGGTGGCTCTGGTTGGTGGTGAAGCGCGGCCAGTCCTGGGCACCGGGGATGATGTCGGCCAGCTCGGCAAACATCTGGCAGCCGTTGCACACGCCCAGGGCGAAGGTGTCGGCGCGGCCGAAGAACTGCTGGAACTGCTCGGACAGGCGTTCGTTGAAGGTGATGGAGCGCGCCCAGCCAATGCCCGCGCCCAGGGTGTCGCCGTAGCTGAAGCCCCCGCAGGCGACCACGCCGGCAAAGTCCTGCAGCCGGGCGCGGCCGGCCTGCAGGTCGGTCATGTGCACGTCGAAGGCCTCGAAGCCGGCCTCGGTGAAGGCGTAGGCCATCTCCACATGCGAGTTCACGCCCTGCTCGCGCAGCACGGCCACCCTGGGCCTTGCCAGGTTCAGGTAGGGCGCGGCCACGTCATCCTGCGGGTCGAAGCTGAGGCTGACATGCAGGCCGGGATTGGCCGGGTCGCCCATGGCGGCGTGCTCGCTGTCGGCGCAGGCGGGGTTGTCGCGCTGCAGGCAGATCTTCCAGCTTACGGCGTCCCAGACCTGGTGCAGGTCGGAGAGGGTGGCGCCAAATACCTTCTTGGCGTCGCGCCAGACCTGCAGTTCGCCCTTGCCGGCATCCACGGGCGACGTAGCCGGGCGTGTCTTGCCAATGGTGTGGCTGCACTGGACCAGGCCATGCTCGCGCAGGGTCTGCATGACGGCGGCGCGGTCGGCGGTGCGGATCTGCAGCACCACGCCCAGCTCCTCGTTGAACAGCGCGGCCAGGGTCTGGGCCTCGCGCCGGCCGCTGACCTGGGCGCCCCAGTTCTTGCCCTCGCCGCTGTCCATGCGGCTGTCGCTGATGCCGTCGCCCTCGGTGATCAGCAGATCCACGTTCAGCGCCACGCCCACCTGGCCGGCGAACGCCATCTCGGCCACGGTGGCCAGCAGGCCGCCGTCGCCCTTGTCGTGGTAGGCCAGGATCTGGCCCTGGGCGCGCAGCGTGTTCACGGCGTTCACCAGGGCGACCAGGTCCTTGGCGTCGTCCAGGTCGGGCACCTCGTTGCCGCTCTGGCCCAGTACCTGGCCCAGGATGGAGCCGCCCATGCGCATCTTGCCGCGGCCCAGGTCGATGAGCACCAGGGTGCTGTCCTCTTCCCGTGCATCGAGCTGGGGCGTGAGCGTGCCGCGCACGTCGGAGAGCGTGGCAAAGGCGGTGACGATCAGGCTCACGGGCGAGGTGACTTTCTTGACCTCGCCGCCCTCGCTCCACTGCGTGCGCATGGACAGGCTGTCCTTGCCCACGGGGATGGAGATGCCCAAGGCCGGGCACAGCTCCATGCCCACCGCCTTCACGGTTTCATACAGCGCGGCATCCTCGCCCGGCTCGCCGCAGGCGGCCATCCAGTTGGCCGACAGCTTCACGCGCGGCAGCTCGATCGGCGCCGCCAGCAGGTTGGTGATGGCCTCCGCCACCGCCATGCGGCCGGATGCGGGCGCGTTGATGGCGGCCAGCGGCGTACGCTCGCCCATGGCCATGGCCTCGCCGGCAAAGCCGCGGTAGTCGGCCAGGGTCACGGCCACGTCGGCCACGGGCACCTGCCAGGGGCCGACCATCTGGTCGCGGTGCGTGAGGCCGCCCACGGCGCGGTCGCCAATGTTGATGAGGAAGCGCTTGGAGGCCACCGTGGGGTGGGCCAGCACCTCGATGACGGCCTTCTCCAGCGGCAGGCCATCGAGCTGAATGGGCGCGAAGCTGCGCTGCACACTCTTGACATCGCGGTGCATCTTGGGCGGCTTGCCCAGCAGCACATCCATGGGCATGTCCACGGGGTACTTCTGGTCGCCATCGGCCACGGCCGTGTCTTCCAGCACCAGTTGGCGCTCGTCGGTGGCCGTGCCGATCACCGCGAAGGGGCAGCGCTCGCGCTCGCAGAAGGCCGTGAACTGCGCCAGCGATTCAGGCGCAATGGCCAGCACGTAGCGTTCCTGGCTTTCGTTGGACCAGATTTCCTTGGGCGCCAGGCCCGATTCCTCCAGTTGCACGGCGCGCAGGTCGAAGCGCGCGCCGCGGCCGGCGTCATTCGTCAGCTCGGGGAAGGCGTTGGACAGGCCGCCCGCGCCCACGTCGTGGATGGCGAGGATGGGGTTCGCCGCGCCCTGCGCCCAGCAGTGGTTGATGACCTCCTGCGCGCGGCGCTCGATCTCGGGGTTGCCGCGCTGCACGGAGTCGAAGTCCAGCTCGGCCGCGTTCGTGCCCGTGGCCATGGAGCTGGCGGCGCCGCCGCCCATGCCGATGCGCATGCCGGGGCCGCCCAGCTGGATCAGGAGCGTGCCGGCGGGAAACAGGATCTTCTTCGTGTGCTGCGCGTCGATGGTGCCCAGGCCGCCCGCGATCATGATGGGCTTGTGGTAGCCGCGCGTGATCTCGCCGACCTGCTGCTCGTACTCGCGGAAGTAGCCGCAAAGGTTGGGACGGCCGAACTCATTGTTGAAGGCCGCGCCACCCAGCGGGCCCTCGGTCATGATCTGCAAGGGGCTGGCAATATGCTCGGGCCGGCCCACAGTGCTGCCCCAGAGCTTGGAGACAGTGAAGCCGGTCAGGCCGGCCTTGGGCTCGGAGCCGCGGCCCGTCGCGCCCTCGTCGCGGATCTCGCCGCCCGCGCCGGTGGCGGCGCCGGGGAAGGGCGAGATGGCCGTGGGGTGGTTGTGCGTCTCCACCTTCATCAGCACATGGTGGGTGCCACTTCGCTTTTGATAGCTGGGTGCGCTTGCCTGATCTGCGAAAGAGTTGAATTTTGCAAAAAACTGCTCGACCTCGCTGCCCTCCATGATGGAGGCGTTGTCGGCATAGGCCACGATGGTGTGCTGGGGCGAGACGGCCTCGGTGTTGCGGATCATGCCGAACAGGCTTTTCTCCTGCGCCACGCCGTCGATGGTGAACTGGGCGTTGAAGATCTTGTGGCGGCAATGCTCGCTGTTGGCCTGGGCGAACATCATCAGTTCCACGTCCGTGGGGTTGCGCGCCAGGCCCGTGAAGGCCGCGACCAGGTAGTCGATTTCGTCGTCGGCCAGCGCCAGGCCCCAGGCTTTGTTGGCGGCCTCCAAGGCGGCGCGGCCGCCCTTCAGTACATCGACGAAGGCCATGGGCTCGGCCTGCAGCTCGGTGAACAGCCGCTCGGCTTCGGCGCGCGAGGCGACCACCGATTCGGTCATGCGGTCGTGCAAGAGCGCCGCGACCTGCTGCAGCTGTGCCGCATCCAGCTCGGGCTTGCCGCCAAGCAGTCCGCTCTTGAGGCTGATGCGGTACTCGGTGATGCGCTCCACACGGCGCACGGCCAGGCCGCAGTTGTGGGCGATATCGGTGGCCTTGGAGGCCCAGGGCGAGACCGTGCCCAGGCGCGGCGTGACCAGCAGCACCACGCCATCCTGCGGGCCGGCGTAGGGGTCGCCATAGGCCAACAGCGCGGTCAGCCGCTCCAGCGCGGCGGGAGTAGGGGCGGCGTCCTGCGCCACCAGGTGCACATGGCGCGCGGCCAGGCCTTCGATCTTGGGGTGGATGGCCTGCAGCTGGGGCAGCAGTTGCTGGGCGCGAAAGGTGCTGAGGGCATTGCCGCCCTCCAGCTGGGTGATGTGCAAGGTCACGGTATGGCGGCCTGGAGTGGTGGGAGGAAAAGGCTTTGCTGCCGCAGGGCGCGGATGGCCGCTGAATGGGGCCACCGCGCCCGGCGGCGCGTATGCGTGGTAACCCGACATTTTAACGGCGACCACCTTGCCGCGCAGGCGGGGTGGGCAAGCGTCTGCAGGGGGTAAATGCGAATGGGATAATTTCCGCCATGAGCAGCATCACCATCAAAGACTCCCAGGGCATTGCCGGCATGCGCGAGGCCTGCCGCCTGGCATCCGAAGTGCTGGACTACATAGCACCCCATATCAAGCCTGGCATCACCACCCTGGAGATCGACCGCCTGGGCGCCGAGTGCATGGCAGCCCAAGGCACCGTGTCCGCCACCGTCGGCTACCAGCCACCGGGCTACCCGCCCTACCCCGGTCACCTGTGCACCTCGGTCAACCATGTGGTGTGCCACGGCATACCGAACGAAAAGCCGCTGAAGAAGGGCGACATCGTCAATGTGGACGTGACGGTGATCACCAAGGATGGCTGGTACGGCGACAACAGCCGCATGTACCTGATCGGTGAATGCTCGATCGCCGCCAGGCGGCTGTCGTCCCTGACCTATGAGGCCATGTGGCTGGGCATACAGCAGGTCAAGCCCGGCGCACGCCTGGGCGACATCGGCCACGCCATCCAGAAATTTGCCGAGGGCCACGGCCTGTCGGTGGTGCGTGAGTTCTGCGGCCACGGCATAGGCCAGAAGTTCCACGAAGACCCCCAGGTGCTGCACTACGGCCGCCCCGGCACCGGCCAGGAACTGGTGCCGGGCATGACCTTCACCATCGAGCCCATGCTGAACCAGGGCAAGCGCGACATCAAGGAACTGGGCAACGACGGCTGGACCATCATCACCAAGGACCGCAGCCTGTCGGCGCAGTGGGAACACACGGTGCTGGTCACGCCCACGGGCTACGACGTGCTCACGCTCTCGACCGGATCGCCCGCCCTGCCCTCCTTCGTGACTACGACCACCACCTGAGCACGGGGCTGGCGCATACGACTCCTGCCTCATGCCATCGTCCCAGCCACCATCTGCCGATCCCGCCGCGCTGCACGCGCTGCGCGACGGTTACCGCCGGGACAAGGACGCCCTGCTGACCAGGCTGCAGGTGCCCGGCGCCTCCACGCGCGGCATCCGCAGCCTGTTGCGCAAGCTCTCCGCGCTGGCCGACGGCTTGCTGTGCCGGCTATGGACGCGCGCTCAGCTGCCGCCGGGCTGGGCGCTGGTGGCCGTGGGCGGCTATGGCCGTGGCCAGCTGTTCCCGCATTCCGACGTGGATGTGCTGCTGCTGCTGCCCGACGGTACGGCGGCGGCCGACGACGCGGCGCGCCAGCCCATCGAGGCCTTCATCGGCAGTTGCTGGGATGCGGGCCTGGAGATAGGTTCCAGCGTGCGCACCGCGGGCGAATGCCTGAGCGAGTCCGCCGCCGATGTGACGGTGCAGACTGCGCTGCTGGAATCGCGCCTGCTGTGCGGCAGCGCTGCGCTGTTCGAGGAGTTCCGCCAGCGCTATGACGCGCAGATGGATCCGCGCGCCTTCCTGGTCGCCAAGACGCTGGAAATGCGCCAGCGCCACACCAAGTACGAAGACACGCCCTACGCGCTGGAGCCCAACTGCAAGGAGTCACCCGGCGGCCTGCGCGACCTGCAGCTCATCCTGTGGACCGCCCGCGCCGCAGGCCTGGGCCGCAACTGGCGCGAGCTGGCGGCCAACGGCCTGGCCACGCCCTTCGAGGTGCGGCAGATCGAGCGCAACGAGGCGCTGCTGCTCCTGATCCGCGCGCGCCTGCACCTGCTGGCCGGGCGGCGCGAGGACCGCCTGGTATTCGATATGCAGACAGCCGTGGCCGAGGGCCTGGGCTACCGCTCCACGGCGCCGGACGGCCGGCGCCTGGCCATGCGCGCCAGCGAAACGCTGATGCGCCGCTACTACTGGGCCGCCAAGGCCGTGTCGCAGCTCAGCCAGATCCTGCTGCTGGGTATCGAGGAGCGGCTCAACCCCTCGACGCACGAGCCGCGCCCCATCAACCCGCGCTTCTTCGAGAAGGCCGGGCTGATCGAGGTGGCCAGCGACGACCTGTACGAGCGGCACCCGCACGCCATCCTGGAGACCTTCCTGCTCTACGAGAGCACGCTGGGCCTGAAGGATCTGTCGGCGCGCACGCTGCGCGCGCTCTACAACGCGCGCGCCGTGATGGACGGGGGCTTTCGCCGCGACCCGGCCAACCGCGCGCTGTTCATGCAGATCCTGCGCCAGCCGCGCGGCATCACGCACGCCATGCGGCTCATGAACCAGACCTCGGTGCTGGGGCGCTACCTGTGGCCCTTCAGGCGCATCGTCGGCCAGATGCAGCACGACCTGTTCCACGTCTACACGGTGGACCAGCACATCCTGATGGTGCTGCGCAACGTGCGGCGCTTCTTCATGGCCGAGCATGCGCACGAATACCCGTTCTGCTCGCAGCTGGCCGCGGGCTGGGACAAGCCCTGGATCCTGTACGTCGCGGCGCTGTTCCACGACATCGGCAAGGGCCGCGGCGGCGACCATTCGCGGATCGGCGCACAGGAGGCGCGGCGCTTTTGCCGCGCGCATGGCGTAGAGAGCGAGGATGCGCGGCTCATCGAATTCCTCGTCGCCGAGCACCTGAGCATGAGCCAGGTAGCGCAGAAGCAGGACCTGTCCGACCCCGGCGTGATCGCGGCGTTCGCCAAGCGCGTGGGCAACGAGCGCTACCTCACCGCCCTGTACCTGCTCACCGTGGCCGACATTCGCGGCACATCTCCGAAGGTCTGGAATGCCTGGAAGGGCAAGCTGCTGGAAGACCTGTACCGCGCCACGCTGCGCGTGCTGGGCGGGCGCGCGCCCGACCCAGCCGCCGAGATCGAGGCGCGCAAGCGCGAGGCGCTGATCCTGCTGGCCCTGAGCGCGCTGCCGCACGAGGCGCACAAGCGCCTGTGGGAGACGCTGGACGTGAGCTACTTCATGCGCCACGAGGCGCCCGACATCGCCTGGCACACGCGCCACCTCTCGCGCCATGTGGGCAGTACGCGGGCCATCGTGCGCGCCCGGCTGTCGCTGGCCGGGGAGGGGCTGGAGGTGCTGGTCTACGCCCCGGACCGGGCCGACCTGTTCGCCCGCATCTGCGGCTACTTCGACCGCGCGGGCTTCTCCATCCTGGACGCGCGCGTGCACACGGCACGCAACGGCCACGCGCTGGACACTTTCCAGGTCGTGGCTGCAAACCAGCCTGGCGCCTACCGTGAGCTCATCCATATGGTCGAAAACGACCTGCAGCGCGCCATCGAGGACCAAGGAGCGCTGCCCGAGCCGGCACGCAGGCGCGTTTCGCGCCGCGTCAAGAGCTTTCCCATCGCGCCGCGCGTCACGCTGCGCCCCGACGAAAAGGCCCAGCGCTGGCTCATCAGCATCTCGGCAAGCGACCGCGCCGGCCTGCTGTACATGGTGGCGCGCGTGCTCTCGCGCCATGGTCTGAACGTGCAGCTGGCCAAGGTCAGCACCCTGGGCGAGCGCGTGGAGGACACCTTTTTGGTGCAGGGTACGGAACTGCAGAGCAACGCGCAGCAGATCCGCATCGAGACCGAGCTGCTGCAGGCGCTGGCCGATCAGTAGCTCATCAGTGCGCGTGTGCGCCGGCCACGGGCACCAGCTTGCCGCTCTTGTCGTAGAGCTTGCCGTCCACCACCACATCACCGTCATACAGGCTGGCCAGCACCTGCGCGCTCAACGTGCGGTCCGAGGCCGCGACAAACACTGATTGCTGGTCTGAATTGCCCCGCTTGAAGTGGTTGAACAGCAGGTTGAGCACGATGGCGACCAGGGCGGTGGCGCTGATGCCGGAATGGAAAATGGTGGCGAACCAGTCGGGGAACTGTGCGTAAAACTTGGGCGCGACCACGGGAATCAGCCCCGCGCCCACCGAGGTGGCGACCACGATCAGGTTCATGTTGTTCTGATAGTCCACCTTGGACAGGGTGCGTATGCCGCTGGCCGCCACCGTACCAAACAGCACCAGCCCGGCACCACCGAGCACCGACGGCGGCACGCAGGCCACCACGCGGCCCATGATGGGCAGCACGCCCAGGGCGATCAGGATCAGGCCGCTGTAGGCCACGACGAAGCGGCTCTTGACGCCGGTGACGGCCACCAGGCCCACGTTTTGCGCAAAGGCGCTTTGCGTGAACGAGCCGAACAGCGGCGCGACAATGCTCGACAGCATGTCGGCGCGCAGACCGTCGCCCAGGCGGCGCGAATCAACGCGCGTACCCACAATGTCGCCGACCGCCAGCACATCGGCCGAGGTCTCGACCAGGATCACCAGGATGACGATGAACATCGACAGAATGGCCGCCAGGTTGAACACCGGCCAGCCAAAGTGCAGCGGCGCAGGGAGGGCAAACCACGCGCCTTGCGCCACCTGCGAAAATCCGCCTTGCCCAGCAGGGCCGCCACCAGCGTGCCGATGACGATGGACAGCAGGATCGATAGGCGCGAGATCGCGGCGTTGCCGAGCTTGGAGAGCAGCAGCACGGTCGCCAGCGCAATGCCCGCCAGCGCGATATTGCCCACGCTGCCGTAGTCCGCCGCACGCACATTGCCGCCCATGGCCCAGTGCGCGGCCACGGGGATCAACGACAGGCCGATCACCGTGATGACGCAGCCATTGACCAGCGGCGGGAAAAAGCGCGTGACCTTGGAAAACACCGGTGCGATCAACAGTCCAAGCATGGCCGAGGCCATCACCGCCCCCAGGATGCCCTGCATGCCACCGCCGGTCTGCAGGATGCTGACCATGGTGGCTACGCCGGCAAACGACACACCCTGCACCAGCGGCAGGCGGCTGCCGAAGAAGGGAATGCCCAGGGTCTGCAGCAGCGTGGCCACGCCGCCCATGAACAGGCAGGCCGTGATGAGCAGGCCGGTATCGGCGGCCGCCATGCCGGCCGCCTCGGCCACGATCAGCGGCACGGCGACGATGCCGCCGTACATGGTCAGCACATGCTGCAGGCCATAGGCGAGGTTGGCGCCCAGGCCCAGGTTTTCGTCCTCCGGCCGCTGCTCGCTGGTCGCGTTCGTAGGTTTGACGGAATGCGTGTTCACTGTGGTCTCCTAGAGTTTTTAAGCCCAAGGCTCTTCATGGCCACTTGGCTCGCTGCACCGCCCTCTTTTCTTGGATGCGCGTTCTTGCTATCGCACCCAATCTCCTCAACTGCAGCCTGCGAGGCACTGTACGATCAGCTCAGGCAAAAATTGCATACGGTTATGTATACAGTCTTTAACCATTCTTCTGCCAATTCGCAATCTGCAAACGCGACGGGGAAACCGCCGTTATTCCTCCTCGACCGTGCCGATGTCCGAAAACAGCACCTCGGTAAAGCCGAACTGGCGGAAATCGCGCATGCGCATGGGATAGAGCTTGCCCCACAAGTGGTCGCATTCGTGCTGCACCACACGCGCATGAAAGCCGCTGACCATGCGGTCTATGCGCTCACCATGCACATCAAAGCCGGTATAGCGCACGGTCTGCCAGCGCGGCACCATGCCACGCAGTCCGGGGACTGACAGGCAGCCCTCCCAATCGAACTGCTCTTCATCGCCTACGGGTGTGATCGACGGATTGATCAACACCGTGCGCGGCACGATGGGCGCGCCTGGGTAGCGCGGATTGGGCGCACCCGAGCCGAACACCACCACTTGCAAATCCACGCCGATCTGGGGGGCAGCCAGACCGGCGCCGTTGGCCGCATGCATGGTCTCGAGCAAGTCAGCGACCAGCTGATACAGCTCTTCGGTGTCGAAATGCGTGACCGGCTGGGCGACCCGTAACAGACGCGGGTCACCCATTTTCAGAATAGTGCGCAGGGTCATTGAGTCAAGTCAAAAGCAATGGCAACGTACAGGTCATGCAGGATAACGCGTGTCAACTCCTGCCCGGCCAACGGCACAATCAGCCCCATGACCGAGCACACCGAGTCTCTGCCCCCCGTGCCCGAGCAGCCGCCATTGCCGGCGCTGGCACGCTGGCTGCTGCTGGTGTTTGCCGTGCTGTGCCTGGTCATGGGCGCGATTGGCGTCGTTGTGCCAGGCCTGCCCAGCACGGTCTTCGTCCTCCTGGCCGGCTGGGCAGCGGCACGCAGTTCACCACGCCTGTACCGCTGGCTCTGGTACCACCCCCTGTTTGGCTCCATGCTGCGCAACTGGGCCAACGGCGGGCGCGTGAGCCGCCACGCCAAATGGAGCGCCACCGGCCTGATGACGCTATGCGCGGTCATCCTGCTCGTGATCGACACCCCGCGCTGGGCCGCCTACATGGCATGCGGCTTCATGGCCATCACGCTCACCTGGCTATGGCTACGGCCCGAACCAGTCCGCTAAACAGCCAGCAACCGATTGATTGCGAGAAAGTATCCAGACAAGGTCGTTTTTATGTATATAATTTAAGGCTTATTCCCCGATAGCTCAGTCGGTAGAGCGACGGACTGTTAATCCGCAGGTCCCTGGTTCGAGCCCAGGTCGGGGAGCCAAAGTTGAAAGGCCTTGCAATTGCACAAGGCCGGCAAGAATTACCGATCATTCCTCAATAGCTCAGTCGGTAGAGCGCCGGACTGTTAATCCGTAGGTCCCTGGTTCGAGCCCAGGTTGAGGAGCCATTCAAGGCCATCCCGAATATATTCCGGGATGGCCTTTTTCTTTGCCTGAGTCGCGTCGGCCAGAGAAAAAAGGCCCGCCCGATCAAGGGCCGGCCTTGTGCCTGAGTACAAACCCGTGCAGCTCACATATTGTCGATCATGACCTGCCCAAAGCCCGAGCAGCTCACCTGGGTTGCGCCTTCCATGAGGCGCGCAAAGTCATAGGTGACGCGCTTGCTCTGGATAGCCTTTTCCATGGCCCGGATGATGAGGTCAGCCGCCTCGGTCCACCCCATGTGGCGCAGCATCATCTCGGCCGAGAGGATTTCGGAGCCCGGGTTCACATAGTCCTTGCCCGCGTACTTGGGTGCCGTGCCGTGCGTGGCTTCGAACATGGCCACCGAATCCGACATGTTCGCGCCCGGTGCTATGCCTATGCCCCCCACCTGGGCCGCCAGCGCGTCGGAGATGTAGTCGCCATTCAGGTTCAGCGTGGCAATCACGCTGTACTCGGCCGGGCGCAGCAGGATCTGCTGCAGGAAGGCATCGGCAATGCTGTCCTTGATGGTGATTTCCTTGCCCGTGCGCGGATTTTTCAGCCGCATCCACGGACCGCCGTCGATCAGCGTGGCACCGAACTCCTGGGCCGCCAGCTCGTAACCCCAGTCACGGAAGCCCCCTTCGGTGAACTTCATGATGTTGCCCTTGTGCACCAGGGTCACACTGGGCTTGTCGTTGTCGATGGCGTACTGGATCGCCTTGCGCACCAGGCGCTGCGTGCCCTCGCGGGACACGGGCTTGACACCGATGCCGGAGGTCTCGGGGAAGCGGATCTTCTTGACGCCGAATTCGTCCTGCAGGAACTTGATGAGCTTCTTGGCCTTGTCGGACTCGGCCTCGAACTCGATGCCGGCGTAGATGTCCTCCGAGTTCTCGCGGAAGATCACCATATTCGTCTTGTGCGGCTCCTTCACCGGCGAAGGCACACCCTTGAAATACTGCACGGGCCGCAGGCAGACATACAGATCGAGCTCCTGGCGTAGTGCCACGTTCAGCGAGCGAATGCCCCCGCCCACGGGTGTCGTCAGCGGCCCCTTGATGGAAACCACGTAGTCGCGCACGGCTTGCAGGGTTTCCTCGGGCAGCCATACGTCGGGGCCATAGACCCGGGTGGATTTTTCGCCCGCGTAGACTTCCATCCAGTGGATCTTGCGCTGCCCGCCATAGGCCTTGGCCACGGCGGCATCCACCACCTTGAGCATCACCGGAGTGATGTCCATGCCCGTGCCATCGCCCTCGATGTAGGGAATGATGGGCTGGTCCGGCACGTTGAGGGACATGTCGGCATTGACGCTGATCTTCTGGCCCTGGGCGGGCACCTTGATGTGCTGGTAGCTGGTCATGTAGCAGGTCTCCGGTAATGATTGCCAGGCGAGCGGTACTTATGCCCAGCCTGGCCGCAAATGCCTGGGGATTCTAGCCAGAGATAGAACGAGAACGCCTGCCTGCCTGCGCAAGGTTTGGCAGAGCGCAAACGGCCCAGCTTGCGTGGATGCGCATGGGACATCCCAAAAACCGCCAAAATGCTCACCGTTCTCCGGGCATATGGCTGCCCAATTTTTGCATCAGACTCACTGGCCCTCCATGAAGCCGAATTCCTTTCTTTCTCGCACCTTCCTGCTGGCGGCAATCACCCTGTCCAGCGCCGCCGGGGCCCAGAATGGCCCGCAAATGAATCTGCAACGCGTGGAACTGGCGGCGGGCATGCACCGCATAGAGGCACAGTTGGCTGCGTCGGCCCAGGAACGCCAGATCGGCCTGATGTTTCGCCGCGAGATGCCGCAGCACGAGGGCATGCTGTTCGTCTTTGAACAGCCCGCCACGCAGTGCTTCTGGATGAGAAACACACCGCTCGCGCTCACGGCCGCCTTTGTGGCCGACGATGGCACCATCGTGAACCTGGCCGACATGCAGCCCATGACCGAGGACTCGCACTGCTCGGCAAGGCCCGTGCGTTACGTGCTGGAAATGAACCAGGGCTGGTTCTCCAAGAAGGGGCTCAAGGCAGGCAGCAAGCTCACAGGCCGGCCATTTCAACCCGCACGCCCATAAGCCACACAACCCGAAATGCAAGAAGCCGGCCCAGGAGCCGGCTTCTCGTCTATTGAGAAGAGCCGGCTTACAGCCAGCTCCGGGTATCAAGCCGTCAGCGACGCGATGGCTGCATTGAATGTGCTGCTTGGACGCATCACGGCATCAAGCTTGGCCGAATCAGGCTGGTAGTAACCACCAATGTCCACCGCCTTGCCCTGCACGCTGTTCAATTCGTCAACGATCTTGGCCTCGTTGTCGGCCAACTGACTGGCCAGCGGAGCAAATTTGGCAGCCAGCTCGGCATCCTCGGTCTGGCCGGCCAGCTCTTGCGCCCAGTACATGGCCAGGTAAAACTGGCTGCCACGGTTGTCCAGCTGACCTGTCTTGGGGCTGGGGCCCTTGTTGTTGTCCAGCAGCTTTCCGGTGGCCGCGTCCAGCGTCTTGGCCAGCAGCTTGGCGCGGGCATTATTGTGCTTGATGCCAAGGTCTTCCAGCGACACGGCCAGGGCCAGGAACTCACCCAGCGAGTCCCAGCGCAGGTGGTTTTCCTCCACCAGCTGCTGCACATGCTTGGGCGCAGAGCCACCGGCGCCCGTTTCATACATGCCGCCACCGGCCATCAGGGGCACGATGGAGAGCATCTTGGCGCTGGTGCCCAGCTCCATGATGGGGAACAGGTCGGTGAGGTAGTCGCGCAGGATGTTGCCTGTGGCGCTGATGGTGTCCAGGCCGCGGATGACGCGCTCGAGCGTGTAGCGCATGGCGCGCACCTGGCTCATGATCTCGATCTGCAGGCCCGTGGTGTCATGCTCGTGCAGGTACATCTTGACCTTGGTGATGAGCTGCGCCTCGTGCGGACGGTAAGGGTCGAGCCAGAACACCACCGGCATGCCCGACTGGCGCGCACGCGTGACGGCGAGCTTTACCCAGTCGCGGATCGGTGCGTCCTTGACCTGGCACATGCGCCAGATGTCGCCGACTTCCACGTTCTGGCTCATCAGCACCTCGCCGGTGTCCAGGTCGGTGATATTGGCCACGCCATCCTCGGTGATCTCGAAGGTCTTGTCGTGGCTGCCGTATTCCTCGGCCTGCTGGGCCATCAGGCCGACGTTGGGCACGGTGCCCATGGTCTTGGGGTCAAACGCGCCGTGCCACTTGCAGAAGTTGATCATCTCCTGGTAGATGCGGGCGAAGGTGGACTCGGGCATCACGGCCTTGACATCCTTCAGGCGCCCGTCGGCGCCCCACATCTTGCCGCCGTTGCGAATCATGGCCGGCATGGATGCATCCACGATGATGTCGTTGGGCGAGTGGAAGTTGGTGATGCCCTTGGCCGAATCGACCATGGCCAGCTCAGGGCGGTTTTCATGGCAGGCATGCAGGTCGCGCATGACTTCGTCACGCTGGGCCGTAGGCAGGGTTTCCAGCTTGTCGTACAGGTTGACCATGCCGTTGTTCACGTTCACGCCCAGCTCCTCGAACAGCTTGGCGTGCTTCTCGAAGGCTTCCTTGTAGAAGATCTTCACGCAGTGGCCGAAGACGATGGGGTGCGAGACTTTCATCATGGTGGCCTTGACGTGCAGCGAGAACATCACGCCAGTCTTGCGCGCGTCCTCGATCTCCTTTTCGTAGAAGGCAAGCAGGGCCTTCTTGCTCATGAACATGGAGTCGATGACCTCGCGGTCCTGCAGGCTGACCTTGGGCTTCAAGACGATGGTCTTGCCGCTCTTGGTGATCAGCTCCATCTTGACGTCGCGCGCGCGGTCGAGCGTCATGGACTTCTCGCCATGGTAGAAGTCGCCGCCGTGCATGTGCGAGACATGCGAGCGCGAGGCCTGGCTCCACTCGGCCATGCTGTGCGGATGCTTGCGCGCGTATTCCTTGACGGCCTTGGGCGCGCGGCGGTCGGAATTGCCCTCGCGCAGCACCGGGTTCACGGCCGAGCCTATGCACTTGTTGTAGCGCGCACGGATGGCCTTTTCTTCGTCGGTCTTGGGGTCTTCCGGAAAGTCGGGGATGGCGTAGCCCTTGCCCTGCAGCTCCTTGATGGCAGCCATGAGCTGCGCCACCGAGGCGCTGATGTTGGGCAGCTTGATGATGTTGGTATCGGCCTGCAGCGTCTTCTTGCCCAGTTCGGCCAGGGTGTCGGGCACGCGCTGGGATTCGGCCAGGGCCTCGGGAAACTGGCCGAGCACGCGCGCGGCCACCGAGATATCGCTCTCCGCGACGTTGATGCCGGCCGGCGCGGCAAAGGCGCGCACGATGGGCAGGAACGAGGCCGTTGCCAGGCGCGGCGCCTCGTCGGTCAGGGTGTAGATGATGGTGGGTTGTTCAGTGCTCATCTTGTCTCTCGGGTCAACAAAAAACGGTGGTTTGAAGCTGTCCAGTACGTGGGCGCTTGGCTTACGCGCTGACGATATGACATTGTGCTTGAGGGAAACTGACAACCTCCCATTTTTTGCAATCAAATCCCGCAATGCAAAATTTTCTCCCAGGGAAATGGCTTTTTTTGCAAGTCTTATACAAGAGTCCAAGAAAAAGGGCCTGGGGATCACTCCCCAGGCCCTTTTCCCGGATGTCAGGCGTCAGGCGAAGTTGGCCTCGGCAAATTTCCAGTTCACCAGCTTATCCAGGAAGGTCTCGACAAACTTCTGGCGCAGGTTGCGGTAGTCAATGTAGTAGGCGTGCTCCCACACATCCACCGTCAGCAGGGCCTTGTCGGCCGTGGTCAGAGGCGTGCCGGCGGCACCGGTGTTGACGATGTCCACCGAGCCATCGGCCTTCTTCACCAGCCAGGTCCAGCCCGAGCCGAAGTTGCCCACGGCGCTCTTGACGAAGGCCTCCTTGAAGGCGGCGTAGCTGCCCCACTTGGCGTTGATGGCGGCGGCCAGCGCGCCGGTGGGCTCGGCGCCGCCATTGGGGGCCATGCAGTTCCAGAAGAAGCTGTGATTCCAGATCTGGGCGGCGTTGTTGTAGATGCCGCCGGAGGATTTCTTCACGATTTCCTCGAGCGTCATGCTCTCGAACTCGGTGCCCTTTTGCAGGTTGTTCAGGTTCACGACATAGGCGTTGTGGTGCTTGCCGTGGTGGTACTCCAGCGTTTCCCGGCTGTAGTGGGGGGCCAGGGCATCAATAGCATAGGGCAGCGCAGGCAGGGTATGTTCCATGGTGTTGTCCTTCGTGGGTTGTGGTGAGGGGATGGCCGATGCCAGCACCGGCAAGGCAACGGACATTGTAGAAAGTAGTAGCAAACCCCGCTGAGGCCGCACCATGACCCCTGCCTGCCGGTGCGGGATTGCCGATGACGGCGCCTACAGCAGGCGGCGCTGCGTCACCGCCAGGTCCAGTTCGCCCTCGGCCAGCCGCGCATGCACGGCATCGCCATGGCGCACCTGGCTGGGGCGCATCACCGGCTGGCCCTGGGCATCGGTCAGCAGGGCGTAGCCGCGCTCCAGCACCCGTTGCGGGTTGAGCAATTCCAGCCGCAGGGCGGCGCGCTCCAGGCGCTCGCCGCGCTGCATCAGGCTGCGTTGCACGATATGCGGCAAATTGGCCTGTAGCGCTTGATGGGTCTGCGCAACATGCTGTGTTTTCAATAGCATTCCATGGCGCATGCGCTGGGCCAGCTGCGCCAGGCGCAGCTGTTGGCGCGCCACCAGGCCCGAGGGCCGGCCCAGGCGCTGGGCCGCCTGGTCCAGCCGTTGGTGGCGCAGGTCGATCTGGCGCTGCACGCCGTCCTGCAGGCGCCCGGCGAGCAGCTCCAGCGCACCCAGCCAGACGGCGCGCGGCTCGCTCACAAGCTCGGCGGCGGCGGTGGGCGTGGGCGCGCGCAGGTCGGCGCAGAAGTCGGCGATGCTGAAGTCGGTCTCGTGCCCCACGCCGCTGACCAGAGGCACTGGGCTTTGCACGATGGTGCGGGCCACGCGCTCATCGTTGAAGGCCCACAGGTCCTCTATGGAGCCGCCGCCGCGCACCAGCAGGATCACGTCGATGGGCGGCGCAGCCACAGTTTTTGAGGCCAAATCGCCATCTGACGCTTGCCTACCCTGCGCAAGCAGATACAACTTCGATAGCGCATCGCAGATCGAGGCCGGCGCCGGCGCACCCTGCACCAGGGCCGGCACCAGTACCACCGGGATATGCGGCACGCGCCGGCGCAGGGCCGTCACCACATCGTGCAGGGCGGCCGCGCCCGGCGAGGTGACCAGGCCTATGCCGCGCGGCATGGCCGGCAGCGGTCGCTTGCGCGCGCCGTCGAACAGGCCCTCGGCCTCCAGCCGCGCCTTCAGAAGCAGGAACTGCTCGAACAGCGCGCCCTGCCCCGCGCGGCGCATGCCCTCGACGATGAGCTGCAGATCGCCGCGCGCCTCATACACGCCAAGCTGGCCCTGCACCTCCACCAGCTCGCCGTCGCGCGGCATGAAGTCCAGCTGGCCGGCGGCGCGGCGGAACATGGCGCAGCGAATCTGTCCCTGCCCGTCCTTGAGCGTGAAGTAGCAATGCCCGCTGGACGCGCGCGAGAAGCCCGAGATCTCGCCGCGCACCGCCACCGGGTTGAAGCGCGCCTGCAGCGCGTCAGCAATGGCGCGGCATAGCGCGCCGACTTCCCAGATATGCGCCGCCGGCGCTGCACCCTCACGCTCAAACATGGGCCGCTCCTTGCCTGTACGGGCATGTGCGGGCCGCAATAGTCCACAGACTGGCATGAGCGGCCGCCACGAAGCGAAGTTTGCAACCACCCCCCCGCAAATCACGCATACATGCGCAAGTCGTTGATTTCAAATAATTTTTCAATGCGCAATTTTTCATCAATCTAAGCAAACCACGCATTGGCGCCACCTGGCGGGCTTTGTACACGCGGTTTCCCACAAAGTTATCCACAGAAAATGTGCGTCAAGCGCCGCTGGCGCGCAGGTGGTGTCGGCCCGGCCAGCGCCAAGTCCGTCGAAAAGCGGTGACCGCAAGCTGCGCCATAATCCGGCGCTGCCTTCAACCGTGTGCGGAGTGAGAATTGCTGTCGATCATACAAGCCGCAGGCTGGCCCATCTGGCCCCTGATTGCGTGCTCCATCCTCGCGCTGGCGCTGGTTTTCGAGCGCTTTGTGGCCCTGAAGACGGCCCGCGTCGCCCCCCCGAGGCTGCTCGATGAGGCTATCACCGTCTCCTCCAGGGCCGTTCCCCCTCCCGACGTGGTGGCCCAGCTGGCACAGAACTCGGCCCTGGGCGAGGTGCTGGCCAGCGGCCTGCGCACCTTGAACAGCAACCCGCAGAGCAGCGAGGCCGAGCTGCGCGCCGCCATGGAGGGCGCGGGCCGCACGGTGGCCCACCGCCTGGAAAAATACCTCACCGCCCTGGCGACCATTGCCTCGGCCGCGCCGCTCCTGGGCCTCTTGGGCACGGTGATCGGCATGATCGAGATTTTCGGCGCCCAGGCCGGCACGGGCGCCGTGGGCGGCGGCAACCCGGCGCAGCTGGCACATGGGATCTCGGTGGCGCTGTACAACACGGCCTTCGGCCTGATCGTGGCCATTCCCACGCTGATCTTCTGGCGCTACTTCAGGAGCCGCGTGGACGCCTACCTGCTGACGCTGGAACTCGCCTCGGAACAGTTCGTGCGCCACATCGGCCGCCTGCGCAAGTAACCGGCACAGGCCCGCCATGAACTTCCGCCCCCGCCAGAAGGAAGAGCCGGAGATCAACCTGATCCCGTTCATCGACGTGCTGCTGGTGATCCTGATCTTCCTGATGCTGTCCACCACCTACAGCAAGTTCACCGAACTGCAGCTGACCCTGCCCGTGGCGGATGCGCAGCAGCTGCGCGACCACCCCAGGGAGGTCATCGTCTCGGTGGCCGCCGACGGGCGCTACGCCGTCAACAAGACCACGCTGGAGGGCCGGCATGTCGAGCAGGTGGCGCGAGCCCTCGCCGAGGCCGCCACGGCCGGGCCGAACAGCGTGCTCATCATCAGCGCCGACGCCGCCGCGCCACACCAGTCCGTGGTCACGGTGATGGAGGCCGCGCGCCGCGTGGGCCTGGCGCAGATCACCTTCGCCACCCAGTCGTCGGCCACGGCCGGCCGGTGAACCCATGACCGCCGCCACGCGGCTGCGTCGGGCCTGGCAGCAGCGCGGCCTGCTGGCCATGGCGCTATGGCCGCTGTCCCTGCTGTACGGCGCACTCAACGCCCTGCGCCGCGCGCTCTATCAATGGGGCCTGCTGCGCAGCGAGCGCCTCCCCGTGCCGCTCATCGTGGTCGGCAACGTCATCGTGGGCGGCGCCGGCAAGACCCCCGTGACCCTGGCCTTGGTGCAGCATCTGCGCGCCGCGGGCTGGCGCCCGGGGGTGATTTCGCGCGGCTACGGACGCACCACCACGGATTGCCGCGAGGCGCGGCCCACGGCCAGCGCCGCCGAGGTGGGCGACGAGCCCGCGCTGATCGCGCGCGCGGCCGGCGTGCCGGTGTTCGTGGCGCGCCGGCGCGCCGATGCCGGCCGGGCCCTGCTGGCGGCCCACCCCAGCTGCGACATCCTGGTGTGCGACGACGGCCTGCAGCATCTGGCGCTGGCGCGCGACCTGGAGGTTTGCGTCTTCAATGACGAGGGCTCGGGCAACGGCTGGCTGCTGCCCGCAGGCCCCTTGCGCGAGCCCTGGCCTCGCGCCGTGGATCTGGTGCTGCATGCCGGTGCGGCGCCCGGCGGGCCGGCGCCGCAGTTCGCGCTGTCGCGCACGCTGGCCCCGTACGCCGTGGATGCCAGCGGCCGGCTGCTGCCGCTGGCGCAGCTGCGCGGCCAGGGCCTGCACGCACTGGCGGCCATCGCCCGGCCGCAGGACTTCTTTGCCATGCTGCGCGCCCAGGGCCTGGCACCCGCCACCGAGGAGGCGCTGCCAGATCACTATGATTTTTCTAGCTGGCAGCGCCCTATGGATAAGCGCTTGAGGCTTGTTTGCACCGAAAAGGACGCCGTCAAGCTCTGGCCCGCCCACCCCGACGCCCTGGCCGTGCCGCTGGAGGTGCAGATCGCGCCGGCTTTCTTCGACGTACTCGACGCCCGTCTGGCGTCGCTATCATCGCCACGCCATTGAGGAACACCATGGACCCGAAACTGCTTGAACTGCTGGTCTGCCCCGTCACCAAGGGCCCGCTGACCTATGACCGCGAACGCCAGGAACTGATCTCGCGCAGCGCGCGCCTGGCCTATCCCGTGCGCGACGGCATTCCCGTGCTGCTGGAGAACGAGGCCCGGCCCCTGACCGATGAGGAGCTGGAACGGTGAGCGCCGCCGCGCCGTTCACGGTGCTGATCCCGGCGCGCCTGGCCTCCACGCGCCTGCCGGGCAAGCCGCTGGCCGACATCGCCGGCCTGCCCATGGTGGTGCATGTGGCGCGCCGCGCCGCGCAAAGCGGCGCCCGGCGCTGCGTGGTGGCGGCCGACGACGCGCGCATCGTCGAGGCCTGCCGCCTGCACGGCGTCGAGGCCCTGCTGACGCGCGCCGACCATGCCAGCGGCAGCGACCGCCTGGCCGAGGCCTGCGCACTGCTGGGCCTGGCCGGCGACGACATCGTGGTCAACGTGCAGGGCGACGAGCCGCTCATCGACCCGCGGCTCATCGACGCCGTGGCCGCGCTGCTGCACGCGCGCGCCGATGCCAGCATGGGCACGGCCGCCCACGCCATAGACAGCGCCGCCGACTTTGCCAACCCGAATGTGGTGAAAGTGGTGCTGGACGCGCACGGCCTGGCGCATTACTTCAGCCGCGCGCCCATTCCCCATGCGCGCGACCACGCCCCGGGCAGCGCCTGGTGGCAGCAGGGCCAGGGCGTGCCCGCGGGCTTTGCGCCGCTGCGCCACATCGGCATCTACAGCTACCGCGCGGGCTTTCTGCGCCGCTTTCCCGAGCTGCCGCCCGCGCCCACCGAGCAGCTGGAGGCACTGGAGCAGCTGCGCGCCCTGTGGCACGGCCACCGCATCGCCGTGCATGTGGCGGCGAGCGCACCCGGCGCCGGCGTGGATACGCCCGAAGACCTGGAGCGCGTGCGCGCCCTGCTCGCCGGGTAGGCGCTGCGTCAGCTTGACGCAGGATGCGCATGCTATCCTTGCCCGCGCAAAAAAAGCACCGGCCGCGCATCCACGCGCCTGCCGATAGAGTGCCCACCGATTTCAAAACACCAGAGGACATCCATGAGACTGATTTTGCTGGGCGCGCCAGGCGCCGGAAAGGGTACGCAAGCGGCCTTCATCTGCCAGAAGTTCGGCATCCCGCAAATCTCCACGGGCGACATGCTGCGCGCCGCCGTCAAGGCCGGCACGCCGCTGGGCCTGCAGGCCAAGGCCGTCATGGATGCGGGCCAGCTCGTCAGCGACGACCTGATCATCAACCTGGTGAAGGAGCGCATCGCCGAGGCAGACTGCGCCAATGGCTTCCTGTTTGACGGCTTCCCGCGCACCATCCCCCAGGCCGACGCCATGAAGGCCGCCGGCGTGAAGCTGGACTATGTGCTGGAGATCGACGTGCCGTTCGACGCCATCATCGAACGCATGAGCGGGCGCCGCTCGCACCCCGCCTCGGGCCGCACCTACCACGTCAAGTTCAACCCGCCCAAGGTGGAAGGCCAGGACGACGTGACCGGCGAGCCCCTGGTGCAGCGCGAGGACGACAAGGAAGAAACCGTGAAGAAACGCCTGCAGGTGTATAGCGACCAGACGCGCCCGCTGGTGGACTACTACTCCGGCTGGGCCAAGGCCGATCCCGCCGCAGCCCCCAAGTACCGCGCCATTCAAGGCACGGGCAGCGTGGAAGAAATCACTGCGCGCGCTCTGGCCGCCCTGAGCAACTGATCACCTTGCGCAGCGACAACGCCCCGCACCGCGGGGCGTTTTGCTTCATGGCGCCCGCATCAGCTCCAGCATCAGGCTGATGCGCGCCTTCACCGGGCTTAGGCCCTCTGCATCGCGCCAGGGTGCATCGCACACCTCCAGCATGCGCCCCTGCGGGCAGCGCGAGGCCACCCACACCCGCACACCGGCGGCCACGGCGCGCGCCAAGGCCTTCTCCAGCGCATGGTGCAGCGTGCCATTGCCGGTGGCGGCGGCCACGATGCCCCGGACCCTCTTCTCCACCAGCCAATCCACCAGGGCGCCGTCGCTGCCGGCATGGCTCAGCACAATCTCCACGCGCGGCCAGGCGGCGGCGCCCAAGGCCGGCAGCAACGCGGCATGGGGTGCTGCCAGCGCCAACGGAGCGCGCCCATGCGCCCAGCGCACGCGGCCCGCCTCCACCCAGCCCAGGGGCCCGGTGTCGCCGGAATCGAACGCATCCAGGCGCAGCGGATGCACCTTGCTCACCGCGCGCGCACCATGCACCACGCCCGCGGCCACCACCAGCACGCCACGCGCCTGGGGCTCGGCCGCCAGGCTCACGGCATCCAGCAAGTTCTGCGGCCCATCGGGCACCAGCGCCGTGGCCGGGCGCATGGCGCAGGTCAGCACCACGGGTTTGGATGTATCGAGCAACTGGTGCAGCAGCCAGGCCGTTTCCTCCAGCGTGTCCGTGCCATGCGTGATGACGATGCCGGCAACCAAGGGGTCGGCCAGGTGGGCGGCACAGCGCTGCGCGAGCCGCGCCCAGACGTCGAAGTCCATGTCTTTGCTATCGAGCTGCGCCACCTGCTCGGCCGCCAGCGCACCGCCTGCGGCCTGCTCCAGCCCGGGGATTGCGGCCAGCAGCTGCCCCACACCAATCTGCCCTGCCGTATAGCCCACATTGGCCCCGGCCACGCTGGACGTGCCGGCAATCGTGCCCCCGGTGCCCAGCACCACGATTTTTCTTTGCATATTTGCTTGCGCCTTTTAAAAAACTGTTCAAAAATACAGTTACTGGATCAAAAAACAGTTGTCCTTCACCACCCGTACTGGATTAGCACCATGCTCGACAGTCCCAAGCTCACCGCCCGCCAGCAGCAGATCCTGGACCTGATCCAGACCGCCATCGCGCGCACCGGCGCTCCCCCCACACGCGCCGAGATCGCGGCCGAGCTGGGCTTCAAGTCCGCCAACGCAGCCGAGGAACACCTGCAGGCCCTGGCACGCAAGGGCGTCATCGAACTGGTGAGCGGCACTTCGCGCGGCATCCGGCTGTGCGGGCAGACCGTGCGCAACATCAACGCCGTGCGCGGCACACAGTTCAGCCTGCCGATCCCGGGCCTGTCGCAGCTCACGCTGCCGCTCATCGGCCGCGTCGCCGCAGGCTCGCCGATTCTCGCCCAGGAGCATGTGGACCAGACCTACACGGTCGAGGGCAGCCTGTTTGCGCACAAGCCCGACTACCTGCTCAAGGTGCGCGGCATGTCCATGCGCGATGCCGGCATCATGGACGGCGACCTGTTAGCCGTGCAGGCCACGCGCGAGGCGCGCAGCGGCCAGATCATCGTGGCACGGCTGGGCGACGACGTCACCGTCAAGCGCCTCAGGCGCACCGGCAGCGCCATCGAGCTGCTGCCCGAAAACCCCGACTACCCCGTGATCCGGATCGCTCCGGGCGAGCCCTTCGAGATCGAGGGCCTGGCCGTAGGCCTGATCCGCAACACCATGCTGATGTAGCCAGCACCGGCGCCGCCGCAGGTGGCGGGCGTTTGGACTGCGGGCCGGCCACCTGCCTGCAGCCAACCCTGCGGTTGTGCGTCTTTCTTTATCCGGCAATCCTGCCTGTGTTTCACTTTTATGCCCCTGGCATCAAGGAGTCTTCACATGGGATTCGCCCTCTTTGCCCTTTCATCGCTGCACCTGCACCTGCCCCTGCGCCGCGTGGCTCAGCGCATGCGCTCGCGCCCTGCACTGCATAGCGTGCCTGGCAGCACCGACGACGGGCCGCGGCACACAGACGGCACCAGCGCCGCGAAGGCTCCCGAGATCGCGGCACACCCGCCCCCCCCGCAGGCACATGCGACACAGGCCCCCCATGCAGCCAGTGCAGCACACTGCGCTCCAGCTGCACAGCGTCCGCTGCGCGTGATCCTCAATCGCCATGAGGGCAAGGCCTGCCGGCTGGTGATTTCCGGGCGCATGGCCGATGTCTGCGCGGAGCTGGAGCGCCTGGCGCTGCATTGAGGGATACATTCTTCTCAACGCCTTGCGCACCTTCATCGCACAACCGCATCTACGCCACTTCGCCTGCGGCCACAGGGCTTTGCGGTTTCACACCCACTTGCCCGCCGAGCAGATGGGAAAAGCCCCGGCGCCTTGCCGGCCGCCGGGGCTTCTGCTTTGCAGCGCCAGTGATCAGACGTTGGTGATGGAGATTACGCGCGTATTCAGGCAGGCCTCCAGCGCCTCCGGCCCGCCCTCGGAGCCATAGCCCGAATCCTTGATGCCACCGAACGGCAGCTCGGCCGTAGGCGTGGCCGGCTGGTTGATCCACAGCATGCCCACCTCCACGCGCTGCGAGAGCAGGTGCGCGTTCTTCAGCGAACGCGTGAACGCATAGCCCGCCAGGCCAAACGGCAGGCGGTTGGATTCGGCGATCGCGTCCTCGAGCTGCGTGAAGCCGCGCACCGAGGCCACGGGGCCAAAGGGCTCTTCGTTGAAGATGCGCGCGCTGGTGGGCACGTTGTCGAGCACCGTGGGCGCGAAGAAGTTGCCCACCTCGCCGATGCGCTCGCCGCCGGCACGCACGGTGGCGCCGCGTTGCACCGCATCGCCCAGCAGCTCGGCCATGGCGGCCACGCGGCGGGGGTTGGCCAGCGGGCCCATCTGCGTGCCCTCGGCCAGGCCGTCGCCCACCTTCAGGCCCTGGGCGTGGCGCGTGAGCGCGGCCACGAAGTCGGCGCGCACGCTCTCATGCACCAGGAAGCGCGTGGGTGCGATGCAGACCTGGCCGGCGTTGCGAAACTTGGCGCCACCCGATGCCTTGACAGCCAGCTCGATGTCGGCGTCCTCGCAGACGATCACCGGCGCATGGCCGCCCAGTTCCATGGTCACGCGCTTCATGTGCTGGCCGGCCAGCGCGGCCAGTTGCTTGCCCACGGGCGTGGAGCCGGTGAACGTGACCTTGCGCACGACGGGGTGCGGGATCAGGTAGTTGGAAATCTCGGCCGGGTTGCCATACACCAGGCCCACGGTGCCGGCGGGCAGGCCCGCGTCGGCGAAGGCGCGGATCAGCTCGGCCGGGCTGGCGGGCGTCTCCTCGGGCGCCTTGACCAGCACCGAGCAGCCCGCGGCCAGCGCCGCGCCCAGCTTGCGCACCACCTGGTTAATGGGGAAGTTCCAGGGCGTGAACGCGGCCACCACGCCCACCGGGTCTTTCACCACCAGCTGACGCACGGCCAGGTTGCGCGAGGGCACGATGCGGCCATAGACGCGCATGCCTTCGTCGGCAAACCATTCGATGATGTCGGCCGCTGCCAGGACCTCGGCGCGCGCCTCGGCCAGGGGCTTGCCCTGCTCCTGCGTGAGGATGGCGGCGATGGCGGCGGCACGCTCGCGCACCAGCACCGCGGCGCGGCGCATGGCCTTGGCACGCTCGATGGCGGGTATGTCACGCCAGGCCTCGAAACCCTTTTGCGCAGCCGCGAGGGCGCGGTCCAGATCGGCAATACCCGCATGCGCCACGCGACCGATCTCCTGGCCCATGGCCGGGTTATGCACGGCCAGGGTCTTGCCGTCGGCGGCATCCTGCCATTGGCCGGCGATGAAAAGGCGGGTATCGGGGTAGCGCATGCGGTTGCTCCTTGTACTGCTGCTGGGATGAAATCAATTTGCCGACTATAGGCTGTCGCGCAGACAGGCCGCGCCCCTGCGCCCCGGCATCCGACTGCACATGCGGGAATTCCTGATCACTGCGCGCCAAGGGGCCAGGCATGGTGCCAATAGCGGCGCGCGGCCTCGCGTTCGCAGTGCACGGCCTGCGGCGTGCTGGAGGACCAGCGCGCCGCACCGCATTGCGCCGTCTGCACCAGGGCCATGCCATGCCCCCGGTAGCGCGCCGCCACCTCGGGCGCGGGGTGGCCGAAGCGGTTGCGGTAGCCGGCCTGCACCAGGGCCAGGCGCGGGCGCACGGCAGCGACAAAGGCCTCGCTGGACGAGGTCTTGCTGCCATGGTGCGGCACCAGCAGCAGATCGGCCGCCAGGGGGACGCCCGCGGCCACCAGGGCCTGCTCCTGCGCGCGCTCTATGTCGCCCACCAGCAGGGCCGAGGCGCCCGGCACCCCGCCCTCGGCCGCGGCCGTGATGCGCAGCACGCAGCTCAGCGCGTTGGACTTCGGCGCCTTGGCGCCGGGTGCTGCCGCTGGGGCGGGGGCCATGTCCGGCGGCGGGTACAGCATCTCGAAGCGCACGCCGTCCCACTGCCAGCCCTGCCCTGCCGCGCAGGGCTCTACCGGGCGCAGCGCCTGCAGCACGTGGCCGGCCCCGATCGAGCCCTGCAGCCGCGCCCGGAGCTGTGCGCTCAGCACCGCGGCGGCGCCGCCCGTGTGGTCGCTGTCGCGGTGGCTCAGCACCAGCAGGTCCAGCCGCTCGCCCAGGGCGCGCAGGAGCGGCACCAGCACGCGCTCGCCGGCGTCGCTGTCCTGGTGGTAGCGCGGGCCAGCGTCATACAGCAGCGCATGGCGCGCCGTGCGCACCAGCACAGCCTGGCCCTGGCCCACGTCGGCCGCCAGCAGCTCGAACTGCCCCGGTGCGGGCCGCGGCGCCTGCCACCACAGCGCCGGCAGCAGCAGCGGCAGGCCCAGGACACGCCAACCCCAGGGCAGGCGCAGCGCCAGCAGCGTGCCCCCGGCCACGGCCGCCACGCCGGCCCACAGCGGCGCCATGGGCAGGGCAAGCTGGGCCCAGGGCCAGGCGGCCAGCCACTGCAGCGGCAGCGACAGAACCTGCACGCACCAGGCGGCGGCCTGCCACAGCGGCGCCCACAGCACGCCCAGCAGCGCCAGCGGCGTGACCACCAGCGTGGTCCACGGAATCGCCAGCAGATTGGCCAGCAGGCCCACGAGCGAGACCTGGCCGAACAGCAGCAGCGTGAGCGGGGTGAGCGCCAGCGTCACCACCCACTGCTCGCGCAGCAATGCATGAAAATGGCCTTTTACGCTTGATGGACGGGCGCCAATAGCTCCCGAATCCGTAGCAAAAAGCACCCCCACGGCAACAAAGCTGAGCCAGAACCCCGGCTGCAGCAAGGCCCAGGGGTCGGCCGCCAGCACCACGGCGCAGGCCAGCAGCCACACCTGGGGCCAGGGCCAGCGCCGCCCCGACAGGCCGAGCAGCGCCACCGTGGCCAGCATGCCCACCGTGCGCTGCGCCGGCACGCCCCAGCCGGAAAACAGCGCATAGGCCGCGGCCAGCAGCACGCCGCCCACCAGCGCCGCCGTGGGCGCGGGCAGGGCCAGGCACAGGCGTTGCGAGCGGCGCCAGGCCCGCTGGATGAGCGCGGCCGCGAGCCAGGCGAACAGCGTGATGTGCAGGCCCGAGATACTCATGAGGTGGGCCACGCCCGTGGCGCGGAACAGCTCCCAGTCGGCGCGCTCGATGGCACGCTGGTCGCCCGTGACCAGGGCCGCGACCACGCCCATGGCGCGCTGCCCGGCCATGTCGGCCGCGGCGGCCCGCCGCACGATGGCGTCGCGCACGCGCTGGCGCAGCTGCTCCACGGGATGCTGCCAGGTGGCGGCCAGCCGCTCAGGCGGGCCGTGCAGCGCATCCAGGCGCGCGCCGGTACGCACATAGCCCGTGGCCTGCACGCCCTGCTCCCACAGCCACAGTTCGTAGTCGAAGCCATGCGGGTTGCGCCCACCATGCGGCGCCTTGAGCCGCACCGTGAGGCGCCAGCGCTCACCCGCCTGCAGCGCGGGCGGGGGCCGCACCTCGTCCGGCACCGCCGCCTGCGCGCCGTCGCCCGGGGTGCTGGCGTACCAGGACAGATCGATGAGCGCCGGCACGCGCACGGGCGTGCCATCGAGCCGCGCCGACTCCACCGCCAGCCGCAGGCGCAGCCCGGTTTCGCGCGACTGCGGCATGGCGGCGATCACGCCGGTGACCCGCAGGTCGCGCCCCTCCAGCTCGGGCGCCAGGGCATCGGCCAGAAAGGCCGCGGCGCGCAACCCGCACAGGCCGTAGACCAGGGCGGCGGCAATGAGCAGCACACCCGCGCCATGCCAGCGCCGCGCGCCTTGGCGCTGCGCCGCATGGGCCAGCGCAAGCACCGTACACAGGCCAGCGCCCAGCAACGCCGCATAGGCCGGCCATGGCCACAAGGCCGGCTGCTGCAATTGCAGGGCCACCCCCAGCAAGGCGCCCAGCAAGGCCGCCGGCAGATGCCATGGGCGCGCCGCATGCCCGGGCACGGGCAAAGGGACTGCCGCGGTCCGGGCCGCGTCAGCGCTCCCTCCACCAGGCTGTTGTGCAAGCATGGGCGCATGCTAAGGTATGCGCCCTTCCAGCGCCGGCCGGCAGCACGGGCGGCGCACCCTGTTCAATTGTGTTTATTTGTGTTTAAGGACTGCCATGAGCGTTTACGACAAGCTGAAAGAACTCGACATCACCCTGCCGCCGGTGGCCGTGCCCGCCGCCGCCTACGTGCCCTACGTGCAGACCGGCAACCTGGTCTTTCTGAGCGGTCACATCGCGCGCAAGGACGGCAAGCCCTGGGCGGCCCAGCTCGGCAAGGACCTCAGCACCGAGGAAGGCAAGGCCGCCGCGCGCGCCGTGGCGATTGACCTGCTGGGCACGCTGCACGCCGCCACCGGCGGCGACCTGAACCGCGTGCAGCGCATCGTGAAGCTGATGAGCCTGGTGAACTCCACAGGCGACTACACCGAGCAGCACCTGGTCACCAACGGCGCCAGCGAGCTGCTGGGCGAGGTGTTCGGCGACAAGGGCCGGCACGCGCGCAGCGCCTTCGGCGTGGCGCAGATCCCCATGGGCGCCTGCGTGGAGATCGAGCTGATCGCCGAGATCGACTGAAGTAACTCGCAAAAACAGGAGCTGCCAGCGCTTGGCACACATTGGGTTTCGATGGTTTTAACCATCAAACCCAGTGGTGGTGTGCGCTGGCAGCTCTTTTTTTTGAATCACTCCACGCGCAGCACGGCCGCCGGCTTGAAGCCCAGGTCCGCCGCCTTGCCCTTGCGCCCGCGCGGCGCCCGGGCGTTGTTCAGGCTGCGGATTTCGAGCTGCTCCTCGCGCTCCTTGCCGCCGCGGCCCAGGCCCGAGATGCGCACGCTGCGCGTATAGGCCGCCGCCCCGGCCAGGCTGTCCTTGTCCTCCAGCGCGATCAGCATCAGGCCGCGCCCGCCGTTGGCCATGGTCTTGAGTTCGTTGATGTCGAAGGTCAGGATGCGCCCGCCCACCGAGGCGCAGCAGACATGGGTGGCGTCGGCCAGCGGCGCGCTGGCGCTCGTGCCCGCCACATGCGAGGGCGCGCACAGGCTCTCGCCCTCGCTCAGCGTCACGAAGGCCTTGCCGCTTTTGTTGCGCGAGACCATGTGCTCGACCTGCGCCACGAAGCCATAGCCACCCGAGCCGGCCAGCAGCAGCGCTGCCTGCGGCGGCCCGGCGAAGTAATGCCGCACCTGGGTGCCGGCCTCCAGCTCGATGAGCGTGGTGATCGGCTGGCCGTCGCCGCGCCCGCCGGGCAGCTGCGCCACGGGCACGGAATACAGGCGCCCGTTGCTGCCAAAGGCGATGAGCTGATCCACCGTGCGGCACTCGAAGGTGGCGTACAGGCCGTCGCCGGCCTTGAAGGCAAAGGCCGCGGCCTCATGCCCATGGCCCTGGCGCGTGCGCACCCAGCCCTTTTGCGATACCACGACGGTGACCGGCTCGTCCACCACCTTGACCTCGGCCACGGCCTTTTTCTCGGCCTGGATGAGGGTGCGGCGCGCATCGGCAAACAGCTTGGCGTCGCCCTCGATCTCCTTGACCATCAGGCGGCGCAGCGAGGCCGGGTTGGCCAGGATGTCCTCCAGCCGGCCCTGCTCCTCGCGCAGCTCCTTGAGCTCCTGCTCGATCTTGATCGCCTCCAGCCGCGCCAGCTGGCGCAGGCGGATTTCCAGGATGTCCTCGGCCTGGCGCTCCGACAGGTTGAAGCGCGCCATCAGCGCCGCCTTGGGCTCGTCGCTGGCGCGGATGATGGCGATCACCTCGTCGATGTTGAGCAGCACCAGGGCGCGCCCTTCGAGGATGTGGATGCGGTCCAGCACCTTCTGCAGCCGGTGCTGGCTGCGCCGCGTGATCGTCGCCTGGCGGAAGGCCACCCACTCCACCAGCATCTGGCGCAGCGACTTCTGCGTCGGCTTGCCGTCTATGCCCACCATGGTCAGGTTGATGGGGGCCGAGGTCTCCAGGCTGGTATGCGCCAGCAGCGCGGTGATCAAGTCCTGCTGCGGCACCTTACCCGTCTTGGGCTCGATGACCAGGCGCACGGGGGCGTCCTTGCTCGACTCGTCGCGCACCCCATCGAGCAGCGCCAGCATCACGCCCTTCAACTGCGTCTGCTCCTGCGTGAGCGCCTTCTTGCCGGTCTTGACCTTGGGGTTGCTGATGTCCTCGATCTCCTCGAGCACCTTTTGCGTGGACACGCCCGGCGGCAGCTCGGTCACCACCAGTTGCCACTGGCCGCGCGCCAGCTCCTCGATCTTCCAGCGCGCACGCACCTTGAGGCTGCCGCGCCCGCTGCGGTAGGCGTCCTGGATGTCCGAACTGCTGCTGATGATCTGCCCGCCGCCGGGGTAGTCCGGGCCGGGGATCAGGGCGAACAGCTCCTCGTCGGCGAGATTCGGGTTCTTCACCAGCGCCACGCAGGCGCCGGCCACCTCGCGCAGGTTGTGGCTGGGGATCTCGGTCGCCAAACCGACTGCAATGCCGCTGGCGCCGTTGAGCAGGGAAAAGGGCAGGCGCGCGGGCAGCTGGCAGGGCTCCTGCGTGCTGCCGTCGTAGTTGGGCTGGAAGTCCACCGTGCCCATGTCGATCTCGCTCAGCAGCAGGCTGGTGATCTTGGCCAGGCGTGCCTCGGTGTAGCGCATGGCCGCCGCGCCGTCGCCGTCGCGCGAGCCGAAGTTGCCCTGGCCGTCGATCAGCGGGTAGCGCTGGTTGAAGTCCTGGGCCAGGCGCACCAGCGCGTCGTAGGCCGACTGGTCGCCATGCGGGTGAAAGCGCCCCAGCACATCGCCCACCACGCGCGCGCTCTTCACCGGCTTGGGCGGCGTGTTGCCGCCGGGCCCGCCATAGGACAGGCCCATGCGCTCCATGGCGTAGAGAATGCGCCGCTGCACGGGCTTGAGCCCGTCGCACACATCGGGCAGGGCCCGGCCCTTGACGACGGACAGGGCGTACTCCAGGTAAGCGCGCTGGGCGTAGCTGCCCAGGCCATCGTCGGCTACAGGATCGGGGAGGTCGTGGATGGGTTGGTCGTTCATGCTATAAAAATACTAGCCTATGGCGATTTATGGATAAGCGCCAGACGCCAAAAAAACCTGATTAGCGGCACGGCTTCGATGCCCGTGACTCTCAGCCTCTCAAACGGCATCTACTACTGGCGCAAGCTCATAAAGCGCCATCCAATGCGAGCACGGATTGTCGCCGCAGAAATTTGCTGGAACCTGCCGGGCTCCGGGCGCCGAAAGCGTGAGAGAGGCCGTACAGAATCTGGAAAAATTTGGCACACACCTTCTCCAAAGAAGCCGGAGAAGAAACTGTAATTTACTGATTTATATGGAAAAACTAGAAGTTTCTGCGCACACGCCGATGATGGCCCAGTATCTGGCCCTCAAGGCCCAGCACCCGGACACGCTGCTGCTGTACCGCATGGGCGACTTCTACGAGCTGTTCTACGCCGACGCCGAAAAGGCCGCGCGGCTGCTGGACATCACGCTCACGCAGCGCGGCCAGTCGGCCGGCCAGCCCGTGACCATGGCGGGCGTGCCCTTCCATGCGCTGGAGAACTACCTCGCCCGGCTGATCCGGCTGGGCGAGTCGGTCGCCATTGCCGAGCAGGTGGGCGAGGTGGGCGCGGCCAAGGGGCCGGTGGAGCGCAAGGTGGTGCGCGTGGTCACCCCCGGCACCCTCACCGACAGCGAGCTGCTGTCCGACAAGAGCGAGTCCGTGCTGCTGGCCCTGCACCAGGGCGCGCGCGCGCGCTGCGGGCTGGCCTGGCTCTCGGTCACGCAGGGCGTGGTGCACCTGGCCGAATGCACGCAGGCCGAGCTGGGCGGCTGGCTGGCGCGCATTGCGCCCAGCGAGCTGATCTACAGCGCCGGCATCACGCAGCGCTTCGAGGAGCAATTGACCGGCCTGCGCCAGGGCGGCCTGTTCGCCTGCCCCATGAGCCTGCGCCCCGACTGGCAGTTCGACGCTGCTTTAGGCGAGCGCAAGCTGCTCGAACACCTGGGCGCGGCCGGCCTGCAGGCCTGGAACGCGGAGGGCCTGCACGACGCCCATGCCGCCGCCGCCGCGCTCTTGCAGTACGCCGAGCACACCCAGGGCCGCGCCCTCACCCATGTGCACGGCGTGCGCGTGCAGCAAAGTGGCGAGCTGATCCACCTGCCGCTGGCCACGCGGCGCAACCTGGAGCTGGTCAAGACCCTGCGCGGCGAGGACGGCCCCACGCTGTTCTCGCTGCTCGACACCTGCATGACCGGCATGGGCAGCCGCCTGCTCAAGACCTGGCTGCTGGAGCCCGCACGCGAGCGCAGCGACGCGCGCCAGCGCCTGGCCGCGACGCAGGCCCTGCGTGGCGCGGGCAGCCGCCAGGGCCCCTGGCAGCTGCTGCGCGCCGAACTCAAGGGCGTGAGCGATGTGGAGCGCATCACCGCGCGCATCGCGCTGCGCCAGGTGCGCCCGCGCGAGCTGGTGGCGCTGTGTAATACACTACAAAAAGCAGAGCTGCTGGCGCATAACAGTCAAGCGCCAGAGCCGTTTTTGGCTGAAATCTTCAGCCGGCTGCAGCCGCCCGCGGATTGCACGGCGCTGCTGCGCGCCGCCATCCAGGAGGAGCCCGCCGCGCTGGTGCGCGACGGCGGCGTGATCGCCCCGGGCTTCGACGCCGAACTCGACGAGCTGCGCGCCATACAGAACAACTGCGACGACTTCCTGCTGGAACTGGAGACGCGCGAGAAGGCGCGCACCGGCATTCCCAACCTGCGCGTGCAGTTCAACAAGGTGCACGGCTTCTACATCGAGGTCACCAGCAGCCATGCGGACAAGGTGCCGGGCGACTACCGCCGCCGCCAGACGCTGAAGAACGCCGAGCGCTTCATCACGCCCGAGCTGAAAAGCTTCGAGGACAAGGCCCTGTCGGCCCAGGAGCGCGGCCTGGCGCGCGAGAAATGGCTCTACGAGCAGGTGCTGGATCAGTTGCAGCCCCATGTGCCGCAACTCACGCGGCTGGCGCAGGCGCTGGCCACGCTGGATGTGCTCTGTTGCCTGGCCGAGCGCTCCCTCACGCTCGACTGGTGCGCGCCGCAGTTCGTGGATCATCCCTGCATCGACATCGAGGCCGGCCGCCACCCGGTGGTGGAAAGCAGGCTGGCAGAGACATCCAGCGGCGCCTTCATTCCCAACCACACGCGCCTTCATGCGAACACGCGCATGCAGATCATCACCGGCCCCAACATGGGCGGTAAATCGACCTATATGCGCCAGGTGGCGCTGATCGTGCTGCTGGCCAGCATGGGCAGCCACGTGCCGGCCACGGCCTGCCGCCTGGGGCCGATCGACGCCATCCACACGCGCATCGGCGCGGCCGACGACCTGGCCAACGCCCAGTCCACCTTCATGCTGGAGATGACCGAGGCGGCGCAGATCCTGCACGGCGCCACGCCGCACAGCCTGGTGCTGATGGACGAGATCGGCCGCGGCACCAGCACCTTCGACGGCCTGGCGCTGGCCAGCGGCATCGCCACGCACCTGCACGACAAGACCCGCGCGTTCACGCTGTTCGCCACGCATTACTTCGAGCTCACCGAACTGGCGGCGCGCCACCCGCACGCCATGAACGTGCATGTGGGCGCCACCGAATCAGGCCACGACATCGTCTTTCTGCACGAGATCCAGCCCGGCCCAGCCAGCCGCAGCTACGGCATCCAGGTGGCGAAACTGGCCGGCGTGCCCGCCGCCGTGCTGAACCACGCGCGCCACACGCTGGCCGCGCTGGAGGAGCGCGCCCGCGAAGATGATTTGCAGGTAGACCTGTTCGCCCCGCCGCCCGCACCCGAGATCCAAGCGGTGAGCCCGGTGGAATCGGCCCTGGCGCAGATCAACCCCGACGCCTTGAGCCCGCGCGAGGCGCTGGATGCGCTCTACCAGCTCAAGCGGCTGACCATGCCCTGACCCAAATTGTTAGGCACCGCCAATTGATGTCAGCAAATGCAAGCATCCATTGACTTGCATTGGCAGGACTAGAGAATCAGAGCCAGTGTTTACTTACATTGAAACAAAAGAACGGAACCAAAACAAATAACCGGAGGGCATGAGCGCAGCCGCATGGCGCGCTAATCGTCGATTGACCGATTGGAGGATATATGCCGAGTGCGCTCAGTTATCCAGGGGTCTATATAGAGGAACTGCCCAGCGGCGTACGCACCCTGACCGGGGTGGCGACGTCGATCACCGCCTTCGTGGGCTACACGCGCAAGGGCGTGCCCGACAAGGCGGTGCCGGTGACGAGCTTCAGCGACTTCGAGCGCGCCTATGGCGGACTCGACAGGGACAGTCCCGTCTCCTACGGCGTACGGCAGTTCTTTGCCAATGGCGGCGCGCAGGCCATCATCGTGCGCGTGGCCACGGGCCATGCCTCTGCCGCGTGGACGCTGCAGGATGCCTCGGTCGCGGTACTGGACGTGACGGCAGCCAACCCGGGCACCTGGGGCAACGACCTGCGCATCACCGTCAGCCGTGCCGGCGCACTCAACCCCGATGCCCAGTTCAACCTCGTCGTCTCGCAGCTGCAGGCCGACGGCGTGACGCTGCTGCCCCTGGAAACGCACCGCAACCTGGACATGAACTCCGCATCGCCCCGCTACGTGGAGGCGGTGGTGAACAATGCGTCGGCGCTCGTCAGGGCCAAGCGCAAGGGCGGACTGACCTTCAATCAGGCGGGCTTTGCGGTAAGTACCGCCATCACCTTCCCGCTCACGGCCACGGACCTGGTGCTTGCCGGCGTAGTCGACGGCAGCACCACCTTCCGATTGACACTGACCGGGCCGGCGCCCGCCAACATGGCGGCCCTGGTCACCGCAGTGAACACGGCCATAGGCACGGCCGGCTTGACCGCCATGCTGCAGGCAGCCGAATCCCTGGCCGACGGCAGCGCCGGCAGCGGCTGCCTCAAGCTCTCGTCGCTCACCAGCGGTGAATCCTCGAGCGTGGTGATCGCAGGGGGCGCATTGGGCGGGCTGTCGGGCAGCATCCACCTGGGTTTGGCCAACGCAGGCCGTGAGTTCACGGGCAACGCCCAGCACCGCCCCGTGGACACCGCCAATCTGGTGCCCCCGACCAAGGGTAACGATGGCGCGCGCGCCGGCGCCAACGAAATCGTCGGCAGCGCCAGCGGCAAGACCGGCATCCACGCCCTGCAGGACGTGGACCTGTTCAACCTGCTGAGCATCCCCGAGACCTACGACATGACGGACCTGCAGGCCGCGGCGGTGATTCCCGCGGCGGTGGATCTGTGCGAGAAGCGCCGCGCCTTCTATATCGTGGACGCGCCCTCGGGCAAGAACCTGTCCAACATCGCCAGTTGGGCCAACGGCGTCACGCAATCGCGCAACGCGGCGGTGTACTTCCCCGCGGTGAAACTGGTCGATCCGCTCGACGAACTGCGCCCGCGCGCCATGGCGCCCTCGGGATCGATGGCCGGGGTCTACGCGCGCACCGATGCCAACCGCGGCGTATGGAAGGCGCCCGCGGGCACCGATGCCACGCTCAACGGCGTGCTCGACCTGGCCACGCCACTCAACGATCTCGAAAACGGCCAGATCAACCCCAAGGGCGTGAACGCGCTGCGCAACTTCCCGGCCTATGGCCGCGTGGCCTGGGGTGCACGCACGCTCAAGGGCTCGGACGCGCAGGCCGACGAGTACAAGTATGTGCCGGTGCGCCGCCTGGCGCTGTTCCTGGAGGAAAGCCTGTACCGCGGCACGCAGTGGGTGGTGTTCGAGCCCAACGACGAGCCCCTGTGGGCGCAGGTGCGGCTGAACATCGGCGCCTTCCTGCAGGGGCTGTTCCGCCAGGGGGCCTTCCAGGGGCGCTCGCCGCGCGAGGCCTATTTCGTCAAGTGCGACAGCGAGACCACCACGCAGGCCGACATCAACCTCGGCGTGCTGAACGTGGTCGTCGGCTTTGCCCCCCTCAAGCCCGCCGAATTCGTGGTCATCAAGATCCAGCAGATGGCGGGCCAGATCCAGGCCTGACGAAGGAGAACCGACATGGCACAGTTCAGCGTCAACGCCACCCGCTTCGATCCGTACAAGAACTTCAAATTCCGCGTCAAGTGGGACGGCAAATATGTGGCCGGCATCTCCAAGGTCGGCGCCTTGAAGCGCAGCACCGAGCCCGTGGAGCACCGCGAAGGGGGCGATCCATCAACCTCGCGCAAGTCGCCCGGGCGCACCAAGTACGAGGCCATCACGCTGGAGCGCGGCGTCACGCACGACACTGAATTCGAGAAATGGGCCAACAAGGTCTGGAACTTCGGCTCGGGCCTGGGCGCCGAGGTTTCGCTGAAGGACTTCCGCAAGGACCTCATCATCGAGGTCTACAACGAGGCCGGCCAGCTCGCGCTGGCCTACAAAGTGTTTCGCTGCTGGGTGTCGGAGTACCAGGCGCTGCCGGACCTGGACGCCAACGCCAACGCCGTGGCCATCCAGCACATCAAGCTTGAAAACGAGGGCTGGGAGCGCGACTACGACGTAGGCGAACCGTCCGAGCCCAGCTTCACGGAACCGGTGTGAGCACGGAGGTCCTGTCATGCGCGTGCTGGGCGCCGCTGAACTGCTGTCGCTGTGGGAGCGCGGCATGCCGCGCCACATGCTCGATCGTGCCGCCCTGCTGACGGCCACTGCCCGCCCCGACTGGCCGGCCAAATCAATAGCCGACCTGCCGCTGGGCACCATAGGAGCCAGCCTGCTGCGCCTGCGCGCCGCCAACTTCGGCCCGCACATTGAAGCCCATGCCGACTGCCGCCACTGCGGCCAGCGGCTGGCCTTCTCGCTGGATGTGGCAAAGCTGCTGCAAGGCGCGCCGCCCGAGGACGACGCCCCGCCCTGCGCGCCGACTGCCGCTGTCGCCGGCCTGCAGGTGCGCGCCCCCAGCCTGCGCGACCTGGCCGCCGTGACCGATCTGCCACCCGACGCCGCGGCCCAGGCGCTGCTCGCGCGCTGCACGCTCACCGGCCAGAGTGCCGGCCTGGACGCGGCCGCGCGCACGCAGGTCGAAGACGCGCTGGAGGCGCTGGACCCGCAGGCCGATCTCGCCTTCACCCTGAACTGCGTGGCCTGCGGCCAGGAAGACATGGCACAACTGGACATGCCCACCCTGCTGTGGGACGAAATCACCGCCCGCGCGGGGCTGCTGCTGCACGACGTGCACAGCCTCGCCAGCGCCTATGGCTGGAGCGAGGCGCAGATCCTGGCACTGTCGCCAGCGCGGCGCGCGCACTACCTGGCCCTGGTGGAGGGCATGTCATGAGCGGCCTGCTGCAGCGCCTGGCCGCACGCGCCACCGGCAGCGCCTGGGCACTGCGCAGCGATGCGCGCCTGCCGTTTGCCGGCAATGCGGCGGGCATGGCCGAGGCCTCTCCCCAGGTACCTGACGCACGCACCGCGCCGCCGCCCTCCAGGAAAACGGGCGCAGGCCAGCCCCCCGTGGCAAGGCACACGCAAGCCCCTGCACCCATGGCGGCAGACGCACCGCTGAGGGCAGACATGCACAGCCACCAACCCACCACCACGCCATCCCGGCCGCAGCACACACCCGTCACGACCATCGGTGCAAAGGCCGCGAGCATGGGGCGACCAGGTACGGATGGCGTACCGCAGGTGATGCGATCCGACACCCCTTGCGCCGCCACGGCCAACACCCCGGCGCCGGGCCCATTGGCAGCGACCGACCCGGCGCCGCTGCTGCCTTTGCAGCGCGGGCGCGGCCCTGCCGGCACAAGCGCCGCCGCATCGGCTTCGCAGGGCAAGCTGCATCCCGAGGCAGCCGATGCGCCGGGAGCGCTGACGCCACTGCCACGGCCCCAGCCATTCACCGCGCCGCTCAAGCGCGCCGATGCGGCCGAGGTGCATATCCACATCGACCGCATCGAAGTCACCACCGCCGCTCCCGAGCCCCAGGCACCCAGACGCCAGGCACGCGAACGCACGCAGCCGCTGTCGCTGGACGCCTACCTCGCCAGGCGCAAGGAGCCATCATGAGCACGGCCCTGGCCATCGCCGGCGTGACCGCGGTGCTGCGCGACCTGCTCAACGACGGGCTGATCAACCACAACATCAGCGGCGTGCTGGGGTCGAGCGTCAGCGTGAGCGTGCAGGCTCCCGACCGCGTGGTGACGGCCAGCACGCCCGAGGCCTCGCAGCTCAACCTGTTCCTGTACATGGCCACGCCCAACCCGGGCTGGCGCAACGAGGGCCTGCCGGGGCGCGACGGCAGCGGCCGCACGCGCCTGGCCAACCCGCCGCTGGCGCTGGACCTGCATTACCTGCTGTCGGCCTACAGCGGCGCCGATCTGCATGCCGAAATCCTGCTCGGCTACGCCATGCAGTTGCTGCACGAGACGCCGCTGCTCACGCGCACCGCCATCCGCACCGCACTCAACCCATCGCCTGCGGTCGGTGCGAGCCTGCCCCCGGCACTGCGCGCGCTGGCCGACGCGGGCCTCGCGGATCAGGTCGAACTCATCAAGCTGACCCCCAACATATTGAGCAGCGAGGAAACGTCGCAACTCTGGACCGCCACGCAAAGCCATTTGCGGCCCAGCATGGCCTACATCGCCTCGGTGGTGCTGATCCAGGCGCAAAGGCCGGCCCGCACGCCCCTGCCGGTGCTCACCCGGGGCCCGCTGGACAGCGCCACCGGCCGCGACGCCGGCATCGCCGTGCAGGCCGACCTTGAACCACGCACGCCCCTGCTGACGCACGTCGCCCCCCCGCTGGGCCAGCCGGTCGCGGCCATCGGCGACACCGTGTTGCTGCACGGCAGGCTGCTCGATGGCGCCAACCGCCAGGTCGTGCTGCGCGAGGATCGCCTGGGCATCGAACACATCCTGCCGGCGCTGCCACCCGCGCCGAATATGCCAGCCGGCCAGGTGGCGGCATTCTCTCTGGCGGGGTTGCAGGCAGCGTTGCCCGCCGGCGCATACCGGGTGGCGTTGCGCGTGACGCGGCCCGACCTGCAGGGCCGGATGCGCGACCACGAGACGCCACCGCTGCCACTGACGCTGGCGCCCCGCATCACCAGCACGCCGCAAAGTGTGGCCCGCGCGCCCGACGGCTCCGCCAGCGTGCCCATCACGTTCACGCCGGACCTGCGCGCCGACCAGCGCGCCGTGCTGGTGCTGGACAACGACGAATACCTGCCGCAGACCGCCGGCGCCACGCCCAGCAGCCGCATCTTCCCCGTGGCCCAGGCGCGCCCTGGCGTGCACCTGGCGCGCCTGCGCATCGACGGCATAGACAGTCCCATCGTGGACATGGATTACGAGCCGCCGGCGCTGCCACACTTCCTGAACCGGACGGTGGAGTTCACATGAACGCCGCTTTGCTGCCGCAGCCCCCAGCCGACGCCATCGGCCTTGATGCGCCGGATGCCACTGCCGCTGCGCCTGCGGCCCTGGACTGGGGCGCAGCCAACCAGCAGCTGCTCGGCGCCGAATTCCAGCGCCTCGGCGGCTTGCTGGAGGGGCGCCCAACCGAAGCGGGGACTGCCGACAGCGCACGGTTGCGGGATGCGCTGCGCATCAGGGCAGCGATTGATGTGCTGTGCGATGCCTTCGATCTCAGCCATTTTGAGCGCGACCTGCTGCTGCTCGCCGCCGGCGCCGACATGGATGCGCAAGTCGCCAGCGCCTGCGCGCGCGCGCAACCCGACCGCCCCTGGCCCAGCTTCGGCCTGGCCCTGGCGCGGCTGCCAGATGCCCATTGGAGCGCGCTGGCGCCCGTGGGCCCGCTGCGGCGCTGGCAACTGCTGCAGCCGCTGGGCGACGACAACATCCTGCAAGCCCGGTTGCGTGCCGACGAACGCATACTGCACTATCTGGCCGGTGTGAACCATCTGGACGCACGGCTGCAGGCACTGCTGCGGCCCGTGTCGCCCCACCCCCTGGCGCCCAGCCATGCGGCCGATGCGGCACATATCGCGCAAACGCTGCGCGCTGGCCCGGCGCCGCCGCCTATCGCCGTGCTGCTGGGCGAGGCCCCCGAGGATCTGGCCGACATCGCAGGCAACGTCGCTAGCGCGCTGGGCTACCGCCTGTACCGGCTGCACGCTGCGGACCTGCCGCAGGACGGCGCGACGCTGCAATGGCTGGCGACGCTGTGGCAGCGCGACGCCGCGCTGATGCAGGCTGCGCTGCTCGTGCAGATGGACGAAGACACAGTGGCCGGGGCACGCTTTGTCGCCCGGATCGGCGGGCTGGTGTTCCTCGCCGCGCGCCAGCCGCCAAGCACCGAGCGTGCCCAGCTGCGCTTCAATATTGCCATGCCAGCCGCGGCCGAACGCCTGGCGCTGTGGCGGCAGGCGCTGCCGGCCATCGCCGACAACCAGCACTGCAGGCTGGCCGCCGCGGCCTACCAGTTCCGCATGAGCGCCGCCAGCATCCGTGAGGCGGCCGACGGGCTCGCGCCGGCGCTGGCGCGTGGCGATGCGGACGTCGAGCAGGTCTGGGAGCATTGCCGCAAACAATTGCGCAACGGCCTGCAGGGCCTGGCCGAGCGCATCGAGACCCGCAGCGGCTGGAGCGATCTGGTGCTGCCCGCGGCCCAGATGGCCACACTGCGGCAGATCGTGGCCCATGTCAGGCACCGCGAGCAAGTCCACCAGTCCTGGGGCTTCGGCCCGCCAGGCACGCGCGGCCTGGGCATCGCAACGCTGTTCTGCGGCGAGAGCGGCACCGGCAAGACCATGGCGGCCGAAGTGCTGGCACATGCGCTGCGGCTGGACCTGTACCGCGTGGATCTTTCCGCAGTCGTGAGCAAATACATCGGCGAGACCGAGAAGAACCTGCGCCGGGTGTTCGATGCCGCCGAGGGTTCCGGCGCCGTGTTGTTGTTCGATGAGGCCGATGCGCTGTTCGGCAGGCGCAGCGAGGTCAAGGACAGCCACGACCGCTATGCCAACGTGGAGGTCAGCTACCTGTTGCAACGCATGGAGAGCTACCAGGGCCTGGCCATCCTGACCAGCAACTTCAAGGCCGCCCTGGATCCTGCCTTTCTGCGGCGGCTGCGCTTTGTCGTGAACTTTGCCTTTCCCGACCTGGCGGAGCGCGAGGCCCTGTGGCGCAAGGTGTTTCCGGCCACGGCCCCGACGGACACGCTGGACTTTGCCGCGCTGGCCCGGCTGCAGGTGGCCGGCGGCAGCATCCGCAATATCGCGCTGCACGCGGCATTCCACGCGGCCGAGGCGGGTTGCGCTATCGGCATGGCGCATTTGCTGGGCGCGGCACAGCAGGAAATGGCACGCCACGACCGCTCCTTCACGCCACTGGCGCTGCGAGGCCTGCCATGACACGCGTGCTGCTGCACATCGACAGGCTGTCACTGCCGGCCATGACGCCTGCGGAGCAACGCGCGTTGCTGCAGGCGCTGCAGGAAGGCCTGCAGACGCGGCTGGCATCGGTCCCGGCGCAGGCCTGGAACGCATGCGCCACGCACTGCACGCCCCGGCCGCAGGTGCTGACCGGCGCAAGTGGCGCTGCCATGGGCCGGGAGCTTGCGCAGGCCATCGTCCAGGCCCTGCAGATGGCGCAATGACACAGGAGCCGAACATGCAACACACACAGGCCACCAGGACCCACGGCGACTTGCCTGGCCCGTCTGCACAGGCTGCGGCGCGCAAGGCTGCGCCCCCCGCGGCGCTGGGCGTGTCCAGCACATCACCGGACCAGGGGGCGGCACGGCTGGATTTCGCCCGCATCGGCGCCCAGGCCGGGCCTGCGGCAAGCACGGCCGTTTTTGGGCTGCATTGGCTGCTGGAGCCGGCCATGGGCCCGCTGCGGCAGGCGGATGCCGGCACGGACGCCGGCATGGACGCCGGCACCCCCGCGGCCCCCACCTTTCCGACCTACGCCCAGATCATCGGCAACGCCACGGTCACCACGGCCATGGATGCCGCGTGGACGGAAACCAAGGCCGCCACCACCGCCACCAGCCGGCGCGAGCAGGGGTTCTGGATCAAGTACGACACGTCCAGCTCCGACTACACCTGCGCGCCGACCTTCACCGGGCCCTCGGTGGGGCCGGACGAGACCGGCGCCGCAGACCCCGGCAGCAAACCCGCCGACAGCGGCACGGTGTTCGCCGTCGGGCTGTTCCACACGCACACGCCCATGACGCACCGCACCGGTACGCGCGGCGTGGGCCCGAGCGGCGCCGACAACCGCTTTCACAACAGCAACAACGTCGTCGGCGTGATCTACGACTACGTGGAATCGCCCGCCGGCTCCGGCACGATACCTGGCGGTCACCCGCTGAATTCCGCGGCCACGCGCTATCACTCCGGCCCCAACCAGCGCAGCTGAGCCGAAAGAACAAGGAGGAGGACATCATGGCGGAGCTCAGCAACACCCAGGCCCTGGCCATTGCCCGGGAGGCCATCGCCGGCAAGGCCCGGCCCGTACCAGGCGCGCCGATCGACATCACGCGCACAGAGGGGCGCATCACCGTGACCTTCGTGCATGAGACACCACCACACATGCTGGGCGCCGACTATGACGCACGCGTGGTCATCGATGCTGCCAGCGGCACCGTGCTGCAGCTGCTGGTGGGGGCATGACATGAGCACCCCCTTCTCCCCCCGGCTCATCAAGGGCGGCCTGGTGCTCGTCGATCCGGACACCGCCCAGGTGCAGCGCGTGATCGCGCTGCAATACAACGCCGAATCGCTCAGGCGCGAGCTGAAAGGCCAGGAAAGCGGCGAGGCCGGCACGGACCGCGCCGAACCCACGCGCTTCAAGGGGGTGGCGCTGGAGACCATCAGCTTCGAGGCGGACCTGGACGCCACCGACCAGCTGGAGTTTCCCGATCAACATGCCAGCGCCGTGGCCCACGGCCTGGCGCCGCAGATCGCGCTGCTGGAGTCGCTGTCGCAACCCAGCAGCGCGCAGCTGCGCAAGGTGAACAGCCAGGCCAGTTCGGGCATGCTGGAGATCGCGCCCATGCTGGCGCCGCTGCTGCTGCTGGTGTGGGGCGCGGGCCGGGTGATTCCGGTCAAGCTGGCCAGCTTTTCGGTGACCGAACAGGCCTTCGATCCGGCGCTGAATCCCATCCACGCCAAGGCTTCGTTCGGCCTGCGCGTGCTGACGGTGGACGACCTGGGCTTTGCCTCCAAGGGTGGCGCCCTGTTCATGAGCCATCTGCAAAACCGTGAGCAGCTTGCGGCCAAGGCCCAACCGGTCTCGCTTGCCACGCTGGGCGTGACGGGAATCTGACCATGACCGACCCTATCGCAGCCTTCCTGCAGGCCAACGGCCTGGCCCAGCCGGCCTTCGCGCCGGACAGCCGCTACCACGGCCTGCCCACGGCCCAGGCCCGCTTGCCCGATGGCCGTACCGTGGCCTATGTCACGCGCCGCTTTCTGCCGCCGCCCGGGAACTTCGCCACCGTGCAGACCGTGACGCTGGCCGCCGGCCAGCGCGCCGACCAGCTGGCTGCGCAATACCTGGGCGTGGCCGAGCAATGGTGGCGCCTGGCCGATGCCAACGGCGCCATGCTGCCCGAGGCCATGGTGGCCCAGCCCGGCACGCGCGTGCGCATCACCCTGCCCGAGGGCGTGCCGCCCCCCGCCGATAGCTGACCATGTTCACCCAGGGCATACAGCTCACCCTGCTCGTCGGCCCCATGGTGCCGCTGCCGGTGCCGCGCGTGGTGCTGGACGCGCTGCAGAGCGTGGAGGTGCGCACGGCCGCCGGCAGCGCCTCGGGCTTTCAGCTCACGTTCACGATCACCGCGCGCTCGCCGCTCAACACCATCTTCCTGCTCGCGGCCGCCGGCAACACCGGCATGGCCACGCCGCCGCTGCGCGTGCTGCTCATCGTCAGCATGAACGGCAGCGCCCAGCCGCTGTTCGACGGCGTGATGACCCATGTGGAGGTGCAGCCCGGCGGCCGCGGCCAGGCCGGCACGCTCACGGTAACGGGCGAGGACGTCACCAAGGCCATGGACATGCAGGACTGGAGCGGCCTGCCGTTTCCAGCCGTGCCGGTCGAGGGCCGCGTGGCGCTGCTGTGCGCCAAGTACGCGCCCTTCGGCCTGATACCGATGGTGATCCCGGTGCTGTTCCCCGACGTGCAGATCCCGATCGACAAGATACCGGCGCAGAAGGGCACGGACCTGGCCTACATCCAGGAGCTGGCGCGCCAGGTCGGCTATGTGTTCTATGTGGAGCCCGGCCCTGCCGCGGGCAGCAACATTGCCTACTTCGGTCCCGAGATCAAGCTCGGCGTGCCGCAGCCGGCGCTGAACCTGGACATGGACGCGCTGACCAACGTGGAGTCGCTGTCGTTCTCGTTCGACCCGACCAAGGGCGTGCTGCCGCTGGTCTACATCCAGAACCAGCTGACGCGCGTGCCGATACCGATACCGATTCCGAACCTGAACCCGCTGCAGCCGCCGCTGGGCCTGCTGCCCACGCCGATTGCCAACCTCAAGCTGCTCAAGGACACGGCCAAGATGAGCCCCATGCGCGCCATCTCGGCCGGCCTGGCCGAGGCCGCCAGGTCGCAGGATGCCGTGAGCGGCAGCGGCAGCCTGAACGTGCTGCGCTACGGCCGCATGCTCAAGGCGCGCGGCCTGGTGGGCGTGCGCGGCGCGGGCGTGGCTTATGACGGCCTGTACTACGTCAAGAGCGTGACCAGCAGGCTCAAGCGCGGCGAGTTCAAGCAGAGCTTCGAGCTCACGCGCAATGGCCTGGTGTCGATCACACCCTCGGTGCCGGCCTGACAGAGAAGGAGGATGACGATGAGCGACAAGTTCTACGGCAAATACCGCGGCATGGTGCTCAACAACATCGACCCCCTGCAGATCGGCCGGCTGCAGGTGCAGGTGCCCGACGTGGCCGGTCTGCTGCCCGTCACCTGGGCCATGCCCTGCGTGCCCGTGGCCGGCATGCAGAACGGCATGTTCGCGCTGCCCATGATCGGCTCGGGCGTATGGATCGAGTTCGAGCAGGGCGACTCCGACCACCCCATCTGGGTCGGCTGCTTCTGGGGCAGCGCGGCCGAGGTGCCGGCGCTGGCGCGCGCCACGCCGCCCGGGGTGCAGGCCTTCACGCTGCAGACCACGCTGCAGAACGGCCTCACAGTCAGCGACCTGCCCGGCCCCACGGGCGGCATCATGCTCAAGAGCGCCACCGGCGCCACGCTGATCGTCAACGACACCGGCATCTACATCCAGAACGGCAAGGGTGCGTCGCTGATCATGACCGGCCCCACGGTGAACATCAACGCCGGCGCGTTGACGGTGGTCTGACATGCCCGGCCCCCTGCTGCACCTTGGCGCCACCGTGCTGTGTGCCCATGGCGGCCAGGCCACGCCCAGCGCGCCCGTGCCGCGCGTGCTGGTCTCGGGCCAGCCCGTGGCCACGCAGGCCGCACCCTGGCTGGTGGCCGGCTGCGCGTTCTCGCCGCCGCAGGGCAACGGCCCCTGCATCACGGCGCAATGGGTGGTGGCGGCCACGCGCGTGTTCGCCGCCGGCCAGCCGGTGCTCGTGATGAGCGGCCAGGCCATCTGCACGCCCACGGGCACGCCACTCATGCCAGTGGCCGCACAAACCCGCGTCATAGGAATGTGAACCATGAGCTCTTATGCCGCCTTTCCCTACCGCACCGATGGGCGTGGCCGCACGCATGAGGCCACGCGCGAGGCTTGGCTGCACGGCCTGATCGAGCAGTTGCTGTTCACCGTGCCGGGCGAGCGCGTGAACCGGCCCGATTTCGGCTGCGGCCTGATGCAGCTGGTGTTTGCGCCCAACAGCCCGGAGCTGGCCGTGACCGTGCAGGCACTGGTACAGGCCTCGCTGCAGCAGTGGCTGGGGCATCTGCTGCGTATCGATGAAGTCGCCGCCAGCAGCGAGGACGCCACGCTCAGGGTGAGCGTGCGCTACACCGTGCTCGAGACACAGCAGCCCGGCGAGGCCCAATTCACCAGGCGCCTCGCATCATGAGCACGCAGCAATATCTCTGCCAGAACCCGCGCCGCGTCGCCGCCCTGCGCGCCGCCGCGCAGGAGTTGCCGCCGCGCTGGTTCAATGGCATCGAATACCTGGAGGTCATTCACGGCCAGCCGCGCCTGGTGCTGCACTTCGTGCACGACCTGGCCAAGGCGCCCAGCGCGCCGCTGACAGCCGGCAACGTCGAGGTGCGAGGCGGCCAGCGCGTGCGTGACCCGCGCGTGCTGGAGGTAAGCGTCAGCGGCAAGCAGCTGACGGTGGAGCTCGATGCCAGCGGCGATTTCTCGCGCTACCAGTTGCGCCTGGTGGCTTCGGCCGGTGCGGATCAGCCTCCCGACGGCATAGACCCGGCCCTGGCGCAGATCACGTTCGGCTTCAAGGTCGATTGCCCCAGCGACTTCGACTGCCGCGAGGCCAGCCCCTGCCGGCCCGAGGCCCGGCCAATCCCCGACATCGACTACCTGGTGCGCGACTACCCAAGTTTTCGCCGCCTGGCGCTGGACCGGCTGTCGGTGCTCATGCCCGACTGGCGCGAACGCAACCCGGCGGACCTGCTGGTCACCCTCGGCGAGGCCCTGGCCTGGCGCGCCGACGAGATCGCCTACTTCCAGGACGCGGTGGCCACCGAGGCCTACCTGGGCACGGCGCGCCAGCGCATCTCCGTCAAGCGCCACACCAGGCTGCTGGACTACACGCTGCACGAGGGCCGCAACGCGCGCGCCTGGGTCGCCTTCGAGATAGCCGCCACGGCCGATGGCCGGCAACTGGCCGCCTGCGACGCGGCGACCGGCCTGGACGGCACGCTGCTGCTGACCCAGGCGGCCGGCACCGGCCGGCGCCTGGCCTCGCGCACACAGGCCGGCGAACTGGTTGCGGCCGGCTCCCAGCCGTTCGAGCTGCTGACGCCGCTCACGCTCTACAGCGCGCACAACGACCTGCGCTTCTACACCTGGAGCGACGAGGCCTGCTGCCTGCCGCGCGGCGCCACACGCGCCTTCCTGCGCGACAACATGGCGCGGCGCCTGCGCCTGCGCGCCGGCGACCTGCTGCTGCTGGAGGCCCGAGCCGGCACCAGCAACGGCCTGCCGCAGGACGCCGACCCGCTGCAGCGCCATGTGGTGCGGCTCACCCATGTCGATCCCGAGGCCGATGCCAGCCGCACGCCCGCGCCCACACCGCGGCGCGACCCCGTGACCCGGCAGCCCATCGTGGAGGTGCAATGGGCGGCGGGCGATGCCCTGCCGTTCGACCTGTGCCTATCCAAAGTGATCGGCGGGACGCTGGTGCAGGACATGGCCGGCGCCTGCGCGAATGTGGCGCTGGCAGACCATGGCATGAGCCCGGCCGGCACCCAAAAGCTGCTGCCCGTGCCCGGCGGGCGCGTGCCGCGCCTGCGGCCGGCCAATGAAAGCCCTCGGCCGCTCACGCGCCAGGGCCTGGTACGCGATGCGCACGACCAATGGACGCTGGTCGATGCCGCGGCACCGGCCACGGCAGCCCTGCGGCGCGAGCTGGCCGAGCAGCGCGAGGCCCTGCGGGTCACGAGCGACGGCGACGGCCGCATCTGGACCGTGCAGCGCGACCTGCTGGGCAGCGCTGGCCAGGCGGCCGACTTCGTGGTCGAGACCGAGGCCGACGGCAGCGTGCTGCTGCGCTTTGGCGACGGCATCAATGGGCGCAGCCCGGGCACGCTCGACACCCTGTCCGTGCGCATGCGCGAGGGCAATGGCAGCGCCGGCAACGTCGGGGCCGACGCCATCGCCCATGTGCTGTGCGACTTCGACGGCATCACGCGCGTGCGCAATCCCCTGGCCGCCAGCGGCGGTGCCGAGCCCCTGGCGCTGGCGCGCGCACGCATGGAAGCGCCGCAGGCCTTTCGCCGCCAAGAGCGCGCCGTCACGCCCGAGGACTATGCCGCCATAGCCATGCGCGACGCGCGCGTGCAGCGCGCCGTGGCCACAAGGCGCTGGACGGGCAGCTGGCACACCATCTTCATCACCGTGGACCGGCGTGGCGACGCGGGCGTGGATCCGGACTTCGAGGACAGCATCAGCACCTTCATCGACCGCTTTCGCCTGGCCGGCCATGACGTGGAGATAGACGCACCGGCCTACGTGGCGCTGGACCTCGCGCTGCATGTGTGCGCCAAGCCGGGGTATTTCACCGCCGACGTCGAGCAGCGACTGCTGCAGGTGTTTGGCACGGCACCCGGCGGATTTTTCCACCCCGACCAGTTCAGCTTTGGCGAGCCGGTCTACCTGAGTGCCGTGGTCGCCACAGCCATGGCCGTGCCGGGCGTGGCCTTGGTGCAGCCGCAGCGCTTTCAGCGCCTGGGCCGCGCCGCCGCGGGCGAGATGGCGGCGGGCCGTATCGGCATGGCGCGCCTTGAGATCGCACGGCTGGACAACGACCGCAATGCGCCGCAGAACGGCAAGCTTGCATTCGAGGTACACGCCATGGGAGGCAGGCCATGAACGACGACACCCTGCCCGGCTGCCACTGCTGCGAAGGCCAGCAGCCGCGCCCGGCCATCTACAACGCCCCGGGCCTGCCGGCCCTGGCCTGGCGCATCGACACCCAGCCCGGCTTCAACCAGCGCATGCTGGCCGAACTGCCGCTGTGGCGCGACCCGGCAACCGGCAGCGCCGCGCCGCGCCCGCTGGCGGCGCTGACCACGCGCGAGGCCAGCGACGCCACGCTGGCCCTGGTGGACGCCGCCGCCTGCGTGGCCGACGTGCTGAGCTTCTACCAGGAGCGCATCGCCAACGAAGGCTTTCTGCGCACCGCGACCGAGCGCCGCTCGGTGCTGGAGCTGGCGCGCGCCGTGGGCTACGAGCTGCGCCCCGGCGTGGCCGCGGGCGTACATCTGGTGTTCACCGTGGAGGACGCGCCCGGTGCGCCCGGCGTATGCACCATCGCCGCCGCAAGCCCCATCCAGAGCGTTCCGCCACAGGGCAAGCTGCCCCAGGTGTTCGAGACCACCGATGAGCTGCTGGCGCGCGCCGAATGGAATGCGCTGCGCCCGCGCCTGACCCGGCCGGCCGACATGGCGCTGCTGGACATCAGCGGCGGCGCCAATCCGCTGGTGCTGCGGCTGGTGCTGCTGCTGCCGCAGGGCAGCGTGCCTGCCAACACCGACGGCCTGCACCAGGGCCTCGCCAGCGGCGACCTGTACCGGCTGGATCCGGGCCTGCCGGTGGACGCCACCGTCGATGCGCTGGAGGTGGCCCGCGTGTACCTGGGCGCAGACGCCAACACCATCCAGGCCGGGGAGTTGCTGCTGTTTGTCGGCAAGAACGGCGGCAAGCTGCGCCAGCTGGTGCTGCGCGCCACCGAGGTCAAGGAGGAAAAGGCGCTGCAGCGCGTGCGCATAGCGCTTGAACCCCTGCCCGACCCCGTCCAGCCGGCCGCGCCGCCGCAGTTGCAGTGGTATCTGCCGGTAGGCATGCTGTCTGTCGGCAAGTATGCGCAGGCCCAGGTGGAAAACGTCTCCTTCACCAGCGGCAACATCGCCACCACCTTCGGCGGAAAGGCCTGGCAAGAATCCGAATTGCAGGCCATGCTCGCCATCCAGGGCTGGAGCGGCCAGCAACTGGTGCAGGCCATCAGCGCCAGCCTGCAGCCGCCGGCCCAGCCGGTCGCGCCCGAGGCCGGCGCCTTCAGTTTTGGCGCGCGGCTGGGCTTCTTTGGCCACAACGCGCCGCAGTGGAACTCCCTGCCGGCCAGCAACACCAAGGGCGGCGCAGCCTACTACCCGAAAAACTGGGACGGCACCAACCCTGGCATCTGGACCGACTCGCAGGGAGGCACCATCGCGCCCCACCATGCCTACCTGGAGCGGCCGCTACCCGGACTCGCCCCTGGCGGCTGGATGGTGTTCGACGCACCCGGAGCCAAGGCCAGCACCTATGTCCTGTACGACGCCCGTGAAGCCGCGCGAGCCGACTACGGCCTGTCCGGCCGTGCGATGGGATTGCGCATCGCCGGCAGCGACGGCAAACCACTCGCATCGGCGCCCACGGAGGGCTTCACGTTCCGCGACACCACGGCCCATGTGGCCAGCCGGCGCCAGCCGCTGGTGGAGCTGCCCATAGACGCCCCCGTGGCGGCCGGCAGCCAGCACGTGGAGCTCTCCGCCATGGTGCTGGGCCTGGCGCGCGGCAGGCCGCTGGCCTTCGTCGGCCCGCGCAGCGACATTCCCGGCGTGGATGCGGCCGAGATTGTGCTGCTCGACGACGTGGTGCACGCCAACGGCCGCAGCACGCTGGTGCTCAAGGGCAACAAGGGCCTGCAATTCAGCTATCTGCGTGAGGGCCTGCGCATCCATGCCAACGTGGTCGCCGCCACGCATGGCGAAAGCGTGCAGGAGGTGCTGGGCAGCGGCGACGCGTCCCGGCCCTTCCAGCAGTTCACGCTGCGCCGCCCGCCCACCACCCATCTGTCGGCCGCGAACAGCAGCGGCGCGCAGAGCACGCTGGCGCTGCGCGTCAACGGCCTGCTGTGGAACGAGCGCCCCTCGCTGTATGGCGCCGGGCCCGACGAGCATGTGTTTGCCACGCGCATAGACAACGAGGCGCGCATGACCCTACTGTTTGGTGACGGCCGCCAGGGCGCGCGCCTGCCCACCGGGCAGTTGAACCTGCGCGCCAGCTACCGCACCGGCATGGGTGCAGACGGCGAGGTGGCGGCAGGCAGCCTGACCATGCCGCGTGCCATGCCCCTGGGCCTGCGCGGCGTGAGCAACCCGCTGCCGGCCGGCGGCGCCCAGGACCCGGAGAAGCTGGAGGACGCGCGCCGCAACGCACCGCTGACGCTGCTGACCTTCGAGCGCGTGGTCTCCCTGTCCGACTACCAGGACTTTGCCCGGGCCTTTCCCGGCATAGGCAAGGCGCGCGCCGACCTGGTCAGCGTGGCTGGTGCCCCGCGCGTACTGGTTTCGGTGCTCGGCGCGACCGGCGGCGCGCCGGGTGCCGAGCTGCTCGACAACCTGCGCCAGGCGATCACCGACCAGTCCGACCCTTCGCAGCACTTTGCGCTTGCCGCCGCCGCGCTGCGCCACTTCCGCTGCACAGCCGCCCTGGTGATAGACCCGCAGTACACGGCCGATGCCGTGCTGGCCGACGGCAGCACGCGGCTGCTGCAGGCCTATGGCTTTGAGGCGCGCGACCTGGCGCAGCCGGTCACCGCCGCGGCCGTGCTGGCCCTGCTGCAACAGGTGCCGGGCGTGGTGGCGGTGCAGCTGACGGTACTGCAGCCCTACGGCGCGGCCACGGGCGGCGATACCGCCCAGCAGGTGCTGCCGGCCTTCGGCGCGCGATGGGACGCGGCCACAGGCGCCATGCAGCCGGCCGAGCTGCTGCTGCTCAACCCCGCCGCAGTGCAACTGCTGGAGGCCAAGCCATGAGCCTGCTCACCCCCGAACGGCTGTACCAGCTGCTACCCGCCATCCACCGCCTGCGCGATGCCGAGCAGGGCCAGCCGCTGCGCGCGCTGCTGGCGGTGATCGAAGAGGAACTCACGGCGCTCGAGGCCGACACCGCGCGCCTGTATGACAACTGGTTCATCGAGACCTGCGACGAATGGACCGTGCCCTATATCGGCGACCTGGTGGGCGCACGGCCGATCCGGCCCGTGCCCTCGGCCGGCGTCAGCATGCGCGGCTGGGTCGCCAACACCCTGGCCTACCGGCGCCGCAAGGGCACGGCCCTGGTGCTGGAGCAGCTGGCGCGCGACGTGACCGGCTGGCCGGCAGTGGCCGTGGAGTACTTCCAGCGCCTGGCAACCACGCAGCACATGAACCATGTGCGCCGCGCGCCGCAAGCCACGGCCGGCGTGCGCGACGCGGCAGGCGCCGAGCTGGCCCAGGCGTATGGCAGTGCCTTCGATGCCTTCGCGCACACCCTGGAGGTGCGCAACGCCGACCCGCGCGGCGGGCGTTTCAACATCTCCAATGTAGGCATCTTCCTGTGGCGCCTGCGCGCGCAGCCGCTGGGCCAGGGCGCGCCCGGCGAAGCGGACGCCGATTTCTTCAGCGCCCGCGACAGCGGCGCGGGCTTCTGGCACATGCACCCGGCCGGGGTGGATGCACCGCTGTTCAATATTCCGCGCACCGAATCGGGCGGCGCCGTGACCCAGGCCGCGCGCGAGCAGCATGTGAGCGCCCCCCTGCGCGCACTGGCCCTGCATGCCGAGCTGGAACGGCTGCGCGCCGGCAGCGCGCAGCCCGCGCCCGTGTTCATGACCCAGGCCGCCCCGGTGCTGCGCGTGTTCGCCCGGCTCGCGGGCGAGACACTGCCGGTGGAGGTGGCGCGCGAGGGCCTGTGGATCTGCGAGATTCCCGACGCCGTGGAACAGGCCCTCCCCACGCCGCGCGTGGCGGCCCTGGATGTGCGGCGCGGGCGCATTGCCTTTGCGGCCGGGCTCAACGTGCAACAGGTCTGGCTGCAGGCCGCGCATGGCAGCGTGGCCGACATCGGCGGCGGCCCCTACGACCGCGGCGACGCGCTGCGTGCAGCAAGCCGCAGCCTGTCCCAGGGCCAGGCGACCGAGGACGATGCGGGTGGTTTCTTCGACCCCACGGTCTGGCAGGCGGGCGTCACCCACCTGCTGCCGCTGGGCGGCACGGGCCAGCTGTTTGCCACGCTGCGCGACGCCGTCGCGGCCTGGAACGCACAGCCAGCCGGCCGCACCGGTGTGATCGTGCTCATGGACAGCCTGAGCGAGACCGACGCCGCGCCGCTCTCCATCCACATCGCCGAGGGCTCGCGGCTGATGATCGTCGCCGGCCAATGGCCGCTCGTGCCCATTCCTGGCGCGCTGCCGGGCACCGTGGGGCGCCTGCCGGGCCGCTTCGAGGCGCGCGACGTGCGCGCGCACTGGCACGGCAAGCTGCAGGTGCTCGGCACGGCGGCGGCGGGCTCCAGCAACCCTGGCGCCCTGTTCCTCAACGGCCTGCTGCTGCAGGGGCCGCTGCAAATCTCCGGCCCGCTGGGCCAGGTGGAGCTGGCGCACTGCAGCGTGCTGCCCGGCGGCAGCCACATCACGGTGGCGGGCGACAGCCCACGCCTGGCGCTGCGCGTGCTGGCCAGCCTCTGCGCGCCCATCGCGGTCGCGGGCCCGGTCACCAGCGTGAGCGTGGCGGACAGCATCATCGGCCTGCTGGACGACGGCGCGCCGCCCGCGCCGGCGCTGCATGCCTCCCAGGCCGCGCTGGACCTGCAGCGCGCGAGCTTCTTCGGCAGCGTGCATGGCCTCACGCTCGCGGCCAGCGACTGCATCTTCGACGCCCCGGTCACGGCCGAGCGGCGCCAGACGGGCTGCGTGCGCTTTTGCTACGTGCCGCCGGCATCCGCCGTGCCGCGCCGCTACCGCTGCCAGCCGCAATTGGAGATCGACACCCGCATCGCAGCCCTGCGCACGGCGGCGCTTGCCGCCGGCCTGCCGGCGCCGACCGGCGCCCAGGAGGCGGCCTTGCGCGCCGAGGCCGAGGCCACGCTGCGCCCGCTGTTCAGCGCGCGCCGTTATGGCGACCCAGCGCTGGGCCAGCTCGATGAGCGCTGCGCCGTGCAGATCCGCACCGGTGCCGAGAGCGGCGCCGAGATGGGCGCCTACGAGCAACTACGCCAGCCCCAGCGCGAGGCCAACCTGCGCGACGCGCTCGCCGAATACCTGCGCCTGGGCCTGAGCGCCGGGCTGCATTACGCCAATTGACGAGGAGGCACCAACATGCAAGGCGATCTCTCCCGCGAAACCTTCGACCCACGCCAGCACTACACCGCCGTGCGACTGCAGCAGGGCCGCGTGCTCACCGATGCGGACTTCAACGAGCAGGGCGACATCACGCGCCGGCGCCACGAACAGCTGGCCCGGGATGTGATAGGCGCCAGCGGCGCCCCCGCCGAGGGCGCCGGCTTTGCGCTCTCGGGCGGCATGGCCGCGCTGGCCGTGCACGCCCAGGACGCCAGCAGCATCTGGATCGCCGGCGAGGACGGCGTGCTGCTGGTCAGCGGCAACGGCGGCGCCAGCTGGACCGTGGCCCACACCGGCAGCACGCGCCACCTGCGCGCCCTGGCCCGCGCGAGCGCCAGTGGCTGGGCCGTGGGCGACGGCGGCACCCTGCTGCGCACCAGCAACGCCGGCAGCACCTGGACGGCGCAGGCCGGCGGCACGCTGCAGACCCTGCGCGGCGCCGCCGCGACCGACGCCCAGCATGCCTGGGCCGTGGGAGATGGCGGCCTGGCCCTGCGCACCGTGGACGGTGGCGGCACCTGGACGCAGCACGCCACCGGCGTGGCGCGCCTGTATGCCGTGGCCTTCACCAGCGCCCAGAACGGACTGGCCGTGGGCCGGGGCGGCGCCATCGTGCGCAGCACCGATGGCGGCCAGAGCTGGGCCAAGGTCGACAGCGGCACCACGGCCACCCTGCGCGCCGTGGTCTTGAATGGCGCCCAGGCCCTGGCCGCGGGCGACGGCGGCACGCTGCTCACGAGCAGCGATGGCGGCGCCACCTGGAGCACGGCAAACAGTGGCAGCACGGCCCGGCTGCGCGCGCTGCGCATGCGCGACGCCAACACCGGCTGGGCCGCCGGCGACGGCGGCACCCTGCTGGTCACGAGCAACGGTGGCGCGAGCTGGACGGCGCAGCCCGTGGCCGGCGGCCCGCAGCTGGCCGGCCTGTCCGTGGCGGGCACGGCCGACGCCTGGGCCGTGGGCGGCGGCCAGGCCTGGCGCGTGGCGGCCGCAGGCGCCGGCGCCCCGGCTGCCCTGCCCGCGGCCAGCCTGCTGGTCAGCGCCGGCGGCTACTACGTGCAGGGCCAGCATTGCGTGTGGGAGCAGGCCGCATCGCTGGCCAACCAGCCCGATGGCGGCGTGGCCCTGCGCCTGGCGCCGGGCCAGCACCTGATCTACCTGCGCGCCTGGCAGCGCCACATCGGCGCGCTGGAAGACCCCGCCATCCGCGAGACCGCCCTGGGCGGAGCGGACACGGCCACGCGCTCGCGCCAGATCGCCCAGGTGCGCGCCCTGGCACTGCCGCCCTCGCCCAACAACACGCCCTGGCATTGCAACGCCCAGGTGGCGCTCTGGAGCCAGCTGACGGCGCCCCCCGGCGCGCGCCTGGCCGCGCGCGCCGAGCCCGAGCTGGCCGCCACGGGCGTGTGCGAGCTGGCCGCCAGCGCCGGCTATCGCCGGCTGGAAAACCAGCTCTACCGCGTGGAGATCCACAGCGTGGACGCCGGCACGGGGGCCGCCACCTTCAAGTGGTCGCGCGAGAACGCCTGCGTGGCCTACGCCGTGCAGTCCGTGAGCATCGACACCGTGGCCAACCGCACCACCGTGCGCGTGGCCGCGCGCGGGCGCGACGCCAACCTGGACCTGGCGCCGCACGACCGCGTGGAGCTGCTGGACGACATGGCCGCGCTGCAGCAGCGCGCGGGCCAGTTGTTCGAGTACCTGAACGACGGCGACGACGCCCTGGAGCTGGTGCTGGCCGGCCTGCCCACGGGCAGCCTAGGGCAGGACGGCAGCCTGCACCCGCTGCTGCGGCGCTGGGAGCAGCGGCCCACTGCCGCCGGCCAGAACGCGCTGGACCTGGTGGAAGACAGCTGGATCACGCTGGAAGACGGCGTGCAGGTGCGCTTTGCCCCCGGCGGCAGCTACCGCGTGGGCGACTACTGGCAGATACCGGCACGCACCGCCACGGCCGATGTCGAATGGCCACGGGACGAAGACGGCGCGCCGCTGCCCTGCCCGCCCGCCGGCGTGGGCGACGGCTGGGCGCGCCTGGGCCTGGTGACGGTGGACGCCGCCGGCCTCATCAGCGCCATCACCGACTGCCGCGAATGGTTCCCGCCGCTGACCCAGCTCACGCAGCTGCTGTACGTGGGCGGCGACGGCCAGCAGGCCGCGCCCGGCGCCGCGCTGGCCGAGCCACTGCGCCTGCGCGTGGCGCGCGGCGCGCTGCCCGTAAAGGGGGCGCACGTGCGCTTCACGGTGGAGGCCGGCGGCGGCGCGCTCAGCCCGGCCGAGGTCAGCACCGATGCCGCAGGCCTGGCCCAATGCGCCTGGCAGCTGGGCAGCGCGGCGCAGCAGCGCGTGCGCGCCAACCTGCTCACCAGCGGCGGCGACCCGCTGGCGCAGCAGACCCTGGTGTTCTCGGCTACGGCCCAGGCCCCGGTGCAGCAGGGTGGCGGCTGCTGCGTCACCATCGGCAAGGGCGGCGACTTTGAACAGCTGGACAGCGATCTGCTGCAGAAACTGCTCAAGGAACGCGGCCAGCTGTGCCTCTGCTTTCTGCCCGGCAGCCATGAGCTGAAAGGCCTGGGCGTGAATCAGGTCGATCCCGCATCCAGGCTGTCGCTGCACGGCTGCGGACCCACGGCCACCATTGCCGTGCATGGGCCGCTGGCGCTGGGCGGGTTTGCCGCGCTGGAGTTGCACGACCTGCACCTGGCCATGGATCCCGGCACCGCGCTGCAGCTGACGGGCAACAGGGAGCTGGGCCTGCATGGGCTGCGCATCGTTGGCAAGCAGGACCTGCCCCAACCCTGGATCGTGGTGGACGGTGCGGGCGAGTTGCGCATGCACCAATGCGAAGTGGCCGCCGCGGCGCCGGCCTCGGTGGTGGTACAGAGCGTTACCGGCCTGTGCGAGGTCATGCACAGCCAGATCGCTGGCGACCTGGCGTTCTACGGCATGCCCGACCCCGACCCGGCGAGCGCCAACCAGGCCGCCGCGGCCCTGGTGAACGCGCTGGTGAACGGCGACTTCCAGGTGCCGGCCGGCCGCGGCCAGCTGGTGCTGGGGCATAACCGGCTGCGGCGCCTGAATCTGGGCGTGGAACTGCTCAAGCTGCTGACCGCCCGGAAATTCGACGGTCTGTTCCACACCGTGGTGCTGCAGGGCAACAGCTTCAGCGCCGCCCCCAGCCTGTGCGCCGGCGTGCTCATCGGCGTCAACGGCAACCATTTCACGGCCGCCCAGACGCCGGACAACCTCCATGGCGTGATGGTGGGGCGGCGCGCCGCCGCCAGCGGCAACGTGAGCGACCTGCTGAATGACAAGATGACACTGCAATTCCTCCTCGTCAACCGGTCCCAGTTCCGCGGCGCAGCGAATATCGTGAACACCTTTCCGCCATCGAATTGACGGGAATATTGATAAGAAATAAGGCTACAGCGCCCATCCATCAATCGTGAAAAGCTATGGTTTTTACTAGTCTGAAGTTCCCCTGCCCCGTCGTCACCCATACACTCGCAAGTCGTTAGTCTTACTGTGTCATAAAAGTAGTTTTTTGCTTGCTCGTCCGCAACAAGGACCATCGACCTGTCATCGAACAAGGATTGATTGAGCATGCTCGGAGTAAACGGGTACAACGAATCGCTGTTTACCACCGTCAGGCTTGAGAACTTCGTGCTGGCTGACCACTCGCTGCGCCCGATCCGGCGGTGGATCAACGATGCCCTGGCCAAGATGGATGCCCGCTTCTCGGCGATGTACGAGGCCGGCGTCAAGGATGAGCGCCTGCGGCAGCGGTTGTCTCAAGTCGTTCACTGAACATCACGCCCGCGTCAGGTGTTCGACAAGGAGTGCTGCCGAGGTCGAGAGCGTGCGGTTCGCACTTGTTGCTATCAGAAGTTCACGCCTTGCCCAGGCATCTCGCAACCGTATCGCCTTGAGCCCCCACGGCTTCAGTTTGCGTGCACAGGTACCCAAGGGCAGCACACCGACCCCCAAGTTGGCCGCGATCATTTCGCACATGGCGTCGAAGCTGCGCACCTGCACGCGAAGTCGCAGCGGAAAGCCAGCCTCTTGCGCCGCCGTGGCGATAGCATTCAACAGCGAACTTCCCCGGTTCAGCCCCACGAAGTCATGGGTAAGGCAATTCTTGAAATCAATCTCGTCGTGCTCGGCCAGGGGATGAGACTGTGCGCACAGCACGACGAGCTGATCGGTTTGGTAGGGCCTCACATTCAACCCATGGGCGGGCGCTCCGGCGACGAAGATGCCGACATCGGCCACACCTTCAACCACCGCACGCACGATATCGCCTGTCAGTTGCTCTTCGACCTCTACCCGCGTTTCTGGATAGCGTTTTAGAAAGCCGGCCAGCGCGGTCGGCAGGAACTCCACCAACGCAGACATATTGGCCCACAGACGCACGTGGCCACGGGAGCCGCTGGAGTATTCGCTCAGCTCATTGCTGAACAGTTCGAACCCCTGGAACAGTCGCATGGCGTGCTGAAGCGCCACGTGCCCCGCCGGCGTGAGGCGAACACCCTGCGCCGTGCGTTCCATCAGCATGGCCTTCGAAGCGGCCTCGAAGTCCGACATTCGCCTGCTGGCTGCCGAAAGAGCTAGATGGCAGCGTTCCGCCCCCTTGGTAATGCTGCCTGTCTGCGCGACGGCACAAAACAATCGCAGCGTCACGAAGTCGATGCGGGCGGGATTGATAAGGTCGGTTGCCATTGGGTTGTATCTCCTTTTATCCATCCTTCGCATTATGCGAAGGATGGATGTGAAATTTGGATTTCTCATTGGAAATGTTGCTACTTAATATGCAAGCATTCTCAAAACGGCAATTCAACCCATGGAGGACTCATGATTCACCATCTGGATCATCTGGTGCTGACCACCACCGACGAGCAAGCTTGCGTCGATTTCTACGTCGGCCTGCTGGGCATGACGCTGGAGACCTTCGGCCAGGGCCGCAAGGCGTTCAAGTTCGGCGAGCAGAAGATCAATCTGCACGTGAAGGGCAGCGAGTTCGAGCCCAAGGCGCACCTGCCGGTGCCGGGCGCGCTGGATTTGTGCTTCATCGCGGCACGGCCGCTGGATGAGGTCATTGCGCACCTGCGCGAGCGCGGCGCGCAAATCATCGAAGGGCCGGTGCGGCGCACGGGGGCCAACTGGCCGCTGCGCTCCATCTATCTGCGCGATCCGGACCTGAACCTGATCGAAATCTCTGAAAGGGCCGACGCATGAACGCGCCCCTTTCGCCAACCAAAGTAGGTTTCATCGGCCTGGGCCAGATGGGCAAGCCCATGGCGCTGCGCTTGGTGCAAGAGGGCACCGACCTGTGGGTGACCTCCAAGATCCAGAACGCCTACCCCGCCTTGCGCGCGCAGGGTGCCACCGCGGTGGAGACGCCCGCCGAATTGGCAAATGCGCAAATCATCTTCCTGAGCCTGCCCGGCGTGGCAGTGATCCGCGACGTGCTGTTCGGCCCCGAAGGGCTGGCGCAGCGGCTGCGGCCCGGCACCATCGTGGTGGACACCAGCACGGTGGAGCATGGCGCAACGCTGGAATTCCATCAACGGCTGTCCCAGCTCGGTATCGACTTTCTCGATGCGCCCGTGTCCGGAATGCAGTCCCGCGCCGAGGCGGGCACGCTAACCATCATGTGCGGCGGCGAGCGGCGCGTGTTCGACGCCGTGCACCCCTGGCTGGAGCGCATGGGCAACAACGTGCTGTTCATGGGGCCTGCGGGCAGCGGGCAGCTCACCAAGCTGGTCAACCAGCTGCTGTTCGACATCCACTGTGCAGCGCTGGCAGAAATCCTGCCCATGTCGCGCCGCATGGGGCTGGACCCGGCCCAGGTGGCCTCGGTCATCAATAGCGGCACGGGGCGCAGCTATGCCTCGGAATTCTTCCTGCCGCGCATTCTGGAGCGCAACTTCGGCGACGGCTACCCGCTGCAGGCGGCCTACAAGGATCTGGTGAGCGCGGCCGAACTGGGCGCGCGCCACTGCGTGCCCATGCCAGTGCTGGCCGCCGCCACGGCCACCTACCAGATGAGCCTGCTGGCGGGCCACGGGGCCAAGGACAAGGGCGCGATGGTCGCCTTCTACGAAGACCTTCTGAACGTCACCTTCCAAGCAGATACGGGAGCAAACCATGGCTGAACACGGCACCAAACCCCTCGGCCTGGACAATGGCCTGACCAACTACGGCGACCGCGACTTCGCGCGCTACCTGCGCCGCTCCATGGCGCATTCCATGGGCATCTCGGGCGAGCTGCTGTCGCGCCCGGTGATCGGCATTGCCGCGTCGCCCAGCGACTTCAACAACTGCCACCGCTACATGCCGCAACTGGTGGAGGCGGTCTCGCGCGGCATTCTGGCGGCAGGCGGCCTGCCGCGCGCCTTTCCCACCGTGTCGCTGGGCGAGGTGTTTTTGAACCCGACCAGCATGGTCTACCGCAACCTCATGTCCATGGACGTGGAGGAAATGGTGCGCGCCCAGCCCATGGACGCGGTGGTGCTGATCGGCGGCTGCGACAAGACCGTGCCGGCGCAACTGATGGGCGCAGCCTCGGCTGGACGGCCTGCCATTCAATTGGTGACCGGCCCCATGTCCACCGGACGCCACAAGGGCGAACGCCTGGGCGCATGCACCGACTGCCGGCGCTTCTGGGGAAAGTTCCGTGCGGGCGAGATCGATCAGTGCGAGATCCAGACCGTCGAGACCCGTCTCGCGACCACCGCCGGTACCTGCGCCGTCATGGGCACGGCCAGCACCATGGCCTGCCTGACCGAAGCGCTCGGCATCGCCTTGCCGGGCACTGCGGCCATTCCGGCTGTGGACTCGCAGCGCCTGGTGGCCGCCGAGGAAACCGGCAAGGCCGCCGTGCGCCTGGCGCACCAGCCCATACTGCCCGCACAGATCATCACCGGGCAGTCGGTAGAAAATGCCTTCCGCGTGCTGATGGCGCTGGGCGGCTCCACCAACGCCATCATCCACCTGACGGCGGTGGCCGGGCGGCTGGGCATCCGCGTCAGCCCCGAGCGGCTGAACCAGATCTCCGACGAAACGCCGGTGCTGGTGGACCTCAAGCCCGTGGGCGAGGGCTACATGGAAGACTTCCACGCCGCGGGCGGCATGGGCGCGGTGCTGCGCGAACTGCGCCCGCTGCTGCACCTGGATTGCCTGACCATCGACGGCCGCACGCTGCGCGAGCGCCTGGATGAACCCCAAGGCTGGGTAGACCGCAAGGTCATCCGCAGCTTTAATGCCCCCGTCTCCCCTGTGGGCGGGCTGATTGCGCTGCACGGCAGCCTGGCACCCCAAGGGGCCATCTTCAAGCGCGCCGCCGCCACGCCGGCCCTGTTCGAGACCGAGGGCCGAGCCGTGGTGTTTGAAGACCTGGAAGACCTGTCCGCCCGCATCGACGACCCCGATCTGGACGTGAACGCCAACGACGTGCTGGTGCTGAAAAACGCCGGGCCGCTGGCCGCCGGTATGCCCGAGGCGGGCTACCTGCCCATCCCCGCCAAGCTGGCGCGCGCCGGGGTCAAGGACATGGTGCGCATCTCCGACGCGCGCATGAGCGGCACGGCCTACGGAACCATCGTGCTGCACGTTGCGCCCGAGGCGGCCGCGGGCGGGCCTCTGGCCGCCGTGCACAACGGCGACCGCATCCGCCTGTCGGTGGCGAACAAGAGCATCGACCTGCTGGTGCCCCCTGAAGAAATCGCGCGCCGTCTGGCCACCGTGAAGCCCCCGCCGCCCAAACAAGGCGGCTACCAGGGCCTGTACCAGCGCACCGTCACCCAGGCCCCCGAAGGCTGTGACCTCGACTTCCTGGCCCAACCACGCACCTGATTTTTGACCGAGACATATCACCATGAACTTCCACCTCCAACTCCTGCAACGCGCCGAACAAGGCAAGCCCCTGCGCGTCGGCCTGATCGGCGCGGGCAAATTCGGCTCCATGTACCTGGCCCAGGTGCCGCGCACGCCGGGCGTGCATCTGGCGGCGATTGCCGACCTCTCGCCCGCCAACGCCCATGCTGCCCTGGCCCGCGTGCATTGGGAGCCCGAGCGCGCCCAGGCCGCATCCATTGATGAGGCCCTGCGCAGCGGCACCACCCACGTGGGCGACGACTGGCAAGTGCTGGTGGCGCACCCGGGCATCGACATCGTCATCGAATGCACCGGCAACCCGATTGCCGCCGTGGACCACTGCCTGGGGGCCTTCGGCCACGGCAAGCACGTCATCAACGTGACCGTGGAGGCCGACGCCTTCTGCGGTCCGCTGCTGGCCCACCGCGCGCGGCAGGCGGGCGTGGTGTATTCGCTGGCCTATGGCGACCAGCCCGGCCTGGCGTGCGAGTTGGTGGACTGGGCGCGCACCTGCGGCTTCCCCATCGTGGCGGCGGGGCGCGGCCACAAGTGGCTGCCGCAGTTCCGCGAATCCACGCCCGACACGGTGTGGGACCACTGGGGCGTGACCGCTGAGCAGGCGCGCATCGGCGGCATGAACCCCAAGATGTTCAACGCCTTCCTGGACGGCTCCAAGCCGGCCATCGAAAGCACGGCCATCGCCAATGCCACCGGCTTACTGGCGCCTGACGAGGGCTTGAGCTTCGCACCCGCGTCAGTGGAGCATATTCCGACCGTGATGCGTCTGCGTGCCGATGGTGGTGTGTTGTCGAAGAAGGGTGTGGTCGACGTCGTCTCCTCGCTCAAGACCGACGGTAGTTCAGTGGGCTATGACATCCGCAAGGGTGTTTGGGTGTGCGTGGAAGCGCCCAATGAGTACATTCGCCGTTGCTTCAAGGAGTACCAGGTGTTTACTGACCCGAACGGCCAGTGCATGGTGCAGTACAAGAAGTGGCACCTGATCGGGCTGGAGCTGGGCATTTCCGTGGCTAGCGTGGGCCTGCGCGGCGAACCCACCGGCGTGGCGCGGCACTTCAATGCCGACGTGGTGGCTACGGCCAAGCGCGATCTGAAGCCGGGCGAACTGCTCGACGGAGAGGGCGGCTACACGGTCTTCGGCAAAATCTCCTCGGCGCGCGAGTCCCTGCGCCGCGGCTGCCTGCCGCTGGGTCTGGCGCACCACCTCAAGCTGCGCCGGCCTGTCGCCAAGGACCAGTCCCTGACTTGGGACGACATCGAGATCGACCGCAATCTCTCGGCCTTCAAGCTGCGGCAGGAGATGGAGTCGCTGTTCGCACAGTCGGCCGCCTGAAGCCTGCATCTGTTACCCAATCACTTTCCCCGCAATCTGACAGGGCGGTGGATTGCCGCTGCCCGCCAACACTCAAGGAGACAAGCATGAAAAGAAACGGTATGGCCGCTCTAGCGGCGCTCTGCATCTCGGGCGTTGCGTCTGTGGCATGCGCGGCAGATGCCTATCCCAACCGCCCGATTACGATCGTCGTTCCCAGCGCACCAGCCGGGTCGACAGACATCGTGGCGCGGCTGATTGGTGAGCAACTCGCCAAGAATCTTGGCCAGCCAGTGGTCGTGGAAAACAAGCCGGGTGCCAGCGGTAACATCGGGACTGAGGCGGTGGCGCGTGCCAAGCCGGATGGCTACACCTTGCTGCTTCAATACTCGGGCTACCACGTCGGCAATCCGGCACTGTTTCCTCAGGCACGCTGGAAGCCTTCGGACTTCAGTTCAGTGGCCCTGGTCATGCGCGCGCCTCACATCGTGGCCGTGTCCGGCAAGGTTCCGGCACGTAACCTTAGCGAACTCATCGCTTATGCCAAGAAGGATGAGCGTGGCTTGTTCTACGCTTCCTCCGGTAATGGCTCCATCCAGCATATCGCTGGGGCGCTTTTCGGCAAGCAGGCGGGGGTGTCGATGACACATGTCCCCTACAAGGGGGCCGGCCCCGTTATCGCCGACTTGATCAGCGGACAGGTGGATCTGTTTGTGACTACTCCGCCATCGATCATTGGCCAGGTGCGCTCAGGAAACCTGAAGGCTTTGGCCTATGCAGGCCCAAAACGGCATCCTTCCCTACCGGTGAAGTCCCCTCGAATTCCTGAGCCAGTCAGAAGTAGAGGTTGGGGAACAGTTTGACACGGTACTCGACCGGGGGGATTCGGCCTAGGGATTCATGTGGTCGGTAGTGGTTGTAACGGCGCAGCCAGTCGGCCGTCATGTCGCGCACTTCCTGCAGTGACTCGAACACGTAGCAGTCCAGCACCTCGGTGCGGTAGGTCTTGTTGAATCGTTCCACATAGGCGTTCTGCGTGGGCTTTCCAGGCTGGATGTGGTTGAGGGCAATGCCCTTGGACTGCGCCCATTTCGCCAGCGCATCGGCGATGAACTCGGGCCCGTTGTCCAGGCGAATCGACAGCGGCGCACCTCGGACTTCCACCAACTCGTTCAAGGCGCGGATGACCCGCGCAGCGGGCAGGCTCGTATCGACCTCGATGCGCAGCCCTTCGCGGTTGAACTCGTCGATGACATTGAAGGTTCTGAAGCGCCGGCCAGACCACAAGGCATCGGACATGAAGTCGCAGCTCCAGCCCTGATTGGGCTGGCCCGCAGCCACTAAAGGCTGTTTGATGCGCGACGGCAGTCGTTTCTTGCCCCGCCGGGGCAGGTTCAGCTTCAGCTCGCAATACACGCGCCACAGCACCGTCTTGCCCCAGGGTTTGCCTTGGTGGCGGGCACTGTCGTACAGCAGCCCGAACCCGTGACGCGGATTGAGCGCCATGTAGGTCTGGATGAAGGTGATGACCCCGGAGTCGTCGCGTGGCACAGGCCGGTAGCGCAGCGTGGAGCGGGCAATACCGCTGGCGGCACAGGCCCGGCGCTGGCTCATGCCATGTTCGGTCATGAGGCTTTGAACGACCATCTCGCGACGCTCCGGGGTCAGAGCTTTCGGTCAACGACATCCTTGAGCACGTGGTGCATCAGCGCCAGGTCGGCGTACATGCGCTTGAGCTTGGCGTTCTCTTCCTGCAGCTCGCGCAACTGGGCCAGGTGTGAGACCGTCATGCCCGAGAACTGACTCTTCCACTTGTAGTAGGTCGGTTCGCTGATGCCGTGCTTCCTGCACGTCTCGCCGACCTTGGCGCCCATCTCGACCTCCTTGAGGAGGCCGACTATCTGGGTTTCACTGAATCTGGATTTCTTCATGTAGAGACTCCGGCTGGGGGAATTCTCTACTTCCGGGTGGTTCAGGTTTTCGAGGGGACTTCACCGGAAGTACCGACTGCCGCCGAGACAGGCATGCCCAACTATATGGTGGAGTCCTGGTTCGCGGTGTTCGCACCTTCCGGAACGCCGCAGGATGTTGTCGAGAAGCTGACTGCTGCAGTCGCGAGGATTGTTGATAGCGATGCCTACCGGAAAAAGATCGAAGAGCAGGGCGCGTTTGCTATCTACATGAACCCACAGGCTCTGGACAAGTTCGTCGCCAAGGAGCTCGCCGAATGGAGACAGGTCATTCAAGACAACGGCATCAAGGCGGAATGACTCGTCGGGGAAAAGTTACCTACAGAGTCAGCTAGAAAATTTGGATGGTATTCGCACAGCGTATCGATGCCCCACTTTACGAACAGCAGGTCTGAGTCAGTGTGATTAAGAGTGCCAACATCAAGGCCGAGAAACGAAAACATATCAGGAGACTGACATGCACAAACAAATGATGATCGCCGTCGTGACAGCCAGCGCGGTGGGACTTTTAGGGTGCGTCAGCGGATCCATGACACCGGTGGCGGTGGCCGAGATCGGCAGCTTTCACACCGGCGGGCGCTCGGTCGTGCTGAGCGGAATGCCGAAGAAGGATGTGCGCTTCACACCCACCTCACCGCCCACGCTGCTCGATCCGAACGGCGAGTTCGAAGTCGATCAGATGTACACGCAGTACGTCAAGCTCGCCCCACAGTCCCGGCGCGCGCACTATCCGATGCTGATGTGGCACGGCGGCGGCCTGACGGGCGTTACCTGGGAGACCAAGCCCGACGGGCAGCCGGGCTGGCAGACGTACTTCGTCGCCGCCGGCCACGATGTCTACGTCTCCGACGCGGTGGAGCGCGGCCGCGCCTCGTGGGCGCGCTATCCGGAAATCTTCAAGAGCGAGCCGGTGTTCCGCACCAAGAAGGAGGGGTGAGAGCTGTTCCGCATCGGCCCAGCCGACAGCTACGACAGCGCCGCCAGCCGGCGCGCCTATCCCGACACGTAGTTTCCCATCGCCTCGTTCGACCAGTTCATGAAGCAGGGCGTTCCGCGCTGGGTCACCAACGACGAGCCCACCCTGCGTGCCTACGACGCGTTGGTGAACAAGGTCTGCCCCTGCGTCATTACCGTGCACAGCCAGGGCAGCACCTTCGCGTACACGCTGGCCAACCGGTATCCGGACAAGATCAAGGCGGTTGTCGGCGTCGAGCCTTCCGGCGCGCTCATCGAACATTTCGGCAGGTGTTCTGTATCCCAGAGTTTTGCGTGAGCGTTGATTGAGTTGCCTTGCAATGGCGTCCAGGCTGTCTTGTGAGTAGAAGAACTCCACTTTGGCCGTGCCGCAGACAAAGCTGCATATCGATCAGTCCCCCTTGTCGCGCACCATCAAGGAGTTGGATGAGGAACTCGGGACTAGCCCTCGGTGTACGCCCAACGCCCCGCCACGTTCTTCAGAAGCGTGTTCACCGCCGTCAGGCGGCGGTTTTGCACGTCGATCAGGCTGCGCCGGGCGGCGAGCACCGTGGCCTGGGCCGAGAGCACGTTGAGATAGCCCACGGTGCCGGCCTGGTACTGGTTGGTGACGATCTGAAGCGCCCTTTGCGCGGCGGCGACGGCCTCGGACTGCAGCTGCTGCTCCTGCGCCAGCGCCGTGGCGGCCACGAGGTTGTCCTCCACCTCCTGCAGCGCCGTGATCACGCTCTGGCGGTAGCCGGCCGAGGCCAGGTCCAGCGCGGCGCGGGCCGACTCCACGGCGGCGCCGCGCGCGCCGCCATCGAACAGCGACAACGCCAGCGCCGGGCCCAGCGACCAGAACAGATGCGGCGCGCTCACCAGGTCGCGCAGCTGCGCCCCGCGGTAGCCGGCAGCGGCCGACAGGGTGAGCGCCGGGAAGTACGCGGCCTGGGCCACGCCCACCTGGGCATTGGCCGCGGCCACGCGCAGCTGCGCGGCGGCGATGTCGGGGCGCTGCTGCAGCAGCTGCGCGGGCAGTTCGGCCGGCACCGCGGGCGGCGCGGGCAGTGCGCCCGTGGCCTGCAGATCAAACGCGCCGGGCGCCAGGCCCAGCAGCGCCGCCAGCGCGTGCTCCAGCTGGGCGCGGCTGGTGGCCGCTTCGAGCAGCTGCGCCTGCGTGCTCTTGTACTGCGCCTCGGCCTGGGCCACGTCGGCGGGCGAGGCGACGCCCGCGCGCTCGCGGTTGCGCGTGAGCTGCCAGCTTTGCTCGTAGGCGTTCAGGGTGTCCTGCAGCAGCAGCCCCTGAGCCTCGGCGGCGCGCAGCGCGAAGTAGGTCTGCGCCAGCAGCGCCTGCAGCGACAGGCGGGCCGCCGCCAGGTCGGCGCTGCTGGCCTGGGCGCTGGCCACGCTGGCATCCACCGCGCCCGACAGGCGGCCCCACAGGTCCAGCTCCCAGCTGGCATTCAGGCCCAGGGTGTAGCTGCTGGCGGCCGCCCCGCCGCCCGTGCCGGTGCCGGCCGCGCCGCGTGCGCGGGTGGCGCCGCCGCTGGCCCCCAGCGCGGGCAGCAGGCCGGCGCGGCTGCCGGCCACCGCGGCCTGGGCGGCGCGCAGCCGCGCCACGGCCTGGGCGATGCCGGGGTTGCCCAGGCGCTCATCGGCGGCCTGCTGCTGCAGGCGGTCGAGCTCGGGGTCGCCAAACAGCCGCCACCACTGCTGGGGCAGCGCCGCGTCCTGCGGCTGGGCCGGGCGCCAGATGCCGGCAGCCTGGGCCGCGGGCGTGGCGCGCTTGAACTGCGCGGGCGGCGCTATGGCGGGGCGCTGGTAGGGCGGCTGCGCGGCGCAGCCGGCCAGCATGGCCAGGGCCGCCAACCCGAAAAATTTCATATTTAATAGCTGCATGCGCTTGTCCTGTAAGCGTTAGAGCCCTATTTCACTAAAAACCGCCGGTCTGCTCTTGCGCAGTGCCTGCAGGCGCCGGCGCAGGCGTTCCAGCAGCAGGTAGACCACGGGCGTGGTGTAGAGCGTGAGCAACTGGCTCACCAGCAGGCCCCCGACGATGGCAATGCCCAGCGGCTGGCGCAGCTCGGCGCCTATGCCGCGGCCCAGGGCCAGCGGCAGCGCGCCGAAGATGGCGGCCAGCGTCGTCATCAGGATGGGGCGCAGGCGCAGGTGGCAGGCGCGGTAGATGGCCTGCACGGGCGTGGCGCGGCCGCTTTTCTGGCGCTCCAGCGCAAAGTCGATCATCAGGATGGCGTTCTTCTTCACGATGCCGATGAGCAGCATCACGCCGATGAGCGCGATCAGCGAGAACTCGGTCTTGAACAGCATCAGCGCCAGCAGCGCCCCCACCCCGGCCGAGGGCAGCGTGGACAGAATGGTGATGGGGTGCACCAGGTCCTCGTAGAGCACCCCCAGCACCAGGTAGATGGTGAGTATGGCCGCCAGTATCAGCAGCGGCTGGCCCGCCAGCGTCTGCTGGAAGGCCCCGGCCGTGCCGCTGAAACTGCCACGCACCGACACCGGCACCCCCAGGCCGGCCACCGCGCCGCGTATGGCGTCGTTGGCCTGCGACAGCGATACGCCCGGCGCCAGGCTGTAGCTGATGGTGCTGGCGGGTGTGCCGCCCTGGTGATTCACGGCCAGCGGCGTGCTGGTGCTGCTGATGCGCGCAAACGCCGTCAGCGGCACCTGCTGACCTGCACGGTTGACGAAGAAGAAGCCGCGCAGCGTCTCCGGGCTTTGCAGGTAGCGCGGCGCGGCCTCCATGACCACGCGGTACTGGTTCAGCGGGTTGAAGATCACGCCCACCTGGCGCTGGCCGAAGGCGTTGTTCAGCGTGGCGTCGATCTGCGCCACCGTCAGGCCCAGGCGCGTGGCGGCGTCGCGGTCGATCTCCAGCGTGGTTTGCAGGCCGTAGTCCTGCACATCGCTGTTCACGTCCTCCAGCTCGGGCAGGGTCGACAGCACCTGGCGGATGCGCGGCTCCCAGGCGCGTAGGTCCTGGATGTCGTCGGCCTGCAGCGTGTAGTCGTAGGAGGCGCTGCTTTGGCGCCCACCTATGCGTATGTCCTTTTGCGTCATCATGAACAGGCGCGCACCGGGCTCGTTCCTGAGCTTGTCGCGCAGCCGGGCGATGACCGCGTCCGACGACACCTTGCGCTCGGACAAGGGCTTGAGCGTCATGAACATGCTGGCCGCGTTGCGCTGGCCGCCGCCGGTGAAGCCGGTGACGTATTCCACGGCCGGGTCCTCCTGCACGATGGCCAGGAAGCGCTTCAGGCGCTGCTCCATGGCCTGGTAGGACGTGGCCTGGTCGGCGCGTATGAAGCCCAGCACTCGGCCCGTGTCCTGGTCGGGCATGAAGCCCTTGTCGATGCTCACGTACAGTTGCACGTTCAGGGCCACCACGCCGGCGAGCGCCAGCAGCACCAGCGGCTGGTGGCGCAGGCACCAGGCCAGGCTGCGGCGGTAGCGGCGCTGGGCGGCCGCACCCAGGCGCGCAAGCCGCGTGCGCCAGGGTCCCGGCTGCGCCTGCGCCCGGGGCGGGCGCAGCAGCGCCGCGCACATCATGGGGGTGGTGGTGAGCGAAACCACCATGGACACCAGGATGGCCGAGGACATGACGACCGCGAACTCGCGAAAGAACCGCCCCACGATGCCGCCCATGAACAAAATCGGCACGAACACCGCGATCAGCGACAGGCTCATGGAGACCACGGTGAAGCCGATCTCGCGCGCGCCGTCCAGCGCCGCCTGCAGCGCGCTCTTGCCGCGCTCCATGTGGCGCATGACGTTCTCCAGCACCACGATGGCGTCGTCCACCACGAAGCCGGTGGCCACCGTCAGGGCCATGAGCGAGAGGTTGTCCAGCGTATAGCCCGCCAGGTACATCACGCCGAAGGTGCCCGCCAGCGACGCCGGCACGGCCACGGCCGGGATCAGCGTGGCGCGCAGGCGGCGCAGGAACAGGAACACCACCAGGATCACCAGGGCCACGGCGATGAGCAGCGCGCGCTGCACCTCCTGCACCGAGGCGCGCAGCGTGGGCGTGCGGTCGGAGACGATCGTGATGTCGATGGCCGCCGGAATCGACGCCTGCAGCTGCGGCAGCAGCGCGCGCACGCGCTGCACCGCGTCCAGGATATTGGCGCCCGGCTGCTTGTAGATCTGCAGCAGGATGGCCGGCTTGCCGTTGGCCACGCCGTAGTTGCGCACGTCCTGCACCGAATCCGTCACCCGGGCCACGTCCGACAGGCGCACGGCGCTGCCGGCGCGCCAGGCCAGCACCAGCGGCGCATAGTCGGCCGCCACGCGCGCCTGGTCGTTGGTCGCCACCTGCCAGTAATGCTGGCCGCGCTCCAGCGCGCCCAGCGGGCGGTTGGCATTGGTGCTGGTGATGGCGCCGCGCACCTGCTCCAGCGAGATGCCGTGGGACGCCAGCCTGGCGGGATCGAGCTCCACGCGCACCGCGGGCAGCGCGCCGCCGCTGATTGCCGCCTGCCCCACGCCCTCGACCTGCGAGAGCTTTTGCGCCAGCACGGTGGAGGCCGCGTCGTACATCTGCCCGCGCGTGAGGCTGCCCGAGGTGAGCGCCAGGATCATGATGGGCGCGTCCGCCGGGTTCACCTTGCGGTAGGTGGGGTTGCTGGGCATGCCGGTGGGCAGCAGCGTGCGCGCGGCGTTGATGGCGGCCTGCACGTCATGCGCGGCGCTGTCCACGGTGCGCGACAGGTCGAACTGCAGCGTGATGCGCGTGTTGCCCAGGCTGGAGCTGGAGGTGATCTCGTTCACCCCGGCGATCGCGCCCAGCGCCCGCTCCAGCGGCGTGGCCACCGTGGCGGCCATGGTGTCGGGACTGGCGCCAGGCAGGCTGGCGCTGACGGAGATGGTGGGGTAATCCACCTGCGGCAGCGGGGCCACGGGCAACAGGAAGTACGACACCGCCCCGGCCAGCACCAGGCCCAGGGTGAGCAGCATGGTGGCGATGGGGCGGTGGATGAAGAGGGCGGAGGGGTTCACGCTTGCTCCCCTTGCCTGTTATCCGTTTTATGCCCCGGCTGCGTGCTTCCATGTCGCTGGCCGGGATATGCGCCCGGCGGCGCACTCACTTTCTTTTGCTTCGCCAAAAGAAAGTAAGCAAAGAAAAGGCGCGCCTGCGCCATGCGAGGCCGAGCGCAGCGATGGCCCGTGTCGGGCTGTTCAAACCCCTGGGGCTGCGCCTGTGTCGGGGCGCTTGCGGGGTGGCATGCGCGTCGCAGCGCGCATGCCACCCCGCAAGCGCCCCGACACAGGTTTGCCCCGTAGCGCAAGCGAAGGGGGCGCAGACTTGGGGTCGCCTTTCTTTTGGGTACTTTTCTTTGGCGAAGCAAAGAAAAGTACCTCGCCCGCCGGGGCGAGTCCCGGCCAGTCACATCAAAAAGAAGAGCTACCAGCGCTTGACAACGAAGGGCTTCAAGCATTTTTCGCCCCAACCCCACGCCACCTCTGCGCCCACCCCTCAAACGTCAAATAAATCACCGGCGTAGTGAACAAGGTCAGCAACTGACTCAGCAGCAAGCCCCCCACCAGCGTCACCCCCAGCGGGTGGCGCAGCTCGCTGCCCACCCCCTGGCCCAGCATCAAAGGCAAGGCCCCGAGCAGCGCCGCCAGCGTGGTCATGAGGATGGGCCGAAAGCGCAGCAGGCAGGCCTGGAAGATGGCCTCGCGCGCGCTCAGGCCCTGGTCGCGCTGGGCCTCGAGCGCGAAGTCGATCATCATGATGGCGTTCTTCTTCACGATGCCGATCAAGAGCACGATGCCGATGATGGCGATGATGTCCAGCTCCATCCCGGCGAGCAGCAGCGCCAGCAGCGCCCCCACCGCCGCCGACGGCAGCGTGGACAGGATGGTGATGGGGTGGATGGTGCTCTCATACAGCACACCCAGCACGATGTACATGGTGATCACCGCCGCCAGGATCAGCAGCAGCGTGTTCGACAGCGAGGCCTGGAACGCCAGCGCCGCCCCCTGGAACTGCGCGTCCACCGACAACGGCAGCTCGCCCGCATCGCGCGCAGCCTGCATCTCGGCCTGGATTGCCTTCACGGCATGGCCCAGGGCCACGCCGGGCGCGGTGTTGAACGAGAGCGTGGCCGCCGGCAGCTGGCCCACATGGTTCACCGCCAGCGCCATGCTGCGCACCTGCACCTGGGCCACGGAGGACAGAGGCACCGGCGGCCCGCTGATCGAGGCCACGTGGATGGCCTGCAGCGCCTCGGGCCCCAGCTGGAACTGCGGCGCCACCTCCAGCACCACGCGGTACTGGTTGGACTGCGTGAAGATGGTGGAGATGAGGCGCTGGCCGAAGGCGTTGTACAGCGCCGTGTCCACGGCCGCCACCGTCACGCCCAGGCGGCTGGCCTGGGCGCGGTCGATCTCCACATAGGCCTGGCGGCCGTGGCTCTGCTGGTCGCTGCCCACGTCGATCAGTTCGGGCAGCCGGCGCATGCGCTCCAGCAGTGCGGCAGTGCTACGTTCGAGTTGCGCCATGTCGGGCGAGGACAGCAGCAACTGGTATTGCGTGCGCGCCACGCGCTCCTCGATGGTCAGGTCCTGCACCGGCTGCGCAAACAAGCGTATGCCCGGCAGGTCGCGGGTGTCGTCCGACAGGCGGCGCAGCACCGTGGCCGCATCGTCGCGCTGGCCATGGGGCTTGAGGTCGATGAGCAGGCGGCCGGTGTTCAGCGTGGTGTTGGTGCCGTCCACGCCGATGAAGGAGGAGATGCTCTGCACCGCCGGATCGCGCAGCAACCGCTGCACCAGCGCCTGCTGGCGCTCGGCCATGGCGGCGAACGAGATCGACTGGTCGGCCTCGGTCGTGGCCTGCAGCGTGCCCGTGTCCTGCGTGGGAAAGAAGCCCTTGGGAACCACCAGGTACAGCAGCACGGTGATGGCCAGCGTGGCCAGGAACAGGCCCCAAGTCAGCGCGCGGCGGTCCAGCACCCAGGCCAGCAGCCGGCCGTAGCCGGCAATCATCCCGTCCAGAAAGCGCCCCGTGGCGTGGTACAGCCGGCCATGGCTTTGCTCGGGCGTGCGCTTGAGCAGCCGCGCGCACAACATGGGCGTGAGCGTGAGCGACACCACGGCCGAGATCAGGATGGCCACCGCCATGGTGATGGCGAATTCGCGGAACAGCCGCCCCACCACGTCGCCCATGAACAGCAGCGGTATCAACACCGCGACCAGCGAGATGGTCAGCGAGATGATGGTGAAACCGATCTGTTTGGAGCCCTTGAGCGCAGCCTCCAAAGGGGTCATGGCGAACGGCGGGGTGTTTTGGCTTCGGCCGGACGCATCCGCGTCCTTCACGGAGCCTTCGGCTCCATGAGCCTGCGCCGAAACATTGCCCGGCATCTCAAGATGCCGGGCAATGTTTTCGATCATGACGATGGCATCGTCCACCACGAAGCCCGTGGAGATGGTGAGCGCCATCAGCGTGAGGTTGTTGATGGAAAAGCCCGCCAGGTACATCACGCCGAAGGTGCCCACCAGCGACAGCGGCACGGCGAAGCTCGGGATCAGCGTGGCCGTGCCGCTCCTCAGGAACACGAAGATCACCGCCACCACCAGGGCGATGGCCAGCATCAGCTCAGTCTGCATGTCGCGTACCGAGGCGCGAATGGTCACAGTGCGGTCGGTCAGCACCTGCACGTCCAGCGATGCCGGCAGCGTCTCCTTCAGTTGGGGCAGCAGCGCCTGGATGCGGTTCACCGTGTCGATCACGTTGGCGCCGGGCTGGCGCTTGATGTTCAGGATGACGCCGGCGCGCACGCCGCTGTCCGGTGTGCCGGCCCAGGCGGCCAGGCGGGTGTTCTCGGCATCGTCCACGGTGGCGGCCACGTCCGAAAGCCTCACCGGGCTGCCGTTCCTGAAGGCGATGATCAGGTTGCGGTACTCGGCCGCGGACTGCAGCTGGTCGTTGGCATCAATGGTGGATGCGCGCTCGGGCCCGTCGAAGCCGCCCTTGGCCGCCTTGACGTTGGCGGCGGCGATGGCGCTGCGCAAGTCCTCCAGCGTCAGGCCCAGGCCCGCCAGCGCCGTGGGGTTGGCCTGTATGCGCACGGCCGGCCGCCGCCCCCCGCCGATCGCCACCAGGCCCACGCCCTGCACCTGCGACAGCCTGGGCGCCAGGCGGTTCTCCACCAGGTCGTTCACGCGTGTCACGGGCAGCGAGGGCGAGGTAATGGCCAGCGTGAGGATCGGCGCGTCCGCCGGGTTCACCTTGCTATACAGCGGCGGCATGGGCAGGTCGCCCGGCAGCAGGTTGGCGCCGGCGTTGATAGCCGCCTGCACCTGCTGCTCGGCCACGTCCATGGACATGTCCAGCGCAAAGCGCAGGCTGATGACCGAGGCCCCGCCCGAGCTGGTGGACGACATCTGCGCCAGGCCCGGCATCTGGCCGAACTGGCGCTCCAGCGGCGCGGTGACGTTGGAGGTCATCACGTCGGGGCTGGCGCCGGGGTATAGCGTGGTGACCTGGATAGTGGGGTAGTCCACCTCGGGCAGCGCCGAGATGGGCAGCAGGCGATAGGCCAGCACGCCTGCGATCAGCACCGCCACCATCAGCAGCGACGTGGCGATGGGCCGCAGGATGAAGAGGCGCGACAGGTTCATGGCGGGGCTGCGCGGCGGGGCGCTTCAGCGCGCGGCGGATGCGGCGGGCGCTGCGGCGCCACCCTGGCCTGCCGGCTGTTTGGCCGCGCGCTCGGCGCGCAGCTTCTCCAGGTAGGCGCGGCGCTCCTCGGGCGCCATCGTCGCCAGCTTGGCGCGCAGCTCGGGCGGCAGGTTGCGCGCGCCACGCGGGCGGGCGGCCGCGTCGCTCACCGCCTGGTCCACCTGCTGCACCTTGTCCGCGGCGATCACGCTCACCCGGGCGCCCTCGCGCAGGCGATCCAGCCCGTCGGTGACCACCCGGTCACCCGGCTCCAGCTCGCCGCGCACGCTCACCCGGTCGCCATCCGTCACGCCCACGACCAGGCGCCGCTGTGTCACGGTGCCATCGTCCTTGAGCAGATACACATAGTTGTTCTGGATCGCGGAGGCCGGCACCGTGAGCGCCTGCTCTATCAGGTCGACCTGCAGCTTCACGTTCACGAACTGGTTGGCAAACAGCCGGCCTTGTGCGTTGTCGAACGCCGCCTTGGCCTTGACGGTTCCGGTCGTGGCGTCGATGGCGTTGTCCAGCGCATTCAGGCGCCCCCGGGCCAGCAGGTTTCTTTGCTCGCGGTCCCACAGCTCCACCGGCATGTCGCGCTTCTCGGCCAGGCGCCGGGCGATCGCATCCACATGGGCCTCGGGCACGGCAAAAAGCGCGTCTATGGGCCGGACCTGCGTGATGCTCACGATGCCATTGGCGTCCGAGGGATTCACCACGTTGCCCAGGTCGGCCTGGCGCAGGCCCAGCCGCCCGGCAATCGGCGCGGTGATGCGCGTGTACTCCAGTTGCAGCCGCGCCGCATCCACCTGTGCCTGGTCAGCGGTCACCGTTCCCTGGTACTGCTGCACCAGGGCCGCCTGGGTGTCCACCTGCTGGCCGGCAATGGAGTTCTGCGCCTGCAGCTCCTGGTAGCGCTGCAGGTCCAGCTGGGCGTTGCGCAGCAGCGCCTGGTCGCGCTGCAGCGTGCCCTGGGCCTGCTGCAGGGCCGCACGGTAGCTGCGCGCGTCGATCTGCGCCAGCAGCTGACCGGCGTGCACCTCGTCGCCCTCCTTGAAGAAGATCTTCTGCAGCTCGCCCGCGACACGCGCGCGCACCACGGTGGTGGCGCGGGCGTTCATGCTGCCTATGCTGCTCACCAGCACGCGCATGTCGCGCCGCTGCACCTCGCCCACCGACACCGGCTGCGCGAGCGGCCCGCCACCGGGGCGGCCCGTGGCTGCGCCGCGCACAGCCTGGCTCTTCACATACCACCAGCCACCCGCCGCCGCGAGCAGGGCCAGCACCAGCAAGATGGCCAGCACCACCGGCCGTACGCGCCCCGCCCATGGCTGTACGTGGGGGGCTTGGTGCCTTGGGCAACTCAGGAAAGCAGGCAAGAGGGGGCTCCTAGACTGAGCAAAAGATCATAGCTGTCCATGGCCTGGCAGCAGGAAAATCCAGGTAAAGACCGTGCGAAGATCTGCTGCCAGTGTGGTGCGCCGCTATTCTTTGTACTTTCAGAGCCCCCAGAAGGCGTCCAGGCAAGGCGCAGCCAGCAGCCAGCAGCCAGCAGCCAGCAGCCAGCAGCCAGCAGCCAATGGTCGATCCCTTGGCAAGGGCTGCAACGCGGCATGGGCGCCTTCTGGGGGCTCCCTTCGGGCGAGCCGCTGAGCGGCCCGCTGCGGCGTTGCGCACGCTTGAAAGGCGCACGCATTTCGGCGCGTGCGCGAATAGCGGCGCACCACACTAGACAGCGAGCGATCTCCATGACCCCCATCATCTTTTCACACGCCAACAGCTTTCCCGCCAGCACCTACCGCGTGCTGTTCGAGGAGCTGCGCACGCGTGGCTTTTCGGTCAGCGCCGTGGAGCGCTACGGCCATGACGCGCGCTACCCCGTCAGCAACAACTGGCCGCACCTGGTGCAGCAGCTGGCCGACTTCGCCGCCGAACAGCAGCAGCGCACGGGAATGCCGGCCTATCTGGTGGGCCACTCGCTGGGCGGCTTCCTGAGCGTGATGGCGGCCGCGCGCCACCCCGAGCTTGCGCGCGGCGTGCTGCTGATCGACTCGCCTCTGATCGGCGGCTGGCGCGCCGGAGCGCTCGGCATAGCCAAGCAGGCCCAGGTGGTGGGCGCCGTCTCGCCCGGCCGCATCAGCCGCGCGCGGCGCAACAGCTGGGCCAGCACCGGGGAGGCGCTGGAGCACTTTCGCCGCAAGCAGGCCTTCGCCCGCTGGGACCCGCGCATACTGCAGGATTACGTGACCCATGGGCTGCAGGATCAGAACGGCAAACGCGTGCTGAGCTTTGACCGGGCCGTGGAAACCCAGATCTACAACACCCTGCCGCACAACCTGGGACGGCTGCTGCAGGCGCATCCGCTGCAATGCCCCGCGGCCTTCATCGGCGGGCGCGACTCGGTGGAGATGCGCCAGGTAGGCATGGCCCTGACGCAGCGCATCACCCAGGGGCGGGTGATGATGCTCGATGGCAGCCACCTGTTTCCGATGGAGCAACCCCTGGCCACGGCGGCGGCCATCGAGGCGGCCTTGCTGAACCTGCAGACAATTTGAGGAGTGCTCCATCCGCCCTGCACACATACGAAAAAGCCCCGCGAACACGGGGCTGGATGGCTCAGCAGTTTGTCCCTCACGCCACATGGGGTGGCGTATCCGCTGGCTCGGGGGGCGGCGCGGGAACATCGGGCTCCACGGGCGGCTCCGCCGGCTGGCGGGATATGGGTGCAATGCATGCAATCATGGTCATCGGCCTCCTCGCCCACGTTCTGCGTCTCTCCTCTGCGCGGCAGCGGCAATGTGCCTCACGCCCTTCGCCAATCGAAGTGCGGTCCCCGCAGATACGCTGCCTGCAGGGGTGCTGCCGACCGCTGCGGCACCTGCATGCGCATGGGGGCTGCATTGTCCGCACGCTGACGGGGCCTTCGGCCAAGCCAGGGCGCGGCATGAATCCAGCCCAGGCAGGCGAAACCGCAACCCACGCCTGTGCACCCGCAATAGGCACCGCCCGCGCGAGTCCGTCTCCGCCGCCCGACACCGCACCCAGAAGCTCCAGGACACCAGTGCCTGCACATCTGGCAATTGCCGCAGTGGCTCACCTTAAAACTGGGCGGCGCACAGGCGTGTAGGACGACGGCGAGTCCGGCACTGGTCAGTTGTCCTGGCGCCTGATGAGTTTGCGCCCGGTATCGGTGATATGAAAAATACCGGCCGGCGATTTGCCGATATAGCCCCAGTCCAGCAAGCGCCCGGACAGGTGATGCTTGAGCGCATCCGGCACTCCGATGGCTTCGCCCATCTCAAGCTGCTTGAGCGTGGCGATCTCGTCCACGGTAGGCTCGAATGTGGGTGCGTGGTACATGGGCTGAGCGGTGGCCATAAGTGGTACTCCTTGTAGAGAGTGGATTGCGCGGCGCCCAAAGCGTTCCATGACCACATTGTCCGGCGCCGCGTACATGCCAGCGTATTGCGAGCGGGCGCCGCGCGCAATGGGCCAAGCACCCGAGACCGGATCTCCGAGCGCTCCATCAACGACATGCGCCGCATGGCCGCCGGCGCGAGCGCCGACACGCCCTAGGCCACTGGCCCGGCCGCAGCCATGTCCTGCAGCCAGCGCGCAAACGCCGCCAGCACCGGCGGCTGGGGCTGGGCCGGGCTGACCAGGTAGTAGCCGCGCTCGCCGCGCAGCGGCTGGGCACAGGCCACGACGAGCTCGCCGCGCGCGATCTCGGCCTCGATGAGCATGGGCGGCATCAGCGCCACGCCCAGGCCATGGGCCGCCGCCACCGCCGTCATGGAAAAGAGTTCGTAGCGCGGCCCCTCGAGCGCGCGCGGCGCGTCCTGGACGCCCATGGCATCGAACCATTGGCGCCAGCCATAGGGCCGCGTGCTCTGCTGGAGCAGCGGCAGCCGCGCCAGCACCTGCGGCGGCACGCCCTGGTGTGCGCGCCCAGTGCCGCGCGGCATGCCCGACCGCTGCGCGGCCTGCTCCAGCAGGCGCGGGCTGCACACGGGCAGCACGTCCTCGGGCATCAGCAGCAGCGCCTGCACGCCGGGCCAGTTGGCCACCTGCTCGGGCGTACCGGCGTACAGAGCTGCATCGAAACCCGTGTCTGTGAACAGAAAGGGCCGGGTCTGGGTCTCGATGTGCACCACGATCTCCGGATGACGCTCGGCCAGCAGCGGCAGGCGCGGAATCAGCCAGCGCGTGGCAAAGGTGGCCACGGCCGCCAGCGACAGCGCGCCGCCGTGGCCCTGGTGCGCCATCACGTCCAGCGTATCCCGCTCCAGCCCCTGCAGCCAGCGCGCCACCTGGCGCCCGTAATGCCGGCCCGCGGGCGTGAGCACCACGCCGTGGCGCGTGCGCCGAAACAGCTGCACGCCGAGCTGGTCTTCGAGCGCCAGGATCTGGCGCGAGACGGCGCTTTGCGTGAGCGAGAGCTCCTGCGCGGCGCGGGTGTAGCTCTCGTGCCGCGCCGCGGCCTCGAAACAGGCCAGGGCCTGGGTGGATGGCAGTTGTCGTCGCATCGGCACATCTTAGCCATATATTCGAAATACTCATTTCTGAATGCAAACAACTCGCTTGCACTACCCCGTTGAGCAGGGATACGATGCCGCTCATCCCCATGCCATGCTCACAATGCATGCATAGGTTCCATCCCCGCCATCATTTGCACTGGAAACACCATGACCCGCGCCGCCTTCCAATGGGACGACCCCTTCCAACTCGACCAGCAGCTCACTGAGGACGAGCGCGCCGTCCGTGACGCGGCCCGCGCCTACTGCCAGGACAAGCTCAGCCCCCGCGTGCTGGAGATGTTCCGCCACGAAAAGACCGACGTGAGCATCTTCCGCGAGATGGGCGAGCTGGGCCTGCTCGGCCCGACCATCCCCACCGAATACGGCGGCGCCGGCCTGAACTACGTGAGCTACGGCCTGGTGGCGCGCGAGATCGAGCGCGTGGACTCGGGCTACCGCTCCATGGCGTCCGTGCAGTCCTCGCTGGTAATGGTGCCGATCAACGAGTTCGGCTCCGAGGCGCAGAAGCAGAAATACCTGCCCAAGCTGGCATCCGGCGAATACATCGGCTGCTTCGGCCTGACCGAGCCCGACCACGGCTCCGACCCCGGCAGCATGGCCACGCGCGCCTACAAGGTCGATGGCGGCTACCGCCTCAAGGGCAACAAGATGTGGATCACCAACAGCCCCGTGGCCGACGTGTTCGTGGTCTGGGCCAAGGAGGTCGAGGCATCCGGCACCGTGGGCCAGATCCGCGGCTTCATCCTGGACAAGGGCATGAAGGGCCTTTCCGCCCCGGCCATCCACGGCAAGGTGGGCCTGCGCGCCTCCATCACCGGCGAGATCGTCATGGACGACGTGTTCGTGCCCGAAGAAAACGCCTTCCCCGAGATCCGCGGCCTGAAGGGCCCGTTCACCTGCCTGAACAGCGCCCGCTTCGGCATCGCCTGGGGCGCCATGGGCGCGGCCGAGGCCTGCTGGCACACCGCGCGCCAGTACACGCTGGACCGCAAGCAGTTCGGCCGCTCGCTGGCCGCCAACCAGCTGATCCAGAAGAAGCTGGCCGACATGCAGACCGAAATCACGCTGGGCCTGCAGGCCGCGCTGCGCGTGGGCCGCATGAAGGACGAGCACCAGAACGTGGTGGAAGTCACCTCGCTGATCAAGCGCAACAACTGCGGCAAGGCCCTGGACATCGCCCGCCTGGCGCGCGACATGATGGGCGGCAACGGCATCAGCGACGAGTTCGGCGTGGCGCGCCACCTGGTGAACCTGGAGGTGGTGAACACCTACGAGGGCACGCACGACGTGCACGCCCTCATCCTGGGCCGCGCGCAGACCGGTATTGCGGCCTTTGCCAACTGATGAAAAGAATAGCTGACAGCGCTTACCATACAAGCTTTTTCAGCATTTTTTGCATCAACAATGAGCACACCTAGCCATGGCGCCCTGGCGGGCATCAAGGTGCTGGACCTGTCGCGCGTGCTGGCCGGCCCCTGGTGCACCCAGATGCTGGCCGACCTGGGCGCCGACGTGGTCAAGGTCGAACGCCCCGTGGCCGGCGACGACACGCGCCACTGGGGCCCGCCCTTTCTGCAGGACGATGCGGGCCACGACACGCGCCAGGCCAGCTACTTCACCGCCTGCAACCGCAACAAGCGCAGCATCACCGTGGACATGGCCCACCCCGAGGGCCAGGCGCTGCTGCGCCGCATGGCGCAGCAGGCCGACGTGGTGGTGGAGAACTTCAAGGTCGGCGGCCTGGCGCAGTACGGCCTGGACTACGCCAGCCTGAAGACCCTGAACCCGCGCCTGATCTATTGCTCCATCACCGGCTTCGGCCAGGACGGGCCGTATGCCGAGCGCGCCGGCTACGACCTGATGGTGCAGGCCGGCTGCGGCCTGATGAGCATCACCGGCCATGCCGACGGCGAACCCGGCGGCGGCCCGCTGAAGGTGGGCGTGGCCGTGGTGGACGTGTTCACCGGCCTGTATGCCAGCAACGCCATCCTGGCCGCACTCAACGCGCGCAACTCCAGCGGCGAGGGGCAGTACATCGACATGGCACTGCTGGACGTGGGCATGGCGGTGCTGGCCAACCAGGCCGCGGGCTTCCTGGCCACGGGCCAGGCGCCGGGCCGCGCCGGCAACATCCACCCCAGCCTGGCGCCCTACCAGGACTTTGCCACGCGCGACGGCAATGTGCTGCTGGCCATAGGCAACGACGGGCAGTTCGCGCGTTTTTGCGCCGCCGTAGGCCATGACGCCTGGGCGCAAGACGAACGCTTTGCCACCAACACCGCGCGCGTGCGCCACCGCGCCGCCCTGCTGGCGCTGATGGAGCCGCTGATGCGCACGCGCGGCACGGCCGAGTGGATTGCGCTGCTGGAGGACAAGGCCGTGCCCTGCGGCCCCATCAACACCATCGCCCAGGCCTTCGACGACCCGCAGGTGCGCGCGCGCGGCATACGCCTGGAACTGGCGCGCGACGCCGGCGACGGCATTGCCAGCGTGGCCAGCGTGGCCAACCCCATGCGCCTTTCCGCCACACCCGTGAGCTACCGGATTGCGCCGCCCGCCCTGGGCCAGCACACTGACGAAGTCCTGCGCGAGCTGGGCCTGGACGCACAGGCCATTGCCGCACTCAAGGAGAGCCGGGCCGTCTGATTTTCCGCGCCGCCACGGCGGCGCACCTTCCCGCCATCACTGGCATTCGCTTGCTTGCATATTTCATAACAGGAGATAAAGCATGATCCGTCGCAGCGCCCTCACCCTGGGCATCCTGGCATTGTTCGGCACCATCGCCCACGCCCAGTCGGGCTACCCCAACAAACCCATACGCCTGCTGGTGCCCTTTGCCGCCGGCGGCACCACCGACCTGATCGCCCGCGTGCTGGCCGAACCGCTGGGCCGCGAGCTGGGCCAGGCCGTGGTGGTGGAGAACAAGGGCGGCGGCGGCGGCGCCATCGGCGCGGCGGAGACCGCGCGCGCCGCGCCCGATGGCTACAACCTGGGCATGGCCACCGTCTCCACCACGGCCACCAACCCGGCCATCAACCCCAAGATTCCCTACAACGTGTTCACCGATTTCACGCCCGTCGTGAACATCGCCGCCACACCCAATGTCATTGCCGCCAACCCGCAGTTCGCCGGCAAGGACTACAAGGGCTTCCTGGCCGAGGTCAAGAAGAACCCCGGCAAGTACTCGTTCGGCTCGCCCGGCACCGGCAGCATCGGCCACCTGATGATGGAAATGTTCATGCTGGAGACCGGCGCCCAGTTGATCCACGTGCCCTACCGCGGCTCCGGCCCGGCCCTCAACGACGCCGTCGCCGGCCAGATTCCGCTGATCTTCGACAACCTGCCTTCGGCCCTTCCCTTCATCAAGGACAAGCGCCTCACCGCCCTCGTGGTGGCCGCGCCCCAGCGCCTGGCCGTGCTGCCGGACGTGCCCACGCTGGCCGAAGTGGGCGCGCCCAACGTGAACCGCATGGCCTACTACGGCATCATCGGCCCCAAGAATCTGCCCAAGGACATCGTGGACAAGGTGAATGCCGCCGTGCACAAGGTGCTGAAGGACCCGGCAGTGCGCAAGCGCATCGAGGACACGGGCTCGCTGATCGTCGCCGACACGCCCGAGAAGTTCGCCCAGGAAATCAAGGCCGAGTACACCGCCTACAAGACCGTGGTGGACAAGCAGAAGCTCACGATGGACTGAAGCGCCCTCCCATTGGCACAGCTCCAAGCCCCGCCCCTCGGCGGGGCTTTTTGCTGGTGCATGGTGAAACACGGCGACACGATCGTGAAGAATGCGCAAAGAGCGGCAAATCAGGCCACGCCGGGTCAACCAAAATACCCGTATGTGCGTCTCACAAGCAGGCGCGGCCGACTCTTCGGCGTCCTCACCACTACCCCGGGATCTCTTTATGCCCCTGTTACGCCCGTCCTTTTTGCGCATTGCCACCGCAGGCATGCTCGCCTCGCTGGCCGCGGGCTGCGTCACCGCGCCGGGCGATCCCTACTATGACGGCGGGGGCGGCGGCTACTACCCAGGATCGCCGGTGACCGTCTATGAGCAACCCGGCGTGATCTACCCCCCGCCACCCGTGGGCTGGCGCAATTACCCGCCACCACCACCCGGCTGGCGCGAGGACGCCTGGCGCGAACGCCAATGGCGCGAGGCCCGGGAGCGCGAGGCGCGCGAACGCCGCGAGATGGAACGCCAGCGTGACGCGCAGCGCTGGGAGGCCGAGCGTCGGCGCGACAGCGAGCGCCGCGAAGCCGAACGCCGGGAGGCCGAGCGCCGCCGCGACGCCGAGCATCGGGATGCCGAGCGCCGCCGTGAAATGGAACGCCGCGCGCGCGAGGAGCGACTGCTGCAGCACCCCAACCCCGACGTGGTGCGCGCACGCCGCGAGCAGTTCGAGCGCGACCGCCGCGCCGAGGCCGAGGCCGAGCGCGAACAGCGCCGCCAGGAGCACGACCGCCAACCCGGCGGCCGCCCCAACCCGCGCCCCGATTGGCGCTGAACCGCTCCGCCCTGGCCCATGCCGCTATCGGCTCATCACACCGCGGGCGTGGTTCTGGGCCTGGCGATTGCCGCCTGCAGCACCCTGCCCGCCGCGGCCCAGGTGCTGCGCTGCACCGATACGGCCACCGGCAAGGTCACCTATACCGACGGTGACTGCCGCCGCGGCGAGGCGGCGCGCGAGGTCGAGGCGCGCAGGAGCGCGCAGGAGATCGCACAAGAGAGAGAACAGGCGGCCGAGGCCCTGGAGCGCAAGCAAGAGCGCCAGCAGCTGGAGGAGCGGCAGCGCCGGTTTGCCGAGCGTGCAGAACGCGCCGCGCGCTCCAGCAGCGCCGCGGCAACCGACAACGCCCGCGCGCACTCGCCCGATTGCCTGCGCGCGCGCAAGCATCTGCAGGACGTACTGGCCACCCTGGGCCAGGGCATGTATGACGAGCAGACAAGGCTCTACGCGGCCCAGCGCCAGGCCGACCTGGCCTGCCTCAGCCCCGCCGACTACGCGCGCACCGAACGCAGCCACGGCTACCGCCCGGCCTATACAGCCCCCTACTACGGCCCGCCAGCGGCGGGCGTTGCGCCACGGCCCGCACCACCGCGGCGCGAGATCAGCAACTGCAACGTGTTCCGCTGCTACGACGCACAGGGCAATACCTATCCACGCTGATGCGGCGCAGCGGCAAGTCCCTCGCGCACCGTGGGATAGCGCAGCCGCAGGCGCAGTTCGCGCGCCATGCGCGTGGTGAGCAGCCGACGCGACTCACCCATGAAGCTCAGCAGCGACAGCGGCAGCTGCTCTTGCGCCAGGCTGCGCGGCACGCGCGGCGGGCGCTGCAGGCCATACAGGTCGGCCGCCAGGTCGAAGTAATCGCCCATCTTCAGCTGGCTCTCGTCGGCCACGTTGTAGGCGCGCTGCGGCCGCGCGCGCCACAGGGCCGCCACGCAGGCGCGCGCCAGGTCATCGGCATGGATATGGTTGGTGTAGACATCGTCCGGCTCTGCCAGCACGGGCGTGCCGCGGCGCAGTCGCGCCTCGGGCGTGCCGCCCTCGCGGTCCGGGGCGTAGATGCCGGGCACGCGCAGGATGCTCACGCGCACGCCCGCGTGGCCCAGGTGGCGCATCGCGCCCTCGGCATTCACGCGGCGCTGGGCGCGCGGCGTGGCCGGAGCCACGGGGCGCGACTCGGCCACCCAGTCGCCCGCGCAGTCGCCATACACGCCGCTGGTGGAGGCATAGACCAGGGCCTGCGGCAGCGCGCGCCGGCGCAGCGCGCGCGCCAGCGCCGTGCTGCGCGGATCCAGCCACCAGCGAGTGCCGGCCTCGGCCTGGCCCGGCGGTGGCGCCAGGTGCAGCACGCGCGTGGCCAGGCCGCCCAGGCGAGCGAGCGAGGCCGCGGCGTCCAGGTTCCCCACCAGGGGGGTGATGCCGGCGGCGCGCAGCTCGCTCACGCGCGCGGGCGACGAGGTCAGGGCCAGCACCCGCAGGCGCGCATTGAAGTTGCGCGCCACGCGCAGGCCCACATCGCCACAGCCGATGATGAGCAGGCGCTGGCGCCGAAAGCGCGCCGGCAGGGCGCCGAGAGGGTTTTGGTTTGAGGGCAAAATCGGCTCCGTCGAGCAAGGCGGGGATACAGTTCCCCCGCACAGAAAAGAACGCCAAGGATACCCATACATGACCAGCACACAGACCGCGGCAGCGGCCTTCCAGATCAGCGTGCAGCCCAGCGGCCGCGCCTTCGAGGCGCAGGCCGGCGAGGCCATCCTCTCGGCCGCCATCCGCAGCGGCGTGGGCCTGCCCTACGGCTGCAAGGACGGCGCCTGCGGCTCGTGCAAGTGCAAGAAGCTCAGCGGCTCGGTGGTGCATGGCGAGCACCAGCACAAGGCGCTGAGCATCGAGGAGGAAGAAGCCGGCTATGTGCTCACCTGCTGCGCCAGGCCTTTGAGCGACGTGGTGCTGGAGTCGCGCCAGGTGACGGACGAGAGCGCCTACCCCATCAAGAAGCTGCCGGTGCGCGTGTCCTCGCTTCAGCGCGCCACGCACGATGTGATGCAGGTGCAGCTGCAGCTGCCGGCCAACGACAGCTTCCGCTACCACGCGGGCCAGTACATCGAGTTCATCTTGCGTGATGGCGCGCGCCGCGCCTACTCCATGGCCACGGCGCCGCACATGCAGCAGGGCACACCCGGCGTGGAGCTGCACATACGCCACATGCCGGGCGGCAGGTTCACCGACCATGTCTTCGGCGCCATGAAGGAAAAGGAAATCCTGCGCGTGGAGGGGCCGTTCGGCAGCTTCTACCTGCGCGAGGACTCGGACAAACCCATGATCTTCCTGGCCTCGGGCACGGGCTTTGCGCCCATCAAGGCGCTGATCGAGCAGATGCAGCACAAAGGCATCACGCGCGCCGCCACGCTGTACTGGGGCGCTCGCCGCCCACAGGACCTGTACATGGACGGCTGGGTGCGCGAGCGCCTGGCCGCCATGCCCCAGCTGCGCTACGTGCCCGTGGTCTCCGACGCCCTGCCCGAGGACGGCTGGACGGGGCGCACCGGCTTCGTGCATCAGGCCGTCATGGACGACTTTGCCGACCTCTCGGGCCACCAGGTCTATGCCTGCGGCGCGCCCATCGTGGTGGACTCGGCGCGCGTGGCCTACAGTGCCGAGCGCGGCCTGCCGAGCGACGAGTTCTACGCCGACGCCTTCACCTCCGAAGCCGACAAGCACGGCGGCTGACAAAGCCTTCTCACTGCCTGGCGCATGCCCCCGCGCGCCGGCGCACTTTTCACCACGGATGTCTATGAATCGCAGAAACCTCCTCTTCACCGCCGCCGCCATCGGCACACTGCTCGCCGCCCCCTTGAGCCACGCGCAGGATAGCCCCATCCGCCTGGTCGTGCCCTACGCGCCCGGCGGCCCGCTGGACGTGACGGCGCGCGCCCTGGCCGAGCGCGTGCGCGACACGCTGGGCGTGGTGATCGTGGACAACAAGGCCGGCGCCGGCGGCAACATCGGCGCCGACCTGGTGGCCAAGTCCGCGCCCGACGGCCTGACCATTGGCATCGCCGCCACGGCCACGCATGCCGTGAACCCCTGGCTCTACAGCCGCATGCCCTACGACGCGGCCAAGGACTTCGCCGGCATCACCCAGATGGTGCGCGTGCCCAACGTGCTGGTGGTGAACGCCGCGCGCGCCGAGCAGCTCAAGATCCACAGCCTGCAGGACCTGATCGCCTACGCCAAGGCCAACCCCGGCAAGCTCAACTACGGCAGCGGCGGCAACGGCAGCGCCGGCCATCTGGCGGGCGAGATGTTCAAGCAGAAGGCCGGCATCTACGCCCTGCACATCCCCTATCGCGGCGCCAGCCCGGCGCAGCTGGCGCTGCTGGCCGGCGAGGTGGACTTCAACATCGACAACCTGGCCGCCGCCGCGCCCAACATCAAGGCCGGCAAGCTCAAGGCGCTGGCCGTGACCTCGCTGGCCGCCAGTCCCATGCTGCCCGGCGTAGCGCCGCTTTCCAACACATTCAAGGGCTTTGCCATCGACACCTGGTGGGGCCTGGTGGCGCCAGCCGGCACACCCCAGCCGGTCATCGCCAAGCTCAACAAGGCCTTCACCGATGCCCTCAAGGCGCCCGAGACGCAAACCCGTTTTGCCGCCCTGATGGCCGAACCCGTCCCCACCACGCCCGAGCAGTTCGACGCCTTCATGGCCGCCGAGCGTGCCAAGTACCAGCAGGTGGTGAAAAGCTCGGGCGCCAAGGTGGATTAAACCAAAATCACCTTGATTTAACCCAGAAACCGTTGGCCGGATTGCGCAAGGAGCTATCTTTTTTGATAGCGAAACCGGCCGACGTTCACTCCACCCAGCGCACCATTCCCGTCCAGGCCGTGAGCAGAACCACCACGCCAAACACGATCCGGTAATAGGCAAACGGCACAAAGCTGTGCGAGCTGATGTAGCGCAGCAGCCAGCGCACGCACAGCCAGGCGCTGATGAACGAGAACACCAGGCCCACGGCAAACAGCGGCACGTCGGTCGCGGAGAGCAGCGCGCGCTCCTTGTACAGGCTGTACGCGCCCGCGCCTATCAGCGTAGGGATGGCCAGGAAGAACGAATAGTCGGTCGCCGCCTTGCGCGACAGGCCCAGCAGCATGCCGCCGATGATGGTGGCGCCGCTGCGGCTGGTGCCCGGCACCATGGCCAGGCATTGCACCAGACCCACCTTGAGCGCGTCCCACGCTCCCATGTCGTCCACCGACTGGATGCGCACCGCCTGCTGCTGGCGCCGCTCGGCCCACAGGATGATGAAGCCGCCAAGAATGAAAGTGGAGGCCACGACGGTGGGCGTGAACAGATGCGCCTTGATGGCCTTGCCCAGCAGCAGGCCCAGCAGCACGGCCGGGAAGAAGCCGATCAGCACATTCAGCGCAAAGCGCTGCGCCTGGCGCTGGGTCGGGAGCTGCACCAGCGTGTCGCGTATGCGCTGCCAGTACACGAGGATGACGGCGAAGATGGCGCCGGTCTGTATCGCGATGTCGAAGACCTTGGCCTTGGCGTCGTCGAAGCCCAGCAGCGCGCCCGCGAGGATCAGGTGGCCGGTGGAGGAAATGGGGAGGAATTCGGTCAACCCTTCGACCACGCCCATGATGGTGGCCTTGAGCAGCAAAACAATGTCCACGCGCACTCCAAGAAAACGCGGATTATTGCAGGGCCGCCATGCGGCCCGCGCGTCATTGCCGCTGCACAAGCGCGAGCAACGCCGCCACCTCGTCCGAAAGTCCCTGGTGCGCCTTGGCCGGCGGGGCGGCAAAGCTGCCGGCGCGCGCGCGGCCCGCCCCCATGCGCACCAGCGTTTCCGCATGCCGCACGGCACTGGAGACGCCGTCAACCACCGGCACGGGAATGCGCCCGGCAATGGAGCGCGCCAGCCCGGCGAGCGGGGCGCCGGCCAGGACGATCACGTCCGCCCCATCCTCGCGCACGCACCGCTCGGCCAACTGCACCAGGCGCTCGCCCTGGTTGCCCTGGACATTGCCGATGTCGGCCAGCGGCTCGTCCAGCCCGCGGATGCTGGCCAGCCGGCCATCGAGCCGGTAGGCATGCACTGTCTCGGCGTACCAGGCGCGGATGCGCTGCGAGATCGCGACGATCGAAAAGCGCTGGCCCAGCAGGCAGGCGCTCGCCAGCGCCGCCTCCGTCAGGCCCGTGACCGGGCAGGGCAGCACCTCGCGCAGCGCTGTCAGGCCCGGGTCGCCGAAGGCGGCGACGATCACGGCGTCGGCCTCTGCCACATGCTCCGCCGCCAGCTGCGCCGCCGCATGGGCGCCCAGCATGGCCTCGAAGCGCGTCTCGATGTAGGCAACGCCCGCGCGCGCCGTGACCACCTCGATGCGGGTGTCCGCCGACGCGCTGCGCACGGCCTCGTCGTGGATCAGCTGGGACACGCTGGCCGAGATGTTGGGATTGATGACGAGCAGTTTCATGGGATCAAGGAGGGGGTGTTGCCTGGAAACTGGTCCCAGAGCGCGCAGCGCGCAGCCGGGCCGCCCAGGCGCTCCAGGTGGGCCGCCATGGCCAGCACCGAAGCGTCCGCATAGCGCGGGCCGACCACCTGCAGGCCGACGGGCAGGCCGCGCACCAGTCCGGCTGGCACGGAGCACGCGGGCACCTGGGCGAAGTTGAACAATGGGGTGAAGACGGCATGCCCGCGCGGGCCGGCGGGCAGGCCGCCGATCTCGGGCGGGCCCAGCCGCTCCACGGGCCACGAGACCGTGGGCGTAGTGGGGCACAACAGCAGGTCGAACTGTTCGAAGAACCGCGCGCAGGCCGCATGGATGCGCTCGCGCATCAGCAAGACCTGGGCGATCTCCACACCGCCGTAGCCCCGGCCCTGGCGCACCTGGGCCGCAAGATCGGAGTCGAGCGCGTCGCCATCGGCATCCAGCGCCGCGCCATGCAGCGCGGCCAGGCCCGCGTGCTGCAAGGCCAGAAGCGCGGTGGAGGCCAGATCGGCGGGCCACTGCGGCGCGGCGTGCGCGACGCTGTAGCCGTCGCGCTCCAGGCCACGCACGCGCTGCTCGAGAGCTGCGAGCACGTCGCCATCGACCGGGTAGCCACAGCCCAGGTCCGCACTCCAGGCTACGCGCAGCGTGCGCGGCGGCGCCTCGCCCAGCCGGGGCGGATCGAGCGGCGCGCAGCGCTGCGCGCCCCAGTCGGCGCCGTCGTAGCCTAGCAGGCATTGCCACAGCCAGGCCACGTCGGCCACGTCGCGGCCGACCTGGCCGATCACGGACAACCCGAAGGTCGGCTCCTCGAAGCCGGGGCCGCAGGGAATCACGCCGAAGGTCGGCTTCATGCCCACCAGCCCCGCATGCGCGGCGGGCCGGCGCGTGGAGCCGCCGGCATCCGTGGCCAGCGCCAGGGCGCCGATGCCGGCGGCCGTGGCGCTCACGGCGCCGCCCGAGGAACCGCCGGGCGTGAGCCGCAGGTCCCACGGGGAGCGCGTCGCCCCGTACACGAGGTTGCTGGTCACGCCCTTGCAGGCGAACTCGGAGCAATTGGTGATGCCGACGATCACCGCGCCCAGCGCCCGCAGCCGGGCCACGGCCCAGGCATCCTGCGGCGCGATGAAGTCGCGAAACAGGCGCGAGCCCTGCGTGACGCGCCAGCCGCCCACCCACAGGTTGTCCTTGACGGTGACCGGCACCCCGGCCAGCGGCAACGCCTCGCCGCGCGCCAGGCGGCCATCCACCTCCCGCGCCTGGCGCAGCGTCTCCCCGGCATCGTGGCAAACCACGGCGTTCAGGAGGGGGTTCACCTGCTCCAGGCGGTCGAGCACGCTGCGCGCGACCTCGGCCGCGCTGCACTCGCGCGCCGCCACCGCCCGGGCCACCTCGCGCGCCGACAGGCGCCACGGCGCCTGCGTCATGCTTGCCACAGCGGCCCCCGATAGCCGCGCCCGCGCACCTGGGCGGGCGCGGGCCGGTCGCAGCGCAGGAACTGGCCGTGGCCCTCGCGGCCCAGGTAGCGCCCGTCCTGCCACACCACCACGCCGCGCGACAGCGTCACCGCGGGCCAGGCCTTCACCTCGATGCCCTCGTAGGGGGTGTAGTCCACCGCGTGATGCAGTTGCTCGTTACGGATCGTGCGCGGCTGGCCCAAGTCCCAGATCACGAGATCCGCGTCGGAGCCGATGGCCAGCGTGCCTTTGCGCGGAAACAGTCCGTAGATCCTTGCGGCATTGGTCGCGGTGAGCGCGACGAACTGGTGGATGTCGATGCGGCCGTCCATCACGCCGTGCGACATCAGCAGCGGCATGCGCGTCTCCAGGCCGGGAATGCCGTTCGGAATCCGGTCGAAGGAGGCATCGCCGCCATGGGCCTGCTTGCCGTGCGGCCCGGCGAAGGCAAAGGGCGCATGGTCGGACGACAGCAACTGGAACGTGCCGTTGTCCAGGCCGCGCCAGATCACCTCCTGGTTCGCGCGGTCGCGCGGCGGCGGGCTGCAGATGCACTTGGCGCCCTCGAAACCCTCCTGCTCCAGGTGCTCCGCGGTCAGGAACAGGTACTGCGGGCAGGTTTCGCCGTAGACCTTCAGACCCATGCCCTGCGCCTGGCGGATCTGCTCCACGGCCTCGCGCCCGGAAACGTGGACGATGAGTATCGGCACGTCCGCCAGTTCCGCCAGGGCGATGGCGCGGTGGGTGGCCTCGCGCTCGACCAGCATGGGCCGCGCATGCGCGTGGTAGCGCGGCGCGGTCAGGCCCGCGTCGAGCATCTGCTCCGTGAGCCAGGCGATGCAGTCGGCATTCTCGGCATGCACCATCACCATCGCGCCCTCGCGGCGCGCCACCGCCAGCAGATCGAGCACCTGGCGGTCATTGAGCTTCAGGTCATCGTAGGTCATGTAGACCTTGAACGAGCTGCAACCCTCGGCCACCAGCCGGGGCAGCTCTTCGCGCAGCACCGAGGGGGTGGGATCGGCGACGATCAGGTGGAAGGCATAGTCGATCGCGGCCTTGCCGTCGGCGCGCCGATGGTAGTCGTCCACCGCGGCCTGCAGCGACTGCCCCCTGGACTGCGCCGCGAAGGGAATCACGGTGGTGGTCCCACCGCAGGCGGCCGAGCGCGTGCCAGTGATGAAGTCGTCGGCCATGCGCGAGCCGTCGCCCATGGGCTGGTCAAGATGGCAATGGGCGTCCACGCCGCCCGGCGTGACCAGCCGCCCGCGGGCATCGATGGTTTCGCGCCCCGGCCCGATGCCCGCGCCGATGGCCGCGATGCACCCGCCGCGGATACCGATATCGGCCCGGTAGCGGTCGGATGCCGTCGCCACGTCGGCGTTGAGGATCACTGTGTCGAATGGGGTCTGCACGTCGAGTCTCCTATGCGTGATGGGCCACGGTGGCCAGCCAGTGGCGCGCGATGGCGTCGCGGCGCGCGAACCAGACCTGGCCGCGCGACAGCATGTGCTCGAGCATCTGTTCGAGCGCCGGCATGCGGCCCGGCCGCGCGAGCATGCGCAGATGCAGCCCCACCGACATCATGCGCGGCGCGGTCTCGCCCTCGCGCCAGAGCCAGTCGAATGCGTCATTGACGTAGCCGGAAAAATCGTGCGCGCGCACGAAGCGGTGCGTGTGCTGGAACTGCATGTCGTTCGTATCGAAGGCATAGGGCAGCACGGCGTAAGGCCGTCCCTGCGAGCCCGGCATGGTGAGAGGCAGGTCGTCGCCGTAGTAATCGCTGTCGTAGATAAAGCCCCCCTCCTCCATGAGCAGCCGGCGCGTGTTCGGACTGGCCGCCGAGCGGGTGTGCCATCCGACGGGCCGCACGCCGGTGGCGCGCTCTATCGCGGCCACCGTGCGCGCGATGGCCTCGCGCTCCTCGGCCTCGCCCATGCGGGCATGGCTCTCCCAGCGCCAGCCATGCGCCGACACTTCATGGCCGCGGCGCACGGCGTCCTGCGCCAGCTGCGGCGAACGCTCCACCGCGCGGCCGCAGGCGCTGACCGTGCACGGCACGCCGTAGCGCTGCAGCACGTCCATGATGCGCCACCAGCCGACGCGCGTGCCGTAGTCGAAATGCGATTGCAGGCAGGGGTCGGGAATGCCGTCGAGCCGGTCGATCACCTCGTAGACCGCCTCGTTGCGGTCGTCGCCCTCGGCGATCGCGTACTCGGCGCCCTCCTCGAGATTGAGCACCAGGGACACCGCCACCCTCGCGCCGCCCGGCCAGCGCGGGTGCGGCGGATTGGCGCCATAGCCAGTCAGGTCGCGCTGCATCAGTCGACTCGCATTCCCGCGGCCTTGGCCACGTCGGCATAGCGCTTCACTTCCGAAGCCAGGAAGGCCTGCAGCTCGGCCGGCGTTCCACGCCCCGGCTCGGCCCCGAGCTGGACGAACTTCTCGCGCGTCTCCGGCTGCGCCAGGATGCGCGCGACCTCGCCGGTGATCTTGTTCACGATGGGCGCTGGCACGCCCGTGGGCGCCAGCATGATGAACCATGATGAAAAGTCGTAGCCCGGCACGCCCGCCTCGGCCAGGGTCGGCAGGTCGGGCGCCAGTGGCGAGCGCTGGGCGGTGCTCACGGCCAGCGCCCGCAGCTTGCCGGACTGGATGTGCGGCCCGGAGGAAACCAGGGGGTCGATCATCATGTCCACCTGCCCCCCGATCAGGTCGGTGATGGCGGGGGCCGATCCCTTGTAGGGGACGTGCATCAGCTGGATCCTGGCCTGGCTTGTGAACAGCGCCCCGGCCACGTGACTGGTCGTCGCGTTGCCGGACGAGGCATAGGTGAGCTTGCCCTGGCGCTCCCTGGCCAGCGCGATCAGCTCGGCCACGTTGCGCACGGGAAGATTGTTGTTGACCACCAGCACGCTCGGCAGCGTGGCGATGCGCGCCACCGGCTGCAGGTCCTTCAGCGTGTCGTAGGGCAGCTTGGCCTGGATGTGCGGATTGACCGCGTGCCCCACGGTGACCACGAGCAGCGTGTAGCCGTCGGCAGGCGCCTTCACCGCCACCTGCGTGGCCACCACCCCGCCGCCGCCGGGCCGGTTCTCGACGATGACCGCCTGCTTCCAGCTCTGCGCCAGCCGGTCGCCGATGAAACGGGCAAAGACGTCGGCCGCGCCGCCCGGCGGGAAGGGCACCAGCAGGCGCAGCGGCTTGGTCGGGTAGGACGCCGCATCCTCGGCCATCGCGGCACACGGCATGGCGGCCGCGGCGGCGAAGGCAATGGACAGGCCGATGCGGCGGATGAAGCCGGCGCGGGTAGTGCGTTTCATAAATGCTCCATTCAGACAACTAAGATCATCGACACATGCAGACACTGCGCCAGGCTCATGCCGCGGCCGTTTGCCAATAAGGCTTGCCCTCCGCGCCCCACAGCTCGCGCGAGGCCTGCTCCGCCTCGGCGCAGATTTCGTCCAGGTCCACGCGCGTGGGGCGACCGTCCTCGACCAGCACCTCGCCCGCCACCAGCACCATGCGCACGTCGCGCCCCTGCCCCGTGTGCACCAGCGTTCCCAGCGGGTCCACGTGCGGACGCAGGTGCGGGCGTGCCGCATCGAATACCACCAGATCGGCCTGCTTGCCGACGGCGAGGCTGCCGATCTCAGCGTCCTGCCCCAGCGCCTTGGCGCCGCCGAGCGTGGCCATGTGGAGCACATGGTGCGGCTGCCATTCGGCATCGACGCGCTCCTCCTGCACACGCGCCGTGGCCAGCGCCCAGCGCATGAGTTCCACCATGTCGCCGTGCTGCGTGTCGGTGGCCAGCGCGATATTCACGCCCGCGCGCTTGAGCGCCGGCGTGGGCGCAAGCCGCCCCGAGGCCGCGTTGCACTTCGGGATGTGGACCGCATGGGCGCCGGCGCGCGCAAGCCGCGCGATGTCGCTCTCGGTCACGTAGATGCAGTGGCCGCCCATCAGGCGCGCATTGAGCAGCCCGGTTTCCTCCAGCACCTCGGTGCTGGTGCGGCCCGTGCGCTCGCGCACGCGCTCCACCTCCACCTTGCTCTGGCCCAGGTGGGTGGAAACCACCATGCCGTACTCCGTGGCCACCTGTGCGATCTCGCGCAGGAAGCCGTCCGAGCAGGTATCCACCGCATGCGCTGCCAGGTTCACGCGCACGCGCGGGTGGTCCTTCCAGCGCTCGCGCAGGGCGAGCCCGGCCTTGAGCGTGCGGCTGCCAATGGCCGCGTCGTAATGCCAGTCCCCATGCGCCACGCGCGCGAAGTCCACGTCGTGGATGCGCCAGCTCGGGCACAGCCGCACGCCCAGCTCCTCCATGGCCTCGGTGGTGACATCGGCATGGACGAAGTTGTCGCCGATCACCGTGGAGCCGAACAGCAGCGCCTCCAGCGCGCCCAGCCGCGCGAGTGCGCGGGCCTGCCAGGGATTGACCTGCGTCCCTTTGGGAATACCTGGCGTGTACGAGGGCGCGAACCCCAGGTCGGCGGCCACGCCGCGCACCATGGTCAGGATTGAATGCAGGTGCACGTTGACGAAACCCGGGGTGACGAAGTGATCGCCCAGGCGCAGCGTGCGGCTCGCTTGGTAGGCCTGCGGCGGACGGTCCGCCAGCCAGGCGATGCGGCCGCCCCGAATACCCAGAGCGCCGCCGCGCACCAGGGGCCGGGCCGGATCGGCCGTCAGGAAATGCGCGTCAAGCAGCATCAGGTCGAACGGTTCGGCGGTAGTGGAGGTAGTCATTGCGTCAGGGTCCTCGAAAAATCAGTTCTGGTGCGAGCGCACCCAAAAGGTACGCCAGAACGATTATTTTTGTCAACCATAAAATTATTAAATGGTTAACCATTATTGAACCGCGCCTATCCAAGTGCAAGCACAATCCATCGCATGAAGAAACTTCGTGCCGAATCCGCCGCAGCGCCCGCCCTCGCCCAGGAGGAAGGCGCCGAGACGTACACCGAGGAAAGCCTCTACCAAGCCATTGCCGGTTCGCTGCTGAAGGGGCGGCTGCGGCCGGGCACGCCGCTGCGGGAGCGCTACCTCGCCGAGGAGTTCGGCGTGACCCGGGGCCTCGTGCGCAAGGTGCTGCTGCGCCTGGGCCAGGAAGGCAAGCTGGAGCTGCACGCCAACCGCGGGGCCTTCGTGCCGCATCCCACACGCGAGCAGGTGCTGGAGGCCTATCAGGCCCGCAAGGCCCTGGAGGCCGGCATACTGGCGCTGCTGGCGCGCGACATCACGGCCACGCAGGTCCTGCGCCTCAAGACCCACCTGCAGGCCGAGCGCAACGCCAGCCGGCTGGCACGGCGCGACGAGTCGGTCAAGCTGGCCGGCGACTTCCATCTGCTGGTGGCCGAGATGCTGGGCAATGCCCGGCTATGCGAGATGCTCGAGCTGCTGATCGCCAGGACGCAGATGTACGTGGCCCTATTCGAGCCCGCTCAGGCATCGGGCTGTGCACCCGAGGAACACGAACCGGTGATGGCGGCGCTAGCCAGGCACGACGCGGCCGAGGCCGTGCGCGCAATGCTGGACCATCTCACCCAGGTCGAGCAGCGGGTGCTGTCGCGCATCGCCGACGAGGAGCCGCAGGTCGCGGACATCCTGCGCTCGGCCCTGAAGGAGAACCTGTGAAGATCCTGCTAGCCAACCCCAATACCAGCGGCTTCATCACCGACCGCATGCTGCGCGTCGCGCAGGCCGCGGTCGGCAGCGCCGCGACCCTCGTCGGCGTGACCGCCCCACACGGCCCGGCCGTGGTCGGCAGCCGGACGGAAAACACGCTGGCCGCGTCGGCGGCCCTGGAACTGGGCGCCGCCCACGCCGAGGGATGCGACGCCATGCTGCTGGGCATCTCGACCGATGCCGGCCTGGAGCCGCTGCGCGAACTGCTGGACATTCCGGTGGTCGGAATGCTGGAGGCGGCGCTGCTAACGGCCTGTCAGCTGGGGGGGCGCATCGGGCTGCTCACGCTAGGCGAGCGCATGTTGCCGCTGTACCAGGAACAGGCCCGGCGCATGGGCATAGCCGGCCGCATGGCGGGCTGGGCCGGCATCGAACTGCCGGCTGCATTCACGCCGCAGTCCGGCGACGCACCCGAGCCGGCCGTGGCTGACGCGCTGGCGGAACACGCGGCCCGCCTCGTGCAGGACCAGTGCCTGGACGTGCTGGTGCTGTCGGGTGCGGTGTTGGCCGGGTATCGTCCGGCCGTCCAGCCGCGGCTACCGGTGCCGGTGATCGACGGCATCGAGGCCGCAGCCTGGCAGGCCGTCGCGCTGGGCGCACAGAAACCCGCCGCGCACCGTGCGGGCAGCTACGCGCCGCCGCACGGACGCCGTGTCACCGGCACCGGCGCACCGCTGGCCCGGCGCCTGGCGTAGCCGCGGCGGCCCCGGCCGCGCCATCCGCGCCGCCAGCGCCGCATCTCGCACCACGGCAGCTGCCATCCGTCGCACGGCCCTGGCGGGCGCGGGCGGCGGCGCGCACAGTGCGCTCCATCCCCACACCGCACAGGAGCCCACCATGCTGATCCAGATCGCCACGCACCAGCCACAGATGCTGCTCTCCATCGTCCAGGGCACACCCGCCTGGGTCTGGGGCCTGCTGGCCGCCCTGCTCTGGCTGGGACTGTCGCAAATGCTGCCGCGGCACGCCGGGCCGCGCCGCGTGCTGCTGATGCCGCTGGCGCTGAGCGCATTCTCGGCCTGGGGCCTGCTGTCGGCCTTTGGCGCCGGCGCGGGCGGCCGCGCCCTCGCCGCCTGGCTGCTGGCCACGGCGGCGGCCACGCTCGCCAGCCTGGCGCTGCGCGCCGCACCCCCCGCGGGCGTGCGCTTTGACGCACAGACCCTGCGCTTTCGCCTGCCCGGCAGCCCCATGCCCCTGCTGCTGATCCTGGCCATCTTCCTGACCAAGTACCTCGTCGGCGTGGAGCTGGCGCTACAGCCCCAGCTGGCACATGACAGCCACTTTGCCCTGCAGGTCGCCGCGCTCTACGGGCTGTACAACGGCCTGCTGCTGGCGCGTGCGGCACGCCTGTGGCGCCTGGTGCAGGGCATGCGGCCAGGTATCGCCTGACTACGCATTTAAGATGCCCGACCATGCAGCGCCCCGACGTCCGCTCCCTCCTGCGCCACGGCCTGGTGACGGCGGTGTTTTGCTGCACGATTGCGCTGGCGCTCACGCTGACCGGTCAGGGCCCGTGGGATGTACAACTGGCCTACTCGCTGTCCATCGGCCTGGTGGCCTGGGCCGTGATCGATCTGGGGCGCATGCTGCTGCCGGCGCCCGAGGGCCGGGCCTGGCCCGCGGGCTGGCGCGGCGTGCTGCTGATTACACTGGGCACGACCTGCGGCTTTGTACTGGGCTCGCTGCTGGGCGACACCTACAGCGGCCGCCCGCGCCTGCTGTGGCAGCAGGCCAACCTGCCCGCGGCGCTGGTCATCACCGTGCTCGCCACGGGGGCCATTTCGTTCCTCTTTGTCAGCCGCGGCCGGGCCCAGCTGCTGCAGCTGCAGATGGCGCAGGCCCAGCGCGACGCGGCCGAGGCACGGCTCAAGCTGCTGCAGGCGCAGCTGGAGCCGCACATGCTGTTCAACACCCTGGCCAACCTGCGCGCGCTGATCGCCGCCGACCCGGTGCGCGCCCAGGCCATGCTGGACCACCTGATCGCCTACCTGCGCGCCACGCTGGGCGCCTCGCGTAGCACGCTGCACCCGCTGGCCGAGGAGTTTGCGCGCCTGGCCGACTACCTGGCGCTGATCGCCGTGCGCATGGGGCCGCGCCTGCGGTACAGCCTGGACCTGCCCGATGCGCTGCGCGACATGCCGGTGCCGCCGCTGCTGCTGCAGCCGCTGGTGGAAAACGCCATCCGCCACGGGCTGGAGCCGCAGCTGGCGGGCGGCAGCATCACGGTGCAGGCGCGGCTGCTACAGGAACCGGGCCAGGCCGCGCGCCTGCGGCTGAGCGTGCACGACACCGGCGCCGGCCCCGGGGCCGCAGCCGCGACGGCCGGCACGCAGTTTGGACTGCGGCAGGTGCGCGAGCGCCTGGCCACGCTGTATGGCGCCGCGGCAACTCTTGAATTAATAGCTGCCAGCGCAGGTGACACAAGCGTTACAGTCACTTTTCCCTTGGAATACCATGCCGAGTGCCCTGATCGCCGAGGATGAACCCCTGCTGGCCGCAGCCCTACAGCATGAGCTGCAGCAGGCCTGGCCCACACTTGACATCGTCGCCAGCGTGGGCGATGGCTTGTCGGCCGTGCGCGAGGCGCTGCGCCTCACGCCCGAGGTGCTGTTCCTCGACATCCGCATGCCGGGCCAGAGCGGCCTGGAAGCCGCCGTGGAACTGGCCGACGCCTGGCCCGCGGATGCGCCCTTTCCGGTGCTGGTCTTCGTCACCGCCTACGACCAGTACGCCGTGCAGGCCTTCGAGGCCCAGGCCGTGGACTACCTGCTCAAGCCGGTGCAGCCCGAGCGGCTGCGCAAGACCGTGGCCAGGCTGCAGCAGGCACTGCAGCTGCGCGGCGCGCCGGCCGCGCCGCCGGCGCTGGAGCAGGCGCTGGCCCAGCTGCGCCAGCTGGTGCAGGTACCCGGCCTGGCGCCGGCCCAGCCGTCGGCCAGCGCGCCGCTGACCGTGATCCAGGCCAGCCGCGGCAACCAGATCCTCATGGTGCCGCTGGAGGAGGTGCTGTACTTCGAGGCCGCCGACAAATACGTGCGCGTGCTCACGGCGCGGCAGGAATATCTGATCCGCACCCCGCTCAAGGAGCTGCAGCCCCGGCTCGACCCGGCCGTGTTCTGGCAGGTACACCGCGGCACGCTGGTGCGCGCCAGCGCCATCGCCAGCACCTGGCGCGACGAGGCCGGCCGCCTGCAGCTGCAGCTGCGCGAGCGGCCCGAGCGCCTGGCCGTGAGCCGGCTCTACGCGCCGCTGTTCAAGGCCATGTAATTCCCGCTAGCCTTGGCACCCATGCCCGACACCAGCAGCAGCCCAGCCACCGCACCCGCCGCGATCACATCGATGCCCTCCCGCACGGCACTGCTGATGCTGGTGGCGCTGACCTCGGGCTTTGCGCTCAGTTCGGCCTTTCGCACCGTGGCCGCCATCCTGGCCGCGCCGCTGCAGTCGGAGTTTGTGCTCTCGCCCCAGGCGCTGGGGCTGTTCGCGGCGACCTTCCACTTCAGCTTCGGCGCCATGCAGCTGTTCATGGGCATTGGCATCGACCTGTACGGCGTGCGCCGCACCATCCTGGCGGCGTTTCCGCTGTGCATCGCGGGCGCGCTGCTGTCGGCGCTGGCGCCGGGCTTTGGCCTGCTGGTGCTGGGGCAGGCGCTGATCGGCGTGGGCTGCGCACCGGCCTTCCTGGTGTGCACGGTATTCATCGCGCGGCATTTCGCGCCGCAGCGCTTCGCAGCCATGTCCGGCGTGGCCATGGCGCTGGGCACGCTGGGCATGCTGTTCACGGGCACGCCGCTGGCCTGGCTGGTGCAGCAATGGTCGTGGCGCGCGGGATTCTGGGTGCTGGCGCTGATGGCGCTGCTGGCCTGGCTGTGGATCTGGCGCACGGTGCACGAGCCCGCCGGACACGGTGCGCAGAATGGCGCGCGCGAATCCGTGCGCGAAGCGGTGCTGCGCTTTGCCGCACTGTTCACGCTGGCGCATACCTGGGGCATCGTGGTGCTGGGCGCCGTGAGCTATGCCGCCCTGATCTCCCTGCGCGGTCTCTGGCTCGGGCCCATGCTGATTGAGCGCCATGGCTTCTCGCTGGTGCAAAGCGGCAACGTGGCCCTGGCGCTGTCCCTGGTGGCGCTGTGCGGCCCGCTGCTGTTCGGCCGCATCGATCCCGGCCCGGCCGCGCGGCGGCGCTGGATCGTGGCCTGCACGCTGCTGATGGGGCTGCTGTTTGCGACCATGGCATTGCTGCATTCGGCCTGGCTGGATGTGGCCTGCATGCTGGCCACCGGGCTGCTGTCAGGCTACCTCATCCTGCAGTACGCGGACGTGCGCGCGGCCTACCCGGCGGCGCTCACGGGGCGTGCCATGGCGGTGTTCACCATGGCCATGTTCCTGGGCGTGGCGGCCATGCAGTGGTTCACGGGCTGGGTGGCGTCGCTCGCCAAGGAGCAGGCAGCCGCCGACCCCTTCATGGCCGTGATGGCCAGCATCGCCGCGCTGCTGGTGCTGGCGGCCCTGGGTTTTCGCCTGCTGCCGCAGCCGCCGCGCGACACGGGCGCGGGTTAATCATCCGCTTCAATCACGTACGCAAAAGCCAAGCGCAGGCCGTGCTGTAGCATGGCAAGCAAAGCCGTCAAAGTAATTGAGGAATGGAATAAACCCTACCTTACCCACTGCCCCGGGGTGCCCAGCGCCCCTTTTTTCATGACTCGAGCAAAGGGAATGCCTTTCATGCGCACACCACAGATTTGCCGCAGCCTCGTGGCCCTGGCCTTTCTCAGCCTGACAGGAGCCGGCACCGCACAGAGCAACGACGACGAGGCACGCGCCAAGAAAATCATCGGCGGCTCATGCTATCTGTGCCATGGCGCCGAGGGGGAGTCGGCCAGCGCGATCTACCCCCGCCTGGCCGGACAGAATGCCGACTACATCGCCAAGCAGCTGGAGAATTTCAAGAACGGCCAGCGCAAGAGCACGGCCATGGCGCCCATGGCGGCCAATCTTTCCCCCGAGGACATGGTGGCCCTGGGCAAGTACTACGCCAGCCGCCCGCCCCGCCAGAAAAACGCCAGGGATCAGGATCTGGCGGCCGTGGGCAGCTACATCTACCACAAAGGCAACAAATTCAGCGGCGTGCCGGCCTGCGCCTCCTGCCATGGACAGGAAGCGGCCGGCAGCTCTGCCCTGCCACGCCTGGCAGGCCAGCATGCGGCTTACACGGAAGAGCAGCTCAGGCAGTTCAACAAGCGCGAGCGCACCAACGACAACGCCGTGATGCACGCCGTGGTGGAAAAGATGACCCCCCTGGAAATGGCCGCCGTGGCCGAGTACCTGAGCGGCAAATAGCGGCCAGGGCGCCTGCGGCTCTACGACCGGGGCGCCCGGCAGCGAAGCTGAGAACATGGCGGGCAGCATGTCGGCATCAAAGCCGAAGGCCGGACCGGAACTGGCGCGCACAGGCATCCGCCAGGCGGCCGCGCCTGGATGGGATGCCAGGGCCGGCCGCCACCCAGGCATCCCATGAGCAGCGTCACTCAATCGCCAGGCGCTGCGTCTTGTTACCCAGTTTCTTGGGCAGCGTGAGCGTAAGCACGCCGTTGTCGTACCTGGCCTTGGCCTGGGCGGCGTCCACGTCCACGGGCAGCTGGAAGCTGCGTGCCACGGCGCCGTAGTAGCGCTCGCTGCGCAGCAGCTTCTCGCCGTCCTTCTTCTGGTCATGTTGGCGCACCTCGGCGCGCAGGCTCACCACATTGCCGTCAATGGAGACGTTGATGTCCTCCTTGGGTACGCCCGGCACCTCGGCCTGTACGGTGTAGGCGGCGTCGTCCTCCTTCACGTCGATCTTGATCTGAGAGGGCTCTGGCAGCGCGTCGCCATGCAGCGGGCGCACATAGAAACCGGGCGCGAAGTCCTTGAAGAAATCGTCGAACAGACTGCCGCGGCTGACCAGTGAATTCATGATGAAACTCCTTCCTTGACACAAGTGAAATGAAGCGCCCCAGAGGGGCTACCAGGCAAGTTGAAACCGCCTGCCTTTATCTATATAGGCCTCTGCCCCCCGGGATTCAAGGGCCACGGTTCATGGAGTTTGATGTGGCGCAAACCCGGCGCAGGCGAGCGCGGCGCCGCACAATCGGCCCATGCTTATCGCCCTGCTGCGCACCTTTTCCTGGCGCGCGCTGCGCCACCACCCCTGGCGCAGCGCGGCCGCCGCGACCGCCGTCATGCTGGGCGTGGCTCTGGGCTTTGCGGTGCATGCGATCAACGCCTCGGCGCTGGACGAATTCAGCCAGGCCGTGCGCGCCGTGGGCGGCCAGCCGGACCTGGAGCTGCGCGCCACGCGCGGCACGCTGCCCGAGTCGCTCTACGGCCTGGTCGCGGCCCAGCCACAGGTGCAGCTGGCCAGCCCCTGGTTGGAGCTGCCCGTGCGCGCGCGCAGCGATGCGGCGCAGGCGGACGTGCCGCTGCGCGTGCTCGGCGCCGACGCGCTGCTGCTGCCCGCCATGGCACCGGCCCTGGCGCCGCGCGCGTTCGACGGCAGCGACCGGCTGGCCATGCTGGCGCCGGCCACGGTATTCCTCAACCCGGCCGCGCAGCAGGCGCTGGGCTTGGCAAGCATCGACGCGCCCACAGCGCCGCTCACGCTGCAGGCGGGCCTGGCCACACACAGCGTGCGCGTGGCCGGCACGGTGGCCGCGGGCGGCCCGCCGCTGGCGCTGATGGACATTGGCGCGGCGCAGGACCTGTTCGGCCGTGCCGGCCAGCTCACGCGCATCGAGCTGCGGCTGCGCGCAGGCACCACGCGCGCACAGTTGCAGCAGGCACTCACCGCCCTGCCCGGCTGGCCCCCGGGCGTGCAGTTCGCCGCGCCGCAGGACGCCGTGCAGCGCGTGGACAGTCTCTCGCGCGCCTACCGCGTGAACCTCACGGTGCTGGCACTGGTGGCGCTGTTCACCGGGGCCTTCCTGGTGTATTCGGTGCTGGCGCTCAGCGTGGCGCAGCGCGCGCCGCAGCTGGCGCTGCTGGCCGTGCTGGGCGCCACACCGCGCGCGCGCCTGGCGCTGGTGCTGCTGGAGTCCGCCGCGCTGGGCCTGGTGGGCAGCGTGGCCGGCATTGCCCTGGGCACGCTGCTCGCGGCACTGGCGCTGGCGCTGCTGGGCGGCGACCTGGGCGGGGGCTATTTCACGGGGGCACAGCCGGCATTGCAATGGAGCGCGACCGCCGCGATGACCTATGGCCTGCTGGGCGTGGCGGCCGCCCTGATCGGTGGCTGGTGGCCCGCACGCCAGGCCCAGAGGCTGGCACCGGCGCAGGCGCTCAAGGGATTGGGCGCCCAGAGCGGGCGCGGTGGACGCCCCTGGATAGGTATTTTTTTGATAGCTTCTAGCGCTTTATTGGCGAGCGTTCCACCCATTTTTGACCTTCCACTGGCCGCCTATGTCGCGGTCGGCCTGCTGCTGATCGGCGGTATGGCGCTGCTGCCTTCTCTGGTGCGGGCCCTGCTGCAGGCGCTGCAGCCGCTGGCCACGGGCAACGCCCTGGCCCTGCTGGCGCTGGAGCGGGCGCGGCGCATGCCCGGCAGCGCGGCCGTGGCCGTGGGCGGCGTGGTCGCGGCCCTGAGCCTGGCCGTGGCCCTGACGGTGATGGTGGGCAGCTTTCGCGGCTCGGTCGGCCAATGGCTGGACAGCGTGCTGCCCGCCCCCCTGTACCTGCGTGCCGCCGCTGGCGCGAGCGGTGACGAGGCCGCCGTGTTCCCGCCCGGCTTCGCCGCCACCCTGGCCCGGCTGCCCGGCGTGGCGCGCGTGCAGGCGCTGCGCACCAGCAGCCTGCAGCTGCAGCCGGATCGCCCGCCCGTGGGGCTGCTGGCACGTCCCCTGGGCCCGGACGTGGCCCAGGCCCTGCCGCTGGTGGGCCCGGCCCTGCCCGTGCCAGCGGGTCGCGTGGGCGTGTATGTGAGCGAGGCGGTGCGCGACTTGTACGGCGCCAGGCCGGGTGCGGACTGGCCATTGCTTTCAGATGCTTTTAGGCCTTCAAGCCAATATGGACAAGCGCAAGAGGCTATTTTTTATGTAGCTGGCGTATGGCGCGACTATGTGCGCCAGCATGGTGCCGTCGCCCTGGACGGCCAGGACTTCGCACGCCTGACGGGCGATGCGCGCGCCAGCGACCTGGCGCTGTGGCCCGCGCCCGGCGCCAGCGCCGAGGAACTGCAGGCCCAGGTGTTGCAGCAGGCCCGCGAGAGCCTGGGTGGGGAGGCCGCTGCGGCCCTGGCCTTCACCACGGCCGAGACGATACGCGCGCGCTCGATGGCGCTGTTTGACCGCAGCTTCGCCATCACCTACTGGCTGCAGGCCGTGGCCATTGCCATCGGGCTGTTCGGCATCGCCGCCAGCTTCAGCGCCCAGGTGCTGGCGCGGCGCAAGGAATTCGGCCTGCTGGCGCACCTGGGCCTGACGCGCCGGCAGATACTGGCCGTGGTGGCGGCAGAGGGCACGGCCTGGACGGCCGTGGGCGCGCTGGCCGGCCTGCTGCTGGGCCTGGCGGTGGCGGTCGTGCTGGTGCATGTGGTGAACCCGCAAAGCTTTCACTGGAGCATGGACCTGGCCCTGCCCTGGCCGCGCTTGGCCGCCCTCGCCGCCACCGTGATCGCCGTGGGCACGCTGACGGCCTGGCTGGCCGGCGCCAAGGCCGCAGGGCAGGATGCGGTGCTGGCGGTGAAGGAGGATTGGTAGCCATGGTCTTGCCTGCTGTTTCCCTGCCACGCCGGCGCTGGCTGATCGGCCTTGGCGCCCTGGCCTGGGGCGGGCGCGGCGCGGCGCTGCCGGCACGCGCCCTGGCTTTTCCGCACGACCATGGCAGCCATCCGCAGCTGCGCACCGAGTGGTGGTACCTCACCGGCCAGGCGCGCACCGGCCCTGCGCCCGGGCGGCTGTGGGGCTTTCAGATCACCTTTTTCCGCTCGCGCGTGGATGCCGCGCAAGGCCTGCGCTCGGCCTTCGCAGCACGCCAGCTGATCTTTGCCCATGCGGCGCTGACCGACGTGCAGGGCGGGCGCCAACTGCACGACCAGCGCATCGCGCGCGCGGGCTTTGGCATTGCAGAGGCGCTGGAGGGCGACACCCACATCCGCCTGCGCGACTGGTCGCTGGTGCGCCAGCCCAGCAGCACGCCAGGCAGCAGCCGCTACGAGATTCGCGCCCAGGCCGGCGGCTTCGCCCTGGAGCTGGACTGCACCAGCACCCAGCCGGTGCTGCTGCAGGGCGACGCCGGCCTGTCGCGCAAGGGGCCGGATGCAAGCCAGGCCAGCTACTACTACAGCCAGCCGCAACTGGCCGTGACGGGGGCCGTCACCGTGCAGGGCCAGCGCATGGCCGTCACCGATGCCCCCGCGCCCGACAACCGCGCCTGGCTGGACCATGAGTACAGCCAGGCGCTGCTGCACCCCGACGCCGTGGGCTGGGACTGGATCGGCATGAACCTGCACGACGGCAGCGCGCTCACGGCCTTCCAGCTGCGCCTTGCGAACGGCGGCGCGCTCTGGGCGGGTGGTTCCTGGCGGCGGGCAGGTGCATCTGATGCCCGGGCCTTCGAGCCGCAGGCGGTGCGTTTCACGCCCTTGCGCCATTGGCGCAGCGCCAGCAGCGGGGCGCGCTACCCCGTGCAATGGCGTGTGGACACGCCCGTGGGCAGCTTCACCGTGCAGGCGCTGCTCGATGCCCAGGAGCTTGACAGCCGCGGCTCGACCGGCACGATTTACTGGGAGGGATTGAGCGAGCTGCAGGATGGCGCCGGGCGCGCGCTCGGGCGCGGTTACCTGGAAATGACGGGCTATGCCCAGCGGCTGCGTCTGGGCTGAGCATGAAAAGGCCATGCGGGGCATGGCGCCGCGCATGGCCGTAGCGCACCGCATGGCCGCGTGCCATGCGGATCAAGTCAATGCGAGCCGCCGTCCCCTGCTCCGCGCCGCTGCAGCCAGGCAATGATCTCGCCCATGATGCCGCGGCGGAAGGCCAGCACGCAGATCACGAAGATCAGGCCGGTGACGATGGTCACCGACTCGCCCAGGGTGTTGAACCAGTCGATCGTCGTCAGCTTGGCCAGAAAGGTGCCCAGGTCGCCGATCTTGTTCTCCAGCGCCACCACCACGGCCGCGCCGACCAGCGGGCCACTGAGCGTGCCCATGCCGCCCACCAGCGTCATCAGCACCACATGGCCCGAGGCGCTCCAGTGCACGTCCGACAGCGTGGCAAAGCCCAGCACCAGGGTCTTGAGCGAGCCCGCCAGGCCAGCGATGGCGGCCGAGATCACGAAGGCCAGCAGCTTGAAGCGGTTGGTGTCGTAGCCCAGCGAGGTGGCGCGCGGCTCGTTTTCCTTGATGCCGCGCAGCACCTGACCGAACGGCGAGTCGATGGTGCGCACGATGAGCAGGAAGGCCAGCACCACGATGGCCAGGCATACGTAGTACATGGTCAGGTCGCTGGACAGGTCGAGCAGGCCGAACAGCTTGCCGCGCGGCACGCCCTGCAGGCCGTCTTCGCCGCCGGTGAAGGGCATTTGCAATGCGGCAAAGAACAGCATCTGCGCCAGGGCCAGCGTGATCATGGTGGCGTAGATGCCCTGGCGGCGGATGGTGAACCAGCCCATCACCAGGCCCAGCAAGCCACCCGAGAGCAGGCCCGCCAGCAGGCCCAGTTCGGGCGTGGCGCCCCAGACCTTGACGGCATGGCCGGTGACATAGGCCGCGCCGCCGAGGAAGGCCGCATGGCCGAAGGACAGCAGGCCGGTGTAGCCCAGCAGCAGGTTGAAGGCCGTGGCAAACAATGCGAAGCACAGCAGCTTCATCACGAACACCGGGTAGGCGCCCACAAAGGGCGCGGCGATCAGGCCCAGCAGCAGCAGGCCGTAACCGATGGGGGCAAATTTCTTGACGTTCATGTGGTTCACCCCTGCGGCTTATTTCTCTTTGCCGAACAGGCCGGCGGGGCGGATGAGCAAAACGATGGCCATGATGACGAACACCACGGTGGAAGACGCCTCGGGGTAGAAGACCTTGGTGAAACCCTCGATCACACCCAGGCCCAGGCCGGTGAGGATGGAGCCCATGATGGAGCCCATGCCACCGATGACCACCACGGCGAACACCACGATGATCAGGTTCTGGCCCATCAGCGGCGTGACCTGGTACACGGGCGCTGCCAGCACGCCGGCAAAGGCCGCCAGCGCGGCGCCGAAGGCGTAGGTCAGCGTGATCATCACCGGCACGTTGACGCCGAAGGCCTCGACCAGGCGCGGGTTCTCGGTGCCGGCGCGCAGGTAGGCGCCCAGCTTGGTCTTCTCGATCACATACCAGGTGGCGATGCACACCACGATGGAGGCCAGCACCACCCAGGCGCGGTAGTTGGGCAGGATCATGAAGCCGAGGTTGGTCGCGCCCTCGAGCAGCTCGGGGGTGTCGTAGCCCAGACCCGAGACACCGTAGATGGAGCGGAACACGCCCTCGATGATCATGGTCAGGCCAAGCGTGAGCAGCAGCCCATACAGATGGTCGAGCTTGTAGATCCAGCGCAGGAACAAGCGCTCTATCACCACGCCCAGTATCCCCACCACCAGGGGCGCGGCGATCAGCATCACCCAGTAGTTGACACCGAGGTAGCTCATGGCCATCCAGGTGATCAGCGCCCCCAGCATGAACAGAGCGCCGTGCGCGAAATTGATCACGTTGAGCAGGCCGAAGATCACGGCCAGGCCCAGGCTGAGGATCGCGTAGAACGAACCATTGACCAGCCCCAGCAGGAGCTGGCTCAGCATGGCCGGCATTGAAACACCAAAGATTTCCATTTGAACTAAACGCTACGGGTGGTGGGAGTGGAACCGGTCAGCGCGCCATTACTGCCACAGCGCGCACTTGCTCTCGGCCTTGGTGGTGAACACCTCTTCGCCGGGCAGCTTCTTGACGATCTTGTAGTAGTCCCAGGTGCCCTTGGACTCGGCCGGGCTCTTGACCTGCACCAGATACATATCGTGCACGTAGCGGCCGTCGGGACGCAGGGTGCCCTTGGCGAAGAAGTCATCCATCTTCATGCCGCGCCACGCCGCCATGACCTTGTCGGCGTCGATGCTGCCTGCGGCCTGCACGGCCTTGAGATAGTTCATGGTGGCGGAATAGTCGGCGGCCTGGATTTCCGTCGGGCGGCGATTCGTCTTCTTCATGAAGGCGTCGGCGAATTTGCGCGATGCGTCGTCCATGTCCCAGTACCAGCTGGTGACGAACTGCATGCCCTCGGTGTTCTTCAGTCCCAGGCTGTGCACGTCGCTGTAGAAAACCAGCATCGGCGCCAGCTTCATCGTCTTGCCAATGCCGAATTCCTTGGCTGCCTTGATGGTGTTGATGGTGTCGCCGCCCGCATTGGCCAGCGCCAGCACCTGGGCCTTGGAGTTTTGCGCCTGCAATAGGAACGAGGAGAAATCCGAGGCGTTCAGCGGATGGCGCACCGCATTCACCACGTTACCGCCCTTGGCCTTGACCACCTTGGAGGCATCGGCCTCCATGGCGTGGCCAAACGCATAGTCGGCCGTCAGGAAGAACCAGGTCTTGGCCCCGCCATCGACCATGGCACCCGCCAAGCCTTTGGAGAGGGCGACGGTGTCATAGGCATAGTGCACGGTGTAAGGCGTGCACTGCTCATTGGTCAGTGCGGACGAGGCCGCACCGTTGTTGACCATGACACGCTTTTTCTCTGCGGCAATCTTGGCCAGCGCCAGGGCGGTGCCGGAGTTGGTGCCGCTGAAGATCATCGTCAGCCCCTGGGTGTCGATCCACTCGCGCGCCTTGCTGGCGGCGATGTCGGCCTTGTTCTGGTGGTCGGCGCTCATCAGCTCGATGGGCATGCCCAGCACCTTGCCGCCGAAGTCGTCGATGGCCATCTGGATGGCCGTCGCGCCATGCTTGCCCTCAAGATCGGCATACAGGCTGGACATGTCCGAGATGTAACCGATCTTGACCTTGTCCTGCGCATGCGCCGGCGCCGCCATGAATCCTGCAACCCCGAGCACAGCTGCCAATGTCGTGAGTTTTGCCTTCATGTCATGTCTCCCGTGTCTTTCATGTTTTTACCTGCAACGCCAGCGCATGGCCCCCTCCGCTCTCAGGCTTGGGGGCCATGGCTCAACTCACTTCCAAAGGGCGCACTTGCTCTCGGCCTTGGTGGTGAATACCTGGTCGCCGGGCAGCTTGGCCACGACCTTGTAGTAGTCCCAGGGCTCCTTGGATTCGGCCTGCGACTTCACCTGCATCAGGTACATGTCGTGCACGAAGCGGCCGTCGGCACGGATCGTGCCCTTGGCGTAGAAATCGTCGATCGGGGTGGACTTGAGCTGGGCCATCACCTTGTCGGCATCGACCGTTCCAGCGGACTGCACGGCCTTCAGGTAGTTCATCGTGGCCGAGTAGTCGGCGGCATGGATGTCCGTGGGCATGCGCTTGGTCTTGGCGAAGAACTTCTTGCCGAACTCGCGCGTCTTGTCGTTCAGGTTCCAGTCCCAGCTCGTGGTCAGCAGCAGGCCTTCCGTGTTGCGCAGACCCAGGCTGTGGATGTCGGTAATGAACACCAGCAGGCCGGCCATCTTCATGGTCTTGGTGATGCCGAATTCCTTGGCGGCCTTGATGGCGTTGATGGTGTCGCCGCCCGCGTTGGCCAGGCCCAGGATCTGGGCCTTGGAGTTTTGCGCCTGCAGCAGGAAGGACGAGAAATCCGAGGCGTTCAGCGGATGCTTGACCTGGCCCAGCACGCGCCCGCCGTTTTCCTTGACGACCTTGGCCGTATCGGCCTCGAGGGCGGCGCCAAAGGCATAGTCCGCGGTGAGGAAGAACCAGTCCTTGCCGCCCTGCTTGACCACGGCGCCGCCCGTGCCCTTGGCCAGGGCCACGGTGTCATAGGCATAGTGCACGGTGTAAGGCGTGCACTGCTCGTTGGTCAGCGCCGAGGAGCCGGCGCCATTGACCATGAAGACGCGCTTTTTCTCGTCCGCGATCTTGGCCATGGCCAGGGCCGTGCCCGAATTGGTGCCGCCAAACAGCATCGTCAGCCCCTGGGTGTCGATCCACTCGCGCGCCTTGCTGGCGGCGATGTCGGCCTTGTTCTGGTGGTCGGCCGAGAGCAGCTCGATGGGCTTGCCCAGCACCTTGCCGCCGAAGTCGTCGATGGCCATCTGGATGGCCAGCGCGCCGTTCTTGCCTTCGACGTCGGCGTAGAGGCTGGACATGTCGGTGATGAAGCCGATCTTCACCTTATCCTGCGCCTGCGCCGGCATGGCCGCCAGGCCCATGCCTGCAGCACCGAGCACGGCAACCAGGGTTTTGAGTTTGCGGTTCATCTATCTCTCCTTCTCTCGGTGGTCAGAAATCAAAACTGTGCTGCCAGGCCCAGGCTTAAACGCCCAGCAGCTGATGGAGCACGGGCATCTTGGCCTGCAGCTCGGCGGCCTCGAAGCGCAGGGCGATGCGGCCATGCTCCATGACGTAGAAACGGTCGGCCAGCGGCGCGGCGAAGCGGAAGTTCTGCTCCACCATGACCACGGTGTAGCCCTTGGCACGCAGCGTGGTGATCATGCGCGCCAGGGCCTGCACGATGACCGGGGCCAGGCCTTCGGAGATTTCGTCAAGCAAGAGCAGCTTGGCGCCCGTGCGCAGGATGCGCGCCACGGCCAGCATCTGCTGCTCGCCGCCGGACAGCCGTGTGCCCTGGCTGCTTTTGCGCTCGGCCAGGTTGGGGAACATGGCATAGATCTCATCGACCGACATGCCGGCCTGGCCGGTCTTGAGCTCGGGCGGCAGCATCAGGTTTTCTTCGCACGACAGGCTGGAGAAGATGCCGCGCTCCTCCGGGCAGTAGCCCAGGCCCAGGTGGGCAATGCGGTGCGTGGGCATGTCTATGGTCTCGGTGCCATAGACCTTGATGGAGCCCTTGCGCGCGCCGGTCAGCCCCATGATGGCGCGCAGCGTGGAGGTGCGGCCGGCGCCGTTGCGACCCAGCAGCGTCACCACCTCACCGGGCTGCACCAGCATGTCCACGCCGTGCAGCACGTGCGACTCGCCATACCAGGCCTGCAGGCCCTTGATTTCCAGAGCGGGGGTGCCGGCCATGTCAGTGCGCCCCCTGCAGTTCGCCATCGGTCGTGCCCATGTAGGCTTCCATCACTTGTGGGTTGTTCGAGACTTCTTCGTAATTGCCTTCGGCCAGCACTGCGCCGCGCTGCAACACAGTGATGCGGTCGGCGATCGTGGAGATGACCTTCATGTTGTGCTCCACCATCAGAATGGTGCGGCCGGCCGACACCTTCTTGATGAGCTGCGTGACGCGGTCCACGTCCTCGTGGCCCATGCCCTGCGTGGGCTCGTCCAGCAGCATGAGCTCGGGCTCCATGGCCAGGGTGGTGGCGATCTCGAGTGCGCGCTTGCGCCCATAGGGCAGGTTCACCGTGACCTCTTCGGCCATCTCCTCGAGGCCGACCTCGGCCAGCAGCGCGCGCGCCTGGTCGTTGAGCTGATTCAGCGATTTCTGGCTGCGCCAGAAATGAAACGAGGTGCCGAGCTTGCGCTGCAGGCCCAGGCGCACGTTCTCCAGCAGCGTGAGGTGCGGGAACACGGCCGAGATCTGGAACGAGCGGATCACGCCGCGGCGCGCAATCTGCGCCGGCTGCTCGTTCGTGATGTCGTGGCCGTTGAAGTGGATCGTGCCCGAGGTCGGCACGAGGAACTTGGTCAGCAGGTTGAAGCAGGTGGTCTTGCCCGCGCCATTGGGACCGATCAGGGCATGGATGGATCCGCGTTGCACGCTCAGGTTCACGTCGCTCACGGCGGTGAAACCCTTGAATTCCTTGGTGAGGTGGGATGTTTTCAGTATGACGTCGCTCATTGCCACCAAGCACGCACGGCACGGATGTGCGGTACGGCTTTACTCCTTTATATGTTGCAGCGCATCGTAGAAGGCCGGACCTCGCCTGATGAACGGGAGAAATGCCTACGTACAAACGCCTAAGCTCGCCCAACACGCAATAAGCACGGGCATTTTGTGTTAGATCAGACACCAGCGACGGCCAGCACAATGGCCGATTCATCGGCCGCCAGCAGCACGCGCGAACGCGCGCGCAGGCCCGAGGCCGGCGCGGCAAAGCCCACCATCTGCATGCCGGCGTCAAGCTGCGCCGCCACTTCATCGCCAAGCTCGCCACGCGACACGCGCGTGGCCCGGCCCGGCCACCGGTTGCAGCCCGGACCGACCGGCTCCTTGCCCAGCGGCAGCACGCGCACCGCCGTGGCCTTGCACAGGGCCTGCACGTGCACCCCGGTGCGCAGGCCCAGCAGCTCGGCGCTTTCGCGCGTGATGCGTGCGAACACCTCCAGACCTGCGGCAGCATCGCCAGCACCGCGCAGGTGTACGCGCACGATCTGTCCGCGCTCATCCATGCCCTGGACGATGCAGGGCCATTGGTTGCGCATGCTGGTGCGCACCGACAGGCGCGCCACGGCCAGGTCTGCGTCGCCGCCTTCGCCCAGCTGCGCCAAGGCCGAGGTGCGCGCCTGCTGCACGGCATCGGCCGCGGCCAGCAGTTGCTGGCCGGCTGGCGTAAGCCGCGCGCCACCGCCGCCCACGCCGCCCACCACGCGCTCCACCAGCGCCACGCCCGCCAGGTTGGTGAGCGTGTCCAGCGCCTGCCACGCGGCCTTGTAGCTCACGCCCACGGCGCGTGCGGCCTGCGAGATGGAGCCGCCCTGGCCGATCTGGCGCAGGATGTCGATGCGCTTGTCGGCCATGCCATGGCCCAGGGCATCCAGAAACGATTGGGATTGCTGCATGGCGCGCATCATGCCGCCCGCGACCAGGCGCTGGCTATACTCACCGCTATTCACATCTGGAATAGCGAGGTCGTTTCCATGCTTGGTTTTTCTTCTGGCAAGACCCTCTTGGTTGCTGCTCCGGTTGCTGCATTGCTCGCCGCGTCGGCAGCCCAGGGCGCCGAGGTCTCCGTGGCCGTGGCGGCCAACTTCACCGCACCCATGCAGAAGATCGCCGCCGCCTTCGAGCAGGACACGGGGCACAAGGCCCAGCTGTCATTCGGCGCCACGGGCAAGTTCTACGCACAGATCGCCAACGGCGCGCCGTTCGGCGTGCTGCTGGCGGCCGATGACAGCACGCCCGAAAGAATAGCCAGGGAAGGCCTGGGCGATGGCGCCACGCGCTTCACCTACGCCATCGGCCAGCTGGTGCTGTGGAGCAAGCAGGCCGGCTACGTGGACGCCGACGGCAAGGTGCTGAACAAGAGCGACTGGAAGCACATCGCCATCGCCAACCCCAAGCTGGCCCCCTACGGCCAGGCCGCCATGCAGACGCTGGACAAGCTGGGCCTGAGGGCACAGGTGCAGCCGCGCATAGTGCAGGGCGAAAACATCGCTCAGGCCTACCAGTTCGCCGCCTCGGGCAATGCGCCGCTGGGCTTTGTGGCGCTGTCGCAGGTCATGGAGGGCGGCAAGCTGCGCGAAGGCTCGGCCTGGGTGGTGCCCGCCGGCATGCACGAGCCGATCCGTCAGGACGCCATCGTGCTCAAGCCGGCCCAGGGCAACGCCGCCGCCGCCGCGCTCATGGACTACCTGCGCGGCGAGAAGGCCCGCGCCATCATCCAGTCCTACGGCTACTCTTTTTGATAGCGCTTTGCGCTCTGTTTTCCTTTACTTCAGTAGTATTAACGCCTGAAATCAAGTAAAACAAACGTTTACAGCTCTCGTTTAAATAGCATTGACTCCCCCCCTGCTAAGTCCCGAAGACTGGGCCGCCATCACCCTGACGCTGGAGCTCGCCGGTATCACTACCGTGCTGCTGCTGGCCTTGTGCACGCCTCTGGCCTGGTGGCTGGCGCACACGCGCTCGCGCTGGCGCGGCCCGGTGGGCGCGGTGGTGGCCTTGCCGCTGGTGCTGCCGCCCACGGTGATCGGCTTCTATCTGCTGGTCACCATGGGCCCCCATGGCCCCATCGGCCAGCTGACCGAAGCGCTGGGCCTGGGACGGCTGCCATTCACCTTCCCCGGTCTGGTGATCGGCTCCATCGTGTATTCCCTGCCGTTTGCCGTGCAGCCGCTGCAGCGCGCCTTCGAGGCCCAGGGCCGGCGCCCGCTGGAGGTGGCAGCCACGCTGGGCGCCGGCCCGCTGGACCGCTTCTTCACCGTCGCCCTGCCCCTGGCGCGCCCGGGCTTCGTCACCGCCGCCATCCTGAGCTTTGCGCACACCGTGGGCGAGTTCGGCGTGGTGCTCATGCTCGGCGGCAATATCCCCGGCGTGACGCGCGTGGTCTCGGTGCAGATCTACGACCATGTGGAGGCCATGGAATACGCCCAGGCCCACTGGCTGGCCGGCGGCATGGTGGTGTTCGCCTTCATCATCCTCATGCTGCTGCACTGGCTGCAGCCCAAGGGGGCGCGATGAGCGGCATCCAGGCCCGGCTGCGGCTCACGCGCCCGGACTTCACGCTGGACATTTACCTCGAACTGCCCGGGCGCGGCGTGACGGCGCTGTTCGGCCCCTCGGGCTGCGGCAAGACCAGCTGCCTGCGCGCGCTGGCGGGGCTGGAGCGCGCGCAGGGCAGCGTGCGCGTCAACGGTGAGCTCTGGCAGGACAACGCCAGCGGCCACTGGCTGCCCACGCACCGGCGCGCGCTGGGCTATGTGTTCCAGGAGGCCAGCCTGTTCGCGCACCTGAACGTGCGGCGCAACATGGAATATGGCCTGCGCCGCCAGCCGCCCGCGCGCCGGCGCGTGTCGCTGGAGCAGGCCGTGGAGCTGCTCGGCCTGGGCGCGCTGCTCACGCGCATGCCGCACACCCTGTCGGGCGGCGAGCGCCAGCGCGTGGCCATCGCCCGGGCCCTGGCCACCAGCCCGCGCGTGCTGCTGATGGACGAGCCCCTGGCCGCGCTGGACGCCGCGCGCAAGGCAGAGGTCATGCCCTACCTGGAGCGCCTGCAGCGCAGCCTGGACATTCCCGTGCTCTACGTGAGCCACTCGCCCGACGAGGTGGCGCGCCTGGCCTCGCACCTGGTGCTGCTGCAGGCCGGCCGCGTCACGGCCCAGGGCCCCACGGCCGAGCTCATGGCGCGGCTGGACCTGCCGCTGGCGCACGGCGACGCCGCCGCCGCGCTGGTGCAGGGGCGGGTAGCGGCGCACGACGTGCACGATCACCTGCTCACCGTGGCGATCCAAGGCGGACAGTTGCAGCTGATCACCCACAGGCCGCGCATGGTGGGCGAATCCGTGCGCCTGCGCGTGCTGGCGCGTGACGTGAGCCTGGCGCGCACGCACGCGGGCGACAGCAGCATCCTCAACCTGCTGCCCGCACGCATCACGCAGTTGGCCGACGACGAGCCGGGCCAGGTCCTCGTGGCGCTGGACGCAGCGGGCACGACGCTGCTGGCGCGCATCACCCGGCGCTCGTGCCAGAACCTGGCACTGGCCGTCGGTGACGCGGTTTTTGCCCAGGTCAAAGGGGTCGCACTGATGGATTGAGCTGATGCTGATGGCGGGGCCGTATTGCGCCGCAAGGCCGCGGGCGGCCCCCGCGGCGGCGCAGCTTGCTCGCGATCACCGCCTCATGCCGCCGCCGGGTCCACATCATTTATTTGTAGAGCAACTGCGGCAGCCACAGGCCGATCTGCGGCCACACGTACAGCAGCACGATGGCTAGCACCTGGATGCCCATGAAGGGCAACATGCCCAGGAAGATCTGGTTGAGCGTCACATGCGGCGGCGCCACGCCCTTGAGGTAGAACGCCGACATGGCCACCGGCGGCGACAGGAAGGCCGTCTGCAGGTTCAGCGCCACCAGCAGGCCGAAGAACAGCGGGTCCACGCCGAAGTGGCTCAGCAGCGGAATGAAGATGGGCATGAAGATCACGATGATCTCCGTCCATTCCAGCGGCCAGCCGAGCAGGAAGATCACCACCTGCGACAGCACCATGAACTCGATCTTGGTCAGGTTCATGGACAGCACCCATTTCTCGATCAGCTCCTGCCCGCCCAGCAGTGCGAAGGCCGCGGAGAAGATGGCCGAGCCCACGAACAGCCAGCACACCATGGCCGAGGTCTTTGCCGTGAGGTAGACCGATTCGCGCAGCACATCCATGTTCAGCCGCTTATAGGCGGCCGCCAGCAGGAAGCCGCCCAGCGCACCCATGGCGGCCGCCTCGGTCGGCGTGGCCAGGCCGAAGACGATGGAGCCCAGCACCGCCAGGATCAGCACCATGAGCGGGAAGAACGAGCCCAGCAGCATCTTGAAGATTTCCAGGCGCGCAAAGCTGAGGAACAGATAGAAGCCCGCCGTGGCCGCACCCAGCACGGCAAAGCCCACCCACCACCAGGTCGGCGCGGGCTGCGTGCCGGCCTTGGGCGCCGCATCGCCGGGCACGGGCGGTGTGGCCGGGCCCGGGGCGGGCGTCGCCGAGGCCGATGGCTCTGCGCCCGGGGGCTCCGCCAGGGCGCCGCCAGTTTCCGCGCCCGGGGGCTCCGCCAGGGCGCCGCCAGTTTCCGCGCCGGGGGGCTCCTGCAGGCCGCCGTCATCTCGTGGCGGCTCCTGCAGGCCGCCTTCGACCGGGGGTTCCTGCAGGCCGAAATCCGAGGCCACCCTGGCCTCTTCGCCGAAGCCGATGGGCTGAAGCTCGTAGACCGCCTCGGCAGGCACCGTGGTGACCATGCGCCAGCTGCTGGCGGCCAGCAGCACGAACAGCAGCCCCGGCAACACCACCAACACCAGTTGGCGCACTACATAGTCCAGCGGCACCTGCGCATTGCGCTTGCCCTTGAGCGCGCTCAGCAGGCGCAAGGGGGCATGCTGTCGGGTCTCGGCGGGCAGTGCCGCCGTCATGGCCGGCAGCGCCACCTGCCGGTCCTGTGCCGACAGCGGCGGCGCCCAGGCGGGCTTGATCTTGGCCACCACGATCACATAGATCACATACAGCCCCGCCAGCATCACGCCCGGAAAGAATGCGCCGGCATACAGCTGCACCACGGACACGCCGGCCGTGGCACCGTAGAGGATCAGCAGTACCGAGGGCGGAATCAGGATGCCCAGGCAACCGCCCGCCGTGATGGCGCCGGCCGACATGGGCGTGCTGTAGCCCGCGCGCAGCATGGCCGGCAGCGCCAGCAGCCCCATGAGCGTGACCACGGCCCCGACGATGCCCGTAGCCGTAGCGAAAATGGCGCAGGTCACCAGCGTGGCCACGGCCAGCGAGCCGGGCACGCGCGCCATCGCCAGGTGCAGGCTCTTGAACAGCTTCTCGATGAGGTTGGCGCGCTCAACCAGGTAACCCATGAACACGAACAACGGGATGGCGATCAGCACATCGTTGGCCATGCTCTTGTAGGCCGCCTGCACCATCAGGTCCAGCGTGCGCGTGATGTCGCGGTCGTAGGCCAGCCAGGTGAAGATCATGCCCATGCCCATCAGCGTGAACGCCGTGGGAAAGCCCAGCATGATGGCCACCACGACCAGCGACAGCATCAGCAGGCCCAGGTGGCCGCGCGTAACGGTCTCCACGCCCAGCAGCAGCCACGCGGCCGCGCCCACCACCAGCGCCATGATGGAGAAGCCGAACCACAATTCCTTGCGCATCTTCATGCCTTGCCCCCTTGCGCGCCCGACGCCACCGCGGGCACCTGCAGATCGCTGTCCTTCACGTGCACCATCTCCTTGAGCTTTTCTACATCCACCTCCTCCACGTCCTCACCGCGCCGCGGCCAGGCGCCCTGGCGCAGGCAGATCACGCAGCGCGCGATCTCCGCCAGGCCCTGCAGCAGCAGCACGGCACCCGCCACGGGGATCACGAACTTGAAGGGATACAGGGGCAGCGGCGTGGCGGAGAAGGTCTGCTCCCGGATGGCCAGCGATTCCTGCGCATATGTCCAGCCGGCCCAGGTCATCGCCAGCACACCCGGCAAAAAGAACAGGATGTAGAGCAGCAGGTCCAGACCCGCCTGCACGCGCGGGCTGAAGAACCCGTAGAGCACGTCGCCACGCACATGCCCGTTCTTGGCCAGCGTGTAGGCGCCGGCCAGCATGAACATGCTGCCGTACAGCATGATCTGCGCGTCCAGCACCCAGGCATGGGGGTTATTCAAGGCATAACGAGAGAAGACCTCCCAGCAGATCAGCACGGTCAGGCCCACGACGGCCCACGCGGCCGCCTTGCCGATGAAGGTCGACACGGCATCGACCCCAAGTAAGAGCTTTTTCATGGCTAAGGAACTCTGCGGCCCCGGGGGCCGGAAGGGATTGGCGCCGGCCACGGGCATCGCGCCCGGGCCAGCCGTGAACCAAGCGGGCCCCTGCGCAGCCCGCTCGCCTGCGCATCAGCCCTTGCGCTGCGCGAAGTAGTGGCTCCAGGCCATCTTGAAATCCACGTCGGTGTCGTTCTTCCAGCGGCCGCTGCGCTGCGCGAAGGCGCGCATGGAGTCCATGACCTTCTTGAACGTCGGGTTTTCGGCCGACTTCTTGGCCGTCACCTTGTCCCAGGCCGCGAGCTGCGCACGCAGGATGGCGTCGGGCGTCTTGTAGAACTTGACCCCCTGTTCGGCCTGCATCGCCGCATAGTCCTTGGCGTAGCGGTCGGCGGCCTTCCAACTCATGTCGGCGCTGGCGGCCTGCACCGCGTAGTCGATGACCGCCTTGAGTTCGGCCGGCAAGGCGTCGTACTTGCTCTTGTTGAACAACACCTCGAACTGCTCGCTGCTTTGGTGAAAGCTGTGCAGCATGCAGTTCTTGGCTACGTCCGGAAAGCCCAGCACGCGGTCGCTAGAGGCGTTGTTGAACTCGGCCGCATCCAGCAGGCCGCGGTCCAGCGCAGGCACGATCTCGCCGCCGGGCAGCGGGTTCACGGCCACGCCCATCTCGGTGAACACGTCCACCGCCAGTCCCACGGTGCGGAACTTCAGGCCCTTGAGGTCTTCCACCTTGGCCACCGGCTTCTTGAACCAGCCCAGCGGCTGCGTGGGCATGGGGCCGTAAAGCTTGGACACCACGTCCAGATTCAGGCTCTTGTAGATCTCGTCGAGCAACTCCTTGCCGCCGCCGTAGTAGTGCCAGGCCAGCACGCCATTGGCGTCCAGGCCGAAGGCCGGGCCCGAGCCCCACAGCGCCACGGCCTGGTTCTTGCCATACCAGTAGGCCACCACGCCATGGCCGCCATCGAGCGTGCCCTTGGCCACGGCATCCAGCAACTGGAAGGCCGGCACCACGGCGCCCGCGGGCAGCACCTCGATCTTCAGGCGGTTGCCCGCCATGTCGTTGATCTTCTTGGCCAGGTCTCCCGCGAATTCGTGAAAGATATCCTTGGCCGGCCAGGTGCTCTGGAAACGGAACACCGTGGTCTGGGCCGTGCTGATCATGGGCACGGACATGGCACCAGCGGCGACCGCAGCTCCCTTGAGTAGGTTACGGCGGCCTGTGGTTTGGGTCTGCTCTGTCATCTACTTCACTCCTTGGTTGGGATGCCTGGACAATCCAGACCCGCATCTTTGGCTGGTTGCAAATGCTCACAGAAGAGGGTTTACGCGAAGCATCCGCCCACAAAGTGCATCAACCCAGCCCATTGGTGCGGTGCACATAACCCCAAGCCATACAGTCCAGTCCCGTACACGACCATGCATATCAGGCGTTATGCGCTATGAATTGCATAGTCGTACGACTCCGCCTGCCGCCCTCTTCTATTGCGCCGCAACAAACTTCGATACCGGCCATGTATTGAGGAATGCCTGATGCACTGCAGCCGCTGCGGCGGCGGCCTTAAGCACACGGCTTCAGACAAGAATCGGGGCCTGAATAAGATCCGATTGACGCAAGAAGCTGTTTTCATCGCAAACGCATCCTCAACCGCAACACGGGAGCCCCGAATGACCGTGCCCCATACCGCCGAAGCCGGCGTGCAGCACATTCCCTTCGACACATTGCAGGCCACGCTGGCGCGCATCTTCGAGCGCCATGGCACCAGCGCCGAGGTGGCAGCGGTGCTGGCCCGCAACTGCGCCAGTGCCGAGCGCGACGGTTCCCACAGCCACGGCGTATTCCGCATCCCTGGCTATTTGTCCACCCTGGCCAGTGGCTGGGTGGATGGCCACGCCATCCCCCGCGTACAAGACGTGGCGCCCGGCTACCTGGCGGTGGACGCATGCAACGGCTTTGCCCAGCCGGCCTACATGGCGGCCTACGACGCGCTGGTAGCCAAGGCGCGCGCCAACGGCATCGCGCTGCTGGCCATCCACAATTCGCACCACTTCGCCGCCCTGTGGCCCGACGTGGAGCCCCTGGCGCGCGACGGCCTGGTGGCGCTGGCCCTGGTCAACAGCATGGCCTGCGTGGTGCCCAGCGGCGGCACCAGGGCGCTGTTCGGCACCAACCCCATCGCCTTTGCCGCGCCGCGTGCCGGCCACGACCCGCTGGTGTTCGACCTGGCGACCAGCGCCATGGCCCATGGCGACGTGCAGATCGCCGCACGCGAGGGCCGCCTGCTGCCCGAAGGCTTTGGCGTGAACCGCCACGGCCAGCCCACGCAAGACCCGCGCGCCATCCTGGACGGCGGCGCGCTGCTGCCGTTTGGCGGCGTACACAGCAGCTACAAGGGCTCGGCCCTGTCGATGATGGTGGAGCTGCTGGCCGCCGCGCTCACGGGCGGCCACTTCTCATTCGAGTTCGACTGGAGCGGCCACCCGGGCGCGCAGACGCCGCACACGGGCGAGCTCATCATCGCCATCGACCCGGCCAAAAACTGCGGGCGCGGCTTTGCCCAGCGCTGCGAAGAGCTGGTGCAGGCCATGGCTGGCGCGGGCCAGGCGCGCCTGCCCGGCGAGCGCCGCTACCGCCAGCGCGCCCTGGCGCTGCGCGGCGGCATTGCGCTGCCGGCCGATACCTGGTGCGAGCTGCAGCGCCTGGCGGACATGCAGGCCTGAGAAAATCAGTAAAAACAGCCTATAACGCCCATCAGTCAAGCGTTAACAGCTATCAAAAAATACTCACCCCGCAGCCGAGGCAGCACGCCCCCGCCTGCCGCGGCGCAGCGCAAACTGCAGGCAGCCCTGCCCGACCAGCGCCGCGCCCAGCAGCACGCACGACGATGCCAGCGCCGGGTTGGAACCCCAGCCCACCATCATGGTGAACAGCGCTCCCAGCGCCATCTGGGCGAAGCCATATAGCCCCACGGCCGAGCCTACGCGGCGGGAGTCCACGGTCAGCACCTTGGACAGCACCGCCGGGCTGACCAGGCCCGCGCCCAGCACGAACACCAGCATCAGCCCCACGGTGGCCGCAAGTGTGAGATGGCCCGCGAGCTCCAGCAGCAGAAACACCAGAGCGCTGGCCACGCTCAGCGCATTGCCCCAGACCAGCAGCCGGTCCAGCCGCACGGACAGCGCCAGACGCCGCGTGAGCGCGTTGCCCAAGGCCATGCCGATCATCACCAAGCCCAGCGATATGCCCACGTCGCGCAGCGGCCGCTGCAACTGCCCGGTGATGATGAATGGCGCCGCCGCGATGAAGGCATACGCGGACGTGGTGGCGCAGCCGCCCCCCACCGCATAGGCCAGGAAGCTGTGCGAGCGCAGCAGCGCCGCATAGTCGCGCGCCAGCGCGCCGGGACTCACGCGGCCCGTGGGCGCGCCGGTCTCGGGCACCATGCGCCAGGCCAGCAGCAGCGTCGCCGTGCCGGCCAGGGCCAGCGCCACGAACACCGCACGCCAGCCCCCCAGCGCCACCAGGCCCGAGCCCAGCAGCGGCGCCATGCCGGGGCCCACCATCATCATCAAATTGAGCAGCGCCAGCGTGCGCACGGCCTCCTGGGGGGCGTTGGTGTCCTGCACCATGGCGCGCCCCAAGGCCAGGCCGGCGCAGCCCCCCAGTGCCTGGATGAGCCGCGCCACGATGAGCATCGTGGCGCTGTGCGCCAGCATGGCGGCGATGCTGCCCGCCGCATACAGCGCCAGCCCGGCCAGCAGCAGCGGGCGCCGCCCCAGCGCATCGGACAGCGGGCCATAGATGAGCTGCCCGAGCGCCAGCCCCACGATGTAGAGGCTGATGGTGGCCTGCACCGCCGCCGCGCCCACGCCGAAGGAACGCGCCGCGTCCGGCAGCGCCGGCACGAACATGTGCATGGCCAGCGTGCCGCTCAAGGTGATCAGCACCAGCAGCCACAGCGGTGGCGCCACGGCGGTGGGCGGGGCGGGCATGCGTATCGGAATGGCGAGAAAGTGAGGGGAGGCGGCAGGATGCAGGCTGTCAGACGTCAATGGCCGCAGCCGATCCCGCCTGCTTGCGCAGCTCGAACTTCTGGATTTTGCCCGTGCTGGTCTTGGGCAGCTCGCCAAACACCACGGCGCGCGGCACCTTGAAGCCTGCCAGGTGCTTCTTGCAGTGCGCCACGATGTCCTCGGGCGTGGCCTGGGCTCCGGCCTTCAGCTCAACAAACGCACAAGGCGTTTCACCCCATTTCGGATCGGGCCTGGCAACCACGGCGGCGGCCAGCACGTCGGGGTGGCGATACAGCACGTCCTCGACCTCGATCGAGGAAATGTTCTCGCCGCCCGAGATGATGATGTCCTTGCTGCGGTCCTTGATCTTGATGTAGCCGTCCGGGTACTGCACGGCCAGGTCACCGCTGTGGAACCAGCCGCCCGCGAAGGCCTCCTCCGTCGCCTTCGGGTTCTTCAGGTAGCCCTTCATGGCGATGTTGCCGCGGAACATGATCTCGCCCATGGTCTCGCCGTCCTGCGGCACGGGCTGCATGGTCTCGGGGTCCAGCACGGCGGCGGCGCGCTGCAGGTGGTAACGCACGCCCTGGCGCGCGTTCAGGCGCGCGCGCTCGCCGATGTCCAGCGCGTCCCAGGCATCGTGCTTGGCGCACACCGTGGCCGGGCCATAGACCTCGGTCAGGCCATAGACATGGGTCAGGTCGAAGCCCATCTGCTCCATGCCCTCGATCATCGAGGCCGGCGGTGCGGCGCCAGCCACCATGGCCTTGACGCCGGCCGGCACGCCCTGCTTCATGGCCGCCGGCGCATTCACCAGCAGGCCATGCACGATGGGTGCGCTGCAGTAATGCGTGACACCATGCTCGCGTATGGCATCAAAAATCGCCTGGGCCTCCACGCGCCGCAGGCACACGTTGACGCCCGCGCGCGCCGCCACCGTCCAGGGGAAGCACCAGCCGTTGCAGTGGAACATGGGCAGGGTCCACAGGTAGACCGCATGCTTGGGCATGTCCCATTCCAGCACGTTGCTGATGGCGTTGATGGCCGCGCCGCGGTGGTGGTAGACCACGCCCTTGGGGTTGCCGGTGGTGCCCGAGGTGTAGTTGAGCGCGATGGCGTCCCACTCGTCGCCAGGCAGCTGCCAGGCGAACCGCGGGTCGCCCTGGGCCAGGAATTCCTCGTAGGTCTGTGTACCCACACGCTGCCCGGCCGGGCCATAGACGGCGTCCTCCACGTCGATGAGCAAGAGCGGCGCCTGCGACCGGCGCAGCGCCAGCGCCCTGGCCATGGTGGGCGCGAACTCCGGGTCCACGATCACGGCCTTGGCCTCGCCGTGGTCGAGCATGAAGGCAATGGTCTCGGGGTCCAGGCGCGTGTTCAGCGCATTCAGCACGGCACCCGCCATGGGCACGCCGAAATGGGCCTCGACCATGGGCGGGGTATTGGGCAGCATCACCGCTACGGTGTCGTTCTTGCCAATGCCGGCGCGGCGCAGGCTGCTGGCCAGGCGGCGGCAACGCGCGTAGGTCTCGCCCCAGGTCTGGCGCAGCTCCCCATGCACGATGGCCAGACGCTCCGGGTAGATCTCGGCCGTACGTTCTATAAAGGACAAGGGCGACAAGGGGGCGTGGTTGGCCTCGTTGCGCGGCAGATCCTGGTCGTACATGGTGTGGGTATTCATGAAGGCTCCGTGAAAGATGTTCTGCACGGCCGATTACAGCAAAGCCGGCTGACGCCTGACTGAGCACTGAGAGAAAATACCCCCGTGTCCATTCCCCAGTCGTTCATCCAGGAGCTGCTCGCGCGCGTCGATGTGGTCGATATCGTCGGCCGCTACGTGCAGCTGAAAAAGAGCGGCGCCAATTTCATGGGGCTGTGCCCCTTCCACGGCGAGAAATCGCCCTCGTTCAGCGTCAGCCCCTCCAAGCAGTTCTTCCACTGCTTTGGCTGCGGCAAGAACGGCAATGCCATCGGCTTCCTCATGGACCACGCGGGCATGGGCTTCGTCGAGGCAGTGCAGGACCTGGCCCAGCAGGCCGGCTTGCAGGTGCCGCAGGACGACATTCCGCCCCAGGAGCGCGAGCGCGCCGCCGCCCAGCGCCAGAAGCAGGCCACTTTGAGCGAGGTGCTGGAAAAGGCCGGCGAGTCCTGGCGCCGCCACCTGCGCGAGTCCCCGCGCGCCATCCAGTACTTCAAGGGCCGGGGCGTATCGGGCCAGGTCGCCAAGCGCTACGGCCTGGGCTACGCACCCGAAGGCTGGCGTGGCCTGGCCAGCGTGTTCCCCGAGTACGACAGCCCGCTGCTGGAGGAAAGCGGCCTGGTGATCGTGAACGCGGAGGACGGCAAGCGCTACGATCGTTTTCGCGACCGCGTGATGTTCCCGATACGCAATGTCAAGGGCGAGTGCATCGGCTATGGCGGGCGCGTGCTCGGCGACGACAAGCCCAAGTACCTGAACTCCCCCGAGACGCCGGTGTTCCACAAGGGGCGCGAGCTCTATGGCCTGTTCGAGGCGCGCGGCGCCATTCGCGAAATGGGTTATGCCCTGGTCACCGAGGGCTATATGGACGTGGTGGCCCTGGCCCAGCTCGGCTTTGCCAACGCCGTGGCCACCCTGGGCACGGCCTGCACCCCCGAGCACGTGCACAAGTTGTTCCGCTTCACCGACCAGGTGGTCTTCAGCTTCGATGGCGACGCGGCCGGGCGGCGCGCCGCGCGCAAGGCACTCGACGGAGCCCTGCCCTACGCCAGCGACACGCGCAGCGTGAAATTCCTGTTCCTGCCGCCAGAGCACGACCCCGACAGCTTCATCCGCACCTACGGACCCGAGGCCTTCGCGCGCCATGTGGGCGAGGCCATGCCGCTGTCGCGCTTTCTGCTGGAGGCCGCGCGCGAGGGCTGCGACCTGGGTACGGCCGAGGGCCGCGCCCACATGCTCAGCAACGCCCAGCCGCTGTGGGCGGCGCTGCCCGACGGCGCCCTCAAGCGCCAGCTGCTGGGCGAGCTGGGCGAACTGGGCCAGTTGCCATCCCAAGAGCTCGCCGCGCTGTGGGCGCAGGAAGGCGCACGTCATGCCGGGACGGCCAGCACGCCACAAGACGGCGCCCCGTTCGGCGAGGAGCCGCCCTGGGGCTACCAAGCCGCCGACCCATGGCATGGCAGCGCCGCCGCCGGCCAGCCCGCCCGCAGCTGGCGCAAGGGCGGCGACTGGAAAGGCAAGGGCGGCCGTTGGCGCCGCGATGACCAGCGCCCGGCGCAGCCGCCGCTGCCGCGCACGCCGCTGGCCGGCCGCGCCGACCATGCGGCGCGGCTGCTGCTGTCGCACATGCAGTTTCTGGAGGAACTGTCGCACGAAGACCATGGCCTGCTGCGCGAGCAGCCCGCACCCCATGGCGCGCTGTTTCTGTGGCTGGAGGGCCAGCTGCACGAGCACGGCCCCCAGTCCTGGGCGGTGCTGCGCGAGGCGCTGGCCGGCCGCGACTGCCAGGCCCTGGCCGAACGCGTGATGAGCGGCGCACACGCCCAGACCGAGGGTGACGAGGCCGAGCTGCGCGCCGAGCTGCGCGGCCTGCTCAACCGCATGCTCATCGACGCCCTCAAGCAAGAGCAAAACGCCTTGATCGCCGCCGCGGCCCAGGATCCAACGGCCCTGGAGCGCTACCGCCAGCTGCAGGAGCGCCGCCGCGCCCTGGAGGGAAGTGGCCGCGACGGATCTTGAATTCTGGCAAATCGGTATAATTTAAGGTTTGTCGGCAAGAGCGACAGCAGCACCTCCGGACCCGGGCAACCGTGACAACAGCGCACCACCGTCCCATCTCACCGCAAGGACTGCACACCAAATGTTCGCCCAGACATCTTGCCCCTGAGGGCCAGCCCCTCGAACCGCGAAGACCCTGGCCTTCGCCGTGCCTCTTTGCGCCGATCCCCATGGCGCTTGTGTTTTCTTTGTGTGTCCGTTTTTGACCCTGAGGTTGTCCATGCCCGCTCAAAAGTCCGCGAAGTCACCCAAGCCCGCCTCTGGCACCGCTGCAAAGGGCGCTTCGAAAGCCACAACCACCGTGAAAACTGCCGCCAAGGCGCCTGCGCAAGCTGCCACACCCAAGGCCGCCGCCGCACCCGAGGCTGCGACGAAAGTCAAAACCGTGCCATCACCAAAATCCTCTGCCGAGCTGGAAAAAGCCGCCGACGAACTGTTGAAGAAAAAGCCTGCACGCGCCGCCAAGGCTGCAACAGCCGACGCCGACGCCACTGCCGACACGCCCAAAAAGAAGCCCGGCCGCAAGCCCAAGGCCGCCGACGCCGAGGCGACCAGCGCCAAGGCACCTGCCAAGCGCGGCCGCAAGCCCAAGGCCAAGGAAGAGGGCCTGGATGATGACGCCGACCTGTCCGACATCGAGGCCGACCTCGAGGGCGAGCTCGAGCCTGAGCCAGCGGCCAGCGAGGCCGCCGCCCCGGCCGAAAAGGTCAAGCCCCTGCGCATGAAGATCAGCAAGGCCAAGGAACGCGCCTTGATGAAGGAGTTCGGCCTGGACGAGACGGTTTTGTCCGAAGAGGACATGGCCAAGCGCCGCGCGCAGCTGAAGAAGCTGATCACGCTGGGCAAGACGCGCGGCTATCTGACGCAGGTCGAGATCTCCGACCACCTGCCCGACAAGCTGGTGGACGCCGAAACCCTGGAAGTGGTCGTCTCCATGCTCAGCGACATGGGCGTGGCGGTGTACGAGCAGACGCCCGATGCCGAGACCCTGTTCCAGAACAACGTCACGCCCACGGCCACCACCGTGGAAGAAGCCGAGGAAGAGGCCGAGGCCGCGCTGTCCACCGTGGACAGCGAATTCGGCCGCACCACCGACCCGGTGCGCATGTACATGCGCGAGATGGGCACGGTGGAGCTGCTCACGCGCGAGGGCGAGATCGAGATCGCCAAGCGCATCGAGGGCGGCCTGATGGACATGATGGAGGCCATCAGCGCCTCGCCCGCCACGATCGCCGAGATCCTCAACATGGGCGAGGAAATCCGCGAGGGCAAGGTGGTCATCTCCACCGTGGTCGACGGCTTCTCCAACCCCGAGGAGGCCGACGACTATGTGGCCGAGGAGGACTTCGACGAATACGACGAAGAGGACGATGACGACGGCAAGGGCGGCTCCAAGGCCATGACGCGCCTGCTGGAGAAGCTCAAGACCGAGGCGCTGGAGCGCTTCGACGAGCTGCGCACCCTGTTCGAGAAGATGCACAAGATCTACGACAAGGAGGGCTACGGCAGCCCGGCGTACATGAAGGTGCAGCACGAGATCTCGGCCAAGCTGATGACCATCCGCTTCACGGCCAAGACCATCGAGAAGCTGTGCGACATGGTGCGCGCCCAGGTGGATGACGTGCGCAAGAAGGAGCGCGAGCTGCGCCGCATCATCGTGGACAAGTGCGGCATGCCGCAGGAAGTCTTCATCAAGGAATTCCCGCCCCACCTGCTCGACCGCACCTGGGTCGAGAAGCAGGCCGCCGCGGCCAAGCCCTGGAGCGCCGTAATGCAGCGCAACATCCCGCCCATCCAGGAACTGCAGCAGCACCTGATGGACCTGCAGTCGCGCGTGGTGGTGCCCCTGGCCGAGCTGAAGGCCATCAACAAGCGCATGAACCAGGGCGAGGCCAACTCGCGCGACGCCAAGAAGGAAATGATCGAGGCCAACCTGCGCCTGGTGATCTCGATTGCCAAAAAGTACACCAACCGCGGCCTGCAGTTCCTGGACCTGATCCAGGAGGGCAACATCGGCCTGATGAAGGCCGTGGACAAGTTCGAATACCGCCGCGGCTACAAGTTCTCGACCTACGCCACCTGGTGGATCCGCCAGGCCATCACGCGCTCCATCGCGGACCAGGCGCGCACCATCCGCATCCCGGTGCACATGATCGAGACCATCAATAAGATGAACCGCCTCTCGCGCCAGCATCTGCAGGAGTTCGGCTTCGAGCCCGATGCGAGCATCCTGGCCGAGAAGATGGAGATCCCCGAGGACAAGATCCGCAAGATCATGAAGATCGCCAAGGAGCCGATCTCGATGGAAACGCCCATCGGCGACGACGACGACAGCCACCTGGGCGACTTCATCGAGGACAGCAACAACACCGCACCCGTGGACGCCGCCATGCAGGCCGGCCTGCGCGATGTGGTCAAGGACATCCTGGACGGCCTGACACCGCGCGAGGCCAAGGTGCTGCGCATGCGCTTCGGCATCGAGATGACCTCCGACCACACACTGGAAGAAGTCGGCAAGCAGTTCGACGTGACGCGCGAGCGCATCCGCCAGATCGAGGCCAAGGCACTGCGCAAGCTCAAGCACCCCAGCCGCTCGGACAAGCTGCGCAGCTTCATCGACTCGCTGTAAGCCGCGCGCACTCGCGCACAGCCAACGCCCCCGCCCCACGGCCGGGGCGTTTTTTATTGCGCTTGCTGAATTCATGCAAAAACCAGCTTCAGCGCTTTTGCAGAAAGCGCAATAAGCTATTTTTTAAATAGCAAACATAAAGCCCTCTGCCGGGGGAAAATAGCTGTCCCGCCATCCGCCATGCTTGAAAGCGTCCCCGCCATGCCGCTGCACACCACTTCCCCCAACGACCGCCTGCACTTCGCCGTCATGGGCGCGGGTGCCGTGGGCTGCTACTTCGGCGCGCTGCTGGCGCGCGCCGGGCATGGCGTCACGCTCATCGGGCGCCAGGCGCATGTGGATGCCATTCGCGCCCACGGCCTGCGGCTGCAGACCGCCACGCAGGACAGCCACTTGCCACTGGCAGCGAGCACCGATGCCAGCGCGGTGCAGGGTGCCGACGTGGTGCTGCTGTGCGTGAAATCCACCGACACCGAGGCCGCGGCGCGGCAGATGCTGCCGCACCTGGCGCCAGGCGCGCTGGTGCTGACGCTGCAGAACGGCGTGGACAACGAAGAGCGCGTGCGCGCCGTGCTGGGCCCGGCGCAGCCCGTGGCGGCGGCCGTGGTGTATGTGGCCACGGCCATGGCGGGGACTGGCCATGTGCGGCATTTCGGGCGCGGCGAGCTGGTGCTGGCACCCTCGGCGCAAGCCGGGCGCCTGGTGCGCGAGCTGGCGCAGGCCGGCATTCCCACCGAGGTGTCGGACAACGTGCGCGGCGCGCTGTGGGCCAAGCTGGTCATCAACTGCGCCTACAACGCGCTGTCGGCCATGGTGCAGCGGCCCTATGGCTGGCTGGTGCAACAGGACGGTGCCACCGCGGTGATTGCCGACCTGGTAGCCGAATGCCTGGCCGTGGCGCAGGCGGACGGGGTGCGGCTGCCCGGCGACATCCACACCGCCGTGCGCGGCATTGCGGAAAGCATGCCGGGCCAGATCTCGTCCACCGCGCAGGACCTGGCGCGCGGCCACCCCACCGAGATCGCGCACCTGAACGGCTATGTGGTGCAGCGCGGCGCGGCCCTGGGCGTGGCCACGCCGGTGAACCGCGCGCTGCTGGTGCTGGTGCGCATGGCCGAGGCGGCCCGCCTGGCTACGCTTTAACCATAAAACCAATCAGGCCACGGCGCGGGCGGCGCGCAGCGCGTCCACCTGCTCCGCGGTATAGCCCAGGCCCGCCAGCAAATCCTGCGTATGCTGGCCCAGCCGCGGCGGATCCAGGCGCACGCCCATGCGCCGGCCGCCCAGGCGCAGCGGCATGAGCGTGGTGCGTGCCGTGTCGCCGGCGCACTCGCCGTCGGGCAGGGTGATGTCGGCCAGGCCGCCGGTGGCGTTGAGATGCGGGTCGTCAAACAGCTGCTCGGGCCGCAGGATGGGCGCGAACGGCAGGCCGTGGCGCTCGAAGATGGCGGCCAGCGCCTCGGCCGTGTGCGCGGCCAGGCGCCGGCGCAGCTCTGGGACAAGCGTGGCGCGCGCGCGCACGCGGTCGTTGTTGCTGGCGTATTGCGGCTCGGCCTTCAGGTCGGCGTAGCCCATGGCGTCGCAGAAGGTCTGCCACTGCGCATCGCTCACGGCGGCCAGGAAGATCTGCCCGCCGTCCTTCACGCTGAACACGTCGTACACCGCCCAGGACGAGATGCGCTCGGGCATGGGCGCGGCGGGCTGGCCCGTCACCGCGTACTGCATCATGTGCTGGCCGACCAGGAACACGTTGTTCTCGAACAGGGCCGAATCCACCTCCTGCCCGCGCCCGGTCTGCTGGCGCTGCATCAGCGCCGCCATGGCGCCGATGGCGCCGAACATGCCGCCCATGATGTCGTTCACGCTGGTGCCAGCGCGCAGCGGGTCGCCTGGGCGGCCCGTCATGTAGGCCAGTCCGCCCATCATCTGCACCACCTCGTCGAGCGCCGTACGGTGCTCGTAGGGACCGGGCAGAAAGCCCGTGTGGTTCACGTAGATCAGGCGCTCGTTCAGGCGCGAGAGGGCCGCGTAGTCCAGGCCGTACTTGGCCATCACGCCGGGCTTGAAGTTCTGCGCCACCACGTCGGCGGACAACGCCAGGCGGATCGCCACCTCCAGCCCCTCGGGGCTGCGCAGGTCGATGGCGATGCTCTTCTTGTTGCGGTTGAACATCGGGAAGAAGCCAGCACCCGCGCCCAGCAGGTGGCGCGTACGGTCGCCCTCCACGGGCTCGACCTTGATGACCTCGGCCCCCAGGTCGGCCAGCACCATGCCGCAGGTGGGGCCCATGACCATGTGGGTGAACTCCACCACGCGCAGGCCTTCGAGCGGCAGGCGGGCGGGAGCGGATGCATTGGTATTCATAGCGTACAAATAAGCAAGAAAAGTATCAGGCCGGCAATGCTGCCGAGGATGCCATGGCGTGGCCCAGCAGCCCGGCCTGCTGGTGCAACACCTGGCAGACTGTGCAGGGCAATATGCCAAATCGCAGGTTTTCTGACACTGGCGCAAGTCAGACATACGCCTTGAGCTACCAAACTTGTAGCAATTCCATTTCCGCGCTATATTGCTATCGTTTTTTCAACCTCGCCGCCCCGCCGCTTGCGGTGCGGCGTTCATCATCCACCCCAAGCGCAAGGAGAAGCGTTCATGAGCTCCAAGGAAAACGCCGCCGTCTTTCAGCTGTTCGAGAAACTCGAATGCCGCTACGCGCTGCGCGTGCTGTGGGCCCTGCGCGACGGCCATCCGCAGACCTTCCGCCTGCTGCAGGACAGCGTGGGCGGCATCACGCCCAACACCCTCAACACCCGCATCAAGGAACTGCGCGAGGCCGGCTTTCTGGACCACGGCAGCGACGGCTATGTCGTCACCCCCGTGGGGCAGGATCTGCTCAAGCGCCTGTCCGACGTGCAGGCCTTCGCCAACCGCTGGACTGCGGCGCGCGCAAAGAAGTAAACCACCTGCACGACCCCACCATCCCGCCCCGCGCGGGTTTTGGTGTTTTAAGGCTCCAACGCTTGCTGGACAAGCGCTGACAGCTCTTGTTTTTGAATCAACTCAAGGAATTACCATGGCATTTACCACCACCGCCTCCGGCCTGCAGTACGAAGACACCGTCGTCGGCACGGGCGCACAGGCCGCACGGGGCCAGTCGGTGCGCGTGCACTACACGGGCTGGCTCTACCAGGACGGGAAGCAGGGCGCCAAGTTCGACTCCAGCCGCGACCGCAACGACCCGTTCGAATTCCCCCTGGGCGCGGGCATGGTCATCAAGGGCTGGGACGAGGGCGTGCAGGGCATGCAGATCGGCGGCCAGCGCACGCTCATCATTCCGGCCGAGCTGGGCTATGGCGCACGCGGCGCGGGCGGCGTAATCCCGCCCAACGCCACGCTCAAGTTCGACGTGGAGCTGCTGGCCGTGGGCGGCTGATAGCGCCCTGCCCCGCCGAAGGCATCACACTGACAAAAAAGGAGCGTGGTTCACACGCTCCTTTTTTTGTGGAAAACGGTCACACCGGCAGGCCGACGAGGTCATGCCCCTGCGTGCCGACGATGCGCGCCTTGACGAAGTCGCCCACCTTGTAGGTCTTGCTGATCTTCTCGGGCGGCAGCAGGTGCACGAGGCCGTCGATCTCGGGCGCATCGGCCCAGCTGCGGCCCACGCCGCCCTTCTTGCCCAGGCCCAGGGACTTGTCCACCAGCACCTGCAGGGTCTGGCCCACGCGCCGCTGCAGCCGGGCGGTGGAGACCTCCTCGGCCACGGCCATGAAGCGCGCGCGGCGCTCCTCGCGCAGCTCCAGCGGCAGCATGCCCGGCAGGTCGTTGGCGGCGGCGCCCGCCACGTTGCTGTAGGCAAAGCAGCCGGCGCGGTCGATCTGCGCCTCGCGCAGGAACTGCAGCAGATGCGCGAACTCTTCCTCGGTCTCGCCCGGAAAGCCGGCGATGAAGGTGCTGCGGACCACCAGTTCGGGGCACATCTCGCGCCAGCGCTGGATGCGCTCCAGGTTTCTCTCACCGCTGGCCGGGCGCTTCATGCGCTTCAGGACATCGGGGTGGCTGTGCTGGAAGGGCACGTCCAGGTAGGGCAGCACCAGGCCCTGCTGCATCAGCGGGATGATGTCGTCCACGCTCGGGTAGGGGTAGACGTAGTGCAGGCGCACCCAGGCGCCGTAGGCCCTGGCGAGCTCGCCCAGGGCCTGCACCAGCTCCAGCAGGCGCGTGCGCACCGGCTTGCCGTCCCAGAAGCCCGTGCGGTACTTCACGTCCACGCCATAGGCCGAGGTGTCCTGGCTCACCACGAGCAGTTCCTTGACGCCCCCCTCGAACAAGGCCTTGGCCTCCTTGAGCACGTCGCCGATGGGGCGCGAGACGAGATCGCCGCGCATCGACGGGATGATGCAGAAGGTGCAGCGGTGGTTGCAGCCCTCGGAAATCTTCAGGTAGGCGTAATGGCGCGGCGTGAGCTTGATGCCCGCCTCGCCGAAGCCGCCGGGCACCAGGTCCAGGAAGGGGTCGTGCGGCTTGGGCAGGTGCTGGTGCACATGCTCCATCACCTCCTGCGCGGCATGCGGGCCGGTGACGGCCAGCACGTTGGGATGCACGCCCTTGACGAGATTGCCGCCGCCGTCATCCGCACGCGCGCCCAGGCAGCCGGTGACGATCACCTTGCCGTTATCGGCCAGCGCCTCGCCGATGGTGTCCAGGCTCTCGCGCACGGCATCGTCGATGAAACCGCAGGTGTTGACGATAACCAGATCCGCGCCCTGGAAGGTCTTGGAGGTTTCGTAGCCCTCGGCGGAGAGCTGCGTGAGGATGAGTTCGGAGTCCGTCAGGTTCTTCGGGCAACCCAGGCTGACGAAACCGATTTTTGGGGTTTTTGTGGGGGAGAGTGCTTGGCTCATCCCTGTATTGTCCCAGTTCGGCCGAAACCGACATTTTTATCAGCGTTTTTTGATGCCAAAGGCGCCCAGCATCTGTTCGGTCTGCTTTTGCATCTGCTCCTGCATCTGCTGATACATGCTTTGCGACTGCTCCATGTAGTTGCCCATCAGCCCCTTCATCATGGGCGACTGCAGGTTCATGAACTGCGACCACATCTCCGGCGTCAAGCCTGGCGTCTGCTCGGCCAGCTTGGCCTGCATCTCGGTGAACATCTGCACATTCTTTTCGAGATAGGCCCCCATGAAGCCCTGCATGGCATGGCCGTAGAAGCGGATGATGTTGGCCAGCGCCGCCTCGCTGAACATGGGCGCACCGCCGGCCTCCTCCTCCAGGATGATCTGCAGCAGGATGCTGCGCGTGAGGTCCTCGCCGCTCTTGGCATCGCGCACCGCTACGGACTCGCCCTTCATCACCAGCTGCTTGACCTCTGCCAAGGTGACGTAGGTCGAGGTGGAGGTGTCGTACAGACGGCGATTGGGGTACTTCTTGATCACGCGCTGCGTGGACTTGACTTCTGGCGCGGTGTTGTTGTCTGGCACTTGCGGCTCCTCGGGTCCCTTGCCCGTTTTGTATTGCAGTGCAGCAGATTCTAGGCAGGCCGCGCCAGCCCCACGGACAGGAATACCCTGATCGCACTATGGCGGTGGATGAGCGCCGGCATCAACATCTCTTGTCGGCGGCCTTGAATACCGAGCTGGCCGAAATCCGAAGGATGAATTTGCAACGAGCCCAAGAAAAAAGCACTTACGTTTTACCGTAAGTGCTTGATTTCATTGGTAGGCGCGATTGGACTCGAACCACTTTTGCAGGGGATTTCAGTCCGAGGCTGTCGGGTCTACAGAGTGAGCGCCCCGCCCCATTCCGACAGCAATCCCCGCCAAGTTCCCTGGAGAGTTCCCCGGAGCATCGCGTCCGACACCGCACTACTGCACCGCCCCACTGAGTTTGGGCCAGAAGCCTTCGTACACTGTTCACTGCAATATTCAACCGACGGGTGACACATGAATAGACAAATGGCAGATCCTCATATTGGAATGGTGTCTTTCCAAGATGCGTTGCGAAAGGGCAGCTTGAAGCTTGGCCCGGTCGCGGGGCACGCCGACCTTTTCAGCCATTTCGATATGCCTGCACCTGGTGAAGGCCGACTAACCTTCGTCAGGTTGGCAGACGATCGCCGCACCGTGAGGGCATTTTTATCCTGCCTCTGGAATGGCGAAGTCGAGGGCTGCCCATGCATGGCCGTTGGGTACGCGGTACCTATGGATCTACGCAACCAGGGCCTCGCCAAGAGAATCTTGCAGGACGTTATCAGTGAGCAAGCAGCTCAGGCTGGGAAGCGCGGACTCTCTGCGATCTACGTCGAGGCCGTTATCGACGCGGGCAATATCCCGTCTCAACGCGTTGCCGAGGCAGTCTTAAAAGTGGAGCGAGAAAGTCTTACCGATGAGGCTTCCGGTCGTCCAGCGTATCGCTATACGAAGCGGGTTGATTGCCAACCTACAGAACCAGCAGAGCGAGGAAGTTGAGGCTCTGGCCCGGCCGCTGGGCGAGGCACGCGCTACGGCATCCCTTGGTGGTGTAGTCGCCCCCCGGCGCAAGGGGGCGCCAGACTTGATTGGCGTGAGCCGCCCCACAGAAGACTACGCTTATCGCGCCACGGGGTAGACCGTGTGATTCGGATCGTGCCAGAGGAACCGAAGAACGCGACCTTCGCGCACCCCGAATAGCCGGATGGTGTTAGTCAGCCTGAGCGAGAACACCTCGTCGACGTCGTCGGCCATCAACTCTGCAAGCCTCCGCTGAGCTTCTTTGCTGCACTTGCTGATCGGGATGTTGTGGTGCTTGTTTCCACTCCGCCTATCGCCGGTATCTTTGGCAATGTCAGCCCAAGTCATCGACTCGAAGCTGCACAGCTTATCGTGCACAAGTGCATGGAAGTCATCGACTGATAGCTTGTCCCAACCCCACTCAGCATGATCGCGGTCTCGGCGATGGAACTGCCAAGCAGGCGTCTGCTTGTCGAATGACTCCGGGTTTGCGCCGTAGTTGACGCGCTTTTGGTCACTACCACCAGCACCCTTGACGGATTTGCCAGAACTTGGGGCGCCCCCGAATAAGACTTTCTTACCGCCGTTTTTTGCCATTAGAGTGCACTGTAGTACTCAGACATGGACTCGAGTGAGATCACGTTGTTGCAGCGATCACCATCTGCAACCCCACTACGAGCACGACGCCAAGGGGCTTCCATATGAGTCAGATCACTGAGCCATTGCGAGGACTTGTCCCCGTAAGCTTCGAGTACCCGTTGAACCGAATCTTTCTCATCCGCGCTCAGCGCATCCGCGTCGCCTTTGAACGTATCTGAATCTACGATGAATTCGCCTCGATGCTGGAGGTAAAGCGAGGGAACAACTGGTCCATGTGCCCATGCTTCAATCCGCTCGGGGAACAGCTGCGCATCCGACCACACGGCATGCCATGCCTGTGAGTAATAGACGAGTTTTTGCAGTTTCATGGCCGAGGTCGGGCCAGTCTGCTGGAGGATGTAGCTAGCGACGTCAGAAGCGGTTGCCATGGTGATCTCCGATAGTGCAGTCGACTTCGGGTAGAAGACTAGTGGGCAAAATGGGAAGGACTGGTTGCACAACCAGTTCTTCCAGTTCTTGTAGTGTATCCAATTTGATTCACAACTTGATCCTGCCCTTCCCTCAGTCACCCACCGCAAACCTCCCCTGCTCCACCGCACCCCGTCGCTTAGCCGGCAGGTACACCCCTTCCTGCGCCTCACGAATCCGCTTCTGCCGCGCGGCCACGCTCTGCGCCAGCTGCATCGGCAGAATGCGCCGGCTCGGGTTCTTCTCGTTGAACCTGGCCACCGCCTCCCGCGCCTCGGCCTTGCCCTCCTCGTCCCCAGCCATGGCCGCCATGGCGAACTGCTCCACCAGGGCGCTGCGTCGCGCCATGAGCGCCCGGTCGTGCCCCACGATTGCGGCCTTGCCCTCGTAGGCATTGCGCACGCTCGAAGGCGAGAACCCGGCCGCCTGGCCCCACAGCGCCGCGGCATCCACCTCGTCCTGCACCACGATGCCGGTCTTGTCCTTCACCCCCTCGGTGCCGTAGCGCCAGGCCTTGAGCGGCCCGCGCAGCACGCTGGGCGCCATGGCCTCCAGCCCGCGCGCATAGCGCCCCTCGCTCATCTCCTGCACGCCCTTGAGCACGTTGATAGCGATGGCGGCCACCGGGCCCAGGGCCGCTGTCATGGCGGATTCGCCCAGGCGCTGCCCCTCCAGCCCTTCCTGCACGTCCGGGAAGATCAGCTTGTCCAGGGCCACGCGCCCCGAGACGTCCCAGGGCGTGAGGCGCGACAGGCCGTGGGCCAGCACCTCGCCGGCCTTCTGGCCGAAGGTGTCGGCCAGCAGGTTGCGCAGGGCCACCTCGGCGTCCCAGGGCTCGTCGTCGTCTCCGCCCAGCATCGAGGCGGCAGCCAGCAGCGTGGTGACCATGGGCAGGCCCAGCACGCCGGCCGCCATGGCGTGGGTCGTGAGCAGGCCGGCCAGCGCCTTGCGGGCCTCGGCGCGCGCCTCGGGCGTGGCGCCCTTGAGGGATTGTTGGGCGTTGCGCGCCAGGGTGTAGACCATGTTCTGGCTGTACTGCTTGAACAGCAGCACCACCCGGGCCACATTGCCCTGCATTACGCGCGGGCGGTTGTTGGCCGAGTAATCGAAATGCCCGTCGTAGGTGGCCTGCACGGCCTGCTGGTAGGCCTGCTTTTGCTCGGCGCCCGCCTCGCGCGCCAGCCGGTAGGCGGCGACGAAGGTGACCTGGCGGTTGAACTTCTCGGCGTGGTGGAACAGAAAGCTGGCCGCGCGCATCACCGGCTGCAGCTTGTAGGAGACGTTGCGGTCCTCGCCCTGTGCGATGCCGGCCAGGTCGTGGGCCATGGTCACGTCGATGACGCCCGAGCGCACGGCCTCGTCGTAGGCGGCCTTCTCGTCCTGGCTCAGGCTGGCGGTGATGTCGTTCCTGCCACGCGCCGCCTCCTGGCTGGCCTTGAGTAGCGCGGCGCTGGACTTGGCGAAGCCCCAGCGCGCGCCCATGATCGGGTAGGCCACCAGGGCGGTCTGGGTCAGGTTGACCATGGCCGAGGCCGGCGACAGGCCCAGGTGGAACATGAAGCCCAGACTGGTGAAGAAGGTAGATAACCCGCTCGTCTTGGGGTTCATGGCCGCGTCGTGGCGCTTGACCATCTCGCCCACCACCTGCTGCGCCTTCACCGAGTCGAAGTCGGCACTGGTACTGCCGGCGTCCACGCGGCGCTGCATCTCGGCGAGTTCGTCCTGCAGCTGGTCGCCGTAGCGCAGCTTGGCCAGGTAGCTGGCGCCGTGGAACACGTTCTGCGCAAACGCCCGGCGCGCGTCCTGGCTGAAGCCCGGCGTGCCCTTGCGGTGGATTCCATGCTTGGCCCACGAGAGGTCCGGTAGCGACGACAGGTAGAGCTGGCCCAGGGCGTCCTCCAGCTCGGCACGCTGCTTGGCATCCATGCCCTGCTTGTCCAGCACGCCGTAGAGCTGTTCCATGAAGCCGCGGCCCACGCTGTCGCGCTCGGCCACGAAGTCCTTGGCCTTGAGCACCTTGCCCACCGTGAAACCCTTGGCCTGCGGGAAGGCGGCCAGCAGCTGGCGGCGCATCTCATCGGCCTCGCCCATGCCTTCGGCGCGGCTCACGTTGGCCACCTTGCCCTCGGCGTCCTTGACCACCACCACGTACTGGCCGAAGCGCGCCAGGGGGAAATACACGCCCTTGATGTGGCCGAAGAACTCATCGTCCATGCGCTTGAGCAGGGCCGCGCGGCGCTCGCTGCTCATCTCGGCGCGCTCAATGCGCTCCTTGATGGCGGCGCGCACGTCGCGCATGTGCTGGCGGTAGGTGTCGCGCGCCCGGGCATAGACCTCCTTGGCAGCGGGCGTGAGCGCCTGGTGCTTTGCGCGCAGCCGCGTCCAGTCGGTCTTGTTGTCGCCGTCCACGAAGTCCTTGGCTGGGTCGATCTGCGCCAGGGTGGCGTCGTGCATCAGCTCGGCCAGTTGGCGCTCGTCGGTCAGCTTGGCCCAGTCCTTGGCCAGCTGGTCTGCGCCGGCGCCCGCCTCGTTCTTGTCCGCATCCATGCGCGCCATCAGGTCGCTGTAGCGGCGCAGCTCGGGCAGCATGCCGCCGTACACGTCGACCAGCTGGCGGCGCCCCAGGAACTGCAGGCCGATTCCGCGGTAGTCGGCGGCCTTGAAGCCGGCCTGCTGCTTAAGGTGGGTGACGGTCAGGCCCTGCAGGACCTCCCCCACGCGCTGCGCGGCGGTGGCGCTGCTCCGCGTGCGAAAGCGTGTCACGTCGCCCGGGCTCCGCGGCTCCAGCGGCGCACGGCCGGCGTTGTCGATCGCACGCAGCACGAAGCGCTCGGCCTCGCTGTAGGTCATCTTGCGGATGCGCTCCGCCAGGCCCTGCATGCCCATGCGCTCGGCCACGCTGGCCAGCCAGTTGGCCAGGGTGCGCACGCGCAGGCCCAAACGGGTGCCGGCCTGCTTCTGGGCGCGCAGTTCCTCGGCCACCACGGCCAGGCCTTCCTCAATGGCCAGCGCCTCATATTGCGCCGTCAGTTCGCTGCCAGTGTGCCCCTGGTCGCGCAGGGCCTGCAGCTGCTGGGGTGCATCGGGCGCCTCCTTCTTCCACTGGTTGGCGTATTCCTGCACACGGCTGTCCCGCTTTGCCAAGTCCAGCATGGACTGCACATAATCAGGGGCCGGCAACACATTGCGCACCCCCAGGTGGAACATCTCATGGAAAACCGTCTCGATGACAGCGTCTGCACTCCCGTGAGCGGAGGCCACAACGACGATGCGACCCTCGCCTGGTATCGCCGCCCCCATTACGCCATCCGGCGCACTGACCCCAAGCTCCTCGCTCCGGCTCACGACGTCGACTGGTGGCGGGTTGCGCAGCCCCGCAAGGGCCTGCTGCACCGCCTGCTGGGCGTCTTGAAGCGATAGGCCGCTCGCGGGCGGCGCTTCATCGCTGGTGTTGTAGAGCACCACAGCCCCGCCCTCTCCCTCCCGCGTCTCCGCCGTCTGGAAGAACGCATCGAACGCCGCCCGGATCTGCGGCAGCTCACCAGCCGTAGGGTACGGGTAGGCGCCTTCCAGCGCGAACACCACATCCCCCACCACGTTGGCCAGGTAGTCATTGCCGGCGTTCTGGTCCTGCAGCTTGGAGATCACGTAGCTCTCGAAGGCCCGGGCCGACATCTCCGGCTTGGTGGTCCAGTAGGCCGTGGTGCGCCGGTCGTCCAGCTTTCGGCTGCGCTCCTGCATGCGGGTGAGGTTGATCGCCCGGTTCACCTCCCGGAAGGCAGCACGCATTTCCTCGCGCACGCCCTGGCCGCCCTGCTCCCGCTCGGTCATGTAGGAGCCGCCGTCGCCGCGCTGGTGCGAGAAATAGTTGTCCAGGCTGTGCCACCACTCGTGCGCCAGGCTGCCGGCGCCCTCCCGCTTGGTCAGGTTGATGACCACGTTGCCGCGCTCGTAGTGGGCGGCTGCAGCGTCAGTGCCACCGGTTCCGCGTGCACCGAAGGCCAGTCCCAGGCGCCCGCCCAGCGACAGCGCCCGGGGTGGAAGGCCCAGCACGCCAGCCAGGTCCATCAGGGCATCGAAGGCGCGGTTCAGATCCTGCTGACGGCGCGCGCCCTCCACGTAGTTGCCGAACTGCACGCCCCGGAAGCCGAAAGCCTCCTGGAACTGCTCGGGGGTCACGTCGGCGCCCTTGCGGTAGTCCTCACCGATGCGCGGCGCGTTCTGCGTGTTGCGCACGGGCGGCACGGCTTTGTACTTGGCCAGCAGGTCTTCCAACTCGCCCTGGTGGTCGGCCTTGTACTGGCGTGCGGCCTTCAGGTCGGCGAAGCCCGCCTTCAGCTCGGCGACATTGCGACCGATTTTCTTGCCGATGAAGAACTCACGGGCGCCCCCGGCGCGCTTACTGTAGATCTCGAAGGTCGCCCCCTTGGTGGGCGCCTGCTCCTCGGCCAGCAGTTCGGCCGCGCGCTGCTTGAAGGCCGCGATGGCCTGCTCGCGCGTGTCGCCCTTGGCAAGTTCGCGCGGCCAGCTCCCGAATGCGCTGCCCTTGGCCTCGCGTTCCACGGTCCAGATGGTGCGTGGCGGGTCGTAGTTCACGCCCTCGTACATCGAATAGCGGCCGGCAGACAGGTCGATCCCCTTGAGGGAACGCTCATGCCCCACGGCCTCATACAGCGCCGCCTTGTCCGCCACGCTGCGGATCTTGGCGCGCTCCATGTCGCGGGCAGCGGCCTGCGCGTCACTGCGCCCGGCCAAGATGTCCTCGGCGAATCCACGCAGCGCCTCGACATTGGCGGACCAGCCCTTGAGCTTCCAGTCCTTTTGCGGTTTGGTCGGAACGGCGTCGCGCATGGCGCGCACCATGGCCACCGCCTGCTGCGTCGCGCCGCCCTCCAGCAGCTTGGCGTAGTCCGGCTCGGGCCAGGTCTTGGACAACGGGTGCACCTTGGTGTCCAGCTCCTTGGCCTGGGCCATGCCGTCGGCGTAAGCCTCGGCATAGAGCATCTTGCGCGCACCTTGCAGGGTCTCGCCGAAGTCCTCGATCCTGGTGCTGGGTCGTGGTGCGGCAGCGCGGGCGTCGCGCGGGGCTTTAGCGGCGAAATTCGCTACGGTTTCTGTAGCCTCCTGCGCTTGCGGTGCTTTAGCTGGAGCGCCATTTTGTTCTGCCCCATGGCGTGGGCGCGGTGCTGGTGGGCGATCCTGCCGCTGCGCGCCACTCGATTGTTGAGCAGATACTGCTACAGCGCTTTGTGCATCAGCGGTTTCAGCTACCAATTCTGGAGCGCTGATGGTGCTGGTCGACGTGGTGCTGCGCGCGCCGCCACTGCTCATCGTGCTCGGGAACTCCGCCATCTGGGCGAGAACCTTCCGGATCGACGCCTGCAAGCGGATCACCTTCACGGGCTCGCCGTTGGCGCGCTTGGCCAGCCACTGGTGATGGCCGTCCACCACGTAGCCGTCAGCCGACACCAGGATGGAGCGATCGCCACCCTGGAAGGCGCGGGCCTTCTCCACCTTGGCCGGCGAGAACTCCGCCTGCGTCGGCTTGAGATCGTTCGCGGGCACCTCGGCGGCGCGACTCGTGATGCCCCGCGCGTTGAGGAAATTCACCAGGGCGCCGCGGTGCTCGGCACGGATCTGCGGCATCTCGGCGCGCGGCACGCCCAGGGTGCCCGTCTCCGGCGCGAAGGCACTCCACTGCGCATCGATCTGCCCGGCGGCGAGGTCGGCGCCGTCCTGCGCCACACCAGCGCGCGGCGCATCCGCCGCGTCGATCTCGGCCACCACCTGCGCCAGCCGCATGCCCTGGGTGTCCAGACCCATGGCGCGCGCCACGCGGTTGGCCTGCATGGCGTTCGTGCGCCAGTTGGGGGCGCGCTGCGCTCCTGCTTCGATAGCCGTTTGCACCTGCCCCTGCTGCGCTGGCGGCATGCTCTGGCGCCGCTCTTGAAGCACGAAGCCAAGGGACCCGTCACCGCCAGCTGCTGCCACCTCATGCGTGCCGGCCAGTTGCTGGCGCTGCAGTTCAGCCTGCGCGGCGGCGCGCGTGGCGAAGGGTGCGCCGCCAGGTGCGGCCACCATGCCCGGCACGGTCTGGGCGGCTGGAGCCGGGAGTTGCGATACCACGTCGTAGCCGCGGCCACTGGCGTGCGGCACCACCGCCGCCGCAATGCCAGCCTCGTGCGCCTGGTTGCGCAGCGCATGCGCCATGTCCAGGCGCAGCGGCTCGCCAGCGCGGTTGATGGGCGCTGATGCTTCGGCGTTCACCGGCTGGCCAGCGGTCGCGCTCGCGGTCAGGCCCAGCGGCGTGCCGACGGCACGGTCATCCACCACACGGCCCTGCACGTCGATGACATTGCTCTGATCGCTCACGCCCTGCCCGGTGCGGCGCACCTGCAGGCCACGGCCCGTGGCGCCCAGGAACTGCGCCTCCTGCACCTGCTGCGCAGCCACGGAATCAACTGCGGTGGCCGCGGCCTTGGACAGTGGGCCAGCGGCCGGATCAAGGCCCATGCGCACAGACGGCGGGCTGGTATCGGGCAAAACCGGCTCCGCGCCGATTTGGGTGGCGGCTCGCTCCCATTCGGTGTACGGATCCACCTGCGGCTCCACGGCCGCCCGGACAGCGCGCGGCGTGTCGCCCACGTTGCCCTCGCGGTCGGCGTAGAGCGTCTGCCGGTCAGGCTCTGCAGGTCGCGCCGCCTGCCGATCCCAGGCCGTGTAAGGATCAGGCTCGGGCTGCGGCCGGTCGCTCACCAAATCCTCGAACGTGGCAGGCTCGCCCCGATCGATGGGGCTGATCGGGTTTCCGGCCAGATTCTGCGCCTGCGCTTCTGCGGCCTGGATCTCGGCGTCTGCCGCCGCTGCGTCTGTCTTGGCCTGGTCGTCTGCTGCCGCGGCCTCCGCCGCCTGGCGGGCCTGGGCATCCGCGCGCTCCTGCGCTCGGCGTCGCGCGCCATCGACCGCCCCCGCCGCGCCACCCATCACCCCGCCACCAATGCCGCCCATGGCCGCCGACAGCGCGGTGTCTTCCAGGTTCTCGCCCGTGGTGGGGTCCTTGAACGCCCCCCACTGCTCGATGACGTTCTGCGCCCCTTCGGTCGCACCTTCCTTGAGCACGCCCTTGCCGGCTTCCTTGAGGACGGTCCCCGCAGCACCGCCGGGAACGCCCTTGAGCACGTTGAGCGCCTTGCCCATGCCCACGCGCTCCAGCGCCGCTGCCGGCACGGTCGCCAGCAGCGCGCGAGCCTTGTCCTCCTGGCCAGCCTCCTGCTGCTCCTGGCGGATACCGCCGTATGTCTGGGTGACGATCGGCAACGCGGCTCCGATGGCGCTGCCTACCGCCGCGCCAGCTGGGCCTGCGAATGCACCCAGCTTCGCGCCGGCCGCGCCGCCCGCGACCGCCGCCGCGATCTGCGGGGCGAACTGGCCCACCGACTCCTTCACCGCGAGCCACGGGCTGTCCACCAGGTCGCGCAGACTGCGGATGCCGGCGGGGTTGCGGTCGATGATGCCCTGGCCGGCGTCGTGCACGGCGCGCGTGACGGCGTTCGGGCCCACCACGTCCTCGGCCGCCGTGGCCGCCGTGGTGAGCATCTGGCCGCCGGTTCGCTTGATGGTGGGAATGAAACCAGGCTTGGCAGGAGCAGGCGGACCGAAAGCCTCTTCGAAGCTGAAGCTACCACCTGGCTTAGTGCCAGAGGAATCTGGAGAGAGGCCGAAGGCCTCTTCGTAGGAGAAAGACTCGTTTGCCATCCTCCCACTGTTCACGCGCGCGCACGATCAGTCGAACCCTATGCGGGGCGCACATGACGCCCCTGAGTTCGCATTTGTACGTAACTTGCGTATAATTCCCATATGAAAGCTGTCTTCGTCGAACTGCCCGCCTTCGCTCGCTACCGGGCAGACTACCTAGACGACGACGGCTTTCGCGGCCTACAGGTTTCCATGATGAAGAACCCCGAGGCAGGCGACGTGATCGAAGGCACGGGCGGCCTGCGCAAGCTGCGGCACGGCGATCCCCGCCGCGGCAAGGGTAAGCGCGGAGGCCTGCGGGTGATTTACTACTGGTGGGATGGCGGCCTGCAGTTTTGGCTTTTCACCCTGTACGACAAGGACGAGATGGGCGACTTGAGCTCCGACGAGAAGAAGGCGCTCAAGAGCATGTTGAAGATGGAATTGGAGGCCCGCCGATGAAAAAGCGAAACCTGTTTGCAGAACTGACCGAAGGCTTCGAGGCCTTGTCGAGCGAGCGCCTGGGCAAGCAAACGCTGCGCACGCACGAGGTGGAAGTGAAGGCCGCCCCCGATATCACGGCGGCCGAGCTGCTGGCCCTGCGCGAGCGCCTGCACCTGTCGCGGCCCGTGTTCGCGGGCTACCTGCGCACCAACCCCCGCACCCTGGAAAATTGGGAGCAAGGCCGTGCCAAGCCCAACGCTCAGGCGGCCTTGCTGATTCGCTTGGTCGAGAAATTTCCTGACACTATGCAGCGGCTGGCAGTAGTCTGAGTGATCGCCCTGCTCTCTTGCAAGAGGCCCGCTTAGGCGGGCTTTCTCACGTCTTCTGTGCCCACTTCCCTGCAAAAGCCAGCGCCAGCCCAAGCACTGCACCGAAAGCCGCCAGAGCGACCCCTTCGGCCGAAGTCGGTATCGGCAGAGATTCCAGCGCCTTATCCAAATCGATGAATACACCGGTCTTGCGCTCAACACGCTCAACACGCAGTTGCAAACGCACCCCAGCAATGGCTAACAGACCACAGACGGTAAACATCGCGCGGCCCAGACTTCTCCAACAGCTTGGGCACCAGAACAGAGCTTGCAGGAAATATTCCATGCGTTGATTTTGCCCGTCGAACACCGAAAAGAGTCACCTGCTCACCTGCCGATGTAACTTGGATAAAAGACAGGCCGAATAGGATGAAGTCCTCGCAACTGCACCAGAGAGGAATAAGCCATGACGCAGCCGGACAATACCACCCGCGCCCATGAACTCGCAGATGAGTGGATTGGCATCATCTTGTCGACCGATCCAGAACTGCTGGTCAGCAAAGTGAATCCGACCAAGTTTCCTGGGGACGGCAAACCGGCTGAGTTCAATTTTGAGGATGCAGCGCATCGCGCGCGCGCTTGCTGAGTTCCGACAGCAACTTGCCAACGCCCTGAGCGCACAACAGTTCCCACCGTCTCCATACGAAGACTGATTCGAAAGTTCTAACCTGCTTCGCGCGGGTTTTTTTCGGCTCTCACCGCACCAGCTGGAACTGTCCACCATCCCACCGCGCCGGCCCGCGCGCAGTCTGGTACACCTGCCCCTTGACCATTGCATCGCGGGATGACGGCATAGCCTGCGCGGCGTCCTGTCCACCAGCATCTGCCCGCGTCTCTCCCGTGCGCCGGTTGTAGATCACCCCTGGCTGCGTGATGAGCTGCTGCGTCTTCGGATCCACCACTTGGCCGCCGGGCGAATGTGCCCACAATTCACCCTCAGACTTGCCACTCAGCGCCAGCAATCGCTCACGCGCACTGCGCTGCTGCTCGGGCGTGCTGGCATTTTCGAAAGCCACCTGGGCATTCTCAATGCGCTGCGCGGTTCGATTCTGGAACCCGGCCGCCGTCTGCTCCATGGCCAGCCGGCCGCGGGCGATCTGGTTGCGCTCTGCATCGGACATTGCTGAGAAGGCCGCCCGGGTGTTCGCGCCTGCCTGCTGCAAGTTTTCAGCCTGCAGGGTGTTGTCGCTCTGATAGCGACGGGTAGCGTCGTCGCGGTCACCTGCGACCATGCCGAAGTGCTCTTTTTGCAGGGTGTTGTAGGCAGCCAGCCGTCCTGCCTGCAGCGCTTCGCCCGGACCACCTTTGCCTCGCAAGTGATAAGGCGTCATGCTGCCCAGCGAGACCTCCATATTGCGTCGTGCCTTGCCGACACCACTGAATGGGTCGTCCCACTGCGCCACACGACTCTCCCAACTCTTGCGCTGCTCGGCCTGAGCCCGGTTGATAGCCTGCGCTCCGCGTACCTCAGATGCATACTGGGCCGCCTGGGAGGGATTCAGCCCACGCACGTCGATGCCGTCGGCGGTATAGCCACTGCTACCTGAGCCTCCACCTGCGCTGGTGCCTTGCGGCAATCTATCCGCCACGCCGCGCAGCCCAGCGCTGCTGTCGGCTACGCTACCAGGTGCTGGCCCGCCCGAAGCTTGCTGCTGTATGCCACGTTCGGCAAATGCATAGCTCCCGTTGGGGCCCGTGGCCACGTTCGTGCCCGCCGGCGCCACATCAAATGCAGAGAAGCCTCGGCCGTTCAATCCACCGCCAGGCAGCGCCTTGCCGCTGGGATCGTTGTACGACACCTGTCCACTCACGTTGCCGCCGCTGAATTCCATCGTGCCGTTGGCGCCGCGCGTGACCGTGATGCGCCCGGCGGGGTTCATGGTGGCCGCCTGCTCATTGGTCAGCGTGGTGCGGTCGCCAATAGGGCCGTAGCCGGACAGGGTGTCGGTGGTGGGCGGCGCCGCTGGGGACTGCAGGGGGCGCGATGGATCCACCGCCAGCGGGTTAATCGAGCCGCGCCCAGCACCCGCAGTAGAGGGCGTCACGCCCTCCGGCAATGGGCGCTGGCCTGCAGGCGCTGGCGCCGCACTCGCGAGCATGGGCACAGCCGATGCACCAGCGGTAGCCGCGCCCACGTTCATGAGACGTGACACCACATTGAGGCCCGAGCTGATCGCGCCGCCCGTTTTGGCAACGGCAGGCACAGCGCCGGCAACGCCCGGCAACGCGGCCGCTGCATTTGTCAGGTTGCGCCCTGCTTCGGTGTTGGCCCAGCTATTCTGCGATCCGTCGGCGGCCGGTGCTTTCGGGCCTTCGGTGGGAATCTGTGAAACGCGGTCAGCCACGCCTTGCAGCCCTGCTGCGGTTGCAGGCGTATGCGCTGGTGCGGGGTTGATCTGGGAGACGGTGCTGTCCTGCGCGGCCGCTGCCGCATCGCCAAAGCTGTTGGGGCGCTTGAGCTGATCGTCTTCGACCAGCCCGCCGTCAGCGAAGCGCGCGGTATGCGCTGGCTGGCCGCTCGGCTTGTGGGTCATGCGCACCAGGTCGCGCAGGCTCTTCACGCCCACCTTGCGCACGGTGTCCGCCGGCAGTACGAACTCGCCATCGGACAGGCGGGCATGGATGGAGTCGGAAGTCGCGGTGCCAGGGCCGCGGACATGGCCGCCATCAGCCAGAGCCATCATGCGGCGGCGGAAATCGGGGTGCTTCGTGGGCATGGGAATCTCTCTGTGGTGCTACCAGTTGCAGTGCACGATGGGCGTCCGGCGGTCCCGCTGCTTGCGCTGCACATTGGCATCGGGCCGCTCACCGAAGGCCTGCACGAACAGGGCCATGGATGTGGCGGCCTTGTTGGGGTCGAAGGTGTCCGAGTCCTGTTTCAGGTAAGCGCGGTGCATTACCCAGTCCAGCAGGCGCTCGTGGAAGCGCACGGGGATTTCGGGCTGGGCGCTGGAGATGTCCTCGCTCAACGGCTTGAGCGCGCCGCGGTAGACGGTCAGCCCGGCGGCTTCGGCCGTCACCGGCGTTGGCACCAGCCGCACCCTGGGCGGCAGCACGCCGCTGGCCTGCTCGAAGATGAAGCAGCGTGGCTCGCCAGAGCGCAGCTCCCAGCCGGGCGCATCGCAATCCAGCTCCTCCACGCTTGCCTCCGACAGAGGTCGACCACGGAAGGTGAGCCGCTTGATCTCGAAGACGCTGGGGTGCAGGTGGTAGGTGTCTTGGCCAGGCACGAGGGCCAGGGGCATGGAGCGGTCCTCGATCAGATTGGCCCGCTCGCATGCCTCCTGCACTGCCTCATTCAAGTAGGAGACGATCTCCTCATCCGACCAGAACAGCGGCTCGGCATCATCGAACGCAGCCGCCCGGAAGCGGGCGATGAAATCCTCCACCTTCATGGCCGCTTACCCCTGCTGGGTCAACTCCGCGAAGACGGCATCGGCCTCTTCGCGCGAGACCTGAAAGCCTGTCTTGGCTTTGAGCTTGACCAGGTTGGGCTTGCCGTCGCCGGTGAAATCATCCTTGTCCTGGCCCGCGATCATGGCTTCGATGGCTTCGCGGATCACGAGTTGGCGATTGAAGACCTGGGTTTGATCCTCGGCAGTTGCCCCCTCGGCCAGCACCGCGCCGCGCGCGATGGCTTCGCGGTGGAACGCGGGAGCCAGCTCGATGCCTTCAGGGGGAATGACAGCCGTGTGGCCCGAGGTCAGGGCAACGTGCAGCGGGGTGTCGGTGGGAGAGCGAAAACGCTTGGTCATGATGATGTCCTTGAGAAAGAGCCCGGCAGCGCATGGCCGCCGGGCGAATGGGCCGCGGTGGCCCGCCCACTGAACTCAGATCAGCCCTGCGTGAAAGCCGAGCGGCCTTCCACGTAGTAGAGGATCGAGATGCGCGCCTGGCCGGCCGTGGCCGCGGCGCCCGTCTGCGCCACCAGCGCCTTGAGCGCTTCGGCCACGGGGTGCTTGTGTCCCGTGAGGGTCAGCGCCGTGCGGCCGGCGGTCTTGAGGTCGATGGCGGCCGCGGTGTAGCGGTCATCGTCCGTGGCGTCGCCCAGCTTCAGCGTGGCCGTGGTGGCGCTGTTCCAGGGCGTGAGCACCGTCACGTCGCCGCCGGCCAGCACCGCATTGCCGGGCAGGTCGAACGCAGCCTCGGCCGTGCCGTAGGTGGTGATGTCGGCAAAGCCGATGGTGAGATGCGCAGCGATCAGTTCCTGGCGCGCGGGGTTCTTTTTGATGGGCATGGTGTGCTCCGTACAACAACAAGGGGAGGAAGGAGCGGGACCCGCAGGCCCCGCCCGCGAGGCTGCTTACTGGATGTAGTGGTCGATGGTCAGCAGACCGAAGTCCTCGATGGACTTGTCGTAGATCGAGTAGAACTGGGGCTTGAGCAGGCCCAGGATCTTGTCGATGTTCAGGCCCACCTGACTGTCGTACTGGAAGAGCTTTTCCACCCAGTCGCCGGGGCCCAGGTCGGCCATGCCCAGTGCCTGCGCACCGCACAGCAACGTGCGGGTGCCGTTGACGTTGCCGCCCGCGCCCCACTTGGCACCGGACGCAGCGCCCTTGGTCGTGTAGACCAGGTTGTGCTCATGCAGCACCGCGCCGTCCACCGTCACAGTCGCGCCGGTGAACCAGGGCGAGTCCATGCCAGCCTTCGTGGCGACAGCCACCACTGCGCGCTGATAGTCAGGGTCCTTCTTCAGTGCGGCCAGAGAGCCGGGCGCAAGGAACATGACGTAGTACGGCTTGCCGCCGCTCATCAGCGGCTTGATGCGGTGCTCCTTCGCATAGGCGATAGCGTCCACGATCATGCTGTACTTGGGCACGTAGGCGCTCGTGATGCTGCCGGTGTTGGACACTGCCAGCGTCGAGCCATCCCACATCAGCGAGCGCTTGGCAGACGGTGCGCGCACGTCAGCAGCGAAGGCCAGACTCGGGAACGGCGATCCAACACGCGGAGATCCGTCGTTGTTGAAGGCATAGCCGATGCCGGACATCGACAAGAACGCCAGTTGGTCGCAGCGATTGGCCAGCCAGTAGGCCAGCTTGTCGCGGCCCTGCTCGCGGAAATTGATCACCGTCTTCTGATCGGCCAGCTTGCCCTTGTTCTTCACGCCATGGCTGATCTGGTCGATGGTGATGATCTGGCTGTGCGACTGCATCGCCTCTTCGTTGCCCTCGCGCTCGTTGTCGCCGATGACGCCATCGCCCACCAGGTCGGCCACGAGTTGGAAGATGCACTGCTCACCCTTCTCCGTCTTGGAGAGTTCTGTGATGCGCTGGATGACGTTGTTCTCGCCCTTGCCCATGAAGTGCTTGATGAACATCTGGTCACGGGCAGCGCTCCAGGTCTCGCGTGCCCAGTTGACCTTCTGAATGGGCGTCAGCCCTGCAAAATTGGTTTCCATGTCTAACTCCAAAAAGTTCGGTTTCTTCTCGGGACATGACGCCGCCCAACTGCGAGAACATGGCTTCGGCGGCCAAGAGCGCCAGACCGTTTAACGCCTGCCCAGGGCGACAACCCGTTGAGTTACGGGCCGGCAAGGTGGGTGATTCCTCGCAGGCCCGTGCGACCATCAGTCGCCGCGCGCCTTCTTGCGCTCGGCCTCCGGCAGTGCCATGTACTCGTCGTCGCTGAGCTGGGAGGTGTCCACCCGCACAGGTGTGGCCCGGTTGCCCATACCCGCCTGTGGCAGCGGAGGCTGCTGCAGGGAGTGCGCGGCGCCGCGTTCGTTGGCTCGCTGGGTACGCATATCACCAGATGCCCCGCCCTCCTGTCGAACCCCATACGGGGGCGCAAACCTCGGGGCAATGGCCAGGGTGGCCTCGCTGATGGCCTGAGCCTTCGACATGCCACGCTGCATCTTCATTGCGGCAGACGCCTCGATCAGCTCCAGCGCCTCAGCCCCCTCGGGAGATTCGAGCCACGGGAACTGGCCGAGCAACTGCTCAACCGTCGCGGCGGTCTGGGTCTGCGCCCTCTCGCTGGCGCTGGCCTGATTGAAGCGTGCGAGCGCAGCCTCCTCGATGGCGGCATTGATCTGCAGTCGCAGCGCCGCGGCCGCCTTGGTATCGCCATCCAGCATGAGTTGGGCGTACTGCTCCTCGGCGTCCTGGATGCTGAACGACTGTGCAGCCGGCGGCGCTGCGGGTGCCGGAGCTGCAGCGCCATTGCGCGCCGCGAGCTGGGCACGCAGCTCCTCGACCTCCGTCTCCAACGCCTTGCGCCGGTCGTTGACCTCGTTGAAGCGTGCGCGCGGGATACCGTTGCCGCCCTTGTCGCCGCTGGCGTCGTCCGTGTCGGCAGCACCTGCGGGCGCCTCACCCTGGCCAGGCTGCTGCGCACCTGCAGCAACCAGCGCGGCCAGCGTGTCCACGCTCGGGTCATCGGTGGCGTTGTCACCGCGCAGGCGGCGGCGCTCTTCCTCTGACTGGGCCATGTAGGCATCGTCATCGTCCAGGTGGGCCTCGTCCGTGTCGGCAGTGCCGGCGCCACCCGTGTCGGCGCCTTCATCGCCAGCGGGAGCCATGTAGCGGGCCAGGAGTTTCTTGAGCATAGGGGTCATGGTGCTTATGTCCTTCAGTGGAATGCAGTGGTCACTTCTTCGCCGGCGTCTGCAACTGCTGCAGCTCGGCGATCTTTTCCTTGGCCTTGGCCAGGGCGGCCTTTAGGCGCTTGGGGTCCTTGCGGATCTCCTCGGCCTCGGCCAGCGTGCGCATGTCGTGCTCGGCCTGCCAGTCCTTGTCCATTCCAATGGCGGTGTTCTTGGCCATGTCGTTCTCCTCAGGGTTGGGTGAAGTCCCGGACGCCATCGGCGCCGAGGGTTTCAATGCCCGCCTCCTGGCCGCGCGCCGGGCTGGCGGGCGTCAGTGGGTCGGTGTTATTGGGCATGTCCAGTGCCGGCACGCCTGCGGTCAGCTGGGGCACGATGGGCGCCGCGTCGTGGTCTACTGCGCCAGCCGATCGGAGCAGGCCATCGGCAAGCGGTGCGGTCTGGGGCGTCTGAGCAATAACCTGGGCGGTCTGGGTCGCGCTGTACTGGCTCTTGACCTGCACGTCCGTGGCCTGCACATCTGCCTTGCGAGCCTGCGCATCGAGCAGTCGAACGCGCGCCTCGATAGTCGGATCGGCCGGCGGCTGGTTGCCCTGCATGCTGGCCAGGATCTCGTGCTTGTCGGCCAGGTTGGAATAGCGGATGACCTGCGGGTCGGGGATGGAGATACCCGCCTTGCGCATCTCCAGCGCCTGCTGGAACTGGCTGTTCTGGAAGGTGACCTGCATCGGCTGCTCGGTCACCACCACGTCATAGGTGCCGATGGTCACGTCGTTAAGGTAGCCGCCCGATGCCGGGTCGAACTTGTTGATCTCCAGCGTGTCCTCCACCTGCTTTCCCGTCAGCGGGTCGGTCTCGGTGATGCGGAAAATGCGGTGGCTGTCGTAGTAGGTCTGGACCAGCTTCAGGATGCGCTTGGCCAGCAGGCGGCGCGTGTAGGCCAGGTTGTCCAGCGGCACCGCCAGCTGCTGCTGGGCCGCGAACTGCTTGGACTGAATGGCCACGCCCGAGGTCTCGGGCCCCTGCTGGCCGCGCATGGCTTCGGGTACGGTCACATCCTTGAGCGCCTTGTCGGCCCGGTCGATGATCCGGTCGACACCGGTGGGCACCTGGTTGGGCTGGATCTTCTGCGGTGGCGTCGTGCCCTTTTTGTACTCGACCACCAAGCCCGTGCGGGCCCCCACCTGCTCCAGCTCCTCCATGGTCATGTTGGTCAGCGAGTTCTCCTCCACGATCCAGCCGCTGTTGGCTGCCGTGTTGACCACATGCACGTACTGGCTCACGGCCTTGTTCAGCGCCTCCTGGGGGCCCATGGCGTCATCGACCATGCCGCCCGTCTTGCCGCGTCGGAAATAGGCGAAGTACGGCACCACCGTGAAATGCTCATAGGGGCTGTAGCCATCGAAGAGCGTGGCGGTGAGCGTGGTCACGGTCCACTTCACACGGCGGCGCATGCGCTTGCCCCGTACGGCACCCTGGGCCAGGGCGTCAGCGATGGAGTCCTGGGCCAGTTCGGCCTCGGCGCGCACGTCGCCCGTCATGGGCCAGACGATGCAGGGCGTCAGCTCATAGACGAAACGCTGGCGGTCGATGATCCGGTAGCGCTGCAGCCCGTCCTCCTTCTTGAGGCAGGCATCGAAGGCGCCGATGTTGTCGCGGCTGGCAAACTTGCTGCGCGCCTCCTCGTCATCCAGCTCGCCGAAGTCCACGCCAGCATCGTTGCTCTCCTCGGCCGCCTTGCGCGCCTTCTGGCCGTAGAGCTGGGCGATCTCGTCCAGGGTCAGCCAGCGGGTGATGAGCACGTCGCCCCACTTGTCCGGGTCGTAGGCCTTGGCGTCCGGGTCGGGGATCACGTCCATGGGGTCGAGGTCGCTCACCACGATCTCGCCCTGGATATTGTTGTCGAAGCTCACCCGCACGTCGAAGTAGCCGCGCTGCTGAATCACGCCATCGCTGAACACCTGGGTCTCGTGCCAGTGCAGGTTGCACATGTCCACCACCTGCATGGCCACCTTGGAGAGGATCGTGGCCCGGTTCAGGTCCGCATCGCCGCCGCGCGGCTTGAAGGCGATGTCCATGCGGTTGTGGATCTGGTAGCCGATGGTCGCGTTGACGCTGGGCTTGATCTCGTTGAACTCGTAGCAAGGCCGGCGCTCCTGGGCGAGCTGCGCGCGCGCCTCGGGCGTCCACTGCCGGCCGCCGCCCATGTACATGTCCTCGCAGCGCGCGGCATGTGGCAGATAGTCTCGGTGGCCGCGGTCCTTGGCGTACTGGTAGCGGACCCAGTTCTCGCGCGCGGCCTCGTCGCCGATGGATGTCAGGGTGGTGCTGGTCATGATCATGCGGTGGATTGGTCCCAGTGTCGAGAGGAGCCGACACTCAGGCGATCGCGCCAGCCCTTGGCGGGCGTGGCTGTGGTGCTCGCGACAGGAGACGCGAACGTGAGCAGCAGCGAGTCAGCGCAGTCCGGACTGGGAAGCCCGCGCGCCTTCATGTCGTCCTTGCTCTCGATGACGATGCGCATGCGGCGGTCATAGCCGTATTGCGGCCCGGTGAGATCGGCTTCCATCTCCGGGTCATCCGGTAGGCAGCCGCCCTCCTCCAGCCACGTCTTGCCCTGGTCCCACAGTTCAGAACGCTTGTTCCAATAGCGCGATTCGTCGGTCGCTTTCTCACCCACCTGAACAGGGAAGATCAGCTTGCTAAAGCCCATCTGGCGAAGGCGGTCGATCACTCCCCACCCCAAGCCTGTCGCATCCACGAACACGGCATCCGGCTTGAACTCGTGGATCTCGAACGCGATCAGGTCCGCGAGCCTCATCAGGTCAGGCTCGCGCAGCTTCTTCTGCGGCCAGACGTGGTTGCCCTGGCGCCGCGTGAATACGGACTGGTCATCCCCGTGGCGTGCCACGTCCACACCCAGCACCTTGGCGAAGCCCCCGTAGCCCTCCGCCTTGCGGCGCTGCGCCCTGGCTACCGTGTCGAGGCTGATGAACTGCAGGCTGCCGGCGCGCGGGAAGACGCCACGCACGCGGACACGCACGAAGTCGTGGTCTTCGCCGTAATCGTCAATCCACTTCTGGATCTGAGCCTTGTTGGCCATCTTGGCCGTGCGGCTGTCCACCTGGCGCGTAATCCAGCGGTGCTTGAACTTGCCGAAGCACTGAGCGAAGCGGCCTGTGGTCTGGGTCGGGTTGCCGAAGGCCAGCCACATCGCCCCCGCCGTGGTCATTGCGCCCTCGGTCACCTCCCAGATTTTGTCCGCGATGGCCGAGGCCTCGTCGAAGATCACCAGGACATGCTTCTCATGCGTGCCCGCGAAGGCTTCGGAGTTGTGCTCGGTCCAGGGGATAGCCGCGGCAAACCACACTTCGGGATACAGGACGTGGTTGAACTTAGTCGCTGACCAGTCGAACCAGTGGGCGTGAATGCTGAGCTTGTGCCACTTTGACAGCTCTCGCCAGGTCTTGGTTGTGAGCTGGGTCTTGGTGTTGGCCGTGACCACCACCTGCGGGAAGTCCCGCGTGCTCATGAACCACAGGATGATCCAGGCCACGAGTCCGGTCTTGCCAATGCCGTGACCACTGGCCACCGCGATCTGGATGGCAGTCTGCACATCTGCCCCGCTTCGCAGCGCCTGGCGAACTTCCCCCATCACTTCACACTGCCAAGTGTCGGGACCAGCTTCGGCGGCCAATGGCGTCCCGGCCTGGCCCCACGGAAAGACGTAGCGGACGAAGCCCTCCGGGTCGTCGTAGAACGCCCCGATGTCGTCCACCAACTGCGCCTCGACCTGGGCGGGCCGGGCCAGGCGGCCTTTAGCGGTTGGCTGCGCGGGCGCGGGCATTCAGCAGCCTCTCCAGAAAGTCCTTGTCGCCTTCACCACCCGCATCGGGGTGGGCGTCGATCCCGAAGGCCTCACGTTCCATCGACACCAGGATGCGCAGCGCCTCGGCCAGCGCCTTCATGGTCTTGGTGCGCTCAGGCAAGCTGATCACCGCCTGGTAGATGTCGTTGAGCTTGTCCTGGCCCTTGTCGTCGGGTCTGCGCAGGATTTCCCCCAGCTCTCCCAGCTCGGGCACCTGGTCGGTCTGCTGCTCCAGCTCTGCCAGCAGCTTCATGCACAGCGCACGAGCGCGCCGGATGTCTGCGCGTTCACCCAGTCGGATCTCCTTCTGGATGTTGGCCTCGACCTCGATCTGCCGGTTCTCGGTCAGTCGCTGGTCTTCTCGTACTTGGGCTCGTACCTCGGCCTTTCGTACCAGGTCGTCTGCCTTGGCGCGTACCTTGGCGTTGAGGTCACGCACCCACCCGTCACGCTTGGCGCGCTTGCGAATGGCGCCTTCGGTGATGCCATGCTCCTGGGCAATGGCCGTTACCGCGCGGACTCCCATGCGGAAGTCGCGCTCGATGACCTCCCAGTTGGGTGGAGCTTTGTCTTGGGGGGAATGCTGTGGGGAAGACATTCCCGGCAGGATGCCGGGAAGTGGTACGAAGTACGAACCCTATACGGGGGCTACGCCGAGAGGATCTCGGACAACTCGCCTTGCGTCAGAGGCCGTCCTAGGCCAAGTCGCTTCCTCATCGGCTCGAACACAGCATACATCGCCTCGTAGCGGTAAAGCGTGGGGTGATGCGAGTTCAGGTCTCGGTCGGCGAATCGAGCAAAGCGTTTCAAAGGCCCCACCAAGAAGCCTGCGATGCTGTAGTGCTCTGATTCGTCGTTGCCATCGAATCCTGGGAAACTTTTCGCCCCAAGAACGGCAGCATCCAGTTCGGCACGCACCTCTGGCGAAAGTGCCGCCACTCCCTCCTCAAGGAAGCTCCACATGTCGAGGTAGTTCGCCACCTCGGTGACCGCTGGTGGATTGGGATCAGCGTTGTCTCCAACGATTCCCGTGAGTTCCCAACTCAGCGCCCATGTGTTGCCGGTGTAGATCGCATCCGATATCAGCTTGGCGGTTTCGGTCTCTATCTCCAGCCGTTCATGCAGCGATGCCAACATCGAAAGGATCAGCTTTTCAGGATTTGTCAGTTTCATAGGCTTGCCTCCTTACGACAGCCTACGGCCTACCTCTTGCAGTGCGCTTACAGCTGGTTTCCAAGATTTTGCCGCTTACAGGCGTGCTTGATGCCGCTCAGTCAATTGACCGGGAGCCCGGAACCATCCCCAGCTGAGAGAGATCCTCCTGCGTCCACTTCACCTTGCCTGGCATGGCTCACCTCGCTCATTGAGCGCCCCGCTACCGTCGAAAACCGAGCGTGTCACGCGCTCCAGCCGCTCCAGCACCAACCCCATCTCTGTGGAGCGGATGGCCATCGCGCGACTGCTCTCGATTGCGGCGGCCTGGGTGGCGGCGCCAGACTGGAGCTGGGCCAGCATGCGATCCTCCCTCGGGGTCAGTTCCAGAACCTGGTCACCGATCTCGATCTTGACCATGCCATCGGGAAGTAGAGTCTTGCTCATCGAGCGCGCAGGCGGGTGCCTCTCGACAGGCAAGAACACGCCGCGCAAAACACGCTTGATCTTCTCGTCGTCCATCAGTGCACGCAGGCGGTCATCTACCACGGTCAGCTTCAACCCGGTGAGTTCCGCCACCGTTTCCCTGGTGGCCACCTGCTCGAGCGCATGCAGCTCGCACACGGCGTCGTAGATGCGCTGGGTGCTGGGGATCTTCGGGCTCTGCCTGAGCTCGTCGAGCGTGGGAGCGCTCGAAACTAGCCGGGTAGCCTGGCCTGCCCCCAGGCCGTCGGCTTGTGTTGGTGCATCAGTCATCGGCATGCTCTCTATTGCCACAGCGGCTGCGCCCGAAGCATCGCTCGACCGAGCGCCGCAGCATAGCCCCATACCGGGTGCTGGTGACGGTGGACGGTCATTGGTAGGTCTCCTCAAAATGCTGAATCAGGTCCGCGCGCAGATGGGGCGGCGTAGCCAGGCAGTCCGCCCGCATGGCCCGGCGTGCCTCTGGGCTGTCGCCCCAGTGGTCGCAGGCCCGCTGCGCTGCCGCGAGAAGATCGCGCAAAGGTGGAACGGCTGGTGAATCCGACGTTTGGGGTAGGGCCGACATCTTGGTGCTCCTGCTAAGGAATGCAGGCGTAGGGCGGGATGGCTGAATCACCAGCGCGCCAAGCCTCGTACCTTGCCTCCATGGTGGGCCGGATCGCGTCAGCAGCACGCTCCACCACGTCCTCATCGCCGATCACCAGCGGGATGTATTCGGTCGCGAGGTCTCGCCGGAATGCCTCCCGATGATTCGCCAGCATGGATTCCAGCGTCTCGATGTGCAGCATCTTCTGCTGCTGACTCCAGAGCAGTACCCAGACCTTGGACGGGTTAAACGTCGGATGCTCAGCGAGCAAAGGCGTTGTTGAGTTGGTCATGGAAAGATTCCTCGGTTGAGAACTCCACGAAGGAGAACGGGTGGCGGCGAGATTGGGTGCGGTACTGCATGGACTCCTTGTGGAACCACAGCGGCTGCGTGTAGTCCTGAAAGTCTCCATGGCGGTACTTGGAGAGAATCAATCTCCCGTCTGGCTCATCTCGCTGAGTGTTCCACTTGGCCACGGCAACCTCATCCGTGGGATCAGGGGATGCTTCATCCTTCTTGTTGCGCCACACGGCGAATACGTTGTCCGCGGCATTGATGATGTCCAGGCTGCCGGCGACATCCATCTTGGTTGGCGGCTGGCTCTCGTCCCGGCCCTTGCGCGGGTGCGCTACAAGGTGGACATGCACGCCATGGCCACGCGCGAACGCCGCGATCTTCTGAGCGGCGATCTTTTGGGCTGACAGCGCGCCAGGGCCGTCAGCAGGAACGTCCAGCATCATCAGGCTGTCGATGACGAAGTGGTTGGCGCCATACCGGCGGGCGGCGTACTCGAAGACCTCCAGCAAGCGTCCAAGCTTTGCATTGCCCACCACATCGAAAACCCACAAGCGATCGCGCAGCCACGATCCAATGGCCCGCATGTAGGCAGCGGAGGGGCGATCCAGTCCCGCCGCCTGCTTGTGAATGCGCTTGAGATGTCGAACGGCTGTCAGTTCGCCGGAGAACACCACTACGCGCTGGTGCTGCTGCATCAGGCCCAGCAACACCTGGTCGAGAAACAAACTCTTCCCGTGGCCGTTCCAGCCAGTCCAAGCGGTGTACTCGCCCGGGTGGAACGCAAACCAGTCGAGGCGCCTGTCCACGTACAGCGATGGATGCTGCTGGCTTTCCGCGCTCGGGTAGAACTCGGCGATCACGGCCTCTGTGCGGTCATCCGCGCTGACAAGCTCCTCCGGGTCCATGGGCTTGGCCGCGTCCACCGCCTGCTGGAAGTCGTAGGCTTCCGCCCCGTACTGGAGCCACGCATTCGGATCCTTCATCGGCAGCATCACGCGCTTGCAGCGCTCGATACCCAGTCGGCGCATCACCTCCGGCGCCGCCTTGTCCCCCGCCTCATCGTGGTCGTAGCAGATGATGATGTCGCTGAAGCGCTCAAGTCGCTCCCAGTCGGCTTCAATCCACTGGTGGTTGCCAGCGCCCTGGTTGATCGACAGTGCCGGGATGCCCATCTGATGCAGCGTCATCGCATCGATTTCGCCTTCGGTGATGACCACCATGCGCGCCTTGGGGTCGATGAGATGCCACCCAAAGAGGCAGGGTATGGCTCCAGCCTCCTGGCGCATGTCGGCCTTCACATCCGGATTGCGATACTTGACGTTCAGAAGCTTCTCGTCGGTTTCATCGAAGTACGGGAACACCGCGTAGGTCTTTCCGTTCCTGATCTGCTCGGCAACCTTGAAGGCCTTGAGAGTTTCTACCGTCAGGCAGCGGCCATTCGGCGCAGGGCCGGTCAGCCATTCCAAGACTCGCTCCTTCGGCGTCTTGCATTGCGGTTTCTCGGGGAGGCGGTAGCTGCGCTCGGGCGGCTTGGGCGCGATCTCCCGGATACCCAGGTAGTCCTTCGCCTCGCGCATGGCATCCGCGAGCGACACACCGCGGCAAGCCATCCACAGGTCAATCAGGTCACCGCTCGCGCCCGTGGCGAAGTCGCTCCACACCCCTGCTTTGGCCCCTGCGATGCACACCGACAGGCTGCTGCCCTCCTCGCCGCCAACGCTGCCGGCTTTCCACTCGCGACCGGCCTTGCGGCCTCCCTTGAGCAGGTGGCTCGCCACGTCGGCCGCGCGCTGGGCCAACTGGTCCTTGATCTCGCCAACGTTCATGCGGTCGCGCCCTCAGGTGACACCATGCGCTTGCGGTCACGGAATTCGGTGTAGTTCATCCAGTTGCACCGAGAGGCCTCCGCGTCCCACTTCGACTCAAAGCCGGCGAGCCTCCACCAATCGGGAGGCAATGCGGCGATCTGAGCCCGCAGCGGATCGTCGACCGCAAGGGCTGGTGCACCGGTGGCAGTGCCGCCAACTTCGTCCTGCCAACGGCCTTCGTTGAGCCATGTCGACGGGTGCGGGATGTACTGCCCGCCTTCACGCAGCCACTGCGCCGATTTCGCCTGCTCCGCGATTGCCGCCAGCATCCTCGTCAGCAGGCCACTGTCCGGAGATCGTTTTTCGAAAGCATTGCGAGCCGCATCCTTCCCGACCTTTCGCGGATAGGCCGCCCAGAAATCGGCAAAGCCTTCCGGCTCCACCTCAGACTTGCGAGAACGCCTTTTGCCCCCGCTGGGGGGTTGGGGGGTATTTATCTGGTTATTGGTGTCTGGAGTCTGGGGACGGGCGCGCGGTGCATTGCCTTCGCAATGCGTTCGCATATCTGTTTCTGATGCGTTCGCATTGCCTTCGCAGTGCGTTGGCATGTCAGCAGATGATGCGTTCGCATTGCCATTGGAATGCGCTCTCTGTGCGCTCCAGCGTGCGTTTGCACTGCGCGTGGCCTTCGCTTGCTTGTCCTTGAAGCGTGCGATTTCTTCATCTGCTCGGTTCTGGTGGTGCCCGTCATCGCGCAGCAGGAAAAAATCCTTCAGAACATCTCGCACAGCGTCACGCTCTGCCTTCGTAGTGGCACGGGCCAGCTTGCAGCACTCACGCACGTCTGCCGGCAGCGGTTGCTCGGTTGTGTAATACCGATCCAGCAAGCGGCGGTACACACCCTCCTCCACCGCGCTGAGATGCACAGTCTTCTTGAGGTGGTCGCCGATGTGATGCTCGTAGTAGTTCAATTAGCCCCCTCCTTTTCGAGCGCTTCAGCCGCAGCGACATACTCCGCATAGCGAGGGGGTCGACGGGAAATGGCGGCGATCTCGTCGGCGAGTTGCACACGCGCGCGGACAGTATCGGCATGCCGCTTCGCCAAGTCGTTAAGGTGGTTGCGGCCGTCGGCTTCGGCCATCACAAGAGTTGACCTGGCAATCGGCATTTCTCCGCTCAGTTGCTTACCGAGCATGGAAATCGTGACGCTCATACCGCCAAGACGGCCCCACATGCTTTGGAGTTGGCGTTCCTTTTGAAGCTCCTCAGGAGTCAGCTCGCGCACACGAAACGTTCGCTCCAGGCGCTGCAGCTCAGCGAACTTGACTTCGATTTGCTCCAGATGCCGCATCAGGCTATCGACATCCGCGAAAGCATGGAAGATCGAGTCATTCCATGAGCATAGGTACGTGCACGCCCCGTCTGTTGGGTCGGTCCTCAAGATCCTCGCGCGGCAGGCCTCGCCGCGCGCCCGAATGGTGTGCCAGTCGGCGCTGGTTTTTGGCGATTGGTGTTTGTTCGTCACGTATTCACCCACAAATACTGGCTCATCTCCCACAAAGAAACCAACGGCAGGCAGGTGGGGGAACTGCTTTTCGGCTTGGGGAGCTACCCCTCACCTAGCCGTGGCTCAAACTCAACCTGCCGGCGCGCTCTCGTAATCGGCGACCCACTCCGCGTGCTTCAGCTGCTGGCGCAGGCGGGCTGCTTCAGCCTCAGCGGCCGCAAGCTGGCGGCGCAGCTCTTCAACTGTTGATTCGGTCATGCGACAGCCCTCCCCTGCACCAACTGCCGCAGCAGGCGGTTCTCGGCCTCCGCAGTCTTCGCGCGCTGCTCTGCCTCTTCGGCGCGGCGCTCGGCCTCGGTCTTGATGACCACCAGGGTGCAGCCGATCTGATAGACGAGCCACTCGGGATAGATCCGGTTGGCCACCACTTCGCAGAACGGGCGCACCAAGTCGGCCTGCAACGTCGCTGTGCCCGCCTTGATGCGCGAGAAGTACCCTGCGTCAATGCCCAGCGCCAAGTAGATTTCCTTGTCCTCCAGGCCCGACGATTGGCAGGCTAGAGAGAAGGCTGCGGCAGCGCTGCGCTGGCGCCGGATCATCTCGATGGGAACCTCATTCGGCTCCGCACGCCGCGCCAAGGAGAGCTCCCCCTGGTCGTCAATCCGCGTCAAATTTTTTGAGGCCACTTGACTACCTCCTGCTGGCAAAAAAAACGACGATGCAGGCATGAACACGTCACGCCCTACCTCATTCGCAGGCCCGGCTATGCCGTTGCCCTTCCATGCTTCGACGCGCACTGCGCTGTCGCAGAACCTCGACCCAGCGTCCGGACTGCGCACGCGAGTGCTGACCACCTCCAAGCTCGAGCTGGCCTGGCAGGCTGGGGAACTGGTGGTCCGCTGTGCTGTTGCCCGGGCCGTCATCAGTGGCCACCAGGAACCGGCGCGCACGCGGCGCTGGGCGCGCGGAGAGCAGTGATGTCGCGCGCATGGGGTGCCCGCCCTCTCCCGGGCTACGATGGAAGCTCCTACACAACCATCACCGAGAGGGGCAGACAAAATGGTCGAATCGCGCTCGTTTCCAGGTTCCAAAGCCCTGGTCAAGGCAACGTACGATCCAGACAGTCGGCTGTTGCGCTTGTGGTTCACGAGCGATCCCCAGCAGCCGTACGACTATCCAGGTGTGCCGGCACATATCTGGTCCGGGCTGATATCGGCAGGGTCGGCTGGCTCGTACCACAACCAGTACATCCAGGAGCAGTACGGCGATCCGCGCCAACCACCAGGTCGATTGCGTCGTCGATAGCCTCCACAACCCGAGAGAAGTCCGTCGTCCAACTCGTTTCCTGCGAGAGCGGAAGGTCGGGGCGGTCGGTCATGACACACCCACCGATGAACAGGAATTCGCGCTTGGCGAGTTCTAGGGTGTCCAGGAGAGAGCGGCACTCCACCATCTACCACTCCCGCTTCGGCGCCGGCCCGAAGCCAGCCTCGAGTTCGCGCAGCGCAGCCAGGTACACCCTAGCGACCGCTGCGCCGAACTCCTCCGGCGAGCCATCGATTCCTTTGCCCGAGATCGCTTGTGTTCGCGTCCACTGGCTCGCAGCATCCATGGCCACGGTGCGCAGATCGCGCGTCAGCTCGGGCTGGCAACAGCCAGCACCGGCAACGAGCGCGGAGCGGGGAATGGGAGCGGCCTGCGCCGCAGCAGATTCATGCGTGGACATGGGGGACCTCCTTGTGCGCAGCGGACTGCTGCACCTGCTGGGCGCGGAACTGTTCGTGGAAAACCTGTGCCGCCGCGGACTCGGGCGGCCAGGGGCATGTGGTATGTGGGCAGTGGCCGGCTGCAGCGGCGGCACGGGCGCGGCGATGGATGGCCGCGAGGGAGACGACGGGCTCCATGGGTCAGGCTTCCGATTTCACGACATCAACGTCAAGCTTGTTGCCAATAGCTTCAGCGCTGAGGAACAGATCTGCGTATGCCAGCTTCACCCGCGCTGGGATGCCACGCTTCTTCCAGTTATGGATTCGCTGGACCGCCCACTTCTCTGTGAGAGCCATCTTTTTGGCGAGCTTTGAAGGGCCGCCGTGTTTCTCGATGAGTTCTGCATCAGTCATGAGCCACATTATTACACTTGGCGTTTACTTATTGCAAACTTCATGTGTAACAACACTTCGTTTAGTCGCAAGAAAATGGCCGCATGACTGAACGAACACGCCACGAATCACTGGAAAGACTGCTGCACGCCGCACAAGAGCAAGGCGTTGTCGGTCCATCGGCTCTTGCCAGGGCGCTCAACGAGTCGGACCAAGTAGTGACCAACTGGGGCAAGCGAGGGGTGTCCAAGGCTGGGGCCTTGAGCGCCCAGCGGAGATTTCACATCTCGTCCAACTGGGTTCTGGATGGCTCAGAGCCAAAGATGGTTGGGGATAGCGTCATCACGTCTATGGCACCGATGGCCATGCAGGCAGGGAACTACCCGCCCCCAGCGCTTCATCAAGCACTGGATGTACTTGCCGACACCCTGGGGACACTGCCTGAAGCCGCCCGCCAGGATGCCGCCCCCCTGCTCCAGGCACTGACGTTGGCGCCCGACAGCAAGCTGCTCAGGAGCAATCTGCTGGCTGTGCTCATGAAGCGTGCGTGAGCGGACTGGCGGCCGCGCCCGAGCTCCAGCGCGTGGTTGCAGACTGGGCATCTGCGACACCAGAAGTGAAACGGGCCTGGATCTTTGGCAGCAAGAGACGACATCACTCCCTTTCCACACCATCCGCAGGTGATTTTCTGCTGCCAACCATCTGGCGACCCACATGGAGTGTAAATGACCCGGGAAAAAATACACATTGCGTTTGACTAACGCATAAACATAAAGTGTAATTACTCCATCGCCAACACGGCATGGAGTGAATGATGCAACCCACCGAAACCGCCGCCCTGCTTGAAGCGGCTCCTGAACGCAACAGCCGTCGCTGCGCGCTGACCAGCCGACCCGACAACCAAGCATTCCGCGCCCTCTTCACCCTGCCGCCCGTCCAGACCAGCGCCGGCACGGCGCTGACGGTGCCCGAGATGCCTGCGGCCAAGGTCGTCACTGGCGATCGCGAGGTGGACGCCGTGCTCTGGCTGCAGGAGTGCGTGCGCACCGGCCACCAGGTTCTAATCGACAAGGCGCTGGAGGCAGCCAAGAAGATCACGACACCGATGGAAGACTTGGGCCGGCGCTACGGGCAGTACCTGGCGCGCCAGAACGGCAGCACTTTCGCGGCAGCATTTGGCTCCATGGGCTTCGGTGACCTGGAGGCTCAGGGTATGCGGCTGGCGAACCCATCTTGAATGAGGTGGTAAGGCTGAGCAAGATCGTGTGCACGCAACATTGGCGTGGACACGATGCTCAAAGACCCTCAGACCCCGCGCTATGCGCAGCGGCGTACGCACCGCACCTACACCCCGCAATTCAAGGCCGAGCTGGTGGCTGCCTGCCGACAGCCAGGCGCATCGGTCGCGGCGGTGGCCCTGCAACATGGCATGAACGCCAACGTGCTACACCGCTGGCTCAAGGAATGGGCGCAGGGACTTCACCGTCTTGAAGTTGGCGTCAGCACTGCGGTCGTTGCTTCCCAACCCCCGGCCTTTATCCCCATCGACCTGAGCGCAGTACCGCAGGCGTCTGCTGGTGAGCTACCATCCGCGTCCTTGCCAACGCCAGCGGATGGCATCCGCATCGAATGCCAGCGCCCCGGCATGTCCGTGACCGTGCACTGGCCCTTATCCGCTGCGACCGAGTGCGCCCAGATGCTGCGCGAATTACTGCGGTGATTCGCACATGATCAGGATCGACGCGGCCTGGCTGGCCACCACCCCGCTGGACATGCGCGCGGGCACCGACACCGCCCTGGCGCGGGTGATCGCCACCTTCGGCGCGGCCCAGCCACATCATGCGTACGTCTTCGCCAACCAGCGCGCCAACCGCCTGAAAGTCCTGGTACATGACGGCGTGGGACTGTGGCTGGCCGCGCGCCGGCTGCACCAGGGCAAGTTTGTCTGGGCACCTGCGGGCAGTCCGAACGTGGCGTTGGAACACGCCCAGCTCAACGCCCTGGTGCTGGGCCTGCCCTGGCAGCGTGTGGGCTCGCAAGGTGCCATCACCGTGGTCTGAATCGTCGGCGTAAGGGCGTGGCCGTGGCAATCGGGAGATGCGTCAATGGCTGGACCCAGGGTGAGCGGGCACACTGCCAGCCATGGTGATCGACGAGCAAGCCCTGAGCGAGCTGGACGCAGAGCAACTGCGCGAAGTGACCCAGCGCCTGCTGGCCGAACTGCGTCACCAGCGCGCGCTCAACGAGAAGCTCACCTATGAGTGCGCGCTGCTCAAGCGGCTGAAGTTCGCCGCCCAATCCGAGCGGCACAGCGCCGATCAGAGGAGCCTGCTGGAAGACGAGATCGATGCCGACCTGGCGGCGGTCGCCGTCGAGATTGAGCAACTCCAGCCGCTTGCGGCTGCGCCCGAAGCCAAGCAACAGCCCAAACGCCAGAGCCTGCCTGCCCACCTGCCGCGCCGCGAGATCCGCCACGAGCCTGAGTCGACCACCTGCGCCTGCGGCTGCCAAATGAAGCGCATCGGCGAAGACGTGGCCGAGAAGCTGGACTACGTGCCGGGCGTGTTCACCGTGGAGCGCTACATCCGTGGCAAGTGGGCGTGCACCCAGTGCGAAACCATCACCCAGGCGCCGGTCGAGGCCCATGTGATCGATAAAGGCATCCCGACTGCCGGCCTGCTGGCCCAGGTGCTGGTGGCCAAGTACCAGGATCACCAGCCCTTGTACCGGCAGGAGAACATCTTTGGTCGCGCCGGTCTGGCGATTCCAAGATCCACCCTGGCGCAGTGGGTGGGCACCTGCGGTGCGCGGCTGCAACCGCTGGTCGATGCCCTGAAGGCCGAGGTGCTCGGCCACCGGGTGTTGCACGGTGATGAGACCCCGGTGGCCATGCTCAAGCCGGGCAACGGTAAAACGCACCGGGCCTACCTGTGGGCCTATGCCCCGGGAGCGTTTGAAGCCACGCGGGCCGTGGTCTATGACTTCTGCGAGTCCCGCGCCGGAGAACACGCCCGCGCCTTCCTGGGTGAGTGGCGCGGCAGCCTGATCTGTGACGACTATGCCGGCTACAAGGCCAGCTTTAGCCAGGGCGTGACCGAAGCCGGTTGCCTGGCACACGCCCGGCGCAAGTTCTTCGACCTGCACGCGGCGGGCAAGAGCGAGATCGCCGAATTGGCCCTGGCGCAGTTCGCCCGGGTCTATGAGATCGAACGGCAAGTTCAGCCCCTGGCGGCACCAGAGCGGCTGCAGGTGCGCCAGCAGCACAGTCGGCCCATTCTGGACGCGTTGCACCAGTGGATGGTGCTGCAACGCCAGCAGGTGGCGGGCAACTCGGCGACGGCCAAGGCGCTGGACTACAGCCTCAAGCGATGGGCTGCGCTCACGCGCTTCGTTGATGACCCGCAGCTGCCGCCGGACAACAATTGGATCGAAAACCAGATCAGGCCTGTGGCCCTGGGGCGCTCGAATTGGTTATTCGCAGGAAGCCTGCGCGCGGGCCAGCGGGCGGCCGCCGTGATGAGCCTGATCCAGTCAGCGCGCATGAACGGGCACGACCCATATGCCTATCTCAAGGATGTGCTGACCCGGCTGCCCACGCACAAGGCCAGCCGGATTGAAGAACTGCTGCCGCATCGCTGGCAACCCATCGACATCTGATCATCAGCCATGGCCGCCAGCGGCGGTCAACATGGGTTTGCCGCGCGCTTACATCAGCTGTACCGTCTGCGCACGTCATTCGAAGGCTGCGGGGATGGGCCGACCTACGCCACGGCCCATGACGACCACTGCTTCGTCATGCTGGCCAAGATCGCTCCACGCTCCAAGGAAGAGTCATTGGCCGTCCTGGAGTACATCGAGGAGCATGACGGTGCCGACCGCAAGGAAACCCCGGCCATCTTGCGCAACCTGGCCGCCGGAGGCTGGGCGTGAGTGCACCCGTTGCGGCTGCCACCACGGCCAACGCCCTCAGTTCTGAGGCGGCCGACTCAGGCGTGCGCCGCCGGTTGCACGCTGACCTGCAGGCCCAGCGCATGCAGCACCTTCATCACTGTGGCGAAGCTGGGGTTGCCCTGGCTGCTCAGCGCCTTGTACAAGCCCTCACGGGTCATGCCGGAATCGCGGGCAACCTGGGACATGCCGCGGGCCTTGGCCACGTCACCCAGGGCGGCAGCCAACAGTGCCGGATCGCCATCTTCCAGCACAACCGAGAGGTACTCTGCGCAGTCCTGCTCCGTCTTCAGGTAGTCAGAGGCATCGAAGGGTTTGATGCCGAGTTTCTTGGCTGCTTCGGGGTTCATCGTTCACTCCTTCAACATTTCGACCATGGCCTGCGCGGCTGCGATATCGCGCGACTGAGTGGACTTGTCACCGCCACCGAGCGCGATAACCACCGTCGCGCCATCCTTCCAGCAGTACACACGGTAGCCGGGACCAACGTGGATACGCAGTTCGACCACCTCGCCACCAACCGGCTTGCAGTCGCCCCAGTGACCCAGGGAAAGACGAGCCAGCCGAGCGAGTATCTGCTTCTGACCAAGCCTGTCCTTCAGGGAGCCCAGCCACTCATCAAACAGGGCCGTTCGCTGGATCTCGAACATAAGCGAACTGTAAACCATAGCTCACAACATAACAAGCGCCTCAACCCTGCAACGGGAAAACGGAAGCTCCCTTTTTTGGGCGAAGCTCAGCATCACTACGAAGATTTCGTAGTGGAATCAGTAGCGGTCTTGAATCCAGGTTTTTACCGTTTGCCACTTGTCGCCCGCCGCGCGGAACGACAACGTGTGCGGTTGCCGGCTCCGAAGGTGGGAATAGAACACCTGCATGTCCTGCGACAGCGTGGTTCGTTCCCTGGCCGCAAGCCAGTCCACCCACAGTCTGATGATCTGAGCCTTTGCGTCATCTTTGGTCATAGTCATCTCAGTGAATCAGCGCGTGGTATCAGCCACGTTGAATTCGCGGCCCGCAAATGGCCCTGTCATCTGCTCGCGGATGTCCATAGCATCAGCGTCATGCAATGCTTTCTCAGCCGCCATCACCGTGTACGTCTTGCCGTGGACCCATGCGTATGCACAGTCGCGCAGGGCCGCGGAAGACTCTTGATCGCGCATAAAGGCCTTGCGACGGAACAGCTCGGCGGTACCCTCATCCAGCCACGTCTTGAGGGGGGTATCCAGCTTTCCCAGGGGGCCGGATGGACGCCCGCGGGCGTACATGATGCGATCCCCCGTTTGATCTGCAGCCTTCGAAACGGCCAGTCTCCGCTGAACATGGTCCAGCACCCGCTCCAGTTCAGCAACATCCAAGTCCTCAAAGAGTTCGTGCGCTTGCTCGGCTATGTTTTTTTCGTGTGTGGAGAGTTCCTTGGCAGGCGGTTCGCTCATGCGATGCTCCTCATGTTTTTTTCAAAACCAATGAACGAAATCGTTGTACAGCCATGTTGTTCGAGGGGCGTATCAGGACTTGGGTTGACGCTTAATCGGCCACTTCCCTGCAGCCTTCAACTCGGCTGCAGCCCGGCGCGCCGCTTCGATGGTTTCCCCTGCTTCGGCATACAGGTGCTTGAGTGCTTCAGCCGCAAGCGCCTTGCTTTGAGCCTCAAGCTCCTGCTGGGATCTCGTCTTTTGCGCCTCCAACAGTTTGCTCAGCCGCTCGATCTCCAGCTTCAGGCCCGTCGCTTCAAAGCCATGCTCAAAGGCTACCTGCTCTATCGCGCTATCGGTCTCAAAGGACTGCTGCAAGCGAGCCGTGATCTCGGCATTCATAGATCGCCCGTTGGCTCTTGCTGCTTCTTCGATCTTCTCCTTCAACTCGGGAAGCATCCGCAAACCAAATGGGGCAATGCTGCCTGTAGGAGCGGTGGTGGTTTTAGGGGGGCGAGCCATAACTACGCAGTGTAGTAAAAAAACTCTTGCAATCAATAACTACACCGCGTAATAATTACGCCGCGTAGTCATAAGGAGTAAAAATGCAAGGAAACGGAAAGTTGGCGCCGTCCCCGATCCGGTTGCCGCAAGACTTGAAAGATTGGCTCAAGCATCGAGCGATTGACAACCGACGTTCATTCAACAGTGAGGTAGTTGCCCGCTTGGAGGAGTCTCGGAGCCGCGAAGAGGCTCCCTACGTCGAAGCCCCGCCGCCCGACTGGCGCCTCTGATTCCAGACAAGACGACAGCATGACCACTGCGACAGCACCACCAGAAAAGCAAAAGGCCAGCAGCGCCAACTGCCAGCCTTTGCCCGAAATCCGCACGGCGCCAACCGCGCGATCTCTTAGCCCGAACCCCTTTAGCCAAGGAAACGAACCATGACGAACTGTACCGTAGCTGCGCCGGTGCGCGCAACCAAGGCCCCTGCACGCAAGAAGGCCGTCCCTGCCCTGCCCCCCACTAAACCGTTCCAGAGCGAGGGCGATGTGCTGGCCCTGCAGGTTGCCGAGATGCTGCAGACCTTAGTGATGGATGTTGTGTATGACCACAACAATGGCCACCGAGGCCTACAGAACTCCCATCTCAACGAGGTTGATCACCTCCTTGGCCGCCTTCTTGCGCCGGACTACCACGAGCGAAACGGCGACGATCCAGCAGAGGGGGACATCCTTGGCCACCTAGCTGAGATCAGGTGTGAACTGGAATTTGCGCTTGACCTCCTCGACGAGCGCGAGATGCCTGGCATCACCGTGCCAGTTCAAGTAATTCTTGTGAACACCACACGCCACGCATCTGATCTGGCCAACCGGCTCTTCCTGGCCTACAGGGGCCTGCCAGGCACCATTGAACACCTGCGCGCGCTGACCACCTATCGGGGCGCCAAGCCTTTCCGCGGCCAGCCGAATCCGCCGATCCAACGCTCGAGCCACGAGCAAGAGCCTGCACGGAAATTACGTGCCTTCGAGCTCCGCGACATGGCCATTGATGCAGAAAAGCTCGGCATGCTGATCGAATGGACGGTGACCGCGCACGGGATCCTCGACAGCATTGAGTTCTGTGCGCAGAGATCCCCGGCTCTTGAGAAAGCGCTGATCGAAAACGATATTCGGTTCCGCTGCGTCAATTGGCTGGATTGCAAGATGGACGAGAACATCGTCTATGTGCTCAACCAGCAGAACCGCATCATCCAACAGATGGCTGGAGGTGCAGCATGAGTGCCGTCGCCACCCCCGCCCAGCCGAGAGCGAAAAAAGCGGCGCCTGCAACAGTAGAGTTTGTTGCCGTCATTCCTGCAGCGGTACCCGGCCGGGACACTTTCGCGTCACATGCCTTCTACCGCGCCAGCGAAGCCGAAGCGGTTCTGCGCACAGCCGCCGAGGATGGAGACGACAGCGCCAGCAGCAACGCGCTGTGGGGCGTGATGACCCTGGTCGGCCAGGCACTCACCGAGCTGGAGATGTTCCACATAACTCCAACCTACGATCAGTGCTTCAATGTCCGATGCCTGATGGACCAAGCCATCGGCATCCTGGTTTTCTTTGACGACGACCTCGTTGTGGATGCTGGCGGCACTCTGCTCGTGATGGCCAGAGACATGCTGGTCAAGGGCATGGAGGGCTTGAGCCATGGCTGACCACTTGCTCACCGCGAAGCCCGGAAGCCTGGTCGCGCGCATGCTCCAGGATGAGGCCCAAAAGCGCGCCCAGAGCGCCCACGCCGTGCTGGCCGAGGCTCCCCAGATGCTTGACCTGTCGGCCTGGTACGAGCAGCACATCGCCCTGCTTCACCAGTTCCTGCACCGCGCCCTCGGTGCCATTGCGAACACCCCTGCCAAGCGCAACACCAAGCTGGTGCAATGCCTCGGAGAAGCTCACTCGGAGCTCAAGCGGCATGCTGCCCTCGTGGCAGGAGACGCCATTCCCACGGTGCTGTCGCGCGATGGCCAGTACCCGATCCCCTACGAGAAGCTGGCCGAGGCCCGGGCGAAGGTGCGGGTACTGACCGCAGAGCTCACCCAGGCCCGCGAGGAGATCGCCGCCCTGAAGCTCGAAGGATGGCATCCCGAGTTCGACGCCATGAGCCCGCAGCAGGAAGAACTCGTCGTCCAGTTCTGCCAGGAGATTGCCGGCGCGCGCGGTAAGCCAGGCAGCCCACCTGACCCTGTGCGCCTGCTGGAGATGGCCGAGGCGTTGTACGAGGCCGAGCGCGACACGTTTTGTAGTGCCCCAGGCAAGCACATGCAGCAGCCCGCCGATGTGCTGGAGCTGCAGGAGCAACACAAAAGTGCAGGAGGCGCAGGAGCATGAGCACGGCAGATAACACGCAGCCCTTCGTGCAGTCGGCACGCTTCGTCACGATCAAGCTGTGCGCGACCATGACAGGTCTGTCGCCTGCTGCAATCGAGAAGCGCATCGAGCGCGGTCACTGGCTTGAAAACAAGGAATGGCGCCGCGGGCGCGATGGTCGCATTTGGATCGACACCAAGGGGATCGAGGCATGGGTGCTTCAGGCAACGGAGTAGAGATCCGGGAAAAGAGCATCCGCCTGTTCTTCGTCCACGAGGGCCAGCGGTGCCGCGAAACCCTGACGGTGGCCGGCAAGCCCGCCGCGCCCACGGCAGCGAACGTCAAATACGCCCATCGGGTAGCCGCCGAGATCCGGGACAAGCTCAGGCTCGGCACGTTCAAACTGGAGGACTACTTCCCCGACAGCCCGCGCGCCAAAGCAGGCCAGACGGCGAACACGTCGAGCACTTTCGGGGCCATGTGCACGATGTGGCTGCAGACGAAGGGCCGCTTGGCCAAGAACACCCTGGAGCAGTACACCAACGCCCTGAACGTGTGGAAGACGCTGCTGGGCGACGAAACGCCCATGGTGAAGATCACGCATGGAACCGTGGCCGCGAAGGTGGGCAGCTACCCGTGGAAGTCGGCGAAGCTCCTGAACAACTACCTGATCCCGCTGCGAGGTGTATTCGCGCTGGCCGGGCGTGAGATGAAGATCGACAACCCCATGGAGGGCATCGAGAACAGCAAGCACCAGGCCCAGCCACCCGACCCTCTGAGCCCACAGGAGATGGAACAGGTGCTGGAGCACCTGCACCAGCACTGCGATATCCGCGCCTGGGCTTACTTCGAGTTCGCCTTCACGACAGGCATGCGCCCGGAGGAGTTGATCGAGCTGCGCTGGGGCGACGTGGACTGGACGGCCGGCACGATCCGCGTGCAGCGCGCGCGCACCGCCGGCGAGGTGAAACCCCTCAAGACCTACAACGCCCGGGACGTGGACCTGGTGGCGCGCGCCGTAGCAGCTATCGAAGCGATGAAGCCGTGGACGATGGTGGGCAGCAGCGACAAGACGGACCAGGAGTTGGGGCGCCGCATCTTCGAGAACCCGGTGACAGGCCGGCCCTGGCACGACGAACGCAGCCAGCGGGATACCTTCTGGCGCCCTGCCCTGCGCACCTGTGGCATCCGCTGGCGCCGGGCCTACCAGACGCGCCACACCTATGCGACGAATGCGCTAGCCGCGGGCGTCAACCCGACCTACATCGCCCGCCAGATGGGCCACAAGAACGCCAAGATGCTCTTCACCGTCTACGCCAAGTGGATCGACGGGGCGGATCGCGGGCGAGAAAAGGCAAAGCTGGAAGCGGCGCTCAGAAACGAAAAAACCGCCCAACGCGGGGCGGCTTGATCAGTACGGGGTTCAAAAAAGTACCCCGGAAGTTCCCTGAAAGCCTGAAGTCTGGTGTTCTTCAGAGGGGAAACTTGGTAGGCGCGATTGGACTCGAACCAACGACCCCCACCATGTCAAGGTGGTGCTCTAACCAGCTGAGCTACGCGCCTGTGTTTGTTCGAGAAAGCGAAAGTATAGCAGCAAAAAACTGCTCCAGAAAAATTGCTTCACCGCCGGCGCGCCGATCGCACCCCCTGCACGCTGGCGACTATGCCCAGAACCTTGCTCAGCCGCCCGGCATCGGAAACTTCCACGGTGAAGGTCATCCAGGCCGTGCCTTTCACGGATTGGGTCTGCACGCCGATGACATTGGTCTTCTCGCGCGCAAACACCTCGGAGATGTCGCGCAGCAGGCCCTGGCGGTCCGAGGCCTCCACCGCCACGTCCACCGGATAGACGGCCGCTCCCGGGGTCTGGCGCTGCGGCTTGCCCCACTGCACCTCGATCACACGCTCGGCATTGCGCACCGCCATTTCGCGAAAGTTGCGGCAATCCGCGCGATGCACGCTCACCCCCTTGCCACGCGTGACGAAGCCGCGAATGTCGTCGGGCGGCGCGGGCTTGCAGCATTTGGCCAGCTGCGTCATGAGCGAATCCACGCCGACCACCAGCACCCCGCCCTTGTGCGCGCCGTCGCTTGCGCGCGCCTTCCTCACCAGCAAGTCGGGCGCAGGCGCCACAGGCTCCGGCGGGCGCAGCAGGGATTCTATGGAGCGCAGCGACAGCTCGTCTTTGCCCACCATCTCGAACAGCGCCTCGGCCGATTTGAAGCCCAGCTGCGCGGCCAGATCGTCGTGCTTGAGCGCGGTCTTGCCCTCACGCTGCAGCAGTTTCTCGACCAGCTCGCGCCCGCGCGCGACCGTCGCGTGGGTGGCCTGGGCATTGAACCAGGCGCGCACCTTGGCCTTGGCGCGGTGGCTGACGAGGTAGCCAAGCTCTGGATTGAGCCAGTCGCGCGAGGGGCGGCCCTCTTTCACGGTGGAGATTTCCACCGTCTGGCCATTCTGCAGCGGCGTGTTCAACGGCACCATGGCGCCATCGACACGCGCGCCGCGGCAGCGATGGCCGACGCTGGTGTGGACGGCATAGGCGAAGTCGACGGGCGTTGCGCCCTGGGGCAGCTCGACCACCGAGGCTTCCGGCGTTAGCACGTAGATGCGATCCTCGAACAGGCTGCTGCGGCTGGCCGAGCCAACCAGGTCGCGCTCCCAGGCCAGCAGCTGGCGCAGCACGGCGATCTTGGCGTCGTATTCGCTGGCGGCCGACACACCGGCATAGCCCTTGGTGCCGGCCTCCTTGTAGGCCCAGTGCGCGGCCACGCCATGCTCGGCATGGTCGTGCATGGCCTGGGTGCGGATCTGGATCTCGATGGCCCTGCCCGCCTCGTCGCGCACCACGGTGTGCAGCGACTGGTAGCCATTGGGTTTGGGGCGGGCGATGTAGTCGTCGAACTCGGCCTCGATGGAGGCGAACTGGCTGTGCACCCAGCTGAGCGCGGCATAGCAGTCCTTGACGCTGGGCACGATCACGCGCAGCGCGCGGATGTCGAACACCTGGTCGAAGTCGAGCGACTTGCCACGCATTTTCTTGACGATGCTGTAGATGTGCTTGGGCCGCCCCGTCACGCTGGCGCTGATGCTGTGCGCGCGCAGCTCGGACTCCAGCCGGGCGCGCAGCTGCTCCATGTACAGCTCGCGCTCCACGCGCTTTTCGTCGAGCAGACGCGCCACTTCCTTGTAGGTGTCGGGCTCCAGGAAGCGAAAGGCCAGGTCCTCCAGCTCCCACTTCATCTGCCAGATGCCCAGGCGGTTGGCCAGCGGGGCGAACACCTGCTGGGCCTCGCGCGCAATGGCCGGCGATACCGGGCGTTTGGTGGCCGCGTAGTAGCGCAGCGTCTGCAGGCGCGATGCCAGGCGCAGCATGACCACGCGCAGGTCGCGCGAGAAGGCCAGCAGCATCTTGCGCACGTTCTCGTTCTGCGTGGCCGCGTCGTCCACCTGCAGGCCCGCCACCTGGGCCTCGCGCGCCTGGGTCTGCACTTGCATGAGCTTGGTGGTCTCCACGGCCAGGGCAGCGAAGTTGCTGCCGAAGGCCTTGGCGATCACCTCCTCGGGTTTGTTCAGGTGGGCGCAGGTGTAGACCAGATAGGCGGCCGCCTGCATGGTCTCCGAGCCCCCCAGCTGCTTGAGGATGGCGGCCACGGCGTCCGCATGGGCCAGCGTGTTTTCTCCGGTCTCCAGCGCCTCGCCGACGAGCAGGGGTTCGGCAAAGGCGCGCGCACGCACCAGGGCATCGGCATGGCCGGGCTCGGTCTGTGCCGTGGCGGTAATCAGCTGCGGCACGGCGTCGGGCCGAGCCCCGGTGCCTACCCCCAGCATCATGGGTGCCTGCTGACCAACGGGACTGCTCCTCATGCTGCCTGCTCCTGCGGCCCCTCGATCAGGAAGCCGGCCACGACCTCGACCTGCTCGTCGCAGACCAAGGTGGGCGCATGTCCGACACCGGCAAACTCCACCAGGCGCGCGCGCGGGCCGCGCTCCATCATCTCCTGCGCCGTCTGCGGCGACAGCAGATCCGACTGCGCGCCGCGCAGCAGCAGCACCCGCGCCGTGATCTGGTCGTACAACTGCCACAGCTGTTGCTCGCCCGCGCTTGCGGTCTCCTGCGTCAGGGCGTTGAAGGCCTTGGCGATCGCCAGGTCGTAGTGCAGCCTCAGTCCCCCTTGCGGGGCGGGGCGCACCATGGCCCGGGACAGATCCAGCCACTGCGCCGGCGTGTGCGGCCCGAAGGTGCTGGACGTCGCCCACAACGCATCGGCGGCCTGCTGCAGCGAGTCGAAGTGCGCAGGCTGGCCCAGGTACTGGCCGATGCGCTGCACTGCCGACCATTCAATGCGCGGCCCCACGTCGTTGAGCACCAGGCGCCGCACGGGCACGGGCAGCGGCAGGTCGGGCAGGCCGCAGACCCCGATGCCGATGAGCCCGCCCATGCTGGTGCCCACCCAATCCAGCGTCACCAGGGGCGCCTGCCGATGCAGTTGCTGCAGCAGGGCCAGCATGTCGGCCGCGTACACCGGCACCTGGTAGGCCATGGGGTCGGCCAGCCAGTCGCTCTCGCCCCGGCCCGCCACGTCGGGGCAGACCACGCGTGCATGACGGCTCAGGCGGCGCGCCAGATGGTCGAAGTCGCGCCCCTGGCGCGACAGGCCGTGCACACACACGATGACATGCGGATGGGCCGGGTTGCCCGTGTCATTCCACTCCCAGTAGGCCATGCGGTGGCCTTGCTCGGCGGTGCCACCTGCGGCCGCGGGGCCAGGGCACGGTACGTATTTCAGCGTAGGTTGAATCATGGGAACAGTACCGTCATGCGGCACTCGATAATGCCTCGACTGCATCGTAATTCATTCGGAGAGACTCTCATGCTGAACGGCAAAACCGCCCTCGTCACCGGCTCCACCAGCGGCATCGGCCTAGGAATAGCCAAGGCCCTGGCGCGCCAGGGGGCGAACATCGTGCTCAATGGCTTTGGCGATGTGGACGGCCCGCGCGCCGAGGTGCTGGCCGCCGGCCAGGCGCATGGCATGCGCGTGGACTACCACGGTGCGGACATGAGCCGCGCGGCCGAGATCGAGGACATGCTCAAGTACAGCGCGCGCCAGTTCGGCCGCGTGGACATCCTGGTGAACAACGCCGGCATCCAGCATGTGGCCAGTGTGCAGGATTTCCCCGTGGAGAAGTGGGACGCGATCATCGCCATCAACCTCAGCAGCGCCTTCCACACCACGCGCCTGGCGCTGCCGGGCATGCTGGCGGCCAACTGGGGGCGCATCATCAACGTGGCCTCGGTGCACGGCCTGGTGGCCTCGGCGCAGAAATCGGCCTATGTGGCGGCCAAGCACGGCATCGTCGGGCTGACCAAGGTGACGGCGCTGGAGAACGCCACCACGGGCGTGACCTGCAACGCCATCTGCCCCGGCTGGGTGCTCACCCCGCTGGTGCAAAAGCAGGTGGACGCCAAGGCCGCCGCCTTGGGGGTCTCGAACGAGGAAGCCAAGAAGCTGCTGCTGGGCGAGAAGGAGCCCTCCATGCAGTTCACCACGCCCGAGGAGCTGGGCGAGCTGGCGGTGTTCTTCTGCTCGCCAGCCGCCAACAACGTGCGCGGCGTGGCCTGGAACATGGATGGCGGCTGGGCCGCGCAGTAAGGCTTACGCTACAATAAACGTAGCTTATAGCGCCTATCCACAGGGCGCTACAAGCCAAAAACGCTTGAATCAACGCAACTGCACCGAGCCCGAGATGGTCACCACCACCTGGGCCTTTCCGGCCTCGACCGGCAGCGGCGCATCGGCGGCCATGGATGCGCTCTTGGCCTCCATGGCCAGCATGCGCGGTCGCGGGCCGGGTGCCGTCTCGTTGCTGTGCATGGCCACCTCGCGCAAGGCGTAGCCGGCAAAGCCGAAGCCGCGAGCCAGCTCGGTGGCGCGCGCCTTGAAGGCCTCGATGGCCTTGCCCTGGGCCTCGCTCTCGACCTTGGCGCGCGCCTCGCTCGACAGGTCGAACGCGACCTGGCTGATGGACATGCCCTGAATCTTGCCCGCCGTGCCGGTGATGCGCGCAAAGTCGCGCCCCTGCAGCACCAGCTCCGCACGCCCCTGCCAGCCGTTGATCTTGCCGTCCTTGCCATAGCGCGGGGACATCCCGAAGGCGCCGGTGCGCACATCCATCTGCAGCGGCTGGGCTGCGGCGCGCGCCTCGGCCAGGGCCGCCTCCAGCACCTGCTTGAGCTGGGCCTGTACCGCCGCCGCCTCCGGCGCCTCCCTGGTGGCGCTCAATGTCAACACCAGCAGATCCTGCTGCACCTGTACCGCGCCAGAGGCCGACAATTGCAGCACATCCTGCGGCGGCACGGCCAGGCAAGTTTGGGAAAAAGCGGTTGAAACGCCCATCAATAAAGCGCAAGATGCTATTTTTTTAAGTGCAAGTTTCATATCCATCCTTTTCATGGCACCAGGGCGCGATACCCGCATGCGGAAATGCACAGCGTTGGAGTGCCAGCCTATTGCCGAATGCTGGGGAATGCCGTTGCTAGGCCGGGCAAAACCTGTAACAGTTGGTCAGACCCCGGGAGAAAACGCGGATTTTCGCCGGCAAGCTGGTCAGAATCGGCACTGTTACAAATTGGACTCGGGAAAGAAGTCATGGCTCCAACACCCAACCGCACCGACAAGATCCTCGTGGTGGACGACGATGCGCGCATCCGCGACCTGCTGCGCCGCTATCTCACGCAGGAAGGCTTCGAGGTCATGGTGGCGGAAGACGGCAAGGCGCTCAACCGCATTTTGCTGCGCGAAACCGTGGACCTGATCGTGCTCGACCTGATGATGCCCGGCGAGGACGGCCTGTCCATCTGCCGGCGCCTGCGCGCCGCCAGCGACCGCACGCCCATCATCATGCTCACCGCCAAGGGCGAGGACGTGGACCGCATCGTGGGCCTGGAGGTGGGCGCCGACGACTACCTGGGCAAGCCCTTCAACCCGCGCGAGCTGCTGGCGCGCATCCACGCCGTGCTGCGCCGCCGCCCGCCGCAGGAGGCGCCGGGCGCCCCCTCGGGCGACAACGAGGTCGTGACCTTCGGCCCCTTCACCTTCGACATGGGCACGCGCGCCCTGCAAAAAAATGGCGAGGAACTGCCGCTGACCACGGGCGAATTCGCCATGCTCAAGGCCCTGGTGCGCCACCCGCGCCAGCCGCTGTCGCGCGAAAAGCTGGCCCTGCTGGCGCGCGGCAGAGAGTTCGAGCCGTTTGACCGCAGCCTGGACGTGCAGATCTCGCGCCTGCGCAAGCTCGTCGAGGTGGACGCCGCCGCGCCGCGCTACATCCAGACCGTCTGGGGCGTGGGCTATGTCTTCGTGCCGGACGGCACGAACTAAAGCCTCCAGTCCGCACCATTTTTGAGCCCTGGACGCGCTGCCCATGGGCAGCGCGTGCACCGTCTTCTTGCATGCCGCCACAGCCATGAGCGCCACCCACGATGCGCCCTCCGAAGCCACCAGCCCGGCGCCGCTGGAGGCACCCTCCAGACGCAGCCCCCAGCGCCCGCGCATGGGGCTGAATCTTTTCTGGCGCACCTTCTTTCTGCTGGCGCTGCTGCTGGTCGGCTGCATCCTCGCCTGGCTGCAGACGCTGCGCGCGCTGGAGCTGGAGCCGCGCACGCTGCAGTCGGCGCAGCAGATTGCCTCCATGGTCAACCTGAGCCGCGCGGCGTTGGTCCACTCCGATGCCATCGCCCGCGTGTCCCTGCTCAAGACCATGGTGGACCAGGAGGGCGTGCGCATACTGCCGCGCGAGCCAGGCGACAAATTCGAGCTGCTTGCGCCCTCCCCCCTGGGCACGCGCCTGAGCGCGGAACTCACGCGGCGCCTGGGCCCCGGCACCATCGTGGCCAGCAGCGTGAACGGCGAGAACGGCCTGTGGGTGGGCTTCACCATCAACGGCGACCCCAACTGGCTGCTCATGGATCGCTCGCGCCTGACCGCAGCCGGCGGCAAGACCTGGCTGATCTGGCTGATCATCGTGGGCACGCTGTCGCTGGCCGGTGCCGCCCTGATCGCACGCCTGATCAACCATCCGCTCAAGCAGCTCAGCGACGCCGCCAACCGCGTGCGCGACGGCGACTTTGCCGCCGGCCAGCTCGACGAGGAGGCGGTGACCAGCGAGATCCGCGAGGTCAACATCGGCTTCAACCGCATGGCGCAAAAGCTCGCCAAGCTGGAGCAGGACCGCGCCGTGATGCTGGCCGGCATCTCGCACGACCTGCGCACCCCCCTGGCGCGGCTGCGCCTGGAGACCGAGATGAGCGTCAGCGACGAGGTGGCGCGCGAGCACATGGTGGCCGACATCGTGCAGCTCGATGCCACCATCGACAAATTCCTCGACTATGCACGGCCCGATACCGTGACCCTGGCCCCCGTCAACCTGCACGGCGTGGTGTCCTCCTGCGTGTATGCGGTGCAGGATCACCGGGAGTTGCAGATCACCATGAGCGTGCCCGAAGACCTGATGGTGCTGGCCGACGAGGTGGAGCTGGCGCGCGTGATCTCCAACCTGCTGGAAAACGCGCGCCGCTATGCCAAGGACCGCGACACCGGCATCACCAAGGTGGACATCGCCGCCAAGGCGCGCGAGAAATGGGTGCTGGTCAAGCTGCGCGACCATGGTCCGGGCGCGCCGCCGGAGCAACTGGCCAATCTCACGAAGCCATTTTTCCGCGGCGACTCGGCGCGCACGGCAGCCGCCGGCGCGGGCCTGGGCCTGTCCATCGTGGACAAGACCGTGCAGCGCATGGGTGGCATCTTCGCGCTCGCCAACTCGGCCTCGGGCGGGCTCGTGGCCCATATCCAGCTGCAGCGCGCCACCGACCTGCCCGAGGGGCAGGACCCGCAGAACCGCCTGCAACGCCCGCAGGTCAAGCGCCACCTGCCGCCCCGGGACAGTGCGCGCCAGACACATCAAAAATAATAGCTTTTCGCTCTTGACAGCCGAGGGCTCAACGGCAGTTTGCACCGCCAACAGAAGGAACAGCGCAAACCTGCCGCGTGCTGTCCCAGCTCTGGCGCTCATCGGCGTGCCGGAGAAACGGATCGGATTGGCATCCATCGGTGTTTACTAGCGCTTAGCACTTGCGGGTCGTGCCTGGCTGCCCAGACCGTCCTGCGCGCCCTAGGATCCGGCGCGAAGAGGTTCGACGCCTCGGACCCTACCCGTTTCTGGAGACAAACCCATGACGATGCATCCCCCGCTGCCCCAGCCGGAAAAAGAGTACCTGCACCACCTTGCCCAAGGGGCCTTCAAGATCCAGCGCTCGCGCAGCACCGGTCAACATGTTTTCTACCCGCGCGTGGCAGCCCCCGTGACGGGCGAGACCGACCTGGAATGGGTGGAACCCAGTGGCCGTGGCGTGGTGTATGCCGTCACGGTGATCAACCAGCGCCCGCCCGCCCGGCCCTACAACGTGGTGCTGGTCGATCTGGCCGAGGGGCCACGGATGATGTCCCGCGTGGACGGCATGGCGCCCGAAGCCGTGCACATCGGCATGGCCGTGCAGGCCCGGGTGATCAATGAAGACGGCAAACCCCTCGTGGTCTTCGTGCCGGTAGCGCAATAAAAAAGCAGGAGGAAACCACATGACTTTGGACCGTTTTCCCCGCGGCAAGACCGCCATCGTGGCCGCCAGCACCCATGGCATGGGTGAGGCCCCTGGCTACAGCTCGATGGACCTGGCCACCGCCGCCAGCCTGAAGGCGCTGGCCCAGGTGGGGTTGAAGCCCGCCGATGTGGATGGCCTGTTCATCGGCCTGCCGGACGATTTCCTCTCGGGTCTGGGCTTTGCCGAGTACCTGGGCATCCAGCCTCGCGTCACCGACAACAACCGCACCGGCGGCTCGGCCTTCCTGACCCATGTGATGTGGGCCGCGCTGGCGATCGAGGCCGGGCAATGCGATGTGGCACTGATCGCCTATGGCAGCAACCAGCGCAGCGCCGCGGGCAAGCTGGTCTCGTCGATGAAGCAGGCGCCCTGGGACGCACCCTACAGGCTGACCCGTCCGGCGGGCGCGTACGCGCTGGCCACCTCGCGCTACATGCACGAATACGGGTTGCGACGCGAGCAGCTCGGCGAGGTCGCCCTGGCAGCACGCCAGTGGGCGCAGCGCAACCCGGACGCCTTCCTGCGCGACCCGCTCACCATGGACGAATACCTGGCCTCGCGCATGGTGGCCTCGCCCCTGAGCGTGCGCGACTGCTGCCTGGTGACCGACGGCGCGGCCGCCATCGTGATGGTCAGCGCCGCGCGCGCCAAGGACCTGGCAGCCCGGCCGGCCTACGTGCTGGGTGCGGCGGCGGCCACCGACCACCGCGACATCACCGCCATGCCGGACCTGACCCGCACCTGCGCCGTCGATTCGGGGGCCCGTGCCTTTGCCCAGGCGGGCCTGAAGCCCGCCGACGTGGACGTGGTGGAGCTATATGACGCATTCACCATCAACACCCTGCTGTTCCTGGAAGACCTGGGCTTTTGCAAGAAGGGCGAGGCCGGCGCCTTCGTGCAGGGCGGGCGCATCGCACCGGGCGGCGAGCTGGCGGTCAACACCAATGGCGGCGGCCTGTCCTGTGTGCACCCGGGCATGTATGGTCTGTTCACCCTGGTGGAGGCCACGCAGCAACTGATGGGCGTGGCGGGCGAGCGCCAGGTACCAGGTGCCAGGGTCGGTCTGGCCCATGGCAATGGAGTGGAGCTTTCGAGTCAGGCCACGGTGATCCTGGGCACGGCAGACACGCTGTAATCGCACTGATCTATGCGCCCCCCGGCCGGCCCTGTTCCCTGTCAGGGGCGGCCTGCTTTTCCCGGGCCTGCATGAAGTAATGCGCGTGGCGCTTGATCAGCGTGGTCAGCAACTCCGCCGCCGGTGACAGGGGATAGTCCGCACGGTAGAACATGCTGATGGTGTAGCTGGGCAGCTTTTCGCGCACCGGAATCTCCACCAGAAAGGGCTGCAGCCAGGGCGAATGGATGAACTCCCGGGGTAAGGCGCACACCATGTCGGAGGCCATCATCAGCGTCTGCACCACCGACAGCGACGAGGATTGCACACGGATGTTCGGCGGCGCCAAATCTGGATACTGGGCGAACAAGTCCCGGATGGCCGCCCCGGGCCCCTGAACCGCGGGGCTGCTCAGGATCCATTCGGCGTGTTGCAATTCCTGTAGCGAGGTCGCATCGGCGAGTGGGCTTCCACGGCGCACGGCCAGGATCAGGTTGTTCTCAAACAGCGCCTCCACCGCGAAGTCTGCGCCAATGCCCGCCGCAGGCAGGGGACCGATGGCGAACTCCATTTCACCGGATCGAATCAGCGGCATGTGATCGCGGTACAGGCCGCCCAGGATGTTCAGGTTCACCTGCGGCATGCGCTTGCGGAAGTCGGCGATCGCATCGGGCACCAGCGTGGTCGTAGGCGTGGCCGAGGTGCCAAAATACAGCATGCCCTGGCTGCTGTCACCCCGCATGTGGGCCAGCTCGTTGACCGACTTCTGCACCTCCGCCGTGATGGCCCTGGCGCGCACCAGGAAGGCCTTGCCGTAGTCCGACAGCTGCGCCCCCTTGGTCGTGCGCAGCAGCAGCGGCACATGCAGCTTGGCTTCCAGCCGGGCCATGCTTTGCGTCATCGCCGGGGCAGTGATCTGGCGCACGCGCGCGGCAGCACGGATGCTGCCGCTGTCGGCCACGGCCAGAAAGTCCTGAATCTCGCTGAGGGTCATGCCGGCTTCCATGGTCGAACCGTGTCTCCTGGTGTCTGGGTTGTTATGGCTGCCCGCCGTGCCTGCGTTGCACGGAAAGCAAACTGCAGTGCGTTAAGGCGGGCTTAGCACTCTGCATTATCCCGAAGCTGCCCAAAGCCTCCCCGCCTCCCTACGATGCAGCGCACCCTCAGGAGACAAGCCGGCCACGGGGGGAGACCGGCACACAAAACGGCACACCAAGGACATGCCATGAACCTCTCGGAAAACGCAGCGGATCGGGAATTCCGCGCGCAAGTGCGCCAGTTTCTGGCGCAGCATCTGCCCGACGACCTTCGCCAGAAGGTAATTAACTTCGTCTGGCTCAACAAAGCGGACTACGAATGTTGGCACAACCTGCTGGCCGACTACGGCTGGCAGGGCCCGGCCTGGTCCAGGGAATATGGCGGCCAGGGCTGGTCGGCCCTGCAGCGCAAGATCTTCGACGAGGAATGCCAGCTCGCCTGCGCGCCGCGCACCGTACCGCACCTGAACATGATCTGCCCGGTGCTCAATGCCTTTGGCACGCCGGCACAAAAGCAGCGCTTTCTGCCCGACATGTTCCGGCTCAAGACCTGGTGGTGCCAGGGCTATTCCGAGCCCGGCGCCGGCTCCGACCTGGCCGCGCTGCAGACCAGTGCGGTGCGCGAGGGCGATCACTACGTCATCAACGGTCACAAGATCTGGACCACCTGGGCGCATTGGAGCGACTGGATGTTCGCGCTGGTGCGCACCAACCGGGAGGTGAAGGCGCAGGAGGGCATTTCCTTCGTGCTGATCGACATGAAGAGCCCGGGCATCACGGTGCGGCCCATTATTTCCGCCGATGGCTGTCACGACCTGAACGAGGTCTTTCTCGACAACGTGAAGGTGCCGCTGGACAACCTGGTCGGAGAAGAAAACAAGGGCTGGACGATTGCCAAGTTCCTGCTTGGCTTCGAGCGCGCCGAAATGGCGGCGGTGGGCCTGTGCAAGCGGCTGCTGCAGTTCTGCCGCAAGGCCACGCAGAGCCATTACCTGGAGGGCCGCCCCCTGTGGGACGACGCCCTGATCCGCCACCGTCTGGCCGAGCTGGAGATGCGCGTCAAGGTGCATGAATGGACCACCCTGCGCGTGCTCGCCAGCGAGGAGGCAGGCACTACGGCCAGCGCCGCACCCTCGATGCTCAAGCTGGCCAGCAGCGAGCTGCAGCAGGACCTGACCCGACTGCTCAGGGACTGCACCGGGCCGCGCGGCACACAGTACCTGCGGGCGCTGCGCCAGGGCGAGGCCGTCGAGCTCGAAGACCTGCGCGCCTTTGACAACGCCCTGGTCGCCAACTACATCGACTGGCGCAAGGTCACCGTCTATGGCGGCACCACCGAAGTGCAGAAAACCATCACCGCCAAAACCTTTGCCTGAGCACAGCATGAACTTCGAACTCAATGACGAACAGCGCATGCTGGAAGAGGCCGTCAGCAAGCTGGTGGCCGGCAAGTTGCGCAGTGAGCCCCCCGTCTTCACGGTCAGCGATGCCACATGGCAGCAACGCTGGCAACAACTGGCCGAACTCGGCGTTGCCGGCCTGCTGGTCCACCCCGAGCATGGCGGCGCCGGCATGGGCGTGCTGGACGCCGTCGTGGTGGCGCGCGCACTGGGCCGGGGCAATGCACGGCAGCCCTTTGCCGTCTGCGCCGCCAGCGCCCTGTGGCTGCTGGACCAGGCCGCCGCGCCCGCCTTCAAGGCGCAATGGCTGGCCAAGGCCTGCGCGGGCGAGGTGCTCGTCACTCTGGCGGTGGACGACGACAACCACCGGCCCCAGCCCCCCGGCGTGCGCCTGGAAGGCGGGGCCCTGCATGGGCGCAAATCGGCTGTCGTGGCCGCAGGCCTGGCGCAATGGCTGATCGTTGCGGCGCAGGATGCGGCAGGCGCCACCCAACTGCTGGCGGTGCCTGCGGACCATCCGGCGGTGCGCATCGACAGCGTGCCGCAGCTCGATGGCCACAACTCCGCCGAAGTGCAGTTCAACGGCGTGCCGCTGGCCGAGGTGGAGCAACTGGGGGCCGGGGCCGATGCCGACGCCCTGCTGGCTCAGGCCCTGGACATCGGCCGCGTGGTGCTGTGCGCGGAAGCGCTGGGCCTGATGGAGTCGCTGTGGCGCCAGACGGTGGACTACCTGAAGGAGCGCCGCCAGTTCAAGCAGCCGCTGATCCAGCTCCAGGTATTGCAGCACCGGCTGGTGGACATGCTGATGGCCGTGGAATCGGCCCATTCCGCCACGCTGCTCGGGGCCGCCAGCCTGCATGAAGCCGCCGCCGAGCGCAGCCAGCAAGTGGCGCTGGCCAAGTGCCGCATCGGCCGCTATGCCGTGCAGGTGGCCGAACAGGCCACGCAATGCTTTGGCGGCATGGGCGTCACCGACGAGTTCGAGTCATCCCACTACACGCGCCGCCTGCACACCATCGACATGACCTGGGGCAATGCCGACGAGCAGTTGCGCCGCTACGCCGCGCGGATGTGAGCCCTGCCCGCAGCCTGCCAGAACCCACAACCGAAGGAAACATGATGCAGAAAATTCTGGAATCCATCGAGGCCGTGAAGGCCTTTGCCGGACAGCCGGGGGTGGAGAGCGATGTCATCACCATCACCCAGGACATGATCAATACCTTTGCCGAGGTCACGCACGACCCGCAATGGATCCATGTGGACCCCGAACGCGCCGCCAAGGAATCGCCGTTCGGCACCACCATCGCGCACGGCCTGCTGACCCTGTCGCTGCTGACGGGCTGGTACCACCAATGCTTTGCCTTTCCCAACCGCAAGCTGGGCCTGAACTACGGTTTTGACAAGGTGCGTTTCACCGGGCCCGTGCCCTGCGGTTCGCGGCTCAAGGGGCGCTTCGCCCTGGCCCGGGTCGAAGAGGTCAAGCCGCAGGAGCTGCGCTGCTACTGGGACGTGGAAGTGCGCATCGAAGGCCAGGACCGGCCGGTGCTGGTCGCCGAATGGATCATGCAGATCCGCTACTGAACAAGGCAAAAACCCAACGTTGAACGGAGTGACGACGATGACGATGCAAACCCCTCAGTTTTCCCTGCAGGACCGCACCGTGCTGGTCACGGGCGCGGCCCAAGGCATTGGCCGGGCGATCGTGGACCAGGTGCTGGCCACCGGCGGCAATGTGGTGGCGGTGGACCTGAACACCGGCAAGCTGCAGGCCCTGCTCGACGAAGTGGGCCCCAGCCGCCTGCTGCTGCAGGAAGGCAGCGTGGCCGACCCCGCCCTGGCCGAGCAGGCGGTGTCCGCCGGTGTGCGGCAGTTTGGCGGCGTGGAGGGCCTGGTGAACAACGCCGGCATCACCCGGCCCGCCATGATCGACAAGATGACGGCCAGCGAATGGCAGCAGGTGATCGACGTGCACCTTTCCGGCTCCTTCTACTTCCTGCAGGCCGTGGGGCGCCACCTCATCGCCCGCGCCAAGGCCGGCGAAGCGCATGGCGGCGCGATCGTCAACATCTCGTCGGACGCCGGGCGGCGCGGCACCATCGGCCAGATCAACTACAGCGCTGCCAAGGCCGGCGTGCTGGGCCTGACCATGAGCGCCGCGCGCGAATGGGGCCGCCACCAGATCCGCGTGAACACGGTGGGCTTCGGCGTGGTGGAAACACCGATGACCGAGACCATCCGTGGCGAAAAGTTTGCCGACACCTACAAGGCGCAGATTCCGCTGGGCCGCTGGGCGCAGGCCGACGAAGTGGCGCGGCCGGTGTGCTTTCTGCTATCGGGCGCGGCGTCCTACATCAATGGCCAGCATATTTCCGTCAATGGTGGCTACACCATCGGGATGTGAACGCTGGCGAAAACGACAAAACCATCAGGAGACCAACACCATGCGCATCCGATCCTCCCTCTCCCATGCACTGCTCAAACCCCTGGCTGCCGGCGTACTGCTGGCCTGTAGCCTGACCCAAGCCCAGGCCCAGGCCCAGGGCGGCAAGTACCCCGAAAAGCCCGTCAACATCGTCGTGTCCTTCGCCCCCGGCGGGGCCACGGACCTGATTGGCCGCATCATAGGCACCGAGCTGACGCAGCGCCTGGGGCAGAGCTTCGTCGTCACCAACAAGCCAGGCGCCGCCGGGCAACTGGGCACCGAGTTCGTGGCCGCACAGAAAGGTGATGGCTACACCCTGCTGATCAGCGCCACCGGCCATGTGATGGCCCCATCGCTGCAGCCCGGCAAAATCCGCTACGACCCTAACAAAAGCTTCGAGCCCATCGCACTGCTCATGACCATGCCCAACGTGCTGGTCACCAAAGGCGACGGGCCGTACAAGAACTTCCAGGACTTCCAGCCCTGGGCGCGTGCCCAAGCCTCGGTGCCCGCCGGATCAGCGGGCAGCGGCGGCTCCACCCACATCTCGGGGGAGGTGGCCAAGCAGATTACGGGCATCAAGTTCACGCATGTGGCCTACAAGGGCAACGGCCCGTCCCTGACCGATGTGATCGCGGGCCATATCCCCACGGCATTCGTTGACACCGTGAGCCTGGGCGACATGGTGAAGTCCGGCAAGCTCAGCGCCATCGCAGTCACCAGCAAGCAGCGCAGCAAGCTTTACCACCAAGTACCCACTTTTGAGGAACTGGGCTTCAAGGGCATGGACCTGAACAATTGGGTTGGCCTGTATGCCCCAGCCGGCACGCCCAAACCCATCGTCAATTTGCTCAACAAACACGTGGCAGAAATCCTCAACACCCCGAAGATCAAAGAACGCCTGGAAAGCCTGGGCGCCGACGTGCCCGGCAACATGAACGCCGCAGCATTCCAGGACTTTGTCGGCGCCGAGGTCGCCAAATGGAGCCAGGTGATCAAGCAGACAGGCGTGACGATCGAAGAGTTCTAGGTTCAACCAGCAACTCTGCGCAGCAGCACGGCGGCGCGCGCCTCGATCGCCAGGCCCTGGCCCACGGGGCCCAGGCGCTCGGCCGTCTTGGCCTTCACGTTCACCTGGCCGTCCTGCAGGCTTAAAGCGCCGGCGATGCGTGCGCGCATGGCCGGTATGTGGGCGGCCAGGCGCGGTGCCTGCGCCACCACGGTGCTGTCCACATTGCCGATCTCGTAGCCCGCCGCGCGCACGCGCTTGGCAGCCTCGGTGAGCAGCACGGCCGAGTCGGCGCCACGAAAGCGCGCATCGGTGTCGGGAAAATGGCTGCCGATGTCGCCCAGGGCCGCCGCGCCCAGCAGCGCGTCGGTGATGGCGTGCAGCAGCACGTCCGCATCCGAATGGCCCAGCAGGCCCATGCTGTGGGGAATGTCCACACCGCCGATGACCAGGCGCCGCCCGGGCACCAGCGCGTGCACATCCCAACCCTCGCCAATCCTGAAATCCATAACGGTTGCCTTCATGCTCAGCGCGGCGGCGTGCGCGAAAAAAAAGGGTTGATGGGGTCGCTCGCCGCGGCGCCGCGCTCGCCGCCGAAGCGCGCCACAGTGGCGCCGTGCATGCGCTGGGCGAGCACGGCCTCGGCCAGGGCGAAGTCGTCCGGATAGGTGACCTTGAAGTTCTGCGCGCTGCCCGGCACCAGCCGTGGGCGCAGGCCCATGGCCTCCATGGCGCTGGCCTCGTCGGTGGCCCCCGCGCCGACATATTCCAGCGCGCGGCACAGCGCGCCCAGGCGGAACATCTGCGGCGTCTGCGCCAGCCACTTGTCGCTGCGGTCCACGGTGGCGGCCACGCGCACGCCGCCCGGGCCATCGGTGGCGGTTTTCAGCGTGTCGGCCAGCTTGTGCGCCAGCAGGCCGCCCACGCCGTCGTGCTGGCAGGCGTCGATGAGCGCGTCGATCTGCGCCGTAGTCACCAGGCAGCGCGCGGCGTCATGCACCAGCACCCAGTCCTCATCCAGCGCGCCGCGCGCCTGCAAGGCCTTCAGGCCGCCCAGCACCGTGTCGGCCCGCGTGGGGCCGCCGCAGGGTACGGCAAAGTAGCCGGGGTGCGGATGGCTGTCGAAGAAGCCGTCGCCCGGCGCCACGGCCACCAGCGTGCCCGCCAGCCGCGCCACGCCGGCAAAGGCCGCCAGCGTGTGCAGCACCATGGGCTGGCCGGCGACCGCCTGGTACTGCTTGGGCAGGGCAGCGCGCGCACCCGGCTGCGCGCGCAGTGCCCGCGTGCCCGTGCCCGCGCAGGGCACCAGGGCCCAGAAGCGGCCGGGCACATGGCGGGCAGGGTTGTAGGCGGGCAGCAGATCGGTCATGGGTGGGCATTCTAGAATCGCCGCTTACCGCTCCGAGCCTGCCTGCGCGCACCGCGCAGCGATCCAGGCGCCACCACCCGCATGCAGCTGCCCAAACTCTCCCCCGGAAAACGCTTCACCCTGCCCCGTCCCGTGGGCAGCAGCGACGCCCTGCTGCTGGCCCGCCTGGGCGAACGCGAAAAGGCCGCCGGCCGCGTCACCGCCATCGTCACGGCCGACGCCGCCGACGCGCAGCGCCTCATCGACGAGATGGCGTTTTTTGCCCCCGAGCTGCGCTGCGCGCTGTTCCCGGACTGGGAGACGCTGCCCTATGACAGCTTCTCCCCGCACCAGGACCTGATCAGCGAGCGCCTGGCGACGCTGTGGCGCATCTCGCAGGGCGAGGCCGACGTGGTGCTGGTGCCCGCCACCACGGCGCTGTACCGCCTGGCGCCGCCCGCGTTCATGGCCGGCTACACCTTCCACTTCAAGGTCAAGCAAAAGCTCGACGAGGCCAGGCTGCGCGCCCAGCTCACGCTGGCGGGCTACCAGCATGTGTCGCAGGTGGTGGGCCACGGCGAATACGCAGTGCGCGGCGGGCTCATCGACCTGTTTCCGATGGGCTCGCTGCAGCCCTACCGTGTGGATCTGTTCGACGACGAGATCGACTCGATACGCACCTTCGACCCCGACAGCCAGCGCAGCCTCTACCCCGTGCCCGAGGTGCGCCTCTTGCCCGGGCGCGAGTTCCCCATGGACGAGGCGGCGCGCGCCAAGTTCCGCCAGCGTTGGCGCGAACTGCTGGAGGGCGACCCCACGAGGAGCCGCATCTACAAGGACATGGGCAACGGCGTGGCCACTGCCGGCATTGAGTATTACCTGCCACTGTTCTTCGACGACACGGCCACCGTGTTCGATTATCTGGGCGACGCGGCCACGGTGGTGCTGCACGGCGACCTGGAGGACGCCTTCCAGCGCTTCTGGCAGGACACGCGCGAGCGCTACCGCCTGATCCAGGGCGACCCGGACCACCCCACCCTGCCGCCCGAGGCACTGTTTCTGTCCGCCGACCAGTTCTACGGCCAGGCCAAGCCGCACGCCCAGCTGTCGCTGCGCCCGGGCGTGGAGGACGTGCAGGACAACGCCCAGTTCCAGAAGCTGCCCGACCTGTCCGTGGTGCGCGGCGCCGACGACCCGCTCGCCAGGCTGCAAAAACATATAGCAGACAGCGCTCATCGAGTCTTGCTATTGGCCGAATCCGATGGCAGACGCGAGAGCCTGCTGGACTTTCTTCGCGCCTCCGGCCTGAACCCACCGGCCTTCGATTCGCTGGCCGAATTCCAGGCCACGCCCGCCGAGCGCGTGGGCATCGCCACGGCGGCGCTGGCCACGGGCTTTGCCTGGGTGCAGGAAGGCCTGGACCTCGTCACCGAGACCGAGCTCTTCGCCGCCGGCACTACGACGCGTCGGCGCAAGAAGCAGGAGCAGGCCAGCGATGTCGAGGCCCTGATCAAGGACCTGTCCGAGCTCAAGGTGGGCGACCCCGTGGTGCACAGCCAGCACGGCATAGGCCGCTACCGTGGCCTCATCCACATGGACTTGGGAAGCAAGAACCCCGACGGCAGCCCGGCCCTGCAGGAGTTCCTGCACCTGGAATATGCCGACAAGGCCGTGCTTTACGTGCCCGTGAGCCAGCTGCAGCTGATCGGCCGCTACACCGGCGTATCGGCCGACGAGGCGCCGCTGCACAAGCTGGGCAGCGGCCAGTGGGAGAAGGCCAAGCGCAAGGCGGCCGAGCAGGTGCGCGACGCGGCGGCCGAGCTGCTCAACATCTACGCCCGGCGCGCCGCGCGCCAGGGCCACGCCTTCCGCTACGCGCCGCAGGACTACGAGCAGTTCGTCGCCGACTTCGGCTTCGAGGAAACCGCCGACCAGAACGCCGCGATCCACGCCGTGGTGCAGGACATGATCTCGCCCCGCCCCATGGACCGCCTGGTCTGCGGCGACGTGGGCTTCGGCAAGACCGAGGTCGCGCTGCGCGCCTGCTTCGTCGCGGTGACGGGGGGCAAGCAGGTGGCCTTCCTCGCGCCCACCACGCTGCTGGCCGAGCAGCATTACCGCACGCTCTGCGACCGCTTTGCCAAATGGCCGGTGAAGGTGGCCGAGGTCTCGCGCTTTCGCTCGGGCAAGGAGATCACGGCGGCCGTCAAGGGCATCGCCGACGGCACGGTGGACATCGTCGTCGGCACGCACAAGCTGCTCAGTGAATCGACCAAGTTCCACAACCTGGGCCTCTTGATCATCGACGAGGAGCACCGCTTCGGCGTGCGCCACAAGGAAGCCATGAAAGCCATGCGCGCCGAGGTGGACGTGCTCACGCTCACGGCCACGCCGATTCCGCGCACCATGGGCATGGCGCTGGAGGGCCTGCGCGACCTGTCGGTGATCGCCACCGCGCCGCAGCGCCGCCTGGCCATCAAGACCTTTGTGAGGAACGAGGGCCAGGGCGTGATCCGCGAGGCCGTGCTGCGCGAATTGAAGCGCGGCGGCCAGTGCTACTTCCTGCACAACGAGGTCGAGACCATAGAGAACCGCAAGCAGAAGCTGGAGGAAATCCTGCCCGAGGCGCGCATCGCCGTGGCCCACGGCCAGATGCCCGAGCGCGAGCTGGAGAAGGTCATGCGCGACTTCGTGGCCCAGCGCTACAACATCCTGCTGTGCTCGACCATCATCGAGACCGGCATCGACGTGCCCACGGCCAACACCATCCTCATCAGCCGCGCCGACAAGTTCGGCCTGGCCCAACTGCACCAGCTGCGCGGGCGCGTGGGCCGCAGCCACCACCAGGCCTATGCCTACCTGATGGTGCCGGACATGGACGGTTTAACGAAGCAGGCGCAGCAGCGCCTGGACGCCATCCAGCAGATGGAGGAACTGGGCAGCGGCTTCTACCTGGCCATGCACGACCTGGAGATACGCGGCGCCGGCGAGGTGCTGGGCGAGAGCCAGAGCGGCAACATGCTGGAGGTGGGCTTCCAGCTCTACAACGAGATGCTGGCCGAGGCCGTGCGCTGCCTCAAGGCCGGCAAGGAGCCCGACCTGCTCGCGCCCCTGTCCGCCGCCACCGACATCAACCTGCACGCCCCCGCCCTGCTGCCCGACGACTACTGCGGCGACGTGCACCTGCGCCTGTCGTTCTACAAGAAGCTGGCCACGGCCCGCACCAGCGAGCAGATCGACGCCCTGCTCGAAGAGATCGTGGACCGCTTCGGCAAGCTGCCCGCCCAGGCGCAGACGCTGATCGACGTGCACCGCCTGCGCGTGCTGTCCGCGCCCTACGGCGTGGTGAAGGTGGATGCCGCGCCCGGCGTGATCCACATCACCTTCAAGCCCCAGCCACCCATCGACCCGATGAACATCATCCACCTGATCCAGAAGAACAAGCACATCAAGCTCGCCGGCAACGAAAAGCTGCGCATAGAGCGCGCACTGCCCGAACCGGCGGCGCGCGCGCAGCTGGTGCGGGACGTGCTGCGCAGCCTGGGCCAGCCCCTGGCTGTGGCCACCGCAGCCTGAGATAGCTATGTTTTTGGAAGCTGCCATCGCTTTACTGTCAATGGCTACAGCCCTATTTATGCAACCATGGCGGTTATTGGCCAGCCAACGCCCCCTGGCGCATGAAACCCATGGCCGCGCCTCGCCGCTATGGACGCCGCTGCTCGCCTCCTTGGTCGTGCTGCCCTGGGCCTGGGCCCTGCCCACACTGCACCACATGCCGCTGCAGCTGCAGTGGTCGGGCGCCTGCCTGGTGCTGCTGACGCTGGGCTGGCCGCTGGCCGTACCGGTGCTGCTGGCCGTGGGCGCCATCGCCGCGCTGGTCTCGCCCGGCCTGTCCTGGGCCGACGCCCTGGGCCTGGCCGTCTGGCAGGGCGTGGTGCCGGCCACGCTGGCGCTGCTGCTGGGCTGGCTCATGCGGCGCCTGATCGCCGCACGCGCCTTCATGGGCGCGCGCATCTTCGTCTACGTGCTGGGGCGCGGCTTTCTGGGCACGGCGCTGTGCATCTTCCTGGCCGGCAGCCTGTCGCAATGGGCCGGCCATGTGCTGCCGGGCGTGGGCGAGCAGCTGTCCCTGGTGGCGCGCTGGCTCATGGCCTGGGGCGACGCCGTGGTCACCGGCATGCTGTGCGCGGTGTTCGTGGCCTTCAAGCCGCAGTGGCTGGCGACCTGGTCCGATCAGATCTACCTGTCCGGGCACTGAACGACAATGCCTCTTTTTCTGCTTTCTGTTCTGTTGTCTCCATGTCTTCCACCACCGAATTCGCCCCCGGCCTCATCCTGCAAGGCATCACCCCCCCGCTGGCATTGAAGAACTACAAGCTCATCGCCTTCGACATGGACTCCACGCTCATCAACATCGAGTGCGTGGACGAGATTGCCGACTTCGTCGGCTGCAAGGCCGAGGTGGCCGCCATCACCGAGGCCGCCATGCAGGGCGTGATCACCGACTTCAAGGACAGCCTGCGCCAACGTGTGGCGCTGCTCAAGGGCGTGACCATGGCCGACCTGGAACGCGTCTACGGCGAACGCCTGCGCATCAACCCCGGCGCCGCCGAGCTGGTGCGCGCCTGCCGGGCGGCGGGGCTCAAGACCCTGCTGGTCTCGGGGGGCTTTACCTTCTTTGCGCACCGCGTGCGCGAGCAGCTGGGCATCGACTTCGTGCGCGCCAATGTGCTGGAGCTGCGCTCCAGCACCAACTGCGGCGAGCTCACCGGCCGCATGCTGGATCAGGCCTGGGGCGACATCTGCGACGGGGCCGAGAAGCGCCGCACCATGCTGGAGGTCGCCTCGCTGCTGGGTATTGAGCCCGAGCAGTGCATCGCCATGGGCGACGGCGCCAACGACCTGCCCATGATGCATGCCGCCGGCCTGTCCGTGGCCTACCACGCCAAGCCCGCCGTGCGTGCCCAGGCCCAGGTGGCTATCAACCAGGGCGGGCTGGACCGCCTTTTGGAAGTGCTGAGGTAAACATAAAAAACCACTTCGTTATATCGATATGAATTTAATTACGTCGTAGTCCTGGGTACAAACCCGTAAACTACGCCGCACGCCGCGCCCACACCAACCCGGTCTGGGCGCTTTTTCATGGACCCACCCAAGGTTGCATTTGATGTTGAAACACACCCTCTCCGCCCTGGCGATCGCCGCCCTGGCCTTTTCCGCACAGGCTGCCGACGTGCTCAAGGTGGCGGCCACGGCCGTGCCGCACGCCGAGATCCTGAACTTCGTCAAGCCCCAGCTCAAGGCGCAAGGGCTGGACCTGCAGGTCAAGGAATTCAGCGACTACGTGCAGCCCAACATGGCCGTGGAGGACAAGCAGCTGGATGCCAACTTCTTCCAGCACCAGCCCTACCTGGACAGCTTCAACAAGGACCGCAAGACCAGCCTGGTGATCGTGCCGAACGGCAAGGTGCATGTGGAGCCCTTCGGCGCCTATTCCAGCAAGATCAAGAACGTCAAGGACCTGAAGGATGGCGCGACCATCGCCATCCCCAACGACCCCTCCAACGGCGGCCGCGCCCTGATCCTGCTGGCCAAGCAGGGCCTGATCGAGCTCAAGGATCCCAAGAGCCTGACGCCCACGCCGCTGGACGTGGTGAAGAATCCGAAGAAGCTCAAGTTCAAGGAGCTGGAGGCCCCGCTGCTGCCGCGCGCCCTGGCCGACGTGGATCTGGCCCTGATCAACACCAACTACGCCATCGAGGCCAAGCTCAACCCGACCAAGGATGCGCTGTTCATCGAGGGTGCGGACTCGCCCTACACCAACATCGTGGCCGCCCGCGCCGACCGTGCCAACGACGCCAACATCGCCAAGCTGATGAAGGCCCTGCACCAGCCCGAGGTGAAGAAGTTCATCCAGGACAAGTACAAGGGCGCCGTGGTGCCGGCATTCTGAGCAAACGCCTGGCCCCGCACAGAAGCGCTGCCCACGGGCAGCGCTTTTTTTTCGATCAAATACTATTATTTTTATAGCTTTTGGCGCTTTATTCAAGACGCAAGCGGGCTATTTCACTCACAAACCGGGGCTGCCGCCGCCCCGTCTTGATGTATTCTTGATACCGCCCGCGCCAGTCTTGAGCCCCTTTTGACGCGTCGCCTCCTAGCATCCGGGTCATCAACCACGGGAGTCAGAGATGGATCTTGCGTACGTTGCTGGCATAGGCCTGCTGGGGCTGGCCGTCTGGGCCTTGGCCCAGGGCTGCGCCCGTCTGCAGGCCGGGGGAGAGCGCTCATGACCGGCTGGCTTTTCACCGCTGCAGCGCTGGCCGCAGGCCTGCTCATGTACCTGGTGGCCGTGCTGCTGCGGCCGGAGGACTTCTCGTGAACGCCCCCGCCTGGATGCTGCTGGCGGCCTACCTGGCAGCGTTGCTGGCGCTGGCCTGGCCGCTGGCGCGCTGGATCGACGCCGTGATGGAGGGGCGCGTCGCCTGGCTCGCGCGCCTCGAAGCCCCGCTGCTGCGCGCAGTCGGGATGCGCGCCGACCAGGAAACGGGCTGGCTGCGCTACTGCCTGGGGCTGCTGGCCTTCAACCTGCTGGGCCTGTGCGCCCTGTACAGCCTGCAGCGCCTGCAAGCCTGGCTGCCGCTGAACCCGCAGGGCTTCGGCGCCGTCGCGCCCGAACTGGCCTTCAACACCGCCGTGAGCTTTGTCACCAACACCAACTGGCAGAACTACGGCGGCGAGACGACGATGGCCTACCTCACGCAGATGCTGGGGCTGACGGTGCAGAACTTCCTCTCGGCCGCGACGGGCCTGGTCGTGGTGCTGGCGCTGATGCGCGGCTTCGCGCGCCATTCGGCCCAGGTCATCGGTAATGTGTGGGCCGACCTGCTGCGCGCCACGCTGTGGGTGCTGCTGCCGCTGTCCCTGGTCTTCTCGATCGTGCTCGCCAGCGAAGGCGTGGTGCAGAACCTGGCGCCCTACCAGCAGGTGCAGACGCTGCAGGCCGTGCACTGGCAGCAGCCCCGGCTGGGCGCAGACGGGCAGCCACTCGAAGACTCCCAGGGCCGGCCCGTGCTGGAGGACAAGTCCAGTACCGCCCAGACCCTGGCCATGGGCCCCGTGGCCTCGCAGGAGGCCATCAAGATGCTGGGTACCAACGGCGGCGGCTTCTTCAACGCAAACTCGGCACACCCGTTCGAGAACCCCTCGGCGCTGAGCAATTTCTTGCAGATGCTCGCCATCTTCCTGATCCCCGCCGCGCTGTGTTTCGTGTTCGGCCGCATGGTCGGCGACATGCGCCAGGGCTGGACGGTGCTCGCGGCCATGGCGGCGCTGTTCGTCGTCTTCGCGGCGGCCGCCACGGCGTTCGAGCAGCAGGGCAACCCCGCCCTGGCCGCACTGGGCGTGGATCAGACGCCGAGCCTGGCGCAATCGGGCGGCAACATGGAAGGCAAGGAGCTGCGCTTTGGCATCAACGCCTCGGCCCTGTTCGCCACCATCACCACGGCCGCGAGCTGCGGCGCCGTGAACGCCATGCACGACAGCTTCACGCCGCTGGGCGGCATGGTGCCGCTGGTGCTGATGCAGCTGGGCGAGGTGGTGTTCGGCGGCGTGGGCGCGGGCCTGTACGGCATGCTGCTGTTCGCCATCCTCGCGGTGTTCATCGCGGGGCTGATGATCGGGCGCACGCCCGAGTACCTGGGCAAGAAGATCGAGGCGCACGAGATGAAGCTGGTGGCCATCGCCATCCTCGTCACGCCGCTGCTGGTGCTGGGCGGCACGGCCGTGGCCGTGCTCGCCGAGGCGGGGCGCGCGGGCATCCTGAACCCGGGCCCGCATGGCTTTTCGGAGGTGCTGTACGCGCTCAGCTCTGCCGCCAACAACAACGGCAGCGCCTTCGCCGGCCTGTCGGCCAACACCCCCTTCTACAACCTGCTGCTGGCGCTGGCCATGTGGCTGGGCCGCTTCGGCGTGCTCGTGCCCGTGCTGGCCATCGCCGGCGCGCTGGCCGCGAAAAAGCGCCTGGCCGCCACCGCGGGCACGCTGCCCACGCACGGCCCGCTGTTCGCCGCTCTCTTGATCGGCTGCGTGCTGCTGGTCGGCCTGCTGAGCTACTTGCCCGCGCTGGCCCTGAGCCCCGTGGTCGAGCACCTGATGCTGTGGACGCATTGAGGAATCCGCCATGCCCCGCAAAACCCTGCCCCTGTTCGACCCGGCGCTGGTACGCCCCGCCCTGGCCGATGCCTTCAAGAAGCTGGATCCGCGCGTGCAATGGCGCAACCCGGTGATGTTCGTCGTCTACGTGGGCAGCGCCTTCACCAGCACGCTGGCGCTGGCCCAGCCCACGCGGTTCAGCGCGCAAGTGGCGCTGTGGCTGTGGTTCACCGTGCTGTTCGCCAACTTCGCCGAGGCCCTGGCCGAGGGCCGCAGCAAGGCCCAGGCGGCCTCGCTGCGCGGCCTCAAGAAGGCGACCTGGGCCAAGCGGCTGCAAGGCACCTATGACCAGGCTCTCGACCATGCGCCGCCGCGCACGCAAATGCAGTGGCTGCCGCTCGAGGCCGAGAACCTGCGCAAGGGCGACATCGTGCTCGTCGAGGCCGGCGAGACCATTCCCGCCGACGGCGAGGTGATCGACGGCGTGGCCTCGGTGGACGAAAGCGCCATCACCGGCGAATCGGCCCCCGTGATCCGCGAATCGGGCGGCGACTTCTCGGCCGTCACGGGCGGCACGCGCGTGCTGTCGGACTGGATCGTGGTGCGTGTCGCCGTGAACCCCGGAGAGACCTTCGTGGATCGCATGATCGCCATGGTCGAGTCGGCCCGCCGCCAGAAGACGCCCAACGAGATCGCACTGACCATCCTGCTCGTGGCGCTGACCATCGTGTTCCTCGCCGTGGTGGCGACGCTGCTGCCGTTCTCGGCGTTCGGCGTGCAGGCCAGCGGCGCGGGCGCGCCCGTGGATCTGGTGGTGCTCGTGGCGCTGCTGGTGTGCCTGATCCCCACGACCATCGCGGGGCTGCTCAGCGCCATCGGCGTGGCGGGCATGAGCCGCATGATGCAGGCCAACGTGATCGCCACCTCGGGCCGCGCCGTCGAGGCCGCGGGCGACGTGGACGTGCTGCTGCTGGACAAGACCGGCACCATCACGCTGGGCAACCGCCAGGCCAGCGCCTTCCTGCCCGCACCGGGCGTGCCGGAGGGAACGCTGGCCGACGCCGCACAGCTGGCCTCGCTGGCCGACGAGACGCCCGAGGGCCGCTCCATCGTGGTGCTCGCCAAGCAGAAGTTCAACCTGCGCGAGCGCGACGTGGCGGGCCTGGGCGCGCATTTCGTGCACTTCACGGCCCAGACGCGCATGAGCGGCGTGGATCTGCCGGGCCCGCGCCTGCTGCGCAAGGGCGCGGCCGAGGCCATCCGCCAGCATGTGCAGGCGCTGGGCGGCAGCTTCCCCAGCGCGCTGCAGGCCACGGTGGACGATGCGGCGCGGCGCGGCAGCACGCCGCTGGCCGTGGCCGACGGCACGCGCGTGCTCGGCGTGGTGGAGCTCAAGGACATCGTCAAGGGCGGCATCAAGGAGCGCTTCGCCGAACTGCGCCGCATGGGCATACAGACCGTGATGGTGACGGGCGACAACCGGCTCACGGCCGCCTCCATTGCGGCCGAGGCCGGCGTGGACGACTTCCTCGCCGAGGCCACGCCCGAGGCCAAGCTGCAGCTCATCCGCGCGCACCAGGGCGCGGGCCGCCTCGTCGCGATGACCGGCGACGGCACCAACGACGCCCCCGCGCTGGCCCAGGCCGACGTGGCCGTGGCCATGAACACCGGCACGCAGGCCGCCAAGGAGGCCGGCAACATGGTGGACCTGGACAGCAACCCCACCAAGCTGATCGAGATCGTCGAGACCGGCAAGCAGATGCTGATGACGCGCGGCGCGCTCACCACCTTCAGCATCGCCAACGACCTGGCCAAGTACTTCGCCATCATTCCGGCCGCGTTCGTCGGCACCTACCCGCAGCTCGCGGCGCTCAACGTCATGCAGCTGGCCAGCCCCGCCTCGGCCATCCTGTCGGCGGTGGTCTTCAACGCGCTGGTCATCGTCTTCCTGATCCCGCTGGCGCTCAAGGGCGTGCGCTACCGCGCCGTGGGTGCGGCCGCGCTGCTGCGCCGCAACCTGCTGCTGTACGGGCTGGGTGGCGTCATCGTGCCCTTCATCGGCATCAAGGTCATTGACCTGGCCGTGGCCGCGCTCGGCCTGGCCTGAGCTGGCATTGCAAGGAGTCCCCAGATGTCCATCCTCCATCCCCGCCAAGAGCAGCCCGGGCGCACGCCGGGCCTGCTGCGCCCCGCGCTGGTGCTGTTCGTGCTGCTGTCGGCCGTGACCGGCCTGCTGTACCCGCTGACCGTCACCGGTCTAGCCCAGGCATTGTTTCCCCAGCAGGCCAACGGCAGCCTGGTCATGCACAACGGTCATGCCGTCGGCTCGGCGCTGATTGGCCAGTCGTTCACCGAGGCCAGGTACTTCTGGGGCCGTCCCTCGGCCACCGCGCCCATGGCGTACAACGCCGAGGCTTCCGGCGGCTCAAACCTGGGCCCCTCCAACCCCGCGCTCGCAGCCGCGGTGCGCGCGCGCGTGCAGGCACTGCGCGCGGCCGATCCCGGCAACCTCGCCCCCGTGCCCGTAGACCTGGTCACGGCGTCGGCCAGCGGGCTGGACCCGCACATCAGCCGCGCTGCCGCCGACTACCAGGCGGCGCGCGTGGCCCGCGCGCGCCGCCTGCCCGAGACTCAGGTGCGCGCGCTCGTCGCGCGGCACAGCGAAGGCGCGCTGCTGGGCTTGCTGGGCGAGCCGCGCGTCAACGTGCTGCGGCTGAACCTGGCGCTGGATGCGCTATCACAAAAATAGCGTATTGCGCTTCATCCCATTGGGTTGAAGGCCGATTTGATCTATAACCCCCTGATGCAGGACCGCCCCGACCCCGATGCGCTGCTGCAGCGCGTGCAGCAAGAAGAAGCCTTGCGGCAACGCGGCCGACTGAAAATCTTCTTCGGCGCGTCGGCCGGTGTGGGCAAGACCTACGCCATGCTCGCGGCCGCGCGCGCCGCGCAGGCGCAGGGCATGCCTCTGATCGTGGGCGTGGTCGAGACCCACGGCCGCCCCGAGACCGAGGCCATGACGCGGGAACTGCCGCGCCTGGCCGCGGCGCGCGTGCCCTACCGCGGCCGGGAGCTGGCCGAGTTCGACCTCGACGCCGCGCTGCGCTTTGGCGCGGAGCACCCGGGCGCGCTGGTGCTGCTCGACGAACTCGCCCACAGCAACCTGCCCGGCACGCGCCACCCCAAGCGCTGGCAGGACGCCGAAGAGCTGCTCGCGGCCGGCATCGACGTGTGGACCACGATGAACGTGCAGCACCTCGAAAGCCTCAATGACATCGTCAGCGGCATCACCGGCATCCGCGTCTGGGAGACCGTGCCCGACCGCGTGTTCGACGAGGCGGACGAAGTCGTGGTCGTCGACCTGCCGCCCGATGAGCTGCTGCAACGCCTCAAGGCCGGCAAGGTCTACCTGCCCCAGCAGGCCGAGCGGGCCGCCGCGCACTTCTTCCGCAAAGGCAACCTGTTGGCGCTGCGCGAGCTGGCCCTGCGCCGCACCGCCGACCGCGTGGACGAGCAGATGCAGGCCTACCGGCGCCGCAGCGCCGTGCAGCCGGTCTGGCCCACGCGCGAGGCGCTGCTGGCCTGCGTGGGTCCGGACGAACAAGGCGAGCAGGTGGTGCGCAGCTGCGCGCGCCTGGCGGGCCAGCTGGAGGTGCCCTGGCATGCCGTGCATGTGGAGACACCCGCCGTGCTGCGCAAGCCCCCGGCCACGCGCGAGCGGCCGCTGCGCGTACTGCGGCTCGCGCAGGAGCTGGGGGCCACCACCACGGCGACGCTGTCGGCGCCCGACGCCGCCACGGCGCTGGCGCGCTATGCGCGCGAGCACAACCTGGCGCGCCTCGTCCTGGGCCGCGCCGCGCCGCGCTGGCCCTGGCAGCACCCGCTGGCCGCGCGCATCGCCGTGGAGGGCGGCGAACTCGACCTGCTGCAGGTGGGCCGGCGTGCCGCGGCCCGCCCGGCGACCGCGCCGGCGCAGCCGCGCACCGGCGGCTGGCCCTGGCAGGGCTTCGCGGCGGCCGTGGCGGCCTGCGTGCTCATGGCGCTGCTGGCGACGCCGCTCAAGGACGTGCTGGAGCTGAGCAACATCGTCATGCTGTTCCTGCTCGCCGTGGTCGGCGTGGGGCTGCGTTACGGCCGCGCGAGCGCCGTGCTCGCGGCCTTCCTGGGCGTGGGGCTGTTCGACTTCTTCTTTGTGCCGCCGCACTTTTCGTTCGCGGTGAGCGATGTGCAATACCTCGTCACCTTCGGCGTAATGCTCGTGGTCGCGCTGGTCATCGGCCAGCTCACGGCCGGGCTCAAGGTGCAGGCGCAGGCCGCAACGCTGCGCGAGCACCGCGTGCGCAGCCTCTACGAGATGGCGCGCGACCTGTCCGCCGCACTGCTGCCCGAGCAGGTGGCCGAGATCGGCGCGCGCTTCCTGGCGGCCGAATTCGGCGCCCCGTCCACGCTGCTGGACGCCGATGAACACAACCGGCTGCAGGCCCTGCCCGGCGGCCAGGCGCCGCTGGATATGGCCGTGGCGCAATGGGCGTTCGAGCGCGGCGCGGCCGCGGGCCCCGGCACCGACACCCTGCCCATGAGCAGCTGCCTGGTGCTGCCGCTCAAGGCGCCGATGCGCCTGCGCGGCGTGCTCGCCATCGCGGCCGAGCCGGTGCGCCTGCTCAGCCCCGAGCAGCGCCGCCTGCTCGACACCTGCGCCTCGCTACTGGCCATCTCGCTGGAGCGCATCCACTACATCGAAGTGGCGCGCCAGAGCACGGTGCAGATCGAGTCGGAGCGCTTGCGCAACTCGCTGCTCTCGGCGATCTCGCACGACCTGCGCACGCCGTTGGCCTCGCTCGTGAGCCTGGTCGACACGCTGGGCCTCATCCCCCCGCCGCTGAGCGGACCACAGCGCGAAGTGACCGACGCGATCCGGCAGTCGGCCCTGCGCATGAACGCGCTGGTGGGCAACCTGCTCGACATGGCCCGGCTCGAAGCCGGCGCCGTGCAGCTGCACCGCGCCTGGCAGCCGCTCGAGGAGGTGGTGGGCAGCGCGCTCGCGGCCTGCGCCGGTTCGCTGGCGGGCCGTCCGATCGACGTGCAGCTGGCCGACGACCTGCCGCTGCTGCACCTGGACGCCGTGCTGTTCGAGCGCGTGCTCGTCAACCTGCTGGAAAACGCGGCCAAGTACACGCCTGCCGGCAGCCCCATCGCCATCGCAGCGCAAGCGGCCAGCAGCCAGGTGGTGCTGACCGTGGCCGACTGGGGTCCGGGCCTGCCCCGCGGCCGCGAGGAACTGGTGTTCGAGAAGTTCGAGCGCGGAGCGCGTGAAAGCGCCACGCCCGGCGTCGGCCTGGGGCTGGCGATCTGCCGCGCCATCGTGCAGGCCCATGGCGGCACGATCCGCGGGCACAACCGCAGCGCCCCCGCCCAGGGCGCGGTCTTCACCATCACGCTGCCGCGCGGCACCCCACCGCCGGACGATGGCGGCCAGGCGCCCCTGCCGCCCACATAGCCAGAATGAATAGCCCCATGAGCGAACCCGGCACCCGCATCCTGATCGTCGAAGACGAGGCCGACATCCGCCGCTTCGTGCGCCTCACGCTCGAGGCCGAAGGCCATGCGGTCTACGAGGCCGAAGACCTGCGCCGCGGCCTGATCGAGGCCGGCACGCGCCGCCCCGACCTGGTGGTGCTCGACCTGGGCCTGCCCGACGGCGACGGCGTCGACCTGATCCGCGACCTGCGCGGCTGGTCTGCCATGCCGGTCATCGTGCTGTCGGCGCGCAGCGGCGAGGCCGACAAGATCGCTGCGCTGGATGCCGGCGCCGACGACTACCTGGTCAAACCCTTCGGCGCGGGCGAGCTCATGGCGCGCGTGCGCGCCCAGCTGCGGCGCAGCCAACGGCAGACGCAATCCGGCGAGCCGGTGGTGCGCTTTGGCGTGGTCGAAGTGGATCTGGTGCGCCGTAGCGTGCAGCGCGCAGGCCAGCCCCTGCACCTCACGCCCATCGAGTACAAGCTGCTCACGCACCTGATCGCCCAACCCGACCGGGTGCTCACGCACCAGCAGCTGCTCAAGGTGGTCTGGGGTCCGGGCCACGCCGATGACCAGCACTATGTGCGCGTGCACATGGCCAACCTGCGCAAGAAGATCGAGGACACCCCCTCCATGCCCCGGCATCTGCTGACCGAAGCGGGCATAGGCTATCGCTTCGTGTCCCAGGCTTGAATACAAGAGAAAATAGCCTTCATCTCCCGTCAATCAAGCGCAAATAGCTATTAAATATATAGCAAAATAAACTAAAATGACTGCCCTTAGGCCGCCGGCGCCGGCACGCTGTGCAGCAGCACCGGCAGCTCGCCGTCGCTGCCCACGCTTTCCAGCTGCACGCCAAAGCCCCACAGGCGCGCCACATGCTTGAGCACCTCCAGCGCATCGCCCGCCAGGGGGCGGCCCTGGTACTGGGTGTGGCGCAGGGTAAGGCAGCGGTCGCCGCGCAGGTTCACGTTCCACACCTGGATGTTGGGTTCGCGCACGCCCAGGTCGTATTGCTGCGACAGGGTCTGACGCAGGATGCGGTAGCCGTCCTCGTCGTGGATGGCGCTGACCAGCAGCTCGCGCTCGCTGGCATCGTCGTGGATGGCAAACAGGCGCATGTCGCGCATCAGCTTGGGGCTCAGGAACTGGCCGACAAAGCTCTCGTCCTTGAAGTTCTGCATGGCGTGGTGCAGCACCGGTAGCCAGGGCGTGCCGGCCATGTCGGGGAACCAGCGCCGGTCCTCCTCGGTGGGCTCCTGGCAGATGCGCCGGATGTCGCGGTACATGGAAAAGCCCAGCGCATAGGGGTTGATGCCGCTGTAGGCGCGGTGCCCGACGGGCGGCTGGTAGATCACGTTGGTGTGCGAGGAGAGCCACTCGATCATTGCGCCGTCGGTGAGCCAGCCCTCGTCGTACAAGGTGTTCAGCAGCGTGTAGTGCCAGAAGGTGGCCCAGCCCTCGTTCATCACCTGGGTCTGGCGCTGCGGGTAGAAGTACTGCGCGATCTTGCGCACGATGCGCACGATCTCACGCTGCCAGGGCTCCAGCAGGGGGGCATTCTTTTCGATGAAGTACAGGATGTTTTCCTCGGGCTCCTTCGGAAAACGCTCGCTCTCCTGCGCCGCGCTGCCCTTGCCCGGGCGCGCCGGCAGGGTGCGCCAGAGCACGTTGACCTGCTGCTGGGCGTAGGCCTCGCGCTGCTCGCGCTCGGCGCGCTCGCGCGCCAGGGTCTTCTTGGTCGGGCGGTGATAGCGGTCCACGCCCAGGGTGGACAGCGCATGGCAGGAGTCGAGCCACTGCTCCACGGTATCGAGGCCGTGGCGCTCCTCGCACTGGGCCACAAAGTCCCGGGCATAGACCAGGTAGTCGATGATGCTGCCCGCGTCCGTCCACATGCCGAACAGGTAGTTGCCCTTGAAGAAACTGTTGTGCCCGTAAGCCGCGTGGGCAATCACCAGCGCCTGCATGGCGGTGGTGTTTTCCTCCATCAGGTAGCAGATGCAGGGGTTGGAGTTGATGACGATCTCGTAGGCCAGCCCCATGTGCCCGCGCCGGTAGCGCCGCTCGGTGGCCAGGAATTCCTTGCCATAGCTCCAGTGGCGATAGCCCACCGGCATGCCGACGCTGGCATAGGCGTCCATCATCTGCTCGGCCGAGATCACCTCCAGCTGATTCGGGTAGGTGTCCAGGCCATAGCGCTCGGCCGTGGCGGCAATGACGGCGTGGTAGCGCTCGATGAGCTCGAAGGTCCAGTCGCTAGGATCAGGCAAGGGCTGGGCCGGGCGTTTGCCGGCCGGCAGGGGAGCACGGGGCACGCCGCGCTGCTGGCGTTCGCCCGAGACGGCCAGCTTCCAGTGGTGCGAGCCCGCACGGCGTGCCAGCGCGGGGTATTGGGAAAGGTTCATACCGACACCCCCTCTTTCTTGAACAGGTCGCGAAACACGGGGTAGATCTCGCCCGGCCCGGAGACCTTGCGCATGGCGAAGTGGGGGAACAACCGCGGCAGCTGGCTGTATTCGTCCCACAGGTTCTGCTCCTCCTGCGCCACCTGGACATAGGCAAAGTAACGCACCAGGGGCAGGATCCTTTCGGCCAGCAGGCTGCGGCAATTGCCGCCATCGTCGTGGAAGTTGTCGCCGTCGCTGGCCTGGGCGACGTAGATGTTCCAGTCGCCCACGGGGTAGCGCGTGCGCATGATCTGATCGAGCAGCACCAGGGCGCTGCTGACCACCGTGCCGCCGCTCTCGGTGGAGTGGAAGAACTCGTCCTCGCTCACCTCGGCGGCCTGGGTGTGGTGGCGTATGAAAACGATGTCGATCTTCTCGTAGTGGCGCGTGAGAAACAGGTACAGCAGGATGAAGAAGCGCTTGGCCAGGTCCTTGCGCTCCTGGTCCATGGAGCCGGACACGTCCATCACGCAGAACATCACCGCCTGGCTGCTGGGCACGGGCACCTTGGTGCGGTTGCGAAAGCGCAGGTCGATGGGATCGAGGAAGGCGACTTTGTCCACGCGTGCCTTCAGGGCGTCGATGCGCTGCTGCAGCTCGGCCACGGCTTCGCTGGTGCCGTCGTCCTGCGCCAGCAATTCATCGAGCTGCTTTTGCAAGACCTGCAGCTCGCGGTGCGGCGCCTTGGTCAGGGCCAGGCGCCGGCCCAGGGCGCCGCGCATGGTGCGCAGCACCGCCAGGTTCTGCGGCGTGCCGTCGTGGCTGTAGCCGGCGCGGCGCGTCTTGTATTGCGGGGTGTCGCCGATATGGGTGCGCATCAAGCGCGGCAGGGCCAGGTCTTCAAAGAAGAGCTGCATGAACTCTTCCTTGGACAGGGTGAAGGTGAAGTCGTCCTCCCCCTCCCCGCTATCGCTGGCCTGCGAGCCCGCCCCGCCCGCGCCACCCTGGGGCCGGGCAATGCGGTCGCCGCGCACATGATCGGTGTTGCCCGGGTGCACGGTGTCGCGCACGCCGCCCTGGCCGTGGTGGAACACCGGCTCGTGGATGTCCTTGCGCGGAATGGTGATGCTCTCGGCCTGCTCGATATGGCGAATGTCGCGCTGGCTCACGGCGCGGCGCACCGCCTCGGCGATCTGCTGCTTGTAGCGGCGCACGAAACGCTCGCGGTTGCCCACCGACTTGTTCTTGCCAGCGAGCCTGCGGTCGATGATTTGCATTGCCATCTATATCCCCCATGGCCCGGTACCGGCGCTGCCGCCGGGCCGGTCAGCTGCTCTTGCGCACGCGCAGGTACCACTCGCACAGCAGGCGCACCTGCTTGGAGGTATAGCCCTTGGCCACCATGCGGGTGACAAAATCCTCGTGCTTGCGCGCGTCCTCGGCGCTGGCCTTGGCATTGAAGCTGATGACGGGCAGCAGCTCCTCGGTGTTGGAGAACATCTTCTTCTCGATCACCAGGCGCAGCTTCTCGTAGCTGGTCCAGCTCGGGTTCTTGCCCTGATTGTTGGCGCGCGCACGCAGCACGAAGTTGACGATCTCGTTGCGGAAGTCCTTGGGGTTGGCGATGCCCGCGGGCTTCTCGATCTTCTCCAGCTCGGCATTCAGCGCGTTGCGGTCGAACACCTCGCCGGTGTCGGTGTCGCGGTACTCGCTGTCCTGGATCCAGTAGTCGGCGTAGGTGACGTAGCGGTCGAAGATGTTCTGGCCGTACTCGCTGTAGCTCTCAAGATACGCAGTTTGAATCTCTTTACCGATGAACTCGGCGTAGCGCGGCGACAGGTATTCCTTGATGTAGCCGGTGTACTTGGTCTCCAGCTCGGCGGGGAACTGCTCGCGCTCGATCTGGCGCTCCAGCACATACATCAGGTGCACGGGGTTGGCCGCCACCTCGGTGCTGTCGTAGTTGAAGACCTTGGACAGGATCTTGAAGGCAAAGCGCGTGGAGATGCCGCTCATGCCCTCGTCCACGCCGGCGTAGTCGCGATACTCCTGATAGCTCTTGGCACGCGGATCGGTGTCCTTCAAGCTCTCGCCGTCATAGACCTGCATCTTGCTGAAGATGCTGGAGTTCTCCGGCTCCTTCAGGCGCGTGAGCACCGAGAACTGCGCCATCATCTTCAGCGTGCCGGGCGCGCACACGGCCTTGGCCAGCGAGGACTCGCGGATCAGCTTCTCGTAGATCTTCATCTCCTCGGAGACACGCAGGCAGTAGGGCACCTTGACGATGTAGATGCGGTCCAGGAAGGCCTCGTTGTTGCGGTTGTTGCGAAACGCCTTCCACTCGCTCTCGTTGCTGTGCGCGAGCACGATGCCATCGAACGGAATGGCGCCAAAGCCCTCCGTGCCCTTGTAGTTGCCCTCCTGGGTGGCGGTAAGCAGCGGGTGCAGCACCTTGATCGGCGCCTTGAACATCTCGACAAATTCGAGCAGCCCCTGGTTGGCCAGGCACAGGCCGCCCGAGTAGCTGTAGGCGTCGGTGTCGTCCTGGGCGAAGTTCTCCAGCTTGCGGATATCCACCTTGCCCACCAGGCTGGAGATGTCCTGGTTGTTCTCGTCGCCCGGCTCGGTCTTGGCGATGGCCACCTGCTTCAGGATGCTGGGATAGCGCTTGACGACGCGGAACTGGCGTATGTCGCCGCCATATTCCTCCAGGCGCTTGACGGCCCAGGGCGAGAGCACATGCTGCAGGCAGCGCCGGGGAATGCCGAACTGCTCCTCCAGCACCGGTCCGTCCTCGGTCACATCGAACAGCCCCAGCGGCGACTCGTTCACCGGCGAACCCTTGAGGGCGTAGAACGGCACCTTCTGCATCAGGTGCTTGAGGCGCTCGGCGATCGAGCTCTTGCCGCCGCCCACCGGGCCCAGCAGGTACAGGATCTGCTTGCGCTCCTCCAGCCCCTGGGCCGCGTGGCGAAAGAAGCTCACCACCTGCTCGATCGCGTCCTCCATGCCGTAGAACTCGGCAAAGGCCGGATAGCGGCGGATCACCTTGTTGGCAAACAGGCGCGACAGGTGCGGCTCGTTGCGCGTATCCACCATCTCCGGCTCGCCTATCGCAGCCAGCATGCGCTCGGCAGAACTGCCATAGGCCATGGGATCGCGCTGGCAAAGGGCAAGGTATTCGTCGATCGACATTTCCTCTTCGCGCAGGCGGACATAGCGTGCGGCAAAGTTGCTGATGGCATCCATAAGGGCCTCCTATGGCGGCACCCCGGGGGGCGGACAGTGCCGCAGAGTTGCAAGACATCGACCAGCCGTGCGAGCTCGTTGTAACACCTTGCCCCGGCTTTGAACAGGTGCATAAATCCCGCACTGGCACACAACACGAGTGATCACGATCACCGGTGTCGGGTTCCCTGCCACCAGGCCAGCACCAGCAGCCCGCCCGGCCGGTGCGCGCCTGCGAGGGCGGCATGGGCCGGCATGCCACGGCGCTGAGCGGCCCGCAGCAGGCCGACGGCAGCCGATGGAACCGCTCGGAAAATGCTATTTAAACAATAGTTACAGACGCTTTACACGAAAGCGTTATGGCCGCATTTTGCTGATAATTCAGCGGGTCTATGGCAGGCCGGGCACCCAGCGCACGGGCTGGCCAGCCGCCGCGGCGCCGTCCTTGCCCGGGGGCGGCGGCGCCACCAGGTCGGCCACGCTCAGGCCGTCGAGCACGGCCAGATAGGCCCGCGTCGCGTCCGAGAGCACGTTCTGCAGCCGGCAATGGTTGCTCATGCGGCATTGGTTGAGATCGGCGTTGAAGCACTCGACCATGTCGAAGTCAGTCTCGGTCATGCGCACTATCGCTCCCAGGTTGATCTCACTGGCAGGCTTCATCAGCCGCATGCCACCGCCGCGCCCGCGCGTGGTGTCCAGCAGGCCCTGGGCGGCCAGCTGCTGCACGATTTTTGTCAGATGGCTACGCGAAATGCCATGCGCCTCAGCCACCTCGCTGATGGTCACGGGCTGCTCGCGCTCCTGGCTGGCGGCGCAATACATCAGCACGCGCAACGCGTAGTCGGTCCACTGTGTCAGTCGCATGGGGTTTCCGCGGTCATTACAAAAGATTCACACAGAGTGAAGTTTAAAGAATAAAATATGCAGATCAAATGTATCTTTGAAAACCCCCACCATGAGCTCCATCGACTCCAGCCAGGCCATTGGCCAGATTGCCGTGCAGCTGCCCGGCGCCACCGCCGTGTTTCGCCGCCTCAAACTCGATTTTTGCTGCGGCGGCCATGTGAGCCTGCACCAGGCGGCCAGCGACAAGGGGCTGGACCTGCAGGCCGTGGTGCGGGAGCTGTCGGCGCTGCAGCGCCCCAATGAGCTGCCCGACACGGGCACGCCGTCCGAGTTGATCGACCACATCATCGCGCGCTACCACGAGGTGCACCGCGTCCAGCTGCCCGAGCTGATCCGCATGGCACGCCGCGTGGAGGCCGTGCACCGCGACAACCCCAACACCCCGCATGGCTTGGCCGACGCGCTCGAAACCATGGAGCAGGAGCTGCTCACCCACATGCACAAGGAAGAGGCCGTGCTGTTCCCGATGCTGCGCGCCGGCGGCAACAGCTTCGTGAGCCAGCCCATCGCCATGATGCGCCACGAGCACACCGACCACGGCCAGGCGCTGGAGCACCTGGCCCAGCTGACCAACGACATCACCCCGCCGATGGGCGCCTGCAACACCTGGCGTGCGCTGTACACCGGCCTGGCCCAGCTGCACGAAGACCTGATGAACCATATCCACCTGGAAAACAACGTACTGTTCCAGCAGTTCGAAGCCAGCGCGTCGCAGGGCTGCGGCAGCGCCTCGGGCTGCGGCTGCAGCTGAGAGTCTGAGAAAAAAATTTCCCATGCCCGCTTTGCACGCCAAAGCCCCCCCACCCATCGTTGCAAATACTCGCCATAGCCCGAGCTATGGCTGCGTTTTGCGCCTCGATTGATGGCGTTTTGGCGCACCTCTCGGGCACGGCCAATTTATTCTCAGCCTCTGATGCCCGGCCCCGGCATGGGCCAGGGCATTGCGCGCAAGCCGTGGCGCGGCTATTTCAGCTGCCGATTCTGTCGCTGCGCCGTAGCGCGCAGCGGCGCCAGCAGCGCGCGCAGGCCGTTGTGATCAATCTCGTACATCAGCGCCAGCAGCTGCCCGGTCTCACCGCGCGGAAAACCCTCGCGCGCGAACCACTGCAGGTAGTTGGCGGGCAGGTCGGCAAGCACCGTGCCGCGGTGCTTGCCGAACGGCATTTCGCGTTCCAGCAGCAGTTGCAGTCGCTCCACGCTGCAGCCGGCAATCTCCATCACAGCCCCTTTATCGACAGCAGCGTCTGGGCGCTCAGCAAGGCCGGTATCACGCTGCAACAGTAGATGCTCAAGCCCTGCGCGCCTGCAGCGGGTAGGCCGGGTCGGTATAGCCGGGCGTGGACGGATGGCCGGGCGCGACCAGGCCGTCGATGAGCGCCTCGTCCTCGGGCGTGACGGCGTAATCCAGAGCGGGCAGGTAATCCTGCCACTGCGCCAGCGTGCGCGGGCCGGCGATCACGGAGCTGACGGCGCGGTGCGCCAGCACCCAGGCGGTGGCGAACTGCGCCAGCGTCACGCCGCGCGCCTCGGCGTGACGCTTGAGCGTCTGGGCGATGGCCAGCGACTCCTCGCGAAACTCGGTCTGGCCCATGCGCCGGTCGCCGCGCCCGGCGCGCGTGCCCTCCTGCGGCGCCTGGCCCGGCAGGTACTTGCCGGTGAGCACGCCGCGCGCCACCGGGCTGTAGGGCGTCACGCCCAGCCCGTAATGCTGGCAGGCGGGCAATATCTCCACCTCGGGCATGCGGTTGAGCAGGTTGTAGTACGGCTGGCACACCACGGGGCCGGGCATGGCGATGCGGCGCGCGCCATGCACCAGCTCGGCGATGCGCCAGGCGCGGAAGTTGGACACGCCCCAGTAGCGGATCTTGCCCGCGCGCAGCAGCGCGTCGATGGCGTAGAGCGGCTCCTCCAGGTCCATGCCCTCGTAGTCACGGTGCAGGTAGAGTATGTCCACATGCTCGGTCTGCAGGCGTGTGAGGCTGGCCTCCACCTCGCGCAGCATCCAGGCACGCGAGTAACGCCCCTCGTTGGGCCGCTCGGACATCTTGTTGCCCAGCTTGGTGGCCAGCACCCAGTCGTGGCGCTGGCCCTTGAGCAGGCCGCCCAGCATGGCCTCGGACCCGCCCTTGGTGTACACGTCGGCCGTATCCATGTAGTTCACGCCATGCTCGCGCGCGTGGGCAATGATGGAGGCGGCCTCGGCCGCGTCCGTCTGGTCGCCGAACATCATGGTGCCCAGGCACAGGGAGGAAACTTGCAGCTGGCTCTTGCCTAGTTGGCGGTATTGCATGGTGTATCTTTCACTATAGAAAAAAGAGCTACTTGCGCTTTAATAGCGGGCGTTAGCGGCAAATTTCTCTCAAATCCTCTTAGCGCAAGCCAGAGCGCCGGCATCTTGCCCGCAGCAACCCTCAGTAATGCGGCGGCAGCTCGTCGCGCAGGTTGCGCACCGCCGCGCCGCCGCCCTCGGGCTGCTGCTGGCGCAGCTGCAGCACTTCGCGCACCAGCGCGTCGATCTGTTGCTGCTGGCGGTAGATGGTCAGGTTCAGCTGATCGAGCAGGTCCTCGGTAAACGCGGCCTTGACCTCCAGAGCCTCCAGGCGCTCCTGCGTGCTCATGCTCATCGCCCCGCCACCGCCTGTCCCAGGCGCGCCACGCCCTCGCGGATTTTGGCCACGTCGGCCGTGGCGAACGACAGGCGCAGCGTGGCCGGATCCGGGTTGGCGCAGAAGAACGGCGCGCCGGGCACGAAGGCCACGCCCTTGTCGATGGCGCGCTTGGCAAGGACATTGCCATCCGCCACCGCGCCGCCCGCGCCCGTCAAGCGCGCCCAGACGAACAGCCCCCCCTGCGGCTGCACAAACTCGATGGCCGCGCCCAGTTCCTGGCGCAACACATCGCCCATGGCCTGGGCGCGCTCGGCGTACACGGCGCGCACATGGGCCAGCGTGCCCGGCATGCGCCCGGCCTTGAGGTATTGCGCGGCCGTGGCCTGGGCGAAGGTGCTGGTGTGGGCGTCGGAAAACTGCTTGCACATGGTGGCCTTGGCCAGCAGCTCGGGCGGCGCGATGAGCCAGCCCACGCGCAGGCCGGGCGAGAGCACCTTGGAGAGCGACCCGCAGTGCGCCAGCAAGTCCCGGCTGCCCGGCACCTGGGGCGAGAGCGCGAGCAGGCTGGGCGGCGGAGCCTCGCCAAAGTACAGGTCGCCATAGGGGTCGTCCTCGACGATCAGGGTCTGGTACTTCACGGCCAGCTCCAGCACCTTCTTGCGCCGCGCGAGGCTCAGCATGGCGCCGCTGGGGTTGCCGAAGGTGGGGATCAGGTAGACGAACTTGGGACGATGCTCGGCAATGAGCTTTTCCAGTTCATCGGTTTTCACACCATCGCCGTCGATGGGTGCGCTGATGAGCTGCGCGCCATACAGGCGAAAGCACTGGATGGTGGCCAGGAAGGTCGGGCCCTCGACGATCACCTTGTCGCCGGGGCTGATCATGGTCTTGCCCAGCAGGTCCAGCGCCTGCTGGCTGCCGGTGGTGACGATGAGCTGCCCAGGCGCCACGTCCTGCGCACCCTTGGCGGCCATGAAGGCCGAGAGCTGCTCGCGCAGCGGCTCGTAGCCCTCGGTGGCGCCGTACTGCAGGGCAGCGCCGGGCTCCTCGGCCAGCGCACGCTGGCTCGCCTCGCGGATGCCGTCCACGTCGAACATGGCGCTGTCGGGGAAGCCCCCGGCGAAGCTGATGATGCCGGGCTTGCCCAGCAGCTTGAACAGCTCGCGGATGGCGGAGGTTTCAACGTTGTTCAGGCGGTCGGCGAATTGCATGGGGTGTTAATGGCGGGTCGGAAAAATCGCCATTGTCGCCAATGCGCCGCGCCCTTGCTCGATCTCAGTCCACACGGATACCCGAGCGCGCGGCCACGGCGCGCATCTGCGGCAGCTCGCGTTCCACGCGCTCCGTCACCACGCTGCCCGGGCCCCATGCGGGCGCGAGGCCCACGTCCACCAGCTTGGTGCGCACCGCTGGGTCGGCCATCACGTCGGCCAGGGCCTTCTCGATCTTCTGGCGCACGGGTGCGGGCAGGCCGGCGGGCGCGAGTAAGGGGAACCAGGTGTCCGCGCTGAAGCCGGGGTAGCCGCTCTCGGCCACCGTGGGCACCTGCGGCAGCAGCGGCAGGCGCTGCGCGCCCAGCGTGGCGATGGCGCGGATCTTGCCCGCCTTGATGAGCGGCGTGGTGGCCACCACCGTGTCCACCGCCAGCTGCACCTGCCCGCCCATGAGCGCGGTCAGGCTCGGCGAGCTGCCGTTGAACGGCACGTGCATCGCCTTGAGCCCCGTGGCGGCCTTGAGCATCTCGCCGCCGAAGTGCACCGACGAGCCCGTACCGAAAGAGCCATATGAAAACTTGTCCGGTTCGGCCTTCGAGAGCGCCACCAGCTCCTGCAGGGTCTTGCCCGGCGTGGCGTTGTTCGCCACGAGCACCAGGCCCATATCGGCCACCATCCCCAGCGGCGTGAAGCTGTGCAGCGGGTCGTAAGGCAACTGCGCGCGGATCGCCGGGTTGTAGGTGAGCGTGGAGCTGCCCCCGAGGAACAGCGTATAGCCGTCCGGCGGTGCCTTGGCCACGAGGCCGCCCGCCACCACCGTGCCCGCGCCGGGGCGGTTCTCGACGATCACCGGCTGGCCCAGCTTGTCCGACAGCCCCGCGGCGAGCAGCCGCCCCAGGATGTCGGTCGCGCCTCCGGGCGCGAAGGGCACGATGAGCTTGATGGGTCGGTCGGGATAGCCCTGCTGCGCGAACGCGGCGGGCGCGGCCAGCGCCGCGGCGCCCGCTGCGAGGCACGACAGGAAGCGGGAACGGGTGAGCGAGGTCATGGTTGTCTCCTTTTTTGTGTGGACGGATAAGTTGTTCAGCCCAGCAGCGGGCTGCGCTGGCGCGCGTAGCCGCTGGCCTGGTCATAGGCATGGCCGATCTGCAGCACGGCCAGGTCGGCCTGGGCGGGGCCGATGATCTGCAGGCCCGCGGGCAGCCCCTGCGGGCCGAAGCCCGCGGGCGCGGCCAGCGCGGGCAGGCCGGCCATGGTGGCGGGCACCACGGCCTGCATCCAGCGGTGGTAGGTGTCCATCTCGCGCCCGCCCACGGCGTGCGGCCAGTCGAGCGCGGCGTCGAACGGGAATACCTGGGCCGCGGGCAGCACCAGGAAATCAAAGCGCTCGAACAGGCGGCACAGCGCCTCGTACCAGGCCGAGCGCACGCGCGCGGCGTCGTACACCTGCATGGCGGAGAGGACGCGGCCGCGCTCTATTTCCCATAGCGCCTCGGGCTTGAGCAGTGAGCGCTTCTCTGGGTTTTCATAGAGAGCGCTATTCGCGCCCGCCACGCTGAAGCTGCGCAGATCGAGCCAGGCGCGCCACAGGCGCTCAAGGTCGAACACCGGCAGCGCCTCCTCCACCAAGCAGCCGATGTCGGAAAAATGCCGCAGCGCCGCGCGGCAGGTGTCGATCAGGCCGGGCTCGGTGGGTAGGTGGCCGCCCAGGTCGCCCAGCCAGCCGATGCGCGCGCCGCGCCAGTCGCGCTGCAGTTCTGCGCCCCAGTCGCGCGGCGCCTCGCCGCGGCGCGTGAGCGGCAGCCGCGCATCGAACCCCGCCTGCACCGACAGCAGCAGCGCCAGATCGGGCACGTCGCGCGCCATCGGCCCAGCCACGCTGAACTGCTGGAAGAACACCTCCTCGCCCGGCCCGTGCGGCACGCAGCCCACCGAGGTGCGCAAGCCGTAGACGTTGTTGAACGCGGCCGGCGTGCGCAGCGAGCCCATCATGTCCGAGCCGTCCGCCGCGGGCAGCATGGAAAGCGCCACGGCCACGGCCGCGCCGCCACTACTGCCGCCAGCCGAGCGCGTGGCGTCCCAGGCATTGCGCGTGGTGCCGTAGACGGGGTTGTAGGTGTGGCCGCCCAGGCCGAATTCGGGCGAATTGCTGCGCGCCACGAACAGGCAACCACCGGCGCGCATGCGCTCAAACACCACGCAGTCGGCCTGCGAGACCTGGCCCGCGAAGATGGGCGAGCCCTTGGTCGTCACCATGCCGGCCGCGGGCATGATGTCCTTGGGCGCCTGCGGAAAGCCGTGCAGCGGCCCCAGGCTTTCGCCGCGCGCGAGGCGCTCGTCCAGCGCGCGCGCCTGCCGGCGCATGGCATCGCGGTCGGCGAACGCCACGAGCGCGTTGACCACGGGGTTGAGCCGGTCGATCTGCGCATAGCAAGCGTCGAGCACCTCCACGCAGGACACTTCGCGCGCATGAATCGCGTGCGACAGCGCCACGGCGCTCATCCCGGCAATGCCGGCCGCGGCGGGGGACTGGGGTTGCTGTGGCATGGAAATCTTTCGGTCGCGTGACGGAACGGGGCAGGATACACAGCCGCCCCTCTTTCAACAATCGCCGATTTCTTGATTTATCGTTGCGTTTTTCGCAAACCTGGCTGCCCATGATCTCCCATCGCCTGCAAGACACCGCGCTGCGCTACTTCCTCGAAGTGGTGCGCAGCGGCTCGGTCAGCGAGGCCGCCGCACGGCTGAGCGTCTCACCCTCGGCCGTGAGCCGGCAGGTGACGGGGCTCGAAGACCTGCTCGGCCTGCCGCTGTTCGAGCGCCGCCCGCGCGGCATGGTGCCCAGCGCCGCAGGCGAGCTGCTGGCCGCCCACGCGCGGCGCGGCGCGCTGGAGGCCGACCGCGTGGTCTCCGACATCCAGGCGCTGCGCGGACTGCGGCGTGGGCTGATCCGCTTGTGCGCCTCGGGAGGTTTCGTGGTGGAGTTCCTGCCGCGCGCCGTGGCGCTCTTTCGCGCCAGGCACCCGGGCATGCAGTTCCACATGCGCGCGGCCGCGCCCGCGGCGGTGACGCAGGTGGTGCTGGACGGCGACGCCGACATCGGCCTGACCTACAGCCGCGCGGCCGAGCGCGACATCGAGGTGCATCACCGCCAGGTCTCGCCCGTGATCGCCATCATGCGGCCCGACCACCCGCTGGCGCGCCACGCGAGCGTGACGCTCGCGCAGATGCACCCCTACCCCATCGCGCTGCCCGACGGCAACAACACCGCGCGCCAGCTCTTCGACATCGCGTGCAGCCAACGGCGCCTGGTGTTCGAGCCCGCGCTGGTCACCGGGCAGTTCGAGGCGCTCACGCACTTCGTGCTGCACGGCGGCGGCCTTTCGATCGCGGGCGAGGTCACGGTGCGCGAGCGCGTGCGCCGCGGCGAGCTGCATGCCGCGCAGATCCGCGAACGCGCGGTGAACGGCCGCGCGATCGAGCTGCAGACGCTCGCAGGCCGCACGCTGCCCGAGGGCGTGCACGCCTTCCTCGGCCACCTGCGCGCGCTGCTGCCCGCGCCGCCCGCGCAGAGGGCGGCGACAATCGCGCCCGACCCAAAGAACGACACCCCGCCATGAAGACAGAAGACATCGAACCCTTCTTCGCCACCCTCAAGGCCGCCAACCCGCAGCCCAACACCGAGCTGGAATACACCAGCGTCTTTGAGCTGCTCGCGGCCGTGCTGCTTTCGGCCCAGGCCACCGACGTGGGCGTGAACAAGGCCACGCGCCGGCTGTTCCCGGTGGCGGGCACGCCGCAGGCCATGCTGGATTTGGGGCTCGACGGCCTGCAGGGCTACATCAAGACCATAGGCCTGTACCCCACCAAGGCGCGCAACCTCATGCAAACCTGCCGCATCCTGGTGGAACAGCATGGCGGCCAGGTGCCGCGCACGCGCGAGGCGCTGGAGGCCTTGCCCGGCGTGGGCCGCAAGACCGCCAACGTGGTGCTGAACGTGGCCTTCGGCCAGCCAACGATGGCGGTGGATACGCACATCTTCCGTGTCAGCAACCGCACCGGCCTGGCGCCGGGCAAGAACCCGCTGGAGGTGGAAAAGCGGCTGCTCGAGCGCGTGCCCGCGCAATACGCCGTGGATTCGCACCACTGGCTGATCCTGCTCGGCCGCTACGTCTGCCAGGCGCGCAAGCCGCGCTGCTGGGAATGCGCAGTGGCGCCGTATTGCGACTACCGGCCGAAGACGCCGGCGTCTTGACCGCTTCAATTTTGATAGCATTTAGCGCTTGCCTGTTAAGCGCTAAAGGCCAAAAACAGCAAAATCCTTAATCACGGGCCACGGCATGCGTGCGCAGCCAGGCGGCGAAGGTTTCTGCGGAGATGTCGCCGGCGGCGAGCATGGTGTGACGCCTGCATTGGCGCATCGCAAGTTGCAGATCAAGTGGCCGCAGGCGGTGTGATCGGGCCGCCAGCATTCGGCACCGGTCGCCGCACCTTCACATCCGCTCGCGCAGATTCACAACCAAATCATCCTGTAACGCATATCCCACAAGCGCAAGCAGCTATTGATTAAATAGCTTTTTGCGCATTCCGCTTCCACAAACTGGCGGCACCGCCAGGGCCCTCCATCAGGCTGCGCTTTGCTCCGACACCCCCGCCGCCTCAAAGCTCGCCATCTCCTGCAGGATGGCGCAGGCGGACTGCAGCAGCGGCCAGGCCAGCGCGGCGCCGGAGCCTTCGCCCAGGCGCAGGTCGAGTTGAAGCAGCGGCTCGGCCTGCATTTGCGCGAGCATGAGCTGGTGGCCGCGTTCGCCCGAGCGGTGGGCGAACACGCAGCGTTGCAGCACCAGGGGCTGCAGGCGGCTGGCGACGAGCACGGCGGCGCTGGTGATGAAGCCGTCCACCAGGATCACGCGGCGCTCCTGCGCGGCCTGCAGCACGGCGCCGACCATGGTGGCGACCTCGTAGCCGCCCAGCGCGGCCAGGGCTTCGAGCGGCGTGGTGGCGGCGGCGTTGGCGTCCAGCGCCTGTTGCAGCACGGCGCGCTTGCGCTCGATGCCGGCGGCGTCCAGCCCGGTGCCCGCGCCGGTGCAATCCTGCAGCGAAAGGCCGCACAGGCGCGCCAACAGCAGCGAGGCCACCGAGGTGTTGGCGATGCCCATTTCGCCCAGCAGCAGCACGTTGCCGGGCAGCTCGCGCACCAGTTCGACACCGTGGTTCAAGGCCTGGGCGCACTGCGCGGCGCTCATGGCCGGGCCTTGACTGGCGTCATTCGTGCCGGGCGCCACCTTGCGCAGCAGCAGGCGTGGCTGGCCGGGGGCGGCTTCGCGCGGGGCGATGTCGCGCGCCACGCCGCAGTCCACCACGGTGAGCGCCAGGCCGTGCTGGCGCGCCAGCACGCTGACGGCGGCGCCGCCGGCGAGAAAGTTTTCCACCATCTGCCAGGTCACGTCGCTCGGAAAGGCCGAGACGCCTCGCGCGGCCAGGCCGTGGTCGCCCGCGAAGACGACCATCTGCGGCTGCTCCAGCCGGGGGGATGCGGAGCCCTGGATCTGACCCAGGCGCAGCGCAAGCTGCTCCAGGCGGCCCAGCGAGCCCAGGGGTTTGGTCTTGTGGTCCAGCTTGTGCTGCAGGGCCTGGGTGAGCTGCGGGTCGGTGATGTCGGCAATCAGGGGCAGGTGGGCATTCATGGCTTGTTCAACTTTCCATCGGGGTGGAGCGCGGCCCGCACACGCAGGCCCGCGCGATCAATCAATGACGGTGCACGCCAAGTCGGCGCGTGGTGGCGGGGTCAGGCGATGGCTTCGCGCCCGCGCCGGGCGGCGGCCTGGTCGCGCTGCAGGTGGGCGATGAGCGGCTGCTGGTCGTCGCGCTGGCCCCATTGGTCGAAGTACACGAGGTCTTCCATGGGCAGGCGCGGCAGCCAGCCGGCGGTTTCCAACTCGGGCTTGTCACAAAAGTGGCTCACGTAGCCCACGCACAGGTAGGCGACGGGGGTGATGCCCTTGGGGATGCCCAGGGCCTGCTGCAAATCGGCCTGGTGGAAGATGCTGACCCAGCCCACGCCCAGCCCCTCGGCGCGCGCGGCCAGCCACAGGTTCTGCACGGCGCAGACGCTGCTGTACAGGTCCATGGTCTTCATGTGGGTGCGGCCCACCACCACCGGGCCGGTGCGCTCGCGGTCGCAGGTGATGCAGATGCCGACCGGCGACTCGATGATGCCTTCGAGCTTGAGCTTTTGGTAGGTGACGCGCCTGTCGCCCTCGAACATGCCGGCGGCCTCGGCATGGGCCTTGGCGAAGGCATCGTGCACGCGGCGCTTGGTGCCCTGCGAGCGCACCACGAGGAAGTTCCAGGGCTGCATGAAGCCCACCGAGGGCGCGTGGTGCGCGGCGGTGAGGATGCGGCTGAGCACCTCGTCGGGCACGGGCGTGGGCAAAAACTGCCCGCGCACATCGCGGCGTGAAAAGATGGCGTGGTAGATGGCGTCGCGCGCTTCTTGCGTGAAGGCGTGCGCGCTGGGCGTGGCTTGCGCCACCGCGCTGGTATTCATGGCAGTCCCCTGTGCGTGAATAGTGGCAGCGCTGCCCGGCCTTGCAGCGCCAAGAATGGCTCAGGCCGGTCTTCTGGCTCGGAGTCGTCTGCCTTGGCACACCTTCCCGGCTGGGCAGCCAGTGGCATTTGTGCGCGGCATCGTCCTTACAGCGTTGGGCACGCGGCGGAGTTGCACCGCCTTCCCGATTCTCCCTTTGCCATCATGGCATTGGGCACCTGAGGGGCGGGATGATAGCAGCCGCCCTATGCGGAATGCTTACGCGATCAGCGCGTCCAGCACGCCCGGATCGAAGTGCCGGGCCACGCCCTCGGCTAGGCCGTCGAACACGGTCTCCAGCGTGGGCGCCTGGGCACCAAACAGGGCATGCAGCACGGCGGCGTCCTCGAACAAACCGTGCAGGTACACGCCCAGCACATTGCCCGCCGGGTTCTGCCAAGCGATGCCGGGCATGACCTCGCGCGCCACGTCGCCCTTGGCGGCCATGGCGGGGTGCTGGGCCGTCTGGCCGTGGTGGATTTCGTAGCCCTCGGCACGCACGCCCGAGAGCGGCGCCCAGGCGCCCGCCAGCGCCCCGAACGCCGCGCTGGTGTGCCGCACGGTCTTGGCGGGCTCGAACACGGTGACCAGGGGCAGCAGGCCCAGGCCGGGGCCGTTGCCGTCGATGCCCTCGGGGTCGATCAGCGCCTCGCCCAGCATCTGCAGGCCGCCGCACACGCCCAGCACGGTGCCACCCTGCCCCGCGTGCGCGGCGATGGACTGGTCCAGGCCCTGCGCGCGCAGCCAGGCCAGGTCGGCGGCGGTGGCTTTCGACCCGGGCAGCACGATCCAGTCCGTTGGCCGTAGGCCCGCCACGTCGGCCGGGCTGCGCACCCACTGCAGGCGCAGGCCGGGCACGTTCTTGAGCGGCTGGAATTCGTCGAGGTTGCTGATACGCGGGTAGGCCACCACGGCCACCGTGGTGTGCACGGCGCCGGGCGTGGTGCTGCGGTCGTCGAACACCCCATCTTCCTCGGGCAGACCGTGGTGCCACTGCATGGGGATGGTGGCCACGGTGGGCACGCCGGTGCGCTCCTGCAGGTGCTGCGGCGCGGGCGCGAGCAGGCTGGCGTCGCCCCGGAACTTGTTGAGCACGAAGCCGTGGATCAGCGCGCGCTCGTCCTCGGGCAGCAGCGCCCAGGTGCCGTAGAGGTGGGCAAAGGCGCCGCCCCGGTCGATGTCGGTCACCAGCAGGCAGCGCGCGCCGGCATGGCGCGCCACGCTCATGTTCACGATGTCGCTGGCGTGCAGGTTGGTCTCGGCGGGCGAACCGGCGCCCTCGATCACCACCACGTCGTTCTCGGCGCGGAGCTGGTCCAGCGCGGCGGCGATCTGCGGCCACACCATCTGGCTGCGACCGCGCCAGGGCAAGTCGGTCAGCTCGGCGCTCACCTGCCCCAGCAACACCACCTGGCTGTGCGTGTCGGCCTCGGGCTTGAGCAAGAGCGGGTTCATGCTCACCTCGGGCACGGCGCGCGCGGCCAGTGCCTGGAAGTACTGCGCCGAGCCGATCTCACCCCAGGCGCCGTCGATACCCTCGACCACGCGGGCGTTGTTGCTCATGTTCTGCGCCTTGAACGGCGCCACCTTCAGGCCCAGGTTGCTGTAGTAGCGGCACAGCGCGGTGGTGAGCCAGCTCTTGCCGGCGCCGCTGGTGGTGCCGAGCACCATGACGCAGCGCGCCGGGCCGGGAAATGTCTTGTTCGTCATGTGGTGCATTGTCGCCAGATCAGCGCCAGCGCCTGCTGCGCCTGGGGCGCGAGCACGCCCAGGCGCACATGGCCCGGCAGTCCAAACGACGCGCAGTCGCGCAGCTTGATGCCCTGCCCGCGCAGCGCCTGCAGCACGGCCGGCAAATCCTCTACCAGCGGCCGGGCGGTGAAAAAATTGGCCAAGCTGCCCGGCAGCACGGCCCAGCCTAGATGGGCGCATAGGCGCAGCTGCGCCGCCTTCCAGTCGCGCAGTGTGACGAGCGACTGCGCCAGCCAGACCTGCGTATCGCCGCGCACCCAGGCCGTGAGCAACGCCACGCCGTCCGCCCCCACGGGCCAGGAAGGCGCCAGCGCCTGCAGCGCCGCCACACTGCCGTCCGCCACGGCCGCGGCCGGTGCAATGGCATAGGCCGCGCGTACCCCGGTGAGGCCCAGGGCCTTGTTGGGCGACCACAGCTGCCACACATCGTCGGGCGGCGCGGCCGCGGCGCCCTCCAGGCGCAGGGGCGCATAGGCGCGGTCCAGCACGCGCAAGCCACCCGGCGCGCCGGGGGACTGCGCCCAGGCGGCCAGGGCCGTATCCGCCCGGCCCAGCGGGCTGGCGGGCTCGCAGGCCCAGCGCAGGGCCGGTGCCTGCGCTGCCTCAACCACCGCCAGCCCCCAGACCCGGGCGGCGCGCGCGTAGTCGCCATAGCCATGCATGGGAACGACGGCGTGGCGCAGGCCGCCGCGCGCGGCAAATGCAGTGATGCGGTGGATGAACTCGCTGGCGCTGGCGGCGATCACGATGCGCCCTGCCACCACGCCGTGGAACGCGCCGAGCCGCGCGCGCAGCGCCGTGTAGCCTGGGTCGGGGTAATGGCGGCGGTCGGCCTGCACCAGCGCGGCGAGCGCCTGCGGACAGGGCCCGCAGGCGTTGGCATTGGTGGAAAAGTCGTGCAGCGGCACGCCCAGCGCATCCGGGCCGCCGTGCAGCGCAACAGGGTCAGACATGGGCGCGCACTATAGCTATCGATACAAGAGCTGCCAACGCAAAAGGGATAAGCGCCGCAATCGATTTTGATGCCAAATCCACGGCGCGCCGCGTGTCCGCCGCCCGGGCCGCGCGGCCCGTGGCGTTCAGCGCATACACCCCGGGCTTGGCCAGCCGCACGCCCAGCGCCAGCGCCATGGCGCCCATGGGCCAGCCGCCGTTGGGCGACGGTGTGGCGCGCGCCTGCACATGCAGCGCACCAAAGCGCACGCCGCCGCGCGCCGCCAGCCACAGCAGCAGCGCCGTCAGCCGCGCGGGCAGCCAGGACAGCACATCGTCCGCGCGCGCCGCCCATTTGCCGGCCCATTGCCAATAGCGCCCGCCACGCATGCCGGGGTAGCCCCACATGGCATCGGCCGTGTTGGCAAAGCGGTACAGCGCCGCGCCCGGCAGACCCAGCAGCACGAACCAGAACAGCGGCGCGACCACCGAGTCGCTCAGGTTCTCGGCCAGCGACTCGATGGCGCTCTCGCGCACCGCCGTGGCGTCCAATTGCTGCACGTCGCGGCTCACCAGCCAGGCCAGGCGCGCGCGCCCGGCAGCGAGCGATTCGCCCAGCGCCGCCTCCACCGCCAGCACCTCGGTGCGCAGCATGCGCCAGGCGAGCAACGGTTTCAGCAGCAGCCCCAACACCAGCGCCGCGCCCCAGGCCGGCAGGCGGTCCATGGCGGCCCATTGCAGCGCCGCAGCAAGCAAGAAAACCATAGCTGCCAGCACACACCAGGTAATCGTTGCAAGCCAAAAAGACCATAGATCACGCCCCGTGGCCTGGGCCGGCGCCACACGCGCGCCGCACCAGCCCAGCGCCCGCCCCATCCACACCACGGGGTGCCAGCGCGCGGGCGGCTCGCCGCACCAGCGGTCAATGGCCAGGGCCAGCAGCAGGGCGGCGACGGGTACGGCCGCATCGAATATCCAGAACAACATGCGGCGAGCCTACCGCGGATGAGATCGACTGACGCCCAGACGCGACACCGACAGGCCGCTTGTCGCCATTCGGACTCCACTCGTCCGGTCGGCTGGCGTCAAACCGTTTCGTTACAGGCAGCATCAAAACATGCAACACCCGCACGTTCGTTACCTATTCCGTACGCTTTCTCGCGTGGGGAGAGTCTGCCCCATCGGCGCATCCCAGCGCGGCTTCACGGCCATCGAGCTGATGGTGGTGATCGCCATAGTGGCCGTCCTCGCATCGCTGGCCGCGCCCAGTTTTACGTCCACGATTGAGCGTTGGCGCGTACGCCAGGCGGCAGAAGAGCTGCAATCCTCTATTTATTACGCGCGCTCAGAGGCCATCAAGCGAGGGGGCAATGTCACTATGCGCAAGCATCCGCAAGGCACTGATGGCTGCCAAGAGGCAGGCACTACCCAAGAATGGGGTTGCGGCTGGTTCATCTTCGTGGACAGCAATAACGACGGCACCCGACAAACCTCCGAAGAGCTGCTGCAAACGATACCGCCCCCCAACAGACTAAACATCATGCGCAAACCGACAGGAAACTTCCTACGTTTCGATCGCTATGGAATGACGGGAGGCAATATGTTGAGCTTCACGCTGTCTCCTGCTGGACCGGGCGTCACATCACCCGCCACGCGCACGCTGTGCATGAGCAGCGGTGGCCGCATACGAATTCGTGAAGGAGAAGTGATATGCGATTGATGTCGCCCGGCCGCCAGCGCGGCATCACGCTGATTGAATCCCTGGTTGCCATCGTCATTGCGGCACTGGGCATTTTGGGCATTCTGGGCGTACAGATGCGCACCCTGACCGACACCCAGACTTCCGTGCGCCGTGCCCAGGCGATACGTCTGATTGAAGACCTAAGCGAACGCATGAGGGTTAGCCCCAATGCATTACTGAGCATCGAAGAATACGCGTCTGGTTACAGCGAAAAGGGGAGCGACCTAACCGTCACCGACTGCAGCAGCAAGATCTGCACCCCGGCGGAGCAGGCTAAGTACGACCTGAAGCAATGGAAAACAACCGTGGCGGGAACGCTTCCGCTAGGGCAAGCGAGCATCTTCTTGGCGCCGGGCGAGACCGTTGACACCAACCGCCGCCAACTCGGCGTAATCATCGCCTGGCGCGAAAACGAGCATGAAGGCACCAAAACCGACGACATCGATGCCAGCAAGATTCGCTCTGTCGACAGCTCCGGCACCGTCACCTTTGCGGCTGGAACCGACACCACCAACGCCTGCCCCGCAGACACAACCTGTCACTTGCAGTACATCCCCGTCGCAGCCCGCTGCGCACCCCACGACAACGGCAGCGGCACAAAGATGCTGTATTGCTCGTAATGGAAACCATCCCATGCTGTCGAAAAAATAGCAACAAGCGCCTATCTGGCTTGGCATACAACATGAAAACTCCCCCCCCCCTCCTGCAGCAGCGCGGCGTAACCCTGATCGAGCTGCTGGTAGGCCTATCGATCGGCCTGCTGGTCGTTGCGGTCGCCATGGGCGCGCTAATGGTCTCGCGCGGCGTATCTGGCACCGTGAGCGACGCCAGCAGCATCCAACAACAGGGCGCTTACATCCTGCGGACGATCGGCCTGCAACTGCGCCAAACCAGCTCGCTTTATCTAAACCCTGACCCTATTGGTGATGCCAGCACCGACGTACTTAGCGCCGTGGTTTTTGAAATCAAAGCCGATGCACAAGGCAGCGGAAACAGCTTCGATCACCAAGACACCCTCAAGGGAGGTAGCGATTCCGTGACCATCGGATTCAGACGCTACCAAGACAACGTGTTCTTTGCCAACAACGCCACCAGCACCGTCACCGGCACTGATTATCTGGCGCGCAACTGTGTGGGCGCCCCGGGCAACACCAGCACCGACCAACGCGTCGAGAGCGTCTTTACCTTCACAGATGGAAATCTCCGATGCGGCGGCAACGGAGCCGCAGCCCAGCCAATCGCGCAAAACGTCGCGCAGTTCCAACTCACCTACCTGGTGCAAACCACCAGCACCACCGGAACCACGGTGCAATACACCAAGGGAAGCGACATGCCAGCCGACGCCACTGATCCCACATGGCGTCGCGTGCAGGGCGTGCAGGTGTGCTTGGTGCTTTACGGCAGCGAAACCATCGACATGCCCTCCGGCAGCAGCTACACCAACTGCGAGGGCGACAGCGTTGATATGACCACCCTTACCGGCACACGCAAAAACCGCATGCACCTGCTGTTTCGCAACACCTTCCAATTGCGAAGCCAGGGGCTGATCTGATGCGTGCCTCGCCTGAACACCGCAAATTAGCCACCATGCTGACCCATTCGCGTCCCATTGCCCCCCCCTCCCCCGCCAATGGTGGGCATGGGCAATTCTTGCCAGCCGTTGCCGCACACCAGCGTGGCGTGGCTCTGTTCGTCGTCATCATCTTTGTCATGCTCTCCATGTTGCTGGCGCTGTGGGCGTCGCGCACATCGCTGTTCAATGAAATGGTGGTGAGCAACGATGCAGACTACCAACGCGCCTTCGCGGCTGCCCAGGCGCTGCTGCAAGACGCTGAACTCGACATCCGCGGGGAAATGGCCGATGGCTCCCCATGCAACGGCCCCCCGTGCCGGGCGTACTCCAGCGCATTGAAGTTCCCGGGCGACACAAACGAAATCAACCCCTTGATCACCCTGCTTGAGAGCGAGTCCACTCGTTGTAAAGATGGCCTATGCGCGCGGCGCGTGGGGCGGCAGGACTTCTGGAATTACGCCAAGGCGGACACCACCATCACGCCCGCGGCCAACACCGCCCTGGGCGAGGTACCGCTGACCGACCTGATGGCCGTGGGCGCCCGTTATGGCCAGTTCACCGGGGCCGCCAATACCAACACCTCTGGCCCACTCAACCCCATCCTGACCGAAACTGCGGCGGGACGCGGCGGCTGGTACTGGATAGAAATCTTGCGCTACAGCGAGAAAGCCAAAACCGCCAATTTGATCGTGGATTCCAGCACTAACCAGTTACCGCTGAACCTTGACGTTTACGTCGTCTTCCGCATCACGGCGCTGGCCATGGGGCTCAAGCCCGGCTCCACCGTCGTTCTGCAGGAAACCTATGCACGCCAACGGACAAAGGATTGAAATTCTGCGCTAAATAGCTATTAAATAAATAGCTTTTAACGCACGCCACACAAGCATTTCAAGCCATTTCACTTAATTTTCTGAATCCATCGCCAAGGAGCACACCATGCCCCGCACCCAGAACCGCCCCTTCCAGAAGAACCTGCTGGCCATCGCCATTGGCGCCGCGCTGACCCCCGCCTGGGCGCTGGATCTGGTGCAGGAGCCACCGCTGCCCACCTCCAAATCAGCCTTCGTAGCGCCGAACGTGATTATTTCGATTGACAGCTCGGGAAGCATGGATGACGGTGTAAAAACCGAAAGCACGGGATCAATAAATACTGGAAAAGGTTACACCGAACCCTATGACAATGGAACTTGGGAAAATACTGCCAGACGAATTAATGTTCTTAAATATTCCCTTGACACTGTATTTAGAGATACAGAATTAATACCTGACAAAAAAATTCGCCTAGCCTGGCAAAGTTTCGCTAGTAATGTTGACAGCAGCACTATGCAAACCAATTCAATGCGACCATTGCCTGAAAGCACTACCACAGGCCATCGAAAAAATTTCCTTGATTTTGTCAAGAACGTGAAGCCAAGTGGCTACACCCCTTCTCACAAGATGTTCAAGCAAGCCGATGATTACATGCGTCGACCTGTAAGCGGCAACAAAAACAGTCCATGGTCGACGGACCCAGGCGGAACAGGCAGCAAGGCCGAAGAATATCTCGGCTGCCGTAGAAATTACCACATCATAATGACTGACGGACGATGGAACAGTCTAACCAACACTTATCGTATTGGCGAAATAGATTATAAGAACACCACTCTTCCAGACGGAAAATCTTATGACATCACCTCTGATCAAACCAACATTTATAAAAGCGATGACCCTAGCACACTCGCCGACTGGGCATTCCAAAGCTGGGCTGTTCCACTTCAAGATGCTAGCAAGTTAAAGGAGGCCGATAAACTCAAGCCTTCCAAAGTTTATGAAGATGCTCCTGCCACCGAAAGCTTCACAGGAAGCAAAACAGTGGATATTTATGAAGAACAGCCTGTATATAGGGATATCCCTCCATGCCTAAGGTGGAGCAAAAATGGAAAGAATTGCTTGGAATGGACCCAAGGTCAGACCGGCACCACCCAAGTAAAAGTGGGAACCAGAGAAGAAACAAAAACGGTTGACCTCGAAAAATACTGGAACCCCAAATACAACCCTGCTACTTGGCCGCATATGGTTACTTACACCATCGGATTCAGTAATGCTGCCATTACTTGGCCAAGCAGCACCGGCATTATTTCACCATCCGAAAAAACACCATTTAACTACAACGGCAGTTTTCCAGAGTTAGTCACGGGATTGCAGAAGTGGCCATCGATGGACACTACGAACTCGGACACTGACGTAGAACAGCGCTCACTGGATCTTTGGCACTCTGCGATCAATGGGCGGGGGTTGTTTTATGCCGTCACAGAAGCCGAAGACCTCGCCAAAGCCTTCCGCGAAATCATCGGAAAAATCAACACCGAAAGCGCCCCCTTACCCGACGAAATTGCCGGTGGCGGCAGCACCAGCGGCTACAACGTTTCGCAAAACAATGCCGGAATTTTTGCATCGATCTATAGCCCCAAAAGGGGCTGGAGCGGATCCATCACTGCCACGCGGGCTGTTGAACCCGAAGAATATGCCTGTCCCACAAAGGACGACGCGACTCTCAAGTGCATCCGCTTTCCTGACACCACTTCCGGATGGGAAGGCAAGTCCACGGCAGACCGGCTTGACGAACTGGCATCGGTGGACAACCGGCTGGTGCTGAGTTGGAGCGACGACACCAACAACGGCATCCCATTCAAGTGGGATAGCACAACCGGAATCGGTTACAGCACTGCCCAGAAGCTGGCACTGCTCGGTGTTACCTCGGGCGACACCAGCCTGGACCCTCTGAAGACCCAGGGGCTAAACATCGTCAATTACATCCGGGGCGACCGGTCTCTGGAAGGCACCACTACCGACAAGCCGCTGCGCGTGCGCTACAGCCGACAGGGCGACGTGGTCAACTCCGAAATCTGGTACACCGGCCGCCCTTCCAGCAACTATGCGATGGGCTATTCGGCCTTTGTGACGACCCAGAAGAACCGCACACCCGTTATTTACGTCGGTGGCAACGACGGCATGCTGCACGGTTTCTCGGCGACCGATGGCAAGGAGTTGATCGCCTATGTGCCGCGTGGCGTGGTAGGCGGGCTGAAGGCACTGACCGACAAGGATTACCAGCACCGCTATTACGTCGATGGCTCGCCCATGACCGGCGACATCAAGGACGGCAGCACCTGGAAGACCATGCTTGTGGGTTCACTGGGTGCCGGTGGCAAGGGCTACTTTCTGCTGGATGTGACCAAACCCGGCAGCTTCGGCACCACCGCTGCGGCCGATCTGGTGGTGCTGGATCGCACCCGCGGCAACAGTGAGGCCGCCCCCAACTGCGCTGCGCTGGCAGGTGCGGCACAAACTGCCTGCAACGCTGCCGTGGAGGAGAACAAGGACATCGGCAACATCGTCGCCAAGCCGGGGCGCAACCCCGCCAACCTGCAGGAGGCCACGCAGATCACGCGCATGAACAATGGCCGCTGGGCGGTGGTGATGGGCAATGGCTACAACAGCACCAATCAGCGCCCGGTGCTGCTGGTGCAGTACCTCGATGGCGATAAGGCGCTCAAGCGCATACAGGCCACCACCCAGGCCACGGGCACAGGCAACGCCGCTGACAATGGCCTGGCATCGCCCGCACTGGTGGATCTGGATGGTGATGGCAAGACCGATGTAATCTATGCGGGCGACAACCTGGGCAATCTCTGGAAGTTTGACGTGACCAGCGCTACCGAGAGTGATTGGAAGGTAGCGTTCGGCGACAACAAGCCGCTGTTCACCGCGCGTGGCCCCGCCACGCTGACCGGCAGCACACGCGACAAAGTGCAGCCAATCACGGCCCCGCCCATCGTGCGCCCCAATGATCGCGTAGTGACCGTGGGCACGGGCGACAGTGCCAAGACCGTTCCCATCGGCGGCATGATGGTTGCCTTTGGCACGGGCCGTAACCTCACCGCGAACGACCGCCGCACCGATATTGCGCAACCAGTGCAAACGCTGTACTCCGTGCTGGACAACACGCGCTATCGCATGAAGTCCGACAAAACCTCACTGGAAGTTCACCCAGGCGCGGGCGACTGCACGAGCGCGCCCGCCACCTGCGTACCCACTCCTACGCCCGTAGGCGCCATAGCCAACGATGGCAAGCCCTTGGCCAAACAAAGCATCACCACAGTGTCCGGCGACTTCGCCACGGTGACTGCCACTCAGGAGCTAAAAAAAGAAACCTGGAAGGACTACAAAGGCTGGTACCTGGACTTGCCGTTTGGCGGCGAGCGGCTGCTCAAACCCATGCAGTTCTTTGATGGCAGCAACATTCTTGCGGTTTATAGCGAATCGCCCTCGGGCACCAAGAACAGCGAGAGCGACAACATCAACGAAAGCTGCGTCCCGGTGAAGGTGGACACCAGCGCTGGCAGCCAGTTCCGAACGCTGATTAACATCATGGATGGCAAACTTCCCACGGTTCAACTGGTGGACTACGACAACAATGGCATCTACAACGCCGACGACTTGAAAGTAGCCCGGGCACCTGTAAAGACCGGTACGCCGATTCTGATCACTAAGCCCAATCGCATCGTGGACCTCACCGGGGGGGGCGGTGCCCGGGACACTCTGAACCGTATGCCTGAACAATCCGTGCGCCCCAGCTGGCGTCAACTGCGCTGACCCAGGGCGCGCACAGGAGCACATTTTTCTATGAAGCATGCACAACAAGGCTTTACCCTCATCGAGGTGATGATCGTGGTGGCCATCGTGGGCATCCTCTCGGCCATCGCCTACCCCAACTACACCGAGTACGTGCGCCGCGGCCACCGCGCCGAGGCGCGCGCCGGGCTGCTGCAAGCGGCGCAGTGGCTGGAGCGGGCGGCCACAGCCACGGGCACCTATCCAGCAAAAGCAGCCTTCCCTGCGAATCTGGCAAAAGTGCCCAACGATCGCTACGACATCGGCTACGAACCCAATGGCAACCCAGTAATCGGCTTCACCCTGACCGCCACCCCCAAAGGCGCCCAAGCCACCGACAAGTGCGGCAACTACACGCTCACCAACACAGGCTTGCGCGGAGCCAATGGCAAGACGGCCGGCCAGAGCGGCTACAACCCCGACTGCTGGGGCAAGTAACCTTGCTCTTGTAGCGTGGCGCGATGCCCAAGCCGACCATCGAAGGAGTGCCGCACATTAAACGATCTGCAAAGGCCAGCGGATGGCAGGCTCTTATGCCCGGGCAAGCTCAATGAGTTGCTCCTCGGCGGCGGGCTGCTGAACGCTGGCAGCTGCGTGTCTTGCCACCTGCGCCTGGTACACCCAATCCACCACCGGGTTGCGAGGGTGATAACCTTCTACCAACTGCTTGAGCAAAGTGCGCACGCCAGCATGATTGCCTGCATCCATCTGGTCGGCGAGCAGTTGTAGAGAGTTTTGCAACTCATGCCAGGGCAGGAAGCGCTCATGGGCTTTCAGAATGCGGGGGTGATTGGTGGGGTGCGTGTCTTCGCCGATCAGCAGTTCTTCATAAAGCTTTTCGCCCGGGCGCAGGCCTGTGATCTTGATTTCTATGCTGCCCCACGGGTTTTGGGCATCGCGCACGCGCTGGCCCGTGAGTTCCACCATACGGCAGGCAAGATCGTATATGCGCACCGGCTCTCCCATGTCGAGCACGAAGACATCCCCCCCCCGGGCCATGGCGCCCGTCTGAATGACGAGCTGGGCGGCCTCTGGAATGGTCATGAAAAACCGGGTGATGTCGCGATGCGTCAGGGTAATGGGGCCGCCTGCGGCGATCTGGCGCCGAAACAGGGGCACCACCGACCCTGACGAGCCGAGCACGTTGCCAAAGCGCACCATGGTGAAACAGGTGGCGCTTGGTGCATGATCGGCCAGCGCCTGCAGCACCATCTCGGCCAGGCGCTTGCTGGCACCCATGACATTGGTGGGACGCACTGCCTTGTCGGTGCTGACCAACACAAAGCGCTCTACTCCACACCGGACCGCGGCGCGTGCACACACCAGCGTGCCCCAGACGTTGTTGCGCAGGCCCTGCAGGGCGTTGTGCTCCACCAGGGGAACATGCTTGTAGGCTGCAGCGTGATAGATGATGTGCGGGCGCCAGGCTTGCAGGATTTCATCCACACGCGCCGCATCTTGCACCGAGCCCTGCAGCGGCACGATCTCTACGGGGGCGACGCCAGGCCGGCTGGCTGCCAACACCTGGAGTTCATGCTCGATTTCATAGAGCCCATACTCACTCAGTTCCAGTAGCAACAGGGTTTTCGGCCTCCATTGCATGATTTGGCGACACAATTCGCTGCCGATAGAGCCGCCTGCGCCTGTGACCATCACCGTCTTGCCGCCCAGGTGTTGTTCCATGAGGGATTCATCTGGTGCCACAGGATCCCGACCCAGCAGATCCTCGATGTCCAGTTCATGCAGGTCACTCGGACTCACCCCTCGGGTCATCAGGCTGGCCAGGCTAGGCAATGTGCGCACATGCACGGGGTAAGGTCGCATTTGCCTCAGGATTTCCTTTCGTCGTGCCGGGCTGGCCGACGGTATGGCAAGCAGCATGTGATGGATCTTGTATTGCTGGACTATGCGGGGCAGGTCAGCCGGGGCATGGACGGGTATGCCGTTGAGCCGGCGGCCTTGCAGCTGCGGATTGTCATCGACAAACCCCATCAGCCTTTGGTCACTGATTTTCAGCATCCCCGCCGCAAGTTGCCGGCCTGCTGTGCCAGCTCCGTAGATCAGCACCCCCGGAGCATTCAGCCGCTTGAGCAACTCGCGATAGAGGCCACCTAACCACAGGCGCACGGCCAAACGGCTCAAGCCAAGCGCCACAAACATGAGCAAAGGCTGGATGATGCCTACCGACCGGGGAATGCCCTTGACACCTATCACGGTGAATACCAAGGCGTAGAGCACTCCATACACTGCAGCGGCCTTGCCCAGCGCCAGCATGGCATTCCACCCCGCATATCGAAAAATGGCGGCATAGAGCCCGTAGCGCCAGAACACCGGCAAGCCTATCACCCATGCACCCACCGTGGCCCAGACCTCCGTGGCACCGAATGGCACCCATATTTCCAGCCGCAGGCACCAAGCCATCCACACGGTCAGCGCACACATCAGGGCATCCAGGGATAGCGCCAGTAAGCGCTTTCCAAGCCTGGGCAGATGTATGAGCCCGCGATTGAGTTGTCTAAATGCCATATGAAGCGAGTGGTTAGTTGTCACATCCCGGACGAGCATATGGATGCTTGTGAAGCAGATGTGAATGGGGTTGATCCCAGTCCTTCATCTCCTGCATAGACGACTCATTCTTGAGTGTTGGCAGCGGCAACGGGTGGTCATACAAGGCCACCCGCTGCCTGGGTCAGGGTCGCCCTGATCGCTTTACAAGTCTGCTCAATCTCTTGGGCAGTGAGGGTGGGGTGGACAAGGAACATCAAGGAGTTTTCTCCCAGGTCCCGGGCCACACGCAGGCGTTCCTTGGGGCGGTACCCTGTACCGTCAAAGGCTTTTTCCAGATAGACCTCTGAACAACTGCCCTGGTAGCAGGGCACGCCTTCGGCGTTTATCGCGGCAACAATGCGGTCCCGAGTCCAACCAAGAGCCAGTCGGTCAGGTCGCGTGTATGCATAGAATTTGTATTGCGCATGCAGGCTTTCTTGCCCAATGGAGCCGCAGGCATTGGGAGTATGCGAGGCTTGGCCATCGCATGCGAACTCCGGCAGGCGTACAACCCCATCTTGCCCTGCGAACTGCGACAAGGCACCATGCACAGTTGCGGCATTGTCATGACGTGCTTGCATCCATTGCGTCATGCGGCGTAGCTGGATACGTCCAATGACCGCCTGTATTTCCATCATGCGCCAATTGGAACCAAAGCTTTCATGTACCCAGCGAAAGCCTGGTGGGTGCTGGCGTTCGTATACAGCCTCATAGCTCTTTCCATGGTCCTTGTAGCTCCACATGGTCCGCCACAATGCTTCATCATTGGTTGTGACCATTCCACCTTCGCCACCGGTGGTCATGATCTTGTCCTGACAAAAGCTCCACGCGCCCACATGGCCGATACTGCCAACGCTACGGCCCTTGTAGCGCGCACCATGGGCCTGGGCACAATCCTCAACCACCTTGATGCCATGTTGCTGTGCCAAGGCCATGATGGGGTCCATATCGCATGGCCATCCAGCAAGATGCACGCAAATGATCGCGCGCGTACGGGCGGTCAGCACTTTAGCGATGGTATCTGCGGAGATGTTGCCGTTGTTGGGATCCACATCGGCAAATACCGGTGTAGCCCCGGCATTAACCACACATGAAACCGAGGCCATGAAGGTCCGCGGCGTCACCACTACCTCGTCACCGGGGCCAATGCCCAGGGCGGTGAGGGCCAGATCCAGCGCCAAGGTGCCATTGGCCAACGCCACGGCATGGCGCACGCCACACCAGGCTGCAAATTCCTTCTCGAATTCACGGCATTCCGTACCCGTCCAGTAGTTCACCCGGTTGGAAAGCAGGACGTGCTGCACAGCTTGCGCTTCTTCCAGCGTAAAGCTGGGCCATGGTGAAAAGGTGGTATTCAACATCTCAATATCCCCCATGCGTTTTATTGCTTAGCACTGCGTCCTGAGTTTTATCTTTCCCACACCAAACCCTGGATTCAAATAAACAATTTATTATTTGCTCGAATAAAAAATTCAAGAAGAAGATTGCGACGTATATTTATACGATTGATAGCGATAACCATACTTTTTATATTTATAACCATAGCCATAACCATAGCGGCGACGGTCGATATTAAATCCATTAAAAATAGCCCCTTTGACGGCAACACCGCCTTGCGCCAAGCGCTTGATCGATTCTTGCATTTCACCAAGATTGGTTACCTCGGCGCGTGCCACCATGAAAACAGTGCCTGCCTGTGGCGCCAATACGGTGGTGTCAGCCACCGCCAGCACGGGTGGACTGTCAACTAAGACAATGTCATACTGGGCCGATAATTTTTGCCACAAGGTGGATTTGCTGGCACTCATCAGCAATTCTGCCGGGTTGGGTGGCATGGTTCCGGTGGAAATGAAATCCATATTCGGCAAGACACCTTTGTGCAGTACGTCTTCCAGTTTGGCACTGCCTGCAATGAGTTCGCTCAGGCCGAGACCACGCTGTAATCCCAGGAATTGATGCAAATGGCCTCGACGCAAATCCGCATCCACCAGCAAGATGCGTTGATTGGCAGCCGCCAATACGGCAGCAAAGTTGGTACTGGTAAAGGATTTTCCAATCCCTGGTGTAGGGCCAGTCACTAGGACGATGTTGTTGGCTGCATCAAGCATGGCAAATTGCAGCGCGGTGCGCAGGCTGCGCAGGCTTTCAATGGCGGGCTCGTCTGGTTTGACATGCGCGAGTACATGCAAGCCGGGTTGTTTGGCTGCAATGGCGCTGGCAATTTGTGTTTGGACGTCTGATAGCGGCACAGTGGCAAACACATGCAGGCCCAGCTCATGCTCCAATTCATCTGCATGGCGGATACCGTGGCGCAGGCTGTTGCGCACGAAGGCCAACCCCAAACCAAACAACAGGCCAAGGACGCCGGCCAAGGCCAATACCAAGGTTTTTTGGGGTTTTACGGGGCGCTCGGGTATAGCGGCCACATCAACGATGCGCACATTACCCACCTTGCCCTCTTTGATTAGGCGCAACTGCTGCAAGCTATTGAGCAAGTTCGTGTAGAGCTCGTTGCTGACTTTGACGTTACGGGTCAGGCTGAGCATGTCTTGCTGAACCAGCGGAAAAGACTGGGCCTTTCTTTCCAAACTATTGATTTGATCACTGAGTGAAGCGATTTGCTTGGTGAGCACCTGTACGCTGGCGTGCTCTTCCGTAAATCGGCCAAGCAATTCCTGGCGTTTTTGCTGTGCCTCCAGCAGTTTTATTTTCAGGGAAACACCTTGATTCAATAATGTTTTGGCCTCTTCATCCAGATCAAAAGTGCCACGGGCAGTACGAAATTGGTTGAATTTTTTCTCGTTGGTTTCAAGCTCTTGCTTCAATTGGGGCAACTGAGTATTCAGGAAATTAATGGTTTTTTCCGCCTCGGCAGCTTTGCGCTCAACATTTTGCCGCACATATAATCCACCCACCTCGTTCAATATGGCAGTGATTCGCTGAGGGTCCGCTCCTTCCAGGTTGGCCCGCAGCACGCCTGATTGTTTCCCTTGCTCGGTAATTTTTAGCTGTTTTTGCAATTCTTCTGTCACAGCCAGCATCGAGCGCGCAACCAAATAAAATTGCGCCCCTGGCAAGCCGATGGCACTGGCAACCTCTAGCTGCCCAGCATTGCCTTCCCATGCAAACTCCATGGGCGCTCCAAAGGCGGCTTCGCCGAGCTTTTCCCCATCGGGGGACAGCAGGGCATAGCCCTGTGGCGTGAGTTCCACCACAAACCGATCACCCAGGCCATCGGCGGGAGGGGTGAAGCTGACAACCTGCAGTGCTTCATTGCCGCGAACATAGCCCCGCATGCCGAGGAAACCGGGAGTGGAGGGTTTTTCGGCCTTTCGTGCCAGCCAGCGGCCAAAAATGGGCACGTATTTTGGCCTGACCTGCAATTGCAATTGCAAATTACGTACGGCCTGGCCGATGACCAGGCGGGAACGCAAAATTTCAATTTCCGCCGTCGCGGGGGTTTTTATATCAAACAAGGTTCCCGCTTCGCCCATCAGGTTGCCCAGGGGGTTGCCCTTGGCGTCCTCTACCTGAATCAGGGTATTGGCATCGTAGATGGGGGTGGCGACGACGGCGTATGTAGCGCCTATGGCCAGGGTGGCGGCAGTGGCTGCGGCGATCCACCATTTATGGTCTAGCACGACGTCCAGCAATTCCAGCAGGTGGATGCTGTCGTCATCGTTGCTTGCAGCGATCTGGGGCGCGGGTTGGGAAGAGGTTGCAGGAAGGTTCATGGTGGAGAAAAAAAGCGCCTTCTTGTGCCTGGCGGTAAAGAAGGCGGGGAGATCAGCGGCGGCTCAGCTGGCGGATGCGTGGTACCCAATCGGCGACTCCCTGGCTTATGCCTTCCCATGCATGGTCAAAGGCTTCTCGGGGCTGCCGGTAGGGGTCGGCTACGTCAAATTGCCCGTAATGGCCTATGCGAAAGACTTTGCCGCGCACCAGTGGGAACTGGCCTTCGAGTTGGACTTTGTGCGCCTGCTCCATGACCAAGATCATGTCTGCTTGCTGGCACAGCCAGGTGTTGATTTGCTGGGCGCTGTGCTGGGATAAATCGAGCTGGTTGTCGGCCGCAATGGTGATGGACAGCGGATCGGCAGGGTAGCCCACCAGAGCCCCCAGGCCGGCGGACCAGACCTTGGCGTGGGGCAGTTCCCGCTGCAGCAGCACCTGCGCCAGCGGGCTGCGGCAGATATTGCCAATGCAGACGCAGAGGATGTGCTTCATGGCTTATCTGTTAACGGCGTCTCTGCTCACGTTGACGGCTTGGGCGCTTGGCAGCAGCAGGCTGATCACGCGGTTCCAGCGCACCAGTGCGGTGGGATCGACAAATACGACATCGCGCGCCTTGAGCTCAAACCCTTCGGCCAAGGCGTAGGCCACGCCGTTGCTCGCGTTAAGGTGGAAGACTTGCGGCTGCGCGCCGCTCTGGCTGCGGATCACGTAGACCTGCTGCGGGTTGCCGGAAACGGGGTTGATACCCCCGCTTTCACCCAGGGCCTGATTGAGGTTGAGTTTGCCGTCGCGCAATTGCAAGGCGCTGGGGCGCAGCACTTCGCCCATGACGTAGACCTTGGCATCCTCCAGGCTGCCTACACGCACCATGTCCCCGGGGGCGAGCATGATCTGGTTGGGGTTGACGCCATCGGCCACCAATTGGTTGAGGTTGATGACGGTAGTGCGCTCTCCCCGGGTGAGGATGATGTTGGAACGGTCTGCCGTGGGTAAAAGGCCACCGGCACGCGCCAGGGACTCCGGCAGTGTCAGGGGAACATCGTTGAGGGTTTGCAGACCGGGGGCACGCACCTGCCCATCCAGGTAGATCCGGCCACTGCGATAGGCTTGGACGCGCACGGTGAGCTGCGGGTTTTTGAGGTAACGGGCCAGTTTCCGAGTCAAGAGTTCACGAGCCTGATCTTCGGTCAGGCCATTGAGCGCGATGGTGCCAACGTACGGGAACTGAATGCTGCCCTGGTTGTTGACGTTGTAGCCATTGCCCACCTGAGACACCAAGTCAGGGCTCATGGTAGTGCCTGCGCTGCCGGCAGGCACAAGGTTGAACTCAGGGTGGTCCCAGACAACGATGTTGAGCACATCCCCGGGCCCAATGGTGTAGGGACGTGGTGCATCGAAAAGGTGCTGCACCATGGCTTTGCTGCGTGGTGCGTGTACGGACTTCTGGCGCTGGATCAGTTCCGCAGTAATAGCAATGCGCTGCACTTCAGGGACCACACTGCCATCGCCTGCGGCTCCATCAGTCGATGCAGCGCTGCCCGCCTGGGCCGCAGGCGCCACAGGCGCCGCCGAGGACTGATTCCACAGCGACAGCAAGGTAACTTTTCCGTTGCTGCTGCCCCCGCTGACCTGGCCGGGCTCAAGGATGAGGCCAGGTGCGTAAGCGCAGCCTGCGAGGGCCAGCGCGGCACCCCCGGCACTGGCATAGTGCCATAGGCTTGAAAGTAGGAAACGAGAGGAAAAAGGGAGGGTCATAAAAAATGGCCGACCCCATTGGTAGGGGTCTTCTGCGCGAGCGCCATGGCCAGGGAGTCAACATGCACCGCCCCTGCAACCACTGCAAAAATCCAGGCTTGTAAACTAGTAAAGTTCATTAGTTTACAACTGTCACTTCTGTCATGATTTCCCCCCCCCGCACCCTGAAAGAGGACACTGGTTTGTCTTATTTGCCTTTTTCGCGGGCTGGGCTCAGCGTGGTGGTGGGAATATCGCTTGGTTGCGCTGCCAGTACGGCCTGGGCCGATGAGGGGGCCTGGCCCAGCGGCTCGCTATCCCCCAGCGGTTACACGGGTGCGATCAACGTACCCACCGCTGATGTGCTGCCCTGGGGCGGGGCTGGCATTGGGTTGACGAACAACAACCCAGAAATCCGACGCAGCATCCATGCAGGAGGATTTGGCAGCTTGAATGCAGGCCTGGGCTTGCTGCCCGGCCTGGAAGTGGTCGCTCGATTGGCTTTTGAAGGGGATCTGCAATGCAGCACATATGACCGCCCTGCATGCCAAGGAGGGCAGCGTGATTTATCGGTAGGCGCTAAGTACCAACTGCCTCTGGAATTACCCTGGGGCACACGGTTGGCCTTGGGCTTTACCGACTATGGCGGTGCTGCGACCACTTACCGGCAGATCTACGGCGTTGCCACCAGCACCTGGGGGCCGGTGGACATGAGCCTGGGCTATGGCCGTCCCAAATCGCGATTGGCCTTGCTGGATGGCCCTTTTGGCAGCGCCTACCTGCGCGTTTCCGACCATTGGGCAGGGGTGGTCGAATATGACAGCCGAACCTGGCGCGCAGGAGCGCAATACCGCCAACCGCTGGGCAAATCTGCACAATTGGAGTTTGGCGTGAGCCGCGCACTCAACGATCCGGCGATGCTGCAGCGTTGGCAATGGACGGCAGCATTGCACATCATGCTGGGGAAGCCCGAGGAAGCGCTGCGCCCAGCAACGGCAGGCTACCTGCAGGCAGAGACAACAGCCTTACCGCAGCAACCTGCGGTTCAGCCGGCCATACCCTCTCGTTCCTCTTTGGCCGTGGCCACTGCCTCTTCCCAGGCCCAGGCCACCGCAACGGCGGTGGCACAGCGGCCTACGGCAGCACCTACTTTGGCCAATCCGCCGGCCTTGGTGCAGCAACTCCAGGCCAAGGGATTTGCACATATCGAAGTTCGCTATTGGCCTGCGGATGCCCAGCACTCCCAAGCCTTGTGGGTTGTGCAAGCCGAGCCACGCCGCTGGCGCCAGAGCCAACTGGATGGCGCCGGCGCTGCACTGGCATCGTGGTTGCAACAAGTGGGCACCGCATCGACCGACGAAGTGGCAGTGACACTGACCTACCAAAAAATACCGGCTTTGCATGTGCGCACCAGTGCAAACTGCTTAGCCCGGTGGCTGGGCCACGATGTGGGCTGTGAGCAGGCGGCCCTCCCCGTTGCCATGCGTCGTGTCCAGGCAGGCGCTTCGCTTCCGGTGGTGCAGCGCCAGTCCGCGCCCCTGGTGGCCACTGGCGCGAACAATGCGGCCTGGGCACCGCAGATCGAAGTCGGCCCTTCGTTGCGCACCACGGTGGGCACGGAGTTTGGATTGGCCGATTATTCGTTGGCACTCGAGATGGGGGCAGAGGTGCATTTGGCCAAAGGCCTGTTCTGGCAGGGCACCTACCAGATACCGATAGCTCATTCCGGGGATTTTTCCGACGGACATGTGTTTGCCAGCAACCGCCATCCCGCGGCCAGCTTTGATATGGCCATGCTCAGCTATATCCATCCCCTATCCCGGGGAGTGGCAACGCAGTTGAATGCTGGCTATATCAACCGCCGCTATCTGGGTGCGCAACTCGATGCCTCGTGGCTTCCGGGTGATGGCCGCTGGCGCATTGCAGGTACCTTGGGGCGCTACAGGCATGAAACAACGCATATCGCCCGTACCCCAGTCATGCTGGAAACGCAATACAACCTGGTACCCGGCCTGTGGAACCTTGAGGCTGTGGTTGGGCGCTTTCTGGGTGGGGACAAGGGCTATCGCCTGGCCAGCAGCCATTGGTTCGGCGACCGGCAGGTACAACTTTTTTACCGATCCAGCCAAGGCGAGGCCGGCAGCTTGTTGGGGCAACGCGTCAAGGCGCTGGGCGTGACGCTGACCTTGCCGCTAGGCTCCAAAGAAGCGTTGGCGTTGGGCTCTGGCACCACCGTACGCGGAACCGATCGCTGGAATTGGGGATTGCAAACCAAGGTGGGCGGTACGGACAACGCATTGCTTTACGGCTATGGCGAAATGCCCCGCGTACGCCACGGGTTGCTGACCGATTTGTCCGACAATGGCCGTAACAGTGATATGGATTTGCAGGCTCGCCTGCCATCGTTGCGCCGAGTAGTGCAAGAGCAATGGCGTAACGAAAAGGCAGATAAGTAAAAGTCACCCAGATTTGGCGCCTTGAGTTGCGTTCATGGCAGTTCATGTCCGCACGCAAGCAATTGCTCTATATTTGTAAGTTATATTAGTTTGTGTAATCCGTCTTTTTTACCCACCCATTCCGGAGGAGTTTCAGCATGACTTTTCGTTTTTCCCGTAACGCGCGTATTCTGGTAGTTTCGATGGTTGCTGCGGCAGCTTTGGCGGCTTGCGGTGGTGGTAGCGACCCAGCACCGGTCAAGGTAGCCTCGTCCAATGTGTCTAAAACGCTGAACAAAGACAGCAACACTGATGGCACCATGACGACCTTGCAGACTGTGAGCAGCGGTTTCAGTTTCCCCAGCGGGACGGCAGAGTTGGGCACGACAGAAGCTACGACCTTGGCCATCAAGGGCACGGTCGCCGCACCAGAGTTTGAAGTGAAGACCAGCGCCAACAAAGCTACTGGCAAGTTTTCTTTTGGTTCGTGTGTTTTCACGATCACCGCAACCGATTTCCCCAGCGGTCCCCTGGCTGCACCTCTGACAACCGCTGAGCTGGCTGCGGGCGGACGTGTGATCACCATCACGCCTTGCGAGACCGGCGTGAACACGGCACAAAAAACAGCCGATGGCACGGAGCAAAACACCACCGCCACGCTGAAATTGGGTGCAACCCTTGGCTCTGCCCCCGTGAAAGTGGTCATTGCACAAGATGGTACTGTGCGCGTGAACGGCAGCACCGCCCCCATTGGTCAAGTGGAAACCAAGCCGGGTACGGGTGCTAATTAAGTGAGAACTCTTCTGGACTGCTCTTGAAAAACCCGCCTTGGCGGACAATGACAGTCAGATAAACATCTCAACTGGCCTGATTGATCGGCATAGGGGGCCTCCACCAGAAGGCCCCCTGCCATACCGCCCGGCATGCGTGTTCGCACCGGGGAATTCAAGAGCTTGAGGTCATGACAGCAGTGGCACTCCCAACTGAAGTCAAAGCTCGGGATTCGCAACTGAAGCCGTCACGGAAGATGGGTTTGCGGAACGCTTAGAGCCTCACTTCACCGCAAAGCGCACATTCGCCACCTTCCTGCTCGGCAGCATTACCAGTGCCACCACCTTGGTGCCGGGGGACACTTTGAACGCACCCTTGGCTTCGAGCGTGCCCGCACCGGAGGGAGCCAGTGTGGCCTCGGTTTTATCGCTGCCGCTCAAAAGGGTGAGCCTGGCACTGGCGCCGTCGGTTTTGGCCAGCTGGCCGTGGGCGCGCAGGTATAGCGTGATCCGGTCGGGCCGGGCCACCAGTTCGTACTCCATGTCGCCCACCTCGGTCACCACGCCACCATGCTGTGGCGTGTGGGCATGGTTGTCGCCGTGGGCGTAGGCCGGGAGGGCCGAGCCCAGCGCGAGCGCGAGGGCAGCCAGGGCGGCGCGGGTCGTTGCGTGGTTCATGGAATAGATCCTTTCATGAGACGAAGTGAACTCAGAATGCGCCGGCACTGTCGGCATGGAGCAGGCGCTCGGCATCACGCCGGCCAAAGAGCCAAAACAGGGCCGGGGTGAGGAAGGTGTCGAGCAGCGTGGAGCTGACCAGGCCCGAAAAGATGACCACCGCCACCGGGTGCAGGATCTCGGTGCCCGGGCGCTCGGCCTCCAGCAGCAGCGGGGCCAGGGCGAAGGCCGTCACCAGGGCCGTCATCAGCACCGGGCTCAGGCGCTCCAGACTGCCGCGCAGGATCATGGCGTGGTCGAAGTTCTCCCCTTCGGTGCGCATCAGGTTCAGGTAGTGGCTCACCTTCAGGATGCCGTTGCGCACCGAGATCCCCGCCAGGGTGATGAAGCCGATCAGCGCCGCCACCGACAGCGGCTGGCCCGAGAGCCACAGCCCCAGCACCGCACCCACCAGGGCCAGCGGGATGTTGACCATGATGAGCGCCGACAGCCGTGCCGACTGGTAGCGCGTGTAGAGCACGACGAACATCAGCGCCAGCGACACCAGCGACAGCAGCCCCACCAGGCGGCTGGCCTCCTCCTGGGCCTGGAACTGCCCGCCCAGGGTGATGAAGTAACCCTCAGGCAGGCGGGTGTCGGCGACCACGGCGCGGATGTCGGCCACCACGTCCGACAGCGCCCGGCCCTGGGCATTGGCTGACAGAACGATGCGCCGACGGCCATCGTCGCGGCTGATCTGGTTCGGGCCGTCGCCCTCCTCGATGCTGGCCAGGCGCGACAGCGGCACGCGCCCCTGGGGCGTGTCCAGCAGCAGCTGCGACAGGCCTTCTATGCCGCGCGCACTGTCGGGCAGGCGCAGCACCAGGGCAAAGCGCCGCCCGCCTTCGACGATCTGCGCCACCCTCTCGCCCTCCACCAGTCCTTGCAGCGTGGCCAGTACCTGCGACGCGGGCACGCCGTATTGCGCGGCTGCGGCGTAATCCACGCGCACGGTGATTTGCGGCGCAAGCACCTGCTTTTCCACCTCCAGGTCGGCCAGGCCTTCCACTCCCGCCAACCGCGCGCGCAGGCTTTCGGCCTGGCCGCGCAGGGTGTCCAGGTCTTCGCCAAACAGCTTGATGGCGATCTGCGAGCGCACGCCCGAGAGCATGTGGTCTATGCGGTGCGAGATCGGCTGGCCCATGGAGATGGCGGCGGGCAGCGGCGCCAGGCGCCCGCGGATATCGGCCTGCACCTCGGCCATGCTGCGGCGCATTGCGCTGGCGGGCAGCAGACCCACGTCCAGTTCGCTCACATGGACGCCCTCGGCGTGCTCATCGAGCTCGGCACGGCCGCTGCGCCGGCCCACATGGGTGACCTCGGGCACCTCGCGCACCAGGCGCTCGGCCTGGCTGGCGAGCCGTGTGGATTCGGACAGCGTCACGCCCGGGTTCAGGCGCATGCCAATGAGCAGCGTGCCCTCGTTGAAGGGCGGCAGGAAGGTGGTGGGGAAGAGCGGCACGGCCGCCGCCGCCAGCAGCACGGCCACGGCGCCCGCCGCCACTGCCTGCCTGGGGTGCTGCAGCACGCGCGCCAGGCTCGCGCGATAGCGGCGTTTAAGCCAAGCCAGCAGGCGCGTGTCGCCATGCTCCAGGCTCTTCATGCGCGGCAGCAGGTAGAAGGCCAGCACCGGCGTGACGGTGACGGATACCAGGAGCGAGGCCAGCGTCGAGACGATGAAGGCCACGCCCAGCGGCACGAAGAGTCGCCCCTCTATGCCCGGCAGCGCGAACAGCGGCAGGAACACTAGCACGATGATGGCCGTGGCGTAGACGATCCCCGAGCGCACCTCCAGCGAGGCAAGCTTCACGATCTCCAGCGGGTGCAGGCGCGCGCCGCCCTGCTTCTGCCGGTCCATCTTCAGACGGCGCAGCACGTTTTCTACGTCCACCACGGCGTCGTCGACCAGGCCGCCGATGGCGATCGCCAGGCCGCCCAGCGTCATGGTGTTGATGGACAGGCCGAAGTAGCGAAACACCAGCGCCGTGAGGAAGATGGATACGGGAATGGCCGTGAGCGCAATCACCGTGGGCCGCAGCGTGCCCAGGAAGACGAAAAGGATCACCGCCACGAACACCGAGGCACCTATGAGCTTGCCCTGCAGCGTGGTGACCGAGGCCTCGATAAAGCTCGCCTGGCGGAAGGTGACGCGCGGCTTTTCCATGCCCGCGGGCAGGGTTTGCGCAAGCTGGTCGAGCGCCGCCTCTATGCGTCCGGTGAGCGCCATGGTGTCCGCCGTGGGCTGCTTCTGCAGCCCCAAGATAACGGCCGGCTGCCCCTCGAAACCCGCGTCACCACGCCGGGTGGCGGGGGCAAAACTGACCTGCGCCACCTGGCGCAGCAGGATGCCTTGGCCATTGCGCGCCGCGAGCGCCAGGTTCTGCAGGTCATCGAGCCGCGCCGTGCGCCCCAGGTGGCGGATCAGCAGCTCGCGCCCGTTGGCCTCCAGGAAGCCGCCCGAGGTGTTGGCGGCAAAGCCCTTGAGCGCGTTTGACAACTGTTCGGGCGTGATGCCCAGCTGCGCCATGCGCGCCGTGTCGGGCTGTACCTGAAACTGGCGCACCTCGCCGCCAATCGGTATCACCTGCGCCACGCCGGGTATGGCCAGCAGGCGCGGGCGCAGCACCCAGTCGGCGTATTCGCGCACGGCCATGGGCGTGGTGCGCGTCGCGTCTATCGGTATCGCCACCTGCATGATCTCGCCCATGATGGAGCTCACCGGCCCCATGCGCGGCGTGACGCCGGGGGGCAGACCGTCCTCCATCGACGACAGCCGCTCGGACACCATTTGCCGTGCGCGAAAGATGTCCACGCTCCAGTCGAAGGTGACGTAGATGAAGGACAGACCGGCGCTGGACGTGGAGCGTACGCTCTCCACGCCGGGCAGGCCGTTCATGCTGGTCTCCAGCGCGAAGGTGATGAGCTGCTCCACCTCCTCGGCGGCCATGCCGCCGGCCTCGGTCATCACCGTGACCGTGGGCTTGTTCAGGTCGGGGAACACATCCACCGGCATGCGCGACAGGGTGTAGGCGCCATAGGCCATGAGCACGGCGGCGGTGACCAGCACCAGCAGGCGGTGGGTCAGACTTTTTTCCAGAAGCCACTTGAACATTGCGGTCCCTTCAGCGGATCTGGTTGAGCAGTGACGCGCCCTGCGTGGCCACGCGCTCGCCGGGCTGCAGGCCCCTGGTCACGGCGACATGCACGCCGTCGAGCGGCTGGTAGTGCACCACGCGCGGCGCATAGTGCTCGGGCGCGGTCTTGACCCAAACGATGGCCTGGTTGGACGAGTTTTTCTGCAGCGCGATCAGCGGAATCCGCACCCCGGCCACACGCGTGCGCGTCTGCACCACCAGGCGCACGCCCTGCCCCAGGGCCAGCTGCGCCAGCGCCTGCGCGTCGCCGGCAAAGGACAGCGGCAGCGCCTGCTCGCGCAGGCTGCGCGCCGCGCCGATGAAGCGCAGCGGCACGGCCTGCCCGCCCGGCAGCGCCAGGCTGGCAGAGGCCACGTCCTGCGCCTGCGCCGGGTCGTAGGCCAGGGCCTCGATGCGCAGACGGGTCGGATCCACCACCTCGAACACCTGCTCGCGCGCGTCCAGCACCTGCCCTGCCACGGCGTTGCTGGATGCGATGACGCCCGTCACCGGCGCCACCAGCGCATCGCGCTGCGCCAGGCCCGCGCCCACGGCGGCCAGGCGCGCGCTCAGGCTTTGCAGCTCGCTTTCGGCCGCCTCGATGTCCTTGCGCGCCACGGTGTCGGCCAGCTCACGCAGGCGCGCCACGCGCCGCTCTGCCAACCCTTTAGCGGCGCGCAGCTCGGCCTGCTGGGCGAGCTGGCTGGAGCGCTCCAGCACCCCGGCCGTGGGCACCACGTAGGCCAGCACCTGGCCCTTCTTCACGGCCTGGCCCAGGCTGGGCAGGCCCTGGGGGCCGGCCTCCAGGCGCCCGGCAAGGGCTGCCTGCACCTTGCCGCCGGCGTTGGGATCCATGGCCACGCTGCCCGCCAGCTCAAAGGAACGCGGGTGCTCGCCCGCAACCGCCACCAGGGTGCGCAGGCCGAGCTGGCGCTGGGCCGGCTTGGGGATGAAGACGCTGCCATCGCTCTGGCGGCGCGGGCTCTCGCCGCTGACGGCGGGAGGAGGCGCGTCGTCGTGGCCTTCATGGGCCTGGGCGGCCAGGGGCAAGGCCAGGACCAGGGTCAGAGCCAGGGCATTCAGGTGATTGGCGGGGCGGCGGCTCATGCTGCACCTCCCATGCGCAGGCTGGCGGCGCGGCGGCTGCGCCAGGCCCACAAGGCGGCCAGGGCCAGCAGCGCTGCCGCGGCGCTGGCCAGGATGCTCTTGCCGCCCCAGGCAGGTGCTTGCGCGGCTGCGGCGGGGGCATGCCAGTCGATGTCGGTGGCCAGCAGGTCACTGTCCGCACCCGCGATCACGGTGGCCGTCACCGGCGTCTCGCCATCGGCCAAGGGCTGGGCCAGTTCTGCCTGGTACTGCCCCTCGGCCACCTGGGTTACGGCCAGGGGCTTGCCGCCCACCTCCAGCTCCAGCCGCGCCTCGCGCACGGGGCTGTTGTCAGGCGCATGGTCGAGAAATAAGGACAGCCTGCGCCCATCGATGACGCCGATCAACTCGAACTGCTCGGACACCGCGGCAAAGCGCGGCGCGGCACCGGCCTGCGCGGTGGCGGGCGCGTCGTCATGGCCCTCGTGGGCGCTGGCGGCGAGCACAAACACCCCCAGCAGGCAGGCCAGGGCACGGGAAAGAAAACCTTGGTGGTACATATCAACCCCAAAAATGGCTTATCGACTAATTTTTGATAGCTTTCAGCGCTTACCAGTAAAGCGTTTCAGGCCTTTTTATTAAAAAATGGCTTATTGAGGCAGCAGACCCAGTGCCTGGCGCAGGGTGGAGACGGCGGCGGCGGCGTCGATGCGTGCGCGCAGCCACTGGCGCTCGGCCAGCACGGCGTCCTGTTCCACGCGCAGCCGCGTGGGCCAGTCGGCCTCGCCCAGGGCAAAGGCCTTGGCGACAAAGCCGCGCGTGGCACGCGCCAGCTCGGCGTTGCGCGCCATGGCCTGCTGCTGTGCGGCGGCGGCCCGGGCCTGGGCGGCGGCGGCACGCAGATCGGCAGCCAGGCGCTCGCGCTCGCGCTGCACGCGCGTGTCGGCCTCGAGCGCCTGGGCCAGGGCCGTCGCCTCGCGCGCCTGGGCACGCACGCCAGCACCCAGCGGCAGGCGCACGCCCACGGTCACGGACTGCTGGTAGCTCTCCCCCGCCTGGCCGCGCGCGCTGGCGGCCGACAGCGTCAGCTCGGGGTTGGCGCGCGTTTGCACGGCCACCAGCTCGGCCTGGCGGCGTGCCACGGCGGCCAGGCGCTCGCCCTCGGCCAGGGCCGGGTGCGCGGGTGGCACGGACAGGGGTTGATCCAGCGCCGGCTCGGGCTCGGCGGCCAGGGCCTGGCCCGTGGCGTGCAGGTCTTGCGCACCACCCCATACGGACAGGGCCGCGCGCGCCGCATCGCAGGCGCCTTGCGCCTGGGCCGCAGCGGCCTGGGCCTGGGCCACGCCCGCCTGGGCCTGGTAGAGGTCGGCGCGCGCCATATCGCCCACGGCAAAACGCCGTGCCACGTCGGCCTCCAGGGACTGGGCGCTGTCCATCTGGTCTTGCGCCAGCGCCAGATCGCCGCAGGTGCGCTGCCACAGCCACCAGGCTTCGCGCACACGCGCGGCCAACGCCAGCTGCGCCGCCTGGCTGCTGCTGTGCACGGCCTGCAGCTCGGCATCGCCCAGCGCCGCCCTGCGCGCACGCTCGCCGGGTAGCCACAGCGGCAGGGCCACGCCGACGGTGTGTTCGCGATTGCCGAGGCGGCTGCCCGGGCGGTCGGTCTTGGTTTGCAGCTCCAGGGCGGCGGGCTCGGCCGTCCAGGCATCGGCGCCGTCGCGCTGGGCCTGGGCGGCCTGGCGGCGTAGCGCAAGCGCCTGTGCCTCGGGCTGCAACCGCCAGGCCTGCGCGAACAAGGCCTGCAGCGCTGACGTGTGCGGCGGCGCGGTGGGCTGGGCCACGGCAGCCGTGGCCGCCAGCGCCCAAATACAGGCCACGAGCCCAATGCGCGGCCGTGGTCTCGGGGGATTCGATTGCATCCGATATTGCTCCTATGGCAAGGCCAGGTGGTGAACATCGGCAAGACGCAATGCGCCCTACGGCTTATGCCGCGGGAGTCATGAAGAGGGAAAGGGCTGCCCTGCCCCGCCTTGCCGCTCAGGCAAGGGGCGGCCAGTTGGGGCGTTCGGGCCGCTGGGGGCTGGGGGTGGGGAGCGTAAAGCGTAGGGGCGGCGCCAGCTGCATGTCTTGCACCCACAGGGGGGTGGCACTGGCGTCCTGGTGCAGGGCGTTGGCCATGCTGTGGCAGGCATGGCAGTCCATATCCAACGCGGTCTTGGCCAGGCTGGTGCCGGCCTTATCGCCGTCATCGTCGCCATGGTGCTGGTGCACATGATGGCCAAAATGCACCGCGCTCGGTGCCGCCTCGTGGCTGCAATAGGCCGCCGCTGCGGCCCAGACGGACTGCAGCGGTATGAACACCAGCAAAAGAACGAGCAGCAAACGGCGCATGAAGAGCGCGCATTCTATAGCGCGCCCTGCATGCTCAAGACCATGCTTCAGGCCGAGGTGCGGATCAGGTGGTCAAACGCGCTGAGCGCCGCCGTCGCACCCGCTCCCGCGGCAATCACGATCTGCTTGTACGGCACCGTGGTGCAGTCGCCGGCCGCGAACACTCCGCTCGCGCTGGTCTGACCCTTGGCGTCGATCACGATCTCGCCGAACTTGGACAGCTCGACCGCGCCCTTGAGCCAGTCGGTGTTGGGCAGCAGGCCGATCTGCACGAAGATGCCCGCCAGCTCGACCTGCCTGTCCTCGCCCGTGGCACGGTCCTTGTAGGCCAGGCCGGTGACCTTGCTGCCGTCGCCCAGCACCTCGGTGGTCTGGGCGTTGAGGATCACCTCCACGTTGGGCAGGCTGGCCAGCTTCTTTTGCAGCACGGCATCGGCCTTGAGTTGCGGCATGAACTCGAACACCGTCACATGCTCCACCAGGCCGGCCAGGTCGATGGCGGCCTCCACGCCGGAGTTGCCGCCGCCGATCACCGCCACGCGCTTGCCCTTGTACAGCGGGCCGTCGCAGTGCGGGCAGTAGGCCACGCCCTTGGTGCGGTATTTATCCTCGCCGGGCACGTTCATGTTGCGCCAGCGCGCGCCGGTCGAGAGGATGACGGTTTTGCTTTTCAACACCGCTCCGTTGTCCATCTCCACCTCGATCAGGCCGCCCTCGGTGGCGGCCGGCCTCAAGACCGTGGCGCGCTGCAGGTTCATCACGTCCACCTCGTAGTCGCGCACATGACGCTCCAGGGCGGCGGCGAACTGCGGCCCCTCGGTGTGCGGGATGGAAATGTAGTTGTCGATGTCCAGCGTGTCATTGACCTGGCCCCCGAGGCGCTCGGCCGCCACGCCCGTGCGTATGCCCTTGCGCGCCGCGTACACCGCGGCGGCCGCGCCGGCCGGGCCACCGCCGACGATGAGTACGTCAAAGGCCTCCTTGGCCGAGAGCCTGGCCGCCTCGCGCTTGGCCGCGCCGGTGTCCAGCTTGGCGATGATCTTCGCCAGCTCCATGTGGCCGGCGGCAAACTCCTGGCCATTCAGGTAGACCATGGGCACGGCCATGATCTCGCGCTCGGTGACTTCCTTTTGAAAAGCGCTGCCCTCGATGACCGTCGTCCTGATGCGCGGGTTGAGGATGGCCATGAGCGACAGCGCCTGCACCACGTCGGGGCAGCTGTGGCATGTCAAACTCATGTAGACCTCGAAGTCGTAGTCGCCCTCCAAGGCCTGCACCTGCTCGATCAGGTCCTGCTCCACCTTCGGCGGGTGGCCGCCCGTCCACAGCAGCGCCAGCACCAGCGAGGTGAACTCATGGCCCAGTGGCAGGCCGGCAAAGCGCAGGCTGGTGTCCGTGCCCAGGCGCTGCAGCGTGAACGAGGGGCGGCGCGCATCCTGGCCGTCGGTGCGCAGCGTGATCTTGTCGCCGCGCAGCTGCTGGATTGTCGTGAGCAGCTCGCGCATCTGCGCCGAGGTTTCGCCATCATCCAGGGAGGCCACCATCTCGAACGGCTGCGTCACACGCTCCAGATAAGCGGCGAGTTGGGATTTGAGTTGGTCGTCAAGCATGTGGTGTCCTCCTTGGGCGTATGCAAAAAATGGGCGTGAAAAAGCCGGACAGCATGGCGCGCACGCCATGCAGGTGTCCGGCTCGGAGCTGCGGTTGAGCCGTGACTTAGATCTTGCCGACCAGATCCAGCGAAGGCGTCAGCGTCTTGGCACCTTCATGCCATTTGGCGGGGCACACCTGGTCAGGATGCGCTGCGGTGAACTGGGCGGCCTTGAGCTTGCGCAGGGTTTCCGACACGTCGCGGGCGATTTCGTTGGAGTGGATCTCCAGCGTCTTGATCATGCCATCGGGGTTGATCACGAAGGTGCCGCGCAGGGCCAGGCCTTCTTCGGGGATGTGCACGCCGAAGGCGTTCGTCAGCTGGTGCGTGGGGTCGCCCACCAGCGGGAATTGGGCCTTGCCGACGGCATGCGAGGTCTCGTGCCACACCTTGTGCGAGAAATGCGTGTCGGTGGTCACGATGTAGACCTCGGCACCGGCCTTCTGGAACTCGGCATAGTGCTCGGCGGCGTCTTCGATCTCGGTGGGGCAGTTGAAGGTGAAGGCGGCCGGCATGAAGATCAGCACGGACCACTTGCCCTTGAGGCTCTGCTCGGTGACTTCAATAAACTCGCCCTTGCCGCCGCGGTTGACGAAGGCGGTGGTCTTGAAGGGCTGCACCTGGGTATTGATCAAGGACATGGATGTTTCCTTTCGGTTGCGTTGTTGAAGTGATAACGGAATGAAGTCTAGTGCCTTGGCACACATGAATCCAATCAATTGAATTCATTGATTTGATTGTGCAAAACTATAAAAGTTCCCCGTCATGGGTGACCATAGCAGCCCCGCGCGAAGTGGACCACAATGCAGGCCTTGTCCAGTCAACCAGGAGCCCCCATGAAAGGCGACGCACAAGCCATTGCCCACCTGCAGGCCCAGCTCAAGAACGAGCTCACCGCGATCAACCAGTACTACGTGCATTACCGCATGCTCAAGCACTGGGGCTTCGACAAGCTGGCCAAGAAGGAATATGAGGAGTCGATCGACGAGATGAAGCATGCCGACAGGCTCATGGAGCGCATCTTCATGCTCGACGGCCTGCCCAATCTGCAGGACCTGGCCAAGCTGCAGATCGGCGAGGACGTGCCCGAGATACTGGAATGCGACCTGCGCGCGGAGCGTGATGCGCAGCTCACCCTCAAGGAAGGCATTGCCTACTGCGAGTCGGTACGCGACTATGTCTCGCGCGACCTGCTGCAGGACATCTTGGAAGACACCGAGGAACACATCGATTTTCTGGAGACCCAGATCGGGCTCGTGGACAAACTGGGCCTGCACAACTATCTGCAGTCGCAGATGGGCGACGCCGACTGACAGCGCACACACCTCGATACACAACGGGCCTCGGCCCGTTTTTTACGCCCGCAAGCCGACTGCGATGTAAGGCAAATTCCTACAGACCCCGTCAGGCAACGAGACAACACGCAGCGCCGAAGCCCGACTTAATTTCCTTTTGGCCAGGTTTCACAATCCATTTCAACGGATCACGCAACACATGCAACAACTTGCAAGCAAGCGAGATCCCTCCACTGGAAAGGATTGACCCATGACCACCGAACAACTGCTCGCCGAAATCCGCGAAGCCAACCTCACCTACCTGATGCTGGCCCAGACCCTGATTCGCCAGGACAAGGCCGAAGCCGTGTTCCGCCTGGGGATCAACGAAGAGGCCGCCGACATTCTGGCCTCGCTGTCCGCGGCCCAGGTGCTCAAGCTGGCCTCGCGCAACACGCTGCTGTGCAGCTTCCGCGTGGACGACGAGCTGGTGTGGAGCTTGCTGACCAACCACAACACGCCGCGCAAGTCGATCAACGAGGCGACGAACACGCTGCACGCCAACATCCTCATGGCCAGCCGCGTGTCCGAAGTGCTCTAAACCAAACGCCCGCACCCTGCCCCGCCCGTTAGCTACCGAAAGCCCGCCATGTCCGCACCCGCCAAAAGCGTCCTCAACGAGTCCAAGCAAATCGCACGCGCCGCCATGCTGATCGAGATGGGGGCCCGCATGCAGGTGCTGGAGTCCGAGACCACGCTGTCGTACGAGCGCCTGATCCGCCTGTACAAGGAAATCGCGGGCAAGTCGCCTTCCAAGGGCCAGTTGCCGTTCTCCACCGACTGGTTCCTGACCTGGCAGGAAAACATCCACAGTTCGCTGTTCCTGAACATCTACGAATACCTGTCCAAGGGCGTGAGCCTGGACAGCGTGGAACTGCTCACCAAGGCCTACCGCCTGTACAACGAGCAGGTCGCGGCCGCCGAGATCGAGCCCCTGCTGTCTTTCACGCGCGCCTGGCGCTTGGTCAAGTTCGTCGATGCGGGCATGCTGACCCGCACCAAGTGCTCGCAGTGTGGCGGCCAGTTCGTCACCGAGCTGTACGAGAACCGCCACTACACCTGCGGCCTGTGCAACCCGCCGGCACGCGCGGGCAAGAGCAAGAGCGCAGGCGCCCTCACGCTGCATTGAATTTGTAGCCCAAATAGCCTCTAGCGCCCATCCAACAGGCGCAAGAAGCTATCAAACAAAGAGCAACTGTAGACCCACAGGCGTCACAAGCCAGCCGCCAGCAGGCCACGCACATTGCCATCCATGGGCAGCACGTAGTCGTGCGCCGCGAGCACCGCATTGCCCATCCCCACGAGCTTGAGGCTCACAAACACCGCCTGCGGCGCCGTCGCATAGGTGCCCACCAGCACGGCCTGCGCCGCCTGGGCGCGCGCCACCTCCAGCACCTGGCGCGACAGCAGCAACTCGCCCTGCCCGGGCCGCAGCGCCAGGCTGTCGCGCATGCGCAGCTCGGTGACGCGCAGACCGCGTTGCACGAACCGGCCACCCACCTGTTCGGAGACCAGGCGCCCCAGGCGCGAGGAGGCGTCCAGCCGATCCAGTTGCACCACGGTGGACACGATCACCGGCTGGGCTGGGTCGAGCACCACCTGCGCCAGCAGTGCATCAGCCGCGTCCCGGCTCAGGGCCAGCAGATCCTGGGCCACGGGCGCCGCCGCCGATGGGCCGTAGTAGTACTGCGCGCAACCCGCCAGCACGCCGGCGCAGGCCAGCCCCATGAGCGCCATGGCGTGGCGCCGCTTCATGGCGCCACCACCTTCCAGGTGCGCAGCGGCGTGGGCGCGGGCAGTGGCGGCTCCGGCTGATAGAGCACGGCATCGTCGCGTTCTATGTAATACATGTCTGCGGAGCCCGCCAGGTAGCGGTCAGGAGTTTTCAAGATGGTCGTGACCAGCACTTCGGTGCGTGTCGGCCCGCCCGCTGCGGCGCCCTGGGTATGGCGCTGCGCGATATCGATCGCCAGGCCGGCCCCCACCCCGATGGCCGTGGCCACGCCCGGCAGCAGCACGCGGTCCGAATAATGCGTTTCCCAATCGCGCCACACGCCTACACCGGTGCCCAACAAGGTCCAGGGCGTGGGAATGGGCAGATTGCTGGGCACGGACGCCCGGTGCTGCACCACCTGGGTCTGCAGCTCCAGCTCAACGCCCGTCGGTACCGTAGACAGGGCGACGCCCCTGTCCAAAAGGCGCACCCTCAGCAGCTTCAGAAAGCCCTGGTTGAAGCTGGAGCCGTCCGCCACCGTGAGGTGGATCGGGTGTTCGCCCGCAGGCCAAGCGGCGATCTTCTCGGCCACGCGCGCGGCCACATCGTCCGCCAGCAAGTCCCAGTGATGCACCGCCCGCGCCTTTTTCTGGCCCGTGGCGGGGTAGTTGTCGGCGCGCGGCACGTCCAGGGTGCCGCAACCCGCCAGCAGGGCCGCAGCCAACAAGGCCGCGAGGGCCGGAGCACAGGAAATGGAAGAAGACATGCTCCCGATGATAGGCAGGCAGGCCGCGTGCAATCGATGCAACAGCGCCGGATTTCCCGCCCAAAGCCTAGGTTTCGCCATCATGGCCATGATTAACATACCGTGACAATTGCAACACCAAGCCCGATATGAAACCGATGCGCACCACACACCCACTTGCGTTCCTGCTGGCCATGAGCGCCACCCTGGCAGGCTGCGGCGGCTCGACGGACAAGTCCACCTCTGCGCCGCCACCCCCGCCGCCGCCGCCCGGGGTTGTCAGCCTGCAGTTTCTGAACCATGCCCATGCCAACGTGTTCGACCAGGGCTCGACCACGAACACCCTGTCCGTGCAAGCCACCAGAGATGGCGGCAACGCGGACAGCATCCCCGTCATTTTCTCCGCCGCTCCTGGGACGGTAAGCCCGACCTCCATCCTGCCGAAGGGCGGGGTTGCCTCCACGACACTGAGCGTGCCCGTTGCAGCCGCCACGGGCGCCATGTCGATCACGGCCAGTGCCACGGCCACCAACAAGGTCACGCAAACCTTCCCGGCCTACATACGCCCCGCTCCCGACAGGCTGCAAGTGCTGGTGCCCGCTTATTTCAGCGCCAGCAACGCGGCCGCCTGGACTGCTCTCACCACGGGCGCCCAAAGCTATCCGGACGTCAAGATCAACGTCGTCGTGAAACCCGACAACGCCGCCAGCGGCATCATCCCCGCAGGCACCTACACGCCGGACAGCGCGCTCGTCACCGCAATCGACGCACTCAAGGCCGCACACCCCAACACCAAGGTGTTTGGCTATGTCGCCACCGGCGGCGGCACCAACGGCACGATTTCATTGACCGATGTCAAAACCACCATCAGCCAATACGCCACGCACTACAACACCAAGATCGATGGCTTTTACCTGGACGGCATGGCAGTCGAGCGCAACCTCATCGCGTCGTTCTACCAACCCCTCTCTGCCCACATCGCGGCGACCACGGGCCTGGGAACAACGCCTCCTCTCGTGGTCGGGAATCCCGGCGCCTATCCCCACAAGGACTATGCAGGCCTTGTCAATGTGCTGGTGACTTACAACGGCTCCGCCACCAACTACCAGACCACGGATCCACAGACCTCCAGCGCCTCGTGGGTCTACGACGGGCAGAACGCCGCGCAGGCCATGCAGGTGCATACGGCCAGCACCTGCTCTGACATGAAGGCAGCCGTGGCCCGGGCCCATTTGCCACGCATGAATACCGGCTGGGTCTTCGTCACCGACCAGACCATTAGCGCCCCCTGGTCTGCGCTGCCTGCCACCGCCTACTGGAAATCCTTCCTGGGCACGGTGGACGCCACCAACAAGGGCAACTCCCTGCCCACCTGCTGACGGCCTTGGGCGGCACCTGGGGTGCCGCCCAGCCTGTCAACCCGTATTGCGCAGCCCCGCCGCAATGCCGTTGATGCAGATGTGGATGCCGGTCTGCACGCGCTCGTCGTCCTGGCCGGCACGCCAGCGGCGCACCAGTTCCACCTGCAGGTGGTGCAGCGGGTCGATATAGGGGAAGCGGTGGCGTATGGAGCGCGCCAGCGCGGTGTTCGCCGCCAGGCGCTGCTTTTCTCCCGTGATGCGCGTGAGCGCCTCGGCCGTGCGCTGCCATTCCTGCTCGATGGCCGAAAACACCTTCTTGCGCAGGCGCGCGTCGGGCACCAGTTCGCTGTAGCGGGACGCCAGCGCCAGGTCGCTCTTGGCCAGCACCATGTCCATGTTGGACAACAGCGTGCGAAAGAACGGCCATTGGCGGTACATCTTGCGCAGCAGCGCCAACTGGGTCTTGGGGTCCTTGCCCGGCGCATGCATGAAGTCCTGCACCGCGGCGCCAAAACCAAACCAGCCCGGCAGCGTCAGGCGGCACTGGCCCCAGCTGAAGCCCCAGGGAATGGCGCGCAGGTCCTCGATTTTTTGCGTCGCCTTGCGCGATGCGGGGCGCGAGCCGATGTTGAGCTGGGCGATCTCGCGGATCGGGGTCGAGTTGAAGAAATAGTCGGTGAAGCCCGGGGTCTCGTACACCAGCGCACGGTAGGCCGCCATGCTGGCCCGCGACAACTGCTCGGCCGCCTCCAGGAAGGCCTTGGTGGCCGGCTTGGTGGGCTGCAGCAGCGTAGCCTCCAGCGTGGCGGCGACCAGGGTTTCCAGGTTGCGCCGGCCGATCTCGGGGTTAGCGTACTTGGAGGCGATGACCTCGCCCTGCTCGGTCAGGCGGATCTGGCCGCGCACCGTCCCCGGCGGCTGCGCCAGGATGGCCTGGTAGCTCGGGCCGCCGCCGCGCCCCACGGTGCCGCCGCGGCCGTGGAACATGCGCAGCCTGATGGGCGCGCCGGCCTTGGCGGCGTTCATTTCGTCGAACAGCGCCACCAGCGCGATCTCGGCGCGGTACAGCTCCCAATTGCTGGTGAAGATGCCGCCGTCCTTGTTGCTGTCGCTGTAGCCGAGCATGATGTCCTGCTCGGCGCCACTGGCACGCACCAGCGCGGCAACGCCGGGCAGGGCATAGAACTCGCGCATGATGTGCGCGGACTGCTCCAAGTCCTCTATGGTCTCGAACAGCGGCACGACGATCAGGTCGGCGCGGGCGGCCGCATCCAGCGTGCCCTGCATCAAGCCCACCTCCTTTTGCAGCAGCAGCACCTCCAGCAGGTCGCTCACCGTCTCGGTGTGGCTGATGATGTAGTGGCGTATGGCCTCCTGCCCATAGCGTTCGCGCATGAGCCGCGCGGCCTCGAAGATGGCGATCTCGCTCCTCGCCAGCTCCGAGTACTGCGCGCCCACCACGCGCAGCGGCCGCGCGTCGCACAGCAGGCCCAGCAGCAGACTGCGGCGTTCGGATTCGGACAGGGCCGCATAGTCGGCGTGCACGCGCGCCGTGGCCAGCAGCTCGGCCACTACGCGCTCATGCTGGTCCGAACTCTGGCGCAGGTCCACCGTGGCCAGGTGAAAGCCGAACACCTCCACGGCGCGAATGAGGGGGTGCAGGCGCTCGCCGGTGAGTGCCGCGCCCCTGTGCGAGTGCAGCGAGGCCTCGATCACACGCAGGTCGGCCAGAAACTCCGCGGCGCTGGCGTAGGCGTTTTGCGGCGCCACGGCGTGCAGCGCGGCCTCGCCGCCCGTCAGCTCCGTGAGCGTGGCGGCCAGGCGCGCATAGATGCCGGTGAGAGCGCGGCGGTAAGGCTCGTCCTGGCGGTGCTCGTTGGTGTCGGGCGAGCGCTCGGCCAGCTGCCGCATCTCGGGCGAGACCTGCACCAGGTTGCTTGAGAGCGACAGCTCGCGCCCCAGGTGGTGCACCTCGGTCAGGTAGTGGCGCAGCGCCACCTCGGCCTGGCGGCGCAGGGCCAGGGCCAGGGTGTCGGCGCTGACGTTGGGATTGCCGTCGCGGTCGCCCCCTATCCACTGGCCCATGCGCAAAAAGCTGGCCACCTCCTGGCTGCCACCCAGCTCGCGCTCCAGATCTGCGTAGATGCGCGGGATCTCCTGCAGAAAGGTCGATTCGTAGTACGACAGCGCGTTCTCGATCTCGTCGGCCACGGTCAGCTTGGAATAGCGCAGCAGCCGCGTCTGCCACAGCTGGGCCACGCGCGCGCGCAGCTGCGCCTCGTTGGCTGCCAGCTCGCGCGGGCTCAGGGTGTCCTTGGCGCTGTTGTACAGCTGGGCACGCGCCTGGATGTCGTCGCGCTGGGCGAGCAGCTGCGCGATCCCACGCTCTGCGTCCAGGATGCTCTTGCGCTGCACCTCGGTGGGATGGGCCGTGAGCACGGGCGCCACATAGCTCGTGGCCAGTGTCTGCGCCACGGTGCTCGGCGCAATGCCGGCCCAGCGCAGGCGCGCCAGCGCCACCTCGATGCTGCCCTCCTGGCTGCTGCCAGCGCGCTCATGCACGGCGCGGCGGCGGATGTGGTGGCGGTCCTCGGCCAGGTTGGCCAGATGGCTGAAATAGGTGAAGGCGCGGATCACGCTCACCGTCTGGTCGCCCGTCAGGCCCTTGAGCAGCTTCTTCAGGGCGCGGTCTGCCTCCTGGTCGGCATCGCGGCGGAAGGCCACCGACAGCTGGCGGACCTGCTCCACCACCTCATAGGCGGCCACGCCCTCCTGCTCGCGGATCACGTCGCCAAGGATGCGCCCGAGCAGGCGAATGTCCTGGATCAGCGGAAAATCCTTGTCCGTCTTGCGCACGGAGGGTGTGGTGGCTGGGGCATCGGTGTTGCGAACGGGGGCGGTCATGCGTTGGTGTCTCCTGATACCCATCAAAGTAATCGCCAATGGGTGTTGCAGCGCAGCATGCTAGCATCTCCTGTTGCCCTGCCATTGAGTGCGCAGGGACCGCAAGATTGCCGATATGACCCACTCCAGTGCCCTCACCCCCATCGTCATCGCCACGCGCGAAAGCCAGCTCGCCATGTGGCAGGCCGAGCATGTGCAGGCCCTGCTCGCCGCGCGCGGCCACGCGGTCAGCCTGCTGGGCATGACCACGCGCGGCGACCAGATCCTGGACCGCACGCTGTCCAAGGTCGGCGGCAAGGGGCTGTTCGTCAAGGAGCTGGAGGTGGCGCTGGAGGAAGGCCGCGCCGACATCGCCGTGCACTCGCTCAAGGACGTGCCCATGGAGCTGCCCGAGGGCTTCGCCCTGGCCTGCGTCATGGAGCGCGAGGACCCGCGCGACGCCTTCGTCTCGCCGCGCTACGCCACGCTCGACGAACTGCCGCAGGGCGCCGTGGTCGGGACGTCGAGCCTGCGCCGCCAGGTGCTGCTGCAGGCGCTGCGACCCGACCTGCGGATAGAGCCGCTGCGCGGCAACGTGCAGACGCGCCTGCGCAAGCTCGACGAGGGCCAGTACGCCGCCATCGTGCTCGCCGCCGCGGGCCTGAAACGCCTGGGCCTACGCGAACGCATCCGCAGCATCTTCGAGCCCGAACAGATGCTGCCCGCCGCCGGCCAGGGCGCCTTGGGCATCGAGATCCGCAGCCAGCGCCAGGACCTGCGCGAGGCGCTGGCTCCGCTGGCACATGAACGCACCTGGCTCACGGTGACGGCCGAGCGCGCCGTGAGCCGCGCCATGGGCGGCAGCTGCTCCATGCCGCTGGCCGCCCATGGCCAGTGGAGCGACGACCAGCTGCAGCTGCAAGCCGCCTGGGGCGACATCGAAGGCCGGCTGCCGCTGGTGCGCGCTGCAGGAGCAGCCCGCGTGCGCACGCTGGACGAGGCCGACGCGCTGGGCCTGGCCGTGGCCGCCAAGCTGCGTGCCGCCGGCGCCATCGGGGCCGGCTGAGCATGGCCATGACCGCGCGCGCCATCGTCACCCGCCCGGCGCGCGAGGCCGCCCAATGGGTGGCCGACCTGCAGGCGCGCGGCATTGCGGCCCAGGCACTACCGCTGATCGCCATCGGCGCGGTGACCGACCCCGCGCTGCGCCAGGCGCTGCGGCAAGCACGTGAACGCTTCGCCAGCTACCGCGCCGTGATGTTCGTGAGCGGCAATGCGGCCCAGTATTTTTTTGAAGAAAATCAGCCCCAATCGCTTACCCAGCAAGCGCAAACAGCTATTAATACAAGAGTATGGGCTCCCGGCCCGGGCACGGTCGCGGCGCTGCGCCAGGCAGGACTGCCCGGGCAGCGCATCGACGCTCCCCGGGCCGACGCCGAGCAGTTCGACTCCGAGGCGCTGTGGCAGGTCGTGGCGCCACAAATCGACCGGGGCGACCGCGTGCTCATCGTGCGCGGCACGAATACGCCCGGCGCCGAGGGCGGCAACGGCCGCGAATGGCTGGCGCGCCAGATCGCTGCGGCCGGCGGCGCCGTGGACTTTGTCGCCGCCTACGAACGCGGCGCGCCCCGGCTCGATGCCGGGCAGCTGACGCTGGCGCGCGCGGCCGCCGGCGACGGCTCCATCTGGCTGCTCAGCAGCTCCGAGGCCGTTGCCCATCTGACCGGCGCCCTACCCGAGCAGGACTGGGGCCGGGCGCGCGCCCTGGCCACCCACCCGCGCATTGCGCAGGCGGCGCGCGCGGCCGGCTTTGGCAGCGTCACGCAATGCCGTCCGGCATTCAATGAAGTGGCCGCGTCGATAGAATCGCCGCATGAGCACTGAGCCTGCACCCGAGCTGTCCGACACCACGCCGTCAGCGGCCCGGACATCCCCCCCCGCCAGCCACAGCGGCGGCGGCGCGGCGCTCTACGCGCTGGGCATCGTCATGATCGCCGCGCTGGTCAGTACGGTGCTGCTGTGGCAGCGCCTGGCCTCCATCCAGGAACAGCTGGCACGCCAGTCGGCGGACTCCGGCGCCCAGGCCATAGAAGCGCGCACCGTGGCCCAGCAGGCGCAGGATCTGGCGCGCGAGACCTCGTCCCGCCTGGCCGTGGCCGAGGCGCGTGTGGGCGAGGTGGCCCTGCAGCGCAGCCAGCTCGAAGAGCTGATGCAAAGCCTGTCGCGCTCGCGCGACGAAAACCTGGTCGTGGACATCGATGCCGGCCTGCGCCTGGCGCAGCAGCAGGCACAGCTCACCGGCAGCCTGCAGCCGCTGGTGGCGGCGCTCAAGAGTGCCAGCCAGCGCATAGAGCGCGCCGCCCAGCCGCGCCTGGCGCCCGTGCTGCGCGCCATGGGCCACGACCTGGAACGCCTGGAGCAAGCCTCCGTCACCGACACCGCCGGCCTGCTGGCGCGCATTGACGACCTGGTGCGCCAGGCGGACGAGCTGCCGCTCGTCAGCCAAGTGGCCCAGGCCGCCGTGATGCGCCGCCAGGCGGGCAGCGAGCCAGCCCCCGCAACGCCCGCCGACAGCGCCAGCGAGCCCGCCTGGCAGGCCACGCTGCGCCGCGGCTGGGAGGCCGTGCGCGACGAAATCCGCGGCCTGGTGCGCGTGAGCCGCATAGACCAGCCAGACGCCATGCTGCTCGCACCCGACCAGGCCTTTTTCCTGCGTGAAAACCTCAAGCTCAAGCTGCTCAACGCGCGCCTGGGGCTGCTCGCGCGCCGCATGGACTCGGCACGCACCGACCTGGCGAGCGCCAACGCGGCGCTGAACAAATACTTCGACCCCGCATCGCGTCGCACGCAAAATGCCGCTACGGCCCTGCAGCAGCTTCAGTCCCACATGAAGACCGCCGAGATGCCCCAGCTCGACGACAGCTTCGCCGCACTGGCGACAGCCGCGGCCGGCCGCTGACCCGCCGTAGGACCGACACACACCATGCGCGCAGCACTCTGGTTTCTGGCACTGTTCGGCGCGGCCGTCGCCGTGGCGCTGTTTGTGGGGGACAACCAGGGCACGGTGACGGTGTTCTGGCCGCCCTACCGCGTGGATCTGTCGCTCAACCTGGTGGTCGTGCTGCTGCTGGGCGGATTTACCCTGTTGTATGCAGCGCTGCGCGGGGTCTCCGCACTGCTGCAGCTGCCGGTACGGGCGCGGCGCTGGCGCCTGCTGCAAAAGGAACGCGCCATGCACGGCGCGCTGCTCGACGCGCTGTCGCAGATGCTGGCCGGGCGCTTCCTGCGTGCGCGCAAGGCGGCAGAGTCGGCCATCGCCCAGGAGCAGGCGCTGGAACAATCCAGGCAGGCCCTGCCCCACGGCCGCCAGTTACGCACGCTGGCCCATCTGGTGGCGGCGGAAAGCTCCCACGCCCTGCAGGATCGCGGCACACGCGAGGAGCATTTGCAGCAGGCGCTGGACAACATCCCGGAGCGCGTGCCCGCCTCCATGCTGGAGCTGCGCGAGGGCGCGCAACTGCGCGCCGCACGCTGGTCGCTCGACGAGCGCGATGCCAGCACCGCCATGGAGCGCCTGTCCGCCCTGCCCGCGGGCACGGCGCGGCGCACGCTGGCGCTGCGCGCACGGCTGAAGGCGGCGCGCCTGTCGCACCAGACGGAGCAGGCCCTGGAAACCGCGCGCCTGCTGGGCAAGCACCGCGCGTTCTCCCCGGCCGCGGCCGAGAGCATCGTGCGCGGCCTGGCCGTGGAGCTCATCAACGATGCGCATGATCCGGCCCAGCTGCAGCGCATCTGGCTGGGCCTGGAGAGCGGCGAGCGCGCCATGCCCGAAATCGCCGTGCAGGCGGCGCAGCGCCTGGCGCAGCTGGGCGGCCCAGCCACCCAGGTACGCGCCTGGCTGCTGCCCGTGTGGGAGCGCATGGGCGAGCTACCCGATGGGCAGCAGTTGAAGGTGGTGCGCGCACTGGCGGCCAGTCTTGAAGGCCTGGACGCGCATTGGCTCGCACGCATCGAAGCGGCGCAGCAGGCCGATCCACGCAATGCGCGCCTGCAATTCCTGTCGGCCATGGCCTGCGTGCAGCGCGAGCTGTGGGGCAAGGCACAACAGCTGCTGACCCAGGCGACACAGCACCTGAGCGATGCGCCGCTGCGCGCCAGCGCCTGGTGCCACCTGGCGCAGCTGGCCGAGCGGCGCGGCGACGCCGAGGCCGCCGCGCAGGCCTGGAAGCAGGCGGCGCAGCAATAGCCGCCAGCCAAGGCCGGAGGCCTTTTGCCCCAGCCCGCTCGCCAGGCCAAAACGGCTGCGCTCGGCCAAGGCCGAAACTCACGCACTGAAACCACACGCATAGAACCCGCCCCGATGGCGCTGCTTGCCATCGGGTAACAACGCTGCAGGCATGGGTTTGCATGCCAAAAAACATTCATTAAAAATGAACTTTAAGATTGCGAACATTCGCCTTTAGCACGACGCTGCAGGAAGGCGCTTGCGCCTCATCAATCAATAGGTGTATAGATATGCCACCAGATCCGAAAGGGAGCCAGCCATGGACAGTGCCGTTTTAAGCCTGCTGGGCGCCTTCCTGCTGTCCATCATTGGACTTTTCGTCTTCATATGGTCTCTGCGCAAAGGCCTGCTGGTAGAGAACCCCAAGGCCGCCTCGGCGATTTTTGCCAGGGGCGAAATCGGCCACATTGACGATCCGGCGCTGGGTCAGGCCGGGCAGCAGCACTTTCAGGCCGCGGCCGCCGAGCCCGGAGACTCCACCCATCTTCCCGATGCCCAGGAGATCCAGGACCGCATTGCGGCCGACCGCTCCAGCGCCTTCCCGGTCTTCATGTTCATCGCCTTTGCCTGCATGTGGCTGCTGTTTGGCGGCATCGCCGGGCTGACGGCCTCGCTCAAGCTGCACTGGCCCGACTGGCTGGTGAGTGAGGCCTGGATGACCTTCGGGCGCATCCGCACCGTGCACCTCACGGCCGTGCTCTATGGCTGGATCACCAACGCCGAGCTGGCCATCATCATCTGGCTCATGCCGCGCCTGCTGCGCCGGCCGCTGATTGGCCCGATGTGGATCATGATGGGCGGCGCCCTGGTCAACACCGCCATTGCCAGCGGCATCGGCGCCATCGGCGCGGGCTGGACGGACGGCCTGGAATACCTGGAAATGCCCTGGCAGATCGGCATCTTCTTTGCCGCCGGCATGGTCTGCATCATTGGCCCGGTGATGTACACGCTGGTGAACCGCAAGGTCGAATCGCTGTACGTGACGACCTGGTACCACACGGCAGGCCTGCTGTGGATCACGCTCTTGTTCATTGTCGGCAAGATGCCCGGCGTGCACTTCGGCGTGCAGCAGGCGGCGATGAACTGGTGGTACGGCCACAACGTACTGGGCCTGTGGTTCACGCCCGTGGCCGTGGGCGCCATCTACTACTTTCTGCCCAAGATCATCGCGCGGCCGATCCGCTCGTACAACCTATCCATCCTGGGCTTCTGGACGCTGGCCTTCTTCTACGCCCAGGTCGGCGGCCACCACCTGGTCGGCGGCCCGGTGCCGGGCTGGCTGGTCACGCTGTCCATCGTGCAGAGCATGATGATGATCATCCCGGTGCTGGCCTTCTCCATCAACATGGGGCTGACCATGAAGGGGCGCATGCGCCTGGGACGTTATTCGCCCACGCTGCGCTTCATGATGTTTGGCGGCTTCATGTACCTGCTGTCATCGCTGCAGGGTTCGTTCGAGGCGCTGCGCTCGGTGCAGCAGGTGGCGCACTTCACGCATTTCACCGTGGCCCACGCCCACCTGGGCGCCTATGGCTTCGTGACCATGGTGCTGTTCGGCGCCATCTATTTCATGATGCCGCGCATCATGAATTGGGAGTGGCCTTTCCCCAGGCTGATTTCCTGGCATTTCTGGCTCGCGGCCATCGGCATCATGATTTATTTCGTGGGCCTGACCTACGGCGGCTGGCTGCAGGGCCTGGCCATGCTGGACGAGTCCCGCCCGTTCATGGATTCGGTGGCGGTGACGATTCCGTGGCTGCAGTGGCGCAGCGTGGGCGGCGGCCTGATGGTCGCCAGCCACCTGGTCTTCGTCTTCCACTTCCTGGCCATGGCCCTGCGCTTCGGACCCGATCGCGCCGGCGCCGCACTGTTCTCGAACCAACCCAAGGCGGTGGAGCTCGCTCATGGAGAATGAAACCAAACTCACCGCGGGTGCCATGGTGACCTTTGCCATCGCCGTCTCGGCGCTGGTGATCCTGCCCTATGTCCAGGTGCGCGACGTAAAGCCGCCCGAAGGGCTCAAACCCTACACCAGCGCCGAGCTGCGCGGGCGCGCCAGCTACATCGCCAACGGCTGCGTCTACTGCCACAGCCAGCAGCCGCGCTCCGAGAGCTTTGCGCCGGACGCCAAGCGTGGCTGGGGCCGGGCCTCGGTGCCGGGCGACTATTTCTACGACAAGCCGCACCTGCTGGGCAGCATGCGCACCGGGCCCGATCTGTTCAACATCGGCGTGCGCCAGCCCAGCAAGGACTGGCACCTGGGCCACCTGTACCAGCCGCGCGCCTATGTGCCGGGCTCGATCATGCCCTCCTACCCCTATCTGTTCGACATCAAGGACCAGGCCGAACCGGGTGAAGAGCCGCTCAAGCTGCCGTCCGGCCACACCCCGGCGGGCAAGGTCGTCGTGCCCACGCCCGAAGCACTGGATCTCGTGAAGTACCTGCAAGCGCTCAAGCGCAACTACCCGGTGCTGCCGCCCGAGCCGCACGAGGCCGCGGGCGCCAAGACCTCTTCCGCGTCACCGGCCCCCAGGCCGACGCCCGCCTCATGAAAGGACTGTGAGCATGAGCCAAGACCCGGTTACACGCGCACAGCAGCGCGAAAACGAAGACCCCGAAGAAGCCGTCCGCCCCATGCCCCTGGTCGTCCTGCTGGTGGCGGCCGCCATGGTGGTGTGGGCGGTGGTCTACATCCTGAACACCGAGCCTCTGAACCTGTCCCAGTATGGCGACCAGCGCACGCGCACCGAGCTCTCGGGCCCGGTGGCCGCTGCCGCCGGAGCGGCCGTCGACGGCAAGGCGATCTTTGCCGCGCAGTGCGCCGCCTGCCACCAGGCCACGGGTGCTGGCCTGCCGGGCGTGTTCCCGCCGCTCGATGGCTCGGAATGGGTGCAGGGCGATGCGCGCGTGCTGGCCAACATCCTGCTGCACGGCGTCACGGGCGAGATCACCGTCAAGGGCAACAAATACCAGGGTGCGATGCCCAGCTTCGCGCAGCTCTCGGACGCCGAGCTCGCGGGCGTGGCCAGCTACATCCGCAATAGCTGGTCGAACAAGGGCGAGGCGCTGGATGCCAAGCTGTTCGAAGACGAGCGCAAGGCCGGCGCCGAGCGCAAGACCCCGTTCGAGGGCGAGGCGGCCCTCAAGGCCTTGCTGAAATGACCCAGCCATGTGGCGCACCGCGCTGCTGAGCGCCCTGCTGGTACTCGGCGGCTGGGCCGCCGCACGTTGGCTGACCTACGATTTCCAGGTCTGGACCGACGAGGGCGCGCGTCGCCTGGAGGTGGCGTTGCGCCCCATCGAGGCACCGTCCGTTGCCGTACAAGGCACGGCCATCAACGCCAGCCTGCCGGCGCTGCTGGCCGCGGGCGGCGGCACCACGGTAGTGGATTTTTTCTACACCCGCTGCGAGACCGTGTGCCTGTCGCTCGGCAGCAGCTTCCAGCAGCTGCAGGCCGCACTGCAGGCCGACCGGGCAACCGGCCATGTCCCCAAGGTCCGGTTGCTGTCCATCAGCTTTGACGGCGCACGCGACGACCCTGCCGCCCTGGCTGCCTATGCACAGGGCCTGCGCGCCGACTTCGACCTGTGGCGCTTCGTGCGCGTGCCCGATGCGACGCAGCAAGCCGCACTGCTGCAGCGCCTGGGGGTGGTGGTGGTGCCCGATGGCCGCGGCGACTACGAGCACAACGCCGCGTTGCTGGTGTTTGACGCACATGGGCGCATGGTGCGCATTTTCGATCTGGCCGAGCAGCAGCTGGCGCTGGACTACGCACGCCACCTGGCAAACACACCGCCATGAAACTGCCCTGCCGCCAACCCAGACACCAGGCTGCCCTGGGGCTGATCCTGCTGGCCGTGCTGGCCTGGCCGGGTGCGCGCCAGTGGCTTGAAGCCACCATGTGGCGCCACATGCTGCTGCAGTTCCCGCTGTGGCTGCTGGCCGGCACGCTGCTTGCCTCGGCCCTGCCGCGGCGCGCACGCAGCGCCATCGCCAGCTGCAACGCCCATGGCATCGCCGGCCTGGTAGGGGTGGGCGTGGTGCTGTCGGTGCTCATGGTGCCGCGCGTGCTCGACCTGGCGCTGCGTGACCTGGGCATCGAGGCCGCCAAATGCGCCGCGTTGCTGCTCGCCGGCGCCCTGCTGCGCCTGTCCTGGCGCCCGGCAGGGCTGGTGGTGCAGAGTTTTTTCCTGGGCATGCTGCTGCCCATGATGGTTGTCGTCGGGCAGCTCTACATCGACTCGCCCCTGCGCCTGTGCAACGCCTACCTGCAGGACGACCAGGAGCGCCTGGGCCGCTGGCTCATCGCCCTGGGGACCCTGCTGGCCATCGCCTGGCTCGCACATACCGCCTGGCGGCTGGTGCGGCGCGAAGATGCGCGGCTGGTGCCGCCCTAGAAACGCTCTCTTTACGATAGCTTCCAGCGCTTGCCAGACATACGTTTTTGGCCTAAATTGATTAATATATTGCCTTACTACAAGGCGCTTATAGCTATAAAACAAGGAGCATCCAGTAAGCGAATAAAATGCCCCATCCTCCGAACCATTGCCACCCAAGCGGCATCCCACGGGATGCCGTTTTTCATTGCCATGAGCGACACCCCTGCACAACCCGGTCTGCAATCCCTGTCCAAGTCCTTTGACCCCGCCCCGCTGGAAGCGCACTGGGGTCCCGAGTGGGAACAGCGCGGCTATGGCCGCGCAGGCGTGCGTGGCACGGGCCAGGCCGATGCGCAGCAACCCGCCTTCGCCATCCAGCTGCCCCCACCCAATGTGACCGGCACGCTGCACATGGGCCACGCCTTCAACCAGACCATCATGGACAGCCTCACGCGCTACCACCGCATGCTGGGCTGCAACACGGCCTGGATTCCGGGCACCGACCATGCCGGCATCGCCACGCAGATCGTGGTGGAGCGCCAGCTGCAGGAACAGGGCGTGAGCCGCCATGACCTGGGCCGGCCCGATTTCGTGAAGAAGGTGTGGGAGTGGAAGGAGCAGTCGGGCAACACCATCACCACGCAGATGCGCCGCCTGGGCGACACAGTGGACTGGAGCCGCGAGTACTTCACCATGGACGACAAGCTCTCCAAGGTCGTCACCGAAACCTTCGTCAAGCTGTATGCACAAGGGCTGATCTACCGCGGCAAGCGCCTGGTGAACTGGGACCCGAAGCTGCAGTCCGCCGTGTCCGACCTGGAGGTGGAGAACGAGGAGAAGGACGGCTCGCTCTGGCATATCGCCTATCCGCTGGCCGACGGTTCGGGCCAGTTGGTGGTGGCCACCACGCGGCCCGAGACCATGCTGGGCGACGTGGCGGTGATGGTGCACCCCGAGGACGAGCGCTACCGGCATCTGATCGGCAAGATGGTCAAGCTGCCGCTGTGCGAGCGCGAGATCCCGGTGATTGCCGACGCCTACGTCGATAAGGAATTCGGCACCGGCGTGGTCAAGGTCACGCCCGCGCACGACCAGAACGACTACGCCGTGGGCCAGCGCCACCAGTTGCCGATGATCTGCGTGCTGACGCTCACGGCCACCATCAACGACAACGCACCCGAGAAATACCGCGGCATGGACCGCTTCGCCGCCCGCAAGGCCGTGGTGGCCGACCTGGAGGCCCTGGGCCTGCTGGTCGAAACCAAGAAGCACAAGCTCATGGTGCCGATCTGCACCCGCACCGGCCAAGTGATCGAGCCCATGCTGACCGACCAGTGGTTCGTCGCCATGAACAAGGTGGGCCAGGGCGACGCCACGGGCAAGAGCATCGCGCAAAAGGCGATCGATGCGGTCGCCAGCGGCCAGGTCAGCTTCGTGCCCGAGAACTGGGTCAATACCTACAACCAGTGGATGAACAACATCCAGGACTGGTGCATTTCGCGCCAGCTCTGGTGGGGCCACCAGATCCCCGCCTGGTACGACGAGGACGGCCAAGTCTATGTGGCACGCTCCGAGGCCGAGGCACAGGCCCAGGCCCCCGGAAAAGTCCTGCGCCGCGACGAGGACGTGCTCGACACCTGGTACTCCTCCGCCCTCGTGCCCTTCTCCACCATGGGCTGGCCAAACCAGACGGATGCGGCCACCGACGACTACAACCTCTACCTGCCCTCCTCCGTGCTGGTCACGGGCTACGACATCATCTTCTTCTGGGTCGCCCGGATGATCATGATGACCACGCATTTCACCGGCCGCGTGCCGTTCAGGCATGTCTATATCCACGGCCTGGTGCTGGACGCGCACGGCAAGAAAATGAGCAAGAGCGAAGGCAACGTGCTCGACCCGGTGGACCTGATCGACGGCATTTCCCTCGAACCCCTGCTGGACAAACGCACCCAGGGCCTGCGCCGTCCCGAGACCGCGCCCACGGTGCGCAAGAACACGCAAAAGGAATTCCCCGACGGCATTCCCGCCTACGGCGCCGACGCGCTGCGCTTCACCTTCGCCGCGCTCGCCAGCCTGGGCCGCTCCATCAACTTCGACAGCAAGCGCTGCGAGGGCTACCGCAACTTCTGCAACAAGCTCTGGAACGCCAGCCGCTTCGTGCTGATGAACTGCGAGGGCCAGGACTGCGGCCTGGACAACACCCAAGGCTGCGAAGAGGCCTACCTCAGTTTCAGCCAGCCTGATCGCTGGATCGTCTCGCGGCTGCAAAAGGTCGAGGCCGAGGTCGCCAAGGGCTTTGCCGAATACCGCCTGGACAACGTCGCCAACCAGATCTACGACTTCGTCTGGAACGAGTTCTGCGACTGGTACCTGGAGATCGCCAAGGTGCAGATCCAGACCGGCAGCGTGGCCCAGCAGCGCGCCACGCGCCGCACGCTGATCCGCACGCTGGAGGCCATCCTGCGCCTGGCACACCCCATCATCCCCTTCGTGACCGAGGCGCTGTGGCAGGTGGTGGCACCGGTGGCAGGATTGAAAGGCGCATCCATCGCCATCGCCGCCTATCCACAGGCACAGCCCGCCAAGATCGACGAAGCCGCCGAGAGCTATGTCGAGCGCCTCAAGCAGATGGTGGACGCCTGCCGCACCCTGCGGGGCGAGATGGGCGTCTCGCCCGCGCAGCGCCTGCCGCTGCTGGCCGTGGCCGACACCGACGAGGATGCCGCCTTCCTGCGCGCCAACGCGGCGGTGCTGCAAAACCTGGCCAAGCTCAGCGAGGTCAAGGTGTTTGACGAAGACGCCGCCTGGGCCCAGGCCGCGCAAAACGCACCGGTCAACATGGTCGGCGGCGCGCGCCTGGCGCTGTTTGTCGAGGTCGACGTCGCCGCGGAGAAGGTCCGACTGTCCAAGGAGGCCGCGCGCCTGCAAGGCGAAATCACCAAGGCCAACGCCAAACTCTCCAACAAGGCCTTCGTCGCCAAGGCGCCGCCGGCGGTGATCGAGCAGGAAAAGAAGCGCCTGGCCGATTTCGGCGGCACGCTCTCGCGCATCCAGGAGCAACTCGCCCGCCTGGGCTGACTGCCCCCCTGGGAGCGCTGGTATCTTGCCGGCCAGGGCGCCCCTCCCACAGGGGACAGGAAAACAGACTAAAACCCAAAGACCAGGAACCGTATGACCACCACCCGCGTCCGTAAAGCCGTTTTCCCTGTCGCCGGTCTCGGCACCCGCTTTCTGCCCGCCACCAAGGCATCCCCGAAGGAAATGCTGCCCGTGGTCGACAAGCCGCTGATCCAGTACGCCGTGGAGGAAGCCTACGAGGCCGGTATACGTGACATGGTGTTCGTCACCGGCCGCAGCAAGCGCGCCATCGAGGACCATTTCGATACCGCCTACGAGCTGGAAAACGAGCTGGAACAAGCCGGCAAGCAGGAGATGCTGGCGCTGGTGCGCAGCATCGCCCCTGCCGACATGAACTGCCTGTTCGTGCGCCAGCCGCGCAGCCTGGGCCTGGGCCACGCAGTGCTCTGCGCCGAGCCCCTCGTCGGCAATGAGCCTTTTGCCGTGCTGCTGGCCGATGACCTGATGGTGGGCGACAACGGTGGCCCGGGCGTGATGGCGCAGATGACGACGGCGTTTGAAAAACAGGGCCGATCCTTGCTGGCGGTGCAGGAGGTGCCGCAGGAGCACACGCGCCGCTACGGCATCGTCAGGGGCGAGCCGGCCGGCGGCCCGCTCTTGCGCGTGGATGAAATCGTGGAAAAACCGGCACCAGAGAAGGCCCCCTCGCGCATGGGCGTAGCAGGCCGCTATGTGCTGACCCCGCGCATTTTTGAAGAAATCCGCAACCAGCCACGCGGCGTGGGCGGCGAGATCCAGCTCACCGACGCTATCGCCCGCCTGATGACCCATGAGGCCGTCTACGCTTACCAGTACAGCGGAAAACGCTACGATTGTGGTAGCAAAGAGGGGTTTCTCGAGGCCTCTGTGGAGCTAGCCCTGCAGCACCCCCAGGTGGGTGAATCATTCCGCCAGTATCTCAAGGGATTGGCGCTGTAATAGCCAGCCACTCTTTCGTGCGCCGTTTGATCCGGCGCTTCCTGCTGTGGCGGGGATAGTCGCCTGCCCTCCGGCGATCTGACACGCCAAATGTTCCAACACATCCAAGCCGGATGCGCGGGCACGCGTCCATACGAAGCTGTTGCCGAGCACGAAGCAATCTCGCGAAAGTCGGCCGGGAGCACAGGCAGGCAATTTCTGCTTTCACCCCTGACACCCCCCTAAAACGAAACAAGGACCCAAGGGTCCTTGTTTTTAGCGTTTTTGGGGTGGCTGATGGGAGACCAATAGCCACAGAAAAAACCACTAAAAAATCAATAACTTACAGAAATCTGTTACACAGCCCAAACGAACAGTTTGTGTAACACGTCGCTACTCCAAACTGAGCTTAATGCTAGCATTAAAAACTCCAAAACTCGTGGGTTTTCAGCCATCTTCCGTGCCTATCTCGGTTGCAGCAGAGCTACCTCGCTCAGCCACCGACCGGCATCGATTGATGGGTAAAGAAGAAAAGCCCCCACAGCATGGCTGCAGGGGCTGAAATCATCGTTGCTGGTTGTTGCCTTGCGTCAGGGGGGAGGTCGCAGCACCTTTGTTACCCCGTTACCTCCGTTACCCTTCTTCCGCGACAGAGAGAGCCTGTGGCCGTGCAATCTTTGCTGCTTCGAAAGCAATGATGAGCAGCGTGCCGGTCGGCTTGCCCTCCCTGGACAGGTAGAAATCTGCTTTCAACTTGCCTGTCACTTTCACAAAGTCCCCTTTGTTCAACTCCGGATTGGCTTCTTTCATGACTCGAACGGTGAACCAACACGGGGCCTCACTGGCTCCCCGCTGGCTCTCGGCCACCCGGAACTCGTAATACGCCTTACCAGTGGATTTGGAGGTCTTGCGCTCAGGCTGGGTCGCTACGTTTGCGAAAACTTGCATGTCTTGTGTCCTTGTCTGTGAGCGCAGCGAACGATTTCGATGCGTCTCACAGTCGTGTAGCAACCGATGGCGTTTTTCAGTGCAGGGTGGCACCGTTGGCCCCAACTTTGTTCACCAGCAATTTGCTGAGGTTGGGCAGCATGGCGTCGAACACGATGGAGAGACTGACGTCTGTGACCTTCACCCCCTCCATCAAGTTGGGGAAATGCTCGGGTTCGGCCGCCGTCTCCATGAACCGCGGCAGCGCTCGCAACAGCGCCTGCAGTTGCGGCGTGTCAGGAGTGGGCATGTCCAGATGCTTTTGCAACTCTGCGGCCAACGGAGCATTTGCAGCGGCGGACAAGACCAGGGCTTGCGTGTCCCCCTTGCGTGCCAGCGAGATGGAGTAGCGCCCCAGGCTCACTGCGTCCAACAAGTCGGGCACTCTGGGGTCCCACATCGGCACCAGGAAGCGGTGCTGAGCGTTCCCCAGCTGGTGGGTAACGACCAAGAACTTGGTGCCATCGTCTCGCTGGATTACGCCCAGCGCGTGGCGAAGTGCTACGTCACCCTGCCGGGCAATGTCGTCAAACATTTCTTGGCTGCAATCACCGCAGAGAAACCAGTGACCTCTGACACGCTGGCGGGTCCGTTGGTCATGGTCTTTGGCGGCCTCTTCAACTTCCTGGGGCGACATGAGCCGAGCCATGGTGTATTGGGCTCGGTGGCTTGTTTTTTGGCTTTCAAAAATGGTGTGGTCTGTGATGTTCATGGATGTCCTTGTCGCGGTGGATTCCGCATGACGTATAGACACCGGCCGACAACGGCGAACATGACAGCGCGTCGATTCAATCGAGCCTGCGGGGCGGCTGTAATAAGGGCGACTTCAGTTGTGTCCACGGCGCCGTGGCCGCCGGTCTGCGGTAAGGCAGGTAGTTGTCGTCAAACCACCCTCGCATCGACCAGTCTCCGCGTCCGTCGAGTCTCACCCGGGGCAGCCAAATCGGGAGCTCTTGCACGATGACGTGACCTGCGAGCTGGTCCTGCAGTCGTGTACGACCGTCACGCAGCCTTACCTCGATGGTCTGATGCACCTCGTAGCAGCCGGACTCGACCGGCTTGAGCTGACGCCGACCCTCCATAAACCCCACCGTCGCGCTGTCCTTGACCAAGCCATCCAGCGTGGCCAGCACACGTTGGTGGATGCGGCTGGTGCGGCTGAACACCATGACGCGCCGTAGTGGTTGCCCCAAAGTGGTCTTGGCGCCCATGGACAGTACCAACGCCCTCAAGGACGCCGCACGGTCTGAGCCACGCGCGCTGCGGTCCACCTCAAACCAGGTGATGCCGTCGGGTTCCATCGCTAGGGCGTCGGGTCGCAGCGTCAGGTGATGGCGTTTGCCCGCAGAGCGGGTCGTCACGTGCAGCAACCCTTGCACAGGGCTCTGGCCGGGCTTGAGGTCATGGTTGAGGGCAAGCAACAACTCTTGTTCTGTCATTGCTTGCAACCCCCGCGCCTCGGCACACAGCGTCAGGAACTGCGACCAAAGTCGATGCTCGGGGTTCGTCATGTCAGTCACCCGACGCACTGAAGCTGAGGCTTCAAACCCGCGGTCTTCCAGCCACTGAGCACCCACCTGGGTGAGCCCGTAGACGGTCATGAACCGGTCTGTGCGGTACCTTGCAAGCAAATGGGCTTTGACCATGCCCCTAACGGCCCGTTGCGCTGCACTGAGCGCTGCTTTGAACGGCCGCTCGGCAAAGCAGTGGACGGCGATGTCTATCGTGCGGATGACCCGGAACCGGTCCACCAGCAGCAGTGAGCGGCTCCAGATGCGGTCCTGCAGTGCCAGTGTGCCGACTTGGGCCGTGAGCCCTCGAGGCACCGGACACCTCGGTGTCTGTCCTGCTGACAAGGTGCGCGCCCCCCCAGGGGCAGGCTGCTCGGCGTCCGAGGGGCAATGCGTTTCTGCCCCTGGGTCAATCTGGGTGTAGTCCCGGGATGCGGCGGGTCTGTCTTCGTGCGTGTTCTTCATGGCTGGGTCTCCCTCCGTGGGTTCGTCCGGCATCCCAGGCCACCGTTGGTGACCCGCTGGCTTTTGCCGGCTCTACCTTCGTGTAGGTACTGCCCAGAACGACTGTGCTACCCAAGGGCAACACCCAGCACACCTCGCTGGCCAGGCGGATGTTGGGCGTGCTCGATGGCCCACCGACCGGTCTTCACAGGGCATAGGGCAACTGTTCTTTCCCCTGTGAAAACCTCACCCGCGCGGGGGCGGGTGTCAGTGGCGTTTTCGTCGCGACGTCCCTCAAAGCGGCTGTACTCACTGCCCGGCTGCGCCGGTGCGAACCGCCGCCGTCCCCAACCGTTATTTCGAGGGAGGATGTGTCTTCGGACGGCTTGCGCAACTGTTCTCTCTGCGTGCCCTGCGGTCCCGGCTGACCCCAAGTCCGCCAACAGCATGCGTTCTTTCGGGTGGCCCCGGGGACCCCGGCCGGAGCAGGGTGCTGCGCACCCCGTTCATCCAAGGTCGGCACGCGCGGGGAAGGCGGCGGTTCGCACCGCCTTGCCGTGCCCAGTCGCGAGCAGCTGTACACCCACACCCGTGACCCGGGGACAACTGCGACCCCAACACGCAGCAGCTGACTGACGAGGGCCCGGGCTGGACGCCCGACCGTCCGCCCGCTGGTGCCATCGAGAGCATCCTGCGGTGTCCTCGGGCCAGTCGTTTCTGGATGCCGTTCGGACCGATGCCATGGGTACACCCAGCCTTCGACCCGACCTGGGTGCAGCCTGGCTGCACCTTGTGGTCAGGCTCCCAGCTGTCTCCAGTGTGCAGGCCTATCTGTCCCCAGGGGCAGGCGCACGGTGTCTATACGACACAACCCACCTGTCCACAAAGGAGCCCCTTCATGAAAATCAACCTCCGCGGCCGCCGCGCTTACCTCTACCGCCGTCGCTGGGTCCCAGCAGGCCCCGGCGTTCCCCACGCCCACCCGACCGAGGACTACCTCGGCGTCATCGACGCCGATGCCGAGGTCATCCCGCCCCAGCTGCTGTCTCTGCTAACAACCGCCGAGCAGGCCCAGCTCAGAGAAAAAGTCCTTCTGCCAGCAACTCAGGCGCGTACCGCTTCAGCAAAGCGTGAGCAGGACCCCATGTGGCGCATCGCTGAAGCCAGTCGTTTGTTGACAGAGGCTGCGCACTGCAGCCAATCCGCTTTGGTGCCAGGCTCCAGTCTCACTGCTGCCAGGAAGGCAATTGAGAGCATCCGCTTGATTGACCACATGCCCACGCGGCCTGCGGTACCGCCGCCACGGGCCACTGATGACAAGTTGGCGGACGCCCTGGTTGCCATCAAAGCGGCCGCAGAGGCTGTGCGCAATGGAGACTATGGAAAAGCACCTGTCGAAGGTGCTCGCAGCACCCGAGCTTACCGTTTGTGGTCAGAGCTGTACCGGGCCGTTGAAGGGGATGAGCGCAGCTTGCTCAGGGCGCTTCAGGAAAAGGGTTTTGTGAAATGGCGCAAGGGCTGAGGTTTATGAAGGCTGCTTGAGCTAGGGTAAGAGTATGCGCATTCCAGTTATGCAGACCAGCTAGCCCAGCATCGTGAACGCTCCCGAAGGCGCCGCCTCGCATTCGGCTGCTCGCGGCCCTAAACAGAAGCGGACAGACACAATGCACCTCCGCACGCCGGGTCCAGGCTGATTGCCGCCATTCGATAGCTTCTGTCTGAACTGTTGAGTCCAGTCCGAGGAAGGCGTAGTTAAACGCTCCTTGAATGGCCGCTTTGTATGTTAGCTTGAACACTTTGCGGAAGCCTGTACCGCCTGCCACTCCGCGCGGTGGTACCACGTATCCCGACTCAATAAGGTTGAGTTGAGATGAATACCCCGAGGCACCTCGGCGCCAAGCACTATAAAAGTGAGACGCTCCGCCAAGCGTGCAAAGTGCCACTGCGCCACGGCAATCGCTTGGTTGCTGTATTCGTGCCTCAGTCCATGTTGAAGTCCCCTCGAAAACCTGAACCACCCGGAAGTAGAGAATTCCCCCAGCCGGAGTCTCTACATGAAGAAATCCAGATTCAGTGAAACCCAGATAGTCGGCCTCCTCAAGGAGGTCGAGATGGGCGCCAAGGTCGGCGAGACGTGCAGGAAGCACGGCATCAGCGAACCGACCTACTACAAGTGGAAGAGTCAGTTCTCGGGCATGACGGTCTCACACCTGGCCCAGTTGCGCGAGCTGCAGGAAGAGAACGCCAAGCTCAAGCGCATGTACGCCGACCTGGCGCTGATGCACCACGTGCTCAAGGATGTCGTTGACCGAAAGCTCTGACCCCGGAGCGTCGCGAGATGGTCGTTCAAAGCCTCATGACCGAACATGGCATGAGCCAGCGCCGGGCCTGTGCCGCCAGCGGTATTGCCCGCTCCACGCTGCGCTACCGGCCTGTGCCACGCGACGACTCCGGGGTCATCACCTTCATCCAGACCTACATGGCGCTCAATCCGCGTCACGGGTTCGGGCTGCTGTACGACAGTGCCCGCCACCAAGGCAAACCCTGGGGCAAGACGGTGCTGTGGCGCGTGTATTGCGAGCTGAAGCTGAACCTGCCCCGGCGGGGCAAGAAACGACTGCCGTCGCGCATCAAACAGCCTTTAGTGGCTGCGGGCCAGCCCAATCAGGGCTGGAGCTGCGACTTCATGTCCGATGCCTTGTGGTCTGGCCGGCGCTTCAGAACCTTCAATGTCATCGACGAGTTCAACCGCGAAGGGCTGCGCATCGAGGTCGATACGAGCCTGCCCGCTGCGCGGGTCATCCGCGCCTTGAACGAGTTGGTGGAAGTCCGAGGTGCGCCGCTGTCGATTCGCCTGGACAACGGGCCCGAGTTCATCGCCGATGCGCTGGCGAAATGGGCGCAGTCCAAGGGCATTGCCCTCAACCACATCCAGCCTGGAAAGCCCACGCAGAACGCCTATGTGGAACGATTCAACAAGACCTACCGCACCGAGGTGCTGGACTGCTACGTGTTCGAGTCACTGCAGGAAGTGCGCGACATGACGGCCGACTGGCTGCGCCGTTACAACCACTACCGACCACATGAATCCCTAGGCCGAATCCCCCCGGTCGAGTACCGTGTCAAACTGTTCCCCAACCTCTACTTCTGACTGGCTCAGGAATTCGAGGGGACTTCACGCGCTCGAAGTTCTCGCGCAGCACGGCCTCGCGTCTGATGACGGCATACAGCGAGGTTATCCGTCGACGAGGGAGATGAGGTGCGTGCAGCCATCAGCCTGGCCGAATCCCTGGTTTGCTCCGGCGCTCCAATGCGACGCACCCGTGATGCTTCTGCGCTCAAGGATGTAGCGACGTCGCTCATGCAACTAGAGGACGTCCGTAGCAGTCTCCAACCTCGAATTGACGGCGCATTGGCGCCCACACTGGCGCTAGAGGCGATTGCCCGAGCAATCGTGGGCACCTTTGAGGAGGGCATGGAGTTCGAGCTCCAGTCCTTCAAGCAGTGCTTGAATAGCCCTGAGCGAGAAAAGCTTGTCCAAGTCTTCTTCGCGGAAAGGCGTAGCCGCAGTGGCTCCCAAGCGCAGGCAGAGTAGGTAGTGGCTGCACGGCGACGTGTTCACCACCTTCGAGTATTGGTACAACGCCTCGCATCAAGCAGTGATTCCTCATTTCGAAGGGCTTTTGCAGGCCCACACTGAACTGAGGGATGACCCTGTCGCCAAAGACCTGTGGCCTGTGGGTAGGCGGTACCACCATTGAAATCCAAGCCTCTCACTGTCGTCAAAAACGGGTAACCGGGGTAACGAGGTAACAACGGCCACCGACTCTATGCGGCCAATCCGCATCGGGTGCACAAAAGAAAAGAGCGAACCCTTTCGGGTCCGCTCTCCCATGCTCACCGCTTACGCAGCAAGCAACATGTCGCTCTCATCGTTGGTCGGCAACCAATGCGCAGGCACATCGATGGCCGTGACCTTCCCCGGGGCAAAGCCAGCCCCAATGCGTTGTGTGGACTCTTCGCCGCCGGGCAGGCGACGCAGTACCACAGACCAGCCACCCGCCGACCATTTGGTATCCGCGAACAGTCTGCGCAGTTCGTGGTGCAACGGAGAGTTGCTCACGTACAGCACCCACTTTCCACGGTTCATCGCGACCCGCAGGCCCAGTTGGGCCAAGCGCACCACGACATCAGGCTGCCCGGTCGGGTCTTTGCAGACCAGTTCGATAGCCTGACCAATGGTCAACGAACGTGCACACAGCACGTGGCTATTCAACACTTTGAACGGCACCACGCGGCTGGTCAACGCTTCCAGGCATTGTTCCTCATCGCTGGGCTGATTGAACGCAAGACGTTCCTCAAGCCCCAACTTGCCAATCAGTGCATCGGCATCCTGCTCCGTTGCCGGAGTGGCAGACACAAATGCCCAGTAACTGGCCAATAAGGTGCCGATGGTGTCGGCCATCCCCAGTGCCAGGAAACCCCCTGCGGGGCCTTCCGCGGTCTGGTTCAGGGGGGTGCCTTCGGTGTTCAGAATGATGTTTGACATTTGAGATTCCTTCTTTCGTGGCCCGCCGTCATCGACGACAGGCCTGGTTAATGGGGTTGGAAGCCTCGGAGAGAGGCAGACCCAGCCGTGGGTCGGCCGCCAGTAAAGGCGGCACGAAGCACTAACAAGGAAACACCGGCCCAGCGGTTGCCCACTGAGCTAGGGCACCCCAACGAGTTCACATCGCTGGTGTGTTTGAGAAGGTCAGGTTTTGAAAGAGCGACACAAGCAGTGGCACAAACGGAAACTGCTTGATACATCGTATTACAAAATGAACAGTCAGTGTTCATGACCTCTTCGAATTGCTGTGAATGTCATGACCCATACTTGCGCAAGAGTTGGTGTTGAAATGTGCTGGAACAGGGCACCCAAACTGACTGGCGCGCCAGTTCGGACAGCGTTTTGGCGACCATGCCTGCGCAATGGAAGAACTCGTTGCAGAGCTGGAGGAGGATTTTGTCTGCGCTGGTTTGGGATGTGACTGCGGAGCCCCGAGACGACCACGCCGCCTATTTGGCCGAGTGGCTGGTCGTTCTGAAGTCGGACAAGCGTGCCTTGTTGACCGCAGCATCTCAAGCTCAGCGTGCGGCTGATTTTTTGCATGAGTTGCAGAAAGCAGCGATGGCAGACTGACGCCACCGCTCAACTCTTGTCAAGCGCGTGCTGACTTGTGGCGTTTGATGGTGGTCGTCTCGCTAAGGTGCGGAAATTGCACGATACCTTTGCCAGGCTGCCACGGCTTGGCCGGAATCGGCGGGAATTTGACTTCCTTGAAATGCCGGACCAGCACGTCGAAGGGCAGGTCACTGCCATAGCCATCGGTAATTTGCCCGTCGCCGCTGGTGTGTCCCATCAAGCGCTTCAGGTACCGAGCTGGCATTTCGGCTCGGTTCAGCGTGTCCTTCAGAGTATGACGGAATGAGTACAGCACCTTGCGCTCGTCGTCGATGCCGAGCTTCTTCTTCAGGCGGCCAAAGAATTTCGAGAACGACCCGGACAGCTTTTCGTGAAAGTCTTTCTTCAAGGTCGGAAACAGGGCTTTTGCGCCTTGCGCACGCACCCAGTCGACGTAACGCAACAAGCCAAGGTCCAGCAGCTCTCGGGCTACCGGCACTCTGCGGATGGATGCCGCATTCTTCAGGGTGCGGGCATGGGTCCCCTTCACCCCATCTTCATCGGATGCGTCCTCAAACAAATCGACATCGTCTGGCTCCGGTCGGTCGATGATGTTCAGAAACCAGCAGTCCAGTGCATCGTCCCGCACCAGGTCTTCCAGGGCCAAGCCCGCCACTTCCTCTGTACGGGCACCTGTGTAGTACATGAGCAGCGGAATCCAATAAGTGGCTTCTTTGAGGCTACCCCTGGAGCGCTCTTGCAAATCGTTGTAAATCGAACAGCTGAAAATCGTCTGCAGGTCGGCGTCGCTGAAAGGCAGGCGCTTCTTGCGACGACGGTCCAACCCGCTTTTGCCGCGTCCAATGACGTCTTTGGCCGGGTTTTCAGACAAGAGCAGCTTGCCCACGGCCACTTTGTAGATGGCACGCACCTTGGCCAACCGGTCATTGATGGTTTCCGTGGACAGACCACGCTCTTCCATCCCCTCCACGAAGCGGTTGACCAGCTCACGCGTGACCTGGCCAGGGTGGCGGATACCTGCCGCCTTGGCCACGCGCTCAAGCTCGCGCCAGGGTGTTTGGGCAGCAATCAGGGTGGGTTTTGGCCGGTTGGCCACGAAGTGGTTCCACTTGTTGAACACCTCATCCCAGGTCGGCGCCGACTTTGCTGGAGCGAGCGCGCTCTTCAAGTCTTTAATGGACTGACGAGGCGTGAGCGCGGCTGTTGGATTGTATGCGGCTGGCGAACCCATCTTGAATGAGGTGGTAAGGCTGAGCAAGATCGTGTGCACGCAACATTGGCGTGGACACGATGCTCAAAGACCCTCAGACCCCGCGCTATGCGCAGCGGCGTACGCACCGCACCTACACCCCGCAATTCAAGGCCGAGCTGGTGGCTGCCTGCCGACAGCCAGGCGCATCGGTCGCGGCGGTGGCCCTGCAACATGGCATGAACGCCAACGTGCTACACCGCTGGCTCAAGGAATGGGCGCAGGGACTTCACCGTCTTGAAGTTGGCGTCAGCACTGCGGTCGTTGCTTCCCAACCCCCGGCCTTTATCCCCATCGACCTGAGCGCAGTACCGCAGGCGTCTGCTGGTGAGCTACCATCCGCGTCCTTGCCAACGCCAGCGGATGGCATCCGCATCGAATGCCAGCGCCCCGGCATGTCCGTGACCGTGCACTGGCCCTTATCCGCTGCGACCGAGTGCGCCCAGATGCTGCGCGAATTACTGCGGTGATTCGCACATGATCAGGATCGACGCGGCCTGGCTGGCCACCACCCCGCTGGACATGCGCGCGGGCACCGACACCGCCCTGGCGCGGGTGATCGCCACCTTCGGCGCGGCCCAGCCACATCATGCGTACGTCTTCGCCAACCAGCGCGCCAACCGCCTGAAAGTCCTGGTACATGACGGCGTGGGACTGTGGCTGGCCGCGCGCCGGCTGCACCAGGGCAAGTTTGTCTGGGCACCTGCGGGCAGTCCGAACGTGGCGTTGGAACACGCCCAGCTCAACGCCCTGGTGCTGGGCCTGCCCTGGCAGCGTGTGGGCTCGCAAGGTGCCATCACCGTGGTCTGAATCGTCGGCGTAAGGGCGTGGCCGTGGCAATCGGGAGATGCGTCAATGGCTGGACCCAGGGTGAGCGGGCACACTGCCAGCCATGGTGATCGACGAGCAAGCCCTGAGCGAGCTGGACGCAGAGCAACTGCGCGAAGTGACCCAGCGCCTGCTGGCCGAACTGCGTCACCAGCGCGCGCTCAACGAGAAGCTCACCTATGAGTGCGCGCTGCTCAAGCGGCTGAAGTTCGCCGCCCAATCCGAGCGGCACAGCGCCGATCAGAGGAGCCTGCTGGAAGACGAGATCGATGCCGACCTGGCGGCGGTCGCCGTCGAGATTGAGCAACTCCAGCCGCTTGCGGCTGCGCCCGAAGCCAAGCAACAGCCCAAACGCCAGAGCCTGCCTGCCCACCTGCCGCGCCGCGAGATCCGCCACGAGCCTGAGTCGACCACCTGCGCCTGCGGCTGCCAAATGAAGCGCATCGGCGAAGACGTGGCCGAGAAGCTGGACTACGTGCCGGGCGTGTTCACCGTGGAGCGCTACATCCGTGGCAAGTGGGCGTGCACCCAGTGCGAAACCATCACCCAGGCGCCGGTCGAGGCCCATGTGATCGATAAAGGCATCCCGACTGCCGGCCTGCTGGCCCAGGTGCTGGTGGCCAAGTACCAGGATCACCAGCCCTTGTACCGGCAGGAGAACATCTTTGGTCGCGCCGGTCTGGCGATTCCAAGATCCACCCTGGCGCAGTGGGTGGGCACCTGCGGTGCGCGGCTGCAACCGCTGGTCGATGCCCTGAAGGCCGAGGTGCTCGGCCACCGGGTGTTGCACGGTGATGAGACCCCGGTGGCCATGCTCAAGCCGGGCAACGGTAAAACGCACCGGGCCTACCTGTGGGCCTATGCCCCGGGAGCGTTTGAAGCCACGCGGGCCGTGGTCTATGACTTCTGCGAGTCCCGCGCCGGAGAACACGCCCGCGCCTTCCTGGGTGAGTGGCGCGGCAGCCTGATCTGTGACGACTATGCCGGCTACAAGGCCAGCTTTAGCCAGGGCGTGACCGAAGCCGGTTGCCTGGCACACGCCCGGCGCAAGTTCTTCGACCTGCACGCGGCGGGCAAGAGCGAGATCGCCGAATTGGCCCTGGCGCAGTTCGCCCGGGTCTATGAGATCGAACGGCAAGTTCAGCCCCTGGCGGCACCAGAGCGGCTGCAGGTGCGCCAGCAGCACAGTCGGCCCATTCTGGACGCGTTGCACCAGTGGATGGTGCTGCAACGCCAGCAGGTGGCGGGCAACTCGGCGACGGCCAAGGCGCTGGACTACAGCCTCAAGCGATGGGCTGCGCTCACGCGCTTCGTTGATGACCCGCAGCTGCCGCCGGACAACAATTGGATCGAAAACCAGATCAGGCCTGTGGCCCTGGGGCGCTCGAATTGGTTATTCGCAGGAAGCCTGCGCGCGGGCCAGCGGGCGGCCGCCGTGATGAGCCTGATCCAGTCAGCGCGCATGAACGGGCACGACCCATATGCCTATCTCAAGGATGTGCTGACCCGGCTGCCCACGCACAAGGCCAGCCGGATTGAAGAACTGCTGCCGCATCGCTGGCAACCCATCGACATCTGATCATCAGCCATGGCCGCCAGCGGCGGTCAACATGGGTTTGCCGCGCGCTTACGTTGGATTGACTCGCCCTTGCTGACGGTCCAGCCGAATATCCAGCGTCTGGACCACGGCTTCCAGGAATTTGTAGCCGGCTCGGCGTTCCTGCTCCGGCTCAAGGCTGACTTCGGTGCCAAGGAGGTGCAGAAAACCATGCATGGCCGGCAGAATTTTTTCAACACGGCCCTGGGACAGCATGCGGCCCAATTCCTTGCGCTGCTCTTGGAGCTGGGCGTCCAGGTTGTCAAAGTCTTCGTCGTCCAGACCTTGGCTGCGCATGTAGTCGTCACCCAGCAAAGCCTGGTGAACCCAGTTGCTGGCAATGGAATTGACTTGCTCGTCCGTGAGCGTGGTCAAGCGCTGCGCAGAACGCTCCGCTCGCTGGGCCGACTGGATGACCAGCTTTTTCTCTCTGATTGAGAACTCTTGGTAGATGGATGCCAACTCGGTCACGAGCAGGCGCTTGCCTTCACGGACGTCAGAGGTGCCCAAAGACCGGACGATTTCGGCCTTGCGAGGGTAAGCCTTCAGGAGCTTTTGGGGGATGCGAACACGGCAGTAGAGGTTGCCGGCCTTGCCGCGAGCATAGAGATGGTTTGCGATTTGTTTCATGGTCCTGTACCACAAGTTTGTGTGACAGGCTGTGTAACAACTGCATCTTATACGCCGCTCTAAGTTGTTAATTTTCCTATGAAAACAAGCACTTAGAGGGCTTTTGGAGTGATTTGGGGTGGCTGATGGGACTCGAACCCACGACGACAGGAATCACAATCCTGGACTCTACCAACTGAGCTACAGCCACCGTAGCCTTGAATTATAGCCTGATAAATACCCTCGTACGGAAAAAATCAGTTCTGCAACTCGCTTTGCGCAGTTGGGTGTGGCACCTTGATCTGAACCTTGAAGCGTTGCTTGAGCAGCTCATAGTAGGCCTGCGCTTCGGCCGCTCCCCAGGCCTGCATGTACTGCTGCCGTTCCATGCGCGCCTTGGTGTCATCCACTGCATCACGCGCCACCACACGATTGACCTTCACCACCGCATAGCCCTGGCTGGCCAGATCCACGCCAACCCAGGCGGGCAACTTGTCTACGGGAGCATGGAGAACGCTATCAACCACAACACGCGGTTGGTCTTGCAGTCGATCACGCGATACCGTCACTACAGCCGACAAACCAACGGCGCTGTCAGGAGCCGCCTTCCACGCGTCGAGCTTGGCTAATCCTTCCTGACGCGCCAGTTCTGCGGACTTGTCTGCAACATAAAGGGCTCGCACTTGGTCACGCGCCTTGTCCAGCGGCAAGGTCATTGCTGCTTGGTAGGCTGTGACCCGGCCTGCAGCAAGCATGCTGGTACCGATTTCGACGGCCTCGGTATTGCGCTTGTTCTGCAACGAGTCAGGCTGAAACAGCGCCTCCAGGAAACGCGGGTTGGCCAAAGCCCCTTGCATCGCCTGAGCGGGAGTGCGCGTCACACCCACAGCGGTGTGGATCTTGAGCTTGAGTTTGTCTGCTACAGGCTGCAAGCTGTCAGGCTGCTCATAAACTGCGTTGGCAAAGGTTTCGGCCACCTCAGCAAATTTGCGCTGTGCCTGTTGCTGCCTAAGCTCCACCTCCAGAGAGGGGCGTAGCTCATCAAAGCTAGGCTGGCGCGGCGCCTTGATGTCAGTCAGCATGATGATGTGGTAACCAAAGTCGGTTTCCACCACATCACTGATATCCCCCTTCTTCAGCGCAAATACAGCATCTTCGAAGGGCTTGACCATGGCGCCATGACCGAAGAAACCCAGATCACCACCAACCGGAGCAGATCCGGAGTCTTGCGACTCCTTCTTGGCCAGTTCAGCAAAACGGCCAGGGGCCTTGCGCAGCTCGGCCAGCAGGTCCTGAGCCTTGGCCTTTGCCTTTTCGCGCTCGGCTCCAGGCGCTTCCTTGGCGACACCAATCAGTATGTGGCTTGCGCGACGCTCTTCCTTGCCGGCCAGGCGGTTGAGGTTTTCCTTGTAGTAGGTGCGCAAATCGTCTTCGTTGAGCGTGATACCAGCCTTCACCGCATCTAGGTCCAACACCACATACTCCACGGCGGCCTGCTCGGCCTGCTGAAACTTGGCCGGATGGGCTTTGTAGTAGGCATCCAGGTCGGCATCTGTCACCGTGACCTTGGAGACAAAGGTCGAGGCGTTAAATCGTGCAACCTGAATCTCTCTGCGCTGGAAGATGGCATCAAGCGCGAGCTTGGATTCAGCCGAGCCTGCGAACGCCGAAGCCATCACACTGCCCATGACCTGGTTAACCGAAATATCGTGACGGATACGCGCCTCAAGACCTTCCGGAGTCAGGCCTTGGGAGCCAGCCAAGGCACGATAGGCCTCGGCGTCCAGAGTGCCATCGGAGCGCTTCAGGGCAGCAATCTGGGGAATGCTTTGCAGCTCGCGCGCCAGGCGTGCGTCACTGGTCAGCATGTGCATCTTCTGCGCTGCGACCTGCAGCACCCGATCACGCACCAAGCGCTCCAGCGTGGCATAGCGGGCCTGTGGCGAATCCAACAGCTTGGCATCGATGCCCGGCGACTGGGCACGGATACGGTCGCTCTCCATGCGGTGGGCATTATCCCAATCCGCCTGTGTGATGTCCTTACCATCCACCCGCGCCACGACGGGGCTGCCGCCGCCAAAGTAGTTTCTGTCAATCCCCACTAGGACAAATGAGGGAATGATCAACAAGAACAGCAAGCCCATCACCCACTTGGTGTGCTTGCGGATGGATTCCAACATGGTCGATCTTTCAACGGCTGCAAAAGAAAAGGCGAACTCGCGTTCGCCTTTGTCTGGGGTGGTGGGTGCTAACGGGCTCGAACCGCTGACCTACGCCTTGTAAGGGCGCCGCTCTACCAACTGAGCTAAGCACCCCCCATATCTTTGAGTCAGTTCAGGGCATCCTTCAATGCCTTGCCTGGACGGAACTTTGGCACTTTAGCAGCTTTGATTTTAATCGAGGCCCCGGTACGGGGATTACGACCAGTGCGTGCTGCACGCTTACCTACGGCAAAAGTACCAAAACCAACTAACGAAACCGTGCCACCCTTTTTCAGGGTTTTCTTGACCGCATCGATCGTGGACTCGAGTGCTCGCGCTGCGGCTGCCTTGGAGATGTCTGCGTTGTTGGCAATGTGCTCAATCAGTTCGGTTTTGTTCACAAGAAGCCTCTCGGGATATGAGTGGATGAATGTCTTATGCAAATCTGGTCTTCACAATTGTGCGTCCACAACGAACGGTCTGGAGCGGGAAAATTGAGAAGAGGCCGCAACAGCAACGGGAATTGCTCTTGCAGATTAAAACCATCGCTCTATAGGGTGTCAACAAGACGTACCGCATGGGCGACATGCATGGTGGCGAATTCTAGACGCATTTGAACCACACCCCGGGGCTTGTGAAGCGTTTTGTCTCGCAACCGCTGGCGCTGGGTGGACTCCGTATTGACAGTCGCTACTTGATGATGAGCTTCGTCCTCATCCTTGCAGGGCCGCTGCGCGGAAGTGGATCCGCCAGCTATTTGGCAACGCGGGCGCGTATCTCGGGCAGCGCCTTTTGCAGGTAATACACCATAGACCAGACGGTCAACACCGCAGCAAGCCAGATCAACCACGCCCCCCACACGCCGGTATCGATAGTGCCGAACAAGTGCCCGTCATACAGCAGCAATGGAATGGCAACCATCTGCACCGTGGTCTTGAGCTTGCCCAGCATGTGCACTGCCACGCTTTTGCTTGCGCCGATTTGCGCCATCCACTCGCGCAGCGCACTAATGGCGATCTCGCGGCCGATGATGATGAGAGCCACGAACACATCGGCCCGCTGCAGATGCACCAGCACCAGCAGCGATGCACAGACGAGAAACTTGTCTGCAACGGGATCGAGAAAGGCTCCAAAGGCAGACGTTTGGTTGAGTTTGCGCGCAAGAAAGCCATCCAGCCAGTCCGTAGCCGCAAACACTATGAACATCACAGCGGCGATGAGGTTGCGCGTGCTCGGCTCCAGCGGAGCATAGAACACGCCCACGATCAAGGGTATCGCGACGATGCGCGTCCAGGTCATGATCGTGGGGATGGTGAAAAACATTGCTAGTGATTGTGGCATGCGTTGCAGTGCCCCGCAGCTATCCGGCTTCAGCGCAGCGCGCGGTAGATCTCTTCAGCCAGGCTGTGAGAGATTCCGTCGACAGTGGCCAAGTCTTCGATACTGGCATCGACCACGCCACGCACGCCCCCAAAACGCTGCAGCAGGCGTGCCCGCTTCTTAGGGCCCACGCCAGGAATGTCCTCCAGCCGGCTGCCGCCCACGCGCACCTTGGCGCGCGCTGCTCGCATGCCGGTGATGGCGAAGCGATGCGCCTCGTCACGAATCTGTGCCACCAGCATCAGGGCGGCCGAATCCCGCCCCAGGTAAACCTTTTCGCGTCCATCGGCAAACACCAATTCCTCCAGCCCCACCTTGCGCCCCTCTCCCTTTTCCACTCCCACGATGCGCGAGATATCTAAACCCAGTTCGGTGAATACTTCGCGCGCCATGCTTACCTGGCCCTTGCCTCCATCGACCAGCACCAAGTCCGGCAGGCGCACACGAGCATTCGACACCTCGGCACCACCTGCCTCGCGCTGCGCTTCGGCCACCTTGCTGTAACGCCGCGTGAGCACTTGACGCATGGCGGCGTAGTCGTCTCCACCGGTGATGCCATCGATCTTGAAACGCCGATATTCACTGCTCTGCAGCTTGTGATCATGAAACACTACGCACGATGCCTGGGTGGCCTCGCCTGAAGTGTGCGAAATATCGAAGCACTCGATGGTGAGCCGATCCAAATTCTCAACATCCAGATCCAGCGCCTCTGCGAGGGCGCGCGTGCGCGCCTGCTGCGACCCCTCCTCGGCCAGCAAGCGGGCCAGTTGGATCTCAGCGTTCTGTTGTGCCATTTCCAACCATGCACGGCGCTGTTCACGCGGTTGATTCACCACATTCACGCGCACGCCGCTTTGCTGCTCCAAGGCATCCAGCAGCCTCTGCTCCACGAGCTCACTCGTGATCAGCGTGGGCGGAACGGGCACCCCCAGGTAGTGCTGTGCCATGAAGGCAGCCAGCACCAACTTCTCCACGGAGCAATCCGGTGGCACCACATCCCCACCATCTTCCAAGTGAAGCACGCTAGCTGCAGCCTCCACATGCACAGGGAAATAAGCTCTGTCGCCCAGATGGCGACCACCACGCACCATGGCCAGATTCACGCAGGCGCGCCCTCCTGCTACCTTCACGACAAGAATGTCCACATCCTTGTCCGACACGGTATCCACCGCCTGCTGGTGCAGCACGCGTGACAGGGCCGTGATTTGGTTGCGCACCTCTGCAGCCAGCTCAAACTCCAGGCGCTCGGAATGCGCGAGCATGCGCCGCTCAAGTGCCTGTAGCAGCTCCTGTGTTTCACCACGCAACAGCGCTTGTGCGCCGTGCACGTCTGCGGCATAGACCTCGCGCGAAATAAATCCCACACAAGGCGCAGTGCAACGCTTGATCTGATAAAGCAGGCAGGGACGCGTGCGGTTAGCGAAGACCGTATCTTCGCAGGTACGCAGGCGAAATACTTTTTGTAGCAGCTGAATCGTCTCCTTCACTGCCCACGCACCAGGATAAGGCCCGAAATATCGATGGCGCTTACCCACCGGGCCACGATAGTACGCAATGCGCGGATAGCACTGGCCCGGGACATCACCTATGCCATCCTTTGTGGCAACACCCGTGATTTTGAGATAGGGGTAGCTTTTGTCGTCGCGAAACAGGATGTTGTATTTAGGCTGCAGCGACTTGATGAGATTGTTTTCAAGCAACAGCGCCTCAGCCTCGGAACGCACCACCGTCGTCTCTAGCCGAGCAATCTTGCCGACCATATGACCTATGCGTGTGCCCCCGTGCTGCGCGCTGAAGTAGCTGCTGACGCGCTTTTTCAGATTGCGCGCCTTGCCTACGTACAGCAACACACCCTGGGCATCAAAATAGCGATACACCCCAGGAAGTGGGGGAAGTGCCGCCGCCTGGGCGAGCAATTCTTCCGAGTGAATTGCGGGCATGGCTCAATTGTGGGTGCTCACAAGCGGGTACTTTGGCACTGTGGTTGTATTTGGGCGAAACCCACCACCATGCAGGCACTGGGCAGCCGTGCGCTGCCATCAGCCCGAGCCAGGAATTAATGAAGATGGCGTGGGCGGCGCCCGCCACCATGACCACTACTGCCCGCCCCTCCAAGTCCCCGCGGTGGCTTGCCAATTTCCAGCGAGCTCACCAAAGCATCAAAGCGTTGCGAGAACAGTTTGTCGATTTCCGACACTACTCCTCCGAGCTCCGACCCATCAAAGTGTCGTTCCATGAGATTGACCACATCCTGCACCAGCAAGTCACGCTGCACCTGCATGATCGCCGCAGGAGTGGGACCAACGAACAGCATCACGAAATCGTCGCGCGCCTCCTCGTCCTCAGGGGCATCCTCTTCATCGAACTCGGTGTCATAAAAAGTCACCTCGATGGCGGCGCCCTGCTCAGCCAACTCGTTGAGGCTCATGCACATCTCATCAAGTGACTGACGGAAATCCTCATCACCGCGCACTGTCCAGCACATCTGCAGCACATGTTCTTTGGCGTCGAACTGGATGCCCGGCTCCTCCTCATAGGCGCTGGTTGCACCATCAGCCAGCGAGCGTGCCCCTGCATACTTCCACAGCGGTTTGAGCGCCTCCTGGAGTTGACTGAAGTCCACATCGGCCCGCAGCTGCACTTGGCCGTGGACATGGATTTCAAAAGGAGCGTTGTAATGTGACATATCGAACTCTTCGTGGTGCCCCGAGCCGGGGTCGAACCGGCACGCCCCTTTGCAGGAAAGCGGCGGATTTTAAGTCCGCAGTGTCTACCAATTTCACCATCGGGGCGCCGACAGCACGGCTGGCATCGAGGCAGCGTAACCGCAGCAGCAATTCAGCGCAATGCCTCGCCACCATCCGGCCATTTCATGGCAATAAAAAAGGGAAGCCTTGGCTTCCCTTTGCGACGCTTGGAGCGGGAAATCGGTCTCGAACCGACGACCTCAACCTTGGCAAGGTTGCGCTCTACCAACTGAGCTATTCCCGCATCTTCCAAAATACAATTAATGCATTTTGAAAACTCAATAATTCTAACATTGAATTTTGACCAACCACATCTACAGCAATCAAAATTCCCGGCACACAACAACACTTGTTGCATCGCCTGCAAACTGGAGGCGCGGGCCGGAGTCGAACCGGCCTCAACGGATTTGCAATCCGACGCATAACCGCTTTGCTACCGCGCCAAACCCTTCCTCTTGGCAAAAAGGGAAGCAAAGCTTCCCTTTTTGCTTTAACCTGGAGCGGGAAATCGGTCTCGAACCGACGACCTCAACCTTGGCAAGGTTGCGCTCTACCAACTGAGCTATTCCCGCATTTACCGAAGCCTTCTATTGTACATCGTCTGGCATCGATGAAGTGAATTGTAGCCCATTTTTTCGACTCAGAAATCAATCACGCAATTTTTTCTTCAGTGCTTTATGGAACCGCGCTCGACCTCGCCACCGGTTGCCACCGGCACGGAAGGAGTCACTTCGTCGTCAGTCAGTGGCGCAGGCTTGCGCTCTAGCGCCACCTCGAGCACTTTGTCGATCCATTTGACGGGAACAATCTCCAGGCCGCTCTTGACGTTGTCCGGTATCTCCTGCAGATCTTTCACGTTGGTCTCTGGAATCAGCACTGTCTTGATACCTCCGCGCAGTGCAGCCAGCAGCTTTTCCTTCAGTCCGCCAATCTCCGTGACCTCGCCGCGCAGCGTAATCTCACCGGTCATGGCCACGTCGGCACGCACGGGTATGCCGGTGAGCGCAGAGACGATGGCAGTGGTCATGGCGATGCCTGCACTGGGGCCATCCTTGGGCGTAGCGCCATCGGGGACATGCATGTGCAGATCGCGCTTTTCAAACGCCTCGTCACGAATACCCAGGGCATGCGAGCGACTGCGCACCACCGTACGCGCAGCCTCAACAGACTCCTTCATCACATCGCCAAGCGAGCCCGTACGCGTGATGTTGCCCTTACCCGGCATAGTGGCCACCTCAATGGTCAGCAAATCGCCACCCACCTCGGTCCATGCCAACCCCGCCACCAGCCCCACCTGGTTCTGCTTTTCAGCATGCCCATAGCTGAATTTGCGCACACCCAGGTAGTCTGACAGGTTGTCCGCTGACACCTCGACCTGTGGCTGCAGCTTCTTGAGTTGCAAGCCCTTGACCACCTTGCGGCAGATTTTAGAAAGCTCGCGCTCGAGCGAGCGCACACCCGCCTCGCGTGTGTAGTAGCGCACGATGTCACGCACGGCGGATTCGGCTACGCGCAGCTCCTCGGCCTTCACTCCATTGTTGGTCATCTGCTTGGGCAGCAGGTACTTGATGGCGATGTTGGTCTTCTCATCCTCCGTATAGCCGGAAAGACGAATGACTTCCATGCGGTCAAGCAGGGCTGGCGGGATATTCATGGAGTTGGAAGTGGCGACAAACATCACGTCTGACAGGTCGAAATCGACCTCGACGTAGTGATCGCCGAATTTGTGGTTTTGCTCGGGGTCGAGCACTTCCAGCAACGCGCTTGACGGATCGCCACGGAAGTCCGTGCCCAGCTTGTCAATTTCATCGAGCAGGAACAGCGGGTTGCGTGTGCCCACCTTGTTCAGGCTTTGCAATACCTTGCCCGGCATGGCACCAATGTAGGTACGTCGGTGGCCACGGATTTCGGCCTCGTCGCGCATGCCGCCCAGAGCCATGCGCACGTACTTGCGTCCCGTGGCCTTGGCAATGGACTGACCTAGCGAGGTCTTGCCTACGCCCGGAGGACCGACAAGGCACAGGATAGGGGCCTTCACCTTGTCCACACGTTGCTGCACCGCAAGGTATTCCAAAATCCGGTCCTTGACCCTGTCCAAGCCGTAATGGTCCTCGTTGAGAACGCCCTCGGCATACGCCAGGTCATGCTTGATCTTGGTCTTCTTGCTCCACGGCAGGCCTGTCAGCACGTCGATGTAGTTGCGCACCACCGTAGCCTCGGCCGACATGGGCGACATCAGCTTGAGCTTTTTGAGCTCGCCTTCCGCCTTTTTGCGCGCTTCAGCAGGCATCTTGGCGGATTTGATTTTTTTCTCGATTTCATCGATGTCCGCCCCCTCTTCACTCTCGCCGAGTTCCTTCTGAATGGCCTTGACCTGCTCGTTGAGATAGAAGTCGCGCTGGCTTTTTTCCATCTGGCGTTTCACGCGGCCGCGGATACGCTTGTCCACGTTCAGGATGTCAACCTCGCGTTCAAGTTGCTCGAAGAGGTTTTCCAGACGCTGCTTCACGCCTGCCAGGTCGAGCACGCGCTGCTTGTTTTCAAGCTTTAAGGGCAAGTGGGCAGCGATGGTGTCTGCCAGGCGGCCAGGGTCATCGATGCTTGCGATCGAGGTCAGGATTTCCGGCGGAATCTTCTTGTTCAGCTTTACGTATTGATCAAACTGCTGCATCACGGCGCGCCGCAGTGCTTCGATTTCACTCGACTGGTCGTCCTCAGCCTCTGCCTGCACGGGAGTCGCTGTGGCGGTGAAGTGCGTCTCGGCCTCATGCACAGCATCGACCTGGGCGCGCTGCTGGCCTTCAACCAGCACCTTCACCGTGCCATCAGGGAGCTTGAGCATCTGCAAGATGGTGGAAATGCAGCCCACCTCAAACATGTCCGACACTTGGGGCTCGTCCTTGGCAGCGGCCTTCTGGGCCACGAGCATGATGCTGCGGTCGGCATCCATGGCCAGCTCCAGGGCCTTGATGCTCTTGGGGCGGCCAACGAACAGCGGAATCACCATATGTGGAAAGACCACCACATCGCGCAATGGCAGCAATGGCAGATCTAGGGGTGTGGCGGGCAGGGGTGTATGTCCGGACATGGGCGTTCCTCAGATAAGTCCATGGCATATGGTCCACGGACAGCGTTTTTCAACCCGACGCCCACGCTGCGAAAGCAAGCGGCGCCAGCTGGTCACCACGGGCAGGTGACCTTTGTCAGCCTCTCAGCCTCAGGCCGTCTTGACAGCCTCACGATAAAGCAGCAGGGGCGCCTTGTCCTCTTCAATGGTGGCCTCATCGACCACCACCTTCTCCACATTGGACACATTGGGCAGATCGAACATCGTGCCGATCAGGGACTGCTCCAGAATCGAGCGCAGCCCCCGCGCACCGGTCTTGCGCGCGATGGCCTTGCGGGCGATGGCCTTGAGCGCTGCGGGGCGTATCTCCAGATCGACCCCCTCCATAGCCAGCAGCTTGCTGTACTGCTTGACCAGGGCATTCTTGGGTTCGGTGAGGATTTGCACCAGTGCGTCCTCGCCAAGCTCGGCCAATGCCGTTACCACGGGCATGCGCCCCACCAGCTCGGGGATCAGGCCGAACTTGATGAGATCTTCAGGCTCGATGTCCTGGAACACCTCGGTGAGCGAACGCTGCTTCTTGCTGCGCACGGCAGCGCCGAAGCCTATGCCCGAGGCCTCGGTGCGGTTCTCGATGACTTTCTCCAGGCCCGCGAACGCGCCACCGCAGATAAACAGGATGTTGGTGGTGTCGATCTGCAGGAAGTCCTGGTTCGGGTGCTTGCGCCCGCCCTGCGGCGGCACGCTGGCCATGGTGCCCTCGATGAGTTTGAGCAGCGCCTGCTGCACGCCCTCGCCCGAGACGTCGCGCGTGATGCTGGGGTTGTCGGACTTGCGCGAGATTTTGTCGATCTCATCGATGTAGACGATGCCGCGCTGGGCGCGCTCGATCTCGTAGTTGCAGCTCTGCAGCAGCTTCTGGACGATGTTCTCCACGTCCTCGCCGACGTAACCGGCCTCGGTCAACGTAGTGGCGTCGGCCATCACAAAGGGCACGTCGAGCTGGCGCGCCAGGGTCTGTGCCAGCAGGGTCTTGCCCGAGCCCGTGGGGCCGATGAGCAGGATGTTGCTCTTGGACAGCTCCACATCGTCCTTGCCGGCCTTGTCCTTATGGCGCAGGCGCTTGTAGTGGTTATAGACCGCCACGGCCAGCGTGCGCTTGGCGCTTTCCTGGCCGATCACATAACTGTCGAGGTTGGCCTTGATCTCGGCAGGTGTGGGCAGGTCGCCGCGCCCCTCACGCGCGGCCTCGCCCGCGGGCTGTTCGTCACGAATGATCTCGTTGCACAAGTCAATGCACTCGTCGCAAATAAAGACGGACGGACCGGCGATCAGCTTCTTCACTTCATGCTGGCTTTTGCCGCAAAAAGAGCAGTAAAGGGTTTTTTCGCTGGAGGAGCCTTTTTTATCGGCCATGGAAGCAGTGCCTTATGACAGGGGATGTTGTCAAGATGATAACGAAATAAAAACGGCGTTTCCCGCAGGGGAAACGCCGCGCCAGGGGCCGGCCAAACCCTCAGGGACGCTTGGAGATCACCTGGTCAACGATGCCATAGTCCCTGGCCTCGTCGGCAGTCATGAAGTAGTCGCGCTCGGTATCGGCCTTGACCTTCTCGATCGACTGACCGGTGCGCTCGGCCAGGATGCGGTTCATCTGGTCCTTGGTGCGCAGAATGTCGCGCGCGTGGATCTCGATGTCGGTCGCCTGGCCGCGCGCGCCGCCCAGCACCTGGTGGATCATGATCTTGGAGTTGGGCAGCGAAAAGCGCTTGCCCTTGGCACCGGAGGCCAGCAGGAAGGCGCCCATGCTGGCGGCAAAGCCGCAGCACAGCGTGGACACGTCGGGCTTGATGAACTGCATGGTGTCATAAATCGCCATGCCTGCCGTGACGCTGCCGCCGGGAGAGTTGATGTAGAACGAAATGTCCTTGTCCGGGTTCTCGCTCTCCAGGAACAGGAGTTGCGCCACCACCAGGTTGGCTGTCTGGTCGTTGACCTCGCCCACCAGGAAGATCACGCGCTCCTTGAGCAGGCGCGAATAAATGTCGTAGGACCGCTCCCCGCGGCCCGATTGCTCGATGACCATGGGAATCATGCCCAGGGCCTGCGTTTCCAGTGCGCTCATGTATTTCTCCAGTCAGGCGGATACTGTAGCCAGAAAAAAGAAGTTGGGGCTTGTGCCACAAAGCACAAGCCCCGCAAGTTTCAGCCGCAGCGCCCCGATGCTCAGGGCGTGGCGCCTGCCGTGTATCAGGCCTGGCCCATCAGTTCGTCGAAGGACACAGCCTTCTCGTTGACCTTAGCCTTGGCCAGCACGAAGTCGGTCACGTTGTTCTCGACGACCACGGCCTCGACCTCGGCCAGGCGCTGGCGGTCGCTGAAGTACCAGCGCACCACGTCCTCGGGTTTTTCATAGCTGGCGGCCAGCTCATCCACATGGGCCTTGAGCTGCTCGGGCTTGGCCTGCAGCTCGTTGGCGCGCACCAGCTCGGCCACCACCAGGCCCAGGCGCACGCGGCGCTCGGCCTGGGGACGGAACACGTCCTCGGGAATCTCGGCCTTGTCGGCGTCCTTGATGCCGCGTGCTTTCAGGTCGGCGCGGGCGGATTCCAGCAGGCGCGCAATCTCGGCCTGCACGCTGGCGTTGGGCAGGTCCAGTTCGGCCTTGGCCACCAGGGCGTCCATCACGGCGGCCTTGTTGCGGGCCAGCAGGCGGAACTTGACCTCGCGCTCCAGATTTTTCTTGATGTCGGCGCGCAGGCCTTCGACGGTACCGTCGGCAATGCCGAGCGACTTGGCCAGCTGCTCGTTGACTTCGGGCAGGTGGGCGGCCTCGATTTTCTTCACGGTGACCAGGAAGTCAGCCGTCTTGCCGGCCACGTCCTTGCCGTGGTAGTCCTCGGGGAAGGCCAGCGGGAAGGTCTTGCTCTCGCCAGCCTTCATGCCACGCACGGCGTCTTCGAATTCCTTGAGCATCTGGCCTTCGCCGACCAGGAACTGGAAGTCCTCGGCCTTGCCACCCTGGAAGGGCTCGCCGTCGATCTTGCCCTCGAAGTCCACGGTCACGCGGTCGCCGTCCTCGGCGGCTGCGCCTTGGGCACGCTGGGCAAAGGTGCGGCGCTGCTTGCGCAGGATGTCCACGGTCTTGTCGATGGCAGCGTCTGTCACCTCGGCAGAAATCTTCTCCACCTCGGCGCTGGACAGGTCGCCGATCTTGACTTCGGGGAACACCTCGAACACGGCATCGAAGCTCACCTGACCTTCGGGGGCGCCATCCTTCTCGGTGATGCGCGGCTGGCCAGCCACACGCAGCTGCGCTTCATTGGCAGCCTGGGCAAAGGCCTCGCCCACCTTGTCGTTCAGCACCTCGTACTGCACCGAATAGCCATAGCGCTGGGTCACGACGCTCATGGGCACCTTGCCGGGGCGGAAGCCGTCCATCTTCACGGTGCGCGCCAGGCGCTTCAGGCGCGCATCGACTTCGCTCTGGATGGTGGTGACGGGCAGGCTCAGCGTGATCTTGCGCTCGAGCTTTTCAAGGGTCTCAACAGTGACGGCCATGGTTGTTCCTAGTGATCAGGGATGTGTGCCGGGCTGTGCCTCGGTCTTCGCTTGTGGTGCGCGGGGGGGGACTCGAACCCCCACACCATTGCTGGCGTCAGGACCTAAACCTGGTGCGTCTACCAATTTCGCCACCCGCGCAGTTCTTTAAGCCACCCGATTGGCTTGAGCTCAGGCCACCCGGGTGAAATAGGTCAAACGGCAGATTTTACTCTGTCGCGAACCGCCTGCCGTTTCAGCCGCCTCATTCGTCCTCCGGCTCGGGCTTTTGCACCCTGAACCAGGCGGCATACATGGCGGGCAAGGCCAGCAGCGTGAGCACGGTCGCCACGATCAGCCCGCCCATGATGGCCACGGCCATGGGCCCCCAGAACACATTGCGTGACAGGGGGATCATGGCCAGCACCGCGGCTGCGGCGGTGAGCGCGATCGGACGCAGGCGCCACACGGCGGCAGTGACGATGGCATCCCAGGTGGATCGCCCGGCATTGCGGTTGAGCTCGATCTGGTCGATGAGGATGACCGAGTTGCGCTGGATCATCCCCATGAGCGCGATCACCCCCAGCAGCGCCACGAAGCCGAACGGCCTCTCCAGCAGCAGCAGCGCCGCCGCCACGCCGGCGATACCCAGCGGCCCGGTCAGGAACACCAGCACCGAACGGCTGAAGCTGTGCAGCTGCAGCATGAGCAGCGTGAAGACGATGAACAGCATGATGGGCACCCCGACCACGATGGAAGACGCGCCCTTGCTGCTCTCTTCCACCGCACCCGCCACCTCGATGCGCACGCTGTCGCCCGCCGTCTGCCAGCGCGCCTCCAGCGCTCGCAGCTCGGGCAGCAGTTGCTCGGTGACGGTGGCGCCCTGCATGCCCTCCACCAGATCGCCCTGCACGGTGATGGCGTAGCTGCGGCCCGAGCGCCACATCACGCCCGGCTCCCAGGTGAATACCGGCTTGGCGATCTGCGTGAGCGCAATGCTGCGCCCCGAGGCCGTGGGCAGGTAGGCGTTGGCGATGCCGGAGATGGTCTCGCGCTCATCGGGCGTCTGGCGCAGCACGATATCGATGAGCCTGTCGCCCTCGCGGTACTGGCCCACGGTGGTGCCGCTGAACATGGTGCGCGCGGCCTGGGCGATGGACTGGCTGCTCACGCCCAGGGCGCGCGCCTTGTCCTGGTCCACCTCCAGGCGCACCGTCTTCACCGATTCATTCCAGTTGTCGTTCACGCCCAGCGTATGGACATTGGCGCGCAGCACGGCCTTGACCTCGTCGGCCCGCTGGCGCAGCACGGCCGGGTCGCTGCCGACGACGCGAAACTGCACCGGATAGGGCACGGGCGGGCCATTGGGCAGCAACTTCACACGGCCGCGCGCCTCGGGGAATTCCTCGGCCAGCAAGGCCGGCAACTGGCGGCGCAGCCTCTCGCGCTCGGGCAGGCTCTTGGCCAGCACGATGAACTGCGACACATTGCTCTGCGGAAACACCTGATCGAGCGGCAGATAAAAGCGCGGCGTGCCCGAGCCCACCCAGGTGGCCACGCTCTGCACACCCGCCTGCTGCTGCAGGCGCTGCTCCACGCGCAGCGTCACCTCCTCGTTGGCGGCAAACGAGGTGCCCTCGGGGAACCACAGGTCCACCATCACCTCGGGCCGGCTCGAATCGGGAAAGAACTGCTGCTGCACCCGCCCCATGCCGACGAGCCCCAGCGCGAAGATCGCCAGGGTGGCGCCGATAGTCAGCCAGCGGTGGCGCACGCACCAGTCCACCGTCTTGCGAAAGCGCGCATAGAACGGTGTGTCGAAGACCTCATGGGGTGGCGCATCGGGATCATGCGGCTTCACTGTCAGCAGCAGCGTGCCCAGGTAGGGCACGAAGTAGACGGAGACGATCCACGACAGCACCAGCGCGATCACCGTCACGGCAAAGATGGCGAAGGTGTACTCCCCCGTCACCGACCTGGCGATGCCGATCGGCAGAAAGCCCGCCGCCGTGATCAGCGTGCCGGTGAGCATGGGCATGGCCGTGATGTCATAGGCGAAGGTGGCGGCGCGCATCTTGTCGTAGCCCTCCTCCATCTTGCGCACCATCATCTCCACCGCAATGATGGCGTCGTCCACCAGCAGCCCCAGGGCGATGATGAGCGAGCCCAGCGACACCTTGTGCAGCCCTATGCCGAAGTAATGCATGGCCAGGAAGGTCACGGCCAGCACCAGCGGGATGGTGATGGCCACGACCAGGCCCGGGCGCCAATCCACATACCAGCCAAAGCGCCCGCCCTTGTGCAGGCCCAGCGCGATGAAGCTCACACCGAGCACGATGATCACGGCCTCGATCAGCACCATGACGAAGTCGTTCACCGACCCGGCCACCGCCGCCGGCTGGTCCTGCACCTGCGCCAGCTGCACGCCCGCGGGCAGGCGCTGCTGGATGTCGGCCACCGCGGCATGCAGGGCCTTTCCCAGCGCAATGATGTCGCCGCCCTTGGTCATGGAGATGCCCAGCGCAATCACCTCCTGCCCCTGAAAGCGCACCTTGACCTGGGGTGGATCGACATAGCCCCGGTGCACCTGGGCAATGTCGCCCAGGCGCAGCTGGGCCACGGACTGCGCGCCGCGCAGGGGCATGGCGCGCAGCTGCTCCACGCTGGTGAACTGCCCGGCCACGCGCACCTGCACCACATCCTGCGGGGTGTGGATTTCGCCCGCGCTCACCACGGCGTTCTGGCTGCCCAGCTGCTGCAGCACGGTCTGCATGTCCAGCCCCATCTGGGCCAGGCGCTTTTGCGAGACCTCGACCCAGATGCGCTCGTCCTGCACGCCAAACTGCTCGACCTTGGCCACATCCTTGACGCGCAGCAACTGCTGGCGCACGTCGTCGGCAAAGTCCTTGAGCTCGGCGTAGCTGAATCCCTTGCCCTGCAGCGCGTAGATCACGCCATACACATCGCCGAACTCATCGTTGAAGAACGGGCCCTGGATGTTGCCGGGCAGCTGGTAGCGCATGTCGCCTATCTTCTTGCGCACCTGATACCAGATGTTGGCCACCTCCGCCGGCCTGGAGGAATCCTTGAGCTCGAAGATCACCTGCGACTCGCCGGGCTTGCTGTAGCTGCGGATCTTGTCGGCGTAGGGCACCTCCTGCAGCGTGCGCTCGATCTTGTCGGTCACCTGCTCGGCCACCTGCTGGGCCGTGGCGCCGGGCCAGTAGGTGCGCACCACCATGGCGCGGAAGGTGAAGGGCGGGTCCTCGTCCTGCCCCAGCTGAAAGTAGGCGGCAAAGCCCAGCAGCATCAACACCACCATCAGGTAGCGCGTGAGCGCCGCGTGCTCCAGCGCCCAGCGCGAGAGGTTGAAGCCCTTCTTGGGTTCGATCAGCGACATGGCAAACCCTCAACGCGTCGTGGCCGGCCCCGCCGGAACTTCTTTATTGATAGCTGCTTGCGCTTTATCTACGGGCGTTTCATCCGATTTTGGCTTATAAACCATGACCTTTTGCCCCGGCGTCAGCACATGCACGCCCGTGGCCACCACCTGCATGCCGGGCACCAGGCCCGCGGCAATCACGGCCTCGTTGCCGTCGGCCGTGGCCACCTGCACCGCCTGCGAGCGCACCGTGCCGCCGCCGCCCTCGCCCGGCTCAAACACCCATACCGCCGTCTCGCCGCCCTCCTGGCGCAGGCTGCTCGTGGGCAGCTTGATGAGCGGCACGCCCGCACCCGCCGGCCACTGGGGCGTCACATAGACGGTGGCGCCCAGGGGCGGCACGGCCTCGCCCGTCACCGCCACCTTCACCAGAAAGGTACGCGTCACGGGATCGGCGCTGGCCGCCACCTCGCGCACCTGGCCCGGCATCAGCGCATTCGCCGCCCAGGCGCGCACCTGCACCGGCTGGCCCACGCGCAGCTGGCCGACCCTGTCCTCGGGCACGTAGAACACCGCGTCACGCGGGCCATCGCGCGCAATGCGCACCACCGGCGCACCCACGGCCACCACCTGGCCGGGCTCGGCATCTACGCCCGTCACCACGCCCGCCGCGTCTGCCAGCAGGCGCGTGTAATCGGCCTGATGGCCCTGGGTGGCCAGCTGGGCGCGCGCCTGGTCCAGCGCCGCCTGGGCCGACTTCAGCTGGGCCTCGCGCCGGTCCAGCTCGGCGCCGCTGATGAAGTTCTGCGCCTTGAGCTTGGCAAAGCGCTCGAAATCCGCCGCCGCCAGGTCGCGCTGCGTGGTGGCGGCCGCCACCTGGGCGCGCGCGGCCTGGGTGGCCAGCGCGTAGTCGCGCACATCCAGCTGCGCCAGCACCTGGCCCGCCTGCACACGCTGGCCCAGTTCGGCCTGGCGCTGCACGATCTTGCCGGCCACGCGAAAGGACAGGCGCGACTCCACGCGCGCGCGCACCTCGCCCGAGTATTCAAGCCGCATCTGCATGGGAGACGGCCCCACGGTGATGAGCTTGACCGAGCGCAACGGCTCGGGCGCAGGCGCAGGCCGCGAACAACCCGCCAGCAAGGCCGCGCAGGCCGCAAGAGCGCACAAAAAAAGCCCCCGACGGGGCCGCACAAGGGCAGGAAAGCTGGACATGGGCGCACGCCAGAAGGCGCTTAATGACTCATGGGTTAGTAATCTATGTGAAACCCGTTTTCACTGTCAAGCGACAATCCCCGCCGTGACTCCCACGCCCTCCTCGCCCTCCGCCGGCGCGCCCACTGCGGCAGCGCCGGTCACGCACTACGAAAACTTCCCCGTAGCCTCGCTCCTATGCCCGCCGCAGCTGCGCCAGCCGATTGCCGCCCTCTACGCCTTCGCGCGCACGGCCGACGACATTGCCGACGAGGGCCAGGCCACGGCAGCCGAGCGCCTGGCCGACCTGGCCGCCTATCGCGCCGAACTGCGCTCTGTGGCCGCAGGCCAGCCCCCCGGCGTACGCTGGGCCGCCGTGTTCGGCCCACTGCAGGCCGTGCTCGGCAGCCACCGGCTGCCGGTGGCCCTGCTCCAGGACCTGCTGGACGCCTTTGCCCAGGACGTGGCCATGACCGAGGCCGGCGCCAGCTACGCCGACCGCGCGCAGCTGCTCGACTACTGCCGCCGCTCCGCCAACCCCGTGGGCCGGCTGCTGCTGCACCTGTACGGCGTACAGGACGAGGCCGCCCAGCACGAAAGCGACGCCATCTGCAGCGCCCTGCAGCTCATCAACTTCTGGCAGGACCTGAGCGTGGACCTGCCGCGCGGCCGCCACTACCTGACGGACGCCGACTGCGCCGCCCACGGCGTGGCGCGCGCCGACCTGGCGGCGCAGCGGCGCAGCCCCGCCAGCGACCGCCTGATCCTGGACTGCGCCGCCTGGGCGCGCGCCCTCATGCTGCAGGGCGCGCCGCTGGTACGCCGCCTGCCCGGCCGCGCCGGCTGGGAGCTGCGCCTAGTGGTGCAGGGCGGCCTGCGCATTCTGGACAAGGTGCAGGCGCTGGGTGGCGCCAGCCTGCTCACGCGGCCCCGGCTGGGCGCAGCAGACTGGTTGCTCATGCTGGCGCGCGCCCTGCGCATGTAGTCTCACTGCAGCATTGATAGCTGGCTGCGCTTTATAGACGGGCGTTACAGGCTTTTTTGACTCAAAACCGCCACGCCCCGGCCGGCCGCGTGCGCCATGGGACAATCACGCCCCCATGAGTCCCGACCAGTATGTCCAGCAAAAGGCCGCCGCCTCCGGCAGCAGCTTCTACTACGCCTTCCTGTTCCTGCCACGCGCGCGGCGCGCGGCCATCACGGCCTTTTATGCCTTCTGCCGCGAGGTGGACGACGTGGTGGACGAAGTGTCGGATGCCGGCGTGGCCCAGGCCAAGCTGGCCTGGTGGCAGGACGAGGTCGCCAAGTCCTTCGCCGGCCAGCCCAGCCACCCGGTGATGCAGGCGCTGGTGCCGCATGTGGCCGCCTATGGCATTGAGGAGCGCCAGCTGCAGGCCGTCATCGAAGGCTGCCAGATGGACCTGGAGCAGGCACGCTACCCCGACTTTCGCAGCCTGCAGCGCTACTGCCACCTGGTGGCCGGCGTGGTGGGCGAGGTGGCGGCGCGCATCTTCGGCCAGACCCATGAAGCCACCACGCAATATGCGCACAAGCTGGGCCTGGCCTTCCAGCTCACCAACATCATCCGCGACGTGGGCGAGGACGCCATGCGCGGGCGCATCTACCTTCCCGTCAGCGAACTGCAGCAGTTCGACGTGAAGGCGCAGGAGATCACCCAGCGCGAATACTCGGACCGTTTCGCCACCCTCATGCGCTTTCAGGCCGAGCGCGCCCACATGTTCTACGACGAGGCCCTGGCCCTGCTGCCCGATGTGGACCGGCGCGCGCAAAAGCCCGGCCTGATGATGGCCAGCATCTACCGCACGCTGCTGCGCGAGATCGAGGCCGATGGCTTCCAGGTGCTGCACCAGCGCATCAGCCTGACGCCGCTGCGCAAGTTCTGGCTGGCCTGGAAGGTGCAGGCGCTGGGCATGCTGTGAGGCTCGCCATCGTCGGCGCCGGCTGGGGCGGCATGGCCGCGGCCGTGCAGGCCGCACAGGCGGGCCACGCGGTGACCGTGTTCGAGGCCGGCCGCACCCTGGGCGGGCGCGCGCGCGCCGTGGCGGCGCAGCGGGCCGACGGCAGCGCCGTGACCTTGGACAACGGCCAGCACATCCTCATCGGCGCCTACGCCGAATGCCTGCGCCTGATGCGCAGCGTGGGCGTAGACCCGTCCCAGGCCCTGCTGCGCCTGCCGCTGGCCCTGGTCTTCGCCGACGGCACGGGCCTGGCCCTGCCCGACGCGCCGCCGCCCTGGGACGCGCTGGCCGGCATGGCCCGCGCGCGCGGCTGGAGCGCGGGCGAGCGCTGGGCCCTGCTGGCACGCGCGGCGCGCTGGCGCCTGGGCGGCTTTACCTGCGCAGCAGGCACCAGCGTGGCCGATCTATGCACCGGCCTGCCCGAGCGGCTGCTGCGCGAATTCATAGACCCGCTGTGCGTCTCGGCCCTGAACACCCCGGCGCATGAGGCCTGCGGCCAGGTGTTCCTGCGCGTGCTGCGCGACGGCCTGTTTGCCGGGCGCGGCGGCTCCAACCTGCTGCTGCCGCGCCGCGACCTGGGCGCGCTCTTGCCCGAACCCGCGGCGCATTGGCTGCAGGCGCACGGCCACGCCGTGCACCGGGGCCGGCGCGTACAGCAGCTGCTGCGGGACGGCTCGGGCTGGCAGGTGGACGGCGAACGCTTTCACGCCGTGCTGCTGGCCACCGGCAGCCACGAGGCCGCGCGCCTGGTGGCCGGGGCCGACACACCCGATTCACAGGCCCTGCAGGCCTGGGCCGCCACCGCCCAGGCCCTGCGCTTCGGCGCCATCGCCACCGTCTACGCCGAGCAGCCCGGCGCCCGCGCGGCCCTGCTGGCGCGCCCCATGCTGGCGCTGCGCCCGCGCCCGGGCCGGCCCGCGCAGTTCGTGTTCGACCGCGCACGGCTCGATGGCAATTCCGGCCTGCTGGCCTTCGTGGTCAGCGCCTTCGAGGGCGAGCGCGGCCAGCTGGAGCGCGAGGTGCTGGCCCAGGCCGCCGAGGACCTGGGCCTGGCCGGCCTGCGCGTGCTGCAGACCGTGGTGGAAAAGCGCGCCACCTTTGCCTGCACCCCCGCCCTGGCGCGCCCGCCGCGCCTTATCGCACCAGGCCTGCAGGCCTGTGGCGACTATGTGGCCGGCCCCTATCCTGCGACACTCGAGGGCGCCGTGCTGCATGGTGTGGCCGCGGTGCAGGATTTGATGCCATGAAAGAGAACCGATGCGCCTGAGCTGGCAAGAGTTGCGCAGCGTGACGCTGGCCCAGGCCATCGCGCGGGCCGACGGCGAGCGCACCCTGGTCAGCCAGACCGAGTGGGACGAGGCCACGCGCCAGGCCGTCGAGGCCGCGCGCGGCCGCGGCGTGCAGCGCGTGGGCGTGGCCGACGTGGTGCTGGAGCGCTCCGCCGCCATCGTCGCCCGGGCCGCCGGGCGCGATGCCACGGTCGCCGCGCTGCAGCAGGCGGGCGCGCAGGGGCGCTGGCTGTCCCGGGGCCTGCCCCTGCTGGCGCTGCTGCTGGGCCTGGTGCTGGACCGCTTCGCCAACGCGCACCGCGTGGACCTGCTCTCGCCCCCGCTGCTGCTGGTGTTGGGCTGGAACCTGGCCGTGTATGCGCTGCTGCTCTGGCACGCCTGGCGCGCCCGGCGCGGCCCCGATGCCGAGAGGCAACAGCCCCCGTCCGCACTGCAGCAATGGCTGCTGCGCCCCCAGGCAAGCGCCGGCCACGGCGCACGCCGGGGCCTGGCGGCCCGCATTGCCGCCGACTTCGTGGCGCACTGGTCGAGCCTGACGCGCGCGCGCTTTGCCCAGCAGGCCGCTGGCGTGCTGCACCTGTGCGCCGCCGCCTGGGCCGCGGGCATTGCGCTGTCGCTGCTGCTGCGCGGCCTGGTGGTGAGCTACCGCTTCGGCTGGGAAAGCACCTTTCTCGACGCCGCCCAGGTGCACGCCATCGTGAGCCTGCTGTTCGCGCCGCTCACCCTGCTGTTCGGCCTGGCGCCGTTCTCGCTGCCGGAGGTCGCCGCCACGCAGAACTTTGCCGGCGAGGGCGCGGCCGGCGCCCGCTGGGTATGGATGTATGTGGGCCTGCTGGCCCTGGTGGTGGTGCTGCCGCGCCTGCTGCTGGCCGCCTGGGCCGGCTGGCGCCAGGCACGGCTGGCGCGCCAATGCACGCTGGATACCGATGGCAGCGACTTCGACGCCCTGCGTGCGGCGCTGCCCGGCGACCTGCTGATCGGCCTGCTGTGCACCGCACCCGCCCAGCAGCAGCAATTTGCCGCCCTGCTGGCGCTGCATGCCGAGCATGGCGCCATGGCCAGCACCCAGGGCGACCGGCTGCGCCTCATCGACCCCACGCAGGCGGCCACCCCCGTCGATGTCGTGCTTGCGTGGGGCGATGGGCCGGCCCCCCAGTTGCCGCACGCCTGGCACCCGGCCCCCATGCTGGCGCTGGGCAGTGCGGAATTTGGCGCCAGCTGGGTGCGGGACGGCGTGCTGTTCGAACGCCTGGCCGCCCTGCTGCCCACGCAGCAGCACGCGCTGCAACGGCTGGGCCAGGCCTGGCAGGCGCGCAACGAGGCCATCTTCAGCCAATCGCTGCAGGCGCTGGCCGAGCACCTGCACGCCTGCGCCGCCCTGGCAGGAAGCGGGCAAAGCGCCGCCCACTACGCCAAGCTGCTGCAGGCGCTGGACACGGCGCTGCAAGACCTGCACGGCCTGCACGGCCAGAAGGCGGCAGTGGCGCAGGCGCCCAGGCAGCTGCCGCCGCCCGCACAGGGCGACACAGCAGCGCGCGCCGGCGACAGCAAGGCCCTGGCCGTGGGCACATCCGCCGGCGCCGCCGCGGGGGCCGCGGCCGGTGCCAAGGTGGGCGCCATGATCGACGTGGGCACGGGCGGCCTGACCCTGGGCGTGGGCACGGCGCTGGGCGCGCTGCTGGGCGGCACCACGGCCTGGGCCATGCGCGCCCTGCAGAAAAAAGGCGAGCAAAAGGACAGCACCGACGAACTGCTGCGCCACATGGTCGAGGCGGCATGCACGCGCTACCTGGTGCTGGCCCACCTCGGGCGCATGCCCGCGCCGCAGGCAGGTGAACTGGGCGCACGCTGGCATGCAGAGGTCACGGGCACCGTGGCGGCGCATTGGGATGCACTGGCCGATGCCCTGCGCGCCGAGTCCGCGCCCACTGATGGCTTGCAGCCGCTGCTGCGCACCATGCTGCAGGGAATTTTATTGAGAAAAATGGCAGATAAGGCTTGATTAGACTACGCAGGACGCTATTTTTTTAATAGCTCATCCGACATCACCCCCAGCGCCACCGGCGGCTCCAGCACATCCGCCAGCCGCAGCACCTCCAGCCCCGTGTGCGCCCAGAAGCGCGCCAAAGGCGCGCTGCGCGTGAGCAGCAGGCGCTGCACCAGCGGCTCCATGTGGGTCGTCGCGGGGTCGGCCAGCAGCAGGTAGCGCGCGTCCACCGAATCGGGCGCGCCGGCGGCGGCCTCATTGACCTGCACCACCCAGTCCAGACCCTTGAGCGCATCCAGCACCGGCTCCAGCTGCAGCACATCCACGCGCAGCAGTTGCGCCAGCTGCACCGCCGTGAGCCCGTGCGCGGCCTGCCCGCGCGCGCCGTGCAGCTGCTGCAGCGCCTCCACGGCCAGCAGAAAGGGCCAGCCCTGCCCGCCCGCATGCCGCGCCACGCCGGCCAGCAGGCTGGGCAGATAGGCCGCGACCACGGCGCCCAGCAGCACGATGACCCAGGCCACGTAGATCCACAGCAGCAGGATGGGCAGCGTGGCAAAGGTGCCGTAGATCACCGAATAGGTGGGCACCGAGGCCAGGTACAGGCCCAGGCCCTTCTTGGCCAGCTCCATGCCCACGGACACGAACAGGCTGCCCGCCCAAGCGTCGCGCCAGTGCACCTGGGTGTTGGGCACGTAGCGGTACATGGCGGCCACGCCGGCCGCCAGCAGCAGGAACTCGATCGCATCCAGCAGCAGGCGCGCGCCGCCCGGCAGCGTGGCGCCCAGGCCGCGCGAGGCGGCGCCGGCGATGGAGGCGCTCAGTGCCAGGCTGGCCGCCAGCACCAGCGGGCCCAGCGTGATGGCGGCCCAGTAGATCAGCACGCGCTGGCCCAGCGGGCGCAGGCGGCGCACGCGCCAGATGGTGTTGAGCGTGCGGTCTATGGTCAGGATCAGCGCCAGCGCCGTGAGCATGAGCACCGAGAACCCCGCCACGCCCAGGCCGCTGGCCTTGGCCGAGAACTGCGTCAGATAGCCCAGCACCGGGCGCGAGATGCTGTCGGGCACCAGGCTGTCGATGAGCCAGCGCTGCAGCATCTGCTCCATCTTGCCGAAGATGGGAAAGGCCGCGAACACCGCCAGCGCCACCGTGAAGAACGGCACCAGCGCCAGCAGCGTGGTGAAGGTGAGGCTGCTGGCGGTGATGCCCAGCCGGTCCTCGCGAAAGCGCTCGCGCAGCATGTGCGCGGTGGTGCGCCAGGGGAAGTGGGAAAGCTGCACCAACCAGGTTTCGAGACGCTGCGCAAAGGGTGGGGACAAGGGCATGGCCGATATGATGCCAGCCCCATGCATTCCGAAATCCCCCCTCCGCCCACCCCAGTGACCACCGATGTGGCCGCCACGCGCTGGCTGGCCGTGGGCAGCCTGCTGGGCCTGATCGTGCTGTGCCTGGCCTGGGAGCTGTGGCTCAGCCCCCTGCGCCCCGGCGGCTCGTGGCTGGCGCTGAAGGCACTGCCGCTGGCCTGGCCGCTGGCGGGCCTGCTCAAGCGCCGCATGTATACCTACCGCTGGGTCAGCCTGCTGGTGTGGCTGTACTTCACCGAAGGCGTGGTGCGCGCCTGGAGCGACCCGGCCCCCGGCAACTGGCTGGCCGGCATCGAGATCGCGCTGTGCCTGCTGCTGTTCACCGCCTGCGCCCTGCATGTGCGCCTGCGCCTGGCCGCCGCCAAGGCGCGCCCATCCACCCCTGCTGCCGATCCGACATGACCACCACCCTGCTCGACACCCTGCGCCAGATCGTCGGCGCCGACCATGTGCTTACCGAGGGCGACCTCACGGCCTATGAACAGGACTGGCGCAAGCGCGCCCGCGGCAAGGCCCTGGCCGTGGTGCGCCCCGCCTCCACGCCGGAGGTGGCCGCCGTGGTCAAGGCCTGCGCCGCCGCCGGCTGTTCCATCGTGCCGCAGGGCGGCAACACCGGCCTGTCGGTGGGCAGCACGCCCGACGACAGCGGCACCCAGGTGGTGCTGAGCCTGACGCGCATGAACGCGGTGCGCGCCATGGATCGCGACAACCTGACCATGACGGTGGAGGCCGGCTGCATCCTGCAAAGCCTGCAGGAAACCGCCAACAAGGAAGGCCTGCTGTTCCCCTTGAGCCTGGCGGCCGAGGGCAGCTGCACCATTGGCGGGAATCTCTCCACCAACGCCGGCGGCACCCAGGTGGTGCGCTACGGCAACGCGCGCGAGCTGTGCCTGGGCCTGGAGGTGGTCACGCCGCAGGGCGAGGTGTGGGACGGCCTGTCCGGCCTGCGCAAGGACAACACCGGCTACGACCTGCGCGACCTGTTCATCGGCAGCGAGGGCACGCTGGGCATCATCACCGCGGCCACCATGAAGCTGTTTCCGCAGCCGGCCGCCCGGCTCACGGCCTGGGCCGCCGTGCCGTCGATGGCGGCGGCGGTGCGCCTGCTGGGCCTGGCGCACCAGCACCTGGGCGCGGGGCTCACGGGCTTCGAGGTCATGGGCCAGTTTGCGCTGTCGCTGGTCACCCGCCACATGCCGCAGCTGCGCGTGCCCTTCGCGGGATTGAAGGGCGCCCCGCCCTACTACGTGCTGCTGGAGAACAGCGACAGCGAGTCCGAGCAGCACGCGCGCGAGCGCTTCGAGGCGCTGCTGGAATTGGCCTTCGAGGACGGCTGCATGCTCGACGCCGTGGTGGCCGAGAGCCTGTCGCAGGCGCAGGAGCTGTGGCATATCCGCGAGAGCATCCCGCTGGCCCAGGCCGAGGAAGGGCTGAACATCAAGCACGACATCTCCATCGCCGCCTCGCGCATCCCGGCCTTCGTGGAACATGCCGACGCGCTGCTCGCGCGCGAGATCCCCGGCGTGCGCCTGGTCAACTTCGGCCACCTGGGCGACGGCAACCTGCACTACAACGTGCAGGCGCCCGAGGGCGGCGATGCGGGCGAATTCCTGCGCACGCAGGAGGCGCGCGTGAACCAGCTGGTGTATGACGCCGTGGCGCAGTTTGGCGGCAGCTTCTCGGCCGAGCATGGCGTGGGCCAGCTCAAGGCCGACAAGCTGGCGCAGTACAAGTCGCCCGTGGCCCTGTCCATGATGCGCGCCATCAAGCAGGCGCTGGACCCGCAGGGCCTGATGAACCCGGGCTGTGTACTTCAAAAATAAGAGCTGCCAGCGCTTGCCAAATAAGCGCTGCAGCCACTTTTCATTCAAACCATGACACAACGCCCCATCCGCCACCAATACGAAGACCTGATGCGCCACGTGTTCGAACACGGCACGCCCAAAGGCGACCGCACGGGCACGGGCACGAAGAGCGTGTTCGGCCACCAGATGCGCTTTGACCTGGCCGAGGGCTTTCCACTCGTCACCACCAAGAAGGTTCACCTCAAGTCCATCATCCTGGAGCTGCTGTGGTTCCTGCAGGGCAGCAGCAACGCACGCTGGCTGCAGGAGCGCGGCTGCAGCATCTGGGACGAATGGGCCGACCCGCACACCGGCGACCTGGGCCCGGTGTACGGCGTACAGTGGCGCAGTTGGCCCACGCCCGATGGCGGGCACATCGACCAGATCCAGCAGGTCATCGACACACTGCGCCAAAACCCCGACTCCCGCCGCATCATCGTGAGCGCCTGGAACGTGGCCGAACTGGACAGGATGGCCCTCATGCCCTGCCACGCCTTCTTCCAGTTCTACGTGGCCGAAGGGCGCCTCTCCTGCCAGCTCTACCAGAGGAGCGCCGACATCTTCCTGGGCGTGCCATTCAACATCGCCTCCTACGCGCTGCTCACCCACATGCTGGCCCAGCAGTGCGACCTGCAGGTGGGCGACTTCATCTGGACCGGCGGCGACTGCCACATCTACAACAACCACTTCGATCAGGTGCAGACCCAGCTGGCGCGCCAGCCCTATGCCTACCCCCAGCTGCAGATCAAGCGCCGCCCGGCATCCATCTTCGAGTACCAGTACGAGGATTTCGAGGTGCTGGGCTATGAGCACCATCCGGCCATCAAGGCGCCGGTGGCTGTCTAGGCGCCACGGGCTTGCGCCCCCGTAGACATCGCTCCAACTACCTGCGAAGCTGTCCACCTTCGAGGAGGAATGAACGATGACCCCACCCGGCGCGACACCCATCGAAAACATCCGCAACCTGACCCTGGTCGGCCCGGCGGCGGCCGGCAAGACCACCCTGGCCGAGGCCCTGCTGCAGCACACGGGCGCCATTGGCGCGGCGGGCAGCGTGGAGCGCGGCACCACGGTGAGCGACCATGACCCGCTGGAGATCAAGACCCAGCACTCGCTGCAGTCGGCCGTGATGCATGCCAGGCATGGCGGCTGCCTTATCCACCTGATAGACACGCCCGGCCTGCCCGACTTCATCGGCCAGAGCCTGGCCGCGCTGGAGGCGGTGGAGACGGCGGCCATCGTCATCAGCGCCGCGGCCGGCATCGAGCCCATGGCGCGGCGCATGATGGAGTACGCGGCCGAGCGGCAGCTCGATCGCCTGATCATCGTCAACAAGATCGATGCCGAGGGCGCCGACCTGCCCGCGCTGCTGGCCGACATCCAGGCGACCTTCGGCAAGGAATGCCTGCCGCTGAACCTGCCGGATGCGGGGGCAAGCCAGGTGGTGGACTGCTTCTACAACCGCGCGGGGCACAGTGATTTTGGTGCCGTGGATGACGCCCACCGCGCGCTGGTGGAGCAGGTGGTGGAGGTCGATGCGGCGTTCGTCGAGCGCTATCTGAACGACGGCGATATCGACCCCGACGAGCTGCACGCGCCTTTGGCCCAGGCACTGCGCGAGGGGCATCTGATTCCGGTGTGCTTCGTCTCGGCGCGCACGGGCGCGGGCATGGGCGAGCTGCTCGACGTGATCGCCAGGCTGCTGCCCAACCCCACCGAGGGCAACCCGCCCGACTTCCTGAACGGCGAGGGCGACACCGCTCAGGCCATGCGCGCCAGCCCCGATGCCGCGGCCCATGTGCTGGCCCATGTGTTCAAGCTCAGCGTAGACCCCTACGTGGGCAAGCTGGGCTTTGTACGCGTGCACCAGGGCACGATCACGCCGGGCACCCAGCTCTACGTGGGCGACGGGCGCAAGCCTTTCAAGGTGGGCCACCTGTACCTGCAGCAGGGCAAGAACCATGTGGAGCTGGCGGGTGCCGGGCCGGGCGCGATCTGCGTCATCGGCAAGGTGGACGAGCTGCATTTCGACGCCGTGCTGCACGACGCCGCAGAGGACAACCACATCCACCTGAGGCCCCTGCCCTTGCCCGTGCCGGTGCACGGCATTGCCATCGCACCCAAGCGGCGCGGCGACGAGCAGCGCATGTGGGAGATCATGAACAAGCTGGTGGCCGAGGACCCCTGCCTGCTGATCGAACATGTGCCGGCCACCAACGAGACCATTGCCCGCGGCCTGGGCGAGCTGCACCTGCGCGTGCTGCTGGAGCGGCTGCGCGAGGTGTACAAGTTCGAGGTGGACACGCGCGCCCCGCGCATCGCCTACCGCGAGACCATCACCCGCGGCGCTGCCGCACAGTACCGCCACAAGAAGCAGAGCGGCGGCGCCGGCCAGTTTGGCGAGGTGCACCTGCGCATAGAGCCGCTGCCGCGCGGCGCGGGCTTCGAGTTTGTCGACCAGGTCAAGGGCGGCACCATTCCCGGCCAGTTCATGCCGGCCGTGGAAAAAGGCGTGCGCGAGGCGCTGACCGAGGGCGTGATTGCCGGCTACCCGGTGCAGGACGTGCGCGTGATCGTCTACGACGGCAAGCACCATGCGGTGGACAGCAAGGAGGTGGCCTTCGTCACCGCGGGCAAGAAAGCCTTCCAGGCGGCCATCCGCGAGGCCGGGCCGGTGGTACTGGAGCCCATCGCGCGCATGCAGGTCAGCGCGCCCGAGGGCGCGATGGGCGCCATCACCGGCGATCTGTCGGCGCGGCGCGGCGTGGTCAGCGGCACCGACAGCGACCGGCTGGGCCAGCTCACGGTGACTGGCGAGGCCCCGCTGGCCGAGCTGACCGACTACCAAAGCCGCCTGAACGCCATGACCGCCGGCCAGGGCAGCTACGCCCTGGCCCTGTCGCACTATGAGGTGGTGCCGCCCGGGGTGCAGCAGCAGCTGGTGGGCCAGCACAAGGTGCAGGACGAATGAGCCCCGGTGCCTGACGGGGCATGGACGAGGATTCGTCGCGCCAAACCCTCTGCGCCAGGCGGCTGGAGCACCGGCGTTATGCTCCTGGGTCTATGGAAATCGCCCTCATCTACGCCCGCGCCGCCAACGGCGTCATAGGCCGCAACGGCACCATGCCCTGGCACCTGCCCGAGGATCTGGCGCACTTCAAGCAGCTCACCCAGGGCCACCCGGTCATCATGGGGCGCAAAACCTGGGACTCGCTGCCGGCACGCTTTCGCCCGCTGCCCGGGCGCGCCAACATCGTCGTGACGCGCCAGGAAGATTGGCATGAAAACGGTGTGCAGCGCGCATCCAGCCTGCGCGATGCGCTATCAATGGTTGAGCAAGACAACTCCGTCGCTTGGATCATGGGCGGCGCCCAGATCTACGCCCAGGCCCTGCCCCTGGCGACGCGCGTGGAGGTGACCGAGATCGGCCAGGACTTCGAGGGCGACGCCCACGCCCCAACCCTCGGGCCCGAATGGCAGGAGGTGGCGCGCAGCAGCCATGTCAGCGCCGGCGGCCTGCCCTATGACTTCGTCAGCCTGCGCCGGCGCGCCTGAAGCACCGCGGATCCACCATGCGCACATTTGCAACCCCCGACGGCCGACGCTGGCACGCGGCGCTGCTGGAGGCCTCCTACGGCCAAGTGCTGCTGATCTTCAGCCCCGAGCAGGGCGAGGGCCTGCGCCAGCACCCCATGCCTGCGGAGCACCTGGCGCAAGCCACCGGAGAGCTGGCCGCCATGGGCGATGCGGTCCTGGCCAACCTGCTGGCCCAGGCCACGCCCTGGCAGCCGGGCGCGTAACTCAACAGCGCAGCGACGCGCCGGCCGAATCGCGAATACCTTCGAGCACTTCGGGGTTGACGGGATCCAGCCCCAGGTTGTTGCCCTCCAGCACGCGCTCGGCGCGGTAGCTTGAGCGCACAAAGGGACCGGCCACGGCCTCGACGAAGCCCAGGCCCAGGGCGATCTCGCGGTATTTCTTGAACTCGTCGGGCGTCACGTAACGCTGCACCGGCAGGTGGTTCTTGGTGGGGCGCATGTACTGGCCCATGGTCACCACATCCACGTTAGCGGCGCGAATGTCGTTCAAGGCGCGCTCGATCTCGTCATCGGTCTCGCCCAGGCCCAGCATCAGGCTGGTCTTGGTGATGGTCTGGGGGGCGTGGCCCTTGGCAAACTTCAGGATCGCCAGCGTCTGCGCGTAGCCGGCACGCGCGTCGCGCACCGGGTGGGTCAGGCGCTCCACGGTTTCCAGATTTTGCGCATAGGTGGCCAGGCCCGCATCCAGCACCTGCGCCACACATTCGAGCCGCCCCTGGAAGTCGGGCGTGAGCGCCTCCACCGCGGTATCGGGCATGCGCTCGTGGATGGCACGCACGCAGGCCGCGTAATGCGCGGCGCCGCCGTCAGCCAGGTCGTCGCGGTCCACCGAGGTCAGCACCACGTACTTGAGGCCCATCAACGCCACGGCCTCGGCCACCTTGGCGGGCTCCTCGTGGTCCAGCCACCCCTGCGGGTTGCCGGTGGAGACCGAGCAGAACTTGCATGCGCGCGTGCACACCGAGCCCATGAGCATCAGCGTGGCCGTGCCGCGGCCCCAGCATTCGGAGATGTTGGGGCATTTGGATTCGGCGCAGACCGTGGACAGCTGGCGGCTGCGCACGATCTCCATGACCTCCTGGTACTTGGCGCCCGAGGGCAGGCGCATGCGCAGCCATTCGGGCTTGGCCTGCATGTCGGGCACCAGGGTGATGGGGCTGACCTTCACGCCGTCCTTGATGGCACGCGTGCCCTGCGGGCTGACAAACTTGGCGCCCGGCGTGGGGCGCGGGCTGCTCTGGGATTCACTCATGGTCTGACGGTCCTTGCACCGTGGATCGGCCAATCACGGCGGCGATCGTGATGAAAACGGCACCCGGGCCAGGCCGCGCTGGCCGGGGCAAGGGGCACATTATCGGGGCTCGTGCAATTCTCGCCCTGGCCAAAGGCCCATGAGCGACGTGACGCGCGGCTGACTGCCGCATGCCGGCGGACGTGCTTGATGCGCTTGGCCACGCCCGTCCCGACACGGGCGCCGTGCGGTGGAACAACCTGTTTCAATTTTTCTTTGAATGCACTACCATGGCAAATATTAGATTTTTCTAAATTTAGAACTATCGGAGATAAGCCCATGCCACTACCATCCCCGCAACGCCGCAAGCTGCTGGCGCTGGGTGCCGCCAGCACCGCTACCGCAGCCACGCTGCGCCCCCCGGCCGCACAGGCCGGGCAGCCGCACAAGACCCAGGCGCGCATCGTGATCGCGGGCGCGGGCGCCGCGGGCCTGGCTGCGGCGTCGCGCCTGTCGAGCATGCTGCAGGGGGCGCACATCACCCTGATCGACGCGCGCCGGGAGCATTTCTACCAACCCGGCTTCACGCTGGTGGGTGGTGGCATCAAGCCTGCGACCTATGTCACCTCCCACACCACCGACTATCTGCCCCGGGGCGTGGAACTGCTGACCGAGCGCGTGGCGGAGTTCGACCCCGATGGCAATCGCGTGGTGACCGAGGGCGGCCAGTCCATCGCCTACGACTTCCTGATCGTGGCCGTCGGCCTGACGCTGGAGTACGGCCTGATCGAGGGCATGAGCCCGGCGCTGATCGGCAAGAACGGCATTGGCAGCATCTACCACAGCCCGGCCGCGGCCGAGGCCACATGGCAGGCCATGTCCAGCTTTGCCGACCAGGGCGGGCGCGGCGTGTTCCTGCGCCCGGCCACCGAGATGAAATGTGCCGGCGCGCCGCTCAAGTACACCTTCATCACCGAGGACCACCTGACCCAGCGCGGCAACCGCGGCAAGGCCGAGCTGGTCTACAACGCGCATAACAACGCGCTGTTCAGCGTACCCATCGTCTCCGAGAAGGTGCGCATGCTCTACCAGGAGCGCGGCATTCAGGTGAATTACGGGCGCGTACTCAAGTCCATAGACCCGGGCCGGCGCATCGCCACCTTCAAGACGGCCGAGGGCAGCGAGGAGCAACCCTACGACTTCATCCATGTGATCCCGCCCATGCGCGCGCCAGAGGCCGTGCGCAACAGCCCCCTGCCGTGGGCCGCCGACAAGAACAAGGCCTGGGCCGCAGAGGGCTGGCTGGAGGTGGACAAGGGTACGCTGCGCCATACACGCTATGCCAACGTGTTTGGCCTGGGAGATATCGCCGGCGTACCCAAGGGCAAGACGGCTGCCAGCGTGAAATGGCAGGTGCCCGTGGCGCTGGACCATCTGGTGGCGCAGATTGCGGGCAAGACATCTGATGCGCTGTACACGGGCTACACCTCGTGCCCGCTGATCACGCGGCTGGGCCGGGCCATGCTGGTGGAGTTTGACTACCAGAACAATCTGGTGCCTTCGTTTCCCGGTGCAATTGCGCCACTGGAAGAACTGTGGGTGAGCTGGGTGATGAAGACCATGGCCCTCAAGCCCACCTATATCAGCATGTTGCGCGGGCGCGCCTGAAAGGAGTTTGGCCATGAAAGAACTCGACCCCTTGGTGCTCCTGGCCGTGTTCCAGGAAATGCTCGGCCCGCTGCTGTGGGTGCTGCTGGGCCTGGCGGCCCTGACCACGGCGGCCTTCGTTGTGCTGCTGCTGCGCCAGCGCACCATCGTGCCCCGCCTGCTGGTGCGTGCCCAGCTGTTGGGCCTGATGGGCGGCGGCCTGGCCCTGGTGCTGATGGCTAAGGTGTCGTCCTCGGGCTTCACCGACGCCGCCGGGCCGGCCGACTGGATCTTGATCGCCCTGGTCTTTGCCCTGGGGGCCATTGGTGCGACCATCGTCACCTACACCGCCCTCGGCTGGTGTGGCCGCTGCCGCAGGCAAGCCGGCTAAATGCCTGCCTCCCTCCCCTCATCACCAGGCGCGCTTTCCCATCATCACCGCGTCCGATGTGATCGGCCCGTTGATGAACGCCAAGGGTCCGCTGCAGGTCACCCAAGAGACTGAGCACCAGGCATCCACCATAATCGGGCCCCTTCGCCGGGGGGCCTGCATGCATCAGGCATGCCGCCAGATGGTTCTGGAGCCCCTCTCCTGCCCCACAGCCATCGCACTCAAGAACCATGCAAATCGCCACCTGGAACATCAACTCCCTGTCCGTGCGCCTGCCCCAGGTACTGGCCTGGCTGGCCGCCAACCCTGTGGATGCCATTGGCCTGCAGGAGCTGAAGCTGGTGGACGAGAAGTTCCCGCATGACGCCTTCCAGGCCGCGGGCTACCACGCGGTGTGCTTTGGCCAGAAGACCTACAACGGCGTGGCCATCATCAGCCGCACGCCGGCGCACGACGTGGTGCGCAATATTCCGGGGCATGAGGACGAGCAGGCGCGCGTGATCGCCGCCACGCTGGATACCGCAGAGGGCCCGCTGCGCCTGATCAACTGCTACTTCGTGAACGGCCAGGAGCCGGGCAGCGACAAGTTTGCCTACAAGCTCAAGTGGCTGGCCGCGCTGCACGACTGGCTGCGCCAGGAGCTGGCGGCGCACCCGCGCCTGGCGCTGGTGGGCGACTTCAACGTCGCACCCGAGGACCGCGACTCCTACGACCCCGTGGGACTGAAGGGCACCATTCACCACACAGCAGAGGAGCGCCAGCATTTCCAGGACCTGCTGGCACTGGGCCTGACCGACGCCTTCCGCCTGTTCGAGCAGCCCGAGAAGAGTTATTCGTGGTGGGACTATAGGCAGCTGGGCTTCCAGAAGAACCGCGGCCTGCGCATAGACCACATCCTGGTCAGCCAGGCGCTGTGCGCCGGCGTGACGGCCTGCCTGATCGACCGTGCTCCGCGCAAGAACCCGCAGCCCAGCGACCATGCGCCGGTGGTGGTGACGCTGGGGTGAGTGCAGCCTGGCCGGCTTCACTATGCTTTACATAGATTAATAGGGGGTCAGATTCCAATTTTCTTCGGGAAATTGGAATCTGACCCCTATTAATCGGAAGCCGACCCCCCATTAATCCTGCGCATCCAGGCCCAGCTCCTGGATCTTGCGCGTGATGGTGTTGCGGCCTATGCCCAGGCGCTGTGCGGCCTCCATGCGCCGGCCGTGCGTGGCCGCGAGCGCGGTGCGGATCAGGCGTGACTCGAAGCGGCGCGTGAGCGCATCCCACAGGTCGGACCGGCCATCGCGCAGCAGCCTTTGCGCCTCGCTCTCCAGCGCCGCCTCCCAGCCCTCATCGGCGGCCACGGCTGGCGCATGGGCGGGCATGCCGGCCTGCAGCACCTCGGGCGGCAGATCCTGCGCCGAGATCACCTGCGCCGGCGCCATGACGGTGAGCCAGTGACAGATGTTTTCCAGCTGGCGCACGTTGCCGGGGAAGGCAAAGCGCTGCAGCCGCTCCAGCGCCGCGTCGGAGATGCGCTTGGGCTCCACGCCCAGCTGGCGCGCGCTGCGCAGCAGGAAGTGGCGCGCGAGCATGGGCACGTCCTCGCCGCGCTCGCGCAGCGCCGGCAGGCGCAGGCGGATGACGTTGAGGCGATGGAACAGGTCCTCGCGGAACACGCCGTCCCGCACGCGCAGCTCCAGATCCTGGTGCGTGGCGGCAATCACGCGCACATGGGCCTTGACGGCGGTATGGCCGCCCACACGGTAGAACTGGCCATCCGAGAGCACGCGCAGCAAGCGCGTCTGCAGGTCGAAGGGCATGTCGCCAATCTCGTCAAGGAACAGCGTGCCGCCCTCGGCCTGCTCGAAGCGTCCGCGCCGCTGCGCCTGCGCGCCGGTGAAGGCGCCGCGCTCATGGCCGAAGAGTTCGCTCTCCAGCAGGTCCTTGGGGATGGCGGCGGTATTGATGGCCACGAATGGGCCTCCCGCCACGGGCGAGTGCCTGTGCAGGGCGCGCGCCACCAGCTCCTTGCCGGTGCCTGATTCGCCCGTGATCAGCACCGTGACCACGCTCTGGGACAGGCGACCAATGGCACGGAACACCTCCTGCATGGCGCCTGCCTGGCCCAGCATCTCGGGCGCCTCGGCCTGCTGCTGTTCGGCCACCTGCTCGCGCTGGCTTTCCTCCACAGCGCGGCGGATCAGCTCCACGGCCTTGGGCACGTCGAAAGGCTTGGGCAGGTACTCGAACGCGCCGCCCTGGAAGGCGGACACGGCGCTGTCCAGGTCGGAATAGGCCGTCATGACGATGACCGGCAGGCCGGGCTGCTGCGCGCGCACCTGCTCCAGCAGCTGCAGGCCCGATCCACCGGGCATGCGGATGTCGCTGATCAGCACCTGCGGGCCCAGCTGGCCTTCGTCCGCCAGCGCGTCCAGCACCTCGCGCGCCTGTGTGAAGCTGCGCGTGGGCAGGCCCTCGCGCGCCAGCGCCTTTTCCAGCACAAAGCGGATCGAGGCATCGTCGTCCACTATCCAGATCGGCTTCATGGGCCTGCGCTCCCGTATGTCTTGGTCATCATGGCAATGGAATGAGGATGCGAAAGTCCGTGCGGCCCGGTTCGCTGTGGCAATCAATCAGGCCCTGGTGCTGCTGCACAAAGGTCTGCGCCAGCGGCAGCCCCAGGCCCGATCCTCCCTCCCGACCCGTCACCAGGGGGTAGAAGATCCGTTCCCGGATGGCTTCGGGCACGCCCGGTCCGTTGTCGATGACATGCAATTCCAATGCCAGGCGGTAGCGCTGGCGCCCGAACGTGACCTGCCGGGCCACGCGCGTGCGCAGGATGATCTGGGCATCGCCCGCGGCAATGCGCTCGGCGAGCGCCTGCGCGGCGTTCTGCACGATGTTGAGCAGCACCTGTATCAGCTGTGCGCGGTCGCCGCGGAACTCCGGGATGGAGATGTCGTAGTCGCGCAGCACGGCAAGGCCTCGGGGGTATTCGGCCAGTACCAGGCGGCACACATGCTCGCAGACCTCGTGGATGTTCACTTCGCCCACCAGATGCGGCTGGCGGTGCGGCGCCAGCAGCCGGTCCACCAGGCCCTGCAGGCGATCGGCCTCGTGGATGATGACCTGGGTGTATTCGGCAAGCTCGGGGGCGGCCAGTTCCATTTGCAGCAGCTGCGCGGCGCCGCGAATGCCACCCAGGGGGTTCTTGATCTCGTGCGCCAGGTTGCGGATCAGCTCCTTGTGGGCCTGTGCCTGCTCCAGAAGGCGCTCTTCGCGGTCCTGGCGCGCCTGGGCCTGCAGGGGCCACAGCTCCACGATGAGCTCGCCCCCCTGCTCGGCCGGGGCTATGCTGGCGTGCACGGGCAGCGGCTCCTGCGGCGGGCGGTGCAGCACGGCCTCGAAGCGCAGCGCCGCAAAGTCCTGCCCGCGTGCGCCGGCCAGGGCGGTCTGCAACAGGGCAGGCTCGGTCAACAGGGCGGAAAGATCCGTCCCCTGGAGCATGCGGCGCGATAGGCCCAGGGTGCTTTCCAGCGCGGCATTCACGTACACCACGGCGCCATGGGTATCCACGACGGCCACGAGCGTGGACAGCAGATCGAGCGCCTGGTAGCGCTGCGGGTCGGGGAGCGTCTGAATGATGTGGTCCTCCCGCGCGGCTTGGCTTTAACTAACTTAGGTTTAGTTGGTCAGGCGCCCGATCTCGCGCTTGATGCCGGCCACGTCGGCCTCGGCGCGGGTCACGGCGGCCTTGAGCTCGGCCGTGCGCTCGATATAGCCCTGCGGATTGCGCAGTTCCAGGGCCGAACGCTGCGGAGCGCCGTCGTTGTACTCCTTGCGCAGATCGGCCAGGCGGGTTTCGGCCTTGCGCAGCTCCGCCTCCAGGATGGCGCGCGCATCGGCATCGCGCGCGCGCTGGTCTGCCGCGCCTACGCGCGGGGCATTGGCGGGCGAGCTGCCCGCCTTGCTGCCCGAGGGCGCAGCACCGGCGCTCCCGCCGGAGGCGGCCGCCGCAGGGCGCGTACCCTCGACCACCGTCACATTGCCGCCTTCCACGAGCTTGCAACCACGCTCCTTGGCCTGGGCGGCGTTGTTGGTGTATTCGTTGCCGCAGCGGTAGATGCGGTCTTGCGCCCAGGCGGGCTGCAGCAGCGCGGCAATGGCGGTCAGGGCGAACAGGCTGTATTTCATACAAAAGACCCTCAGTCTCTCAGACATGCGCGGTGGCGGCGAGTATCACCGAATCACCACATGGCGCAATTGTCGCCGTCTCATGCGGGCCATGCACAAAAGGCAAAGGCGGCCGAAGCCGCCTTGGTGCCAGTTGCCGGGGTGCCGAGGCGCCGGCCTTTCGCGGTTACAGCGAGTAATACATGTCGTACTCGACCGGGTGCGGCGCCATGCGGAAGCGTTGCACCTCGCCCATCTTGAGCTCGATATACGCGTCCAGCATGTTGTCGGAGAACACGCCGCCCTTGGTCAGGAAGCCGCGGTCGTTGTCCAGCGCCTCCAGCGCCTGGTCCAGGCTGTGGCACACGGTGGGCACCAGCTTGTCCTCTTCGGGCGGCAGGTGGTACAGGTCCTTGGTGGCAGCCTCGCCGGGGTGGATCTTGTTTTCCACGCCGTCCAGGCCCGCCATCATCAGTGCCGAGAAGCACAGGTAGGGGTTGGCCAGCGGATCGGGGAAGCGCGCCTCGATACGGCGGCCCTTGGGGTTGGCCACGTAGGGAATGCGGATGGAGGCCGAACGGTTGCGCGAGCTGTAGGCCAGCTTCACCGGCGCTTCATAGCCGGGCACCAGGCGCTTGTAGCTGTTGGTGCCGGGGTTGGTAATGGCGTTCAGGGCGCGCGCGTGGTGAATGATGCCGCCGATGTAGTAGAGCGCGAAGTCGGACAGGCCGGCGTAGCCGTCGCCCGCGAACAGGTTCTTGCCGTCCTTCCAGATGGACTGGTGCACGTGCATGCCCGAGCCGTTGTCGCCCGCATAAGGCTTGGGCATGAAGGTGGCGGTCTTGCCGTAGGCGTTGGCCACATTCCAGATCACGTACTTCATGACCTGTGTCCAGTCGGCGCGCTCGACCAGGGTGGAAAAGCGCGTGCCGATCTCGTTCTGGCCGGCGCCGGCCACCTCATGGTGGAACACCTCGACCGGAATGCCCAGTTGCTCCAGGATCAGCGCCATCTCGGCGCGCATGTCCTGCGTGCTGTCCACCGGCGGCACGGGGAAGTAGCCGCCCTTGGTGGTGGGACGGTGGCCGCGGTTGCCGCTGTCGAACTTGGTGCCGCTGTTCCAGGGAGCTTCGTATTCCTCGATCTCGAAGAACACCTTGCCGGGCTCGTTGCTCCAGCGCACGCCGTCGAAGATGAAGAACTCGGGCTCAGGGCCGAAATAGGCCGTGTCGCCCAGGCCGGAGGCCTTCAGGTAAGCCTCGGCGCGCTTGGCGATGGAGCGCGGGTCGCGGTCATAGGCCTTGCCGTCGCCGGGCTCGACCACGTCGCACTGCAGGAACAGCGTGGTTTCCTCGAAGAACGGGTCGATGTTGGCCGTGTTCGGGTCGGGCATGAGTTGCATGTCCGAGGCCTCGATGCCCTTCCAGCCGGCAACCGAGGAGCCATCGAAGGCATGGCCGGAACTGAACTTGTCTTCGTCGAAATGCGAAACCGGCACGGTGACGTGCTGCTCCTTGCCGCGGGTGTCGGTGAAGCGCAGGTCCACGAACTTGACTTCGTTTTCCTCCACCATCTTCATCACGTCTGCAACGGTTTTGGCCATCAGGGTTCTCCAGAAATAGAAAGCTCATCAACAACGATGAGCAAATATAAGCAGCTTGCGTGCCAGCCTGGCTCCCGGTGATTGAGCCAAGCCTGTGATTCTAAGTGGCGCACCGGATCACAAATGGCGCACCATTTCGGGGCCCAGGACGGCACCAAATTGGTGCAATGCCTGGTGCAGCTCTTGCCACGCCGCCGGCACCAGCGCGGCCGCGCCTTTCACACCCAGCTCCACATGCCGGCCATGCACCGGGTGGTCCACGCTGGGCAGGCTGAACACCTTGATGCCCGGGTGCGCAGCCTCGATGCGCTCCATCAGCGGAGTCAGCGCGGCCTCCATGGCCCCATACAGCACGATGGAATGCTCGGTCTGAGGCTGGCGGTTGAACCACTGGGCGCAGTAATGTTCCAGCGCCCACTCCACCATGGGCCAGGCCATGACCGGGAAACCAGGCACGAAATGCACCATGCCCCCGCCCGGGCCAGCACAAGAAAAGCCTGGGATCTTGTTGTAGGGGTTGGGAATGATGCGCGCACCTTGCGGGAACACTCCCATGTTCAGACGGTGCAGGTTGTCGGCGCGCCCGGGCTCATAGGGCTGGCCCTGCTCGCGCGCCACGTCCTGCATGCGCTCGCGGATCAGGGCCGCGGCCTCCGGGTGCAGTTCCAGGGGCAGCCCGAGCGCGGCCGCCGCGCATTGGCGCGTGTGGTCATCGGGTGTGGCGCCTATGCCGCCGCAACTGAAGACCACATCGGTCGAGGCAAACGCCCGCTGCAGGGCCGCGGTGATGCGCGGACGGTCGTCACCCACATAGTCCGCATAGCCCAGCGCCAGCCCGCGCGAGGCCAGCAGTTCGATGACCTTGGGCAAATGCTTGTCCGCGCGCTTGCCGGAGAGGATTTCGTCGCCAACGATGATGAGGCCGAAGGTAGGTGTCATGGAAGGGATGCGTCGGAAGAAGGCGGGCCGGCAAGCGCCGGTGCTGCGGCAATGGTGGCGATGGCAGGCGCGCCCGGCACGGGTTCAGCTCCACCATCGCCGCGCCGCTCGCGCAGCCGCTGCAGCGCCGCCAGGCAAAAATGCGTGAACCAGAGCGAAGAGAAGGCGAACACCAGGGTGTAGATCCAGATGGCCACAGGCACCAGCACGAAGAAGGCGGCCGCAAACACCACGCCCGAGGCCCAAACGATGGCAGGGGCGGCGCCCAGGAAGCCGGTCAGAACGCCAATGAGCAGCAGGCTCAGCCTGTGGATCTTGAAGACCTCCTGCCGTTCGGGCTTGCTCGCGTGCTCGGCCAGCGCATCAAAGGCCATGACGCGGTAGGTCAGCCAGCCCCAGATCAGCGGGGGCAGCACCAGCACCAGGGGGGGAATCAGCCACAGCGGCATGGACAGAATCAGGACCAGGAGAGCGGCGAGCGTAGAGCCCAGCGACCACAGCAAGCTAGCGAGAAAGCCGCCGCCGCGTTTGCGCTGCAGCTGTGCAAAGCGCCGCTGCGCCACCAGATCCACGATGGCCGGCGCCATCAGCACGGCCACCGCCAGCACACAGACGATGACAACCACCGGCATGGCGAACATCAGCACCAGCAGCGGCGCCAGCACCACCGGCAGGTTGTCCACGCCAAAGCCATGCAGCCAGCCCCAGAGCATTTGGAGCCAGCTCGAGCCTTCGAGCATCGCCTGCATCCAGGCCACGGCCGCGGCCCAATACAGGTAGGCGCCGCCCGCGGCGACCAGGGAGATCAAAACCAGTGGCAGCAGCGACAGCGCAATCACGCGCGGCATCAGGCAATAGCCCGCGGCGCGCCAGAAGGAATCAAGAAGAGGCCCCATGCATACAAGCATAGCGCGGTTGCACCATCAGCCGCGCCCCGCCAGGCGCAGCAGGCCGCGCCACTGCTGGGCCCAAAAGCCCCGGCCATAGTCGCGCATGCGGCCATCGGGGCCGGGCTCGACCTGATCGCGCACGCCCGTGGGCTCGTAGCGCTGCTGGAAGTTGGCCGTGCCAAACAGCATGTCCCACCAGGGCAGCAGCACACCGAAGTTGTGCCCCCCCAGCGCCGGGGCACCAGGACGATGCCCCCTCGCCGATTCATGCCCTATGCCGATGGCGTGGTGCAGGCGGTGAAAACGCGGGCTGACCCATAGGCGCTCACCCCAGCGGCCAAACCACAGGCGCAGGTTGGCGTGGTGCAGGTTCTCGCTGAGCTGTGTGAGCGCCACGATGGCCACGAACTGCCCCGGCGCCACGCCTATGCATTGCGCCACGACGACGATGATGGCGTCGCGCAGCAGGTCATCCAGCAGGTGGTTGCGGCTGTCGCTCCACTGGGTCATCTGCCGCTGTGAATGATGCAGGGAGTGCAGGCGCCACCACCAGTCGAAGCGGTGCTGGCCACGGTGGATCCAGTAGTCCACGAAGTCGAAGGCCAGCAGGTACAGCAGCAGGCTCACGAGCGGCTGATCCGTCACGCCGGGCCATAGAGCGTCGAGCTGCCAGGTTTGCCAGCCATGGATACGCAGCATGCCGAACAGGCCATCCCACAGCGGGGTGACGGAGAAAAACAACGCCAGGCGGAACAGACCCAGGCGGTGAATCAAGGTGTAGAGCATGTCAACACGCACCGCCGCCCGATCGCGCACGGGCTCTACGGGGCGCCAGCGCTCCAGGGGGGCAATCACGAGCAGCATCACGAGCAACTGCAACAGGCCGACCAGCAGCCAGCCCGTGGCCGCGTAGGCGTCCTCCAGCACGCTGGCCAGGCCGAGGGCGAACAGCAGCGGCTGCACCACGGCCTCAAACAGCCATTGCTGGGCGGCATCAAAGAATTGGGTCAGCCAGGGCAAGGGATTGAACATGGCATTGCGCTCTATCTCTATCTACTTTGCTCTCTGTCCGTAGCGGGGATGCTCACGCAAGGTGCGAAAACACAGTCCGCGCTCCTTCAGCCCTTTGATCAGCGGCTCCAGCACCGCAGGCGCCCATGGATCCTTGCGCGACCAGATGCCCAGATGGGCCAGCAAAATGTCGCCATCGCGTATGTTGTGCAACGCTTGCCCCAGCAGCCACTGGTTGCTGTAGCGCTCGCTGGCCAGCTCATCCCCCAAAAAGCCCGCCGGGGTCCAGCCCACATGCCCATAGCCACAAGACCGGGCCGCCCGCAGCAAGCTTGGCGAGGTCTTGCCGCCAGGCGCACGGAACAGCGGCAGCGGCTCCTTGCCGGTGATGGCACGCAGGCGCTGCGCTGCCGCCTCGATCTCGGCACAGTACTGCGCGGCGGTCATCGTCAGATCCTGCCCCGCCTGAAGGCCCGCAGTCGGCCTGACCTTGAACGATGGCTGCTCGGGCGAGCCACTGTCGGCGCGCCAATACACATGGTGCAGCGTGTGTGATGCGAACTCATGTCCTTCCACAGCGCGCGCGCGCCACCACGGCGCCCACTGCGCGTCGAGGCTGGAGCCGCCGCTCAGCGTGCGCTCATCGGCGGCAAAAAAGGTGGCCCGCACGCCCTGGCGCTGCAACACCTCGGCCACCAGTGGAGCAATGCCCATGTGGCCCGTGTCAAAGGTCAGATAGATCGATTCCTTACAGTCATTTTCGGCCTTTACGCTTGATGGATAAGCGCCAACAGCTATCAATATAGAAGCAAAAAAAGCACGCCGCATCACCTCGGCAGATTTAGCGCTTGGCATGCTTGAGTGTCCAGACGCCATGGGGCGACTTGCCTACCGGAATGGAACGCACCACCTTGCGCTCCAGCGTGTCGATCACCAGCAGCTTGCGCGCCCAGCGCGCGCTGACGTAGATCCAGCGGCCATCGGCTGACACATCCATGCAGTCGGGCCCGCCCGGCGCGGGGTAGGAATCCGTCACGCGCAACGCCTGCATGTCTATCTTGCTGATGGTATTGGCCACGCGGTTGCTCACGAACAAATGGCGCCCATCGCCCGCCGCACGAAAGGCATGGGCGCCCCGCCCGGTCTGGATGCGCTGCACGCTGCGCGGCTGCGGGCCCGAGATGTCGAACACCTCCACGCTGTCGCTGCCGGTGAGGCCCACGAACAACAGCTTGCCATCCGGGCTGCCATACACGTCCGCCGGCATGGCCCCCGTCTTGGCGCGCCACAGGATCTTCTGCGTCGCCATATCAATGGCCACCAGCTCATCGCTGTCCTGCATGGTCGAAAACACGGTGCGGCTGCCGGCATCTATCCACAAATGGCTGGGCGTCTTGCCCGTGGGCACACGCTGCACCAGGGTCAAGTCCTTGCCGTCCCAGCGATAAAAATCCACATGGTTGAGCCGGTTGGCCGCCGTCACCAGCCATTGCATGTCGGGGGAGAAGCGCAGGTGATACGGATCGACGATGCCACGCACCGTGCGCTGCACCTGCGCCGTGCCCGGATCCACAAACGTCAGGCTATCACCCAGGGCGTTGGCGACAATGAGCGATTTTTCATCGGGCGTCAGGTACAGGTGGTGCGGCTCCTTGCCGGTTTCAATGCGTGCCGACTCGGTCCAACTCACCGGATCGATCACGCTGATATCGGCCTGCAAGGAGTTGAGAACGAATACCGGCGGCTCCGCGGCCCGAGCCCCGACACCCAGGCTCGCGGCCAGCAGGGCGCCAGCAATGCGCCACATCATCAGCTTTTTCACCCCAACTCCCTTCGGTGTGACACGCCCTCGAGATGAAACGTGCATTTTTGCGCCTCGTACAAAGGCCTTGGGGTCAACGCTCACAAAGCACCTGGCGTTGACACGAGCCCCCGATTGAGCACCTTTTCGCCCCAAGCTGACGGAATCATACGAATCAAGCCCGTGCCTGCGCTGCGCAGGCTTTTTTTCGGTTCCGTGCTGTGCCTTCAATGCCCGATGAAAGCACCTTGCACCGACCCGGCGCGCTACCATCGCCAGCGCCATGACAACCGCCACCTCCCCCTTCATCGCCCAGGCGCTTGGGCTTGCCGCCCAGGCGCTTTTTCTTTCCAACCCCAATCCGCGCGTGGGCTGCGTCATCGCCAGCAGCGCGGGCGATGTGCTGGGCCAGGGCTTCACCCAGCAGGCCGGCGGCCCGCATGCCGAGGTGGTGGCGCTGCGCGACGCGGCGGCCCGCGGCCATGACGTGCGCGGCGCCACGGCCTATGTGACGCTGGAGCCCTGCGCGCACCAGGGGCGCACGGGGCCGTGCTGCGACGCGCTGATCCAGGCCGGCATAGGGCGCGTGGTGGCCTCCATCGCCGACCCCAATCCGCTGGTAGGCGGCCAGGGCTTTGCGCGGCTGCGCGCGGCGGGGGTCGAGGTGCAGGTGGGGCCGGGCGCGGCCGAGTCGCGCGAGCTCAACATCGGCTTCTTCAGCCGCATGGTGCGCGGCATACCCTGGGTGCGCATGAAGGCCGCTGCCTCGCTCGACGGGGTGACGGCGCTGGCCAATGGCGCCAGCCAGTGGATCACCGCGCCCGCCGCACGCGCCGATGGCCATGCCTGGCGCGCGCGCGCCTGCGCCGTGCTGAGCGGCATTGGCACGGTGCTGGAGGACGACCCGCTGCTCAACGTGCGCGAGCTGGCCACGCCGCGCCAGCCGCACCTGGTGGTGGTGGACAGCCGGCTGCAGACGCCGCCCACTGCGCGGCTGTTCGACGTGCCCGGGCGCCAGGTGTTCATCTACGCCGCCCATGACCACAGCGGCAGGGCGCAGGCGCTGCAGGCGCGCGGCGCCACGGTCACCCTGCTGCCCAACGCCCGTGGCAAGGTGGACCTGCCCGCCCTGCTGCGCGACCTGGGGCAACGTGGCGTGAACGAGCTGCACCTGGAGGCCGGGCACAAGCTCAACGGCTCCTTCCTGCGCGAGGGCCTGGTTGATGAGCTGCTGCTGTACCTGGCGCCCCTGCTGCTGGGCAGCGGCGCGCACGGGCTGGCCAGTTGGGGGCCGCTGCAGGCGCTGTCGGAAGGCGTGCGCATGGAGTTCCACGCCATGCAGCAGATCGGCCCGGATCTGCGCCTCGTCGCCCGCGTGACGGGGCGGGCGGATTTTTAGCCGGCGCAGCCCGCGGCCTGCCGCACCCACGCGCTGATGGCGCGCTGCTCGGTCATCACGCGCACCTGGTCGAAGGCCTGTTGCGCCTCGGGGTAGCGCCGGCGCAGCAGGTTCAGCCATTGCTTGAGCCGGCCGGCGCGCTGGGGCGGATCCAGGTCTGCGCAGACCAGCTCCCAAAAGCGCGCGATCTGCGGCAGCAATGACTGCCAGGGCAAGGGCTCATGGGCCAGGCCAGCGTCGTGCGCGCGTATGGCCAGCGCCAGCCCGGGGTCGGCCACCATGCCGCGGCCCAGCATCAGGGCGTCGCAGCCCGACACGCCGCGGCAGCGCAGCGCGTCGGCAACGCTCCAGATCTCGCCGTTGGCCACCACGGGGATGGTCACCGCCGCACGGATCGCGGGAATCTGCTCCCAGTACGCGGGCGGCCGGTAACCGTCCTGCTTGGTGCGCGCATGCACCACCAGCTCGCAGGCGCCGCCCTGCTCCATGGCCTGGGCGCATTCGCGCGCCAGGCTGGCGTCGTCATAGCCCAGGCGCATCTTGGCCGACACCGGCAGGTGCGCGGGCACGGCGCGGCGCACGGCCGCCACCACGGCGGCGATGCGCTCGGGCTCGCGCAGCAGGGCCGCGCCGCCGCCGTGGCGGTTGACGGTCTTGGCGGGGCAGCCAAAGTTCAGGTCAATGCCCTCGGGGCCCAGCGCGGCCAGGCAGGCGGCGTTCTCGGCCATGCTGACCGGGTCCGAGCCCAGCAGCTGCGCCCGCACCGGCACACCGGCCAGGGTGCGACCGCCGTGCTTCAGCTCGGGGATGTAGCGCAGAAACACCTTGTCGGTCAGCAGGTTGCCCGAGACGCGTATGAACTCGGACACGCAGCGGTCCACGCCGCCCACGCGGGTCAGCACGTCGCGCAGCACGAAGTCCAGCAGCCCCTCCATGGGGGCCAGCAGCAGGGGCTTGGCGGCGGTGATATTTGCAGTCAAATCGGCCTCCAGCGCTTTACCATCAAGCGCTAGTAGCTATTATTTATATAGCTTACAGCGAAGCGGCGCCCAGGCGCCACAGCGAGGTGACCTCGGCCGCCCGCGCGGCATGCAGGGGATCGCTCGCGTCCTGCGCCTTGCCGTGGCGCGCTCGCGTGTCCTGGCGCCCGAGCACGCGCAGGCCGGCAGCGGCGATCCAGCCGAGCAGCTCCTCGCGCGAGCGCAGGCCCAGGTGTTCCGCCAGGTCCGACAGCACCAGCCAGCCCTCGCCGCCAGGCTCCAGGTGCTCGCGCAGCCCGGCCAGGAAGCCCTTGAGCATGCGGCTGCCCTCGTCGTACACGGCCTGCTCTATGGCCGAGCTGGGCCGCGCCGGCACCCAGGGCGGGTTGCAGACCACGAGCGGCGCGCGCCCGGGCGGGAACAGGTCGGCCGCCAGCAGCTCGACCCGACCAAGCAGGCCCAGGCGCCGCAGGTTGTCCCCGGCGCAGACCAGGGCGCGCGGCGCCAGCTCGGTGGCGACCACGCGGCGCACGCCGCGGCGCGCCAGCACGGCCGCCAGCACGCCGGTGCCGGTGCCGATATCGAAGGCCAGGCCCGTGCCGGGCAGCGGCGCCTGCGCCACGAGGTCTATGTATTCGCCGCGCAGCGGCGAGAACACGCCGTAGTGCGGATGGATGCGGTTGCCCGGCGCGCTGCCCAGCGCGGGGATTTCCACGCCCTTCTTGCGCCATTCATGCGCGCCGACGATGCCCAGCAGCTCGCGCAGCGCGACCACGCTGGCCTGGCCGTCGGCCGGGCCCCAGGCCTCGGTGCAGGCGGCACGCCAGTCGGGCGCGCGGCGCAGGGGTATGGAGTAATCGCCCTCGACCGGGATGAGCAGCGCGCCGAGGGTGCGCGCGCGCTGCGCCTGGGCCTGGCGGTGCAGGTGAAAGCGCTCGGCCAGGCCGGCGCCGGCGATCTTCTGCGCTGCCCGGGCCGCCGCCTTCGCGGGTTTGCGGTCGGCGCGGCGCATCAGGGCCTGCAGCAGCTGGCGCGCGTTCTGGAAGTCGCCGCGCCAGAGCAGGACCGTGCCCTCGCAGGCCAGGCGGTAGGCGGTGTCGGCCGGCAGGGTGTCGTCGGCCGGCTGCACGCGACGCGGCGCCGGGGCGCCGCTCTCGGAGCGCCAGAGCGCGCTGCGCGGCTCGCCGTGCTCGCTCCATTCGATCATTGCCGCGGCCGCTGCATAGCGCTTCAGTTGACGGAGCGCTTGAGGCGCACTTCCTCGATCTTCACGCCGCCGACCACGGCCGTCTTGGCGGTGGTCATCTCGCGCTTGAAGCCGGCCATCTCGTGAAAACGCAGGGCGCGCTCGTTGCGCAGCGGCACCCAGGCCGTGACGGTGGTGCAGCCTTCCTCTTGCAGGCCGTCGCGCGCGGCGTCCCACAGGGCAACGCCCACGCCCTTGTCCCAATGCGTGGGAGCGGCGTAGATGGCCCAGATTTCGCCGGTGGTGTTACGGGTTTTTTCATCGCGCGAGCGGTCGAAGCCGACGAAGCCGACGATCTTGTCGCCGTCCACCGCCACCTGGACCTGGGGCTCGCAATACTCGATGGCCTCGCGCCAGTAGGCCTGGCGCTTCTCGACCGAAGACATGGATTTCAACTGATCATCGGGCACCAGACCTCGGTAGGCTTCCATCGCGGCGGTGGTGTGGACCTGGGCAATGGCTTTGGCATCGCGAAGTGTGGCGGGACGAACCTGGATACTGGACATGGGAAAACGAAAACCGATAATTTTGGAAAACCCAGCATTCTCGCTCAATTGCGTTTTTAGCTCCTACGGCTGCAAGTTTCCTTGCTTCTAGCCCCGTCATTTCACGCAAACCCACTCATCTGTGGCATGCACGCGGACGGACTACATCAGGCGGCGCAACAGCCTCACCGCCTGCTCGAAGCGTGCGCCGTAGGGCGGGTACAGCAGGCGCCCCATGGACCAGCGCGATTGCGCCAGCACGGCCTTTTGGTGGCAAAAGCGCAGAAAACCGATCTCGCCATGGTAGGCACCCCAGCCGCTGTCGCCCACGCCGCCAAAGGGCAGGTTGTGGTGCGCGATGTGCATCAGCGTGTCGTTCACCGACACGCCGCCGCTCACGGTGCGGCGCAGCACGTCGTCACGCACGGCCTCGCTGCGGCCGAACCAGTACAGCGCCAGCGGGCGCGGCCCGGCGTTGATGTGGGCGATGGCGTCGTCAAGCCGCTCGTAGCCGAGCACGGGCAGCACCGGGCCGAAGATCTCCTCCTGCATCAGCTGCATGGCCTGCGTGGCGCCGAACACCAGCATCGGCGCCATCTGACGGCCCACGCCGTCGCCGATGCCCTGGGGCGGCGGCGCGGGCGAGCCGGGCACGGGTTGCAGCACCTGCAGCTCGGCGCCCAGGGTCTGGGCCTGCTGCAGCAGGGTGCGCAGGCGCGCCAGGTGGCGCGGGCTGATGATGGAGGCGTAGTCCGGGTTGCCCTCGAAGTACGGAAACAGCCGCGCCACGGCGGCGCGATAGGCCTCGGCAAAGACGGCCTCGTTGCCGCGCGGCAACATCACATAGTCCGGTGCGATGCAGGTCTGGCCGGCATTGAACAGCTTGCCGTGGGCGATCTTGAGCGCTGCGTCCTGTATGTCGCAGTCGGCGTCGATGATGGCCGGCGACTTGCCGCCCAGCTCCAGCGTGGTGGGCGTGAGGTTGGCCGCCGCCGCCTGCGCCACCCTGCGCCCCACGGCCGTGGAGCCGGTGAACACCAGGTGGTCGAACGGCAGCGAGGCCAGCAGCGCGGCACTGGCGGCGTCGCCCTGCACCACGCAGAACTCGTCGGGCGCGAAGAACTGCGACACCAGCGCCGCCAGCTGCGCCGCGGTGTGGGGCGTGAGCTCGCTGGGCTTGAGCATGACGCGGTTGCCCGCCGCCAGCGCGCCGATAACAGGCGCCAGGGCCAGTTGCACGGGGTAGTTCCAGGGCGCGATCACGCCCACCACGCCCAGCGGCTGGCGCTCGATCCAGCCGCGCGCGGGCTGCAGGAACAGGGGCGTGCGCACCCTCTTGGGCCTGCTCCAGCGCGCCAGGTGGCGCAGGGTGTGGGCGAGCTGCGTGCGCAGCACGAACAGGTCGGCCACCTCGGTCAGGCGTGGCGAGCGCATGCCGAAGTCGGCCTGCACCGCGGCCGCGAGCAGCGGGCCATGCTCGTCGAGCAGCTTGGACAGGCGCAGCAGGCGCTCGCGCCGCAGCGTCAAGGGCACGTCGGGCTGCGCCCGGCTGGCTTGCCGCTGCAGCTCAAAAAGATGGCGAATGTCGTCCGGCGGGGTGGCGCGCATGATGAAAGACCGCGCAATTCTTGCGAACTACGCGGCGGGGCTGGTCGAAAGTTTCAGCGAATTTCGCGTGGCACCACGTCGGTGATGTCGTGCGCCGGCGTGCCCTCGCCGCGCCGCGGCTGATCCGGCCTCTGGGCCGTCCAGCGGGCCGTGCTGCGGTAGACCGTGCTCCAGCCGGCGCGCGGATCCATGCGCATGGCCCAGGGCGTGACGGGCTTGCCCGTCAGCCGCGCCCACAGCGCGCGCGCGCCCCAGACCAGAGCCAGCACCGCCACGGCGGCCACCAGACTCAGGAAGAAGAGCACCCCACAGGCAAACACCACGAGACGCAAGCTCCAGCGGATCATGCCGGTAACGACTTCATTCAAACCATGCACCTTTCTGACAGTTGGGCGCGCGGGCCTGCCCGCGCTTCACATTCCAGGCCAATGGTAGGGCTCAACCCTCGGCATGGCCCGCGCCAAAGTGGAATACCCCTGGCTCCTGCACCGGATCCACATCCACGGTAATCACGCTCTTGGGCGCATAGTGCCCCTGCAGCAGCAGCTTGGACAGCGGGTTTTCGATGCGCTGCTGGATGGCCCGCTTCAGCGGGCGCGCGCCAAACACCGGATCGAAGCCCACCTTGGCCAGCTCTGCCATGGCCGTCTTCGACACCTGCAGCGCCAGTTCCATCTTCGCCAGGCGCGCTTCGAGCAGCTTGAGCTGGATGTGCGCAATGGCTTCGATGTGCTTGGCGTCCAGGCCATGGAACACCACCGTCTCGTCGATACGATTCAGGAATTCGGGTCGGAAATGGTTTTTTAGTTCCCCCCACACCGCCTCCTTGATGTCCTCGGCGCCCTGCCCCACCATGGCCTGGATCAACGGCGAGCCGATGTTGCTGGTCATGACGATAACCGTGTTCTTGAAGTCCACGGTGCGGCCCTGGCCATCGGTCAGGCGGCCGTCGTCGAGCACCTGCAGCAGCACGTTGAACACGTCCGGGTGGGCCTTTTCCACCTCGTCGAGCAGCAGTACGGAATAGGGTTTCCTGCGCACGGCCTCCGTCAGATAGCCGCCCTCTTCATAGCCCACATAGCCTGGAGGCGCGCCAATCAAGCGCGCGACGCTATGCTTTTCCATGAATTCGCTCATGTCGATGCGCACCATGTGGTCGTCGCTGTCGAACAGAAAGCCCGCCAGCGCCTTGCACAGCTCGGTCTTGCCCACGCCCGTGGGGCCCAGAAACAGGAAGCTGCCCAGCGGCCGGTTCGGGTCCGAAAGCCCTGAGCGCGAGCGGCGGATGGCATTCGCCACGGCGCTAATCGCCTCGTCCTGGCCCACCACGCGCTCGTGCAGCTTGTCCTCCATGTGCAAGAGCTTGTCCTTCTCGCCCTGCATCATCTTGGCCACGGGAATGCCGGTGGCGCGGCTGACCACCTCGGCGATCTCCTCGGCGCCCACATGGGTGCGCAGCAGTTTGTGCCGGGGCGCGCCGCCGCCGGCCTCGCTGTCCTGCGCCTCCTTCAAGCGCTTTTCAAGTTCGGGCAGGCGGCCGTATTGCAGCTCGGCCACCTTGTTGAAGTCGCCCTTGCGCTTCAGGTCGTCGATCTGCGTGCGGATGACGTCGATGTCCTTGCGGATCTGTTCGCTGCCCTGGGCGCTGGCCTTCTCGGACTTCCAGACTTCCTCCAGGTCGGCGTACTCGCGCTCCACGTTGGCGAGTTCTTCCTCAATCAGCTGCAGGCGCTTTTGCGAGGCCTCGTCCTGCTCCTTCTTCATCGCCTCGCGCTCGATCTTGAGCTGGATCATGCGGCGTTCGAGTCTGTCCAGCGCCTCGGGCTTGGAGTCGATCTCGATCTTGATCTTGGCCGCGGCCTCGTCGATCAGGTCGATGGCCTTGTCCGGCAGGAAGCGGTCGGTGATGTAGCGGTGGGACAGTTCTGCTGCAGCAACGATGGCGGGATCCGTAATGTCCACGCCGTGATGTGCCTCATAGCGCACCTGCAGGCCGCGCAGGATGGCGATGGTGTCCTCCACCGTCGGCTCCTGCACCAGCACCTTCTGGAAGCGCCGCTCCAGCGCCGCGTCCTTCTCGATGTACTTGCGGTACTCGTCAAGCGTGGTCGCGCCTATGCAGTGCAGCTCGCCGCGCGCCAGGGCGGGTTTGAGCATGTTGCCGGCGTCGATCGCGCCCTCGGCCTTGCCGGCGCCGACCATGGTGTGGATCTCGTCGATGAACAGGATGATGCGCCCCTCCTCGTGCGCCACCTCTTTCAGCACCGACTTCAGGCGCTCCTCGAACTCGCCGCGGTACTTGGCACCGGCCAGCAGGCCCGCCATGTCCAGCACCAGCACACGCTTGTTCTTCAGCGACTCGGGCACCTCGCCCTCGACGATGCGCTGCGCCAGGCCCTCGACAATGGCCGTCTTGCCCACGCCGGGCTCGCCGATCAGCACCGGGTTGTTCTTGCTGCGCCGCTGCAGCACCTGGATGGCGCGGCGGATCTCGTCATCGCGCCCGATCACCGGATCGAGCTTGCCCAGGCGGGCGCGCTCGGTCAGGTCCAGGCAGTATTTCTTCAGGGCTTCGCGCTGGCCCTCGGCCTCGGCGTTGTCCACCTTCTGGCCGCCGCGCACGGCGTCGATGGCGGCCTCCAGGCTCTTGCGCGTGAGGCCGTTGTCCTTGGCCAGCTGGGCGGCATCGCCCTTGCTGTCCACCAGGGCCAGCAGGAACAGCTCGCTGGCGATGAATTGGTCGCCACGCTGGATCGCCTCCTTCTCGGTGGCCTGCAGCACGCGGCCGAGCTCCGGGCTGGCCTGCACCTGCTCATGCCCCTGCACCTGGGGCAGGCGCTTGATCGCGGCCTCGGCGGCCTTGAGCAGGCCGGCCACGTTGGCGCCGGCACGCTCCACGAGCGCACGCGGGCCGTCCTCCTGGCGCAGCATGGCGGCCAGCAGGTGCACCGGCTCGATATAAGCGTTGTCATGGCCCAGCGCGAGCGACTGGGCATCGGACAGGGCTTCCTGGAACTTGGTAGTGAGTTTGTCGAGACGCATGTAAAACCTCCAACTTGCTGCTAGCTAGGGCTTGCGCGCCTCGATTTCAAGCCATGGCGCGACAAATTCAGCCCACCTGCGGCGGCGCGGCAATGCCCCAGCGCGCCAGCGCCGCGTCGTCGGCAACGCGCGCATCCACCCAGCGCGCGCCTTCGGGGGTCTGCTCCTTCTTCCAGAACGGCGCCTGGGTCTTCAGGTAGTCCATGAGGAATTCGCAGGCCTGGAAGCTCTCGCCGCGGTGCGCGCTGGTGACGGCCACCAGCACGATCTGGTCCAGCGGCTGCAGCAACCCCACGCGGTGGATCACGCGCACGCCATACAGGTCGAAGCGGGCCAACGCCTCGTCGATCATGGCCGCTATGGATTTTTCCGTCATGCCGGGGTAATGCTCCAGTTCCATGCTGGCGACGGCGTCGCCCTCGTTCCTGTCGCGCACCGTGCCCACGAAGCAGCAGACGGCGCCCACGCGCGCATCCCCGGCGCGCAGCAGGGCCAGTTCGGTGGAAACATCGAAGTCCTGAGTCTGGATGGAAACGCGAGTCATGGCGGCAGAAAAGGAGTAGGCGGCAAAATGGCCACTTTAACGCCCCCGCACGCCATGGCCCAGCAAACCATCACCACTGCCGACTACATGCTCTACCCCTCGCCGCGCAACGTGCACCGCGTGGTGTTTGAGTTCCAGACCTTCGTACCCCAGCCCTATGCGCTGATCGACCTGCCCAGCTTCGACCTGACGGGCCGCCACAGCCTGTTTTCCGCCCAGCGCCGGGCCGACGGCAAGATGGGCCAGCTCGTGACCTTCGAGCTGGAGAGCGACCAGCAGCGCTTTGAGCGCCTGTTCGTGCCAGACTGAAGGCCACGACCTGCGCCCCGCCAATGCCCGACGGCCATACTGTGGCATACCCTTGGGCCTTGACCTTAATCAAAGTGATTCCCCCCTGCCTGCGCTGCAATGGAACGCAGCAGTCAACAACAGAGGGAAAGCACCATGCAATTACTCAAGCAACTCTTCACCACCGAGGTGGGCCTGTTCAGCGCCGTGGGCATCGGCTTCATGCTGGGCATGTCGGGTTTCTTCATCTGGCTGTTCACGCGCAACGATGCGCCGCAGGCCGAGCACAACAAGCCCTGAGCACCGCCCCGCGCCAGTGGCGCCGCATCCGTCGGGAGCGGCGCCTTTGTTTTTGCACAATGGCGCATGCAAGACGACAACCAAATCCTGGTCCCACCCTCCTTCATCGCGCTCTACAGCGACGCGCGCCAGCGCCTGCTGACGCCAGCGGGCGAGGTGCGCGCGCGCTACGAGCTGTGCGAAGACCTGGCCTGCCACCTGGTGGAGCAGGCGCAGCAGCTGTACCACGGCGGCGCCCGGTCAGAGGAAGGCGTGCTGCTGGGCATGCATGCCGCTCTGGCGGGCCCCGATAGCGGCGTGAGCGCCCCGGAGGCGCGCTGGATCACGCTGCGCCTGGCCGAGCTGCTGGGCTGGCGCAGCCCGGCGCTGCCGACGCAGGATTGATGGCCGTCAGCCGCCGGTGACGGGCGGAAAGAACGCCGCCTCGGCACCATCGGCCAGGGGCGTGGCGTCCTGGCCCATGACCTGGTTCAGGGCCATGCGCACGGCGCGCCCGCGTGCCAGGCACTGGGCCCAGGGCTGGCCGCGGGCGATGAGCTCGTCGCGCAGCGCCCCCAGCGTGGCGGCACCGGTCTGCACGGTTTCCTGGCCCGTGCCCACGGCCTCGCGGATGGAGGCGAAATAGCGCACCGTGATCGTGAGGGGGACGGTCATGACAGCAACTCCGCAAACGGCAAAAAGCGCACGCGGTCACCGCGCGCAATGGTCTGACCGGCGGGATTGTCCACCACGCCGTCAGCCCAGGCCGCCGAGGTAAGCACCCCCGAGCTTTGGTTCGGAAACAGCTCCAGCGTGCCGTCCGCCCCCTGGCGCACGCGCAGGAATTCACGGCGTTTGTCGGCCTTTGGCCAATCGAATCCAGCGGTAGCAGCTATCGCTTTAGGAGCGACATCCTGCACCCCCTGCAACCGCAGCAGGAAGGGGCGCACCAGCAGGCCGAAGGTGACGAAGCTCGACACCGGGTTGCCCGGCAGGCCCATGAAGTGGGCGCCGGCTATGCGGCCATAGGCGAAGGGCTTGCCCGGCTTCATGGCGATCTGCCAGAGATCAAGGCGCCCCAGGCTCTCCACGGCGGGCTTGATGTGGTCTTCCTCGCCCACCGAAACGCCGCCGCTGGTCAGGATCAGGTCGTGCCCCTGCGCGGCGCCCTGCAGCGCGGCCAGGGTGGCCTCGCGCCGATCCGGCACTATCCCCAGGTCGCTCACCTCGCAGCCCAGGCGCCGCAGCATGGCGCGCAGAAAGAAGCGGTTGCTGTTGTAGATGGCGCCCGGGCGCATCTGCGCGGGCGCCACCTCGCCGGGCATGACGAGTTCGTCGCCCGTGGAGAACAGCGCCACGCGCGGCCGGCGTGCCACCTGGAGTTCGGCCAGGCCGATGCTGGCGGCCAGGCCCAGCTCGGCGGGGGTGAGGCGCGTGCCGGCGGCCAGCACCTCGGCGCCCAGGGTGATGTCCTCGCCGGCGCGGCGGATCCACTGGCCCGCGGCGGGCACGGCGTTCACGCGCACGCGCTCGCCGTCGAGCGCCTCGCAGTCCTCCTGCATCACGATGGCGTCGGCCCCAGCGGGCACGGGAGCACCCGTGAAGATGCGTGCCGCCGTGCCGGCCGCCAGCGGCGCGCCGGCCTCGCCCGCGGCAATGCGCTGGGACACGGACAGCGCCACGCCCGCGGCGGTGATGTCGGCGCGGCGCACGGCGTAGCCGTCCATGGCGCTGTTGTCCTGCGGCGGCACCTGCAGCGGCGAGATGGCCGGCTGCGCCAGCACGCGGCCGTCGGCGTCGAAGGTGTCGACGGTGTCCGTGCCAGCCAGGGGGGCGGCCTGCGCGAGCAGTTCGGCCAGGGCCTCGTGCAGGGGTTTGAGGGGCGCACGCGCCTTCGATGTCATTCGCAAGCCTCCAGGGGTTGGGGCAGATAGTCAAAACGCGCACCCTGCTCCAGCAGCCACTGCACGACCGCAGGCGGGTCGCCCAGGTGCAGCACCGGCAGCGCCGTGGCTGCGGGCAGCTGCGGCGCGTCGGTGGCCACGGCGACGATGTGGGGGTCGTGCGGGTAGAGCGCGAGGCGCTCACGGTATTCGGGCGTGGCGGCACGCCAGATCTCGATCTTGGGCAGGTCGCAGTCCTTGAAGCCCTCCACCAGCACCCAGTCCACCCGCGGGTCCAGCTCGGCCAGCAGCTCGTGCACGCCGGGCTGGTGCTGCTGCTCGAACTCGCGCATCAGCGCCATGCGCCGGTCGGAGGCCACGACGACCTCGTAGGCCCCGGCCTCGCGGTGGCGCCAGCTGTCCTTGCCCACATGGTCGATGTCGAACTTGTGGTGCGCGTGCTTGACCACCGATACGCGCAGGCCACGCAGGCGCAGGTCGGGAATCAGCCGCTCGAGCAGCGTGGTCTTGCCGCTGCCCGAATAGCCGGCAAAGCCAACCACCTTCATCGCGCCACTCCTTTGGTTCCGCTCATCAATTAATAGCTTCCAGCGCTTGATGGATAAGCGCCGAAGGCCAATTTATCCCTTAATCGCAATGGGCGGCGATGTAGGCCTTGACCCGCGCGACGTCGGCCGGCAGCACCTGCACACGCTTCGGGAGCTGCTCGATGCCCTCGAACTTCGCCGGGCGCTCGGGCGCTCGGCCCAGGGCCTCCTCTATGGTTTCGGCAAACTTGATGGGCAGCGCCGTCTCCAGCACGATCATGGGCACGGCCGGGTCGCCGCGCAGATCGCGCGCCACCTTCACGCCGTCGGCGGTGTGGGTATCGATGATCTGGCCGAAGCGCTCCCAGGTGTCGCGGATGGTGGCCAGGCGGTCCGCGTGCTGGCTCTTGCCGCTCTCGAAGCCGTATTTGGCGTGGGCGTCCTGGAACACCGGGTCGGCCCCCAGGTCGAAGAAGCCCTGCTGGGCCACGCCCTCGGCGAACAGCTGGCGCGTGCGCCCGGCGTCGCGCCCCACCAGGTCGAACACGAAACGCTCGAAGTTGCTGGCCTTGCTGATGTCCATGCTGGGGCTGCTGGTCTCATGCGTATCGGCCGCGCCGCGCACGCGGTAGGCGCCGGTGCGGAAGAACTCGTCGAGCACGTCGTTCTCGTTCGTGGCCACGACCAGGCGGTCGATCGGCAGGCCCATCTGGCGCGCCACATGGCCGGCGCAGATGTTGCCGAAGTTGCCGCTGGGCACGGTGAAGCTGACCTTCTGGTCGTTGGACTCCGTGGCCTGGATGTAGCCCGCGAAGTAGTACACCACCTGCGCCAAGAGGCGCGCCCAGTTGATGGAGTTGACGGTGCCGATCTTGTAGCGGGCCTTGAACGCGTGGTCGTTGGAGACGGCCTTGACGATGTCCTGGCAGTCGTCGAACACGCCTTGAATCGCCAGGTTGTGGATGTTCGCGTCCTGCAGGCTGAACATCTGCGCCTGCTGGAACGGGCTCATGCGGCCATGCGGGCTGGTCATGAACACGCGCACGCCCTGCTTGCCGCGCATGGCGTATTCAGCCGCGCTGCCGGTGTCGCCGCTGGTGGCGCCCAGGATGTTGAGCTCTTCGCCGCGGCGCGCCAGCTCGTATTCGAACAGGTTGCCCAAGAGCTGCATGGCCATGTCCTTGAAGGCCAGCGTCGGGCCGTTGGACAGGGCCTCGATCCACAGGCCGTCTTCCAGGTGGCGCAGGGGCACGATCTCGCGCGTGCCGAAGACCTCGGCGGTGTAGGTCTTCTCGCACAGGCGCTTCAGGTCGGCAGGCGGAATGTCGTCGATGTACAGCGACAGGATGCGAAAGGCCAGTTCGGCGTAGCCTTGCATGTGGTACGCCTGGCGCAGCTCGGTGAGTTGCGCGTCGCTGATCTTCGGGTAGTGCTCGGGCAGGTACAGGCCGCCGTCGGGCGCCAGGCCTTCGAGCAGGATGTCGCAGAAATGCTTGCGGTCCGGGTGGCCGCGGGTGGACAGGTACAGCATGGCTCGCGCAATCCTCAGTTGTTCAGCTCTTCCTTGCGGATGCGCGTGATCGGCGCCAGCACCGTGGGCAGGCCCTGGATCTGGGCCAGCGCGGCGTCCATGTCGCCCTCGCGCGTGTCGTGCGTGAGGATGATCAGGTCGGTCTGGGTGCTTCCTTCGCCGCCGACCTCGTCGGCCTCGCGCTGCAGCATGGCGTCGATGCTGATGCCCGCGCCCGCCAGGATGCCCGTGACCTTGGCCAGCACACCGGCCTCGTCGGCCACGCGCAGGCGCAGGTAGTAGCTGGTGACCACCTCGGCCATGGGCAGCACCGGCAGGTCCTGGCCGGCCTCGCGCAGCGTGTGGCTCTGGAAGGCCAGCGGCGGCACGCGGTGCGCGGGGTCGGCCTCGATCAGGCGGGTGATGTCCACCAGGTCGGCGATCACGGCGCTGGCCGTGGGCTCGCTGCCCGCGCCCTTGCCGTAGTACAGCGTGGTGCCCACGGCGTCGCCGTGCACGACCACGGCGTTCATCGCGCCCTCGACGTTGGCGATCAGGCGCTTGGCCGGCACCAGGCTGGGGTGCACGCGCAGCTCCACGCCCTTGTCGGTGCGCTTGGTGATGCCCAAGAGCTTGATGCGATAGCCCAACTGCTCGGCGTAGCGGATGTCGGCGGCGGACAGCTTGGTGATGCCCTCCACATGGGCCTTGTCGAACTGCACCGGAATGCCGAAGGCGATGGCGCTCATGATGGTGGCCTTGTGCGCGGCGTCCACGCCCTCGATGTCGAAGGTCGGGTCGGCCTCGGCGTAGCCCAGGCGCTGCGCCTCCTTCAAGACCACGTCGAAGTCCAGGCCCTTGTCGCGCATCTCGGACAGGATGAAGTTGGTCGTGCCGTTGATGATGCCGGCAATCCACTGGATCTGGTTAGCGCTCAGGCCCTCGCGCAGCGCCTTGATGATGGGGATGCCGCCGGCCACGGCCGCCTCGAAGGCCACCACCACGCCCTTCTCGGCCGCGGCCTTGAAGATCTCCGTGCCATGCACGGCCAGCAGGGCCTTGTTGGCCGTCACCACATGCTTGCCGGCGGCAATCGCCTCCAGCACCAGTTGCCTGGCGATGCCGTAGCCGCCGATGAGCTCGACCACGATGTCGATGTCGGGGTTGGCGATGATCTCGCGCGCATCGCCCACCACGCGGGCCTGCTCGCCCACGATGGCGCGCGCGCGCGCGGTGTCCAGGTCGGCCACGCAGGCGATCTCGATGCCGCGGCCGGCGCGGCGGCGGATCTCCTCCTGGTTGCGTTGCAGCACGTTGAACACGCCGCTGCCCACGGTGCCGATGCCGAGCAGGCCAACTTGGATGGGTTTCATATCAGAATTACCAGTCAAAAAAGGCTGTAGCGCTTTTGCATCAAGCGCTGGCAGCTATCAAAAATAGAGTTTTACGCCGCCTTGGCGTGGCGCTGCCGGTAGGCCGCGAGGAAGCCCGCCAGGCGCGCAACCGCCTCGCGCAGGTCGTCCTCGTGCGGCAGGAAGACGATGCGGAAATGCTGGTTGTCCGGGTAGTTGAAGCCCGAGCCCTGCACCAGCATGACGCGCGTGGCGCGCAGCACCTCCATGAAGAACTGGCGGTCGTCGGCAATCGGGTACACCTCAGGATCGAGGCGCGGGAACATGTACAGCGCCGCCTGGGGCTTGACGCAGGTGACGCCGGGGATCTGCGTGATCAGCTCATAGGCCAGGTCGCGCTGGCGGCGCAGGCGCCCGCCCTCCTTCACCAGGTCGTTGATGCTCTGGTAGCCGCCCAGCGCCGTCTGGATGGCCCACTGGCCCGGCACGTTGGAGCCGAGCTTGAGGTTGGCGAGCATGTTCAGGCCCTCGATGTAGTCGCGGGCGTCCTGCTTGGGTCCGGATACCACCATCCAGCCCGCGCGGTAGCCGCAGCTGCGGTAGGCCTTGGACAGCGAGTTGAAGGTGAGCGTGAGCACGTCGGTGCAGAGGCTGGCCATGGACGTGAACCTGACGCCGTCGTACAGCACCTTGTCGTACACCTCATCGACCATCAGCACCAGGTTGTTCTCGCGCGCGATCTGGACGATGCCCTGGAGCAGCTCCACGGGGTAGAGCACGCCGGTAGGGTTGTTCGGGTTGATGACCACGATGCCGCGCGTGCGCGGCGTGATCTTGGCGCGCATGTCCTGGAGGTCGGGCAGCCAACCCGCGTCCTCGTCGCAGCGGTAATGCACGGGCGAGCCGCCCGAGAGCGAGGTCGCCGCCGTCCACAGCGGGTAGTCGGGCGTGGGCACGAGCAACTCGTCGCCGTCGTTGAGCAGCGCGTTGGTGGCCATGCAGATCAGCTCGCTGGCGCCGTTGCCCAGGTAGATGTCATCCAGCGTCACGCCCTCGATACCGAGCTGCTGGGTGTAGTGCATCACCGCCTTGCGCGCCGCGAAGATGCCCTTGCTGTCCGAGTAGCCCGCCGAATTCGGCAGGTTGCGGATCATGTCCTGCTGAATCTCCTCGGGCGCATCGAAGCCGAACGGCGCCATGTTGCCGATGTTGAGCTTGATGATCTTCTGGCCCTCGTCCTCCATCTGCTTGGCCGCGTCCACGATGGGGCCGCGGACGTCGTAGAGGACATTGTTGAGCTTGGCGGATTTGTGGATGGGCTTCATGCGCGGGCTAGTCGTCAGGAGCTGGCACTGCAAAGAACCAGGGGGCCAGTCGGTGAAACCTATAATTTAAGCACAGTTCCCATCCGCAGGCCGCCCACGACCAGGGTTGCACGGCACACATGAAATTCCAACCCGACCGCTTCGACGTCCAGACCATCACCGCCTACGGGCCGGGCTGGGTCAGCGTGGACACCGACAAGATCACCGCCAGCGTCATCGTCGGCTCGCGCGGCCAGCGCATCGCCTGGGACTGCAGCCGCTTCGAGGACCTGACCCCCGCGCACTTCGCACAACTGGCCGCGCTGGACGCCGAGGTCGTGATCTTCGGCAGCGGCACGCGCAACCGCTTCCCGCCGCCGGCCTGGCTGCAGCCGCTGATGGCCAGGCGCATCGGCCTGGAGACCATGGACACGCAGGCCGCCTGCCGCACCTACAACATCCTGGCCGGCGAAGGCCGCAACGTGGTCGCGGCCCTGCTGCTGGAGGCGTAAACCCATCCGCGCCTTGGGCACCCGCACCGTCCGCTTAGAATCCTCGGTTGTCCGACGGCTTGGGGGCGAGTGGTTCAAACCGGCAGCCTTGAAACCCGCCACAGGAAGAATTTGGAAGCTTGGCAGAGTGGTCGATTGCACCGGTCTTGAAAACCGGCAACCCGCAAGGGTTCCAGGGTTCGAATCCCTGAGCTTCCGCCAATAAAAACAAGCACGTAGCGCAACCTCAACGAGTGCGCGGCAGCTTGAAGATGGCGACAAAAGGCCCCGCGAGTCGGGGCTTTGTTGTTGGCGGCGACCCGTCCCGCCCAGCGTTGACACCTTTGCCCAAGAGTAAGGAAGCACACGCTGGGTCTTGGTGCTGCCAAGCGCCCCTGGATCAGGTGCGTGCTGCAGCGGCCATGGCCTGCCGGAGCTCGTTCTCGCCCTGGGCCGCGCCGCTGCCGGGCACCTGCTCACCCGCGCGCGCGCACACCTCGGCCAGACGCGCTGCCAGTTGCTCGGGCACGTCGGCGCCCAGCCCCAGGTGCAGGCCCTGGGTGAGCGTGATGTGCGCCGCCTCGAAGGTGCCCGCGCCGGCGCACAGAATGCTGCGCGTGGGCGCGCGCTCGTGCGCCAGCACCAGCATGGCAGGCACCACGGCCTCGGGCGCCAGCCGTGCCAGCACCTCCTCGGGCATCAGCCCCGCGGTCATGCGCGTGGCGGCCGTGGGCGCCAGCGCGTTCACATGGATGCCGTACTTGGCGCCCTCGATGGCCAGGGTCTGCATCAGCCCCACCTGCGCCAGCTTGGCCGCGCCGTAGTTGGCCTGGCCAAAATTGCCGTACAGGCCCGTGGACGAAGTGGTCATGACGATGCGCCCGTAGTGCTGCGCCTGCATCAGCGGCCACACGGCCTTGCAGCAATGCGCCGCGCCCATCAGGTGCACCTGCACCACCAGGGCAAAGTCGGCCATGTCCATCTTGGCAAAGCTCTTGTCGCGCAGGATGCCGGCGTTGTTCACCAGGATGTCCACGCGGCCCCAGGCATCCGCGGCCTGCTGCACCATGGCCTGCACGGCGCCGAAATCGGTCACCGAGGCCGTATTCGCCAGCGCCTGGCCGCCCGCGGCGCGGATCTCATCGGCCACGGCCTGCGCCGCCGTGCCGCCCGCGCCCCTGCCATCCACCGCCCCGCCCAGGTCGTTGACCAGCACCTTGGCGCCGCGCGCCGCCAGCGCCAGCGCATGCTGGCGCCCCAGGCCGCCACCGGCGCCCGTCACGATGGCCACCCGGCCTTGGAAGTCGAGGCTCATGTCCACAGTCTCCTGATGAATAAAAACAAAAAGTAGAGCTGCCTGCGCTTGCTGCATAAGCACTTTGCGCCCATTTGCCATCAAATTATTGCAGGCCAGCGAAAGTCCGCAGCGCCGGGCGGCGCACGGCTGCCGATAATTTGCCTCCCTCCCCTCCTTGCCAGGTACGCCCATGACCAACGCCAACACAGGCAACACGCTGCTCGACCTGAGACTGGAGCGCACGCTGGATCTGTGGGTGCAGCGCTTCTCGCAACCCGAATGGCGCGGCCGCCATGTCGAGGGCTGGCTGTTTGAAGGCCAGGCCGAGCGCCGCGCGGCCGAGCGGCAGCTGGCCGCCGTGGGCGTGCAGGCGCGTTTTCACAGCGCCTACAAGCCGCTGGTGCAGCATTTCATCGACAACGTGGACTGCGCGCGGCTGCGCGCGGCCCATATCCGCTACCCGGCGGCGCAGGTCGGGCCGGAGCAGCGCTTTCGCCTGGAGGCCTACCCGCTGGCAGCCCTGCTGGAAGGCGCCGCCCTCACGCTGGAGGCGCGCGCCGACGCCCTGCCCTGCTACGACGTGGAGCTGCAGCTGCAAGGCGGCGAGCACATCCGCCAGCAGGTCTGGGCGCCCAACCGCAGCCATGGCGACGCCACGGGCGCCACGGTGCTCTCGCCCACCGGCTGGCTGCGCGTGGGCACGCGCGCGGGCGCGGCCGATCTGCTCGACTGCGCCGTCAGCACCGACTACGAGCAGACCTTCGCCCAGGCGCTGCAGGCCGTGCGCGGCCACCCCTGGCCGGAGCAGGAGCCGTATTTCGAGCGCCTGCAACTGCGCGTGGAATTGGCCGGCTATGAGCAGCCCGTGGCCTGGGCGGGCGAGACGATCAGCACGGCCGAGGCGCTGCACGAGGACCTGTACTTTTCGCTGCTCGAATTCTTCCAGCAGCACAGCGGCCGCCCCCTGGGCGACCGGCGCCTGCAGCCCGGCCAGATCGTGCCCGACGTGCGCCTGGGCGCCGCCGCACCGCGCGTGCATGTCAGCCTGCAGCCCTTCGACGCCGCGGCGCAGGACGCGCTGGCCGCGGCGCATCTGCCACAGCAAGCGCCGCAGGAAGCGCTGGATGAGCTGGGCCACGCGCCTGCGCCCGCATACATCGTCCAGACCATGCACGCCTGGCCGGGCCAGCGCTTCAGCGCCCGCACGCGCCAGGGCCGCACGGTGTGGGGGCAATACCAGCGCGGCACACAGCGCCCGGTGTTCATCAGCGGCGGCCAGCACGCCAACGAGACCTCGGGCGTGGTCGGCGCGCTGCGCGCGGCCCAGGCGCTGCTGCAGCAGCCGGACGCGCATTTCGCGCTGATCGCACTCGAAAACCCCGACGGCTACGCCCTGCACCGCGAGCTGTGCTGCCAGCACGGCGGCCACATGCACCATGCGGCGCGTTACACGGCGCTGGGCGACGATGTCGAATACCGCGAGAGCGCACCCTGGTTCGAGCGCGAGGCGCGCCAGATGGCGCTGGCGCTGTCCGGCGCGCGCCTGCACGTGAACCTGCACGGCTATCCCGCGCACGAGTGGACGCGGCCACTGTCGGGCTATGTGCCGCGCGGCTTCGAGCAGTGGATGTGCCCCAAGGGCTTCTTCCTGATCCTGCGCCACCACGCCGGCTGGGAGCCACCGGCGCGCGCGCTGCTGGCGGCGGTGTGCGCGCGCCTCAAGCAGGTACCGGGCCTGGCCGAGTACAACGCGCGCCAGCGCGCCCTCTACGAACGCCACGCCGGCCCCCTGCCCTTCGAGGTGATCGACGGCATTGCCTGCATGCAGACGCAGACCGCGCACGATGCGCCGGTGACGCTGGTCACCGAGTTCCCCGACGAAACGGTGAGCGGCGACGCCTTCCGCTTTGCCCACCTGGTGCAGATGCAGACCGTGCTGGCGGCCGTGCAGGCCTGGCAGGACATAGATCCGCGGTGACCCGCAGAAGCCGCACACGCTCTTACCTACAATGCCGCCACTGTGCATGCTGCATGTGGCGGACCATGGCTGCAAAGCAAGGTCAGGCCTTCACCTATTCACTACCATTTAAATAGCTGATTGCGCTTGATACATAAGCGTCACCAGCCAGTTTAAATAAAATCCACCTCCACCCACCGGCCCTGCATCGCGGCCCAGGCTGCCGGCCTTTTTCCCGACACTTCCCCATCATGCAAGCGAATACCGATCTCCAAGACAGCCGCCTGGCCAATGCCTGGGCCGAGCTGCACAACTACGCCGTGGCGGGCAACCCGCTGCACCCCGATTCGTACCGCCTGGCCTTTACCGACCCGGAATTCATGCTGCGCCGCGAGACACGCGGCATACGCTTTCAGCTGGAGTTGCTCAAGCCCGAGTTGGAGCAGGCCGAGCAAGGCATAGAACACACCGTGGTGGTGTATGGCAGCGCACGCTTCGTCTCCCCCGAGGCCGCGGCCGAGCAGTTGGCCGAGGCCCAGGCCAGCGGCGAGGCCGAGCGCATCACGCGGGCCGAGCGCGCCGTGAAGAATGCCCACTACTACGACCAGGCGCGCCGCTTTGCGCGCCATGTGGCCGAATACGGCCAAAGCCGCCCGGCCGCCGAGCGCATGTACATCTGCACCGGCGGCGGCCCCGGCATCATGGAGGCCGCCAACCGCGGCGCGCACGAGGTCGGCGCGCCCAACATCGGCCTGAACATCACCCTGCCGCACGAGCAGAGCGGCAACCGCTACATCACGCCCTCGCTGTCCTTCAAGTTCCACTACTTTGCGCTGCGCAAGATGCATTTCATGATGCGCGCCAAGGCCCTGGTGGTGTTCCCCGGCGGCTTTGGCACGCTCGACGAGCTGTTCGAGGTGCTGACCCTGGTGCAGACCGGCAAGGCCAAGCCGGCGCCCATCGTGCTGTTCGGCTCGGCATTCTGGAAGCGCATGTTGAACTTCGACGCCCTGGTGGAACAGGGCACGGTCTCGGCCGAAGACCTCAAACTGTTCCACTACACGGACGACCCGGCCGAGGCCTGGGGCATCATCCGCGCGTTCTACGAGCTTTAACCTAGATCCGGCAGTTGGATGCACCCGTCAGTGCCGTGATGGGTGTGCAAGGCAAGGCGTGAGGACGCCTGTGCGCAAGGACGAACAACGCAGCATGGCGCGTCCAGCGCGGTGCTGGCGGGTGCATAGCGCTGTCACCCAACAGGTGAACGATGCCGAAGCCGAAATGGCTAATCCCCATAAGGCTTTATTGAAGATCACAAGCGGTCAACTGCCGGATCTAGGTTTAATCAATGGCGGGGCGCTGAGGCATCACCCCCCAGCCGCCAGGCCACGCGCGCGCCCAGGCCCACCGCGGCGCCCACCGCCCAGAACAGGCCCCCCACACCGATCAGCGCACTGGCCGAGCCGAACAGCAGCGGCATGACCACGCTGGAGCCGTTGATGGCCATGAGGCGCAGGCCCAGCGCCTCGCCATGGCGGTGCGCCGGCGTGAGCTGGTGCAGCATGCTCATGACCATGGGCTGCACCGAACCGAGCGCAAAACCGAGCAGCACCGAGCAGCTGCCCAGCGCCAGGGCCGTAGGCAACAGCGGGTAGACGGCAAACAGCAGCGCCGTCGCCACCATGGCCCAGGTGACCACGGTTGCCTCGTGCAGGCGCTCGGCGATGAACGGCATGAGCACGCGGATCAGGGCCGCGGCCATGGCGAAAGCGCCCAGGATGGCGCCTATGACCGAGGCCGACAGCCCGCGCTCGTAGCCCAGCAGCGGCACGACGAAGGTGTGCACGTCCCAGCAGGACGACAGCAGCCAGTTGACGATGAGCAGGCGGCGAAAGCCGGGCGCGGCGAGCAGGTCCCAGGCGCGCCCACGGCCGCCGCCCGCGGCCGCCGTGACGGGCGGCAGCTCCTGCGCGCCGCGCACCCACAGCCAGGTAGTGAGGGGCAGCAAGGCCAGCAGCGCAAAAGCGGCGCGGAACCCGGCGGTGGCCCCGGCCTGCGCGCCCGCATGGTCTATCAGCAGCCCGGCGCAAAACGGTCCCAGGAAATTCGACAGCGCCGGCCCTATGGCGAGCCAGCTGAACACCCGGCGCAGTTGCGTGCCGCCCTGCGCCGCGCGGCCCACATGGCGCTGCAGCGCAATCGTGGCCACGCCCGTGGCGCCGCCCGTGAGCAGGGCCGACAGGCACAGCACCGCAAACACCGGCCAGACCACGGCCGCGCCCGCACCCAGCACGGCCGCCACCACGGCGCGGCGCACCGGGCGTTTCAGGCCATGGCGGTCCGCATAGCGCCCCGCCGGCAGGGCCAGGAACACCTGGCTGAGCGCGAACAGCGCCAGCAGCACGCCCACGGCCGCCGCGCTGTGGCCCTCGCGCAGCGCCAGCAGCGGCGCCGCCATGCGCATGCCGGCCATGCTGGCGTGGATGCAGATCTGTCCCAGGATCAGGCGCGCCAGGGACCAATCCATTTCAGTGATCCATAGCGCTGCGCATCGCGCGCAGCCCATGAAACTGGCACGACCCAAGCCAGGGCCGCCGTGCAAGGGCCGCCCCGCCGCACGGGCGGCGTCCCCCTGCCCGCGTAGCGCAGCAAAGCGAGAGCGGGGGGAAGGCGCGAAGCGCCTCAGGGGGGTGTTTCATATCACTCGCCCTCGTCCTCTATCAGCAGGCCCGATGCGGGCACGCCTGCCTCCTGCTGTGACGGCGCTTCGGGCGCCGGCAGCTCCTGCACGCCGCGCAGGCGCCGCTGGATGGCGCGCGTGCGCACGTCCACCTGCTCGAACTTCTTGGCCGCCGCGTCGATGGAGCGGCGCGTGGCCTCGACCACCTCGCCGAACTTGGCGAACTCGGTCTTCACCTGGCCCAGCACGCCCCAGACCTCGGAGGAGCGCTTCTCGATCGCCAGGGTCTTGAAGCCCATCTGCAGGCTGCTGAGCATGGCCGCCAGGTTGGCCGGGCCGGTGATCATCACGCGGCAGTCATTCTGCACCGCCTCCACCAGGCCGGGGCGGCGCATGACCTCGGCAAACAGCCCCTCGGTGGGCAGGTAGAGCACGGCAAAGTCGGTGGTGTAGGGCGGGGCCACGTATTTGCTGAAGATCTTCTTGGCCTCCAGCTTGATGGAAGACTCGAAGGCATTGCCGGCCGCGGCCATCGCCGCCTTGTCCGCCTGTTCCTGGGCGTCCAGCAGGCGCTGGTAATGCTCCACGGGGTACTTGGAGTCGATCGGCAGCCACACTGGCTGCTCCTCGCTCCTGCCCGGCAGGCGGATGGCGAATTCCACCAGCTCATCGCTGCCGGGCTGGGTCTTGACGTTCTTCTCGTACTGGCCCGGCGTGAGCACGTTGTCGATGATGGCGCCCAGCTGCATCTCGCCCCAGGTGCCGCGCGTCTTCACGTTGGTCATCACGCGCTTCAGGTCGCCCACGCTGCCGGCCAGGGTCTGCATCTCGCCCAGGCCCTTGTGCACCTGCTCCAGCCGCTCGCTCACCAGCTTGAAGGAGTCGCCCAGGCGCTGCTCCAACGTGGCGTGCAGCTTTTCGTCCACCGTGCGGCGCATTTCCTCCAGCTTGGCAGCATTGTCCTGCTGTATGGCCGCCAGGCGCTCGTTGAGCGTGCCGCGCAGCGCCTCGGCGCCCTGCTGGCTGCTGGCGACCAGGCCCGCGAGCTGCTGCGACACCGCCTCCTGCAGCCCCGAGAACTGGTGGCGCTGCTGCTGCGTGTGCGCCTCAAGCTGGCCCTGGACATCGCCCTTGAGGGCCTGGGCCGTCTGCGTGAGTTCGGCGCGAAAGCCCGCCAGGGCGTCGATCTGCTCCTTGCGCGCCTGGGCCTCGTCGCTGCGCGCCTGGCCCAGGTGCTGCTCCAGACGCGACTGCAGCGCGCCAAACGCGGCCTGCAGCTCGCCGCGGCTGGTGCGCGACTCCTGCGCCGCGAGCTGCAGGCGCTCATCGAGCAGCGCCTGCGTGCTCTGCGTGAAGCCGCGCAGCTGCTGGCCCATGGCCTGCAGCGCTCCGTCGTTCCTGGCCACGGCCAGCTGCGTGGCCTGCACCGAGGATTCCAGCGCCTGCAGGCGCGCCAGCCACTCGGGCGGCAGGTCCACGCGCGGGCGGCGCAGCAGCAGCGCGCACAGGAGCAGCACGGTCAGCGCCAGCAGGGCCAGTGCGGCGGTCATTTCCAGGGTCATAAAATACTATCAATTCAGTAGCTGTTAGCGCTTTACGCATAAGCGCTACAGCCATATTTTCTTATTTCTTCAACGGAGTATTCACGGGCGTGAGCGGGCCGCGTCCGTCAAAGAAGGCGATCAGGTTGTCCGCCGCCAGGCGCGCCATGGCCAGGCGCGTGGCCACGGTGGCGCTGGCGATATGGGGGGTGAGCACGACGTTGGGCACTTCCAGCAGCCCAGGGTGCACGGCGGGTTCGCCCTCGAACACATCCAGGCCCGCAGCGGCGATGCGCCTTTCCTTCAAGGCCGCGGCCAGCGCCGCATCATCCACGATGCCGCCGCGCGCGATGTTCACCAGCGTGGCCGTGGGCTTCATGCGCGCCAGCTCGGGCGCCCCAATCGCATGGTGCGACTCGCTGGTGTAGGGCAGCACCAGCACCAGGTGGTCGGCCTGGGCCAGCAGCTCGTCCTTGCTCACGTAGCGTGCCCTGCACTCGGCCTCCAGCTCGGGGGCAAGACGCGAGCGGTTGTGGTAGATCACCTGCATGCCAAAGCCATGCGCGCCGCGCCGCGCAATACCCTGGCCGATGCGGCCCATGCCCAGAATGCCCAGGGTGCTGCCATGCACCTCGCCGCCGGCGAACATGTCGTAGCGCCAGCTCTTCCACAGGCCGGCACGCAGGTAATGTTCGGCCTCGGCCATGCGCCGGGCCGTGGCCATGAGCAGCGCAAAGCCGAAGTCGGCCGTGGTCTCGGTGAGCACGTCCGGCGTGTTCGTGCCCTGCACGCCGGCGGCGCTCATGGCATCCACGTCGAAGTTGTTGTAGCCCACGGCCATGTTGGCCACGATTTTCAGGCGTGGGCAGGCGGCCAGCAGCGCGGCGTCCACGCGGTGGCTGCCGGTGGTGAAGGCGCCGTCCTTGTCCGCCAGGCGCTGGGCCAGCTCGGCCTGGCTCCACAGGGCGTCGTCGGGGTTGGCCTCGACCTCGAAGTGCCGGGACAGCAGATCGATGATCTCGGGGAACACCTGGCGCGTCACCAGAATGCGGGGCTTGGACATGGGGGAACTCCTTTGTTTCAACGCAGCCAGATAAAGGTCATGACGACGAACAGCGGCACCAGGATGCCGAACGACCACAGCATGTAGCCGAAAAAGCTCGGCATCTTCACGCCGCGGTCCTCGGCAATGGCCTTGACCATGAGGTTGGGCGCGTTGCCGATATAGGTGTTGGCACCCATGAACACGGAGCCGGCCGAGATCGCCGCCAGCGTGGTCGCATACGTGGTCATGAGCGTGGCCGGGTCGCCCCCCGCGGTGTTGAAGAACACCAGATAGGTGGGCGCGTTGTCCAGGAAGGACGACAGCAGGCCGGTGGCCCAGAAATACATGGCCGGGTCGGGCGCTCCGTCGGGCCGGGTGACGGCGGCGACGATGGCGCCGAACGGCCCGTTCACCCCCGCCTTGAGCATGGCAATCACGGGAATGATGGTCAGGAAGATGCCCGCGAACAGCTTGGCCACCTCCTGCATCGGCGCCCAGCCGAACTGGTTGTCGGCATGCACCTGACGCGGCGTGAGCGCCAGCGAGGCCAGTGTGACCGCGATCAGCCCCAGGTCGCGCACCAGGCCCGGCAGGCCCACGGGGGTGCCAGCCACGTCCCACTGCACGGGCGACTGCCAGATGCCGCTCATCAGCACCAGCGCCACCACGGCGAGCAGCAGCACGAAGTTGATCTTGCCGTCAAAACCCAGCGCCGCGGGTGGCGAGTCGGGCGTGGGGTCGCTGCGGCTGATCTCGCCCGCCTGGCGGAAGTACCAGCTGTCGAGCACATAGAACAGCGCCAGCAGCACACCGACGAGGAACAGTGTTTCGGGAAAGATGTGGCGCACGGTCCAGAAGAAATCCACGCCCTTCAAGAAGCCCAGGAACAGCGGCGGATCCCCCAGCGGAGTGAGCGATCCGCCCGCGTTGGAGACGATGAAAATGAAGAACACCACCACATGGGCCACATGCCTGCGGTTGTCGTTGGCGCGTATCAAGGGGCGAATCAGCAGCATCGACGCGCCCGTCGTGCCCATGAAGCTCGCCAGCAGCGCGCCCAGGGCCAGAATGCCGACGTTCAATGCCGGGCTGCCATGCAGGTTGCCGCGGATGTAGATGCCGCCGGCCACGGTGAACAGCGCCGCGAGCAGGATCACGAAGGGGATGTACTCGGCCACCAGCGCATGCACCAGGCCCGCCCCCGCCACCGCCGGCCCGAACACCACGCCGAACGGCAGCAGGAAGGCCAGCGCCCAGAACGCCACCACCTTGCCGAAATGGTGGTGCCAGAACAGCGGGGCCAGCAGCGGTAGCAACGCGATCGACAGCAGGATGCCGGCAAACGGCACGCCCCACAGCAACGACAGCTGGCTGCCGTCGATGTCTGCGGCTGCGGCCAAGGTCGGCATCAGGCTAATGGCAGCAAGTGCCAGGGTGCGAGTAGGTTTCATGAAACAGTCTTCCTTGGTTCCTTGGTTTTTTGATTCTTTCGCTGATGGCGGGCTGCGCCGCTCAAGCCGGGCCGGGGATGTCGAACACCTGGCGCAGGTAGGCCAGGTATTTCTCGTCGTCGCACATGTTCTTGCCCGGCGCATCCGACAGCTTGGCCACGGGCTGGCCGTTGCAGCGCGTCATCTTGATGACGATCTGCAGAGGCTCGCAGCCCAGGTCGTTGGTCAGGTTGGTGCCTATGCCAAAGGCCAGCTGACAGCGCCCATGGAAGCGCTGGAACAGCTCGATGATGCGCGGCACGGTGAGCGCGTCGCTGAAGATCAGCGTCTTGGTCAGCGGATCGACACGGTTGTCGCGGTAGTGCTGCAGCAGGCGCTCACCCCAGGCGAAGGGGTCGCCGCTGTCGTGGCGCGCACCGTCGAACAGCTTGCAGAAATACAGGTCGAAGTCGCGCAAAAAGGCATTCATGCCATACACATCGGACAGCGCAATGCCCAAGTCGCCGCGGTATTCCTTGGCCCACATCTCGAAGCCGAACACCTGGGTGTCGCGCAGCCGCGGGCCCAGCGACTGGCAGGCCTGCAGGTACTCGTGCGCCATGGTGCCCAGCGGCGTGAGCCCCAGCTGCATCGCATACAGCACATTGCTCGTGCCCGCCAGCTGCCCGGCTGCGCCGTTGTGGCGCCCGTCCACGCCCAGGCCGGTGCACAGCGTGCGCAGCACCTCCTCGTGCCAGGCGCGCGAGAAGCGCCGGCGCGTGCCGTAGTCGGCGATCTTCAGGCTCTCCAGCCCGCTGCCTTGCAGCTGCGCGATCTTGGCCTGCAGGCGCCTGCGCCCCTCGGGCTGGGGCGACGCCTTTTGCGTGTTGCGAAAGTACACCTCGTTGACGATGGCCAGCACCGGGATCTCGAACAGTATGGTGTGCAGCCAGGGCCCGGTGATGGTGATGTCGATCTCGCCCGAGGGCAGCGCGCTCACCTGTATGTATTTCTCGTTGAGCCGGAACAAGCCGAGGAAATCGACGAAATCGCTCTTGATGAAACGCAGCGAGCGCAGGTAGGCCAACTCGGCATCGTGGAAGTGCAGCGTGCACAGGGCACGGATCTCGCTACGGATCTCGTTCACATAGGGCGACAGCTGCACGCCCGGGTTGCGGCACTTGAAGCGGTATTCGACCTGGGCCCCGGGAAACTGGTGCAGCACCACCTGCATCATGGTGAACTTGTACAGGTCGGTGTCGAGCAGGCTGGTAATTATCATGAAAGCGCACGCGCCAAGGCCAGCGCGGGTCGTGGGCGATGGGGCACCGCCTGGGGCTGAAAGGTTTTTGTCTCGGCCGCGATTCTGGCATCAACGGCAATACCCATCGACGCCCTGACCTAAGACAGCGGCTCGAGCGCCTGGCGCAGGCGCTGCGGCAAGGCGCGCGGACGGCGATCATCACGCCCCACATAGACATGCACGAAATGGCCGCAGGCCGCGCTCATCTCCTGCCCCTGCGCAAACAGGCCCACCTCGTAGCGCACGCTGCTGCCCCCCAGCCGCGCCACGCGGATACCGGCATCGATGCTCTGCGGAAAGGCCAGCGGGGCAAAGTAGTTGCACTGCGTCTCTACCACCAGGCCAATGGTCTCGCCCTGATGGATGTCCAGAGCGCCCTGCTCGATCAGATAGGCGTTCACCGCCGTGTCAAACCAGCTGTAGTACACGACATTGTTCACATGGCCGTAGATGTCGTTATCCATCCAGCGCGTGGAGATGCTTCGAAACACGCGGTAGGCCTGCCGGGGCAGCGGCCCGGGGCGCTGCGGCGTGCCTGCAGCCGTCGAGGGAGAAGAGGCATGGGTCGCATTCATGGGGCCGCAATTTTGCCAGCAGCCCTCGGGTCATCGAGGCAAACGTAACAAACAGAATACGAAGTAATAGACAATAAAAATGCTGCAATGCAGCAAAAAAGACTTGCATCCCGTTCCAGGATCCTTAGAATTCACCCCATGCTGCACTGCAACATGACTTAGAGGTCGGTCAGAGCAGACCTCTTAACCCGCCCCCCAAGGGCATTTCAATTGGAGCAATGACATGACACTGACCCCCGAGCAAATCCTCGCTTCCCACAAGGCCAACATCGAAACCCTGTTCGGCCTGACCAACAAGGCCTTCGAAGGTGTGGAAAAGTTCGTTCAGTTGAACGTGGCTGCCTCGCGCGCCGCCCTGACCGAAGCCGCCACCCACACCCAGGCCGTGCTGTCCGTCAAGGACGCACAGGAACTGCTGGCCCTGCAAGCCGGCCTGTTCCAGCCCATGGCCGAGAAGGCAGCCGCCTACAGCCGTCACGTGTACGAAATCGCCTCCGGCACCGGCGCCGAGTTCGGCAAGGCCTTCGAAACCCAGGCCGCAGAAGCCCAGCGCAGCTTCAGCAACCTGGTGGACACGGCCGCCAAGAGCGCACCCGCCGGTTCTGAAACCACGGTCGCCGTGTTCAAGAGCGCCGTTTCAGCCGCCAACAATGCCTTCGAATCCGTGCAAAAGGCAGTGAAGCAAGCCAGCGACGTGGCCGAGGCCAACTTCAACGCCGTCGCCAACTCGGCCGCCAACGCCGCCAAGACGGTCGAAGTCGCTGCCCGCAAGCGCTGATCACCGGGCTGCGCTCCAGGAGAGCACACCCTAGGGTTTTCACTTATAATTCGCATATTCGCCTTGTCGTCATAGATAGCAAGGCACTCCAGTTGTCTCCTTGGATCCTCTCGAAACTCCGCGTTTCTTGGATCCCTTCAAGCCCGGTCTCTGACTGGGCTTTTTTTTTGCCTGCCGACAAAGATGGACCCTCGGGAGCACAATTTTATTTAAGAACAATTCTCGTTTGCTTTATCATCCAGGAATTCCCTCTCCGAGAAAGATACGACTCCCATGTCCAAATCCATGAAATCCCTGCTGGCCATCGGTATGTTGACGGCAGCGGGCCTTGCCTGCGCCCAGGAGCAGGTGCTGAACCTGTATTCGGCGCGCCATTACCCCACGGACGAAGCCCTGTACAGCGGCTTCACCAAGGCCACAGGCATCAAGGTGCAGCGCGTGGACTCCGACGACGCCGGCATCATGGCGCGCCTGAAAGCCGAGGGCTCGGCCTCGCCCGCCGACGTGATCCTGCTGGTGGATGCGGCGCGCCTGTACCGCGGTGAGGTCGATGGCCTGTTCCTGCCCGTGCGCTCCAAGGTGCTGGAGGACGCCATTCCCGCCAACCTGCGTGCCACGCCCGCGGCGGATGGCGGCAGCGCCTGGTTCGGCCTGTCCACCCGTGCCCGCGTCATCGTCTACAACAAGGCCAAGGTGAACAAGGACGACGTGGATACCTACGAGGAACTGGGCGATCCGAAGAACAAGGGCAGACTGTGCATACGCTCGGGCTCGCACCCCTACAACCTGAGCCTGTTCGGCGCCATCACGGAGCATATGGGCGAGCAAAAGGCCGAGGCCTGGCTCAAGGGCGTCGCGGCCAACCTGGCCCGTGCACCCAAGGGTGGCGACACCGACCAGATCAAGGCCGTGGCCGCCGGTGAGTGTGATATCGCCGTGACCAACAGCTACTATCTGGCGCGCCTGATGCGCTCGGAAAAGCCCGAGGACAAGGCCGTCGTGGACAAGGTCGCCGTAGTCTTCCCGAACCAGCAATCCTGGGGTACGCATCTGAACATCGCCGGCGGCGCCGTGGCACGCCACACCAAGCACCAGGCGAATGCGATCAAATTCCTGGAATACCTGGCCAGCCCCGAGGCGCAGAACCATTTTGCGAACGGCAACAACGAATGGCCCGCAGCCAAGGGGGTCGAACTGGACAACCCGGCACTCAAGGCCATGACCGGCGGCAAGCCCTTCAAGAGCGAGACCATTCCCATCGGCGCCGTAGGCGCCAACACCACCAAGGTGCAGCAGATGCTCGATCGCGTCGGTTTCCGCTGATCTTCAGCAAACCGCGTACAACCCGGCTCCGCCGGGTTTTTTTGACCACGCCCGCCCCGACACCTTCATAATTGACGCTTACGTCAACGTTATCTATAGGAGACAGCGAATGGAAATCAAGGGCAAGGTATTCATCGTCACGGGCGGCGCATCCGGCCTGGGCGAGGGCACGGCGCGCATGCTGGCCGCCGAGGGCGGCCAGGTGGTGATTGCCGACATGCAGGCGGACAAGGGCGAGGCCGTGGCGCGCGAGATTGGCGGAGTTTTCGTGCGCTGTGATGTCGCCAGCGAGGCCGACGGCCAGGCGGTGGTGGCCCGGGCCGTGTCCATGGGCAAGCTCATGGGCCTGGTGAACTGTGCCGGCATCGCCCCCGCCGAAAAGACCGTGGGCAAGAACGGCGCCCACGCGCTGGCAAGCTTCAGCAAGACCATCACGGTGAACCTGATCGGCAGTTTCAACATGATCCGCCTGGCGGCCGAGGCCATGAGCAAGAACGAACCCGAGGCCACGGGCGAGCGCGGCGTACTGATCTCCACCGCCAGCGTCGCCGCCTATGACGGCCAGATTGGCCAGGCCGCCTACTCCGCCTCCAAGGGCGGTGTAGTGGGCATGACATTGCCGATTGCACGCGACCTCGCCCGCAGCGGCATTCGTAACATGACCATTGCCCCCGGCATCTTCGGCACACCCATGCTGTTCGGCATGCCCAAGGAAGTGCAGGACGCACTGGCCGCCGGCGTGCCCTTCCCCAGCCGCCTGGGAACGCCCGAGGACTACGCCAAGCTGGCGCGCCACATCTTTGAAAACGACATGCTCAACGGCGAGGTGATCCGCCTGGACGGCGCCATACGCCTGGCACCGAAATGATGCATTTTTAAGAGCTGCAAACGCTTGCCACGCCTGCCTTGCAGGCGTTTTTTGCATGCCATTGCACAAAAATAAATGGGCTGCACCTTGCGATGCAGCCCATTTTTAAAGATTGGCGGAGTGGACGGGACTCGAACCCGCGACCCCCGGCGTGACAGGCCGGTATTCTAACCGACTGAACTACCACTCCGCGTCGGTAGCTGCGTTGCGATTCTTGCGAATCCAAGTGCAGCCAAACTTGGCGACCCTACGGGGATTCGAACCCCGGTACTCACCGTGAAAGGGTGATGTCCTAGGCCTCTAGACGATAGGGTCAAAACCTAGAATCTCTTCGATTTGGTGGAGGTAAGCGGGATCGAACCGCTGACCTCTTGCATGCCATGCAAGCGCTCTCCCAGCTGAGCTATACCCCCAAACCTTGCGAAAACTTTGGCGGAGTGGACGGGACTCGAACCCGCGACCCCCGGCGTGACAGGCCGGTATTCTAACCGACTGAACTACCACTCCGCGTCGGTAGCTGCGTTGCGATTCTTGCGAATCCAAGTGCAGCCAAACTTGGCGACCCTACGGGGATTCGAACCCCGGTACTCACCGTGAAAGGGTGATGTCCTAGGCCTCTAGACGATAGGGTCAAAACCTAGATTCAGTATGGTGGAGGTAAACGGGATCGAACCGATGACCTCTTGCATGCCATGCAAGCGCTCTCCCAGCTGAGCTATACCCCCATGACTACAGCATTTATTTTCATATCTGCCGCAATCTACTGAGCCTCAAATTATAGACAGGTTTTTAGCGATTTTTCAAACGTGCGAGGATTTTTTCACGTCCGAGCAATTCCAACACCGCATCCACCGAGGGCGTGTGGGCCGTGCCCAGGGTGAGCACGCGCACGGGCATGGCCAGCTGCGGCATCTTCGCGCCCTGCTCTTTGAGCACCTCCTTGATGGCGGCGGCGATCGCCTCCTTGTTCCATTGCACCTGCTCCATGGCGGCGGCGAAGGCGTCGAGCAGCGGCACTGCGGCCACGGTCACATGCTTGGCATAGTCCTCGGCGTTGCGCTCCAGGGCGTCGGCGTAGAACAAGGCGATCCAGCGCGCCAGATCGACCAGGGTTTCGCAGCGGTCCTTGAACAGCGCGCAGATGCGCGGCAGGCGCGCGTCGAGCTGGCCCTGATCCACGCCTGCTTGCAAAACAAAGGGCGTGACCGCGTGCGCCAGCGCCGCGTCGTCCATGGCCTTGAGGTGCTGGGCGTTGACCCAGCGCAGCTTGGCCTCGTCGAACTGGCCGGCGCTCCTACCCAGGTGGTCCAGGTTGAACCATTCCAGGAATTGCGCGCGCGAGAAGATCTCGTCGTCGCCGTGGCTCCAGCCCAGGCGCGCCAGGTAGTTGACCATGGCGTCGGGCAGGTAGCCGGCGTCGCGGTACCAGGTGACGGGCTTGGCGCCGTGGCGCTTGCTCATCTTCTCGCCCTGCTCGTTCAGCACCGTGGGCAGGTGGGCGAACACCGGCACGGCGGCGCCCAAGGCTTCAAAAATGTGGATTTGGCGCGGCGTGTTGTTCACATGGTCGTCGCCGCGGATCACATGGGTGATCTGCATGTCCATGTCGTCCACACAGACGCAGAAGTTGTAGGTGGGCGTGCCGTCGGGGCGGGCGATGACCAGATCGTCGAGCTCGCTGTTCTGGAACTCGATGCGGCCCTTGCACTTGTCGTCCCAGGCGACCACGCCGTCCTTGGGGGTCTTGAAGCGCAGCACGGGCTGCACGCCCTCGGGCACGGGCGGCAGCTGCTTGCCCGGCTCGGGGCGCCAGGTGCCGTCGTAGCGCGGCTTTTCCTTGTTCGCCATCTGGCGCTCGCGCAGCGCGTCGAGCTCGGCCACGCTCATGTAGCAGGGGTAGACATGGCCACTCTCCTGCAGCCGGGCCAGCACCGCACGATAACGCTCCATGCGCTGCATCTGGTAGTACGGGCCCTCGTCATGGTCAAGCCGCAGCCAGGCCATGCCCTCCAGGATGACATCGACCGAGGCCTGGGTGGAGCGCTCCAGGTCCGTGTCTTCGATGCGCAGGATGAAGTCGCCACCGTTGGCGCGGGCGAAGGCCCAGGGGTAGAGCGCCGAGCGGATATTGCCCAGGTGGATGAAGCCCGTGGGCGAGGGGGCAAATCGGGTGCGTACTTTATCGGTCATTGCAAGGTATCCAGGCCGCGCAGGAGGTCGGCCTTGAGGTCGTCGAGGTGTTCGAGGCCGACGGAGATGCGGATCAGGCCCTGGCCTATGCCGGCGGCCTGGCGCTGGTCTTCGGTCAGGCGCCCGTGCGAGGTGCTGGCCGGGTGGGTGATGGTGGTCTTCACATCACCCAGGTTGGCGGTGATGGAGCACACGCGCGTGCTGTCGGCCACGTGGAAGGCATTGGCGCGCAGCTGCTCGGCGCCCTGCCCCACCACGTCGAAGGACAGCACCGTGCCGCCCATGCCGCCCTGCTGGCGCATGGCGAGCTCGTGCTGGGGGTGGCTCTTGAGGCCGGGGTAATAGACGCGCGCGACCTTGGGGTGCGCCTGCAGCCAGGTGGCCAGCTCCAGTGCCGCGGCGCTTTCGGCCTTGACGCGCAGGGCCAGCGTCTCCAGTCCCTTGAGCACCACCCAGGCGTTGAACGGCGCCAGGTTCAGCCCGCCGCTGCGCATGAAGGTGCCCATGACCTTATCCACCAGCGCCACCGTGCCGCACACGGCGCCGGCCATGACGCGGCCCTGGCCGTCGAGTAGTTTGGTGCCGGAATGCACGACGATGTCGGCACCAAAGCGCGCGGGCTGCTGCAGCACGGGCGAGGCGAAGCTGTTATCCACCGCCAGCAGCGCGCCCTGCGCATGCGCAAGCTCGGCCAGGGCGGCGATGTCGCACAGGTCGGTGAGCGGGTTGGTGGGGGTCTCGGCAAACAAGAGGCGCGTGTTCGGACGCATCGCCGCGCGCCAGGCCTGCACATCGGTCTGGGATACGAAGCTGGCCTCCACGCCAAAGCGCGCCATCTCGGTGCCCAGCAGCCTGATGGTGGAGCCGAACATGGACTGCGAGCAGACCACGTGGTCGCCCGCCTTCAGCACCGTGAGCGCGACGAGCAGGATGGCCGACATGCCGGTGCCGGTGGCCACGGCGCATTCCGTGCCCTCCATGGCCGCCAGGCGGCGCTCAAAGCTCGTTACCGTGGGGTTGGCGGTGCGGCTGTAGGTGTAGCCCGGCTCCTCGTTGGCAAAGCGCCGCGCGGCGCTGGCGCAATCGCTCTGCACGAAGCTGCTGGTCAGGTACAGGGCTTCGCTGTGTTCGCCCCACTGGCTGCGCTCCACGGCCTCGCGCACGGCAAGGGTGTCCGGATGCAGGCCGGCAGGCAGGGTTTTGTCGGTCACGATGACTATCCTTGTTTCAAAAATAGGAGCTGTTTGCGCTTTATTTACGGTATTTTCAACATCTTTTATAGCCAAAACACCATAAAGATAAGCGCAGGATGCTCATCTTTTCGATGCGCATGGTCGCACTCACTGCTCCTGCGCGTTCGGCAGGGACAGGCGCGAGGTGTCCTCGCCCTCTTCCTCGCCGCCGCGCTCGCGCCCTTCGTTGAGCGCCGTCACCTCCTCGTCGGAGATGTCGCCGGTGATGTAGACGCCGTCGAAGCACGAGGCCTCAAAGCCCTCGACCTTGGGGTTGACCTTGCCCACGGCCTGCTTCATGGCCTCCACGTCCTGGTAGATCAGCGCGTCGGCGCCGATCACCTGGCGGATCTCCTCCACCGTGCGGTCGTGCGCCACCAACTCGGAGCGCGTGGGCATGTCGATGCCGTAGACGTTGGGATGGCGCACCGGCGGCGCGGCCGAGGCCAGGTAGACCTTGGTGGCGCCGGCGTCGCGCGCCATCTGCACGATCTCCTTGGACGTGGTGCCGCGCACGATGGAATCATCGACCAGCAGCACGCGCCGGCCCTTGAATTCGCTGGCAATCGCGTTGAGCTTCTGGCGCACCGACTTCTTGCGCGTGGACTGGCCCGGCATGATGAAGGTGCGGCCCACGTAGCGGTTCTTCACGAAGCCCTCGCGGTAGGGCAGGCCCAGCAGCTGCGCCAGCTGCATGGCGCTGGGGCGGCTGGATTCGGGGATGGGGATGATGGCGTCGATCTCGCTCGGCGGCACGGTGGAGATGACGCGCTTGGCCAGGGTCTCGCCCATGTTCAGGCGTGCCTGGTAGACCGAAATGCCATCCATCACCGAATCGGGGCGTGCCAGGTAGACATATTCGAACACGCAGGGGTACAGGCGCGGGTTGTCGGCGCACTGCCGCGTATGCACGCTGCCATCGAGCTGCACGAACACGGCCTCGCCCGGTGCGATGTCGCGCTCAAGCCGGTGCAGCGTGCCCTCCAGCGCCACGGATTCGCTGGCCAGCATGACCGTGCCGTCGGCCCCCCTGCCCATGCACAGCGGGCGGATGCCGAAGGGGTCGCGGAAAGCCAGCAGACCATGGCCCGCAATCAGCGCAATGACGGCGTAGGAGCCCTTGATGCGCTGGTGCACGGCGCGCACGGCGGCGAACACATCCTCGGCCGTGAGCGGCGCGCCGCTGCTGGCGCGGCCGATTTCGTGCGCCAGCACGTTGAGCAGGACCTCGGAGTCGCTCTCGGTGTTGGTATGGCGGTGGTCGGTGTCGGCCAGCTCGCGGCGCAGCTGCTTGGCATTCGTCAGGTTACCGTTGTGCACCATGACGATGCCGAACGGCGCGTTCACGTAGAAGGGCTGCGCCTCCTCCTCGCTGGAGGCATTGCCGGCCGTGGGGTAACGCACCTGGCCCAGGCCGATGGCGCCCGGCAGCGCACGCATGTTGCGCGTGCGGAACACGTCGCGCACCATGCCCTTGGCCTTGTGCATGAAGAACTTGCGCCCTTCCTGGGTGACGATGCCCGCGGCGTCCTGCCCCCGATGCTGCAACAGCAGCAAGGCGTCATAAATCAGCTGATTGACAGGGGTCTTGCTGACCACACCGACGATTCCACACATAGTTCGCGTTCCATTTACGAAGGCGGGACCCATCCCGCCGAAAAACATTCATTGGCCACTGCGCGCAGCGGCCCGGACCAGCTCACGAAGGCAGATACTGCCCCCATTGCGCGGGCAACACGGCGCCCAGGCTCTTGAGCGCCGCCTGCAACCAAGGCACGATCTGCGACTGCTGCCACCACGGCGCCTCCTGCACCTGCATCCAGCCGGCCACGAACACCGCTGCCAACAGCAACACCAGGCCGCGCAGCACGCCAAACAGCGCACCCAGCGCCCGGTCGGCGGGCCGCAGGCCTACGGCGGCCACGAGCTTCTTGAGCAGCCAGGCCAGCAGGCCACAGACAAACACCGTCGCCACAAACACCACCACAAGTCCGGCCACGTAGCGCCAGGCGGCATCCACCGGCCCCATGGGCAGCCAGGCGCCCGCGTCGTCGGCAAACCACTGGGCGGCAAAAAAAGCCGCCACCCAGCCCGCCAGGGACAGCAACTCGAACATCAGGCCACGCCACGCCCCGATCGACAGGGACGCGGCCAGCACCGTCAGGAAAATCCAGTCCAGCGCCGCCATGCGCAGTCCGTCGAGCAACAGCTGCCTCCGCCCCGGCTACAGCGCCAGCACCGACGCCGACAGCCCCGCACCCTTGACACGCCCCACCGCCTTATCGGCCTCGGCACGGCTGTCGAACGGGCCCAGACGCACGCGCGTGCGCTTGCCGTCCTTGGTGTCGACCAGCTGGGTATAGGTCTTCAGGCCCGAGCGCTCCAGCCGCTGGCGCACCTCGCGCACCTTGTCCGCGTCGGCAAAGGCGCCCACCTGCACGATGAAGCGCCCCTGATCCGCCGCCGCAGGGCCTGCAGCCTGCGCCTGCGGGCCACGGCCTTCGAGCAGGGCGCGCGCGCGCGCCGCTTCCTCCATGCGCAGAGGCTTGGCCTCGGTCTTGGGTTCGGTCTTGGGTTCGGGCTTGTGTTCCGGCTTGGCTTCGGGTTTGGGTTCCGGTTTCGCCGCCGGCTTGGGCTCAGGCTTGGCGTCGATCTGCACCTGGGGCTCCGCGGGCAGGCGCGGCGGCGATGGCGGCGTGGCCTCGCTGCCGGCACGAGTGCTCAACACCTCCTCCCCCTCATCCAGCCCGGCTGTGGGCGATTCCTGCCTGGGTGCGGGCTCGGCCGCGCCCTTCTGCGGCAGCACCAGCGGCGCCACCTTGTTGCGATCGGGAATGTCTATGGCCACGTTCACGGCCACCGGCCGCGGCTGGGTGTCAAAAACCAAGGGAAAGCCCACCACCCCGGCCAGCACCAGCACGGCGGCACCGATCAGGCGGTGGCGCGCGCGCCGGCGCATCTCCTCGATGCTCTCGGCCTGGGCGTTGCCGCGCGCGCGCCTGGCGGGCTTGCTGCTGTCGCCCTGCGGCTCGGCGCTGCCGGGCCAACGAAACTTGAAAAATGCCATGGGTGTGGACTTGTTATGCGTCCAGATGCTTGGCCTGCAAGCGGGGCACTCCGTCTTTGAGCACGCCGCCCACCGTGTAGAACGAGCCAAAGACGACGATTCTATCAGCGGGGTCGGCGGCCGCCACGGCGGCGCGCAGCGCCTCCTCGGGGCTGGCGTGCAGGCTGGTGGCGGCCTGGCGACGCCCGCCAGCGACCATCTGCAGCGCATTCCATTTCTGCTGCAGGCCGGCGGCCGTTTCGGCGCGTGGCGTGGGCAGGTCGGTGAAATACCAGCGGTCTATGAGGGGCGCAATCTTGGCCAGCATGGGGGCCAGGTCCTTGTCGGCCATGGCGCCAAACACGGCATGCGTGCTTGGAAAGTAGCCCATGGCATCCAGATTGGCCGTGAGCGCCGCCACCGAGTGCGCGTTGTGCGCCACGTCCAGCACCAGCGCCGGCTGACCCGGCACAACCTGGAAGCGCCCGGGCAGATCCACCAGCGCCAGCCCCGTGCGCACGGCCTGCGCGGTGACAGGCAGGCGTTCGCGCACCGCCTCCAGAGCCGCCAGCGCGCCCGAGGCATTCAGGAGCTGGTTGGCCCCGCGCAGCGCCGGGTAGGACAGCCCGGCATAGCGGCGCCCGCGCCCGGCCCAGGCCCATTGCTGCTTGTCGCCGGAATAGTTGAAATCATGGCCGAAGCGCCACAGGTCGGCGCCGATCTCGCGCGCGTGGTCGATCACGCTCTGCGGCGGCACGGGGTCGCTGACCACCACGGGGCGGCCGGTGCGCATGATGCCGGCCTTCTCGCGGCCAATCGTTTCGCGGTCCGGGCCGAGGAATTCCACATGGTCTATGTCCACGCTGGTGATGACGGCGCAGTCGGCATCGATGATGTTGGTGGCGTCCAGCCGCCCGCCCAGACCCACCTCCAGGATGGCCACGTCCAGGCGCGCCTCACTCATGAGGCGCAGAATGGCCAGCGTGGTGAATTCAAAATAGGTCAGCGACACCTCGGCGCCATCCTGGGTTCTGGCGCGCTCCACGGCTTCGAAGTGCGCTATCAAGGATGCAGCATCGACGATCTCGCCATGGATGCGGCAGCGCTCCTCGAAGCGCACCAGGTGCGGCGAGCTGTACACCCCCGTGCGGTAGCCGGCCTGCTGGGCCACGGCCTCCAGCAGGGCGCAGGTCGAGCCCTTGCCGTTGGTGCCGGCAACGGTGATCACCGGGCAGTCAAAGCGCAGCGCCAGGCGGCGGGCCACCTCGCCCACGCGGGCCAGGCCCATGTCGATGTTCTTGGCGTGCAGCCGCTCGCAGTGCTCGAGCCAGCCTTCCAATGTTTGGGGGAGATGTTGCATAGAGCCTCGGATTGTCGCCGAGCCGCACATGGGCCATGATGCGCGCCCATGAGTACCCCCACCACCACCATCATCCTCTACGGCATTCCCAATTGCGACACGGTCAAGAAGGCGCGCGCCTGGCTGGGTGAGCAGGGCCTGGACTACCAGTTTCACGACTTCAAGAAACAGGGCGTGCCCGCCGATCGCGTATCGGCCTGGATGGCCGCCGTGGGCTGGGACAGGCTGCTCAACCGCCAGGGCACCAGCTGGCGCCGGCTGGACCCCGCCGTGCAGGCCCGTGTCAGCGATGCCGCCTGCGCCGCGGCGCTGATGCAGGAGCACCCCTCGGTCATCAAGCGCCCCGTGGTGGAGTGGAGCGGCACGCCCACGGGCCGCGTGACGGTGGGCTTCAAGCCAGAGGCGTGGAACGAGCTGGCGCGCGAACACTCCAACCGGTAGGCAGTTGGCGGCTTTACGCAGCTTTACGCTCAGGCACTGCTGAATTGACACCCGGCGGCGAAACCAAATCCTCGCCTGCCGCGTTGTAGACCGACCCAAAGGAGTTTTGCACCATGCACAAGATCTTCGTCCTCGCTGCACTGGCTGCGGCGGCAGTCGCCACCCAGGCGCAGGAGCTGGGCCGCGTGCTGTCGTCCACGCCAGTCACGCAGCAGGTGGCGATTCCGCAGCAGGTCTGCGGCAATGAAACCATTTACAGCGGCGCGCGCCCGACGACCGGTGGCGGCGCCGTGCTGGGCGCCATTGCCGGAGGCGCGGCGGGCAATGCCATAGGCGGTGGCAGCGGCCGCGCGGCGGCCACGGCCCTGGGCGTGATCGGCGGCGCGTTGCTGGGCAACCAGATCGAAAGCGGCCGGCCCGGCTACCAGAACGTGCAGCGCTGCACCACCGAGACCTATTATGAAAATCGCGTGATCGGCTACGACGTGGTCTACGAATATGCGGGCCGCAGCTACACCACGCGCACGCAGACCGACCCGGGGCAATGGATCCCGGTAACGGTGCAGCCGGCCGTGCCAGGCATGTCCAGCTACCCGCCGGGCTACTCGTCCAACACCCCCTCCAGCTATGGTCCCGAGGGCGGCGGCTATGCCCCGCCGGGCGTGGTGCTCTCCACGCCGCCCGGCCCGCCCGCCTACATAGTGGAGCAGCCCCCCACGGTGATCGAGTACCGCGGCCCCTACGGCCACCCCTATCGTCCACAGCGCTACTACGACCGCTACTGACGCCAAATGAAACAGCCGCGCAAAGGAGCTCCCCGGGGCTCCTTTTTGCATGGCGTGGCACACGCCGTCGCCGGCGTGCCTAAAATCGCCGGTTTGTCCCTCCTACCCACTCCTCCCATGACCACCGAGAAGATCGCCGGCGTCAGCGTCGCCACCCAGGCCAACGTGTACTTTGACGGCAAATGCGTGAGCCACGGCATCACCTACCCCGACGGCACGAAGAAGTCGGTCGGCGTGGTGCTGCCCGCCACCCTCACCTTCAACACCGGCGCGCCCGAGATCATGGAATGCGTGGCAGGATCGTGCGAATACCGCCTGGCGGGCAGCGATGCCTGGCTCAAATCCGGCCCCGGCGACAAATTCAGCATCCCGGCCAACTCCAGCTTCGACATCCGCGTGGCCGAGGCCTACCACTACATCTGCCACTTCGGCTGATCCGTTCCTTCTTTCATTGATACCGCCATGGCAACCATCCTGCAAAACCTCCCCGTCGGCCAGAAGGTCGGCATCGCCTTCTCCGGCGGCCTGGACACCAGCGCCGCGCTGCGCTGGATGAAGAACAAAGGCGCCCTGCCCTACGCCTACACCGCCAACCTGGGCCAGCCCGACGAGGAGGACTACGACGCCATCCCGCGCAAGGCCATGGAATACGGCGCCGAGAAGGCGCGCCTGGTGGACTGCCGCACCCAGCTGGCGCACGAGGGCATTGCGGCCATCCAGGCCGGGGCCTTCCACATCTCTACCGGCGGCATCGCCTACTTCAACACCACGCCGCTGGGCCGCGCCGTGACCGGCACCATGCTGGTGGCCGCGATGAAGGAGGACGACGTGCACATCTGGGGCGACGGCTCCACCTTCAAGGGCAACGACATCGAGCGCTTCTACCGCTACGGCCTGCTCACCAACCCGTCGCTGCGCATCTACAAGCCCTGGCTGGACCAGGCCTTCATCGACGAGCTGGGCGGGCGCGCCGAGATGTCGGCCTTCATGACCCGCGAAGGCTTTGGCTACAAGATGAGCGCCGAGAAGGCCTACAGCACCGACAGCAACATGCTGGGCGCCACGCACGAGGCGAAAGACCTGGAGTTCCTGAACAGCGGCATCCGCATCGTCAACCCCATCATGGGCGTGGCGTTCTGGAAGCCCGAGGTGGAGGTGCCGGCCGAGGAGGTCTCCGTCACCTTCGAGGAAGGCCAGCCCGTGGCCATCAACGGCAAGGAGATCGCCGACCCGGTGGAGCTGTTTTTGGAGGCCAACCGCATCGGCGGGCGCCACGGCCTGGGCATGAGCGACCAGATCGAGAACCGCATCATCGAGGCCAAGAGCCGCGGCATCTACGAGGCCCCCGGCATGGCGCTGCTGCACATCGCCTACGAGCGCCTGGTGACCGGCATCCACAACGAGGACACCATCGAGCAGTACCGCCTCAATGGCCTCAAGCTCGGCCGCCTCTTGTACCAGGGCCGCTGGTTCGACCCCCAGGCCATCATGCTGCGCGAGACGGCCCAGCGCTGGGTGGCCCGCGCCGTCACCGGCACCGTGACGCTGGAACTGCGCCGCGGCAACGACTATTCGCTGCTCAATACCGAAAGCCCCAACCTGACCTACGCGCCCGAGCGCCTGTCCATGGAAAAGGTGGAGGACGCGCCGTTCAGCCCGCTGGACCGCATCGGCCAGCTGACCATGCGCAACCTCGACATCTCCGACACGCGCGACAAGCTGGGGGTGTACGCGCGCGCGGGCCTGCTGTCGCTGGGCGGCAATGCGGCGCTGGCGCAGCTGGAAGACGGCAGCGCCAAGAAATAAGCAACAAATTGGCTTCCAACGCTTGATAAACAAGCGCTGTAAGCTATCAAAAAGAGAGCCGCCCCGCTGGCCAGCCGGGCGGCTTTTTTACATTTGCTGCGCCGTCCCTGGGCCCAGCCCGGGCAGCGGCATGCTGGCGCTCGCGGTGCGAAATTATCGGCGGTATCCGGCTTAGCCATGGAACCCTGGACCCATCGGGCTCTCTAACGGATTGCCACAGTCCGGTCGGTATTGCGGCAGGAGGTTACAGCCATGAGGAACGTGAAACATTGGCAGGATCCGCTCAATGCGCTGGTCGGAGCCTGGCTGGTTCTATCGCCCTGGGTCATGGGGTTTCAGGAGCAGATGGCGCCCACGGCCAGTAGCGTGATCGTCGGGCTCGCCCTGATCGCCGCATCATTGGGGGCCGTATTCATGCCGCGCGCCTGGGAGGAATGGAGCCAGGCGGGACTGGGCCTGTGGATGGTCGTCTCGCCCTGGGTGCTGGGCTTTAGCAGCCAGATGGGCATCATGCGCGTGGCCGTCGCCTCGGGCATCGTCGTGCTGGCCCTGGCCCTGTGGGTGCTGTTGACAGACAAGGATTACAGCGCCTGGATGCACGGCCATACGGCGCAATAAGCGCCCTTGGCCAAGCACAAAAACCGCCTCCGGGCGGTTTTTGCGTGTCCCCGCGCTGCCAGACGCGGTCAGCCGCGTTCTGCATGGCTTTCGAAGCATTCGTCGAGCCGCTGCTGCCAGGCGCGCTTGTCAGATTCGGCGGCAAAGCTGGCCTCGAAGCTGTTGCTGGCCAGCTGCCAGGCGTCCTGCGCCGTGAGCGCGGGCAGCGCGGCGAAGGTCTGGCTGAAGTTGTCATTGATGTAGCCGCCAAAGTAAGCCGGGTCGTCGGAGTTCACGGTCGCCACCAGGCCGGCATCCAGCAGCTGCTTGAGGCTGTGCCGGGACAGGTCGGGGAACACACACAGCTTCTGGTTGGACAGCGGGCACACGGTGAGCGGTATGCGCTCATTGGCCAGGCGGCGCATCAGCGCCGGGTCGCGCACGGCCTGCACGCCGTGGTCTATGCGCTCGGCCTTGAGCACGTCGAGCGCGCCCCAGATATAGGCCGGCGGCCCCTCCTCGCCCGCATGGGCCACCACATGCAGGCCCAGCTGCCGGCAGCGCGCGAACACGCGCGCGAACTTCTCGGGTGGGTGGCCCAGTTCGCTGCTGTCCAGGCCCACGCCGATGATGCGGTCCAGAAAAGGCATGGCCTGCTCCAGCGTGGCGAAGGCGTCATCCTCGCTCAGGTGGCGCAGAAAGCACAGGATCAGCGAGGCCGAGATGCCCTGCTCGGCGCGCGCATCGGCGCAGGCGCGGTGCAGGCCGTCCACCACCGTCTCCAGCGCCACGCCGCGCGCGGTATGCGTCTGCGGGTCGAAGAAGATCTCCGCGTGCACTACGTTATCCATAGCAGCCCGCGCAAGGTAGGCGCGGGTCATATCGTAGAAATCCTGCTCATGCAGCAGCACGCTGGCGCCCGCGTAGTAGATGTCCAGAAAACTCTGCAGGTCGGTGAAGGCGTAGGCGCGGTGCAGTTCCTGCACGCTGGCATAGGGCAGCGCCACGCCGTTGCGCCGGGCCAGCGCAAAGATCATCTCGGGCTCCAGCGAGCCCTCGATGTGGATGTGCAGCTCGGCCTTTGGCAGCGCCGCCAGCAGGGCCGGCAGGCGCTCTTGGGGAATGGGTGGCAGCTTGACCATCAGCGGACTCCGAAGGTGATGCCGCCGGCCAAGCGGCAGGTTGCGTACGACAGTGGCTTACTTCTTGTCGCCCCCAGGCACCTGCCCTTCCACGCCCTTGACGTAGAAGTTGATGCCGGTGAGGAACTTGTCGTCGGCCACGGCGTCCTTGTCCAGCACGACCCGGCCGGTGTTGTCCACAATCGGGCCCTTCCAGATGGAGAAGCTGCCATTCTTCAGGCCGGCCTTGGCCTCATCGACCTTGGCCTTGATCTCGGCGGGCACGTCCTCGGCGATGGAGACCAGGTCGATCGCGCCCTCCTTCACGCCCCACCAGCTCTGGCCCGCGGCCCAGGTTCCGTCCAGCACGTCGCGCGTCGCCTTGATGTAGTACGGAGCCCAGTGGATGACGGCCGAGCCCAGGTGGGCCTTGGGACCGTAGGCGGTCATGTCAGAGTCCCAGCCGAAAGCGCGCTTGCCCTTCTCCTGCGCGGTCTTGAGTACGGCGGGCGAGTCGGTGTTCTGGAACAGCACGTCGGCGCCGCCGTTGATCAGGCTGGTGGCGGCCTCGGTCTCCTTCGGGGGGCTGAACCACTCGTTGACCCAGACCACCTTGGTCTTGATCTTGGGGTTCACGCTCTGCGCGCCCAGCGTGAAGCTGTTGAGGTTGCGCAGCACCTCGGGGATGGGCACCGAGCCCACCACGCCCAGCGTGCCGGTCTTGGTCATGGCACCGGCGATGATGCCGGCGAGGTAGGCGCCCTCGTAGGTTCGGCTGTCATAGGTGCGCACATTGGCACTGGTCTTGTAGCCGGTGGCGTGTTCGAACTTCACGTCCGGAAATTCGGCACCCAGCTTCTGCATCACGTCCATGTAGCCGAAGGTGGTGCCGAAGATGAGCTTGTTGCCCTGCGTGACCAGGTCGCGCAGCACGCGCTCGGCATCGGGGCCTTCGGGCACGCTTTCGACGTAGGAGGTCTGGATCTTGTCGCCAAACTCGGCCTCCAGCTTCTTGCGCGCCTGGTCATGCGCATAGGACCAGCCCCCATCGCCCACCGGGCCGACATAGGCAAAGGCAATCTTCAGGGGCTCGGCCTTGGCGGCAGGCGCCGCGGCGGGCGCGGGCGCGGGCGCGGCGGGTGCGGCTTCCTCCTTCTTGCCACAGCCCACCAGGGCCGTGGCGGCAACAGCGGACAGGGCCGCGAGCTTGAACAGGGAACGCTTGTGCAAATCAGTCATAAAACCAGTCCTTCAGGGGTTTGACGGGAAACCTTGCTCACTTGCCCTCGGCACCGGGCACCTTGCCCTCCACGCCGGCCACGTAGAAGTTGATGCCGGCGAGGAACTTCAGGTCTGCCACCTGGCCCGCTGCCAGCAGCTCCTTGCCGGCGTTGTCCTTGATGGGACCGGTCCAGACGGCAAAGCTGCCGTCCTTCAGGCCCGCGCGGGCCTTGGCGACGCGATCCTTGATGTCCTGGGGCACATCGTCGGCGATTTTCAGCAGGTCGATCGCGCCTTCCTTCACGCCCCACCAGAAGGAGCCGCTTTGCCATTGGCCCGCCAGCGTATCGCCGACTACCTTGGTGTAGTACGGCGCCCAGTCGATGACGGCCGAGCCCAGATGGGCCTTGGGCGCGAAGGCGCTCATGTCGCCGTCCTTGCCAAAGGCGCGCGCGCCGCGCTCCTCGGCGGTCTTGAGCACCGCAGGCGAATTGGTGTTCTGGTACATCACGTCCACGCCGCCGTTGATGAGCGAGGTCGCGGCCTCGGCCTCCTTGGGCGGGCTGAACCATTCGTTGACCCACACCACCTTGGCCTTGATGGACGGATCCACGCTTTGCGCGCCCAGCACGAAGCTGTTGATGTTGCGCACCACCTCGGGGATGGGCACGGAGGCCACCACGCCCACGGTCTTGGTCTTGCTCATGCCGCCGGCGACGATGCCCGCGAGGTAGGCGCCCTCGAAGGTCTTGGTGTCATAGGTGGCCACGTTGTCGGCCAGCTTGTAGCCGGTGGCGTGCTCGAACTTCACGTCCTTCAGGTCGGCGGCGGCCTTCTGCACGAACTCCTGGTAGCCGAAGCTGGTGGCAAAGATCAGCCTGTTGCCCTGGGCCGCCATGTCGCGCAGCACACGCTCGGCATCGGCACTCTCGGGCACGCTCTCCACGAACGAGGTCTCGACCTTGTCGCCAAACTTTTCCTGGATGGCCTTGCGCCCCAGGTCATGCTGGAAGGTCCAGCCACCATCACCGATGGGGCTCACGTACATGAAGGCGATCTTGAGCTTGTCGGCCGCCGGTGCCGCAGCAGCAGGTGCGGCGGCCGGTGCCGCGGCCTCTTCCTTCTTGCCGCAACCCGCGAGTGCGGCCAGTGCGATGGCCGACAGCGCGGCGGTTTTGAGCAGGGTGCGTTTGTTCAAGTTATGCATGGTGTCAATGGGGTAAAAAATCAGCCGCCGGGGTGGAAAGGCTTGCCCAACGAGGCCGGCATATTGGCACGGATCCAGGTCGGATTGCGCGAGATCACGACCAGCACCACGATGGTGGCCACATAGGGCAGCATCGACAGCAACTGGCTCGCCACCTGCACGCCCGAGGCCTGCAGGTGGAACTGCAGCATGGTCACGCCGCCAAACAGATACGCGCCCAGCAGCACGCGCGCCGGCCGCCAGGTGGCAAAGGTGGTCAGCGCCAGAGCGATCCAGCCACGCCCGGCCACCATGCCCTCCACCCACAGCGGCGTGTAGACGGTGGACACATAGGCCCCGGCCAGCCCGCACAGCGCACCGCCGGCCATCACTGCGCCCAGGCGGATGGCACGCACCGGATAGCCCAGGGCATGGGCCGAATCGGGCGCCTCGCCCACCGAGCGCAGCACCAGGCCGGCGCGCGTGCGGTACAGGAACCAGACCATCAGCAGCGCCAGCACCATGGTCAGGTAGACCAGCGGATGCTGCCTGAACAACGCCTGCCCCACCACGGGCAGATCGCCCAGCAGGGGCCAGGAAAACTTGGGCGTATCGGGCAGCTTGGCCTGCACATAGCCGATGCCCACGAAGGCTGAAAAGCCCACGCCGAACAGCGACAGCGCCAGCCCCGTGGCGTACTGATTGGTGTTGCACCAGATTACCAGCCAGCCGAACAGCGCCGCCAGCAGCGCGCCCGCGGCCATGCCGGCGAGCAGGCCCAGCGTGAAGCTGCCGGTGTGCACCACGGCGGCAAAGGCGGCGACGGCCGCGCACAGCATCATGCCCTCGGCCCCCAGGTTGACGATGCCGGCCTTCTCGTTGATGAGCAGGCCCAGCGCAGCAATGGCCAGCACGGTGCCGGCGCTCAGCGTGCTGCCCAGCAGCAATGCATACGATTCCATCAGCCCAGCCCCTTTTGCGAACCCATCCAGCGCACGCGGTAGGCGATCAGCGTGTCGCAGGCCAGCAGCGTGAACAGCAACAGGCCCTGGAACACGCCAGTGAGCGACTTGGGCAGGCCCAGGCGCGATTGCGCGAGTTCGCCGCCGATGTAGAACATGCTCATGAGCAGGGCCGAGAACACCATGCCCACCGGGTGCAGCCGCCCCACGAAGGCCACGATGATGGCCGCAAAGCCATAACCCGCCGGCACAAAGGGGGTGAGCTGGCCGATCGGCCCGGCCACATCCAGTGCGCCGGCAAGCCCGGCCGTGCCGCCAGAGATCAGCAACGCCATCCACAACGCGCGCCGCGACGAAAAACCCGCGTAGCGCGCCGCCGCCGGCGCCAGCCCACCCACCTGCAGCGCAAAGCCCGCACGCGTGCGAAACAGGAACACCCACAGCAGCAGCACACCGATGAGCGCCAGCGGCAGGCCTATGGTCACGCGCGATCCGGCGAACAGCCTGGGCATCTGCGTGACGCGCTCGAACATCTTGGTCTGCGGAAAGTTGTAGCCCATGGGATCCTTCCACGGCCCATAGACCAGGTAGCCCAGCAGCAGCGTGGCCACGTAGACCAGCATCAGGCTGACCAGGATCTCGTTGGCATTGAAGCGGTCGCGCAACAGCGCCGTGATGCCGGCCCAGGCCATGCCGCCGAGCATGCCGGCCAGCAGGATCGCAGGCACGATCCACGGCCCGGTGGTCTTGTCGGCCAGCAGGGCCACGCCCCCGGCGGCCACGGCGCCGATCACGAACTGCCCCTCGGCGCCGATGTTCCAGACGTTGGAGCGAAAGCACACGGCCAACCCGAGGGCGATGAGCAGCAGCGGCGTGGCCTTGAGGGCCAGCTCGCCCAGCGCGTACGGCGACTTGATGGGTTCCCAGAAAAACACCTGCAGGCCGCGCACCGGGTCCTTGCCCAGGGCCGCGAACAGGGCCACGCCGATCAGCACCGTGATCGCCAGCGCCAGCAGCGGCGAGCCATAGGACCACAGCTGCGATGCCTGGGGCCGCGCCTCAAGCTTGAGCATGCTCGCCCTCCCCATGCCCGTCCGTGGCGCACAAATGCGCCTGCACCTCGGCATGCCACAGGCCGCTCATCCACTCGCCGATGCGCGCCACCGTCGCCTCGGCACGCGGCACGCTGGGCGACAGCCGCCCCTTGGCCAACACATGCAGCCGGTCACAGATTTCGAACAATTCGTCCAACTCCTCGCTGATCACCAGTACCGCACAGCCCTGGTCGCGCAGCTGCAGTATCTCGCCGCGGATCTGCGCTGCCGCGCCCACGTCCACGCCCCAGGTGGGCTGCGAGACGATGAGCAACTTCGGCCCCGCGTCGATCTCGCGGCCCACGATGAATTTTTGCAGGTTGCCGCCCGACAGCGACTTGGCCGGAGCCTCGGGCCCGCCGGCCTTGACCTGAAAGCGCTCGATGATGGCGCGTGCCTGATGCTCCAGCCGCCCCATGCGCAACCAGCCGCCCGCACCCACGGCATCCGAGCGGGTCAACAGCAGGTTGTGCGCCAGGCTCATGCCGGGCACGGCGCCACGGCCCAGGCGCTCCTCGGGCACGAAGTGCAGGCCGAGTGCCCGCCTGCGGCGAGGGCCCAGGTGCCCGGCATTCTTGCCGGCCAGCTGCACCATGGCGGCATCGGCGCACCGGTCTTCACCCGACAGGGCGTAGAGCAGCTCCTTTTGCCCATTGCCCGAGATGCCGGCAATGCCCACCACCTCGCCGGCGCGCACGGTCAGGTCGATGTCGACGAGAGGCACGCCGAACGGGTCGGCCGTCGGCAGGCTCAAATGCCGCGTGCCCAGCACCACCTCGCCCGCGGTCACCGTGCGGTGCGCCAGCTGCGGCGGATCGGCGCCGATCATCAGGCGCGACAGCGAGGCGTTGGACTCCTGCGAGGGGTCGCACACGCCCGTGACCTTGCCCGCGCGCATCACCGTGCAGGCGCTGCACAGCGCGCGGATCTCGTGCAGCTTGTGGCTGATGTAGAGGATGGAGCAGCCCTCGGCGGCGAGCTTCCTGAGCACCACGAAGAGCTTGTCCACCGCCTGCGGCGTGAGCACCGAGGTGGGCTCATCCAGGATCAAGAGCCTCGGGGCAGTGAGCAACGCGCGGATGATCTCCACGCGCTGCATCTCACCCACGCTCAAGGTGTGCACGGGGCGCAGCGGATCGATGTCCAGCCCGTACTCGGCCGCCGTGGCGTTGATGCGCCGCACCACCTCGGCCAGCGGCACCCTCCTGTCCTGGCCCAGCCAGACATTCTCGGCCACGGTGAGCGTGTCGAACAGGCTGAAATGCTGGAACACCATGGCGATGCCGAGCTGGCGCGCCTCCTGCGGGTTCTTCACCTGCACGGGCCGGCCGTCGAACAGCATCTGCCCGGCGTCGGGCTTGACGGCACCGTAGATGATCTTCATCAGCGTGGACTTGCCGGCGCCGTTCTCGCCCAGCACCGCATGCACCTCGCCGGGTTGCACGCTGAGCGAAATGCCGTCGTTGGCCACAACGGATGGATAGCGTTTGGTGATGCCCGTCAACTGCAGCCGCGGCGGCACGCCCGCGACAGGGCCTGCGGAGGCAGACTGGGGTGTGGGGTTCATTGCCCGATTGTCTCCTAGTTTTTCGAATTGTTAGTTTGTAGCAAAATGGCATGCAGCACTCGTCCAATGTGCGTCAAGAGCTAGCTTATTGATAGTGCCTGCCCGCACTGAATGCTCACGCGGCCAAGAGGTGCACAGGTTGAACTTGCGCAGGCCCATGGCGCGCTCCAGCCGCATCACACCGTCATGCGCACCTCGCCCAGGTGTACGCGGTTGCGCCCCGCACGCTGGGCCTCGTAGCAGGCCATGTCGGCCGCATGCAGCACGGCCGCCCCGTCGCGCAGCCCCGGCGCCATGGGCACCAGGCCAATGCTCAGGCCCAGTGAGAAGCTGCGCCCCTGGTAGGCGGGCTCCCAGGCCTGTACCGCGGCGCGCAGACGCTCGGCCGCGGCCTGTCCACGCTCCAGGCTGCTGCCGGGCAGCAGCACGGCGAATTCGTCCCCTCCCAGGCGCGCCGCCCAGCCGCTATGGCGGACCTCGGCCTCGAGCAGGCGTGCGAGGCGGCGCAGCACATCATCGGCCACGGCTCGCCCGGCCAGGTCGTTGACCACGGTGAAATGGTCCAAATCAAGGAATAGCAGCACCCCGCTGCCCTCTTGCGCCGCCTCTTCGGGCTGTGGATCGCGCTGCGCTCGCTCGGCCAGCAACACCTGAAGCCGGCGTTCGAACTCGGCGTGATTGAGCAACTGGGTCAGCGCATCATGCGTGCGCTCCCAGGCCTGTTGCGCCCGGGCCTCACGCACGGCTGTGCCATCCTCCAGGATCCAGACCACGCCGCGCTCAGACTCGCCCGGCTGCACCAGCTGGCCTTGCACGCGGCCCCACAGCGTGCTGCCGTCCTTGCGCAACAGTGGCAGCTCGCCGTCGAAGGCGCCATGCGCGGCAAACGCGTCATGCACCTGCCGGGCCACATCCAAGCCATCCTCATGCGGCGCCAGCAGCTCGACCAGGCTGCGGCCCTGCAACTCCTGCGGCGTATAGCCCAGCAGTCTGCAGATCTGCTGGCTCACGACCTCCACCCGCTCGGCGCGCGTAACCGCAATGCCCAGCGGCACATGCTCGAGCACGGCCTGTAGCTGGCGCCGCAGGGTCTCGCAGTCCCGTTGCCATCTGCGCCCGCCCTCCAGCAGCCGGGTGCACGTCCGCACCACGTCATCGACCTCGCCCCTAGAGCGGGGCCAGGCCTCTTCATCGGCGGCGTGCTCCTGGAGCGTAGCCTGAGCCTGCGCCGCGTCATCCTCCAGAACCGCCCTGGCGCGCTGGCGCAACAGCGCCAGTGGCCGCGCCAGCCACAGCATGCCCGCCACGGTCAGCAGGCAGACCACTGCCGTGGCACCAGCCACCAGCCACCAGGTGCGGTGCTGCGCGCCCTGCAGGGGTTCGAGCATGGCCTGCGCATCGCTCACGCGTGCCACGACCCACTGGGGCATGGGCACGCTGGCCAGGCTGACCACATGCCCCCCCTGCAGCTGCGTCACGCCACCGCCCGTGGGTGGCTGCTCCGCGCTGCGCCAGCGCGCATACACCCGGGCCAGTCCGGGCTCGTCGCTGACCTGGCCCAGCACGCGCTCCAGGTTGGGGTGCGACAGGATCACCCCATCGCGCGTGAACACGATCAACCGTGATTCGCTGCGTACCGGCAGCGCCAGCGAGTGCGGCAGCAAGCCCTGCGACTGCAGGCGCAGCACGCCGGAGACGGCACCTGTCACCCGGCCCTCGCCGCGCAGCAGCGGCATGGTGAACATCACGCGCGCATCCGCAGCGGTGCTGCCGATGAGGCCCGAGACCAGCGGCTTGCCGTTGACCAGGGTGCGCACCAGATAGTCGCGCTCGGTCGGGTCGAGCTCTGAAGCCTTGGCAAACTTGCCATAACGCAGGTTCACGCTCAAGGTGCCGTCCTTGCGTGCCACCTGGATGGCATCAAAAAACCGTACCGCCGGCAGCCCCTGCTGCAGCAGCCACTCCAGCCAGGCGGGCGAGTCCAGGATCTCGGGCGTGATGCCATCGGCCACCGTGGAGAGCACCTTCTGGCTTTGCTCGATCTTGCTCGCCAACAGGCGCGCCACCAGCTCCACCTCGTCGTTTTGCTGGCTCACCAGGCGATCCATGGCCTCTTGGCCCATGGTGTGCGACACCCACCACGCGGCCAGGGCGCCAGACAGTGCGATCGCCAGCACAGGCACCAGAAGCAGCTTGCGCACCAGCGGCCCGGGAAACCATCCCGCGCCCTCGGCTTCATCGGTTTCCGGCCCCCACAATCGGGCCTCATGCGCGGGCAGCGTCATGCCCGCTCCACAGTCGAAGCGCCCGATGCAGGCAAACGGAGGATGGCGCGGCTCATGGTGGATGGCTGATGGCGGCTGGGCAAAGAGTCCAGCCCAATATACGCAGCGCCCCCATGCCCGGCCCTGGGTCGAACCCTGTGAGCCACACAGGAAAACCCTGAAACGCCTACTCAGCGAACCAAAATTTAAACGAATAGATGCAAATACGTCGAATTAGCCGCTGTTCGACGCGTTTCTTTACATGCCGCCGACAACCCTTAAAAACCCGCCACCATCTGCAGCGCACGCGGCTGCGGCAGATTCAGCACGTTGCCCGTGCCGGCAATCAGGCCGTGCTCGCGCAAGTGGCGCAGCACGCGCGACAGCGTTTCGGGCGCAATGCCAAGCTGGGCGGCGATCAAGCGCTTGCGTTGGTGCAGCGTGACACGCAGCCCACCATCCTCGGCGTTGTATGCATGGCGCAGCAGCCATTGCGCGCAGCGCGCCTCGGCGTCCTGCGCCAGGCGGCTCACTGCCAGCTCGGTCTGCTGGCAGTAGCCGGTAGCCATGTCGCGCAGCAGCGTCTGCGCCGCCTGCGGCAGGTCTTCGAAGCTGCGCTTGAAGTCCTCCACCGGCATGCGGCGCAGTTGCACGCGCGTGTCGGCCACCATGTCCACGGCGCAGGGCTGGTCCAGCAGGGCCGTGGCGGCATCGAGCCAGAACGGCCCTTCGACCACGCCCAGCTGGTGGCGCATCACGCCGTCCTCGCGCACGCCCAGCAGCACGCGGCCGCTGTCCAGATACAGGACGGATGCCGGTTGTTGGTGGCGCTCACGCAGCACCTGGCCCGCGGCAGCCACCTCGATCTGCACGGACTGGTCAGGGGAAGGAGTGGGGAACATGGCGCCACTGTGCCGGGCGCACGCGGCATCTGCTTTGAGGGAAATCAAACCAGAGCCACTACCTCATTTGTGTCTATTGACACAACAGGCGTCGTTTGAATGATGCAAAAAACCCCGGCAAAACCCTTTCCAATCTATGCACGAGCGGCAAATTTTTGGATGATTAACAGTGTACGCAGATATTGCATACAAAATTCAGCCAAATGCCGACCTTTGTCGGCTGAACCACAAGGAACACACATGCCCAAGAAACTCATTGCCCTGGCCGCGGCAGCACTGTGCTGCGCTGGAGCCTATGCCCAAAGTTCGGTACAGGTCACCGGCCTGGCCGACCTCTACGTCGGCTCCATGAAGATGGCCGGCGATGTCGGCCGCAAGTCCGTCGTCAACAGTGGCGGCATGACCACATCGTGGTTTGGCTTCAAGGGAACGGAAGACCTGGGCGGCGGGCTGAAGGCCAACTTCCAGCTCACCTCGTTCATCCAGGTCGACAACGGCACGCAGGGACGCTTTCCCAACGATACCTTTTTCTCGCGCGACGCCAATGTGAGCCTGTCGGGCGGTTTTGGCTCCGTGCTGCTGGGCCGCTGGATGGCGCCCAACTTCCTGTCCTCGGTGGTGGGCAATCCCCTGGGCGACTCGTTCGTGTTCTCCCCGCTGATCCTGCACAAGAACGTGCCGCTGTTCAACGCCTCGGGCTGGAAGGCCACCACGCCCTCGGACACGGGCTGGAGCAACCAGATCGCCTACAGCACACCCGACATCGGCGGCTTCAAGGCCAACCTGCAGTACCAGTTCGGCGAGCTGCTCGGCGACAACGGCAAGAAGAACGTCGGCGCCAACTTCTTCTACTTCGGCAGCCCGCTGCTGCTCACCGGCTACTACGAGCGCGACCAGATCAGCAACCCCGGCCAGGGCACCTACCTGGGCACCACCAAGAAGGACTGGATGCTGGCCGCGGCCTACGACTTCAAGGTGCTCAAGCCTTATCTGGGCTACGGCCAGACCAAGGCCGACAACAACCCCAACAAGGCCAAGACCCTGCAGGTCAGCGCATCGGCCCCACTGGCGGGCGGCAGCCTGCTGGCGTCCTGGGTCAAGACCGAGCTGTCGGCCTCCAACCTTGACCGCAAGACCTTCACGCTGGGTTACGACTACTACCTGTCCAAGCGCACGGACGTGTATGCCATGTACATGAACGACAGGATCACGAACCAGCCCACGGGCAACAGCGTCGGCGCGGGCATCCGCCACCGCTTCTAACCTGGCAGATCCTCCCCGGAGGGCACGCGGGCGCAAGGGCGCCGCGTGCCCTTTTTCATGCCCATTGGATTTATACAAAAAATGGCGTAACCGCTTACAGGCAAAGCGCAGTCAGCTATTAATTGTGAGATACGATGCCTGTCTGCAGCGGGCTTGTGCGTCATGGATTTGTCATCCGCGCAGCATAAGCTTCCCGCCCGATCGTTACCAATTGCCATCAATGCACCAAGCCAAGCGCCTGCCCATGCGCGCCCTGCTGCACACGCTGTCGCCCGCGGTACGGCAGGGTGCTGGGCCGCTGGCGCGGCTGCTGCGCGCGTGCGACCTGCGCTGCGTCTTCCAGCCGCTGGCGGACCTTCGCGAAGGTGGCATCTATGCGCACGAGGCCCTGATTCGTGGCCCGGCGGGTACGCCGCTGGAGTCGCCCGATGCCTTGCTGGCGCAGGCGCGCGGCGAGAACATGCTGCACGACTTCGAGCTGCTGTGCGTCGCCCAGGCCCTGACGCAATGGGGCCGCCAGGCCACCCCGGGCCGGCTGTTCGTCAACATCAGCGCCGACGCGCTGGTCTGGGGCGTGGGGCTGTGCGGCGCCGAGCCGCTGGCCAACGTGGTGCGCCAGCTGGGCGTGCCCCCGCAGATGGTGGTGCTGGAGATCACCGAGCACGAGCGCGTGCCCGACCTGCTGCCGCTGCGCGATGCGCTGCGCCAGGTACACGCCTGCGGCATGCGCCTGGCGCTGGACGATTTTGGCGACGGCCACTCCAGCCTGCGCCTGTGGTCCGAGGTGCGCCCGGATTTCGTGAAGATCGACAAGTACTTCACGCGCGACATAGGCCAGCACCCCGAGAAGCTGCAGGTGCTGCAGGCAGTGCGCGGCATCGCGGACATCTTCGGCACCACGCTGGTGGCCGAGGGCATAGAAACCAGCGAGGAGCTGCGCGCACTGCGCGACCTGGACATTCCCTACGGCCAGGGCTATCTGCTGGGCCGGCCCGCCACCGAGGCGCGCGAGGCCATAGAGCCGCCGGCGCTGGCCGTGCTGCGCGATCGCCGCGTGGCTGTGCTGCCCCACAGCGGCCAGCATGTGCGCCCCGGCATCCTGCGCCACCTGCTCATGGTGCAGGCGCCCACCGTCACGCCGCAGACCAGCAACGACAGCGTGGCCGCGCTGTTCCGCGCCCATGCCGAGCTGCACGCCCTCGCGGTGCTCGAGGACAACCGCCCCGTGGCGCTCATCAACCGCCAGCAGTTCATGAACCACTACGCCACGCTGTATTTCCGCGAGGTGCACGGGCGCAAGCCCTGCAGCGCCTTTGCCGACGATGCGCCGCGCGTGGTGGAAATCGACTGCGACGTGGATGACCTCGTCGCCATCCTCACCTCGCAGGACCAGCGCTACCTGAACGACGGCTTCATCGTCACCGACAACGGGCGCTACGTGGGCCTGGGCACGGGCGAGCAGCTGGTGCGCGGCGTGACCGAGGCGCGCATCGAGGCCGCGCGCCATGCCAACCCGCTCACCTTCCTGCCCGGCAACATCCCCATCAGCCTGCACATGCAGCGGCTGCTGGACCACCGCGCCGAGTTCGTCGCCTGCTATGCCGACCTGAACCACTTCAAGCCCTTCAACGACCACTACGGCTACTGGCGCGGGGACCAGATGATCCGCCTGGTGGCGCGCCTGGCCCTGACCCACTGCGACCCGCGCACCGACTTCGTCGGCCATGTGGGCGGCGACGACTTCATGCTGCTGTTCCAAAGCAGCGACTGGCTGCAGCGCTGCGAGCGCATCGTGAGCGAGTTCGCGCGCGAGGCCATGGCGCTGTTCGACGAAGCGGAACGCCGCGAGGGCGGCATCTGGGCCGAGGACCGTCACGGCGTGCGGCGCTTCTTCGGCTTCACCACGCTGGCGATCGGCGCGGTGCGCGTGGCCCCCTGCAGCATGCGGCAGGCCGAGGAGGTCGCCAACCTCGCCGCCCTGGCCAAGCGCGACGCCAAGCAGTCCCACACCGGCATCGCCTGGCGCGACAGCGGCCCCAGCGCCGCCGGCCTGCGCCAGGCCTCTCCGGTGGCCGCCCTGGCGCAATAGGCTGCCAGCACCGGAGCAGCGCCGCGGCTCCCATGCTCCTAAACTCGCGGGCTGCGGCCACCCCTTTGGGGCTGCACGCACAAGCCCCATCACGCCGGAAAAAGGAAAACCCGCCCATGCCCATGTTCGTCGATACCTCGCCGCCCGGCCAATGCATCTTCTGCCGCCTGGTGGCCGGCGAGATCCCCGCGGCCCTGGTGTACGAGGACGCGCTCACCATCGCCTTCATGGATATCGGCCAGGTCACGCCGGGCCATGTGCTCGTGGCCACCAGGCGCCACGCGGCCACGCTGCTGGACACCACGCCCGAGGAGGCCGCCGCCGTGATGCAGACCGCGCGCCGCGTGGCGCTGGCGGTACAGGCCGCCTTCGCCCCCCCCGGGCTCACGCTGCTGCAGGCCAACGGCGCCCTGGGCGGGCAGACCGTGGCGCACTTCCACATGCACGTGGTGCCGCGCCACGAGGCCGACGGCATCACCCTCAGCTGGCCGCGCAAGGAGCCGCCCGCGGCCGTGCTCGCCGGCTACGCCGAGCGTCTGCGCGCAGCGCTGTAACCCGCCGTATCGGCACCGCGCCGGGGTGCCGAGCCCGCCTTTGCCTCGGTGCGTAACTCGGCCTGGCCCCGGGCAGACTCTGCTACCCTCGTACGCATCATGTTCGTCCCGTCCGCCGCCATCGGTCCGCAGGAGCCCGCCCATGCGCGCTGACCACATCCCCGCCATCGCGCTGGCAGGCCCCACGGCCTCGGGCAAGACGGCCGCGGCCTTGGCCATTGCCGAGGCCCTGGCGCCGCACCTGCCGGTGGAGATCATCAGCGTGGACTCGGCCCTGGTGTACCGCGGCATGGACATTGGCACGGCCAAGCCCACACCTGAGGAGCAGGCCCGCGTGCCGCACCACCTGATCGACATCCGCGACCCTTCGCGGGCCTACAGCGCGGCCGAGTTCGTGCAGGACGCCACGCGGCTGATCCAGGAGATCCGCGCGCGCGGCGCGCTGGCGCTGCTGGTGGGCGGCACCATGCTGTACTTCAAGGCGCTGTTCGACGGCATTGACGACATGCCGCCCGCCGACGCCGCGGTGCGCGCGCGCCTGGAACAGCAGGCCGCCGCCATCGGCTGGAGCGGCATGCATGCCGAGCTGGCGCGCGTGGACCCCGTGACCGCGGCGCGCCTGGCGCCGGGCGACAGCCAGCGCATACAGCGCGCGCTGGAGGTGTGGCATGTGTCGGGTCGGCCGCTGTCGAGTTTTCACACCACCAAAACAATAGCTCCCAGCGCACGCCCCATAGGCGTTACAAGCCTTTTTTCCTTGGAACCGCAGGACCGCGCCTGGCTGCATGCGCGCATCGCCCAGCGCTTTCACGCCATGCTGGCCGCGGGCTTTTTGGACGAAGTGCTGCGCCTGCGCGCGCGCGGCGACCTGCATGCCGACCTGCCCAGCATGCGCTGCGTGGGCTACCGCCAGGCCTGGGAGTCGCTCGATGGCCTGCACCCCCTCTCCAGCCTGCCCGAGCGCGGCATCGCCGCCACGCGCCAGCTGGCCAAGCGCCAGATCACCTGGCTGCGCGGCATGCCCGAGCGCCACACCATCGCCTGCAACGCACCCGATGCCACGGCGCAACTGGTGCGTGCCGTGCAGGCCCGCGTGCTGGGCGAGAGCGCATGAGGGGCGTCGCCGCGGACGCCCTGCTGCAGGTGCGCGGGCTGGCCAAGCGCTACGGCGCGCAAAGCGTCTTCGAGAACGTACAGCTTGAGGTGCGCCGCGGCGAGTTCCTCGCCATCGTCGGCGACTCGGGCGTGGGCAAGTCCACGCTGCTCAACTGCCTGGCCGGGCTGGACCGCTGGGACGCGGGCCAGGTGCTGCACGAGGGCACGGACCTGGGCGCATTGGATGATCGCCGGCGCGCCCTGTGGCGCCGCGCCCATGTGGGCTTCGTGTTCCAGGCCTTCCATGTGTTGCCGCACCTGGATGTGGCGCAGAACGTGGGCCTGCCGCTGCTGCTGCTGGGCCGCCCAGACGCGGCGCGCGTGGAGCAGATGCTGGACGCCGTGGGCCTTGCCGGCCTGGGCGGGCGGCTGCCGCAGGAGCTCAGCGGCGGCCAGCTGCAGCGCGTGGCCATAGCCCGCGCCCTGGTGCACCGCCCGGCGCTGCTGCTGGCCGACGAGCCCACCGGCAACCTCGACCCCGGCACGGCGGCACGCATCATGGACGCGCTCATCCAGCAGACCCGTGCGCATGGCGCGGCGCTGGTGCTGGTCACGCACTCGGGCGCCGCAGCGGCACGCGCAAGCCGCGTGCTGCAGCTGACCGCCCGGGGCATGCATGCGCTGCCACCGACTTCAGGCGATCCCATGACGCCCGCATGAACCCCGGGGGTGAGCCACCGCACGAATGGCCATGCAGCGCCGCTCCATCAGCCGCGATAGAGCCAGGGCTGATCGAGCAGGCGCTCACCCAACACGCGCATGGCGGTATCACGCCCCCAGCGCCGCAGGCCGCTGGCATGAAAGATGGCTCCGTTGCGCTGCGACCGGGCCTGCACGCGGGCGTTGCGCTGCCAGCGGTTGAGCGCGTAGCGACGCAGGCACAGGGGCACCTCCAGGTCGTGCATGGCCAGGGATTTTTCCAGCTCGGCCGCATCTTCGATCGCCATGCCCGCGCCCTGGGCCAGGTAGGGGCGCATGGGATGGGCCGCATCGCCCAGCAGCGCCACCAGGCCGCGCGCCATCTCCTGCGGGCCGGCGACGGGCGGGCGATCGAGCAGCGGCCACAGACGCCACCCGTCCCCCAACTGGGGCACGGTGCGGATCAGATCCTGCAGCGGCGTGCAGGTCTGCGCCAGCGCGGCCTCCAGGTCGGCGGCGTTGGCGCCATGGTCCCAGGAGTCCAGATCGGCCGGCGGCCGGCCATGGCGTATGGCCACCAGGTTGAGCAGCTCACCTCGGCGCAGCGGGTACTGCACCACATGCAGGCCCGGCCCCAGCCACACGGTGACCTGCTGGCTGCGCAAGGCCTGGGGCAGCGCATTCTGGCGCAGCACGGCGCGGTAGGCCAGGTGGCCCGACACCCGCGTGGGCGCCTCGCCCAGCAACTGCGCACGCGTGCCGCTGCGCAGCCCGTCGGCACCTATCAGCGCATCCCCCTCCACCTCGATGTGCGTACCGTCGCCCCGCAACAGGCGCACGGTGACGGCGCCGCCCTGCTCCGCATGCCGCTCAACCCTGTGGTTCAGGTTCAGGTGCACCAGGGACGACTTGCGCGCCACATCCAGCAGCAGGCCATGCAGGTCGGCCCGGTGAATGGTGGCGTAGGCCGCGCCGTAGCGTTCAATCACCGTGGCGCCCAGGCGCAGCGCGCCCAGCTCGGCGCCGGTGAGCGCGCTGCGCACCTGCAGCCGCTCGGGAAAGGCCGCCACCGCCTGCAGCGCCCTCTGCAGGCCCCAGGCCTGCAGCCGGCGTACCACGTTGGGGCCGATCTGCACCCCCGCCCCCACCTCGGTGAACTCGCTCGCGCGCTCGAACAGCCGCACCTCCCAGCCCGCGCGCGCACCGCCCAGGGCCGCGGCCAGTCCGCCTATGCCGCCGCCGGCAATCAAGACTTGTTTTTGCATGCCCCCGATTGTCGGCTTTCAGGCCGCCAGCAACTGGCGCAGCACGTAGGGCAGGATGCCACCGGCGCGGTAGTAGTCCACCTCGATGGGGGTGTCGATGCGCAGCGTCACCGCCACCTCGCGCCGCGAGCCGTCGGCGCGCTGGATCACCAGGCGCGCCTCGCTCTGCGGCGTGAGCGCGGCATCGGGCAGCACGTCGATGACCTCGTCGCCCTTCAGGCCCAGGCTCTCCCACGAGTCATTGCCGCGCAGCTGCAGCGGCAGCACGCCCATGCCGACGAGGTTGGAGCGGTGGATGCGCTCGAAGCTCCTGGCCACCACGGCCCTGATGCCCAGCAGCTGCGTGCCCTTGGCCGCCCAGTCGCGGCTGGAGCCGGTGCCGTATTCCTCGCCGGCGAAGATCACCGTGGGTGTGCCGCTCGCCATGTACTGCATGGCGGCATCGAAGATTGGCAGCTTCTTGCCGCGCTGCGCACCCTCGCCCTGGTACAGGGTGACGCCACCCTCCTCGCGCGAGCCGTCGGCCTGCGGCGGGATCATCAGGTTCTTGATGCGCACGTTGGCAAAGGTGCCGCGCATCATCACCTCATGGTTGCCGCGGCGCGCGCCATAGCTGTTGAAGTCGGGCCTGGCCACGCCGTGCTGCAGTAGCCACTGGCCGGCGGGCGAGCTCTCCTTGATCGAGCCGGCGGGCGAGATATGGTCGGTGGTGATCGAGTCGCCGAACAGGGCCATGATGCGCGCGCCGTGCACGGATACAGGGTTATTTTGGCCCTTAGCTCCCGCCCCATATGCGCCGGCAGCTCCTGTATCAAGAGCAAAATCGGCAAAGAACGGCGGCTCGGCGATGTAGGTGCTGGCCGGCCAGGCATACACGTCGCCGCTCACGCCATGCACCTTGTCCCACAGCGCGCCGGGCTCGGTCTTGACCTTGGCGTAGTTCTCGCGGAAGGCCTTGCCGTTCATCGCGCTGTGCATCAGGGCCTGCACCTCCTCGCTGCGGGGCCAGATGTCACCCAGGAACACGTCGCGCCCGTCCCTGCCCTGGCCCACGGGCTCGGTCATCAGGTCCTTGAGCATGGTGCCGGCGATGGCATAGGCCACCACCAGCGGCGGGCTGGCCAGGAAGTTGGCCTTGAGGTTGGGGTGGATGCGCGCCTCGAAGTTGCGGTTGCCCGAAAGCACGGCCGCGCACACCAGGTCGTTCTTGGTGATGGCCTCGTTGAGTTCGGCCGTCAGGTCGCCCGCGTTGCCGATGCAGGTGGTGCAGCCATAGCCGGCGACGGCGAAGCCGAGCTTCTCCAGGTAGGGCAGCAGGCCGGTCTCGGTCAGGTATTCGGTGACGATGCGCGAGCCCGGCGCCAGCGAGGTCTTGATGTGTGGCTGCACCCTGAGGCCCGCCTCCACGGCCTTCCTGGCCAGCAGGCCCGCGGCCAGCAGCACGCTGGGGTTGGAGGTGTTGGTGCAACTGGTGATGGCTGCGATCAGCACGTCGCCGCTGCCCACCGTGGGGCTGGCGCCCCTGGGCGCATGGTGCATGGGCGCGTCGATGTGCTGCACCTCCAGGCGCGGCTTGTTGTGCACCATCTCGGCCTCGGAGCGCGGCGCCCCTTCGACGGCCTGGCGCTCGTCGGGCACGGCCGGGGCGGCGGCGTGGTGCGGCAGGGCGTGGCGCTGATGCAGGCGCTCGGGCGCCTGGTTGAAGCCCGCCTCTGCCACGGGCTTGGAGAACAGGCTGGTGAACTGCTGCTTTACCTGGCCCAGCTCGATGCGGTCCTGCGGCCGCTTGGGGCCGGCCAGGCTGGGCGTGACATCACCCAGGTCCAGGCGCACGACCTGCGAGTAGTCGATGTCGCCCGCGCGCGGGATGCCGAACAGGCCCTGGGCCTTGAAGTAGGCCTCCAGGGCCTCGATCTCGGCCTCGCTGCGGCCCGTGCCGCGCAGGTAGGCGATGGTCTTTTCATCGACCGTGAAAAAACCCATGGTGGCGCCATACTCGGGCGCCATGTTGCCGATGGTGGCGCGGTCGGGCACCGACAGCGTGCGCGCGCCCTCGCCGAAGAACTCCACGAACTTGCCCACCACCTTGGCCTTGCGCAGCAGCTCGGTCACGGTGAGCACCAGGTCGGTGGCCGTCACACCCTCGCGCAGGCGCCCGGTCAGCTCCATGCCCACCACGTCCGGCGTCAGGAAGTACACCGGCTGGCCCAGCATGGCGGCCTCGGCCTCGATGCCGCCCACGCCCCAGCCGACCACGCCGATGCCGTTGATCATGGTCGTGTGGCTGTCGGTGCCCACCAGCGTATCGGGGTAGTACACGCCGCCCGCACCCTGGTGCACGCCGCGCGCCAGGTATTCCAGGTTCACCTGGTGCACGATGCCAAAGCCCGGCGGCACGACGCCGAAGGTGTCGAAGGCCTGCATGCCCCATTTCATGAACTCGTAGCGCTCGCGGTTGCGCTGGAATTCGAGCTTCATGTTCAAGTCGAGCGCCTGCTTGCTGCCGTAATGGTCCACCATGATGGAGTGGTCCACCACCAGGTCCACGGGCACCAGGGGCTCGACCTTCTTCGGGTCGCGGCCCAGGCGCTGGGCCACGCTGCGCATGGCGGCCAGGTCGGCCAGCAGCGGCACGCCCGTGAAATCCTGCAGCACCACGCGCGCGACCACGAACGGGATCTCGTCCTTGCGCGGCGCCTTGGCGCCCCAGTGGGCCAGCTGACTGACATGCTCGGCCGTGACCTTGCGCCCGTCGCAGTTGCGCAGCACGGATTCGAGCACGATGCGGATCGACACCGGCAGGCGGCTCACGCCCGGATACTTGCGCGCCAGCGCCGGCAGCGAATAGAACTTGCCCGTCTTGCCCGAGGCCGTGGAGAAGGTCTTGAGCGTGGAAGCAAAGGCGTGGCCTGGGGTGGTGGATGCAACCATACAGCGACTCCGGTGAGGTGACGACAACGGCCCATTCTGGCAGCGCCACGCATTAACACCAACTTTGGCCGGCAATAACCTTTTTGCCATGCCCCGAAGTACCACGAACCGGTTCTTTGACGAACCATTCGATATCCGGCGCCATGCATGCCCCACATATTGAGGAGCATGTCGCGCGCAAGTCCACATTTACAGCAACAAAAAACCCGCCAAAGGCGGGGTTTTTGATGGCCCGAGTCGCACTGACCCGGAATTGATGGCATGAGTCACTGACCGGCGCTGCGGGTCATTCATGCCAATGGCTTAAATGGCGAATTTTTCGCGATCCTGATCCTGAATCCACTTTGGTGCCTTGCCGCGGCCGGTCCATGTCTGGCCGGTCGCCGGGTCACGATATTTGGGGGCGACCTTGACGCCGCTGGTAGCCGAGACTCGAGTACCACGCCCGGCAGGGAAAATGTCCTGTTGCGTCAAACCATACTCGGCAACCAGTCCGCGCACCTGAGCCACGGCTTGCGCCAATTCACGGTTGCGCGCCTCGTTGATCTGCAACTCAAGCGCTTCGCGCTGCTTCACCAGTTCCTTGTAGCTTGCGGTCATGATAGTAAATAGAAAGGGTTGAAAACGAATAAAACGACGCGATTATAAGGAAACAATCCAAGCAGCGTTACAAGTCCGTCAACTTTGTTTTTGTTAATCGCACACCGCTCCAAAGCCATGCATCTTGCGTCGCTGCCCATTCTTGAGCGCGAGAGACGAAGGGTTTCTCAAAACCCCATGCCGGCCGCCATTGATTCAACTAGTTACTAATAGTTCAGCCATGCCAGCACAGCCACGCCAACGCGCCACATGCGCGCGGTGATGCCATCACATGGCCGCCCAGGCGGGACAATCGCGTCTTCCGACACCACCATCGAAGATAAGAAAACATGGCACTTTATTGCGTGGGCGACATCCAGGGCTGCGACGATGCCTTCGAGCGACTGCTTTCCCTGATTGGTTTTTCTCCCAGCCGCGACACCGTTTATCTGCTGGGCGACCTGGTCAACCGCGGCCCCGGCTCGGCCGCCGTGCTGCGCCGCTGCATGCAGCTGGACGGCAGCGTGCACGCGCTGCTGGGCAACCACGATCTGCACCTGCTGGCCACGGCGCACGGCGTGCGCCCCCCATCGCGCCGCGACACGCTGCAGGGCATCCTGCAGGCGCCGGACCGCGAGGCCATGCTCGACTGGCTGCGCCAGCAACCCCTGGCGCGCCAGTTGGAGCATGGCGGGGAGACGCTGCTCATGGTGCATGCCGGCGTGCTGCCGCAATGGTCGGCCGACGATGTGCTGGCGCTCGCGGGCGAGGTACACGCCCTGCTACGCGGCCCGGCAATCCCCCATTTTCTGCAGCAGATGTATGGCAACACACCCGACCTATGGGACGCGGACCTGCAGGGCGCGGACCGCCTGCGCATCATCGTCAATGCGCTCACGCGGCTGCGCTTCTGTTCGCCCGGAGGGCGCATGGATTTCGACAGCACCGAAAGCGCCGCGCACGCGCCAGCCGGGCTGGTGCCCTGGTTCGATGCACCGCAGCGGCGCACCAGCGGCACGCTGATCGCCTTCGGCCACTGGTCCACGCTGGGCTGGTTCGAACGGCCTGACGTACTGGGGCTGGATACCGGCTGCGTCTGGGGCGGTGCCTTGAGCGCCGTGCGCTTTGGCGCCACGCTGGCCGAGCGCGAGCACTGCAAGGTGCCATGCGCGCAACAACAGCAACCCGGCAAGTAGCTTGCTATAAAAAATAAAGCTGCTTGCGCTTTTCAGACAAGTTTTCAAACGCAATATCGTCTGAAACCCTTATCCAAGAAGCGCAAACAGCTATCGTTTTAGATGGCTACCGGCTTGAGAGCGGCCGTCATGCCGCTCGACTGCCACAGCGCACCATCGCTGCCGGCGGCCAGCACGGCAACGCCGGGGTGGCGCGCGCTCCAGGCGGGCACGGCGGCCATGCCCTGCACCATGAGTGCCGTGCCCCAGCCGTTGACGGCCTGCACATCACGCGCCAGCAGCGCCACCCCATGCACACCCTGGGTGGGCCAGCCGGTCTGTGGATCGAGCACATGGTGCAGGCGCCGGCCCTGGTGCACGAAACCACGCTCGTAGTCGCCCGAGGACGCGACCACGCCAAAGCCCTCCAGCGCAATCGCACCCAGCAGCTTCTCTGGCGCACGCGGATCACGCACCCCCACGCGCCAGGGTCGACCCTGCAGGCGGCCGCTGGCAAGCACATCGCCGCCGCCGTTGATGAGGGCGTTGGCCACGCCTTCACGCTCGAGCACGCGCAGCCCCGCCGCCAGTATCGGCAGCTTGGCGATGCCGCCCAGGTCGAGCAGCATGCCGCGCGCGGCCAGATAGGCCGTACCCGCATGCTCATCGAGGTGCAACTGGCGTGCGTCCACATGGCGCAGCGCTGCGGTGATCTCGGCCGCCGCCGGCATGGCCTGTTGGCCAGGCTCGAAATGCCAGCCCGACAACGCCCCTACCGTGGGATCGAAGGCGCCCGCGCTCTCACGCCAGACCCGCTGGGCGCTGGCCAGTACGGCCATGGCCTCGGGGGGGACGGCCACCGGGTGGCGCCCGGCCGCCTGGGCTATGCGCCGCACCACGCTGTCTTCGCGGTAGCGGCTCAGCATGGCTTCCAGGCGCTGCATCTCCCCAAAGGCCAGGTCGATCGCGACCTGCAACTGGGGGCCATCGGCACCGTCGGCGACGATGTCCACGCGCGTGCCCATGAGGTTGCGGCTTGCGCGCTGCGGCCCCGTGGTCCGCGCCAAACCCGGGGTGGCCCAGGTGACGGCGCCCAGCAGGGGCAACGCCAAGGCGAAGCGCCGCCGCGACAGCCGTCCGCCTTGCCATCCGTTGTTCATGGCACGCCCTCCTTGCATTACATCGACTGGTCGGCCATGAAGTCCACGGCCGCCTTGACCTCGTCATCGCTGAGCGAGGAGGCACCACCGCGCGCGGGCATCATGCCCTTGGAGCCGGTGAAGCCCTCGATGGCGTGCTTGTACAGCGTGTCCTTGCCCTGGGCGATGCGCGGGCCCCAGTCGGCCTTGTCGCCAGGCTTGGGAGCACCAGCCACGCCGGCGGCGTGGCACATGGCGCAGGTCTTGCCGTACACGCTCTTGCCGGCGGTGTTTTCCGCAGCCGGAGCGGCGGGAGCAGGAGCGGGAGCCTCTGCGGCCGGTGCCGGTGCCGGTGCCGGCGCGGATGCGGGTGCCTCGCTCTTGCCACAGGCGGCCAGCACCAGGGTTACGGCGGCCAGCGCCATCGTGAGAGATGTCTTATTCATTAAAAGCCTTTCTTGCGTCTAAACGTCTAAGCCCAGAGGGTATTGCAGCCTGCGCCCCATGCGACGAGCCTGCCTTCCGGCACGGGCGCCAGTTTGGTAGTTTCCAGAATCGCCCAGTTGATGTAAATCAATATCAAAAGAAACATTTGGAGTGACTATTTGCCCGCCATTGCTACCATCAGGGCAGTGCGCATTTTGTAGCCCCCCAAAACCCTTGCCTCTAACATGGACACCCTTCGATCACTGAACCGCCTGCGCTGGTGGGTAGTGGCGTGGCTGGTCTTCAGCATGGGAGCCACGCTGGCCTCGCCGCTGGTGCAACCCCGCACCATGGAGCTGATCTGCTCCAGTGGCAGCAGCATGACCCTGATGGTGCACGCCGGCGGCGGCAATGCCGTTCTCGACACGCTGGACCGGGACTGCGTTTTGTGCCTGCTGGGCGCCGCGCCGCCGCCGCCCGCCGCCCGCATCCTGCCGCCCCTGGCGGTCACCGATTTCACCCCGCCGCCGCCGCCCGACGTGCCTACCCTGCCGCCCATGGCAGCACCGCCGCCGGCGCGTGCTCCCCCTGTGTTTTTCGTTTTCCACACCTGAAAGAGGACATCATGAGCAACAAGAGAGAAGCCCTGAGCACCGAAACCGCCGGCATGGGCCGTCGCCGTTTCATCAATACCGCCGCCCTGGCCGGCCTGACCGTGGGCGTTGCCGCATGCAACGACAAGCCGGCAGCCGCCCCAGCCGCATCGGGCACCCCGGCTCCCGCACCGAAGGCCGACGCCCACGCCGGCGCCAGCGTGCACCTCAAGCCCGGCGAACTCGACACCTACTACGGCCTGTGGAGCGGTGGCCATACCGGCGACATGCGCGTTCTGGGGCTGCCCTCTGGCCGTGAAATCCACCGTATCCCCTGCTTCACGCCGGATGCGCTGGTCGGCTGGGGTGTCACCAACGAATCCAAGAAGGTCATGGGCACCAAGGCCGACGGCAGCCTGCGCTACACAGTGGCCGATACCCACCACACGCACGCCTCGTACAAGGACGGCAACTACGACGGCCGCTACGCCTGGATCAACGACAAGATCAACAGCCGTATCGCCCGTATCCGTCTCGATTACTTCGTCTGCGACAAGATCACCCAGTTGCCCAACGTGCAGGGCTTTCACGGCATCTTCCCGGACAAGCGTGACCCGGTCGATCCGGCGATCAACTACACCACGCGTGTGTTCTGCGGCGGCGAATTCGCCATTCCCCTGCCCAACAACACCGGCATCGAAGACCACACCAAGTACCGTTCGCTGTTCTCGTGCGTGGACGCCGAGACCATGGAAGTGCGCTGGCAGGTGCTGATCGATGGCAACTGCGACCTGGTGGCCACTTCGTTCGACGGCAAGCTCGCCGCAACCAACCAATACAACATCGAGATGGGCGCGCACTACGAGGACATGATGTCCGCCGAGCGCGATGCCTGCCTGTTTTTCAACGTGGCCCGCATCGAGGAAGCCGTCAAGGCCGGCAAGTTCAAGACCATTGGCACGTCCAAGGTGCCCGTGGTGGACGGCACGCGCGAAGCCAACAAGGACGCCAAGACCGCGCTGACGGCCTATGTGAGCGTGCCCAAGAACCCGCACGGCGTGAATGCCAGCCCGGACCAGAAGTACTTCATCTGTGCCGGCAAGCTCTCGCCCACCACCACCACCATTGAACTGGCCAAGGTGCTGGACTGGTTCGACGGCAAGATGGAAAAACTCGACGACGCCATCGTGGCAGAAGTCGAAGTGGGCCTGGGCCCCTTGCACACTGCCTTTGACGGCCGCGGCAATGCCTACACCACGCTGTTCCTGGACAGCCAGATCGTCAAGTGGAACATCGAGAAGGCCATTGCCTTCCACAAGGGCGACAAAAACGCCAAATACGTGGTCGATCGCATCGACGTGCACTACCAGCCCGGCCACATCAACGCCTCGCAGTCCGAGACCATTGCCGCCGACGGCAAGTACCTGGCCGTGGGCTGCAAGTTCTCCAAGGACCGCTTCCTGCCCGTGGGCCCGCTGCACCCCGAGAACGAGCAGTTGATCGACATCTCGGGCGAGAAGATGGTGCTGCTGGCCGACCACCCGGTGCGCGGCGAGCCGCATGACTTCATCATCTTCAAGCGTGACCTGCTCAAGCCCAAGCAAGTCTATGACCTGGACGAGTCGCCACTGGCCATCAAGGATCCCAAGGAGTCCGGCGTCACACGCAATGGCAAGAAGGTCACGGTGAAGATCACCTCGCAGGCACCCGCATTCAGCCTGCGCGAGTTCAAGGTGAAGAAGGGTGACGAGGTCACGCTGATCCTGACCAACCTGGACAAGATCGAAGACCTGACGCACGGTTTTGCCATCCCGAACTACAACGTCAACTTCATCGTCAACCCGCTGGAGACCAAGTCGGTGACCTTCATCGCCGATCAACCCGGCGTGTTCTGGTGCTATTGCACGCACTTCTGCCATGCGCTGCACCTGGAGATGCGCACGCGCATGATCGTCGAGGCCTAAGGCCCCTTGCCAACAGTGGGCGCTGCGCTGGTGGCGCAGCGCCCACTTTTTTTCAGGATAGTGTGATGTTTGCTTTTGGCCAGCGTTTTTCGTTTTTCTGGGCCGTCCTGCTTCTCGTTGTTTCCCTGGCGGCCCAGCGCGCCCACGCAGGTGCCTATGAGGCGGAATTGCCGGCCAACCTGGCCACCACGCCCGACATGTGCTCGCTGCTGCCCTGCGGCGAGGTGTTTCCCGGCGCCAAGCATTTTTCCGAACGCAAGGGCCAGCCCCCCTACGCCGAGGCCTACGACGGCGACGGCGCCAACAAGAAGCTGCTGGGCTATGTGATGCTGTCCACCGACATCACGGACACGCCGGCCTACTCAGGCAAGCCCGTGGTGACGCTGATCGGCATGGACAAGAACGGCCACTTCGTTGGCATCAAGGTTCTCAAGCATTCCGAGCCCATCCTGCTGCTGGGCATTCCCGAGTCCGCTCTCGTCAATTTCAACAACCAATACCTGGGCAAGTCGGTCACCGACATCATCGAGGTCGGCCCATCGCGGCCCGATGAGAACGTCATCGGCGTGGATGCCATCTCGGGCGCCACCGTCACCGTCGTCGCGCAAAACCAGGTTGTCATGGCCTCGGGTGCGGCCGTGGCACGCCAGACCGGCATCATCGCCCCCACGGTGCGCGAGCCAGCGCGCTTTGCCGCCAGCGGCCAAACCTATGACTGGGCGCAGCTCGTGAAAATGGGCGTGGTGCAGCCATTGCTCGTCAAGCCCGAACAGGTAGGCCTGCCGCGCGGCCCCGAGCCATTCATCGAGCTGTGGTACGGCGACCTGAACCACCCCGACGTGGGCACCAGCCTGCTGGGCAAATACAACTACGAGCGCCTGCACTCCAGCCTGAAGGAAGGCGAGAGCGCGCTCTTCGTGATCCGCTCCGCCGGCCAGGAATCCTTCAAGGGATCGGGCTTCGTGCGCGGCGGCATTTTTGACCGCGTGCAGGTCAAGCAGGGCGCGGATTCCTTCACCTTCCGCGACCTTGATTCGATGAACCTCTACGGCCTGGAGGCAGCGGGCGCACCGCGCTACACCGAATCGGCGATCTTCATCATCCGCTCGCATTCCTTCTCGGCCGCCTACCCCTGGAAGTTCGCCTTCCTGGGCAACCGCGTCGATCGCGCCACGGGCCAGCGCAGCTTTGCCGTGTTCGAGTCCAAGTACTGGCTGCCCGCCGCGCTGCTCGAAGGCGGCCGCCCCAAGGTCGAGGAGCCCGCAGCTCCCTGGGTGCGCATCTGGAAATCCCAGGCCCTGCCCATCAGCCTGTTCGCCCTGCTGCTGGTGGCCGTGACCGTGGTCTACGCCTTCCGTGAAAAGCTCACGCGCCTGTCCACGCACAAGAACAAGTGGCCGGTCAACGCCTTCAAGTACAGCTTCTGGGCCATCAGCATCTTCTGGATCGGCTTTGGCTACATGGCCCAGCCCTCGATCACCCAGGTGCTGACCTGGTTCCATTCGCTGCTGTTCCAGTGGACCTGGTCGCTGTTCCTGTCCGATCCGTTCATCTTCCTGTTCTGGATCTTCATCATCGTCACGGTGTTCCTGTTTGGCCGCGGCCTGTTCTGCGGCTGGATGTGCCCGTTCGGCTCGCTGCAGGAAGGCATCTACAAGATCGCCAGGGCCATAGGCCTCAAGCGCTTTCAAACGGCATTGCCACAGAAATGGCACGACCGCCTGAAGTGGCTCAAGTACGCGGTCTTCTTCTTCCTGCTCGCCGTGTCCATGTTCTCCATGGGCCTGGCCGAAAAGCTGGCCGAGGTCGAGCCCTTCAAGACCACCTTCCTGGTCGGCGTGATGAACCGTGCCTGGCCCTACGGCCTGTTCGTGGCCGCCATCCTGGGCGTGTCCATCTTCATCGAGCGGCCGTACTGCAAGTACATCTGCCCGCTGGGGGCGTCGCTGGCCATGCCCAGCACCTTCCGTTGGTTTGGCCTCAAACGCAAGCAGGACTGCAACAGCTGCAAGGCCTGCGCCGTGGGCTGTGGCGCCCAGGCCATCGATGTCAATGGCCGCATCGACCACCGCGAGTGCCTGCACTGCCTCGATTGCATGATCCTGTACACCGACACCAAGGGCTGCCCGCCCCTGGCCATGGAGCGCAAGCGCCGCGAGAAGGACGGCCTGGAGATCACGCCCATCGGCAAGAACGGCTACTTCATCCCCATCCACCCGGCCAAGGTGGAAGACCAGATTGCGCTCAAGGCCAAGAATGGCGTCGATCCGCGCATGCCCACCGACCGCACCCTGCCCGCGCACAAGGAGGATGTGGGCCTGATCGAATGGCTGTGGCTGGAACTGCGCGACCACCTGTGGCCCTGGAGCCGCGAGGGCTGGCGCAGCCAGAGGACGCTGCAGATCGCCGGCCTGGCGTTGGCCGTGGCGGCCACCATCGCCTGGGTGCAGGCGGCCCTTGGACACCTGTCCTCGGGCGCTATCATCGGCTGGTGGTTCGGCTGGAGCGTGTACGAGGTGTTGATCCGCCTGTCCGGTCGCCGTTATGTGAAGGATGGCCCGTGGTGGCGTGACCAGTACCGCGTTGCTGGTGTGATGGACATGATGAGTTACGTAGGATTCAAAAACCTGATGATTGGCGCTGCGCTGTTCCTGGTGCTCAAGACCATGGGCTGGCTCATCGCATGACGTCCCTGCCCCACTTAAGTGCGGCCCTGGCGCTGGTCATCGCCGGGGCCTGCCAGGCGGCCACCATCACGGTGCGCCCCGGTGACGATCTGGCGGCCGCCGTCGGCAAAGCCCAGCCAGGCGACGTGATCGAGGTGGCGCGCGGCCAGTACCGCGCCAACCTCCTGATCGACAAGCCACTCACGCTGCGTGGGCTGGATCGCCCCACCCTCTCGGGCGGCAACCAGGGCGACACGATCCGCGTCACAGCGCCCAACGTCGTCATCGAAGGCCTGATCGTGCGCGACTCGGGCGACAGCCTGAAAGACCAGAACGCCGGCATCTACCTCTATCCCGGCGCGCACCGCGCCATCGTGCGCCGCTGCGACCTGACCTATAACCTGTTCGGCCTGTGGATAGAAAAGGCCAACGACGTGCTCATAGAGCACAACACCATCACCGGCAAGCGCGAGTACGCCTCGCCCCAGCGTGGCAACGGCGTGCAGCTGTACAACACCAAGGGCGCGAAGATCCTGAACAACAACATCAGCTTCGTGCGCGATGCGCTGTACGTGGACGTCTCGCACAACGCGCTGTTCAAGGGCAATCAGTTGCACCACAGCCGCTATGGCACGCACTACATGAACTCCTACCACAACCTGTGGGAGGACAACGATACGTTCTACAACCGTGGTGGCCTGGCACTGATGGAAGTGCGCCACCAGGAGGTGCGCAACAACCGCGCCTGGGGCAATTCCGATCACGGCATCATGCTGCGCACCCTGCAGGACTCGGTCATCTCGGGCAACGTCGTCGCCGGCAACAACCGGGGCTTCTTCATCTACGACGTGGAGTACATCCAGCTCAACGACAACCTGATCGTGGACAACACCGTGGGCGTACACCTGTCGGCGGGCTCGAAGAACAACGAGGTCGAGGGCAACGACATCATCGCCAACCGCGAGCAGGTGCGCTACGTGGGTGCACGCGACGAGCGCTGGGGCCAGAAGCGTGGCAACTACTGGAGCAACTACCTGGGCTGGGACCGCGACAATGACGGCAAGGGCGACGTGCAGTACGAGGCCAACGACATGGTGGACCGCCTGACCTGGCGCCACCCGAGCATCAAACTGCTGCTGGCCAGCCCCGCCGTGCAGGCACTGCGCCTGGTGGGCCAGCAGTTTCCCGTTTTGCGTGTGCCCTCGGTGGTCGATCCCCACCCGCGCATGCGCCCTCATCATCAAGATTGGAGTCAGTGGCGTGGCAAGCATTTCCCCGGCCAGTAAGCCGGGCACGGCGATTTCCCTGCGCGGTGTGCGCAAGCACTTCGGTGCCCTGCATGCCGTCGATGGCGTGGATCTGGACATCCCCCAGGGCGAGATTTTTGGCCTGATCGGCCACAACGGCGCGGGCAAGAGCACGCTCTTCAAGATGATGCTGGGCCTGCTGACCCCTACCAGCGGCAGCATCCTGGTGGCTGGCACCCCCGTGGGCGGGCGCAACTTTCGCGCCGCGCGCCGCCAGCTCGGCTACCTGCCCGAAAACGTGGTGCTCTACGACAACCTGGACGGCCTGGAGACGCTGCACTTTTTTGCGCGCCTGAAGGGCTCCCCGCTGGCCGAATGCTCCGCCATGCTGGACAAGGTGGGCCTGGCACATGCCGGCAAGCGCCCGGTGCGCGAGTACTCCAAAGGGATGCGCCAGCGCCTGGGTTTTGCGCAGGCGCTGCTGGGCAGGCCGCGCGTGCTGTTCCTGGACGAGCCGACCAACGGCCTGGACCCCCAGGCGATTCGCGACTTCTACACCACGCTGCGCGACCTGCAACAGCAAGGCGTGACGATCATCATCACCTCGCATATCCTGGCCGAGCTGCAGGAACGGGTCGATCGCCTGGCGATACTCGTGTCCGGCAAGGTCGAGGCCCTGGGCAGCGTGCATGAGCTGCGCGAGCACACCGGCCTGCCCCTGGTGGTGGAGATCGACCTGGCCCCCGAGGACTGCCACGAGGCGCTGCATGCGCTGCATGTGGCCACGGGGGTGAAGCCCTCGCAAACCGCGAGCGGACTGCAGCTGCAATGCCCGCGCGAGCGCAAGATGGCCGTATTCGCAGCCCTCGCCCCCCTGGGCACGCGCGTGCAAGACCTGCGCCTGCACGAGCCCTCGCTCGAAGACATGTTCTTCGGCATTTCCGCTTAAAGCCCGCTCTCGGGCACTGCTATCCATGGAACTGACCCCCATCTTCACCGTCGCGGCCAAGGAATTCCGCGACCGCATGCGCAACCGCTGGGTGCTGGCCGTGGCGCTGGTCTTCACCATCTTCTCGCTCGTCATCGCCTACTTCGGCGGCGCCCAGCAAGGCCAGGTGGGCTTTCGCTCCATCGAATTCACCATCGCCAGCCTGGTGAGCCTGGTGATCTACCTGATCCCGCTGATTGCCCTGCTGCTGGGCTTTGACGCCATCGTCGGCGAGCGCGAGCGCGGCTCGCTCGACCTGCTGCTGGCCTTGCCGATCACACGCCTGGAACTGCTGCTGGGCAAGTACCTGGGTCTGGCGCTGGCGCTTACGCTGTCCACCGTGGCCGGCTTTGGCCTGGTGGCGGTGCTGCTCTACAAGCACATGAACGCCAACGCGCTGTTCCACTACGGCGGCTTCATGTTCAGCTCGGTGCTGCTGGGCCTGGCCTTTTTGAGCCTGGCGGTGCTGATCTCGGTGCTGGCGCGCGAGCGCACGCGCGCCTCGGGCCTGGCCATTGCCACCTGGTTCTTCTTCGTGCTGGTGTTTGACCTGCTGCTGCTGGGCCTCTTGGTGACCACCGGCGGGCAGTTTGCGGGCGACAGCTTCGCCTGGCTGCTGCTGGCCAACCCCGCGGATGTATTCCGCATCCTCAATGTGTTCTCGCTCGAAGACGTGCGCACCCTCTACGGCCTGGCCAGCGTCGTGCCACAGTCGCTGGGCAATCCCCTCACCATGGGCGGCGTCATGGCCATCTGGATCGTGGTACCACTCGCCCTAGCCAACTGGAGATTCAAGCCATGACCTGCTCCTGCATCACCCGCCGCCGCGCCCTGGGGCTCGCCACGCTCGCCGCACTGTCCACCGCCGGCCTGCTGGCCGGCTGCGGCGACAAGGCGGCCGAGCAAGCCTCGCTCGCCCCTGTGGAAATCGACCGCAGCACCTCCTGCGAACTCGACGGCATGCTGCTCGCCGACTACCCCGGCCCCAAGGCGCAGATCCACTATGCGGGCCAGGACAAACCCTCCTTCTTCTGCGACACGGTGGAACTGTTCAACACCCTGTTGGCCGCAGAACAGGTGCGGCCCCTGCGCGCCGTGTACGTGCAGGACATGGGCCAGACCAGTTGGGACGAGCCCAAGGGCCACTGGATAGACGCCAAGACGGCCGTCTATGTGCTCGGCAGCAAGCGCCACGGCTCCATGGGCCCGACGATTGCCAGCTTTGCCCAGGAGGCGGACGCCACCAAGTTCGCCGCCGAATACGGCGGCAAGGTGCTGCGCTTTGGTGACATCAAGCTGGACATGGTGGACCTGAGCGGCGGCGCGCTGCACGACACGCGCATGTAGCCACCGCCCTCGCGCCATGTACTTGCCCACAACCACTCCTCTTGCCTCGCCGCCGCGGCAGCGCCGCAGGCGCATGCTGGCCCTGGGCATGCTGGCGGGGCTGGGGGCACTGGCCGCCAGCAGCCCATGGAGCATCCCGGCCCTGCGCGCGGCGCTGTCGTCGCAGACGGCACCGGCGCCGGAATCCGACGTGTGCATCGTCGCCCCGCCCACCCCCTATGACCCGGCCACAGGCCTGGCGCCGACGGCGGCGCGCGCCATACCCGCCGATGCGCGCTGCCCCGTCTGCGGCATGTTCCCCACGCGCTCGCCGCAATGGGCGGCGCAGATCATCTTCACCAATGGCGACGCACAGTTCTTCGACTCGCCGCTGTCGCTGTTCATGTACCTGCAGGACGTGGCCCGCTACAGTCCCGGGCGCAGCGCCGGGCAGATCGCGGCCCATTACGTGACCGACGCCACGGCGCCCAAGGCGGACACGGGCGCGCAGTGGATCGACGCCCTGTCCGCCTACTATGTGCACGGCTCCTCGGCCAAGGGGCCGATGCGCGCAGGCAACCTACCGGCCTTTGCCACGCGCGAAGCCGCCCAGGCCTTCGCCGCACAGCGCGGTGGCACGGTGCTGGCCTTTGGCGCTGTCGATGCGGATCTGATCGCGCAGCTGGCGGGCCAAGGCGGACACAGCCACCACTAAAAACAATAGCTGTTAACGCTTGCCAGCCAAGCTTTAACAGCTATTTTTGCGATAACTACTGCACCCGTGCGGGCTTACTGGGTAGCCGGCTCCGCAGTGGGCGCAGGCGCCTTGAACAGCGCCGCCAGCTTGCGCTTGGGCTTGATGTTGGCCGAAATACTGCCGCGCACCGGTGTGGCCTTGGGCGCCACCTCCCAACTGGGGGCAACGCTGTCGGAGGCACTGGCCTCGTAGGGCTTGTCGAAGAACGGGTCTCGCGCCACGGCCGACACCGGACGATAGGCGCTGCGCTCGCGGCCGGCGCGCGGTGCCGGGGCATCCTCGGCCGGTTCGCGCCAGGCGCGGCGGCCGTCGTTGATGCGCCCGCGCGGACGGTCTTCGTCGTATTCGAGCGCCTCGATCTCGATCTTCTTCTTCAGCAGCTTCTCGATATCGGCCACCAGGCGCGCATCACTGCTGGACACCAGCGTGACCGCCAGGCCCGAGGCACCCGCACGGCCGGTGCGGCCGATGCGGTGCACATAGTCTTCGGCATTGAAAGGCACGTCGTAGTTGAACACCGCCGGCACATCCTTGATGTCCAGGCCACGTGCGGCCACGTCGGTGCACACCAGCAGATCCACGGCCCCCTGTTTGAAGGCGTCAAGGGCCTTCAGGCGCTCGTCCTGGCTCTTGTCGCCGTGCAGCGCAGTGGTCTTCAGGCCGTCGCGCTCCAGGCTGCGGGCCAGGCGCGCGCAGCCAAGCTTGCTGTTGACGAAGATGAAGGCCTGCTTGATGCCCCGGGACTTGAGCACCTGGTGGATGGCGTGGCGCTTGCCGTCGTCGTTGGCGCCGTAGAAGTGCTGCTCCACCGTGGAGGCGGTCTCGTTGGGCCGAGCCACCTCGATGGTGACGGGATCCTGCAGGTAGCTGCCGGCCAGGCGCTTGATCTCGGGCGAGAAGGTGGCGGAGAACAGCAGCGTGGTGCGCTGTTTCGGCAGGTAACTCAGGATGCGCTGCAGGTCCGGCAGGAAGCCGATATCCAGCATGCGGTCGGCCTCGTCGAGCACCACGTACTCGACCTGGTTCAGCACCGCGTTCTTGGCCTCGATATGGTCCAGCAGGCGCCCCGGCGTGGCCACCAGCACCTCGACGCCCTTTTTCAGTTCCAGCGTCTGCGGCTTCATGTCCATGCCGCCGAAGACCACCGTGCTGCGCAGCTTGGTGTACTTGGCGTACAGGGCGATCTGCTGCGCCACCTGGTCGGCGAGTTCGCGCGTGGGCAGCAGCACCAGGGCGCGCACCGGGTGGCGCGCGGGCGAAGCCGAGCTGTTCTCATGCTTGAGCAGGCGCTCAAGCAGCGGCAGCGAAAACGCCGCCGTCTTTCCGGTGCCGGTCTGCGCCGCGCCCATCACGTCCTTGCCAGTCAGCACCACAGGGATCGCCTGCGCCTGGATCGGCGTCATGTTCTCGTAGCCCATGTCGGCTACGGCGCGCTTGAGCGGTTCGGCAAGCGCAAGAGTGGAGTAGGGTTGTGTCATCAAGCCGCTATTGTCGCACTGCAGCAGACACAGGGCCAAGGCAGGCCCTGCCGGCATGCATGGGGTACGCCGCAAAAAAACTACAACGCCTGGGCCCTGAAGGTGTCGCAGGCCTGCACGCTGCCGCTCTTCATGCCTTGGGTGAACCAGCGTATGCGCTGCGCGCTGGAGCCATGGGTGAAGGCATCGGGCCGCACGCTGCCGGTCTGCCGGCGCTGCAGCGTGTCGTCGCCGATCTGCTCGGCGGCATTCACCGCCGACTCGATGTCGCCCTGGTCCAGCCAGTTCTTGGCCTGCTGCGAGTGGTGGGTCCAGACGCCGGCATAACAGTCAGCCTGCAGCTCCAGCCGCACCGACAGGGCATTCTGCTCGCGCTGGCTGACGCGCCCGCGCATGCCATCAACCTTGGCCGTGGCGCCCAGCAGGGTCTGCACATGGTGGCCCACCTCATGGGCGATGACGTAGGCGCGTGCGAATTCGCCGGGCGCACCGAGCTGATGGCTCATGGTGTCGAAGAAGTCCATGTCCAGGTACACCTTCTGGTCGCCCGGGCAGTAGAACGGCCCCATGGCGCTTTGCCCCGTGCCGCAGGCCGTGGGCGTGGCGCCGCGGTAGAGCACCAGCTTCGGGTCGCGGTACTGCGCCCCGCCCTGGCGGAAGATCTGCGCCCAGACATCCTCGGTCGAGGCCAGCACGGTGGAGACGAAGACGGCCTGGCGGTCGCTGCCCGGTGGCCGCTGCCCCGGCGCCTGCTGCACCTGGGGCGCGCCGCCCCCCGACAGCAGGCCTATGGTGGTGAGCGGGTTGATGCCGAACACGCCCCAGCCGATCAGCGCCAGCACCACGGTGCCGATGCCGATGGAGCGCCCGCCGACGAAGCCGCCCCGGCCACCACCGTCACGGCGGTCTTCCACATTGTCCGACTCGCGGTTGCCTTCCCACCTCATGGCCTATTCCTCCAGTGCGCGCCACGCGCCAGCGACGCATGTTACGCCCGCCTTCGGCGTGCATGAGGCGTGCGCGCGCACGGCTGGAACCTTTGGATGCAAGCTTCGACAAGTTTCACATTTACGTTACGGTGCGGGGCCGCGGTGCACGAATCAGGCCTTGGGCAAGGTCACGCCATGCTGGCCCTGGTACTTGCCGTTGCGATCCTTGTAGCTGACGGCGCATTGCTCGTCGCCCTGAAAGAACAGCACCTGGGCGCAGCCCTCGCCGGCGTAGATCTTGGCCGGCAGCGGCGTGGTGTTGGAAAACTCCAGCGTCACGTACCCCTCCCACTCGGGCTCGAAGGGCGTGACGTTGACGATGATGCCGCAGCGCGCGTAGGTGCTCTTGCCCAGGCACACGGTGAGCACGTCGCGCGGGATGCGGAAATACTCCATGGTGCGCGCCAGCGCGAAGCTGTTGGGCGGGATGATGCAGTAATCGCCCTCGAAGTCGACGAAACTCTTCTCGTCGAAGTTCTTCGGGTCCACCACGGTGCTGTGGATGTTGGTGAAGACCTTGAATTCGCGCGCGCAGCGGATGTCGTAGCCGTAGCTGCTGGTGCCGTAGCTGATGATCTTGCGGCCGTCGGCCTCACGAACCTGGCCGGGTTCGAAGGGCTCGATCATGGCGTGCTGCTCGGCCATGCGGCGGATCCATTTGTCGCTCTTGATGCTCATGGGTAAAGACTCCTGGCGCGCATTCTGCCACCACGGCCAGCACGCTCATAAAAAAAGAGCTGCCAGCGCTTGACTGGAAAGCGCTGCAGCCCTTTTTCACTAAAAACCCCTAGTCAGGGCGTGACCGGCGCCCCGCCCTCGTACCAGCGCTTGACGGTATCGACCTCCTCGGCCGACAGCGCGCCCGGGTTGCCGAAGGGCATCTTGCGCAGCTGCACCACCTGCTGGTAGACCTGCTGGGCGTGGCCCTTGACCTCCTCCGGGGTGTCGAACTTCACGTTCTTCTGCGCCACCGTACCGCCGCTGTGGCAGACCACGCAGTGCTTGTCCATGATGACGCGCACCTGGGCATAACCTGCGGGGGCTTGCATCGCAGCGGCCTGCGCGGCTTGGGGCACGGGCCTGAGCCAGCCCAGCACGCCCAGCAGCAGCACCACGCCCACGGCCGCATAGGGCCAGGGATGGGCATTGCGGCCCAGCTTGAAGCCATGGCGCATCACGAAGAACTGGCGGATGGCGGCGCCGGCGAACATCATGAGGATCAGCACCAGCCAGTTCTGGGGGTGGTTGTAGAGCCAGCCGTAATGGTTGGAGAGCATGGCGAACAGCACCGGCAGCGTGAAGTAGGTGTTGTGCACGCTGCGCTGCTTGCCGCGCTTGCCGTGGATCGGGTCCACCGGCTGGCCGGCCTTGAGCGCCGCCACCACCTTGCGCTGGCCAGGAATGATCCAGAAGAACACGTTCGCGCTCATCGAGGTGGCCAGCATGGCACCCATCAGCAGGAAGGCCGCCTGGCCGGGGAAGATGTGGCAGGCGAGGTACGCCGCGATGCACACCAGCACCAGCACGAGGGCACCCACGATGGCGTCGCCATTCTCCTTCTGGCCGAAGACCCGGCAGATGGCATCGTAGAGCAGCCAGAACACCACCAGGAAGGCCAGCGCCGCGACGATGGCCATGGAGGACGACATCAACGGGTTGCTGGGGCTTACCAGGTAGATGCCGGCATTCCACAGGTAGGACACGGTGAGCAACGCAAAGCCGCTGAGCCAGGTGGTGTAGCTCTCCCAATAGAACCAGTGCAGGTGGTCTGGCAGTTTCGGGGGCGAGACGTTGAACTTGACCGGGTGGTAGAACCCGCCGCCATGCACGGCCCAGAGTTCGCCATTCACGCCCTGGCGCTTGAGGTCTTCATCTACCGGCGGCGTGAGGCTGCTGTCCAGGAACACGAAATAAAAGGACGATCCCACCCAGGCGATGGCGGTGATGACATGCAACCAGCGCAACAGCAGGTTGGCCCAATCCAGAAGGTAGCTTTCCATGGTATTTCCAACTCGGCAGCGCGCATGCGCCGCCTGCAAGCTGCTCACCACTGCGGGTGCTCTGAGCAGAAAACAATGGGCCGCGCACCTTGGCATGAAGCTACCGGGACACCGCTGCGACCAGTTTTGTGGACATTAAGTGTATGCAATTTTTGCCGCCAACTCCACGCGCCGGCACCCGGGATTTCCCCAGGCTGATGGCTTCAAGCCGCTTGCAGCCGCTGCAGCAGCTGTGCCGCCACCGCCACGGCGATCACCTCGGGCTCTTTCCCCGTGATGCCGGCAACGCCTATGGGGCAGGTCACATGGGCCAGCTCCGCGCCGGAAAACCCGCGCGCCTGGAGGCGGTGCGAGAAAGTGGCCCATTTGGTGCGGCTGCCTATCAGGCCGATGAAGGGCAGGTCGCCACGGTCCCGCTGGCGTGCCAGGCAGGCGGCCACGATGTCCAGGTCTTCCGCATGGCTAAAGCTCATGATGAGCACGAAGGACTGGGGTGCCAGCAGGGGCACGGCGGCCTGCACCGGGTCCGAATGCTCGCACAAGGTATAGCCATCCACCTGCGGCGGAAACACGCCATCGCGGCTGTCTATCCAGTGCAAGGCGAAGGGCAGCGGCGCCAGCGCACGCGCCAGCGCATGGCCCACATGGCCGCCGCCAAACAGGGCCACCGGCTGCAGCCGCGGCGCCAGGCGCTGGCGCAGCGCCGGGACATCGGCCGCAGTCACGCATTCAAAGCGCAAATGCACCACACCACCGCAGCACTGGCCCAGGCTGGGGCCCAGTGCCTGGCGCAGCACGGCCGCTCGCGCCGGCCGGCCTGCCAGGTGGTCGGCCAGGCGCAAGCGCGCCTCCTGCATGGCCTGCAGTTCCAGATGACCGCCGCCAATCGTGCCCAGCGGGTCTGACTGCCCTGCGCACAGGGCCATCCAGGCCCCGGTCTCACGTGGCACCGAGCCTTGGGTAGACTCCACCGTCACCAGGCAGGCGGGTGCGGCCTGGATACGCTCCAGCAAGCAATTCAATACCTTCACTCGCTCTCACCTCCCCAGATTCCTTGCGCGCCAGCCACCGGCGGCGCAGCATAGCCAAACCCACCATGTCCCGAGAAGCCCCGAACACCCCACCCCAGGCCAAGCGCTCCTGGTGGCAGCCCGCCGGCCTCATGGCCCTGGTGGCAGCCATTGTCGCCGCATGCAAATCCGGCCCCCAGGCGCCATCGCCGCAAGACGCTCAGCCAGCGCGCAGCGACCAGCACCCCGCCGGCTCCGCGACGGGCCCGGTGCGCAGTTCGGCCGCCACCACGCCACGCGCCTATCGCCGGGACGCGGCCGGCCACATCTACGGGCTGAACGCGCAGCGCATCTACAAGGGCAAGCTGCCGCCGCTGCTGTACGCCATTGGCGTGCTGGAGGTGGACATAGACCGCAGCGGCCGCGTGTCCGCCCTGCGCTGGATGCGCGCGCCACGCCATGCGCCCGAGGTGGTCAAGGAGATCGAGCGCACGGTGCGCGCCGCGGCGCCCTTCCCCGTGCCCGCGCATATGCAGCGCGTGACCTATACCGACACCTGGCTGTGGGACAAATCGGGCAGTTTTCAACTTGATACGCTGACCGAGGGGCAGCTTTGAGCTTTAAGAGCCGCGGTAGGTGGAATAGCTCCACGGGCTGACCAGCAGCGGCACGTGGTAATGCTGGTCGGTATGGGCCACGCCAAAGTCCAGGCTGACCTGGTTCAGGAAATTGGGCTCGGGCAGTTGCACGCCGCGCGCCTTGAAGTAGGCGGCCACGTCGAAAGTCAGGCGGTAGGTGCCGGCCTTGAGGCTGTCGTTGTCAAACAGCGGCGCATCCGTGCGCCCGTCGTGATTGAGCACCAGGCGCTTGATCAGCGTGGCCTGCTCGCCCTGGGTGGAATACAGCGCAACCGCCATGCCCGCAGCGGGGCAGCCATGCATGGTGTCTAGAACGTGGGTGCTGAGGCCCATGGATATCTCCTGAATCGTTGGCCGCGCCAGGCTGGATGATGATGGCGCCAGGCAAAGTGTATACAAATTTTGTACGCGCTTGTCAGCATCCCATCAGGCGTTTACCCTGCTGTCCCTAACCACCAGGAGACACAGATGCACTTTCGTTCGACCTTGCTCGCTGGCAGCCTTGCGCTGGCCCTGGCCAGCCTGGTGGCATGCAGCAGCCCGCAGCCACTATCGCCCCCCGCGGCGCAGACCGGCGCCGCACAGGCCGCCGCCGCGGCCTACGACTTCGGCATGGACGTGTTCCACCCTGTGGCGGCCAGAAACGGCATGCTGGCCAGCGAGCAGGCACTGGCCTCGCACATCGGCCTGGAGGTCCTCAAGAGCGGCGGCAACGCCGTGGATGCCGCCGTGGCCATGGGCTTCGCGCTGGCCGTGGCGCTGCCCAATGCGGGCAACCTCGGCGGCGGCGGCTTCATGATGGTGCACGACGCCAGGACGGGCCAAAGCGTGGCCCTGGACTTCCGCGAGGTGGCCCCTTCCCAGGCCACGCGCGACATGTATCTGGACGCCAAGGGCAACGTCATAGACGGCAAGTCGCTCTACACCCACTACGCCGTGGGCGTGCCGGGCACGGTGGCCGGCATGGAGCACGCCTTGAAGCGCTGGGGCACGCTGCCGCTGTCCAAGGTGGTGGCACCGGCCGCGGCGCTGGCCGAGAAGGGCTTTCCGGTCAGCGAGACCCTGGCCAAGGTCCTGCAGCAGGAGCAGAAAAACATGGGCCGCTGGCCCGCCACCCAGGCCATCTTCTGGAAGAACGGCCGGCCGCTCCAGCAGGGCGACACGCTGGTGCAGAAAGACCTGGCCCAGTCGCTGCGGCTGATCGGCGAACAGGGCGCCAAGGCCTTCTATGAAGGCGCGATCGCGCAAAAGATCGCGGCCGAGATGGCGCCGCACGCGGGCGCCATCACGCTGCAGGATCTGAAGAACTACAAGGTGGCCGAGCGCGAGCCCGTGCGCGGCAGCTACCGCGGCTACCAGATCGTGACCATGCCGCCGCCGTCCTCGGGTGGCGCGCACCTGGTCCAGATCCTGAACATGATGGAGCGCTGGCCCATGAACCAGTGGGGCGCCAACAGCGCCAACAGCGTGCATTACATGGCCGAGAGCATGAAGCTGGCCTACGCCGACCGCGCCGAGTACCTGGGCGACCCGGACTTCGTGAAGGTGCCGCTCAAGGGCCTGACCTCCAAGGGCTACGCCGACCAGCTCGCCGCCGGCATCCACCCCACCCAGGCGCGCACGGCCAGGGACATCAAGCCCGGCAAGCCCCAGCCCTACGAGAGCGACCAGACCACGCACTACTCGGTGGTGGACAAGGCCGGCAACGCCGTGGCCGTGACCTATACGCTGAACACCAACTTCGGCAGCGGCATCGTCGCCCAGGGCACGGGCATCCTGCTGAACAACGAGATGGACGACTTCTCGGCCAAGCCCGGCGTGGCCAACGCCTACGGACTGGTGGGCGGCGATGCGAATGCCGTGGCCGCGGGCAAGCGCCCGCTGTCGTCGATGACGCCGACCATCGTGCTGAAAGACGGCAAGCCCTGGCTGGTCACCGGCAGCCCCGGCGGCGCGCGCATCATCACCACGGTGCTGCAGACGGTGGTCAACAGCATCGACTTCGGCATGAACCCCTTTGAAGCCGCGGCCACGCCGCGCTTTCACCACCAGTGGACGCCCGACGAACTGCGCATAGAGAAGGGCTTCTCCAACGACACGCTGGCGCTGCTGCGCCAGTGGGGGCACAACGTGGCGCTCAAGCCCTCGATGGGCCGCACGCAGACCATACAGATCCGCGACGGCATGCTCTACGGCGCATCCGACCCGCGCAACCCGGACGGCCAGACACTGGGCTATTGAAGCGCGGTCGTCCGTAACAAAAAGGCCGCGCTCAACGGGCGCGGCCTTGTTTGTGCGGGGCAAGGCTCAGGAGGGAGCCTTCTGGCCGACCTCGAAGTTGGCCATCGTCTCCAGCGCGCGCACCATGCCCGAATGGTCCCAGCCCGCGCCGCCGTGCGCCACGCAGGCGCTGAAGAGCTGCTGCGCGGTGGCCGTGTTGGGCAGGGCCACGCCCAGCTCCTTGGCGGCGGACAGGGCCAGGTTCAGGTCCTTCTGGTGCAGCGCGATGCGAAAGCCCGGCTCGAAGGTGCGGCGGATCATGCGCTCGGCATGCACCTCCAGGATCTTGGACGAGGCGAAGCCGCCCAGCAGGGCCTCGCGCACGCGGGTCGGGTCGGCGCCGGCGCGCGAGGCGAACAGCAGCGCCTCGGCCACGGCCTCGATGTTCAGCGCCACGATGATCTGGTTGGCCACCTTGGCGGTCTGGCCGTCGCCGTTACCGCCGACCAGGGTGATGTTCTTGCCCATGCGCTCGAACAGGGGCTTGACGCGCTCGAACACCGCCTCGGGACCGCCCACCATGATGGACAGCGTGGCGTTCTTCGCGCCCACTTCGCCGCCCGAGACCGGCGCATCCAGGTACCGGGCGCCCACGGCTTCTATGCGCCGGGCGAAGTCCTTGGTGGCCACGGGCGAGATCGAGCTCATGTCCACCACCACCTTGCCTTGGGCGCCCTTCAGGCCCGCCGCCACGCCGTCCTCGCCGAACAGCACCTGCTCCACGTCGGGCGTGTCGGGCAGCATCAAAAAGACGATGTCGGCACGCTCGGCCACGCCGCGCGCCGTGGTGCATTGCGTGGCGCTGCTCTCGGCGATGGCGGCCGGCACCTTGCTGCGGGTGTGTATGAAAAGCTGGTGGCCGGCGGCAATCAGGTGGCCGCACATGGGCGCGCCCATGATGCCCAGGCCGATGAAACCCAGCTTGAGGGGCGATGCGTTCATGGTGTTTTCTCCTTGTCTCTTTGAATAATCAAAATTTGTAGCTTCTGACGCTTATCAGGCATGCGTTAAAGCCTTTTTTCCTGCTATTTTTTCAAGCCAGACCAGACCGGATTCGGTGTCCCTGGCCGGCTTGTATTCGCAGCCCACCCAGCCGCCATAGCCGATGCGGTCCAGGTGCGCGAACAGGAAGGGGTAGTTGAGCTCTCCGCTGCCGGGCTCGTTGCGCCCGGGGTTGTCGGCCAGTTGCACATGGGCAATGCGCGCCAGGTGCTTTTGCAGCGTGTTGGCGATCTCGCCCTCCACGCGCTGGGCGTGGTAGATGTCGTACTGCACAAAGGCGTTGTCGGCGCCGACCTCGTCCAGAATGGCAACCGCCTGGTCCGTGCGGTTCAAGTAGAAGCCCGGGATGTCGAACGGGTTGATGGGCTCGATCAGCAGGCGCAGGTTGGCCATCTTCAGCGCCGCCGCGGCAAAGCGCAGGTTGTCGACAAGGGTGCGGCGCAGCACGGCCGCATCCACGCCGGCGGGCGCCTTGCCGGCCAGGCAGTTGAGCTGCGGCACGCCCAGGGCGTGGGCATAGGTCACGGCCTTGGCCACGCCGGCGCGGAATTCATCGACGCGCCCGGGATCGCAGGCGATGCCGCGCTCGCCGGCGTCCCAGTCGCCCGCGGGCAGGTTGTGCAGCACGATCTTCAGGCCGGTGGCGTCCAGACGCTCCTTGATCTCCTGCGCCGCAAAGGCGTAGGGGAAGAGAAATTCCACGGCTTCAAAGCCGGCCTGGGCGGCGCGCTCGAAGCGTTCGAGGAACGGCACCTCGGTGAACAGCATGCTGAGGTTGGCGGCAAAACGGGGCATGGGAAAACTCCAGTCAAAAAGGGAAACGATCAATCCAGCATGGCCAGGGCGCTGGGCACATCGGCGCCGCTGTGCGCCAGCTCTTCGAACTCGACGATGTTGTCGATTTCGGTGCCCATGGAGATATTCGTCACACGCTCCAGGATGCACTCGATGACGACGGGCGTCTTGTACTCGGCCATCCAGGCCTCGGCCTGCTGCATGGCGGGGGCGAAATCCTCGGGGCGGTGCACGCGGATGGCCTTGCAGCCCAGGCCTTCGACCACTTTCACATGGTCCACGCCGTAGCCGCGCGACGCTTCGCCCTCTTCCATGTTGATGTTGTCGAAGGCCAGTTGCACGCAGTAGTCGATGGAGAAGGCGCGCTGCGCCTGGCGGATCAGGCCAAGATAGCTGTTGTTAACCAGCACATGCACATAGGGCAGCTTGAACTGCGCGCCCACGGCCAGCTCCTCGATCATGAACTGGAAGTCGTAGTCGCCCGACAGGGCCACGATCCTGCGCTGCGGATCGGCCACGCGCACGCCCAGGGCCGCCGGCACGGTCCAGCCCAGCGGGCCGGCCTGGCCGCAGTTGATCCAGTGGCGCGGCTTGTACACATGCAGGAACTGCGCGCCGGCGATCTGCGACAGGCCGATGGTGGACACATAGGTCGTGTCCTTGTCCAGGTTGCGGTTCATGCACTGGTAGACGCGATGGGGCTTCATCGGCACGTTGTCGTAGTTGGTCTTGCGCAGGTATTCCACGCTGTTCTTGCGCCCCTGGCATTCGGCCACCCAGGGGCCGCGGTCCTTGAGCCTGCCGGCGGCCTTCCATTCGCGCGCCACCTCGACGAAAAGCTTGAGCGCGGCGCCGGCATCCGAGACGATACCGAAGTCTGGCGCGAACACGCGGCCGATCTGCGTAGGCTCGATGTCCACATGCACGAACTTGCGGCCCTTGGTGTAGACCTCGACCGAGCCCGTGTGCCGGTTGGCCCAGCGGTTGCCGATGCCAAGCACAAAGTCCGACGCCAGCATGGTCGCGTTGCCATAGCGGTGGCTGGTCTGCAGGCCGCACATGCCGGCCATCAGCGGATGGTCGTCGGGGATGCTGCCCCAGCCCATGAGCGTGGGAATCACGGGCACGTTGAGGACTTCGGCCAGCTCGACCAGCAGGTCGGACGCATCGGCATTGATCACGCCGCCGCCCGAGACGATCAGCGGGCGCTCCGATGCGTTGAGCATTTCAATCGCCTTCTCGGCCTGCCTGCGCGTGGCGGCGGGCTTGTAGGCGGGCAGCGGCTCGTAGGTGTCGATGTCGAACTCGATCTCGGCCAGCTGCACGTCGATCGGCAGGTCGATCAGCACCGGTCCGGGGCGGCCCGAGCGCATCAGGTGGAAGGCCTGCTGAAAGGCGCGCGGCACCTGGGCCGGCTCCAGCACCGTGGTCGCCCACTTGGTCACGGGCTTGGCGATCGACGCGATGTCCACGGCCTGGAAATCCTCCTTGTGCAGGCGCGCGCGCGGCGCCTGGCCGGTGATGCACAGGATGGGAATGGAGTCGGCGCTGGCCGAGTACAGGCCGGTGATCATGTCCGTGCCGGCCGGGCCGCTGGTGCCAATGCACACCCCGATGTTGCCAGCCACGGCGCGGGTGTAGCCCTCGGCCATGTGGCTCGCACCCTCGACGTGGCGCGCCAGGATGTGGCCTATGCCGCCATGCGCCTTCATCGCCGCGTACAGCGGGTTGATGGCCGCGCCAGGCACGCCGAATGCCACGCTCACGCCCTCCTTTTCCAGCACGCAGACCGCGGCCTCGATCGCTTTCATTCTTGCCATCGGTTCATCTCCTTGAAGTTGGAGCAACTTTAGGCAAGCCGGGGCGGCAGCGGAAGGCGGCTGCAGGCCATAAAATTTATTCCATACAGGAATGAACAGGAGACAGGCCATGGACAGGCTCGATGCCATGCAGATGTTCGTGCGCGTGGTGGAGACCGGCAGCTTCACCCAGGTGGCGCGCGAATTCGCCACCACCCAGCCCACGGTGACCAAGCAGATCGCGGCCATGGAGGCGCGCCTGAAGGTGCGCCTGTTGAACCGCAACACGCGCGGCGTGAGCCTGACCGAGCCGGGCACGCTGTACTACGAGAAATGCAAGGCCATCGTGAGCGACGTGGCCGAGGCCGAAAGCGTGGTCCAGGTGCGTCAGCACCAGGTGCAGGGCCAGCTGCGCGTGGGCAGCTCGGTGGCCTTCGGGCGGCGCGTGGTGGTTCCGCTGGCGCTGGAATTCATGCAGCACAACCCGCAGGTCGAGCTGGACCTGAGCTTCGAGGACCGCTACACCGACCTGGTGGCCAACGGCATCGACGTGGCGCTGCGCCTGGGCAAGCTGGCCGACTCCAGCCTGGGCGCGCGCACGCTGGGCGTCAATCCCTGGGTGCTGGTGGCCTCGCCCAATTACCTGAAGAAGCATGGCACGCCGCGCCGCCCCTCGGACCTGAAGGAACACGCCACGCTGATCTACAGCAGCGTGCAGGGCAACGACCTCTGGCGCCTGCGGGGCGCCAGCGGCGAGGCGGTCTCCGTGCCGGTGACGGGGCGGCTGCGCTCGAACAACCTGTCGGCCCTGCTGGCCGCCGCGCGCGCGCACATGGGCATCGCCGCCCTGCCCTGCTACGTGGCGCACGAATCGCTGAAGGCCGGGCGCGTGGTCGAGGTGCTCAAGGCCTGTCGCCTGCCGGAGCAGGAGATCCACGCCGTCTACCCCTCGCCGCGCCTGGTGCCGCAGAAGGTGCAGGCCTTCATCGCCTTTTTGCAGGGGCGCTTCGGCAAGGACTGGTGGGAACAGCTACCGCGCAGCGGCTGAAATCCGCTCACGCGGATCGAAAAAAAGAGAGCAGATGCCGCTTGCCACGCTTAAGATTCCACTCATTAGCGCTATCAAATGACCGCAGTACAAGCGCCAGTCGCTACAGAATCAAAAGCGCCCGGAAGTCGTTCACATTGGTATTCGTCGGCCCCGTGAACACCAGATCGCCCAGCGGCTCGAAGAAGCCGTAGGCGTCGTTGCGGTCCAGGTGCTCACTGATGCGCCGGCCCGCGGCGGCCGCGCGCGCCAGCGTGTCGGGCGCCACGCGGGCGCCGGCGTTGTCCTCCACGCCGTCGATGCCGTCGGTGTCGGCCGCCAGCGCCCACACGCCCTCCTGGCCCTGCAGCGCCTGGGCCAGGCCCAGGCAGAACTCGCCGGCACGCCCGCCACGGCCCCGGGGCGTGCCGGTGGCCTGCGGACGTATGGTCACCGTGGTCTCGCCGCCCGACAGGATCACACAGGGGCGTGCGAACGGCTGGCCGCGCTGGGCCACGGCGCGCGCCAGCGCGGCATGCACCTTGCCCACCTCGCGCGACTCGCCCTCGATCTCGTCGGACAGCACATGGGCGGCGATGCCGGCGGCGCGCGCCGCCGCGGCCGCGGCCTCCAGCGACTGCCGGGGCGTGGCGATCAGGTGCACCTCATGGCCGGCAAAGCAGGCGTCGCCCGGCTTGGGCGTTTCCAGCGCGCCGGACTGCAACGCGGCGCGCACGGCATCGGGCACGCCGATCTGGTAGCGGTTCAGGATCGCCAGCGCATCGGCGCAGGTCGAGGCATCGGGCACCGTGGGGCCGCTGGCGATGATGGAGGGGTCGTCGCCGGGCACGTCGCTGATGGTCAGCGTGACCACCTTGGCCGGGTGGCAGGCCGCGGCCAGGCGCCCGCCCTTGATGCGCGAGAGGTGCTTGCGCACGCAGTTCATCTCGCCAATGGCCGCGCCGCTCTCCAGCAGGACCTTGTTGATGCGCTGCTTTTCTGCCAGGTCAATGCCATCGGCCGGCAGCGTCAGCAGGGCCGAGCCGCCGCCCGAGATCAGGCACAGCACCAGGTCGTCCTCGGTCAGGCCTTCGGTCAGCGCCAGGATGCGCTCGGCAGCAAGCAGGCCGGCGGCGTCGGGCACGGGGTGGGCCGCCTCGACGAGCTCGATGCGCTGCGCCAGTCCCTCGGGGCGCGGCGGGACATGGTGGTAGCGCGTGACCACCAGGCCCGACAGCGGCGCATCCTGCGGCCACAGGGCTTCGAGCGCCTGGGCCATGGAGCCGCCGGCCTTGCCCGCGCCCAGCACCAGGGTGCGGCCCTTGGGTACCGGCGGCAGGTGGGCGGCCATGCTGTGCAGCGGCTGGGCGCGCTGCACGGCCACGCGGTACAGGTCGAGCAGGAAGGCCCGGGGGTCGTTCAAAGAGGGGGCTGGCGTTGCATGCATGCGTGTCGTCTCCTGTTCCTGGTTTTCCTGGAATCGTAGCCGGATGGCGGGTTTTTCCCAAGCATAGTCCACAGAAAGTGTATACAAATACTGTCACCAAAGGCTATCATGGCGTCCATGGAAACCACCTCCACCACCGATTTCATCGTCGACAACCTGACCCGCGCCATCGTCGAGCACCGCCTGCAGCCCGGCACCAAGCTGGCCGAGCAAAAGCTGGCGGACCATTTCGGCGTCTCGCGCACGCTGGTGCGCCAGGCACTGTTCCAGTTGTCGCAAAACCGGCTGATCCGCCTGGAGCCGGCGCGCGGCGCCTTTGTCGCCACGCCCTCGGTCGAGGAGGCACGCCAGGTGTTCGCCGTACGCCGCATGCTGGAGGCGGAGATGGTGCGCGCCTTCATGGCGCAGAAAACGCCGGCCAAGATCCGCGCGCTGCGCCAGCACATGGCGGCCGAGCAGAAGGCCATGGACCGCGAGGACGTGGGCCAGCGCACCGAGCTGCTGGCGGACTTTCACGTGCGCATTGCCGAACTCATGGGCAACGAGGTGCTGGCCCAGTTGCTGGGCGAGCTGCTCTCGCGCTGCGCCCTGATCACGCTGATGTACCAGTCCACCACGGCGGCCGCGCATTCGCATGAAGAGCACGAAGCCATCGTCACCGCCCTCGCGGGCGAGGACACGGATGCCGCCGTGCTGCTCATGAAACAGCACCTGGACAACGTGCAGGCCGGCCTGGCCTTCGACCGCCAGCTGCCCAGCAACGACCTCTCAATGGCCCTGTCCTCCGTATCGCCATGACCTACGACGCCTGCGCCCCCTACCCCCGCGACCTCATTGGCTACGGCCGCCGCACGCCCCACCCGCACTGGCCGGGCGGCGCGCGCGTGGCCGTGCAGTTCGTGCTGAACTACGAAGAAGGCGGCGAGAACTGCGTGCTGCACGGCGATGCCGCCAGCGAGCAGTTCCTGTCCGAGATGTTCAACCCCGCGGCCTATCCCGAGCGCCACATGAGCATGGAGGGCATTTACGAATACGGCGCGCGCGCCGGCGTTTGGCGCCTGCTGCGCGAGTTTGAAAGGCGCGGCCTGCCGCTGACCGTGTTCGGCGTGGCCACGGCCCTGCAAAAACACCGCGAGCTCGCCCAGGCCTTCCACGAGCTGGGCCACGAGGTGGCCTGCCACGGCCTGAAGTGGATCCACTACCAGGGCGTGCCCGAGGAGGTCGAGCGCGCCCATATGGCGCAGTGCCTGGAGATCTTCGGCGAGCTCTACGGCCATGGCGGCGACCACGGCCTGGGCTGGTACACCGGGCGCGACAGCCCCAACACCCACCGCCTGGTGGCCGACGACGGGCGCTTTGCCTACGACAGCGACTACTACGGCGACGACCTGCCGTTCTGGATGAAGGTGGGCAGGAGCGACGGCGGCACGCACCACCAGCTCGTCGTGCCCTACACGCTGGACGTGAACGACATGCGCTTTGCCCTGCCCCAGGGTTACTCGCACGCCGACCCGTTCTTTCAGTACATGAAGGACACGTTTGATGTGCTCTACGCCGAGGGCGACCCGGCCGGCGACAACGCCCCCAAGATGATGAGCATCGGCATGCACTGCCGCCTGCTCGGACGGCCCGGCCGGATCACCGCGCTGCAGCGTTTTCTGGACCACATCCAGGCGCATAACAAGGTCTGGATCTGCCGGCGCATCGACATTGCGCGCCACTGGGCGCAGCGCTTCCCGCAGCCCACCATATAAGACAAAACAGCCTCCAGCGCTTTACACACAAGCGCCGGCAGCTCACTTTTTGATAGGAGACACCATGGCCCTGACCCTGGAACAACTGAATGCCGCCCCCGCCGCCGAGGCCGTGGCCCTGCTGGACGGCCTGTACGAGCACTCGCCCTGGATCGCCGAAGCGGCCCTTGCGCAGCGGCCCTTTCGCTCCCTGGCCCACCTCAAGCACGCCATGGTGCAGGTGCTGCAGCAGGCCGGGGTTGAAGCGCAATTGCAGCTCATCCGCGCCCACCCGGAGCTGGCGGGCAAGGCCATGGTCAGCAAGACGCTGACCACCGAGTCCACCAACGAGCAGAACAAGGCCGGGCTGACCGATTGCACGCCCGAGGAGTTCGCGCACATCCAGCGGCTCAACCAGGACTACAACGCGCGCTTCGGCTTTCCGTTCATCCTGGCCGTGCGCGGGCCGCGCGGCCTGGGGCTCTCCAAGCAGGAAATCATCGCCACCTTTGCGCGCCGCCTGGACAACCCGGCGGACTTCGAGCTGGCCGAGGCGCTGCGCAACATCCACCGCATCGTCGAGATACGCCTGAACGACAAGTTCGGCTACGAGCCGCTCCTCGGCAACGACGTCTGGGACTGGCACGAGAAGCTGGCCCAGCACAGCGACCCCGGCTTTGCCGAGAAGGGGCAGCTCACCGTCACCTATCTCACCGATGCGCACCGCGCCTGCGCCCAGCGCATCAGCCACTGGATGCGCGACTGCGGCTTTGACGAGATCGAGATTGATGCCGTGGGCAACGTGGTGGGGCGCTACCGCCCGGCCGCAGAAGGCGGCAGGTACCTGATGACCGGCAGCCACTACGACACGGTGCGCAACGCAGGCAAGTACGACGGGCGTCTGGGCATCTTCGTGCCCATGGCCTGCGTGCGCGAGCTGCACCGGCAACAGAAACGCCTGCCCTTCGGCATCGAGGTCATAGGCTTTGCCGAGGAGGAAGGCCAGCGCTACAAGGCCACCTTCCTGGGCTCGGGCGCGCTCATCGGCCACTTCGACAACGCCTGGCTGGAGCAAAAGGATGCCGACGGCATCACCATGCGCGCCGCCATGCAGCACGCGGGCCTGTGCGTGGACGACATTCCCAAGCTCCAGCGCGACCCTGCGCAGTACCTGGGATTCATCGAGGTGCATATCGAGCAGGGCCCGGTGCTCAATGAGCTGGACATCCCCCTGGGCGTTGTCACCTCCATCAATGGCGGCGTGCGCTATGTGTGCGAGATGCAGGGCATGGCCAGCCATGCCGGCACCACCCCCATGGACCGGCGCCGCGACGCGGCGCTGGGCGTGGCCGAACTGGCGCTGTACATGGAGCAGCGCGCCGCGCGCGATGGCGACAGCGTGGCCACCGTGGGCATGCTGCAGGTGCCGGGCGGCTCCATCAACGTCGTGCCCGGCAAATGCCTGTTCAGCATGGACATGCGCGCACCCACCAATCCCCAGCGCGATGCCATGGTGGCCGACGTGCTGGCCAAGCTGGAAGAAATCGCCCGGCGCCGCGGCCTGCGCTACCAAACCGAGCTGACCATGCAGGCCGCCGCCGCCCCCAGCGCCCCCGAGTGGCAGACACGCTGGGAGAAGGCCGTCACCGCCCTGGGCGTGCCGCTGCACCGCATGCCCAGCGGCGCCGGCCACGACGCCATGAAGCTGCACGAGGTCATGCCCCAGGCCATGCTGTTCACGCGCGGCATCAACAGCGGCATCAGCCACAACCCGCTGGAGGGCACCACCAGCGACGACATGCAATTGGCCGTCGATGCCTTCACCCACGTCTTGAACCAACTGGCCCAGGAGGCCTGAAAGAGTCCCATGAGCAACTACGAACAACTCGACGCCTGGATCGACCAGCATTTCGACGAGCAGGTGCGCTTCCTGCAGGCCCTGGTGCAGGTGCCCACCGACACCCCGCCCGGCAACAACGCGCCGCACGCCGAGCGCACGGCAGAACTCATCCGCGACTTTGGCTTCGAGGCGGAAAGGCATAGCGTTCCAGAGCAGGACGTCAAGGCCTACGGCATGCAGAGCATCACCAACCTCATCGTGCGCCGCCCCTATGGCAGCGGCGGGCGCACCGTGGCCTTGAATGCCCATGGCGACGTGGTGCCGCCGGGCGAGGGCTGGACGCACGATCCCTACGGTGCAGAAATCGTCGACGGCAAGATGTACGGCCGCGCCACCGCCGTGAGCAAGAGCGACTTCTCCACCTTCACCTTCGCCGTGCGCGCGCTGGAGGCAGTGGCCCGGCCCACCCAGGGCGCCATCGAGCTGCACTTCACCTACGACGAGGAGTTCGGCGGCATCCTGGGCCCGGGCTGGCTGCTGGAGCAAGGGCTGACAAAGCCCGACCTGATGATCGCCGCCGGCTTCAGCTACGAGGTGGTCACCGCGCACAACGGCTGCCTGCAGATGGAGGTCACCGTGCACGGCAAGATGGCGCATGCCGCCGTGCCGCACACCGGCGTGGACGCGCTGCAGGGCGCGGTCGCCATCATGAACGCGCTGTACGCCGAGAACCTGAAATACCAGCAGGTGACATCCAAGGTGCCGGGCATCAAGCACCCCTACCTCAACATCGGCCGCATCGAAGGCGGCACCAACACCAACGTCATCCCGGGCAAGGTGGTCTTGAAGCTTGACCGCCGCATGATCCCCGAGGAGAACCCGGCCGAGGTTGAGGCCGGCATCCGCGCCGTGATCGACCAGGCGGTGGCGCAGTTCAACCAGCAGCGCGGCTACGCGGGCGATGACGCCGTGCGCGTTCAAATTAAGCGCCTGCTGCTGGCCAACGCCATGACGGCCCTGCCCGGCAACGCACCGCTGGTGCAGGCTATCCAGACCCATGGCGAGGCAGTGTTCGGCCACAAGCCCCCGGCCGTGGGCACGCCGCTGTATACCGACGTGCGCCTGTACGTGGAGCGCGGCATTCCCGGCGTGATCTACGGCGCCGGCCCGCGCAGCGTGCTGGAGAGCCACGCCAAGCGCGCCGACGAGCGTGTGGACCTGGAGGACCTGCGCCGCGCCACCAAGGTCGTGGCACGCGCGCTGCACGACCTGTTGGCATAACCGCAACTCTGCTTTAAAAAACAAAAACCATAGCTGCCAGCGCTTGCTGCAGCTTGATTTCGGCGGTTTTCGCCGAAACAAGCTCCATCGAGACTGGCAGTTCCTTTTGCCCGCGCCAGCCGATCGCCCGCCACACCCAGCAGCCGCAGCGAATACCAGGCCGAAGGTATCGGTTTGTGAGGCGCACGGGTTTTCACTGAATCGCCAAGTCTTATAGCTTGTATACACTTTTTCCATACTAAAAGACGCGACTCCCGTCATTGCCGTAACGCTGCGTCCGATCATTCTTCCGCCCATTTCCTGGAGACAAGCCCATGAGCACTGCCGTTCACCCCGTCGATGAATCACTGCCGCTGGGGCGCCTCACGGCCCTGGGTCTGCAGCATGTGCTGGTGATGTATGCCGGTGCCGTTGCCGTGCCCTTGATCGTGGGGCGCGCACTGAATCTGCCGCCCGAGCAGGTGGCGCACCTGATCTCGGCCGACCTGTTCGTCTGCGGCCTGGTGACGCTGATCCAGGCCTGGGGCGCCACGCAGTGGTTCGGCATCAAGCTGCCGGTGATGATGGGCGTGACCTTTGCCGCCGTGGCGCCCATGGTGTCGATGGCGCAGAGCACGGGCGGGCAGGCCGGAGCCGGCCTGATCTTTGGCTCGGTGATCGGCGCGGGCGTGATCTCGATATTGATCGCGCCTTTGATGAGCCGCATGCTGCGCTTCTTTCCGCCGGTGGTCACCGGCACCATCATCGCGGTCATCGGCATCAGCCTGATGCGCGTGGGCATCAACTGGATCTTCGGCAACCCGGTGGGCCCCACCGCACCCAACATACCCAACCCGGAGCACCTGAAATGGCTGGCCGAGGCCCAGGCCGCCGCCGGCGCACCGGGCTCATCCCTGGCTCCCGTGCCCAAGGGCTTTGCCATCGTGCCCACGATTCCCAACCCCAAATACGCGGACCTCACCGGCGTGGGCATCTCGGGCATCGTGCTGCTGACCATTTTGATGATTGCACGCTTTGGCAAGGGCTTCTGGGCCAACATCTCGGTGCTGCTGGGCATTGCGGTGGGTGGTGTGATCACCGCCGCCATGGGCCTGATGGATTTTCACAAGGTAAGCAAGGCGCAGTGGTTTGACATCGTGCTGCCGTTCGAGATCGCCATGCCCACGTTCGATCCCATCCTGATCCTGACCATGACCCTGGTGATGATCGTGGTCATGATCGAATCGACCGGCATGTTCCTGGCGCTGGGCGAAATGACCGGCAAGGAGATCACACCCGAAGACCTCAAGCGCGGCCTGCGCACCGACGGCCTGGGCACGCTGATCGGCGGCATCTTCAACACCTTCCCCTACACCAGCTTCTCGCAGAACGTGGGCCTGGTGGCCGTCACCGGCATCAAGAGCCGCTGGGTGTGCGTGGCCGGTGGCGTGATCCTGATCGTGCTGGGCGTGCTGCCCAAGATGGCGGCGCTGATCGAGTCGCTGCCCACTGTGGTGCTGGGGGGCGCGGGCCTGGTGATGTTCGGCATGGTCGCCGCCACGGGCATACGCATCCTGTCCAAGGTGGACTTCCAGCACAACCGCAACAACGCCATGATCGTTGCCGTCTCCATCGGCGTGGGCATGATCCCGCTGGTGGCGCCCAACTTCCGCCAGTGGATGCCGCATTCCATCCACCCGCTGATCGAATCGGGCATCTTGCTGTCCTCGCTCGCCGCCGTGGCACTGAACGTGTTCTTCAATGGCGCCAAGCACGACGCCCAAGCCGCCATCGAAGCCGCCCGGCAGGCCGAGGCGCACTGAACGCCCTGCCCCATGACAGGCCCCACAGGGCAATTTCGTGCGGGGCCTGGCCCCGCGCAACGCGTGAACGCCATGCAGCGATGCCTGACAGGCAACATCGGCGCACATGCAGATTTGCCCGCAACCCTCTTCATGCCTGCCCGCTTGCAGTAAGCTTGCGCGCCCTGCAATCGCGCTCCATTCGCACCTTATTGGATTTCGTATGAACCAGCCACTGTCCGCCGCCGAAGCCGCTCTGCGCGAAGCCGCTCTGGAATACCACCGCAACCCGAGCAGGGGCAAGATTTCCGTCACCCCCACCAAGCCACTGTCCAACCAGCGCGACCTGTCGCTGGCCTACTCCCCCGGCGTGGCCTATCCCTGCCTGGACATCCAGGCCGACCCGGCCAAGGCCTTCGACTACACCTCGCGCGGCAACCTGGTGGGCGTCATCACCAACGGCACGGCCGTGCTGGGCCTGGGCGACATCGGGCCGCTGGCCGGCAAGCCGGTGATGGAGGGCAAGGGCTGCCTGTTCAAGAAATTCGCCGGCGTGGACGTGTTCGATATTGAGCTGGACGCGCGCGACCCCGACAAGATCATCGAGATCGTTGCCGCACTCGAACCCACGCTGGGCGGCATCAACCTGGAGGACATCAAGGCGCCCGAATGCTTCTACATCGAGCGCGAACTCTCCAAGCGCATGAACATCCCGGTGTTCCACGACGACCAACACGGCACGGCCATCATCTCCAGCGCCGCGCTGCTCAACGGCCTGGAACTCGTGGGCAAGGACATAGCCGCCGTGAAGGTGGCTGTCTCCGGCGCCGGGGCCGCGGCCATCGCCTGCCTGGACGTGATGGTGGGCCTGGGCGTGAAGCGCGAGAACATCTACGTGGTGGACTCCAAGGGCGTGATCCACGAGGGCCGCCCCGGCGGCATGGATGAATCCAAGGCCCGCTACGCACAAAAAACCGATGCGCGCACGCTGGCCGACGTAGTCCATGGTGCGGATGTGTTCCTGGGCTGTTCGGCCCCCGGCGTGCTCACGGCCGAGATGGTCAAGACCATGGCGGACAAGCCCATCATCCTGGCGCTGGCCAACCCCGAGCCGGAGATCCGCCCCGAACTCGCCAAGGCCGTGCGCCCGGACTGCATCATCGCCACGGGCCGCTCGGACTATCCCAACCAGGTCAACAACGTCCTGTGCTTCCCCTATATCTTCCGCGGCGCCCTGGACTGCGGCGCCACCAAGATCACCGAGGCCATGAAGCTGGCCTGCGTGCGCCAGATCGCCACCCTGGCCAAGGAGAACATCAGCGAGGAAGTCGCCAACGCCTATGCCGGCAAGGAGCTCGCCTTCGGACCCGACTACCTGATCCCGACGCCGTTCGACTCACGCCTGATCCTCAAGATCGCGCCCGCCGTGGCCCAGGCGGCGCTGGAGTCCGGCGTGGCCACGCGCCCCATCACCGACATGGATGCCTACCGGGCACACCTGACGCGCTTCGTCTACCAGACGGGCCTGCTGATGCGCCCCGTGATCAACGCCGCCAAGTCGCTGCCCGAGGCGCAAAAGCGCGTGGCCTATGCCGATGGCGAGGACGAGCGCGCACTGCGCGCAGCGCAGTTCGCGATTGACGACAACATCGCACGCCCCATCCTGATCGGCCGCCCCGCCGTGATTGCCGCGCGCATCGCCAAGGCCGGCCTGCGCATGCAGCCGGGCAAGGACGTGGAGGTCTGCGACCCCTCGGACGATCCGCGCTTTCGCCAGTACTGGGAGACCTACCACCAGCTCATGAAGCGCGACGGCGCCACCCCCGAAATGGCCAAGGCCGCCGTGCGCCGCTCCAACACCATCATCGCCTCGCTGATGGTGAAACTGGGCGACGCCGACGCCATGCTCTGCGGCCTGGTGGGCACCTATGAGACGCACCTGGAGCGCATCCACAACATCCTGGGCCATGAGCCGGGCACCAAGCAGTACGCGACGCTGAACGCGTTGATGACGCCCAACAATGGCACGCTGTTCATCACCGACACCTACGTCAACGAGGATCCCACGGCCGAGGAGCTGGCCGAAATCGCCTGGGCCGCCGTGCAGGAGGTGCAACGTTTTGGCATTCCGCCCAAGGTGGCATTCCTGTCGCACTCCAGCTTCGGCTCGTCCAAGCGCAGCTCGGCCCGCAAGATGCGCGCCGCGCGCGACCTGTTCGTGGCTCGCCATCCCGACATCGAATGCGATGGCGAACTGCACGGCGACGCCGCGCTGGAGCCCAAGATCCGCGGCAACTACCTGCAGGATTCGACGCTCACCGGCGCGGCCAACCTGCTGGTCTGCCCGAACATCGACTCGGCCAACATCCTCTACAACGTGCTCAAGACCACCACCAGCGGCGGCGTGACCGTGGGCCCCGTGCTCATGGGCACCTCGGCCACGGCCTACATCCTCACGCCCGCGGCCACCGTGCGCCGCGTGCTGAACATGACGGCCCTGGCCGTGGTCAGCAGCGCCACGCGCCGCAAGTAAGGAATGGAAAACACGGCTGCCGCACACACCCCTCCCACCATGCCAACCCCAAGCGTCTTCTGTGCATGCGCCTGTCCGGCCTGGGCAGGCCGTACTGGCCGCGCTGTTCGGGCACACCGCAGAGGCATCGTGCTCACGGCCGGTGTACTGCCGGTCATGTTTCAATAGCAAACGCCGGCCCCAAGGCCGGCGTTTGCATCGTCGCCCGCGGCACGAGGCCGCGCGGCACAGCGCAGCAGTGCGATTACTGCTTCACGGCCTCGATCTGGGCCACGATGCGCACATTCTTGGGAAAGCCATACTGCACGCCATAGTCCACGCCGAAGGCCGTACGGTCGATGGTGGTCTCGAAATCACCGCCGCACACTTCGCGCTTGAGCATGGGGTTGTCGTAGCAGGTGAATTGGTTGGCCTTCAAGGTCACGGGCTGGGTCTTGCCCTTGATGGTCAGGTTGCCGGAAACGGACTCCAGCTTGTCGCCGTTGAACGTGAACTTGTCGCCCACGAACTTCGCCGTGGGGAACTGGCCCGCATCAAAGATCTCGGCGCTTTGCAGATGCTTGTCGAACGGCGCCGTGCCGGTGTTGATCGAGCCGATGTGCAGGGTAAGCTCCACCTTGCCGGTCTTGGCGGCCTTGTCGAACTGCACCGAGCCCTCCTTCTTGTCGAAGCGGCCACGGTTGACGCTGGCGCCGAAGTGGCTGATCTCGAACGTGGCGAAGGTGTGCGTGGGGTCCACGGCATAGGTGGCAGGCTGGGCGTGCACGGCACCGGCGGTCAGGGCAGCTGCTGCGGCAATGGCCAGAAAGGTCGAACGCATGGGTTTGGTACTCCGTAGGGGTGATGAAAAAGTGGGATATGCCATCAAAGCTTGGGCACGCCAGCCAGGGCCAGCTTGAACTTGACCTGCACCTCGTCGGCCACCATGGACGTGTCCGCCCATTCGTTCTCGCCGATCTTGAAGGCCAGGCGCTTGATGACGAAGCTGCCGGCGGCCGTGGTGGTGGCGCCGCTTTGCGTGAGCGTGACGGGCACCACCACATCCTGCGACGCGCCCTTGATGCTGAGCTTGCCCGCCACCTCGTACTTGCCCGCGCCCACGGCCTTGATGGCGCTGGATGCAAAACTGGCCTGAGGGAACTTGGGCACGTTGAACCACACGGCCTTGGGCAACTCGGCATCGGTTTCGCGCACGCCCAACGTGGCGCTGCCCGTGTCCACCGTGAATGCCACCTTGCTCGTAGCCAGTTTGGCGGGATCGAACGCAACCTGCGCGTCAAATTTCTTGAACTTGCCCTCCACCGGCACGCCCATCTGCCTGCTGACAAAGGCGATCTCGCTGCCTTCGGCAATCAGTTTCTGCTGTGCCAGGGCGGGGCCGGCGGCCAGGCAAGCGGTACCAGCGAGTGCCAGCGCAATACGCCTGGAAAAAGTGAATCCGGTCATGGCGAGATGCTCCATTCGTTGAGCTTGAAGGAAACCAAAAAAACTGCGCGCCCATCAGGCGCGGCCTGGCAGCATGCGCGCCATCAGGCCATCACGGTCAATCAGCTGATGCTTGAGGGCGGCAGCCACATGCAACACGATCAGCGCCGTGAGTACATAGGCCGTCAGCCCATGCCATGGCTTGAGGGCGTCTGCCAGTGCGGGGCTGACGGGCACGAAATCCGGCAACGGCAGCAGCCCCAGGAAAACGATGGGGAAACCTGCGGCCGAACTGTAGGCCCAGCCCAGCAGGGGCACGGTGAAAAACAGGGCATACATCAGGTGGTGCGTGCCATGATGGATACGCTGCTGCCAGCGTGGCATGGCCACCTGCAAATCCGCGGGCAAGGCCGGCGGTTTCTTGACGAGACGCCACACCAGGCGCAGCACCGACAACGCCAGCACCGCCATCCCGGCCCACTTGTGCCAGTTGTAGAGCTTCAGGCGCTGAGGCGAAAACGGCAACCCCGTCATGTACCAGCCCATGCCCAGCATGGCCAGAATGGCCAGCCCCAGCACCCAGTGCAGGGCGATGGCGGTTGCACCATAACGGGTAGGGCGTTGCGTGAGGACAGGGTTCATGGGATATGTACAAAAAAACTGAATGTGGGCTTTGTGACTCAAAGCCACTGCATTCCAGGCGTAGCGAAACAACAATGCGTGCAGTTTAGAACCTGGGCCAGGCGTCAGGTTTCAACCAAATTGTTGTTTTCATTCGAATTTTTTGCCGTCGCATTGGCTATTCCATAGCGGATGCAGGTCATGTCATGATTGGCCTTGCGCAATTACGCTTGGATACAACCCATGAACCCGCCAGCCCCCTCCGTCGTCCACGGCACCGAAGACCTGCTGGTCTCCCTGTGCAACTCCGTCACCCGCGTGTTGTCCGTTGCCACGCAAGGGCCGGTGCACTATTCCGCCATGGTGCAGCGCATCACCAAGACCTGCCTGAAGCCCGACATCGGCTGCTTCGTCCTGTTTGACGGCGGCTTTTCGGGGCTGGTCATCATCAATTTCTCGGCCGCCGCGGCCATGGAAATCTACGAGCGCTACATGCTGAGCATGGGCATGTCGCGCAATGACCTGGCCAGCTCCTTTACCTCTGACGAGGTGAGCAACGTCATGGGCGAACTCATGAACCAGGTGGTGGGGGACTTCACGGGCAAGGTACGGCGCGAACTGCAGACCCACATCACGCAAAACCAGCCCAAGATGCTGGTGATCAACCAGCAGGTGATGCTGAGTGTGGACGCCAACCTGGATCAGCCCGAGGCGCGTCGCGTGTCCTTCTACACCAGCAACAACAACATCTTCTACCTGGAGCTGGCAATCGATCGCACACAGTTCATCAAACTCTACGACTTCGAGCCCCAGGATGCGCCCGATCCCGACGCCCTGATGGCGCAGGCCACGACAGCCGCACCTGCCGCGGCAGCAGCGGTCTCGGCCACCGATGAAGACACAGAGGCCCTGCTCAAGTCCCTGGGCATGTAGCGGGCGCCAGCTTGCACCTTGGGGCGGCACGCCCCAAAGTAACCCTAGCAGGTACTCGAAGGGGTTTGCGGGTAAAATAGCCGGTTGCGGTCGGGGGCACCATGCCTAGAGTCCACCACCCCACTCCCCCGGCTTTTCGTCGTAATTCCTGAGAGATAGAAGTGCCATGGCGATCGTTGTCAACAAGCCCCTTCCCGAATTTGAAGCCAATGCGACCGGCGGAATCAAGGTTTCCAACGTATCGCACCAGGGCCAGATCCTGATCCTGTACTTCTACCCCAAGGACAATACCCCCGGCTGCACCACCGAGGCCATGCAGTTCCGCGACAAATTCAAGGATTTCGAAAAGGCCGGCGCCGTGGTCTTCGGCGTGTCGCGCGACAACATGAAGTCCCATGACGACTTCAAGGAAAAACTGGAACTGCCCTTCGAGCTCATCGCCGACACGGAAGAGAAAATGTGCCACATGTTCGGCGTTGTCAAGAACAAGATCATGTATGGCAAGAAGGTCAAGGGCATCGAGCGCAGCACCTTCCTCATCAACCCCGAAGGCATTCTGGTACAGGAATGGCGCGGCCTGAAAGTGCCAGGCCATGTGGATGACGTACTCAAGGCCGTCAAGTCGATCAAAACTCCCGTGAAGAAGGCCGCGTAAACCCGATCAGGTCCAGCCAAGGACCGTCACATGGGGCATGCATAATGGGTTCATGCGGCTGAAAAACGCAACCCACCCCGCTCCATACAAAGCCGCCTCGGTCTCCAGGCGGCTTTGTGCTTTTTGAATGTCTCTCCAGCAAGGCTTTCTGCACCATGCCCCTGCCTCCAGCCCCGACCAAGCGCGCCGCCCTGCTCTCTCCCGAGGCCTATCGCCTAACACCCCACCAGGACGAAGCGCAAGCAACCGCCGACACCGAGACGCCGCCTGCGTCCGGCGCCGCACGCAAGCGCAGCAAAGCCAAGGCCAAGGCCAAGGCCACGGCCACGGCCACGGCCACGGCCAAGGCCACCAGCGTGGCGAGCACTGCGCTCGTCGGCACCATCGCAGCAACGCCCGCTGCCGCAACGCCCATCCCCGTCCCGCAGGCACGCAGCCGGCCAGCGCAGCACAAGCCCGCCAATGACGGTGGCGCCGTCGAGCCAAGCAACGTCACGCCCCTGCGCGCGCCTGCCGCAAGCGCCACGCGCAAGCGCCGCAGCACGGGCCCGAAGAAGATGTTCGTGCTCGACACGAATGTGCTGCTGCACGACCCGACGAGCCTGTTCCGCTTCGAGGAGCACGACATCTTCCTGCCGATGATCGTGCTCGAGGAGCTCGACGCCCATAAGAAAGGCATGACCGAGGTGGCGCGCAACGGCCGCCAGGCCAGCCGCACGCTGGACACGCTGGCTGCGGCCCATGGCGCGGTCGACATGGCCCACGGTCTGCGGCTGGACGCCACGGGCCAGCGTGCGGCTACGGGCAGCCTGTTTTTCCAGACGGCGCCGCTGTCCTACCAGCTGCCCTCCAGCCTGCCTCAGGGCAAGGCGGACAACCAGATCCTGGGCGTGGTGGAGGCCCTGCGCAAGCTGCATGCGCCGCGCGAGGTGGTGTTGGTGTCCAAGGACATCAATATGCGCGTCAAGGCCCGCGCCCTGGGGCTGGCGGCAGAGGACTACCAGAACGACAAGACGCTGGAGGACGGCGATCTGCTGTACTCCGGCAGCCTGGCCCTGTCCGCCGACTTCTGGAGCAAAGCCGGCAAGAATGTCGAGAGCTGGCAGAGCGGCGTCCACATGTACTACCGCATTGGCGGGCCGGTGGTGTCCCAGCTGATGATCAACCAGTTCGTGTACTTCGAGGCGCCGGGCGAACCCAGCCTGTATGCGCGCGTGACCGAGATCCGCGACAAGGCGGTGGTGCTGGAGACCCTGAAGGACTACGGCTCCTCTAAGAACGCCGTCTGGGGCGTGAACACGCGCAACCGCGAGCAGAACTTCGCCATGAATCTGCTGATGGACCCCGACGTGGACTTCGTCACGCTGACCGGCACGGCCGGCACGGGCAAGACGCTGATGGCGCTGGCCGCGGGCCTGACCCAGGTGCTGGACGAGCGCCGCTACACCGAGATCATCATGACCCGCGCCACCGTGAGCGTGGGCGAAGATATCGGCTTCCTGCCCGGCACCGAGGAGGAGAAGATGGGCCCGTGGATGGGCGCGCTCGACGACAACCTGGAGTTCCTCGCCAAGGGCGATGGTGGCAACGCCGGTGAGTGGGGCCGCGCCGCCACCAACGAGCTGATCAGGAGCCGCATCAAGATAAAGAGCATGAACTTCATGCGCGGCCGCACCTTCCTGAACAAGTACGTCATCATCGACGAGGCGCAGAACCTGACGCCCAAGCAGATGAAGACCCTGATCACGCGCGCCGGCCCCGGCACCAAGATCATCTGCATGGGCAACCTGGCACAGATCGACACCCCCTACCTGACCGAAGGCAGCTCGGGCCTGACCTACGCCGTGGACCGATTCAAGGGCTGGCCCCACAGCGGCCACATCCTGCTAGCACGCGGCGAGCGCTCGCGCCTGGCGGACTTCGCCAGCGAGGTGCTGTGAAGCTGACGGACATGGCAGTTTCGCCATCCCCGCAAAATGAAACCCGTCACCCCGGCGGAGGCCGGGGTCCAGGGGCGCGTCCTCTGGATTCCGGCTTGCGCCGGAATGACATGGTGCGATCGTCCATTGTTTTACGCTAAAACGATAGCTGCTTTCGCAGCATCCAAGGGTGATAAGGCGGGTTTTATGCAAAACTCGCCTTTTTTGTACGCCCTCAAACGTCGAAGCGCACGCCCTGCGCCAGCGGCAGCGCGCCGCTGTAATTGATGGTGTTGGTGGCGCGGCGCATATAGCCCTTCCAGGCGTCCGAGCCCGATTCGCGCCCGCCACCGGTTTCCTTCTCGCCGCCAAAGGCCCCGCCGATCTCGGCGCCCGAGGTGCCGATGTTCACGTTGGCGATGCCGCAGTCGCTGCCGGCGGCCGACATGAAGCGCTCGGCGTCGGCCAGGCTCTGCGTGAAGATGGCCGAGGACAGGCCCTGCGGCACGGCGTTCTGCAGCGCGATGGCCGCGCCGGTGTCGCCGCCATAGCGCAGCACGTAGAGGATGGGGGCAAAGGTCTCCCGCTGCACCACCGCCGACTGCCCGGGCATCTGCACCAGCGCCGGGCGCACGTACCAGGCGTCCTGGCCCAGGTCCGCGCGCACGCGCTCGCCACCCAGCACCTGGCCGCCCTCGGCGCGGGCCTGCTCCAGCGCGCGCTGCATGGCGTCGAAGGCCGCGCGGTCGATCAGCGGGCCGACCAGCGTGCCCTGCTGCAGCGGATCGCCGATGGCGATGCTCTGGTAGATCTGCGCGAGCCGCGCCAGCAGCGCGTCGGCCACCGAAGCATGCACGATCAGGCGCCGCAGCGTGGTGCAGCGCTGGCCCGCCGTGCCCACGGCGGCGAAGGTGATGGCGCGCGCGGCCAGCTCCAGGTCAGCCGTGGGGGTGACAATCATGGCGTTGTTGCCGCCCAGTTCCAGGATGGCGCGGCCAAAGCGCTCGGCCACCTTCACGGCCACCTGCCGGCCCATGCGTGTCGAGCCCGTGGCGCTGAGCACGGGCACGAGCGGGCTGGCCGCCAGCGCCTCGCCCAGCTCGCGCCCACCGATCAGGAGCTGGCTCAGGCCCTCGGGCACGGTGCCCGGTTGGTCTGCATTGAAGGCCTCCATGGCCTGGCGCAGCAGCTGCTGGCAGGCGATGGCGGTGAGCGGCGTCTTCTCCGACGGCTTCCAGACGATGGCATTGCCGCACACCAGCGCCAGGGCCGCGTTCCACGACCACACCGCCACCGGGAAATTGAAGGCCGAGATGATGCCCACCACGCCCATGGGGTGCCAGGTTTCCATCATGCGGTGGCCGGGCCGCTCGCTGGCTATCGTCAGGCCATGGAGCTGGCGCGACAGGCCGAGGGCGAAGTCGCAGATGTCGATCATCTCCTGCACCTCGCCCTGCCCCTCGGCGGCGATTTTTCCCGCCTCCAGCGACACCAGCTCGCCCAGGGCCGCCTTGTGCCGGCGCAGCAGTTCGCCGAAGCGGCGCACCAGCTCACCACGCACCGGGGCCGGCACCCCGCGCCAGCCCAGCCAGGCCTGGTGCGCCTGTGCTAGCGCCGCCTGCGCCTGTTCGGCGCTATGCGACTTCACGCCGGCCAGCACCACACCGTCGCGCGGCGCGCGGATGCTCCAGTCCTGGCCCTCAAAAGCCCCAAGGTCCAGGCCCAGATCCTGCAAGACCTGCTGCAAACGCGTACGGGAATCCGACATTGCCTGCCTCCTAGGATTAAAAAGGCCTTTGACGCTTATGTATCAAGCGCCTGTAGCTATTAATTTAATAACACACCAGCATCAATAGTCATCACCCGAGCCCATGGCCAGGTTCTCGAAGCGCGTCTGGTTCTTCTGGAAGAACAGCTTCACCGTGCCCGTGGGGCCGTTACGCTGCTTGCCGATGATGACCTCGGCGATGTTGGGCTCCTTGGAGTCCTTGTTGTAGTAGTCGTCGCGGTAGATGAACATGATGATGTCCGCGTCCTGCTCGATGGCGCCGGATTCGCGCAGGTCGCTCATCATGGGGCGCTTGTCGGTGCGCTGCTCCACCGAGCGGTTGAGCTGCGAGAGCGCGATCACCGGGCATTGCAGCTCTTTCGCCAGCATCTTCAGGCCGCGCGAGATTTCGCCCAGCTCGGTGGCGCGGTTGTCGGAGCTGCTCGATCCCGAGCCGCTCATCAGCTGCAGGTAGTCGACCACGATCAGGCCCAGCTTGCCGCACTGGCGCGCCAGGCGCCGCGCGTTGGCGCGCAGCTCCGACGGCGTCAGGCCGGGCGTCTCGTCGATGTGCAGGCTCACCGTGCGCAGCCGCTCGATGGCCTCGGTCAGGCGCGGCCATTCCTCGTCGCTGAGCTTGCCGGTACGCAGGTTGCCCTGATTCACGCGGCCGATCGAGCCCACGATACGCACGGCCAGCTGGGCCGCGCCCATTTCCATGGAGAAGATGGCCACGGGCAGGCCCTCGTTGAGCGCCACATGCTCGGCAATGTTCACCGCGAACGAGGTCTTGCCCATGGACGGGCGCGCCGCCAGCACCACCAGGTCGCCCGCCTGCAGGCCGCTCGTCATGCGGTCCAGGTCGGCGAAACCCGAGGGCACGCCGGTCACATCCATGGGGTTGTCGGCCATCTCCTGCACGCGGTCGAGCAGGTCGATCACCAGGGTGTCGAGCGACTGAAAGCCCTGCTTCATGCGCGAGCCCTCTTCGCCGATGGCGAAGATCTTCTGCTCGGCCTCGTCCAGGATGCGCTCGACCGGCTTGCCCTGGGGGTTGAAGGCGTTGGTGGCGATCTCGTCGCTGGCGGTGACCAGCTTCCTCAGGATGGCGCGCTCGCGCACGATCTCGGCGTAGCGCCGGATGTTGCTGGCGCTGGGCACGTACTGCGCCAGGCTGTTCAGGTAGGCCAGGCCGCCCGTTTCCTCGGCCTTGCCCAGACCCTGCAGCTGCTCGTAGACCGTGATCACGTCGGCCGGCTTGCTGGCGTTGATCAGCGCGCCGATGGCGGCGTAGATCTGCTGGTGCTCGTGGCGGTAGAAGTCGCCATCCACCAGCAGGTCGCCCACCCGGTCCCAGGCCATGTTGTCCAGCAGCAGGCCGCCGAGCACGCTGGATTCGGCCTCTATCGAATGCGGCGGCACGCGCAGCTGGGCCACCTCGCGATCGGGCGTGGGAACATAGCCGTCAATGGGCAGGGGCAAAACGGCAGACATGGGGAGAATGGCTTTCGAGGAAGGGCAAGCGTGGAATGCTAACGGCCGAGGCGATGGCCGTCACTGCACAACCCTGTGGATAAGGTGTGCGCAAACGGTGGCCTCCCCGTGCACAACGCAGGGGGAGAAAAAACAAAAGCCGCCCCAGGGGCGGCTCTCGTCAAACAAGCGCCGGGGCGCTTGGGCGTCAGGCGGTTTCGCCGTAGACCGAGACGGTGACGTCGACGACCACGTCGGTGTGCAGGGCCACCGAGATGGTGTTGTCGCCGACCACCTTGATGTGGCCGTTAGGCATGCGCACCTGGGACTTCACCAGGTTGTAGCCCAGCTTGTTCAGCTCTTCGGCGATGTCCTGGTTGGTCACGGAGCCGAACAGGCGGCCGTCCACACCGGCCTTCTGCGTCAGCTTGACGGCGGAGCCGGCCAGCTTCTCGCCCTGGGCCTGGGCGGCTGCCAGCTTCTCGGCGGCGGCCTTTTCCAGTTCGGCGCGGCGGGCCTCGAACTCGGCCTTGGCGGCCTCGGTAGCACGGCGGGCGCGGCCGGTGGGGATCAGAAAGTTGCGGGCGTAACCGTCCTTGACCTTGACGATTTCGCCGAGGCTGCCGAGGTTGACGACCTTATCGAGCAGGATGACTTGCATGGGAATCGTGCTCCTTAGATCTTGTGCTGGTCGCTGTAGGGCACCAGAGCCAGGAAGCGGGCGCGCTTGATGGCGGTGTTGAGCTGGCGCTGATAGATGGCGCGCGTGCCGGTCAGGCGCGCGGGGATGATCTTGCCGTTCTCGGCGATGAAGTCACGCAGCGTGTCCACATCCTTGTAGTCGATCTCTTCGACGCCGGCGACGGTGAAGCGGCAGAAGCGCTTGCGCTTGAACAGCAGCGACTGGGTGTTGCGCTTGGGGCGCTTGTCCTTGTTGAATTTCTTGAACGTGGCCATATGTAAAGCCTCTTGAAAATTAATCTTGTTGAATATCCTGGATGTGAAACACCAAACCCTTGCCGCCCCGCCCCGTGGCCAGAAAGCCCTGGAATGCCCAGAGGCTTCCGAGTGCCTGCCGTGCCAGCCGCTCGGCCAATGTGCCGAAGGCGACCGCCTTGACGCTGGCCTTGACCTGGCGCGCAGCGCCTGCCTCTTGCTGCTGCGACTCGTGCTCGAGCCGCAGGTCCAGCGCCGGCAGGCCGGCGGGCGTGTAGCGCAGGGGCTGTGTCTCGGCGATACAGGCCGTCAGGGTCCAATGGTTGTTCACACCTCCCGGCTAATCGGCTGGGCGATCAGCGCTCGGTGGCAGCAAACTCGGCCTGGCTGGCCTTGCGGGCTTCTTCGCGCTCGACGGTCTTCATCATCGAAGAGGGGCCGGTGTCGGCCTTCTTCTTCTGCACCGTCAGGTGGCGCAGCACGGCGTCGTTGAACTTGAAGGCGTGCTCCAGCTCGGCCATCACGGCCTGGTCGGCTTCAATGTTCAGGCACAGGTAGTGGGCCTTGGCGAGCTTGTTGATCAGGTAGGCCAGCTGGCGGCGGCCCCAATCTTCCACGCGGTGCACCTGGCCACCGCCGGCGGTGATCATGCCCTTGTAGCGCTCCAGCATGGCCGGAACCTGCTCGCTTTGATCCGGGTGGATCAACAAAATGATTTCGTAGTGACGCATGCAAACTCCTTTTGGATGACACCACCCGCCGCGTCGTGTAGCAGTGTGGCAAGGCAAAGCCGGGCATTATAACCATTAGCGCCAAGCCTGTACACTGCGGGTCGGCGCGCGAACGGCACTGAGCAGGAGTCAAGGCAACAAATGGCGGCAAATACCGCTTTTTTGCTTGAAGTCCACCGACCCGCCCTTATCTGGCGCGCATCCAGCATTGCAAACTCAACCGTAGCCGACATGTCTGACATCCAGAATTCCGCCCCCGCCCCCGAAGAGATCGAAGCCGCATTGGCGGCCAATGCAGCCGACGAACTGGCCCGCCTCGAGGTCGAGCTCGCCGAGCTCAAGACCAAGAGCGCCGAGCTGGCCGACCAGTTCCTGCGCGCCAAGGCCGAGGCCGAAAACGCCCGCCGCCGCGCCGAGGAGGAGGTCTCAAAGGCACGCAAATTCGGCATCGAGAGCTTTGCCGAAAGCCTGCTGCCCGTGTGCGACAGCCTGGATGCGGCCCTGTCCATAGAAAGCGCAACCGCCGAGCAGCTACGCGAGGGCTCTGATGCCACGCTACGCCAGCTGGTGACGGCGCTGGAGCGCAACAAGGTGGTGGTGATCAATCCCGCTGCCGGCGCCAAGTTTGACCCTCACCAGCACCAGGCCATCAGCATGGTGCCAGCCGAGCAGGAGCCCAACACGGTGGTCAGCGTGCTGCAAAAGGGCTACCTGATCGCAGACCGCGTGCTGCGCCCGGCCCTGGTCACGGTGGCGGCACCAAAATAAGCGCCACCCCCTTGAAACGGCGCAAGTCATTCACAGTTAAGACGCATCCAAACATTCCAGCATTCGGAGAAAAACATGGGAAAAATCATCGGCATCGACCTGGGCACGACCAATAGCTGCGTGTCCATCATGGAAGGCAACACCACGCGTGTGATTGAGAACAGCGAAGGTGCACGCACCACGCCCTCCATCATTGCCTACCAGGAAGACGGCGAGATCCTCGTCGGCGCCTCCGCCAAGCGCCAGGCCGTGACCAACCCCAAGAACACCATCTACGCCGCCAAGCGCCTGATCGGCCGCAAGTTCGAAGAGAAGGAAGTGCAGAAGGACATCGACCTGATGCCCTTCACTATCACCCGCGCCGACAACGGCGACGCCTGGGTGGAAGTGCGCGGCCAGAAGCTGGCGCCACCGCAGATCAGCGCCGAAGTGCTGCGCAAGATGAAGAAGACCGCCGAGGACTACCTGGGCGAGCCCGTGACCGAGGCCGTGATCACCGTGCCGGCCTACTTCAACGACAGCCAGCGCCAGGCCACCAAGGACGCCGGCCGCATCGCGGGCCTCGATGTCAAGCGCATCATCAACGAACCCACCGCAGCGGCCCTGGCCTTTGGCCTGGACAAGCAGGAAAAGGGCGACCGCAAGATCGCCGTGTATGACCTGGGTGGCGGCACCTTCGACGTGTCCATCATCGAGATCGCCGACGTCGATGGCGAGAAGCAGTTCGAGGTGCTGGCCACCAACGGCGACACCTTCCTGGGCGGCGAGGACTTCGACCAGCGCATCATCGACTACATCATTGGCGAGTTCAAAAAGGAACAGGGCGTGGACCTGTCCAAGGACGTGCTGGCCCTGCAGCGCCTGAAGGAAGCCGCCGAGAAGGCCAAGATCGAGCTGTCCAACAGCGCGCAGACCGACATCAACCTGCCCTACATCACGGCCGACGCCACCGGCCCCAAGCACCTGAACATCAAGCTGTCCCGCGCCAAGCTGGAAAGCCTGGTGGACGACCTGATCGAGCGCACGATTGCCCCCTGCCGCACGGCCATCAAGGACGCCGGCATCAGCGTGTCCGATATCCACGACGTGATCCTGGTCGGCGGCATGTCGCGCATGCCCAAGGTGCAGGACAAGGTCAAGGAATTCTTCGGCAAGGAGCCGCGCAAGGACGTGAACCCCGACGAGGCCGTGGCCGTGGGCGCAGCCATCCAGGGCCAGGTGCTGTCGGGCGACCGCAAGGACGTTCTGCTGCTGGACGTCACCCCGCTGTCGCTGGGCATCGAGACCCTGGGCGGCGTGATGACCAAAATGATCACCAAGAACACCACGATCCCGACGAAGTTCGCCCAGACCTTCTCTACGGCCGAGGACAACCAGCCCGCCGTGACCATCAAGGTGTTCCAGGGCGAGCGCGAGATCGCCAACGTCAACAAGCTGCTGGGCGAGTTCAACCTGGAGGGCATCCCTCCGGCCTCGCGCGGCGTGCCGCAGATCGAGGTGAGCTTTGACATCGACGCCAACGGCATCCTGCACGTGGGCGCCAAGGACAAGGGCACGGGCAAGGAAAACAAGATCACCATCAAGGCCAACTCGGGCCTGTCGGAAGACGAAATCCAAAAGATGGTGAAGGACGCCGAGCTCAACGCCGCCGAGGACCACAAGAAGCTGGAACTGGTGCAGGCGCGCAACCAGGGCGAGGCCGCCGTGCACAGCGTGCACAAGAGCCTGACCGAGCATGGCGACAAGCTCGACGCCGGCGAGAAGGAGAAGATCGAGGCCGCGGTGAAGGACCTGGAAACCGCACTCAAGGGCGAGGACAAGGCAGCCATCGAGGAAAAGACCACGGCCCTGATGAACGCCAGCCAGAAGCTCGGCGAGAAGATGTACGCCGACGCACAAGCCTCCCAAGGCGCGGGCGCTGACGGCGCGGGTGCACAAGCCGCAGCCGGCGGCGCCGGCACCGCCGCACAGGACGACAACGTGGTGGACGCCGAGGTCAAGGAAGTCAAGAAGGGCTGACGACGCAGCGTCTGCGCTGACGCGCTGACGCCATCGCCGCGCCGCGTCCCATCGCCGGGGACGGCGCGGCGCAATCACTTCCACGGCCCCACAGACCACCATGTCCAAGAGAGATTTTTACGAGATCCTTGGCGTTCCCAAGAACGCCTCGGAGGACGAGCTCAAGAAAGCCTATCGCAAGCTCGCGATGAAGTATCACCCTGACCGCAATCAGGGTGACGCTGCCAAGCCCGCCGAGGAGAAATTCAAGGAGGTCAAGGAGGCCTACGAGATCCTGTCCGACGCGCAAAAGCGTGCCGCCTACGACCAGTACGGCCACGCGGGCGTGGACCCCAACATGCGTGGCGGCATGGGTGGCACCGAGGGCTTTGGCGGTTTTGCCGAAGCCTTTGGCGACATCTTTGGCGACATGTTCGGCGGTCAGCGCGGCGGACGTGGCGGCCGCCAGGTCTATCGCGGCAACGATTTGTCCTATGCCATGGACATCTCGCTAGAGGAAGCAGCCCATGGCAAGGAGGCGCAGATCCGCATCCCGAGCTGGGAGGCCTGCGACACCTGCCATGGCAGTGGCGCCAAGCCCGGCACCAGCGCCAAGACCTGCGGCACCTGCAACGGCGCCGGCGCGGTGCAGATGCGCCAGGGTTTCTTCAGCGTGCAGCAGACCTGCCCGCATTGCCGCGGCACGGGCAAGATCATTCCCGAGCCCTGCACCAGTTGCCACGGCCAGGGCAAGGTCAAACGCCAGAAGACGCTGGAGGTGAAGATCCCCGCCGGCATCGACGACGGCATGCGCATCCGCTCCACCGGCAACGGCGAGCCGGGCACCAACGGCGGCCCGCCGGGCGACCTGTACATCGAGATCCGCATCAGGAAGCATGACATCTTCGAGCGCGACGGCGACGACCTGCACTGCCAGGTGCCGGTGAGCTTCATCACCGCGGCGCTGGGCGGCGAGATCGAGGTGCCTACGCTCGCCGGCAAGGCCGCCATCGACATCCCCGAGGGCACGCAGGCCGGCAAGCAGTTCCGCCTGCGCGGCAAGGGTATCAAGGGCGTGCGCGCCAGCTACCCCGGCGACCTGTACTGCCACATCGTGGTCGAGACCCCGGTCAAGCTGACCGAGCACCAGCGCAAGCTGCTCAAGGAGCTCGACGAGTCGCTGAAGAAGGGCGGGGGCAAGCATTCGCCCTCCACCGAGAGCTGGACCGACCGGCTCAAGAGCTTCTTCAGCTGAGCCTGAAGCCCCAAAACGGCACGCCATGCGTGCCGTTTTTTTTATGTGCTTACACCCACGCGCACTCGCAGGTGAAGTGGCGCAGGAACCGGGGCTGCTTGGTGATCTTCACGCCGCGGATGCTCGCGGCCTTCTGCTTGACCTCGGCGATCACCTCGGCCGCGTAGTCGAAGTGGCTCTGCGTGTACATGCGGCGCGGAAAGGCCAGGCGCACCAGCTCCATGCTGTGGTAGGTCTCTGTGCCATCCTGAAGGCGCTTGCCGAACATCACCGAGCCGATCTCCACACCGCGTATGCCGCCCTCCAGGTACAGCGCATTGCACAGCGCCCAGGCCGGGTAATGTGCAACGGGCATGTCGGGCAGCACGGTGCGCGCGTCGATGTAGACGGCGTGGCCGCCCGTGGGCTTGACGAAACCCACCCCGGCGGCCTCCAGCTTTTCACCCAGGTATTCGGCGGTGCGCAGGCGGTAGCGCAGATAGTCCTCCTGCAGGCCCTCCTCGAGCCCCACGGCCAGCGCCTCCAGGTCGCGCCCGGCCATGCCGCCGTAGGTGGGAAAGCCCTCCATCATGATCAGGTCGTTGCGCACTTCGTCCAGCCATTCGTCGCTCCTGAGCACGATGAAGCCGCCGATGTTGACCATGCCGTCCTTCTTGGCGCTCATCGTGGCGCCGTCGGCGTAGGAGAACATCTCGCGCGCGATGTCCTTGATGGACGTGTGCTCGTAGCCCGGCTCGCGCATCTTGATGAACATGGCGTTCTCGGCAAAGCGACACACGTCCATGATGAAGGGCTTGCCGTATTTTTTGAGCAAGGCGGCATAGGCGCGGATGTTGGCCATGGACACGGGCTGGCCGCCGCCGGTGTTGTTGGTCACCGTCAGCATGCCAAAGGGGATGCGCGCCCCTTCCTTTTGCAGCAGGGCCTCGGCACGCTCCAGGTCGATATTGCCCTTGAAGGGGTGGATGGTGGCCGGCTGCAGGCCCTCCGGGATGACCAGATCAACGGCCTCCACCCCTAGGTATTCGAGGTTGCCGCGCGTGGTGTCGAAGTGGCAGTTGTTGGGCACCAGGTCGCCCTTCTTGCACACCGCCGTGAACAGCACCTTCTCGGCCGCACGGCCCTGGTGCGTGGGCACGAAATGCGCCATGCCGGTGATGTCCTGGATCACCTTCTCCAATCGAAAGAAGCTGCGCGCGCCGGCGTAGCTCTCGTCGCCCTCCATGATGGCACCCCACTGGCGTGCGGACATGGCGCCCGTGCCCGAATCGGTGAGCCAGTCGATGAGCACGTCCTCGGCACGCAGCTTGAAGACGTTGAGTTTTGCCTCTTCCAGCAGGCGTTCGCGCTCCGGGCGTGTGGTCATGCGTATGGGTTCGATGCTCTTGATGCGAAACGGCTCGATCAGGGTCTTGGGCATGGTCTTTCTCCGCGAATCAGCGTGGATGAATGCGCGAAGGTAGCTGCGCGCCAGAAACCATGGTGTCGGTCTTTTCCAACATTCAGCTAAAAAATTGTCAATACATACCAGGTGCACATTTCCGATAGTTTTTCTCGGAAACACCCCTCTCTTGACAAAAATCATGCTGTGGTCTTTCGCATCGTCCTAAGGTACGCGGCCTGCAGGCTCATGCCAACGCATTGATCGCTTCGAGATACACAGTGAACGCCATATTGAACGCCGCAGTGAACGCAACTGCCAGCCCCAGCACCACTCCCCCCACAGCGACGGCGACCAGCGCCGCCCGCAACGCGCCCGAACTGGTCTGCCCCGCCGGCAGCCTGCCCGCGCTGAAAACCGCCATCGACCATGGCGCCGACTGCGTCTACCTGGGCCTGCGCGACGCCACCAACGCGCGCAACTTTGCCGGGCTGAACTTTGACGAGACCGCCATCCAGAACGGCATTGCCTACGCACACGCGCACGGCGCCAAGGTGCTGATGGCCCTCAACACCTACCCGCAGGCCAGCAACCCCGCGCCCTGGCACTCGGCGCTGGATCGCGCGGCCGCCTGGGGCATTGATGCCGTGATCCTGGCCGACCCAGGGTTGATGCGCTATGCCTGCGACAAACATCCCGACCTGCGCCTGCACCTGTCGGTGCAGGGCTCGGCCACCAACCACGACGCCATCAACCTGTACCACCAGCAATTCAACATCCAGCGCGCGGTGCTGCCGCGCGTGCTGTCGCTGGAGCAGGTGCGCCAGGTGGTGCAGCGCACCCCTGTCGAAATTGAAGTCTTTGGCTTTGGCAGCCTGTGCGTGATGGTCGAGGGGCGCTGCGCGCTGTCGTCCTACGCCACGGGCGAGTCGCCCAACACCCACGGCGTGTGCTCGCCGGCGAAGTTCGTGCGCTGGCAGGAAACGCCCAAGGGGCTGGAATCGCGCCTGAATGGCGTGCTCATCGACCGCTACGGATCGGGTGAGAACGCCGGCTACCCCACGCTGTGCAAGGGGCGCTTTGATGTGGGCGAGGAGAGCAACTACTACGCGCTGGAGGAGCCCACCAGCCTGAACACCCTGGAGCTGCTGCCCCAACTGGTGAAGATGGGCGTGCGCGCCTTCAAGATCGAGGGCCGCCAGAGGAGCCCCGCCTATGTGGCCCAGGTCACCAAGGTCTGGCGCGAGGCCATAGACCACTGCATGGCGCAGGGCCACCTGTACGCGCCCAAAACCGCCTGGATGGCCAGCCTGGACCAGGTGGCCGAGGGCCAGCAGCACACGCTGGGCGCCTATCACCGCCCCTGGAAGTGATTCGGATGAGCACGATGATGAAATTAGCCCTGGGCCCGCTGCAGTACTACTGGCCGCGCGACACCGTTTTTGAGTTTTATCAGGCTGTTGCCCAGACTCCGGTGGACATCGTCTACCTGGGCGAGGCCGTGTGCTCGCGCCGCCGCGAGCTGCGCCAGAGCGACTGGATGGACATCGCGCGCATGCTGCGGGACGCGGGCAAGGAAGCCGTCATGTCCACCATGGTGCTGCTGGAATCGACCAGCGACGTGGCCGACATGCACAAGATCGTGCGCGATGAGGAATTCCTCATCGAGGCGAACGACATGGGCGCCGTGCACAACCTGACCGGCAAGCGGCCTTTTGTTGCCGGGCCGCAGCTCAACGTATTCAACGCCGACACGCTCTCCTGGATGGCCAGCCTGGGCGCCAAGCGCTGGGTGATGCCGCTGGAGATGCGCCAGAGCGACCTGGCCGCGCTGCTGCAAGCCAAGCCCGCCGGGCTGGAGACCGAGGTGTTCGCCTACGGCCGCATGCCGCTGGCTTTCTCTGCGCGCTGCTTTACCGCGCGCCACTACAACCTGCCCAAGGACGACTGCGGCTTTCGCTGCATCGAGCATCCGGACGGGCAGCTGCTGCAAACGCGCGAGAAGGAATCCTTCCTGGTCATCAACGGCATCCAGACCCAGTCGGCCAAGGTGCACAACCTGGTGGGTGACATTCCCTCGCTGCGCGCCGCTGGCGTGGACGTTCTGCGCATCTCCCCGCAGTCCCAGCACACCGAGAAGATCATTGCCGCGTTTGACGCAGCGCGCCAGGCCGCACAGCCCAACCCGGCCGCGCTGCAAGCCATGCGCCCCTTCATGCCCGAGGCGTCATGCAATGGATACTGGCATGGTCGCCCGGGCCTGGACCTGATCGAGCCCGCCCTGGCCTGAAGCTTTGCAAGGATGGACACCATGAACCCCTCCCCGCCCGCCCCGTTCACCCTGCCCCGCCCCGTGGGGGCCCTGCTCTCGCGCCTGCCGGCCTACCCCGGCTCCATGCTGCTGGTGGCGGCCATCAACTTCGCGCTGGCCAAGCAGCTGCCGCAGGACGTGAAGGACATCCTGCAGGGCAAGCGCCTGGCGATCCGTGTGCGCGATGCGCGCGTGGGTTTTGACTTCAGTTGGAATGGCCAGCGTTTTGCCCCCAGCAGCCCGCAGTCCAACCCTGATCTGGCCATCAGCGCCAATGCGCAGGACTTCCTGCTGCTGGCGCAGCGCCGCCAGGATCCTGACACCCTGTTCTTCAACCGCCGCCTGGTCATGGAGGGCGACACCGAGCTCGGCCTGGTGGTGAAGAACGCCCTGGACGCCCTGGAGCTGCCCGTGCTTGACCCCAGCCACTGGAGCCCGCGCGCCGTGCTGGAGCGCAAGGCCCCCCACCTCGCGCGCCAGCTGCCGCCGCTGCCTGGGTTCCTGAGAGCCAGGCCATGAGTGACGATGGCGGCGCAGAAGACCTCCCGCCACTGGTCTACTCCTGCTCGGGCTGCTCCAGTGCGGCACAACTGGCCAATCATGTGGCCGTACAGATGGACCGGCGCGGCAGCGCCGAAATGTCGTGCATCGCCGGAGTCGGCGGCGACGTGCCCAAGCTGGTCCGGCTTGCCAAGAGCGGCCGCCCCATCCTGGCGCTGGACGGCTGCCCGCTGGTGTGCGTGAAAAGCGTGCTGGCGCGCCATGGCCTGAACCCCGCGCGCCACTACCAGCTGCACGAATACGGCGTGAAAAAGCGCACGCACCAGGACTTCGATCCCGCCCAGGCCGCCGAGGTACTGGATCGCATCCAGGCCGACCTGCACGAGCACCCATTGCATAAGACAGGCACATGAGCACCACCCCCAAGCGCATCATCGTCGGCATCTCGGGCGCCAGCGGCGCCGTCTATGGCACGCGCCTCCTGCAGGCCCTGCACGAGATCGGCGGCATCGAATCGCACCTGGTGGTGTCCGAGGCCGGCTGGCGCAACCTGCGCCACGAACTGGGCATGGAGCGCGCCGAGGTCTGCGCCCTGGCCGATGTGGTGCATGACCTGCGCAACGTGGGCGCCAGCATTGCCAGCGGCTCGTTTGTCACGCACGGCATGGTGGTGGCGCCCTGCTCCATGCGCACGCTGGCGGCGATTGCCCACGGCCTATCGGACAGCCTGCTCACGCGCGCGGCCGACGTGACGCTCAAGGAGCGCCGCCGCCTGGTGCTGCTGACGCGCGAAACGCCCCTGCACCTGGTACACCTGCGCAACATGGTCGCGGTGACCGAGATGGGCGCCATCGTCAGCCCGCCCGTGCCCGCGTTCTACAAGCGCCCGCGCACCGTCGACGACATCATCGAGCACAGCGTGGCGCGGGCGCTCGACACGCTGGGCATAGAGCATGGGCTGGACACGCGCTGGCCGGGACTGGCCATGGACGCCTGATAGACTACTTTATTTGTAGCATTTAGCGCTTACCAGACAAGCCTTTGAGCCCGTTTTAGCGCATACACCCAGGTTAGAACTCCCAATGCACTATCGCGACCTGCGCGACTTCATCACCCAGCTGGAGGCCGCAGGCGAGCTGCGCCGCATCGGCCAAAGCGTCTCGCCGCATCTGGAGATGACGGCGTTCAGCGACCGCGTGCTGCGCGCCAAAGGCCCGGCCCTGCTGTTCGAGAACCCCACGGGCCACCGCATGCCGGTGCTGGCCAATCTGTTCGGCACACCCGAGCGCGTGGCGCGGGCCCTGGGCGTGGCAGGCCTGCCTGCGATACGCACCTTTGGCGAGGTGCTGGCATCCCTGAAAGAGCCCGAGCCGCCGCGCGGCATGAAGGACCTGTGGGGCCGGCGCGAGCTGGTGAAGACCCTGTGGAGCATGGCGCCCTCGATGGTGCGCCGCCCGCCCTGCCAAGAGATCGTCTGGGAAGGCGACGAGGTCGATCTGGGCAGACTGCCGATCCAGCACTGCTGGCCCGGCGACGTGGCACCGCTCGTCACCTGGGGCCTGACGATCACGCGCGGGCCCAACAAGCAGCGCCAGAACCTGGGCATCTACCGCCAGCAGGTGATAGGAAAAAACCGGCTCATCATGCGCTGGCTGGCACACCGCGGCGGGGCGCTGGACTTTGCCGAACACTGCCGGCAAAACCCCGGCCAGCCTTACCCCGTGGCCGTCGCCATTGGCGCCGACCCGGCCACCATCTTGGGCGCCGTCACGCCCGTGCCCGACACGCTGTCGGAATACCAGTTCGCCGGCCTGCTGCGCGGCGCGCGCACCGAGGTGGCGCCCGCCATCGGCGTGCCGCTCTCGGTGCCGGCGAACAGCGAGATCGTGCTCGAGGGCCATATCCACCCCGACGCCACGCACAAGAGCGGCTGGCAGCATGCGCTCGAAGGGCCCTACGGCGACCACACCGGCTACTACAACGAATGCGCCGAATTCCCGGTGTTCACCGTGGAGCGCATCACGCTGCGCGAGGGCGCGCTCTACCACAGCACCTACACCGGCAAGCCGCCCGACGAGCCCGCCATGCTGGGCCTGGCATTGAACGAACTGTTCGTGCCGCTGCTGCAGCGCGCCTTCCCCGAGATCATCGACTTCTACCTGCCGCCCGAGGCCTGCAGCTATCGCATGGCCGTGGTGCGCATCCGCAAGGCCTACGCCGGCCACGCGCGGCGCGTGATGATGGGCGTGTGGAGCCATCTGCGCCAGTTCCTCTACACCAAGTTCATCGTCGTGGTCGACGAGGACGTGGACGCGCGCGACTGGAAGGAAGTCATCTGGGCCATGACTACGCGCATGGACCCGGTGCGCGACACCATGCTGATCGAGAACACCCCCATCGACTACCTCGACTTTGCTTCCCCCGTGGCCGGCCTGGGGGGCAAGATGGGGCTGGACGCGACCAACAAATGGCCCGGCGAGACCCAGCGCGAATGGGGCCGCACCATGGCCATGGATGCCGATGTGAGCCGGCGCATGAATGCCCTGGCCGATGACCTGGGTCTGTAAGCCCGATGGAGCAGAGCATGAGCCACACCACCCCCACGCCATGGAACCCTCAGGCCCCCGAAGTCCTCGCCGACCAGCGCGCCGCCTACGACAGTCTGCGCGAGCGCTGCCCGCTGGCGCACAGCGACTCGCAGCACACTTCGGTGCTGCGCCATGCCGAGGTCATGCAGGTGCTGCAGGATCACGCCACCTACAGCAGCGCCGTATCGGCGCACCCGGCCGTGCCCAACGGCTACGACCAGCCCCAGCACACGCAGTACCGCCGGGCGCTCGACCACTTCTTCGCGCCCGAGCGCATGGCGCACTTTGAACCCGTCTGCCGCGCCCTCTCCATCGCCACCGCGCAGGAGGCCCTGGCCCTGGGCGGCGCGCTGGAGATCACCCAGGAATTCGCCCTGCCCTTTGCCGTGCGCGTGCAGTCGGCCTTCCTCGGCTGGCCCACGCTGCTGCAGGACGAACTGCTCGGCTGGCTGCGCCGCAGCCACGCCGCCACGCGCTCGGGCGACCGCGCCCAGACCTCGGCCGTGGCCCGGGAGTTCGAAGACCTGGTCGAGCGCGTGTGCCAGGCGCGGCGCGACGCGCCGCCCACGCAGGACATCAGCAGCGAGCTGATGCACACCCGCGTCGACGGCCGCCCGCTCGACCTGCGCGAGCTGGCCAGCGTGCTGCGCAACTGGACGGTGGGCGAGGTCGGCACCATTGCCGCCTCCATCGGCATCCTGCTGCACTGGCTGGCCAGCCACCCCGACTGGCAGCAGCGCCTGCGCGAGCAGCCCGCGCTGCTGCCCACGGCCATCGACGAGGTGCTGCGCATCGACGGCCCGCTGGTGGCCAACCGCCGCATCACCAGCCGGCCGGTAGAGCTGGGCGGCTGCCCGCTACCGGCGGGCGAACGCCTGTCGGTCAACTGGATCGCCGCCAACCGCGACCCGCGCGTGTTCGGCGATCCGGACGAGTTCCGCATGGACCGCGACCCCGCGCTCAACCTGCTCTACGGCGCCGGCATCCACGTCTGCCCCGGCGCGCCGCTGGCGCGGCTGGAGCTGCGCGTGCTGCTGGAGGAAGTGCTGGCGCGCACGCGCCTGATCCGGCTCAGCCCCGATCACGCCCCCGTCCGCGCCGTCGCCCCGGACGCCGGCTACGCCACACTCCGGGTTCAGTTGCGCTGACAACGCGCGACAACCCGCGTACGAGCCTGCTACGCTGGCAGGCATAGCACCACGGAGGGCCTATGTCCGTCAGCATCACTTTCCTCGGCGGCGCCGGCACCGTCACCGGTTCCAAGTACCTCGTGCGCCATGGCGGCCAGGCGCTGCTGGTGGACTGCGGCCTGTTCCAGGGCTACAAGCTGCTGCGCCAGCGCAACTGGCGGCCGCTGCCGGTGGCGCCGCACGAGATCGACGCCGTGCTGCTCACCCACGCCCACCTGGACCATTCGGGCTACCTGCCGCTGCTGGCGAAGGGCGGCTTTGGCGGGCCGGTGTTCTGCACCTCGGGCACACGCGACCTGTGCGCCATCCTGCTGCCCGACAGCGGCCACCTGCAGGAGGAGGAAGCGGCCTACCTCAACCGCCACCACCTGAGCAAGCACGAGCCCGCGCTGCCGCTGTACACGCGCCTGGACGCGCAGCACAGCCTGGCGCTCTTGCGCGTGCAGCCCATGCGGGCGGAGTTCGAGCCCCTGCCCGGCTGGCGCGCCAGCTTCACGCGCGCCGGCCATATCCTGGGCGCGGCCAGCGTGCTGCTGGAGGTGGGCGGGCGGCGCATCCTGTTCTCGGGCGACCTGGGCCGCCCGGACGATCTCTTGATGTGCGCGCCCGACGCGCCGCCCGCGGCCGATACCGTGCTGGTCGAATCCACCTACGGCGACCGCAGCCACCCGCCGGGCTCGGTCGTCGACGAACTGGGCCCGCCCCTGGCGCGGCTGGCCGCGCGCGGCGGCGTGGCCGTGGTGCCGGTATTTGCCGTGGGGCGGGCGCAGACGGTGCTGCACGCCATCGCACGGCTCAAGGCCCGCGGGGATCTGCCCCCGGGCCTGCCGGTCTACCTGGACAGCCCCATGGCCGTGAGCGCCACGCAGCTGTTCCAGGACCATGTCGGCGAACATTGCCTGAGCCACGCCGACCTGCGCGCCATGGCGCACGGCACCACGCTGGTGCACAGCGTGGACCAGTCCAAGGCCCTGGCGCGCCTGCATGGGCCGCGCGTGATCCTGTCGGCCAGCGGCATGGCCACGGGCGGGCGCGTACTGCACCACCTGCAGCTCCATGCGGGCAACCACCGCAACATGATCATCCTCACCGGCCACCAGGCCGGCGGCACGCGCGGCGCGCGCATCGCCGCGGGGGAAAAGAGCATACGCATCCTCGGGCGCGAGGTGGAGATCCGCGCCGAGGTGGTGCAACTGGCCACGGCCTCGGCCCATGCCGACGGCAACCAGGTGCTGGACTGGCTGCGCGCCATGCCTACGGCGCCGCGCCGCGTGTACGTGGTGCATGGCGAGCTGCCCGCGGCCGACATGCTGCGCCAGCGCATCGACCATGCCCTGGGCTGGTCCGCCGAGGTGCCGGAGCATGGCGACACCGTGACGCTGTAAAAATTGATTGAAAAACGGCTTTATCGCTTACAGGCAAAGCGTTAGCAGCTCTTCTTTGAGGAGCAAAATCACCTCGATATTACGCATGCCGGCATGCATGCCATCGTTTTTCACGATGACAAAACTCCTGCATCAAGGGGAAAATACAGGTCTTGCCTCTCCAAACGAGAAGTCACCACCTTCCAATGAAAAGCTCCGAGCGCAGTTTTGCGCGCCGTATCGACCTGACCTCGCTGCAACTGTTCGTCGCCGTGTGCGAGCTGGGCAGCATCGGCCGCGCGGCCGAGCGCGAGTTCATCGCCGCCTCGGCCGTGAGCAAGCGCCTGTCCGACCTGGAGGCCGCGGTGGACACCGCCCTGCTGTACCGTCACAGCCGCGGCGTGACGCTGACCCCCGCGGGCGAAAGCCTGCTGCACCATGCGCGCACCGTGCTCTTCGGCCTGGAGCGCATGCAGGGCGAGCTCTCCGAATACGCCGAGGGCGTGCGCGGCCATGTGCGCATGCATGCCAACATCTCGGCCATCGTGCAGTTCCTGCCCGAGGATCTGGGGCAATTTGCGCGCACACACAGCCAGATCAAGATCGACCTGCAGGAGCACCTGTCGCCCGACGTGCTGCACGCGGTGCACGAAGGCGCGGCCGACCTGGGGATCTGCAACCTGGGCAGCGGCAACGGCGCCAGCGGCGCGCAGCTGCAAAGCCGCCCCTATCGCAACGACCGATTGATGCTTGTCGTGCCGAAAACGCACACCCTGTCTGCGCGAAAAGCTATCAAATTTGAAGAAGTGCTGGACTGGGACATCGTCGGCCTGCATGCCGGCAGCAGCATCAGCCTGGCCATGCGCCAGGCCGCGGCGCAGGCCGGGCGACCGCTGCGCCAGCGCATCCAGGTCACGAGCCTGGACGCCATGTGCCGCATGATCGACAACGGCCTGGGCGTGGGCCTGCTGCCCGACCGCGCCTTTGCCCTCATGCGGGGCCTGGGGAGCCTCGCCGCCGTGCGCCTGGACGAGCCCTGGGCCGAGCGCGAGCTGCGCCTGGTGGCGCGCGACTTCGACGCCCTGCCCGTCACGGCGCGGCTGCTGGTCGAGCACCTGACGGCCGCCACCGAACCACTTGCGGCCACCGCCTAAAATTTTCATCTCACCTGTCCAACGAAACGAGACCGCCATGGGACGCACCCTGTACGACAAGATCTTCGACGAGCACGTCGTCCACACCGAGGAGGACGGCACGGCCGTGCTCTACATCGACCGTCACCTGGTACACGAGGTGACCAGCCCCCAGGCCTTCGAAGGCCTGCGCGAGGCCGGGCGCAAGGTGTGGCGCACCAGCTCCATCGTCGCCACGGCCGACCACAACACACCCACCACGGGCTGGGAGCGCGGCTACGACGGCATTGCCGACCCGATCAGCAAGGAGCAGATCGTCACGCTCGATAAAAACATTGCCGAATCGGGCGCGGCCGCGTTCTTCCCCTTCCTGTCCAGGCGCCAGGGCATCGTGCACGTGATCGGCCCCGAGAACGGCGCCACCCTGCCCGGCATGACCGTGGTCTGCGGCGACAGCCACACCAGCACGCATGGCGCCTTCGGCGCGCTGGCGCACGGCATCGGCACCAGCGAGGTCGAGCATGTGATGGCCACCCAGACCCTGCTGGCCAAGAAGGCCAAGAACATGCTGGTCAAGGTCAACGGCAAGGTGGCCCCCGGCATCACGGCTAAGGACATCGTGCTCGCCATCATCGGCAGAATAGGCACCGCCGGCGGCACGGGCTACACCATCGAGTTTGCCGGCCAGGCCATCCGCGACCTGAGCATGGAAGGCCGCATGACGGTGTGCAACATGGCCATCGAGGCCGGCGCGCGCGCCGGCCTGGTGGCCGTGGACGACAAGACCATCGCCTACGTCAAGGGCCGCCCGCTGGCGCCCACGGGCGTGGAATGGGACCAGGCCGTTGATTACTGGAGGACGCTGCACTCGGACGCAGACGCCAAGTTTGATGCCGTGGTGGAGCTCGACGCCGCAGCCATAGTGCCGCAGGTCACCTGGGGCACCAGCCCCGAGATGGTGCTGGGCGTGGATGCCAGCGTGCCCGATCCGGACAAGGAAAAGGACGCCAACAAACGCGGCGCCATGGAACGCGCGCTGAGCTACATGGGCCTCACGCCCGGCAAGCCCTTGAGCGACATCTTCGTGGACAAGGTGTTCATCGGCTCGTGCACCAACAGCCGTATCGAGGACATGCGCGAGGCCGCCGCCGTGGTCAAGAAGCTGGGCCAGAAGGTCGCCAAGAACATCAGGCTGGCCATGGTCGTGCCCGGCTCGGGCCTGGTCAAGGAACAGGCCGAACGCGAGGGCCTGGACCAGATCTTCAAGGCCGCGGGCTTCGAATGGCGCGAGCCCGGCTGCTCCATGTGCCTGGCCATGAACGCCGACCGCCTGGAGCCCGGCGAGCGCTGCGCCTCGACCAGCAACCGCAACTTCGAGGGCCGCCAGGGCGCGGGCGGGCGCACGCACCTGGTCAGCCCGGCCATGGCTGCGGCGGCGGCCATCCACGGCCATTTCGTCGATATCCGCAAGTTCGCCTAACCCTTGATTTCAGCGAGCCCCACCATGAAGCCCTCCTTCTCCATCCTGCTGATCGGCCTGGCCCTGACCCTGGGCGCCTGCAACACCATCAAGGGCATTGGCCAGGACGTGCAAAGTGCCGGCGGCGCCATAGAGCGCGCCGCTCGCTGACAACCCCATACTCAACCGCCATGCAGAAATTCACCATCCACCAGGGCCTGGTCGCCCCCATGGACCGCGAGAACGTCGACACCGACGCCATCATCCCCAAGCAGTTCCTGAAGTCCATCAAGAAGACGGGCTTCGGCCCGAACCTGTTCGACGAATGGCGCTACCTGGACCAGCCAGGCGAGCCCGGCGTGCCGGAAGAAAAGCGCAAGCCCAACCCCGACTTCGTGCTGAACCAGGCGCGCTACCAGGGCGCGTCCATCCTGCTGGCGCGCAAGAACTTCGGCTGCGGCTCCAGCCGCGAGCACGCCCCCTGGGCGCTGGATCAGTACGGCTTTCGCGCCATCATCGCACCGAGCTTTGCCGACATCTTCTTCAACAACTGCTTCAAGAACGGCCTGCTGCCCATAGTCCTGCCCGAGGCCGTGGTCACCCAGCTGTTCGACGAGGTGGCGGCCTTCCCCGGCTACCAGCTGAAAATCGACCTGGAGCGCCAGGTGGTGATCCGCCCCCAGGGTGAGGAGATCGCCTTCGACGTGCTGCCGTTCCGCAAGTACTGCCTGCTGGGCGGCTTTGACGACATCGGCCTGACCCTACGCCACAAGGACAAGATCGCCGCCTTCGAGGCCGAGCGCCTGGCGACCAAGCCCTGGCTGGCGCATACCATGGCATCCTGAAATCGCCCGCCGTCATCCCCGCGAAGGCGGGGATCCAGGTTCTTCCAAACGTTCTCCCTTCACGGCTGTGGATTCCCGCTTTCACGGGAATGACGCGCCAATAAAACGCCAGCAGCTATCAATTTAGAAAGTCCACGCCATGAAAATCGCAGTTCTCCCCGGTGACGGCATTGGCACCGAAATCGTCGCCGAGGCCGTCAAGGTCTTGAAGGCCCTGGACTTGAAGTTCGAGCTGGAAACCGCCCCCGTCGGCGGCGCCGCCTACGAGGCCGCGGGCCATCCCCTGCCCGATTCCACCCTGAAGCTCGCCCGCGAGGCCGACGCCATCCTGTTCGGCGCCGTGGGCGACTGGAAGTACGACAAGCTCGACCGCCCGCTGCGCCCCGAGCAGGCCATCCTGGGCCTGCGCAAGGCGCTGGGCCTGTTCGCCAACTTCCGCCCGGCCATCTGCTACGAGCAGCTCACGCACGCCTCCAGCCTCAAGCCCGAGCTGGTCGCGGGCCTGGACATCCTCATCATCCGCGAGCTCACCGGCGACATTTACTTCGGCCAGCCGCGCGGCCGCCGCGTTGCCACCGACGGCCATTTCCCCGGCGCCGAGGAAGCCTTCGACACCATGCGCTACAGCCGCCCGGAGATCGAGCGCATCGCCCGCGTGGCCTTCGAGGCTGCCAGGAAGCGAGGCAAGAAGGTCACCAGCGTGGACAAGGCCAATGTGCTGGAGACCTTCCAACTATGGAAGGACGTGGTCACCGAGGTGCACAAGGACTACCAGGACGTGCAGCTGGATCACATGTACGTGGACAACGCCGCCATGCAGCTGGTGAAGGCGCCCAAGGCCTTCGACGTCATCGTCACCGGCAACATGTTCGGCGACATCCTCTCGGACGAGGCCTCCATGCTCACCGGCTCCATCGGCATGTTGCCCTCGGCCAGCCTGAACGACAAGAAGCAAGGCCTGTACGAGCCCAGCCACGGCAGCGCCCCCGACATCGCCGGCAAGGGCGTGGCGAATCCGCTGGCCACCATCCTGTCTGCGGCCATGATGCTGCGCTTCTCTTTGGGCCAAGCCGAGGCCGCAGACCGCATCGAGGCCGCCGTGAAGCAGGTGCTGGCCCTGGGCCTGCGCACACCCGACATCTACAGCGAAGGCACGACCAGGGTGGGCACGGTGCAGATGGGCGACGCCGTCGTCAACGCCCTGCGCTGATGCCGCGTTAGCCATAGGATGCAGTGCCCAGCGCTGCATCCTCTACAATGTTTTTCCATGTTTGCCGCCCGCCCGTTTCCGCTGAAGAACAAGCCTGCCCCCACGGCAGCGCCGGCCGCGCGCGCAATCACCAAAACCACGACCATTAAGGGCTGATCCAGCTCCGGCATCGTCGTGCGCCCTCCCTGGCCCAGACGAGCCGGGGGTGAACAGAAAAGCCCCCCCGCGGTCGGGCACTGTTTCTTAAACTGAAAGGGCGTTGAAAATGAGCAAGTTGGTAGGTTTGGTCGGCTGGCGCGGCATGGTCGGCTCGGTCCTCATGGACCGCATGAAGCATGAGAAGGACTTCGATCTGATCGAGCCCCTGTTCTTCTCCACCTCGAACGCGGGCGGCAAGGCCCCGGCCATGGCCAAGAACGAGACCGCGCTGAAGGATGCGTTCGACATTGAGCAGCTCAAGCGCTGCGACATCATCATCACCGCCCAGGGCGGCGACTACACCAGCGAGGTCTTCCCCAAGCTGCGCGCCGCCGGCTGGAAGGGCCACTGGATCGACGCCGCCTCCACGCTGCGCATGAAGGACGACGCGGTCATCATCCTCGACCCCGTCAACATGCCCGTAATCAAGAACGCGCTGGCCAAGGGCGGCAACAACTGGGTGGGCGGCAACTGCACCGTGTCGTGCATGCTGATGGGCGTGGGCGCGCTGTACAAGGCCGGCCTCGTCGAATGGATGAGCACCCAGACCTACCAGGCCGCCAGCGGCGGGGGCGCGCAGCACATGCGCGAGCTGCTGGCGCAGTTCGGCACGCTGAACCACGAGGTGCGCGATCTGCTGGCCGACCCGACCAGCGCCATCCTGGAGATCGACCGCAAGGTGATCGGCAAGCAACGCGGGCTCGAGGACGCCGAGAAGGCCAATTTCGGCGTGCCGCTGGGTGGCTCGCTGATTCCCTGGATCGACAAGGATCTGGGCAACGGCATGAGCCGCGAGGAATGGAAGGGCGGCGCCGAGACCAACAAGATCCTGGGCCAGGGCGAGGGCTTCGGCACCCCGGCCGTACCGGTGGACGGTTTTTGCGTGCGCATTGGCGCCATGCGCTGCCACAGCCAGGCGCTGACCTTCAAGCTCAAGAAGGATGTGCCCGTGGCCGACATCGAGGCCATGATCGCCGCCGACAACGACTGGGTGAAGGTGGTGCCGAACAACCGCGAGGACACCATGCGCGACCTGACCCCCGTGGCCGTGACCGGCACGCTGACGATTCCCGTCGGCCGCATCCGCAAGATGGCCATGGGCCCCGAGTACCTGGGCGCCTTCACCATCGGCGACCAGCTGCTGTGGGGCGCGGCCGAGCCCCTGCGCCGCATGCTGCGCATCCTGCTGGACGCCTGATGCCCGCGGACGGCGCCACCGCGGTGGCGCCGCTTATCATCGGCGGCGGCTCCATGCCCTGTTTGCCCATCGTTGCCTGTTACCAACAGGCCGGGCCGCTTTTCATTCCTTCCAACAGGGCAGGGAGAGGCGCTCCATCGCCTCGGCTTGTCAGTGCAAGTCGTTGATGCTATGGTGCTTTTACACATTTTCACGCTCTGGAGCAGATCTTGACATGACGTCAAAAGCACCGCTCCACACGACTGCACCCATATCCTCATTCGTCGCACACATGCATCGCTGGAAATTTTCTGTACTGGCCACCGCGGCCATTCTGTCGGCCGGCCTGTTCAGTACCGATGCCCGTGCCCTGGCGCTGGGGCGCGTGAACGTGCAGTCGGCGTTGGGTGAGCCGCTGCGCGCCGAGATCGAACTGCCGCAGATCACGGCCGCCGAGGCCGAATCGCTGCGCGTGAGCACCGCACGCCCGGAAGCGTTCCGCGCCCAGGGCCTGGAATATTCGCCGGTGATTGGCAACGTGCAGGTGCAACTGCAGCGCCGCGCTGATGGCTCCATGGTGCTGCGCTTGAGCAGTGCCCGCCCCATCAACGAGCCCTTTGTGGACATGGTGATCGATGCCACCTGGAGCTCCGGCCACATCATGCGCAGCTACACGATGCTGTTCGACCCGCCGGCACAAAGTCGCACGCCAGCCGCTGTCACGGTGGCACCGCAGGTGACCGCCCCGCGGCCCGAAGTCGCCCAACCCGCACCGCGCCCAGCTGCGGCGCCTTCGGTCGCTCCGGCCGCGCCCGCCGCGGCCGCACCCACACCCCGTCCCGCCCCGCAGGCCGCACCCACACCCCGCCCTGCCCCGCAGGCGGCACGCGCACCCAGTCGCCCAGCCACGGCCGAAACCCCTGCCGCTGGCAGTGATTCACTCAAGGTGCGCCCCGGCGACACTGCCGGTCGCATTGCCAACGCCCACCGCCCGGCCAGCGTTTCGCTCGATCAGATGCTGGTCGCCATGGCCCAGACCAATCCCCACGCCTTCATCGACGGCAACGTCAACCGCCTGCGCTCGGGCGTGGTGTTGCAAATGCCCGATGAGGCCAGCGCACAGGCCACCCCGGCCGCCGAAGCGCGCCAGATCGTCGCCGCACAAAGCCAGGACTTCAACGAATACCGTCGCCGCATGGCCAGCGCCGTCCCCAGCGCCGAGGTGGCAGCCGCCAAGCGCTCTGCCCGCGGCACCGTGCAGGCGCAGGTCGACGAATCCAAGCCGGCAGCAGCCAGCCCCGACAAGCTCACCCTGTCCAAGGGCGGCGTGCAGGCCCGCAAGGCTGACGAGCAACTGGCCCGCGACAAGCAGGCAGACCAGAACACGGCCCGCCTGGCCGAGTTGTCCAAGAACATCACCGAGCTCAACCAGCTCAGCGGCGCATCGGCGCAGGCCGGCGCCCCCGCAACCGCCAGCCCCCCCGGGATTGCCATGCCCGCACCTGCAGGGCTGCCGGCAACCACTACGCCAGCGCAGTCCAGCACCGAAGCGCCCCCCGCGCCCGCAGCGGCTGCCCGCGTAGCCTCGGAGGCCGTGGCGCAGGCATCCCCCCCCGCACCCGCTGCAGCCGCCGCACCCAAGCCTGCCGTGCAACCAGCAACGCACGAAGAACCCAGCTTTTTCGACTCGCTCACCGAAGACCCGCTGCAGACGGGTGGCGCTCTTGCCCTGGTGCTGGCATTACTCGGCTATGGCGGCTACCGCGTCGCCCAAAGCCGGCGCAAGCAGGGCGCCGTAGACAGCTCCTTCCTGAGCAACAGCGCTCACCCGGACTCCTTTTTCGACGCCAGCGGCGGCCGACATGTGGACACGGCCGACAGCCGCCTGACCACGGGGGCATCGTCCATGATCTACTCGCCCAGCCAGCTCGATGTGGGAGGCGACGTGGATCCCGTAGCCGAGGCTGACGTGTACCTGGCCTATGGCCGCGATCTGCAGGCCGAGGAAATCCTCAGGGAGGCCATGCGCCACAACCCCGAGCGCGTGCAAATCCCTGCGAAACTGGCCGAAATCTACGCCAAGCGCCAGGATCACAAGGCACTGGAATCCGCTGCGGCGGACGTGTTCCGCCTGACCAACGGCCAGGGCACCGAGTGGGCACGCGTCTCGGAATTGGGCCGCACACTGGATCCTGGGAATGCGCTGTACCAGCCAGGTGGCCGTCCGGCCACATTGGCGGATGCCGACCCGCCAGCCACCTCGGCCACCACTTTCCCCAGCACCCTGCCGGTGGCACCGGCCATAGCCATCACCACCGACCCCGATTCCGTACTGCCGGATCTGGATCTCGATCTGGACTTGGATCTGGATCTGCACGAAGCGCCGCCGGCCTCGGCCCCTGCACCCAGCGCCTTCGCCATGGCCGCAGCCGCCAACGAACAGGCAGCAACCCAAGCCGCCGCAGCAGAGCCAGCCACCAGCCTAGAGCCCCTCCCTGCGCTGGATTTGGCGGACCTGGATTTGGGTGACCTGGAACCAGGCCAGCAAGAGCCGGTGACTGAGCCTGCCGAGGGCGCGCCCGAGCCTGACGAAATCGCCCCCCTCACGACCGAGCCTACGCCACTGGAGTTCGAGGCCGATGCGCTGGCGCTGATGGACCCGGTCGCTGCCCCGCTTGCCGATAACGACGTCAAGGACTCGTCCCCGGCACCTTTGGAGTTCGACCTGGGCGATCTGACGCTGGATCTCAGCGTGCCCGCCGAGCCCACTCCCCCGCCGCAGACGGAGGCAAGTGCCGCCACCGAGGCCCTGCCCGACAACCCTCTGGCCACCAAGCTCGCCCTCGCCGAAGAGTTCGACACCATTGGCGACAGCGAGGGCGCACGCACCCTGGTGGAGGAGGTGATCGCCGAGGCCTCGGGCGAGCTCAAGGCCCGTGCCCAGCGCCTGCTGGCCCAGCTCGGCTGATGCGCGCCCATGCACGCGCGCACGGCCCGCGCCGGGCCGACGCAGCACTTGAACCCCTGGGGGGCATGCCATGAGGGTGGCCCTGGGCGTCAGCTACAACGGCCAGGCCTATAGCGGCTGGCAAAGCCAGCCCGGCGGCAACACCGTGCAAGACCATCTCGAAGCGGCCCTGGGCCGCTTTGCCACTCACAAGGTGGCCACCCTTTGCGCCGGCCGCACCGACGCCGGCGTGCACGGCCTGATGCAGGTGGTGCACTTCGACACCGAACTGCAGCGCGCGCCGTTTTCCTGGGTGCGCGGCACCAACACCTTCCTGCCACGCGACATCGCCGTGCAATGGGCCCAGAGCGTGCCCGACGCCTTCCACTCGCGCGCCTGCGCCGTGGCGCGCCGCTATGCCTATGTGCTGCTGCAGTCGCCCGTGCGCCCCAGCGTGGACGCGGGACGCGTGGGCTGGGTGTTCCACGCGCTCGATGAAGACGCCATGACGCAGGCCGTGCAGCACCTGCTGGGCGAGCACGACTTCAGCTCGTTTCGCGCCAGCGCCTGCCAGGCCAAGTCGCCCGTCAAGACGCTGCAACGCATCGCCATCACGCGCCGCGCCCCGCCCGCCGGCGAATCGGCCGGCAACCATGGCTGCACGCCCTGCTACTGGCGCTTCGAGTTCGAGGGCAATGCCTTTTTGCACCACATGATCCGCAACATCATGGGTTGCCTCGTCGCTATAGGCCAGGGCGCGCACCCACCCGAGTGGATGCGCGAGGTGCGCGAGGCGCGTTCGCGCGACGCCGCGGCGCCCACGTTCTCGCCGGACGGCCTGTACTTCCTGGGGCCGGTGTATGGCCCCGAGTGGGGCCTGCCCACGCGCACGGCTGCGTATGATTGGCTGCCATGAGCAGCCCCTCCCCCATTACCTCTGCCACCCGCACCCGTATCAAGATCTGCGGCCTGACGCGCGAGCAGGACGTGGACGCCGCCGTGGCCGCGGGCGCGGATGCCGTCGGCTTCGTGCTCTACGCGAAAAGCCCGCGCGCCGTCACGCCCGGGCGCGCGGCAGAGCTGGCTCGGCGCCTGCCGCCCTTTGTCACGCCGGTGCTGCTATTCGTGAACGCAAAAGCTACTGAAGTGATAGCTGCAAGCGATTGCGTACCGGGCGCTACAGTGCAATTTCATGGTGAAGAATCAGCCGAGGACTGCTGGGCCGCCAGCGACAGTGGGCGCATTCCCTACCTGCGCGCGGCGCGCATTCCGCTGGGTGATGAGGGCCTCCAGTTCGACCTCGTAGAATATGCCCATGTTCACTCCCGCGCCCGTGCCATCCTGCTCGACGCCCATGTCGACGGCTATGGCGGTGGCGGCAAGGCATTCAATTGGTCACTCCTTCCACCAAGCGTCGACTCTCACCTCGTTTTAAGTGGTGGACTCACGCCTGCAAACGTGACCGATGGCATCTTGCAGGTGCGCCCGCGAGGCCTCTCGCTGGCGGTTGACGTCAGTTCCGGCGTGGAGCTTGACGGCCCCGATGGCAGGCTGCTGCGGGGCATCAAGGACGCCGACAAGATCCAGCGCTTCGTGGCCGCCGTGCGCGCGGCCGACGAGCAACTTGGCAAAGAATTCCATGTTTGAGTACCACCAACCCGATACCTCGGGCCACTTCGGCCCCTACGGCGGCAGCTTCGTCAGCGAGACGCTGACGCATGCCATCGATGAACTGCGCCAGGCCTACGCGCGCTACCAACACGACCCGGAGTTCCTCGCCGAATTCCGCTACGAGCTGGCGCACTTCGTCGGCCGCCCCTCGCCCATCTACCATGCCGCACGCACCAGCCGCGAGCTGGGCGGCGCGCAGATCTACTTGAAGCGCGAGGACCTGAACCACACCGGCGCGCACAAGATCAACAACGTCATCGGCCAGGCCATGCTCGCCAAGCGCATGGGCAAGCCGCGCATCATCGCCGAGACCGGCGCCGGCCAGCATGGCGTGGCCACGGCCACCATCTGCGCGCGCTACGGCCTGGAATGCGTGGTCTACATGGGCGCCGAGGACGTCAAGCGCCAAAGCCCCAACGTCTACCGCATGAAGCTGCTGGGCGCCACCGTGGTGCCCGTGGAGTCGGGCAGCAAGACGCTGAAGGACGCGCTCAACGAGGCCATGCGCGACTGGGTGGCGAACGTGGACAACACCTTCTACATCATCGGCACCGTGGCCGGCCCCCACCCCTACCCGATGATGGTGCGCGATTTCCAGAGCGTGATCGGCGAGGAATGCCTGACGCAGATGCCCGCCATGCTGGCCGAGCAGAAGCTCGCCGCCGAGCAGCCCGACGCCGTGGTCGCTTGCGTGGGCGGCGGCAGCAATGCCATGGGCATCTTCTACCCCTACATCCCGTTCGAGAACACGCGCCTGATCGGCGTCGAGGCCGCCGGCGAGGGCCTGGACAGCGGCAAGCATTCCGCCAGCCTGCAGCGCGGCAGCAGCGGCGTGCTGCACGGCAACCGCACCTTCATCCTGCAGGACGAGAACGGCCAGATCACCGAGACACACAGCATCAGCGCCGGCCTGGACTACCCCGGGGTGGGCCCCGAGCACGCCTGGCTGCAGGAGATCGGCCGCGCCGAATACGTGGGCATCACCGACCGTGAGGCGCTGGAAGCCTTCCACCACCTGTGCCGCACCGAGGGCATCATCCCGGCGCTGGAATCCAGCCACGCCGTGGCCTACGCGATGAAGCTTGCCAAGACCATGACGCCCCAGCAATCCATACTCGTGAACCTGTCCGGCCGCGGCGACAAGGACATTGGCACCGTGGCCGACCTGTCGGGGGCCGATTTCTACGACCGCCCCTCCATGCGGGGATTGACCGTCAAGGGAGGGCCCGCCGCATGAGCCGCATTGCAGACACCTTCGCCGCACTGCAAGAAAAGGGCCGCAAGGCGCTGATCCCCTACGTGACGGCGGGCTTCCCGTTCGCCGACATCACGCCCGCACTGATGCACGGCATGGTCGAGGCCGGCGCCGACGTGATCGAGCTTGGCGTGCCCTTCTCCGACCCCATGGCCGACGGCCCGGTGATCCAGAAGGCGGGCGAGAAGGCCCTGTCCCTGGGCATTGGGCTGACCCAGGTGCTGGACATGGTGCGCAGCTTCCGCCAGCGCAACCAGACCACGCCCGTGGTACTGATGGGCTACGCCAACCCCGTGGAACGCTACGAGCAGCGCCACGGCCAGGGTGCGTTCGCGCGCGATGCCGGCGCGGCCGGCGTGGACGGCGTGCTGGTCGTGGACTACCCGCCCGAGGAATGCGAGCAGTTTGCCGCCGAGCTGCGCGCGCACGGCATCGACCTGATCTTCCTGCTCGCCCCCACCTCCACGCCCGAGCGCATGCAGCAGGTAGCGCGCGTGGCCAGCGGCTACGTGTACTACGTCTCGCTCAAGGGCGTGACGGGCTCGGGCGCGCTCGATACCGCCGCCGTCGAGGCCATGCTGCCGCGCATCCGCGAGCATGTGAAGATCCCCGTCGGCGTAGGCTTCGGCATCCGCGACGCGGCCACGGCCCAGGCCATAGGCCGCGTGGCCGACGCCGTGGTCATAGGCAGCCGCATCATCGGCCTCATCGAGGACCAGCCACACGAGAAGGTGGTCGGCATCACGGTGGACTTCCTGCGCCAGGTGCGCAAGGTGCTGGACACATAATTGCACCCCGGCGCGCGCTACGGCCCGCGCCGGCTGAGACCCCAGAAAGAAAATCCATGTCCTGGCTCGAAAAACTCCTGCCCTCCAAAATCCAGCAGACCAACCCCACCGAGCGCCGCCAGATGCCCGAGGGCCTGTGGGTCAAGTGCCCCAGCTGCGATAACGTGCTCTACAAGACCGACCTGGAGCACAACCAGAATGTCTGCCCGAAATGCGGCCACCACCACCGCATTGGCGCGCGCGCGCGGCTCAATGCCTTCCTTGATGGCGAAGGCCGCTACGAGATCGGCCAGGAGGTGCTGCCCGTCGACGCCCTCAAGTTCAAGGACAGCCGCAAATACCCCGAACGCCTGAAAGAGGCGCTGGAGAACACCGGCGAGACCGACGCCCTCGTGGTCATGGGCGGTGCCGTCAAGAGCATCAACGTCGTGGCGGCCTGCTTCGAGTTCGACTTCATGGGCGGCTCCATGGGCTCGGTCGTGGGCGAGCGCTTCGTGCGCGGCGTGGAGACCGCCATCGAGCAGAAGGTGCCCTTTATCTGCTTCACCGCCACCGGCGGCGCGCGCATGCAGGAAGGCCTGCTGTCGCTGATGCAAATGGCCAAGACCAACGCCGCGCTCACGCGTCTGGCCAAGAAGGGCCTGCCCTACATCAGCGTGCTGACCGACCCGACCATGGGCGGCGTGTCGGCCGGCTTCGCCTTCGTGGGCGACATCGTGATCGCCGAGCCCAAGGCCCTGATCGGCTTTGCCGGCCCGCGCGTGATCGAATCCACCGTGCGCGTGACCCTGCCCGAGGGTTTCCAGCGCGCCGAATTCCTGCAGACCAAGGGCGCCGTGGACTTCATCTGCGACCGCCGCGAGCTGCGCCAGACCATGGCGCAATGCCTGTCCATGCTGCAGCGCCTGCCGGCGGATGCCGTAGCCTGAACAAGCCAAAAACCATAGCGCCAAGCGCCTGATGGACAACGTCCACAGGCGCTTTTTTCATTCCCTTGTGCGCGCACGGCACCTGCGCCCACAACACCTGATGCACGCGAAACCGCAAGCCCTTCGCGATCGCCCAAGCATCGCGACACAACGTGTCGCCCCTTCTGCCTACAGTCCTCCTCGCACCAACGCATGGCGCTGGAAACCCACCAGAAAGCATCAAAAATGATAGCTGCATACGCTTGCAACAAAAGCATTACAAGCGCATTCAGTACAAATCAGAAAGGGACCCTCATGAGAGGACAGGTTCTCGCTTTCAGCGAAGAGAAAAAAATCGGCGTCGTCGCAGCGGCCGACGGCCCGCACCGGCTTTTCCACGTCAACGACTGGCGGGGCATGGCGCCGCCCCAACTCGGTATGGCCGTGAACTTCAGCATCGATGAAGACGGCCGCGCACGCCAAGTCCAACTGATTGGACTGCCCGAGTCCGCAGCCACCACTGCTGAGTCGGCCCAACGACTCACACAGTCGACCAATCCGCACACAAATGCTGCGGAATAAATATCACACATATTTACATATACTCACAAAAAGCTCTTTCGCGCATCGACACAACCAGTCGCACACCGCTCCTACAGTCCCCATCACCACCCTATCTGCCCTTCGCACATGCCCCCTACCACCGCCAAGCAAGCCGACTCCAAGGGTGAAAAGCTAGCCCAGCGTCTGTCCGGCATCCTGGCCCGCCTGCACCAGGGCGAAGCCCTGGACAAGCACCAACTGGCACAGCAGTTCGACGTGGACGTGCGCACCATCGAACGTGACCTGGGCCAGCGCCTGCGCGGCATTGCCGAGCGCAACGGCGAGGGGCTCTGGCAGCTCACCCGCACGGCACGCGACACCATTCCAGCCAAGCGCCTACACGACTACGCCAGGGTGGCAGGCACCGAGCACCTGTTCCCCGACCCCAGCCTGCGCTACCTGCTGGAGCAACTGGAAACGCCGGAACCCCGCCGCACCACGCACGTACAGCCTACGCCCCACGAAGACCTGCGTGCGCAAAGCCCGCTGTTCACCCAACTGCAAGCCGCTATCGAGCAACACTGTGAATGCCACTTCACCTACAAGGCAAAACCGCGCCATGCACAGCCCTACCGCCTGATCCACAAAAGCGGCGTGTGGTACCTGGCGGCGGAAGAAGCAGGCCGCCTGAAGAACTTCAGCGTGGCCTTGATCGAAGACCTGCAGGTTCATGAGGCCAGCCGCTTCGTGCCCAAGCGCGCACACAAGGACTACATCGACGCCAAGGACGACGTGTGGTTCACCGAAGGCACCACTGAAGTGCTGCTGCGCGTAGCGCCCGAGGTGGCCCACTACTTCGCCCGCCGCCAACTATTGCCCCGACAGCAGCAACGGGCGGACAGCGATGGCTCGCTGCTCGTCACCACGCACATCAACCACATCAACCAACTGCTGCCTGTGGTGCGGTATTGGTTGCCGGAGGTGCGGATCGTCAGGCCAGTTGAGTGGCATGAGGCACTGCTGGATGGGCTCCAACACGCGCTGGCGCAATGGGGTCGCTGACTCCATCTCTTGCGTCTTCATCAACCCAAGGACTACGCACCATGCAATTCATCCTCTTTTTGCTGGGCCTTTTTGCCATTGGCTGCGTGCTTTATGGAGTATCGGCAGGAGTGCAGATCATTCAGCGCGGCTTCTCTCGGCTTGCGAATACAGCCCATACCTCAGAGGCGAATGCACCCAAGCAACGACTGCAAACACCGCCACTACCTTCCGAACTACCCACGCCTTCACATGGACAGCGCTACCTTGATGAATTGAATGAACTGTACGGGCTGTACCAGAACGGGGCACTGACCCGGGAGGAGTTCGCGCAGCTCAAGCGGCATCTCTTGTCCCTGATCGCCCCACCCACCACTCGTAGCAGCCAGGAGAATCCATGAAACCCCATGACACGACCTCGTCTCACCTCGCCCGTGATGATGGCAGGAAAGCGGAAATCAAGCGAGACATGGCTCAAACCGGCGCAGTGCTTTCCACCAGCGAGACGGTGAGCCGCTTCGGCAGTGCCAATGCAGAGTACATCAAGGGCTACACCGGCATCGACAACGAGACCGGCCAAAATTTCGCCAAGGGACTGGCGGGCATTGCCCAACACAAGGTTCACCCGGACTACGTCAATGCCAACCTTAAGCAACAAGCTGGCTTCTGCGCCGAGGTGGCGGCCACTAGCCGCGACAACGCAGAGGCCATCATTGCCCGCTCCGAGGTACGCACCGCGCGCAGCGACGACCTTCCGCAACATTACCCTAAGAACCACAACGTCGTGGATCGGGTGCAGATACTGGACGGCCAAATCATCGAAGGCAGCCAAACCCAGATGAAGTTCGTGGGCAATCCCCGTCAATTGCTCAAGGACATCGCGAAGGAAGATGGCAAGTTTGCCCGCTACCGTGGCACCAGGATCGAACTGCCGTCCGAACAATACAAAGACGCCGCCCAGCACTGCCGTGACCAGGCCCAGCAACTGCGCATCAACGCCCAGCATGCCGAACTCCACGGCAAGGCCGATGCAGCCGCCAAGCTGCGCCGCGAAGCCAAAAACTACGAGCGACTCGCCAGTGATGTATGCGACAGCGGCATGACTACTGAACAAGCCATGTTCTACCGCAAGCACCCCGAGATCGCCACCGCACTCGACATCGCCCACACCAGCCACCGCGCAGGCGGGGAAGGAGCTCGGTACGGCGCAGTCATCGGTAGTTGCATCTCGCTGCTACAAAATCTACTGGCCACCGCGCAGGGAAAACAAGACCTGCGTGGAGCAGCCCAAGCCGTTGCCGCGGACACAGCCAAAGCGGGCGCTATCGGCTATGGCACGGCCTTCGCGGGCTCAGCGATCAAGGCATCCATGCAGCAGTCGGGCTCGCAAGCCCTGCGAACTCTCTCAAGAACCAACGCACCGGCATTGGCACTCAACATCTGCCTGTCGTTGGGCGGATCCGTCAAGCGCTTCGTCACTGGCGAAATCACCGAATCGCAACTGCTGGTGGAAGTGGGCGAGAAGGGTGCAGGCATGCTTTCGGGCAGCATGATGGCTGCGCTGGGGCAGTTGGCGATTCCCGTCCCCTTCGTCGGGGCGGCCGTTGGCGGTCTGATTGGCTACAGCCTGTCATCGCTGTTCTACCAAAGCGCGCTGGATGCCGCGCGTGGCGCGGAAGTCTCGCGGGAACTGCTGGCACGCACGCAGGCCATCGAGTCCTCCGCCCGCGCTCGGATCGCCGAAGAGCGGCTAGCCCTGGACGAATTCTTCGCCCGCGAAATCCCCGATCTGTGCCAGGAAACGCAGCGTCTCCTGGCCGCCATGGATGCCTCTACCAATAGCCCACCCGACGCACTGATCGCCGCTATCGACCAGTACGGCACCTTGCTGGGCAAGCGCCTGCAGTTCCAGTCGATGGCGGAGTTTGACGACTTCATGCTTTCCGACCAGCCACTGCGGCTGTGAAACACCTTTCCCCATTCCCGTAACCAGCACTTGAAAGTAAAAACATGCTGACAAAACTGCTATCTGACGAAGACAAGAAGCGTTTCCTTCTGTTCGCCGAACTGTTGAGTCTTGCCGACAAACCCCTGCTCTGGGATGGCAAGCCAAAAGAAGAAATCACCGCACAGACCGACATTAATAAACTCACCATCCAGAAGGGTGCCGCTGAAACACAGCTGCTCGCGGAATGGGGGTGGAAAAATGCTACACCAGCATTGGCCACCTTTGCGACGCTACTATCGACCTCTCCGTATGAGACGAACCTCAAAGGGCTTCTGACATCGCCCTCTCAGGCTGAGACGAGCCTCATAAAGCTTCTGAAATGCCTCCCTCTCCTAGAGGACACTGAAGACCCCGCCGTCCGATGGAATGCCGTTTCTGCGGTGCTTCGGGAGCTTCTGGATGAGCACGCCTTCACCAATCCGTACGCCATCCGGATCGCGCTCTACGAACTCATGCTGCTGGCGCTGGCAGACGGAATACCTTCTCCCGTCGAATATCGTTTCCTTGAAGAATTCCAGCGCCACCATCGCGTAGAAGACGACGCCTTCCGGGAAATCCTGGAACGCGCAGAAAACATGTACCGCGAAACCCAAAAAACCATCGCCCTCGTTCTTGAATAGGGAGAAAAAACCATGCCAGTTCCCATCATCCTCGGTGCAGTTGCCCTCGGCACTGGAGCTTACGGCGTCTACAAAGGCCTAAGCGGCGCTATCGACCAAAGCAATGCAGGCGATATCAATAACAACGCACAATCCATGGTCAGTGCGGCCCGCAAACAAGTGGAAACGCAACGTCAATCCACCAACGACTTGCTGACGGACTATGGCGCGCGCAAGCTGCGCGCCTTCAATGGCGTCATTCCCGAGTTCATTCAGACATTCAGCCGTTTGAAGAACATCGAGATCGCACAAACATCCGGACTGGACAAACTTAATTTGGGTGAATTTTCCACGCAAACGCTCGAAGGCCTGCGCAAGGACTACCAGGCATTCAAGGACGCCGGCCTTGGCGTTGGTGCAGGGCTGGGCGGCGGCGTAGCCTTAGCCTTTGGCGCCTACAACGGCACCATGTTGCTGGCAACGGCCGGAACCGGAACGGCCATATCCACCCTCAGCGGCGTTGCAGCCACCAATGCCACCCTGGCGTGGCTGGGCGGTGGCTCGCTAGCAGCTGGCGGCTATGGCGTGGCTGGCGGCATGATGGTTCTAGGCGGCATCGTCGCTGGACCTGCCTTGATGATCTTCGGCCATATCGTGGGCAACAAGGGAGAAGAGGCCCTCAACAACGCACTCAGCAACCTCGAACGAGCTAAGACCGCGCGTGACGACGCAGGCAAGTTGGTAGCCCAGCTCGATGCGATTGGGCAAATCACTTCGCTGGCAAACAGCACTTTCTCCAGTATCACCGCCCATCTGCGCCGCAACGTGAGCGAACTGGAAAAGGTCATCAAGAACGAAGGCGAGGACTGGCGCGCCTTCTCCCCCGAAAGCAGCGAAACGGTTGTGCGCACAGTAAAGTTCGCCCAGTTGATCAAGGCCATGATCGATACGCCCATCCTTGACAAGGACGGCAAGCTTGTTCTGTCCACAGAAAAACGCCTGAACGACATCGCAAGAGCCGCAGACTAATTACATCGCAATGAAAAAAGCCTCAGCGTGAAAGTGCTACGGCTTTCTTCTCTATATCTGATGACGAAGCCTTTCCCCTGTACCCAGTGTGGCTTGTGCTGCCAGCATGTCCACCTGAGCAACGAAACACATTTCCTGGATCGTGGCGACGGAATCTGTAAGCATTACGACATGGCGAGCAAAGCTTGCTCTATCTACACAGAACGCCCCGACATTTGCAGAGTGGATCGGATGTATAGCTTGCGATATGTGCAACAGCACACTTGGGATGAATTCGTGACCATGAATCTTAAGGTGTGTACCCAACTTGGATCGGGATCGCCGCGATAAAGCGCGGGTTCGATTTCACCTATGCCGCCAGGGCATTCTGAGACCGAATCACCTCATTTAGGCAGACACCCTACACAGCTATAGCGAAGACTGAACTGCTACCAATTGATGAGCAGAATCGAGAGCGACTATTCATAGTGGTGTAACCAGCGAGGCTTGGTGCCATACGCAGCATCGCTGCCCGCAAAGCCAACCAGCGTGAGATCAAGCTCTATGAACAAGCCCTCCAAGCTCAGTAAAGCGGGCATCGTCATTCCCACAGCGGAAGAAGACGAAGCCATCAACCGGTGCATTGCGGCAGACACGTATATGGTGGAACTGACGGCGGAGCTAGCTGCGCGCCTGTACACCCTGCGCAACCAGTTGATGCACGGCGGCGCGACCTGGAACAGCTCGGTCAACCGCGCCCAGGTGCGCGACGGCCGTGCGCTGCTGGCGCGGGTGCTGCCGGTGATGCTGGGGGTGATGATGGACTGCCCGGAGCGCTTCGAGGGGCGGCCGTTTTACCCGGTGGTGGCAGATTGAGCCAGGGCCTCGGCTGTCATTTCAATCAATTTTGCTATTTAATAGATAGCTTCTTGCACTTGATACACAAGCGTTAAATACTGTTTTTAGCAAAAGCCGGCATCACATCATCACGCTGGCCTGCAGGTGCCCAAGCACGATGGACAGCACCTGCAGTAGCACCAGCAGCACCAGCGGCGACAGGTCCAGCCCACCCACCAGCGGCAGCAGGCGGCGCACGGGGCGCAGCAGCGGCTCGCACAGGCGCGCGATCACGTCGCTGATGGGCGAACGCGTCTGCATCCAGGACAGCACGGCATAGACGATCAGCAGGCCCATCAGGCCCGAGACTGCCACCCGCGCCAGGCCAAAAATGGCCATCCACGGCAGCCAGGCCAAGCCCATCTCCGGCCCCAGCAGCAGCCACAGAAGCAGGTACTGCACCAGTTGCAGCAACAACGCTGCGCTCAGGCATGACAGGTCCCAGCGCCCCACAGCCGGCACCAGCCTGCGCAGCGGCAGCACCAGCCAGTTGGTCAGCGCAAACACCAGCCGCCCCACGGGGTTGGCGAACGACACACGCTGCCACTGCATGTACAGGCGCAGCAGGCAGGCACCGGTCAGCAAACCGCTGGCCACGTCAAGAAGGAAGGAGATGATCTGGAACAGCATGGGAAAGTAATAAAAAACACCCACCAGGAGCGCAGTGCAAAGCCGGCGACGGCACTGCACGGGATGATAGCGATGCCACCGGTGCACGGCCCCATATCCCAATCCCTGTCCCTGACATCGCTGCCGCTGTTTCCGGGAGAGCGTGCTGGCGCCCAGCGCGAGCACCTGATGACACGCGACAGCCCGCTCGTGCGGCTGGAGCTGGAGGGCGGCCTGCTCGATCGCTTGGGGAACGCCTTGTGAACGCCATGCAAGCGGCCGGTGCATCCGCATTCATCCAACGACAAGCCCCAGTCACTCGCGAAAACCCTAAAATCGCCGGTTTGCCCCTTCCTGCCCCACGGCATCATGTCTGAACAAAACCACGCCCCCTCCCCGCCCCAGGACGAAAACCAGCTCATCGCCGAGCGCCGCGAGAAGCTCAAGGCCCTGCGAGATAGCCAGGCCCAGGGCCAGGGCGTGGCCTTCCCCAACGATTTCAAGCCGCGCCACCACGCCGCCAGCCTGCAGCAGCAATATGGCGCGCTGGAAGGCGAGGCGCTGGAGGCGCAAGGCGTCCAGGTCAGCGTGGCCGGCCGCATGATGCTCAAGCGCGTCATGGGCAAGGCCAGCTTTGCCACGCTGCAGGATGGCTCGCTGGGCGACACCGGCGGGCGCATCCAGCTCTACGTAACGCGCGACGGCATTGGCGAGCAAGCCTACGCCGACTTCAAGCGCTGGGATCTGGGCGACATCGTGGGCGCCGAAGGCACGCTGATGAAGACCAAGACGGACGAGCTATCGGTCAAGGTGACCACCCTGCGCCTGCTCACCAAGAGCCTGCGTCCCATGCCTGACAAGTTCCACGGCGTGGCCGACCAGGAGGTCAAGTACCGCCAGCGCTATGTGGATCTGATGACCGACGAGGCCGCGCGCCGGCGCTTCGTGGCGCGCAGCAAGGCCGTCGGCTCGATCCGCAACTTCATGATGGAGCATGGTTTCCTGGAGGTGGAGACGCCCATGCTGCACCCCATCCCCGGCGGCGCCAACGCCCGGCCCTTCGTCACGCACCACAACGCGCTGGAGCAGGAGATGTTCCTGCGCATCGCGCCCGAGCTGTACCTGAAGCGCCTGATCGTGGGCGGATTCGAGCGCGTGTTCGAGATCAACCGCAGCTACCGCAACGAAGGCATCTCGGTGCGCCACAACCCCGAGTTCACCATGATGGAGTTCTACGCGGCCTACTGGAACTATCTGGACCTGATGGACTTTACCGAGACGCTGATCCGCGACGTGGCGCTGAAGGCCACCGGCTCGCTGCAGCTCACCTACCAGGGCCGCGAGGTGGACTTGTCCCAGCCCTTCAAGCGCCTGACGATCCGCGAAGCCATCTACCAGTACACCGAGGCCGGCGCGCATGTGGACGACGCCGCATGGCTCGTCAGCGCGCTGAAGAAGTTGGGCATGAGCGAGGAAAAGGACCGCCTGTCCACGCGCTCGCTGGCCAGCCTGCAGGTGCTGTACTTCGAGGAGACGGTGGAGGACAAGCTCTGGCAGCCGACCTTCATCATGGAGCACCCGACCGAGATCTCGCCGCTGGCGCGCGCCAACGACCAGCGCCCCGAGGTCACCGAGCGCTTCGAGCTCTACATCACCGGCCGCGAGTTCGGCAACGGCTTCTCCGAGCTCAACGACGCCGAGGATCAGGCCGCGCGCTTCAACGCCCAGGTGGCGGCCAAGGACAGCGGCGACGACGAGGCCATGCTCTTCGACCACGACTTCGTGCGCGCGCTGGAATACGGCATGCCCCCCACAGGCGGCTGCGGCATCGGTATCGATCGCCTGATGATGCTGCTCACCGACAGCCCCAGCATCCGCGACGTGATCCTGTTCCCGGCGCTGCGCCGGGAGCAATAACCGCCCCATGCTGGAGCGCCTGAAACTTATCCTGCCGCCATGGATGCACGACTGGCTCGACGTCATCGTGCCCGGCGTGCAGATCGCGCTCATCGTGCTGGCGGCGCTGCTGCTGCAGCACCTGGTGCGCCGCATCATCCGGCGCGCCAGCGATCACTATCAGTTTCCGCACGAACTGTTGGCGCCCATCAACGGCGTGGTGCGCTGGCTCATCCTGGGTGGCGCCGGCCTGCTGGCGCTGGAGCGCCTGGGCGTGTCGGCCGCCGTGCTGTGGACGGCCTTCACCGGCTTTGCCACCGTGGGCGCGGTGGCGTTCTTTGCCGCGTGGAGCGTGCTGTCCAACCTGTTTTGCGCCTTGCTGATCTTCACCGTGGGGCCGTTTCGCGTGGGCGACCATATCGAGTTGCTGGACACGGCCGAAAAGCCCGGCGCCCTGGGTCGCGTGGTGGACATCAACCTGCTGTACACCACCCTCGAAGACGTCACAGCCCCCGCGCCAGGAGCCCGGCTGCAAATTCCCAATGCGTTGATCTTCCAGCGCGTGCTGCGCCGCTGGCCAGCGGGAGTCGACGTGCCCGCATCCAAACTGCGCCCCGTCGCATCGGCCCCTGCGCTCACCAGTGCCGAGCCCGCTCCAGCCCCCAAGGGTGCTAGTTTTCCCTGATATTTCCACCACCTTGCGCGGGCGGCGGCCTGTCACAATCGCGCCCTAGCCGTAGCAAAAAAAAGGCAGCAGCGCCAGCCTTGCTTACCCTGTTGTCGATTTAACGCTCTCGGTCAATCATGGCGGTCTTGATCGCAGGCCCCTACCGGGGCCTGATGATTTTTCAGACCGCTTTACCCAAAGTTGGAGATCGTTTTATGAACATTCCGTTCCGCATGCATTCCGTCGTCGCCGCACTGGGCCTGGCCAGCGCCGCTTTGTTCTCCACCGCGCATGCGCAGATCAAGATCGCCATGGTCATCCCGGCCACCGGCCCTGTCACCCAGTACGGTGACATGATCAAGGAAGGTGCCAACACCGCCGTGGAGCAGGCCAATGCCGCAGGCGGCATCAACGGCAAGAAGATCGAGCTGGTCACCGTGGACGACGCCTGCGAGCCCAAGCAGGGCCCCGTCGCCGCCAACCGCGTGATCAACGACAAGATCCACTATGTGGTCGGTCCCGTGTGCTCGGGCGCAGCGATTGCCGCAGCCCCGATCTACAACAACGAGGGTGTGGTTGTCGTGACCCCCTCAGCCACCTCGCCCGCGCTGACCGAGGGCAAGAACTTCCACTTCATCTTCCGCACCATCGGCCGCGACGACCAGCAGGGCCCGGCCGCCGCCAAGTTCATCGCCGAGAAGATCAAGCCCAAGAAGGTCGCCATCCTGCACGACAAGCAGTCCTACGGCCAGGGCATTGCCGCCTCGGTGCGCGACGACCTGAAGAAGGCCGGGGTCAACGTGGCGCTGTTCGAGGGCATCAACGCCGGCGACAGCGACTACTCCGCCGTCATCACCAAGCTCAAGAGCGCGGGCGTCGATTTCGTCTACTACGGCGGCTACCACCCCGAGATGGGCCTGCTGCTGCGCCAGGCCGGCGAGCAGGGCCTGAAGGTCAAGATGATGGGCCCCGAGGGCGTGGGCAACCCCGAGGTCAACGCCATCGCCGGCCCCGCCGTCGAAGGCATGCTGCTGACCCTGCCCGCCGACTTCTCGGCCAACCCCAAGAACGCCGCCATCGTGAAGGCCTTCAAGGACAAAAAACGCGACGCCAGCGGTGCCTTCCAGATGACCGCCTACGCCGCCGCGCAGGTCATCATCGACAGCATCAAGGCCGTGGGCGACAACCCCGCCAAGGTGGCCGATCACATGCACAAGACCACCTTCGAGACGCCCCTGGGCGCCATCGGCTGGAACAAGAGCGGTGACCTGAAGTCCTTCGACTTCCAGATCTTCGAGTGGCACAAGGACGGCAGCAAATCCGTCGCCAAGTAAGTCCGTAGCGACTCCCCCCGACGCCCTTTCCCCATCAGGAACCCGGGCGATCGGGGTTTTTGCCGTTTGCCCTAGTGGCTGTGAAAATCGCCGGCATCCATCGTCGGATGGACTCGCCTGAACGGCACCCCTTTTTGTTCCCATCTCTTTATCGAGAGGCCCAGGATGTCTGAATTCCTGCCGCAGCTGATACAGCAGCTCTTCAACGGCCTGTCGCTCGGAGCGATCTACGCGCTGATTGCCATCGGCTACACCATGGTGTACGGCATCATCGGCATGATCAACTTCGCGCACGGCGAGATTTACATGATCGGCGCCTATGCCGGCCTGGTCACCCTGGCTGCTATAGGCACGCAAAGCGGCCTGCCGGTGGCCGTCCTCATTGCCCTCATGCTGCTGGTGGCCGTGCTGGTCACGGGCACCTACGGCTTCGTGGTCGAGCAGGTGGCCTACAAGCCGCTGCGTAGCGGCCCGCGCCTGGTGGCACTGATCTCGGCCATCGGCATGTCCATCTTCCTGCAGAACTGGGTGGCCCTGGGCCAGGGCGCGCGCGATATGGCCGTGCCCGCACTGTTGCCCGGCGCGCTGCGCTTTGGTGATGAAGGCGGCTTTGAAATCTTCGTGCCCTACACCCGCGTGCTGATCATCGTCGTCACCGTGGTGCTGATGATCGCCCTCACGCTCTACATCAAGCATTCGCGCATGGGCCGCGCCAGCCGTGCCTGCTCGCAGGACATGCACATGGCTGGCCTGCTGGGCATCGACGTGAACCGCGTGATCTCCTTCACCTTCATCCTGGGCGCGGTGCTGGCGGCCGTAGGTGGGGTGCTGATTGCGCTGGCCGTGGGCAAGCTCAATCCCTTCATCGGCTTCATCGTCGGCGTGAAGGCCTTCACGGCGGCCGTGCTCGGCGGTATTGGCTCCATTCCCGGCGCCATGCTGGGCGGTGTGCTGCTGGGCGTGGCGGAAACCTTCGCCGCCGCCTATATCTCGTCGGAATACAAGGACATCGTGGCCTTCGGCCTGCTGGTGCTGATCCTGCTGTTCCGCCCCACGGGCCTGCTCGGCAAACCTGAAGTGGAGAAAGTCTGATGAGCGCCGCTATCACCTCAGCCGCCCGCCCCGGCTGGCGCCAGAACCTGGGTCACGCCCTCACCGCCACGGTGCTCACCGCCGTGGTGGTCACCCCCATCTTCGGCCTGCACCTGGAGCGCGCGGGCGTGCGCACCATCATTGCGCAGCAATGGAGCAACGTGGCCTGGGCCTGCCTGCTGGTCTTCATCGCGCAGATGCTGCGCCCGTTATTGGCAGGCAGCGGCGTGCGCCTGCCCTGGCCCAAGCTGCCCGCCATCCCCGCGCGCCAGCGCGGGGTGTGGATCGCCGCGGCGTTGCTGCTGGCCGTGATCTGGCCTTTCTTTGCCGGACGCAACGCCGTCGACATCGCCACCCTGGCCATGATCTACGTGATGCTGGGCCTGGGCCTGAACGTGGTCGTGGGCTTTGCCGGCCTGCTGGACTTGGGGTTCGTGGGCTTCTACGCGGTCGGCGCCTACACCTACGCGCTGCTGTTCCACTGGGCCGGCTGGAGCTTCTGGGAAGCGCTGCCGCTGGCCGGCGCCGCCTCGGCGCTGTTCGGCTTCGTGCTCGGCTTTCCGGTGCTGCGCCTGCGCGGCGACTACCTGGCCATCGTGACGCTGGGCTTTGGTGAAATCATCCGCCTGCTGCTGGTCAACCTGACGGACTTCACCGGCGGGCCGGACGGCATCTCGGGCCTGCCCAAGCCCTCGGTATTCGGTCTGGAGCTGGCGCGCAGCCCCTCGGCCGAAGGCGCCACCACCTTCCACCAGTTCTTCGGACTGGAGTTCAACTCCATGCACATGGTGATCTTCCTGTACCTGATGGCGCTGCTGCTGGCGGTGGTCACGCTGTTCATCAGCAACCGGCTGATCCGCATGCCCATCGGCCGCGCCTGGGAGGCGCTGCGCGAGGACGAGATCGCCTGCCGCTCGCTGGGCCTGAACCCCATGAAGATCAAGCTCTCGGCGTTCACGCTGGGCGCCATGTTCGCGGGCTTTGGCGGCGCCTTCTTCGCCGCGCGCCAGGGCATCGTGAACCCCGAGTCCTTCACCTTCATCGAGTCGGCCCTGATCCTCGCCATCGTGGTGCTGGGCGGCATGGGCTCGCAGCTGGGCGTGATCCTGGCGGCCATCCTGCTCACCGCCCTGCCCGAGTTTGCGCGCGAATTCGCCGAATACCGCATGCTGATCTTCGGCCTGGTGATGATTCTGATGATGATCTGGCGCCCGCAGGGCCTTCTGCCCATGCAGCGCCACCATGTGGAGGTGAAGTGATGGCCGGCAGCAGCAACAGCTTTCTGCATGTCGAGGGCCTGAGCATGCGCTTTGGCGGCCTGCTGGCCGTCGACGGCATTGCCTTCGATGTCAAGGAACGCGAGATCTTCGCCATCATCGGCCCCAACGGCGCCGGCAAGACCACCGTCTTCAACTGCATCAGCGGCTTTTACCGCCCCACCACGGGCGCCATCCGCCTGCAGGGGCAGGACATTGCCGGCCTGGGCAGCCATAGCGTGGCGTTGCATGGCCTGGTGCGCACCTTCCAGAACGTGCGCCTATTCAAGCACATGACGGCGCTGGAAAACCTGCTCGTGGCCCAGCACCGGCACCTGTCCACCAACCTGCTGTCGGGCCTGTTCAAGACACGCGGCTATCGCGAGAGCGAAGAAAAGGCCTTGCAAAACGCCTTGCACTGGCTCGATTACATGGGCCTGCGCGAGTTTGCCAACCGCCAGGCGGGCAACCTGGCCTACGGCCATCAGCGGCGCCTGGAGATCGCACGCTGCATGGTGACCAAGCCGCGCGTGCTCATGCTCGACGAGCCCGCCGCAGGCCTGAACCCGCAGGAAAAGAAGGACCTGCAGGGCCTGATCGAAAAACTGCGCCAGGAATACGGCGTGGCGGTGCTGCTCATCGAGCACGACATGAGCCTGGTGATGGGGGTGTCCGAACGCATCCTGGTCATGGAATACGGCCGCCCGATCGCCCTGGGCACACCCGACGCCATCCAGAAGGACGAGCGCGTGATCAAGGCCTACCTGGGAGAAGAATGATGCAAGCCATGCTGGAACTCAAGGGCATCAGCACCCACTACGGCGCCATCTGCGCCGTCAACGACGTCAGCCTGCATGTCAACCAGGGCGAGATCGTCTCGCTCATCGGCTCCAACGGCGCGGGCAAGACCTCGCTGCTCATGACGCTGTGCGGCAATCCGCGCGCCAGCAGCGGCCAGGTGCTGTTCGAGGGCGAAGACATCACCAACGCCCCCTCGCACCTCATCATGCGCAAGGGCATTGCGATATCGCCCGAGGGGCGGCGCATCTTCCCGGCGCTCACGGTGGTCGAGAACCTGCAGATGGGCGGGTTCTTCCAGTCCAAGGACGCCATTGCCGAGGGCATGGAATACGCCTTCAAGCTGTTTCCGCGCCTGAAGGACCGCGCCAACCAGCGCGCCGGCACCATGAGCGGCGGCGAGCAGCAGATGCTGGCCATAGGCCGCGCGCTGATGAGCAAGCCGCGCCTCTTGCTGCTCGACGAGCCCACGCTGGGCCTGGCGCCGCTGATCATTGCGCAGATCTTCGAGATCATCCAGGCCATCCGCGCGCAGGGCGTGACGGTGTTCCTGGTGGAGCAGAACGCCAACCGGGCGCTCTCGATTGCCGACCGGGGTTATGTGCTGGAGACGGGCCGCCTGGTGCTCGAGGACACGGGAGCCAACCTGCTCATCAACCCCGACGTGCGCAAGGCCTATCTGGGGCATTGACTCCGCTTCGCACCCGTAAAAAAGGGGAGCGTGCCAAGCACGCTCCCCTTTGTGTTTCAGCGGGCCGCAAGCCCGCGGCATGGGCCATGCCTCAACCGCAGCAGGCACCACCCGAGCAGCAGGAGTCTTCGGCCGCTTCCTTGGACGCGGCCTGCTTGCCGATCTGCACGCGCCACAGATCCGGGCCCTGTTGCAGGTAGGTCCAGGCCACTTGGCCCGGCGTGCGGCCCTCCAGCTGCATGTGCAGCGGCACGGGGTTGTGGTCGTTCACGATCACGAAGGCCTCGCCCGGCTGCAGGGCGTCGAAATGGCCAAAGATCTGCGCGTGGCGTTGATAGGGGGGAATCGTGCGCACGTCGATTTCGGCAATGGTGGAGCTCATGGTTCAACCTTTCAGGTAAAGAGAGAGTCGGAGAGGAAAGAAAAACGGCTCAACCATCCTTGCCGTCGAGGCGGGTTTGCGTGAGCCAGGGGGTGTATATCACCAGATAAATCGCGAAGGCCACGGCCCACAGGCAGGCCGCCGCCTCCACCGCATAGGCATACCAGGCCGGCTGTAGCGCGGGCACCAGCACGCGCGCCACGGCGGCCAGCAGCACCAGGGCATAGGCCGCCACCTCGGCGCGCGAGGCCAGCAGCGGCCGCCCAGTGTGTCCGCGTGCCGTACGCGTCACCATGCCAATGATCAGCCCGCCAATCACGCCCACGGCAAAGGCATGCACGGCCAGCGACACGCCCACCAACCCCCACTGCGCCAACGCCAGCAGTGCAAAGCCGATCGGCAGCCAGGCGTAGGAGGCATGCAAGACCCACAGAATCGGGCGCTTGAGCGTCACCAGCGGATGCCATTTCCACAGGCGCAGGGCATGAAAGACGGCCGCCAGGGCGCTGAGCAGGCCCACCAGCGGCGCAGGCGCGCCCAGCACCCACAGCGCCAGCGTGGCCGCGGTCACGGCCAGCAACGCCAGTTCAAACCTGCGCGGCACATTGATCACCAGGCCCGGCGTGACGTTCTTGGTGAACATGGGCACCACGCGTCCCGTCATCACGCACACCACCATGATGATCAGCGCCAGCTGTGCATACAGCGCCGCCACGGCGGGCACGGCAATGGCGCCCAGCACCGAGAGATGGAACGCCAGGTTGGCGAGCGTCATCAGCACCAGAAGCGAAACCAGGGGGATGTTGCGCTTGTTGCCGGCCTTGATGAGCACGCGCAGCAGCACCAGGGCCACGGCGGGCAGCAGCGCCATGTCCAGCCCCATGAACACCGGGTAGGGAGCCCCCAGCGCCGCGATGCGTGCGGCCAGCCACAGCAGGGCCAGCGTGCCCAGGAGCGGCCCGCGCGCGGTCTCCAGGCCCGTCCAGGCCTTCACGGCTGTGAGCAAGAAGCCCGCCACCACGCCGGCCGCGAAGCCGAACAGCATCTCGTGCCCATGCCACAGCAGGGGCGAGATTTCCAGCTTCAGCTGGAAGTAGCCGAGGAACACCGCCGCCCACACCGGCACCGACAAACAGGCCAGCAGCGCCGCGCCCAGGTAAAACGGCCGGAAGCCCAGGCGCAGCACGGGCCAGCCCTGCAGGACGACGGGCGGCTGCGACTTGTCGGAGATTTGGTGGAGTTGCATCACGAAACTTTAAGAAGCGGCAAAAGGCCCGGAACGGGAACCGCCTATAAGTTTCATTTTACATGACTCTTTATAAAACCGGAACCCAGGGCAGGCAAGACAGGATGGATGGATGGTCCCAGCCCGCCGCTCAATCCCCGAAGCACACGCCGATGTCGCGCGCCATGGCGATCAGCTCATCGTCGGGCGCCACCGTGCGCTGGGTATTCGCCACCTGGGCGATTTCCACGCTGCCGATGCGCCCCTGGCGCAGGGTCACCATGCGGTCCAGGCGTCCTTCGATGACCAGCTGCGCCGCATGGTGGCCAAAGCGCGTGGCCAGCACGCGGTCGAACGGCGTCGGGTCGCCGCCGCGCTGCACATGGCCCAGCACCGTGGCGCGCACCTCGCTTTTCAGGTGCGGCTGCAGCTGCTGGCGCAGCACATGGGCCACGCCGCCCAGGCGCACCGGGTCGGGGCTGCCGGCGACGCGCTCGCGCACGGTGAGGCTGGCGCCGCGTGCCTTGGCGCCCTCGCCCATGCAGATGATGGTGTAGCGTTGACGCTGCTCGCGCTCGCGGCAGCGGCGCGCGATGGCCTCCAGGTCATAGTCGATCTCAGGCAGCAGGATGATGTCGGCCGCGCCGGCGATGCCCGCCTCCAGCGCCAGCCAGCCCGCGTGGCGGCCCATGGTCTCGACGATCATCACGCGGTGGTGGCTGTTGCCCGTGCTCTCGATGCGGTGCAGCGCCTCGGTCACCGTAGCCACCGCCGTATCGAAGCCGAAGCTGCGCTCGCACAGCGCAATGTCGTTGTCTATGGTCTTGGGCACGCCCACGCAGGCCAGGCCAATCTGGCGCAGGCCATGGGCCAGGCTCATGGTGCCATCGCCGCCGATGGCGACCACCACATCCAGGCCCAGGGCCTGCACATTGCGCCCGACCTGCGCCAGGGTGGCCTCGTCGCGCAAGGGGTTGGCGCTGTTGCTCGTGCCCAGGATGGTGCCGCCCATGTGCAGGATGCCCGAGACCTGGTCCCAGGCCAGCGGCTGCGTGCGCGGCGCATCGCCCATCAGGCCCTCGAAGCCGTCGGCAATGCCCAGCACCTCGCAGTGGCCATGGTGGATCAGCGATTTGGTGACGGCACGGATCACCGCATTCAGGCCCGGGCAATCGCCGCCGCCGGTCAAGACTCCTACGCGCATGCTCACTCCTCCGTCATTTATGGCAGCAGGTCCAGCGCGTGCATGTAGGCCGGCTGCACCATCAGGTCGTCCCAGGGCTGGGGCAGAGTCTCGGGCAGCAGCGCCAGGCGGCGCGCCTCGCTGGCGGGGTTGGCCTGCCAGCGGCCCGCGGCCTGGGCTGCGGCCAGTCCGTCCATGAGTTCATCCACGGCACTGCCATCGCCCAGGCTCTGGTTGCACAGCAGCACCAGGTCGCAGCCGGCATTCAGCGCGGCCACGCCGGCGTCGGTGTAGCTGACGACCCGGCCATCAATGCGCCGCGCGCCTTCCATGCTCAGGTCGTCGCTGAAGATGGCGCCGTCAAAGCGCAGCCGGCCGCGCAGGATGTCCTGCAGCCATTTGGCCGAGAAGCCCGCCGGGCGGCCGTCCACCTTGGGGTAGATGACATGCGCCGGCATGACGCTGGTGAGCACCGTGGACAGCCAGGGGTACGGCGCCGCGTCGTCGGCCAGGATGGCCTTGAGGCTGCGCCGGTCCACCGGGATCTCGGTGTGCGAGTCGGCCTTGACGAAGCCGTGGCCCGGGAAATGCTTGCCGCAGTTGGCCATGCCCGCCTGCAGCAGGCCCTGCATCAGCGCGCGCGCCAGCATGGCGACCACGCGCGAGTCGCGGGCGAAGGCGCGGTCGCCGATCACGCTGCTGGCACCGTAGTCCAGGTCGAGCACCGGGGTGAACGAGAAATCCACGCCGCAGGCGCGCAGTTCGCTGCCCAGCACATAGCCCGCCGCCGTGGCCGCGTCCATGGCGCGCAGCGCGCCGCTGCCTTGGCCCGCCTTGCCGTCGTTCATCCAGAGTTCGCCCAGGGCGCGCATGGGCGGGATGTGGGTGAAGCCGTCGGTCTTGAAGCGCTGCACGCGCCCGCCCTCATGGTCCACGCAGATCAGCAGGTCATGGCGCACGGCCTTGATGGCGGCCGTCAGCTGCAGCAGCTGGGCCCGGTCCTGCCAGTTGCGCGCGAACAGGATGATGCCGCCCACCAGCGGATGGGCCAGGCGGCGGCGGTCCACGTCAGTCAGCTCTTTGCCGGCGACGTCGATGATGAGGGGAGCGTGTTCTGTCATGCGTTTTTTGCTTTCTTTTTAATAGCTTAAAGCGCTTTATGAATAAGCGCTGGAGCCGCTTTTTACTTCAATCCTTCTCGACCACGCAAAAGCTCGCGGCGTAGTCGCTCTCGTCCGTCACGCTCAGGTGGCAGCGCAGGCCGCGCGCCTCGAACCAGTCCTTGAGGGCGCCATGCAGCACGATCTGCGGCTGGCCGCTGGGCAGCTTGGCCACCTCGCAGCGGCGCCAGGTCATGGGCATGGTCATGCCCAGCCCTATCGCCTTGCTGAAGGCTTCCTTGGCGGAAAAGCGTGTCGCCAGATAGCGCAGGCCGCGCTCGGGCCAGCGCGCCGAGCGGGCGCGCCAGGTGGCGAGCTCGCCGTCGGCCAGCACTTTTTCGGCAAAGCGCTCGCCGTGGCGCTCCAGGCTGGCGCGGATGCGGCGCACGTCGCAGATGTCGGTGCCTATGCCGTAGATCATGGTTTCAGTTGAAATAGAACTCAAACGCTTGCGCAGAAAGCGTTAGAAGCTATGAATTCAGGAGTCGCGTTCGGCCATGCCCTGGTCTACGCAGCGCTGGTAGGCACGCACCGTGTCGCCATAGCCCAGTTCCAGCGCGTCGGCGATCAGGGCGTGACCAATCGACACCTCCAGCACGCCGGGAACGCCAGCCAGGAAGTCGGCCAGGTTGTCGCGGTTCAGGTCGTGCCCTGCGTTCACGCCCAGGCCCACGGTCGCGGCGGCCATGGCGGCCAGGCGGTAACGCGCCAGCTGCGTGGCCTGCTGCGGCGTGCCCCAGGCGGCGGCGTAGGGCTCGGTGTACAGCTCCACCCGGTCGGCGCCCACGGCGCGGGCGGCGGCCATCTGCTCGGGGATGGGGTCCATGAACAGGCTGACGCGCACGCCCAATGCCCGGCATTCGGCAATCAAGGGGGCCAGCCGTTCGGCATCCTCGGGAAAGCGCCAGCCATGGTCGCTGGTGAACTGGCCCACGCTGTCGGGCACGAAGGTGGCTTGGTTAGGAAGCACCTGGCGTATGAACTCCATCAGGTTGTGCGTGGGGTTGCCCTCGATGTTGAACTCGGCCTGCGGCCATTGCTGCAGCAGCGTGGCCAGCTCGTACACGTCCTGCGCGCGGATATGGCGCTCGTCGGGGCGCGGGTGCACGGTGATGCCCTGTGCGCCGGCCTCCAGGCATAGCTGCGCGGCGCGCGTGACGCTGGGAATGCCCAGATGGCGCGTGTTGCGCACCAGGGCGACCTTGTTGACGTTGACCGAGAGGGCGGTGCGGGGGTGTGAGGTCATAGCGATTGCAGGTCCATCATGAGCTGGCGCGTGCGCAGCAGCGGGCTGCCGCAATGGTATTGCAGCAGCGCACGCAATTGTGCTTTGAGCTCGGTCGCGGCTGGGGCTCCGGCCACGGCGCGCAGCACCGCCGTGTAGCCCGCCGCCCCGCCCTCGTCCAGCGCCCGCTGCAGGGCCAGCCATTGGGCGCCGGCGAGGGCCGCGCGCTCGCCATCGGCGGCGGCGCGCAGGCCGCCTTCGGCCACCAGGGCGTAGCGCGCCTCTGGCGCCAGGGCGCTCAGCGTGGCGGTCTCGGTATCGAGCGCGGGCAGCAGGCCGACCTCGCGCAGCAGCAGCAGCTCGAAGGCGCGCAGCACGGGTTCGAGCGCGTCGCCATGCGCGCCGCTGCCGAGCACGCGCACCACGCCGGCGTACAGGTCGAAGAGCTGGGCATGCGTGTCCTCGCGTGCCAGCAGGCGCATGAGCAGCTCGTTCAGGTACAGGCCCGCCAGCAGCGCATCGCCCCCGGGCAGCACATGGCCGCCGACCCACTCCGCCCCCTTGAGCGTGTGGATCTCACCTCGCCCCAGCTCGCCGCCCAAGCCCCAGGCCAGGCGCAGCGGCAGCAAAGGCAGCAGCACCGGGCGGAAGTTGGAGGTGGGCTTCTTCGCCCCCTTGGCGACCAGGGTCACGCGACCGTAGTGGCGCGTGAACACGTCCAGGATCAGGCTGGACTCGCTCCAGTCATAGCCGTGCAGGATGTAGGCGGGCTCGTCGGCAATGCGGCGCGTGGCCATGATGCAGCTATTCTTTCAATAGCTGTTAGCGCTTTCTGGATAAGCGCTGGAGGCCCATTTCATTCATAGCCGAAGGAACGGACGCGCGCCTCGTCATCGGCCCAGCCGGAGCGCACCTTGACCCAGACCTCCAGGAACACCTTGGCATCCATGAGCTTTTCCAGCTCCTGGCGCGCCTCGGTGCTGATGCGCTTCAACTTCTCGCCCTTCTCGCCGATCACCATGGCCTTGTGGCCGTCGCGCTCGACCACTATTGTTGCGGCGATGCGCAGGAAGCGCTTGTGCTGCTTGCTCTTTTCCTCGTCCCACTTGTCGATGACCACGGTGGAGGTGTAGGGCAGTTCGTCGCCGGTGAAGCGGAACAGCTTCTCGCGCACGGTCTCGCTGGCCAGGAATTTCTCGCTGCGGTCGGTCAACTCGTCCTCGGCATACCACCAGGGCTGCTCGGGCAGGTATTTCTCGCAAATGCCATACAGGCGTTCGATGTCGCCCTTGTTCTTGGCCGACATGGGCACGAACTCGGCAAACGGGTGCCTCTCCTGCATGCCCTTGAGCCAGGGCGCGATCTCGGCGCGGCGGTGCACGGTGTCGAGCTTGTTGGCGATGAGCAGCGTGGGAATGCCGGGCTTGAACAGCGACAGCACCTTGGCGTCGGCCAGCGTGAAGTTGCCGGCCTCGACGACGAACAGGATCAAATCGACATCGCCGATGGCGCCCATCACGGTCTTGTTCAACGATTTGTTCAGCGCCGTGCTGTGCCGGGTCTGAAAACCCGGCGTATCGACAAACACGAACTGCGTCTGGCCCCGCGTGCGTATACCGGTGATGCGGTGGCGCGTGGTCTGGGCCTTGCGGCTGGTGATGCTGATCTTTTGCCCCACCAGCGCATTCATCAGCGTGGATTTGCCCACGTTGGGCTTGCCGACGATGGCGATCAGGCCGCAGCGCTGGCCCTCCTGGCCACTGCCTGCGGGGCGCGATGCGGCCAGCATGGCCTCCAGGTCATTTTGGTCTTTTTGGCCGCCAGCACCCGGCTCATCAGCGCCACCAGCTTCAATATTAATAGCATTCATGCCTGTTTCGCTTTCAATTGGGCCAGTATGGCGCCGGCGGCGGCCTGCTCGGCCGCACGGCGCGATGCGCCACTGCCGCGCGCAGCCAGTTGCAGCTCGGCCACCAGACATTCCACATGGAACACCTGATTGTGCGCCGCCCCGGTGGTGTCCACCACGCGGTACTGCGGCAGGTTCATTTTGCGGCCCTGCAGCCACTCCTGCAACGCGGTCTTGGCGTCCTTGGCGGCCTCCTGCAGGCGCGGACTCAGCTCCACGCCCTCAAACAATCGGTGCACCAGGGCCTCGGCACGCTCGTAGCCGGCGTCCAGGTAGACGGCACCGATGATGGCCTCCAGCGCATCGGCCAGGATCGAGGGGCGCAGCTTGCCGCCGGACTTGGACTCGCCCTCACCCAGGCGCAGCACCTGCGGCAGCTGCAGGCGCATGGCGATGCCATGCAGCGAATCCTGCTTCACCAGCAGGGCGCGCACGCGCGAGAGTTCGCCCTCGGGGAGATCACGCATGCGCCTGAACAACAGGCTGGAGACGGCCAGGCTCAGCACCGAGTCACCCAGGAATTCCAGGCGCTCGTTGTGCTCTGAGGAAAAGCTGCGGTGCGTGACGGCACGCTGCAGCAGCGCGGGGTCGGAGAAAGGGTGCTGCAGCCGCTGCTGCAGCACCGAGAGACTGTCAGTTGGCACTAATTCGTCGATTCTTTGAAACGGTAGAGCAGGTAAACCGGCCCCGCCAGCGGTATTTCACGCGCGTAATTGAACTCGATGACGACCTTGTCGTTGTGCTTGGAGATCTCCAGGTCCTTGCCGGAGATGGAGTGGATGTCATCGATCTGCGCGCTGCGGTCGAACGCTGCGCGGATTTCCGGCACCGTATGGCCATCATGTGCAGCCTTGGCCACCGCCTTCTTGATGGCCATGTATTCGAGGAAGATGGGGATGGACTGCCCGCCGATGGCGAATGCCCCGACGGCGATCAGTCCCAGAAAGATCACGCCGAAGAACGATAAGCCGCGCTGGCGCGACCGTGCTGCCGTGCGTTGCAGACCCATACCTGTCTCCTCCCTCAATTGAACGAGCCTATGCGTTTCAGGTCACCAAAATTCATCCACACGAAGAAGGCCTTGCCGACGATGTTCTGGTCCGGCACAAAGCCCCAGTAGCGCGAATCGAGCGAATTATCGCGGTTGTCGCCCATCATGAAGTAGTGCCCCTCGGGCACCTTGCAGGCCACGCCCTCGACGCTGTAGCGGCACAGGTCGCGGAACTGGAAGTTGCTCGCCCCTTGCACGAAGGCAGGCACCTCGGGGCTGTTCAGGATGCGGTGCTTGTGCGTGCCCAGCTGCTCCTCGAACTGCTTGAAGTAGCGCATCACGTCCTTTTCAAAAAAGTCGGGCAGCCCCGTGGTCTGCACGCTCTGGCCATTCACGGTGAGGCGCTTGTTCAGGTAGGCCACCTCGTCGCCGGGCAGGCCGACCACGCGCTTGATGTAGTCCATGCTGGGCTGCGGCGGGTAGCGGAACACCATGACGTCGCCGCGCTCCACCGGCTTGCCCTGCGTGATCTTGATGTTGAGGACTGGCAGGCGCAGCCCATAGGTGAACTTGTTCACCAGGATCAGGTCGCCCACGAGCAGCGTCGGAATCATCGATCCCGAGGGGATCTTGAACGGCTCGAACAAAAACGAGCGCAGCAGGAACACCACGGCGATCACGGGGAACAGGCCCGCCGTCCAATCGAGCCACCAGGGCTGCATGAGGATGCGGCCCTTGGCCTCGGCCAGGTCGCCGACGTCCACCTTCTGTATGCCCATCCGGTCGAGCTCGGCGCGGCGCTGGGCTGCAGCGTCCTCCAGCGCCTGCGCGGCCTTGCGCCGGCGCGGCAGGAACACCAGCCGCTCGGCCAGCCAGTAGACGCCCGTGACCACGGTGGCCAGGAACAGCAGCAGCGCAAAATTGCCCTCCAGGACGCCCAGGTACCAGGCCCCGATATAGCCCACGAAGGCCGCGAGCACGGCGCCCGTGATGTATTGCATGGCTTGCATCGCTGATCAATCCTCCACTTGCAGGATGGCGAGGAAGGCCTCCTGCGGCACTTCCACCGAACCGATCTGCTTCATGCGCTTCTTGCCGGCCTTCTGCTTTTCCAGCAGCTTGCGCTTACGCGTGATGTCGCCACCGTAGCACTTGGCCAGCACGTTCTTGCGCAGCGCCTTGATGGTCTCGCGCGCGATGATGTTGGCGCCGATCGCCGCCTGGATGGCCACGTCGAACATCTGGCGGCTGATGATCTCGCGCATCTTGGCGGCCACGGCGCGGCCACGGTACGCGGCCTGGGTGCGGTGCACGATGATGGACAGCGCATCGACCTTCTCGCCGTTGAGCAGGATGTCCACCTTCACCACGTCCGACGGCCGGTATTCCTTGAACTCGTAGTCCATCGAGGCATAGCCGCGCGAGACGGATTTGAGCTTGTCGAAGAAGTCGAGCACGATCTCGCCCAGCGGCAGCTCGTAGGTCAGCATCACCTGGCGGCCATGGTACTGCATATTCATCTGCACGCCGCGCTTCTGGTTCGCCAGCGTCATCACCGGGCCCACGTAGTCCTGCGGCATGTACAGGTGCACCGTGACGATGGGCTCGCGCACCTCCTGGATCTTGCCCTGGTCGGGCATCTTCGAGGGGTTCTCCACCATGATGACCTCGCCGTCGCCCTTGACCACCTCGTAGACCACGCTGGGCGCGGTGGTGATCAGGTCCTGGTCGAACTCGCGCTCCAGGCGCTCCTGCACGATCTCCATGTGCAAGAGGCCCAGGAAGCCGCAGCGAAAGCCGAAACCCAGCGCCTGAGATACCTCGGGCTCGAAGTGCAGCGAGGCGTCGTTGAGCTGCAGCTTCTCCAGCGCATCGCGCAGCGCGTCGTACTGGTTGGCCTCGGTCGGGTAGAGACCGGCGAACACCTGGGGCTGGATTTCCTTGAAGCCGGGCAGCGCTTGGGCTGCCGGACCCAGGTTGTTCGGCAGCTTCTTCTCCAGCGTGATGGTGTCGCCCACCTTGGCGGCCTTCAGCTCCTTGATGCCGGCGATGATGAAGCCCACCTCGCCCGCCCGGAGCGCATCGCGCTGCACGTTGGCGGGGGTGAAGACGCCGAGCTGGTTGGCCTCGTAGGCGGCCCCCGTGGCCATCATCTTGAAGCGCTCGCCCTTCTTCAGCTCGCCATCGACCACGCGCACCAGCATCACCACGCCGACGTAGCTGTCGAACCAGCTGTCGATGATCATGGCGCGCAGCGGCGCGTCGGGTTTGCCGCGCGGCGCCGGCACCTTGGCGACGATCTGCTCCAGCACATCGTCGATGCCCATGCCGGTCTTGGCCGAGATGGGAAGAGCCTCGCTGGCGTCGATGCCGATCACATCCTCGATCTCGGCCTTCGCGTTGTCCGGGTCGGCCTGGGGCAGGTCCATCTTGTTGAGCACCGGCAGCACTTCCACGCCCAGATCGAGGGCCGTGTAGCAGTTGGCCACCGTCTGCGCCTCCACGCCCTGGCTGGCGTCCACCACCAGCAGCGCGCCCTCGCAGGCCGACAGCGAGCGGCTGACCTCGTAGGAAAAGTCCACGTGGCCGGGCGTGTCGATCAGGTTCAGGTTGTAGACCTGCCCATCGCGCGCCTTATACGAGAGCGCGGCGGTCTGCGCCTTGATGGTGATGCCGCGCTCCTTCTCGATATCCATCGAGTCGAGCACCTGGGCCTCCATCTCGCGCTCGGCCAAGCCGCCGCAGCGCTGGATGATGCGGTCGGCAAGCGTGGACTTGCCGTGGTCGATGTGCGCAATGATCGAAAAATTTCTGATGTGGTTCATCAACGAGGTACGACAAGTGATTGAATGGCAAGACCCAGGACAAGAAAAAAGGGCGCGTCAAACAAGCGACGCGCCCTGAACCAACAATCTTTGGCAACTGCGATAGTTGGAGCCTCATTGTAGGCAAAAAGGCCCTTCCGCAAAGGCCAGCCCACCGACGTCAAGGGCCGTTGCCATGGTGCAACGGATATTTATCAACAATTAATCCACAGGACTGCAATACCCTCCGGCAAAAACAGTGCGCAAGCTGTGGAAAACATGCGTGCGGTTCCATGTATTTTCGCATGGCGGGCGAGTTTATAACGGCCTCTTTAGATCCAAGGGCGTCATTCTATCGAAACAGACCCATAGGCCTTTTTTGCAACGGGAAACCCCGGCACCAAAGGCCCCGCGGCTACCCCCAGGATGCTCGCCTGCGAGTGTCAGCGCGACGGACGGATCAGCGTGTACTGCGCCCATTCCCCGCGCCGCAGCAGCACATTGATGGGCTTGCTCTTGTCGATCTTGGCTAGCACGGCCTCGAATTCCTTGAGATTGCGCACCTCGGTGTTGGCCAGCGCGACGATCACATCGTCCGCTCGCAGGCCGGCACGCGCGGCCGCATCATCGGCCGACACCACGCGCACACCACCCTTGATCTTGAGTTCCTTGGCCTGCGCGGGAGTGATCTCCGCCATCACCAGGCCGAGCTGCTGGGCCGCCGTCGAGGGCTTGCTCTTGCCCTCCAGGTCGGCCGCCTTGGCGACAGTTTTCTCATCGGACTCCACCTCGGCGATGGTGATCGATAGATCCCGCGTGGCGCCGCGGCGAAACACCGTGATGCTGGTCTTGGTGCCCGGCTTGGTGTTGCCCACCAGGCGCGGCAGGTCGGCCACCTTGTCCACCGGCTTGCCGTCGTAGCGGGTGATGATGTCACCTGCCTCTATGCCGGCCTTCTCGGCGGGCGAGCCCGTCTCCACGCCGCGCACCAGGGCCCCCTGCGACTTGGCCAGGCCAAGCGATTCGGCCACATCCTTGGACACGGCATCGATCTGCACGCCAATGCGGCCGCGGCTCACGCGCCCGCTGGCGCGCAGCTGCTCGCTCACGCGCATGGCCTCGTCCATCGGTATGGCGAACGAGATACCCATGAAACCGCCGGAGCGCGAGTAGATCTGGCTGTTGATGCCCACCACCTCGCCGCGCATATTGATCAGGGGGCCGCCGGAGTTGCCGGGGTTGATGGCCACATCGGTCTGGATGAAGGGCAGGTAGTCGCCGGTGTCGCGCTGCTTGGCACTGACGATGCCGGCCGTGACCGTGTTCTCCAGCCCGAAGGGCGAGCCGATCGCCATGACCCATTCGCCGGCCTTCAGGCGGCTCACGTCACCCACGCGCACGGCCGGTAGGCCCGTGGCATCTATCTTCACCACGGCAACATCGGTGCGCTTGTCGGCGCCGATGATCCTGGCCTTGAACTCGCGCTTGTCAGCCAGCGTCACCAGCACTTCCTCGGCGCCGTCGACCACATGGGCATTGGTCATCACATAGCCGTCGCTGCTGAGAATGAAGCCGGAGCCCACGCCACGCGGCTGCTCCTCGGGCTGCTGGCGCTGTGGCCCCTGCTGGCGCGGGATCTTGGGCACGGGTATGCCAAAGCGCTTGAAAAACTCCAGCATTTCCTCGTCCATGCCATTCATCGACGGACGCGCACTCACTTTCTCCGTAGTGCGGATGTTCACGACCGAGGGCCCCACCTGCTCCACCAGCTCGGTGAAATCGGGCAAGCCGCGCAGGGCCGGCGCAGACTGGGCATGCACCGGCGCCGGGCTTGCAAGCATGCCGGTAGCACCCACACATGCCACCATCAGTGCCAAGGCGCCAGAGTGCAGCCCTTGTTTCCAATCCATGCTGGATATCATCAATCTATCCCTCCGAAAAAACGCGCCCCACTCCCGTGGGAAATTCGGCTCGAGAAACCGCTTTGTGCGGCAACCATCACAAAACCCGGCGGCAGCTTGCCCCATCAACGCTTGGGCGCATCGAAGGTAGCGTTACGCAAAAAGCCTGCCGGCATCTGCAGCGCAGTGGTCTTGCCGAACTGCTGCGCAGCAAGCAGTTCATCCAGACGCGGGTCGCGGATCATGACCGGCGGCTCCTGAGGGGCATTGGCCGTGGCCACAAAGGCCGGCGCAGCCGCCGCAGGTGGCTGGACCACAGCCAGTTGCGCGCCTTTTGGTGCGGCGCTGCCAGCCAGCCCCGGGTAGGTGTTCCAGCCCAGTGCGGCCACGGCCGCCAAGGAGGCAAACCCTGCGGCAAGCTTCCAGCGAAAGACCGCGGCGTTGGCCGCCTCTCGCGCCTGGGATGCTGCAGGGACGCGCTCCACGGCCGCTTCGCTGAGTGGCACCGCTATCACGGCACCGGGCTGTGGCTCCAGCGCAAGCTGTTCGCGCAACCGCCCCAGCAAGGCCGGATCGGAGACATGCGCCACCTGGGCGCTGCGCAGGGTATCGCCAATCAGGTGATACATGCGCCAGGCCGATTGCCCCTCTTGCGTGCCGGCATAGGCCACGGCATGGGCGAACTCCTCGCCCTGCAATTCGCCGTCGGCCAAGGCCGACAAATGCTCACGCTTCATGTCCTCGTCGTTCATGTGCCACCTGCCATCGCGTAGAACTCTTGCCATACTCACTACCACCGCTTGCCCGTTTGCTTTTCCAGCAAGGGCCTGACCTTCGCCGATATGGCCTCGCGGGCCCGAAAGATACGCGAGCGCACAGTGCCTATCGGGCAGGCCATGGCGACGGAAATTTCCTCATAACTCAAGCCTTCGATCTCCCTGAGCGTGACCGCCTGGCGCAACTCTTCGGGCAATGCCTCCATGGCAGCATTGACTGCGGCTGCAACTTCCTGAGCGGCGAGCACGGTTTCGGGAGTTTCATCGGTGGTTAGTTCGCGATCGAACACGGAAGTTTCATCTTCCTCATCACCGGCACCACGCAGGCTGCTTTCCGCAATCACCGGGTTGCGCTTGATATCCATCAAGGCCTTCTTCGCAGTATTCACCGCAATCCGGTACAACCAGGTGTAGAACTGTGCTTCCCCGCGAAACTGGTGCAGTGCGCGATATGCGCGCAAGAAGGTTTCCTGCGTGATGTCGGGTATCAGGTCCACGTCACGCACCATGCGCCCCACCAGGCGCTCGATGCGGCGCTGGTACTTGATGACCAGCAGCTCGTAGGCACGCTGATCACCGGCAACCGTGCGCTCAACCAGGCGCAGGTCACTGTCGGCAGTTTCAGGAGAGGCTGGGAAGGGTGCTGTCATGTCTGGGTGGGTGCTCCGTCATCCCGCCGGGAGGGTGTTGCGCTCATTGTCTCAGTCATGCCCGGTGCTTGAACTCGGGCGGGGGAATATATTGCACGCCGCAACGCCGGCCACTGCAGAGGATCCGCGCGGCGCTCCAGCCACAGCCATGCAGTGCGCCCCTGCTCTGGCTGCAGGGACAGCAAGATACCCGCCTGCAGATCCAAATGGGCTTGCGGCCCGCCCTGCACGCCCCGGTGGCGCCCTGGCGCAGGATCCTCCAGCAGCCATTGCGCCCCGTCCCAGGCCAAGTGGCCCACGGGCATGGAGCGCCACCCATGCCAGGCTACTGCAGAACAAAAAAACCAGAGTGCCAGGCCTGCAGCGGCCTTGATGGCCACAGCCGCGTTGGCCGTGCCGAACAACAACCAGGCCACGATGCAGCCAAGCCCGCAGGCGGCCACGGCCGCCAGGAAGCAGCCCAGCGCCCGCGAACGGCCATAGGGGTAGCGTACGGCGGGCGCATGCGATGGAGCGCGCATCGCTGCCGCCCTCAATGCGGCCTAAAGTGAGGCCAAGGCGTCAGGCAATCAGATGCGCTGGAATACCAGCGTGCCGTTGGTGCCGCCAAAGCCGAAATTGTTCTTGACGGCGACATTCAGCTTCATGTCGCGCGCAGTGTTGGCGCAGTAATCCAGGTCGCACTCCGGATCCTGCTCGAAGATGTTGGTCGTGGGCGGCACCTTCTGGTGGTGCAGCGCCAGCACGGTGAATACGCTCTCGATGCCGCCAGCGCCGCCCAGCAGGTGGCCGGTCATGGACTTGGTGGAACTCACCACTATCTTCCTGGCATGATCGCCCAGGGCGGCCTTGATAGCATTGGTTTCGTTCAAGTCACCCAGCGGCGTGGAAGTGCCATGGGCATTCAGGTAGTCCACCTGATCGGCATTCAGGCCGGCGTTGCGCAGCGCAGCCTGCATGGCGCGGCGCGGGCCGTCCATGTTGGGAGCCGTCATGTGACCCGCATCGGCACTCATGCCATAGCCGGTGATCTCGGCATAGATGCGGGCGCCGCGTGCCTTGGCATGCTCGTATTCCTCGACTACGAGCACGCCAGCCCCCTCACCCAGCACGAAGCCATCGCGGTCCTTGTCCCAGGGGCGCGAGGCCGTCTTAGGATCATCGTTGCGCGTGGATAGCGCACGCATGGCGGCAAAGCCCCCCACCCCCAGCGGTGACACGGTGGACTCAGTGCCACCGGCGACGATCACGTCGGCATCGCCGTACTCGATCTTGCGGGCGGCCTCGCCAATGCAGTGCAGGCCGGTGGTACAGGCCGTCACTACCGAAAGATTCGGCCCCTTGAAGCCAAAACGCATGGACACATGGCCGGCCACCATATTGATGATGGACGCCGGAACGAAGAACGGCGTGATACGGCGCGGACCGCGGCTTGCCAGCTCGGCATGGGTGTTCTCGATCAGCGGCAGGCCGCCGATACCGGAGCCGATGATGCAGCCTATGCGTGTGGCCAGTTCTTCATCCAGAGCCTCGCCCGTGGGCAGGCCCGCATCGCGCACCGCCTCCTGGGCCGCGGCAATGCCGAAATGGATAAAACTGTCCATGGTGCGCGCATCCTTGGCGCTGATATAGGACTCCAGGTCAAAACCCTTGACCTCACCGGCAATCTTGCAGGAAAAGTTCGATGCATCGAACTTGGTGATGAGGTCAATGCCGGACTTTCCGGCGAGGATATTGGCCCAGGCGTCCTGCACCGTGTTGCCCACGGGGCTGACGCAACCCAGGCCGGTCACGACAACGCGACGACGGCTCATGCGTTAAACCTTTGCTGATCGGATGCTGCGCCCCTGATGTCCCGGGGCTGCGGGCGACGGCGGCTTAGGCCTTCTGATGGGTGTTGGCGTAGTCGATGGCGTTTTGCACCGTGGTGATTTTCTCTGCGTCTTCGTCAGGAATCTCGATGCCGAATTCGTCTTCCAGTGCCATCACCAGTTCCACCGTGTCCAGAGAGTCGGCGCCCAGATCGGCCACGAAGGCCTTTTCATTGGTGACTTGAGACTCTTCCACGCCGAGTTGTTCGGCAATGATTTTTTTGACACGTGCTTCGATATCGCTCATGGTTTCCCTCTGGGGGTTGTGAATGAATCCGCGATTCTAGCCGCTTAAAGACAAAGCTCCCTAGCAGCCCGCCGCACGGATGATCCGGCGAGAACTTGTCTGAACTACATATACATGCCGCCATTGACGTGCAATTCCTGCCCCGTCACATAGCCGGCTCCCGCCGATGCAAGGTATGCCACGGCATGGGCGATGTCGCTGGGCTGGCCCAGGTCGCCCATGGCAATCTGGGACTTGAGCGCCTTCTTCTGTTCTTCGGGAAGGTCGGCCGTCATGTCGGTGGCAATGAAGCCCGGAGCCACGCAGTTCACAGTGATGCCGCGGCTGCCGAGTTCGCGCGCCAGCGCGCGCGTCATGCCGGCCACACCGGCCTTGGCGGCCGCGTAATTGGCCTGACCCGGATTGCCCGAGGCACCCACCACGCTGGTGATGCTGATGATGCGTCCGAAGCGCTGCTTCATCATGGGACGGATGGCGGCACGGCTGACGCGGAACACGGCCTTGAGGTTGGTGTCGAGCACGGCATCCCAGTCGTCATCCTTCATGCGCATGGCCAGCTGGTCGCGCGTGATGCCGGCGTTGTTCACCAGCACATGCAAGCCGCCATATTCCTTGACGATGGCGTCCACCAGCGCGTCCACGGCGGCGCCGTCGGTCACGTTCAGCTTCACGCCCTTGCCGCCCTGGGCCGCCAGCGCCTGGCCGATGCGTGCGGCGCCCTCGTCGCTGGTAGCGGTGCCGATCACGCGCAGGCCGCGCGCGGCCAGCTCGGCGGCGATTGCGGCGCCAATGCCGCGCGTGGCGCCGGTGACCAGCGCGATCTGAGGTTGGGTCGTCTCACTCATGCCAGCAGCTCCTTGGTTTCGGCCAGCGTGGCCGGGTCATACACAGAGGCACCGAGCAGTTCGGGGGCTATGCGCTTGGTCATGCCGGCCAGCACCTTGCCGGGGCCGCATTCGATCACATGGGTCATACCGCGGGCCTTGAGGGCCTGCACGCACTCCACCCAGCGCACGGGGCCAAAGGCCTGGCGGTACAGGGCGTCACGAATGGCGTCGGCATCCTGCTGCACGGCCACGTCCACGTTGTTCAGCACAGGAATCTGCGGCGCGGCCAATGGCAGCGCCGCCAGGGCCGCACGCAGCTTCTCGGCTGCGGGCTTCATCAGGCTGGAATGGAACGGCGCCGACACGGGCAGCGGCAGGGCGCGCTTGGCGCCTGCGGCCTTGAGCAGTTCGCAGGCCTTGTCCACGCCGGCCTTGGTGCCGGCGATCACGGTCTGCGCGGGGTCGTTGAAGTTCACGGCCTCGACCACCTCGGGCGAGCCGGCGCCAAAGCTGGCGGTGGCCTGGGCGCAGCCGGCAATGACCTTGGCGGCGTCCAACCCCAGGATGGCGGCCATGGCGCCAACGCCCACGGGCACGGCCTCTTGCATGGCGGCGGCGCGCAGACGCACCAGCGGAGCGGCCTGGGCCAGCGTCAGCACGCCAGAGGCGACAAGCGCGGAATACTCACCCAGCGAATGCCCGGCCACGAACGCCGGCAGCGCGCCACCCGCGGCGCGCCACGCGCGCCACGCGGCCACGCCAGCCACCAGCATCACGGGCTGGGTGTTGGTGGTCAGGGCCAGAGCCTCCTTGGGGCCGCTGTGAATCAACGCAGCCACATCCTCGCCCAGTGCGTCGGATGCTTCGCGTAGCGTCTCAGCCACCACGGGGTGGTCACCCCAGGCGTCCAGCATGCCCACCGACTGCGAGCCCTGGCCAGGAAACACAAAAGCAAAAGTTTTAGACATGGTCAACTAATTTGATAAAAAGTGGCTGTAACGCTTATAGAACAAGCGTTACAAGCTACATTTTCAGGAGTACCGCGCCCCAGGTAAAGCCACCGCCAACGCCTTCGAGCATCACAGTCTGGCCCGGCCGGACCTGGCCAGCGCGCACGGCATGGTCCAGCGCCAGCGGGATGGAGGCCGCCGAGGTGTTGCCATGCTGGGCCACCGTGACCACCACCTTGTCCATGGGCAGCTTCAGCTTGCGCGCCGTGCTCTGCATGATGCGGATATTGGCCTGGTGCGGGATCAGCCAGTCGATGTCGGCATCGGTGAGCCCCGCCTTGTCCAGCGCGGCGCGCGCAGCCTTTTCCAGCACGCCCACGGCCAGCTTGAAGACCGCCTGGCCATCCATCTTGAGCAGCGGATCGCCCAGAATCTGCCCGCCATAGACATTGCCCGGCACGCACAGAATACCCACATGGCTGCCATCGGCATGCAGTTCGCAGGCCAGGATGCCCGGCTCATCGGACGCCTCCAGCACCACGGCGCCGGCGCCGTCGCCAAACAGCACGCAGGTGGTGCGGTCCTGGAAGTCCAGGATGCGGCTGAACACCTCGGCGCCCACCACCAGCGCGCGGCTGGCGGCACCGGACTGGATCATGGCGTCCGCCACCGTCAGCGCATAGACGAAGCCGCTGCACACGGCCTGCACGTCGAAGGCCGGGCAGCCGCTCACACCCAGCTTGTGCTGCAGGATGCAGGCGCTGGAGGGGAACACCATGTCCGGCGTGGACGTGGCGACGATGATCAGGTCAATGTCCTTGGCCTCGCGGCCGGCAGCCTCCAGCGCTCGGCGCGCGGCCTGCAGCGCCAGGTCGCTGCTGGTCACATCGCGTTCGGCAAAGTGGCGCGCACGAATACCCGTGCGCTCCACTATCCAGTCGTCAGAGGTCTCGACACCCTGTGCGGCCAGCTGGGCCACCAGATCGTCATTGGTCACACGGCGCGGCGGCAGATAGCTGCCGGTGCCGGTAATGCGGGAATAGCGTCTCATCGATAGGGGGCCGTGGCCGGTCAGGGTGTGGGCTGGGCGTCTGCAGCCGCCAACAGAGGGGCCGCATGCGCAACCCGCGCCCGGACGCGGTCGAGCAGGTTGTTGCGGGCCGCATCATACGCCCGGTTCAAGGCCTGCTCGAAGGCCAGCACGTCGGCCGAACCATGGCTCTTGAACACCAGGCCGCGCAGGCCCAGCAGCGCGGCGCCGTTATAGCGCCGGTGATCCATGCGCCGCATCAGCGCTGACAGCACAGGATAGGCAACGATGGCTGCCATTTTCGTGAAGATGCTGCGCGAAAACTCCTGTTTGAGCCCGCCGACAATCATTGCGGCGACTCCTTCGCTGGCCTTCAGGGCCACGTTGCCGACAAAGCCATCACAGACCACGATATCCACCGTGCCCTTGAAGATGTCATTGCCCTCGACATTGCCATGGAAGTTCAAATCACCCACATTGGCAGCAGAACGCAGCAGTTCGCCGGCCTTCTTGATTTCTTCGCTGCCCTTGATCGCCTCTTCGCCAATATTGAGCAGCCCCACCAACGGTTCGTCGCGCTCCTGCAGCACAGACACCAGGGCCGAGCCCATGACGGCGAACTGCAGCAGGTGCTCGGCCGTGCAGTCCACGTTCGCGCCCAGGTCCAGCACCGTGGTGGCGCCGCCCTGGGCATTGGGCAACTGGGTGGCAATCGCCGGGCGGTCTATGCCCTCCAGCGTCTTGAGCAAATAGCGCGCGATCGCCATCAGCGCACCGGTATTGCCCGCCGACACGGCGGCCTGCGCCGTGCCGTCCTTGACCTGCTGGATGGCCACGCGCATGGAAGAGTCCTTCTTGCGCCGCAAGGCCACCTCCACCGGATCGTCCATGGCCACGACCTCGGAGGCCGCGATCACCGAGGCGCGCTCATGCACCAGGCCCTGCAGGCTGGCGGGCTGACCCACGAGCAACAGGCGGGCGTCAGGATGGTGCTCCAGGAACTGGCGGCACGCGGGAAGCGTGACGTCGGGGCCATGGTCGCCCCCCATGCAGTCAACAGCCAGTGTGATCATCGGCGCAGAGTCGGTCCGTCAGGTGGTCTATGAAAAACTGTGGCACAGGCCCAAACAACAAAGGCCCGCGCTACATTATATGTAGCAACGGGCCCGAGGTTGCGCAGTCTGAATCAGGCTTCGGACTTGTTCTTCAGCACCTGGCGGCCACGGTAGAAACCATTGGGGCTGATGTGGTGGCGCAGGTGGGTTTCGCCGGTGGTGGGCTCCACGGCAATGCCGGGCACCGTCAGGGCGTTGTGCGAACGGTGCATGCCGCGCTTGGAGGGGGACTTCTTGTTTTGCTGAACAGCCATGGTTGGCTCCTAGGGTCTTGAAAGGGTTGGTAAAAACGCGATCAGCCCATTAAAGACACGAGGGATTTCGCGCGAAGCCTGTGATTATATGACAAATGCGTTTTCACCCCAGGCACAGCGCAAACCGGGCGATCATTGCTCCGGCTTGTCCTTGTGCAGCCCCGCCAGGGCCGCAAACGGATTGGGCTTCTGCGCACTGGCCTGCTCAAAGTCTGCATCGCTTGACGCGAGCCGGACCTCGGCGGGGCATTCGTCATGGCGCGGCACCACGGGCAGGGCCATGATCAGTTCATCCTCTATCAGCTCGCGCAGGTTGAACTCACGGCTGAGCGCCAGCAGGTCTTCCTCGCTGTCGCTGTCGAGCGCCTCGGCTGTAGCCTCGTCGGCGACGAAGCGGAACTCGCGCTCCACCTCCAGCGGCACATCCACCGTGTGCAGGCAGCGTTGGCAGGTCAAAGGCAGGCTGGCACTGGCCTTGATCCGCAACCAGATCTGGGCGTCCATGCCATGGATGGTGCGCACCTCGCCATCGACCATCCAATCCACGCGCAGGTCGGGGTGCAGGCCCTTGGCCTCCTCAGCCAGACGCTGGTACTTCAGCAGCGTGTCATGACCGGACAGGTGAGCGCCGGCCTGGGCGAAGGCCTTGACGTCCAGCCGGTCGGGGGAATATTCCTTGGTCATGGCGGTCAGTGTAAGAGAATCGGCGCATGCTGCAATCCTCCCCCCTGCCTCGCTCCCTGGTATTGGGATCGACCTCGCGCTACCGGCGCGAACTCCTGGCACGCCTGGGCCTGCCGTTTGAAGTGGCCGCTCCCGCGGCGGATGAAACCCCACTGCCCGGCGAAGACCCGCGCACCCTGGCGCTGCGCCTGGCACTGGCCAAGGCCCGCGCGGTCGCAGCGCAGCACCCCGATGCCGTCGTCATCGGCTCGGACCAGGTGGCCGACCTGGATGGCCAGCCGCTGGGCAAGCCCGGCAACCACGAGCGCGCCACGGCGCAGCTGCGCCGCATGAGCGGCCAGACCGTCATCTTCCAGACCGCCGTGGCCGTGGTCTGCCAGGCCGCGGGCTTCGAGCAGGTGGACCTGGCCCCGGTGCGCGTGCGCTTTCGCGAACTGTCTGACGCCGAGATCGAACGCTACCTGCGCTCCGAGCAGCCCTACGACTGCGCCGGCAGTGCCAAGAGCGAGGGCCTAGGCATTGCCCTGCTGGACGCCATTGACAGCGACGACCCCACGGCCCTGATCGGCCTGCCGCTGATCCGCACCTGCCGCATGCTGCGCGCCGCGGGGCTGGTGCTTCCATGAGTAGTGCGCCCCCTCCCGGTACGCTGTATCTGGTGCCCGCACCGCTGGACTTTGGCTGCGACGGCGAAACCGCGCTGGCCGAGGTGCTGCCCGAAGGCACGCTGCGCCGGGCGGCACAGCTGACGCACTGGATCTGCGAGAACGCCAAGAGCTGCCGCGCCTATTTGAAGCGCATAGACGCCCTGTACCCGCTGGCCGCGCCCCTGCAGCAGCAGCAGATTGCCGAGCTGCCGCGCGAGGTGCACAAGAAGGGCGACCACGGCGGCAAGGGCCATGCCAGTTTTGACGCCAGGCCCCTGCTCGCCCCGCTGCTGGCGGGCCATGACATGGGCCTGACGAGCGAAGCCGGCATGCCCGCCGTGGCCGACCCGGGCAGTTCGGTGGTGCGCGCCGCGCACGAGCTGGGCGCGCGCGTGCTGCCGCTGGTCGGCCCGGTGTCGCTGCTGCTGGCGCTGGCGGCCAGCGGTCTCAATGGCCAGAATTTTGCCTTCGTCGGCTACCTGCCCCAGGATGCGGACGACCGCAGCCAGCGCATACGCCAGTTGGAAGCCCTGGCGCTGAAGACCGGCCAGACACAGCTCTTCATCGAGACGCCCTACCGCAATGCCGCGCTATGGCAGGCGCTGCTGCACACCCTGCGACCGGACACCCGCCTGGCCGTGGCCGCGGGACTGACACTGACCCAGGGCCAGGTGCAAAGCCGCAGCGTGCGCGCGTGGCAGCAGCAGGCGCTGCCTGCCGACAAGCACACGCCCGTGGTGTTTGCCGTCGGGGCATAGCCTCAGGCGCTCGTCTTCCTGGGGGCGGCCTTTTTTGCTGCCACCTTCTTTGCCGGTTTGGCCGGGGCTGGCGCATCAGGCTTCGCCAACGCAGCCTTGGCCGCCGCAGTCCGCCGCTTGCCCGGCGCAGATTCGACGAACACCTCTGCCGCCGCCAGCGCGATACCAAACACGTCTGCGAGGGCGGCATCCTCCAGCACCCTGGCCCTGGCCGGCTTTTTCTTCGGGGCGGAAAGCACGGTGGCCTGGGCCGTGAGCAGGTCGTTGGCGTCCACCTGGCGCAGCACGAACTGGGTGAAGACCAGCATCTTTTCCTGCCGCGCGGCCACGGTCTCGGCGATCTCGCGCAGGCGCGCGAACTTGCCGCTGGCCTCGGGCAGCCAGGCGCCGTCGCCCAGCCACTGCGAGGGGTGGTTGCAGATCTGTTTCAGGCGCATCAGAAACGAGAGCGTTCCATGCCCTCTGATCGCTCCAAAGCCTGCTCCAGCGCCTTGACGGCCTGCTGGTAATGCGTGGCCTGCACGACCGTGAGGTGGCACCAGGCGGCGACCTCGGTCTTGTCGGGCAGGTCGGCAATGACGCGCTTGTCGCTCTTCAGGCGCCGCAGGATGTAGGGCCCCACCAGCTGGCGCAGCGGCGCGTACTGGCCCGTTGCCGCCAGCCGTTTGGCAAAGCTGGCAAACACGCGCTCGCTGCCCAGCAGGCCGGGGTGGGTGAAGTCGAAAAACGACCACAGATCGGACAGGCGGTTCTCGACCGGCGTGCCCGTGAGCGCGATGCGCGTAGCGGCCTGCAGCTTCTTCACCGCGCGCGTCTGCTGGGCCACCGGGTTCTTGATCGCCTGGGCCTCGTCCAGCACGGCCAGGCGCCAGCGCTACGCGCCCAGGGCCGGGGCGCGCGACAGCTGGCCGTAGGTGGTGATGACCAGGGCATGGCAGAGAGCCCCGCACCGCCCGCCAGCTGGCTGCCCAGCGCCGCACGCACCCTGGGCCGCGCCGGGCGTCCGCCGCGCCACTGGGCGGGCATGCGCACGACGATGCCCGCGGCCTCCATGCGCGGAGAATCGGTGAGAAAGCGCACGGCGTCCGGCACCTCCCAGCGCAGCGGGTGGTAGATCTCGCCCGCCTCCACCATCTCGGCGATCCAGGCGCAATCCGCCGCGGCGCGCTGCACCGGCATCAGCAGCGACAAAGGCTGCGCCTTCTTGCGCGTACCGGAAAACTCCTTGAGCGCCTGCGACAGCGGCACATGCTGGGCCTTGCCATGCGCCGACAACCGGGTGGTGTAGGTGGCGAGGAAGGCAAAGGGCGCGTCCGGATCCTTGCGGTTTTCCGCCAGGTTGAAATGCACGCGGCCCACCAGCTTCCAGGCGGGGTAATGGCTCGCGAGGAATTGCGGCAGGGGTAGCCCGGACGCCGCGCAGCCCGCGTGCAGCGCGGCTTTGATGCTCTGCCACAGCGCCAGCAACACCTCCACGCTCAGGTACTCGGCCCCGGCCATGGGCGGCGCGTTCAGCAGCTGCGCCCGCAGCGCGGCGGCGTCGGGCGGGGGCACGGCCGCTGTCGCACCCTCATCGCCCGGCTGCGTGGTGCACAGGGCCGTGAAGTAGCGCACGGCCCAGTCCCGCCACCAGGCCCAGGCCGGCGGCAGGGCGCTGGCCACGCACACCCCGCCCAGATGCAGCAGGCCCGGCCCCGCACCTTGCGCGAAGGCGGCGGCAATGCCGTCGTGCAGGGCTTCGGGCAGAGGGGCGGCCTCGGGCTCAAGACGGCAGGACAGATGGCCCGCCGGGGACAGTGCAAGGGCCAAGAAGGCGGCAGGGGGCTTCATATCGCGGGAAGTGCCGCAGGCAGGCAATTTATGGGAAAAATCGGCTGCAGCCCAATACCATAAAACGCTGGTAGCTATGATTTTTTAAAACTGCCGCGCGCAAACCTCAGCGCAGCGCCGGCGCCGCCCGCATGCCGTGCAGCACCACCTCGCCGAACGTGGCGCCGAACTTGCGCACCAGGCGCTCGGCCACGTTGTCGCGGCGCGTGTAATCGATCACGTCCTCGGCCTTGACGATCTCGCGCGCCACATAGTCCAGGCTGCCGAACTGGTCGGCCAGGCCCATGTCCACCGCCTGCTGTCCGGTCCAGAACAGGCCGCTGAAGGTCTCGGGCGTGGTCTTCAGGCGCTCGCCCCGGCCCTTCTTGACCGCGGCGATGAACTGCTGGTGGATCTGGTCCAGCATCTGCTGCGCGTAGCCGCGCTGCGTCGCGGACTGCGGACTGAAGGGATCCAGAAAGCCCTTGTTCTCGCCCGCGGTGAGCAGGCGACGCTCCACGCCGAGTTTCTCCATGGTGCCGGTGAAGCCAAAGCCGTCCATGAGCACGCCGATGCTGCCCACGATGCTAGCCTTGTCCACGAAGATATCGTCGGCCGCAGCGGCAATGTAGTAGGCGGCCGAGGCGCAGGTTTCCTCCACCACGGCATACAAGGGCTTGTTGTGCTTGGCCTTCAGGCGCACGATCTCATCGTTGATGATGCCGGCCTGCACCGGGCTGCCGCCGGGCGAGTTGATGAGCAGCACCACGGCCTTCGAACCCGAGTCCTCGAAGGCGCTCCTCATGGCGGCCACGACGAACTCGGCGCCGGCCTCGGCGCCGGCGGCAATCTCGCCCTTGACGTCCACCACCGCCGTGTGCGGCGCGCTCTTGGCGGCACTGGTGATGTCGCGCTGCATGGCCATCCAGACCAGCAGCGCAACCAGGGCTATCCAGCCAAAGCGCCAGAAGTTGCGCCAGCGCCGCGCCGCGCGCTGTTCGGCCAGGGTGCCCAGGACGAGCTTTTCCAGCAGCTCGCGCTCCCAGCCAGGGGCCGAGGACATGGTTTTTTTTGCTTCTTTTTCGGTAGCTGTCCGCGCCCACAGGTCGCTGGGTTGAGGCTGATTTCCCTCGAATCCAGTGGGTTCGGTGCGGGTGGGATCGGTCATGGTGTCAGAACGCTACGGTGTGCAGATCGGGGGCAGTATGCCAGTACACCGTGCCAGCTTCCTCACTCAAAAACACCTTCACCAGCGGCCCGCGGGCCGGACCGCCAAGGCATTCCCCGGTGTCGGGAGCAAACACCGCGCCATGGCTGGCGCAGATGAGCAGGCAGCCGCTGTCGTCAAAGAAATGTCCTTCCCGCAAGTCCATTTCCATGGCCACATGGGTGCAACGGTTCAAATAGGCATGGACCCGCCCTTCGAAACGCACGGCAAAGGCGCGCAGGTTCTGGCCGCGGTGGCAGACCTCGAAGGCCACTGCCAGGCCGCCGTCGACCAGCGCCGCGCTGGCGCACAGCACTATGCGCTGCGTATCGGGCGTGGCCATCAGGCATGCTCCAGCAGCCAGCGGTGCAGCTCGGCCACGGAAGGGAGCACGCACAGCGGGCCCAACGCGGCAAATTCCGCCTGGTCATGCGCGCCATAGCCCACGCCCAGGCTGGCGCAGCCGGCCGCGCGTGCCATCTCCAGGTCATGCGTGGTGTCGCCGATCATCAAGAGGCGCTCGGGCGCCACGCCGAACTCGGCCATCAGCTCCTGCAGCATCAGCGGGTGCGGCTTGCCGGCGGTCTCGTCGGCCGTGCGCGAGCCGTCGAACATGCCGCGCAGCTGCACCAGCTGCAACACCTGGTCCAGGCCGCGCCGGCTCTTGCCCGTGGCCACGGCCAGCAGGTGGCCGCGCGCGCGCAGCGCCTGCAGCATGGGCAGTACGCCGGGAAACAGGGTCACATCGTCCTGGTGCTGCAGGTAGTGGTAGCGGTAGCGGTTGCCAAGCTCGGTGTAGCGCTCGCGCGGCACATCGGGCGCGGCATGGGCCAGGGCCTGGGGCAAGGCCATGCCGATGACCCAGGCGGCAGCCTCGTCGCTGGGCACGGCGCCGCCGACATCGCGCACCGCATCCTGGATGCTGCGCACGATGATGGCGGTGGAGTCGAACAGCGTGCCGTCCCAGTCGAAGGCGATCAGGTCGAAACGGCGCGGGCGAAATTCAGGCATGGGAGGGCTCGGTCAAAAAAAGAAAATCCGCCAGCTCGGGCGGCAGCTCGGCACGCAGTTCCAGGCGCTCGCCGCCGGCCGGGTGGTCGAACTGCAGGCGCCAGGCGTGCAGGAACATGCGCCTCAAACCCCGCTTCTGCAGCCGCTTGTTCAGATCGAAGTCGCCGTATTTGTCATCGCCCGCGATGGCGTGGCCCTGGGACGCCAGGTGCACGCGGATCTGGTGCGTGCGTCCGGTCTTGATGGTCACCTCCAGGAGGCTCATGGCCGGCAGGCCCTGCCGCGGGCGTGCCGGGAGCTGCTCGCGCACCTTGACCAGGGTGATGGAACGCATGCCATCCGGGTCGTCCGGTGTGGTCACGCGCACGCGGCGCTCGCCGTCGGCCTGCAGGTATTTGTGCAGCGGCAGGTCGATGACCTTCTTGTTGGCCGGCCACTGGCCCGTGACCAGCGCCAGGTAGGTCTTGCCCGTCTCGCGCTCGCGGAACTGGTCCTGCAGGTGGGTCAGCGCCGAACGCTTCTTGGCCACCAGCAGGATGCCCGAGGTCTCGCGGTCCAGCCGGTGCACCAGCTCCAGAAAGCGCGCCTCGGGCCTGGCGCGCCGAAGCTGCTCGATGACGCCAAAGCTCACGCCGCTGCCGCCATGCACGGCCACGCCGGCGGGCTTGTCCAGCGCAATCAGGTGCTCGTCTTCGAGCAGGATGGGGAACTCGCGCGCGGGCGCGGGGCGCTCGGCCTTCTCGGCCACCTTGTCGGACACGCGCACGGGCGGCAGGCGCACCAGGTCGCCCGCGGCCACGCGCGCGTCGGCGCTGCTGCGGCCCTTGTTCAGGCGCACCTCGCCGCTCCTGATGATGCGGTAGACATGGGTCTTGGGCACGCCCTTCAGGTGGCGTATCAAAAAGTTGTCCAGGCGCTGGCCTGCGGACTCGGCGTCGACCTCGACGGTGCGGGCCGTCGGGCCCGGGCTGGGTTTGCCCTCTATAATCTGTTTCACCTGCGCGACGGATGTGTAAGCGGTTGATGTGTCTGGAGTTTAGTGGACACGCACCCGGCTCGACGCGCAGTCTGGTGAATGCCCAGGCGCATAGTGCGCGGTTTCTAGCGCCGCTCCTTGCACCAGAGGCTGACGCATCGAACGACTGAAACACGGAATACAAGCCGACACCGCCTCCACCAGAGTGCGGCGCTCGGCGGATCAAAGCGAAATCATGTGGGTTGTACTGGCTTGGATTGTGTCCTTTTGGCAAGAGCGCCAGCGCTTGCCTATGGCACAAAAACCGGCTGAAACGCCCAACCGGAAAGCGCAAGCAGCTCCTTTTTTTGAAGCCGCACTCCCCGCAATCCGGCTCGCCCCCATCCACGCCCCTCCTCCCTGCCCGCGCAGCTGACCCAGCCGCGCGGCCGTGGTGCGACCCGGCCTTTCCTTCTTTGGTTTCGATGCGCCAGTCCAGGCATTGACGGCCCCCTCCAGGGGTGTTTGTTTGGATATGAGACGCGGGCAGCGCTGTGCTGCGCCCGCACAAGAACAACGCATTGAAAAGGACACGCATCATGAAACGGATGCTCATCAACGCCACGCAGCCCGAAGAGCGCCGCCTGGCCATCGTGGACGGCCAGAAGCTGCTGGACTACGAGATCGAAATCGAAGGGCGCGAACAGCGCAAGGGCAACATCTACAAGGCCGTGGTGACGCGCGTGGAGCCGTCGCTGGAGGCCTGCTTCGTCGATTACGGCGAGGACCGCCACGGCTTCCTGCCGTTCAAGGAAATTTCCAAGCAGTACTTCGCCGAGGGCGTCTCGCCATCCCAAGCGCGCATCAATGACGTGATCAAGGAAGGCCAGGAACTCATCGTCCAGGTCGAGAAGGAAGAGCGCGGCAACAAAGGGGCGGCGCTGACCACCTTCATCAGCCTGGCCGGCCGCTACGTCGTGCTGATGCCCAACAACCCGCGCGGCGGCGGCGTCAGCCGCCGCATCGAGGGCGAGGACCGCGCCGAGCTGAAAGAGGCCATGGACCAGCTCGAATACCCCAAGGGCATGTCCATCATCGCGCGCACGGCCGGCATCGGCCGCAGCGCCCCCGAGCTGCAGTGGGACCTGAACTACCTGCTCAAGCTGTGGAGCGCCATCGACGGCGCCGCCAAGGCCGGCAGGGGCGCCTTTCTGATCTACCAGGAATCGAGCCTGGTGATCCGCGCCATCCGCGACTACTTCAACGCCGACATCGGCGACATCCTGATCGACACCGACGACATCTACGAGCAGGCGCAGCAGTTCATGGCACATGTCATGCCCGAGCAGGCCGCCCGCGTCAAGCGCTACCGTGACGACGCGCCGCTGTTCTCGCGCTTCCAGATCGAGCACCAGATCGAGTCGGCCTACGCCCGCACCGTGCAGCTCCCCTCGGGCGGCGCCATCGTCATCGACCATACCGAGGCGCTGGTGAGCGTGGACGTGAACTCGGCGCGCGCCATCAAGGGCGGCGACATCGAGGAAACCGCCACGCGCACCAACCTGGAGGCCGCCGACGAGGTGGCGCGCCAGATGCGCCTGCGCGACCTGGGCGGACTGATCGTGATCGACTTCATCGATATGGAGGAGTCCAAGAACCGCCGCGAGGTCGAGAACCGCCTGCGCGACGCCCTGCGCCAGGACCGCGCACGTGTGCAATTCGGTTCGATTTCCAAGTTCGGCCTGATGGAGATGAGCCGCCAGCGCCTGAAGCCCTCGCTGTCCGAGGGCGCGCATATCCGCTGCCCCCAGTGCGACGGCACCGGCCATGTGCGCGACACCGAGGGCTTCTCGCTGCAGATGCTGCGCATGATCCAGGAAGAGTCCATGAAGGACAGCACCGCCGCCGTGCACTGCCAGGTGCCGGTGGAGGTGGCCAGCTTCCTGCTGAACGAAAAACGCAACGAGATCGCCAAGATCGAGCTGCGCAAGCGCGTCTCGGTGATGCTCATCCCCAACAAGAGCCTGTCCACGCCACACTACAAGCTCGAGCGCCTGAAGCACGACGACCCGCGCCTGGAGCACCTGGACGCCAGCTACAAGCAGGCCGACACGGTGGAAGAGCCCACCAGCGTCACGCGCCGCTCACAGGAACCGACGAACAAGCAGCAGCCCGTGATCAAGGGCGTGCTGCCCGACGCGCCTGCCCCCGTGGCCGCGCCACGCCCCGAGGGCGCCGCCCGCGGCCAGAGCCAGCCGCGCACGGCCGCACCCGCGCCGCAGCAGCCGCGTCCGGCACCGGCACCCGCCCCGGAGCAAGGCTTCTTCGCCTGGCTCAAGAGCCTGTTCGGCTTTGGCCCCGCCCCCGCACCCGTGGCCACACCGGCGCCGCAGCCCAGCGAAACCGCTGCACGCCCGGAAGGGCGCCGTGACAGCCGCAGCGGTGAGCGCGGCAATCGCCGTGGTGGCGAACGCAGCGGTGAGCGCAGCGGCAACCGCGAAGGCGGCAATGGCGAAGGCCGTGGCCGCCGCGGCGAGCGCCCAGCCGCCGAAGGCCGCGACAACCGCGAGGCGCGCAGTGGCCGCGACGGCGAGCGCCGCGGCGAGCGTGCCGAAGGCGAGGGCCGCCGCGAACCACGTGAGGGTCGCAGTGGCCGCGAGCGCGGCGAACGCGCCGCGCAACAGCCAGCCACCGACCTGGCCGCGGTGAATGCCCCGGCAGTTGCCGTCGACAGCATCGAGACTCCGGACACGCAAGAGCGTGCGCCGCGCAGCGGCGAGCGGCGTGAGCGTGGCGAGCGTGGCGAACGCCGTGAGCGCACTGGCGAGCGCCGCCCGCGCGGCACCGACGCCCATGCCGCCGTGCCGGCCGCAGACTTTGCTGACACCGCGCCGATAGCCTCGCTGCCCGACCTGGACCTGACGGCCACCGAGATCGCTCCCGCCGCGCCCGAGACCGCCAACGGCGGCGAGGAGCGCCGCGAACGCCGCTCACGCGACCGCTATGGCCGTGACCGCCGCGAACGTGGCGAGCGCGCCGAGCGCGGCCCGCGTCCGGGCGATGCCAACGAGAGTGCCGCCCCGGCCCCGCTGATGGAGTTCGACCTTTCCGCCGCCCCGGCCCCAGCCGTGGCCGAAGAGCCTGCGCGCGAACCCGCACGCCGCAGCTACTTTGCCGGGCCGGCTGCCGAGCCCGCTGCCGCTCCGGTGGCTCAGCCCGTCACGCCGCCCGCAGCTGCAGAGGCCAGCCCGGCCCCTGCCGCCGCACCCGCCGTGGCCGAGGCACAGCAGGCGCCCGCCGCAGCCGACCTGTCCCCGGCACCGATCGCACCGGCCGAAGCTGCGACGGCCACCGGCATGCCAGCCGTGCAGGCCTTCACGCTGCCCGTCGAGGCGCTGCAGCAAGTCGCCCGGGCCTCGGGCCTGGAGTGGGTGAACTCCGACGCCGACAAGATCGCCGCCGTGCAGGCCGCCATCGCCGCCGAGCCCAAACCCGTGCATGTGCCGCGCGCACGCCCGCCCGTGGTGGTACTGGACAACGGCCCGCTGGTGCTGGTGGAAACCCGCCGCGACCTGCGCGAGTTGCAACTGCCGTTCGAGAAGGAAGGCACCTCCGCCTAAGCTGCGAAGGCCTGTACGGCCTCACGCCATGGCACCGGGGGCAATCGCCCCCGGTTGCGTTTTATCTATGTAAAAAACATAGCTGCCAGCGTTTGAACCATAAGGGTTAGATCCCGATTTGGCTTGAAAAGGCAGCTCGGATTCTGGGAGTCATGGATGCTGTTCCTGCTGTCGCCCGCCAAGTCGCTGGACTACGACACCCCCCTGCCCGCCGGCCTGGCGCACACGCAGCCGGCCTTCATGCCCGAGGCCGGGCAGCTGATCGCCGTGCTGCGCGAGAAATCGCCGCAGGAGATCGCCTCGCTGATGTCGCTCAGCGACCCGCTCGCCGCCCTGAACGTGGCACGCTACGCCGCCTGGCGGCCGCGCTCCACGGCGGCCAACGCGCGCCAGGCCGTCATGGCCTTCAACGGCGATGTGTATGAAGGGCTGCAGGCGCACCAGCTGTCGCTGCAAGACCTGGACTGGGCGCAGCAGCATCTGGCCATCCTGAGCGGCCTGTACGGCGTGCTGCGTCCACTGGACTGGATGCAGCCCTACCGCCTGGAGATGGGCACACGCCTGGCGACGGACGCCGGCGCCAACCTCTACCAGTTCTGGGGCAAGCGCATTGCCGAGCACCTGAACCGGCAGCTGGCGCAGGACGCCACGCCCGTCATCGTCAACCTGGCCTCGCAGGAATACTTCAAGTCCGTCGAGCGCAAGACGCTCAAGGCGCGCGTGCTCGAGTGCGTGTTCGAGGATTACAAGGGCGGGCAGTACAAGATCATCAGCTTCTACGCCAAGCGCGCGCGCGGCCTCATGGCACGCTACGCGATACTGCAGCGCGTCACAACCCCGCGCCAGCTCGAAGGTTTTAACCTGGAGGGCTATGCTTTCGCATCCGGCGCCAGCACGCCAGAGCGGCTGGTATTTCGCCGCAAGGCCCTCTGATCCAGGAGCACGATCACCATGAGCACCTCCCAGACCATCACCCCAGAGCTGCGCCAGTGGATCATCGACCAGGCCAGCGCCGGCATCACCGGACCGGCGCTGATCGAGGCCATGGGGGCATCCGGCTGGGCCGAAGAGGTCGCCATCCAGGCCGTGGAAGAGGTGCTGCGCGCACATCTGGACGCGTTGGCCCAGGACAAGAACCTGCCGCCCGCCCGGCCCGTGCCCGAGCCGGCGATCACCGATTCGCCACTGTTCATCGACGTGGGCGACCGCCAGGTCGAGGTGCTGCTGCAAATGGCCAACCCGCGCGTGGTGCTGTTTGGCAACCTGCTGTCGCCGGACGAATGCCAGGCCATCATCGATGCCGCAGGCGCGCGCATGAGGCGCTCGCTCACGGTGCAGACCGCCACCGGCGGTGAGGAGGTCAACGCCGACCGCACCAGTGACGGCATGTTCTTCCAGCGCGGCGAGAACGAGGTCGTGGCCCGCCTGGAGCGGCGCATCGCGCGCCTGGTGAACTGGCCCATAGAGAACGGCGAGGGGGTGCAGGTGCTGCATTACCGCCCCGGCGCCGAGTACAAGCCGCACTACGACTACTTCGACCCCGCCGAGCCCGGTACGCCCAGCATCCTCAAGCGCGGCGGCCAGCGCGTGGCGACGCTGGTGATGTACCTGAACAACCCCATCAAGGGCGGCGGCACCACCTTTCCCGACGTGCCACTGGAGGTCGGCCCGCGCCAGGGCAATGCCGTGTTCTTCAGCTACGACCGCGCCCACCCCAGCTCGCGCACCCTGCACGGCGGCGCGCCCGTGACCGAGGGCGAAAAATGGATCGCCACCAAGTGGCTGCGCGAGCGTGAATTCAATTGAAATCAGGCTGTAACGCTTGACAGACAAGCGATAAAAGCTATGTTTTCAATAGCAAAACACATGAGTACGCCAGAACAATCCCAACTCGGCAAGGCGTCCGCCTATGCCGACCAGTACGACGCCACGCTGCTGTTTCCGATCCCGCGCCAGGGCAAGCGCGCCGAGATCGGCATTGCCGGCGCCCCGCCCTTCTTCGGCGCCGACCTGTGGACGGCCTACGAGCTGTCCTGGCTGAACCTGCGCGGCAAGCCCCAGGTGGCCATCGCCCACATCACCGTGCCCTGCGAGACGCCGAACATCGTGGAGAGCAAGTCCTTCAAGCTCTACCTGAATAGCTTCAATGGCACGCGCTTTGCCAGCGCTCATGATGTGCGCGCGCGCATCCGCCAGGACGTGAGCGCGGCCGTGTGGCGCGGCGCCGGGCATCCCGGCAGCGTGGGCGTGCGCCTGGTCACGCCGGACCTGTTCGAGCAGGAACGCGTGCACGAGCAGGACGGCCTGCTGCTCGATCGCCTGGACATCGAATGCACGCAATACCAGCCCGCGCCCGAACTGCTCAAGGCCAACCACGACGCGGCCCCGGTCACCGAGACCCTGGTGAGCCACCTGCTCAAGAGCAACTGCCTGGTCACGGGCCAGCCCGACTGGGGCAGCGTGCAGATCAGCTACAGCGGCGCGCAGATCGATCAGGAGGGCCTGCTGCAGTACCTCGTGAGCTTTCGCAACCACAACGAATTCCACGAGCAGTGCGTGGAGCGCATCTTCATGGACCTCTGGCAGCGCTGCCGCCCCATCAAGCTCGAGGTCTACGCGCGCTACACGCGCCGCGGCGGGCTGGACATCAACCCGCTGCGCACCAGCCACCCGCAGCCCATGCCGGCGAATGTGCGCACGGCGCGGCAGTAATCAGCCGGGCAGCGCTCACAGGCGGAACACCGCCAGCGTACGCCCCAGCACTCCGGCATTGCCGCTCATGGCCCGGGCCGAACCGGCCGACTCTTCGGCCAGGGCAGCGTTTTGCTGGGTCACGCGGTCCAGGTCGGTCACGGCCTCGTTGACCTGGGCGATGCCCTGGGACTGCTCGCGCGCCGCCACCCCCATCTGGCCCATGAGCCGGTTCACGTCGGCCACCGCGTCCACCACCTGGCCAATGGTCTGTCCGGCCGATTGCATGAGCTGGGCCCCGCGCGCAATGCTGGCGTTGGAGCTGCCGATCAGGGTCTGAATCTCCTTGGCCGCGCCCGCGCTGCGCTGCGACAGCGCGCGCACCTCGCCGGCGACCACGGCAAAGCCCCGGCCCTGCTCGCCGGCGCGGGCGGCCTCGACGGCGGCATTGAGCGCCAGGATGTTGGTCTGGAAGGCGATGCCATCGATGGTGGCGATGATCTGCCCCATCTGGCGCGAGGACTGCTCGATCTCCTGCACGATGTCCCCCACCTGCGCCACGGCCTGCCCGCCCTGGTGCGCCAGCTGGGCACTGTGCTCGCTGGCGCGCAGCACCTTCTGCGCCGCTTCGGCCGACTGCGCCACGGTGCTGGCCAGCTCCTCCATGGCGGCGGCCGTCTGCTGCAGGCTGCTGGCCTGCGACTCGGTGCGCGCCGAGAGGTTTTCCGAACCCTGGGCGATGTCGGCGGAGATGCCGCCAAAGGCCTCGATCTCGGCGCGCGCATCGCCCACCACGGCACGCACATTGAGCTGCACGCGCTGCAGGCGCGCCATCACCGCGCCCAGCGGGTGCCTGTGCGGCAGGCCGGGCTCCTGGTGCATGAGCTCGCCGCTGGCCATGCTGGCCAGCAGGCGCTCGATGCGGCGCAGCGGCTGGCTCACGCGCATGTGGTAGCGCCCCAGGATCAGTGCCGCGAGCAGCAGCCACAGCAGCGCCTGCAGGGCCAGCGCGGTGGCATCGCTCCAGCCCATCCAGCCCGGCAGCAGCGACACCAGCATCAGCGGCAGCAGCATGCCCGCCAGGCGCAGGGTGTAGCCCGCGCGGTGGAGCTTGTCCCAGTGGTTGCGCCAGCCCAGGCGGCGCACCCCGCCCGCGTGCAGCACCAGCGTGCTGCGCCCGCTCTCGCGCTCCTGTTTCACCCGGGCGTACAACGCCTGGGCCGCTGCCACCTCCTCGCGCGTGGGCTTGGTGCGCACCGAGAGATAGCCGCGCGGCTTGCCATTCTCCATGATGGGCGTGACATGCGCATGGACCCAGTAATAGTCGCCGTTCTTGCGTCGGTTCTTGACGATGCCCGTCCAGCTGCGTCCGTGGCCTATGGTGGCCCACATGTCCTTGAAGGCCTCGGGCGGCATGTCGGGGTGGCGGATCAGGCTGTGCGGCTGGCCCATGAGCTCGTCCATGGAGTAGCCGCTGACGCGGGCAAACGGCTCATTGCAGTGCGTCATCACGCCCTTGGTGTCGGTCGTGGACATCAATAGCTCATTCGCCGGGAAGTCGTATTCGTTATCGGTTACCGGGTGGTTGAGGCGCATGGCGGTGGCTGCAGGGAATGGAGCGAATCCGCGCCTGAATGCAAGCAGGCGGGCTGACTGATTGAAAAACCCAATCGAAATCAGTATAGGAATCGGAAATGACTGTTTGTTGTCGTTTTTGTTACGTTTTGATCCAGGGCAAACAGAAATTCAGAGCAACAGTGGTGCGCCAGCCACACCATCGCCCGCCTGCGCGTCGCCATCCTCCGGCTGCAGCTTGCCCACGCGCACGCCCAAGAGGCGCAGGCGCTTGGTCAAAGGCACGCGCTTCAGGCACTGGCCCGCCACGCGGCGTATGGTGGCGGCGTCCTGCGTGGGCAGGGCCAGCGTCTGGTCGCGCGTGGCGGTCTGGAAGTCCTCATAACGCAGCTTGATGCCTATGGTGCGGCCACGGTAGCCCGCGCGCTGCAGGTCCTGCGCCACGCGCTGGCACAGCTCGGTAAAGATGGCCCCGAGCAGCGCCTTGTCGTGCACCGCGTGCAGGTCGCGCTCGAAGGTGGTCTCGCGGCTCATGCTCACCGGCTCGCTCTCGGTCACCACCGGGCGCACGTCGCGGCCCCAGGCGGCGTCGTGCAGCCAGGCCCCCGTGGACTTGCCGAAATGCGCCAGCAGCCAGTCGCGCGGGCACGCCGCCAGCTCGCCTATGGTGTGTATGCCCTGCGCCTGCAGCCGCTCATTGGTCTTGGGGCCTATGCCGTTGATCTTGCGGCAGGCCAGCGGCCAGACCAGGGCCTGCAGGTCTTCGGGTTGCACGACGGAGATGCCGCCCGGCTTGCGGAATTCGCTGGCCATCTTGGCGATGAGCTTGTTGGGCGCCACGCCGATGGAGCAGGTCAGGCCCGTGGCGTCGAAGATGCATTTCTGGATCAGCCGCGCCAGCACGCGCCCGCCCTCGCGCTGGCCGCCGGGCACCTGCGTGAAGTCGATGTAGACCTCGTCCACGCCGCGGTCCTCCATCACCGGGGCGATGGACAGGATGACCTCCTTGAAACGCTGCGAGTAGCGCCGGTATTCGGCAAAGTCCACCGGCAGCAGGATGGCATCGGGGCACAGGCGCGCGGCCTTCATCAGCCCCATGGCCGATCCCACGCCAAAGGCGCGCGCGGCATAGGTGGCGGTGGTGATCACGCCGCGGCCCACATAGCCCGACAGGCGCGGGAACGCGGCCAGCGGAATCTCGGCCAGGCGCCCGGCATAGGCTTTGACCAGCGCATCGTCCTCATGCCTGCGCCCGCCGCCTATGACCACCGGCAGGCCCGTGAGCTGCGGGTAGCGCAGCAACTCGACGGAGGCGTAGAACGCATCCATGTCGAGGTGGGCGATGCGGCGGGGCGGTGCGGCGGCAGTCACGGCCACCATTGTGGCCCGCGCCTCACACCCCTTGCAGCGTGATCAGCACCAGCCCCACCAGCATCAGCACCATGCCGATCTTCTCGGGCCGGGTGAAGGATTCGCTCAGCAGCCGGCGCGACACCAGGTAGCTGAACACCACCTCCACCATGCCCAGGGTGCGCACCGCCGCCGCGCCCTGCATGGCGTAGGCGGTGAACCAGGCCAGCGATGCGGCCGCGCCCATGCTGCCGGCCAGCAGCGACAGGCGCCAGGCCGGCCACAGCGGCGCCAGGCCCTTTTCGGTGCGCAAGGCCACCCAGGCGCCCAGGCCCAGGGTCTGCAGCGCCTGGGCGATGAGCACGCCCCAGGCGCCGGACAGCCAGGGCGTCTCGGCCCCCAGGGCCAGCGCGGCGCCGCGAAAGCCTACCGAGGCAATCGCAAAGCTGGCGCCGCAGGCCAGGCCGTAGAGCGCCGGCCGGCTGGCCCAGGCCGACAGCGACAGCAGCTGTCCGCGCGGCGGCAGCGACAGCATGAGCACGCCCAGCGTGGCCACCACCATGGCCAGCAGGGCGAGCGGCGTGGGCAGTTCGTGCAGCAGCACGCTGGCGAACAGCGCCACCTGCAGCACCTCGGTCTTGGACAGGGTCACGGCCACGGCAAAGTTGCGCTCGGCCATGGCCAGCAGCAGGAAGGCCGTGCCGGCGATCTGGAAAAACGCCCCCAGCGCAATCCAGCCCAGGTAGGCAGCGCTGAAACTCGGCCAGGCCGGCATCTGGTCCGGCAACCAATAGAGCAGCGCCAGCCACAGTGCGGCAAACGGCAGGCCGTAGAGAAAGCGCACCAGCGTGGCGGGCAGCGTGCCCAGCTCCTGGGTCAGCGTGCGCTGGGCCGTGTTGCGCGCGGTCTGGGCCAGGGTGGCGAACAGCACCACCGGCACCCAGAGCCAGGCGAGCGTGTCAGTAGAAAGAGGCATGGGAGGGCGGCAGGACGGAGGCCCTGGAGCATAGCCAGCGCCGCCGGCGCGGGCCGCGCCCATTGGCGAGGGCCGCCCGAGCGCATGGCGATGGCGCCTGCGCAATTTTGATTAAAAAAGCCTGCAACGCTTATCTAATAAGCGCCTCAAGCTATCAAAACAAAAGCGCTATCAGGCCTGCGGCGCCGTGGGATAGGTGCCGGGCACGAGGATGGAGCGGTCCACGTTCAGCAGCTGGGTATGGCCGCAGAAGGCCATGCTCACGTCCAGCTCCTTGTGGATGATTTGCAGCGCCTTGGTCACGCCGGCCTCGCCAAACGCGCCCAGGCCATAGGCCATGGCGCGGCCGATCATGGTGCCGCGGGCGCCCAGGGCCCAGGCGCGCAGCACGTCCTGGCCGCTCCTAATGCCGCCGTCCATCCACACCTCCAGCCTGCCGCCCACGGCATCGACGATGGCCGGCAGCGCGGCAATCGACGAAGGCGCGCCGTCGAGCTGGCGCCCGCCGTGGTTGCTGACCACGATGGCGTCGGCGCCGTTGTGCACGGCCAGCCGCGCGTCCTCGACCTCCATGATGCCCTTGAGGATCAGCTTGCCGCCCCATTGCTCTTTGACCCAGCGCACGTCCTCCCAGGACAGGCGCGGGTCGAACTGCTCGTTGGTCCAGGCGGCCAGCGAGTTCATGTCGGACACGCCCTTCACATGGCCCACCAGGTTGCCAAAGCTGCGCCGCCGCGTGCCGGCCATGCCCAGGCACCAGCGCGGCTTGGTCATCAGGTTGAGGATGTTCTTCAGCGTGGGCCGCGGCGGCGCCGTCAGGCCGTTCTTGATGTCCTTGTGGCGCTGGCCGATGACCTGCAGATCGAGCGTCAGCACCAGGGCGCTGCACTTGGCGTCCTTGGCGCGCTGGATCATGCGCGCCATGGCGTCGCGGTCGCGCATCATGTAGAGCTGGAACCAGAACGGCGCGCTGGTGTGCTCGGCAATGTCCTCGATGGAGCAGATGCTCATGGTCGAGAGCGTGAACGGAATGCCGAATTTTTCCGCGGCGCGCGCGGCGTGGATCTCGCCGTCGGCATGCTGCATGCCGGTCAGGCCCACGGGCGCGATGCTCACCGGCATCCGGGCCTGCTGGCCCACCATGGTGGTGGCGGTGCTGCGGCCCTCCATGTTCACGGCCACGCGCTGACGGAATTTGATGGCGTGGAAGTCGCTTTCGTTGGCGCGGTAGGTGCCCTCGGTCCACGAGCCCGAGTCGCAATAGTCGTAGAACATGCGCGGCACGCGGCATTCTGCGACCTGGCGCAGGTCTTCGATGCAGGTGATTTTGGAAAGATCGGCCACGGCGGTTCCCCTGTGTTGTGCGTCAACGCTTGCAAACCGTGCATCGTAGTGCCAGGCACGTCGGCCCGGCTTGAAGGCTTTTGTGCAGCGTTTGAAATTTTTGCGGCTCTGGCCGCCTCTCAGCGCCGCACGCCCGCGCCGCGCACCTCGATGTGGACCTGGTCCAGCCGCTGGCCGCGCACGTCCAGCAGCTCCACGCGGTGACGTCCGGGCCAGGGCAGCCAGGCCAGCGCGGCGCCCTGCCCGGCCGGCCTGCCGTCGATGCGCCAGCGCAGCCCCGGCCCGCCCGTGGCCTGAAAGTGCAGGCGCTGGTGCGCGGGCGGTATGTCGGGGTCCAGCGCAATGATGCTGCCCGGTGCCGGCGCCAGGATGCGCGCCGGCACATCAGGATTTGAATGTTTTTGGGCTCCAGCGCTTTGCGTATGTGCGCTGACAGCTTCTTTATCAATAGCAAACACCGCCTGCTGCGTGCCGCGCACAAACCATTCCTGGCGCGCGGCCTCGGGCCTGTCGCCACCGGCAAAGGCCACCTGCTGGCGCAGCACGCCGGCCGGCGGCCGGGGCGCGCGGCTGGGCTCATGCGAGTGCAGGAACTGCATCACGGCGGCCCAGATGGGCGCCGCGCCGCTGGTGCCGCTCACGTCGTGCATGGGACTGCCGCTGGCATTGCCCACCCACACGCCCACGGTGTAGCGCGCCGACCAGCCCAGCGCCCAGTTGTCGCGCATATCCTTGCTGGTACCGGTCTTGGCCGCCGTCCAGAAGCGCGTGTTCAGGACGCTGTCCGCGCCGAAGGTGGGCACGCGCGCGTTGGCGTCCGAGAGGATGTCGCCCACGATGAAGGCCGCCCCCGCGTCCAGCGCCTGGGTGAACGCGGGGCGCGGCGTTGGTGCATAGGCCACGGGGCTCCAGCGCCCGCCATTGGCCAGCGCGCGGTAGGCATTCGCCAGGTGCAGCAGCTGCACCTCGCTGCTGCCCAGCGCCAGGCTGTAGCCGTAGTAGCCGCCCGACTCGGGCAAAGGCAGGCCCAGGCGGCGCAGCTGCTCGAAGAAGGCATCGGGCGTGACCATGACCAGGGTGCGCACCGCCGGCACGTTGAGCGAGGACGAGAGCGCGGTGCGCACCGACACCCAGCCCTTGAACTGGCGGTCGTAGTTCTGCGGTATGTACAGGCCGCCGGCGGTGGCGATCTGCGCGGGCGCGTCGTGCACCAGCGAGGCGGCGGTGAGGCGCCGCTCGGCAAGCGCCTGCGCATACAGGAAGGGCTTGAGCGTGGAGCCGGGCTGGCGCGCGGCCAGCACTCCGTCCACCTCGGCCGCCTGGCTCAGGGCGCCGGACGAGCCCACCCAGGCCAGCACCTCGCCACTGGCGTTGTCCAGCACCACCAGGGCGCCATCCTCCACGTTGCGCCCGCGCAGCTCGCGCAGGTGATGATTCAGCGTTTCCAGCGCCAGGCGCTGCAGCGGCGCTTTCAGCGTGGAGCGCAGGCGCTGCGGCGCGCCGCCCTCCTCCCGCATGGCCCGCTGGCGCAGCAGCTGGCGCGCGAAGTGGGGGGCGATGCCCGCGCTCGCGTCATAGGCGCGGCGCTGCAGGGCGGCGGCGGTGAACAGGTCAAGGGCTTCGCAGTCCGCCCGGCCCTGGCCCATGTCGCGCAGCACGCCGCAGGCGCGCCGCGCCACCAGGGCCGGCCGGGCATTGGGCGCACGCACCAGGGCCGCGGCCACGGCCGCCTCGCGCGCATCCAGGCCATGGGCGGCCTTGCCGAACAGGGTGCGCGACAGCGCATCTATGCCCACCAGCTCGCCACGGAACGGCACCAGGTTCAGGTAGGCCTCCAGGATCTGGTCCTTGCGCCAGAGCCGCTCCAGCCGCTGCGCGGCCACGGCCTGGCCGAGCTTCTGCGTCGCCGTGCGCCCGCTGTTGCCAGCACGCCAGTCCTCGTCAAGCAGGCCGGCGAGCTGCATGGTGAGGGTGCTGGCGCCGCGCGTGCGCTGGTTCCACAGGTTGGCCCAGGCGGCGGCCGATGCGGCGGCCCAGTCCACGCCGCTGTGCTCGTAGAAGCGCCGGTCCTCGCTCAGCACCAGGGCGCGCCGCAGCGCGGGCGACATGTCGGCCAGCGTCAGCCACTGGCCGCGGCGCACCGTGGCGTCGGTGCGCAAGCGCTGGAGCACCTCGCCCTCGCGCGAAAGCACCAGGGTCTCGGAGGAGCGGTAATCGGCGCGCACCGCGTCGAAGGTGGGCAGGGCCAGCGCGGGGGTGGCCGCCAGGGCCAGCGCCGTCACACAGGCGCGCAGCAGCCCGCGCGGCAGGAAAAACAGAAATGCAGATGGCACGGGCATGGACGCGACAGCTTGGCGGCCCAAGGGTACTTCATTGCCCCCAGCCCCTGGACGGCATGTGCAACTGCCCGTAGATTGCCATCACATCTTGATACAGATGTAATTCATTTCGAAGAAAGGAGTCCCTCATGCACCGCTCCCTGTACGGCCTGGCCCTGGCCTGCGTCCTGGCCCTACCCGCCTGGGCGCAAACCCAGGTCTGGTCCGAAGCGCCCAAGACCCAGCGCTGGTCCGAGGCACCCGCGCCGTCCACACCGCCGCCCGCCTCCACCAGCACGGCGCCGGGACGCACCCAGCAATGGGCCGCGCCCACGTACACCCAGCGCCGCTCGGACGCCGACATCCAGCGCCAGGTGGACGCGATCTCACGCGATGCCGAGCGCGGCGCACGCGCCGGACGGGGGTACTGGAATGGCGGACAGGGCGGCGCCCAGGTGCCCGACCAGGCCTGGCGCGAGCACATGGAGCGCAGCCGCGCGCAGGACCAGTTCCAGCGCGAGCAGGACGAGCATTACCGGCGCCAGCGCGAGTTCAACCCGCGCTAACGCGCCGCTGCACCGCGTCGCACCAACGCTGCACCATGGTGCACATGGCGTCATGTGTGGCCACGGCGCCGGCCGCCCCAGGGCCGGTCCGGCATGCAGAGGGTGCCTGGCCCAATGCACAGGCACATGGACTGCAATGCCGCACAGCCCTCGGGGTCTGGCCGCGTATTCACATCCGGTCAGGACCTGCGGGCTACTGTAGGGCCGGCCTGTGACGGCCATGTGACTGCCCGCAAGCCTGCCGGCCAGGCCCGCGCTCAACCCAGGCGATCAGGCTCCGGCATGCGCATTGGCGGCCACGCCAAAGCCTTCCGTAGCCACCTGCACGCCATCGTCGAACACCAGCTGGCGCTCGGGCCAGCGCATGGCGGCCAGCTTGAAGCGGCGCCCGGGCTCTTCGCCGTTGCGGCGCGCCGCCCAGCGCGCACCCACCGAGTAGTCCACGCAAAACACATTGCCGCGCAGGCCGTGCCAGGCCAGCGGCCCCGTGTGGCCGAACAGGTTTTCGGCCTGCGGCCCATGGGCCGCGGCGTCGCCCGCCAGCAGGCGGCGCCAGTAGTGGCCGACGATGACGGCCGGGGCCTCGGCGTATTCGTTCCACCAGGCCACGCGCTGCACGAAACGCCATTTGCCGCCCGCGTAGAACGGCGTGCGGCATTCGCACTCCACGCCCGTGGTCAGTACCTTCAGCGGGTTGACCATGGCCTTGCCCAGTTCGCGCTCGCTATGCGCGCGCAGAAACGGCGGGCGCTGCTGCGCGTCCTCCAGGCTATGGGGCCAATGCTCGCGCTCCTCGGCCATGCGTTGCAGTACGCGGCTGGTGCGCGCCTGCTCGGCCGCCTGATCCTCATAGCGGTCGTAAGTGCTGCGCACATCGCCCGCAGGCGCCATGCTCGCCATGGCAATCTGCGGCGCACGCCAGGCCGCATGCACCACACGCAGGTCGTCGCGCTCCAGAGCAATCGGCAACCGGCCCAGCTGGGTCAGCATGGCCGCCGCATCGTCCTTGGACAGGCGCGCAAACGGCCCGTATTTGGGTTCGTCGGAGGCACGCCGGCTGTCAAAGAACCAGCCCGATCCGTCCTTGGCGTCCTCACGCAGCAGGTTGATCTCGTGGTTGCCCAGGACGCCCAAGGCCTGGCCGCTGGCGAGCATGGGCATGATGAGACGCAGCACCGCGGGGCTGTCGGGGCCGCGGTCGCAGAAGTCGCCGACAAAAACCAGACGGCGGCCTTCGGGGTGATGGCCTTGCGCGTCATAGCCGAGGTGGGCCAGCAACTGCTCCAAGGCCGCAATCTCACCGTGGATGTCGCCGACGATGTCGAGTGGGCCCTCAGGCAGGCGCTGGACAAGGCTTAAGGCTTGGGAATTTGGCATGGGATACGGACGCATGATGCCATGTGAAAGCGATTGCGTGATGGCGCGCCTTGTGCAGACCCTCAGCCCCTCAAGGCAGCACGACCTTGACCCGTGCATTGGGCGACTCGCCGAACATCTCGGGCGCATACAGCGCCTCGACCCGGCTCGCCGGCAGGGCAAAGTCGCCCGCGCTGTTCAGGCGCACGGTGTACTGCAGGGTCACCGTGCCCTTGGGCAGGTATTCGTAGTAGGCGCGCAAGGACTCGAAGCCGCGCTCCTCGAACGCGGGCCAGCCACTGCCTGCGCGCTTTTCGCCCTGGGTGGCGATTTCCGAATCGCGCCCCAGGCCGCTGCCCAGGATGGTGGCGCCGGCCGGAATGGGATCGGTGATGACGACCCAGCTCATGTCGGCCGCGCCCGTGACCTCCAGCGTCACGCGCAGCACGTCGCCGCGCGTGTAGCTGCCCGCAGGCAGGCCCTTGTCGGCCTGCGCTACGGGCGTGACGCTGCGCTTGATGGCATAGCCGGCGCTGAACGGCTGCTGAACCGGGACGGCGGCCACCGACTGCAGCGTGAGCCAGGGCCTGCCCGGCCCCTGGTGCGTAACGCCGAGCTGCTGAGCGCCGCCCCAGGGCAGGAACATGCTGTTGTTCATGAGCATGCCGGGCGCGGCGGGCGCGCCAAACCAGCTGCCCTGGTGCGCGGCGCCCGTGGCGTCGCCGGCCGTGGCGCGCACGACCTTGGCCCAATCCACGCTGGCGGCCTCACTGCCCATGCGGGCGCGCGTGCTGCCGGCCACGGGCGTAGCCTCCAGCCTGGCGCTGAACTGCGCCAGCGCCAGTGCACCCCACAGGTTGGCCGTGGTGGTGCGCCAGGCGCCGCCCTGCTGGCGCGCGATGAGGCCGCTGGCCAGGCGCCCCGGATCGTCCTTCGACGCGGGGTCGTCCAGCATGGCCAGCAACAGGCGTGCGCCATTCACGTCGCCGCCCTGCATCAGCCACCACCAGGCGTCGTCCTGCTCGGTGCTGAAGGCCAGCCGGCTGCCCTGGTAGGACAGGCGCGCGCGCAGGATCTGCGTGGCCTCCTGCAGGCGCTGGGCGCGCTGGGGCAGGTCCGGCATGCGCCTGAGGATGTTGAACCAGTCGATCACCGCATGCGTGGGCCATTGATTCGGCGCGATGGACAGGCTGGTGAGCCAGCGCGCCTGGGCCTTGCCGTAGCGCGACAGGGCCTCTATGGCGGCGAGCTTGCGCATGTCCAGATCCTTGCGCGGGGCCCAGAAGTCGCGCTCTATGCGGCCCTCGACGAAGGCGGCGAGGCCACGCACCAAAGGCGCGCGCGCCTCGGGCGGCAGGGCGAACTCGGGCGACAGGCGCGCCGCCTCGTGCGCCGCCGCCAGCAGGTAGGCGCTGAGCGTGTCGCTGCCACGGTCGGCGCTGCCGCCCTGCGGCGGGAAGTAGTAGGCCAGGCCATCAGCGTCCAGGTAGGTGGGCAGCTTGGCGACTATGGCCTGCCACTGTTTGACGTCGGCCATGCCTATGGCCTTGCTGGCCTGCTGCTCCAGGCAGGCATAGGGGTAGCGCGCCCACCAGTCGCGCACGCCCGGCAGGCCCTCGGCCAGGCTGGGCTGCAGCGCCAGCCTGAGCCCCCCGCGCCCGGGCAGCGCGCCGGCGGGCGGCGCCACGTCCACGCGGTAGGCCGCATCAACCTGCACCAGCGTGGCCTGCTGCACCGTGAGCGGCACGGCCGGAATCAACCGCTGGCTGGCCTTGAGCGCATCGCGGGCGCCGCTGACGGTGTCGCGCGCCGCTATCTCCCACAGGATGGCCTGGGCGCGCGTTGCGCCAAGCTGCGCGGGGGCGGTGACGCTCCAGGCCACCTCGCGCGCCTCGCCCGCGGGGATCTCCACGGTCTGCTTCTCCAGGTTCAACAACGTGGCGCGCGGCGCCACCTCCACCTTCATGGCCTTGGCCGTGGTGTTGCGCAGCGTGAGCTGGGCGCGGAACTGGTCGTCCTCGCGCACCAGCGGCGGCAGGCCGCTGATGATCTGCAGGTCCTGCGTGGCGCGGATTAAGACAGCGCCGGTGCCGAACAGGCCCAGCCCGGCATCGGCCACGGCCACCACCTTGAAGGTGGTCAGCGCATCGTTGAGCGGCACCGTCACCTTGGCCTGCCCCTGCGCATCGAGTTTGATCGCCGGTTGCCACAGCAGCAGCGTGTCCAGCAGCTCGCGCGTGGGCGCGCGTCCGCCGCCGCCGCCCGCGGGAACGGCCTTCTTGCCATAGTGGCGCCGGCCGATGATCTCCATTTGCGCAGTAGATGTGGCCACGCCCCAGGCGCGGCGCTGCAGCATGGCGTCCAGCAGGTCCCAGCTGCGGTTGGGCATGAGCTCCAGCAGGGCCTGGTCCACGGCGGCCAGCGCCACCTCGGCACCCGCGGCGGGCCTGCCGTCGGGCAGCCGCGCTTGAATAGTGACCTGGGCCTTGCCACGCACGGGGTAGCTGTCCTTGTCGGCCTGGACCTGCACGGCGATCTGGTGCGCCTGGTGGCCCACGCGCAGCTCGGCCAGGCCCAGGCGGTAGGCCGGCCTCGCCAGATCCACCATGGCCGTGGGCGCCCGGTATTCGCGGCCCTCGTACCAGAAGGCGTCCCACCACTCGCGCGGCGCCTTCAAGCCCCAGGTGAAGAGGCTGTACCAGGGCACCTCGCGCAGGCGCCCGCGCAGCACCAGCACGCTCACGTAGACGTTGGGTGCCCAGCCCTCCTCGATCTTGACTTCGATGGTCGGGTCCTGGCCCGAGAGCTGCACCACGCGCGTGGCGATGATGCCCTCGCGCTCCACGCTCACCAGGGCCGTGGCCTGGCGGAACGGCATGCGCAGCTGCAGGCGCGCGGTCTCGCCACTCTGGTAGCTCTTCTTCTCGGGCAGCAGGTCGATGCGGTCATGGTCCTCGCCGCCAAACCACAGCTCGCCGCGCCGCGTGACCCAGACGGAGGACGCCGCCTGGGCCTCGTTGCCGTCCTTGTCGCGTGCGGTCACGACCAGCTCCACCTCGCCCGCCTCATCGAGCCTGGCGTCGCACAGCAGCAGGCCGCGCGCGTCGCTCTTGCCGGTGCACAGGGTTCCCAGGTCGCGGGTGGTGGTCTTGTTGTCGTAGCTGTAGAAGCCGCCCACCATGCGCTTTCTGCTGCTGGTGGTGCTGCGCGCAATGGCCTGCACGGCCAGCGGCACACCCGCTTGCGGCCTGCCATCGAGCGACAGGGCCAGGGCCTGCAGGCGCAGGCGCGCGCCGCTGGACACCCAGCCCTCGGCCTTGATGCCCGCCACCACGGCCGCGGGCCACAGCATATGGCTGCTGCGCAGGGTCTGCAGCTCGCCATTGGGGTCGGCGTAGCTGGCCTCCAGCACCAGCTCCTGCGCCTTCGGCGCACGGGGCACCTCGTCGATGACGATGCGGCCCGTGCCGTTCTTGTCCAGCAGGAGCGGCAGCTTGTCGGCGATCACGCGTGCGTCCTGGCTCGCGGCGCCCTCCTCCTCGTCGCCGTGGTCGGGCGCGTCGCGCTTGCGCGCGGGCTGGAAGCCGAAGGCCTCGAAGTCGGCAAACTGCAGCGGCTTGGCGCGCACCATGGCCGACACGCGCACCGGCAGGCGCGCCGCAGGGCCGCCAGACACATAGTTGACCTGCACGTCGGCAGGCACGCTGCGCGCGCGCACCAGGGGCTTGTCGTCCACGGGGGCAATGCGCCCTTCCAGCACCGGCAGGCGGAACTCCTCCACGCGAAAGCTGCCGGACTCCAGCGTGCGCTGCCCACTGCCATCCGCACCCGCGTGCAGCTCCACCTGGTACTGGCCCAGCCTGGCGGCGGGCGGCACGGCGAAGCTGCTCTCGGCGGACAGCCCCCCGGTGGCCGTCTTGCGCCATGCCAGGGCCTGCGTGAACTGCTGGCCGCTGCCCGCATGGGTGATGACCAGGGTATCGGGGCGCAGCCGGGGCAGCGCAAAGCCGCCACCCGTCTGGGTGCGCAGCAGGTGCTTCATCGACAGGGTCTCGCCCGCGCGCAGCAGCGTGCGGTCGAAGAGGGTGTGGGCCCGCTCGTCGGGGCGCGGCGCGCTGCTGGTGGGCACGTTGAAGCGCCAGGGCTCGATGCCGCGCTGCCAGTCGCTCCAGGTGAAGGCCAGCTCGTCCTGCGCACGCGCGCTCACGAAGTAAGCGCTGCGCCATTCGTCATCGTCACGGCAGGCCGGCGGCTCGCTGGACAGGCCCTCGAACCGGGCCACGCCATCGGCGCCGGTGCTGGCCGTGGCGAGCAGCCTGCCGTCGCAGCCGGACACGCGCACCTGCGCGCCGGCCACGGGCCGGCCCCTGTCCAGCGTGGTCACCCAGGCCACGGCGTTCTCGCGCCCGAGCTTGAAGTGCACGCCCAGGTTGGTGACCAGGGCGCTGGTGCGCACGTACATGCTGCGCCCTGCGCCGTAGCGCTCATCGAGCAGCGACCGGCCCAGCAGCGGCGAGGCGATCTCCACCACCGAAAAGCCCGGCGGCAGCGGAATGCCCACCACCTCGAAGGGGCGCGGGTCGTCCTTGGATGCTTGGGGCAGGTCCAGCCTCTTCACGCCGGTCTGGCCTTCGAGCAGGGACAGCATGCGCGTCTGCACCCGCTCGCCATCGCGTGCATCGAGCGCCGCGGGCAGCGGGCCCTGCACGTCACGCTGGGCCTGCTTGCGCTCGATGGTGTGGCCGTCGTAGCGCTGCAGCTTGCGCAGCCAGGCAATGATGTCGGCGTCGCCCTCCGGCCGCAGCGTGCTCACCTTGCCGGCCCCGGGCTGCAGGCCCTGCACGTCCAGCTGCGCCTGCACCTTGCGCAGCGTGACGGGCAGCAGCGCCGGGCCATCCGGCCCCTCGGCAAAGCGCTCCACCACGCCAAAGGGTGCGGCGGCGAACTTGGCCAGCGGCGGCATGGCGCCGGTCGCCACCTTGAGCGGAAAGCTCTGCGCATTCGCCAGCCCGCGGCCCGATGCGTCCTTGAAACCCGCGGGCAGCTCCAGCAGGAATTGCGTCTGCGCCGCCAGCGGCGCGGCGAAGTGCACGCCATTGACCAGGGCGTCGCCGTCCCCCTCGCCATCGACCTTCGGCACCAGCGTCTGGTCGCCGCCCTTCAGGCGTATGTCCTGCGCCAGCTTGCGCGCCACGGGCGCGCTGAACGTCAGGCGCATGGGGCGCACGGGCAGGCAGGCCGACTGGGCGTTCTCGCGCTCGCAGGCAAACTCGGCGGCAAACGGCTGGCGCACCTTGTAGGCAAAGCGCTTTTCCACGGTATTGGCCACGCCGCTGGGCGTGGCCACGCCCTGGCCGTACACCAGCTGCATCTGGCTGCCCGCGGTGAGGCGGCGCCCGCAGGTGAGCGTGGCGTAGCGCAGCGGCTGCCTGGCCGCCGCCTTGTCCAGGTGCAGCGCGCGCAGCAGCTCGGCGCGCTGCGTGCCCTCGACCAGGCGCACGGGCACGCGCTCGCCCACGCCCTCGGCCAGGCACCACATGTGCTGCAGCAGGCTGACCTGGGTGGCCGGGCCATTGAGCTGCAGCACGAAGAACTGCTCCTCGTCGATCTCCTGCCAGGTGCCGGGGCGCAGGCTCTGCACGAACGGGCCACCGGTATTGAATTGATAGCTGCTAGCGCCCGTCAATTGGGCGCCAGAGGCCGATTTGAATCCATTTTTTACACCGACTGTGCAGCGCACGCCGGGCGGCAGGTCCTGGGCAAATTCAAAGACCCACTCGCGCTCGCCGCTCCAGCGGCCCTGGCCCCTGGCGGCATCAAGGTCGCTGCAGGACACGGTGAACGGCGCGCCCGCCTGCGGGTCGCCCAGGCGCACGGCTGCCTCATCAAACCTGGCCACCACCTGGCGCACGCGCGCCACCTCGCCCTGGGGCGACAGGCTGGTCACGGTAAGCGCCTGCGCCGCCCCCGTGGCCAGCAGCAGCAGGGCCGCTATCGCCCCGCGCATGCCAGGTGTCGTCGTCATGCCGGGGTCCGCCGCAGATTCACTGCGGCTTGAAGCCGCTGTCCTGGATGATGCGCTGCCACACCGCCGTGTAGGCCCGCTCGCGCGCGCTGAGCTGCGCGGGCGTCATGAAGCCCACGGCAAGGCCCATGGCGATGAGCTGCTCGCGCACCTCGGGGATGGCAAGCACCTGGGCCAGCGCCTCGGAGAAGCGCTCGATGAAGGGCTGGGGCGTGCCCGCGGGTGCGTAAAAGCCGTAGTACGGCGTGTCCTCGAAGCCGGCCAGGCCCAGCTCGGCAAAGGTGGGCACGTCGGGCAGCGCCGCCTGGCGCCTGGCGCCGAGCACGGCCAGCACGCGCAGCTTGCCGGCGCGGTGGTTCTCGATGAAGTCCTGCACCGAGCCGATGCCGGCCGGTATCTGGTTGCCCAGCATGTCGCCGACCATGGGCGCGCTGCCGCGGTAGGGCACGGCGACCAGGTCCAGGCCGTAGCGCCGTCCCAGCAGCCGGACCAGGAACTCGGGCGTGGAGGCCGGCGCCGGGATGCCCACGGCGCTCTTGCCCGCCTTGTGTTGCTTCACCCATTGCACGAACTCGCCAAAGCTGGCCGCCGGCGTGGCCGCGGGCACGGCCAGGCAGTTGACGAAAGTGGCAAAGCCGCCCGCGGCCATGAAGTCGCGCGCAGGCTCGAAGCCCGGGTTCTTCACCACCTGCGGCAGGATGGAGATGGTGTGGTCGTGCGTAAGGAACAGGGTAGAGCCATCGGCCGGCGCGCTCTTGAGCACCTGGGCGGCGATCTGCCCACCCGCGCCGGGGCGGTTGTCCACCACCACGGGCATGGCGAGCACGTCCTTGAGCTTGTCGGCCAGCAGGCGCGCGATGGCGTCCGAGCCGCCGCCGGGCGGGAAGCCCACCAGGACGCGCAGGGTCTTGGGCGCATCGGCCCGGGCGGGCAACGCGTACAGGGCGCCAGCGGCAAGGGCGCTGGCCAGCAAGTGGCGGCGGTTCAGGGTCATGATGGCTTGCCTATGCAATGGGATCAGGCCGCCAGGCGCGCGCGGTGGCGCGCCAGCTGCGCACGCACCTGCGCGGGGGCCGTGCCGCCCAGGGTGTTGCGCGCGTTCAGCGAGCCCTCCAGACTGAGCGCGTCGAACACGTCCTTCTCGATCGCGGGGTGAAAGCCCTGCAGCACGGCCAGCGGCAGCTCCGACAGGTCCACGCTGTGCGCCTCGGCGGCCTTCACGGCGTGGGCCACGGTCTCGTGCGCGTCGCGAAACGGCAGACCCTTCTTCACCAGGTAGTCGGCCAGGTCGGTGGCCGTGGCGTAGCCCTTCTGCGCGGCGGCGCGCATGGCCTGGGCGTTGACGCTGATGCCGCCCTCCTTGGCGCCGGTGGCGGGGTTCACCTGGCCGCCAATCATCTCGGCAAAGATGCGCAGCGTGTCCTTCAGCGTGTCCACGGTGTCGAACAGCGGCTCCTTGTCCTCCTGGTTGTCCTTGTTGTAGGCCAGGGGCTGGCCCTTCATCAGCGTGATCAGGCCCATCAGGTGGCCGACCACGCGACCGGTCTTGCCGCGGGCGAGTTCCGGCACGTCGGGGTTCTTCTTCTGCGGCATGATGGAACTGCCGGTGGTGAAGCGATCGGCGATCTTGATGAAGCCGAAGTTCTGGCTCATCCAGATGATCAGCTCCTCGGACAGGCGGCTCACATGCACCATGCACAGGCTGGCGGCGGCCGTGAACTCGATGGCGAAGTCGCGGTCGCTCACGCCGTCCAGGCTGTTCTGGCACACGCCGTCCATGCCCAAGCTGCGCGCCACGCGCTCGCGGTCCAGCGGATAGGTGGTGCCGGCCAGGGCCGCGCTGCCCAGCGGCAGCAGGTTCACGCGGCGCCTGGCGTCGCGCATGCGTTCGGCGTCGCGGCTGAACATCTCCACATAGGCCAGCAGGTGGTGCGCAAAGCTCACGGGCTGGGCCACCTGCAGGTGGGTGAAGCCGGGCAGGATCACCTCCACGTTGCGCTCCGCCACCTCGACCAGGGACAGTTGCAGTTCCTTGAGCAGGCCGTCGATGAGGTCGATCTCGCCGCGCAGCCACAGGCGCACGTCGGTGGCCACCTGGTCGTTGCGGCTGCGGCCGGTGTGCAGGCGCTTGCCGGCGTCGCCCACGAGCTGCGTGAGGCGCGCCTCGATGTTCAGGTGCACGTCCTCCAGGTCCAGCTTCCAGTCGAACCGGCCGGCCTCGATCTCGGCCGCGATCTGGGCCATGCCGCGCTCAATGTCGGCATGGTCCTGCGCGCCGATGATGCCCTGCGCGGCCAGCATCTCGGCATGGGCCAGGCTGCCCGCGATGTCGGCCTGCCACAGGCGCTTGTCGAAGAACACGCTCGACGTGTAGCGCTTGACCAGATCGCTCATGGGCTCGGAAAACAGCGCCGACCAGGCCTGGGCCTTGGTGGCGAGCTGGTCGTTGGAAGGTTGCGATGCAGTGGTGTGGGGCATGGGGGCAAAATTGAAGGGTTACGACAGCCGGAACGCCCGGATGCCGCGATGCAAGAAACACAAATTTTATCGACCCGCCCCGCCCTCCTGCCCGAGCCCGTGCCGCGCGGCGCCAGCGTGGGCCGCGCGCTGGTGTTCGACGCCTGCCGGGTGGGCGTGGTGCTGCGCGCCGTGCTGTTCGTGGAGGCCGTGCTGGGCGTGGGCGCGATGTTCGGCGCCGCCACCCCCGGCGACTGGCTGGCGCGGCTGGCCCTGCTCACGGGCGGCGCCCTGCCGGCCACGCTGGCCTGGCTGATCACGGCCTGCAGCCTGAAGAAAGCCCTGCAGCGCCTGAAGGAGCCGCTGCAATACGTCGCCGGCGTGCTGCTGGGTATGCTGGCCGGCCTGTATGCCTGCGCCATGCTGGTGCTGTCCGGCACCGCGGAGGGCAGCCCGCCCTGGCTGGCCTGCGCGGCCAGCGGGGCGCTGCTGTCTGCGCTGCTGGTCACCGCCCTGCGGCTGCGTGCACGCGCACGCGCGCCGGCCGCCACCACGGCGCGCCTGGCCGAGCTGCAGTCGCGCATCCGCCCGCATTTCCTGTTCAACACGCTCAACAGCGCCATCGCCCTGGTGCGCGATGAGCCGGCCCGCGCCGAGGCCCTGCTGGAAGACCTGAGCGACCTGTTCCGCCACGCCCTGGTGGAACAGGGCGAATCAGCCACGCTGAGCGACGAGATCGCGCTGGCGCGGCGCTACCTGGACATAGAGCAGATACGCTTTGGCGCGCGCCTGGGCGTGCAATGGCAGCTCGACCCGCGCGCGGACGGCGCACATCTGCCGCCGCTCTTGCTGCAGCCGCTGGTGGAGAACGCCGTCAAGCATGGCGTGGAGCCCAGCGCCGGCGGAGGCAAGCTGCGCATCACGACCGAGCGGCGCGGCAGCCGCGTGGTGCTGACCATCACCAACACCCTGCCGCCGAACCTGCACCCGGATCAGCGCCCGCGCGGCCACGGCATCGCCCAGGCCAATGTGCGCGAGCGCCTGCGCCTGCTGCACGACGTGGACTGCGATTTCAGTGCCGGCATGCACAATGGCCTGTACCAGGTGCGCATCGCAATACCCGCCTCCTGATCAAGACGCATGCATATCCTCATCGTGGACGACGAGCTTCTGGCACGCAGCCGCCTGCGCACCCTGCTGGGCGATTGCGACGCACGCCATCAGGTGACCGAGGCCGCCCACGCCGGCGACGCGCTGACCCAGCTTGCCATCAGCGGCGGCCGCGCCGTGGACCTGGTGCTGCTGGACATCCACATGCCGGGCCAGGACGGCCTGGCGCTGGCGCAGCAGATCCAGGGCCTGCCGTACCCACCGGCCATCGTTTTTGTCACCGCGCACGCAGACCATGCACTGAGCGCCTTCGAGCTGGACGCCGTGGACTACCTCACCAAGCCCGTGCGCCTGCAGCGCCTGCAGCAGGCGCTGGCCAAGGCGCAGCGCGCCACGGGCCAGGGTGTTTCGTTGCCGTCCACGCCACCGGCCGAGGGCGAGGCGCTATTGATACAGGAGCGAGGCCGCACCGAGCGCGTGCCGCTGGCCGAGGTGCTGTACCTGCGTGCCGAGCAGAAGTACGTGACGGTGCGCACCACCACGCGCAGCTTTATCGTGGACGATGCACTGGCCGACCTGGAGGCGCGCCACGCCGCGCATTTCCTGCGCGTACACCGCAGCACCTTGGTGGCGCGCCGCGCCATGCGGGCGCTGGAGCGGCACTACGACGCCGCCGAGGGCGAGGGCTGGGCCGTGCGCCTGCATGGCCTGGCCGAGCCCCTGCCCGTCTCGCGCCGCCAGGTGGCCGCGGTGCGCGAGGCGCTGGCCGCCTGAAGCTCTGTGCGTCAATGCCCGTGGTGCGCCAGCGCGCCCACCACGGTCACGGCCAGGATGCCGGCCGCGAGCCAGGCGATCTGCACCAGTGTCTGCGCGGCAGTCAGGCGCTTTTGCAGCTGCGGGATCAGATCGGCCAGGGCCACATAGATGAAGCTGCTGGCGGCAATGGTCAGAAAGTAGGGCAGCGCCCCGTCCCACAGCCCCACCAGGTAGTAGCCCACCAGCCCGCCCAGGGCCGTCACGGCGCCGGCCAGCGACACCTTGAGCACGGCCGCGCTGCGGTGGTGACTGCTGTGGCGCAGCACCACCAGGTCGCCGATATGGTGCGGCACCTCATGCGCCAGCACCGACAGCGCGGCCATCGCGCCCAGGCGCATGTCGGCAATGAAGGCCGAGGCGATCAGCACCCCGTCGCCAAAGCAGTGCACGCTGTCGCCCGTGAGCAGGGACCAGCCGCCATGCCCGTGGTGGTGGTGGCCGTGGTGCTGCTCGTGGTGATGCCCGTGCGCCCCATGGCCGTGGATATGCCGCTCGGCCGCGCTGTGCTCGTGGCCGTGGTGCCACAGCTCGGCCTTGTCCAGCAGGAAGAAGAACACCAGGCCCAGCAGCAGTGTGACGAACAAATCATGCGCATCGACCGACCCCTCGAAGGCCTCGGGCAGGATGAGCGTGAAGGCCGTGGCCAGCAGCGCGCCGGCCGCCAGGCTCAGCAAATGCTGCGGTCCGACGCGCCCACGCCCGCCCAGACCCACGCGCAGCAGCGCCGCCGCAACCCACACGCTGCCAATGCCTGCGGCCAGGGTGGCCAGAATGATTGCTACCAATGTCATAGCTTTTCGCGCCCTACCCTATTGGGTTTAAGGCTTATTTTTAAAAAACACCATCAAAAAAAGCCCCGAAGGGCTTGCGGTCGCTGCGGCAGGGCCGCCAACCAGTACAGCCTTCATCTTATCAACCGTGTCAAGCGGCAGGCTGCTCGGCGCCGAGTGTAGGCCCCGGGCGGATTGGCTACAGTGCCAGCATTCCCGCGGGCACGCAAACATATAGGAGACACCCGCCTTGACCACCGCATCCACCCTGGACACCACCCGCTTCGGCAGCGGCCAGGCCGTGCAGCGCCTGGAAGACGCCCAGCTGCTGCGCGGCGAGGGGCGCTTTGCCGACGACTTCGCGCCGGGCGGCCTGGCGCACCTGGTCTTCGTGCGTTCGCCCCATGCGCATGCGCGCATTACCCGCATAGCCCTGGACGCCGCGCGCGCCCTGCCCGGCGTGCTGGCCATCTACACCGGAGCCGACCTGGTGGCCGCGGGCGTGCAGCCCCTGCCCGGCCCGGGCATGAAGCGCGCCGACGGCAGCCCCGGCGCCAGCCCCGCACGCCACGCGCTGGCGCACGAGGTGGCGCGCTTCGTCGGCGAGCCGGTGGTCGCCGTGGTGGCCGAGTCCCTGCAGCAGGCCAGGGACGCGGCCGAGGCCGTGTGGGTTCAGTATGAGGAACTGCCCGCCGTGGTCGACGTGCAGGACGCACTGACCGCCGGCGCGCCGCTGCTCACGCCCGCCGCGCCGGACAACATCGCCGCCGAGATGCGCCACGGCGACGCCGCCGCCAGCGCGCGCGCCTTTGCCCAGGCCGCGCATGTGGTGCGCCTGGATCTGACCAACCAGCGCGTGGCCGCGGTGACGCTGGAGCCGCGCGCGCTGCTGGCCTGGGTGGCACCCGAGGACGGGCGCCTGACGCTGCGCATAAGCACGCAAATGCCCAGCGGCGTGAAGAAGCAGGTCTGCGCCTGCCTGGGGCTGGCCAGCAGCCAGGTGCGCGTGGTCGTGGGCGACGTGGGCGGCGGCTTTGGCATGAAGACCTCGGCCTACCCCGAGGATGTCGCCACCGCCTGGGCCGCGTGGCAACTGAAGCGCCCCGTGAAATGGGTGGCCGAGCGCGGCGAGGAGTTCCTCTCGTCCGCCCATGGCCGCGACGTGCGCAGCCAGGCCGAGCTGGCGCTCGATACAGAAGGCCGCATCCTCGCGCTGCGCCTGCATTCGCAGGCCAACGTAGGCGCCTACGCCACGCCCACAGGCGTCGCCATCCAGCTCTTGATCGGCCCCTGGGTGCAGACCAGCGTGTACGACATCGCGCCTATCGACTTTCACTTCCAGGCCGTGCTGACGAACACCGCGCCCACCGGCGCCTACCGCGGTGCGGGCCGGCCCGAGGCGATCTACCTCATGGAGCGGCTGATGGACGAGGCCGCGCGCCAGACCGGCATGGACCGCGTGCTGCTGCGCCGGCGCAACCTCATCCGCCCGGAGCAGATGCCCTACACCAACGCCATGGGCCAGACCTATGACTGCGGGCGCTTCGAGCAGGTGATGGACCAGGGCCTGGCGCTGGCGGACTGGGACGGCTTTGAGGCGCGCGCCGCCGCCTCGCTTGCGCGCGGGCTCTGGCGCGGCCTGGGGCTGGCCACCTTCCTGGAATGGACCGGCGGCAACGCCTTCGAAGAGCGCGTCACCGTCACCATCGGCGCCGACGGCGTGGTCGAGGTGTTCTCGGCCGTCAACGCCATGGGCCAGGGCATTGCCACGTCGCTCGCGCAGCTGGTGGTGGACGCCTTCGGCATCCCCCTCGCACAGGTGCGCGTGGTGCTGGGCGACACCGACCGCGGCGACGGCTTTGGCAGCGCCGGCTCGCGCTCGCTGTTCACCGGCGGCTCGGCCGTGCGCATCGGTGCGGAGCGCACCATAGAGCATGGCCGGCAACTTGCCGCCGAGGCGCTGGAAGCCTCGGTGCACGACGTGCAATACCAGGCCGGGCGCTACCAGGTCGCGGGCACGGACCTGGGGCTGACACTGGCGGAGCTGGCCGCGCGCCAGAGCGACGCGCGCATCTTCATGGACAGCACCAGCGCCGTGGCCGGCCCCTCCTGGCCCAACGGCTGCCATGTGTGCGAGGTGGAGCTCGACCCCGCCACCGGCGCCTTGCGCGTCCTGGACTACGCCAGCGTCAACGACGTGGGCCGCGTGGTGAATCCGCTCATCGTGCGCGGGCAGCTCGACGGCGGCGCGGTGCAGGGCCTGGGCCAGGCACTGTGCGAGGCGATAGCCTACGACCCGGCCAGCGGCCAGCTCATCAGCGGCAGCCTGATGGACTACGCGCTGCTGCGTGCCGAGGGCGCGCCGCCGTTTCGCCACCTGCTGGACGAAACCACCCCCTGCCTGAACAACCCGCTGGGCGTGAAGGGCGTGGGCGAGCTGGGCACGATCGGCGCCGCGCCCTGCGTGGTCAACGCCGTGGCCGACGCCCTGGCGCGCGCCGGCCGGGCCGACCTGGCGCCGCGGCTGCAGATGCCGCTAACACCCGGCCGGCTGTGGCAGCTGCTGCTGCAGCCCAGGGTCTGAACCTCACCAGCGCGGCTTGCGCTTCTCGACGAAGGCGGCAATGCCCTCGCGGGCGGCATCGGTCAGCGCCACGTTGCAGAAGCTGTCCGCCGCGGCCGCCACCGCCTGGCGGTAGCCGTTGTCGTTGGCCAGCACGAAGGCATTGCGCCCAAAGCGCACCACCTCGGGCGACTTGCCGCACAGCGTCTGCGCCAGCACCCGCGCGCCCTCAAGTGCCTGGCCGGGCTCAGTCAGGCGCGACACCAGGCCCAGCGACTGCGCCTCCTGCGCGTCGAAGGCGCGCCCGGTGAACAGCAGCTCGAAGGCGCGGTGCTTGCCCACGATGCGCGGCAGATGGGTGAAGTGGATGGAGGGCAGCACGCCGGCGTCGATCTCGGGGTAGCCGAAGGTCGCATCGGACGAGGCGACGATCATGTCGCAGGAGATGGCGATCGTCATGCCGCCGCCGCGCGCCGTGCCGCCCACGGCCGCGATCGTCGGCTTGCCCATCTGGAACTGCACCTCGGTCATGCGCACATACAGCCGGTCGAGCAGCGCCCGCACCTTCTGGTGCGCGCCCGCATGCACGGCCGAAAGATCCAGGCCCGCCGAAAAACGGCCCGGCACCCGGCTGCCGATGATCACGGCGCGCACCTCGGGATCGCGCGCGGCGCGCTCCAGCGCGTCCAGGAAATCCCCCAGCATGGCCTCGGTCAGGGCGTTGACCGGCGGGTTGTTGAACAGGATTTCCGCCACCCGGTTGTGGACTTCATAGCTGAACAAAGACATGGCTTTTCCTTTTCTTGCTTCAAACCTGAGACTCATTTGACTGCCCGGCCCCGACCACGCCCTGCTGCGCCAGGCCGGCGATGTACTGCGCGTCATAACCGAGCTGCCGCAGGATCTCCTGCGTGTGCTCGCCCAGCAAGGGCGCGGGGCGCGAGGCGCTGCGCGGCCGATGCTGGAACTGCACCGGATGGCCAATGTTGCGCACCCGCCCGAGCACGGGGTGCTGCGTCTCGGCGACGATGGCGCGGGCCTGCACCTGCGGGTGGGCCAGCGCCTGGCCCAGCGTATGGATGGGCGAACAGGGGACGCTGGCCTGCTCCAGGCAGGCCATCCACTGGGCGACGGTCTTGCGTTTCATCACGGGCCTGAGCAGCGCCACCACCTTCTCGTGGTTGGCCACACGCAGGGCGTTGGTCGCAAAGTCCGGATGCTCCACCCAGTCCTGCAGATCCGCCACGACGCAAAAGCGCCGCCACTGCGCATCATTGCCCGCGCCCAGCATGATGGCGCCATCCTGTGCGTCAAACGCCTGGTAGGGAACCATCGACGGGTGGGCCGTGCCCATCGGCCTGGGGTTGATGCCGGTCTGCCAATAGCTTTGCGCCATATAGGTCATGAAGCCTAAAGCGGTATCGAGCAGCGACACCTCCAGGTACACCCCCTTGCCGCTGCGCCCGCGCTCGATCACCGCCGCCAGCACCCCGCTGAGCGCATTCATCGCCGAGCCTATGTCCACGGGCGAAAAGCTCGCGCGCGCATAGTCGCCACCGGGCTGGCCCATGGTGCTGAGCATGCCGCTGAAGGCCTGCAGCATCACGTCGTAGCCGGGAGCGCTGCCCAGGGGGCCATTGCGCCCGTAGCCCGAGATTTCGCAGTAGATCAGCCGCTCATTCAGCGCGGACAGCGTCTCGTAGTCCACCCCCAGTTTTTTTGCCGTGCCGCCGCCAAAGCCCTGCAGCACGATGTCGGCGTCCTTGACCAGGCGCTGGACGATTTCGCGGCCCTGCTGCGACTTCAGGTCGACCGCGATGCTGCGCTTGTTGTGGTTGACGGCGACGAAGATCGCCGACTCTCCCTGCGTCTGGGGCAGCCAGCGGCGCGTGTCGTCCCCGTCCACGGTCTCCACCTTGATCACGTCGGCGCCATACTCGCCCAGGTATTGGCCGCACAGCGGCCCGGCCAGCACCTTGGTCAGATCGACCACCTTCATTCCCCGTAGCGGCTGCATAGGTCTCTCCTGCACTGCGCGTCTGCCTTATTCGGCCTTGATGCCGATGGACAGCGCGGTGTCGCGCCATTTCCTGGTTTCGCTGGCGACGAAGGCATCAAGCTTGTCGGGCGCCACGTAGAGGTTGTCAACCCCGCGGGCCGCGACGTTCTGCTTGTACTCGGGGTCCTGCACCGCCTTGGACACGGCCTGGCGCAGCCCCTTCACCATCTCGGGCGGTGTCTTGGCGGGCACCTGCAGCATCAGCCAGAAGTTCACATCCGCCGTGCCATAGCCCAGCTCCTTGAGCGTGGGCACATCGGGCAGCAGCGGCGAGCGCTGGGGCGAGGTGATCGCCAGCGCCACGAGCTTCTCGGCCTTCACATTCGCAATCGCGGTCGTCATGCTGTCGAACATGTAGTCGATGCGACCGGCCAGCATGTCCTTGGCCGCATCACCGCTGCCCTTATAGGCAATGGGCTCGGCGGCGACCTGGGTCGCCTTTCCAAACAGCGTGCCGTAGAAATGCGGCGAGCTTCCCGGCCCGAAGGTCGCGAAATTCAGCTGCGCATTCTTTTGCTTGCCCTTGGCGACCAGTTCGGCAAGGGTCTTGATGCCCGATGAGGGATGGACGACCAGCACATTCGGCAGGGCGCCGGTAATGCCCACCGGCACCAGGTCGCGCGCGGGATTGAAGTCCTGGTCCGGATACATCAGCGGGTTGATGGCCTGCATGGCGATCGTCGTATGCACCAGGGTCAGCCCGTCGGGCTTGGACGCCATGACCTGCTTGGCACCGATATTGCCGCTGGCGCCCGGACGGTTGTCGATGATGACCTGCGTGCCCAGCTCGCGCCCCAGCGGCCGGGCCAGCAGGCGCGCGATGAAGTCCGTCGGACCGGCCGCGGCAAAGGGCACGACCAGTGTGGTTGTTTTTCCGGCGCCCGATTGCGCTGCCGCCTGCAAAGACAGGGTTGCGGCCAAGACTGCCGCCACCCAGGCCCAGCGCGTCACTTGATGCATAGCCATCTCCTTGAAAAGCATCTCTCGAATCACGATGGCTGCAGTCTGCGTGCCCGGGAGATATTTGACAAAGACATGTTTCTTATCTCACGCATAATGAAAAAATATGGGCAAGACACTCTTTCACGCCGGCCATGCGCCTTGACCTTCGCGCCTTGCGCAGCTTTGTCACGGTCGCCTCGGCCGGCTCGATCTCGTCGGCAGCGCACAGCCTGCACATCGCCCAGCCTGCGCTGAGCGTGCAGATCAAGCAACTGGAGGAGCAGCTGGGCGCGGCACTGTTCGACCGGCATCCGCGCGGCGTGGTGCTGACGGCCGTGGGCGAGCGCCTGCTGGGCCATGCGGTGGAAATCCTGCGGCGCGTGGACGTGGCCTACGACGACGTGCGCCAGGCGGTAGACCAGCCCAGCGGCCGGGTGGCGATCGCGCTGCCGCAATCGGTGGCCAAGTTCGTGACCGTGCCGCTGGTGCAGGCGGTGGTGCGCCAGTGGCCCATGATCCAGCTGCAGATGGTGGAGATGAGCTCGGGCTACATCCCGCAGCAGCTGCTGCACGGCCTGGTGGACATCGGCATGACCTTTGGCACGGAAGACGACGCGCGCATGCGCTTCATGCATGTGCTGCAGGAGGAGCTGGTGTTCGTTACCACGGCGCAGCAGCTGGCGCAGTACCGGGACGGCTCGACCGGCGACGCCGCCCACATGGCCCTGCAAGACGCGGCGCGGTTTCCGATGGTGCTGCCCACCACGGCGCAAAGCCTGCGCCGCGTGATCGACGCCTATATGGCCAAGGCCGGCGCAGCGCCTCGCATCGTGGTCGAGGTCAACACCATCCACGAAATGCTGGCCCTGGTGGCCGCGGGCATCGGCTCGACGATCTTGTCGTTTGCGGCCGTCAGTGATCTGCTGGCGGCCCGGCAACTGCTGGCGCTATCCATCGTCCGCCCGGCGATGTCCCGCTCCATCTACGCCTGCCGCTCGGCCACCTTGCCGATGTCGATCGCGGCGACCAAGGTGTACGAGCAATTGCTCGCCACCATCGTCTCGCTGGCGTCCAACCGGCGCTGGCCCCAGTCCACGCTGGCGCCAGCGCACTGAAAACCAGGACTTACATCACAACATCCGCACCAGCGCCGCGCAGCATGAACGCGTTCCACAGCACGAAAGCGCCGCACCTGGATTGACAACGCCCATCCAAATACCGATAGTCAAAAGCAATGCCGCCCGGGGGTAGGAGCCATGAACAACATCGTTGCGTTCCAAAGAGCCATGGATGCATTGCAGCAGCTGGCCGCACCCACGCCACCGTGGCACGACATCCTGGCTACGGCACGGGATTTCATAGGGGCCGATGCAGGCAGTTTCTTGATGTTTGGCCCAGACCAGGATCTATGGATGCTGGAGCAAACCGGCATCGACACCGCAGCCGAGCGCGAGTACCGGGATCATTTCCACGCCCTCGACCCCCTGGTCAAGCCCGCGCTCGATGCGCCCCCGGGCACATGGTTCGACAGCCTGCAGCTTCCCCCACCCCCCTCCCCCCACCCCACTTCACACACAACCAGGGCCAGGGCCTTGCCTTCCACGCGGACTACTTTGGCAAACACCGCATCGGCCAGGTGCTGGCACTCGTCGTCGCAAACGATGGGTTCGCGAAAGCCGGCTTCAGCTTTCAAAGAAGCACGGCGCAACCCAGGACACGCTCGGGCATGGCGCAGCAGGCGCTGACCCAGTACACCCAGGCCTTGGCGCATGCCTTCAGCCAGCGCCGCAAGGCCGTGCACGCACGCCTGGACGCGATAGAAGCCACGCTGGCGGGCTTTGGCGAGGCGAGCTTTCTGGCGACGCGGCGCGGCCTGGTGTGGCGGCTGTCGCCCCTGGCCGCCGAATGGCTGCGCGGCGCGCACATGCTCTGCCCCCGCGATGGCACACTCACCCACGCCAACCCCGTGGTGGCGCGGCGCCTGCGCCTGGCCCTGGAGCAGGTGGCCCATACCGGCCGCGGCGCCACGCTCGCCGTGCCCGCCGGCTGGGGCGAGGCCCTGCGGCTGGACATAGGGCCGGCGCACGCCTCGCTCAGGCTGGGGTCTGAAAACACCCTCTTTGCCCGCCTGCGCAGGAACAGCGCCTTTGCCCAGCCCGACGTGGAGGAGCTGTGCGCCCACTTCGGCCTGCCCCCCGCCGAGGGCCGGGTGCTGGCGGCCCTGGTCAGCGGCCATGCGCCCAATGAATATGCCAGCGTCGCGGGGCTGGCGCAGCACACCGTGCGCAACCAGATCGCCGCCCTGATGCGCAAGATGGGCTGCAGCCGCCAGTCCGAGCTGGTGCGGCTGGGGGCACTGCTGCGCTAGTGGTTGGCATCGGCGCCGCGCGACTGCTGCCGGCCCATGGTCAATTTTGCCCATGGCGCCGAGCCCGCGGCCGCCCGACACTGGGGGCCCCATCTGCGCCCCTGCGCTCCACCGTCACTGCTCCATGGAGGCCCTATGCTGAAACTGAAACGGTTCGTGCTCCGCCTGGGCCTGCTGGCCGCGGCCTGCTTGCCCGCACTCGCCCTGTCCGTGCCGGTCTATACGGCGGTCGACCTGGGCACCCTGGGCGGCAGCTACAGCTACGGCTGGAGCATCAACGACAGCGGCCAGGTCACGGGCGTTTCCTCCATCGCCGGCAACGCCGCAACCCACGCCTTCCTGTATTCGGCGGGCGCCATGACCGACCTGGGCACCCTGGGCGGCGATAGCAGCAGTGGTTATGGCATCAACAACAGCGGCCAAGTCACCGGCCTGGCTTTCACCGCCGGCAACGCCGCCGCCCACGCCTTCCTGTATTCGGCGGGCACCATGACCGACCTGGGCACCCTGGGCGGCAGCTACAGCTACGGCTGGAGCATCAACGACAGCGGCCAGGTCACGGGCGTTTCCTCCATCGCCGGCAACGCCGCAACCCACGCCTTCCTGTATTCGGCAGGCACCATGATCGACCTGGGCACCCTGGGCGGCGGCAACAGCTATGGCGTGGGCATCAACGATAGCGGCCAGGTCACCGGCGAAGCCTCCACCGCCGGCAACGCCGCAAACCACGCCTTCCTGTATTCGGCGGGCACCATGATCGACCTGGGCACCCTGGGCGGCGATAGCAGCAGTGGTTTTGGCATCAACAACAGCGGCCAAGTCACCGGCCAGGCTTTCACCGCCGGCAACGCCGCCGCCCACGCCTTCCTGTATTCGGCAGGCACGATGACCGATCTGGGTGCCCTGGGCGGCGGCAACAGCTTTGGCGTGGGCATCAACGACAGCGGTCAAGTCATAGGTTCCTTCTTGGCCATCGGCGCCCCCGGTTGGTATCCCTTCCTTTATACCGACGGCACCATGCATGACCTCAACAGCCTGCTGGCACCCGGATTTGGCACCACTTTGCATGAGGCACGCAGCATCAACAACTCCGGCCAGATCATTGCCAATGGGGTGAATGGCCGCGCCTACCTGCTGACCCCCGAATCCTTTGCCGGCACCGTGCCGGAGCCGGGCAGCCTGGCACTGCTCGGTATAGGTATCGCGGGCCTGGCCCTGGCGTCAAGAAGGCGGCGCAGGTTGCATGGGGCATGCCGGCGCATTTAGCCATATGCGCGGGCGCAGTAGCCACGCAAAGCCCGATGCGGCCAGCCAAAGACGCGAATTCGAATACACCGTTTCCGTGGAGCAGTCATGAGAATAGCTTTCGCCATTGGCGCAGTCCTGTCGGCACTCATGCTTTCGGCCTGCGCCTCGAGGATCCCCGTCCGCACCGAAGGTTTCAAGGAAGCACCTGATTGCCAGGCCATCTACGAAGCCCCGGCGCAAAAAGGCGACGCCATTGCATACCCGGAAAGCGATTGCTGGCTGCGCGCGGTGGAGGAGCGCCAGGCCTACGACCTGCTGTTCATCGAGTTCGACGACCAGGGCTGGATACAAGGGTCATCGAAGGTGCGAGATGGCCGTCCGGATCACCTCGACCAGCTGTTCCAGCAGTTGAACCGCCTGGTCGAGAAACACAGGCAAGAGGGTATCTCTCTGGTTCTTTTCATCCATGGATGGCATAACGACGCCTCTGCGAACAACGACAAACTGAGGGACTTCAGGGTCATGCTGCGCGACTTCAACGACCTGGAAACCATGAATGGCGGACGGCGCGTGGTGGGGCTGTATGTAGGTTGGCGCGGCGACTCCATTACGCTGTCCGGGTTAAAGGAATTGACTTTCTGGGATCGGAAGAACACGGCCGAGAAAGTGGCACAGGGCTCCGTGCGCGAGCTTTTCGCGCGTCTTGGCGTGCTGCGGTACAAGACGGGCGCACGCGACAGCAAGCGCCTGCGCATGCTCTCCATAGGCCACTCCTTCGGCGGCCTCATCATGTACGAGGCGTTGAGCGGCGAGTTCATCAGAAGCGCCGCCAACCACCGGGACGCGGCGGGCGGTGAACAGGATTGCCCGAAGAATCGCGACTTTTTCTCTCGCACCAGCGACCTGGTGATCATGGTCAACCCCGCCTACGAGGGCACGCGGTACGAGGCCCTGTGGAAGGCCATGCGCTCCAAATGCATTCATGACGATCAATGGCCCATGGTGATCACCGCCACGTCTACCGCAGACCAGGCAACCAAGACATTTTTCCCCCTCGCGCGCACGTTCAACACGATTTTCGAAAGCGACCCCGGCGATGAGCGCATCGCGAACATCCATACGGTCGGCCACAATGAGCGCTACACGACCCATATCTTGAGCCGCTGCACCGAGGACGACCCCAAGTGCAATAGCACCTGCGCCGCCGCCCCCAAGTCCTTACAAGCTGAAGCGACAGACATGGAGCGAACCCAGCATCTCCGTGCCGAATCGGACTACATCAAAATGAAAGGGCGCATGCTTTTCGGAAAAGATGACTACCTCTGCGACGGCTTGCACATCAAGATGAGGCCGCAATGGCAGCCAGTAGGCAATCCGTTCTGGGTGATGCAAACCACGGGCGAAATCATTGAGGATCACGGCGACGTGTTCAACCCTAGCTTTCAGGCCTTCATTCGCCAGGCCTATCTGGGCCTGCGGTACGACATGGGCGACTGATCAGCTTTCTCATGGCTCAAGTAGCGTTTTCTGTTGAAGAGGAAACCACCGTCATCCCCGCGAAGGCGGGGATCCACAGCAACGACGCATCAACGGCTTGGGTTGCACTTGGATCCCCGCCTTCGCGGGGATGACGGGCTCCGCGTACATCGCATGCCCTGTAAGGGCCAATCAATAGATATCACTACTTGATCGCCTATCGAATGCTTGGCCCAGCAAATGGCCTTGCGCAAGGCCGCCTCAGCCCCACCAGCGCAAGGCTGCCGCAGCCGCCGCGCCCAGCACCACCACCAGCAGGAACGGCAGCCGCGCCCACAGCGCCAGCGCCGCCACGGCCAGGGCCGCCAGGCGCGCATCCAGCACCAGCGCCGCCCCGCTGGCAAACGTGTTCATTACCGTGAGCGATGCCAGCAGCGCCACGGTCAGCGCGCCGGCCACGCGGTGCATGCGCGGGCTGTGCAGCCAGCGCGCCGGCACCGCGTAGCCCGCCAGCTTGGTGGCAAAGGCGCAGGCGCAGGCCAGCAGGATGGCCGCCCACAAGGTCATGACGGATGCCCCTCCCCGGCCGCCGGCGGCGCGGGCCGCAGCCAGCCCCAGGCGGCGCCCACGGCGGCCGCCAGCAGGATGGGCAGGCCCGGCGGGACCAGCGGGATGGCCAGCGCGGTCACCAGGCCGCAGGCCAACGCCAGCACGATCGGCTCGCGCGCCTGCAGGCGCGGCCACAGCAGGCCCAGGAACGCCGCCACGGCCGCGCCGTCGAGCCCGAAGCGGCGCGGGTCGCCCAGCGCGTCGCCCAGCAGCGCGCCGAGCAGCGTGAATGCATTCCACAGCACGAAAACGCCGACGCCGGCGGTCCAGAAGCCGCGGCGCTGCTCGTCGGGCGCCTGCTGCGCCAGGGCGGTGGCGGCCGATTCGTCGATGGTCAGCTGCGCCATGCACCAGCGCCACCGGCCGCGCGGCGCCAGCAGCCGCTGCATCTGCATGCCATAGACCGCGTTGCGCACACCCAGCAGCGTGGCCGCGCCCACGGCGGCCGACGCCGCGCCGCCGCCCGCGATCACGCCGATGAAGGCGAACTGCGAGCCGCCGGTGAACATCAGCAGGCTCAGCGCCATGGCCTGGGCCACGCTCAGGCCCGCGGCGACGGCCAGCGCGCCAAACGAGATGCCGTACAGCCCCGTGGCCACGGCGATCGACAGCCCCATGCGCACGGCGGGGGTGAGCCGCCGTGCGAGCCCCTGCTTTTTGTCGTGCCACACGAGGGACTCAAGCTCAGGCCGCCTGTCGCTGCCGCTCATTTCGCGTGTGTCTTATGCGCCTCAACGTAGGAGCGCAGCACGGCATTGATGCGGGACTGATAACGCTTGCCCGTGTGCCTGAAGAACTCCAACACTTCGGTATCAATGCGCAGCGTGATTTGCTGCTTGGTGTGGGGCAGCTCCGCCGCTGCCTTCATCCAGACGGCATCTGGCAAGCTGGGCGCGTCGCTGTAGTCGATCTGCTCATCCGGCATGGCGGCCACGGCATCCAGCCGGGCCTTCTGCCCGGCGCTCAGGACGGGTGGCTTTTTCAGGTCAAGCGTTCGCTTCACGGTATTGCTGTCTTTCGTTGGCATTGGCTTTCCTTGCAGAGATGAGGCGGATGGCGTCCTCGTGTCGGACGGTGTAGACCACATACAGGACGGCGGAGTAAGCAAGGCCAATCGTGGCCCAACGATCTTCGCCGTAGTCCTCGCGTCCGTCGTAGGCTTCGATCCGCCCGGCGTCGTAAAAAACAAGCGCGGCATCCTCGAAGGAAACGCGGTGTTTTTGCAGGTTTTGTGCCGCTTTGCCGGCATCCCATTCAAGTTCCATCGAGGTTTTATTGTAATCTCATTTTGTAGTTACATTGACCCTTTTGCCGGATTTGCAGGTCGCCAAATGCGCTCTCAGTGCGCCCTCAATGCGCCTGTTCCCAATTCGGCCCCACGCCCACCTCGGCCAGCAGCGGCACCTTCAGTTCGGCCACGCCGGCCATCAGGCGCGGCACCTCAAGGCGCAGCCAGTCCACATCGGACGCGGGCAGCTCGAACACCAGTTCGTCGTGCACCTGCATGATCATCAGCACCTCGCTCTTGTGCGCGTCCAGCTCGGCCTGCACGGCCACCATGGCCTTCTTGATCAGGTCGGCGGCCGTGCCTTGCATGGGCGCGTTGATGGCGGCGCGCTCGGCCGCGCTGCGGCGCGGGCCGTTGGGGGAGTTGATCTCGGGCAGGTACAGGCGCCGGCCAAACACGGTCTGCACATAGCCTTGCGCCTTGGCCTGGGCCTTGGTGTCCTGCATGTACTGCCACACGCCGGGGTAGCGCTGGAAGTAGCGGTCGATGTAGTTCTTGGCCGCGGTGTTGTCTATGCCAAGGCTCTTGGCCAGGCCGTAGCTGCTCATGCCGTAGATCAGGCCGAAGTTGATGGTCTTGGCATAGCGGCGCTGCTCACTCGTCACCTGGTCCAGCGCCACGCCGAAGACCTCGGAGGCCGTGGCGCGGTGCACGTCCAGGCCGTCGTGGAAGGCCGCGAGCAGGGCCGCGTCGCCGCTGATGTGGGCCATGATGCGCAGCTCGATCTGGCTGTAGTCGCAGCTGGCGATGACGCGGCCCGGCGGGGCCACGAAGGCCTCGCGCACGCGCCGGCCCTCGGGCGTGCGGATGGGGATGTTCTGCAGGTTGGGCTCGTTGCTCGACAGCCGGCCCGTGACGGCCACCGCCTGGGCGTAATGCGTGTGCACGCGGCCGGTGCGCGGGTCGGCCAAAGCGCTGAGCTTGTCGGTATAGGTGCCCTTGAGCTTGGACAGGCTGCGGTGCTCCAGCAGCTTGGCGGGCAGCGGGTAGTCCTCGGCGAGCTTTTCCAGCACCTCCTCGTCGGTGCTGCGCGCGCCGGTGGCGGTCTTCTTGACCACGGGCATGCCGAGCTTGTCGAAGAAGATCTCGCCGAGCTGCTTGGGACTGCCCAGATTGAACGGCTGGCCGGCGATGGCGTAGGCCTCTTGTTCCAGCTGCAGGATGCGCTGGCCCAGCGCATGGCTCTGGCTGGCGAGCTGCTGGGCGTCGATGAGCACGCCGTTGCGCTCGATGCGAAACAGCGTCTCGCTGCAGGCGATCTCCAGCTCGTAGATGGCGCGCAGCTTCTCGTCGGCCGCTAGCTGCGGCCAGAGCACGCGGTGCACGTCCAGCGTCTGGTCCGAGTCCTCGCAGGAATAGGCCGCGGCCTTGTCCACCGGCACCTGCGAGAACGGTATCTGCTTGGCGCCCTTGCCGCACAGGTCTTCGTAGCTGATGCCGCTGCGGCCCGTGTGGCGCTCGGCCAGGCTGGCCAGGCCATGGGGCTTGTGCACCTCCAGCACATAGCTCTGCAGCATGGTGTCGTGCGCGTAGCCGCGTACCTGTATGCCATGGTTGGCCAGCACATGGCGGTCGTACTTGATGTGCTGCCCGAGCTTCAGGCAGGCGGGGTCTTCCAGCCAGGGTTTCAGGCGCGCCAGCACCTCCGGCAAAGGCAGCTGCGGCGGCGCGTCGGGGCCGTTGTGCGCCAGCGGTATGTAGGCGGCGGCGCCGGGCTCCACGCTGAAGGAAATGCCGACGATCTCGGCGCGCAGCTCGTCGAGCGAGGTGGTCTCGGTGTCGATGGCCGCGAGCGGCGCGGCCTTCAGGCGCGCCAGCCAGTCGTCGAGCTGCTCCCAGGTCAGGATGATGTCGTAGGCCACGGCGCGCTGCTGGGCCTGGGCGGCGACGGCGCTGGCGTCGGGCTGGGCGAACAGGTCGCCGCTGGCCGCCTCGCCCTCGGGCTGCAGCGCACGGGCCAGGCTCTTGAAACCGTATTTTTGATAAAAATCGGCTAAATCGCCTGTCTGCTCTGCGCCAACAGCTATGGCATCCATAGCAGGCAGACCCGCCACATGGTCGCCCAGGTCGCAGTCGGTCTTGATGGTGACGAGCCGGCGCGCCGTGGGCAGCCAGTCCAGCGCGCCGCGCAGGTTCTCGCCGGCCACGCCCTTGATGGCGCCGGCGTTGGCGACGAGCGCATCGAGCGAGCCGTATTCCGCGAGCCACTTGGCGGCGGTCTTGGGGCCCACCTTGGGCACGCCCGGCACGTTGTCCACGGTGTCGCCCACCAGGGTCTGGAAGTCCACCATCAGCGCGGGCGGCACGCCGAACTCCGCCGTCACGCCGGCCACGTCGCGGCGCTTGCCGTTCATGGTGTCGATGATGGTGATGCGCTCGTCGACCAGCTGGCTCAGGTCCTTGTCGCCGCTGGAGATGACCACGCGCAGCCCCTGGCCGGCCGCGGCCCGGGCCAGGGTGCCGATCACGTCGTCGGCCTCCACGCCGGCAATCGCCAGCACCGGCCAGCCTAAGAGGCGCACCACCTCGTGGATGGGCGCGATCTGCGCGCGCAGGTCGTCCGGCATGGGGGAGCGGTTGGCCTTGTACTCGGCGTAGATGTCGTCGCGGAAGGTGGGGCCGGGCGCATCGAACACGCAGGCCGCGTAGTCGGCAGGCACCTCTTTCTTCAGCGCCTGCAGCATGTTGATCATGCCGCGTATCGCCCCCGTGGCCGCGCTCTTGGGATCGCCCGGCACGGCGCGCAGGTCGGGCATGGCATGGAAGGCGCGGTAGAGGTAGCTGGAACCATCGACTAGCACCAGGGTTTTGATGTCGCTCATGGGGCGATTGTGCACATAAGCCGGCGTCAAAGCCGGCACAATTGCAGTCCTAAAAGGTTGCGCCACAAGACCACTGCACCTCACCCCCCTCGCTTAATCGCCTTATGAAATACCTCGTTGCACTGCTGGCCCTCGCCGCCTCCACCCTGACCCTGGCCGACACCGGATTCAAGAATGTGCCGCCGCTGCTGCACAAGTCCATCAAGTCCGGCGGCGTCACGACGGCGCAGTTCAACGGCGGCGTGCTGCGCGCGCAGGTGAACAAGCCCGAGCTCAGCGAGGCGGTGTACGACACCTTCATCTTTCACAACATCTGCGCCAGACAGTGGCATGAGCCGCAGCAGTTTGCCGGCCTGGGCCTGAACCGCGTGGAACTGCTCAACGCCACGGGCACCCAGGGCTTTGCCTTCGACGCACGCGGCGAGGTGTGCGCCGAGATGGGCAGGCTGGGCAAGAACTTCCGCAGCTTCATCGCCCAGTACACCGTGGCCTGCACGGCCGGCAGTTGCCCGGCGCAGCGCTGAAGCCGCACGCTCCCAAGACCTACAATCGGCGCCATGCGCGCCGTTCATTCCTTTTTGCTGCTGGCCCTGGCCAGCGCCCCTGCCCTGGCCCAAAATACGAGCCAAAACCCGCAGCAACCCAATACTGGCGAGCGTGCACAGCTATCAATAAACGAGCAAAAGACGGATGACCGGCACGATCAGCGCGTGCAGCGCATCGTGGTCGAGGATGCCGGCAGCCGCGTCGATGAACTGCGCGTGGGCGGCCAGACGCAAAGCATCACCGTGCAGCCCAAGACCGGCACGCCCATGCCCGCCTACGAGGTACAGTCCAACGACGGCGCACGCGCCAGGCCCGGCAGCTTCAACGACGCCGACTCCGTGACCGCACCACGCGTGTGGAATTTGCGCAAGTTCTGAACCCCGCCTTCGGCGCCGCCCTGCGAGCGCCCGATCCACGCTTTTACCGCCTGTTTTCCCGCTGACCCATGGCCGTTTTCACCGAAGTCTCCACCAAAGAGGCGCGCGAGCTGCTGCGCCGCCTGCAGCTGGGCAAGCTGCTCACCCTGCGCGGCATCGAGGGCGGCATAGAGAACACCAACTATTTCCTGACCAGCGAAGAGGGCGAATATGTGCTCACGCTGTTCGAGCGCCTGAGCGCCGAGCAGTTGCCGTTCTACCTGCACCTGATGAAGCATCTGGCGCATGCCGGCATTCCCGTGCCCGACCCGCAGGCCGACAAGTACGGCGAGATCCTGCACCGCGTGGCCGGCAAGCCCGCGGCCCTGGCCACCAAGCTGCGCGGCAAGAGCCAGCTGGCGCCACAGGCCCCGCACTGCGCGGCGGTAGGCAGCCTGCTGGCGCGCATGCACCTGGCGGCGCGCGACTACGAGCGCCAGCAGCCCAACCTGCGGGCCTTGCCGTGGTGGAACGAGACGGTGCCCGTGGTGCTGCCGCACATAGGCGCCGAGCAGGCCGCCCTGCTGCAATCCGAGCTGGCCTACCAGAATCATGTGGCGGCATCCAGCGCCTACGCGGCGCTGCCGCGCGGCCCCATCCACGCCGACCTGTTCCGCGACAACGTGATGTTCGAGGGCGAGGAGCTCACGGGCTGCTTCGACTTCTATTTCGCCGGCGTGGACAGCTGGCTGTTCGACCTGGCCGTGTGCCTGAACGACTGGTGCGTGGATCTGCCCACGGGCCGCCACGACGGCGCGCGCGCCGCCGCCATGCTGGCTGCCTACCAGGCCGTGCGCCCGCTCACCGCCGCCGAGCGCGAACTGCTGCCGGCCATGCTGCGCGCCGGCGCGCTGCGCTTCTGGATCTCGCGCCTGTGGGACTTCTACCTGCCGCGCGAGGCCAGCATGCTCAAGCCCCACGATCCCACGCATTTCGAGCGCGTGCTGCGCGAACGCGTGCAGCACCCCATACATCTCTGATCGTCCGGCCGGAAAGAGCCACTCTCCCCTGGGGTACAGTCGCCGCACCATGAAACTGCACATCGTCCCCGCGCGCACGGGCCTGGAATGGGTACGCCAGGGCATCACCGTGTTCTGGCGCCAGCCCATGGCCCTGGCCGCGCTGTTTTTCATGACCATGGCCGCCATGTCGCTGGCCACCATGCTGCCGCTGGTCGGCCCGGCCGTGGCCCTGTCGCTGCTGCCCTCGGCCACGCTGGCCATGATGGTGGCGGCCGCCGAGGCCAGCCAGGGCCGCACGCCCACGCCAGCCCTGCTGCTGGTGGCCTTTCGCACGGGCAAACAGCGCCTGCACGCCATGATGACGCTGGGCGCGCTCTATGCGCTGGGCTTTCTGGGCGTGATGGCGCTGTCGGCGCTCATCGACGGCGGCCAGTTTGCACAGGTGTACCTGGGCGGCGCGCCGCTCACGCGCGAGATGGCCGAGGCCGGCGACTTCCAGGCTGCCATGTGGCTGTCGCTGTTCTTGTACGTGCCGCTGTCGCTGCTGTTCTGGCACGCGCCCGGCCTGGTGCACTGGCACAACGTGCCGCCCGTGAAGGCGCTGTTCTTCAGCATCGTGGCCTGCTGGCGCAATTTTGGCGCCTTTACCGTGTATGGCCTGTCGTGGCTGGGCGTATTTCTGGCCGCGGGCCTGGTCATCAGCCTGCTGGTGACGCTGCTGGCCGCGATAGGCCTGGGCGCAGCCATGGCCGGCGGCACCATGGTGGCCACGGCCATGATGCTGGCCGCCATGTTCCTGACCTCGGTGGTATTCACCTTCCGCGACAGCTTCGAGCCGCCTGAACAAGCCGGCGCTCAGGCCGAGCCGCCCCAGCCTTCCCCTGACTGATTCGTCACTGCTGCGGTGCTGCTGCGGTGCTGCTACCGCAGCACCACGCCATGCACCCGGTCACGCCCCGCGCGCTTGGCGGCATACAGCTGCTCGTCGGCCTGGGCCAGCAGCTGCGCCGCGCTGCTGTGGCCGCCCTCCAGCGTGGCCACGCCTACGCTGACCGTGAGCCGCCCGCCATCGGCCAGCGCATTGGGCAGGCCCAGCTCGGACACGCCCTGGCGTATGCGTTCGGCCAGCATATGGGCGTCCTCGGCCGAGGTATCGGGCAGCAGGCAAATGAACTCCTCGCCGCCATAGCGTGCCGCCAGGTCGGTGACGCGGGGCACCGAGGTCTGCAGCACGCGGGCCACGGTTCGCAGATAGTCGTCGCCAATCGCGTGGCCATAGTGGTCATTGACGTACTTGAAGTGATCCAGGTCGGTCATCAACAGGCTCAGCGGCGAGCCCGTGCGCTGCTGGCGCGCATGCTCGCGCAGCAGCGCATGGTCAAACTGGCGGCGGTTGGCCAGCCCCGTCAGGCCATCGGTCTGGCTGAGCTTTCGCAGTTCCTGGTTGGCCTGCTCCAGCGCGTGCTGCTGGAGCAGGATTTGTTCGTTGCTCTGCGCCAGCCGAAGCAACATGCGGTGGTATCTGCGCAGCGCCAGGAACAGCACCAGCACCAGCAAAACGGCAGCCCCGACGGCCATTTGCCAAAACAGGTGCTGGCTGCGCTGTGCCACATAGCGTTCGATGAACTGGCGCTCGCCGTCCTCATGCGCCGCCACCGCCCCGGACAGGTCCAGCACCGCCAGGTGGCGATTGAAGGCTTGCACGATGCGCTGGTTGCTTGGCGACGGGTTGAAATAAAAACCGTAGGCACGAGGGGCATCGTGCAGGGTGTGGACGACCTCCAGGTCAAAGTACTCGTGCAGGTAGCGCTTCTCGTCAAAAATGCTCTTGCTGAACACGGCCACATCGACGACGCCATTGCGCAGGGCCTGGAACAGGCCCGCACTGGATATGTCGTCAAAGGCCATCAGGCGATCTGCTGCAACCACCTCGTTGAGGAGGGCCTCGAACGCCACGCCCTTGATCACGCCCACGCGAAATGGCGCCAGATCGGCCATGCCGCGGATCTCCGGGCGCCAGCCCTTGCGCGCAATGACGGCGTAGTGGCTTTCATAAAACGGCCGAGTGAAGAGGCCCCGCTCGGCACGCTCGGCGTTCTCGCTCAGCGGTATCAGAACATCCGCCCTGCCGTCCTGCACCTGCCGGATTTTTTCAGCTACGGTCAAATCCTGCGGCTGCAGGATTTCGTAGCGCAAGCCGAGACGCTGGGTGATGAAACACAGCACATCCACGCCAATGCCCGAGTGCTGGTCCTTGCGCCTGTCGTAGCGCGCCATCGGCGGCGCATCGACCGACAGCACGCGCAGCGGCGCCATGGCACGAAACGCGGCCAGCTCCTGGGCCTCGATCTCCACGGGCTGTGTCAGGCGCACATGGTCGCCACCCTCGCATGCCAGGGCCGGCGACAACGCCGCCAGCCAGGCAGCACACAGCGCCAGTCCCAGGCGCCGCAACGGCGCATCCTCCCAAGATCGCCATTCACCCATCGGATTGCTTGCCCTGAATTGAGAACGACAAGCGGAGATTATCAAGGGTGCAGCAGGCCTGGGAACTTGACCCCTGTCACGCGAAGGCAGCCCCAGCCGGAACGCGCGCTCAGATCACTGGACACAGCCGTGCTGCCAACCAGCGAGCCGCAGTGGGCGGCTGGAGCCTGCCTCGCGCAGTCAGATGGCGATCGTGCCGCCGTCCTTGCGCGTCACCACCACGGTGGCCGAGCGCGGACGCTTGTGGCCCTTGTGGCTGCTGCTGATTCCCGGCTGGTTGCCGGGCCAGTGGCTGGTGAAGGTGTTGGTGGCGAAATCGGCCGTGTCCTCGCCCGGGTGCTGCACGTTGAAGAACAGCGTCTTGCCATCGGGCGTGCTCACCACCCCCGTGATCTCGCAGTCGAACGGACCGACCAGGAAGCGGCGCACGTTGGCCTCGGTGGGCTTGGCACCCATGATGGTGGCCTGGCCGTCCTTGGTGGTGACCTTGCCGCCGTCGCCCACCTTGCCGGGAATGGCGGCGAGCATCATGCAGTTGGTCACGTCGGTGTAGGAGCCGTCGTCGGTCTGGATCCACAGCAGGCCACCGGCGTTGCCCGAGCGCTGGTCAAAGTACAGGCCGTCGGGGCTGGAGAAGTCGTTCACCGCGGTCAGGCCCGACAGGTTCTGGCTCTGCTTTTCGTCCACGCGGGCACCGAACAGGTACACGTCCCACTGGAACTTGCTAGCTGCCTGGCCGCCCTCTTCCTTCCAGCGGATGATGTGGCCGTTGGTGTTGCCCACGCGCGGGTTGGCGGCGTTCAGCGTGGCGGCGGTGCGCTGCGAATTGTTGGTCATGGTCATGTAAACCTCGTTGTTCAACGGGTTCACGCCACCCCACTCGGGACGATCCATCTTGGTCGCGCCGCGGAAGTCGGCGGCCAGGCGGCAGTGCATCACCACGTCGGCCTGGTCGGCGAACGGGTACAGCGCGTTGCCCGCGTCGATGCCGTTCTTGCCGAAGGTCAGTTCCAGCCATTCACCGGTGCCGTCGTTGTTGAACTTGGCGACATACAGCGTGCCCTTGTCCAGATACTTGGCGCCAGCGGCGGTGCCGCCGTTGATGTCCTTCGGATCCCACTTGGCGTCGGACACGTACTTGTAGACATACTCGTTGCGTGCGTCGTCGCCCGAGTAGATCACGATAGGCTCACCCGCCTTGGCCGGCGCAGGCCATGCGCCCTCGTGGTTGAAGCGGCCCAATGCCGTGCGCTTGACGGGCTTGCTTTCGGGGCGGAAGGGGTCGATCTCGACGACCCAGCCGAACGTATTGAAGCTGTTGCGATGGTCGTCGGCAGCCGTTGCGCCGCTGACCTTGCTGTTCCAGCGCTCGTACTGCTCGCCGTCAGCGGTATCCCACAGATAGGGGCTCTTGCGGTTTTCCGGCAGGCCGTAACGCTTGAGGGCCACGATCTCAGCGGCGCTGCGCTTGGCATCGTCGCCGGCGGCGCGGCCGATGACGTTCAGGAAGTTTTCCTCGCAGGTCAGGTAGGTGCCCCAGGGCGTGTAGCCGTTGGCGCAGTTGTTGTTCATGCCGAAGGCCTGCCTGCCGTCCGGCGAGAGCTTGTTGAACAGCTTGGCATTGCCTGCGGCCGGGCCGCCAAAGTCCATCGGCGTGGCCGAGGTGATGCGGCGGTTGTACCTGGAGCCGCGCACCATCTCCATCTCGTTGCTGCCGGTCTTGCGCTTGACCTCGACCACGCTGGCGCCATGCGCGCGGATTTCCTTCTCGACCTGGTCGGCCGGGCGCTTGCCGTCCACCGTGATCCGGCCCGTGGGGTGCAGGCCGTAGGGGGCCACCACATACTCGTGGTTCACGCACAGCAGGCCGCGGTCGGAGCGGCTGGCGTCGAACTTGCCATCGTCGGACATGCCGAAGTAGTACATGCCGTCATGGCCGTCGCCGATGCGCCGGTCGTAGGACTCGGCAGTCTCGGAGCCATTGTCCTTCCAGGACTCGTCGCCATAGTGCATCGGGTCGCCCAGCGCATGCAGGATGCTGACCTGGTAGCCCTCGGGCACCGTCACCAGGTCCGCACTGGTCTTGGCCACGGCACTGAAGTTGAGACGGACCGGCTCGTCGGGAGTGACGTGATCATCGTCGCTGCCGCCGCCACAGGCGCTCAGGCCCACGCCGCCCAACAGCGCTGTGGTGGTGGCGCCGACGCCACCCTTGAGGGCACTGCGACGGCTCAGGCGCGCGGCCAGAATGCTATCCATATGCAGGTTGGACGAATGATTGACGATCTCGTTGTCGTCGTACTCAGAAGCGATCGTGGTATTCATGGACCGTTGGACTCCGTAGTGGGCAATCAAAGTCCTGCGATGCTGAATGCTTCATGTTGCACCGCCGTGACGCATGCATGACACTTTGACGATGTCACGGTGCATGCGTCGCGGGCGCCAACCACCATGCGGGGCCCAAGGCCCGCGGACCTCACTCCACCACGGTGAGCTTGGCCACCGACAGCGCCAGCCACTTGGTGCCGTGGCGCGGAAAGTGCACCTGAGCGCGCGCGTCGTCGCCCGAGCCTTCGATGGCCAGCACCTTGCCCTCGCCGAACTTGGTGTGGAACACCGCCAGGCCCGCGCGCAATCCGTGCGAAGGGGTCTGCTTCTGGGGCGGCACAGGCGGGCTGGCAAAGCTTTCAGACTTGAAGCCAAATCGACCTCCAGCGCCCGACCCATAAGCGCCAACAGCTCCTTTATTTGGAGCAAAAGTGCCAAAACCCTGCTGCTTGGGCGTGAGCCACTTGAGCGCTTCCTCGGGCAGCTCATCTAAGAACCGGCTCTTGACGTTGTAGCGTGTCTGGCCATGCAGCAGGCGCGTCTGGGCGTGGCTCAGGTACAGGCGTTTTCTGGCGCGAGTGATGGCCACGTACATCAGGCGCCGCTCCTCTTCCAGACCGCCCTGGTCGCTCATGGCGTTCTCGTGCGGGAACAGGCCCTCCTCCAGCCCGCCGATGAACACGCAGTCGAACTCCAGGCCCTTGCTGGCGTGTACGGTCATGAGCTGCACCGCATCCTGCCCGGCCTGGGCCTGGTTGTCGCCGGCCTCCAGCGCCGCGTGCGTCAAAAAGGCCGCCAGCGGCGACAGGGTCTCGCCCGTGTCCACGTCCACCATGGGCTGCTGCAACAGCGGCTGGTTCGGGTCCAGCCCCTGGCTGGCCGGACCTTGCGTGAGCGGCGCGCCGGTTTCATCGATCGGCAGGGCCACGGCGTCGCGGCCAAAGCCCTCCTGGGTGACGAAGCTCTCGGCGGCGCTGATGAGCTCGTCCAGGTTCTCCAGCCGGTCGGCGCCTTCCTTCTCGTTGCGGTAGTGCTCCAGCAGGCCGCTGGCTTCGAGCACCTGGCCAATGATGGTGCGCAGGTTCTGGCCCTGCGTCTGCTCGCGCAGCACATCCACCATGGCCACGAAGGCGCCCAGGTTGGCGCCCGCCTTGCCAGGCACGGCGCTCACCGCGTCGTGCAGCGAGCAGCCGCTGGCGTGCGCCGCATCCTGCAGCACCTCCAGCGTGCGCGCACCGATGCCGCGTGCGGGGAAGTTGACCACGCGCATGAAGCTGGTGTCGTCGTGCGGGTTCTCCAGCAGGCGCAGGTAGGCCAGGGCGTGCTTGATCTCGGCGCGCTCAAAGAAACGCAGGCCGCCGTACACGCGGTAGGGCACGCCGGCATTGAACAGCGTGGATTCGATCACGCGGCTTTGCGCATTGCTGCGGTAGAGCACGGCAATCTCGCTGCGCGCCATGGCGCCGCCCTGCACCAGCTGCTTGATCTCATCGACCAGCCACTGCGCCTCGGCGATGTCGCTGGACGCCTCGTACACGCGCACGGGCTCGCCCGGGCCCTGCGTGGTGCGCAGGTTTTTCCCTAAGCGCCGGCTGTTGTGGGCGATCAGCGCATTGGCCGAATCCAGGATATTGCTGTAGCTGCGGTAGTTCTGCTCCAGCTTGATCTGTCGCTCTACGGCGAACTCGCGCACGAAGTCCTGCATATTGCCCACGCGCGCGCCGCGGAAGGCATAGATGCTCTGGTCGTCGTCGCCCACGGCGATGACGCTGCCCTGGGTGACGAGACGCCCGTCCACCACGTCGCCCGCCAGCTGCTTGAGCCAGGCGTACTGCAGCTTGTTCGTGTCCTGGAACTCGTCCACCAGGATGTGCGCAAAGCGCCGCTGGTAGTGCATGCGCACCGGGTCGTTGTCACGCAGCAGCTCGAAGCTGCGCAGCATCAGCTCGCCAAAATCCACCACGCCCTCGCGCTGGCATTGCTCCTCGTACAGCTGGTACAACTCCACCTTCTTGCGCGTGTCGGCGTCATGCGCCTGCACGTCGCGCGGGCGCAGGCCCTCCTCCTTGCAGCCGGCGATGAAGTACGCCAGCTGCTTGGGCGGAAAGCGCTCCTCGTCCACGTTGAACTGCTTGCACAGCCGCTTGACGGCCGAGAGTTGATCCTGCGTGTCCAGAATCTGGAAGGTCTGCGGCAGACCCGCCAACTTGTGATGCGCGCGCAGCAGCCGGTTGCACAGGCCGTGGAAGGTGCCAATCCACATACCGCGCACGTTGACGGGCAGCATGGCCGACAGGCGCGTCAGCATCTCCTTGGCCGCCTTGTTGGTGAAGGTGACGGCCAGGATGCCGCCGGGCGTGGCATGGCCATGCTGCAGCAGCCAGGCGATGCGCGTGGTCAGCACGCGCGTCTTGCCCGAGCCCGCGCCGGCCAGGATCAGCGCATGGCCCGCGGGCAGGGTGACGGCGACGAGCTGCTCGGGGTTCAGACCCGCGAGCAGCGGCGAAGAAGAGAGGGAGGAATGCATTGGCACGATTGTAGAAACCCCCCTGTCGTCATGAACAAAGCCGATTGCACGGCGGCCGGTACAATCAGTCACCGGGCCCAAGTTTCTTGCGCCCGGTTTTTTGTGCCTGTGCAAACAGGGTTCGGCGCTGCCTGCCACGACAGCGCCCACACAGCCGGAGCCCAAGCCAAGCGCCCTTTTCGCCCGCGAAATCCCTCGCGCGCGAGCCCTACAGGAGCTTGGAACCTCATGGAAATCTTCGACTACGACAACATCCTGCTGCTGCCGCGCAAGTGCCGCGTGCAAAGCCGTTCGGAATGCGATGCCAGCGTGGAGCTGGGCGGGCGGCGCTTCAAGCTGCCGGTGGTGCCGGCCAACATGAAGACGGTGGTGGACGAGAAAATCTGCATCTGGCTGGCCAAACATGGCTACTTCTATGTGATGCACCGCTTCGACCTGGACAACCTGCAGTTCGTGCGCGAGATGCAGGCGCAGGGCTGCTTCGCCTCGATCTCGCTGGGCATCAAGCAGGCCGACTACGACACCGTGGACCGCCTCAAGGCCGAGGGCCTGACGCCCGAGTACATCACCATCGACATCGCCCATGGCCATGCCGACAGCGTGCGCGACATGATTGCCTACCTCAAGGCACACCTGCCCGCGGCCTTCGTGATCGCCGGCAACGTGGCCACGCCCGAAGCCGTAATCGACCTGGAGAACTGGGGCGCCGACGCCACCAAAGTGGGCGTGGGCCCGGGCAAGGTCTGCATCACCAAGCTCAAGACCGGCTTTGGCACGGGGGGCTGGCAGCTATCGGCCCTGAAATGGTGCGCGCGCGTGGCCACCAAGCCCATCATTGCCGACGGCGGCATCAGGAGCCACGGCGACATCGCCAAGAGCATCCGCTTTGGCGCCACCATGATCATGATCGGCTCGCTGTTCGCCGGCCACGAGGAATCGCCCGGCAAGACCGTGGAGGTGGATGGCGAGCTGTACAAGGAGTACTACGGCTCGGCCAGCGACTTCAACAAGGGCGAATACAAGCATGTGGAAGGCAAGCGCATCCTCGAACCCATCAAGGGCAAGCTGGCCGACACGCTGACCGAGATGGAGCAGGACATCCAGAGCTCCATCAGCTACGCGGGCGGCAGGAAGCTGATGGACATCCGCAAGGTGAACTACGTGATCCTGGGCGGCGACAACGCGGGCGAGCATCTGCTGATGTGATTTTTTTGTGGCAGTTTTCTGGACACCCGGAAAATTGGTGCATAATTCATGGCTGTGCTGCAACGCAGCGCCTCTGAAAAGAGAGGGCTCTTAGCTCAGTTGGTAGAGCAGCGGACTCTTAATCCGTTGGTCGAAGGTTCGAATCCTTCAGGGCCCACCAAGCTATACAAAAAAGCGCGCTATCAAATAGATAGTGCGCTTTTTTCATTCCGGACTTGGACCGCGATTTACAAACTGCGGCACGGGTTGAGGTGAATTGCCTTGATGTGAGCCCAGTCGCGGGGCTCGCCAGACCATCGATTGGGGCGAGCGATGCGGGCGCGTTCGTAGACCTGACGGCCCTGTTCGAGCAGCCACTCCTTGGCCTTGGCGGTTGATTGCCCTCTTTACACATCCACCTCGATGGCATCCCCGTGCAGCTCCATCAGTTCGCGCCGCGCGGCAGCTTCGCCCTTGCCCATGAGCCTGGTGATCAGCCCCTCGGTGGCGGCAAAGTCCATGCCTCCCAGTTGCACCGGCATGAGGCGCCGGGTGTCGGGATTCAGCGTGGTTTCCCACAACTGCTCGGCGTTCATCTCGCCCAGGCCCTTGAAGCGGCTGATCTGGCATTTCTCGCGCGCCACTCCGTCCTTGGCGGCCTTGTCGAGGATGGCCTCGAGCTCGCCCTCGTCCAGCGCGTACAGCTTGGCGGCAGGTTTCTTGCCGCGTGCAGGCACATCCACGCGGTACAGGGGCGGGCGGGCGACGTAGATGTGGCCGGTTTCGATCAACCGGGGGAAGTGACGGAAGAACAGCGTGAGCAACAACACCTGGATATGGGCACCGTCCACGTCGGCATCGCTCAGGATGCAGACCTTGCCGTAGCGCAGGCCGGAGAGGTCGGGGTCGTCATTCGGCCCATGCGGGTCGACGCCGATGGCGACTGAAATATCATGGATTTCGGTGTTGGCAAACAGGCGGTCGCGCTCGACCTCCCAGGTGTTGAGCACCTTTCCGCGCAGCGGCAGCACGGCCTGGGTTTCCTTGTCGCGGCCCATCTTGGCGCTGCCGCCGGCGCTGTCGCCTTCCACCAAAAAAACCTCGTTGTAGGCGGTGTCGCGGCTTTCGCAGTCCGTGAGCTTGCCGGGCAGCACCGCCACACCCGAGCCTTTTTTCTTCTCCACCTTCTGGCCGGCGCGCTGGCGCGTCTGCGCGGCCTTGATGGCGAGTTCGGCCAGCTTCTTGCCATAGTCCACATGCTGGTTCAACCACAACTCCAGCGCGGGCTTGACGAAGCTGCTGACCAGGCGCACGGCATCGCGCGAGTTGAGCCGCTCCTTGATCTGGCCCTGGAATTGCGGATCCAGCACCTTGGCCGAGAGCACGTAGCTGGCGCGCGCAAACACGTCCTCGGGCATGAGCTTCACGCCCTTCGGTAAAAGCGAATGCAGCTCGATGAAGCCCTTGACGGCCTGGAACAACCCGTCCCTCAGGCCGCTTTCGTGCGTGCCGCCGGCACTGGTGGGGATGAGGTTGACGTAGCTCTCGCGCACCGGCGCGCCTTCCTCGGTGAAGGCCACGGCCCAGGCCGCGCCCTCGCCTGCCGCAAAACTATCGTGGCCGGCATCGGCAAAGCCCTCGCCTTCAAACAGCGGAATCACCGGGTCCACGGGCAGGGTCTGCGTCAGGTAGTCCGACAGGCCGCCCTTGTACTGCCAGGTCTGCTGGTCCTTGGTTTTTTCGTTGATGAGCGACACCGACACGCCGGGCATCAGCACGGCCTTGCTGCGCAGCAGGTGGGTGAGCTCGCCCATGGGCAGCAGCGCCGATTCAAAGTATTTGGCGTCGGGCCAGACGCGCACCGTGGTGCCCTGCTTGCGCTCGCCCGCCTGCAGGGTGCGCGCTACCAGGGGCTCGACCACGTCGCCGGCGGCAAAGGCCAGGCGCGCCACCTGCCCCTCGCGGTGCGTGGCCACCTCCAGGCGCGTGGACAGCGCATTGGTGACCGACACGCCCACGCCGTGCAGGCCGCCCGAGAAGCTGTAGGCGCCGCCCTGGCCCTTGTCGAACTTGCCGCCCGCGTGCAGGCGGGTGAAGACGAGTTCGACCACCGGCGCGCCCTCCTCGGGGTGCAGGCCGAAGGGGATGCCGCGCCCGTCATCCTCCACGCTGACCGAGCCGTCCTGGTGCAGCGTGACCCTGATCTTCTTGCCATAGCCGGCCAGCGCCTCGTCGGCGGCGTTGTCCAGCACCTCCTGGATGATGTGCAGGGGGTTGTCGGTGCGGGTGTACATGCCCGGGCGCTGCTTGACGGGTTCCAGGCCCTTCAGCACGCGGATTGAGCCTTCGGAATACGCAGGGGGAGTGGTGGGTTTGACTGCCATGGCGGCGCATTGTAGTGCTGGATATAAAGCCAGTCTTTTGTCCTTTTCAACGATGCGGCAAGCAGCGGCTACGGGTTTTCGCTACATTCACCCGATGCACGACGCGTCCCGAAAACTCTCCATGGCCCAGGTGCTGATCTGCGGCGCCACCATCGTCACCTTGTCCATGGGCATTCGCCACGGCTTCGGCATGTGGCTGCAGCCAGTCACACAGGATATGGGCTGGACGCGCCAGACCTTTGCCCTGGCCATGGCCATCCAGAACCTGTCCTGGGGCCTGTTCGGCATCTTCGGCGGCATGCTGGCCGACCGCTTCGGCGCCTTTCGCGTACTGATCCTGGGCGCCCTGTTGTACGCGCTGGGCCTGGCCGGCATGGCGCTGTCGCCCACACCGCTGCTGTTTTCGCTGACCACGGGCGTGCTCATAGGCGCGGCCCAGGCCGGCACGACCTACGCCGTCATCTACGGCGTGCTGGGCCGGCAGATTGCGGCCGAACGACGCTCCTGGGCCATGGGTGTGGCGGCGGCCGCGGGTTCGTTCGGGCAGTTCCTCATGATGCCGCTGGAGGGCCAGCTCATCCTGCGCCTGGGCTGGCAGGATGCGCTGCTGGTGCTCTCGGCCATGGTGCTGCTCATCGTGCCGCTGGCCTTCGGCCTGCGCGAGCCGGGTTTCCATGGCAGCGCGCCCATCAAGCGCACGCAGTCCGCAGGCCATGCCTTTGCCGAGGCGCTGCGCTACCCGAGCTTTCTGCTGCTCACCGCGGGCTACTTCGTCTGCGGCTTCCAGGTGGTGTTCATCGGCGTGCACATGCCCAGCTACCTCAAGGACCACGGCCTGTCGCCCCAGGTGGCCAGCTATGCGCTGGCGCTGATCGGGCTGTTCAACGTGTTTGGCACCTACATTGCCGGCACGCTGGGCCAGCGCATGCCGAAGCGCCACATCCTGGCCTTCATCTACTTCGCACGCGCCGTGGCCATCAGCGTCTTCCTGCTGACGCCGCTGTCGTCCATGTCGGTGTATGTGTTCTCGGCCGTGATCGGTGCGCTGTGGCTGTCCACCGTGCCGCCCACCAACGCCGCCGTGGCGCAGATCTTTGGCGTGCAGCATCTGTCCATGCTCAGCGGCTTCGTATTCTTCAGCCATCAGATTGGCAGCTTCCTGGGCGTATGGCTGGGCGGCTACCTGTACGACACCACCGGCAGCTACGACATCGTCTGGTATCTGGCCATCGCCCTGGGCGTGGCCGCGGGCCTGATCAACCTGCCGGTGCGCGAGGGCGCGATTGCCCGGCCCGCGCCCCAGGCCGCCTGAGCATGCGCACCGTACACAAGCGCTGGATTGCCTTTGCGGCCACGCTGACCGTGCTGCTGACCGTATTCGCCCTGTACCTGGAGCCAGATTTCATGCGCACGCTAGCCGATCAGGTCTGGGCCTGCTTCTGATGCGCTCCAGCATCGCCCCTTCGGACTGGATCCGGCGCTGGTCGCACCTCGTGCCCGCCGGCGGCAAGGTTCTGGACGTGGCCTGCGGCCAGGGCCGCCACATGCGCTGGTTCTTTGAGAGAAATCACGACGTAACCGGCATAGATAAAGCGCCAGAAGCTATTGAATCAGTAGTAAATCTGGGCCAAGCGATCCAGGCCGACATCGAGGACGGCCCCTGGCCCCTGCCTGGGCAGCGCTTTGCCGGCGTGGTGGTGACCAACTACCTGTGGCGCCCCCTGCTGCCCACCCTCGTCGCCAGCGTGGCCCCCGGCGGCGTACTGCTGTACGAGACCTTTGCCCAGGGCCACGAGACCGTGGGCCGGCCCGCACGGCCGGAATTTCTGCTGCGCCCCGGCGAGTTGCTGCAGGCCTGCCAGGGGCTGCGCGTGGTGGCCTATGAAGATGGCTTCCTGGAAGACCCCGCGCGCTTCGTGCAGCGCATCGCCGCCGTGCGCGAGCCAATGTCGACCAGCGTGCCTTTGCGCCTGTCGCTTTGTGGCGCAGCCTAGTTAGAATGCCCTTTTACCGTTTTTGTACGCGGACATGACCTCTTCCAGCGCCACCCTCACCGGCAGCATCGTCGCCCTCGTCACCCCCATGCACGACGACGGCAGTGTGGACTACCCCACGCTGCGCAAACTCATCGACTGGCATATCCAGGAAGGCACCGACTGCATCGGCGTCGTGGGCACGACGGGCGAATCGCCCACGGTGAACGTCGAGGAACATTGCGAAATCATCCGCGTGTCTGTCGAGCAGTCCGCCGGGCGCGTGCCCATCATGGCCGGCTGCGGCGCCAACTCCACCTTGGAAGCCATCGAGCTGGCCAAGTTTGCCAAGAAGGTCGGCGCCGACAGCCAGCTGCAGGTCGTGCCCTACTACAACAAGCCCACGCAGGAAGGCCAATACCGCCACTTCAAGGCGATTGCCGAGGCCACGGGCGACCTGCCCATGGTGCTCTACAACGTGCCCGGCCGATCGGTGGCCGACATGCTGCACGAGACCGTGCTGCGCTTGACACAGGTGCCCGGCATCGTCGGCATCAAGGAGGCGACGGGCAACATCGAGCGCGCGCAATGGCTGATCCGCGACGTGCCCAAAAGCTTTGCCGTGTACTCGGGCGACGACCCCACGGCCGTGGCCCTGATGCTGTGCGGCGGCCAGGGCAATATCAGCGTCACGGCCAACATCGCCCCGCGCCTGATGCACGAGCTGTGCGTGGCGGCCATTGCCGGCGACACGCGCCGCGCCATGGAGATACAGCTGCGTCTGCTGCCGGTGCACAAGCAGTTGTTCGTCGAGGCCAACCCCATCCCCGTTAAATGGGCCATGCAGCGCATGGGCCTGTGCGGCGGCGCCATCCGTCTACCGATGACGCCCCTTTCCCAGGGCAACGAGGCCGTGGTCGAAACCGCCCTGCGCGCCGCTGGGTTGCTGGCGGCCAACAACGCCTGAAGCCACCACCTCACCGGGCGCGCCCACACGCCCGGTTCGTCTTGGATCCGAAGGATTTTCGCGTGAACGCTACCACCCGCCTGGGCCTGCTAGGCCTTGCCGTGACCTTGTCCGCCTGCTCCGTACTGGAGAACGACAAGATCGACTACAAAAGCGCCACCAAGGGTGCGACGCTAGAGGTCCCCCCAGACCTCAACCAGCTCTCTCGCGAGACGCGCTACACCGTGCCTGGCGGCGCAGTGTCGGCCGCCGCCTTCGAGGCCGGGCAGGCGCAGCAGCCGCGCGGCGCAGCCAGTGCCGCGCCCCAGACCATAGGCGACGTACGCATCGAGCGCGACGGCAACCAGCGCTGGCTGATCGTGAACCGCCCCGTTGACCAACTGTGGGATCCGGTGCGTGACTTCTGGCTGGAAAACGGCTTTGTCTACACCCTGGAGCAACCCAAGCTCGGCATCCTGGAAACCGACTGGGCCGAAAACCGCGCCAAGCTGCCCCAGGACATCATTCGCTCCACCATCGGCAAGGTGTTTGACTCGCTCTACTCCACGGGCGAGCGTGACAAGTTTCGCACCCGCCTGGAGCGCACGGCCAGCGGCGCCACCGAGATCTTCATCACCCATCGCGGCATGCAGGAGGTCTACACCTCGGCCCAGAAGGACAGCACGGTGTGGCAACCGCGCCCGGCCGATGCGGAACTGGAGACCGAATTCCTGCGCCGCCTGATGGTCAAGCTGGGCGTGAGCGAGGAGCAGTCCAAGGCCGCCGCGACCACCCCTGTGCCGACCACGCCCGGCGCACGCATGGCCACGCTGAACGACGTGCCCGTGGTGCAACTCGGCGAGGGCTTCGACCGCGCCTGGCGCCGCGTGGGCGTGTCGCTCGATCGCACGGGCTTCACGGTGGAAGACCGCGACCGCAGCCAGGGTGTGTATTTCGTGCGTTATGTGGCGCCAGGCGACAAGAAGGAGAAGGGGTTCTTCAGCAAGCTGTTCTCAAGCTCGCCCGACGCCGCCGCCCCGCTCAAGTACCGCATCGTGGTGCGCAGCGAGGGCAACCAGAGCACGATCTCGGTACTGAACGCAGCCGGCGCACCCGAGACCTCGGCCAACGCCCAGCGCATCATCCGCGTGCTCGCCGACGACCTCAAGTAAGCCCGGCACGGCCCGCCCCTGCACGGGGCACCGGTGCGGTGACGCGCATGAGGCCAAGAGCGGCCTACGCAGCAACAAAAAACCCCGGCCTGAACGACCGGGGTTTTTTGTTGGCGTGTGCCGGGCCCGATAGCCCGGCGAGCCCGTGCTTACTTGGCTTCGGAAGCAGCGCTGGTGGCAGCGCCAGCGGCCGCATCGGCAGCTGCCTTGGCTGCGTCGGTGGCGGCAGCGGCAGGAGCCTCCGCGGAGGCAGGAGCTTCTGCGGGAGCGGCTGCAGGCGCTGGTGCCTCTACGGGAGCAGGTGCGGGCGCCGGTGCGGGCTCTTCCTTCTTGCCGCAGGCAGCAAGTGCGGCAGCAGCGATCAAGGCAGCCAGGACGACGGAGTTCTTCATTTCAGTTTCCTATGGGAACAAGTGATAGTCATGAAAAGCCGCGGCATCCGCCTCTTGCAGCGGTAGACCCGGCGACGGCGCATTGCTTGATATAAAGCAAAAAACCAGACGGAATACCAGCTGAATATTATAGAAAGTTTTCGTCAATAGTGGATAACACGAAGGAATCAATACCCTCGTTACAACACATGGTTTCGCCTGTCACAGGCCCAGAGTGGATGCTGGAAAGCCTGGGCTGCTTTTGCGCTCCAGCCACTCATTGATGGCTTCGCGCAGCAGGATGCACCGCTCGGGCTCGACGCCCGTCACCCCATTGCAGCGCAGCGGGTCGTGGCGCTGCAGCACCCAGTGCGGCGACCAAATGGCACTGGGCAGGTCCTGCGGGTCGGCCGCACCAGCGCGGCGGCAGACGACGATGTGATCCCAGCGCACGCGCCATTGCACAAAGCGTGCATGCCTGCGCACCACCTCGGCATAGTCGGCTGCCAACATGGTCAGGCGCCGCCCGGTGCGCGCCCATTGCTGCAGCGACTCGGCCACCGCACGCTCGCCTAGGGGCCAGTCGTGGAAATTCGCGTCGCACAGGATCAGCTCGGACCAGCCCTCGCGCGCCGCACAGGCGAGCGCATCGCGCACCCGCTGCTGGAAGGCCTCGCGCCCCTCGAAACGGCCACCGGGCAGCTGGGGCACTGGGGCCATGGTGGTGTCGTTCATTTCAAGCCGCAGGGCCGGCATGGGCCCAGCCGGCCTCGCACCATGACGACAGCAGCTCCAACGCCGCATCACTGGCATGCGCCAGCTCGCGCGCGTCCAGCCGGCGCTGGTCGGCCAGGCGCCGCATCAGCGTGGCATCGCGCCCCGCGGCGCGGTAGCTCTCGCCGTTAATGAAGACATGCTTGTCGTCATACATCATGCGCGTGCGCCGGTCGAGCGCCACGCTCTCCAGCATCACGCCCACCTGCGCGGGCTCGAACCAGACATTCGGCTTGGGTTCGGTCAGGGCCTCGCCCAGCGCGCATTCCAGCGCCTGCGGCTGCTCCAGCGCCAGCCGCACGGCCTTGCGCGCAAAGTCCTGCAGCGCGGCGGGAATGGCGCCCGGGCCGGCCACGGCAGCTTGCTTCGGGTCGCGGTAGATGGCACCCTCCTCGTCGGCCGCGGCCTCGGCCATGCGCTGCAGCACCTCGTGCGCCAGCTGCGCGCCGTTAGGCGAGCGAAAGCCTATGGAGTAGGTCATGCACTCGCCCTCGGCAATGCCGTCATGGGCCCAGCCGGGGGGCAGATAGAGCATGTCGCCAGGCTCCAGCACATGCTCCTCCTCGGGCTCGAAGGCCGCGAGGATTTTCAGCGGCAGGTCGGGGCGCAGCGTCTTGTCCTTTTGCCGGCCTATGCGCCAGCGCCGCCGCCCATGGGCCTGCAGCAGGAAGACATCGTAATTGTCGAAATGCGGCCCCACGCCGCCGCCATCGGTGGCGTAGCTGATCATCAGGTCATCGAGCCGCGCCTCAGGCACGAAGCGGAACTGCTGCAGGAGCGCGTGCACGGCCTCGTTGTGCAGGTCCACGCCCTGCACCAGCGCGGTCCAGCGCGGCGTGGCCAGGGAGGGCAGCGAGCGGCGCGCCAGCGGCCCGTGGCGCAGCACCCACTGGCCGGCCTTGTCCTGGATGAAGCGCGACTCCACGCCGTCCCGCCCGGCCAGGTCGAGCAGCTCGGCGCGGGAGAGGAGCGGCTTGAAGCCGGGAATGGCCTGCCGCACCAGCAGCGGCTTCTTGTGCCAATGGCGGCGCATGAACTGCGCCGGGCTCAGGCCCCCGAGCAGGGCCAGTGGTTGTTGTACGTCCATGGGATAGTTTCAGGCCGCGCGCGGCAGGGCAACGAACTGCGACAATTGTCCTATGGAAATCACCGAACAATGTGTGGCTGCCCTGACCTGGGTCCTAAAGGACACGCTGGGCGAAGAGCTTGACGTACTCGACGATCCCGTGGAGTTCCTGGTCGGCGGCGACGATCTGCTCGCGCGCATCGAGGAGGCCCTGCAGGGCCATGGCGTGGGCGCCGAACTGGCGCTGCACCTGGAGCCCGAGGACGCCTTTGGCGACTACCAGGAGCAGCTGCTGTTCCTGGAGCCGCGCCAGCTGTTCCCGGCCGACCTCGAGGAAGGCATGACCTTCGACGGCTCGGCCCTGCCCGAGGGCGTCAACCCCGAGGCGCCGCGCGATGCCCTCTACACCGTGGCGCAGATCTATCCCGAGCATGTGGTGCTCGACGGCAACCACCCGCTGGCGGGCATCGCCCTGCGCCTGCTGCTCAAGGTGCATGGCGTGCGCGAGGCGACCGAGGAGGAAATCGGCCGCGGCACGGCCGGCACGGGGTTCTTCCGCATCCAGCCACAGGCGCCCGGCAACGACCTGCTGCATTGACCAACGGGGCCGCCAGCGGCCGCTTGCCGGCTCAATGCTTGCCGGTGGAGCCGTAGCCGCCCTCGCCGCGTGCGCTTGCGGGGAAGTCCGTCACCACATTGAACCGCGCCTGCACCACCGGCACGATGACCAGTTGCGCCAGCCGCTCCATGGGCTGCAGCGTGAAGGCCGTATCGCTGCGGTTCCAGGCGCTGACCATGAGCTGGCCCTGGTAGTCGCTGTCGATCAACCCCACCAGGTTGCCCAGCACGATGCCATGCTTGTGCCCCAGGCCCGAGCGCGGCAGGATCATGGCCGCATAGCCCGGATCCTTCAGATAGATGGCGATGCCCGTGGGCACCAGCTGCCAGGCGTTGGGCGCCAGCTGCAGCGGCTCATCAATGCAGGCGCGCAGGTCCAGCCCGGCGCTGCCGGGCGTGGCGTAGGCAGGCAACTGATCCGCCATGCGCGGGTCGAGAATCTTGACGTCTATCTTCATGAGAACAAGGGTTACAAATCAACGGTCATTGGCGCCAGGGCCGCGCCTGGACTTCCACACGCCGTAGCCCACGCCGGCCACCACCACCGCCCCGATCGCCAGGGGCAGCAGCGCGGGCGCGAACCACATCAGCAGCGCAAACAGGATCCACAGCAGCAGTGGCCATCTGGCCAGCATGGCACGCGCCGCGGCCGGGCCTGCCGGGTGAGCCTGGCGTTGCCGGCTGGCCTTAGTACCGGTGGTTTTGGCAATGCTGGTCGCGGCAGTCACGGCGGCGCCTGCCTTGGCGAGAGCCCCGGCCGGCACGGCAGCGCGCTGCGGGCCACGGTCTTGCAGCAGGCGCTCCACATAGCGCGCATAGTCGCCATCGGGCGGCTCGCCATAGTCACCGAGATGGGGGTATGAGTCGCTCATGGCGTGGGCGCTGGCGCCTCACGCAGGCGCCGCGCGATCTCGGCCACCAGCTGTCGGCCCAGCTCGGCCTTGGACGCGCGCGCCAGCTCGCGGTGGCCTTGGGCGTCGACCAGCAGCAGCGCGTTGTCATCCTGCCCGAAGGTGGCCGGGCCGATGTTGCCCACCAGCAGCGGCACGCCCTTGCGCACGCGCTTGGCGCTGGCGTGATCAAGCAGGTTCTCGCTTTCGGCCGCAAAACCGACGCAGTACAGCTGGCCCGCGCGCGCGCGTTCGGACTGCGCCACCGTGGCCAGGATGTCGGGGTTCTCCACAAAGGCCAGTGCCGGCATCTCGCCCGAGCCATCCTTTTTGATCTTCTGCTCGGCGGCATTCGCCGGTCGCCAGTCAGCCACGGCCGCCGTAGCTATAAAAATAGAAGCATTCTGCGCTTGACCCTCAACCGCTTGAAGCATATTTCGTGCAGAACGGACGTCGATGCGGCGCACGCCACGCGGCGTAGGCAGATGCACCGGGCCGGCGACCAGCGTGACCTCGGCGCCGGCCTGGCGCGCCGCGCGGGCAACGGCAAAACCCATCTTGCCGGAGGATAGATTGGTGATGCCGCGCACCGGGTCTATGGCCTCAAAGGTGGGCCCGGCGGTGATCAGCACGCGCTGGCCGGCAAGCAGCTTGGGGGCAAAGAACGCCACCAACTCCTCATAGATTTCCTCGGCCTCCAGCATGCGGCCGTCGCCCGTCTCGCCGCAGGCCTGCTCGCCATGGCCCACGCCCAGCACCGTGGCGCCATCGCGTGCCACCTGGGCCAGGTTGCGCTGCGTGGCCGGGTGGGCCCACATCTCGCGGTTCATGGCCGGCGCGATCAGCAGCGGCACACGCTCCATCGGCCGAGCCAGGCACAGCAGGCTCAGGAGCTCGTCGGCGCGCCCCTGCACCAGGCGGGCGATGAAGTCCGCGCTGCACGGCGCAATGAGGATCGCATCCGCCTCGCGGCTCAGGTTGATGTGAGGCATGTTGTTGGCCTCGCGCGCGTCCCACTGTGAGCCGTAGACTGCCCGCCCCGACAATGCCTGCATGGTCACGGGCGTAATGAACTGCTCGGCCGCCTCGGTCATCACCACCTGTACGGTGGCGCCGGCCTTGGTGATCAGCCGCGCCAATTCGGCGCTTTTGTAGCAGGCGACGCCGCCGCTCAAACCCAAAACGATATGTTTGCCTGCGAGTTCCATCATGGGTTGGCAATGTAGCAGACCGCTTTGTTGCGGGCCGGTGGCGCTCGGTATGTGGGGGGCCACCACGGCAGCACTGGCCTGCCCGGCCATCTGGGCATTGCGGCGGTGGCCGCGGCTACTTGCCAGGCCGAAAGCCGCTATTCGAGTAAATCCCGATGCATTTGCACGGCCGACACCAGCAGACGGTGCGCCTGCTCTCCCTGGCCGGTATCCAGCAGCGACAGCAGTGCGCGCCGCATCTGCGGGGGCCAAAATTTCTTCAAGTGCAGGGCCAGTTCCCTCAAGGCCTCCTGTTGATCCGGAAAGCTCTCAAAAAAAATGGCGATCTGGTTGCCCATCCGAATCAGGTGGCTGTCTTGCATGGCACCGTTTCCCATATGAACCTCTGTGCATGGGTATAGACGTTGCAGTCCTGCCCGCGCACAAAACCGAGCAGGGTCAGGCCGCAAGCCTCGGCGACCTCGATCGCCAGACTGGTGACGCCCGATACCGCGGCCAGCAGGCCCACCCCCGCATGGGCGGTTTTTTGCACCATCTCATAGCTGGCGCGGCTGCTGATGGCGATGAAGCCGCCATCGAGTGGCGCACCGGTGCGCGCCATGGCACCAATCAGCTTGTCCAGCGCGTTGTGTCGCCCGACGTCCTCGCGCACCAGGCAGATGTCTCCCGCAGGGGTACACCAGGCGGCCGCATGGGTGGAGCCAGTCAGCGCCAGTAGCTCTTGTCGCTCGCGCATGGCCTCCATCGCCTGGCTGACGGCCCTGGCCGAAAAAAGCACCTGCGACCGCACCGGCTCCGGCAGGCGCACGGCATGCGCCAGGCTTTCAGTGCCACACAGACCACAGCCTGTGCGCCCGGCCAAGACGCGCCGCATCTCCTTGAGGCGTGCAAAGCAGGCGCCGGCGATCTCCAGCTGCACGGTGCAGCACTGCTGCCCGACATCGATTTCCACGCCGTAGATCTGGCCTGCTTGCTGCACTATGCCCTCCGACAGGGCAAACCCATAGGCAAAGTCCTCCAGGTCCTCGGGCGTGGCCATCATCACGGCATGCGCCACGCCGTTGAACTCCAGGGCCACCGGCAGCTCTCGCACCACCCAGTCCTGGCGTTGTACCGGCATGCCGGCCCTCAAGCCCTGCACGGCGACCGCCTTGCAGGACCGTGGCACGGGCTGCGCTGGGTTGGGAATGCTCATCGCCCATCCAATCCTGCCAGCGCCCATTGCTCGCTGTGCTGGCGCTGCTGGTTGGCCTGCCAGGGCGCGATTCTCTGCACGGGCAGGACCTGCACCGCCGTGACCTTGTACTCCGGGCAGTTGGTGGCCCAGTCGGAGCTGTCGGTGGTGATCACGTTGGCGCCCGACTCGGGAAAGTGGAAGGTGGTGTAGACCACTCCCGGCGGCACACGCTCGGTGATGCAGGCACGCAACGTGGTCTGGCCGGCGCGGCTGTGCACGCCCACGCGCTCACCGTCGCGTATGCCACGCTCCTGGGCGTCGTGCGGGTGGATTTCAAGCACATCTTCGCTGTGCCACTGCACGTTGTCGGTGCGCCGCGTCTGCGCGCCCACGTTGTATTGCGACAGGATGCGGCCAGTGGTCAATATCAAGGGGTATTTGCGTGTCACCTTCTCATCCGTGGCCACGTACTGGGTGATCATGAAGCGCCCCTTGCCGCGCACAAAGCCCCCGACATGCATGGTCTCGGTGCCGTTTTCGGGCGTGGACGCATTGCACGGCCATTGCACGCTGCCCAGGCGGTCGATTTTTTCGTAGCTCACGCCGGCAAAGCTAGGGGTCAGGGCGGCAATTTCGGCCATGATGTCGCGCGGGTGCTGGTAGGGCATGGCGCAGCCCAGCGCCCGGGCGAGTTGGGCGGTCACCTGCCAATCGGCATAGCCGGCCAGCGGCGCCATGAGCTGGCGCACGCGCGAGATGCGGCGCTCGGCATTGGTAAAGGTGCCGTCCTTTTCCATAAACGACGAACCGGGCAAAAACACATGCGCGTATTTGGCGGTTTCGTTCAGAAAGATATCCTGCACGATGACGCATTCCATGGCTCCCAGCGCCGCCTGCACATGCTGGGTGTTGGGGTCGGACTGGGCGATGTCCTCACCCTGGCAGTACAGCGCCTTGAAGCTGCCGGCAATAGCGGCGTCAAACATGTTGGGGATGCGCAGTCCCGGCTCGGGGTCCAGCACCACGCCCCACGCGGCTTCAAAGTCGGCGCGCACGGTGGCATCCGAGATGTGGCGGTAGCCCGGCAGCTCATGCGGGAAGGAGCCCATGTCGCAGGCGCCCTGGACGTTGTTCTGCCCGCGCAGCGGGTTCACGCCCACACCTTCACGCCCGACGTTGCCGGTGGCCATGGCCAGGTTGGCAATGGCCATCACCGCCGTCGAGCCCTGGGCATGCTCGGTCACGCCCAGGCCGTAGTAAATGGCGGCATTGCCGCCGGTAGCGTACAGGCGGGCAGCGGCGCGCAGCATGTCGGCGGGCACGCCGGACACCGCCGCCAGCGCCTCGGGGCTGTTCTCGGGCCGGGCGACAAACCCGCACCACTGGGCAAAAGACTTGGCATCGCAGCGCTCGGCGATGTAGTCGCGCGCCAGCAAATCTTCGGTGACGATGACATGCGCCAGCGCGCTGAGCACCGCCACGTTGGTGCCGGGGCGCAGTTGCAGGTGGTAGTCGGCCTTGACATGGGGAGCATCGACCAGATCGATCTGGCGCGGGTCGATGACGATGAGCCGCGCGCCCTGGCGCAGGCGCTTCTTTAAACGCGAGGCAAACACCGGGTGCGCGTCCGAGGGGTTGGCACCCATGACGACGATGACGTCCGCCTGCTCGACCGAGCGAAAGCTCTGCGTGCCCGCCGAGGTGCCGAAGGTCTGCCCCAGGCCATAGCCGGTGGGCGAATGGCAGACGCGTGCGCAAGTGTCCACGTTGTTGTTGCCAAAGGCGGCGCGCACCAGCTTTTGCACCAGGTAGGTCTCTTCGTTGGTGCAGCGCGATGAGGCGATGCCGCCCACCGCGTTGCGCCCGTATTGCGCCTGGATGCGGCGCAGCTCGGTCGCGGCGTAGGCAATGGCCTCGTCCCAGCTCACCTCCTGCCAGGGGTCGGTTGTCTTGCGGCGGATCATGGGCTTGAGCATGCGATCCTGGTGCGTGGCGTAGCCCCAGGCAAAGCGCCCCTTGATGCAGGCGTGGCCCTCGTTGGCCCGGCCGTCCTTCCAGGGGACCATGCGCACCACCTGGCTGCCCTTCATCTCGGCCTTGAAGCCACAACCCACGCCGCAGTAGGCGCAGGTGGTGATCTTGCTGTGCTCGCCCTGGCCCCATTCAAGCACGCTCTTTTCCTGCAGGCTGTCCGTGGGACAGGCCTGCACGCAGGCGCCGCAGCTGACGCAGTCGGACTCCATGAACGGCTGGTCTTGCCCGGCGGAGACATGCGAGGCAAAGCCGCGCCCGCTGATCGTCAGCGCAAAGGTGCCCTGGACCTCGTCGCAGGCGCGCACACAGCGGCTGCAGACGATGCACTTGGCCGGGTCGAATGCGAAATAAGGGTTGGACTCGTCCTTGGCACTGTCCAGGTGGTGCGCGCCGCCGTATTGCCCCCCCACGCCGTAGCGCACGGCACGCAGACCGGTCACACCGGCCATGGCCTGCAGTTCGCAGTCGCCATTGGCCGAGCAGGTCAGACAATCCAGCGGGTGGTCGGAAATGTAGAGCTCCATCACCCCCTTGCGCAGCTCCTGTAACTTGGGGCTTTGCGTGCGTACCTGCATGCCCTCGGCCACCGGAGTGGTGCAGGAGGCCGGGTAACCCTTGCGCCCCTCGATCTCCACCAGGCACAGCCGGCAGGAACCAAAGGGCTCCAGGCTGTCGGTGGCGCAGAGCTTGGGGATTTGCACACCGGCCTCCACCGCGGCACGCATCAGCGAGGTGCCGGCGGCCACGGTGACACGCGTGCCGTCAATCTCCAGCGTGACCTGCTCGGTGGCCGCGCTGGCAGGCGTGCCATAGTCGATTTCAGGGTATTGATCCAGCATGGTGAACCTCATGAATGGCTGGTGGCGGCAGGCTGCAGTCCAAAATCCTGCGGGTAATGCGCCAGCGCCGAGAGCACCGGGTAGGGCGTCATGCCGCCCAGGGCGCACAGGCTGGCGTGCAGCATGGTGTCGCACAGGTCGCGCAGCAGCACTTCCTGCTGCTGGCGCTGGTCGCCGCGCAGCAGGCGGTCTATCACCTCCACGCCCCGGATCGAGCCGATGCGGCAGGGCGTGCATTTGCCGCAAGACTCCACAGCGCAAAACGCCATGGCATAGCGTGCCAGCTGCGCCATGTTGGCGCTGTCGTCATGCACCACGATGCCGCCATGGCCCACGCTGGCGCCAACGGCGGCGTAGGCTTCGTAGTCCAGCGGCAGGTCCCAATGCGCCTCGGGCACATAGGCGCCCAGCGGCCCGCCCACCTGGATGGCCTTCACGGGCCGGCCCGAGGCCGTGCCGCCGCCCCAGCCATAGACCAGCTCGCGCAGACTGACACCAAAGGCCTTCTCAATCAACCCGCCGCGTTTCACGTTGCCCGCCAGCTGAATCGGCAGCGTGCCCTGCGAGCGCCCCACGCCATAGCCACGATAGCACTGCGCACCGCGCGCCAGGATGGTGGGCACAGACGCCAGGGTGATGACGTTATGGACCAGGGTGGGGCAGCCCCACAGCCCGCTGTGCGCCGGCAGCGGCGGCTTGGCGCGCACCACGCCGCGCTTGCCTTCTATGCTCTCCAGCATGGCGGTTTCCTCGCCACAGATATAGGCGCCGGCGGCCTTGCGGATTTCCAGGTGAAAGCCTGTGCCCGATTGCAGGATGTCATCACCCAGCAACCCCGCCTGTTCTGCCTGCCGCACGGCCTGCTCCATGGTGGCGACGGCGTGCGGGTATTCCGAGCGGATATAGACATAGCCCTGGCTCGCGCCCACGGCCAGCGCGGCAATCACCATGCCTTCGATGAGCAGGAAGGGGTCGCCCTCCATCAACATGCGGTCGGCAAAATTGCCCGAATCGCCCTCGTCCGCATTGCACACCACATATTTTTGCGCCCCGGCAGCCTGCGCCACGGTGCGCCACTTGATGCCCGCGGGAAACGCGGCGCCACCGCGCCCACGCAGGCCCGAATCGAGCACCTGCTGCACCACGGCGACTGGCGCCATGGCCAGGGCCGCGCGCAGGCCCGTCCAGCCGCCATGCTGGGCGTAATCCTCCAGCGACAGCGGGCGGGTGATGCCCATGCGGGCAAAGCACAGGCGCTCCTGGGTTTTCAGGTAGGCGATGTCCTCGGTGAGGCCCTGGCACAGCGGGTGGGCAGCGCCCTGGTGAAACCCGGCGTCGAACAAACCCGGCACATCGGCCACGCCCACCGGCCCATAGGCCATGCGGCCGGCCGGGGTCACCACCTCCACCAGCGGCTCCAGCCAGAACAGGCCGCGCGAGCCATTGCGCCGCAGTTCCAGCACGATGCCGCGCGCCTGCGCCTCGCGGACCATGGACTCGGCCACGGCGTCGGCCCCCACGGCCAGGGCGGCCGAATCACAAGGAACAAAAATCTGCACCGTCATACAGCCTCCTGGGGACGGCCTAGCAATCGTTCGAAATCCGCCGCCTGCACGCGCCCATGCACCTGGCCGTCGATGGCCATGGCCGGTGCGCAGGCACACAGGCCCAGGCAATACACGGGCTGCAGGGTCACGCCCTGGTCTGCCGTGGTGGCGCCATGCGCGCCGGCCTGCTCGTCCAGCCCCAGGCTTTGGCAGGCGTGCTCCCAGAGCGCCTTGCCGCCCATCGACTGGCAGGCTTCGGCGCGGCACAGCTGCACCACCCGGGCGCCCGGCGGCCGGGTGCGGAAATGGTGGTAGAAGCTCACCACGCCATGCACCTCGGCGCGCGAGAGATTCAGCGCCTGGGCGATGCGCGGCACGGCAGCCGGGGGAATATGGCCGAGCGCATCCTGCACGGCATGCAACACCGGCAAGGTGGCTCCGGGCAGATGCCGGTACTGGGCAATCAGCTCGTCCAGAAGCCTGTCAAGCTTGGAAAGCGTCGGCTCTGTCATGTCGTCTCCTGGTTCTCTCGAGACTGAGAGTGTCCGGCAGATAGCGCAGGAGTGGCAAACTGCGCCTGCACATTTATATACCCGTTGACTGAATGCCCCACTCTCCCGGCCGCGGGTGCGCAGCCGAGTCACCCGGGTTAAAATTGGCGGTTTCAACCGAGCTGCGTCTGCACAACGCCAGTCGCAGACCCGGCTTGCGGTGGGTGGAGCAGCCACCTACCCTCCTCCAGCTTCTAAGACATGACCAAATTTGTCTTCGTCACCGGCGGCGTGGTGTCCTCCCTGGGCAAGGGAATCGCCTCCGCCTCCCTTGCCGCGATCCTCGAATCGCGCGGTCTCAAAGTCACCCTCATCAAGCTCGACCCGTACATCAACGTGGACCCGGGCACCATGAGCCCGTTCCAGCATGGCGAGGTTTTCGTGACCGATGACGGCGCCGAAACCGACCTCGACCTGGGCCACTACGAGCGCTTCATCGAGACGCGCATGAAGCAGGCCAACAACTTCACCACCGGCCGCATCTACCAGAGCGTGCTGGAAAAAGAGCGCCGCGGCGACTATCTGGGCAAGACCGTGCAGGTCATCCCGCATGTCACCAACGAGATCCAGGAATTCATCAAGCGCGGTGCCGGCATCGGCACACCCGATGCGGTCGATGTGGCCATCTGCGAGGTCGGCGGCACGGTGGGCGACATCGAGTCCCTGCCCTTCCTGGAGGCCGCGCGCCAGCTGTCGCTGAAACTGGGCCCGAACAACTCGGCCTTCGTGCACCTGACCTACCTGCCCTGGATCGCCACGGCCGGCGAGCTCAAGACCAAGCCCACCCAGCACACGGTGCAGAAGCTGCGCGAGATCGGGATTCAGCCCGACGCCCTGCTGTGCCGCGCGCACCATGCCGTGCCCGAGGAGGAGCGGGAAAAGATCTCCCTGTTCACCAACGTGCAGGAATGGGGCGTGATCAGCATGTGGGACGTGGACACCATCTACAAGGTGCCGCGCATGCTGCACGAGCAGGGCCTGGACGGCCTGATCTGCGACAAGCTGCGCCTGAACACGCCGCCCGCCAACCTGAAGCGCTGGGACGACCTGGTACGCGAGTACGAGCACCCGCAGGGCGAGGTGCAGATCGCCATGGTGGGCAAGTACGTCGAGCTGTCGGACGCCTACAAGTCGGTGAACGAGGCCCTCAAGCACGCGGGCATGCAAAGCCATGTGCGCGTGAAGATCACGCATGTGGACTCCGAGACCATCACCGACGCCAACGCCGCCGCGCAGCTCTCCCAGTACCACGCCATCCTCGTGCCCGGCGGCTTTGGCAGCCGCGGCGTGGAGGGCAAGATCTCCACGGCGCGCTATGCGCGCGAGCACAAGGTGCCGTATCTCGGCATCTGCTTGGGGATGCAGGTGGCCACCATCGAGTACGCACGCCATGTGGCGGGCCTGAAAGATGCCAACTCCACCGAGTTCGACCCCGCCACGCCCCACCCGGTGATCGCCCTGATCACCGAGTGGAAGGACGAGGACGGCAGCATCAAGACGCGCGACGAGAACTCCGACCTGGGCGGCACCATGCGCCTGGGCGCGCAAAGCTCCGACGTGCAGGCCGGCACGCTGGCGCACAGCATCTATGGCAGCGTGGTGACCGAGCGCCACCGCCACCGCTACGAGGCCAACGTGCAGTACCTGGACCAGCTGCGCGCCGCAGGCCTGGTGATCTCGGCGCTCACGCAGCGCGAGCAGCTGACCGAAATCGTGGAACTGCCGCAGGCCGTGCACCCCTGGTACATCGGCGTGCAATTCCACCCTGAGTTCAAGTCCACGCCCTGGAACGGCCACCCGCTGTTCAACGCCTTCGTGAAGGCGGCCCTTGCACATCAAAAGGCCTGACCACCATGAAACTCTGCGGCTTCGACGTTGGCCTGGAGCGGCCCTTTTTCCTCATCGCCGGCACCTGCTCCATCGAGGGCCTGGACATGTCGCTCGACGTGGCCGGCCAGCTCAAGGAAACCTGCGCGGCCCTGGGCATCCCGCTGATCTACAAGGGCTCGTTCGACAAGGCCAACCGCTCGTCGGGCAGCAGCCAGCGCGGCGTGGGGATGGAGGCGGGGCTGAAAATCCTTGATGAAGTGCGCCGCCAGCTGCAGCTGCCCATCCTCACCGACGTGCACGAGGCCGCGCAGGTGGCCGAGGTGGCGAGCGTGGTTGATGTGCTGCAAACGCCCGCCTTCCTGTGCCGCCAGACCGATTTCATCCGCGCCGTGGCGCAGTCGGGCAAGCCGGTGAATATCAAAAAAGGCCAGTTCCTCGCCCCCTGGGACATGAAGAACGTGATCGACAAGGCCCGCGCCGCCGCCGCCGAGGTCGGGCTGTCCGAAGACCGCTTCCTGGCCTGTGAGCGCGGCGTGAGCTTTGGCTACAACAATCTCGTGGCCGACATGACCAGCCTGGCCGAGATGCGCAAATCCGGCGCGCCGGTGGTGTTCGACGTCACCCACTCGGTGCAAAAGCCCGGCGGCCTGGGCGCGGTGAGCGGCGGCGCACGCGAGATGGTGCCGGTGCTGGCCCGCGCCGGCGTCGCTGTGGGCGTGGCGGGCCTGTTCATGGAAGTGCATCCCCGGCCGGCCGAGGCCTGGTCCGACGGGCCCAATGCCGTGCCGCTCAAGCACATGCGCGCGCTGCTGGAGAACCTGGTCGCGCTTGATGCCGTGACGAAAAAATCCGGCTTTCTGGAAAACGACTTTGCGGCCTGAGGAGGCTATCACTTCGATAGCTGCTTGCGCTTGATAGGCAAAGGCTGTAGGCCATTTTCATTCACAAAACACCCCGATCTCAAGCAACCTAAGGAAACACCATGAGTGCAATTGTTGACATCGTAGGCCGCGAAGTGCTGGACAGCCGTGGCAACCCCACCGTCGAATGCGACGTGCTGCTCGAATCGGGCGTGATGGGCCGCGCCGCCGTGCCCAGCGGCGCCTCCACCGGCTCGCGCGAGGCCATCGAGCTGCGCGATGGCGACAAGGCACGCTACCTGGGCAAGGGCGTCTTGAAGGCCGTGGAGCACATCAACACCGAGATCTCCGAGGCCGTGCTGGGCCTGGACGCCTCCGAGCAGGCCTTCCTGGACAAGACCCTGATCGACCTGGACGGCACCGAGAACAAATCGCGCCTGGGCGCCAACGCCATGCTGGCCGTCTCCATGGCCGTGGCCCGCGCCGCCGCTGAAGAGGCCGGCCTGCCGCTGTACCGCTACTTCGGCGGCATGAACGGCTGCCAGCTGCCCGTGCCGATGATGAACGTCATCAACGGCGGCGCCCACGCCAACAACACGCTGGACCTGCAAGAGTTCATGATCATCCCCGTGGGCGCGCCGAGCTTCCGCGAGGCCCTGCGCTGGGGCGCCGAGGTGTTCCACGCGCTGAAGAAGATCATCCACGACAAGGGGATGAGCACCGCCGTGGGCGATGAGGGCGGCTTTGCGCCTTCCGTGGAGAACCACGAGGCGGCGATCCAGCTGATCCTGGAAGCCATCGACAAGGCCGGCTATACCGCGGGCGAGCAGATCGTGCTGGGCCTCGATTGCGCGGCCAGCGAGTTCTACAAGGACGGCAAGTACGTGCTCGAAGGCGAAGGCGGCATCCAACTGACGGCCCAGCAGTGGACCGACATGCTGGCCACCTGGGTGGACAAGTACCCCATCATCTCCATCGAGGACGGCATGGCCGAGGGCGACTGGGACGGCTGGAAGATCCTCACCGAGCGCCTGGCCGACAAGGTGCAGCTGGTGGGCGACGATCTGTTCGTGACCAACACCAAGATCCTGAAGGAAGGCATCGACAAAAGAATAGCCAACTCCATCCTCATCAAGATCAACCAGATCGGCACCCTGACCGAAACCTTCGCCGCCATCGAGATGGCCAAGCGCGCCGGCTACACGGCGGTGATCAGCCACCGCTCGGGCGAGACCGAGGACAGCACCATTGCCGACATCGCCGTGGGCCTGAACGCCGGCCAGATCAAGACCGGCTCGCTCTCGCGCTCGGACCGCATCGCCAAGTACAACCAGTTGCTGCGCATCGAGGAAGACCTGGGCGACGTGGCCGAGTACCCGGGCCGCGCCGCGTTCTACAACCTGCGTTAAGCCACCCCAGGCTGCTGTGCCGCCATGGCCAACCGCATCGTCCCGCTGTTCCTGCTGCTGCTGCTCGTGGCCATCCACGCGCAGCTGTGGACGGGGCGCGGCAGCGTCGGCCATGTGCAGGAGCTGCGCCGGCAAATTGCCCAGCAGCAGGCGGCCAACGCCCAGGCGCGGGCGGCCAACGAACGCCTCGCCGCCGAGGTCGGCGACCTCAAGAACGGCCTGGAGATGGTCGAGGAAAAGGCGCGCAGCGAGCTGGGCATGGTCAGGCCGAGCGAGATCTACGTGCAGGTGGTGCGCCCCGCTGGGAAGTGACATCCCCCTGAGCGGCTACGCCGCTTCCCCCCCTTCTCTCTACGCGCTGCGCGCTACGGGAAGGGGGACGACGCCAGCGCAGCGGGGCGGCCCTTGCGCGGCGTCCGCTAACCTGGGACGCGCCAGTTTCGTAGGTCGCGGATGGTGCAACGCCCGGAGAAAGACCGACTGCACTTAATACAAAAAGAGCTGCCAGCGCTTACCCATAAAGCGCTGGCAGCTCTTTTTTTATGAGCAAATTACTTCAAGTTGCCTGACAGGAAGCGCGCCAGGCGCTCGCTCCTGGGGTTGGCCATGACCTCGCGCGGGTCGCCCTGCTCTTCAATCAGGCCCTGGTGCAAAAAGATCACCTGGTTGGAGACCTCGCGCGCAAAGCCCATCTCGTGCGTCACCACCAGCATGGTGCGCCCTTCCTGCGCCAGCAGCTGCATCACACGCAACACCTCGCCGACCAGCTCCGGGTCGAGCGCGCTGGTGGGCTCGTCGAACAGCATCACCTCCGGCTCCACGGCCAGCGCCCGGGCAATGGCCACGCGCTGCTGCTGGCCGCCGCTCATGTGGTTGGGGTAGGCGTCCTCGCGCCCCTCCAGTCCCACCAGGCGCAGGTATTTGCGCGCGCGTTCTACCGCCTCGTCGCGCGGCAGCCCCAGCACATGCACCGGCACCTCGGTGATGTTGGCCAGCACCGTCATGTGCGCCCACAGGTTGAAATGCTGGAACACCATCGCCAGGCGCGTGCGCAGGCGCTGCAGCTGCTTCTGGTCCGCCGCCTCCAATGCGCCATCGCGTGCCGGGCGCAGGCTGAGCTCCTCGCCCGCCACCAGGATGCGGCCCTGCTGCGGGCGCTCCAGCAGGTTGATGCAGCGCAAGAGCGTGCTCTTGCCCGAGCCCGAGCTGCCGATGATGCTGATCACGTCGCCCGCGTGCGCGGTCAGCGACACGCCCTTGAGCACCTCGTTGGCGCCGTAGCGCTTGTGGATGTCCAGGGCCTGGAGTTTGACGGGGGTGTTGCGATTCATGAAATGGCTCATGCTCTGCGCGGCGCCAGATAGCCCAGAAAACGCCGCTCCATGAGCTTGGATACGGCGATCAGGCACAGGGTGATGCACAGGTAGATGACGGCGGCAAACAGATAGGCCTCGAACGGCAGGTAGAAGTCGGCATAGACGCGGCTGGCCGCGCCCGTCAGGTCCAGGAGCGCCGGCACGGTGCTGGCCAGGCTGGAGCTGTGCAACATCATCACCACCTCGTTGCCATAGGCCGGCAGCATGCGGCGGATGGCGCTGGGCAGCACGATGCGGCGCATCAGCAGCCACGGGCCCATGCCCATGGCGCGCGCGGCCTCGACCTCGCCCTTGGAGGTCTCGCGGATGCTGCCCGCCAGGGTTTCGGCCGTGTAGGCCGCGGTGTTCAGGCTGAACGACAGCAGGGTGCAGAAGAACGGCTCCTTGAAGTTCGTCCAGGGCCAGACATCGTCCCAGCGCGCCTGCACCCATTCGAGCTGCGCCACGCCGTAGTAGATCAGGTAGACCTGGATCAGCAGCGGCGTGCCACGCATGAAGTAGGTGAAGGCCTGCGCCGGCCAGCGCAGCCAGGCATTGCTGCTGACCAGCGCCAGCGCGCAGGCCAGCGCCAGCACGGCACCCAGCCCCAGGCTGTACAGCGTCAGCTGCAGGGTGACGAGCAGGCCCTCGCCGTACAGCGCCAGGGTGTCGGGTTCGAGGATGACGGCCCAGTTCATAGCAGCTGCACCTTGTCCGTGCCCAGGCTGTAGCGTGCGCTCACGCGCCGCAGCGCCCACAGCGACAGCGAGGTGAACACCAGGTACAGGGCGGCGGCAAACAGGAAGAAGGCAAAGGGCTCGCGCACCGCGGCGCTGGACTGCTTGGCCAGGTAGGTCATGTCATGCAGGCCGATCAGGCTCACCAGGGCCGTGGCCTTGATCAGCACCAGCCAGTTGTTGGTGAAGCTCGGCAGCGCGTAGCGCACCATCTGCGGCAGGGTGATGCGCACAAAGGTCTGCAGGCGCCCCATGCCGAAGGCCCAGGCGGCCTCCATCTGGCCGCGGGGAATGGCCAGGATGGCGCCGCGGAAGGTCTCGGTCATGTAGGCGCCGTAGATGAAGCCTATGGTCAGCACGCCGGCGACGAAGGGATCCAGGTCCACGCCCTCCTGGTTGCCCCACAGCTCCAGCAGGTGGTTCAGGCCGATGGCTCCGCCATAGAAGATGAGCAGCATCATGAGCAGTTCGGGGATGCCGCGCACCACGGTGGTGTAGAGCTGGGCCAGCCACACCAGCGGACGGCTGCCCGAGAGCTTGGCCGCCGCGCCAGCCAAGCCCAGCAGCGTGGCAACGGCGAGCGAGGCCAGCGACACGCCGACGGTCAGCAGCGAGCCATGAAGAATGGCCAGGTAGTAATCACTCATGGTTGAAGGCTGGGCGTTTGGCCAGCGTGGTGCGCGCCCGCCCAACGCCCAACAAACATCACTTGCCGTAGGGATCGAAGTCGAAGTACTTCTTGGCGATCTTGTCGTAGGTGCCGTTGGCGCGGATGGTGTCGATCGCGTCGTTGAGCTGCTGCTTCAGGTCACCCTGGCCCTTGCGCAGTGCGATGCCTATGCCCTCGCCGTAGTACTTCACGTCGTACTGGTCGGCGCCCACATAGCCATAGTCCTTGCCCTCGGGCTTGCGCAGGAAGCCGCCGTTGACCTCGACCTTGTCGGCCACCGTGCCGTCGATGCGCCCGGCCTGGATGTCCAGGTAGACCTGGTTCTGCGACTGGTAGGGCACGACGGTGACGCCGGCGGGCTTGAGCTCGCCCAGCGCCCATTTCTCCTGCGTGCTGGCCTTGAGCACACCGATCTTCATGCCCTTGAGCGATGCCGGCCCCTCGTACTTGACACTCTTCTTCACCACGATGGCGCTGGGCGTCTTGTAATAGCGCTTGGTGAAGTCCACCACGCGGGCGCGCTCGGGCGTGATCGACATGGAGCTGACGATCACGTCGAATTTCTTGGCTTGCAGGCCGGGGATGATGGAATCCCACTCGGACTCGACGAACACGCACTTGCGCTTGATCTGCTCGCACAGAGCGTTGGCGATATCCACGTCAAAACCGACGATCTCGCCCGTGGCGGTCTTGGACTCAAAAGGTTCGTAGGCCGGATTCAGGCCGACGCGCAGGTCGGCGGCAAGGGCCGAGCCCGCCAGGCCGGCGAGCGCCAGGGCAATGATGCTTTTGCGCATGGGTTGGTTTCCTTGAACGGAGGACAAAGGGCGTATTGTCGCCGCTGCGCGCGGCCGGGCCGGCAGGAAACCCTGGCCCTGCCCCATGGCAGCGCGATGAGATGGCTATTGCACGGACGAGGAGACCGGCGGCTGCTGGCCCGGCGCGGTGAACAGCTGGGCCGCATCCACGGCGTCGAAATGGTATTGCTGGCCGCAGTATTCGCAGCCCACCTCGATGTTGCCGCGCTCTGCCAGCACGCTCTGCACCTCATCCTGGCCCAGGCTGCGCAGCATGTTGCCCACGCGCGTGCGGCTGCACGAGCACGCAAAGCGCGGGCCGCTCTCGCCCTGCTGGGGCACGAAGCGCAGCAGCTTCTCCTCCCAGAACAGGCGGCGCAGTATGGTCTCCACGTCCAGGGTGAGCAGTTCCTCGCGCGTGAGGCTGGCGGCCAGCGTGGCAATGCGGTTGTAGTCCTCGTTGTGGCCGATCTGGTCCTCGTCAGCCTGGCCCGCACCGCCCGCCAGATTGCCCTCGCCCTTGATGGGCATGCGCTGGATCAGCAGGCCCGCGGCCACCTGGTCGTTGGCGGCCAGCACCAGCGTGGTGTCCAGCTGCTCGGACTGCAGCATGTAGTGCTGCAGCACCTCGGAGAGGCGCGACAGCTTTTCCTTGTGGTCGCCATGCAGTGGCACCACGCCCTGATAGGGCTGCTGACCCGGCAGGCGGTCCTGGGGGTCGAGCGTGATGGCGCAGCGCCCGCCGCCGCCCACATTCACCATATCCGGCAGGCGGGCACCCGCCGGCAGTTCGCCCACCACCGAGGCCGTGGCACGCAGGCTCAGGTCGGACTGCACCTCGGCCACGGCCAGCTTCACCGGGCCGTCGCCAAAGACCTGCAGCACCAGCGCGCCGTTGAATTTGATGTTGGACTGCATCAGCACGGCGGCGGCCGCCATCTCGCCCAGCAGTTCGCTCACGGGCCCGGGGTAGGGCCCGGTCTCGGTGTTGCCGGCACGGCGCGCGAGCAACTCGGTCCAGGCCTCGGTCAGGCGCACGACCATGCCGCGCACGGGCAGGCCATCAAACAAGAATTTGTGCAGTTCAGACATCCAGTCGCATCAATCCAGTTGGCGCAGTCCCGCCTTGAAGCGGCGCGCGTTCTCCATATAGTGCCGCGCGCTTTGGCGCAGCCCCTCGATCTGCTCGGGCGTGAGCTGGCGCACGACCCGGGCGGGACTGCCCAGGATCATGGAGCCGTCGGGAAATTCCTTGCCCTCGGTGACCAGCGAACCGGCGCCCACCAGGCAGTTCTTGCCGATCTTCGCGCCGTTGAGCACCACGGCGCCGATGCCGATCAGCGACTCGTCGCCAATCGTGCAGCCATGCAGCATGACCTTGTGGCCCACGGTGACGCGCTCGCCGATCACCAGCGGCTGGCCGCGGTCGGCATGCAGCACGCTGGCATCCTGCACGTTGCTGCCGGCGCCAATGGCGATGCTCTCGGTGTCGCCGCGCACCACCGTGGCAAACCACACGCTGGCCTCCTCGCCCAGCACCACCTTGCCCATGACCTGGGCACTGTCGGCCACCCAGGCCGAGCCCGCCAGCTGCGGCGCCACGCCATCGAGTTCATAGATCGCCATTGCCCACTGCCCCCGTTGTTCGAAACCTACAATTGTAGGTATGGAGCTTCGCCAACGTGCCCTGGAGGTCTTGCGCCTCTCAGACCCAGAAGAAAAATCGGCTGCGGCGCTTAGTATGCAAGCGCAAGCAGCTTCTTTTTCAATAGCATTGCAAACCCCCATCCCCCTCCCGGATGCGGATGCGCACACCCTGCCAGGCCGTCCCGCACGCCCCGAGCTGCGGCACCACACGGCCGTGGCACGGCGCTCGCCGGCCACGGCGCAGGGGCGGGCCGTGCTGATCCATGCCATTGCGCATATCGAGTTCAACGCCATCAACCTGGCGCTGGACGCCATCTGGCGTTTTGCCGGCATGCCCGAGCAGTTCTACCTCGACTGGCTGCGCGTGGCCGCCGAGGAGGCCAAGCACTTTCGGCTGCTGCGCGACCACCTGCGCCAGCACCTGGGACAAGACTATGGCGACTTTCCCGCGCACCAGGGCCTGTGGACGATGTGCGAGAAGACGGCGCAGGACATCGTGGCGCGCATGGCCCTGGTGCCGCGCACGCTGGAGGCGCGCGGCCTGGACGCCACGCCGCTGATCCAGCACAAGCTGCGCAGCGTGGGCACGCCCGACGCACTGGCCGCCGTGGCCATCCTGGACATCATCCTCGCCGAGGAAGTCGGCCATGTGGCCATAGGCAACCACTGGTACGGCTGGCTGTGCGCGCGCCAGGGACTGGACCCGGTGGCGCACTACGCCGGGCTGGTCGAGCGCTACGAGGCGCCGCGCCCCAGGCCGCCGCTGAACGAGGCGGCACGCCGCGCCGCAGGCTTCAGCGAGGCGGAGATACTCTGGCTGCAGCACGGCTGAGCGAATCGGCGGGCTTGGGTCGCACTTGGGCCCCATGACAACCGGCTTACCTACAATGAGGGATCAGCCCCCACCCCGTCATGTCGATCCCTCTTCCCGCTCACCACAGCACGAGCACGGCCGCCGCCGCGCCGGGCGGCGGCGCCATGATTGCACGCCAGGCCATCATGAACGACCAGCAGGCGGTCATCGGCTACGAGTTGCTCAACCGCTCGCGCGCCCATGCCGAGCACACGGCCGCCAGCGATGTGCTGCTGGTCTTTACGGCGCTGTCGCATGCGGGCGCAGAAGAGCTGTTCGGCAAGATGCTGATCTTCGTCAACTGCACCCATGAGAGCCTGAGCGGCGGCCACCTGGAGCTGGTGAGCCCCGACAAGGTGGTGCTGGAGATCCCACCGCTGGGCCATGCGGCCATGGAGGAGGTGCAGGCGCGCAGACCGATTCTGGCCGACCTGCGCGAGCGCGGCTTTCACCTGGCCTTCAGCCACCAGGTGCTGGAATCGGCCTATGCCCCATGGCTCGCCCTGGCGGACTACATCAAGCTCGACATCAGCCTGCTGCCTCCCGACCAGCTGGCCGTGCTCGTCAACTACGCCGGGCGGCACTCGCAGGCCCGACTGATCGCCGAGAAAATAGAAACCGCGCAGCAATACCAGCTGGCGGCATCACTGGGCGTGCAGCTGTTCCAGGGCTACTGGTTTGCCCGCCCGACGCTGGTGCAGGCCAAGCTGCTGCCCCCCGCGCAGGCCAGCATCGTGCAGTTGCTGAACCTGTTGCGCCGCCAGGCCGCCACCACAGAGATCGAGGAAGTGCTCAAGAAGGATGCGGGCCTGGCCTTCAACCTCATGCGCCTGATCAACTCCGCCAGCCTGGGGCTGTCGCACGAGATCACTTCCTTGCGCCAGGCGGTGCTGCTGCTGGGCCTGAAGAAGCTGTTCCGCTGGGCCGCACTGCTGCTCACGGCGGTGCGCAGCGGCGGCACGCCGCCCGCGGTGGGCCAGACCGCGGTGGTGCGCGGCCGGTTCATGGAGCTGCTGGCACGCGAATTCATGTCGCCCGAAGAGGCCGACCAGGCCTTCGTGATCGGCATCTTCTCCCTGCTCGACCAGATGCTGGCCATGCCCCTGGCCACTGCCGTGGGATTGCTCCATCTTCCAGACGAACTCTCCGCCGCGCTGCTGCAGCGCGACAACATCTATGGCCGGCTGCTCACCCTGGTGGAAACCTGCGAAAGCGGTGACGACGGCCGCTTTGACGAGGCCGTGCAAACACTGCCGCTATCGGGCCAACAGATCAACTGGGCCCACCTGCAGGCCCTGGCCTGGGCCGACCAGGTCACACAGGCCTGAGACTGAGAGGCTGAGAGTCTTTTGCCCATGCCCGCCTTGCACACCAAGACACCCTCGCTTTTCGTTGCAAATGCTCGCCATAGCCCACGCTATGGCTGTGCTTTGCGCCTCAATCAAGGGCGTTTTGATGCGCCTTTCGGGCACGTCCCAAAAAACTCTCAGCCTCTGAGACTTTTGTCGCCCACACCCAAGAATTGATTGCCCCATGTCCAGCACCGCAGATTCCGCTACTGAAGCGCTACCCGGCACGGAAGACGCAGACGATCTGGTCGTCCTTGCCCGCCAGGCCATTTTGGATGACAAGCGCGCCGTCTTCGGCTACGAGCTTTTCGACCGCTCCACCTCCTCCAGCTCCCACACCGCGGCCAGCGATGCGGCAATGCTGTTCAACGCCTTGTGCTATGCCGGCGCCGAAGTGCTGGGCAACCAGAAGGTCGTCTTCATCAACTGCACCCATGCCAGCCTGGCCGGTGGCCACCTGGAGCTCATCCACCCCGAAAAGGTGGTGTTGGAAGTGCCGGCGCTGGCCGCCAACGCCACGCCAGAACAGATCGAGCAGCTGCTGCCCACGCTGCAGGCACTGCGCGCGCGCGGCTTTCGCCTGGCCTTCAGCCAGGACGTGCTGCGCCGCGCCTACGGCAATTGGCTGCCGCTGGCCTCGTTCATCAAACTGGACATGCTGGCCATCAAGCCGCAACTCATCGAGCCGCTGGTGAAATATGTGCAGGCCAACTCTCAGGCCACGCTGGTCGCCGAGAAGGTGGAGACGGCCGAGCAGCACGCGCACATGGCCTCCCTGGGCGTGAAGCTGTTCCAGGGCTACTGGTTCGCCCGCCCCTCGATGGTCAAGGCGCAGACCATACGCCTCGCGCAAGCCAACATCATCCAGCTCATCAACCTGGTGCGTCAGCAAGCGAGTACGGCAGAGATCGAAGATCTGCTGAAAAAAGACCCCACGCTCTCCTTCAACCTGCTGCGCTTCATCAACTCCTCGGGGTTCGGGCTGTCGTGCGAGGTCACCTCGTTCCGCCACGCGGTGATGATCCTCGGACTGAAGAAACTCTTTCGCTGGGCGGCGCTGCTGCTCACCACCTCGCGCAAGGACGGCGCGCCACCGGCCGTGGGCCAGACCGCCGTGGTGCGCGGCCGGCTCATGGAGCTGCTCGCCGCCGAGCTGCTGCCCAAGGAGGAATGCGACAACGCCTTCGTGGTGGGCGTGTTCTCGCTGCTCGACAGCATGCTTGGCATGCCCATGGAGCAGGCCCTGGAGAGCGTGGCCCTGCCCGAGTCCGTGCAGGACGCGCTGCTGCACAACCAGGGGGTGTTCGCGCCCTTTCTTGAACTCACCAAGGCCTGCGAAAGCGGCGACGACGAGGCCTTTGCACGCACGGCCGAGGCGCTGCACCTGTCCAACCGCCAGGTCAACTGGGCCCACCTGCAGGCCCTGGCCTGGGCCGAGAGCCTGACCGCCGAGGCATAGCATCCGCCCTCTTACCCGCGCGGATGGTGCTGCGCATGCAGCTGCTTCAGGCGCTCGCGCGCCACATGGGTATAGATGGTGGTGGTGGAAATATCCGCATGGCCCAGCAGCAGCTGCACCACGCGCAGGTCCGCGCCGTGGTTCAGCAAATGCGTGGCAAACGCATGGCGCAGCGTGTGCGGCGACAGCGGCGCGGTGATGCCGGCGATCCGCGCGCATTTCTTCACGATGACCCAGAACATCACGCGCGACATGGCGCTGCCGCGCTGGGTCACGAACAGGTCATCGGTCTGCTGGCCGGCGAGGATGGCGCCGCGGCCCTCGGCCAGGTAGCGCTCCAGCCAGCGCCGCGCCTCCTCGCCGAAGGGCACGAGCCGCTCCTTGCCGCCCTTGCCCATGATGCGCAAGACCCCCTCGGCTAGGCCCAGGTGGAAGGTCTTGAGCGTGACCAGTTCGCTCACGCGCAGGCCGCTGGCATACATCAGCTCCAGCATGGTGCGGTCGCGCAGGCCCAGCGGCATGGCCGTGTCGGGGGCGTGCAGCAGCGCCTCGACCTGCGCCTGCGTGAGTGTCCCCGGCACGCGCAGCGGCTGGCGCGCGGCCAGCAGGCGCACCGTAGGGTCCTGCACGATGCGCCGCTCGCGCAGCGCCCAGTGGAAGTAGCGGCGCAGCACCGTCAGGCGCCGGTTGGCGGTGGTGACCCGCGTCTGGGCATGGCGCGCGGCGAAGTAGCCCTGCAGGTGGTGCTCGGCCGTGGCGTCCAGGGCCAGCGGCGGCGCCTGCGCGCCCAGCCACTGGGCGTACAGCGTCAGGTCGCGCCGGTAGGCGGACAAGGTGTTGCGCGACAGGCCGTCCTCCAGCCACAGGGCGTCTAGAAACAAGTCGATGGCGTTCTGGCTTTCGGGCAACATGCTCAAAAAATGGTTTTTGCGCGATTGTGCAAGCGTTCGTCACGCCCGATGACGCCCAACCGATCAAAGCCGCGCTAGGCGCTGCGCTATGCTGCGCGCCGTGAATTACGCGCAGCTCCTTTTCCCCGACTTCTCCCTGATCCTGTGCGGCTACCTGATCTGCCGCTACACGCCACTGAACCGCAGCGTCTGGCAACCGGTGGAGAGCCTGGTGTACTACCTGCTGTTTCCGGTGCTGCTGTTCCAGTCCATCGTCAAGAGCCCCATCGACATCGGCGAGGCCGCCGGCCTGATCGCCGCCGGCGTGGGCACCGGCCTGTGCGGCGTGGCCCTGGCCTACAGCCTGCCGCACCTGCCCTGGCTGGGCCGGCACATCGACCGGCGCGACCACGCGGCCGCGGCCCAGGTGGCATTTCGCTTCAACTCCTTCATCGTGCTGGCCCTGGCCGAGCGCCTGGCCGGCACCCAGGGCCTGCTGATGGTGGCCGTGCTCATCGGCGTATGCGTGCCGATGTTCAACGTGGCGGCCGTCTGGCCCATGGCGCGCGGCGGGCAGCGGGGTTTTCTGGGCGAGCTGCTGCGCAACCCGCTGATCATCGCCACGGCCACGGGGCTGGCCGCCAACCTGCTGGGCCTGCGCATACCGCCATGGCTGGAGCCCTCGGTGAGCCGCATCGGCGCCGCCTCGCTGGCCCTGGGGCTGATGGCGGCCGGCGCCGGCATGCAGTTCGGCCTGCTCACGCGCAGCAAGCTGCTGTCGGTGTCGGTGCTAGCCATACGCCACCTGGTGCAGCCGCTCATCGCCTGGGGGTTTGCACACCTGCTGCGGCTCGATGCCACGCAGACCACGGTACTGATGGCGTTTTGCGCCGTGTCCACGGCCTCCAGCTGCTATGTGCTGGCGGCGCGCATGGGCTACAACGGCGCCTATGTGGCGGGGCTGGTCACGCTGTCCACAGTGCTGGGCGTGGTGAGCCTACCGTTTGCGCTCGGCCTGTTGCGTTAACACTATTTTGTTGATAGCTATCAACGCTCTATCCGAGCGCGATTCAGCCTGTTTTATCTAAATTCCTTGGGTCAATGCCCAGGCCACATGCTCACGCACCAGGGGGCTCGGGTCTTCGGCGCGCGCGGCCAGCGCGGCCCGCAGGGCCAGCTGCTCGCCAGCATCCGCCGTGGCGCGCAGCGCATTGCCCAGCGCCACGGCGATGTTGCGCAGCCAGCGCTCATGCCCTATACGGCGTATCGGCCCGCCCTCGGTCAGGCGCAGGAAGGTGGGCTCGTCCCAGGCGAACAGCTGCACCAGTGACTGGCCCACCAGGCCCGCACGCGCATCGAAGTCGGGCAGGCTGCTGGCGTGGGCATATTTGTTCCAGGGGCAGACGAGCTGGCAGTCGTCGCAGCCGTAGATGCGGTTGCCCATGAGCGGGCGCAGCTCCAGGGGAATCGGCCCGGCATGCTCTATGGTCAGGTAGGAGATGCAGCGGCGCGCGTCCACGCGGTGCGGCGCGACGATGGCCTGGGTGGGGCAGACGTCCATGCAGGCCTGGCAGCTGCCGCAGTGCGCGGTGACGGGCGCCGTGGGTTCCAGCGCCATGTCCAGGTAAATCTCACCCAGGAAGAACATCGAGCCCGCCTCGCGCGAGAGCACCAGCGTGTGCTTGCCGCGCCAGCCCTGGCCGCTGCGGCGCGCCAGCTCCGCCTCCAGCACGGGCGCCGAGTCGGTGAACACGCGGTGGCCGAAGGGGCCCACGGCCTCGGCGATGCGCTCACTCAACTTTTGCAGGCGCGCGCGCAGCACCTTGTGGTAGTCGCGTCCCCGGGCATAGACGGAGACGATGGCCTCGGTGGGACGGGCCAGACGGTCGAATTCGATGGCCTGCCAGCCCCCGGGCGTGTCCATGGGCGTATCGCGCGGCAGGTAGTCCATGCGCGCGGTGATCACGCTCACCGTGCCCGGCACCAGCTCGGCCGGGCGCGCACGCTTGAGGCCGTGCGCCTGCATGTAATGCATCTCGCCATGGAAACCTTCGGCCAGCCATTGCATCAACCCCTGCTCGGCGGCGGACAGGTCCACACCGGCCACGCCGATTTGGGAAAATCCCAGTTCGCGCGCCCAGCCCTGAATTTGAGGAATAAGTTGACTGCTGCCGATCATCACCACCCGATTGTAGAAACGCCGCACCGCCTGTCACTGCACTGGCAGGGCGAGGACGATACGGCGCGCTTTGCCGCGCGCCTGGCCGCGCAGCCGGGACTGGCCAATGCCTTCATCGCCCTGCATGGCGACCTGGGCGCGGGCAAGACCACGCTGGTGCGCCACCTGCTGCGCGCCCTGGGCGTGGCCGGGCGCATCAAGAGCCCGACCTACGCCGTGGTCGAGCCGCACCAGGCGCCGGGCCTGGCCATCTGGCATTTCGACTTCTACCGCTTCCATGACCCGCGCGAATGGGAGGACGCGGGCTTTCGCGACATCTTCGCCGGCCCCGGCCTGAAGCTGGCCGAATGGCCAAACAACGCAGCAGGCCTTACCCCACCAGCGGATATTGCTATTTACATTGAAGCAGAGGATGATCAGGCCCGGCATGTGACACTGCAGGCGCATACGCCGCCAGGCTGCGCCATCCTGCAAGGACTCGACCACCCATGAGCGCTGTGCCTTCCCCCCACCCGCACCACACCCGGCGCCGGATGCTGCAGGCAGGCAGCCTGGTGCTGCTGCTGGGCGCGCAGCAGATCGCGCGCGGCGCCGCCATCGTCGCCGTGCGTGTCTGGCCCGCGGCCGACTATTCGCGCGTGACCATAGAGTCCGACCGCCAGCTCGTCACCAAACAGACCTTCGTGCCCACGCCGCCACGCCTGGCGGTGGACATCGAGGGCATAGACCTGGACCCCTCGCTGCGCGAATTGGTGGCCAAGGTGCAGCCCGACGACCCCAACATCGCCGGCATCCGCGTGGGCCAGAACGCCCCCGGCGTGGTGCGCCTGGTGGTGGACCTGAAGCAGGCGGCAAGGCCCCAGGTGTTCAGCCTGCTGCCAGTGGCCGCCTACCAGCATCGCCTGGTGTTCGACCTCTACCCCGCCGCCCCAGCCGATCCGCTGGAGGCCCTGATTGCCGAGCGCCTGCGCGATGCCAACGCGCCCACGCCCGCGCCGCCGCCCGCACCGGAGACCGCCAGGGCGCCCACCACCGCCGACCCGCTGGGGGATTTGATTGCACAGCGCAGCCAAAAACCCGAATCCCCCCCCCCGGCTGCGCCGCCCCAGCCACGCAACGCCACGCCCGCACGCGCACCCACCAGCGTGGCGCGCGCCACAGACCGCCTGATCATCATCGCCCTCGATCCCGGCCATGGCGGCGAAGACCCGGGCGCCATAGGCCCCGGCGGCACACGCGAGAAGGACGTGGTGCTGAAGGTGGCGCGCCAGCTGCGTGACCGCATCAACGCCTCCCAGGTGGGCGGCAACCCCATGCGCGCCTTTCTCACGCGCGATGGCGACTACTTCGTGCCCCTGGGCACGCGCGTGGAGAAGGCCAGGCGCGTGCAGGCCGACCTGTTCGTCTCCATCCATGCCGACGCCTTCACCAACCCCGATGCACGCGGCGCCAGCGTGTTTGCGCTGAGCCAAGGCGGCGCCTCCAGCTCGGCCGCACGCTGGCTCGCCAACAAGGAGAACGAGGCCGACCTGATCGGCGGCGTGAACGTGGGTGGCCAGGACCGCCATGTGCAGCGCGCCCTGCTGGACATGAGCACCACGGCGCAGATCAACGACAGCCTGAAGCTGGGCAGCGTGCTGCTGGGCGAGATCAAAGGCATGGCCAGGCTGCACAAGCCGCGCGTGGAGCAGGCCGGCTTTGCGGTGCTGAAGGCCCCCGACATTCCCAGCGTGCTGGTGGAGACGGCCTTCATCAGCAACCCCGAGGAAGAGGCCAAGCTGCGCTCGGCCGCCTACCAGGAGCAGCTGGCCGACGCGCTGATGCGCGGCATCCTGCGCTACTTCGCCAAGAACCCGCCGCTGGCACGCAGCCGGTCGGTGTAATGGGGGTTGGGCGCGCCGCGGGTTAACCCAGGCCTTATAAGATTTATTGCATATCAAATATTGAGGCCCCAGAATGTTCCGGGGCCTCACCTCGGTGCACCATAGATGCAACGACGGCGCCCCGCCAGCCCGCCCCATTGCACATATGGATTGCCCCATGACAGACACCGCCCCGCCCCCTGCCAACGCCAGGCCCATCCGCTTCTACCACCGCGGCGCGATCGTCAGCATCCAGGGGCCGCACAGCACGCGCACGGTGCTCGACTGGCTGCGCGAGGACGCACGCTGCAGCGGCACCAAGGAAGGCTGCAACGAGGGCGACTGCGGCGCCTGCACCGTGGTGCTGGGCGAGCTCGGTCCCGACGGTCAGTTGCGGCTGGCAAGCGCCAATGCCTGCATCCAGTTCCTGCCCACGCTCGACGGCAAGGCCTTGTTCACCGTGCAAGACCTGCAGGGCCTGGCGCCTGCCGCTACGTCTGGTGGCGCCGGCTCGGCTCAGCCCCTGCACCCGGTGCAACAGGCCCTGGTCGAATGCCACGGCTCGCAATGCGGTTTTTGCACCCCTGGCTTTGCCATGTCGCTGTGGAACAGCTACGAGCGGCACCAGCAGGCCGGCACCCGGCCCACACGCCAGCAACTGGCCGACGAGCTCTCGGGCAACCTGTGCCGCTGCACCGGCTACCGCCCCATCCTGGACGCGGGCCAGCGCATGTTCGACCTGCCCACGGCCCGGCTCGACCGTGCGGCCATCACCCAGGCGCTGCAAGGCCTGGCGCGGGAACCAGCGCTCACCTACAGCGCGCCCGGCCCCACCACCGGCCAGGCGCGCGCCGCCCGCTTCCACGCCCCGCGCAGCATCCAGGAGCTGGCCGCGCTGCGCCTGGCCTTGCCCCAGGCCCGGCTGCTGGCGGGCGGCACCGACATAGGGCTGTGGGTGAACAAGCAGTTTCGCGACGTGGGCGAACTGATTTACCTGGGCCCTGTGTCCGCGCTGCGCGCCGTGCAGGAGCGCGGCCAGGAGCTCTGGATAGGCGCGGGCGCCACGCTGGAGCAGGCCTGGGCCGCGCTGGCCGCACGCGCGCCGGCGCTCACCGATGTCTGGCTGCGCTTTGCCTCGCCACCCATACGCCACACGGGCACCATGGGCGGCAACCTGGCCAACGGCTCGCCCATCGGCGACGCGGCGCCCATCCTGATGGCGCTGGACGCCGAGCTGGAGCTGCGCCGCGGCGATGCCCTGCGCCGCCTGCCCCTGCCCGCGTTCTACCTGGGCTACATGCAGAACGCGCTGCAGGAGGGCGAATTCGTGCAGGCCATCGTCGTGCCGCAGGCGGCCTTTGCGCGCCAGCTGCGCGGCTACAAGATCAGCAAGCGTTTTGACTGCGACATCTCGGCGCTGTGCGCGGGCATGGCCATCGAGCTGGATGGAGAGACGGTCGCCAGCGTGCGCCTGGCCTACGGCGGCATGGCGGCCACCGTGCGGCGTGCGGCGCAGGCCGAGGCCGCGCTGCTGGGCCGGCCCTGGAACGAGGACAGCGTGCGCGCCGCGCAGCAGGCGCTGGCGCAGGATTTCCAGCCCCTTACCGACATGCGCGCCAGCAGCGCCTACCGCCTGCAGGTGGCGCAGAACCTGCTGCGGCGCCTGTGGCTGGAGACCCGCCCCGACGATCCGCTGGACACCGGCGCCACCAGCGTTTTCAGCGTGATGCCGCACGCTCAGGAGAACCCATCATGAACAAGCCCGTTGCCAGCGAACTGCTGCAGCGCCCGGCCGCCTTCGCCCCTTACCAGGACAACCAGCAGCTGCGCCTGGACGCCGCTGCCGAGGCTGGCGCCCACCAGGCGGGCGCACGCGTGGGCATCAGCCAGGCGCATGAATCGGCCAGCCTGCATGTGACGGGTGCCGCCACCTATACCGACGACATTCCCGAACTCGCGGGCACGCTGCACTGCGCGCTGGGCCTGGCCCCGGTGGCCGCGGGCCGCCTGCTGTCGATAGACCTGGACGCCCTGCGCGCCCAGCCCGGCGTGGTGCATGTGTTCACCGCCGCCGATATTCCCGGCAGCAACGACTGGGGCTCCATCGTGCACGACGACCCCATCCTGTGCATGGGCGAGATCCGCTACCTGGGTCAGCCGGTGTTTGCCGTGGTGGCCGAGACCCGGGCCCAGGCCCTGCGCGCCGCCGCCCTCGCCAAGAAGGTGGTGCGGGTCGAGGCGGCGGCGCCCGTGCTCACGCCGCAGGAGGCGCATGCGCGCGGCCAGTACGTGGTGCCGCCCATGCATTTGACGCGCAGCGAGAGCGGCCTGGATGAGGCCGGCATACGCGCGCGCATCGCCGCCGCGCCACACCGGCTGCAGGGCCAGCTCGACGTGGGCGGGCAGGAGCAGTTCTACCTGGAGGGCCAGATCAGCTACGCCATCCCGCGCGAAGGCAATGCCATGCATGTCTACTGCTCGACCCAGCACCCCAGCGAGATGCAGCACCTGGTGGCGCATGCGCTGGGCGTGCAGGCGCATGCGGTGCAGGTGGAATGCCGGCGCATGGGCGGTGGCTTTGGCGGCAAGGAGTCGCAGTCGGCGCTGTTCGCCTGCATGGCCAGCGTGGCGGCGCGGCGCCTGGCGCGCCCGGTGAAGCTGCGCCTGGACCGCGACGACGACTTCATGATCACCGGCCGGCGCCACTGCTTCTGGTACGAGTACGACGTGGGCTACGACGACGCCGGCCGCATCCTGGGCGCCGCCATCATCATGGTCTCGCGCGCGGGCCATTCGGCCGACCTGTCGGCCCCGGTGATGACGCGCGCGCTGTGCCACTTCGACAACGCCTACTGGCTGCCCGAGGTGGCCATGCACGGCTACTGCGGCAAGACGAATACGCAGAGCAACACCGCGTTCCGCGGCTTTGGCGGGCCGCAGGGCGCGATCGCCATCGAGTACATCCTCGACAGCATTGCGCACGATCTGGGCCAGGATCCGCTGGCCGTGCGCCGCGCCAACTTCTACGGCAAGAGCGAGCGCAACGTCACGCCCTACCTGCAGACGGTGCGCGACAACGTGATCCACGAACTGGTGGACCAGCTGGAGGAGCAGAGCGGCTACCAGGCGCGCCGCGCCGCCGTGGCCGCGTTCAACGCGCAAAGCCCGGTGCTCAAGCGCGGCCTGGCGCTCACGCCGGTGAAGTTCGGCATCAGCTTCAACGTCAAGCATTTCAACCAGGCGGGTGCGCTGGTGCATGTCTACACCGACGGCTCCATCCTCGTGAACCACGGCGGCACCGAGATGGGCCAGGGCCTGAACACCAAGGTGGCCCAGGTGGTGGCGCACGAGCTGGGCGTGGGCTTCGAGCGCGTGCGCGTCACGGCCACCGATACAGCCAAGGTGGCCAACACCTCGGCCACCGCCGCCTCCACGGGCACGGACCTGAACGGCAAGGCCGCGCAGGATGCCGCACGCCGGATCCGCGAACGCCTGGCGGCCTGCGCCGCCGCGCGCCACGGCGGCAGCAGCGGGGAGGTGCGCTTTGCCAACGACCGCGTCGAAGTGAACGGCCAGACGCTCGCGTTCGAGGCCCTGGTGGGCCAGGCCTACCTGGACCGCGTGCAGCTGTGGTCCGACGGCTTCTACGCCACGCCCGGCCTGTCCTGGGACAAGGACAGGATGCAGGGCAACCCGTTCTACTATTTCGCCTACGGCGCCGCCGTGAGCGAGGTGGTCATCGACACCCTGACCGGCGAATACAAGCTGCTGCGCGCCAACGTGCTGCACGACGTGGGACGCTCGCTGAACCCGGCCGTGGACATAGGCCAGGTCGAAGGCGCCTTCATCCAGGGCATGGGCTGGCTGACCATGGAGGAGCTGGTCTGGCACCCCCAGACCGGCCTGCTGATGACGCACGCGCCCAGCACCTACAAGATTCCCACGGCCAACGACTGCCCGCCGGAATTCAACGTGCAGCTGTTCCAGGGCGCGAATGTCGAGGACTCCATTCACCGCAGCAAGGCCGTGGGCGAGCCGCCGCTGCTGCTGCCGTTCTCGGTGTTCTTTGCCATTCGTGACGCCGTGGCCGCCGCCGGCGGGCACCGCACACCGCCGCCCCTGCAGGCGCCCGCGACCAGCGAGGCGATCCTGCGCGCCATCGCGGCCGTGCAAGCCGCCTGAGCCATGCCTGCGCACGGCCCTTCAACGCCCCCACCCGGGGTGCCCGGCGAACGCCATCTGTTCGACCGCATCGACCTGCACCTGATACGCGTGCTGCACCAGGTGCTGACCGAGCGCAGCGTCTCGCGCGCGGCGCTGCGCTTGGGCATGCACCAGCCGGCCGTGTCCAGCGCGCTCAAGCGCCTGCGCGAGCTTGCGGGGGACCCGCTGCTGGTGAGAAACGGCGCGCACATGGTGCCCACCGAGGCCGGGCAGCGCATGCTGGAGCCGGCAGCCAACGTGCTGCGCGCGGCCGAGACGCTGTTCACCGAGGCGCGCAGCTTTGACGCACGCACCAGCTGCCAGACCTTCCGCATCGCGGCCAGCGACTACCTGGATCCGCTGTTCCTGCCACGCCTGGTGGCCGACATACAGCGCCAGGCACCGCTGGCCAAGGTCGAGATCCATGCGCTCACGCGCGAAGGCGACTACCGCGCGCAGCTGGCCCTGGGCGAGATCGACCTGGTCATAGGCAACTGGCTGCAGCCGCCCGACGAGCTGCACCTGGCACGCCTGTTCAGCGACGAGGTGGTGTCGCTCGTCAGCCGCCATCACCCGGCCGTGCGCCGTGGCTGGGACGAGGCCGCCTGGCTCTCTGCCGAGCACATTGCGCCTATGCCCACGCACGCCGGCGCGCGCGGCATCATCGACCAGATGCTCGACGGCCTGGGGCTGCAGCGCCATATCGCCGTGCGCAGCGCCTATTTCAGCCTGATACCGGAGATGGTGGCCGGCACCCGGCTGGTGCTGACCACGGGGCGCCGCTACTGCGAGCGCGTGGCCAGCCGCCTGCCCCTGGTGATGCTGCCCTGCCCCGTCGCCATGCCGCCGCTGCTGTACTACCAGCTATGGCATGCGCGCAGCCAGCATTCCAGCAGCGCGCGCTGGCTGCGCGAGCGCACGCGCGAGGCCATAGCGGCCCTGCAGGCCGAGCCCCCGCCCCAGCATCCCTGACCCCAGCCGCAACAAGCAAGGAGACAAGCACCATGAACGCCAATGACCTGTCGGGCGTGCCAGCCACGCCCACGTCACCCCCATCCACGGGCCTGACGGAGCGCCTGTTCAAGCTGCATGAGCACGGCACCACCGTGCGCACGGAGCTGATCGCGGGCCTGACGACCTTTTTGACGATGGCCTACATCATCTTCGTCAACCCCTCCATCCTCGGCGACGCCGGCATGCCCAAGGACGCGGTATTCGTCGCCACCTGCCTGATCGCCGCGCTGGGCTCGGCCATCATGGGCCTGTATGCCAACTACCCCATCGCCATGGCGCCGGGCATGGGCCTCAACGCCTATTTCGCCTACGCCGTGGTGCTGCACATGGGCTTCACCTGGCAGGCGGCGCTGGGCGCGGTGTTCATCTCGGGCTGCCTGTTCCTGGCCGTGACGCTGCTGGGCCTGCGCGGGCTCATCATCCGCGGCATTCCGCAGTCGCTGCGCAATGCCATCACCGTGGGCATAGGGCTGTTCCTGGCGCTGATTGCGCTCAAGAGCGCCGGCATCGTCGTGGGCGACAAGGCCACGCTGGTGACGCTGGGCGACCTGCACTCCGCCCCCGTGATCCTCGCCGTGCTGGGCTTCATCGCCATCGTGGCACTGGACAAGGCGCGCGTGCCCGGCGCCATCCTGATCGGCATCGTGGGCGTGACCATTGCCTCGTTCTTCTTTGGCGGCAACCAGTTCCACGGGCTGTTCTCGGCACCGCCCTCGATCGCACCCACCTTTTTGCAGCTCGACATCCACACCGCGCTGACCAAGGGCCTGCTCAACGTGGTGCTGGTGTTCTTCCTGGTCGAGCTGTTCGACGCCACCGGAACGCTCATGGGCGTGGCCAAGCGCGCGGGCCTGCTGGTGCCCGGCAAGATGGAGCGGCTCAACAAATCGCTGCTGGCCGACAGCAGCGCCATCTTCGCCGGTGCGCTGCTGGGCACGTCGAGCACCACCGCCTATGTCGAGAGCGCCTCGGGCGTGCAGGCGGGCGGGCGCACCGGGCTCACGGCGCTGACGGTGGCCGGGCTGTTCCTCGCCTGCCTGTTCATCGCCCCGCTGGCGGGCGTGGTGCCGGCCTACGCCACGGCCCCCGCGCTGTTCTTCGTCGCCTGCCTGATGCTGCGCGAGCTCACCGAGCTCGACTGGAACGACTCCACCGAGACCGTGCCCGCCGCCGTCACCGCGCTGATGATGCCCTTCACCTACTCCATCGCCAACGGCCTGGCCTTTGGCTTCATCACCTACGCCGGCATCAAGCTGTGCACCGGCCGCGTGCGCGAGGTGCATCCCATGGTGTGGCTCATCGCCGGCGTGTTCCTGTTCAAATTTTTCTACATAGGAGGGCACTGAGCCATGCCCATGTCGATGCAAGCCTGGCGCGGCCAACTGCTGCGCTTCGATAGCGAAGGCCGGCCCGCCTACGACAGCGACGGCCTGCTGGTGACCCGGCAGGACGCCGACGGCGTGCGCCGCGTGCTGGACGCCGGCGCCCACGGCGCGGTGGCCGCACGCCATCCAGGGTTGCCGGTGGAGCACCTGCCCGGCCGGTTGATTGCGCCCGGCTTCATCGACATGCATGTGCATTACCCGCAGCTGGATGTCATCGGCTCGCCCGCGGACGGCCTGCTGCCCTGGCTGGAACACTACACCTTCCCGGCCGAGGCGCGCTTTGCCGACCCGGCGCACGCCGCCGAGGTGGCGCGCTTCTTCTTCGACGAGCTGGCGCGCAACGGCGTGACCACGGCCCTGGCCTTTGCCACCTCGCACCCGGCCTCGGTGGATGCCTTTTTCACCGAGGCGCAGCGGCGCGGCCTGCGCATGATCGGCGGCAAGGTGCTGCAGGACCGCCACAGCCCCGACGGCGTGCGCGACCAGACCGAGCAGAGCCTGCTCGACTCCGAGGCGCTGATCCAGCGCTGGCACGGCCAGGGCCGGCTGGGCTATGCCATCACGCCGCGCTTTGCCCCGTCCTGCTCGGACGCCCAGATGCACGGCGCCGCCGAGCTGGCGCGCCGCCACCCGGACACCTGGATTCAATCGCATGTGGCGGAGAACAAGGACGAGGTGCGCTGGGTGCGCGAGCTGTATCCACAGGCGCGCTCCTACCTGGACGTCTACCAGCGCTTCGGCCTGCTGCGCCCGCGCGCCGTGTACGCGCACTGCATCCACCTGGACGCGGCAGACCGGCTCTTGATGCACGAGACCCAAACCGCCGCCGCCGTCAGCCCGACGAGCAACCTGTTCCTCGGCAGCGGCTTCTTCGACTATGCCGCCGCCGCGCGCCACGGCATGCTGCACGGACTGGCAAGCGACGTGGGCGGCGGCACCAGCTTCAGCCCCTTCCACACCATGCTCGCCGCCTACTACGTCGGGCGCGAGGGGCAGAGCAAGCCGGGCCTGAGCCTGGCGCCTTCGCAGCTGTGGTGGCAGCACACGGGAGGCGCCGCGCGCGCGCTGGGCCTGGGCGGCGTGGTCGGCACGCTGCAGCCGGGCAGCGAGGCCGACTTCGTCGTGCTCAACCCCCAGGCCACGCCGCTGCTGGCGCGCAAGACCGCGCAGGCCAACAGCCTGGAGGAGCTGCTGTTTGCGCTCATCGTGCTGGGCGACGACCGTGTGGTCGAGCAAGTGGTGGGCGCATAAGCCCGCGCCCTCTGCGCCGCTGCGTCATCCCTGCCCAGCGAAGGCCAGGGCCTGGATTCCCGCTTTCGCGGGAATGACGGGGGTTCAAACATCCCGCAGAAATGCCATCAAACCGGCTGCTGCCGCCCGGCGCGCCAGGCGCCGAAGATGGCGATCAGCCCCGGCACCAGGATCAGGCCCCAGATGATTTTCTCCAGGTGCTGGCGCACCCAGGGCAGGTTGCCGAAGAAATAGCCCGCCGTGCCAATGCCCAGCACCCAGACCAGGGCCCCCAGCACGTTGTAGGCCGTGAACTTGGCACGGCCCATGGCCGCGACCCCCGCCACAAAGGGCGCAAAGGTGCGGATGAAGGGCATGAAGCGTGCCAGCACGATGGTGATGCCGCCATAGCGCTCGTAGAACGCATGGGCCTGGTCGAAGGCCCTTTTGTTGAACCAGCGCGAGCCCTCCCACTGGAACACCTTGGGGCCCAGATAGCGCCCTATCTGGTAGTTGCACTGGTCGCCCAGGATCGCCGCCACCACGAGCAGCGCGCAGGCGAGCGGAAAGTTCAGCAGCCCCGCGCCGCTCAGGGCGCCGACGATGAACAGCAGCGAATCGCCGGGCAGGAAGGGCATGACCACCACCCCGGTCTCCACGAACACGATGAGGAACAGCAGCGCATACACCCAGGCCCCATAGCTGGCGACGAAGGCCTCCAGGTGCTTGTCCACATGCAGGATGAAGTCGATCAGAAACGCAATGATGTCCACGGAACAGGCCTTTGGTTTTACGGCGCGTAATGTACCCGCGCCGGCCCTCTGCGCGCACCGCGCCACGTTCGGAAGATGCTGGCAATTGCTCACACTTGCTCGCAATCGGCAACCAAAACGCAGCACACACTTCACCCTATCACGGCACAGTGCAGGCATGCACGCTTGCGCCTGCACTGCGCTATCAATCATCACAGATCAAGGAGAGAGACCATGACCTCGTATCGCACCCCATCCATCCGCGCCCTGACCGTTGCCGCCGCACTGGTGGCTGCATTCGCGCTGGGCGGCTGCGCCCACCACCCCAGCAATGCCCAGATCGGCACGGGCGTGGGCGCGGTGGCCGGCGGCCTGGTGGGCAATGCCGTGTTCGGCTCCACGCTGGGCACGGTCGGCGGCGCGGCCGCCGGCGCCCTGATCGGCAACGAGGTGGGCAAGGACAACGACCGCCGCTACCGCCGGCGTTGAGAAACTTGCGCATGGACCCGGCACCTACAATCGCCGCGTGACCGCCCTGCCTCCCGACTCCGCCGCTCCCTCTGCCCCCGCCCCGCGCCGCCCGATACGCGACCTGCCCGACGAGCTGATCAGCCAGATTGCCGCGGGCGAGGTGGTCGAGCGCCCCGCCTCCGCCGTGCGCGAGCTGGTGGACAACGCGCTCGATGCCGGCGCCACACAGGTCACTGTACGCCTGCTGGCCGGCGGCGTGCGCCTGATCGCGGTGGAGGACGACGGCGCGGGCATCCCGCGGGACGAGCTGCCCGTGGCCCTGCGCCGTCACGCCACCAGCAAGATCACCAGCCTGCACGACCTGGAGTCGGTCGCCACCATGGGCTTTCGCGGCGAGGCCCTGGCGGCCATTGCCTCGGTGTCCGAGATGGCGCTGCTGTCGCGCACCGCGCTGCAGGCCAGCGCCTTCATGCTGGACGCGCGCAGCGGCGAGCTGCGCCCCGCCGCACGCAGCCAGGGCACGACGGTGGAGGTCAAGGAGCTGTTCTTCTCCACGCCCGCGCGGCGCAAGTTCCTCAAGACCGACGCCACCGAGCTGGCCCACTGCGTGGAGGCCGTGCGCCGCCACGCGCTGGCGCGGCCCGACGTGGGCTTTGCCATCTGGCACGAGGGCAAGCTGGTGGAGCAGTGGCGCGCCACCCTCTCCGCCGAAGCCGGCGCAGACGACGGCGCCCAGCAGCAGGCGTTGGAACGCCGCCTGGGCGACGTGCTGGGCGAGGACTTCATCCGCGACTCCGTGCCCGTGCAGCTGCGCCTGGGCGCCGTCACCGTCACCGGCCGCGCCGGCCTGCCGGACGCGGCGCGCTCGCGCGCGGACCAGCAGTTCTGCTACGTGAACGGCCGTTTCGTGCGCGACAAGGTGCTCACGCACGCCGCGCGCAGCGCCTACGAGGACGTGCTGCACGGCCAGAAGCAGCCGGTGTATGCGCTGTACCTGCAGATCGACCCGCTGCGCGTGGACGTGAACGTGCACCCGACGAAGATCGAGGTGCGCTTTCGCGACAGCCGCGAGGTGCACCAGGCCGTGCGCCACGCCGTGGAAAACGCCCTGGCGGCCCCGCGCGCGCAGGCGCTTGCTTCTATTCCTGTAGCCCCTACCGCTGTATCTACGGTAAGTTCAGACATAAAACATCTTCAAACTCCCATATGGCAAGCGCAAGCAGCTATCAAGTTTGAGGAACGTGCCGGGCACAAGGTCTCCGACCTGCAGGCGCTGTGGGGCACGCCCGCACCGCAGCCCGCCATGCCAGTGGCCGCCCCGCCGTCCGCGGCGGCCGAGGCACCCCCCTCCCACACCGCCGCCAGCCTGGCCGCAGCCCCCGCCGAAGGCAGCTGGCCGCTGGGCCGCGCCGTGGCGCAGCTCCATGGCGTCTACATCCTGGCCGAGAGCGCCCAGGGTCTGGTGCTGGTCGATATGCATGCGGCGCACGAGCGCATCGTCTACGAGCGGCTCAAGGCCCAGGTGGAACAGGGCGCGCGCCTTGCCAGCCAGCCGCTGCTGATCCCCGCCACCTTCGCCGCCACGCCCGAAGAGGTGGCCACGGCCGAGTCCCATGCCGACACTTTGGCCCTGCTGGGGCTGGAGGTCGTGCCGTTCTCGCCGCGCACCCTGGCCGTGCGCGCCGTGCCCAGCACCCTGGCCCAGGGCAACCCGGTGGAGCTGGCGCGCAGCGTGCTGGCCGAGCTGGGCCAGCATGACGCCAGCACCGTGGTGCAGCGCGCGCGCAATGAAATCCTGGCCACCATGGCCTGCCACGGCGCGGTGCGCGCCAACCGCCGGCTCACCATCGACGAGATGAACGCCCTGCTGCGCCAGATGGAGGTCACCGAGCGCAGCGACCAGTGCAACCACGGGCGCCCCACCTGGCGCCAGCTCAGCATGAAAGAGCTGGACGCGCTGTTCTTGCGCGGGCGCTGAAAACCCTGCCTGCGGGCGGATGAGCCAGTGCGGCACTGGCGGGTTGCGGCCATGCGCATGGTTGCACCGGGGCGTGAGCGTTGATCCTTCGCAACAGCGCTGCCAGCCACGGCCCTTGTTCATCTGCCGTTCACCCCCTGTTGCCTAAGCTGGTTGCCAATCACTCCCCAATGGCGCCCCCACGGACAACACTATGCACCTGTCTAGACCACCCCGCAGCACTACGGCGCTGCGCCTGGCCGGCCTGCTCGCCAGCGCGCTGCTGGCCGCGCCCGCCCTGGCCGCCGACACGCCGGCCCCCATCGCCTGGACGGCGGCCCGGATCGAGGCCGCCGGCGTGCGCACGCAGCAGCTCAGTGCCGGCGCCGGCCAGGCCGGCGCCGGCCTGGTGCTGCAAGGCCAGGTGGAGCTGCCGCCCCAGGCCACCGAGCTCCTGAGCAGCCCGCTGGCGGGCGTGGTGCAGCAGGTGCTGGTGGCGCCCGGCCAGCGCGTCAAGGCCGGCGAGGTCGTGGCGCGCCTGACCAGCCCGGAGCTGCTGAGCTGGCAGCGCGAGCTGCTGCAGGCGCAGTCGCAGGCGCGCCTGGCCGCCAGCAAGCTGGCGCGCGATGAGCAGCTGTACGCCGAGGGCATCATCCCCGGACAGCGCCTGCAAGACAGCCGCGCCGCCAGCGAGCAGGCGCAGCTAGCGTTGCAGGAACGCCGCCAGGCACTGCAGGCGCTGGGCCTGGCGGGCGGCGCGCTGCAGGCGCAGCTGGCGCTGCGCGCCGCTGCTGCGGGCACGGTGCTGGAACTGTCGGCCCTGCCGGGGCAAAGACTGGAGGCCGGCATGCCGGTGGCCCGAATCGCCCGCAGCGGCCAGCTGGCCCTGGTGCTGCAGGCCACGCCCGAGCAGGCCGGCCGGCTGCGCGTGGGCGATACCCTGAGCATCGCCGGATGCACCAGCCCGGCACGGCTGACGGCCATCACGCCGCAGCTCAACAGCGCCAACCAGTCGGTGCAGCTGCGCGCCGATTTCACGGCCGCGGAGGACTGCCTGCGGCTGCAGCAGTTCGTCCAAGCCACCGTGCAGGCCGCACCGGCCCAGGCCGGGGCGGCCACGACGCTGAGCGTGCCCGCCCAGGCCGTGGTGCGCCAGGAGGGCAAGGCCTATGTGTTCGTGCGCACCCACCAGGGCTTTGTGCCCACCGCCGTGGAGCTGGGGCCGCAGGGCAACGGCGCCTGGCAGGTGCGCAGCGGCCTGAAAGCGGGCGATGAGGTGGCCGTCTCCGGGACTGCCGCGCTCAAGGGCGCCTGGCTGGGCCTGGGCAGCGAGGGCAAGTAAATGCTGCGCCGCCTGATTGCCTTTGCACTGGCGCAGCGCCTGCTGGTGGCGGTGCTCACGCTGGGCCTGGTCGGCGCGGGCTGGATGGCGCTGCAGAAGCTGCCCATCGACGCCTTTCCCGACGTTTCCACCACCCAGGTGAAGATCATCCTGAAGGCCCCGGGCATGACGCCCGCCGAGGTGGAAACGCGCATCGTCGCGCCCATCGAGCAGGAGCTGCTGGGCATCCCGCACCAGGTCATGCTGCGCTCGCAGGCCAAGTACGCGATCGCCGACATCACCCTGGACTTTGCCGACGGCACCGACATCTACTGGGCGCGCCAGCAGGTCACCGAGCGCCTCTCGGGCGTCATGGGCGACCTGCCGCCGGGCACCAGCGGCGGTCTGGCGCCCATCACCACGCCGCTGGGCGAGATGTTCATGTTCACCGTCGAGGGCCAGGCCAGCCTTGCCGAAAAGCGCCGCCTGCTCGATTACGTGGTGCGCCCGCGCCTGCGCGGCATTCCCGGCGTGGCCGATGTGAACACGCTGGGCGGGCTGGTGGAGAGTTTCGAGGTCGTGCCCGACGTGGCCGCCATGGCGGCGCGCCGCGTGTCGCTGCAGCAGCTGCAGGAGGCACTGGCCACGAACAACAAGAACGACGGTGCGGGGCGCCTGGTGAGCGGCGAGGAGGCGCTGCTGGTGCGCAGCGACGGCAGCATCACCAGCCTGGACGATGTGCGCGCAATCGCCATCACCCAGCAGGGCGGCATGGCCGTGCACGTGGGCGACGTGGCCCAGGTGCGCCTGGGCGCGCTCACGCGCTATGGCAGCGTGACCCAGGACGGGCAGCAGGAGGCCGTGCAGGGCCTGGTGCTGGGCCTGCGCGGTGCCAACGCCCGCCAGCTGGTGCAAGACGTGCGCGCCAAGCTGCAGGAGATCGAGGCCAGCCTGCCCGCGGGCATCACTCTTCGCCCCTTCTACGACCGGGGCGCCCTGGTCGAGCGCGCCGTGGGCACGGTCTCCAAGGCCCTGGCCGAGGCGATTGCACTGGTGCTGGTACTGCTGCTGCTATTCCTTGGCAATCTGCGCGCCGCCCTGGTGGTGGCGCTGATCCTGCCGCTGTCGGCGCTGGCGACCTTTGTGCTGATGCGCCAGTGGGGGCTGTCGGCCAACCTGATGTCGCTGGGCGGGCTGGCGATTGCCATCGGCATGCTGGTGGACGCCGCCGTGGTGGTGGTGGAGAACATCGAGGCGCGGCCCGCCGAGCCCGGCACGCCGCGCCTGCACCAGCTCTACCGCGCGACCCAGGAAGTGGCCACGCCCGTGGGCGCGGGCATGGTCATCATCATGATCGTCTTTCTGCCGCTGCTGACGCTGCAGGGGCTCGAAGGCAAGCTGTTCGGGCCGGTGGCGCTGACCATCGTGTTTGCGCTGGGCGCATCGCTGCTGCTCTCGCTCACGGTGATCCCGGTGCTGGCCTCGCTGCTGCTGCGCCCGGGCCACCATCAAAACCCGTGGCTGGTGCGCAGGCTGGAGGCCGCCTACGCGCCGCTGCTGGACAAGGCCTTGGCGCACCCACGCACCGTGGGTCTGGCGGCACTGCTGGCCCTGGCCGGGGCGCTGGCGCTGTTTCCCTTCATCGGCAAGTCCTTCATGCCCTCGCTGGACGAGGGCGACATCATCATGCAGGTGGAAAAGCTGCCCTCCATCAGCCTGGCACAGTCCGCCGCCACCGACCTGGCGCTGCAGCAGCGCATCCTCAAGGCCGTGCCCGAGGTCGAGCGCATCGTGGCGCGCGTGGGCTCGGACGAGTTGGGGCTGGACCCCATGGGCCTGAACGAGACCGACAGCTTTCTGGTGCTCAAGCCCCGCGCCGAATGGCGCTTCGCCACCAAGGAAGCGCTGATAGACGCCATCCGCGAGGCGGCCGAAGGCATCCCCGGCGTGAACCTGGCCTTCACCCAGCCCATAGAGATGCGCACCTCGGAGATGCTCTCGGGCGTGCGCGGCGACCTGGCGGTGAAGGTGTTCGGCGCCAATGGCGAAGAGCTCTCGCGCCTGGCGGGCGAGATCGTGCAGGTGCTGCAGGGCATCCCCGGCAGCGAGGACGTGCTGACCACCAAGAACGACGGCGTGCAATACCTGCGCGTGGCACTCGACCGCCAGGCCATAGGCCGCCTGGGCCTGTCGGTGGAGCAGGTGCAGGCCGATCTGCGCGCCCTCGTCGAAGGCCAGCGCGCCGGCGTGGTGGTGCAGGACGTGCGCCGCGTGCCCCTGGTGGTGCGCGGCAGCGACGCGCTGCGCCTGTCGCCCGAGCTGTTTGCCGGGCTGCGCCTGCCCACGCCGGGCGGCCAGCCCATGGCACTGTCGCAGCTGGCGCGGCTGGAGGTCATCGACGGGCCGGTGAAGGTCGAGCGCGAGCAGTCCTCGCGCATGGCCGTGGTGCGCGCCAACGTGCGCGGGCGCGACCTGGTCGGCTTCGTCGCCGAGGCGCAGGCGACCGTGGCGCAAAAGGTGCCGCTGCCCCCAGGCTACCGCCTGGCCTGGGGCGGACAGTTTGAAAACCAGCAGCGCGCCGCCGCACGCCTGGCGCTGGTCGTGCCGGTGGCGCTGGCGCTGATCGTCGGCCTGCTGTTTGCCACCCTGGGCAGCCTGCGCCAGGCGCTGCTGGTGTTTGCCAACATTCCGCTGGCCCTGGTGGGCGGCGTGGTGGCGCTGGCCGCCAGCGGCGAGTACCTGTCCGTGCCGGCCTCGGTGGGCTTCATTGCGCTCATGGGCATTGCCGTGCTCAACGGCCTGGTGCTGGTGACCTGCTTCAACCAGCTGGCCGCACGCGGCCTGGCCCTGCCCGAGGTGGTACGCCAGGGCTCAATGCGGCGCCTGCGCCCGGTGCTGATGACGGCCAGCATCACCGCACTGGGGCTGGTTCCGCTGTTGCTGGCAACCGGGCCGGGCTCGGAGATTCAGCGCCCGCTGGCCATCGTGGTCATCGGCGGCCTGGCCAGCTCCACCCTGCTGACCCTGGTACTGCTGCCTATTTTGTACCGCCGCTTCGGCCAACCCAGGCTATCCAAATGACCGACACCATTGCACCCGACTGCCTGCTGACGCTGGTCGTACCCAGCGCGCTGGAAGAAGACCTGCTCGACCTCCTGCGCAGCCAGCCGCGCCTGGCGCCGGGCTTCACCCTGGTGCCCGCGCAGGGTATGGGCACGCACATCCATCTGGCCTCCAGCATGGAACAGGTGCAGGGCCGCGCGCGCCGCGTGCTGGTGCATCTGGTGCTGGCACAGGCACAAGTCCAGCCCTTGATCGCCTTGCTGCGTCAGGCCTTGCCGACGCCGCAGATCACCTATTGGGCAACACCGCTGCTGGCCTTTGGCCGGCTGGGAGAGCTTGCATGAAGCGTACACACCCTTGGATCACGGCCCTGGCCTGTGCCGCCGCCATGGCGGCCCAGGCACAGGACGAATCGCACCTGCCGCTGCTGCCGCCCACGGCCTCGGTGCAGCAGGTGCTGGAACAGTTGCCCCAGGTGCGCGCGGCAGGCGCCGCCGTTGCGCTGGCCCAGGCACGCAGCCAGCGCCTGCAGGCCGGTCCCCACGACTGGGTGGCCAAGGCCGGGGGCAACCGACGCAGCGAACAAACCGGGCCGCGCTACCGCGAGAGCGAAATTGGCCTGGAAACGGGCCTGCGCTGGCCTGCCAAGGTGACGGCCGACCGGCAACTGGGCGCAGTAGAGGAGCGCCTGGGCCACATCGGCTACGCCGATGCCTGGCATGAGGCCGCGCGCGGCCTGCTGGCCGACTGGTTCGAGGTATTGCGCGACATGCGCGGCGCACAGCTGCTGCAGGCGCAGGACACGCTCATGCAGCGACAACTGCAGGTGACGCAGCGCCGCGTGGATACCGGCGATGCCGCCGCCCTGGATCTGCTCGCCGCGAACGCCGAGCGCGCCCGCGTGCAGGCCCAGGCCACACGCACCCGCGCCCAGGCCGAGCTGCGCCGCTACTCCCTGCTACGGCGCTACCCGGGCCTGGCAGACCCGGCCGACCTGCTAGCCGCACGCCCGCCCAATGCCTGGCTGGCGCCCGCGCCGCTGGCCGATGGCACGGACTCGGCCAGCGCGAGCAGCTGGGTGGAGCGCATGCTGGACGACAACCACGAGCTCGAGCGCGCCCAGGTGCGCGCCGAGCAGGCACGCCTGCAGGCCGAGCGCGCACGCCTGGAGCGCCAGCCCGACGCCACCGTGGGCGTGCGCGCCACGCGCGAGCGCGGCGGCCAGGAGCAGGTACTGGGCGTGTACCTGTCACTGCCCCTGGGCGGTGCCGGCCGCGCCGCCGATGCCCGCGCCGCACTGGCCCAGGCCGACATCGCCGATCAGGACCTCGCCCAAACGCACCAGCGTGTGCAGGCCGAGGCGTGGCGCACGGCCAGCGAGGCCCAGCAGACACTCGCCACCCTGGTGTCACAGCGCCACGCCCTGGAGCAGCTGGAAAAAAACGCAGCCCTGCAGGAGCGCGCCTACGCACTGGGCGAGAGCCCACTGGTTGACCTGCTGCTGGCGCAACGCGGTGCACTGGAGGCACAGCTGATGGCCGAAACATCCGCCCTCGATGCCATGCAGGCACAGGCCCGGATGCTGCTGGACGCACACCGCCTGTGGAGGCCGCCGGGACACTGATGTCAACGGACAAAATCAGGCGCATGACTACATGCTTTTTTGGCATAATCACGTGCCGCACTGCAGCATTGACTCGCATCCCCCAGTTTCCCCAGCAGAGAGACCGTTTATGAAGTACCAATCCGTGGGCCAATTCCTTGAACAGATCGCCCAGCGCAACCCAGGCCAGCCCGAGTTCCTGCAGGCTGTGACCGAGGTCATGGAAAGCCTGTGGCCGTTCATCGAAAAGCACCCACGTTACGCCGAGCAAGCGCTGCTGGAGCGCCTGGTGGAACCCGAGCGCGTGGTGATGTTCCGCGTCTGCTGGCAGGATGACCATGGCCAGGTGCAGGTCAACAAGGGCTACCGCATCCAGCACAGCATGGCGATCGGCCCCTACAAGGGGGGCTTGCGCTTTCACCCCTCGGTGAACCTGTCGGTGCTCAAGTTCCTGGCCTTCGAGCAAACCTTCAAGAACGCCCTGACTACCCTGCCCATGGGCGGCGGCAAGGGCGGCTCCGACTTTGATCCCAAGGGCAAGAGCCCGACCGAGGTCATGCGCTTCTGCCAGGCCTTCGCCAGCGAGCTGTTCCGCCATGTCGGCGCCGACACCGACGTGCCGGCCGGCGACATTGGCGTGGGCGGGCGCGAAGTCGGCTACATCGCCGGCATGGTCAAGAAGCTCAGCAACCGTGCCGACTGCGTGTTCACCGGCAAGGGCCTGTCCTTCGGCGGCTCGCTGATCCGTCCCGAGGCCACGGGCTACGGCACGGTCTATTTCGCCCAGGAGATGCTGGCCACACGCGGACAGGGTTTCGAGGGCAAGACGGTGTCGGTCTCGGGCTCGGGCAACGTGGCGCAATACGCGGTCGAGAAGGCCATGCAGCTGGGGGCCAAGGTGGTGACGGTGTCGGATTCGTCGGGTACGGTGTACGACCCGGCCGGCTTCACGCCGGAGAAGCTGGCCATTCTGATGGACGTGAAGAACCACCACTACGGGCGCGTCGGCGACTACGCCAAGCAAGCCGGCGTCGAATTCCTGGCCGGCAAGACTCCTTGGAGCATCAAGGTCGACGTGGCCCTGCCCTGCGCCACGCAGAACGAACTGAATGAACAGGACGCCCGCACCCTGATCGCCAATGGCGTGTTGTGCGTGGCCGAGGGCGCGAATATGCCCTCGACCAACGAAGCCGCCAAAACATTCGAGGAAGCGGGTGTGCTCTACGCCCCAGGCAAGGCCAGCAACGCAGGTGGCGTGGCCACCTCGGGCCTGGAGATGAGCCAGAATGCAATGCGCCTGTCCTGGACGCGCGACGAGGTGGATGCGCGCCTGCTGCAGATCATGCAGGGCATCCATGCGGCCTGCCTGCAGCATGGCAAGCGCGCCGATGGCAGCGTGAGCTACATCAACGGCGCCAACGTGGCCGGCTTCGTGAAGGTGGCCGACGCCATGCTGGCACAGGGCGTGATCTGACCCACTGCAGGCGCCACACGGTCATAACTGAATCTTGTGGCGCCAGGGCAGGCCGCCCAGCTCGTCGTAATGGGCCACGATCACCGCACGCTGCGGCAGGCGCAGCGTTCGCGCCTCACGTTCAAGGGCTTGCAGCAGGTAGGTGATGGATGCTTTGTCCAGCGCCGCCACTGGCTCATCCAGCAAGGTCAATGCAGCACCACTGGCCAGTGCTGCTGCCAGCAGCAGCTTGCGCTGGCTGCCACTGGAAAGCTGGTACACGGGCTTATGCAGGTGCTGCGCCAGGCTGAAACCCGCCACATGGCTACGCCAATCCTCATCTGACCAGCGTGCGTAACGTGCAGCGACATCGTCCACCCATGCCTGCGGGGTCAAGTCCTCTGGCCAGGGTGCACGCGGATCACGCCAGAACACCTGCGCTCGGTAGTCATTGCCCTGCACAGTGGCATCCACGCCAAGCAGAATCATCCGCCCTGCTTGAGGCGCACAATCACCAGCGAGCAAGCGCAGCAGACTGGTCTTGCCTGCGCCATCGCCCCCTGCAACCAGTGACAATCCGGCAGGGAAATCTGCCTCCCAGTCGGTGAACAAGTGCTGCCCGGCAAAGCCGAAGTGAAGGCCCCGAACCTGCAGTACAGGTGCATGGCCGCTGGCTGGTTTTGACGACATGACGATATCCACTCCCTGATTCGCCCATCTCACTGGGCAATGCTTAGCATGGAACTACATTTTCTGGATTTTGACTGTAGCGACGATGAGGAAGGCACGATGACCTGGGATGCCGCGGCCCGCGTACCCGCCGATCGCCTGCCGGAGTTGCTGCGCGAAATCACCACCGTGCTGGCCTGGGCCCATGCGGAATTTGGCCCGCTGCGCGGACCGGTGGAGTCCGGTGGATTGTGGGACTATGACCTGCAGTGCGAGCGCGATGGGCAACTGTTACAAGCACTGCACTATGACCCTGATGCAAGGCAGCTGTCCCCCCTACCAGGGCGGTTGTCCGGTGAGCACGTGAGCCTGACGCTCTCACTGAGCGGCAGCCCGACATTCGCCGAGGCCTTTACGGAGCATTTTGGCCTCTGACACAGTACCCAACGCGATAACGCGGTAGGTGCTGCTTATTGCAACGACTCCTTCGCGGCTTCGGGCAACGGCAGGTTCAGCACCGCAATGCCTTCATCGAGAAGCTCAGCCGTCTGCTCGGGTGTGGCTTGGCCGCGGATGGCCCGTTCTTCGATCTCGCCGTAATGCATGCGCCGCGCCTCTGACGCAAACCGTGGGCCCACATCCTCGGTGCGTGCCATGATCTGCCGTGCCACATGCAGCCAGGCGGCCTGCATGGCCTGGGGTGTCATGTCGCTGTCTGCGGTTGCCTGTGAACTGGTAACGGCAGCGCCGGAAGGCGTATGCAAATTCAAGCGCGGGGCACTCAGGCCCTTGCGTATCTCGGCATTGCCGCACATCGGACATTGCACCAGCCCACGCGCAAGCTGACCCTGAAAATCATCCTCGCTGCCAAACCAGCCCTCGAACGCATGGCCATGGGCACAAAACAGATCCAGGACTTTCATCTCCGCCCCTGTCAGCCCTCGCCCGCATGCCGTCCGCCGCGGCGCATCAGGTAGCGGTAGACAAAGCCAGGAAACGCCAGCGTGATGAACAAGGCGGCGGTAACGGCATAGAACTCCCAACCCTGGGGCGCTATTTGCCCAGCGCGCTTTTCGATCAGCAGCGCGAGCGCCCCCACCACGAAGTACAGCAGCAACAACTCCAGCGCACGCGCAAAAAACGGCTTGCCCTTGGAGGCCGGCCGCCCAACGATCAACCAGCGGTCGTTAAGAAATGGAAGGTTGGCCGCCAGCAGGGCGGCCAGGATCACGAGCCAGATGGCTGCAGTCTGGGTCATGAATAGAACAATGCCTTCATCAGGTGGCCAGTGCGCGCACGATGGCGTCGGCGCACAAGGCCATCAAGCCACCGGGCACCAGGCCCAGAATCAGAACCAGCGCTCCATTCACGGTGAGCACGACACGCGCATCAAACGGCGCGGAAACGGTACCGGCCGTGAGCGGTGCATCGAAATACATGACCTTCACCACGCGCAGGTAGTAGAAAGCGCCAATCAGCGACATGAGCACGGCAAACACCGCCAGTGCCACATGCAGGCCCTGGCCCGAAGCCAGCAGCGCCTGAAGCACCGACAACTTGGCGTAAAAACCAACCAGCGGCGGAATGCCGGCCAGCGAGAACATGCACACGGCCATCACCCCGGCATAGAGCGGGCTGCGCTGGTTCAGACCCGCCAGATCGGCGATCTCCTCGCTTTCGAAACCCTCACGCGCCAGCAGCACGATCAAGCCGAAGGCTGGCAGCGCCGTCAGCACATAGGTGACGATGTAGAACATCGCAGAGCTGTAGGCGGCTTCGGCAGCATTCGCATCCACGGTGCCATTGACGACACCCGACAACAAGCCCAGAAACAGAAAGCCCATGTGCGAAATCGTCGAATAGGCAAGCATGCGCTTCAAGTTGGTCTGCAGCACACCGGCGACGTTACCCACAAGCAGCGAGGCAATGGCCAGGACAGCCAGCATCTGCTGCCAGTCAATGGCCAACGGCAACAAACCATCGACGAGCAGGCGCATCGCCATGCCGAAGGCCGCCAGCTTTGGGGCACTGGCGATGATCAGCGTCACCACCGTGGGAGCGCCTTGGTACACGTCGGGTATCCACATGTGAAAGGGAACGGCACCAAACTTGAAAGCCAGTCCGGCGACGATGAAGACCACGCCGAATACCAGCACCTGGTGACGAATCTGGCCCGCATTGATGGCCTTGAAGACCTGGCCGATATCGAGTGAGCCCGTGGCGCCATACACCATGGACAGTCCATAGAGCAGGAAACCGCTGGCCATGGCACCGAGCACGAAATACTTCATCGCCGCTTCAGTCGCGGTGGTGTGGTCACGGCGCAGCGCAACAAGCGCATAGCTCGACAGAGTGAGCAACTCCAGCCCCAGGTAGATCACCAGGAAATTGTTCGCCGAGATCAGCACACAAATGCCCAGCAAGGCCAGCATGGTCAACGTGAACAATTCGCCGCCGCGCAGCATGCCTCGGTCGGCCGCATAAGGCCGGCCGTAGACCAGGGTCACCATCAGGGAAACAGTGGCAAAGCACTTGAGCCAGTTGCCCATGGCATCACTGACCACCATGTTGTTCCAGCCGTAGAAGGTGCTACCGCTGCTGGCGTACATGGCCTGCAGCACCGCCACCACTGCCAAGGAAAGCATGGTCAAAACATAGGTGCCGGTGCGCCGGGCACTGCTCACCCCCAGATCCACCAGCGCAATCACGCAGGCCATGACCAGCAGCACGATCTCGGGGTAAATCGCCAACCAGCTGATGTTGTCAATCATCTTGTATCTCTCGCTTGCAGTCTGGTCAGTTCAGCTTGGATTGCGCCACATGCTTGAGCAGTTCGGCCACGGACACATCCATCACATCGGTAAAGGGCTTGGGATAAATGCCCATGTACAGCACCGCGATCGCCAGCACGCCCAGCACCAGAAATTCACGCGCATTGATGTCGCGCATCTCGCGCACATTGTCATTGGTCACAGAACCCAGATAAACGCGCTTATACATCCACAGCGAATAGCTGGCGCCCAGGATCAGGGCCACGGCCGCCCCCAGTCCGACCCAGAAATTGAAACGCACCGAGGCAACGATCACCATCCATTCGCCTACGAAACCCGCCGTCGCAGGCAAGCCACAGTTGGCCATGGAGAACAGCAGCGCAAACGCGGCAAACTTGGGCATGGTGTTGACCACCCCACCATAGTCGGCAATCTGCCGCGAGTGCACGCGGTCGTACAAAACGCCGATGCACAGAAACATTGCCCCCGAAACGAAACCGTGGGCGATCATCTGCGCCAGGCCACCTGAGACGCCCAGATCATTGAAGATGAAGAAACCGAGGGTGACGAAGCCCATGTGTGCCACGGACGAATAGGCCACCAGCTTCTTCATGTCCTTTTGTACGATCGCCACCAGGCCCACGTAGATCACGGCGATCAGTGACAGAGTGATCATCAGCCAGGCCCACTCATGCGCTGCATCGGGAGCGATGGGCAGCGAGAAGCGCAGGAAGCCATAGGCACCCAGCTTGAGCATGATGGCGGCCAGCACGGCAGAGCCACCCGTAGGGGCTTCGACGTGCACGTCAGGCAACCAGGTGTGCACTGGCCACATCGGCACCTTCACGGCAAAGGCAGCGAACAGTGCAAAGAACAGCAATGTCTGCGCCGTGCCACCCAGCGGCAGCTTGTGCCAGGCGGCGATGTCGAAGCTACCGCCTGACTGGTTGTACAGGTAGATGAAGGCAACCAGTGTCAGTAACGAACCCAGCAGCGTGTACAAGAAGAACTTGAAGGCTGCGTAGATCTTGTTCGGGCCACCCCACATACCGATGATCAGGTACATCGGAATCAGCGTGGCCTCAAAGAAGACGTAAAACAGCATGCCGTCCAGCGCCGCGAACACACCAATCATCAGGCCCGACAGGATCAGGAAGGCGGCCATGTACTGATAGACGCGTTCGGTGATCGACTCCCACGAGGCAATGATCACGATGACGGTGATGAAGGCCGTCAACGGCACGAACCACATGGAGATACCGTCCACGCCCAGGTGATAGTGCATGTTGAAGCGCGCAACCCAGGGCGCCTTCTCGACGAACTGCATGGTGGCCGTGCCGGTATCAAAACCGCTGATCAGCGGAATGGTTACGGCCAGCCCCAGCAAGGCCCCGATCAGCGCCAGCCAGCGCACAGCACGCGCATGCCTGTCACAGCCGAACGCCAGCAGCAGGACGCCAAAAACGATGGGCGTCCAAATGGCAAGACTCAACAAACCCATTTGTTATTTGCTCCTATTTGTTGAGCCACACGAAATACGTCATGAGTGCAAACACACCCAAAATCATGAACAGTGCGTAGTGATAGAGGAAACCGGACTGCACGCGCCGCACCACGGCAGAGATGCGCGCGACCAGTTTCCACGAACCATTGACCATGGCGCCATCGATCACCGCCTGATCGCCGCCCTTCCACAACGCAACGCCCAGGCAGCGCGTGCCAGCGGCGATGATGTTCTCGTTAATCCAGTCCATGTAGTACTTGTTCTCAAGCAAGGTATAGACGGGCTGGAATGCGCGCTTGATCGCCGCAGGCAATGCCGGATTGACGATGTACATGTAGTAAGACACGGCGACACCTGCAAGAGCCAGCCAGAACGGCGCCGTCTGCAGAGCATGCAGGGCCATGGCCACGGGTCCGTGGAAGGCCTGAGCCAGCTGGGCCATCGCTGCGTGCTTGGAACCATCAACAAAGATCACTCCCTTGAAGAAGTCACCGAACAGCATAGGCTGGATATACATAAAGCCAATCACCACTGAGGGAATAGCCAGCAGCACCAGCGGTACCGTGACTACCCACGGCGACTCATGCGGCTTGGAATGATCGTCGTGGTGATGATGTGGATCGGGCTCTTCCTGCTCGTCGTGGTGGCCATCTGGGTTTTGGTCGTAGCGCTCCTTACCATGGAAAACCAGGAAGTACATGCGGAACGAGTAGAAAGCGGTTACGAAAACACCGGCCATGACGGCGAAATGCGCGAAACCGGCAGCCGGCAACTGGCTGAAGCGCACGGCCTCGATGATGTTTTCCTTGGAATAGAAACCCGAGAACAGCGGCGTGCCGATCAGCGCCAGGGAGCCCAGCAGCGAGGTGATCCAGGTGATGGGCATGTACTTGCGCACACCGCCCATCCAGCGGATGTCCTGATTGTGGTGCATGCCCATGATGACCGATCCGGCCCCCAGGAACAGCAGGGCCTTGAAGAAGGCATGCGTCATCAGGTGGAACACCGCCACCGAGTAGGCCGAAGCGCCCAAGGCTACCGTCATGTAACCGAGCTGCGACAGGGTCGAATAGGCCACCACGCGCTTGATGTCGTTCTGGATGATGCCTAGAAAACCCATGAACAGTGCAGTAATGGAGCCAATCACCAAAATGAAATTCAGCGCAGCATCCGACAACTCGAACAGCGGTGACATGCGCGACACCATGAAGATGCCGGCCGTCACCATGGTGGCGGCGTGGATCAGCGCAGAAATCGGGGTCGGGCCTTCCATGGAGTCCGGCAGCCACACATGCAGCGGGAACTGGGCCGACTTACCCATGGCGCCGATGAACAGGCAGATGCAGATTACGGTGATCAGGAGCCAGTCGGTACCGGGGAAAAGCAGCGCACCCAGTTCCTGCTTCTTGGCAAAGATTTCCGCATAGTCGAAGCTGCCAGCATAGGCGGCGATCAGGCCAATGCCCAGGATAAAACCAAAGTCACCCACGCGGTTGACCAAAAATGCCTTCATGTTGGCGAAGATGGCAGATGGCTTGTTGTACCAGAAGCCAATCAGCAGATAGGACACCAGGCCCACGGCTTCCCAGCCAAAGAACAACTGCAGCATGTTGTTGCTCATTACGAGCATCAACATGGAGAAGGTAAACAGCGAGATATAGGAGAAGAAACGGTTGTAGCCCTCGTCTTCCTCCATGTAGCCAATGGTGTAGATATGCACCATGAGCGACACAAAGGTCACCACACACATCATCATCGCGGTCAGGCCATCGATCAGAAAGCCGACTTCCATCTTCAGGCCGCCGACGACCATCCAGGTGTAGAGAGTCTGGTTAAGCCGAGCCCCGTCCACCGCCACGCTGTACAGCGTGGATGCAGATATCAGGAAGGACACCAGCACGCCCAGGATGGTCAGCGTGTGCGAGAGGCGGCGGCCGAACCAGTTGCCACCGAATGCCGTGCCAAAAAGACCGGCCAGCAGGGAGCCAGCCAGCGGCGCCAGTGGCACCGCCAGCAGGGTCGAAGCAGAAAGGGTTTGACTCATTCTTGAGAACCTTGCAAATACCGGTTAGCCCATCACCCCTTGAGGGTGTTGAGGTCTTCCGCATTGATGCTGGTCTTGTTACGGAACAGCAGCACCAAGATGGCCAAGCCAATAGCCGCCTCGGCGGCCGCCACGGTGAGAATGAAGAACACGAACACCTGACCGTGCATGTCGCCCAGGTAGTGCGAAAACGCGACGAAGTTCGTATTCACCGCCAACAACATCAACTCGATCGCCATCAGCAGAACGATCAGGTTCTTGCGGTTCAGAAAAATACCCACCACCGCCAGGGCGAAAAGCATCGCCCCCAGTGTCAGGAAATGGCCCAGGGTCAATGTCATGCTTTTTTCTCCTGTGCACTGGCGTCGTTATCGGCTGGCGGCTGGGGGGGCTGTGTGACTGGCATCTTCACCACCACCAGACGCTCGCTGGCGCGCGCGCGGATCTGCGCAGCGGCATCGCTGACCTTGACGTCCTTGCGCTGGCGCAGGGTTAGTGCAATCGCGGAAATCATGGCCACCAGCAGGATCACCGCCGCAATTTCGACCGGATACAAATATTCGGTGTACATCAGCTTGCCCAATGCCTGGGTGTTGGAATACGGCACCACCTGGCCAGCCGCGTTCAGCAACGTTGCCACGGCCTTGGGTTCTTCCACTCCGCGGAATCCGGTCATCACCACCGCTGCCATCTCGAACGCCACCAGAGCGCCAATAAAAACAGCCAAGGGAAAATGTTTCCAGAACCCGCGCCGCACGGTGTCGATGCGGATGTCCAGCATCATCACCACAAACAGGAACAGCACCATCACCGCCCCCAGGTACACCAGTACCAACGCGATGGCCAGAAATTCGGCCTTGAGCAGCAACCACACACCGGCGGCTTGTGAAAACGCCAGAATCAAATGCAACACGGCATGCACGGGATTGCGCGCCGTGATCACCCGGAAGGCCGCATACAGCAGCACCGCCGAGAACAGGTAGAAGAATCCGGTTTTGACGTCCATGGATCGGGTCTTTTCAAAAGTTCAGGTGTGATGCGCCACCCGATCAACGGTATTTGGCGTCCGCAGCCTTAGCTGCCGCAATCTCGGGCTCGTAACGGTCCCCCACGGCCAGGAGCATTTCCTTGGTGAAGTAGAGATCACCACGCTTCTCGCCGTGGTATTCGAGGATCTGCGTTTCCACGATCGAATCCACGGGGCAGCTTTCTTCGCAGAAGCCGCAAAAGATGCATTTAGTCAGATCGATGTCATAGCGCGTGGTGCGGCGCGTACCGTCTGCACGCACATCGGACTCGATGGTGATGGCCATCGCCGGACATACGGCTTCACATAGCTTGCAGGCAATGCAACGCTCTTCGCCATTGTCGTAACGGCGTAGTGCATGCAGGCCGCGAAAGCGCGGTGACAACGGAGTTTTTTCTTCTGGAAACTGGACCGTGACCTTGCCACGGAAGGCATAGCGGCCCGTAAGCACCATGCCCTTGGCCAATTCCCAGAGCATGAAACTCTTGAAGAAATCCTTGATAGAAAAGGATGCAGGAGCAACAACAGCAGACATGAATGGTGTCCCCGCTTATTTCCAAATATTCCAGGGCGACAACAGCCAGGCGCCCACCACCAGCACCCACACCAGGGTGACCGGAATGAAGATCTTCCAGCCCAGACGCATGATCTGGTCATAGCGATAGCGCGGGAAGGTTGCGCGAATCCAGATGAACATCGACACGACCACGAAGGTCTTGATGCCAAGCCAGATCCACCCCGGGATGAAGTCAAGCGCCTCGACTGGCGGCAGCCAGCCGCCCAGGAACATGATCACGGCCAGAATCGAGACCAGCCACATGGCGGCGTATTCAGCCAGGAAGAAGATGGCAAAGCCCATGCCGGAATATTCGACCATGTGGCCAGCCACAATCTCGGCCTCGCCTTCAACCACATCAAACGGATGGCGGTTGGTTTCCGCCACGCCCGAGATCAGATACACCAAGAACACCGGCAGCAAGGGCAACCAGTTCCATGACAGGAAGTTCAGGCCCATGCCCGCCATGGCACCACGTGCCTGCCCCAGGACGATCTCGGTCAGGTTCATGCTGCCGGTCACCATGATCACCACCACGAAGCAAAAACCCATGGCGATTTCGTAGCTGACCATTTGCGCCGAGGCACGCAACGCCCCCAGCAAGGCATATTTGGAGTTCGAAGCCCAGCCCGCGATGATCACACCATAGACCTCGATCGACGCAATGGCCATGACCAGCAATAAGCCGGCGTTGATGTTGGCCAAGGCAGTATCAGGGGCAAATGGCACCACCACCCAGGCTGCGAGGGCGGGCATGATGGCCATGATGGGCCCCAGGATGAACAAGCCCTTGCTCGCAGCAGTGGGCTGGATCACCTCCTTGGTCAAGAGCTTGAGGCCATCCGCCAGGGGCTGCAACAAACCCATGGGACCAACCCGGTTGGGACCCAGGCGTACTTGCATAAAGCCCAGCAGCTTGCGTTCCCATAGGGTCAGGTAGGCCACGGCCCCCATCAGCGGAGCGAGTACGCAGACAATCTTGATCAGGCTCCAGATCACCGGCCAGGCCATACCGGTCCACCAGCTTGCTGCGACCATGTTGAGGCCGCCGTTATAAATGGCGTCGATCATGCAACGGCTCCTTCACGTGCCGCACGCGCGTCGGCGGTCAGTTGCAGCGCTGATGCACGGCGCACCAGGCCGTCGAGCTGATAAATGCTGGCCACTACGGGCGCAGCCTGCGGCCCTTGAGCAACGGTGATTGGCGCCTTGGTAATGTTGGACAACTGTCCTGCCGTCAACAGCTCGGCACCTGCCGTAACCTGAGCCAGTACGTCCTGTGAAGACTCGAAGTCAACCCCTGACAGTCCCATGATATTGGCCAACACACGCAGCACCTTCCAGGCGGGACGCGTCTCACCCAGCGGACGCACGACGGCGTGGAAGCTCTGCACCTTGCCCTCGGCATTGACGAAACTGCCCGATGTCTCGGTGAATGGAGCGATCGGCAGCAGCACGTCGCTCACGTCCATATTCGTCTTGAAAGGGCTTAACGTGACGACCATGTCCACGTCGGCCAGGCCCTGCGCGGCACTCGCACCTGCGGCGGTATCGAATTCGGGCTCCGTATTCAGCAGGAGCAGCGCCTTCACCTGGCCGGCCAGCATTTGCGCGGCGTTAAGGCCACCTTGGCGCGGCTGTGCACCCACAAGCTGAGCGCCAACCGTATTGGCAGCCTCGGTCAGATAACCAAAAGCCGCGCCCGTTTCCTGTGCAATCCACTGCACGAGGGCCAGCAGGCTACTTGCCTGGGCATGGTGGGCAGCAGCGTTACCCAGCAGCACGGCCTTGCGCTCACCCGCGAGCAAGGCGCGAGCAATGGACAGGGCCTCGGCGTTCGCCTTGCTGGCAGAGACAGGCGCAGCAACACCCTTTTCCTGCGCCACGGCTGCAGCCACATCGGCCAGAGCCTGCGTCCAGTCGGCGGCCCCCACTACGGAATGTGCAGCAGGAAGGGCCCAGTCGTAAGCCTGGGCATTGATGGCAAAGACCTTGCAGCCCTTGCGCGCCGCCTGGCGGATGCGCTGTGCAAACAGCGGATGATCCTTGCGCAGGTTGGAGCCGAGCACCAGTACCGACTGCAGTTCCGACAAAGCGGCAATGGGCATGCCGAGCCAGCGAACCCCCTCTTGTGCGGCAAATTCAGCATTGCGCAAGCGGTAATCAATGTTCTCGCTACCCAGGCCTCGCACCAGGGTCGCGGCGAGATGCAACTCTTCCAGCGTGCTGTGGGGGCTGGTCAATGCGCCGATAGCCGAAGCACCATGCTTGTCGCGCACGCACTTCAGGCCATTGGCCACATATTCCAATGCGGTCTGCCAGTCGACCTCCTGCCACTGCCCACCCTGCTTGAGCATGGGGTGTGTCAGGCGATCTTCGCCATTCAAGGCCTCGTACGAGAAACGATCCCTATCAGCGATCCAGCACTCGTTGACAGCCTCATTCTCCAGCGGCACGACGCGCAACACCTTGTGGTTCTTGACCTGCACGACAAGATTGGCACCTGTGGAGTCGTGTGGCGACACCGACTTGCGACGCGACAGCTCCCAGGTACGCGCGCTGTAGCGGAAAGGCCGGCTGGTGAGCGCGCCCACAGGGCAGATGTCGATCATGTTGCCCGACAATTCCGAGTCGACCGTGTCGCCCTTGACCGTAGTGATCTCCGAGTGCTCGCCCCGGTTGATCATGCCCAGCTCCATGTCGCCGCCGATCTCCTGACCAAAGCGCACACAGCGCGTGCAGTGGATGCAGCGCGTCATCTCGTCGGTGGAGATCAAGGGACCAATGTCCTTCTTCAGCACCACGCGTTTTTCCTCGCCATAGCGCGAGGCTGACGCGCCGTAGCCCACGGCCAGATCCTGCAGCTGGCATTCGCCACCCTGGTCGCAGATGGGGCAATCGAGTGGATGGTTAATAAGCAAGAACTCCATCACCGACTGCTGGGCCTTCATAGCCTTGTCGCTCTTGGTGCGCACGATCATGCCCTGGGTCACGGGCGTGGCGCAGGCGGGCATAGGCTTGGGCGCCTTTTCGATGTCCACCAGGCACATGCGGCAGTTGGCCGCAATCGACAGCTTCTTGTGGTAGCAGAAATGCGGAATGTAGGTGCCAGCCTTCTCGGCCGCATGCATGACCATGCTGCCTTCGGCGACCTCCACCTTCTGACCATCCAGTTCAATTTCAACCATATCTTTTCTCGCGATCAGGCAGCAGCGGCCTCGGATGCCGCCTGGATCTTGGCCTCAAACTCGTGCCGGAAATGCTTGATCATGGCGCGCACCGGCATGGCCGCCGCATCACCCAACGCACAGATGGTGCGGCCCATGATGTTGAACGCGACCGAATCAAGCAGTTCGATGTCCTCGGGGCGGCCCTGGCCATGCTGTATGCGGTTGACTACACGCCACAACCAGCCCGTACCCTCGCGGCAGGGCGTGCACTGTCCGCAGGACTCATGTTGGTAGAAGTAGGACAGGCGCAGCAACGATTCGACCATGTCACGCGAATCATCCATGACGATCACTGCACCCGAACCCAGCATGGAGCCCGCCTTGGCGATGCTGTCGTAGTCCATGGTGCATTCCATCATGATGGAAGCGGGCAGCACCGGGGAGGACGAACCGCCCGGGATCACCGCCTTGAGTTCGCGCCCCTTGCGCACACCACCGGCGAGTTCGAGAAGCCTGGAGAACGGCGTGCCCAGCGGAATCTCGTAGTTGCCCGGACGCTCCACGTCACCCGAGACCGAGAAGATCTTGGTGCCGCCGTTGTTGGGCTTGCCGCATTCGAGGTAGGCCTGGCCGCCGTTGCGGATGATCCAGGGGACGGCCGCGAAGGTTTCGGTGTTGTTGATGGTAGTGGGCTTGCCGTACAGACCAAAACTTGCCGGGAACGGCGGTTTGAAACGAGGTTGACCCTTCTTACCTTCCAGCGATTCGAGCAGCGCGGTTTCCTCGCCGCAGATATAGGCGCCAAAGCCATGATGGGCATGCAGCTGGAAACTGAAGGTGCTGCCCAAGATCTTGTCGCCCAGGTAGCCTGCAGCGCGCGCCTCTTCCAAAGCCGCCTCGAAGCGTTCGTAGACCTGGAAGATTTCGCCGTGAATGTAGTTGTAGCCCAGCGAAATCCCCATCGCATACGCGGCAATGATCATGCCCTCGATGACGATGTGCGGGTTGTACATCAGGATGTCGCGATCCTTGCAGGTACCGGGCTCACCCTCGTCGGAGTTGCACACCAGGTGCTTCTGCCCCGGGAACTGGCGTGGCATGAAGCTCCACTTCAGACCCGTAGGAAAACCCGCGCCGCCACGGCCGCGCAGGCCCGATTCCTTGACGGTGGCAATGACCTGATCCTGGGTCAAACCCTCGCCGCCATCCTTGCCCAGGATCTTGCGCAGCGCCGCATAACCGCCACGCGCCTCATAGTCCTTGAGGCTCCAGTTGCCGCCGTTCAGACCCGCATAGATCTGCGGGTCAATATGGCGGTCATGGAAACAGGTCTGGACACCCGTGGCCTGAAACTGCGACAAAACTTGCGAGGCCTTGCTCATGGCTGGCCCTCCACCATACGTAGCCCATCCACCAGCTGATCAAGCTTGTCGTTCGCCATGAAGCTGCACATGCTGCGATCGTTGACGAGCATGGCGGGCGCATCGGCGCAAGCCCCCAGACATTCGCACTGCTGCAGCGTGAACATGCCGTCTGCCGTGGTCTCGCCCATCTTGATGCCGAGCTTGGCCTCCAGGTGATGCAGAGCCTCATTGCCGCCGCGCAACTGGCAAGGCAGGTTGGTGCAGACGGCCAGCTTGTATTTGCCGACGGGCTGCTGGTTGTACATGTTGTAGAAGGTCGTGACTTCATGCACGGCGATCTCGGGCATGCCCAGGTACTCGGCGATCACGGCCTCGCTCTCCTGGCTGACCCAGCCCTGCTCCTGTTGCACGATCGACAGGCAGGCCATCACGGCGGACTGCCTCTGCTCGGGCGGGTATTTGGCCACTTCGCGCGCAAAACGCGCCTTGGTCGCTTCGGTAATCATCGGTCAATCTCTCCGAATACGATATCCATGGTGCCGATGACAGCGACGGCGTCAGCAATCATGTGGCCACGTGTCAATTCGTCATATGCCGCCAAATGGGCAAAGCCGGGAGCGCGGATCTTCAGGCGATAAGGCTTGTTCGCACCATCGCTCACAAGATAGATGCCAAACTCGCCCTTGGGGTGCTCGACTGCCGCATAGGCCTCGCCCGCCGGCACGCGGAAGCCCTCGGAAAAGAGCTTGAAATGGTGGATCAGATCCTCCATCCCGGTCTTCATACGCTCACGCGATGGGGGCGCCACCTTGTGGTTATCGGTAATCACCGGGCCGGGGTTGGCACGCAGCCATTTGACGCACTGCTGGATGATGCGGTTCGACTGGCGCATCTCCTCGACACGCACCAGATAGCGGTCGTAACAGTCGCCGTTCTTGCCCAGTGGAACGTCAAAGTCCACGCGATCGTAAGCATCGTAGGGCTGCTTCTTGCGCAAGTCCCAGGCCACGCCCGAACCACGCAACATCACGCCCGACATGCCCAGGTTCAGGGCGCGCTCGGGCGAGACCACGCCAATGCCTACGGTACGCTGCTTCCAGATACGATTGTCTGTGAGCAGGGTTTCGTACTCATCGACATAGCCGGGGAAGCTGGCGCAGAAGTCGTCAATGAAGTCCAGCAGCGAGCCCTGACGGTTGCGATTGAATTCCTCCACCGCCTTCGCATTGCGCACCTTGCTGGGTTTCAACTGCGCCATGGTGTCAGGCAAATCGCGATATACGCCACCGGGACGGAAGTAGGCCGCATGCATGCGCGCCCCGGAAACCGCCTCGTACATGTCGAACAAGACCTCGCGCTCGCGAAAGGTGTACATCAACACCGTCGAGGCACCCAAGTCCATGCCGTTGGAGCCCAGCCACATCAGGTGATTGAGCAATCGCGTGATCTCGCCGAACAGGGTGCGGATGTACTTGGCGCGCAGCGGCACCTCTATGCCCAGCATTTTCTCGATGGCCAGGCAGTAGGCCTGCTCGTTGCACATCATGGACACATAGTCGAGCCGGTCCATGTAAGGCAAGGACTGGATGTAGGTCTTATGCTCGGCAAGCTTCTCGGTGGCACGATGCAGCAGGCCCACATGAGGGTCGGCACGCTGCACCACTTCGCCGTCGAGCTCCAGCACGAGACGCAGCACACCGTGTGCCGCGGGGTGCTGCGGCCCGAAGTTCAGGGAGTAATTCTTGATATCAGCCATGATCAGGCACCTTGACGGGAGACCGCCTCAGTGCAGGCCTCCGTAATGCTCTTCGCGAATGATGCGCGGCGTGATCTCGCGCGGCTCTATGGTCACGGGCTCGTAGATGACGCGACGCTGCTCGGGGTCGTAGCGCATCTCCACATGCCCCGACAAGGGGAAGTCCTTGCGGAAAGGGTGGCCGATGAAGCCATAGTCGGTGAGGATGCGGCGCAGGTCGTTGTGGCCATCAAAGACGATGCCGAACAGGTCGAAAGCCTCGCGCTCAAACCAGTTCGCCCCGCTCCAGATGTCGGTAACCGAAGGAATCACCGGGAAATCATCATCGGGGCAAAACACCTTCACGCGCAGGCGCTGGTTCAGCGACACCGACAGCAGGTGTGACACCACGGCGTAACGCGGTCCATCCGCGCCCACATCGCCATAAGCGGAGTAGTCCACGCCGCACAGGTCGATCAACTGCTCGAATCGGCACTGGGGCCCATCGCGCAAGATCTCCATCGCGGCAAGGTAATCGGAGGCAGCGACCACTACGGTGAGCTCGCCCAGAGCCAGCGTGATGTCTCGCACCTTCTCGCCCAGCGCACCAGCCACGGCGTCGCGCAGCTCTTCCGGGTGAATGGCAATGTCGGTCATCTCAGTCCCCTCAAACGCGCGCAATGGTGTGGGTGCGGCGAATCTTCTGCTGCAACTGGATGATGCCGTAGATCAGCGCTTCGGCCGTGGGCGGACAGCCCGGCACGTACACATCCACCGGCACCACTCGGTCGCAGCCGCGCACCACGGAGTAGCTGTAGTGGTAATAGCCGCCGCCATTGGCACAAGAACCCATGGAAATCACCCAGCGCGGCTCGGCCATCTGGTCATAGACCTTGCGCAGCGCTGGCGCCATCTTGTTGCACAGCGTGCCGGCCACGATCATCAAATCGGACTGACGCGGACTCGCACGGAACACCTCGGCACCGAAGCGCGACAGGTCATAGCGGGCCGCGGCGGCATGCATCATCTCCACCGCACAGCAGGCCAGCCCGAAGGTCACGGGCCAGAGAGATCCGGTTTTGGCCCAGTTCACCACGGCGTCATAGCTCGTAGTGACAAAGCCTTCCTTCATCACACCTTCAATCATTGCATCATTCCTTGTGCAGCGCCGCTCATTCCCAATCCAGGGCACCTTTTTTCCACTCGTAGACAAAACCTATGACGAGGATGGAGAGGAAGATCACGACGGCAACAAAACCCGTCACACCCACATCCTGCAAGGCTACTGCCCAGGGGAAAAGAAAGGCGATTTCCAGATCGAACAGAATGAACAAGATGGCCACGAGGTAGTAGCGCACATCGAACTTCATGCGCGCGTCATCGAAGGCCTCGAAGCCACATTCGTAAGGGGAGTTTTTTGCCGGATCGGGACGATTGGGGCCAAGCACATACCCCAACACGAGAGGCACGACACCAACACCGATGCCGACCAAGATGAACAAGAGAACTGGAAGGTATTGATCGAGGTTCATCTATGCCGCACTCACCGGTGAAAAACCGCCTCACACGCCGCGCATTGCGGGCCCGTGAGGCGGTTTTTTTGTTTTGGTGCCGTCGGCGAGACTCGAACTCGCACAGCTTTCGCCACTACCCCCTCAAGATAGCGTGTCTACCAATTTCACCACGACGGCTGCTGTATGCATCTGGATGGCATGAGGACCAGAACTTGGCTTTGGCTTTCCAGACAATTGATTATTTTACTCCGGAAAAACCCTGTCACAAAGCTAAGCGGCGTTTTTTTGCCACGCCTCTTGCCTGCTTACTTTGTAGGGATTTGCGCGGCTCCCGATGCAGGCTCCGCGGCCGAGGCGGGCACGGACGCATCGGCCGCGGTACCGGCGGCGGCCGGCACTGCTGCCGCCGGCCTCTCCAGCACGCTGCCCGTGCTCGCGGGACGCTGATTGCCGAAATATGCCAGGGCCAGTGTGGCCACAAAGAACACGGTCGCCAGGACCGCCGTGGCACGCGAGAGGAAGTTGGCGCTACCGCTGGCGCCGAACAGGCTGCCGGCGCTGCCGCTACCAAAGGCCGCCCCCATATCGGCGCCCTTGCCATGCTGGATCAGGATCAGACCGATCATGCCCAGGGCGGTCAGCATCTGCACCGCCAAAATCACATTTACGATTGCATTCATGCTTTGTCAGCTCCTAACTTAATAGCTGCTCACGCTTGACAGTTATGCGCTGCAGCAATAATTTGCAAAAAGTCTGCCGCCTTGAGCGAAGCACCGCCCACCAGGCCGCCATCAATATCCGGCTGGGCCAGCAATTGCGCCGCGTTGGCTGCGTTCATGCTGCCGCCATACAAGAGTGGTATGCGGTCGGCACGCTCGGTGGCCGCAGCCAGTTGGGCCCGCAGTACGGCATGCACGGCTTGTGCCTGCTCAGGACTTGCCGTACGGCCCGTGCCTATGGCCCAGACAGGCTCGTAGGCGACCACAATCTCGCTGATGCAGTGGCCGTTGGCGTGGATCACCGCGGCCAGCTGGCGCTTGACCACGGCCTCGGTCTGCCCCGCTTCGCGCTGCTCAAGTGTCTCGCCCACGCACACGATGGGGGTGATGCCAGCGGCCAGCGCGCGCTGTGCCTTGGCCGCAACCACGGCATCGGTCTCGCCGTGGTATTGGCGGCGCTCGGAGTGGCCCACCAGGGCATAGCGCGTACCGAAGTCGCGCAGCATGGCAGCGGAGACCTCGCCGGTGAAGGCGCCCGACTCGTGCTGCGACACATCTTGCGCGGCCAGCGCAATTGCCGAGCCCGCAACCAGTGCCTGCACCTGCGCCAGATACGGCGCCGGCACGGCCACGGCCACGCCACATGCAGGCGTTCCCATGCCTTCGCGCAGCGCCTGCAGCAGGGCAGCGTTGGCCTGCAGGCCGCCGTTCATCTTCCAATTCCCGGCGATGAGTTTCTTTTTTTGCGTCATGTCGTCCATGTCAAAACAATCTTGCCCACATGTTGGTTCGACTCCATCAGCGCATGCGCCCGGGCCGCGTCGGCGGCGGCAAATGTGCTGTGGATAACCGGTTTTACCGCACCCGATGCGAGCAGCGGCCAGACCTGCTCGCGCAGCGCCTGGGCGATCGCCGCCTTGAAGGCCACGGGACGCGGGCGCAGCGTGGAGCCGGTGATGGTCAGGCGCCTGCGTAACACCAGCCCGGCATCGAATTCGGCCTTCAACCCGCCCTGCACGGCGATGATGACGATGCGCCCATCCTCGGCCAGACATTCAACCTCGCGCGCCACGTACGGGCCCGCCACCATGTCGAGCACCACGTCCACGCCGCGCCCGTCGGTGATGCGCCGCGCCTCGGCCACGAAGTCCTGCGTCTTGTAGTTGATGGCGTGGTGCGCGCCCAGCGCCAGGCAGGCGGCACACTTTTCATCCGTGCCGGCGGTGACGATGACCGTAGCGCCACGCGCGCGCGCCAGCTGTATGGCCGTGACGCCGATGCCGCTGCTGCCGCCCTGCACCAGCAGGGTTTCGCCCGCCTGCAGGCGCGCGCGGTCGAACACATTGCTCCACACGGTGAAGAAGGTCTCGGGCAGCGAGGCCGCCTCGACATCGCTCAGACCCTGCGGCACCGGCAGGCACTGCGCCACGGGTGCCACGCAGTACTCGGCGTAACCGCCGCCGGCGACCAGTGCGCAGACACGATCGCCCACGCGGATGCCGGCCTGCGCCATGGCGGCGGCATCGCCGGATTCAACGACACCAGCCACCTCCAGGCCCGGCAGGTCAGACGCACCCGGCGGCGGCGGATAGTGCCCCTTGCGCTGTATCACGTCGGGCCGGTTCACGCCGCTGGCCGCGACGCGGATCAGCAGCTCGCCCGCGGCCGGCTGCGGCAAGGGACGCTCGACCAAGCGCAGCCCATCGGGCGGGCCAAACACCGCGACCTCTACCGCACGCATCACATTCTTCATCGCAATAATGGGTATTTTCGGGCTCTAGCGCTTATAGGAAAAGCGCCAAAAGCTCTTATTTCAATAGCAAACAAGCATTTGCCGCGCCCCGAGGCGCGGCGCGTCCTTACTGTTGCTGCGACTCCGCCGCGTCATTGTCGCGGCGTTCCTCGCGGCGCTCACGGCGCTCGCCGCGGGGCTCGCGCGGCTCGCGCTCAGGCATGCCGGCGGGGCGCTCGATCAGCGCCTTCATGGACAGCTTGATGCGTCCCTTGTCGTCGGTCTCCAGCGCCTTGACGCGGACAACCTGGCCTTCCTGCAGGTAGTCGGTGACTTTTTCCACGCGCTCGTGGGCGATCTGGCTGATGTGCAGCAGGCCGTCCTTGCCCGGCAGCACGTTGACCAGGGCACCGAAATCCAGGATCTTGACGACCGGGCCTTCGTAGATCTTGCCGACTTCCACCTCGGCCGTGATCTCTTCGATGCGGCGCTTGGCCTCGTCGGCCTTGGCGGCCTCGGTGGCGGCGATGGTGATGGTGCCGTCTTCCTCGATGTTGATCTGGCAGCCGGTCTCGTCGCACAGTGCGCGGATGGTGGCGCCGCCCTTGCCGATCACGTCGCGGATCTTCTCGGGGTTGATCTTCATGGTGAACAACTTGGGCGCGAAGCTGGAAATTTCGGTCTTGGCCTCGCCCATGGCTTCCTGCATCTTGCCCAGGATGTGCATGCGCGCTTCCTTGGCCTGGGCCAGGGCGACCTGCATGATTTCCTTGGTGATACCCTGGATCTTGATGTCCATCTGCAGCGCGGTGATGCCGGCGGTGGTACCAGCCACCTTGAAGTCCATGTCGCCGAGGTGGTCCTCGTCGCCCAGGATGTCGGTGAGCACGGCAAACTTGTTGTCTTCCTTGATCAGGCCCATGGCGATGCCGGCTACATGCGCCTTCATCGGCACGCCGGCGTCCATCATCGACAGGCAGCCGCCGCAGACGGAGGCCATCGACGAAGAACCGTTGGACTCGGTGATTTCCGACACCACGCGGATGGTGTAGGGGAACTCTTCCTTGCTCGGCAGGCAGGCCACCAGGGCGCGCTTGGCCAGTCGGCCGTGGCCAACTTCGCGGCGCTTGGTCGAGCCCATGCGGCCCACTTCGCCGGTGGCAAAGGGAGGCATGTTGTAGTGGAACAGGAAGCGGTCCTCGAACTCGCCGGCCAGCGCGTCGATGCGCTGCGCGTCGCGCTCGGTGCCCAGGGTCGAGATGACCAGCGCCTGCGTCTCGCCGCGCGTGAACAGCGCCGAGCCGTGGGTGCGCGGCAGCACGCTGTTGCGGATCTCGATGGGACGCACGGTGCGCGTGTCGCGGCCGTCGATGCGCGGCTCGCCGGCGAGGATCTGCGAGCGCACGATGCGCGCCTCGATGTCGAACAGCATGTTGTCCACCTTGACGGCGTCGAACGCTACGCCCTGCTCCGTCAGGCCGGCCTTAACAAAGGCGTAGGCCTCGCGGCAGGCATGCGTGCGCAGCTGCTTGTTGCGGTTCTGGTAGGCGGCGCGCAGCTTGTCTTCGGCCAGCGCGGTCACCTGGGCAATCAGGGCTTCGTCCTTGGCCTCGGGCTGCCAGTCCCACACCGGCTTGCCGGCATCGCGCACCAGCTCGTGGATGGCGTTGATGGCGATCTGGCTCTGCTCATGGCCATAGACCACGGCGCCCAGCATGACATCTTCGGGCAGTTGCTGCGCTTCGGATTCGACCATCAGCACGGCGGCCTCGGTGCCGGCGACGACCAGGTCCATCTGGCTGCTCTTGCGCTGCGTCTGACCGGGGTTGAGCACGTACTCACCGTTGATGTAGCCCACGCGCGCAGCGCCGATGGGGCCGTTAAAAGGGATGCCGGAGACGGACAGGGCCGCGCTGGTGGCGATCATGGCGGCGATATCGGCATCGACCTCGGGGTTCAGCGAAATGGTGTGAATGACCACATGCACCTCGTTGTAGAAACCCTCGGGGAACAGCGGGCGGATCGGGCGGTCGATCAGGCGGCTGGTCAGCGTCTCCAGCTCGCTGGGCTTGGCCTCGCGCTTGAAGAAGCTGCCGGGAATCTTGCCGGCGGCGTAGGTCTTCTCGATGTAATCGACGGTGAGCGGGAAGAAGTCCTGACCGGGCTTCGGCTGCTTGGACGCAACCACGGTGGCCAGCACCACGGTGTCGTCGATGTTGACCAGCACGGCGCCGCCAGCCTGGCGCGCGATCTCGCCGGTTTCCATGGTCACGGTGTGCTGACCCCATTGGAAAGTCTTGGTGACTTTGTTGAACATCGTCATAGATTTGCTCCTGAAAAATGAGCTGCTAACGCTTTAGCAGCCTTGATACAGAGTTCAAACAGACAGCGATGCCATTCCAAAAAAGCGCTAACAGCTATAAATTTAGAAGCAAACGCAGATATGGAATGACACAGCTTCGCTCTGTTTTCTCCGGGGTTGAAGTAAAAAACGCCTGAGCTAGCAAGCTAACTCAGGCGTTTTGATCTTGCACTAGGCTTACTTGCGCAGGCCCAGTTTGGCGATCAGGGCGGTGTAGCGCTCTGCGTCTTTGGCCTTGAGGTAGTCGAGCAGCTTGCGGCGGCGGCTCACCATGCGCAGCAGGCCGCGGCGGCCGTGGTGGTCCTTGGCGTGTTGCTTGAAGTGGGGAGTCAGCTCGTTGATGCGTGCCGTGAGCAGGGCCACTTGCACTTCAGGACTACCGGTATCGTTTTCGGCGCGTTGGTTGGCTTTGACAACTTCGGCCTTGATGGAAGATGCGATCATGCTTTTTTCCTTGAGCGGGGCGCCATGACAAGCGACCCCTGGTTTTACTTGCGCCAGCGGCTGGAATGACCACAGGCGTGCGTTCTGCACCATGCAAAACCCGCCAATTATATCGCGTGTCGCTCTTGATGCCCACCCGGGAGGTTCCGAATGCCCAGCGTACCCGACGTCACCCGATGATCCGTGCCTGGACAAAGAGACACCGACACCGCAAGGAGAAGCCACCGTGGACACACCGCCCCAGTCCCGATGCATCACCCTCATGGCCATAGGAGCCGCGGCCCTGCTCCTGGCAGCTACGCCCTGCCTGGCAGCCAACACCCAGCCCGCGCCGCAAGCCAATGACAGCGCCAACCGGCCAGCGAAAAAATCCCGCTCCGTCAAGATCAAGCATCAACAGAACCACTCCGGCGAAAGCACAGCAGAGCGCGACCGCAGGCTCTACCGCGAGTGCCGGGGCCTGCCCAATGCCGGCGCCTGCCTGGGCTACACGCGCCGTTGAAACCGCAGCCAAACTTTCAAGAACAGCACAAAAACTCCGCTACAATCTCGGAATCGCCAACAAGGCTGACCGGCAAATTGATGACGGCAACCAAAAAAGGCGATTTTTTGAATCAGCATGGATTTTTCATGCTAAAATTCAAAGCTTGGCGGCTGTAGCTCAGCTGGATAGAGTACTTGGCTACGAACCAAGGGGTCGTGGGTTCGATTCCTGCCAGCCGCACCAAACGCAAAGCCCTGAGTCCGAAAGGATTCAGGGCTTTTCCGTTTGTGCATCATTGCCGCATGAGCAAAGCATTCACCAAAGAAACCGACTCCGATGAGGACGAACCGGCACTGCCGGCCAGTATGCAGGGCGGTGGCAAAAACTACATCACACCCCAGGGCTATGCGCGCCTGCGCTCCGAGCTCTTGTCGCTGATCGACGAGGAGCGCCCCAAGGTGGTCGACATCGTCCACTGGGCCGCCAGCAATGGCGATCGTTCAGAAAATGGCGACTATCTCTATGGCAAGAAAAGACTGCGCGAGATCGATCGACGCATCCGCTTTCTCACCAAAAGGCTGGAAATTGCCGAGGTCGTGGATCCTTCCACGCATGCGGGCAGCGACCAGGTCTTTTTTGGCGCCACCGTCACCTACGTCGACGATGAAGATGTGCGGCGCACGGTGACCATACTCGGCGTGGATGAGGCAGACAACGCCCGGCAACAGATCAGCTGGATCTCTCCCGTGGCGCGGGCCCTGCTCAAGGCACGCGAGGGCGACGAGGTGGCTCTGCAGACACCGGCAGGCACACGCACCCTGGAAATTGTGTCCGTGAACTACCCCACTGCGCAGTGAGGTTTGTCAGGAGGGCTGCGGCAGCACGCGAAATGCCCGCAGCACGGGATGCGTGCGGCGCAGGTTGCGCAGCACGGCCTCCACATGGGCAAGATCACGCACGGTGACGACGAAGCGCAGGTCCGTGGCGTCCATGGCGTCATCCATATCCACGCGCACGATGTCCGCCTCACAAGCCGCAAACTCCGACGCAATACGGGCCAAAACGCCCTTGCCATTGGCCACGGTGACGGTAATGCCCGTCTCGAAACTGCGCGCGGGCTCATCCGCCCAGTCCACGGCGATGAAACGCTCGCCATCCTTGTGCTGCAGCTTCTTGGCCACCGCGCACTGCGCATGGTGCACCACGAGCCCCTCGCCGCGGCCAAGATAGCCGACGATGGGATCTCCAGGCACGGGGCGACAGCAGGTCGCGTATTGCACCGATGCACTTTCGCTGCCATCCAGCGTGATGCCGCCCTGCGACACCTTTTCATGGGCGCCAAAGCGCTCGCGCGAGAGCAGCAGCGCATCGGGGCGCAGACCATCCTCGGCCAGCAGCAGCACCAGCCGCTTGGCCACGATGCTGGCTATGCGCTTGCCCAGGCCAACATCGGTCATGAGCTCCGCACGCGTCTTGCTGCCGGTAAAGCGCAACAACTTGTCCCAGATCGCAGCATGTGTCTGGCCGTCGGGCAACTGCTCCATGCCCTCGGCACGCAGCGCCTGGGTCAGCAGCTTTTCGCCCAGGCCTGCGGATTCGCTCTGCGCCAGGGTCTTGAGGTAATGGCGGATCTTGGAGCGCGCACGCGCCGTACGCACAAAGGCCAGCCAGGCCGGATTGGGCTTGGCACCATCGGCCGTGATGACCTCCACCACGTCGCCGTTCTTGAGCTCCGTGCGCAGGGGCACCTGCTCGTCATTGATCCGGACGGCGGTGGTCTTGTCACCCAAGTCGCTGTGAATGGCGTAGGCAAAATCCACCGCCGTGGCGCCCCGCGGCAGGGCCAGGATCTGGCTTCTGGGCGTGAACACATAGACCGCGTCGGGAAACAGATCCACCTTGACGTGATCCCAGAACTCGGCGGCATCACGGGTCTCGTTCTGGATGTCGAGCAGTGATTGGAGCCACTTCGTGCCCATGCGCTCGGCAGCGGCACCGTCGGCATCCTGCGCCTTGTAGAGCCAGTGCGCCGCCACACCGGCCTCGGCCACGACATGCATTTCCTCGGTGCGAATCTGGAACTCTATATTCAGACCCGCAGGCCCCACCAGCGTCGTGTGCAGCGACTGATAGCCGTTGAGCTTGGCGATGGCGATATGGTCCTTGAACTTGCCAGGCGCCGGCTTGTACAACTGGTGCAGCACACCCAAGGCGGTGTAGCAGTCGATCACCGAATGGACGATGACGCGAAAGCCGTAGAGGTCGCTCACCTGAGCAAAGCTCAGGTTCTTCAGGTTCATCTTCTGGTAGATGGCGTACAGGGTCTTTTCGCGCCCCGCCAGGCGCACGGGCATGCCCAGGCGAGCAAAGGCAGCATCCACGTCGGCCTGCACCTTTTGCACAATGTCGCGGCGGCGATTGCGCGACCTGCTGACGGCCTTGGACAGCGTGGCGTAGCGCCAGGGGTGCAGGTGGCGAAACGCCAGGTCCTGCAGTTCGCGATAGGTCTGGTTGAGCCCCAGGCGGTGTGCGATGGGCGCATAGATCTCCAGGGTCTCCGACGAAATGCGCCCCCATTTGCTGCGCGGCATGTCGGAGAGCGTGCGCATGTTGTGCGTGCGGTCTGCAAGCTTGATGAGGATGACGCGCACATCGCGCGCCATGGCCAGCAGCATCTTGCGAAACGACTCGGCCTGGTTTTCCTCGCGCGTATTGAATTGCAGCTTATCGAGCTTGGTCAGCCCGTCGACCAGCTCTGCCACAGGCGCGTCAAAACGGTCTATCAAGTCCGCCTTGGTAATGCCGCAGTCCTCCATGGCATCGTGCAGCAGGGCTGCCATCAGCGCCTGAACGTCCAGCTTCCAGCTGGCACACAGCGCGGCTACGGCGATCGGATGCGTGATGTAGGGCTCGCCGCTGCTACGCAGTTGTCCCAGGTGCGCCGTATCGGCATAGCGATAGGCCTGGCGCACCAGTTCAATGCTGGAAGCATCGAGATAGTCGAGCTTTTCAAGCAGCGCAGCAAAGCTCGCAGCAGCGGCATTGGCCACCGCCGTCGACGCCTTGCCGGACACTGCAGAACCGACCTGCGAGCCGGGTGCAACCGCTTTTTTCAACCCACCATTCATGGCTCAAATGTATCGTGCCCCGCCACCAATGGTGTGCGCGCAAAAAAAAGCACCGCATGAGCGGTGCTATTGGCCATACCGGCCGGATGCCGGCGAACGCTCAGCCCGGGACTTTCTTCAACATTTCCAGGCCCACCTTGCCGGCAGCGATTTCGCGCAGGGCCGTGACGGCGGGCTTGTTGCGGCTTTCGATCTTCGGCGCGTGGCCCTGGCTGAGCATGCGGGCACGGTAGGTGGCGGCAAGCACCAGCTGAAAGCGATTGGGAATCTGCTCGAGGCAGTCTTCCACGGTAATGCGGGCCATGGGTTTTCTCCGGTGGGGAATCAGGGGATGTTGAGCGATTCGAAGGTCTGGGCCCGGGCGCGGCGCTGGGCGGCGTACTTCAGGCGCTGGGCGTGAACAATGGTTTTCAGGTCGAAAAGCGCTCGCTCAAAGACTTCGTTGATTATAACGAAGTCGAATTTGCAGGCCTCAGCCATCTCCTGGGCAGCATTTTTCAGGCGCAGGTCGATCACATCGGCCGTGTCTTCGCCGCGCCGCTCCAGGCGCGAGCGCAGCTCGTCCCAGCTCGGGGGCAGGATGAAGATCAGCACCGCATTCACGAAGGCCTGCTTGATCTGCAGCGCACCCTGGTAGTCGATCTCCAGCACCACATCGGCGCCCTGCGCCACGCGCTCCTCGATGGCCTTGCGCGAGGTGCCGTAGCGGCGCCCATGCACGTTGGCCCATTCCACAAAGCCATTGGCCTGCACCATGGCGTCGAATTCCTGCTCGGAGGCGAAGAAATACTCACGCCCGTGCTTTTCCTGCCCGCGCGGCGCGCGCGTGGTGTGCGACACCGAGGGCTGCACGCGCGCGTCCAGCTCCATCAGCGCCTTGACCAAGCTGGACTTGCCTGCCCCGCTGGGGGCAGAGACTACAAATAAATTTCCAGGGTAATCCATATGCGGTAAGCGCTTGGCGCTATCAAAATTGGTTTACTCGATATTCTGCACCTGCTCGCGCATCTGCTCAATCAGCACCTTCATGTCCACGCTGATGCGCGTGAGCTCCATGGCCGCGGACTTGGAGCCCAGGGTGTTGGCCTCGCGGTGCAGCTCCTGGATCAGAAAGTCCAGGCGCTTGCCGACCTCGCCGCCCTTTTTCAGCAGGCGCTCGATCTCCTCCAGATGCGACTGCAGCCGCGTGATTTCCTCGGCCACGTCGATGCGTATGGCAAAGGCCGTGGCCTCCGTCAGCGCCCGGTCTTGCGCGGCCTGCGGCACGGCCGTGCCCTCGGCCAGCTGCATGGCCTCCTTCCAGCGCTCCATGAAGCGCTGGCGCTGCTGCTCGACTAGTTGCGGCACCAGAGGCCCGGCCTGCCCGGCCAATGCGCGCAGCTGCCCCAGGCGGTCGTGCAGCATGGCCGCCAGGCGCTCGCCCTCGCGCATGCGCGCGGCGACCATGTCGTCCAGCGCACGCTGCGCCAGCTCCAGCACCGGCTCGCTCCAGTCCTGTTCGGGAGCACCGGCATTCGCGCACAGCCGCAGCGCCTCGGCCACGCTCAGGGGGGCGGCATCGGGCAGCCAGGAGCGCACCGCATCCTGCACCGCTCCCACGCGCTGCAGCAGCCGCGGTGTGGGCTCGGCCAGGATCGCGGACTCGTCGCTATCGACAAAGGCGCGTACCTCGACCTTGCCGCGCTTGAGGCGCTGCGTGAGCAGGGCGCGCAGCGCCGGCTCTTGGGCGCGCAGCTCGTCGGACAAGCGCAACGACAAGTCCAGGAAGCGGCTGTTGACGGAGCGTATTTCCAAGCCCAGACGGCGTGCATTGCCGGGCCTGCCCTCCCCTGCTGCGGCCACGCCCAGCTGCACGCTGGCGTATCCGGTCATGCTGTAAACTGCCATGAGACTTTCGGTGGTTGGTTGCTTGCAATCCGGCGATTATCCGGGTTCCCACCCGTGACCGTGTCCGCTCTTGCTGCCCATGTCCAAAATCAAGCCTGCCCCACTGCCCTGCGACACCATGATTGGCGGCTACCGTGTGGTGCGCAAGCTGGCTGCGGGTGGTTTTGGCGTGGTGTATCTGGCCATCGATTCCGAAGGCCAGCAGGTGGCGATCAAGGAGTACCTGCCCGCCTCCCTGGCCACGCGCGCGCCGGGCGAGCTGCTGCCCCAGGTGCAGCCCGAAAAACTCTCGCTCTACCGCCTGGGCCTGAAGAGCTTTTTTGAAGAGGGGCGCTCGCTGGCACAGATTTCGCATGCCTCCGTGGTGAGCGTGCTGAATTTCTTTCGCGAGAACGAAACCGTCTACATGGTGATGAATTACCTGGAGGGAGCCTCCCTGCAGGATTTCATCGTCACTGCGCGCGAGCTCAAGGCGCAAAAGGTGTTCCGCGAATCCACCATACGCTCGTTGTTCGACGAGGTGCTGCGCGGCCTGCGCATCGTGCACCAGCACAAGATGCTGCACCTCGATATCAAGCCGGCCAACATCTTCATCACCGACGACAACCGCGCGGTGATGATCGACTTCGGCGCTGCGCGCGAGGTGCTGTCCAAGGAGGGCAACTTCATCCGCCCCATGTACACGCCGGGCTTCGCCGCCCCCGAGATGTACCGGCGCGACGGCATGATGGGGCCGTGGACCGACATCTACGCCATAGGCGCCTGCATCTATGCCTGCATGCAGGGCTTTCCCCCGGCCGAGGCGCCGCAGCGCCAGGACAAGGATCGCCTGACGCTGGCGCTGAACAAGCTGCGCGGCATTTATTCCGACAACCTGATCGAGGTGGTGGAATGGTGCATGGCGCTCGATCCGCTGTCACGCCCGCAGTCGGTGTTTGCGCTGCAAAAGGAACTCAGCCGCGAAGGCGAGCGCCGCTACACCAAGCTGTCAGTGGCCGAGAAAATGCGCATGCAACTGGACTCGCTGGTGTCGGACACCAGGAAGGGCGTGCAAAAAGCAGCCGAAGCCACGGGCCTGGGAGCGCGGCCCAAATGAAGTTCTCCGTCTTCCAGCTCAGCCGCCGCGGCGGGCGCGAGAACAACGAGGACCGCATGGGCTACAGCTACACGCGGGAGTCGGCCTTGTTCGTGCTGGCCGATGGCATGGGCGGCCACCCCAAGGGCGAGGTTGCCGCACAGATCGCCATACAAATGGTGTCCGCCATGTTCCAGCACCGGGCCAGGCCCGCGCTGAAGAACGTGCCCGAATTCCTTTCCGCCGCCCTGCTCACTGCACACCACCAGATCCTGCGCTACGGCAACGACAAGGGCATGCTGGACACGCCGCGCACCACGCTGGTGGTGGCCGTGGTGCAGGCCGGCTGCGCCTACTGGATTCACTGCGGCGACTCGCGCCTGTACCTGGTGCGCGGCGGCGAGTTGCTCATGCGCACACGCGACCATTCCTATCAGGAGCTGCGCGGCTCCTCCGTGCCCGGCCTGGAGAGGGTGAACCGCAACGTGCTGTTCTCCTGCCTGGGCTCGCCCACCAAGCCGCTGTTCGACCTGGCCGGCCCGCTGCTGCTGGAGCAGGGGGATCGCCTGCTGCTGTGCTCCGACGGCCTGTGGAGCCAGCTGAGCGATGCGGCGATAGCGCGCGAGCTAGGTCGCCAGGCCGTGTCGCATGCCGTACCCGACCTGGTCCAGGACGCCCTGCGCAAGGCCGGCAACACCAGTGACAACGTCACCGTCGTGGCCATGGAGTGGGAGACGCCAAACGTTTTCCAGGACTCCTCCGAGGGCGTATCCACCGACAGCATCAACGACGAGGTGTTTGCCTCCACCATCCAGGCCGGACCACTGGAAGGCTTCGTGGATGACCTGGACGACGAGGCCATAGAACGCTCGATCGCCGAGATCAACGAAGCCATCCGGCGCACGGCCGCGCGCAAGCCGTAGCCGCGCCCATCCCCAGCCACCCGACACGCGCCCCGATGGCGCGCCAGCCTTTTCGAACCAGATCCGACCTTATGAGCCCCACCCCCTTTGCCCGCAGCGGCGGCCGCGCCCCGGACCAGCTGCGCCCGATCCGCATCACACGCCACTACACCATGCATGCCGAGGGCGCGGTGCTCATCGAGTTCGGCAACACGCGCGTGCTGTGCACCGCCTCGGTCGAAGAAAAGGTGCCGCCGCACAAGCGCGGCAGTGGCGAGGGCTGGGTGACGGCCGAATACGGCATGCTGCCGCGCGCCACCCATACGCGCAGCGACCGCGAGGCCGCGCGCGGCAAGCAAAGCGGACGCACGCAGGAGATCCAGCGCCTGATCGGCCGCAGCCTGCGCGCGGTGTTCGACCTTCGGCTTCTCGGCGAGCGCACCATACAAATCGACTGCGACGTGATCCAGGCCGACGGCGGCACGCGCACCGCCGCCATCACCGGCGCCTGGGTGGCGGCGCAGGATGCGGTGGCCACGCTGCTGGCCGCCGGCAAGATCGCCGCCTCGCCCATCACGGGTGCGGTGGCCGCGGTGTCGGTGGGCATCGTGCAGTGCCAGCCGCTCTTGGATCTCGAATATGTGGAAGACGTCGCCTGCGACACCGACATGAATGTCGTCATGACCATGGATCAAGCAGGAGTGGGCCACTACGTGGAGGTGCAGGGCACGGCCGAGGGCGCGGCCTTCTCGCGCAGCGAAATGGACCAGCTGCTGACCCTGGCCGAGAAAGGCATCGCCGAGCTGGTGCTGCTACAGCAGAAATCGCTACGTAATTAATAGCTACTAACGCTTTATAAAAAAGCGCAAAAGACCATTTTGACCATGAAACTCGTGCTTGCATCCAACAACCGTGGCAAGCTCGCCGAGCTGCAGGCCATGCTGGCCCCGCTGGGCGTGGAGCTGATCGCCCAGGCCGAACTGGGCGTGGGCGAGGCCGAGGAGCCCTTCCACACCTTCGTGGAGAACGCCCTGGCCAAGGCCCGCTTTGCCAGCGCCCACACCGGCCTGCCGGCACTGGCCGACGACGCCGGCCTGTGCGTGGCGGCCTTCGGCGGCCTGCCCGGCGTGCAGACGGCCTACTACGCCACGCAGTTCGGCTACGAAAAAAGCGACACCAACAACGTACGCGCCCTGCTGGAGCAGATGCAGGGCATAGCGGACCGCCGCGCCGCCATGGTCAGCACCCTGGTGGCCGTGCGCAGCCCGCAGGACCCCGAGCCACTGATCGCCGTGGGCCGCGTGGCCGGCGAGATCGCGCCCGCGCCGCGCGGCAGCGGCGGCTTCGGCTTCGACCCGGTGATGCTCCTGCCCGCCTTCGGCAAGACCTTTGCCGAGCTGCCCGTCGAGGTGAAGAACGCCCACAGCCACCGCGGCCTTGCGGCCCAGCAGATGCTGGCGCTGATGCGCACGCACTGGTTTGCGGATACAGCAAAAAAGTGAGCTGCTTGCGCTTGCCAAAGCATGTTTTCAAATAGTTTTTTATTTGAAAACTAGATACAACAAGCGTCAGTCGCTATTGTTTTCATATCACCATGAGCATCCCCATCATCCCCGCCGCACAGCCCGGCAGCGCCCCGCGCGACGTGCAGCACTACATGCGCGCCGGCCTGCTGCAGCTCGCCAGCCTGCCGCCGCTGTCGCTGTACGTGCACCTGCCCTGGTGCCTGAGCAAATGCCCGTACTGCGACTTCAACTCGCACGAATCACGCGGCGAACTGCCCGAGGCGCGCTACATCGCCGCGCTGATGGCCGACCTGGAGGCCGCCCTGCCCCTGATCTGGGGCCGCACGGTGCACAGCATCTTCATCGGCGGCGGCACGCCCAGCCTGTTCTCGCCCGAATCCATCGACCGGCTGCTGGGCGACATCCGCGCGCGCCTGCGCCTGGACGCGGGCTGCGAGGTCACGTTGGAGGCCAATCCCGGCACGTTTGAAAAAGAGCGCTTTCGCGCCTACCGCGGCGCGGGCGTCACGCGCCTGTCCATCGGCGCGCAAAGTTTCAACGACCGCCACCTGCAGGCCCTGGGCCGCGTGCACGACCGGGCCCAGGCCCTGGCCGCGGTGGAGGAAGCCGCCAGCGCGTTCGAGACCTTCAACCTCGACATCATGTACGCCCTGCCCGGCCAGACGCCGGCCGAGCTGGAAGAGGACATGCGCACCGCGCTGGCCCTGGCGCCGCCGCACATTTCCATCTACCAGCTGACGATAGAGCCCAACACCTACTTCGCCAAATACCCGCCGCGCCTGCCCGAGGACGACGCCGCCTACGCCATGCTGGACCGCATCACCGAGATGACGGCCGCCGCGGGCCTGGCGCGCTACGAGGTCTCGGCCTATGCGCGGGGCGGCCACCAGTGCCAGCACAACCGCAACTACTGGCAGTTTGGCGATTACTTGGGGCTGGGCGCGGGCGCGCACAGCAAGCTCAGCTTCGCGCACCGCATCGTGCGCCAGGTGCGCCTGCGCGACCCGCAGCTCTACATGGCGGGCGCCCTGGCTGGCCGCGCCATCGCCCAGGACGAGGACGTGCGCCGCGCCGACCTGCCGTTCGAATTCATGTTGAACGCGCTGCGCCTGCGCGAAGGCTTTGCGCTGCAGGAATTCACCGAGCGCACCGGGCTGGCCATCACCGCCATCGCCAAGGGACTGCAAGAGGCCGAGGCCCGGGGCCTGATCACGCGCGACATGGAGCGCGTGCGCCCCACCGAGCGCGGTTTCGATTTCCTGAGCGACCTGCAGGCGCTGTTTCTCGCGGATTGAGCATCCCTCAACCGCAGCGCGCGGCAATCACCTTGCCGCTGCCATCCACCTCCAGGCTCAGGCGCTGGGCGTCGAACGCCTGGCCGGCCGACGGCCCCTGGCGCACCACGCGCGCCATGCGCGCTCCGGCGCGCACGCGCGCCTCCTCCACCACCCTGGCCGTGCCGCTCTTGCCCACGGCCCATTGCGCGCCCTGCGCATCACAGTTGCCGCCCACCGGCGCCGTGCCCGCACCGAGCGGCCTTGCGGGAGCGGAAGGCCCCAACTGTGCACAACCAGCCAGCAGCGCCAAGATGCCAGCCAACGCGCCCGCGCATGAGAAGTACCGCATGTCCATCCCTCAACTCAACAAAAGCCGGCACCATAACGCGACCCACGCGCCGCCGCCGTCACCATAGGTAACGCCCCATCATTGCGCCGCAGCCACGGCCTCCAGCCCCATGGCTCGCACCCTGGCCAGCGCCGCATTGGCCTGCGCCGCCGAACTGAACGGCCCCACGCGCACACGCTGCAGGCGACGGCCGTCGGCGCGCACCAGCGGCTCCACGCTGGACGGCAGGCCCGCCTGCCGCAGGCGCGCATGCACACGGCCTGCGTTGGCCGCGTCTGCAAACAGACCTGCGTTGATGTACAGCCTGCGCAGCGCCGGCTTTTGCGGCGGGCGTTCATTGGGTGGCGTTGCCCCTTGCGTCCGAGGGACAACCGGCACCTGCTCAGCCTCGGGCATGGGCTCGGGCATGGGCGGCTGCACCTGCTCTTGCGCGGTAGAAGACTCTTCGGTGACCACCGTGGATGGTTCCCGCGTCTGCGCGAGCAGCGCTTGCTCGTTTTCCGGCCTGGGTAAAGGCCCCACTGATGCGGCAGGCGCCGTCACCACCACGTCCTGCACGGGCTTGCCACGCATCTGGGCGGCAAACGCCAACCACACCGCGGCAGCCACCAATACCAGCGCCACACCCCACAGCACCGGCCACCACAACCGGCGCCTGCTGCTGCGGCGGCCCTGCAGCAACTCAATGGCCTCGCGCATGGTGGACGCGGCCGACACCGTCCTGACAATGCGCCGCTGCACATCGGCATGCACCAGCGCATCGCCATACAGCCCCAGTGCGCCGCACAACATCAGCCACACAGCCAAAGCCAGGCCGACCAGCATGGGCCGCGGCAAGGCCAGCCATTGATGACCCAGCGCCCACAGCGACAGCGCCACCAACGCCAGCCCCACCACCACCCACAGCGCCTGTTGCCACAGCCGCCGGAAAACGAGCCAGCCCAGAGGGCACAGGGCTGCGGCCAGGTTCCACCCCGGCAGCACACGCCCTACAGCGTCCAGCCGCTCGAACGCGGCCAGATAGTGTTCCTGGTTCACAGGCCCCAACGCAGCCCGATACAGCGCCGGTGCGACGCTGGCGTACTGCGCAGCCGTGCCGGGCTGCTCGGCGGCATGCGCCGCATAGGCGGTGTGGGCTGGCATGCGCGCCATTCTGGCATGCGGCCCCGTACGCAGGCCCTAGGACACAAACCGTGCGGCCAACAAAAAACCCGCCACGGCCATGCCATGACGGGCTTTGTAGGACTGGTAGGGCGTGGCGGACTTGAACCGACGACCAAAGGATTATGAGTCCTCTGCTCTAACCAACTGAGCTAACGCCCCAGTGCGTGCCACCCGCGCCTGATGCGCAGGGCACAGCCGCGCATTGTATGTGCTACTTGTGGTGGCTTAGCGCGTTGGACACCAATTTGGAGGTGATGTCCACGATCTGGATCATGCGGTCATAGGGCATGCGCGTGGGGCCGATCACGCCCAGGGTGCCGACCACCTGACCATCGACCTCGTAGGGCGCGCTGACCACGGACAGCTCTTCAAACGGCACGACCTGGCTCTCGCCGCCGATGAAGATGCGCACCCCCTCGGCGCGGCTGGAGATGTCCAGCAGCCGCAGGATCTGGGTTTTCTGCTCGAACAGGTCGAAGGCCCGGCGCAGGTGGCCCATGTCACCGGAAAAGTCGCTCACCGCCAGCAGGTTGCGCTCACCCGAGAAGACCACCTCGTCCTGCGACTCGGAGCCGACATTCACCGCTGCCTGCATCAGCACCGCGATCTCGCTGCGCAGCTTGTCCACCTCCAGCTTCAGGCGCTCGCGCACCTGCTCCATGGTCAGGCCCGCGTAGTGGGCGTTGAGGAAGTTGGCCGCCTCGACCAGCTGCGACTGGGTGTAGTCGGATTCGGTGAAGAGCACGCGGTTTTGCACGTCGCCATCGGGCGAGACGATGATCACCAGCAGCCGCCGCTCCGACAGGCGCAGGAATTCAATATGCCGGAACACCGAGGCGCGGCGCGGCGCCATGACCACCCCGACGAATTGCGACAGGCTGGACAGCAGCTGCGCGGCATTGGTGATCACTTTTTGCGGCTGCTCGGGCTTGAGCTGCAGGGCCGGCAACTGCTCCTGCTGCACGGTGAGCATGGTGTCCACGAACAGGCGGTAGCCCTTGGCCGTGGGCACGCGGCCAGCGGAGGTGTGGGGGCTGGCAATCAGGCCCAGCTCCTCCAGGTCGGCCATCACGTTGCGTATGGTGGCGGGAGACAATTCAAGGCCCGATGCCCGCGACAGGGTTCTGGAGCCCACCGGCTGCCCTTCGGCGATGTAGCGTTCCACCAGCGCCTTGAGCAACAACTTCGAACGGTCATCGAGCATCAGGTCATTTTAATGATGTAATTTCCGCATGAAGCCCATCTTCCGCCGCATCGCAGTCATAGGCAAGTACCGGGAGCCCGTTGCCGGTGCGGCCCCCGCCAGTGCGCAGCAGATCATTGAGGGGATTGTCCAGTTCATCATCCGGCAGGGCTGCGAGCCCACGCTGGAGGCAGAAACGGCCGCCAGCATGGGACTGGACGGCTATCACACCCTGGACGTGGATGGCATTGGCGGGCATTGCGACCTGTGTTTGGTCGTGGGCGGCGATGGCACCATGCTCGGCGTGGGTCGCAGGCTGGCCGGCTACGGCACGCCGCTGGTGGGCATCAACCAGGGGCGGCTGGGCTTCATCACCGATATTCCGCTACAGGGCTACGAAGCCGCCCTCACGGCCATACTGCATGGCGAATACGAGGAAGACGTGCGGCCGCTGATGCAGGCGCGCGTGATGCGCGGCGACACCTGTGTGTTCGAGGCCCTGGCGCTCAACGACGTGGTGGTCAACCGCGGCTCCACCTCCGGCATGGTGGAGCTGCGCGTGGAGGTGGATGGCGTGTTCGTCTCCAACCAGCGCGCCGACGGCCTGATCGTCGCCTCACCCACCGGCTCCACGGCCTATGCGCTGTCGGCGGGAGGTCCCATGCTGCACCCGTCGATTCCGGGCTGGGTGCTGGTGCCCATCGCGCCGCACATGCTGTCCAACCGGCCCATCGTGCTGCCCGATGCCTCTGAAATCGCCATCGAGATCGCGGGCGGGCGCGACATCAGCGCCAACTTCGACATGCAGTCACTGGCCTCGCTGCAACACGGCGACCGCGTCGTGGTGCGGCGCTCGGCCCATCGCGTGTGCTTTTTGCACCCGCGTGGCTGGAGCTATTTTTCCACCCTGCGCAAGAAGCTGCGCTGGAACGAGGGAGGGTCCTGAGCATGGCCCTGCGACGCATCGCGCTGCGCGACTTTGTCATCGTGCAGGCGCTGGACCTGGACCTGCACGCCGGCTTCACGGTGCTGACCGGCGAGACCGGCGCGGGCAAGTCCATACTGATAGACGCGCTGCAGCTGCTGCTGGGCGCACGCGCCGACACCGGCGTGATCCGCGAAGGCGCGCAGCGCACCGATCTCTGCGCCGAGTTCGATGCCGGCGCGCACGCGCTTGCCGCCTGGCTTCATGAAGCCGGCTTTCCCGGTGATGACACCCTGCTGCTGCGCCGCACCATCGATATACAGGGCAAGAGCCGCGCCTGGATCAACGGCATTGCGGCCACGGCGGCGCAGATGCGCACCCTGGGCGAGCAGCTGCTGGACATCCACGGCCAGCATGCCTGGCAAAGCCTGACGCGGCCCGAGGCCGTGCGCGGCCTGCTCGACGCCTATGCCGGCGTACAGGCACAGCCGCTGACCGCGCTGTGGGCGGCCTGGCGCGACGCGCAGAAGGCCCTGGTCCAGGCCCGCACCGCGCAGGACACGCTGCAGCAGGAGCGCGAGCGCCTGCAGTGGCAGATCGCGGAGGTGGACAAGCTCGCCCCACGCGAGGGCGAATGGGACGAGCTCAACACCCGACACGCGCGCCTGTCCAACGCCCAGGCGCTGCTGGACAACGCACAGGGCGCCCTGGGCGCACTGCAGGGCGATGACGCGGGTGGCGCCCTGAGCGCGCTGGCCCAGGCCCAGCACCTGCTGCAGGACTACGAACATGTGGACGAGTCTTTCCGCGCCATGAACGAGGTGCTGGCCGCGTGCATCGCCCAGGCGGGGGACGTGGCGCATTCGCTGCAGGGCTATCTGCGCCACGCCGAGCCCGACCCCGAGCTGCTGGAGCGGCTCGATGCCCGCCTATCGCAATGGATGCAGCAGGCACGCCGGTTCAAGCGCACGCCGGCGGAGCTACCCGCGCTGCTGGAGGGCTGGAAGGAGGCGCTGCGCCGCCTGGACGACGCGGCCGACCTGGACGCGCTCGAAGCAGCCGAGCAGGCCCAGGCCGCAGCCTACCACAAGGCCGCGCGCGCCCTGTCGCAAAAACGCGCCAAGGCCGCGCCGCGACTGGCGCAGGCCATCACCCAGGCCATGCAGGGCCTGGGCATGACGGGCGGGCGCTTCGAGGTGCAGGTGGACAAGGCGGCAGAGCCCGGACCGCACGGCGTGGACCAGGTGGTCTTCCTGGTCGCCAGCCACCCGGGCATGACCCCGCGCCCCGTCGGCAAGGTGGCCTCGGGCGGCGAGCTGTCGCGCATCGCGCTGGCGATCTCGGTCACCACCAGCGAGCTGGGCGCGGCGCCCACGCTGATCTTCGACGAGGTGGACTCGGGTGTGGGCGGCGCCGTGGCCGAAACCGTGGGGCGCCTGATGCAGCAGCTTGGGCGTGCGCGGCAGGTGCTGGCAGTCACCCACCTGCCCCAGGTGGCGGCCTGCGCGGACCACCACCTGGTTGTCTCCAAGCACAGGCGCGCCGAAGGCACGAACAGCACGGTGGCCGCCGCCGACGCCCAGGAACGCGTCGCGGAGGTCGCCCGCATGCTCGGCGGCGAGCGCCTCTCCCCCACCACCCTGGCGCATGCGCGAGAGATGCTGGATGGCGCGCGCACGCCCACCACAGCAGGCTGAACCATGACACTGGAAGTCGTCGTCATCACCGGCATGTCCGGCTCGGGCAAGTCCCTGGCGCTGCGCGCGCTGGAGGATTCTGGCTACTACTGCGTGGACAACCTGCCGCCGGAGCTGCTGGCATCCTTCGTGGCGCTGGAGCATGCGCACCACGGCCAGCGCGTCGCCGTGGCCATGGACGTACGCAGCGCCACCGCCCTGCCCCTGGTGCCGCAGCAGCTCAAGCGCCTGCGCGAAGAAGGGGTTCAGGTGCGTTCGCTGTTTCTGGACGCGACTACCGGCACCCTGGTGCGGCGCTTTTCCGAGACGCGCCGGCGCCATCCACTGTCCCAGGACAAGCTGCTCGAAGGCCGGCGCGCCCTGGTGCAGACCATTGAGCTGGAGCGCCAGCTGCTGGCCGAGCTGCGCGAGCAGTCCTATGTCATAGACACCAGCGTACTGCGCCCCGCCCAGCTGCTGAGCTACGTGAAGGAGCTGCTGTCCGTCAAGCCCGGTCAGCTCACCCTGGTGTTCGAATCTTTCGCCTTCAAGCACGGCGTGCCATTCGACTCGGACTATGTCTTTGACGTGCGCATGCTGCCCAATCCGCACTACGAGCCCGCGCTGCGCGCGCTCACCGGCAGGGATGCGCCGGTAGCCGAATACCTGCGCGAGCAACCCGAGGTGGCGCTGATGCTCTCGCACATCAGCCAGTTTCTGGAGCATTGGCTGGACGCGCTGGCGCAAAACCACCGCAGCTATGTCACCGTGGCCATAGGTTGCACGGGCGGGCAACACCGTTCGGTGTATCTGGTGGAGCAGCTCGGCGCGCACTTTGCCGACCGCTGGAGCACGCTGCGCCGCCATCGCGAGCTCAATGGCGTCTGATGGCAAGACGCCATTCACTATCTAATTCATAGCTTCTGGCGCTTTTTTTGCGGCAAATTCAGAATTAAATACTTCTGAAAGCCATGAATAATAAGCGTCAGAAGCTATCAATTTAGCGTATCAGATCCATGACTACAACCCCTCCAGCAGCTTGCGCACGGGCGCCGGCAGCCCCAGGCCCTGCCACTGCTGCGGCGTGAACCAGCCGCCCGCCGACGGCTCGGCGCACTGCGCGTCCGGCGCAAGCACCTGGCCCCGCGCCAGCACCGGGTGCAGGTGCAGGTCGCGGTGCGTGAGCACATGGGTAAAGGCCGGCAGGTCTTGCGCGCCGCGCATGGACTCTGGCGCCAGGGTGGCCTCCAGGTCGTGCCTGCTGGCATGGACGGGCGGACAGTACAACCCGGCCCAGATGCCCGCAGGCGGGCGCCGCTCCAGCCACAGACGGCCGGCGTCATCCCGGCACAGCAGCAGCCACCAGGCCTGGGCACTGCGCTTGAGCCGACGCGTGCGCACCGGGTAGTCCTGCGCATTGCCATCGCGCCGCGCCACGCAGGCCTGTTGCAGCGGGCACAGCATGCAGCTCGGGTTCCTGGGCAGGCAGATGCCGGCGCCCAGATCCATCAGCCCCTGGGTATAGCGCGGCATGGCGACGTCCAGGTCGTCGTGGGGCAGCATGGCGTCGGCCAGGCTCCACAGCTCGCGCTCGTTGCGCGCCTGCGCCAGGTCCGCGCCAAAGCCCAGCACGCGCGTGAGCACGCGCCGCACATTGGCATCCAGGATGGGGGCGCGCACGCCAAAGCAGAACGCGGCGATGGCGCCGGCCGTGGAACGGCCAATGCCCGGCAGGGCCGCCAGCTCATCCACGGTACGCGGAAACTCGCCGCCATGCTCGCGCACCACGATCTGCGCGCAGCGGTGCAGGTTGCGCGCACGGCTGTAGTAGCCCAGGCCGCTCCACTGGGCCAGCACCTCGTCCTGTGGTGCCGCGGCCAGCTGCCGCACGTCGGGAAAGCGCGCCAGGAAGCGCGCGTAATAGTCCAGCACCGTGGCCACCTGGGTCTGCTGCAGCATGATTTCGGACAGCCACACGCGATAGGCATCGCGCGTGTTCTGCCAGGGCAGCTGGTTGCGGCCATGTCCGGCCTGCCAGCGCACCACCTGCGCGGCGATCTGCGGGGGCGCCGAGCTCATGCCGTTGCCAACGGCGTCAAGGGCTGGGCTACGGCCTGAGCCATGTCCCCGACAGGGGCGCCATCGTCGGCGGCCGGTGGCTGCACAAGCTCCGCCGTCAGCTCGAGCAGGCGCTGCTCCAACTCGGCCAGGTTGCGCTCGGCCGCTTCAACCTCCGCGATGCGCTCCAGCAGGCCGCTGGTCGCCTGCTGAATGCGCTTCACGGCCTCCATGCGCCGCGCAAAACTGCGCTGGCGCTCGCGCAGCTGCGCGTCGAGCTGCCCCATGACCGTCTTGCTCCACAGCTCCAGCTCATTCGCCACGGCCTCGAACACCGTGCGCAGTCGCAGGTCCAGGGCGCGCAGCAGGCGCTGTGCATGCTCCCTCTGCGCCAGGCGCAAGGTGTTGGCTACGGCCACATACTGCAGATGGCGCTGCTCTATGGCCGTGATGTCCTGCGCGTAGGCGCCCAGCGGCGGCGCGGGCGGCACCTGTAGCGAGAAGCCGAAATCAGAATTGAGCTGACGGAAAGTTCCGCCCAGCATGGCCTGCATCTCGACACCCGAGGCCTGGGCCGCCTCCATGGCGGCGCGCACACGATCAAAGGTCTCGCCATACACCTTGCGCACGCCCAACTTGACCCCCGCAGGCTCCAGGGCCGCGCTCAGCTCCTCCAGATGCGCCCTGAGTCCACGCGGCCCGAGCCGCTGAAACAGCACGCGCAGCATCTTCAGGTGCACGGCCCGCACGGCCTGGATCTTGGCTGCGCTGGCCTCGAATTCCTGCTGCTCGATCTCAATGCGCGCACGCATGGCCTCGATCACGGACATGTTCTTGCCGCGCAGACTGCGCAGCTCCAGCATCTGCTCATCCAGGTCGCGGCGACGGATGTTGATCACGCGCCGCGTCTCGTTTTGCAGGCTGGCCACAGCGCTTGCCACGGTCGCCCGCAAGATGTCCTGGCGCCGGCTCATGATGCCCCTGCCCAGGGCGACCTCCAGCTGCGGCAGGCCGCTGGCCTGCAGCAGCTGGTCATCGCAATGGATCTTGGCCAGCAAACCCTTTTGCGCCGATACCGCCACCACATGACCGAGCGGCACGCCCAGCATCTCGGCCGAGGTATGGCGTTGGCGCTCGATCTGCGCCTGCACCTGCGCGGGCGAGTTCAGCGCGTCCCACAGCGTATCGATCTTGTTGAGCACCACCAGGCGCGCATCGGCCGCATCCTCGGCCGCGCCCAGGTGGTCGCGCCAGATCGACAGATCCGAGCGCGTCACGCCCGTGTCCGCCCCCAGGATGAAAACCACGGCATGTGCCTGCGGTATCAGGTTGATGGTCAGCTCGGGCTCGGCGCCCACGGCATTCAGGCCCGGCGTATCCAGAATCACCAGTCCCTGCTTGAGCAGCGGATGCGGCAGATTGATGATGGCGTGGCGCCACATGGGCACCTGCACCATGCCAGCGGCGTCCGGCAGGGGATTGTCGGCATCCGCTGCTTCGCTCCAGAAGCCCAGCGCGCGCGCCTCGTCCACGCAGACGCTGCGCATTTCGGACACTTTTTCGAGTGCCTTTGCCATCTGCTCGGGATCGTCGGTGTTCAGCGCCAGCTTGGTCCAGCCGCCTGGCCTGAGCCGCCACTCTGCCACCCCGAGCGCTTGCAGGCGCGTCTCTATGGGCAGCAGGCGCAGGCTGGGTTCCATGCCGCTCTCAAAACCCAGCTCGGTAGGGCACATGGTGGTGCGCCCGGCACTTGCCGGCATGATGCGCCGCCCATAGCCGGCAAAGAAGATGGCGTTGATGAGCTCGGACTTGCCGCGCGAAAATTCCGCCACGAACGCCACGGTCACCTTGTCGCTGCGCACCTGCTCCTCAAGGCGCTGCAGGCGCTCCAGGACGACCGCGTCCATGAGGTCATGCGCCCCCATCCACTGGCCCAGCCGCTCAAGCCGGTACGCAAACGCCCGCCGCCAGACGCCATGCTGGTCAAACCGCTGGTTGAATGAGGGTGAGGGCCCCACGTCGCTCCCAAAATGTCAATGCGTCCATGCGCGCGCGCCCGTAGGGGCGGGAAGGTGCAATATAGCACCCCCCGTCCGCGCCGCCCGCCGCCGCCATGCCCCCCGGCACGCCGCTCAAGGCCGCTGGCAATGCGGGCAGAAATAGCTGCTGCGCTGCCCCTGGCGCAGCAGCTGCACGCTGGTGCCGCACAGCCTGCATGGCAGGCCGTCACGGCCGTAGACATTGGCCTGCAATTGAAAATGCCCGGCGCTGCCATCGGCACTGGAAAAGTCCCGCAGGGTGCTGCCACCCTGCTGCACGGCACGCGCCAGCACCTCGCGGATCGCGCCATGCAGGCGCCGCGCGCGCTGCTCGCCTATGCGGCTGGCGCGCACCGTGGGCCGTATGCGCGCCAGGAAAAGCACCTCGGACGCATAGATGTTGCCCACGCCCACGACCAGCTTGCCTGCCAGCAGCAACTGCTTGATGGGCATGCGGCTGGCACGCAGGCCCGCATGAAATGCGGCAAAGCCAAAGCCCTCGCCCAGGGGCTCCACCCCCAGCCCCGCGAGCAGCTTGCGCGCCCGCGCATCGTCCTCGCCTGACGCCCATACCACGGCACCGAAACGGCGCGGATCATGCAGGCGCAGGGTGCCGCGATCGGTCACCAAGTCGAAATGGTCATGCACGCCGCGCGCCGGCAATGCCTGGGCAAAGCGCAGGCTGCCCGACATGCCCAGATGCACCAGCAACAATCCATCCTGCAGATCCAGCAACAAATACTTGCCGCGCCGGCGCACCGCCAGCACCCGCTGCCCCACCAAGGCATCAGGCGCAATGCCCAAGGGCCAGCGCAGGGGCTTGCCAAGCACCACGGTGCGTATCGTCGCGCCGGCAATGGCATCGGCAAAGCTGCGCCGCGTAACCTCCACCTCGGGCAGCTCAGGCATGGCGATGTGTGTCTAGAAGTCTCAATACCATGGATTATTATGAGCCGATGGAGCTATCTCAGCGTTTTTGGCGGGCGGCCTTGGTCTATGTGATTGCAGCCGCCGCATGGCCAGCCCAGGCCCAAACCAGCGAGCCAGCAGCGCCGGCCGAATCCTCGGTCGAAGCCGAGGACAGCGATGCCAATGCCGCACTCAATGCCGAGCTGTTCTACGAGCTGCTGCTGGGTGAAATGACGACCAGCGCGGGCGACCCGGGCACGGGCTACAACCTGATACTGGATGCGGCCCGCCGCAGCGGCGACGCACAGCTGTATCGCCGCGCCACCGACATCGCGCTGCAGGCGCGCTCCGGCGAATCCGCACTGGCGGCCGCACGCGCCTGGCAGCAGGCGCTGCCGCAGTCGCGTGACGCCAATCGCTACCTGCTGCGCATCCTGGTGGCGCTCAACCGCATCGCCGACAGCGCCGCGCCCTTGCGCCAGGAGCTGGCCAGCTCCCCTACGCGGGACAAGATTTCCACGATACGGACACTCCCCCTGCTGTATGCGCGCGCAAGCGACAAGGCCCTGGCCGCACGCGTAGTGCGCCAAGCCCTCGATGGCGAGCTCAACCACCCGGCCGTAGCACCCACGGCCTGGACCACCATAGGGCGCATGTACCTTGCGGCAGACGACAAGGCGCGCACGCTGGAGGCCGTAAGCAACGCCATGGCGCAGGATTCCCGCGACGACGGCGCTGCCATGCTGGCGCTACAGCTAATGGAGGGCGGCGTCATACAGGCCGAGCCCCTGCTGACACGCTATCTGGCCGGCAAGCCCCTGCCGGAGGTGCGCATGGCCTATGCGCGCCTGCTGATCAATGCACAGCGCCTGACCGATGCGCGGGCGCAGGTACAGGCCGTCACCAGCGAGCACCCGGACCAGGCCCAGGCATGGTTGATCCAGGCAACGCTGCAACTGCAGGCCAACCAGCTGGATGAAGCCGAGGCTGCCCTGCAACGCTTCGTCGAGCTGCAAGACAGCCTGCCGGCCGGCGAGCAACACAAGCATGCCTTGACGCAGGCCTATCTGATGCAGGCGCGGATTGCCGAAAAGCGCGGCAACCTGGCGCAGGCCCAAGCCTGGCTGGAACGCATTGATGACGCCGCCGAATTGCTATCCGTCCAAAGCCGGCGCGCCTCGCTGCTGGCGCGCCAGGGCCGGCTGGCAGAGGCACGCGCCCTGATCCGCGCCACGCCGGCCACAGGCCCGGACGACGAGCGCCTCAAGCTCCAGGCCGAGGTGCAGCTGCTGCGCGAAGTCGGCCAATACCAGCAGGCCTATGAGCTGCAGGCCAAGGTGGCGGCACTGGCGCCGCAAGACAACGACCTGGTGTACGACCAGGCCATGCTGGCCGAGAAGGCCGGCCGCACCGAGGATATGGAGCGCCTGCTGCGCAGCATCATCGCGCGCAAGCCGGATCATCACCATGCGCTCAATGCCCTGGGGTTTTCGCTGGCCGACCGCGGCGTGCGCCTGCAAGAGGCCAAGGCGCTGATCACCAAGGCCCTGGAACTGGCACCCGAAGACCCCTTCATCACCGACAGCCTCGGCTGGGTCGAATTCCGCCTGGGCAACCGCAAGGAGGCGCTGTCCATTCTGGAGCGCGCATTCAAGACACTGCAGGATGCGGAAATCGCAGCCCACTTGGGCGAGGTTTTGTGGAGCCTGGGCCAGCGCGAGCGCGCACTGTCCATCTGGCGCGAGGGTCTGCGCATCCACAAGGACAACTCGACGCTCCAAGACACGCTCAAGCGCTTGGGAGCGCGCCCTTGACACGGCCGCCCCCCCCCTCCCGCGCTCGCCCCAGGCGCGGCCGCCTGGTACTTGCGGCGCTCTCGGTCGCGCTGCTTGCAGGCTGCGCCCAACCACCCCGCCCCGCCAGCGGGGCCACGGACCACTGGAGCGGGCGGCTTGCCGTGCAGGTCGAAGACGGCAGCGCGCAGTCGTTCAGCGCCGGCTTTGAACTCAAGGGCAGCCCGGCAATGGGCGCGCTGACCCTGTTTAACCCCCTGGGCAACGTGATCGCCGAGCTGCAATGGTCCCCAGGGCGCGCCGTGCTGAACAATGGCAGCGAGACCAGGCAATCCATATCGCTGCAAACGCTGGTACACGAGTTGACGGGCAGCGCCCTGCCAATTGACGCACTCTTTGGCTGGCTCAAGGGCGAGCAGGTTCAGGCCACGGGCTGGCAGGCGGACCTGAGCGCACTGGACAAGGGCCGCCTCACGGCCACGCGCCACACGCCCGCGCCGCACACGGTGCTGCGCGTCATCCTGAGTCTTTGAACCCGCATGCAAACCCTGTACGACGTGCCGGCACCGGCCAAGCTGAACCTGTTTTTGCATGTCACGGGCCGCCGGCCCGATGGCTACCACCTGCTGCAGTCAGTGTTCATGCTGATCGACTGGAGCGACACCCTGCATTTCGAGTTGCGCGCCGATGGCGCCATCACGCGCGAGGACCTGACGCAACCCCTGCCCGCGAACGACCTGGTGCTGCGTGCGGCACGCGCGCTGCAGGCTGCCACCGGCTGCCGCCTGGGCGCACACATCGGCGTGCACAAGCGCGTGCCCGCTCAGGCCGGGCTGGGCGGCGGCTCCTCCGACGCGGCCAGCACGTTGCTGGCCCTGAACCGGCTGTGGGGCCTGCGCCTGCCGCGCACACGCTTGCAGGCCATAGGCCTGACCCTTGGCGCCGACGTGCCATTTTTTTTATGCGGCAGAAATGCTTGGGTGGAGGGGATTGGTGACATAATCCGGCCCCTTGAGTTGGAGCAGCGACTGCCAAGCGCAAGTTTTGCAGTGGTCAAGCCCGAAGCGGGACTGGATACGAAAGCCATTTTTTCGCATCCTTTGCTGAAACGCGATTCAGGCAATGCTACAATCCAAGGCTTTGCTGCAGCACCCTACCAATTTGGTGGCAATGACCTGCAGCCGATCGCACAGACCTTGTGCCCAGAAATAGACCAGGCCATCACATGGCTTGCATCCAAGGGCTTACAAGGGCGGATGACCGGCTCGGGCAGCGCGGTGTTTGCGCAAGCAATGCACGCAGTTGATCTGCATGATGCACCAGCAACATGGCAGGTAAAAATGTGCGATAATTTGAAGCTTCATCCGCTGCTGGATTGGGCTTCGGATGGAGAGATAAAAGGCTGATTGCCAAGCGGCAGTCAACCTGCGTAGGGGAGTAGCCAAGTTGGTTAAGGCACCGGATTTTGATTCCGGCATGCGAGGGTTCGAATCCTTCCTCCCCTGCCAAGACCCATTGCCCGCGCGGGATCTCAATTCAGACTGCTGAGTCACTCATGCAAACCAATTCCCCCGATTTCTTGGTATTCACGGGCAATGCCAATTCCGGCCTGGCTGCCGAAATCGTCCAGCATCTCGGCACCAACCTGGGCGCCATCGATGTAGGACGCTTCTCTGACGGTGAAGTCACTGTCGAAATCAAACAAAGCGTGCGCGCCCGCGACGTATTCGTGGTGCAGCCCACCTGCGCGCCGACCAACGAGAACCTGATGGAACTGTTGATCATGGTCGATGCGCTCAAGCGCGCGTCGGCAGAGCGCATCACGGCCGTGATCCCCTACTTCGGCTATGCGCGCCAGGACCGCCGCCCGCGCTCCACGCGCGTGCCGATCTCCGCCAAGGTGGTGGCCAACATGCTCCAAGCCGTGGGTGTGGCACGCGTGCTGACCATGGACCTGCACGCCGACCAGATCCAGGGCTTCTTCGACATTCCGGTGGACAACATCTACGCCTCGCCGGTGCTGCTTGGCGACCTGAACGAGAAGAAGTACGAGAACCTGGTGGTGGTCAGCCCCGACGTGGGTGGCGTGGTGCGCGCGCGTGCGCTGGCCAAGCAATTGGGCTGCGACCTGGCCATCATCGACAAGCGCCGCCCCAAGGCGAACGTGTCCGAAGTCATGCATGTGATCGGCGACATCGACGGTCGCAACTGCGTGATCATGGACGACATGATCGACACCGCCGGCACGCTGGTCAAAGCCGCCGAGGTGCTCAAGGAACGCGGCGCCCAGAAGGTCTACGCGTATTGCACGCACCCGATCTTCTCCGGCCCCGCCATTGACCGCATTACCCAGGGTGCCGCGCTCGACCAGGTGGTGGTGACCAATACCATTCCCTTGAGCAATGCTGCCAAGGACTGCGCCAAGATCCGCCAGCTCTCCGTGGCGCCGCTGATCGCCGAGACGATCCAGCGCATCTCCACGGGCGAGTCGGTATCGAGCATGTTCTCGGACTGATCCGGGAGCGTCACGCAGACCTCATGCCCGGCGGCGGGTGTGGGGTCTTTTTCAACAGTGGGCCAGGCTGGTCGCGGCCGGCCCCATTAGGAGTTAACTATGCAATTCGTCGCTTTTGAGCGCGCCAAGCAAGGTACGGGTGCGAGCCGCCGTCTGCGCATTTCGGGCAAGACCCCCGGCATCGTCTATGGTGGTTCCGCCGAACCCCAACAGATCGAACTCGATCACAACGCCCTGTGGCATGCCCTGAAGAAGGAAGCCTTCCACTCCAGCATTCTGGACATGGAGCTGAACGGCCAGGTCTCCAAGGTGCTGCTGCGCGACGTGCAATACCACCCCTTCAAGCAGCAAGTGCTGCATGTGGACTTCCAGCGCGTGGACGACAAGACCCGCGTGCACCTGAAGGTGCCGCTGCACTACGAAGGCCTGGAAGGCTCGCCCGCCGTGAAGGCCGAAGGCTGCACGGTCACCCCGTTGATCCACGAAGTGGACGTGATGTGCATGCCCTCGCAGCTGCCCGAGTTCATCAAGGTGGACCTGAGCGGCCTGACCTCCAAGTCCACCCTGGGCCTGCAGTCGCTGACGATTCCCCACGGTGTGCAGCTGGTGGTGCGCGGTTCCAACAAGAACCCCGCCCTGGTGTCCATCAAGCTGCCCGAAGTGGTGGCCGATGTCGCCGCCGCCGCACCTGCAGCGGCCCCCGCCAAGAAGGGCAAGAAGTAAGCACTGCTTGCCTGCCGCCTCGCCCGGGGCGGCACCTCTTGCATCCCGACGGCCCACCCTTGCGTGGGCCGTTGGCGTTTTTACGGGGCCGATAATCACGGCCATGATCAAACTGTTTGTGGGCCTGGGCAATCCCGGGCCGGAATACGAGGCCACACGCCACAACGCCGGTTTTTGGTGGATAGACGCGCTGGCGCGCGAGCTGAAGGTCACTCTGGTACCAGAGCGCGCCTACCACGGCCTGGTGGCGCGCAGCTCCGTCGCCGGCCACGGCGTCTGGCTGCTGCAGCCGCAGACCTTCATGAACCTGTCGGGCAAGTCGGTGGCCGCCCTGGCACGCTTTTTCAAGATACAGCCCGAGGAGATCCTCGTGGTGCACGACGAGCTGGACCTGCCGCCCGGGCAGGCCAAACTCAAGCGCGGCGGCAGCCACGCGGGGCACAACGGGCTGCGCGACATACATGCCCAGCTGGGCAGCAGCGACTATTGGCGGCTGCGCATAGGCATTGGCCACCCCGGCGTGAAGTCCGAGGTCATCCACTGGGTGCTGAAGAAACCCGCGCCCGACCAGCGCACGCTGATCGAAGACAGCGTCGCCCATGCGCTCAAGGCCTACCCTGCCATGCTGGCCGGCGACATGGACAAGGCCACGCTACTGGTGCATACCACCAAGCCGCAACGCCCCAAGCCGCCCCGTCCATCTGCGTTGCAGGACGGCGCCGCATGACTATGTTTTTCATAGCTTATAGCGCTTTACAGTAGAGCGTTACAGCCCATTTTGCCGCTATAAATTGTCTGCATGACCTGGTTTGTTCTGCAACGCCTGCTGACCCTGATCGCGACGCTGCTGGGCGCCTCGGCCGTGGTGTTCTGGGTGCTCGAGGTGCTGCCAGGCAACGCCGCCGAGGTGCTGCTCGGCCCCGACGCCGCGCCCGAGGCCGTGGCCGCGCTGGCCGCGCAGCTTGGGCTGGACCAGCCGGCCCTGGTGCGCTACGGCCAGTGGCTGGCCGGCCTGCTCACGGGCCGCCTGGGCGACAGCCACGCCTACAGCGCGCCGGTGCTCCATCTCATCGCCGAGCGCCTGGCCCTGACCATTCCGCTGGCCCTGCTGTCCATGGCCCTGACCTGCGTGCTGGCGCTGGCCGCCGGCGTGTATGCCGCCGCACGCCACAGCCGCCTGGGCGACTGGGGCGTGATGGGGCTGGCGCAGTTGGGCATCGCCATTCCGAACTTCTGGTTCGCCATCCTGCTGATCCTGCTGTTCTCGGTAAAGCTGCAGTGGTTCTCGGCCGGGGGCTTTCCGGGATGGACGGCGGAAGCGGGCGGCGGCGTCCTGCCGGCGCTCAAGGCGCTGCTGCTGCCGGCCGTGGCGCTGGCGGCGGTGCAGGCCGCCATATTGGCGCGCATCACGCGCTCTGCCGTGCTCGACGTGCTGCGCGAGGACTTTGTGCGCACCGCGCGCGCCAAGGGGCTCACGCGCCGCGCGGCGCTGTGGCGCCATGTGCTGCGCAACGCCATGATCCCCGTGGTCACGGTGATGGGCCTGCAGTTCGCCAACCTGCTGGCCGGCACCATCGTGGTGGAAAACGTGTTCTACCTGCCGGGCCTGGGGCGGCTCATCTTCCAGTCCATCGCCAACCGCGACCTGGTCGTGGTGCGCAACTGCGTGATGCTGCTGGCGGCCATGGTGGTGCTGGTGAACTTCGTCGTCGATCTGCTGTACGCGGCCATAGACCCGCGCGTGAAGGTGGGCAGCCCATGAGCGCCGTGCCCACCGTCACCGCGGCACTGCCCGCGCCCGGCTTCTGGCGGCGCGCGCGGCACCACCGCAGCTTCGTGATCGGCGCGCTGCTCACGGCGCTGCTGCTGGCCGCTGCCCTGCTGTCTCTGGTATGGACGCCCTGGCCGCCCTACGAGATGGCCATGGACGCCACGCTGCAGCCTCCGAGCACACAACACTGGCTGGGCACCGATGCCTACGGGCGCGACCTGGCCTCGCTGCTGCTGGTGGGCGCACGCGCCTCCATCCTGGTGGGCGTGATCGCCGTGGGCATCGGCCTGGCGCTGGGCGCGGCGCTGGGCCTGCTGGCGGCGGCGCGCGGCGGCTGGGTGGAGGAGGCCGTGATGCGCCTGGCGGACTTCACCTTCGCCTTTCCGGCGCTGCTGCTGGCCATCATGCTCACGGCGGTGTTCGGCCCCGGCATCGTCAACGCCATCATCGCCATCGGCATCTTCTACATACCGACGTTTGCCCGCGTCACGCGCGCCTCGGCCAAGGCAGTCTGGGCGCGCGAGTACATCCTGGCCGCGCGCGCCTGCGGCAAGGGGCCGTGGCGCATCACGCTGGAGCATGTGCTGCCCAACATCGCCTCGGTGCTCATCGTGCAGGCCACGATCCAGTTCGCGCTGGCGATCCTGGCCGAGGCCGCGCTCTCGTACCTGGGCCTGGGCACGCAGCCGCCCCAACCCTCCTGGGGGCGCATGCTGGCCGAGTCGCAGACCCTCATGTTCCAGGCGCCGCTGCTGGCGGTGTGGCCGGGCCTGGCGATCGCCCTGGCCGTGCTCGGCCTGAACCTGCTGGGCGACGGCCTGCGCGACCTGCTCGACCCACGCATGGCGCGCCAGAGATGATGGCCACCACCACCCCGCTGCTCGAAGTACGGCAACTCGCCATCACGCTGCAGACGCAGCGCGGCGCGGTGCGCGCCGTGCATGACGTGGACTTCACGCTGGCGCGCGGCGAGACGCTGGGGCTGATCGGCGAATCAGGCTGCGGCAAGTCCCTCACCGCGCTGGCCCTCATGGGCCTGCTGCCCGAGGGAGCGCAGGCTGCGGGCAGCATCCGTTTCGATGGCCAGGAGCTGCTGGCCTTGAGCGACAAGGCGCTGTGCCGCCTGCGCGGCAACCGCATAGGCATGGTGTTCCAGGAGCCCATGACCGCGCTGAACCCCGTGCACACCATAGGCCGCCAGGTGGCCGAGCCGCTGCGCCTGCACCAGGGCCTGACCTTCGCCCAAGCGCGCGCCGAGGCCATCGCCCTGCTGGAGCGCGTGGGCATAGACCAGGCAGCGCAGCGCTTTGACGCCTACCCGCACCAGTTCTCGGGCGGGCAGCGCCAGCGCATCACCATCGCCATGGCGCTGGCCTGCGGGCCCGACCTGCTGATCGCCGACGAGCCCACCACGGCGCTGGACGTGACGCTGCAGCGCCAGATCCTGGAACTCATCAAAGGCCTGGTGGCCGAGCGCGGCATGGCGCTGATACTGATCTCGCACGACCTGGGCGTGATCGCGCAGAGCGTGCGGCGCACCCTCGTGATGTATGGCGGCACGGCGGTTGAATGGGGCCCCACGCGCGCCGTATTCGGCGCCCGCGCCCACCCCTACACGCAGGGCCTGTTTGCCGCGCGCCCGCAACTGGGCACGGCGCGCGCGGCCGGCGCGCGTCTGCCCACCATTGCCGGCACCGTGCCCGAGCTGGCCGACCTGCCGACGGGCTGCCCGTTTGCCGGGCGCTGCCCCTTCACCGAGCCCGCATGCCACGCCGCACTGCCGCCCGCCGTGGCGCTGGACGCGGATCACGAGGCGCGCTGCATACGGCTGAAAAAGGCGCCATGAACACTATCGATACCGTAGCTTCAAGCGCTTTACCCACGGGCGCTGGAGGCCAATTTGACCCCGCCCCCCTGCTGCTGCGCGTGCGCGACCTGCAGCACCACTACCCGCTGCCGCGCACGCGCCTGCTGGGGCCGCGCGCGCGGGTAGCGGCGCTGCAGGGCGTGAGCTTCGACATCCGGGCCGGCCGCAGCCTGGGCGTGGTCGGCGAATCGGGCTCGGGCAAATCCACGCTGGCGCGGCTGGTGATGGCGCTGGACACGCCCAGCGGCGGCACGGTGGAGCTGCTGGGCCGCGACCTGCACCGCCTGCCCGCGCGCGAACTGCGCGCCGCGCGGCGCGACTTCCAGATGGTGTTCCAGGATCCGTACGGCTCGCTGGATCCGCGCCAGACGGTGGAGCGCATCGTCACCGAACCGCTGCAGGCCCTGGACAGCGCCACCGGGGCCGAGCTGCGCGAGCGCGCCGCCGAGGTGCTGGCCCAGGTGGGCCTGCGCCCGGGCGATGCGCTGAAGTACCCGCACGAATTTTCGGGCGGCCAGCGCCAGCGCATCGCCATCGCCCGCGCACTCATCACGCGCCCGCGCCTGATCGTCGCCGACGAGCCGGTCAGCGCGCTGGATCTGTCGGTGCAGGCCCAGGTGCTGAACCTGCTGGCCGACCTGCAGGAGCAGTTCGGCGTCACCTACCTGCTCATCAGCCACGACCTGGCCGTGGTGCAGCACCTGTGCGACGAGGTGCTGGTGCTGCACCAGGGCCGCATCGTGGAGCGCGGCGCGCCCGAAGACCTGTTCAGCGCCCCCCGGCACCCCTACACGCAGGCCCTGGTGGCATCCGTGCCGCGCATCGACGCGCTGTAGTAAAAAAGAGGCACACCGACAACACATTCAAACGAGGAGATACCGTCCATGTTCACCCGCCGCACCGCCCTCGCCTCCGGCGCCCTGGCCACCGCCGTACTGGCCACGCCGCTGCACGCGCTGGCGCAGGGCAAGAAGGACTCCGTCACCCTGGCGCTGACGCTGGAGCCGCCAGGCCTGGATCCGACGGCCGGCGCCGCCTCGTCGATTGCCGAGGTCACGCTCTACAACATCTACGAGACGCTGACCAAGATCAACCCCGACGGCAGCGTCTCGCCCCTGCTGGCCGAGAGCTGGGAGGTGTCGCCCGACCTCAAGACCTACACCTTCCGATTGCGCAAGGGCCTCAGCTTCCACAACGGCGAGCCGTTCAACGCCGCGGCCGTCAAGTTCTCGTTCGACCGCGCCGGCGGCGACAAGAGCACCAACAAGGACAAGCGCCTCTTCGCCAGCCTGACGACCCAGGTGGTGGACGACTACACGGTGGTGCTGCTGAACAAGGACATCGAGCCCGACCTGCTGTTCCTGCTGGGCCAGGCCACGGCCATCATCGTCGAACCCAAGAGCGCCGACACCAACGCCGCCAAGCCCGTGGGCACCGGGCCCTACCAGCTCACGGCCTGGAGCCGCGGCGCCTCCATCACGCTCACGGCCTGGCCCCAGTGGCGCCAGGCGGCGGCGATCAAGATCCGCCGCGCCAGCTTCCGCTTCATCCCCGACTCGGCCGCCCAAGTGGCCGCGCTGCTGGCGGGCGACGTGGACGCGTTCGCGCGCGTCACGCCGCGCAGCATGGCGCAGTTCAAGGACAACCCGCGCTTCCAGGTGGTCGTGAGCGGCTCGCGCGCCAAGACCATACTGGCCATCAACAACGCCAGAAAGCCCCTGGACGACGTGCGCGTGCGCCGCGCCATCGCCGCCGCCATCGACCGCAAGGCCGTGATCCAGGGCGCGGCCGACGGCCTGGGCGTGCCGATTGGCAGCCACTACGTGCCCGGCGCCTTCGGCTACGTGGACACCACGGGCATCAACCCCTACGACCCCGAGAAGGCCAAGCGCCTGCTGGCCGAGGCCGGCGTGAAACTGCCGCTGACGCTCACCATGACGCTGCCGCCCGCGCCCTACGCGCGCCAGGGCGGCGAGGTCATCGCGGCGCAGTTGGCCAAGGTGGGCATCGTTTCGAAGCTGCAGAACGTGGAATGGGCGCAGTGGCTGTCGGGCACCTACGGCGCCAAGAACTACGACCTGACGCTGATCTCGCATGTCGAGCCCTTCGACCTGGGCAACTTCGCCAAGCCCGACTACTACTGGGGCTACCGCTCGCCGCAGTTCGACCAGCTCTACGAGAAGATCAAGCACGCCGCCCGCCCCGCCGACCGCGCGCGCCTGCTGGGCGAGGCCCAGCGCCTGCTGGCCGAGGACGCGGCGCACGGCTTTCTGTACCAGCCGCAATGGGTGACCGTGGCCCACAAGAACCTGCGCGGGCTGTGGAAGGACATGCCGATCTTCGTCAACGACCTGTCGGCGCTGTCCTGGTCATGAGCGCGCTGCACGATCTATCCGCCGCCGAGCTGCTGGCCGGCTACCGCGCACGCAGCCTTTCGCCCGTCGAAGCCACGCAGGCCGTGCTAGCCCATATCGCGCACTGGGAGCCGCACCTGCACGCCACGTACTTGCTGCGCCCCGATGAGGCCCTGGCCCAGGCACGCCAGAGCGAGGCGCGCTGGCTGCGCGGCGCGCCCTGCGGGCCGCTGGACGGCGTGCCCGTGACCATCAAGGACAACATCGCCACCCGGGGCGACCCCACGCCGCTGGGCACGGCCGCTTCCCCCCTGGTGCCCGCAGCCGCCGACGCCCCGCCCGCAGCACGCCTGCGCGAGGCCGGCGCCGTGCTCGTCGCCAAGACCACCATGCCCGACTACGGCATGCTGTCCTCGGGCCTGTCGAGCTTTCACGCGCTGGCGCGCAACCCCTGGGATCTGACGAAGGGCCCGGGCGGCTCCAGCGCCGGCGCGGGCGCGGCCGCCGCGGCCGGCTACGGGCCGCTGCACGTCGGCACCGACATCGGCGGCTCGCTGCGCCTGCCGGCGAGCTGGTGCGGCATCTTCAGCCTCAAGCCCAGCCTGGGGCGCATCCCCATCGACCCGCCCTACACCGGCCGCGCCGCTGGCCCCATGACGCGCACGGTGCAGGACGCGGCGCTGATGATGCAGGTGCTGTCCCAGCCCGACACGCGCGACAGCATGAGCCTGCCGGCGCAGGACATCGCCTGGGACCGGTTCGACGCCGGCTCGGGGCACCTGCGCGGCCTGCGCCTGGGCCTGCTGCTGGATGCCGGCTGCGGCCTGAGCGTGCAGCCCGAGGTGCGCGCCGCCATCGAAGCGGCGGCGCGGCTGTTCGAGCAGGCCGGCGCCACCCTCGTGCCCATGGCCCCGTTCCTCACGCGCCAGATGCTCGACGGCATGGACCATTTCTGGCGCATGCGCTCGCTGATGGACCTGCGCACGCTTGCCGCCGAACAGCGGGACAAGGTGCTGCCCTTCATCCGCGCCTGGGCCGAGAGCGCCGCAGGCCTGGACGGCGCACAGGTGTTCGAGGCCAGCCAGCAGTTCCACGCCACGCGCGTGGCCACGGTGCGCGCCTGCGCGGGGTTCGACTACATGCTCTCGCCCGTGGCGCCCATCACTGCGTTTGCCGCCGAACTGCCCGCGCCGACCAACGACCCGCTGCGACCGCTGGAGCACATCGCCTTCACCGTGCCGTTCAACATGTCGGAGCAGCCCGCCGCATCCATCAACTGCGGCTACACGGATGGCGGCCTGCCCATCGGCCTGCAGATCGCGGGGCAGCGCTTCGACGATCTGGGCGTGCTGCAACTGGCCCATGCCTTCGAGCAGCTGCGCGGCCCGCAGCGGCCATGGCCCCGGCCGCCCGCGGCATGAATATGGGTCAAATAGGGCTCCAGCGCTTATTCAGCAAGCGCTGACAGCTATCAAATTGAGAATCAGCGCTGTGCCGTCGCCAGCCGCACGGCCAGCCCCAGGAACACCAGGCCGGCCACGCGGTTGAGCAGCCGCTGGGCGCGCGCCGAGCGCTGCAGCAGTGCGCCGAACGCCCCCGAAAAGCAGGCAATGGCGCCAAACACCAGGAAGGTGGCCAGCATGAACACCAGGCCCAGCAGCATGATCTGCTGCGCCATGGCGCCGCGCGCCGGATCGGCAAACTGCGGCAGAAAGGCCAGGAAGAACACCAGCACCTTGGGGTTGGTGAGGTTCATCACCACGCCGCGCCCCACCATGCTCAGCGTGCCGCCATGGCCACGCCGCTCCCCCGCCGCGTCGCCGGGGGGCGCCTCTGGCACGCTGGCCGGCGCGCGCAGCGCGCCCCAGGCCAGCCAGGCTAGATAGGCCGCGCCGCAAATTTTGAGCACGGTGAACGCCATGGCCGACGCGGCAAACACCGCCGCCAGCCCCAGCGCCACGGCCGCCGTGTGCCCCACCAGCCCCAGGCACAGCCCCAGCACCACGCACATGCCGGCGCGCCAGCCGCGCTGGGCCGACTGCAGCAGCACGAAGATGTTGTCCGGGCCCGGGGTGAGGGCCAACAGGACGCAGACACCAAAGAAGGCAACAAGGGTTTCGATAGCAGGCATGGTTCATCCAACGAGTGGGAGGCCGGCGCGGCCAGTGGCGCCACAATCGGTGCTTTCGCCCGATTTCGCTCAGTTTACGCAATGGACCTTTTTCTCGTGCTGATCCTGGCCGCCACCGCGGCCCACCTGCTCAATCTTCAGCAGCAGCGCAGGCGCATCGCCCTGCTGGCGCAGCAGCTGCAGCCCTACCAGATCGAACGGCTCATGGAAACGCTCACGCAAGGCTACCTGCGCGCCATGGGCGAACAGGGCGACGAGCGCCGCCAGCAGGTGCTGGGCCTGCTGGCCAGCAGCGAGGCGCAGCTCTCTGAGCAGTTCGAGCGCTTTGTGGCCGACTTTCGCCGCATTCCAGCCCAGCAGGCACGCGTGAGCCGTCTGCCGCTGGGCCTGCCGTTTGCGACGCAGCTGCTCCCAGGCACCACCTTCGACATGCGCGAGGTGCTGGAGATACACGCCGGCGGCATTGCCCGCGCCTGGCGCAACGAGGCCGGCCTGGCGCCGCGCGAGCGCGCCTTCGTGATGACGGCCGAGCTGCTGCTGATGCAGCACAGCTGCCACTGGTTCTGCAAGTCCAAGGTCGTGGCCTCGGCGCGCATGCTGGCGCGCCACCAGACGCCGCATGCCCAGCTCGTGGCCTCGGTCTCGCCCGAGACGCGCAAGGCCTATCTCGCCCTGACGGGTTAGCCCGTCACCCCAGCGCCAGCGCCACCACGCCCACCGCAATCAGCAGCGCCCCGGCCAGGCGCGCCGCGCGCTCGCCCTCGCCCAGCAGGTGCCCGCCGAGCAGTGCCGCGAACAGCATCGACACCTCGCGCGCCGGTGCCACATGGGACAGGGGCGCGCTCTGCATGGCAAACAGCACCAGCACGTAGGCCACGGGGCTCACGGCCGCCACCAGCAGCGCAAAGCGCCACTGCGCGGCCCACAGGCGGCGCAGCTCGGCGCGGTCGCGCAGCGCCACGGGCGCCAGCACCAGCACACGCACGAAGTTGCCCATGTAGTCCACCAGAATGGGCGACAGCAGCATGACCTTGACCGCGTAGCCATCGACCACCGTGTAGCTGGCGATGAACACGCCGGTGAGCAGGCCGTACAGCATCCCCTTCTTCACGCGCCGGCGCGCCTGCGCATCGTGCGCGGCGCGCAGCAGGCCGGGCCCGCCGGCAATCAGGAACACGCCGCCCACCACGCCCGCGATCCCGAGGGCACCCAAGGCCGACAGCCGCTCGCCCAGCAAGGTCACGGCCACCAGTGCCGACAGCAGCGGGCCCGTGCCGCGTGCCAGCGGGTAAACGACAGTGAGGTCGGCCTTGCGGTAGCCGCGCAGCAGCACCACGTAATACAGCACATGCAGCACGCCGCTCAGGGCCACGATGGCCCACTCGCGCGCGCCCCACAGCGGCACGGCGGTGCGCCCCAGCCACCAGCCCAGCGGCGCCCAGACCAGCATCATCAGCACCGCGGTGAAGAAGGCAAAGCGCGCGTCGCCCCCGGCCTTCTTGGCGGCGATGTTCCAGGCGGCGTGGATCAGCCCCGCGACGATGATCAGGGCGAAGGCGTTGAGCGGCATGCAAAACAAGCAGCCGCAGCGCCCGGAAGGCGGGCTGCGGCATTCAAAAGTGATCTGTCTCAGCAGTCCATGGCGCAGGGCGCTACCCATGCAACTGGCGTGCGCCAGGCCAGGGCCGCCGTGCAAGGGCCGCCCCGCCGCACTGGCGGCGTCCCCCTGCCCGCGAAGCGAGAGCGGGGGGAAGGCGCGCAGCGCCTCAGGGGGGTGTTCACCTCATGCCCGGCCGATGATGCTCGCCGTGGCCATGAGCTCTTCGAGCAGCGCGAACGACACCTTGCCCGAGGTCATGTAGGGGTCGAACTCGGGCTTCTCGGAATACTTGAGCACGATGGAGTGGTTGAGCTTGGCCAGGTTCACATGGCCCATGGTCCAGCCGCCGAAACGGCGCTCGCAGATTTCCTCGAAGGCCAGCAGCTCCACGTCCTTGTGGCGCGCGTCGCGCTGGATATGGCCGTAGAGATCGCTCACGGCCGCGCGCCCGCCCTCTATGGCCTGCAGGAAGATGCCGCCGCCATAGCACAGCACGCCGGTGATGCCACTGGCCGGGTTGTGCAGGCGCGATTGGGTGAGGATGGCCTCGATGGCCGCGGGCGAGGTGTCCACCGCGCGGCTGACGTAGAGCAGGCGAACCAGCATGGATCAGTTCCTTCCAGGGATAAGGGCCAAAAACTCGCGGCGCAGCGTGGAATTGGTGAGGAACACGCCGCGCATCACGGAGTTGATCATCTTGCTGTCCATCTCGCGCACGCCGCGCCAGGACATGCAGAAGTGGCTGGCCTCCATGACCACGGCCAGGCCGTCGGGCTGGGTCTTTTCCATGATCAGGTCGGCCAGCTGCACCACGGCTTCCTCCTGGATCTGCGGCCGGCCCATGACCCAATCCACCAGGCGCGCGTACTTGGACAGGCCGATGACGTTGGTGTGCTCGTTGGGCAGGATGCCGATCCAGATCTTGCCGATCACCGGGCAGAAATGGTGGCTGCAGGCGCTGCGCACGGTGATCGGGCCGACGATCATCAGCTCGTTCAGATGCTCGGCGTTCGGGAACTCGGTGATCGCCGGGCCGTGCACATAGCGGCCCTTGAACACCTCGTTAAGGTACATCTTGGCCACGCGGCGCGCGGTGTTGCGCGTGTTGTGGTCGCCCGCGGTGTCGATGACCATGCTGTCAAGCACGCCCTGCATCTTGACCTCGACCTCATCGAGCAGTTTCTCCAGCTCACCGGGGTGTATGAACTCGGCAATGTTGTCGTTGGCATGGAAGCGCCGGCGCGCCGCGGCCAGCCGCTCGCGGATCTTGACGGAAACAGGCGTGCCCTCCTCGGGTGCGCTGGCGTTCGTGGGTGCTGCGGATTCTGAAGACATGGCGGCATGGTACCAGCGAATGGCCATCCTGGTTTTATGACTGATTTATGGTCTTTTCGCTTATCTGGCAAGCGTAAACAGCTATATAAATAGTAGCTCAATAGCGATTGCCCGTGACCCACAGTGCCGCGCGCATGAGGCCGAAGGCCATGCGGTCCAGCACCCGTTCGCGCCAGGGCCGCGCCGCGTATTCGTGCGGATCGAGCGGCCGGCCGCCCTCCTCCCGGGCGCGCATCAGGCGCGCGCGCAGTTGCTGGGCGAAGGCCGCGTCGCGCACCACCACGTTGGCCTCGCGCGCCAGCAGCAGCGACAGGGGATCGAGGTTGGATGAGCCCACCGTGGCCCAGGCACGCCGGCCCTGCGCATCCACCACCGCCACCTTGGCATGCAGGAAGCTGGGCTCGTATTCGTAGATCTCCACGCCCGCGGCCAGCAGCGCGCCGTACACCGGCCGCGCCGCATGGTATTGCATGAAATATTCGTAGCGCCCCTGCAACAGCAGCTGCACACGCACGCCGCGGCGCGCCGCCAGCACGAGGGCACGGCGCAGCTTGCCGCCGGGCACGAAGTAGGCGTTGGCAATGATGATCTCGCGCCGTGCCTGGGCGATGGCGCGCAGGTAGGCGCGCTCGATGCGGGTACGGTGGCGCACGTTGTCGCGCAGCAGCAGCGCCGCGCGCATGCCGCGGCGCTCTTGCGCATGCCGCGCGGCCAGGCGCGCCGCACTGGCGGCGCGCAGGTCGGCCAGCGCCAGCGACAGGCGGCGGTGGCGCACGTCGCTCACGGCGCGCATGCGCCACCACAGCTGCTCCATGGTGTCGCTGGCCTGCTGTACCAGGCTGCCCACGGCGCGCACGGCAAAGTCAAAGCGCGGCGCCGCGAGCGCGCCATGATTGGGGTCGTGAAAATCGTCCAGCACATTGATGCCGCCGCAAAACAGCACGCAGCCATCGATCACGCACAGCTTGCGGTGCAGGCGGCGCCAGCGCATGGGCAGCAGCAGCCCGAGCGGCCCCAGCGGCGAGTACACCTCCAGGCGCACGCCCGCCTTGCGCAGGCGCGTGCGCCAGGGCTCGGGCAGGCGGCCCGTGCCCACGCCATCGACCACCAGGTGCACGCGCACGCCGCGCTCGGCCGCGCGCATCAGCGCCTCGGCCACCTGGGCGCTCGCGCCGGTGCAGTCGAAGATGTAGGTCTCGAACTGGATATCGGACAGGGCCGCATCCATGTCGGCGATCAGGGCCGGGAAGAACTCCCGCGCCCCCTCAAGCAGCTGGATCTGGTGGTCTTTGGCTGGTTTAGTCTGGCGCGCCGAGGTGCCCATACTTTCAGAGCCTGAACTCCGCAATCAGCGGCAGGTGGTCCGACATGCGCCACCAGATGCGCCCACGCGGCACCTGCAGGGAGAGCGGCGTGAGCCCGCGCACGTAGACATGGTCCAGCTGCACCATGGGCAGGCGCGCCGGGTAGGTAAGGGTGCGCGCGGTGTCTTCGTGCTCATATAGGCCAAAGCCCGCAAGCATGCGCTTGATCTGCGGCCCCCAGTCGTTGAAGTCGCCGGCCACCACCAGCGGAGCGCCGCCCGGCACCTCGCGCTCTATGAAACGCTGCAGCTGCACCACCTGGCGCAGGCGGCTGCCCGGAATCAGGCCCAGGTGCACGACGATGGCATGCACGCGCCGGCCCTGCACCTCCACCTCCACATGCAGCAGGCCGCGCTGCTCGAAGCGGTGGTCGGATATGTCCTCGTGCTGGTGGCCAATCACGGGCCAGCGCGACAGCAGCGCATTGCCATGCTCGCCATGGCGCGTCCAGGCATTGGTGCGGTAGACGGAGTCATAGCCCTCGGGCGCCAGGTATTCGGCCTGCGAGACACGCGGCCAGCGCTTGAAGTAGGCGGCCTCCTTGCGGTTGAGCCTGCGCACCTCCTGCAGGCAGACGATGTCGGCATCGAGCTGCTCCACCGCCAGGCCCAGGTTGTGGATCTCCAGCCGGCGCACAGGCCCCAGCCCCTGCACACCCTTGTGAATGTTGTAGGTGGCAACGCGCAGGATGCCCGAGTGCTCGGCGGGTAGTTCTATGGGTAGCGCAGTCATCGTCAAACGAAGCGTGGCAGCCAGAGTATGGCCTCGGCATTGGATGGTGAGAAGCAGCGACCCGCCGCGTCGCGCCATGCCATCCAAGCATATGACGTGTGCTCGCGCGGATTCAAGACCACGGGCGTCTCTGGCGGGACGCACAGGCCAAAAACATGCTCGGTGTTCAGGTATACACCGGGCGCATAGCGATGCCGCCACTGGGGGTAAATGGCGTAAACGTTCTCCAGCCCCCAGTCGCGCAGCCGGCAGCCGGGGGCGGCGGCGTCAATGCCGGTCTCCTCCCGCACCTCGCGCGCGGCGGTGGCCGCCAGGTCCTCGGCCAGACTGTCCTTGCTGCCGGTGACCGACTGCCAGAACTCCTCGGCCGCATCGGCGCGGCGGATCAGCAGCACCTGCAGGTCGGCGGTGTGGATCACCACCAGGACCGACTGGGGAATCTTGTACTGCCCGCCCTGCCGCGCCATGGTGTCACTCATCGGCGAAGAAGTCCGGGTCAAGGCGCCTGCACCACCAGCTCGCCGCCACCGAGCCCCCATGCTCGATCATCGGGGCGGCCGGCCGCGGGCGGCAGCTGAGCAGTGGTTTTGCCATGGGTTGACTTTCAAAAAATCAAAGGGCACCCGCGGGCGCCCTTTGATTCTGCAGCAAAGCCAGCCTTACGCCGCAGCCACCGGGTTGCGCAGCCGGATATGCAGCTCGCGCAGTTGCTTCTCGTCCACCGGCGACGGGGCCTGGGTGAGCAGATCCTGCGCACGCTGGGTCTTGGGGAAGGCGATCACGTCGCGGATGGAATCGGCGCCGGTCATCAGCGTGATCAGGCGGTCCAGGCCGAAGGCCAGGCCGCCGTGCGGGGGCGCGCCGTACTGCAGCGCGTCGAGCAGGTAGCCGAACTTGGCGCGCTGGTCCTCGGGGCCGATGTTGAGCGCGGCGAACACCTTGGCCTGCACGTCGGCACGGTGGATACGCACCGAGCCGCCGCCCAGCTCCCAGCCGTTGAGCACCATGTCGTAGGCCTTGGCCAAGCATTTGCCGGGGTCGGTGTCCATCAGGTCCTCGTGGCCGTCCTTGGGTGCGGTGAAGGGGTGGTGCACGGCCACCCAGCGGTTGTCTTCCTCGTCATGCTCGAACATGGGGAAGTCCACCACCCACAGCGGCGCCCAGCGGTCTTCGAACAGGCCGTTCTTCTTGCCGAACTCGCTGTGGCCTATCTTCAGGCGCAGCGCGCCGATGGCGTCGTTGACCACCTTGGCCTTGTCGGCGCCGAAGAACAGCAGGTCGCCGTCCTGCGCGCCGCTGCGCTTCAGGATTTCGGCCAGGGCGGCGTCATGGATGTTCTTCACGATGGGCGACTGCAGGCCGTCGCGCCCCTTGGCCACTTCGTTCACACGGATGTAGGCCAGGCCCTTGGCGCCGTAGATCTTCACGAACTCGGTGTACTGGTCGATCTCGCCACGGCTGATGCCGCCGTTCTCGGCCGAGCCGCCGGGCACGCGCAGGGCCACAACGCGCCCGCCCTGCATGTTGGCGGCGCCCGAGAAGACCTTGAAGTCCACGTCCTTCATCACCTCGGTGAGCTCGGTGAATTCAAGCCGGACGCGCAGGTCGGGCTTGTCCGATCCGAAGCGGGCCATGGCCTCCTGGTAGGCCATGGTGGGGAATTCGCCCAGATCCACCTGCAGCTGCTGCTGGAACACTTCCTTGATCATGCGCTGGAAGATGGCGCGGATCTCCTCCTCATCCAGGAACGAGGTCTCGCAGTCGATCTGCGTGAACTCGGGCTGGCGGTCGGCGCGCAGGTCTTCGTCGCGAAAGCACTTGGTGATCTGGTAGTAGCGGTCGTAGCCGGCCACCATCAGCATCTGCTTGTAGAGCTGGGGCGACTGGGGCAGCGCGAAGAACTGGCCGTCGTGCACGCGGCTGGGCACGAGGTAGTCGCGCGCGCCTTCGGGCGTGCTCTTGCCGAGCATGGGGGTTTCGATGTCAATGAAACCCTCTTTGTCGAGGAAGTTGCGCACCTGGATGGCGGTCTTATAGCGCAGCATCATGTTGCGCTGCATGTGGGGGCGGCGCAGATCCATCACGCGGTGCGTCAGGCGCGTGGTTTCCGACAGGTTCTCGTCGTCCATCTGGAACGGCGGGGTGACGGAGGCATTGAGCACCGTGAGCTCATGGCACAGCACCTCGATCTGGCCGCTTTTCAGCTTGTCATTCGTGGTGCCGGCGGGGCGCGCGCGCACCAGGCCCTTGACCTGTACGCAGAACTCGCCCCGCACGTCCTCGGCCACCTTGAACATCTCGGGGCGGTCGGGGTCGCACACCACCTGCACATAGCCCTCGCGGTCGCGCAGGTCGATGAAGATCACGCCGCCATGGTCGCGGCGACGGTTCACCCAGCCGCACAGGGTGACGGTTTGGCCCATCAGGGCTTCGGTCACAAGACCGCAATATTCAGAGCGCATGGCCATGGTGGATTCTTCCTGCGCCCGCCGTGGGGCGCTGTCGTTCTGGGGGTTTATCGGTCGGTCGCATCCGGGGTGAGCAGGGACGGCGGCGCCACCACACCCATGGACACGATGTACTTGAGCGCGGCATCCACGCTCATCTCAAGCTCGATGCAGTCGCTCTTGCGCACGATGACAAAGTAGCCGCTCGTGGGGTTGGGCGTGGTGGGCACATACACGCTCACGAATTCGTCGCGCAGATAGGCCGCCACCTCGCCGTTGGGTGTGCCGGTGACGAAGGCCACCGTCCACACGCCCTCGCGCGGCCACTGCACCAGCACGGCGGTGCGAAACGCGTTGCCGCTCTCAGAGAACAGCGTGTCCGACACCTGCTTGACGCTCGAATAGATGGAGCGCACCACGGGAATGCGGCTGACCAGGGCATCGCCCCAGGTCACCATCTTGCGTCCGGCGAAGTTGCTGGCAAATGCCCCGACGATGAGCAGGATGGCCAGCGTGAGCAAGACACCGAAGCCCGGGATATGAAAGCCGAGCAGCTTGTCCGGATGCCAGTCCACGGGCAGGATCTGCAGCGTCTGATCGAGCGTGCCCACGATCCAGTTCAGCACCCAGGCGGTGATGACGCCGGGCACGATGACCAGCAGGCCGGTAAAAAGCCATTTGCGCAGTGCAGCCATGGAAATTTTCAGCCTTATGCGTCGGAACTGGCTGTAGCGCTTGCTGGCGCAGCGCTTGAAGCTTCTGTTTTAGGAGCATCCTGCCCTGCAGGTGCGGCGCTGGCCGTGTTGCTGGCACCGCCGCTGCCGCCACGGAAGTCGGTCACATACCAGCCCGATCCCTTGAGCTGAAAGCCCGCCGCCGTCACCTGTTTGGCAAAGGTCTGCGCGCCGCAGGCCGGGCAGTCGGTCAGGGGGGCATCGGACATCTTTTGCAGCACGTCCTTGGCATGGCCACAGGTGCCGCATTGGTAGGCGTAAATAGGCATTGCGAGGAAACGCGAAAAATGTGCAAAGCCGGCGATTATAGGTAGACGCGACCAAATCGGTTGGCGCGCCTTACTCCACCCCCACCACGCGGTGATGGGGCGCGCGCGTGCTGCGCACCATCTGCGGCGCCAGCGAGCCAGCCACCATGCCGAACACGGCGGACAACAGGCCGGCCAGCTGCTGCGGAAAGGCCTCATGCAGCGCGGGCGTGAGCATGAACACCAGCCACACGCCAATGCCCAGCGCCACGGCGCACACCGCGCCCTGGGTGTTGGCGCGCTTCCAGTACAGGCCGAACACCAGGGGCACGAAGGCCCCCACCAGCGGCACCTGGTAGGCGCTGGATACCAGTTCATAGATGGGCGTGCCCTCCATCTTGATGGAATAGAGCAGCACACCCGCGGCGAAGACCAGCACGCTGATGCGCATGGTCAGCAGCTTTTCCCGATCGCTGATGTGCTCGGGACGGAACTGGCGCCAGATGTTCTCGGTAAACGTCACGCTGGGCGCCAGCAGCGTGGCCGAGGCGCAGGACTTGATGGCCGACAGCAGGGCGCCGAAGAACAGCACCTGCATGGTCAGCGGCATTCTTTCCATGACCAGAGTGGGCAGCACCTTTTGCGGATCTTCCTTGAGCAGATCGGCGGTCTGCTCGGGCATGATGAGGAGCGCGCTGGCCACCAGGAACATGGGCACGAAGGCAAACAGGATGTAGGCCGAGCCACCGATCACCGTGCCATGCGTGGCCGCCTTTTCGGTATTCGCCGACATCACGCGCTGGAACACGTCCTGCTGCGGGATCGAGCCCAGCATCATGGTGATGGCGGCGCCGAAGAAGAACAGCACCTCATGCCAGGTCGGCTCGGGCCAGAAGCGCAGCATGTCGCGGCTGGTGATCAGGTTCACCACCTTGTCCGCCCCGCCCGCCATGTCGGCAGCGAACCAGGACAGGATCACCAGGCCCAGCACCAGGATGATCATCTGGATGAAATCGGTAACGGCCACCGACCACATGCCGCCCCACAGCGTATACACAAGAATGGACAGCACGCCAATGACCATGCCCCAGGGAATGCTCACCGCACCACCCGACAGCAGGTTGAACACCAGGCCCAGCGCCGTGACCTGCGCCGACACCCAGCCCAGGTAGCTGAGCATGATAATCAGCGAGCAGATGATCTCCACCACCCGGCCATAGCGCTCGCGGTAGTAGTCGCTGATGGTCAGCAGCGTCATGCGGTAGAGCTTGGCCGCAAAGAACAGGCCCACGAGGATCAGGCACATGCCGGCGCCAAACGGGTCCTCGACCACGGCATTCAGCCCCCCCTTGATGAACTTGGCCGGCACGCCCAGCACGATCTCGGAGCCGAACCACGTGGCGAAGGTGGTGGTGATGATCATGTACATGGGCAAGTGGCGCCCGGCGATCGCGAAATCGGCCGTGTTCTTCACCCGCTGGGCGGCCCACAGGCCGATACCGATGGTGACAAACAGATAGGCAATCACCATGAAGAGCAACACGTGGCAACTCCTGAGGAAGAAAGTGGGAGGGGTTAAATGAAATGCACGCGCACGTACAGCTGCATGGCCAGCAGGCCCAGCACGAAGCCCAGGCTGCCATAGATGATGCCTTGCAGCAGCCGGTTGGTGCGCCTCTGGGCAACGAGCAGCTCCTGCAGCTCGACCCGGTTGTCATGCGGGCGCTGGCGCAGGAAGTCGTGCAGCAGGCGCGGCAGGTCGGGCAGGATCTTGGCGTAGTGCGGCGCCTCGGCCTTGAACTCGCGCCACAGGCGCTGGGGGCCTAGCTGTTCCAACATCCACTTTTCCAGGAACGGCTTGGCCGTGCTCCACAGGTCCAGGTCCGGGTCGAGCTGGCGCCCCAGGCCCTCGATGTTGAGCAGGGTCTTCTGCAGCAGTACCAGCTGCGGCTGGATCTCCACCTGGAAGCGCCGCGAGGTCTGGAACAGGCGCAAGAGCACCATGCCCAGCGAGATTTCCTTGAGCGGGCGGTCGAAGTACGGCTCGCACACCGTGCGTATGGCCGCCTCCAGATCGGTCACGCGCGTATTCGCGGGCACCCAGCCGCTTTCTATGTGCAGCTCGGCCACGCGCTTGTAGTCGCGGCGGAAGAAGGCCGTGAAGTTCTGCGCCAGGTATTCCTTGTCGAATTCGGTCAGCGTGCCCACGATGCCGAAGTCGAGCGAGATGTAGCGCCCGAAGTGGGCCGAATCCAGGCTGACCTGGATGTTGCCCGGGTGCATGTCGGCATGAAAGAACCCGTCGCGGAACACCTGGGTGAAGAAGATCGTCACACCATCGCGCGCCAGCCTCGGAATATCGACGCCGGCCGCGCGCAGGCGCTCTACCTGGCTGATGGGCACGCCGTTCATGCGCTCCATCACCATCACGTCGGCATGGCAGAGGTCCCAGAACACCTCGGGGACGAGCACCAGATCCAGCCCCTCCATGTTGCGCCGCAGCTGGGCCGCGTTGGCGGCCTCGCGCACCAGGTCCAACTCGTCGTGCAGGTAGTTGTCGAACTCCGCCACCACCTCGCGCGGCTTCAGGCGCTTGCCGTCGGCCGACAGGCCCTCGACCCAGCCGGCCATCATGCGCATCAGCGCCAGGTCCTTGTCGATCACGGGCAGCATGCCCGGGCGCAACACCTTCACGGCGACCTCGCGCTCGCGGCCGCCCCGGTCGCGGATCACCGCGAAATGCACCTGGGCGATGGAAGCGCTGGCCACCGGCTCGCGCTCGAAGGACACGAAGATCTCGCCTATCGAGCGGCGAAACGAGCGCTCAATGGTGGCGATGGCGATGTCCGAGTCGAAGGGCGGCACGCGGTCCTGCAGCAGCGCCAGCTCGTCGGCGATGTCGGGCGGCATCAGGTCGCGCCTGGTGGACAGCACCTGGCCGAACTTCACGAAGATCGGCCCCAGGCGTTCCAGCGCCTCGCGCAGGCGCTGGCCGCGCGGCGCATCCAGCCTGCGCCCGATGGTGATCACGCGCGTGAGGACGCGCAGCCACGGGTGCTTGAAGCTGGACAGCACCAGCTCATCGAGCCCGTAGCGCAACACCACCCAGACGATGGCGATGCCCCGAAAAACGCGGCTCATAGACGCATGCGATCCGAAGAGCCAGGGCCCTGGCCCGCCATGCGCCCACCCACGAAGCGGCTCAGCGCATCCGCGATCCGGGTGGCCACCGAGGCCACGGCCCGCGCCGGCACATCGCCGATCACGCGCGCCAGGTCTTCCTCCACATCCCAGCGCACATGGTCCACGAGCCAGTTGATCTCGCCGGCCAGCTGCACGTCGCCTTCGATGCGAATGGTGGGCTTGTCGCCGCGCAGGGCGCCCCTGGCCAGCGACAGCGGCGAGGTCTCGGACACCTCCAGCCGCAAATCGGGCGCCACGCCCTGCGGCGCAAGATCGAGCAGCCCGGCGGGCGTGACCTGCAGGGCCATGGAATACGCGCGCCACTGCACCAGCGACACACGGCCGCGCTGGCGCTCCAGGCGCTCCATGGCCTCTCTTTCCTGCATCAGGACATGGTTGAGGAACAGCACCACGCGGTGCTGCAGCTCATGCACCAGCCATGCGGGAGGCTGGGGGCCGGCCAGAACGCGCTCGAGAAACCCGTTCAGGAAAGAAAAAGGGGACTGTGTTGCCATAGTCCCCGATTATCTGATCATTCGCCAAGGCAGCTGCCGCACGGCGGTTTTTCCACCGCCCGCGGCGCCACGCTGGCACTGCCCCGGCTTACTGCAGCGCCTGCAGGCCGGCGACCAGCCAGCCGCTCGCGCCGCTCTTGGGCTTGGTCATGTTCCAGACCTCGCGGAACGGGCTCGGGCCGGCCGAGGGCTCCTCGCGGATCATGCCGGAGAACTCCACGCTGGCCATGTAGCCGTCACCCAGGTCCTCGATGCCGAGCAGTTGCGCCTCCAGGATCACCACCTCCGTGTGGTTGGGATGTGCGTCACCGCGGTGCGATTCGCGCTCGTTCAACTGCGAGCGGATCTCGTCGAGCATGCTGTCGGTCATCATGGAGCGCAGCGTGGCGATGTCGGACTTGTCCCAGGCGGCCTGCAGCGTGGTGAAGTTGCGCTTGGCGGCGGCCAGAAAGCCCTCGGCATCGAAACCCTCGGGCACGCCCCAGTTCTGCGAGCCGGCCAGGGCCGAGCCGATCATGCTGGCTCCGCCCTGCTGCGGGCTGGCAGAAAACTGCTCCCACGGGCGTGCGGACGCGTCGTTGCCCACCTTCTCGGGGTTGTACTGGCGCGGCATCTGCACATCAACAGGCGCCGGCGCGCCCGCGCCCTGGAAGGCAAACGGCGCACCGCCGGCCGCTGCCGCCGCAGGCTTACGCGCACGCATCACCATGCCGATGACGACAAAGGCCAGCAGAGCCAGCAAGGCGATCAGGAGGAAGTTGCCGAACGCCGCGCCCAGGCCCAGCGAGTTGGCCAGCCATGCCAGGCCCAGGCCCGCGGCCAGGCCGCCCAGCATGGCGCCCCAGGGCTTCTTGGGCGCCGCCGCCGCGGCGTTGGGCGCGGCTGCGGGCTTGGCTGCGGCGCTGTTGGTGGCGTTCTGTGCCGGTGCGGCAGGTGCTGCGGGGGACGCAGCCTCGCGCTGGGTCACATTGCTGGACTGCTTGCCTATGGATTTACCTCCGCCCATGCGACGGGCATCGGCATCCAGATGCACGACCGACAGCATGGCGACCAGGATGACTGACCACAGTTTCATGGCGTTACTCCAAAGTATTGATGGTTTTGAAAATTGATCGCGCCTCAGCACTTGATTCCAACATGCAAGGCGGCAATGCCGCCGGTCATGTTGTGATAGTCCACATGGCCAAAGCCACTTTGCTGCATAAGGGCTTTGAGCTCCTCCTGGCCCGGATGCATGCGGATCGACTCGGCCAGGTAGCGATAACTGGAGTCGTCCCCCGCCACCAGCTTGCCCAGGCGCGGCAGCACCTGGAAGGAATACCAGTCGTAGGCCTTCTCCAGCGGCTTGGCCACCCTGGAGAACTCCAGCACCAGCAGGCGCCCGCGGGGTTTCAGCACGCGGCACATCTCGCGCAGGGCGGCGTCCTTGTGCGTCATGTTGCGCAGGCCGAAGGCCACGCTGACCAGATCGAAATGATTGTCAGGGAACGGCAGCTGCTCGGCGTCGCACACCAGCGTGGGCAGCACCACTCCCTGGTTGATCAGGCGGTCGCGCCCCACGCGCAACATCGCCTCGTTGATGTCGGTGTGCACCACCTGGCCCGTGGCGCCGACCTTTTTGGCGAACGCCAGCGACAGGTCGCCCGTGCCGCCCGCAATGTCCAGCACCTGGTCGCCCTCGCGCAGGTTGGCCACCATCACGGCGTAGGCCTTCCAGGCGCGGTGCAGCCCGGCCGACATCAGGTCGTTCATCAGGTCGTACTTGGGCGCCACCGAGTCGAACACGCCGCGCACATGGCGCGCCTTGTCTTTTTCGTCGACGGTTTCAAATCCGAAATGCGTGGTACTCATACAGCGATGCATCCTATGGGCGTGCGCGCCCGCAGTACAGCGACAACCCCGCGCCTGCGTAGGACATGTGTCGCAAAAAAGAAAAGACTTACAGCGCTTACAGATCAAGCGCAAGCAGCTATGGCGAAGATAGCACTAATGGCCGGAGCAGGCCGATTTCTGCGCCTTGGGCAGCATGGGCGCATCGCGCTCCAGGCCGGCATCCTGCAGGCGCTGCAGGTAACGCTGCCACAGGGCATCCTGATCCCGCCCAAGCTCGTAGAGATAGGCCCAGGTATAGATGCCGCTGCCATGCCCGTCGGAGAACGTCGGCTGTATGGCGTAGTTGCCCACGGGCTGCAGGTCCACCAGGCAGACGTCGCGCTTGCCCGTTTGCAGCACCTCCTGCCCGGGGCCATGGCCCATGACCTCGGCCGAAGGGGAATACACGCGCATCAGCTCGAAGGGGATGCGCAAATGCGCACCGTCGGAATACACCAGTTCCAGCACGCGCGACTGCTCATGCACGGTGATGGATTGGGGTGTGGGCGCGCCAGCCGTCAGTCCTGCCATGGATTTCATCCTCATGCCTTTTTGGCATCAAACGCCCGCACAACAAGCGCGAGCAGCTATCAGTTCAATAACATCATGCGACGGCCTGCCCAGCCCAGCGCTCCAGGCGCTCGCGCATCAACCGGTGCAGCGCCGGCAGCTGAGCGACCACCTGGGCCTCGCGCGCGGTGTCGCGCTCGCGCTGCGCCGCAGCCCACACGGGCGCCGGGAAATGGCTGTCCCAGGCGAAGCGCGCAATCACATGCCAATGCAGGTGCGGCACCACGTTGCCCAGGGCAGCCAGGTTGATCTTGGTGGGCTGCAACTGCTCACGCAACACCTGCTCGACCAGGCTGACGGCTTGCATGCAGTGCTGACGCTCATCGCCGGACAAGTCTGAAAACTCCGCCGCATGCGCATTCCAGATGACGCGGTAGAAGGCCGGGAAGCCCGCCTCATCGGCGCGGATCACGCGCAAATGTGCGCCGCGCCAGACCGGCTGGCCGCCGTCGGTGTCGCACAGCACGCAGCTCACACGAGAACCCTTTCAATGCCGCCGGCGTTGGCGCGCGCCACGTATTCGGGCAGCCAGTTCTGGCCCAGGATCTGCTTGGCCATCTCGACCACGATGTAGTCGGCCTCCAGCAGGCCCGTGGATAGATCGTTCTCGTAGCGCGAGATGCCCTGCAGGCAGCTGGGGCAGCTGGTCAGGATCTTCACGTTGTCCTGCGCGCCCACGGCGCCCGTGCTGCGCAACTGCGCCTCGCCCTTCCTGATCTCCTCGGTCTTGCGGAAGCGCACCTGGGTGGACACGTCCGGGCGCGACACGCCCAGCGTGCCCGATTCGCCGCAGCAGCGCTCGCTCTTCAAGACCTTGTCGCCCACCAGCGCGCGCACGGTCTGCATGGAGTCGCCCTGCTTCATGGGGTTGTGGCAGGGCTCGTGGTAGAGGTAGCCGCCCTGGCCCGCCGGGAGCGTGATGCCCTTTTCCAGCAGGTATTCATGAATGTCGACGATGCGGCTGCCGGGGAAGATCTTGTCGAATTCGTAGCCCTGCAGCTGGTCATAGCAGGTGCCGCAGGAGACGACGACGGTCTTGATGTCCAGGTAGTTCAGCGTGGTCGCCACACGGTGGAACAGCACGCGGTTGTCGGTGATCATCTTCTCGGCCTTGTCCGAGAGACCGTTGCCGCGCTGCGGGTAGCCGCAGCACAGGTAGCCCGGCGGCAGCACGGTCTGTACGCCGGCATGCCAGAGCATGGCCTGCGTCGCCAGGCCCACCTGGGAAAACAGCCGCTCGGAGCCGCAGCCGGGGAAATAGAACACGGCCTCGGAATCCGCGCTCGTCTGCGGGTCGCGGATGATGGGCACGTAGTCCTTGTTCTCGATGTCCAGCAGCGCGCGTGCGGTCTTCGTCGGCAGGCCGCCAGGCAGCTTCTTGTTGACGAAGTGGATCACCTGCTCCTTGATGGGCGCGCGGCCCACGGTGGCCGGCGGGCGCGCCGTCTGCACGCGGCTCACGCTGCGCAGCGCATCCACCGCCAGGCGCTGAGCCTTGAAGCCGACATTCACCATGCCCGCGCGCAGCACATTGATGGTGCCGGGGTTGGTGGCGTTGAGCATGGCCATGGCCAGCTTGTTGCCCGGGCGCCAGCTCTTCTTGTCCATCTTCACCAGCAGGCTGCGCATGGCCATGGTCACGTCGCCAAAGTCGATCTTCACCGGGCAAGGGTTGTAGCACTTGTGGCAGATGGTGCAGTGGTCGGCCACGTCCTCGAACTCCTGCCAGTGGTGGCTGGAGATGCCGCGGCGCGTCTGCTCCTCGTACAAAAAGGCCTCGGCCAGCAGCGAGGTGGCCAGGATCTTGTTGCGCGGGCTGTACAGCAGGTTGGCGCGCGGCACGTGGGTGGAGCACACGGGCTTGCACTTGCCGCAGCGCAGGCAGTCCTTGACGCTGGCGACAATGTCGCCGATGTCGCTCTGCTGCATGATGAGCGACTCGTAGCCCATCAGGCCGAAGCTGGGCGTGTAGGCATTGGTCAGGTCGGCGAACAGCAGCGAGGTGCGCGCACCCTTATGAGCCGTATTGGCCTGCAGCGCTTGCTGGCTCTGCGCCAGCAGCTCCTGATTTCGTAGCAGCTTGCCTCGATTGAAGCGCCCGTGCGGGTCCACCTTGCGCTTGTATTCGGCAAACGGCGCCAATTCCTCGTCGGTCAGGAATTCCAGCTTGGTGATGCCAATGCCGTGCTCGCCCGAGATCACGCCGTCCAGGCTGCGCGCCAGCACCATGATGCGCGCCACCGCCTCGTGCGCAGTCTGCAGCATGGCGTAGTTGTCGCTGTGCACGGGGATGTTGGTGTGCACGTTGCCATCGCCCGCGTGCATGTGCAGCGCCACCCACACGCGGCCGCGCAGCACGCGCTGCTGCACCTCGCCCAGGGCCTGCATCAGCGGCTCGAAGTCGCTGCCGGTGAAGATGTTGCGCAGCGGGTCGCGGATCTGCGTCTTCCAGCTGGCGCGCAGGCGGTGGTCCTGCAGCTGCGGGAACAGCTCCTGCACGCGCCGCAGCCAGTCCTGCCAGAGCGCGCGCGTCTCGCGCACCAGGGCCAGTGCCAGCGTCAGCTTTTCCTCCAGCAGCTCGGGGGAAGGCAGCTCGCCGCTCGCCCCGGGCTTGCCCAGCGGCAGGTTGCCGCGGGTCAGGAAGTCCTCCAGCGCATCGGCCAGCTCGATCTTGTTGCGCAGGCTCAGCTCGATGTTGATGCGCTCGATGCCGTCGGTGTACTCCGCCATGCGCGGCAGCGGGATCACCACGTCCTCGTTGATCTTGAAGGCGTTGGTGTGGCGGCTGATGGCCGCGGTCTTCTTGCGGTCGGCCCAGAACTTCTTGCGCGCCTCGGCGCTCACCGCCGTGAAGCCCTCGCCCGAGCGCGAGTTGGCGATGCGCACCACCTCGGCGGCGGCGCGGGCCACGGCGTCGGGGTCGTCGCCCACGATGTCGCCCACCAGCAGCATCTTGGGCAGGCCACCGCGCTTGGACTTGGTGGTGTAGCCCACGGCCTTGAGGTAGCGGTCGTCCAGATGCTCCAGGCCGGCCAGCAGCACGCCCGAGCGCTTTTGCTCGGCGAACATGAAGTCCTTGATCTCCACGATGCTGGGCACGGCGTCCTTGGCATTGCCGAAGAACTCCAGGCACACGGTGCGTGTGTGCTCGGGCATGCGGTGCACGATCCAGCGCGCGCTGGTGATCAGGCCGTCGGTGCCCTCCTTCTGCACGCCCGGCAGGCCGGCGAGGAACTTGTCCGTCACGTCCTTACCCAGCCCCTCCTTGCGGAAGGTCCTGCCGGGGATGTCCAGGCGCTCGGTGCGGATGGGTGTCTTGCCGTCGGCCTGGAAGTACTGCAGTTCAAAGCTCGCCAGCTCGGCGTCGTGGATCTTGCCCAGGTTGTGCTGCAGGCGCGTGACCTCCAGCCACTGGCCCTCGGGCGTGACCATGCGCCAGCTCGCCAGGTTGTCCAGCGCCGTGCCCCACAGCACGGCCTTCTTGCCGCCGGCGTTCATGGCGATGTTGCCGCCGATGCACGAGGCCTCGGCACTGGTCGGGTCCACGGCGAACACGAAGCCGGCTGCTTCGGCCGCATCGGCCACGCGCTGGGTGACCACGCCGGCCTCGGTCCAGATGGTGGCCACTTCCTGCTCCACGCCCGGCAGCCGGCGCATCTGCACCTCGGTCATGGCCTCGAGCTTCTCGGTGTTGATGACGGCGCTGCGCCAGGTGAGCGGAACCGCGCCCCCCGTGTAGCCGGTGCCGCCCCCGCGCGGGATGATGGTCAGCTCCAGCTCGATGCAGGCCTTGACCAGCGCGGCCATCTCGGCCTCGGTGTCGGGCGTGAGCACGACGAAGGGGAACTCCACGCGCCAGTCGGTGGCGTCGGTGACGTGGCTGACGCGCGAGAGCCCGTCGAACTTGATGTTGTCTTTCGCCGTGTGCCTGCCCAGGCGCTTTTCCACCTGCCGGCGCAGCCCGGCGATCTCCACCAGGGTGGCGTCGAACTCGGCAATGGCGCGGTTCGCGGCCTCGACCAGCTGGCCCACGCGGCGGTCGCGCGCGGCATCTTCCTGCGGCTGGCGGCGTTTTTCGATCTCGCCCATGCGGTGCCGCATGGCGTCCACCAGCATCCTGCGCCGATCCGGGTTGTGGATCAGGTCGTCCTGCAGGTAGGGATTACGCTGCACGACCCAGATGTCGCCCAGCACCTCGTAGAGCATGCGCGCCGAGCGGCCCGTGCGGCGTTCGCGGCGCAGCTGGTCGAGCACGCCCCAGGCATCGTGGCCCAGCAGGCGGATGACGATTTCCCGGTCGGAAAACGAGGTGTAGTTGTAGGGGATCTCGCGCAGGCGCACGGGCTCTGGGCCCGCCGCCTGCAGCGCGGCCAGCGCTATCGGTGCATTCATGGGAGTCAACCTGGGTTGGGCGCGTTGCGCCCTCATGCCTCGGGGCCGGGAATTCTATGCCAGGGCCCTTGGGCCTGCCGCCCAAGGGCAAGTGCCATTACGCCCCGTCGGGATCAGAACAGCACGCGGCAGCGCATGGTGCCGGGCACCTGGGCCAGCTTTTGCAGCGCCAGGTCGGAGGAGCGCGCATCCAGGTCGATCACCACATAGCCCACGGCCTCGTTGGTCTGCAGGTACTGGGCCGCAATATTGATGTGGTTGTCCGACAGGATGCCGTTGATCTGCGACAGCACGCCCGGCACGTTGCGGTGGATGTGCAGTATGCGGTGCTTGCCAGGGTGGGCCGGCAGCGCCACCTCGGGGAAGTTCACCGAGGTGGTGCTGGTGCCGTTGTCGCTGTACTTGACGAGCTTTTCCGCCACCTCCAGGCCAATGTTGGCCTGCGCCTCCTGCGTGGAGCCGCCGACATGCGGCGTGAGGATGACGTTGTCCAGCCCGCGCAGGGGGGATTGGAATTCATCCTTGTTGCTCCTGGGCTCGACCGGGAACACGTCCACGGCCGCGCCCAGCAGCTTCTTGTCGCGCAGCGCCTGGGCCAGCGGCTCGATCTCCACCACCGTGCCGCGCGAGGCGTTGATGAGGATGGCGCCGGGCTTCATGGCGGCGATCTGCTGCGCGCCCATCATCCACTGGGTGGAAGGCAGCTCGGGCACATGCAGGCTCACGATGTCGCTCGCCGCCAACAGAGCGTCCAGGCTGGGGGCCTGGCGCGCATTGCCCAGGGGCAGCTTGTTGACCACGTCGTGAAAAATCACCTGCATGCCCAGGCTCTCGGCCAGCACCGACAGCTGCGAGCCGATGGCGCCATAGCCCACGATGCCCAAGGTCTTGCCGCGCGCCTCATAGGCGTTGTCGGCACTCTTGAGCCAGCCGCCACGGTGCGCCACGGCGTTCTTCTCGGGCACGCCGCGCAAGAGCAGGATGGCCTCGGCCAGCACCAGCTCGGCCACCGAACGGGTGTTGGAGTACGGCGCGTTGAACACCGCAATGCCGCGCTCGCGTGCGGCCTCCAGATCGACCTGGTTGGTGCCAATGCAGAAGCACCCCACGGCCACCAGCTTGTGCGCATGCGCAAACACCTCGGCCGTGAGCTGGGTGCGCGAGCGTATGCCCAGGAAATGCACGTCCGCGATCTTCTTGCGCAGCTCCTCGCCCTCCAGCGCACCGGCCAGCACCTCGACCTGCATGTAGCCAGCGGCGCGCAACACCTCCACGGCACGCGGGTGCACGCCTTCGAGCAACAGAAACTTGATTTTGCTTTTTTCCAGGGATGTCTTGGTCATAAAAGGGCAATCCAGGGCAGGCGCCTGCGGCAAGGCATGCAAAAAGAGTGTGCCGCGAAGGAAACAGGCTGCTTATTGTGCAGCGCACCATCGCCATCGACCTGCAGGCGATGGCATATCCATGTTTGCGACAGCGCCATAAACCGCGCCAAAACGCGCAGATTCGCACACAAAACGTCACAGCAATGTCACAATTTGGCCTTCCCGTCCGCTGGCGGGTTTCCCCGGTTGTTGCTGTTTTTTCGGCATGCGACAACGACACCGTGCTGTCATGAACCGCCCGCACCATTGCGGCCTTTATGACTTTCGTCCATCAACGAGGAGTACCCATGCAATTCAAACAACTGGGATTGGCCGCATGCTTGCTTGCCACCGGCCTGACCGCACAGGCGCAAACCGAGATCCAGTGGTGGCACTCGATGACCGCCGTGAACAACGAATGGGTCAACGATCTGGCCAAGGAATTCAACGCCAGCCAGAAGGATTACAAGATCGTGCCCACCTTCAAGGGCTCGTATGACGAATCCATGACCGCCGCGATTGCCGCTTTCCGCTCGGGCAATGCGCCGCACATCCTGCAGGTGTTCGAGGTGGGCACGGCCACCATGATGGCCAGCAAGGGCGCCACCGTCCCCGTGGCCAAGGTCATGAAGGACGCGGGCGCCGACTTCAACCCCGCCGCCTACATCCCCGCCGTGGCCGCCTACTACACGGCGCCCGACGGGCAGATGCTGAGCTTTCCGTTCAACAGCTCGACCACCATCTTTTATTACAACAAGGACGCCTTCAAGAAGGCCGGCCTGAACCCCGACAAGGCACCCGCCACCTGGCCCGAGGTGTTCGAGGCGGCCAAGAAGCTCAAGGCCAGCGGCCACAGCTGCCCCATGACGCTGGCCTGGAACGGCTGGACCCAGCTCGAGTCCTTCTCCGCCTGGCACAACGTGGAATTTGCCACCGAGAAGAACGGCCTCTCGGCCAACGGCTACAAGGCACGCATGAAGATCAACTCGCCCCTGCATGTGCGCCATATCGACAACCTGGCCCAGGCGGCCAAGGCGGGCGAATATGTCTACAAGGGCCGTGGCTCGACCGCCCAGGCCTCGTTCACCGCGGGTGAATGCGCCATGATCCAGACCTCGTCGGGCTACTACGGCGATGTGGCCAAGAACGCCAAGTTCGCCTACGGCCTGGCCCCCATGCCCTACTACCCGGACGTCAAGGGCGCGCCGCAGAACACCGTCATCGGCGGCGCCTCGCTGTGGGTCATGTCCGGCAAGAAGGCCGAGGAATACAAGGGTGTGGCCCGGTTCTTCGAGTTCCTGTCGCAGACCAAGGTGCAGGCCGCCAGCCACCAGCGCACGGGCTATCTGCCCATCACCATGGGCGCCTACGAGCTGACCGACAAATCCGGCTTCTACCAGAAGAACCCTGGCACCGACGTGGCCGTGAACCAGATGGTGCGCAAGGTGACGGACAACTCGCGCGGCATCCGCCTGGGCAACTACGTGCAGATCCGTACCATCGAGGACGAGGAGCTGGAGCAGGTCTGGTCCGGCAAGAAGTCGGCCAAGGAGGCGCTGGACGCCATCGTGACCCGCGGCAACGAGCTGCTGGCACGGTTTGAGAAGTCGTACAAGAGGTAAGCCGCACGCAGTCCCGAACCACCGCACGCAGGCCAAACGGCCTGCGGCGGTTTTTTGTTGGTGAACCCCCATGGAAAAACGTGTCCTCTTTCGTTCCACCTGGCTGCCCTGGGTGCTGATCGCGCCGCAGCTGGCCATCATCGGCATCTTCTTCTTCCTGCCGGCGGGCCAGGCCGTGCTGCAGTCCTTCCAGGTGGAGGACGCCTTTGGCATGAGCCGCGAATGGGTGGGGCTGGACAACTTCCGTCAGCTGCTGGACAACCCGGACTACCTGGGCTCGTTCCAGCGCACGGCCCTGTTCTCGGTGCTGGTCGCCAGCATAGGCATCGTGGTGTCGCTGGCGCTGGCCATCTATGCCGACCGCATCGTGCGCTTTGCCATGGTCTACAAGACTCTGCTCATCGTGCCCTACGCCGTGGCGCCGGTGATCGCCGGTGTGCTGTGGGTGTTCCTGTTCTCGCCCTCGATCGGCGTCGTCACCCACTACCTGGGTCGGCTGGGCTACCAGTGGAACCACCTGATGAACGAAGACCAGGCCATGGCGCTAATCGTGCTGGCCTCGGTGTGGAAGCAGATTTCCTACAACTTCCTGTTCTTCCTGGCGGGCCTGCAGTCGATACCCAAGGCGCTCATCGAGGCCGCCTCCATCGACGGCGCCGGCCCCTGGCGGCGCTTCTGGAACATCCAGTTGCCGCTCTTGTCGCCCACCACCTTCTTCCTGCTGGTGATCAACATCGTCTACGCGTTCTTCGACACCTTCGGCATCATCGACGCCGCGACCCAGGGCGGGCCGGGCCAGTCCACCTCCATCCTGGTCTACAAGGTGTACCTGGACGGCTTCAAGGCGCTGGACCTGGGCGGCTCGGCCGCGCAGTCGGTGGTGCTGATGTGCATCGTCGTGGTGCTGACGGTGATCCAGTTCCGCTACGTGGAAAAGAAAGTCCAATACTGAGGCCCCCATGGTTGACCGCAATCCCTGGCTGACTTTTCTCTCCCACGTCGTGCTCATCCTGGGCGTGGCCATCGTGGCGTTTCCGCTCTACCTGGCGCTCGTCGCCTCCACGCACACGGCCGAGGCCATCGTGCAGTCGCCCATGCCGCTCTTGCCCGGCGTACACATGTGGGAGAACTACCGCGACGCCCTGCTGGGCTCGGGCAAGCTGGGCTCCAACACCAACGTGGTGCACATGATGTGGGTGAGCTTCGTCGTGGCCATCACCATCACGCTGGGCAAGATCGCCATCTCGCTGCTGTCGGCGTTCGCCATCGTCTACTTCCGCTTCCCGTTCAAGATGCTGTGCTTCTGGGCGATCTTCCTCACGCTGATGCTGCCCGTGGAGGTGCGCATCCTGCCAACCTACAAGGTGGTGGCCGACCTGGGCCTGCTCAACAGCTACGCCGGCCTGTCGCTGCCGCTCATCGCCTCGGCCACGGCCACCTTTTTGTTCCGCCAGTTCTTCCTCACCGTGCCCGACGAGCTGGTGGAGGCCGCGCGCATCGACGGCGCCGGGCCCATGCGCTTCTTCAAGGACATCCTGGTGCCGCTGTCGCGCACCTCGATCGCGGCGCTGTTCGTGATCCAGTTCATCTACGGCTGGAACCAGTACCTGTGGCCGCTCCTGATGACCACCAGCGAGGACATGTACCCGGTGGTCATCGGCATCAAGCGCATGCTGGCCGGTGGCGAGGCCGCGGTGGACTGGAATATCGTCATGGCCACCGCCATCCTCGCCATGCTGCCGCCCACGCTGGTGGTGATCCTGATGCAGAAGTGGTTCGTCAAGGGCCTGGTGGATACCGAAAAGTAACCCCCATGCCCACCGTTCTACGCATAGGCGCTTACCGTTTCTTCTTCTATTCCAATGAAAAGGGCGAGCCGCGCCACATCCATGTACAACAGCAAAATATGCTGGCCAAATTCTGGTTGCAACCCGTCGCTCTTGCCAACAGCAGCGGCTTTTCTGCGCAAGACCTCAGAAAACTCAGCGAGCTGGTCACCACGCACCAAACCACATTCACGGAGGCCTGGAATGAATTCTTTGGCGCTTGAATTCTCCCCTCATGCCGTCGCCCTGCGCTTTACCAGCGACAGCCTGGTGGTCACTTTGCACGATGGCCGTGAACTGTCCGTGCCGCTGGCCTGGTTTCCGCGCCTGGTGCGCGCCACGCCAGAGCAGCTGGCCCAGTTCGAATGGCTAGGCATGGGCGAAGGCATCCACTGGCCTGCGCTCGACGAAGACATTTCCGTCCTGGGCCTACTCGAAGGCCGCCCCAGCACCGAACTGCGGCCCACGCCCAACCCATAACGCTCAACGCACAACCTGACAATGGCATCCATCTCCCTCAAGAACATCGTCAAGCGCTATGGCAGCGGCAAATCCGCCGTGCCGGTGATCCACGGCGTGAACGCCGAGATCGGGGACGGCGAATTCATCGTCCTGGTCGGGCCCTCGGGCTGCGGCAAGTCCACGCTCCTGCGCATGATCGCGGGACTGGAGGAAATCACCGGGGGCGATCTCTTCATCGGCGACAAGCGGGTCAACGGCCTGGAGCCGGCCAGGCGCAACATCGCCATGGTGTTCCAGAACTACGCGCTCTACCCGCACATGAGCAACTACGAGAACATGGCCTATGGCCTGAAGCTCGCCAAAGTGCCCAAGGACGAAATCAAGCGCCGCGTGGACAAGGCCGCCAAGATCCTGGAACTGTCGCACCTGCTCGAACGCAAGCCGCGCGAGCTCTCGGGCGGCCAGCGCCAGCGCGTGGCCATGGGCCGCGCCATCGTGCGCGAGCCGCAGGTGTTCCTGTTCGACGAACCGCTGTCCAACCTGGACGCCAAGCTGCGCGGCCAGACGCGCATCGAGATCCAGAAGCTGCACGCCGAGCTGGGCATCACCAGCCTGTTCGTCACCCACGACCAGGTCGAGGCCATGACGCTGGCGCAGCGCATGATCGTCATGAACGCCGGCAACGTGGAGCAGTTTGGCACGCCCGAGGAGGTCTACCACGCGCCGGCCTCCACCTTCGTCGCGGGCTTCATCGGTTCACCGCCCATGAACCTGCTGAAGAATGCCCCCGGCGGCCAGGCCGGGCGCATCCTGGGCATCAGGCCCGAGCATATTGACCTGTGCGACGGCGGCGGCTGGCCATTCCAGGTGGAAACCGTGGAGCTGCTGGGCGCCGAGCGCCTGCTATACGGCAAGGTGGGCGGCGAGGACGTGACGGTGCGCGTGGAAGAAGGCAACGCCTACCCCCGCCCCGGCGAGACGGCGCGGATCCTGCCGCGCGAGGACCGCCTGCACTGGTTCAGCCAGGAAACCGGCAAGAGGATCTGATGAGCGCCCCCCTGTCCCCCTGGCCCTACCCACGCTGGATCGCCCACCGCGGCGCGGGCAGGCTCGCGCCCGAGAACACCCTGGCCGCCTTCCGCCTGGGCGCGCGCCACGGATACCGCATGTTCGAATGCGACGTCAAGCTGTCGAGCGACGGCGTACTCGTACTGCTGCACGACGCCACGCTGGAGCGCACCACCAGCGGCCATGGTCTGGCCGGCGCGCAGCCCTGGCGCGAGCTGGCGCAGCTCGATGCCGGCGGCTGGCACTCGCGCCAGTACGCGGGCGAACCCCTGCCCACCCTGACCAACGTGGCGCGCTGGTGCATCGCCAACGGCTACCACCTGAACATCGAGATCAAGCCCACGCCCGGCACCGAGCCGGAAACCGGCCGCGCCGTGGCCCAGCTCGCGGCACAGCTGTGGCAGGGCCAGGCCGCGGCGCCGCTGCTGACCTCGTTCAAGGCTGCCGCCCTGGCGGCTGCGCGCGAAGCAGCGCCGCAGCTGCCGCGCGGCCTGCTGGTGGACAAGCTGGCCGAGGGCGACGCCGACATGCAGACGGCCTTGCAGCTGGCCTGCCAGGCCATGGTGCTCAACCATGGCCTGTGGGACGCGGCCCTGGTCGCCCAGGTGCATGGCCGCGGCATGCGCTGCCTGAGCTACACCGTGAACGACGCATGGGCCGCCGAGCGCCTGATCGCGCTGCGCACCGACGGCATCATCACCGACCGCGTGGATCTGTTCAGCCCCGCGGCAGGCTGAACGCGGCGCGGCGCGAGCCGACAATGCGCCCATGAATCGCAGCCATCGCCCCTGCCCGTCGCCACTGCCGCCCCCGTTGCTGGCCTGGCTGCTGGCACTCTGGCTCGCCTGCCTGGGCATCCCCGCCGCGCAGGCCCAGCCCCTGCCGGCGGCCGCCCCCGCTGCCACGGCCCCCGAAGACAACAGTCCCCTGCCCCAGGTCGATGAGCTGCGCAAGCAGCTCGATGCCATACCGCAAAAGCTCGGCGAGCTTGACGACGGGCGCAAGCTGCTGGCCGATGTCAACTCCATCGGTCAGGCGGCCGAACGCGTCGTCGCGCGCCGCGGCCTCGAGCTCGCCGATGTGGACCAGCGCCTGGCGGGCCTGGGCCCCGCGCCCGAAAAGGGCGCACCCGCAGACGCGCCCGATGTGGCGCAGCAGCGCACAGCCCTGAACAAGCAGCGCACGGCCATCGATTCCGAGCTCAAGCTGGCGCGCCTGATCGCCGTCGATGCCGAGCAGCGCAGCGCGGACCTGCAGCGCCAGTGGCGCGCGCAGTTCCAGGCCCAGCTCACCTCGCGCACCGACTCGCCGCTCGCCCCCAGCTTCTGGCGCAACCTGCGCTACGCCCTGCCCGGCGACTACGCGCGCCTGAAGGGCTTGGGCGCAGACCTGGCCGGCGCCGTGGACACCGGCCTGCAGTCGCCCCGCGGCAACCAGTTCCTGGGCTATCTTGGGCTGGCGCTGCTGCTGGCCGTGGGAGGCACCTGGCTGGCCAAGCGCATCCTGGTGCGGGCGCTGCCGCACCGCTTGCCAGCGGCGCGGCTGCGGCGCTCGCTGCTGGCGGCCGCCGCCATCGTGGCCAACGTGCTCATCATCGGCACTGCACTGCAGCTGGCCTGGAGCGGCATCCAGCCCGGCGGCGTGCTGGACGAGGACATGCTCGCGCTGCAGCAGGCCAGCCTGCGCGCCGCCGCCTACGCCACCTTCGTGATCACGCTGGGGCAGGCGCTGCTGTCGCGGCGGCACAGCTCCTGGCGCCTGCTGCCCATCTCCGATGCGCTGGCGCGGCGGCTGAGCCCCTTCCCCTGGTGGATCGCCCTGCTCTCGGCCCTGGGCGGGCTGGTGACGGACGTGAACGCCATCGTGGGCGCCAGCCTGGCGACCGAAGTCCTGGTGCATGCGCTGTTCGCGCTGCTGATGTCCATCACGGTGGCCGCAGCGCTGGGCCACCTGCGCGCCACGCCGGCTGCGCCCGCCGGCGGCGAGGGGGCCGCAGCCGCAGGCGAAACCGGGCGCCCGCTGTGGCTGGGCCTGATCCTGGCTGGCGCCGGCCTGGCCGTGGCCATCACGGTGCTGGCCGTGGCGCTGGGCTATATCGCGCTGGCCGGCATGCTGGCGCGGCAAATGGTCTGGTCGGGCGTGGTGTTTGCCGCCACCTACCTGCTGATCCAGCTGGTGGACGACCTGTGCGAGGCGTTGCTCTCGTCCAAGGGCGATTTCGGCAGACGCATCCACGCCACGCTGGGCATAGAGGCCCGGCTGCTGGACCAGACGGCGGTGCTGACCTCGGGCGTGCTGCGCGTGCTGCTGTTCTACTTCATGGTGATCGCGCTCATGGCGCCGCTGGGCACCCATCCGGACGAGCTGTTTCGCCGCGGCAGCAACGTGGACCGCAGCCTGAAGATCGGCGACTTCACGCTCGCGCCCCAGGCGCTGTTCACGGCGCTGGCAGTGATCTGCGCGGGCTTTCTGACGATCCGCATCGTCAAGCGCTGGCTCAGCGACCGCTACTTCCCACACACGGCGCTGGAGCCCGGCATGCGCAGCTCCATCGTCACGCTGCTGGGCTACGTGGGCGGCGTGGTGGTGATCGCGGTGGCGCTGGCGGGCCTGGGCATCAGCGTGGAGCGCATCGCCTGGGTCGCCAGCGCGCTGTCGGTGGGCATAGGCTTTGGCCTGCAGGCCATCGTGCAGAACTTCATCTCCGGGCTGATCCTGCTGGCCGAGCGCCCGGTGAAGGTTGGCGACTGGGTAGTGCTGGGCGAGACCGAGGGCGACGTGCGCCGCGTGAACGTGCGCGCCACCGAGATCCAGCTCTGGGACCGCTCCACGGTGATCGTGCCCAACTCCGAATTCATCACCAAGACCGTGCGCAACATGACGCTGGGCAGCGCCCAGGGCCGCGTGCTGCTGCGCCTGCCCGCGCCGCTGGACGCCGATGCGCGGCGCCTGCGCGCGCTGGTCCTGCAGGCCTTCGAGGCGCACCCGGACATCCTGGAGACACCCGCCCCTTCGGTCACGCTGGAGGGCATACAAAACGGCACGCTCACCTTTCTAGCCATCGGCTACGTGGGCAGCCCGCGCCAGGTCTCGGGCGTGAGGAGCGAGCTGCTGTTCGCCATCCTCGACGCGCTGCGCGAGGCGGGCCTGGCCTTGTCGCCGCCGGCCACCATTTCGGTGGCGCAGACCCAGCGCGCGCCGGCGCAGGAGCCAGCGCCGAAAGAGGCCTGATGCTTTTTTTATTGATAGCTATCAGCGCTTATCCAGTAATCGCTGAAGGCGTTTTTCACTCAAATTTCGGCAACTGCGTGCGCACATGGCCCGCCACCACGCCCAGCAGCTGGTCCAGGTGCCGCTGCAGCGGCACAAAGCCGGCGTTGGGCGCGCGCGTGTCCTCGTCCATGTAGACCGGGCGGCGGATCTCGATCTGCAGGCTGTGGCGCCCCAGCTGCGGCTGGCCGATGCGGCCGATCAGCTCCACGCCCTTGTAGGGCTCGTTCAGCGCCACGCTGTAGCCAAAGCCGCGCAGCGTATCGGCGATCAGCTGCACGAAGTCCGGCGCGCAGGTCGTGCCGTCGCGGTCGCCGAGCACGAAGTCGGCCAGCGGCGGCGCATCCTGGCGGCCCAGGCGGCGGTACACGTCGCTGGGCATGGAATGCAGGTTCAGGTGCCACACGGCGCCAAAGCGCCGCACGCTGGCGTCGATCGCCTGCTGCAGCTGCGCATGGTAGGGGCGCCAGTAGCGCGCGATGCGCTGCTGCACCTCGGCCACGGTACGCCGGCGCGCATACAGCGGCGTGGCCACGCCGTCCTTGACGATCTGCTGCCAGACCAGGCCCAGGCCCTGGCGCGTCTTGGGGCCGGGGGCCAGCGGCACGGGCCAGTCGCCCTCGATCTGCGCCGGGTCCAGGTCCGTCTCGCTGCGGTTCACGTCGATGTAGGTGCGCGGGAAGGTCGCCGCGATCAGCGTCGCGCCATGCGCCGGGGCGCTGTGCCAGAGGCGGTGCACATGCGTGTCCTCGCCGCGGCGCAGCAGGCTCATGGGCACGGCGTGGCCGAAGTCGGCCGGATAGGCCGTGCCGCTGTGCGGCGAGTCGCACACCAGCGGCAGCGGCTGCCCCGTGGGCTGCCAGACCTCGACCGGGCGGTCCGGCCGGGGGCTCAGGTCGTCTTGCGGGAATGTCAATCGCGCACCATCAGTCCATCTTGATGTTAGCGCGCTTGGCCACGGCCGTGTAGCGCACGATGGCGGCGTCGATCTGCTTGGCGAACTGCTCGGGCGTGTTGGCCATGGATTCGCCGGAGATGCCCTTTTGCTTTTCCACGTAGTCGGGCATGGCCATGGCCTTGTGCGCGGCGGCGTTCAGCTTGGCGATGATCTCCTTGGGTGTGCCCGCGGGCGCCACCAGGCCGAACCAGCCGCCATCGCCCATGCCGGCGTAGCCCAGCTCGGTATAGGTGGGCACGTCGGGCAGCACCGGGCTGCGCTTCAAGGCCAGCACCGCCAGCGGGCGCAGTTTGCCCGACTGAATGTTGGCCAGCGTGGAGGGCAGGTTGTCCGTCATGGCGTTGACTTGGCCGGCCAGCGCATCGGTGGCGGCCTGGCCCGCACCCTTGTAGGGAATGTGCAGCAGGTCAATGCCCGCCAGGTTCATGAAGTTCTCGATGTTGGCATGGCCCAGCGAGCCCGTGCCCGGCGAGGCGAAGGTGTACTTGCCCGGATTGGCCTTGGCCAGGGCCACGAACTCCTGCATGGTCTTGGCCGGCACGCTGGGGTGCACCACGAACACGCTGGGTACGCTCATCACGTTGGTGATGGGAGCGAAGTCCTTCACCGCGTCGTAGGGCAGCTTGGCGTAGATGGCCGGATTCGCGCCGTGCGTGCTCACCGTGGCCATGCCGATGGTGTAGCCGTCGGGGGCCGACTTGGCGATGGCGTCGGCGCCGATGGAGCCGCCCGCGCCGCCCTTGTTGTCCACCACCACGGCCTTGCCCAGGATGGGGCCCATCTTGTCGGCCAGCAGGCGGGCCACCATGTCGGTGGAACCGCCGGGCGCGAACGGCACGATCAGCTTGATGGGGCGGTTCGGGTAGTCACCCGCCTGCGCATGGACCAGGGGCGCGAAGGCCGCGGCGGCGGCGCAGGCGGCCAGGGTGGACAACAGGGTACGGCGCAGTGTCATGGGTTTCTCCTCGTCGATAGGTTATGAAATACGTGGCGCCGATTCTTGAGCGCAATGCCGCGCGCGAAAAGCGACAAAATGGCGCCCATTCATTACCAACGCTCATACATAGTCACCGCCCATGCGCATCCACTCGCCCTCCCTGCCTGAACTGCACGCCTTTGCCGCCGCGGCGCGGCTGGGCAGTTTCTCGCAGGCGGCGGAGGAACTGAGCGTGACCCAGGGCGCCATCAGCCGCGCCATCGCCCGGCTCGAAGACCACCTGGGCGTGGCGCTGTTCGCGCGCGAAGGCCGGCGCAGCGTGCTCACGCGCGCCGGGGCCGACTACCTGGGCGCCGTGGGACCGTCGGTGGCCACCATCGAATCGGCCACGCTGGCCCTGCGCACGCGGCGCAGCGCGCAGCAGCTGCGCCTGTCGGTGGCGCCCACGCTGTTCAGCCACTGGCTGATCCCGCGCCTGCCCGACTTCCATGCGCGCCACCCGGGCATCGCCCTGTCGTTCGCGCCCTACCGGCGCGACGACCCGCTCACCGCGCCCGAGATCGACGCCTGGATCCGCGTCGGCCGCGCCGACTGGCCGGCAGGCATGGCGGCCGACTACCTCGTGGGGCGCGAGCTCGTGCCCATCTGCCGCCCGGCCGACCTGCAGGGGCCGCAGGCGATACGCACCCCGGCCGACCTGCTGGCGCGGCCGCTGCTGTTCCACACGAATTACCCGGACAACTGGGCGCACTGGTTCGCCGGCGTGGACTGCACCCACGGGCCGCTCGTGCCGGCGGCGGACTTCGAACTGGTGTCGCTGCTGGTGCAGGCGGTGATCGCCGGCCTGGGCGTGGCCGTGGTGCAGCGCGCCCTGGTGGAGCCGGAGCTGGCCGCCGGGCGCATCGCCCTCGCCATCGACCGGCCGGTGCTGCTGGACCGCGGCTACCACCTGTGCCTGCCCACGGGGCGCGCGCCCCAAGCGGCGCTGCAGGCGCTGCGCGCCTGGCTGCTGGAGCAGGCAAACGGCTGATTCAGCCGCGCCAGGCGCGCAGCAGCAGCCACTGGCAGCTGGCGCTGGCGAGCACCAGCGCGGCGTAGGTGACCATCCTGCCGTCGCGCCCCAGCAGCACCAGGCCGGCGCCCAACACGGCGCAACCGACCGCAAAATTGATAGCTATTGACGCAATCCAGTGCTGCTTTTTAGCCATTTTTCGCATGAACATATGGCTGGCCAGCACCAGCAGCAGCGCCAGCGCCAGCGCAGGGGCGACAAAGTTCAGAAGATGATTCAAGGCGGCCAGCAGGCTCATACGAACATGATGCAAATCAAGCATTTGTACCGTAGCGTGCCCGATTGCACGGTCGATTTTATAATCCCCGGTTATGGCAGTCTGGGCTCTCGGCATCAATCACCACACCGCACCGCTGGATCTACGGGGACGGTTCGCCTTCGCCGTGGACCAGATGGCACCCACGCTGCACGGCCTGCGCCAGTCGCTGTCCCAGGGCGCGGGGCGCCACCCCAGCGTGGAGACGGCCATCATCTCCACCTGCAACCGCACCGAGATCTACTGCGCCGCCCCCATGTCCACGCCCGGCCCGGCGCTGGACCACACGCTGGACTGGCTCGCCGCCAGCGGCGGCGTCAGCCCGGCGCTGCTGCGCTCGCACTCCTACAGCCTGGAAAACGGCCTGGTCGCGCGCCACGCCTTTCGCGTGGCCAGCGGGCTCGATTCCATGGTGCTGGGCGAGGCCCAGATCCTGGGCCAGATGAAGGACGCCGTGCGCGCCGCCGAAGGCGCCGGCGCCCTGGGCACCACGCTGAACCAGCTGTTCCAGCGCAGCTTTGCCGTGGCCAAGGAGGTGCGCACCAGCACCGACATCGGCGCCCACAGCATCAGCATGGCGGCGGCCGCCGTGCGCCTGGCGGGCCAGCTGTTCGAGGACCTGTCGCAGATCCGCGTGCTGTTCGTGGGCGCGGGCGAGATGATTGAGCTGTGCGCCACGCATTTCGCGGCCAAGAACCCGAAGCAGATCGCGATCGCCAACCGCACGCTGGAGCGCGGCGAGAAGCTCGCCACGCGCTTTGGCGGCGAGGTCATGCGCCTGGCCGAGCTGCCCGAACACCTGCATGAATTCGACGCCGTCATCAGCTGCACCGCCTCCAGCCTGCCCATCATCGGCCTGGGCGCGGTGGAGCGGGCCCTGAAGAAACGCCGCCACCGCCCCATCTTCATGGTCGACCTGGCCGTGCCGCGCGACATCGAGCCCGAGGTGCAGCAGCTCGAAGACGTGTACCTGTACACCGTGGACGACCTGGCCGGCGTGGTGCAGACGGCCCAGGCCAACCGCCAGGCGGCAGTGGCCCAGGCCGAGGCCATCATCGACGCCGGCGTGCAAAACTTCATGCACTGGATGGAGCTGCGCAGCCCTGCCAGCCAGTCCGGCGCCGTGGTGCCGCTGATCCGCCAGCTCAACAGCCAGGCCGACGAATGGCGCGCCCTCGAGATCGCGCGCGCCAAGAAGCTGCTGGCCAAGGGCGAGGACATCGACGTGGTGCTGGAGGCCCTGTCGCGCGGCCTCACGCAGAAAATGCTGCACGGCACCATGGCCGAGCTGCGCGCCGGCGACGCCGACGCGCGCGCCCAGACGGCCCAGGCCGTCTCGCGCCTGTTCCTGCGCTCGCAAAGCAAGAACGGGCTGTAGCGGCGCCCGCCGCTGCATTTCAAGCCAAATCGGCAAATAGCGCTTTACCAGAAAGCGCTAACAGCTACATAAACAGTAGCAAACCCTTATTCCTACCCGATGAAACCCTTTCTCCGCAGCCAGTTGGAGCGCTACGCGCAGCGCCTGCAAGAGCTTGATTTCCTGCTCTCGCGCGAGGACATCATGGCCGACATGCAGCAGTACCGCAGCATCTCGCGCGAGCATGCCGAGGTGACGGCCGTGGCCGGCCGCTACGCGCGCTACCGGCAGCGCGAGGCGGACCTGCAGGGTGCCCAGGAAATGCTTGACGACCCCGACATGGCCGAGATGGCGCAGGAGGAAGTCAGCGCCGCCGCCGCCGAGCTGCTGCAGTTGGAGGACGAGCTGCAGCGCCTGCTTTTACCGAAGGACCCGGACGACGAGCGCAACGCCTTCATCGAGATCCGCGCCGGCACGGGCGGCGACGAGTCCGCCCTGTTCGCCGGAGACCTGGCGCGCATGTACACGCGCTACGCGGCAACGCAAGGCTGGAAGGTCGAGGTCATGAGCGCCAACGAGAGCGAGCTGGGCGGCTACAAGGAGGTGGTGCTGCGCATCGAGGGCGAGCATGTGTATGGCGCGCTGCGCTTCGAATCGGGCGGCCACCGCGTGCAGCGCGTGCCCGCCACCGAGACACAGGGCCGCATCCACACCAGCGCCTGCACCGTGGCCGTGATGCCCGAACCCGACGAGACCCAGGCCATCACGCTGAACCCGGCGGACCTGCGCATCGACACCTTCCGCGCAAGCGGCGCGGGCGGCCAGCACATCAACAAGACCGACTCCGCCGTGCGCGTAGTGCACATTCCCACCGGCATCGTCGCCGAGTGCCAGGACGGGCGCAGCCAGCACAGCAACAAGGCCAAGGCGCTGCAGGTGCTGCAGGCACGCATCCAGGAGAAGGAGCGCAGCGAGCGCGCCGCCAAGGAGGCCGCGCTGAGGAAGGGCCTGGTAGGCTCAGGCGACCGCAGCGACCGCATCCGCACCTACAACTTCCCGCAGGGGCGGCTCACCGACCACCGCATCAACCTCACGCTGTACAAGCTGCTGGCCATCATGGAGGGTGATCTGGGCGATGTGCTGCAGGCCCTGCAGCATGCGCGCGAGGCGGAACTGCTGGCCGAGTTGGGTTTGGATTGATTTCCGGCTATAACACCCGCCAGTAAAGCGCAACCAGCTATTGATAACAGAGCATCAATGCCTTCGACCACCATCGCCCAGGCACTCGCCCAGGCCCAGGCCGCGGGCCTGGCGCGCATCGACGCGCAGATGCTGCTGCTGCATGTGCTGGACCGGCCCAGCCACGACCGCGCCTGGCTGCTCATGCACGACGGCGACGCCATGGATGAGGGCGCGCTGGCGCGCTGGCACGCCCTGTGCGCGCGGCGTGCGGGCGGCGAGCCGGTGGCCTATCTCACGGGCCGCAAGGAATTCTTCGGCCTGCCGCTGCAGGTCGATGCGCGCGTGCTGGACCCGCGCCCGGACACCGAAACCCTGGTGGAATGGGCGCTGGAGCTGCTCGCCCCCTGCCCGGCCCCGCGCGTGGCCGACCTGGGCACGGGCAGCGGCGCCATCGCCCTGGCCATACAACAGCAGCGCCCCGACGCCCGCGTGCTGGCCGTGGACGCCAGCGCCGGCGCCCTGGCCGTGGCCCGCGCCAACGCGCTGCGGCTCGGCCTGCCGGTGCAGTGCGTGCAGGGCGACTGGCTCGCGGGCCTGGCCGGTCCGTTCGACGCCATCGTCAGCAACCCGCCCTATATCCCCGCCGCCGACCCGCACCTGGCCGCGCTCACGCACGAGCCCCTGTCGGCCCTGGCCAGCGGCGCCGACGGGCTTCAAGATATCCGCAACATCATCGCCCAGGCACCGGCCACGCTGGCTCCGGGCGGCTGGCTGCTGCTGGAGCATGGCTGGGACCAGGCGCAGGCGGTCCAGGCGCTGTTGCGCGCGGCGGGCTTCGATCAGGTACAAAGCCGCATGGACCTGGCCGGCATAGCCCGATGCAGCGGCGGGTCAATGCCAGTAGGGCTATCGCCCACAGTGAAATAATCACCGGCTAGCCGGCCTGTCGGGCCGCCCCCATTTCAGGAGAATCCCATGAGCGACGCCAAACAACGCATTGAGCAACTGGTCAAGACCAACGACATCCTGCTGTTCATGAAGGGCAACACCAACTTTCCCATGTGCGGCTTCTCGGGCCGCGCCGTGCAGATCCTCAAGGCCTGCGGCGTGGACCCCAAGGACATCGCCTCCGTGAACGTGCTGGAGGACGACGAGATCCGCCAGGGCATCAAGGACTTCAGCAACTGGCCCACCATCCCCCAGCTGTATGTGAAGGGTGAATTCATCGGCGGCTCGGACATCATGATGGAGATGTACGAGTCGGGCGAGTTGCAGCAGGTGCTGGGCACGTCCAGCCAGGCCTGATAGTCCACCGCCACGCCGAGAGCCGCTCCCAGGAGCGGCTTTTTTGTGCCCGCCGTCCTACGGGATTTATCCGACAAACGCCGGCGCCGCACTGTGCTTGAATGGGCCTGTCCACTGCCTACGGGAGCATGACATGACCAGCCACAGCCTTGTACCGCAAGCCCCCGCCCTGAGCCTGCCCGTGGCCCAGATGCGCAACGTGTTCCGGCCAGCGGATGTGGCGCGCAAGCTCGCACGGCTGCAGGAGGCCGGCGCCCAGCGCGACCATGAGCAGCTGCGCTCGGTGTATGAGCGCATGCTCGAGCGCGGCCCCGAGCGCTTCCAGGTCAAGCCCGCCGGCCTGCCCGACATGGCCGGCCTGTATGAGCAGCTGCCCAACTTCATCGAGGTCCTCGACGACGTGCGCCGCCAGGTGGCCCTGGCCCAGGACAGCCGCGACGGCCTGGAGGTCACGCCCATGCTGCTGCTGGGCGCGCCCGGCATAGGCAAGACGCATTTCGCGCGCCAGCTCGCGGCCCTGCTGGGCACGGGCATGAACCTGGTGCCCATGAGCTCGATGACGGCCGGCTGGCTGCTGTCGGGCTCGTCGTCGCAGTGGAAGGGCGCGCGCCCGGGCAAGGTGTTCGAGACCCTGGTGGAGGGCGAATACGCCAACCCGGTGATCGTGGTCGACGAGATCGACAAGGCCGCGGGCGACGCGCAATACGACCCGCTGGGCGCGCTCTACGCGCTGCTGGAGCACGACACGGCCCAGAGCTTCACCGACGAGTTCGCCGACGTGGCCATAGACGCCAGCCAGGTCATCTGGATCACCACGGCGAATGACGAGCGCGCCATTCCCGACCCGATACTGAACCGCATGAACGTCTTTGCGGTGCAGCCGCCCACGCCGTCCCAGGCGCGCGCCATCGCGCAGCGGCTGTACCAGTCCATACGCGCCGAGCATGACTGGGGCCGCCTGTTCGAGCCCGAACCGCGGTCCGACGTGCTGGACCTGCTGGCCCGGATGCCCCCGCGCGAGATGCGGCGCGCGCTCATGACCGGCTTTGGCAATGCCCGCCTGGAGCAGCGCGAGCGCGTGGAGACGGGCGACCTGCCGCGCATGTCCTGCGGCAAGGGACACATCGGCTTCATGCAATAAGCGCCGGCTACACTGCCCGTCATGGTGCGCCCATGACCTTGACACTGACCCACAGCCTGCTCCTCATTGCCCTGCTAATCGCCGCCAGCGCCTTTTTCTCGATGGCGGAAATTTCCCTCGCCGCATCGCGCCGCCTGCGCCTGCGCCAGCTGGCCGACGAAGGTGATGCGCGCTCCGAACGCGTGCTGCAGGTGCAGGACCAGCCCGGCGAATACTTCACCGTGGTGCAGATCGGGCAGAACGCCGTCGCCATCCTGGGCGGCATCGTCGGCGAGGGGGCACTGAGCCCCCACTTCGGCGCCCTGCTGGCGCTGTGGCTGCCCGAGAGCACGGCCCAGACCCTGGGCTTCGTGGGCTCCTTCCTGGCCGTGACCTCGCTGTTCATCCTGTTTGCCGACCTGCTGCCCAAACGCCTGGGCATGGCTCACCCGGAGGTGGTGGCGCTGCGCGTGGTGCGCCCCATGCAGGGCTGCATGGCGTTGTTCCGCCCCATTGTCTGGTTCTACAACCGCAGCGCCGACCTGCTGCTGCGCCTGACCGGCCTGCCCAGCCAGCGCGACGACCGCATCACGCCCGAGGACATCCTGGCCATGACCGAGGCCGGCGCGCGCGCCGGCGTGCTGGCCGCGCCGGAGCAGCAGGTGATCGCCAACGTGTTCGAGCTCGATTCGCGCAGCGTGACCTCGGCCATGACGCTGCGCGAGCGCATCGCCTTCTTCCGGCGCGACGACACCGACAAGCTGATCCGCGCGCGCATCGCCGCCGAGCCCTTTTCCACCTACCCCGTGTGCGACGGCGACATCGACCATGTGGTGGGCTATGTGGACGCCAAGGACCTGTTCCAGCGCGCGCTGAACAACCTGCCCATCTCGCTGGCCGACGAGGGCCTGGTACGCAAGGTGCTGATCGTGCCCGACCGCCTGTCGCTGGCCGAGGTGCTGACGCATTTCCGCCAGGTGCACGAGGACTTCGCCGTCATCGTCAACGAGTACAGCCGGGTGGTGGGCGTGGTCACGCTGAACGATGTGATGAGCACGGTGATGGGCGACCTGGTTGGGCCGGCGGACGAGGAGCAGATCGTGCGCCGCGACGAAAACTCCTGGCTCATCGACGGCACGGCCCCCATCGAGGACGTGCTGCATGTGCTGCAACTCGACGAGCTGCCGCATGCCGAGGACTACGAAACCCTGGCCGGCTTCCTGATGGTGATGCTGCGCCGCGTGCCGCGGCGCACCGACAGCGTGACCGTTGGTGGCTACAAGTTCGAGGTGCTGGACGTGGATAGCTACCGCATTGACCAGGTCATGGTCTCGCGGCTCGTCGCTGCACCGGCCGAGGCTCAGGCCGACGCGGCGCGATCCTGAAAGTCCCAGCGGCGCTGCGCCGCGAACACCGCGTTCGGATAGGGTGGCTTGCCACGGCTGCCGTTGTAGCGGCCCAGCGCCATGTACAGGTCGCCCCCCTCGCGGTCCAGGTAGTGGCGCAGGATGACGCAGCCAAAGCGCAGGTTGGTCTGCATCTGGAACAACTTGCCTGCGTCGCCATCGCCGATCACGCGCGTCCAGAACGGCATGACCTGCATATAGCCGCGCGCACCCACGCTGGAGACGGCGAATTTGCGAAACGCACTCTCCACCTGGATCAGGCCCAGGACCAGGGACACATCCAACCCTGCGCGCTTGGACTCATACCAGACGGTCTGCAGGAAGTCGCGCCGCAGCTCCCAGTCGGGTTTTCTGGGGCGCAGACGCTCGCTCATGGCGCCCAGCCAGCGCAGGTAGGCCAGACGCGCCTCGGTGCTGGCAAACAGCGGCTCGGGCGGCCCCAGGTCGGCCACGGCGGAGCTGAGCGCGGTGCGCACGGAATCCATCAGCGGCTCTTCGAGCTGTCCGCCGGCATGCGCCGCCGTCGGCAGGCCCAGCCAGGCGGCGGGGCCTGCGGCCAGTGCCGCCAGGCAGGCGCGGCGCGGCAAACCCGCCGTCATGCCGCCACGCGCTCCTTCACATGGGCCAGGATCTCGGCCACGCCCACCTTGGTGGCGCTGGCGTCGCGGCGATGCTGGTATTCGACCTGGCCTTCCTTGAGGCCCTTGTCGCCAATGGTGATGCGGTGCGGCACGCCGATCAGTTCCCAGTCGGCAAACATGGCGCCGGGACGCTCGCCGCGGTCGTCCAGGATGACGTCGACCCCGGCGACCAGCAGTTCGCCATGCAGCTTCTCGGCCACGGCCTTGACCTCGGCGCTGCGGTCCATGCCGATGGGGCAGATCACCACGGTGAAGGGCGCGATCGCATCGGGCCAGATGATGCCGCGCTCGTCATGGTTCTGCTCGATGGCGGCGGCGGGCAGGCGGGTGATGCCGATGCCATAGCAGCCCATCTCGAAGAAGGCCGGCTTGCCGTCCTCGCCCAGGAAGGTGGCGTTCATGGCCCTGGAATACTTGGTGCCCAGGTAGAACACATGGCCGACCTCGATGCCGCGCTCGATGGCCAGCACCCCCTTGCCGTCGGGCGACAGGTCGCCCGCAACCACGTTGCGCAGGTCGGCCACCAGCTCGGGCTCGGGCAGGTCGCGGCCCCAGTTCACGCCGGTGATGTGGAAGTCTTCCTCGTTGGCACCGCAGACCCAGTCGGCCATCAGCGCCACTTCGCGGTCGGCGACGATCTTGACCGGTTGCAGCAGGCCGATGGGGCCGAGGTAGCCGGGCCTGGCACCGAAATGCGCCTCGATCTCGGCCACGGTGGCAAAGCGAAAGCCCTTGTCCAGGCCAGCCACCTTGGAAACCTTGATCTCGTTCATGTCATGGTCGCCGCGCAGCAGCAGCAACCAGACCTGGGACCGGGTGATCTCGCCTGCCTCGTTGGTCTCATCGGTGGCCAGCACCAGCGACTTGACGGTGGTGCACAAGGGCACGCCCAAAAGCTCTGCCACCTCGGCGCAGGTGGCCTTGCCGGGCGTCGGCGTCTTGGTCATGGGCGCGGCCGCGGCCGGGCGCGGGCCGGCGGGCGCCAGGGCCTCGGCCTTTTCCATATTGGCCGCGTAATCGCTCGCTGGGCAGTAGACGATGGCGTCCTCGCCCGTGGCGGCGATCACCTGGAACTCCTCGCTCAGGTCGCCGCCAATGGCGCCAGAGTCGGCCGCCACGGCACGGTAAGAGAGGCCGAAGCGGTCGAAGATGCGCCGGTAGGCCTGGGCCATCACCTGGTAGCTGGCCTTGGCCGCCGCCTGATCGCGGTCGAAGCTGTAGGCGTCCTTCATCGTGAACTCACGCCCGCGCATCAGGCCAAAACGCGGACGGCGCTCGTCGCGGAACTTGGTCTGGATCTGGTAGAGGTTCTTGGGCAGCTGCTTGTAGCTGCGCAGCTCCTGGCGCGCGATGTCAGTGACCACTTCCTCGCTCGTGGGCTGGATGATGAAGTCGCGCCCGTGGCGATCCTGGATGCGCAGCAGCTCCGGGCCCATCTTCTCGAAACGCCCGGTCTCTTGCCACAGCTCGGCGGGCTGCACCACGGGCATGGTGCATTCCACGGCGCCGGCGCGGTTCATCTCCTCGCGCACTATGGATTCGACCTTGCGGATCACGCGCAGCCCCATGGGCATGTAGCTGTAGATGCCTGCCCCCAGCTTCTTGATCAGGCCGGCCCGCATCATGAGTTTGTGGCTGACGACTTCGGCGTCCGCCGGAGCCTCTTTCAAGGTGGAAATGAAGAATTGGGAAGCTTTCATCGAACGCGCTCGGCAACTGTGGGCGCTTCGCTTGCCGCGTGCGGGGCAGCGTGCATAATGACCACAGTTTTAAAGAATTGGGGTTAGATTATGCTTGACCGGGACGGCTTCCGCCCAAACGTCGGCATCATCCTGCTCAACCAGAAAAACCAGGTATTCTGGGGCAAGCGCATACGCACCCACAGCTGGCAGTTCCCTCAAGGCGGCATAGACCGCGGAGAAAACCCGGAGCAGGCCATGTTCCGCGAACTGCACGAAGAGGTGGGACTGCAGCCCAATCAGGTACGTGTGATTGCCCGCACTCGGGACTGGTTGCGCTACGAGGTGCCTGACAGGTACATCCGCCGCGACGCGCGCGGCCACTATCGCGGACAGAAACAGATCTGGTACCTGCTGCAGCTGTTGGGTCACGACTGGGATCTGAACCTGCGCGCCACCGACCACCCAGAGTTCGACGCCTGGCGCTGGAACGACTACTGGGTGCCCCTGGATGTGGTGGTGGAGTTCAAGCGCGGCGTCTACGAGATGGCGCTGACCGAGCTGGCGCGCTTTCTGCCGCGCTTTGAACAGCGCAACCGCTACCTGCGCAGCGGCATGCGTGCACGCGACCCCGAAGGCAGCCAGGCATTGATGCATCGCGCCGGCTCGCTGCTGGTCAAGCCGGGCATGGAGTTGCCGCCCGGGGCGAGCTTTGATCCCGATCCGCAAAACAGCATGCCTGCGCCGCTGGCAGATACGCCGCACACCACACCGCGCAAGTAAGATCGTAAACACGCCCTAAGAGCCTGTTCAAAGTCACGACAGTCGGCGCGGCGCAGCCGCTGTCAGGACACCACCATGTTGTCGCGGTGCACCATTTCCGGCTCGGCCGCATAGCCCAGCAGACGCTCGAATTCTGACGAGGGCTTGCGGCACAGCAGGCGCGCCTCGGCGCTCGCGTAGTTGGCCAGGCCGCGGGCGATCTCGGCACCGCCCGCGTCGCGCACGGCGATCACGTCGCCGCGCACGAAATCTCCTTCCACGGCCACCATGCCTATGGGCAGCAGGCTCTTGCCCTCATCGCGCAATTTGACCGCCGCACCGGCATCCACGGTCACCGCGCCACGCAGCTGCAAATGGTCCACCATCCATTGCTTGCGCGCCTGCTGTTTCTGTGTCTGCGCCACCAGCAGCGTCCCTATGGCCTCGCCGCGCGCCAGGCGCAGCAGCACGTCGGGCTCACGCCCCCAGGCGATCACGGTGGAGGCACCCGAGCCCGCCGCACGCTTGGCCGCTACTATTTTTGTCAGCATGCCGCCCTTGCCTATGCTGGAGCCCGCGCCGCCGGCCATGACCTCCAGCGCCGGGTCGCCGGCCTTGGCCTCATGCACGAACTGCGCCTGCGGATCGCGCCGCGGGTCGGCGGTGTACAAGCCTTTCTGGTCGGTCAGTATGACCAGGGCGTCGGCCTCCACCAGGTTGGCCACCAGGGCGCCCAGGGTGTCGTTGTCACCGAATTTGATCTCGTCCGTGACCACGGTGTCGTTTTCGTTGATCACCGGCACCACGCCCAACTGCAGCAGGGTCAACAGGGTGGAGCGGGCATTCAGGTAGCGCTCACGGTCGGCCAGGTCGGCGTGGGTCAGCAGCACCTGGGCGCTGCCCATGGCCTGCTCGCGCAGCTTGGTCTCGTACATCTGCGCCAGGCCCATCTGCCCCACGGCGGCGGCGGCCTGCAGTTCATGGATTTCGCTGGGGCGGCTGGACCAGCCCAGGCGCTTCATGCCCTCGGCGACGGCGCCGCTGGAGACCATGATGACCTCTCGCGGCGCACCACCCTCGCCGCGCACCAGGGCCGCGAGCTGGCGGCTCCACTCGCCAATGGCGACCTCGTCCAGGCCGCGCCCCTCATTGGTGACAAGGCTGGAGCCCACTTTAACCACGATGCGACGTGCGTCGCGCAAGACACTGGAAACCATTTTGATCAAAATATTGCTCTAGCGCTTATACAAAAAGCGCATAAAGCTATTGAAAATATAGCAAATCAAACAAGCATCAGCCTTGGGAATCTTGTCCGGCAAACCTGGGGTCTATCTCGGCCGGGGCATTTTGCGCCAGTTGCTGGGCATGTACATGCTGGTAGATCGCCTTCACCAGGGGATCGCAGCCCTCGCGCGTCAGGGCCGAGATCTCAAACACCGGCCCCTTCCACTTGAAGCGCTTGACGAAGTCCTTGACGCGCGCGGCGCGCTCCTCGGCGGGCACCATATCCAGCTTGTTGAGCACCAGCCAGCGCGGCTTCTCATAAAGCTGGGCATCGTACTTCTTGAGCTCGGCCACGATGGCCTTGGCCTGCGCCACGGGATCGATGGCGTCATCGAAGGGCGCCATGTCCACCACGTGCAGCAGCAGCCGCGTGCGCTGCAGGTGGCGCAGGAACTGGTGGCCCAGACCCGCGCCCTCGGACGCGCCCTCGATCAGGCCAGGGATGTCGGCGACCACAAAGCTTTGCTCGGGCCCCACACGTACCACACCCAGATTGGGGTGCAGCGTGGTGAACGGGTAGTCGGCGATCTTTGGCCGCGCGTTGGAAACCGCGGCGATGAAGGTGGACTTGCCGGCATTGGGCATGCCCAGCAGCCCCACGTCCGCCAACACCTTCAGCTCAAGCTTCAGATTCTTGCGCTCGCCGGGCCAGCCCGGCGTCTTCTGGCGTGGCGCGCGGTTGATGGCACTCTTGAAGCGCAGGTTGCCGAAACCGCCGTCACCGCCCTTGGCAATAGTGACCACTTCGCCCGGCGTGAGCAGTTCATATAGCAGCTCGCCGGTATTCGCATCGCTGATGATGGTGCCCACCGGCATCTTGAGCGTGATGTCGCTGCCTGCCGCACCAAACATGTCCGAACCCTTGCCATGTTCGCCGCGCTTGGCCTCGTGGCGGCGCGAGAAACGAAAGTCCACCAGGGTATTGAGATTGGGGTCGGCAACGGCAAACACATGGCCGCCCCGCCCGCCATCGCCGCCATCGGGCCCACCGAATTCCTTGTATTTTTCATGCCGAAACGACACGCAACCATTGCCACCGTCACCGGCGGCAATGTCGATAAAGGCTTCATCGACGAACTTCATGGGTATCCAGTTTACAAAACCGCCCCCACGCTGCCCGATGGGCCGTGGGTGCTATCGCCGGGTGTCTTCACTGAAGCCGCACCCGCGCTGAAAACAACAAAGCCCCGACAAGTCGGGGCTTTGCAATCGCATCAATGATGCAGCAGGCCTTAGGCCTGTGTCACGCTGACCGTGTGCTTGGACAATGCGCCCTTCGTGCTGAAGGATACATGACCGTCCACCAGGGCGAACAGCGTGTGATCCTTGCCCACGCCGACGTTCACGCCAGGGTGGATGCGCGTGCCGCGTTGACGCACGATGATGGAGCCTGCGCTGATCAGCTCACCACCGTAAGCCTTCACACCAAGCATCTTGGGCTTGGAATCGCGCCCGTTTCGCGTAGAGCCGCCGCCTTTTTTCTGTGCCATGACTAAAGCTCCTTAGCTGTTCAAGCGGCAATCGCCTGGATCTGCAGCTCGGTGAACTGCTGGCGATGGCCTTGGTGCTTTGCGTAGTGCTTGCGACGACGCAGCTTGAAGATGCGCACCTTGTCGTGCTTGCCATGGGCCACGACCGTGGCCTTCACCGTTGCGCCGGACACCAGGGGCGTGCCCACCTTGAGTTCAGCGCCGTTGCCGACTGCCAAAACCTGGTCGATCACGATTTCCTGGCCCACTTCCGCAGCAATCTGTTCTACCTTAATTTTTTCGCCGGCAGCAACGCGATACTGCTTGCCACCGGTTTTTATGACCGCGTACATGTAAACCTCATCTGAGTTGGAATTCTGTAAGACGAATTTCTACAGAGCCCGTAATTCTACTACGTTCGAAACGAACACGCTACACCATGGTACACCGGCCCTGTGCACTCCAGGAGCGCCACAACCACTTCATATAATCTCCGATTTCCCTTCACACCAACAAACACCTTGGCCGCCAACTCCCCCAGCACCGCCGCCACCCTCGCCCTGATTGCCGACGACATGCGGGAGGTGGACAAGGTCATTGCATTGCGCCTTCAATCGTCCGTTCCGCTGGTGGGTGAAGTGGCCCGCTACATCATTTCGGCCGGCGGCAAGCGCCTGCGCCCGGCACTCTTGTTGCTGATGAGTGGCGCCCTCGGCTACCAGGGGGCACAGCGCTTCAACCTGGCCGCCGTGGTGGAGCTTATTCACACTGCCACCCTGCTGCACGACGATGTGGTGGATGAATCCACCCTGCGCCGCGGCCGCCCCACGGCCAACGAAAGCTTCGGCAATCCCGCCAGCGTGCTGGTGGGTGATTTTCTACACACCCGCTCATTCCAGATGATGGTGGACACGCATAGCCTGCGTGTGATGGAAGTGCTGGCCGACGCAACCAACGTGATCGCCGAGGGCGAGGTCCAGCAGCTCATGAACGCCCATGATGCATCCCTGGACGAGGCAGGATACCTCAACGTCATACGCTCCAAGACCGCCAAGCTGTTCGAGGCCAGCGCACGGCTCGCCGCTATCTTGGCCGGCAGTACACCCGACATCGAACAGGCCTGCGCCGACTACGGCCAGGCTCTGGGCACAGCCTTCCAGGTCATCGACGATGTGCTTGACTACGACGGCGACGCCCAGGAAATGGGGAAAAACCTGGGTGACGACCTGCGCGAAGGCAAGGTGACGCTGCCGGTCATCATCGCCATGCAGCGCTGCACTGCCGAGCAGCGGGAACTGCTGCGCAACGTGATTGCGACCGGCTCCACCGATGAACTGCAACGCGTCGTGGCCATCATCCGAGACACGGGCGCCCTTACCGCCACCCGCAAAGCCGCCGCCACACAGGCCCAATTGGCGATGGATGCCGCAGCCAAGCTGCCAATCAATTCATACAGCGAAGGTTTGCTACAATTGGCGGCTCAGCTTCTTGAGCGCCGAACTTGAGTTTTGGTCGCTCAAAGACACATCGGGGTGTAGCTTAGCCTGGTAGAGCGCTACGTTCGGGACGTAGAGGCCGGAGGTTCGAATCCTCTCACCCCGACCAGAAATACCTTGCAAATCAAGGACTTAGAACAGCCGCCACGACGCGGCTGTTTTGCTTTCTGGCGCTTCTGTGCCAATTCTGCGCCAAACGGCCGGGATTCAACGGCACCGCAAGCGGGTCCGTATAAGCACACTGCCTACAAATGAAAGAGACACAAAATAAAAGCCTGTACCGCCCATGTGATGGGCGGTACAGGCTCTCATATCGATAGTGGCAGGGTCAATCGACAATCAATCGACCGTGGCGCCCGACTCCTTCACCACCTTGCCCCACTTGGTGCTTTCGCTCTTGATGAAGGCAGCAAACTGCGCCGGCGTCTCGGCCACTACGTCGCCACCCTGCTCGGCGATCTTCTTCTTTACGTCGGCCTGATTCAGCACCTTGATCAGCGCGGCGTTGAGCTTGTCCAGCACCGGCTTCGGGGTGGCGGCCGGCGCGAACATGCCAAACCAGGAGGTGGCCTCGTAGCCCGGCACGCCGGCCTCGGCGATGGTGGGCACGTCGGGCAGCTCGGGGGAGCGCTTGGCCGTGGTCACGGCGATGGGGCGCAGCTTGCCCGAGCGCACATGCTGGATGGCCGAGGGCATGTTGTCGAACATGATGGAAGTCTGGCCGCCCAGCAGGTCGGTCATGGCCGGCGCGCTGCCCTTGTAGGGCACATGCAGCAGGTCGGTGCCGGTCATGCTCTTGAACAGTTCGCCCGACACGTGCGGCGACGCGCCGCTGCCGGGCGAGCCAAAGGTGATCTTGCCGGGGTTGGCCTTGGCGTAGGCAATCATTTCCTTGACGGTCTTGAAGGGCTGGCTCGGGTGGGCCACCAGCAGGTTGGGCACCGTGGCCACGCGCGACAGCGGGGCAAAGTCCTTCACCGGGTCGAAGGGCATCTTCTTGTACAGCGCCTGGTTGATGGCGTGCGTGCCCACCGTGCCCATGAACAGGGTGTAGCCGTCGGGCGCGGCCTTGGCGGCCAGCGATCCACCAATGTTGCCGCCCGCGCCGGGCTTGTTGTCCACCACGACGGGCTGGCCCAGCTCGGCCGTCAGGCCCTGGCCGACGATGCGCGCCAGGATGTCGGTGGTGCCGCCGGCCGAGAACGGCACGATGATGGTCACGGGCTTGGTGGGGTAGTTCTGCGCGGCGGCGCCCAGGGGCAGCGCGCCGGCGGCGGCCACGGCCAGGCTGGCCAGCAGGGTGCGGCGTGCGATGTAACGGTGTTGGGTCATGGTGTTTCCTGTGTCGGTCAAATGAAATGAAAGGGTGGCGGCACCGCCTGCGCTCACACGCGCTCCAGCACCACGGCAATGCCCTGGCCCACGCCTATGCACATGGTGCACAGCGCATAGCGCCCACCGAAGGTATGCAGCTGGTTCACGGCGGTGCTCGCCAGGCGCGCACCCGAGGCGCCCAGCGGGTGGCCCAGGGCGATCGCGCCGCCCCATTGGTTCACGCGCTTGTCATCGTCGGCAATGCCCAGATCGCGCAGCACGGCCAGGCCCTGGGCGGCGAAGGCTTCGTTGAGTTCGATCACGTCCATTTGTGCCAGGCTCAGGCCGGTAAGTTCCAGCACCTTGCGCACGGCCGGGGCGGGCCCGAAGCCCATGATGCGCGGCGCCACGCCGGCCGTGGCCATGCCGACCACGCGGGCGCGCGGCGTCAGCCCGTATTGCTTGGCGGCCGCCTCATTGGCCAGCAGCAGGGCGCAGGCACCGTCGTTCACGCCGCTGGCATTGCCTGCCGTGACCGTGCCGTCAGGACGCACCACGCCCTTGAGTTTGGCCAGCGCCTCCAGCGTGGTGGCGCGCGGGTGCTCGTCCTGGCTGACGACGATGGGCTCGCCCTTCTTCTGCGCCAGCGTCACGGGCACGATCTCGCGCGCCAGGTGGCCGGCGGCGATGGCGGCGGCGGCCTTTTGCTGGCTCGCCAGGGCCATGCGGTCCTGGGCCTCGCGCTCGATCTTGAAATCGTCAGCCACGTTCTCGGCCGTCTCGGGCATGGAGTCCACGCCGTACTGCGCCTTCATCAGCTTGTTGACGAAGCGCCAGCCGATCGTGGTGTCGTACACGGCGTTGCTGCGGCTGAAGGCCGTGTCCGCCTTGGGCATGACGAACGGGGCGCGGCTCATGCTCTCCACGCCGCCGGCAATCATCAGGCGCGCTTCACCCGACTTGATGGCACGCGCGGCGGAGCCCACGGCGTCCAGGCCCGAGCCGCACAGGCGGTTGATGGTGGCGCCGGGCACGGCTATGGGCAGGCCCGCCAGCAGGACCGCCATGCGGGCCACGTTGCGGTTGTCCTCGCCGGCCTGGTTGGCGCAGCCGTAAAGCACGTCGTCCACCGCCTTCCAGTCCACGCCGGGGTTGCGCTCCATCAGCGCCTTGATGGGCAGGGCGCCCAGATCGTCGGTGCGCACGCCGGCGAGCGCACCGCCGTAGCGGCCGAAGGGGGTGCGGATGGCGTCGCAGATGAAGGCTTGGGTCATGGTGTCTCGCAGGAGGTGAATTTAAAAAAGTGAGCTGCCAACGCTTTATGGACAAGCGCTGGAGGCCTATTTGATACTTATTGCTGAATAGCGGGCTGGATCGGCAGGCCGACGATGCGCTCGAGCTCCTCGTGCGACAGGCCCGGCACGGTGTCGATCAGGCGCAGGCCTTCGGCAGTGCATTCCAGCGTGCACAGGTCGGTGTAGATGCGCTTGACGCAGGCCAGGCCGGTGAGCGGGTAGCTGCATTCCTTGACCACCTTGCACTCGCCGGTCTTGGTCAGCAGGTCCATCATCACCCAGGTGGACTTGGCGCCCACGGCCAGGTCCATGGCGCCGCCCACGGCGGGAATGGCGCCGGGCTCGCCCGTGCTCCAGTTGGCCAGGTCGCCCGTGCTTGATACCTGGAAGGCACCGAGCACGCAGATGTCCAGATGGCCGCCGCGCATCATGGCGAAGCTGTCGGCGTGGTGGAAATAGCAGCCGCCGGGCAGCAGCGTCACGGGCTGCTTGCCGGCATTCGTCAGGTCATAGTCCTCCTGGCCCGCGGCAGGCGCCGGGCCCATGCCCAGGATGCCGTTCTCGGAATGCAGCACCACCTCGCGCCCGGCCGGCAGGTGATTCGCCACCAGGGTCGGCTGGCCAATGCCCAGGTTCACATAGGCACCGTCGAAAATGTCCTGGGCCACGCGTGCGGCCAGTTCGTTCTTGCTTCGTTTTTGATAGTTGCTCACGCTTTTATCTCCTGCGCTTGAGGCGTTTTATTACCTGATACCACCGGCCTTGGTGGCGACACGCGGCACCTTGACCACCTGGCTCACGAAGATGCCGGGGGTGACCACGGCCTCGGGGTCCAGCTCGCCCAGCTCCACCAGCTCATGCACGGTGGCCACGGTGTGCTTGGCGGCCATGGCGCACACGGGGCCGAAGTTGCGCGCCGACATGCGGTAGATCAGGTTGCCCCAGCGGTCGCCCTTTTCGGCCTTGACCAGCGCCACGTCGCCGTAGATGGGGTACTCGAGCACATAGTGCTTGCCGTTGATCTCGCGCGTCTCCTTGCCCTTGGCCAGTTCGGTGCCATAGGCCGTGGGGCAGAAGAAGGCGCCCACGCCGGCGCCGGCGGCGCGCATGCGCTCAGCCAGGTTGCCCTGGGGCACGAGTTCGAGTTCGATCTTGCCGCTGCGGTAGAGCTCGTCGAACACATAGCTGTCGGCCTGGCGCGGAAAGCTGCAGATGATCTTGCGCACCTGGCCGCTTTTCAGCAGCGCCGCCAGGCCCGCGTCGCCATTGCCGGCGTTGTTGTTGACCACGGTGAGCTCGCGCGCGCCATGGGCAATCAGGCCGTCGATCAGCTCGATCGGGTTGCCCGAAGTACCAAAGCCGCCAATCAGCACCGTGGCGCCGTCCTGCACGCCCGACAGCGCCTGGGCGACCGAATCCGCAATCTTGTTGATCATGTCTCGTCGTGTAGTGAAGAAAAGAGAAGCCGGCCCGGGGCCGGCGTGATTTGTTCGTATATAGAACAAATGTTCGTATAATGAATTCTAGGACAAATCGCCATGATTGACACCCCCCTCCCCATCCGTAATCCCCACAAACCAGGGGACAACTACGTGCAATCCTTTGCGCGCGGCCTGGAGGTGATCCGCTCCTTCAGTGCCAGCGCGCCGCAGCAGACGCTGAGCGAGGTGGCCGCGCGCACCGGGCTCACGCGCGCCGGGGCGCGGCGCATCCTGCTCACGCTGCAGACCCTGGGCTACCTGGAGAGCGACGGCCGGCTGTTCCGACTCACGCCGCGCATCCTGGACCTGGGCTTCGCCTACCTGAGCTCGATGCCGATCTGGGACCTGGCCGAGCCGCTGATGGAGGCCCTCACCGACCGCGTGCGCGAGTCCTGCTCGGCCGCCGTGCTCGACGGCCTCGATATCGTCTACGTGCTGCGCGTGCACACCCACAAGATCATGAGCACCAACCTGGCCGTGGGCTCGCGCCTGCCGGCGTTCTGGACCTCCATGGGCCGAGTGCTGCTGGCCGCCCTGCCCGAAGACGAGTTGCGCGCGCGCCTGGCCCGCCTGCCGCGCCAGCCGTTCACGCGCCACACGGCGCTGGACGACGAGACGCTGCTGGCGCGCATCACCGAGGCGCGTGTCCAGGGCTGGTGCCTGGTGGACCAGGAGCTCGAGGAAGGCCTGATCTCGGTGGCCGCGCCGCTGAAGAACCGCGCGGGCGCCGTGGTCGCGGCGCTGAACATCAGCGGCCAGGCCAACCGCACCAGCATCGAGCTGCTGCGCGAGCAGCTGCTGCCCGAGCTGCTGGCCACCGCCCAGACCATCTCACGCATGCTGGGCACGCGGTAAGCTTAGCTCCCATGTTCAACCCCACCCAAGCCGACGTGCGCCGCTTTTTTTGCGCCGCCCATGCCAAGCAGCAGGCCGGCCAGCCCATGGACGCCATGGAGACGCTGGCCGCCCTGTGGATCGCCGAGCATCCCGAGTACCACGCCGAGCTGGCCGACGTGGACGCCGCCCTGGTGCGCAACTACGACGAGACGCCGACGCGCACCAACCCCTTCCTGCACCTGTCCATGCACCTGTCGATCAGCGAGCAGTGCAGCATCGACCAGCCGCGCGGCATACGCCAGGCCGTGGAGCTGCTCAGCCGCCGCCTGGACTCACTGCACGACGCCCACCACGCGGCCATGGAATGCCTGGGCACCATGCTGTGGGAGGCGCAGCGCGCGGGCCGCGCGCCCGACGGCGACGCCTATGTCGCATGCGTGCAGCGCCGCGCCACGCGCGACTGAGCCTCCTGCCCGCGCTGGACGGCCTGGGGTGCGTCATGCGGGTAGACCAGCACATCGCAAGCCACGCCGGCCAACAGGCGCCGCACCATGCCACCCCGCAGCACATGGCCCAGCCAGCCGCGGCGCTGCTGCGCGAGCGCCACCAGGTCCGCACCCGAGCGATGCTGCTGCACGGCCAGTTGCCGCGCCGCATCCTGCGCGCTCATGCGCAGTTTCAAGCCAACGCGATTGCGCCGCGCATCGAACACGTCCGACAGGCGCACGCGTCGCTCCCGCCCCAGACGGCGCAGCTCGTCGCGATAGGCCTGCAGCATATCGGCCACACCCGACGCAAGCTGCTCATGCATGCCGGGTTTATGAAACAGCTCCACCCCGGCCGCCGCGTCCAGCGCCCCGGCATAGCGCACCAGTGCCCTGGCAGCGGGCGACGCATCCACGTCCACCAGCACATGGGCGTAGGCGCCCTGCGCGTCCTGCCGCACCACCAGCACCGGGCAGGGGCTCGAGTGCAGCAGTTGCGCCAGGATGCCGCCGCGCCACCAGACGGCCAGACCCGCAACCAGGCCTCCATGCAAGACCAGCAGATCGGCATCCCGCGCCGCATGCAGGACGACTTCGGCCACGCCCACGTCACCATGGTCCAGTGCCGTCACGGGCACATCGTGGCGGCGCGCCAGCTGGCGCGCACGCTGCTCCAGCCGCGCCTGGGGATCGACGAACTTCGGATCCCGCACCTCGGCGCCATACAGGATGTGCAGCCGCGCCTGGTGCGCAACCGCCAGCAGCGCGGCGCGCTCCAGCGCCTGCTCGGCGACAGAGGAAAAATCGGTGAGGGCCACAATGGTGTGAAGGCGCATGCTGCAAGACTCCTGTTCGCTCAGACGGGGACGATGGCAGGCCGCAAGGCATGCCGTGGGCAAGGCGTCGACGACGAAAGTGGCGCATCAAGAATGGCCGGGCGCATGGCGCGCACAAGACCCTGGCACACCCATGCGGTGAGCCCGGCGGTACTGCGTGACGCTTGAGATCGGGACAGGAGAGGAACCGCCGGGCCTAGGGATGCGGGGCCGGCGCCGCGGGCTTCAAGGCACCGTCCCTGCGCATGGCGCGCGCCATCGCCGCGACTGCCGATGCAAGCCGCGCGATACGCACACAGGGGGTGGAAACCAGAAAACGCATGGGCGCTATTGTAAAAAATAACCCTATGAGCGACAAGGATTCCAGCATGCTTCGTGCCAGATAAGCGCGTGCATTTGACAAAACTGCAAATGCGCCAGCGGGCCTTGGCTACGCTGCGGCGCAATGCCGCCGCCTCAACGGAACCGCCGCTCGGGCACCACCTGCAGGCTGCCGTCCAGCGAGCCCACATAAGCCGCCAGGGCCTTGAGCTCGGCATTGGTGAACTGCTTGGCAATGCCGGCCATCACGCCATTGGAGCGCCCCACATAGGCGCCCTGATCGCCCTTGTAGGACTTCAGGGCCACGAACAGGTAGTCGGCATATTGACCCGCGATCTTGGGATAGGACGGATCGATGGGCTTGGAGAAGTTCTCGCCATGGCAGGACACGCAGGCGCCCTTTTGCAGCAGCTGCGCCACCTGGGCATCGGGCTCGCGCGCGGGCCTGGGCTGCAGCTCGCCCGGCTTGCCATGTTCGGCGTAGTAGGCGGCCAGGTCGGCAATGTCCTGCTCGGTCAGCGTGTCGGCAATGCCGCGCATGGTGGGGTGCTTGCGCTCGCCCTTCTTGTAGGCCTGGAGTGCCGATTCGATATATCTGCCACCCTGGCCCGAGATCATCGGCACCTTGTGCACCTGCGGAAAGGTGGCCTGATAGCCCGGAATGCCGTGACAGCCAATGCACATGGCAATCTTGCCCGCGCCGGCCTTGGCATCGCCCTTGATCTCCTGGGCGCCAAGCAAGCCGGTCGCACAAGCGACAGACAGGCCCAGTAGGGTGGTCAGTGTTTTATTCATTTTGCGCGCACAATCAGACGATTGGTTGTCTCCGCGATCCTGGTCGCAAATGATTATAGGTAGTGCTTGTCAAGCCTTTTCATCAACGATTTCCCTATCCCAAGGCCCATGAAGTTCCAAGGTTCACAGAATTACGTTGCCACGCAAGACCTGATGCTGGCCGTCAACGCCGCCATCAAACTGCAGCGTCCGCTGCTCGTCAAGGGCGAACCCGGCACGGGCAAGACCATGCTCGCCGAGGAGGTGGCGCAGGCGCTGGACATGCCGCTGCTGCAATGGCACATCAAGTCCACCACCAAGGCGCAGCAGGGCCTGTACGAATACGACGCGGTAAGCCGCCTGCGCGACTCGCAGCTGGGCGACGAACGCGTCAAGGACATCCACAACTACATCGTCAAGGGCGTGCTGTGGCAGGCGTTCACGGCCGATGAGCCCGTGGCGCTCTTGATCGACGAGATCGACAAGGCCGACATCGAATTCCCCAACGACCTGCTGCGCGAGCTCGACCGCATGGAGTTCTACTGCTACGAGACGCGCGAGATGGTGCGGGCCAAGCACCGGCCGCTGGTCTTCATCACCTCGAACAACGAGAAGGAACTGCCCGACGCCTTCCTGCGCCGCTGCTTCTTCCACTACATCAAGTTCCCCGAGGCCGAGACGATGAAGAAGATCGTCGACGTGCATTTCCCCACGCTCAAGGCCGAGCTCCTCGCGGTGGCCATGAAGACCTTCTACGACGTGCGCGGCCTGCCTGGGCTGAAGAAGAAGCCCTCGACCAGCGAGCTCATCGACTGGCTCAAGCTGCTGGTGGCCGAGGAGATCCCGCTTGAGGCCCTGCAAAGCCAGGACAACAAGGTCAGCGTGCCGCCGCTGGTGGGCGCGCTGCTGAAGAACGAGCAGGACGTGAGCCTGTTCGAGAAGCTGGTGTTCATGAACCAGCGCAACCGCTGACCCTTGGTACACAGGCATGAGCGCAGCACAACGCTTGTTGCTGGAAGGCTTGTCCGATGCCGCAGGCTTCGTGGTCGGCGCGCTCGCCGGCTACGGCGCAGGCCTGCTGCTGGGTCTGGACATCTTTCATGAAGGCTATGGCATGGCCAGCATCGCGGGCATCGCCCTCGTAGGCCTGGGTGGCGGCCTGGGGCTGCATGCAGCACGGCGCTGGCGCGCATCCCGCGCCGTCAAGGAATAGCCACCATGGCCTTTGTCGAACCCATCACCCTGCGCCGCAACGGCGTGCTCCTGGAGCCGCTAGCCCTGGCGCACGAGGCCGGCCTGGCCGCTGCCGCGACCGACGGCGAACTGTGGAAGCTGCGCATCACCTCGGTGCCCGAGCCGCAGGACACGCGCGCCTACATCGAAGCCGCACTGCAGATGCGCGCGGACGGCAACCGCTTCGCCTTCGCGGTGCTCGACGACGCCACGGGCCGCGTGCTGGGCAGCACCAGCTACCACGACATCCTGCCCGCAGTGAAGCGCGTGGAAATCGGCTGGACCTGGTACGCCCGCAGCGTGCAGCGCACGCATGTCAACACCACCGCCAAGCTGCTGATGATGGGCCACGCCTTCGATACGCTGCAATGCCATGTGGTGGGCTGGCGCACAGACAACTACAACTTTGCGTCACAGCGCGCCATCGAGCGCCTGGGAGCGAAGAAGGACGGCGTGATCCGCGGCCACGCGCTGCGCCGCGACGGCACCATCCGCGACACGGTGATGTACAGCATGCGCGCGGGAGAATGGCCCGAGGCTCGCGCCCAATTGCTATACCTTCTGAAGCAGCATGCGCAGACGGAATAAGCGCTAGAGGCCTATTTCATGTTGATCGACTTTTTTTACACCCTGCGCGCCGGCAAGCTGCCGGTGTCCGTCAAGGAATTCCTCACCCTGCTCGAAGCCCTGCAGGCCGGCGTGGTCGGCCCCAAGTCCGACGATGCCTGGAGCCTGGACGACTTCTACTACCTCGCGCGCACCGCGCTGGTCAAGGACGAAAAGCATTTCGACAAGTTCGACCGCGCCTTTGCCGCCTACTTCAAGGGCGTGGAGATGCTGGCCGACTTCAGCAAGGAAATCCCCGCCGACTGGCTGCGCAAGATGCTGGAGCGCGAGCTGACGCCCGAGCAGAAGGCCGCCATCGAGAAGATGGGCTGGGACGAGCTAATGGAGACGCTGAAGAAACGCCTGGAAGAGCAGAAAGGTCGGCACGAGGGCGGCAGCAAGTGGATCGGCACGGGCGGCACCAGCCCCTTCGGCCATGGCGGCTACAACCCGCAGGGCATACGCATCGGCGGCGCCGGCAAGAACAAGAGCGCGGTCAAGGTCTGGGAGCAGCGCGCCTACCGCGACTACGACGACAGCCAGGAGCTGGGCACGCGCAACATCAAGGTGGCGCTGCGCCGGCTGCGCAAGTTCGCGCGCGAGGGGCATGAACTGGAGCTGGACCTGCCCGACACCATTCGCGCCACGGCGGCCAATGCCGGCTACCTAGACATCAAGATGGTGCCCGAGCGCCACAACAACGTGAAGGTGCTGCTGCTCATGGACGTGGGCGGCACCATGGACGAGCATATCCAGCGCGTGGAAGAACTGTTCAGCGCCGTGAAGAGCGAGTTCAAGCACCTGGAGTTCTATTACTTCCACAACTGCGTCTACGACTTCATGTGGAAGAACAACCGCCGCCGCTTCGCCGAGAAGTTCCCGACCTGGGACATCATCCGCAAGTACAACAAGGACTACAAGCTGATCTTCGTGGGCGACGCAACGATGAGCCCCTACGAGATCCTGCAGCCCGGCGGCAGCGTGGAATACAACAACGAGGAGCCCGGCGCCGAGTGGCTGCAGCGCCTGACGCACGCCTTCCCCAAGTTCGCCTGGATCAACCCCGAGCCGCAGGGCGTGTGGCAGTACCGCCAGAGCATCAGCATCGTGCAGCAGCTCATGGGCCAGCGCATGTACCCGCTGTCGCTCAAGGGCCTCGAAGAAACGATGCGGCTTTTGTCAAAATAGCCCGCATGATCCACAAGCCTTCAGCGCCGGCCCGGTGGCCGGCGTTGCTGTTTTTGCCCCTCATCGTCATGCTGCTGCAGGGCTGCAGCGTGCTGTCGCCGGAGCCCGCAGCAGCCGCGGCGCAAGACAGCGAGCGCGATGCCTTCGCGCTCGACATACAGGCCGAGGACGACGACATCCGCGCCTACCTGGGCCAGCACCTGGAGCTGCAGCGCTTTCGCAAGCTGCCCGACCTGCAGGCCAGCGAGCTCGCCCGCCTGCTGCAGGCGGCCGACGCCAACGCACGCGAGCTGCTGGCCACGCTGGGCTATTTCAGCCCCGAGATCACCCTTGCGCTGCACCAGGAGCTGCCGACACGCCGCGTGCAGGTGCGCGTGCTGCCCGGCCCGCGCACGCATATCGCCAGCGTGGACATCGCCCTGGCCGGCAGCGGCGCGCCCACCGAGGACCTGGCGCGCCGCCAGGCCCAGCTGCAGCGCGGCTGGGGCCTGCCGGCGGGCGCGCCCTTCACCCAGCAGGCCTGGGACGAGGCCAAGACCCAGGGCCTGCGCAGCCTGCAGGCACGCCGCTATCCGACCGCGCGTATCACCGAGAGCCGCGCCGATGTGGACGCCGACAGCGCCCAGGCGCGCCTCTCGGCGCAGTACGACAGCGGCCCTGCCTACCGCTTCGGCCCGCTGCAGATGCGCGGCGGCGAGCGCTACGACAGCCTGGGCCTGGCCCGCATCGCGCTTCTGCCCACGGGTGCGGACTACAGCGAGGCCCGGCTGCTCGACGCCCAGCAGCGCCTGGCCGCGAGCGGCTACTACGACGCGGTGTTCCTCACGCTGGACACCGGGGCCGCCGACCCGCAGGCCGCGCCCGTCATCGCCCAGGTGCGCGACGCGCCGCTGCAAAAGCTGGTCTTCGGTGTCGGCATCTCCACCGACAGCGGGCCGCGCCTGTCCATGGACCATGTCCACAACCGCCTGCCGGCCTTGGGCTGGCGCGCCGTGAGCAAGGTGAGCCTGGACCGCAACCTCGGCCTGATCTCCACCGACTGGACCGCACTGCCCTCGGCCAGCGGCTGGCGCTGGTTCACCGGCGCGCAGCTGCAGCGCGAGGCCACGGGCAGCTTCGACGTGGACAGCACGCGCCTGCGCGCCGGGCGCACGCAAAACGGCGACCACATCGACCGCAGCTATTTCCTGCAGCACGACACGGCCAAGAGCCGCGACCCCGGCGCGCCGCCATCGAGCAGCGCCATCAGCGGCAACTTCGGCTGGACCGGGCGCTACTTCAACAACAACACCGCGCCCACGCGCGGCTGGGGCCTGGCCGGCGAGATCGGCCTGGGCAGCACGCTGCGCCCGTTCGGCGCTCCCTTCGTGCGCACGCAGCTGCGCTGGCAGTCCTTCATCGACCTGGGGCGCGTGGACCTGGGCGAGCAGGTGCGCCGCGCTAGCCGCCTGTCGTTGCGCCTGGAGGGCGGCGCGGTGCTGGCGCGCGCAGATGCCGACATCCCCGTGACCCAGCTGTTCCTGACCGGCGGCGACACCAGCGTGCGCGGCTACGGCTACCGCAGCATAGGCGCGGGCATCAACAACGGCCAGTTGTTCGGCGGGCGCTACATGGCCGTGGGCAGCGCCGAGTGGCAGCGCCCCATCACCGTGCGCGGCAACCGCACGGACTTTGAAGGCGCCCTGTTCGTGGACGCCGGCGCCGTGGCCGACAAACCCGGCGAAATGAGCGCGCGCGTGGGCCTGGGCGCGGGCCTGCGCTGGCGCAGCCCGGTGGGGCCACTGCAGGCCGACCTGGGCTATGGCCTGCAGTCGCACGAGCTGCGCCTGCACCTGCGGCTGGGCTATACATTTTGATTTATAAATTTATGAGCTATTCGCGCTTACTACATATTGGTTTCAAGCATTTTTTATAGATAAACCCAGTAGATTCAAGCGCAAACAGCTATCGTTTTTGCAATCCATGACATCGCCCTACGACCCCCAGCCCTACGCCGCGGCCGCCGCGCCGCAGCCGCAAGCACCGCGCCGCGGCCGCTGGCGCATGGTGCAGAGCCTGGCCGCAGGGCTGCTGGTCCTGGCTCTGGCGCTGGCCGGCGCGCTGTGGTGGTGGGCCGGCAGCAGCGGCTCGCTGGCCGCCACGCTCACGCGCGCGGCGCAGTACCTGCCCGAGGGCCAGAGCCTGCAGGCGGGCGAGGTCAGCGGCTCGCTGCGCGCCGGCGGGCGCATAGGCTGGCTGCGCTGGAGCAGCCCCCAGCTGGCCGTGGAGGTACGCGACGCCCAGATCAGCTGGCGCCTGGCGCCGCTGCTGCGCCGCGAGCTGCGCATAGACAGCCTGGAGCTGGCGCGGCTCACCCTCACGCCGGGCGCGCCCAGCAGCGAGCCCAGCGCGCCGCTGGAGCAGCTGTTACTGCCGCTGCAGGTGGCGCTGCCGTTTCGCGTGCAGCACATCACCTGGGCCGGCCCCAGCCCCATCGCCATCGACGGCCTGACCGGCAACTACCGCTACGACGGCGCGCAGCACCACCTGACCGTGGACCAGGTCGCGCTGGCCCAGGGCCGCTATGCGCTGCAGGCCCGGCTGCAGGCGGCCGCGCCCATGGCGCTGTCGGCCCGCCTGAGCGGCAGCCTGCAGACCGAGGTGCCCGGCAGCGCGCAGCCGCTGCAGGCCCAGGCCCAGGCCGAAGTACAGGGCCAGCTCGCCACGGCCGACGCCCGGCTGGAGGTGACGGCCCGGCTGCGCGGCGCGGCAGACACCCAGCCGCCGCTGAGCGCCGACCTGCAGGCACGCATCGCCCCCTGGGCCAGCCAGCCCCTGCTGCAGGCCGCCGCCGATCTGCAGGGGCTGGACCTGGCGGCGCTCTGGCCCCAGGCACCGGCCACGCAGCTGAGCGGCAGCGCCAGCGTGGAGCCCACCGCCCATGGCTGGGCCATGCAGGCGCGGCTGCACAACGCCGCGCCCGGCCCCTGGGACAGGCAGCGCCTGCCGCTGGACAGCCTGCAGGCCCAGGCCAGCTACGACGGCCAGGAATGGGCCGTGACCGAGGCCCGGCTGCAGCTGGGCAAGGGCAGCGCCAGCCTGCAGGGCAGCTACCGGCCCGCCACGCAGACGCTGCAGGGCCGCGCCGAGCTGCGCGCACTCAACCCCGCGGCCCTGCACAGCCTGCTGGACGCCGCGCCGCTGAACGGGCAGATCAGCGCCGACGGGAGCGATGACGGCGCCGTGCGCTTTGCCGTCGACCTGCGCGCCGCAGCCGCACGCGCCACAGCCAGCAGCGGCGCGGCACTGCGCCTGGACCGGCTGACCGCCCAAGGCCAGTGGCAGGACGGCAGGCTCGCCATCGCGCGCCTGCAGCTCCACGCCCTGCAGGCCCGGCTGCAGGGGCAGGATCTGCACATCAGCACCGCCGCACCGTCGCTGCAGGGCCGGCTGCAGGCCAGTCTGCCCGGAGCCACGGCGCAGTTCGACGGCCAGATCGCGCCCCAGAGCGGCAAGGGCCGGCTGGCCCTGGATCTGCAGGACGCACAGCGCAGCCAGCGCTGGCTGCAGGCCCTGCCCGGCATGGCCGGGGCCAGCGCCGGCTGGGGCCTGGAGGGCAATGCTGCCTTCAGCGCCGACTGGCAGGGCGGCTGGCAGCAGCTACAGCGCCAGCTGCAGGCCGCCGGCCTGCTGGCCGGCGATGGACAGAAAGCCACGGCGGGCGATGGCGGCTTTGCGCTGCAGGCCCGTCTGTCGGCGCCGCGCCTGCAGATCAGCCAGCCCGGGCCAGAGGGCGCGGCGCCGCTGGCGCTGGAACTGCAGCACACCAGTGCCACCCTGTCCGGCACGCTGGCCCAGGCCAGCCTGCAGTGGGACGGCACGCTGCGCCACGTGCAAGGGCCCGGCCAACCGGAGCTGCGCGCCCGGCTGCAGCTGCGTGCAGAGGCAGGCCAGCGCGGCGCAGGCCGCTGGCAGGCGCAGGTCAACGCCCTGCAGCTACAGGCCAGCGCCACCGGCCAGCCCGGCCCGTGGGCGCTGCACCTGGCCCAGCCCCTGGCCATCACCCTGCGCCAAGCGCCGCAGCTGGAACTGGAGGCCACGGCCGGCCAGGCCGAGCTGAGCGGCCCCGCGCCCGGCAAGGTGCAGCTGCGCTGGCAGCCGCTGCACTACGCGCAGGGCGCAGCAGGCACGCAAGGCGCGGCCCGGCTGCGCAGCCAGGGCGAACTGATCGGCCTGCCGCTGGCCTGGGCCAGGGCCTGGCAGATAGACGGACATTCGGACGGGCAGGACGCCCTTGCGCGCCTGGGCCTCAGCGGCGACCTGGTGCTCAACGGCCGCTGGGACATAGACGCCGGCGAGCACCTGCGCGCCAGCGCCACGGTGGAGCGCGCCAGCGGCGACCTCAGCCTCCTTACCGGCGACGCGGACGCCCCCAGCGTGGTGCACAGCAGCGGCCAGGGCCAGGCCGCGGCCCTGCCCCGGGTGGGCGCCAGCACCCCCGCCGGCCTGCGCCGGGCAGCGCTCACGCTCAGCGCCGATGGCGACGCCCTGCGCGCAGAGCTGGACTGGGACAGCGAACGCGCCGGCCGCGTGCAACTGGCTGGCCGCACCAGCCTGGCACGCACCGCAGGCGGCTGGACCTGGCCCGAAGACGCCCCGCTGGCCGCCAGCGTGCGCGCCGAGCTGCCCGACGTGGGCGTGTGGTCCACGCTGGCGCCGCCCGGCTGGCGCGTGCGCGGCACCCTGAGCGCCGATGCGCGCCTGAGCGGCACGCGCGCCGCACCGCGTTGGAGCGGGCAGCTGGCGGCCGAGCAGTTCGGCGTGCGCTCGCTGCTCGACGGCGTGGACCTGCAGGGCGGCCGCCTGCGCGCCACGCTGCAGGGCCAGCAACTCAGCATCACCGAGCTGAGCCTGCACGGCGGCCAGGGCGGCCGCGCGCGCATCGCCGGCTACAGCGGCAACCGCACGGCCGCACCGCAGGACGGCGGCACCCTCAGCGGCAGCGGCAGCATCACCTGGGGCAGCACGGGCGAGGCGGGCGCGCCCGGCCTGTCGGGCATCACCATGGATCTGCGCGCCAGGGCCCAGGCGCTGCAGCTGCTGGTGCGCGCCGACCGGCAGCTCAGCGTCTCGGGCGATCTGCAGGCGCGGCTGCAGGGCGGGCAATTCACGCTGCGCGGCCGGCTCAAGACCGACCGCGCCACCATCATCCTGGCCGAATCGGGCGCGCCCCGGCTGGGCGCCGACGTGGTCGTGCACTCGGCCGCCCTGCGGCGCGCGGCCGCGGCCCGGGCCGACAAGGCCAGCCAGGCATCGGGCCAGGTGCAGGCCGCCAGGCCGCCCGACATCGCCATCACGCTCGATCTGGGCGAGGACTTCGCGCTGCAGGGCCACGGCATCAGCACGCGCCTGCAAGGCCAGCTGGAGATACGCAGCAGCAGCGCCACCGGCGGCCAGCCGCGCGTCACCGGCGAGCTGCGCACCGTGCAGGGCCGCTACCGCGCCTGGGGCCAGGCGCTGGACGTGGAAAGCGGCCTGCTGCGCTTCAACGGCCCGTACGACAACCCGGCGCTGGACGTGCTGGCACTGCGCCCCAACATCAGCGTGCGCGCCGGCGTGCAGGTCACGGGCACGGCGCGCGCGCCGCGCGTGCGCCTGTATGCCGACCCAGATCTGCCCGACGCCGAAAAGCTCTCCTGGGTGGTGCTGGGCCGCAGCGCCAGCGCCGGCGGCGCCGAGGCCGCCCTGCTGCAGCAGGCCGCCCTGGCCTTCCTGGGCCGCGGCGGCGGCGACGGCACGGCGGGCATCGCCCGGCACCTGGGCCTGGACGAAATCGGCTTCAAGGGCCCGCAGGCCGGCGCCGACGCCAGCGAGGCCGCCCTCACCCTGGGCAAGCGCCTGTCCAAGGACTTGTACGTGACCTACGAGCGCAGCCTCTCGGGCGTGCTGGGCACGCTCTACATCTTCTATGACCTGTCCAAGCACCTCACGCTGCGCGGGCAGACGGGCATGCAAAGCGCGGTGGACCTGATCTACACCGTGCGCTATGACTGAATTCAAACCAAATCAGCCCGCAACGCTTATTCAGCAAGCGTTAGAAGCTATTATTTTGATTGCGAAATAACCCTGCCGCCAGGCCCTTACAATCTGGCCTCCCTCCCCGTAGTTCAATGGATAGAACGAGCGCCTCCTAAGCGCTAGATACAGGTTCGATTCCTGTCGGGGGGACCACTTTCAAGGCCGCCGCTTCCAAAGGAAGGGGCGGCTTCTGGTTTCATGGGCCCATGGGCGCCGCGCTATAGCTGGAACCCCAGCGCCCGCACCATTCCTTCCGTAATGTCGCGCGGCCAGGAAGGGCGGCGCGCGTGGTAGGGGCGGGCCTGGGCGATGAGCCCTGCGCACCATTGCGAGAGCCAGCGCAGTTCCTCGGCGCCATAGAACGCGGTCATGGCCTCGTAGTTCAGGAACAGGCTGCGCGCGTCCAGATTCAGCGAGCCCACCAGGGCCAGGTCGTCGTCTATGAGCACGGCCTTGGCGTGCACCATGGCAGGGGCCAGCCACACCTGGGCACCGGCGGCACTCAGGTCGCGCAGCGCGCGCTCGCGCGCCATGTCGGCCAGGCGGTGGTTGGAGCGCGCGGGCAGCAGCAGGCTCACGCGCACGCCGCGGCGGCAGGCCAGGCACCAGGCGTCGAGCAGGGCCTGGTCGGGCACGAAGTACGGCGTGACGGCCACGATGCGCCGCTGGGCGTGGTAGGCCGCGGCCAGCAGCAAGGCGTGCACGGTGTCGTCGGCATGGTCGGGACCGCTGGCCACCCACTGCGCCAGGGGGCCACGAGCGGGCGCATGCAGGCCGGGCGTGCCGTGCGGCCGGCGCGCCTTGCGCAGGGCCAGGCCCCGGGCCACGCGCCAGTCGGTGTTGAACTGCGCCAGGGCCTGGGCGGCCAGGGGGCCGTGCACCTCGTAGCTCAGGTCGATCCACGCCGGCCGGCCGGGCCGATCAATGAAATACTCGCTGGCCAGGTTGCGCCCGCCGCTCCACAGGCGCTGGCCGTCGGCCACGGCCAGCTTGCGGTGGTTGCGCAGGTTGACGCGCCCGTGCAGCGGGTTGTGCAACAGCGGCATGAAGCGGCGCACCTGCACGCCCTGGCGCTTGAGGCTGCGCAGCATGCCCCCCGGCATGCCCATGCCGCCCATGGCGTCCACCAGCAGGCGCACGCTGACACCGTGGCGCACGCGCTCCAGCAAGGCCTGGGCGATCTGGCGGCCGGTGTCGTCATTGGCAAATATGTAGGTGCAGACGTCCAGCCGCTGGCGCGCCGAGGCAATGGTGGCCAGCAGCGACTGCAGGGATTGGGCGCCATCGGCGTGCAGCAGCACGCGCACATTGCGCACGGCAGGCGCCAGCTCCATGCCGGCCAGCAGGCGCGTGGCCCAGGGCGGGCCGCCATCGGGCAGCTGCAATGCCTGCACGCGCACCCGGCGTGCGGGCCGCACGAACTTGCGCGCGCCGAACAACAGAAACAACGGCAGGGTCAGGTAGGGAAAGGTGAGCATGCCCAGCACCCAGGCCATGGCCGCCGAAGGGTGGCGGCGCTGCTGGCCGATGCGCGTGCCCAGCACGTACACCAGCAGGCCGGCGGCCACGAGCAGCGTGTGGCCCAGGCCCGAGAGCAGGGTCACGCGGATCATGCGCCGGCGCTCTCCTCTTGCGCCCGGCTGCGCGCCAGGCTCACGCTGACGCGCAGCCCCCCCAGCCCCGGGGCGCTGCCCAGCACCAGCCGCGTGCCATGCATGCGCGCGATGCTGTCGGCAATGGCCAGGCCCAGGCCGCTGCCGGCCACCGGCGTGCCATCGGCCTGCGCCTGCGGGCCGCGGTGAAAGCGCTGCAGCACGCGCTCGCGCTCCGCGGGGGCGATGCCGGGGCCGCTGTCGTCCACCTGCAGCGTCAGCTGTCCGGGCGCGGCCTGCAGCGCCACATCCACCTGGCCGCCCCGGGGCGTGTACTTGATGGCGTTGTCCAGCAGGTTGCGCAGCAGTATCGCCAGCGCCTGGGCATGGCCGGGCACGGTGGCGCGCTGCACATCGGCAGTCAGGGGCGCCAGGCCCAGGTCCAGGCCGTGCTGCCGGGCGGCGGGCGCGGCTTCCAGCACGGCCTGGCGTGCCAGGTCGGCGAGTGGCACCGGCTCCAGCGGCGCGCCCGATGCGGCCTGCGCCTCCTGGCGCGCCAGGACCAGCAGCTGCTCGACCAGGCGCGTGGCGCGGTCTATGCCGCCGGCCAGGCGCGCTATGGCCAGCGCACGCGTATCGGCATCAACGGCGCGCTGCAGTCCCTGTATCTGCAGCTTGAGTGCGGCCAGGGGCGAGCGCAGCTCGTGCGCGGCGTCGGCCACGAAATGCTGCTGCGCCTCGAAGGCCTGCTGCACGCGCGTGAGCAGGGCGTTGAATTCATGCACCAGGGGCTGCAGCTCGCTGGGCAGGCCGGTGTCGCTGACGGGCACCAGATCATCGGCCTGGCGCTGCGCCAGCTGGCCGCGCACGCGCTCCACGGGCGCGAGCAGGCGGCCCACGGACCACCACACGGCCAGCGCCAGCAGCGGCGCCATCAGCGCCAGCGGCAGCAGCGAGCGCAGCGCCAGCGCGCGCGCCATGGCGCGGCGGGCGGCCATGTCCTGCGCCACCTGGATCACCTGCGAGCGCGTCTGCAGCGAAAACACGCGGTAGGTGATGCCGCGCGCCTGCACCTCGGTGAAGCCGAGCACCGCCTTCTGGGGCAGGGCCGCGCCCACAGCCGACTCGAAGATGCGCAGGCCCTCGTTGGTCCAGACCTGGACGATGAGCTCGTCGTTCTGGTACTCGGGCAGCGCGCTGCCGCTGGCGCGCGCATCGGGCGGCAGGCCGGCGCGCAGCGCAAACGCGGTCTGCTGCATCTGGTAATCGAACAGCGTATCGGCCTCCTGCAGGGCGCTGCGGTAGGCCAGCATGCCCTGGACAAAGGCGGTGAGGACAATGGCGGTCAGCAAAAACGCCAGCAGCCGCAGGCGCAGCGACGAGGGGCGGGGCAGCTGGCTCATTTGGGCACCATATAGCCCAGGCCGCGCACGTTGAGCAGGAGCTGCGCGCCAAGCTTCTTGCGCAGGCCGTGGATGTAGACCTCGACGGCATTGCTGCTGACCTCGTCGCCCCAGCCGTAGAGCTTGTCTTCGAGTTGCTGGCGCGACAGCACCATGCCGGGGCGCGCCAGCAGGGGTTCGAGTACCGCCCATTCGCGCGCCGACAGCACCACCGGCCGCCCCTGCACCATGGCCTCGCGGGTGCTCGGGTTGAGCGTGACGCCCTTGTGTTCATACACGGGCTCGGCCCGGCCGCTGGCGCGGCGCAGCAGTGCGCGTATGCGCGCCAGCAATTCGTCCAGGTCATAGGGCTTGAGCACATAGTCGTCTGCGCCCGCATCCAGCCCCTCGACGCGCTGGGCCACGCCATCGCGCGCCGTGGCGATCAGGACCGGGGTGCGGTCCTTGCGCGCGCGCAGGGCGCGCAGCACCGCCAGGCCATCGCGGCGCGGCAGGCCCAGGTCCAGCAGCACCAGGTCGTAGCGCTGGGTGGCCAGGGCAGTGTCGGCCATGTCACCATCGGTGGCCCAGTCGACGGCGTAATGCTCGGCGCGAAGCAGGTCACGCACGGCCTCGCCGATCATGGGGTCGTCTTCTACCAGTAGCAGGCGCATGGGCGGATTCCGTAACGTGACCGTGTCATAGGGCAAGTGGCTCGCTTGCGCAGCCGCGGCGGGCACGGTGCCGTTGGTTCCGCCGGCCACACGGCGCAGGCGCGCATGGCGGTGACATCCTCGAAGAACGCTGCTTGCACCGGTCCACCCGTTCACTCGCACTCCTGGCCCCTCGCAACAAGAGTTCAGATGAAGCCATCGTGCCATGTTTGTCTTCATGACACCGCAGGGTCGAAATGGTTCATCCCTTCACGCGGCGGGCAGCCGCTGCGAAGAATTTATCGTCACATCATAGACAAAACCATTTTTGTCTTGGACAATTAATGCCGAACGGCAAAATTTGTCCATGAAGTCCATGCGCTCCACCCCACTCCAGACACCGCCCTTGGGCGGTGACCCGGACTTGTCGATAGCCGCCGTGGAGCGCGAAACCGGCCTGGCCAAGGACACCCTGCGGGTCTGGGAAAGGCGCTACGGCTTTCCCCAGCCCCTGCGCGATGCCGTGGGTGACCGACTCTACCCGCCCGAGCAGGTGCAGCAGCTCAAGCTCATCCGCCGCCTGCTGGATGCGGGGCTGCGCCCGGGCAAGGTGGTGGGCCTGGACCCCAGCGCCCTGCAGGCCCTGCTGGCCCGGAAAGGCTCTGCGTCGCCCTCAATTTTGTCCAGGACAAATATCCACACGGCCTCACCCCCCGCGGTGCTCGGCCCGCTGCTCGACGCCATCGGCGCGCACGATCCGCAGGCGCTGCGCCATGCGCTCAGCCATGCCCAGCTACGCATGGGGCTGGCGCCCTTTGTCACCGAGCTGGTGGCGCCCCTGGCCACGGCCGCGGGCGAGGCCTGGGCGCAGGGGCGCTTCGAGGTGTTCGAGGAGCACCTGTTCACGGAGGTCATCACCGGCGTGCTGCGCCACGCCATCGCCTCGTTGGCGCCGTTGCCGGCGCCGCAGCGGCCCAAGGTGCTGCTGACCACCCTGCCCCAGGAGCTGCACGGCCTGGGGCTGCTGATGGTCGAGGCGTTGTTGGTGCTGGAGGGCTGCACCTGTGTCTCGCTCGGCACGCAGACGCCGGTGGGCGATGTGGTGCAGGCCGCCCAGGCCCACCGCGCCGACGTGGTGGCACTGAGCTTCAGCAATGTGCATAGCGGCGCACTGGTGCATGCCAGCCTGCGCGAGTTGCGCGGCCAGCTGCCGCCCGCCACCGCGTTGTGGGTCGGGGGGGCATGTGCGGCGCTGTACCAAAAACCGTTGGATGGCGTCACGGCGCTTGCGCAGCTGTCGGGGCTGCAGCCCCTGGTGGCGCAGTGGCGCCATCTCCACTGAACCCGTGCACTGCTGAAAGACCCTGTTATGCCCACGTTCGCGCTTGCCTTGGTCCGTGCATCGTGCCGTCCGTTGCGTCCGCTGCTGCTGGTGCTGTGTATGGCGGGCGTCGCCGTGCTCGCAGGCTGCTCCAGCACCCGCCCGCCTGCGGGGGTGGAGGCTGTCACGCCGTTTGACCTGGCGCGCTACCAGGGCCGCTGGTATGAGCTGGCACGGCTGGACCATGCCTTCGAGCGCGGCATGACGGATGTGTCGGCGACCTACACCGCGCAGCCCGACGGCAGCGTGCGCGTGGTCAATCGCGGTTTCGCCCCGGCAGCGGGCCTGTGGCGCGAGGCCGTGGGCAAGGCCTGGTTTACCGGCGCACCCACCACCGGCTCACTCAAGGTCTCGTTCTTCGGGCCGTTCTACGGCGGCTACCACGTCGCCGCGCTGGACCCCGACTACCGCTGGGCCCTGGTGCTCGGGCCCGATACCGGCTACTGCTGGATCCTGGCGCGCGACAAGCAGCTCGATGCCGCGCAGCGCACGGCCATCGTGGCCCGCGCACATGCCCTGGGCGTCGACACCTCGGCACTCATCTGGGTGTCGCACACCCGGCAGGACCCCGCGTTCTGAAGCGGCACCGGAGGCACTGCGCCATGGACTACACCGTCGTCTGGTTCAAGCGCGACCTGCGGGTGCACGACCATGCGCCCCTGGTGCACGCGGCCCGGCGCGGCCCGCTGCTGTGCCTGTACGTGGTGGAGCCAAGCCTCTGGGCGCAGCCCGACTGTGCGCTGCAGCACTACCGCTTCCTGCAGGAAAGCCTGCGCGACCTGGCTGGGCAGTTGCGCGCCTGCGGTGCCCCGCTGCACCTCGCCGTGGGCGAGCTGCCCGATGTGCTGGCCAGGCTGCATGCGCTGCAACCCTTTGCACGACTGGTGTCGCACGAGGAAACCGGCAACGGCCACACCTACGCCCGCGACCGCGCCGTGGCCCGCTGGTGCCGCCAGCAGGGCATTGCCTGGCAGGAATGGCCCCAGCACGGCGTGGTGCGCCGCCTGCCCTCGCGCGACCGCTGGCATGCCTGGTGGCGGGCGCATATGCAGGCCGCCTGCCTGCCGGCACCGGCGCCGGGCAGCCTGCGCCCCATGCCCCTGCCCTGGCGGGATTGGCGAGATGCCTGGCCCGCGGCCCAGGCACTGGGGCTGGACGCGCATGACCCGCCCCAGCGCCAGCGCGGCGGGCGCACCCTGGGCTGGCAGCTGCTACAGGACTTCCTGCTTGCCCGCAGCGGGGGCTACCGGGGCGGCATCTCCTCGCCGCTCACGGCGACCACGGCCTGTTCGCGCCTCTCGCCCTACCTGGCCCTGGGGTGCCTGGGCATGCGTGAGGTGGTGCAGGCCACGCGGCAACGCCAGGAGCAGCTGCGGGGCGCCGACCACGCCATGGCATCGCGCCAGCGCCAGGGCCTGGCCGCGTTCATGAGCCGCCTGCACTGGCACTGCCATTTCATCCAGAAGCTCGAATCCGAGCCCGCGCTGGAGTTCCACAACCTGCACCGCGGCTACGACGGCCTGCGCGAGGACGACTGGAACGCCGCACACTTCGCTGCCCTGCAGGCGGGCCGCACCGGCTGGCCCATGGTCGATGCCTGTGTGGCCATGCTGCGCGAGACCGGGTGGCTCAACTTCCGCATGCGCGCCATGCTGGTCTCGGTGGCCTGCTATCCGCTGTGGCTGCATTGGCGCCCGGTGGGGCTGTGGCTGGCGCGGCAGTTTCTGGACTATGAGCCCGGCATCCACTGGAGCCAGATGCAGATGCAGGCCGGCACCACCGGCATCAACGCCGCGCGCGTCTACAACGCCGTCAAGCAGGCCCAGGACCATGACCCGCAGGGCCTGTTCGTGCGCCGCTGGCTGCCCGCGTTGCAGCGCGTGCCCGATGCCTGGATCTTCGAGCCCTGGCGCATGCCGGCGGCCGTGCAGCAGCGCTGCGCGGTGCATGTGGGCCGGGATATCCCGGCCCCTCTCGTGGACCTGACCGACTCCACGCGCACCGCCAAGACCCGGGTATATGCCCTGCGCGCCCGGCCCGAGGTGCTGGCCGCCAAGGCCGCCATCGTCGCGCAGCACGGTTCGCGCCTGCGCCGCGGCCCGCCCCGCGCGCCGCAGCACCCTCCGGTGCAGCAATCGCTGGACTGGTGAACCCATCCCAGGCAGCGGCACATCTTCCCCCCCCAGCGCAAGGAGGCAGCACGACGAGGACACACGACACCCCGCATCCGGTCGGCGTGCCTTGGGGCGCGCCAACGCTCTGATTTCATCCAGCAGGAGACGAAACATGTTGAACTGGCTCAAGAAGGTTTTAATGCTGTCGCTGGTGGCCTTGGTGGCGGCTTGCGGCGGGGGCGATGACGATGGCCCCGGCAACATCGTGCAGGTGGCCAAGGGCGACGCCCGCCTGGGCATTCTGGTGGAGGCGGTCACCGCCGCGCAGCTCGCCGACACCCTGTCCGGCCCCGGCCCGTACACCGTGTTCGCGCCCACCAACGACGCCTTCGCGGCGCTGCTGGCCGAGCTAGGCGTGACCAAGGAGCAGCTGCTGGCCAACAAGCCGCTGCTGACCCAGGTGCTGACCTACCACGTGGTCCCCGGCCTCGTGCTCAAGGCCGAGGTACCGGTGAACACCCCCATCAAGACCGTGCAGGGCGGCAGCTTCACGGTGACGCCTGCGCTCACGATCACCGACCAACGGGCGCGCTCGGCGGGCATCGTCGCCACCGACGTGTTCGCCAGCAATGGCGTGGTGCACGTGATCGACAAGGTGATCCTGCCCGCTCCATGAGCGGCCCTGCGGCGCACGGCCAACGCGCCGTGTGCCGCGCCCCGAGACACTGAGCCATGCGCGCCCGCCGAAAGAACGAACTGCCCGTGAAAGTCTGCGCCTGCTGCCAGCGCCCCATGGTGTGGCGCAGGCGCTGGGCCCGCGTCTGGGACACGATCCAATACTGTTCCGAGCGCTGCCGCCGCAATCGCCCTGCGGCACCATCCCCCGGGCACATGCCATGAGACACCCTGTGTCAACCCCCCGCTGTTTTGAGCAAGGTTTGATAGGCGCCATGGCGAGCCGGATCGTAGGGCGTGCGCTCAGTCCAGGCACGCCAGGCACGCGCCACCTGCTGCCCGTGGTCTGCCTGCCCGATGTCCAGGCCACCAGCCCCTGGGGCTTTGCACGCATCGGCCGGCACCGCCATGCCTGGCTCGCAAATGCCATTCAAAACCTGCTCCAGGCCTTTCCAGTACTGCGCAGACAGCTATTGATTTTGCGAGCACCTGACACCCAGACCCTGCCGGCGCTGGCGCGTGCCGTGGGCGCCAGCACCGTCGTCTGCGAGGAGATCGCGGCACCCGAGGAACAGGCCGAAGTCGCCGCCCTGCGCGCCGCAGGCCTGCAGGTGCGGACCGTGTGGCACAGCTGCCTGCTGCATCCCGACCAGTTGCCCTGGTCGGTGCAGCAGTTGCCTGGCTTGTTCACCCCCTTTCGCCAAGCCGTTGAGGCAATGGGGCTGCAACCCCCAGCGCCCCTGCCACCGCCCGCCGAATTGCCCGCCTGGCCACCCGGTGTGCCCGAACCATCTCCGGACGACCAGGCCCAGGCCTTGGCCGCTTTGGCCGCTTTGGCCGCTTTGGCCGAGGGGCCTGCTGCGGCCGATGCGCGCAGCGCCTTCCCCTACCTGCAAGCCGGACTGCAAGGCGGTGAAGCGGCGGCGCTGGCCCACCGCACGCACTACCTGGCACGCGGCGAGCGCAGCCTGTGCGCCGTGCTCTCGGCCAAGGTGGGCAGCATCGGTGACAACCGCCTGGGCGGCTGGTACGGCTACCGCGCCTCCAAGGCGGCGCTGAACATGCTGCTGAAAACCGCGGCCATCGAGATCGCCCGCACCCACCCGCAGGCCGTGCTGGCCGCGCTGCACCCGGGCACGGTGGACTCGGCCCTGTCGGCGCCGTTTCGCGGCGCGCAGATCGGCCGGCCCGCCGCCGATGCGGCGCGCGACCTGCTGGCCGTGCTCGATGGCCTGCAACCCGAGGACAGCGGCGGCTTCTGGGCCTACGATGGCCAGCGCCTGCCCTGGTGAGCCCGCCCCTGCCAGCCCGTCCCCCGCATTCATCCCAGGAGAAACCACATGCGCATTCTGCTCACCGGCGGCACCGGCCTGATCGGCCGCGCCCTGTGCCAGCACTGGCACCAGCAAGGCCACCAGCTCTGGGTCTGGAGCCGCGACCCGCACCTGGTGCCCGCCCTGTGCAGCGGCGCGCAGGGCATTGCCCACCCGCAGGAGCTCGACGGCGCCGCGCCGCTGGACGCCGTGGTAAACCTCGCGGGCGCGCCCATCGCCGACCGCCCCTGGAGCGCGGCGCGCCGCGAGCTGCTGTGGCGCAGCCGCGTGGACCTCACGCGCACGCTGGTGGACTGGATGGGCCGGCAGCCCACGCCGCCGCGCACGCTTCTTTCAGCATCCGCCGTGGGCTGGTACGGCGACCGCGGGGATGAGGCGCTGGACGAGAGCAGCCCGCCCGGGGGCCAGGACTTCGGCAGCCGCCTGTGCATGGCCTGGGAGCAGGAGGCCGCGCGCGCCGGGCAGGCCGGCACGCGCGTGGCCGTGCTGCGCATCGCCCCGGTGCTGGCGCCGCAGGGCGGCATGCTGGCACGGCTGCGGCTGCCGTTTCGCCTCGGGCTGGGGGGGCGGCTGGGCAGCGGCCAGCAATGGATGCCGTGGATCCACCTCGACGACCTCGTCGCCCTGTTCGACCACCTGTTGCGGCACGCCGAGTGCAGCGGCGCCTTCAACGCCTGCGCACCCGAGGCGCTGCGCAATGCGGACTTCACCCGCGCCCTGGCGCGCGCCCTGCACCGCCCGGCCGCTCTGCCCGCCCCGGCCTGGGCGCTGCGCCTGGCCCTGGGCGAGATGGCCGTGCTGCTGCTGGGCGGCCAGCGCCTGGCGCCGCAGCGCACGCGCGCCGCGGGCTTTGCCTGGCGCTACCCGACACTCGCGCCCGCGCTGACGCAACTGCTGCAACCCTAGCCCTGCTTCTTGCAGCCGGCTGCGTCAGCGGCCTGGGAAAAATTCCCAGACCGCACCGGCCACGCTCGTGCGGACAGCGTCGCCGCACTTCAGTCCCCGTGCCCGCGGTTCACGCGGGGCTCATCCCAAGCGCACCGGCACGAAGATCTTGTCGCCGTCACGCTCGATGAGCAGCGCCACCGACTTGCCCGCATGGGCGATGGCGGCGCACACCTGCTCCACGCCCCTGACCGGCGTGCCGTTGATGGCCAGCAGCACATCGCCGCTTTGCACGCCCGCCAGGGCAGCCGGGCCGCGCACGTCCTCAATCAGCAGGCCCTGGCCCTTGTCCACGCCGGCGGCGCGGGCTTCGTCGGGCTGCAGCGGTCGCAGCGTCAGGCCGAGCTGGCCCTTGCCCACGACCTCATCGCTGCCGGCGACCTTGGTGGTCTTGTCATTGGCGTTGCCCAGGGTGGCGGCCAGGGTTTCAGTGCGACCCTTGCGCCAGACCTCCATCTGCACCTTCGCGCCCGGGGCCTGCTGGCCGACATAGGCCGGCAGATCACCCGAGGCCACGATGGGCTGGCCGTTGATCCTGAGGATCACGTCGCCCACGCGCAGCCCCGCCTTGTCGGCCGGTCCACCGGCATCGACATTGGCCACCAGCGCGCCCTCGGGCCGGGGCAGCTTGAACGAGTCGGCAAAGGTCTGGTTGACCTCCTGCACCGCGACGCCCAGGCGTGCGTGCTCGACATGGCCCGTGCTCACGATCTGCCGCTCCACGCGCGTGGCAACCTCGATGGGGATGGCAAACGACAGGCCCTGGAACCCTCCCGAGCGGCTGTAGATCTGCGAGTTGATGCCCACCACCTGGCCGCGCACGTTGAACAGCGGACCACCGGAATTGCCGGGGTTGACCGCGGCATCGGTCTGGATGAAAGGCACGTAGCTGTCATCGGGCAGCGAGCGGCCCTTGGCGCTCACCACGCCGGCGGTGACGCTGTTTTCAAAGCCGAAGGGCGAGCCTATGGCCAGCACCCAGTCGCCCACCTTTAGGTCGTTCGAGTTGCCCAGCTTCACCGTGGGCAGGTCATGGGCGTCGATCTTGAGCACGGCAATGTCGGTCTTGGGATCCATGCCCAACACCTTGGCGCGGAACTCGCGCCGGTCGGTGAGCTTCACGGTCACGTCGCTGGCGCCCTGGACCACATGGGCGTTGGTCAGGACGATGCCGTTGGGGTCGATGATGAAGCCCGAGCCCTCACCGCGCATGGGTACGTTGCGCTGGCCCGGCCCGCCCATGTCGGGTACGGGTATGCCAAAGCGACGGAAAAATTCGAAGAACGGGTCGTTCGGGTCCAGGCCCTGGGCGCCGCGCTGGCGCGCTGTGGGGCTGCCAGCGCCGTCGTCGCCCGAGACCTTGCGCATCCCGCTGACGCTGATATTCACCACGGCCGGGCCGTACTGTGCAGTGATGGCCGAAAAGTCGGGTAACGCGACGGGGGCGGGAGCCGTGGCCGGCGCTGGGGCAGCCGCAACCGCCGCGGCCTGCTGCGCGCGCGCCTCATGCGCGGTGATCAAGCCCGCACCCGTGGCGCCCAGGGCGCCTGCGGCTACCAGGGCCAGGACGAGGCGGCGGGGAGAGGTGAGTAAGGTGTTCATGGTCTGCCTTTCCAAAGCGGGAACGCTGATGGAACGCAGTGTGGACACGCCGGCTTAGATGATTCTTAAGACACCCACCAGGGCATTCGCCATCGCGGCTGGCCGGCCGGCACGCCCCCGGGCGCCTGCCCGGGCGACGCAGATGGCATTAGCACGCGAGCGCAACCGGCGCGTCCACATCCTCAGCGGGCCAATGCACCTGCGGCAACTCCTCAAACGCCGGCCGTGCGAACATGTAACCCTGGAAGTAGTAGATGCCGAAGGAGCGCAGCGACCGGTATTCGGCTAAGGTCTCGATGCCTTCGGCCACCACTTCAATGTTCAAGGCCTTGCACACGCCCATGATCCCCTGGACGATCGCCTGGCGCACCGGGTCGGCGTCGATCTGGCGCACCAGCTCCATGTCCAGCTTGATGATGTCGGGCTGGAATTCGGCCAGCAGGTTGAGCCCCGCGTAGCCGGCGCCGAAATCGTCGATCGCCGTCTTGAAGCCCTGGCGGCGGTACTCCTGGATGATGCGCTTGAGGTGCTCCTTGTCCACCACCTTCTCGTTTTCCGTGATCTCGAAGATCAGGCGCTCGGTGGGGAACTGGTGCCGCCGCGCGGCCTCCAGCGTGGCGCGTATGCAGGTGGCCGCCTCGTAGACCGCGTTGGGCAGGAAGTTGATGCTCACATGGCTGTCCACGCCCAGCCGCGCGGCCAGGTCCACGGCCTTGACGCGGCAGGCCTGGTCGAACTGGTAGCGGTTGTCTTCCGTGACCCGGCCCAGCACCTGCGCCGCCCCGCCGCCATCGAGCCCGCGCGCCAGGGCCTCGTAGGCAAACACCGTGCGGGTGCGCATGTCCACGATGGGCTGGAAGGCCATGCTGAATTCGATGCCCAGCGGCGGCCGGTCCTGGCAGGCCCGGCAGGGCGGAATGGGCGATGGCGCGGTTGTGCTCATGGGGCTTATCGTAAGGCACCGGGCGCCGCCGCGCCCGCGCCGCCCGGCGCCGCCAGCGCCAGGGCCGGGGCCGCCTGCAGCAGGGCTTCCAGCCGCTCGATGCGGTGGCGGTGCGGCGTGGTGATGGCATAGAAATGCTCATGCAACTGCGGGCATTGCCCCACGATGCACAGCAGGCCGCTGCGCAGCTCGTCCTGCACCACCACCTCGGGCAGCACGGCCAGCCAGCCGCTGTCGCGCGCGATCAGGCGCAGCATGGCCATGTCGTCCACCTCGGCGCGCACCTGGGGCTGGACCTGCGCGGCCATGCACAGGGCGTCGAACTGCGAGCGCACGGCATGGCGCGGCCCCGGCAGGGCGATGTCCAGCCCGCCCAGGTCCTGCGGCACGCGCAGGCGCTGCCCGCCCCAGCGCCGCGCCGGGCCGATCAGGGAAATCGGCTGGCTGCCCAGGAAGCGGCTGTGCAGCGGGCGCCGGGGGTCGGCAGCCACGGCCTCGTTGGCCAGCACCAGGTCCAGCTGGTGCTCGGCCAGGCGTTCGAGCAAATGCTCCAGCGGACCGGACTCCAGCGTCAGGGCCACCGCGGCATCGCCCAGCAGGGGCCGGAACAGGTTTTCCTGGTAATTGCGCGACATGGTGGCCACGCTGCCGATGCGCAGGCGCACCACGCCCTCGCTGCGCCCCTGCAGCCGCCCAAGCATTTCCTGGCCCAGGCCGAAGATGTTCTCGGCATAGGCCTGCACCAGATGGCCGGTTTCCGTCAGCACCAGGCGCCGGCCCTCGCGCACGAACAGCGCCTCGCCCAGGCGCTCCTCCAGTTGCCGGATCTGCGCCGACAGCGAGGACTGCGAGGTATGCAGCTCCTGCGCGGCGCGCGTCAGATGGCCCAGGCGCGCGACACGCCAGAAATAGAACAGGTGATGGAAGTTGAGTTGCTCAAGCTGCACTGTTCTATTTTATGAATTGATTTGTTTTTATCAATGTATTTTACAGAACGTATTTGACACTGCAACATGGCGTCCGCTGACCTCCACACCGAACGCCCATGTCTTCCCTCCCCCTCCTCCCCCTGGCCCCCGCCGCCCTGATGGCGGCGGCGCTCCTGCTTCTTTGCCTGCCCGGGGCGGGCCGCCAGCCCTGGCGCCTCTTCATGCCGCTGTGCGCACTGGCCCTGCTGGCCAGCCTGCCGGGCGCCTGGCCCGGCGCACAGCCCGCGCTGCCCGCATCGGCCTGGCTGGCGCTGACGCCGCTGGGCGGCGTGCTGGCCGCGCTGGTGCAACTGCTGGGCACGGTGATCGGCGCTTTTTCGGCGCGCTACCTCGACGGCGAGGCCGGCCAGCAGCGCTACGCCGCCGCCCTGGCGGGCGTGCTGGCCGCCGTGCACGCCCTGCTGCTGGCCGACCACTGGCTGGTGCTGGTCCCCGCCTGGGCCCTGGTGGGCGTGGCGCTGCAGCACCTGCTGTGCTTCTACCCAGAACGCCCCTTCGCCCGCCTGGCGGCGCACAAGAAGCATCTGGCCGACCGCCTGGCCGACGCCCTGCTGCTCGCCGCGGCCGGCCTGGCCTGGTCCGCGACGGGCAGCGGCTCCTTGAGCGATCTGGCCGTCCACGTGGCCGCCCAGGGCGCTGGCGCCGCCCTGCAGGCCAGCGCCCTGTGCCTGGCGCTGGCCGTGGTGCTGCGCACGGCTCTGCTGCCGGTGCACGGCTGGCTGATCCAGGTCATGGAGGCGCCCACCCCCGTCTCCGCGCTGCTGCATGCCGGCGTGGTCAACCTCGGCGGCTTCGTGCTGATCCGCTTTGCCACGCTGCTCGAACACGCCCCCGCCGCGCGCTGGCTGCTGGTGACCCTGGGCCTGGCCACGGCCGTGCTGGCCGGGCTGATCATGCTCACACGCATCACCATCAAGGTGCGGCTGGCCTGGTCCACCGTGGCGCAGATGGGCTTCATGGTCATGGAGTGCGGCCTGGGGCTGTACACCCTGGCCGCCCTGCACCTGCTCGGGCACTCGCTGTACAAGGCGCACCACTTCCTGTCGGCCTCTAGCGCCGTGCGCGCCACGCGCCTGCAGGCCCTGCATGCGGGCGCCACCGCCCACCCCGCCAGCCTGCTGCTCGCCCCGCTGGGCGCGGCGGCCACGCTGGCGCTGCTGCAGGCCGCCCTGGGCAGCGCGCCCTGGCCCTGGTGGTGGACCGCGCTGCTGGCCCTGGCCTGGGCACCGCTGCTGTGGCTGGCACGCACGGACACGAGCGCCGCGCTGCTGCGCCCGGCCGCCGCCGGGCTGGCCATGACCGCCGGCCTGGGCGCCGCGGCCCTGCTGGCCCACACCCTGCCGCTGGGCCTGCGCGACGCCCCCGCCAGCGCGCCCGGCCTGCTGGCCCTGCTGGGCCTGGCCGTGCTCTATGCGAGCCTGGCCTGGCTGCAATGGCGCCCGCACGCCCTGGCCGGCTGGCGGCGCTGGAGCTATGCCGGCTTTTATGTCGACGAGTACTACACCCGGCTGGCCCTGCGGCTGTGGCCTGCCCACCGGGCACTGACGCCCGCCGCTGCCGCGCCCTTGCCGATGCGCACCTGGGCCGCGGCCCGCCCCCACTAAACCCCGGAGCCCTGCACCATGCCCACCCTCGCCCCTTTTCCCGAAGCTCCTGCCGCGGCGCCTGCACACGCCGGGCACGCCGCCTGGCAGGCCCGCGTGGAGTCCGCCTGCGCGCAGGCCTGCCAGGCCATTGCGCCCGCCTGGCCGCTGGACCGCGCCATCGCCGTGAACCCGCACTGGGAGCGCGCCCACCTGCCGCTGCGCCGCGTGGCCGCGCGCATGGCCGTGCTGGGCCGCATCCAGGTGTTGGCGCCGCGCAGCCTGCTGCGCCAGGCCTGGCAGCAAGGCCGCATCCAGGCCGCCGACCTGGCCCATGCGCGGGCGCAACTGCCGTCCGCGCTGGCCGCGCCCTGGACGCCGGAGCGCCTGCAGCACATCCTGGAGACGGAACTGCAGACGCCGCAACTGCCGCTGCTCATCGACCTGCTGGACCAGGACCCGCAGCGCCACACCCGCCTGCCCTGGCGGCAGGCCATCACGCACCAGGTCAGCCAGACCTGCGCGGCCTATTTCGACACCCGGCAGGCCGACTGGCAGCCCGAGCGCCGCCAGGGCCTGTACGCCTTCTGGCGCGACACCCTGCGCCACGACCACGGCATCGGCACGCTGATGGGCCTGCCCGGCCTGGGCCGGGCCCTGGGCGCCCTGCCCGCCACGCGGCAGGACGCCGAGCGCTGGGTGCTCGAGCGCCTGCAACTGCCCCCCGCCGTCTGGGCCGACTACCTGGAGGCCGTGCTGCTCACGGTGAACGGCTGGGCCTCGTGGTGCGCCTACCTGCGCTGGCAGGCCGGCCTGGAAGGCCGCGCCGACGAACACCTGCGCGAGCTGCTGGCCATCCGCCTGGCCTGGGGCGCGCTCCTGCTGGACGGCCAGGACGATGCCGCCACGCGCCAGGCCTTCGCCACGCTGCAGCAGGCCTGGCGCCAGGCCCCGGCCCTGCTCGCGCAGTGCGAGGACGAACTGCACGCCGACGAGATCTGGCAGGCGGCGCTGGAGGCCGGCTACCAGCGGGAGCTGGCCGCGCGCCTGGCCGGCGCCCGGCCGCCGGCCGGCGCACAGCCCGCGCCCCAGGTGCAGGCGGCCTTTTGCATCGACGTGCGCAGCGAACCCCTGCGCCGCGCCCTGGAGAGCGCCCACCCCGGCCTCCAGACCCTGGGCTTTGCCGGTTTCTTCGGCCTGCCCGTGGCCTACACGCCGCTGGGCACGGCGGCCCGGCGCCCCCAGCTGCCCGGCCTGCTGGCGCCCGCGCTGGAGCTGACGGAGCAGATCATCCCCGCCACCGGCGCGCCGGACCCGGCCGGGCAGGATGCCGCACGCCAGGCCCGGCACGACCGCCTGGCCCTGGCGCAGCAGTGGCTGGGCGCCAGCCGCTGGCCGGGGGCGGCGTTCTCCTTCGTGGAGGCCGCGGGCGTGGGCTACCTGGGCGCGCTGGGGCAGTGGCTGCGCCCCTCGGCCGCGCCGCGCGCCAGCGACGACCACGCCGGCCTGCCCACCCGCCTGCGCCCCCTGTGCCGCCCCGGGCTGCACGGGCTGGCGCTGGAGGACAAGGTGGCGCTGGCCGCCCGCGTGCTCCAGGCCATGGGGCTGGCGCAGGGCCTGGCGCCGCTGGTGCTGTTCGTGGGCCATGGCAGCCAGACGCGCAACAACGCCCAGGCCGCCGCCCTGGACTGCGGCGCCTGCTGCGGCCAGACGGGCGAGGCCAATGCGCGCGCCCTGGCGCGACTGCTCAACGAGGACGCCGTGCGCGCCGCACTGGCGCGGCAGGGCATCGCCATCCCGGCGGACACCTGGTTCGTCGGCGCCCTGCACAACACCACGACCGACGAGATCGAGGGCTTCGACCTGGACCTCCTGCCCGGCGCCGCACGCGCGCGCTGGCAGGCGCTGCTGCCCGCGCTGCAGCAGGCGGGCGCCCAGGTGCGGCGCGAGCGCGCCCCCCGCCTGGGCCTGGACCCGCAGCAGGCGCCGGAGCGCCTGCTGGCGCAGTTGCGCCGCCGCGCCAACGATGGCGCGCAGAACCGCCCCGAATGGGGCCTGGCGGGCAACGCCGCCTTCCTCATCGCGCCGCGCTGGCGCAGCCAGGGGGTGGACCTGCAGGGGCGCAGCTTCCTGCACGACTACGACGCGCGCCAGGACCCCGCAGGCGCCCTGCTGGAGCAACTGATGACCGCGCCCATGCTGGTCACGCACTGGATCAACTGGCAGTACCACGCCAGCACCTGCGACCCCGAGCGCCTGGGCAGCGGCAACAAGCTGCTGCACAACGTGGTGGGCGGGCACATCGGCGTGTTCGAGGGCAATGGCGGCGACCTGCGCATCGGGCTGTCGCGCCAGTCGCTGCACGACGGCACGCGCTGGGTGCACGAGCCGCTGCGGCTGACGGTGGCCATCGACGCGCCGGCCGCCGCCATCGAGCGCGTGCTGGGCGCGCACGCGGTGGTGCGCCAGTTGGTAGACAACGGCTGGCTGCACCTGTGGCGCTGGGCCGAGGACGGCCGGCTGCGGCGCTACGCGCAGGGCCAGTGGCAGGACCTGCCCTGGGCAGGTGCCTGAGGCCGTCAGGCCTGCATCACCACCGGCCCGCCCTTGTCCAGCGCGCGCTGGTAGGCGGGCCGCGCCTGCATGCGCTGGCGGTAGGCGGCCAGGTGGGGCCAGGCGGCCGCATCGGCGCCGCGCGTGAGCACGGCCTCGACGGCAAAGCTCATCTGGAAGTCGGCCATGGTCAGGTGCTCGCCCGCAAACCAGCGGTGCTGGGCCAGGTGCGCCTCCATGAAGGCCAGGGCGGCCTGCACGTTGGGGGCGATGAGCTTGCGCTGCACCGTGGCGCACAGGGTGCGGGCGATGGGGCGCACGAAGAACGGCATGGGCTGGCGCGGGATGGTGTCGAACACCAGTTGCATCACCAGCCAGTTCATCAGCGAGCCCTCGGCGTAGTGCATCCAGAAGCGGCACTGGCGGTGCGCGGCCGTGCCGCGCGCGGGCTCCAGGTGGGCCAGCTCCGCCGGGGCCTGGGCGCCGTAGCACTCGGCCAGGTACTCGATGATGGCGCCCGACTCGGCGATCACCAGGTCCCCGTCGGTGATCACCGGCGACTTGCCCAGCGGGTGCACCTTCTTGAGCGCCGCCGGCGCCAGCCGCGTGGCCGGGTCGCGCCGGTAACGGCGGATGTCGTAGGGCAGGCCCAGTTCTTCGAGCAGCCACAGGATGCGCTGGGAGCGCGAGGTCTCAAGGTGGTGAACGGTCAGCATGGGATGGCATGGTAGGCGCTGCGCCGGCTTTGCGCAGCCAGCGCATCAGAGCCCCCAGAACCGGCAGCTTCGCGTACAGCTCCTCGGCCGCGTCCCAGTAGTCGCGGTGCAGCGCCACACGGCCCTGGGCATCGAAATGCACCAGGGTGGCGCCATGGATGCACTGCGGCACCTGCGCGCGCCAGCGCTTCATGCGGAAGTGGAACTCCCAGGCCAGAAAGGCCTGGTCGCCCTGCACGAGCTGCTGCGTCACCACGAAGCGGGGCTGCTCCAGGCTGTCGAACATGTGGGCAAAGATCTGGCGGATGGCGGGCACGCCGCGCACCTCGTTGAAAGGGTCCTTGAAGCGCGCATTGGGGGCGTAGTAGTCGCCCAGCCGCGCCAGATGCGCGGGCGTGAGCTGCTCGTAGAGCTGCACCAGCCGGGCGGCGGCAGCCGGGGTGTCGGGAAGGTCGGTCATGCGTCACAGCCCCGTCATGCGGTGCACCAGGGGAAAGTACCAGCGGTAGGGCAGCACGCGCAGCAGCTTGAGCCAGAGCGTGAAGCGGCGCGGGAAATGCAGCTCGAAGTCGCCGCGCGCCCAGCCGCGCAGCATGGCCTGGGCCGCCTGCTCGGGGGTGAGCAGCGCGGGCATGGCGAAGTCGTTCTGGCGCGTCAGCGGCGTGTCCACGAAGCCCGGGTTCACCACGCTCACGCCCACGCCCTGCGGGCGCAGGTCCAGGAACAGGGTCTCGGCCAGGTTGATCAGCGCCGCCTTGGTAGGGCCATAGGCCAGGCCCTGGGGCAGGCCGCGCCAGCCGGCCACACTGGCCACCAGGCTCAGGTGGGGCATGCGCCCGGCCTGGGCCGACGCCAACAGGCCCGGCACCACGGCGGCGAGCACGTGCAGCGCCCCGGTCAGGTTGACCTGCTGGTGGCGCAGCAGCTCGGGCAGGTCCAGTGTGTCGGCGCGCATGGGGGCGTAGTGGCCGGCGCAGTAGCACACCAGGTCCAGCGGCGCCTGGGCCTGCAGGTGCGCAGCCGCCTGCTGCACGGCCTGGGCGTCGGTCACGTCCAGCGCCAGGGCCTGGCTGCCCGGGTGGGCCTGGGCGAAGGCCTGCAGCAGCGCCTGCTGGCGCGCCGACACGATCACCTGCGCGCCCCGGGCGTGCAACTGCCCGGCCAGCGCCCGGCCGATGCCGCTGGAGGCGCCGACCAGCCACACGCGCTTGCCGCGCCAGTCGCTCAGGGGCGGGTTCAGGGGCACGGGCTCACTCCTTGGTGAAGGACAGCAGCACCTCGCCCAGCGTGACGCCAAACTTGCTCATGGTCGCGCGGTTGAGCATCACCCGCTCGTCGACCAGGAACATCCAGTCGTCGAACTGCACCTCGTACTCGCTGCCGTCCACCGGCAGGCGCAGCGTGTAGTTCCAGCGGAAGGCGTTGCCGGAAGTCTGGCCCTGGGCCTCGCCCACCACATCGTCGGCGCGGCCGGTGTAGCGGCCATGAGCGTGCTTGGTCAGGCGCCAGACGCGGCGCTGGGTGCTGCCGTCCGCGTAGGTGAAGGCCTCGTCCAGCACGCCCTGGTTGCCCTCCCAGCGGCAGTCCATCACCACGGTGAAGCGGCGCACCACCTCGCCGCCGCGCTGCTGGAAGATGCCGTGGGCCAGGACACGGCCGTTGAAATAGCGGTCCAGCTCCAGCAGCGGGCGCTGCTGGGCATAGTCGGTCACCTGCGGGCTGGCACAGCCCGCGAGGACGGCAGAGCCTGCCAGCAGGGCCAGCAGGGCATGGCGGCGGGTGTTCATGGGGTCGCTCCTGGAGTAGGGGTTGGTGGGCGGATCAGCAGCCGGTGCAGCAGCGTGGCCGCCAGCAGCTTGAGCGCGCAAGGCAGCAGCGCGTAGGCCCAGGCCAGGCGCTGCAGGGCCTGGGCGTCCTGGGTGCCGGGGGTGTAGCCGCCCCACTGCAGCAGCGGCAGCGCGGCGCCCGCAGCCAGGGCCAGGTTCAGCTTGGTGGCTAGGTTCCACCAGCCCAGGTAGGCGCCTTCGCTGCGCCCCTGGGCGCCGTGGCGCTCGACCAGCCGGGCCAGCAGCGCCCCGGGTAGGGCGAGATCCGCACCGAGCGCCATGCCCGACAGCGCGCAGATCACGGCAAACGCGGCCGCCTGGCCGCTGCCCAGCCCCACCGTCCAGCCAAAGCAGGCCACGGCTAGCAGCATGCCGCCCAGCCAGGCGCGCTCCAGCCCCCAGCGGCGCACGGCGCGCAGCCACAGCGGCATGGACAGCGCGCCGCAGACGAAATACAGCACCAGGAACAGCGCGGTCTGCGCCTGCGTGGCCTGCAGCCGGTCCTGGGCAAAGAACAGCATCAGGGCCGCGGGAATGGCGCTGGCAATGCCGTTGCACAGGAACACCGCCAGCAGGCGGCGAAAGCCGGCTTGCACCAGCGGCTGCCAGACGGCGGCCCAGGGCAGCGCGGCGGGCCGCGCCGGGGCCGATGCCGATGGCGCGGGGCGCGGCGCCCACCACAGGGCCAGCCAGCCGACCAGCAGGGCGAGCGCAAACACCGCCAGCATGGGCCCGGCGCCCCAGGCCACCGACAGGGCGCTGGCCGTGACCACGCCGATCAGCCCCGGCCCCTCGCGCCAGGCCACTACGCGGCTGCGCTGCAGCGCGTCGCCCCCGAGGCGCACGCCCCAGGCCTGGTGGGCAATGACCAGTTGGCTGTGCGCCAGGCAGGTCAGCAGCAGGCCCGCCACCATCCACACGGCCAGCGCCTGCGGCTCCTGCACCCGCGGGAAGAACAGCCCTGCCAGCCCCAGCACCTGCACCATGGCCGAGCCGCCGGCCACCCCCAGCACCGCGCGCAGCGGCCCCTGGTACAGGCGGTCGCTCAGGCGCCCGAGCAGCGGCTCGGCCGCGGCGTCCAGCAGGCGCACCAGCATCAGCAGGGCGCCCACGCGGGCCAGCGGCAGGCCCAGCACCGTGGCGTAGTGGTGCGGCAGCACCACGTACAGCGGCAGGGCCACAAAGGCCAGCGGCAGGCCCAGCAGGCCGTAGGCCGGGCCCGACCACCAGCGCGGCAGCGGGGCGGCCGGCGGCGGCAGCACGGTGCTCATGGTGCGGCTCCGCCCGGGCTGCGTGCCAGCAAGGCGCTGCGCAAACCGGGCTCGGAGGTGCGCGGCGAGAGCCAGATGCCGAAGAACAGGCGCGCCAATGCGGCATCGTCAATCGTGCCCAGCGCCTGGCTGCCACGCCACAGGTGCATGCCCTGGCCCGGCTGGTACAGGCCGATGAGCCGATCGCCGGGCTGCACATCCGGGAGCAAGGCCGCCAGACGCTGCTGCCAGCGCTCGGCCTGGGCCGGCTCCAAGGGGGCCTGGCGCTGCATTTCCTCCACGGAGCGCTGGGCGATGGCCGCGCCGCTGAAGGCCCGGTGGTAGGTGAGCTCCAGCGCCAGCGCGTGGGCGCCAAAGCGGCTGGCGTCAAAACCGGGCGTGACCCACAGCCGTGCGTCGTAGATGCGCAGACCGAAAAAGCGCAATTGCCCCTCGCCCGCCAGCGCGGCGCCGGGCAGGGCCTGGTGCAGCCAGGGGGGCGGCGCGCTGCCGTCGCGTGCCAGCGCCGGATGGCCCGCAGCCGCCGCCAGGGCCACGGCAGCTCCGGCAGCCACAGCCCAGCGTTTCACATATGAAAATTGGCTCCAGGGCATATCCAGCAAGCGCAATCAGCTCTTCTTTTGATAGTCAACCGGCGGCTGCACGCAGGCGCGGCGCCAGCGGCGCGGCGGCGCGCTGCGGCAGTGCAGGCCCACGCGCCGGGGCGGCCCAGGCCTCGCTGCCCGCCGGCGCATCGAGCGCCAGGCGGAACACGCTCACCGCCTCGGCCAGCTCTGCCGCCTGCTGCTTGAGGGTTTGCGCGGCGGCGGCGCTTTGCTCGACCATGGCGGCGTTCTGCTGCGTGGCGCGGTCCAGGTGGGCCACGGCGTCCCCCACCTGGGCAATGCCGTCGGTCTGCTCGGCAGTCGCGGTGCTGATTTCGGCAATCAGCCCGGCCACACACTGGGCCTGCTCCACGATGTCGGTCATGGTGGCCCCGGCGTCGCCCACCAGGCGCGCGCCCTGCTCCACCTTGGCCATGCTGCCGTCGATCAGGCCCTTGATCTCCTTGGCGGCCTCGGCACTGCGCTGGGCCAGCGCACGCACCTCGCCCGCCACCACGGCAAAGCCGCGCCCCTGCTCGCCGGCACGCGCGGCCTCGACGGCGGCGTTGAGCGCCAGGATGTTGGTCTGGAAGGCGATGGAGTCGATCACGCCGATGATGTCCGCCATCTTGTGGCTGCTGGCGGTGATCTCGTCCATGGTGCTGACCACCTGGGCCACCACCGTACCGCCCTTGTGCGCGGCCTCGCTGGCCGAGGCCGCCAGTTGCGTGGCCTGGCGCGCCGAATCGGCGTTGTTCTTCACCGAAGCCGTCATCTGCTCCATCGACGAAGCCGCTTGCTGCAGGTTCGAGGCCTGCTCTTCCGTGCGCTGCAGCAGCCCGGCGTTGCCCCCAGCGATCTCTTCGGCGCCCACGGTAACTGCGTTCGATGCCTGGCGCACCTGGCCCACCACACGCGCCAGGCTGGCTTGCATGGCCCCCAGTGATGCCAATACGCTGCCCGGCTGGGCCTGGGCGGCGCCAGTCACCGGCTGCAGGTTGCCCTGCGCCACGAGGCTAGCCACATCGGCCAGCGCTACGGGCTCGGCCCCGAGCTGGCGCACGATGCTGCGCGCCACGTTCCATGCCACGGCCACGCTCAGCACCAACGCCAGCAGCAGTGCCGAGAACATCACGCCCAGGAAGCTGCCCGCCTCGTCCATGGCGCCCTGGTTGGTTTTCTGGATGCGTGCTTCCTTGAAGTCAATGAGCTTGTTGATCGCTGCCAGCCATTGCACGTATTGCGGCTTGGCCTGCGTCCACAGGGTCTGTGCCGCAGCCATATCACCCGCCTGCACCTGGGCAATGATGGCCTGCGTGGTGGCCACGGCCTTGGATTCCACGCTGCGGATATCGGCATACAGCTGCCCCAGCTCGGGTGCGGCTCCCTCCCGGGTGATGAGCTTTTCCAGCGGCGCAGCCGACTGGGCGTAGAAGTCCGCCAGCGCGGCAATGGTGGCGATTTCCTTGTCCCGCTCGGCGGGTGTGGGGCTAAGCACCACGTCACGCACGGCGATGGAGCGGTCATGCGCCGAGCCGCGGAAATTGATGGCGTAGCGCTGCACCTGCACGTGGATGTCGTTGTTGGCGCGCAGTGCCTGGTTTATTCGGTCCACCTTGACCAGGGCGATGCCGGTAAGCACCACCAGGAGGGCCAGAATCAACCCAAACCCCGCATACAAGCGGGCGGCAACGGTCATACGGGAAAAAAACATGGATGCATCCTTGGGCGGCAAATGGGAGAGGGGTGGGGTGGGTCCTGTCAGGCGCAGTGCCGGGGCGCGGTGGCCTCAGTCCTTGACCAGCGTGTACTGCATCACGTCGATGCTCCTGGTATCGAAGGCGGCCTCGCAATAGGCCAGGTAGAACTCCCAGGTGCGCTGGAAGGCGGGGTCGAAGCCCTGGGCCTGCACCTGGGCGCGCTGCTCGGTGAACTGCCGGCGCCAGCGGCGCAGGGTCTCGGCGTAGTCGGCGCCGAAGGCGAACTCCTCGGCCACGCGCAGGCCCGCCTGCTCGGCCGCGGCGCGAAAGCGCGCGGGACTGGGCAGGCAGCCGCCCGGGAAGATGTACTGCTGGATGAAGTCCGTGCCGCGCACGTAGCGCTCGAACAGCGTGTCGTGGATCACGATGCTCTGCACGCAGGCGCGGCCGCCGCGCTTGAGCAGGCGTGCCAGCGCGCCGAAGTAGTCCGGCCAGTAGTCCTGGCCCACGGCCTCGACCATCTCGATGGAGCAGATGGCGTCGAAGGGCGCGTCCTGGATGTCGCGGTAGTCCTGCAGGCGCAGGTCCACCCGCGGCGCCAGGCCGGCGGCCTGCATGCGTGCGCGGCCCCAGGCGAGCTGCTCGGTGGACAGGGTCACCCCCGTCACCTGCGCCTTGAACTCACCGGCCGCCATCTCGACCAGGGCGCCCCAGCCGCAGCCGATTTCCAGCACGCGGTGGCCGGGCTGCACGCCCGCGCTGTGCAGCGCACGGCGCAGCTTGGCGTTCTGCGCCTGGGTCAGGTCGCCGGCCAGGTCGCCCTGGAACCAGGCGCTGGAGTAATTCATGCTCGGGTCCAGCCAGAGCGCGTAGAAGGCGTTGCCCAGGTCGTAGTGCGCGTGGATGTTGCGCCGGCTGCCCGCGCGCGTGTTGCGGTGCAGCAGGTGGCGCAGGCGATAGGCCAGGCGCCCCCACCAGCGGCCATACACCAGCGACTCCAGCGCCTCGCGGTTGCCCATGAGCAGGCGCAGCAGGTCGGCCAGGTGCGGCGTGCTCCAGTCCTGGGCGATGTAGCCCTCGGCCAGGCCGATGTCGCCCGAGCGCAGCACGGCGCCGAAGACGCGCCAGTCGTGCACGCGCATGCTGGCGTGGGGCTGGCCGCCCTGGCCCAGTTGCAGGATGCATCCGTCGGGCAGCTCCAGGTGCAGGGTGCCGTAATGCAGGCGCTGCAGCAGGTGCAGCGCGCTGCGCGCCACGGCGGGCATGCCGGCGCTCGGGCGCAGCGGGGTGGGTGTCGCGGTGGTGGTATTCATGGTCTGAGGCCTTGGGTGCAGGAGCGGGTCAGGACGGAAATCACAGCGGCGGGCGCGCGCGCGAGACGGGCCGCGCCGGCGGCTGCGGCTTGGTGTGAAAGGGCGCGCGCTTGAGCCACAGCAGCAGCGCATGCCAGTGGATGCGGGCGATGACGCCCAGCGTCAGCAGCGGGTAGTGCCACAGGGCGCGGCGGCGGCTGGCGGCGTCCAGCGGCTGCAGGCGGCCGGCCACGCCCGTGAGCACCAGCGGGCCCTGGGCGTCGTGGTAGTCGATGCGCACGCGCGTGGACTGCAGGCCCTGCGCGCCGCTGCGCCGGAACTCGAAGCGGTAGCCGCCTTCGACCGGGCAGAAGGGCGAGACGTGGAACACCTTGCGCGCCTGCAGCTCCTGGCCGTAGCGCGGCTGGTCCAGCACATAGGCGTGGCGCTCGCCAAAGGTGTTGTTCACCTCGGCGACGATGGCGCGCAGGCTGCCGTCGGGCCGGTGGCAGTACCAGAAGCTCACCGGCTTGAAGCTGTAGCCCAGCACGCGCGGGTAGCAGTGCAGCCAGACCTCGCCCAGCGCGTCGGTGATGCCCTCGGCCAGCAGCAGCTCGTCCAGCCAGGCCAGGGCGCCGCCCTGCTGCGGGCCGCGCCCGTCGCCGTGGTCGGCGTCGCGAAAGGCCAGCGCCCCGGCGCGGTTGAGCGCCAGCACGCCCGCGGCCTGGGGCTGCACGCGCAGCGTGCGCATGGGCAGCAGCAGGAAGAAGGTCGGCACGATGAAGCGGTGGCGGCGCGGGCGCAGGCGCGTGTGCCACACATGGCCGAAGCCGATGTGCGGCACGGGGCCCCGGGGGGCACTGGCGCCTGCGCCGGGGTTCATGCGGCCTCCCGGCGGCGCAGCTGGGCCAGCAGCAGATCGGCGGCGCGGTAGCCGGACTGCAGGCCGTCCTCGTGGAAGCCGTAGCCCGTCCAGGCGCCGGCAAACCAGGTGCGCTGCACGCCCTGCAGCTGCGGCACGCGGCCCTGCGCGGTCAGGGCGCCGAGGTCAAACACCGGGTGGTCGTAGTCGAACTCGGCCAGCACCTGCGCCGGGTCGATGGGGCGCGCGGGGTTGAGCGACACCAGCACAGGCTGGGCGAAAGGCAGGGGCTGCAGGCGGTTGAGCCAGTAGTGCAGGCACACGCGCGCAGCCTCCTGTGCGCCCTGGGCGGCGCGCTCGTAGTTCCACGCGGCCCAGGCGCTACGGCGGCGCGGCAGCACGCGGGCATCGGTGTGCAGCACGGCGCGGTTGGGTTGGTAGCGGATGGCGCCCAGCACCTGCTGCTCGGCCGCCGTGGGCCGGGCCAGCAGGCGCAGGGCCTGGTCGCTGTGCACGGCCAGCACCACGGCGTCGAAGCGCTCGCTCTGGTTGGCCGTCTGCACGCGCACGCCCGCGGCGTCGCGCTCGATGCGCTGCACCGGCACGGCCAGGCGCGCGTCCAGCCCGCGCAGCAGCTTGTCGACGTACTGGCGCGCGCCCCCGGCCACGGTATGCCACTGCGGCCGGTCCTGCACCTGGATCAGGCCATGGTTGTGGCAGAAGCGCACCATGGTGGCGACCGGAAAGCGCAGCATCTGGTCCGTGGGGCAGCTCCAGATGCAGCCCAGCATGGGCAGGAAATACCAGTCGCGGAACGCGGCGCCAAAGCCGTGCGCGTCCAGGAACTCGCCCAGCGGCTGCTGCAGCGCAGCCTCGGCGCCGCTCTCGGCCAGCACGGTGCACAGGCGGTTGAAGCGCAGCAGCTCGCGCAGCATGCCCCAGAAGTGCGGGCGCAGCAGGTTGCGGCGCTGGGCAAACACGGCCGCCAGGCTGGCGCCGCTCCACTCCAGCGCCCCGGCGCCCCAGGCCCCGGCGCCGGGCACCTGCACGGAAAACGACATGTCCGAAGGCGCCGTGGGGACGCCCAGCTCGGCGAACAGCGCGATCAGGCCCGGGTAGGTGCGCTCGTTGAACACCAGGAAGCCGGTATCCACCCCGTGGGTCACGGCCTGGCCCTGCGCGTCGGGCAGGCACACGTTCACGGTATGGGTATGGCCGCCGAAGTAGTCCCCCGCCTCGAACACGGTGACGCGCACCTCGCCGCGCAGGCGGTGCGCGGCGGCCAAGCCGGAAATCCCGGAACCGATGACAGCAATTTTCATGAGCACTCCCGATCTGCGGTGCGATGCCTGGGCCCAGGAGCTGGGCTGGTACGATCGATACTGTACTAGACAAATTTAATTTTGTCCTAGACAATTTACACCAATACCGAGATTTGTCCATGACAACCTGCGTTCTGGCCCCCGTCCCACCCCCTGCCTGCTGCCCGGAGGCTGCCGCATGAGCGCCCTGCCGTCCGGCACCGAGCCTGCGGGCCTGCCCATAGCCGCCGTCGAGCGCGAGACCGGCCTGGCCAAAGACACCCTGCGCGTGTGGGAAAAGCGCTACGGCTTCCCCCAGCCGCTGCGCGACACGGCGGGCGACCGGCTCTACCCGGCCGAGCAGGTGCAGCAGTTGCAGCTCATCCGCCGCCTGCTCGACGCGGGGCTGCGCCCGGGCAAGGTGGTGGGCCTGGACCCCAGCGCCCTGCAGGCCCTGCTGGGCGCCCAGGCCGCCAGCGCACGCGCACCCTTGTCCAGGACAAAGCCCACCTCCAGCCCCCCCTCGGCGTCCCTGGCGCCGCTGCTCGACGCCATCGGCGCGCACGATCCGCAGGCGCTGCGCCATGCGCTCAGCCATGCCCAGCTGCGCATGGGGCTGGCGCCCTTTGTCACCGAGCTGGTGGCGCCCCTGGCCACGGCCGTGGGCGAGGCCTGGGCGCAGGGGCGCTTCGAGGTGTTCGAGGAGCACCTGTTCACGGAGGTCATCACCGGCGTGCTGCGCCACGCCATCGCCTCGTTGGCGCCGTTGCCGGCGCCGCAGCGGCCCAAGGTGCTGCTGACCACCCTGCCCCAGGAGCTGCACGGCCTGGGGCTGCTGATGGTCGAGGCGTTGTTGGTGCTGGAGGGCTGCACCTGTGTCTCGCTCGGTACGCAGACGCCGGTGGGCGATGTGGTGCAGGCCGCCCAGGCCCACCGCGCCGACGTGGTGGCACTGAGCTTCAGCAATGTGCATAGCGGCGCACTGGTGCATGCCAGCCTGCGCGAGTTGCGCGGCCAGCTGCCGCCCGCCACCGCGTTGTGGGTCGGGGGGGCATGTGCGGCGCTGTACCAAAAACCGTTGGATGGCGTCACGGCGCTTGCGCAGCTGTCGGGGCTGCAGCCCCTGGTGGCGCAGTGGCGCCATCTTCACTGAACCCTCGCGGATTCTCCCCGGCGGCGGACCCATGGCGCGAGGCGGTGGGTCGTGCCCTGTTTGCCGGCGCGCCCATCACCGGCGCACTCAAGGTCTCGTTCTTCGGGCCGCTCTAGCGCGGCACCGTCTTGGGACTCACACCGGTGGCAGCAGCTCCAGCACCCGCTCCGGCGGGCGGCACAGCAGTGCCCCGCGCGGCGTGACGACGATGGGACGGTTGAGCAGCACCGGGTGTGCGGCGATGGCGGCGATGAGTTCGGCCTCGGTGCGCTGCGGATCTTCCAGGCCGAGTTCCGCGTAGGCCGCCTCCTTGGTGCGCATCAGCGTGCGCACGGGCACTCCCAGGCGCGCCACCAGCGCGGCAAGCGCGGCGACATCCAGCGGCTGGGCGATGTAGTCCACGATGGTCGGCTCGATGCCGCGTTCGCGCAGCAGCGCCAGCGCGCCGCGCGAGTTGCTGCAGCGGGCGTTGTGGTAGATGGTGATATCGGCGTAGGTCATGCGCGGCAGTGTAGGCGCACGCGCCATGTCCTGCGGTCCATGGGACCAACGCGCGAATCTCAGCGGGAGCTCGCGCGCAGCGTGCGGCTGAGCAGGATCACCGGCACCAGGCCCACGGCCACCAGGGCCAGCGAGGGCAGCGCGGCCTCGCCCAGGCGCTCGTCGCGCGCCAGCTGGTAGGCCACCACGGCCAGGGTGTCGCTGTCGAAGGGGCGCAGCACGATGGTTGCCGGCAGCTCTTTCATCACATCCACGAATACCAGCAGCGCAGCCGCCGCCGTGGAGCGTTTCAGCAGCGGCCAGTGCACCCGCACCAGCAGCCCCATGCCGCCCACGCCCAGCATGCGCGCCGAATCGTCCAGGCTGATAGGCACGCGCGCATAGCCGCTTTGCACCGACTGCAACGCCACGGCGCAAAAGCGCACCAGATAGGCCCAGACGATGCCCACGGCGGTAGTGGTCACGAGGGCGCTCAGGCCCCAATCCGGTGCCGCGGCCTGCAGCCAGCCCACGGGCAGCAGCAGGCCCACCACGATCACGGCCCCCGGCACGGCATAGCCCAGGCTCACGAGCTGCACCACGGCGCGCATGAGCGCGTCGCGCCGGCGGCGCACGGCGAAGGCCAGCGCCAGCGCAATGCCCACGGCCAGCACGGCGGTGATGGCGCCCAGACGCACGCTGTTGCCCGCCCATTGCATGAACCGGTCCCAGGGCAGCACCGACCAGTCGGCCAGCAGCGGCCGCAGCATGAACAGCACCGGCGCCACAAAGCCCATGAGCACCGGCAGCGCGCACACCAGCCAGGCCGCCCCACAGTGCAGGCCGCGCAGCTGCGTGGGCTGTGCCTCGTTGGAGCCGGCACGCCCCACGCCGCCCGTGGCAAAGCGCATGCGCCGCTGCGCACGCAGCTCCAGCTGCAGCAGCAGCAGCACCAGGGCCAGCAGGAAGGTGGCCAGCTGCGCCGCGGCCAGCCGGTTGTCCATGGACAGCCAGGCCTTGTAGATGCCCGTGGTGAAGGTCTGTATGCCGAAGTACGACGCCACGCCGAAGTCGGCCAGCGTCTCCATCAGCACCAGGGCCACGCCCGCGGCCACGGCCGGACGCGCCAGCGGCAGGGCCACGGCGCGCAAGCGCCGCGCGGGCGAGGCGCCCAGCAGGCGCGCCGCCTCCATCAGGTGCGCCGCGCGCTCGCCCAGCGCCGTGCGCGCCAGCAGGTAGACATAGGGGTAGAGCGAGAAAATGAACACCCACACGGCGCCGCCCAGGCTGCGCACCTCGGGCAGCAGGCGGCCTTCCAGCCCGAAGGTGGCGCGCAGCCAGACCTGCAGCGGGCCGCTGAACTGCAGGAAGTCGGTATAGGCATAGGCCGTCACATAGGCTGGCATGGCCAGCGGCAGCAGCAGCAGCCATTCGAGCTGGCGCCGGCCAGGAAATTCGAACAAGGTCACCGCCGCCGCGCTGGCCGTGCCCACCACGGCGGCTCCAATCGCCACGGCCAGGGCCAGCCACAGCGTGGTCCACAGGTAATCGGGCAGCACGGTGGCCGCCATCTCGCGCAGGATGGCGCCGGACTGCGCGCCGCCCTCGCCCCAGGGCAGCCACGCGCCCAGCACCGCCAGCACGGGCAGGGCCAGCAACAGGGCCAGCATGAGGGGAGCGATGGAGCGCAGGGCGCGTTGGATTGGCGGCAAGGGACGGCCCGTGGCGGAATACAGTGACGAGAAAGCGCGCATCGCACAGGGTGCTACGGGCGCGATGCAAATGGGAACGATTCTACGCAAGTGACTTCTACAATCGCATCATGTTTCTTGAAGTATCTCAACTGGACGTGCGCTATGGCAGCAGCCAGCACGCCGCCGTACAGGGCGTGGCCCTGGGCCTGGCGGCGGGCGAAATCGGCGTGCTCATCGGCCCCTCGGGCTGCGGCAAGACCACCCTGCTGCGTGCCGTGGCCGGCCTGGAGAGCGTGGCCGCGGGCAGCATACGCCTGGGCGGCGAGCTGGTAGGCGCCCCGGGGCGTTGCCTGCCGCCCGAACAGCGGCGCATCGGCATGGTGTTCCAGGACTATGCGCTGTTCCCGCACCTCTGCGTGGGGCGCAACGTGGCCTTTGGCATCCACGACCTGCCGCGGGGTGAGCAGCAGCAGCGCGTGCGCGAGGCCCTGGCCCTGGTGGGCTTGGGCGGCAGCGAGGAGCGCTTTCCGCACGAGCTCTCGGGCGGCCAGCAGCAGCGCGTGGCCCTGGCGCGCGCGCTGGCGCCGCGCCCGCGGCTGATGTTGCTGGACGAGCCGTTCTCCAACCTGGACGTGGACCTGCGCGAGCGTTTGGCGCACGAGGTGCGCGCCATCCTCAAGACCGCCAACGCCACCGCCCTGTTCGTCACGCACGACCAGCTGGAGGCCTTCGCCATCGGCGACCGCATCGGCGTACTCGACGGCGGCCGCCTGCACCAGTGGGACGACGCCTACGCGCTCTACCACCGCCCGGCCACGCGCTTCGTGGCCGACTTCATAGGCCACGGCGTGTTCGCCCCCGCCACCCTGGTGCAGCAGGGCAGCCATGTGGTGGCGCGCACGGCCCTGGGCGATCTCACGGACATCGACGGCTGCCTGCTGCCGTCGAGCTACCCGCGCGGCGAGTGCGACGTGCTGCTGCGCGCCGACGACGTGGTGCACGACGATGCCGCACCGGTGCGCGCACGCATCGTGCGCAAGGCCTTTCGCGGCTCGGAGTTCCTGTACACGCTGGAGCTGGAGGGCGGCCTCAGCGTGATGGCCCATGTGCCCAGCCACCACGACCACGCCATGGGCGAGTGGATAGGCATTCGCGCGCAGGTGGACCACGTGGTGACCTTCCCACGTGGCTGAATTCAGCCCCGCCTCAACTCATCCACGGCTGAATGCAGCGCCTGGCTCCAGGCGCGCCGGTCGCGCCCCTGGGCGTACTCGGGCCGGCCGAAGTGCACCACGGCGGTAATGCCCGGCGCCGCGAGCGTGCGCCAGATGGAGCCGAGCAGAGTTTCATCGCCGACGAAGCTCGGCGCAAAGCTGGTGGCGCCGCTGCTGCTATCAATAAAGCGCAGGCCCACGGGCTGCACGGGCGCATCGGCGGCCAGCGCGGCCTGCAGCAGGTTGGCGTGAAAGGGCAACAGCGTGCGCCCGTCGCCCGTCGTGCCCTCGGGGAACACCGCCAGCACCTCGCCCGTAAGCAGCGCGTCGTGCATGCTGGCCACCATGCGCAGCGCGTCGCGGCGCGATTCGCGCCGGATGTAGAGCGTGCCCGCGGCCGTGGCGAGCGTGCCCACGATGGGCCAGTCCTGCACGTCCGACTTGCTGATGAAGCGGCAATAGCGCGCCGCATGCATCACGGGAATGTCGAGCCACGAGAGGTGGTTGGCCACCAGCAGCACCGGCCCCGCCTGGGGCGGCCGGCCACGCAGCTCCAGCGTGACGCCGGCGCAGGCCAGCAGGCCCAGCGACCAGGCCTGCACGTGCGCCTGCTGCTGCTCGGCGGACAGGCGCGGAAAGCGCAGCGCCACGAGCCACAGGCCCAGCAGGGCATGCAGCAGCAGGCGCAGCACGCGCCAGCAGGCACGCAGTGCGTGCAGCATGGGGGCCGGCCGGCGCGCGCGCTCAGCCGCGCTCGAAGGCCACCTGGCCGCCGACCAGGGTGCAGCGCACGCGGCCCGGCAGCTCGTAGGACGAGAACGGCGTGTGCTTGCCCTGGCTCACCAGCGCACCGGCCTGCACGGTCCAGTCGGCAGACGGGTCGAACACGCACAGGTCCGCCACCCCGCCCACGGCGATGCGGCCCACGCTGGCCTGCAGCGTGCCCAGGGCGCCGCCCAGCACGCGCGCCGGCTCGCTGGTCACCGTGGCCAGCGCGCGCGCCAGCGGCACGCCGCCATCGCGCGACCATTTCAGGGCGATGGACAGCAGCAGCTCCAGCCCGGTGGCGCCAGGCTCGGCCTCGGCAAAGGGCACGGCCTTGGCGTCTTCGTCCACGGGATTGTGGTCGGAGACCAGCGCGTCTATGGTGCCGTCCATCAGGGCGGCGGCCAGCGCATCGCGGTCTCTGCTCTGGCGCAGCGGCGGCATGAGGCGTGCGCGGCTGTCGAAGTAGCCTATGTCCAGGTCGGTGAGCAGGAGGGAGTTGATGCTCACGTCGCAGCTGACGGCCAGGCCCGCGGCCTTGGCGCGCCGCACCAGCTCCACCCCCGCACTGCTGGAGATGCGGCACAGGTGCACGCGCGCGCCCGTGGCGCTCTGCAGCTCGAAGATGGTGTGCAGGGCGATGGTCTCGGCCGCCACGGGGATGCCCGACAGGCCCATGCGCGTGGCCAGCGGGCCGCTGGCGGCGACGCCCTTGCCCAGGTGCAGCTCCTGCGGGCGCAGCCACACGGTGTAGCCATAGGTGGCGGCGTACTGCAGCGCGCGCTGCAGCACCTGGGTGCTGGCCAGGGCCACATCGGCCTGGCCAAAGCCCACGCAGCCCGATTCGGTGAGCTCGGCCATCTCGGTCAGCACCTCGCCGGCCAGGCCGCGCGTGAGCGCGCCCAGCGGGAATAGCCGCGCCTGGTGCAGCTTCTCGGCGCGGAACTTGAGCATCTCCACCAGGCCGGGCTCGTCGAGCACCGGGTCGGTGTCGGGCGGGCAGACCAGGCTGGTCACGCCGCCGGCGACGGCGGCGGCCATTTCCGATTCCAGCATGCGCTCGTGTTCGTGGCCGGGTTCGCGCAGGCGCGCCGCCAGGTCCACCAGGCCGGGCAGCACCAGGCAGCCGCTGGCGTCGATCACGCGGTTGGGCGCGAAGTCGGCGGGCGCGCCATCCAGGGCAATGATGCGGCCGGCCGCCAGGGCGATGTTGCAGACCTTGTCGAGCCCGCTGGCGGGGTCGATGACCCGGCCGTTCTGGATGAGTATCTTCATGGTTTCAAGCCAAATACGCCTCTAACGCCCGTCCATCAAGCGCAAGCAGCTATGAATACAATAGTTATCAAGCCTCGTTGCCGGCCACGATGGACATCACCGCCATGCGCACCGCAATGCCGAAGGTGACCTGCGGCAGGATCACGGCCTGCGGGCCGTCAACCACGGCGGAGGCGATCTCCACGCCGCGGTTGATCGGGCCGGGATGCATGACGATGGCGTCCGGCTTGGCCAGGCGCAGCTTCTCGGGCGTCAGGCCGAAGCTCTTGAAATACTCCTGGCTCGACGGCAGCAGCGCACCGCTCATGCGCTCGTTCTGCAGGCGCAGCGTGATGACCACGTCACAACCCTTGATGCCCTCCTCCAGGCTGTGGAACACGCGCACGCCCATGTGCGACAGGTCCGACGGCACCAGGGTGCGCGGCCCCACCACGCGCACCTCGGCCGCGCCCAGGGTGGTCAGCGCATGGATGTCCGAGCGCGCCACGCGCGAATGCAGCACATCGCCCACGATGGCCACCGTGAGGTTGGAAAAATCCTTCTTGTAGTGGCGGATGGTGTACATGTCCAGCAGGCCCTGCGTGGGGTGCGAGTGGCGGCCGTCGCCGGCGTTCACCACATGCACATGCGGGCCCACATGCTGGGCAATGAGGTAGGGCGCGCCCGACTCGCTGTGGCGCACGACGAAGATGTCGGCCGCCATGGCCGTGAGGTTGTCTATGGTGTCCAGCAGGGTCTCGCCCTTGGCCGTGGAAGAGCGCGCGATGTCCAGGTTGAAGACATCGGCCGACAGGCGCTTGGCCGCGATGTCGAAGGTGGTGCGCGTGCGCGTGCTGTTCTCGAAGAACAGATTGAACACGCTCTTGCCGCGCAGCAGCGGCACCTTCTTCACCTCGCGCGCATTGACGCTGGTGAAGTTGGTCGCCGTGTCCAGGATATGCGTGACGATGTCCTTGGGCAGGCCCTCGATGGACAGCAGGTGGATCAGCTCGCCGTGCTTGTTGAGTTGGGGGTTGCGCTTGTACAGCACCGTCAGACCTCTTTGACGTCGAAATGGAAGGCGCCATCCACGGCGCGGGCCAGCGACAGCGATTGCGTGGGCGGCAGCAGCACGCGCGCCGCGGCGAATTCGGCCTGGATCGGCAGTTCGCGCCCGCCGCGGTCCACCAGCACGGCCAGGCGCACGCTGGCCGGGCGGCCGTAGTCGAACAGCTCGTTGAGCACGGCGCGGATGGTGCGGCCGGTGTAGAGCACGTCGTCGAGCAGCAGGATGTCGGCGCCGTTCACGTCGAACGGCAGCGTGGTCTGCGCGCTGCAAGCCAGGCCGCGCTGGGCGAAGTCGTCGCGGTGCATGGCCGACGAGAGCACGCCCGCCGGGCCGGCCAGGCCCAGGTCGCGCTGCAGGCGCTCGGCCAGCCAGGCGCCGCCCGAGGCGATGCCCGCAAGCTGCGTTTGGGGGCCGCGCAGCGCACGCACGCCGCGCAGCAGCTCGGCGTAGAGCGCCTCGGCGTCCAGCGCCAGGTGGCCCTGGCGTACGGCGCCCGGCGCCGCGGAGGGAGCAGAACTCATGGCAGATTCCTCAAAAACTGTTCCAGGATGATGCAGGCCGACGCCGCATCGGCGTCCGCCGCGCCGGCGGCCAGGGCCTCGGTGGTGCTGTAGCGCTCGTCCACCTCGAACACCGGCAGGCGAAAGCGCGCGCGCAGCTGGCGCGCGAATTTCTGGGCGCGGGCCGTGTTCTCGTGCGGCGCCCCGTCCGGGTGAAACGGCACGCCCACCACCAGCGCGTCGGGCTGCCATTCGCGGATGCGCTCGGCCATCTGGGCCAGGCGCGCGTCGCCCTCGGCGCGAATCGTGCCCTGCGGCGTGGCCGTGCCCAGCATGCGCGTGCCCACGGCGACGCCGGTGCGCTTGAGGCCGAAATCGAAAGCCAGGAAGGATTGGAAATGCGCGGGGACGGCGGCTGTGCCTGTCATACGAGTTCGCAATCAATAAGAGAACAAGGCGCGAAGCCGCAGACAGTACAGGTGGTACGGCAAGGCGAAGCAACGCCGTTATCTTGTTGATAGCGGACTCGTATCATGCGTGCCCCGCGTCGCGCGACAGCATCCACGACTGCAGGCCCAGCAAGCCCAGGGCGCGCTCGTAACGCTCATCGACCGGCGTGTCGAAGATGATGGACGCGTCGGCATCCACCGTGAGCCAGCTGTTCTCGGCCAGCTCGGACTCCAGCTGCCCCTCGCCCCAGGCCGAGTAGCCCAGCGTGACGAGCACGCGGCGCGGTCCCGCGCCATGCGACAGCGCCTCCAGCACGTCCTTGGAGGTGGTCATCTCCAGGCCGCCGGGAATGCTCATGGTGGAGGCATAGGGCGATTCGTCCTCGCCCTCCTTGGGGGCGCCCTGGTGCGTGCCGCGCATGGGGTCGTGCAGCACGAAGCCGCGCTCGGTCTGCACCGGCCCGCCCAGGAACACGGGCTGGCGCGTGAGGTCCGCGCGCCCCAGGGTCAGGTCCACCTTCTCGAACAGGCCTTCGAGGCTGATGTCCGTGGGCTTGTTGATGATCAGGCCCAGGGCGCCGCGCTCGCTGTGCTCGCACAGGTAGACCACGCTGCGCGCAAAGGACGCATCCTCCATGCCCGGCATGGCAATCAGGAAATGGTGCGTCAGGTTCATGGGCGCGGGCTGGTCAGACATACCAGGATTTTACGGCCAAGCCGACAAGGAAAAGACCCGGCGGGCGGCGAGCCGGCCGGATCCTTTTTGTGCGGGCGCACGCATGCGCCGCCCGTCGTCAGGCGTTTTCCATGGCCACCGTCAGCCGGGCATAGTGGCGCACCAGGCTCATGAGTTCCTCGTCGGAATAGGGCTTGCCCAGGTAGTGGTTCACGCCCAGCTGCGCGGCATGGTCGCGGTGCTTTTGCGCGATGCGCGAGGTGATCATGATGATGGGCAGATCCTGCAGCGCCGCATCGGCGCGGATGTTGCGCGCCAGGTCGAAGCCATCCATGCGCGGCATCTCGATATCGGACAGCACCACCGCCGGCCGCTCCTGCTGCAGGCGCTCGAGCGCCTGCAGCCCGTCGGCCGCCAGCGCCACGCGGTAGCCCTCGCGCTGCAGCAGGCGCTGGGTGACGCGGCGCACGGTGATGGAATCGTCCACCACCAAGACCAAGGGCACCTGGTCTGCGGCCGTGATGGGCGCAGCCCCTGAGCCGCCGCCCGCCACCCTATCCGAGGCAGCGCCCGCTTCTCGCGCGGCGGGCGCCAACATGGCGGCATGCGCCTTTTCACCATGCACGGTGGCCAGGGCCACGGGGTTGTAGATCAACACCACGGCACCCGAGGCCAGCACGGACATGCCCGCCACCCCCGGCAGGCGCGACAGCTGCGGCCCCAGGTTCTTGACCACCACCTCCTGGTTGCCCAGCACCTCGTCCACATGCAGGGCGATGCGCTGTGCGGCACTGTGCAAAACGACCACGGGCCTGGTCTTGCCCGCCACCTCGGCGCTGCGTGGCGACGATTGCAGCAGGGCGCCGGCCCAATAAAAAGGCAGCCGGTCCTGTCCCTCGACAAACACCTGGCTGGCGTAGGCCGCATCAATGTCGGCGATCGGGCTGCGGCGCACGATCTCCACCAGGTTGACGGGCACGCCCAGCGTCAGCTCGCCGGCACGCAGCATGACCACCTGGGTCACGGCCGTGGTCAGGGGCAGCACCATGCGAAAGGACGAGCCCTGGCCCGCTGTGGTCTGCGTCTCTATGCGCCCGCCCAGGGCATTGAGCTCGGAGCGCACCACGTCCATGCCGATGCCGCGGCCCGACAGGCCCGTGACCTCGCTGGCCGTGGTAAAGCCGGGTCTGAAGATCAGGTTGGCGGCCTGCGCCTCGGTCAGCGGCTCGTCTTCTGCAATCAGACCCTGGGCCACGGCCTTGGCACGGATGCGGCCAATGTCCAGGCCCGCACCATCGTCGTGGAACTCCACCGACACGTCGTTGCCCTCGTGGCGCAGGGCGATGGTGATGGTGCCCACGGGCGGCTTGCCGGCGGCCACGCGCTGCTGCGGAGCCTCGATGCCGTGGCCGGCACAGTTGCGCAGCAGGTGCTCGAAGGCCGGCGCCATGCGGTCGAGTACGCCGCGGTCGATTTCAATGGAACCGCCCGAGATGTCGAGTTTGATCTGCTTGCCGGTTTCCTTGGAGGCCTGGCGCACCACGGCATACAGGCGCTCGGCAATGCTTTCGAACTCCACCATGCGCGTGCGCAACAGCTCACGCTGCAGCTCGCGCGCCTGGCGCCCCTGGGCGATCAGATCGTCTTCCGCGCCTTCCATGCTGCGCTGCAGGTTGCGCTGCACCGTGGCCACGTCGTTCACCGACTCGGCCATCATGCGCGTCAGCTCCTGCACGCGCGTGAAACGGTCGAACTCCAGCGGGTCAAAGCCTGCCGCCGAATCCTTGGACAGCGCCAGACGCGACTGCATCTGCGACTCGGCCTGCACCTCGATATCGCGCAGCTGCTGGCGCAGGCGCTCCAGGTTGCCCGTGAGATCGCCCAGCGAAGCGCGCATTTGCCCCAGGCGCGCATCCAGGCGCGAACGGGCAATCATCACCTCGCCCGCCTGGTTCACCAGGCGATCGAGCAGCTGCGCGCGCACGCGCACCGTCTGCCCCGACGCCGCGCGCTGCGGCTGTGCGGCAGCAGCGCCCCCGGCAGGCACGCGCCAGGACAACGGCGCGGCCACTGGAGCGGCGGCCGGCTCCTGCGCAGGAGCCACCTGCCCCGTGCCGGCCCCGGGTGCGGCAACGACCATGGCCTCCGTCAGCGGCTGGGCGCCAATGGTGCGCAAAACATCGAAGTCGGCCTGCAAGGCGTCGAGCCGGGCCAGCAAGGGCTCCACATCTGCCGTCGTGACGTCGTTCATGCCGATCCGCTCGACGTCCGTCTCCATGCGATGGGCCAGCTCGCCCAGCCGCATGGCGCCTGCCAGGCGGGCGCTGCCCTTCAAGGTGTGCAGCGCGCGCAGCAGCTCGTTGCGGGCGCTCAGGTTCTCCGGGCGGGCCGCCCATTGGCGCAGCGCAGCGCCCAGGGCTGGCAACAGCTCGGCCGCCTCATCCTCGAAGATGGGGAACAGGTCGGGGTCGATGACGTCCAATGCGTCGATGCCATCGTCGCCATCACCCGTTGCCGCGGCCGCTTGGACAATCGGCGCGTCAAGAGCCTGCGCGTCGGAACACGGCTCAGCGCCCGCATCTTGGGCCGAGGCCTGTGGCCTGTCGAGCGCCATGCCATCGGCCAGCGCCTGGGTCGGCGACGGCGCGCAGGCCATGGTGTCCAGCGGCATGGGGCCGCTGGTGACATCGGTGCGCAGGATGGCATCCAGGCGCTCTCGCACCAGGGGGCTGGGCTCCTTGAGAAAACCGGCCGCAAACTGGTGCAGCAGGCGGCGGATATCGTCGGCCGCCGCGTTGAAGGTCTTGGCCTGCTCGGGCAGGCCGCATGGCAGCAGCTGCACATGCTGCAGCGCATGCTCCAGTGTGCGCGCCAGGTCCGACAAGGCCGTGAAGCCCACGGTCGCGGAGCTGCCGGCCAGCGAATGCGCCAGCGCCACGGCCGGCTCCGGCAGCGGCTGGTGCAGCTCCAGCGACCACTCCTGCAGCTCCACCGCCAGGCGTCGCGACCATTCGTCGGCCTCATTCAGATACACGTTGTACAGCGGGATGGCGATGCGCAGGTGCTCGATTACCTTGACCGCCTCATCCATAGGCGCCAGCGCCTGGCGCGTATGGAGTTCCACGATCTCGCCGCCACTGGCCACGGGCGGCTCGGGGGCGGGCACAGGCGTTGACTCTGCGCGCTGCGGTTCGCTCTCTGCCGCCTGCAGCCGTTCAGGGCCGAGCGCCTCCGCAAGCGGCTGCATGGGTACCCCGGCCTCATGGAGAGCAACCGTGCCATCGACCGGATCGGGCTGCGGCTCGGCTTCGGCGGGAACCTGCAGCGCCTGCTCGAAAAGTGCAAAGTCCAGCTCCTCGACGCATACGGATTCGGACTCCACTACAGGCTGCGGCACGGACGTATCGAAATCCGGGTGCTCGATGCAGGTGTCTGCAAAGTCCGGCTCGCACGCGCTGTCCTCGCCCGGCAAGGCCAGATCGAAGTCGATGCTCGGCACTGGTTCGGCCATGTCTTGCGCTTGCGGCAGCACTTCTTGAACCAGCGCCTGCAGATCCGGCAAGTCGTGCGACCCGGTCGTCGCCAGGGCCGCGGCCTGCTCCCCCTGCTGCACCACGGACGGGGCCTCGCCAGGCATGGAGATGGGCAGCAGCGTGCCATGCGCGCGCATGGCAGCAGCGGCCACGCCGAAGGCCTGCGCCTGCCAGCCCTCGGACGCGCCGGCCTCGATGTCGTCGACCCAGCGGCCAAAGGCCTGCAACGCCTCGCTCGACAGCTGCAGCAAGGGGGGCTGCATGGGCTTTTGCTCGGCCAGCCAGGCATTGAGCGTCTGCTCCATGGACCATGCGGCCTCGCCAAACTCGCTCAAACCCACCATGCGGGAACTGCCCTTGAGCGTATGGAAGGCACGGCGCAGCGTGGTCTGCTCGCTCAGCTCGCCAGGCGCGGCGCGCAGCGCATCAATGGCGGCCAGCCCGCTGGCAATCACTTCACGCGCCTCCTCCAGGAAGATGGCGCACAGGTCGTCGTCGTCCCCGGCATCGGTCGCAACGGCTGCCGCAGTGGTTGCCATGGGCAGCTTGGGCTGAACCGGGTCTGGCATCGCCCGTTCGGGCTCGGTCGGCGGCTCGGCGGCGGGCACGGCTCTGGCTGCAGCCACTGGCGCATCGATGCCGGCGAGCAGGGGCGGCGCCTCGCTTGCGAGCGCAGTCGACGCAGAAGGCTGCGCCAGGGTGGACTGCGCCTCGGGAGTGCCCTCCCCCACCCCCGGCCCAGGTGGCGCTTGCTCGATCATTGCCGGCCGCTGCGTGCCCACGCGCCCCATGAGAATGCGCAGCTCGCCCAGCTCTTCGTCATAGACAAACAGCTTGCGTGCCAGGGCACGCTGGTAGCTCAGCATGTCGATGAGGAATCCCAGCGCCCCCAGGCTGTTGCCCAGCTTCTCGAAGACCGTTTGCCGCTCGCCAGGCGCCACCTCGCCCACGAGCAAGCGCTCCACCATGTCTCGCATGCGCACCACGGCCAGCGATGCCTGGTCCAGCCCCAGCACCGAGAGCACGCCACGCATTTGCTGCAGGCCGCCGGGCACGGAGCGAAGCGCCTGCAGGTCCTGCGGGTTGCGGAAAAACTGGTCCATGGACTTTTCGGCTTCCGCCATCGTGGCGCGCAGTTCACCCACCACGCTGCCCATGGTCTGGTGGTCGCTGACACGGCGGTACAGCTCCTCCATCCAGGGTTCCAGTGGCTGCGGCTCCCCCCCCGCAAGCACGCCATCAAGGCGCTCGGCCAGACGCTCGGCACGCTGCGCCATGGTTTGCCGGGAGGCGTCGAGCTCCTCAAACGATGCCTGCAGATACAGCACCGAGGTCGCCACCTCCATGGCCAGGGCCGCCGAGGGGGGCTCGCCGCCGCGCAGCGTGGCATCCAGCGCGCGCGTCAGCGCCTGCGCCAGGCTCTCGCTGTCCGGATGCAGCTTGCGCAGCGAATCGCACACCAGGCTGAATTGGTCTGCCGCGGGTTTGAGCCTGTTGCGATCCCCCCCGGCCAGGGCCGACCAGGTTTCGGTGGCTGCGGCAATGCGCTTGCGCGCCTGGGCCAGAACAGCCGGGTCGAACAGGCCAAAGCGCGCCTGGTCATAGTCCACCGGCGGATAACGGTTGAGGCCAAAGGCCTCGCGCACGGCCCGCAGTACCGGCGTTGGCGCATCGCCCGCAGCCGCATCGGGCACGGCCTGCGCGCAAAAGAAAAGCAGGTCCTGCACCAGGCGCTCGCCGATGGCGCTGTCGCCCTTGGCGAGGCTTGCATACTGCATCAGCACCCGTGATGCGACACGCTTGGCGTACAGGTCGGGCTTGAGCGCCTGCCCGGCCAGGGCCTCGAAGAAGCCGGCGCAAATCGTCCAGAACGAGCGCACCTGGCGCTCGGACTGCGCGGCGGCAAAGCCCTGGCAAGTGGCCTGCATGTCTGCCGCCGCTTGCAGGTCGGCATTCTTGACGATGCGCAGCACGGCACTGTCCAGGCGCGCACGCGCCTCGGTGCCGTAGGGCAAGGGCATCACGGCCGCGGACACCGCGGGCTCAGCCGTGCGATGCTCCATCGGCCACAGGTCGGCGGGGTGCACGCGGTCCACCCCCGCCAGCGCCTGCACCTCGCGGTACTGCGGAAACAGCGCCACCGGCGAGACGTTCTTGCCCGTCAGCACGCACTCCAGGTATTCGATCAACGCGAAGCTTGCCCGCTCGGTGGCGCGCGCCGCATCGTCGCTGCACAGCTCGGGGCGCTGCACGAAGCGTTGCACGGCGGCCTCCATAGCGCGCAGCAGCAGGGCCGGCGCCGGCATGCCCACCATCTCCAGGGCACCGCCGGCCTGGTGCAATTGCTGGCGCGCAATGCGCAGCCCGGCCGCATCGAGCGCGGCCAGATCCGATCCGCGGGCCATCTCGGCATCGCGCACGAAGCGGCGCATGGCCTTGACGGATCCTTCCAAGGATTTGCGCAATTCATCGAGCACCCATGCCAGTGGCCCGAGATCTTGCTCGTTCTGAGCCCAATCGGCGCCCGATGCGGTTGCGGCGTCAACAGTTGACATGGATTCGTCCCCGGCTGCTTGCGAGCCAGTGCGTTAATGAAAGGACCTCAGGCAATCTTGAACCGGGCCACTGACTGGCGCAGTTCCTCTGCCACCTGCGACAGCGCGCGCACCTGCTGCGCCGTGGTGCGGGTGCCCTCTCCGGTCTGCTCCGTCACGGCAAAGATATGCTGAATGTTGTCGGCAACACCGTTGGCCAGCTCCGCCTCACGCGAGGTGGACGAGGAGATCTGCTCGATCAGCTCGGCCAGTCGCCGCGAAACGCGGTCGATTTCGGTCAGGGCCGTGCCTGCACTGTCGGACAGGCGCGCACCTTCGACCACGCCCAGGGTGGAGCGTTCCATGGCGGCCACGGCGTCTTGCGTATCGGTCTGAATGGCCTTCACGAGTGCCGAGATCTGGCGCGTGGCGTCGGCAGAGCGCTCGGCCAGGCGCTGCACCTCCTCCGCCACCACCGAGAAACCCCGCCCTGCCTCGCCGGCCGAAGCGGCCTGGATGGCGGCGTTCAGGGCCAGCACGTTGGTCTGCTCGGTGATGTCGGAAATCAGCTCGGTGATTTCGCCAATCTCCTGCGACGACTCGCCCAGGCGCTTGATGCGCTTGGAGGTGTCCTGGATCTGGTCACGAATGGCGTTCATGCCACCGATGGTGTTCTGCACCGCCTGCAGGCCCTGGTCGGCCGCCTGCAGCGATTGGCGCGCCACCGCGGCCGATTCCTGCGCCTGGGAAGAGACTTCGTTGATGCGCGCGGCCATGTCCAGCACCGAGCGGCCGGTCTCGCGGATCTCGCGCAGCTGCTCGGTGGAGGCCGCCAGCAGTTCGGTGGAGGTATCGTCCACCTGGGCCGTGGTGTGCGCCACGCGCGCCGCCGTGTTTTGCACGCTGCCCACGAGCAGGCGCAGCTCTTCCACCGTGTAGTTCACCGAGTCGGCAATGGCGCCCGTGATGTCCTCGGTCACCGTGGCCTCCTGCGTCAAGTCCCCTTCGGCCACCGACTGCAGTTCGTTCATGAGCCGCAAGATGGCGGCCTGGTTGGCGTCGTTGACACGCTTGGCCTCTTGTTCCTGACGCTTGGCGTCGCGCTGCAGCGCCTCGGCAGCCACCTGACGGCTGCGGCTGTCAAGCAACTGCAAACGGGATATGCCCACGCCGCACAGCAGCACGAAAAGACTGGCCACGGCCAGCGCCGCAATCTGTCCAGCCCCCATGCCCGATTGGGCGGACAACTTGCCCTGCAGGCTCTCGAGCTGGTGACGCAGCGGCTCGCTGTCGGCGACGATGGCCAGTTGCGCCTGCCGCGCCGATGCCAAAGCCTGCAGGTTGCCCAGAATGGCGCCGGCTTGCGTGCGTGTCTGGTCGTAGAGCTTGATCAAGGCCTGCAGTCGTTCGCGCGTCTGGGCATCACGGCTGCTGGCCAGCAGATCCTGGGCGATGTCCCTGAACGCATTCAGGTCCTTGCCAAGCAGTGACACCGTCTCGGGGCTCACGCCCGCGGCGGCCTGGAATTCATTGGCCGACTTGCCTATGCGTTGCGTCAACATGGCCAACTGGCCAGCCGCCGCAATGTCTGCGGCGGGCGCGTTGTTCTGCAGCTTCAGCGATAGCACGGTCTCGGCCAGCTCCAGCAGGGCGGCGGACTGCTGGTTGATGGTGTGCAAGGCATCGCCCACCTGGGCGAGGATCTTTTTCTGCTCCAGGATCAGGCCGGCATTGCGCTCGGCGCGCTCCACCAGAGGCGTGATGGCATCCAGTTCGGGCTTGAAAGGCCCGTCCAGCGCCTGCACGTCGAGTACGTCATCGCCCGTACCGAGTGCCCGCAGGTTGCGCACCAGCACGCCCGCGCTTTCCTGCACACCCGTAAACGCCTGGGCCTGGCCGGACAAGGCCTGCGTCACCGATTTGGCCAGGCGCTGCGACTGCATCAGCGACTGACCCGTGGCCGCCAGTTGCTGCGCCGAACGCTTGGACTGCTGCAGCACCCAGCCGGCAATCAACGCCAGCAGCACCAGGCCTGCGGCCAGCAGGATCAGCAGACGGCGCTGATGCGCCGCCGTAGTGGCGCTGCCAAGCAAGGGCAGGCTGACCCGATCATCATCGCCCAACCCGAGATCCTGCAGCTGTGATGTCGCCTCGACATTCCCCAGGACGCTGGGCATGCCGTCGGCCTGGTAAGCCTGCGACAGCGGGCCGGCGGATATGGAGTCCTGGGCCGCGTCAGACTGGTTCCATTCAGCATCTCGATCGACAGGCTGGCGCTGAAACAGTTTTCCCGATGGATTGACGACGGACATGTGCTGCCTCACAAAAAATCAAACGCTGATGCTGAGAAACGCGGGGTGCTGGGACAGGGCCTGCAGGTTCAGTTCCTGCCAGAGCATGCCCTGCGCATCGATGTAGGTGGTTCCAAAATAGGCCGGCGCCTCGTCGCCTGGCGGCTCGGACGCCACGAACGCCTGGGCACTGCGCAGGCCCACGAGCCGGTCCACCAGCAGCGCCGCGTTGACCTCCAGCGCCGCATTCAGGACCAGCAGGCTGGACTCGAGCAGCGCCTGCTCCGAACGCGGCTGTACCGCGCCCAGCAATCCCGCCAGATCCACCACGCCAGTGAGCGTGCCGCGCAAATTGGCCACACCCAGAAACCAGGGCTGGGTATAGGGGACGGACTGCACCCCGCCCCACGGAAAAATCTCCCCCGACTGCGCCAGGGGCAAGAGGAAATGGCGGCCGCCGGACTGCACCGCCAGCCAGGACGCGACGGCCATGTCCCGGACCTTTGCCTCCTGCAAGCGGGCGGCAAGCCGGGTCTGCAACTCTTTCAGGGCTTCGCGCTGGGCCATGGCAGACGCAGCCGCCTCAGAGGCTGAGAGCTTTTTGTCTACGCCCGAGTAACGCGCCAAAACCCACCCAACCCATGGCTGGAGAAGCACAGCCATAGCTCGGGCCATGGTGCGCATTTGCAGCGACGAACGGGGGTGTTTTCACGTGATAAGCGGGCATACGCAAAAGACTCTCACCCTCTCAATTCAGCGCGTCGATCTTGGCCTGCAGCTCCATGGGATCGACCGGCTTGGTGATGTAGCCGCGCGCGCCCTGGCGCATACCCCACACGCGATCGGTTTCCTGGTTCTTGCTCGTGCACATGATGATGGGCACATCGGCATACTGCGGGTTGCGCGTGATGGTGCGCGTGAGCTGAAAGCCGTTTTGTCCGGGCATGACGACGTCCATCAGGACCAGGTCCGGCTTCTCCTCGGCCAGACGGCGCAGGGCCTCATCACCATTCTCGGCCGTGCGCACCTGCATGCCTTTTTTTTGCAGCAAGTCGGTCAGGTACATCAACTCGGTCTTCGAGTCGTCCACGACCAGCACTTTGCGAATCGGCATTCCATCGCTCCTTATTGCGCATGTCCGAATTGCTGCACGGCCTGCAGCAATTGATCTTTGGTGAATGGTTTGGTGAGGTATTCCTGGCAACCGACCATGCGCCCGCGCGCCTTGTCGAAAACCCCGTCCTTGGACGACAGCATCACCACCGGCGTGTCGGCAAAACGCGCATTGCGCTTGATAATGGCGCAGGTCTGATAGCCATCGAGCTTGGGCATCAGGATGTCGCAGAAGATCAGCTGGGGCTGGTAGTCATTGACCTTGGCCAGGGCTTCGAAACCATCGTCGGCGAGCAGCACTTCATGGCCGCCCTGCTTCAAGAAGATTTCCGCACTGCGCCTGATGGTGTTGCTATCGTCCACCACGAGCACTCTGAAAGTAGGATCGCTTGTCGTCGTAGCCAATTTTCACTGCTCCTCTGAGGGACCGAAAAACCACACCGGCCGCTGCCACACCTCACATCTCGACCATCTCGAAATCCTGCTTTCCCGCCCCGCATTCAGGGCATGTCCAGCTTGCGGGGATGTCCTCCCAGCGGGTGTTGGGTGCAATGCCGTGCTCGGGCGAACCCTCGGCCTCGTCGTAGATCCAACCGCACACCATGCACATCCAGGTCTTGAGGTCGGTCACAGCTTAAAGGGCCTTCACATAGAATGCAACGATTGTATCTAGTCATGACCACGAGATGCAGCTTTCGTGCCACCGGTTACGCTGACACTCCTACATGAGCATGAACACCACTTCATCACCTGGCGCCCCGGTCATGGCAATGCAGGATGACGAGTCCGCGCCGCCTGCCATCTGCGTGATGGCCTTCAACGCCAACGACCCCAGCGGCGCCGGAGGCCTAGCGGCCGACATCGCCGCCGTGGCCTCGGTGGGCGGGCACCCCGTGCCCGTGGTCACCGGCGCCTACACGCGCGACAGTGCCGAGATCCATGACCACTATGCTTTCGACGACGAGGCCGTCACCGAACAGGCCCGCGCCGTGCTCGAGGACATGGCCGTGCAGGCCATCAAGGTCGGTTTCGTGGGCAGTCCCGAGAACCTGAGCGCCATCGCGGAGATTGCGACCGACTATCCCGAGATTCCGGTAGTCGCCTACATGCCCAACCTGTCATGGTGGCGCGACGACCTCATCGACCAATACCTCGACGCGTTTGAGGAGCTGCTGCTGCCCCAGACCTCGGTACTGGTTGGCAACCACAGCACGCTGTGGCGCTGGCTGCTGCCCGACTGGGGCAGCGAGCGAGCGCCATCGGCGCGCGACCTGGCCCTGGCGGCCGCCGACAGTGGCGTGCCGTATTTGCTGGTGACGGGCATTCCCGCGGCCGAGCAGCATATCGAGAACACCCTGACCTCGGCCCAGACCGTCCTGGGCAGCGGGCGCTTCGAGCGCTTCGAGGCCACCTTCGTGGGTGCGGGCGACACCTTGTCGGCCACCCTCGCCGCCCTCATCGCCAGCGGCAACGACCTGGGCCAGGCCACGAGCGAGGCGCTCACCTACCTCGATGGCTGTCTGGAGCATGGCTTTCGCCCCGGCATGGGCCATGTATTGCCCGACCGCATGTTCTGGGCCGAGCCCGACGACGACGACAATGACGATGCCCTCTCCCCCGGTACGGAGGGCTTTGACATCCCACCCCATGACACACAGCACTGACCCCAATCTCTCCCTGTTCGAACGCGCCAAGGCGCTGATCCCCGGCGGCGTGAACTCCCCCGTGCGCGCCTTTCGCGCCGTGGGCGGCACGCCGCGCTTCATCGCCCGCGCCCAGGGCCCTTACATGTGGGACGCAGGCGGCAAGCAGTACATCGACTACATCGGCTCCTGGGGCCCGATGATCCTGGGCCACGGCCACCCGGCGGTGCTGGAGGCCGTGCAGAAGGCCGCGCTGGACGGCTTTTCCTTCGGCGCCCCCACCGAGCGCGAGGTCGAGCTGGCCGAGGAGATCATCCGCCACGTGCCCTCCATGGAGATGATCCGCCTGGTCAGCTCGGGCACCGAGGCCGGCATGAGCGCCATCCGCCTGGCGCGCGGCGCCACCGGGCGCAGCAAGATCATCAAGTTCAACGGCTGCTACCACGGCCACGCCGATTCGCTCTTGGTCAAGGCCGGCTCGGGCCTGGCGACCTTCGGCCATGCCACCAGCGCCGGCGTGCCGCCCGAGGTGGTGCAGCACACCCTGGTGCTGGAATACAACGACGTGGCCCAGCTGGAAGAAGCCTTCGCGCTGCACGGCAAGGAGGTGGCCTGCGTGATCATGGAGCCCATCGCCGGCAACATGAACTTCGTGCGTGCCAGCGTGCCCTTCATGCGCCGCGCACGCGAGCTGTGCACGCAAAACAGCGCCCTGCTGGTCATCGACGAGGTGATGACCGGCTTTCGCGTGGCCCTGGGCGGCGCGCAAAGCGTCTACGCCCAGGCCATCCCCGGCTTCCAGCCCGACCTGACGGTGCTGGGCAAGGTGATCGGCGGCGGCATGCCGCTGGCGGCCTTTGGCGGCCCGCGCGCCATCATGGAACAGCTGGCGCCGCTGGGCCCGGTCTACCAGGCGGGCACACTCTCGGGCAACCCGGTGGCCACGGCCTGCGGCCTGGCGACGCTGCGCGAGATCAGCCAGCCCGGCTTCTACGAGCAACTGGCCACGCGCACGCGCCAGCTGACCGACGGCCTGGCAGGTGCGGCCAAGGCGGCGGGCGTTCCGTTCTGCGCCGACAGCCAGGGAGGCATGTTCGGCTTCTTCCTGCTGCCCGAGCTGCCGCAGAACTACCCCGAGGTGCTGAAGACCGAGGGCGCGCGCTTCAACCAGCTGTTCCACGGCCTGCTCGAGCGCGGCGTGTACATCGCGCCGGCGCTGTACGAGGCCTGCTTTGTCAGCGCCGCGCACAGCGCCGAGGACATTGCGCAGACCGTGGATACAGCCGCACAGGTCTTCCAGACGCTCACAAAATAAGAGCTTCCAGCGCTTTACCAGAGCGCGTTACAGCTATTTTTCATTAAAAAAGGCCCTTGCGGGCCTTTTTTCTTGCCGCTGCAGCGTTCAATGGCGGAAGTGGCGCACGCCCGTGAACACCATGGCCACGCCGCGCTCGTTGGCGGCGTCAATCACCTCCTGGTCGCGCATCGAGCCGCCGGGCTGGGCCACGCAGGTCGCGCCCGCGTCCACCACCACGTCCAGGCCGTCGCGGAACGGGAAGAAGGCGTCGCTCGCGACCACGGTGTTCTGCAGCGACAGGCCGGCCGCCTGGGCCTTGATGCTGGCGATGCGCGCGGAATCCAGGCGGCTCATCTGACCCGCGCCCACGCCCATGGTCATGCCGCCCTTGCAGAACACGATGGCGTTGCTCTTCACGTACTTGGCCACCTTCCAGGCGAACATCAGGTCCTGCATCTCCTCCTGCGTGGGCTGCTTGAGGGTGACGACCTTCACGTCGGGCAGCTGCAGCTCGTGGTTGTCGGCGGTCTGCAGCAGCAGGCCCGAGCCCACGCGCTTGGCGTCCATGGCGTTGCGGCCTTGCTCCCAGGCGGTGGCGCCGGCGGCGGCGGGAATGGCGATCTTCATCAGGCGCACATTCGCCTTGGCCTTGAAGACTTCGAGCGCCTCGGGCGTGAAGTCGGGCGCCATCAGCACCTCGACGAACTGCTGGGCTATTCTTTGCGCCGCCGCGCCGTCCACCGCGCGGTTCAGGGCGATGATGCCGCCGAAGGCGCTCGTGGGGTCGGTCTGGAAGGCCTTGGAATAAGCCTCGAGCGCGCTCGTGCCCACGGCCACACCGCAGGGGTTGGCGTGCTTGACGATGACGCAGGCGGGCAGCTTGAAGCTTTTCACGCACTCCCAGGCGGCATCGGCGTCGGCGATATTGTTGTAGGACAGCTCCTTGCCCTGCAGCTGCACGCCGGTGGCGATGGAGCCGGGCGCGGGGTACAGGTCGCGGTACCAGGCGGCCTGCTGGTGGCTGTTCTCGCCGTAGCGCAGGTCCTGTACCTTGATGAAGTGGGCGTTGCTCTGGCCCGGGAACAGGTGGCGCTCGGGCACATAGGCCTCGGCGAGCTTTTCTTCCTCGAATTTCACCGACGACAGGTAGTCGCTGATGGCGCCGTCGTACTGCGCGATGCGGTTGAAGGCCGCCACCGACAGCGCAAAGCGCAGCTTGTCGCTGAGCTTGCCGCTGGCCTTGAGCTCCGCCAGCACGGCCGGGTACTGGTCGGCGGCGGTGACCACGCCCACGTCCTGCCAGTTCTTGGCGGCGCTGCGCACCATGGCGGGGCCGCCGATGTCGATGTTCTCTATGGCGTCGGCCAGGGTGCAGCCGGGCTTGGCCACGGTGGCCTCGAACGGATACAGGTTGACCACCAGCAGGTCGATGGTGTCAATGCCATGCTCGGCCAGCGCCGCCATGTGTGCCGGCAGGTCGCGGCGCGCCAGCAGGCCGCCATGCACCTTGGGGTGCAGGGTCTTCACGCGGCCGTCCAGCATCTCGGGGAACTGCGTCACCTCGGCCACCTCGGTGACGGGCAGGCCGTTGTCGGCCAGGAGCTTGGCGGTGCCGCCGGTGGAGAGCAGGCGGATGCCCAGGGCATGCAGTGCCTGGGCGAATTCGACGATGCCGGTCTTGTCGGAGACGGAGAGGAGTGCGTTCATGGTGGCTCGCAATGGTTTGGATTGAAATCGGCAGCTAACGCTTGTTTGAAAAGCGTTAGCAGCTATATAAAAAGAAGCGTCTTCAGAGCAGCTTGTGCTCCACCAGCTTCTTGCGCAGGGTATTGCGGTTCAGCCCCAGCCATTCGGCGGCGCGGGACTGGTTGTGGTCGGCCTGGCTCATCACCACTTCCAGCAGCGGTTTTTCCACCAGGCGCACGACCATGTCGTACACGCCGTCGGGTGTCTCGCCGTCCAGATCGTGAAAGTAGCTCTGCAGGCTTTCGCGCACGCATTGCTCAATGCTGTTGTTCTTGCTCATATGTCCATTCCATCGGCAGCGGATCCGCGTCGTCGCGTGCGGGAGGCAGCCGATCCATTTGTGCGCCCAGGACGCCAAAGTAGTCAGCCACCGCCTGCCACTGCGCCGTGCAGTCCTCAATGGTGTTGATGTGTTGCCTGAAGGCCTCGCCGCCGGGCAGGTCGCGCACATACCAGGCGATATGCTTGCGTGCGCTGCGCACGCCGCTGGCCTGGCCATACAGGCCATAGTGGTCCTGCAGGTGCTCCAGCAGCAGGCGCCGCACCTCGGCCACCAGCGGCGGCGCCAGCGGCTCGCCCGTGGCCAGGTAATGGGCGATCTCGCGGAAGATCCACGGCCGGCCCTGGGCCGCGCGGCCGATCATGATGGCGTCGGCCCCGGTGTGCGCGAGCACCGCGCGCGCCTTGCGGGGCGAGGTGATATCGCCATTGGCCACCACCGGCACGCGCACCGCGGCCTTCACGGCGGCGATGGTCTCGTACTCGGCCTGGCCCTTGTACCCCTGCTCGCGCGTGCGGCCGTGCACGGTGAGCATCTGCACGCCCACGTCCTCGAACTGGCGTGCCAGCTGCACGGCATTTTTGTGCTGCTGGCACCAGCCGGTGCGCATCTTCAACGTCACCGGCACGCCGCGCGGCGCGCAGGCCGCCACCACGGCCGCGGCGATCTGCACCGCCAGGGCCTCGTTCTGCATCAACGCCGAGCCGGCCCATTTGTTGCACACCTTCTTGGCCGGGCAGCCCATGTTGATGTCGATGATCTGGGCGCCGCGGGCTATGTTGTAGAGCGCCGCCTCGGCCATCATGGCCGCGTCGGTGCCGGCGATCTGCACGGCGATGGGTCCGGGCTCGCCTTCGTGGTTGGCGCGGCGGCTGGTCTTCAGGCTGTCCCACAGGTCGCGGCGCGAGGTGACCATCTCACTGACCGCGTAGCCCGCGCCCAGGCGCTTGCACAGCTGGCGGAACGGCCGGTCCGTCACCCCCGCCATGGGGGCGACGAACAAACGGTTCGCCAGGGGGATATGGCCTATGTGCATGGGGCGGATGCGGTCGCAGGGGGAGTGGGGGTGAGGGGCAAGATTTTACCTGCTCAAAATTTCAGCAAATGAAATGGCGCCACGGCCGGCTCGCGGCCTGCGGCGTGCAAGCCTCTACACTCGCAGCCCTGCCATGGAAATCTGGATGCAACAACTGCTGGACCTGCTGGCCTTGCCGCAGTTCGGCCTCAGCACGGTCTTCATCGTGGCCTTTGTCTCGGCCACGCTGCTGCCAATGGGTTCGGAGCCGGCGGTGTTCGGCCTGGTGCAGCTCAACCCCGCGCTGTTCTGGCCCGCCGTGCTCGTGGCCACGGCCGGCAACACGCTGGGCGGCGCCGTGAGCTGGTGGATGGGGCTGGGCGCCCACCGCGCCTGGGACGCCGCGCGCCGCCACCGCGGCAACGGCCATGCGGCCACGGCCAGGCCCGCGCGCGAACTGACACGCGCCGAGCGCCGCGTGCGCGTGTGGCTGCGCAAATGGGGGCCGAAGACCTGCCTGCTCGCATGGCTGCCCGTGGTGGGCGACCCGCTGTGCTCGGTGGCCGGCTGGCTGCACCTGCCCTTCTGGCCCTGCCTGGTGTACATGGCCATCGGCAAGTTCTTCCGCTATCTGATCATGACCACCACCCTGCTGCACCTCGTGCCGGGCGACTGGACGCGCTGGCTGCACGGCTGACTCCCGGGCGGAGCGCAGGCGCTAGGCCGGAGCACTCCATAGTCCGAGCATCTCCCGCAGCAGCGGCGGCACGGGCTCGCGGCGGTGCACCACCCCAAGGTGCGCCAGCGCAAAGGCCGTGCGGTCCACCTCCATGTCCAGCATGCAGACCCCCGCGGATGCGCGCGCGTGGCTCAGCCCGGGCACGATGCTGCGCGGCGCCAGCACCACGGCCTGGGGCTGGCCGAGCAACCCCTGCAGCACCGGCAGCGACACGGTGGACACGGGAAACCACTGCGCCCGGGGCAGTTGCGCCAACACCTCGCGCTCGAAGATGTCGCGCACGGCAATGCTGGTCGTGGGCAGCACCCAGCGTGCATCGGCCAGCGCGGCCAGCGGTACGTGGGCGGCCGCGGCCAGGGGGTGGGTGCCGGCGGCGACGAACACCGCCTCGTCGGCCAGCAGCGGCGCGAAGGCAAAGCTCTCGGGCAGCAACGCGGGCCGGCGGCAGAACACGGCGTCCAGCCCGCCGCCGATCAACAGCGACAGCAGCCGCGCGCCCTCGTCCTCCTGCACATCGACATGCACCTGGGGCCGCAGCGCATAAAAGCGCGCCAACAGCGGCGCGAGGATGGAGTACGCGGCCGCCGGTATGGCGCCCAGGCGCAGGGCCGCCGAGGCGCCCAGGCGGATGGCGGCCAGCGTTTCCGACGCATCCTCCAGCTCGTGCATCACGCCGCGCGCCGCATCGATCAGCGCCTGGCCGGCCTGCGTCGGGCGGATGCCGCGCGCATGGCGCTCGAACAGCCGCATGTCCAGCACGCGCTCGAGCTCGGCCAGCGCCTGTGTGGCCGCGGACTGGCTCATGTCCAGATAGGCTGCCGCCTTCCCGATGGAGCCGCATTGCTGCAGCGCCAGCAGCAGCTGCAGCTGGCGCAGGCGCACATGCTTGGCGAGCCGCGAGAACAAAACCCGGCCTTCCGGGAAGCTATTGGATTCGTGCATAGGTCCCGTGCTGCGTGGTGGGATATCGAGCGACAGCGGGAGTATGCAGCCATCGGAATCGCTTATGGGTCACCCTAAAAACGGTGTGCCCCGGCAGCCCGATTTTTCTATAGTCGCCCACCCATGCGGTGCGTTGTACGAGAGGCCAAGGCGCACGCATTTCTCCCAGTTTCGCGCCTCTACGTCTGAACCCCAAGGACACCCACCATGCGCACCAGCCGCACCCATGCCAGCCGCCTGAGCCTCAAGGCCATGGCCATCGCCACCCTGACTGCCGCCGCCGCCCTAGCGCTGCCCCATGGCGTGCATGCGGCCGACGCCTACCCGAGCAAGCCCGTCAAGCTGGTCGTGCCGTTTGCCGCCGGCGGCTCCACCGACATCGTGGCCCGCGTGCTGGCCGAGGGCATGCGCACCACGCTGGGTCAGCCCGTCGTGGTGGACAACAAGGCCGGCGCGGGCGGCCTGATCGGCACCGAGGCCGTGGCCCAGGCCGCGGCCGATGGCTACACCGTCGGCATGGCCACGGTGAGCACCATGACCATCAACCCGCTGCTGTACACGCGCGCCGCGGGCCTGGGCGCCAAGCTCACCCCGGTGGCCAACCTAGTCACCATGCCCTCGGTGTACATGGTGCACCCCAGCCTGGGCGTGAACAGCTTCGACGCCTTCGTGGCCAAGGCCAAGGCACAGCCGGGCAAGATCAGTGGCGCCGTACCCGGCCCGGGAACGTTGGGCCACCTGATGCTGGCGTCGTTCAACGAAACCCTGAAGACCGACATCCTGATCGTGCCCTACCGCGGCAACGGTCCCGCCCTCAACGACGCGCTGGCCGGCATGGTGCAGGTCATGCCCGACCAGTTGCCCTCGTCCATGGCCCACATCAAGAGCGGCAAGCTTATCCCGATCGCGCTGTCCGCCAACGCCCGGTCGGCGGAACTGCCCAACGTGCCCACCTTCAAGGAACTGGGCTACAACGAGCTGAACCAGCTGGGCATCAGCTGGTTCGGCATCGTCGTGCCCAAGAACACACCCGCTGCCATCGTCAAGCAGCTGCAGGAGGCCGCCGTCAAGGCAGCGCACCTGCCCGATGTGCAAAAGCGTCTCAAGACCCTGGGTGCCGCGCCCACCGACATGGATCAAGGCCAGTTTGCGGCCCAGATCACGGCACAGACGCAGCGCCACAAGATCCTGCTGGACAAGGCCGGCGTGAAGCCCGAGTGAGCGGGAGGGCCCATGGAACAGCTGCAGGAATTCTTCAGGCGCGAGACGCCGCGCATGACCGCGCTGGCCGACCAGATCTGGTCGCTGGCCGAGCTGCGCTACGCCGAGACGGCCTCGGCCCGGCTGCACATGGATGCACTGGCCGGCTCGGGCTTTCGCATCACGCGCGATGTGGCCGGCATCCCCACGGCCTTCATGGCCGAATGGGGCGAGACCGGCCCGGTGATCGCCTTCCTGGGCGAATACGACGCGCTGTCGGGCCTGAACCAGCAAAGCGGGGCCCTGGTGTGCACGCCCTCGGTCGATAGCCCCGGCCTGGCGGGCCACGGCTGCGGCCACCACCTGCTGGGCACCTCGGCGCATTTCGCGGCCATCGCGCTGCAGGCGCACCTGCAGGCCGGCGGCGGCCAGGCGCGCGTGCGCTACTACGGCTGCCCGGCCGAGGAAGGCGGCTCCGGCAAGACCTTCATGGCGCGCGCCGGCGTGTTCGACGACGTGGACGCGGCCCTGACCTGGCACCCGGGCAGCTTCACCGGCGTGTTCAGCCAGAGCACGCTGGCCAACATCCAGGCCAAGTTCATCTTCCACGGCAAGGCCTCGCACGCCGCCCACTCGCCGCACCTGGGGCGCAGCGCGCTGGATGCGGTGGAGCTCATGAACGTGGGCGTGAACTACCTGCGCGAGCACATGCCGTCCGACGCGCGCGTGCACTACGCCATCACCGACTCGGGCGGCCTCTCGCCCAACGTGGTGCAGGCGCGCGCCGAGGTGCTGTACCTGATCCGCGCGGCGCGCAACCACGAGGCCGCCGAGCTCTACGAGCGGGTGCAGAACGTGGCCCGCGGCGCCGCGCTGATGACCGACTGCAAAGTCGAGATCGTCTTCGACAAGGCCTGCTCCAACCTGCTGCAGAACCGCACGCTGAACCAGGTGCTCTACGCCAAGCTGCAGGCCGAGGGCGCGCTGACGGTGGACACCGGCGAGCAGGGCCAGGCCGGGCAATTCCAGGCCACGCTGAGCAAGAACGACATCGACGCCGTGAGCCGCCCGCTGGCCAGCGTGCTGCGCGGCCAGGTGCCGGCGGTGTTCGAGGGCGTGGCGCCGTACGACCCGGCCGCCGAAGAGATCCTGTTCGGCTCCACCGACGTGGCCGACGTGAGCTGGATCACGCCCACGGTCCAGGCCTGGGTGGCCTGCTACGCCTTCGGCACGCCCATGCACTCGTGGCAGATGGTGTCGCAGGGCCAGTCCGGCCTGGCCCACGCCGGCATGGTGCGCGCGGCCCGCGTGCTCACGGCCACGGCCATCGAACTGGTGCAGCGGCCCGAGCTGATCGCCCAGGCCCAGGCGGAGCTGCTGGAGCGGCGCCAGGGCAAGCCCTACGCATGCCCGATACCGGCGGACGTGCCACTGCCGTTTCTGCGCACCTGATACCAATTTGATAGCCGCCAACGCCCGCCAATCGGGCGTTACCTGGCATTTTCTTCAGGAAACAGGCCTGGCCATGCGCTGCCGCCACAGGCCCTCTGCGGAGTAGCACAGCAGCGCCGCCCAGATCAGGCCAAAGCCCACCAGGCGCGCGGGCGACGCCGTCTCGCCCAGCAGCCACACGCCCAGCACGAACTGCAGCATGGGCGAGATGTACTGCAGCAGCCCCAGCGTGGCCAGCGGAATGCGCCGCGCGCCGGCGGCAAACAGCAGCAGGGGCACGGCCGTGATCGGCCCCACGGCCAGCAGGCTGGCCAACAGGCCCGGGCCCGCATGGGGCCAGGCTGCCTGGCCCGTGCTGCCCGTCCATGCCAGATAGCCCAGTGCCAAGGGCAGCAGCAGGGCCGTCTCCAGCGACAGGCCCTCCAGCGCCCCCAGCGGCGCCGTCTTGCGCAGCAGGCCGTAGAAGCCAAAGCTCAGGGCCAGCGCCAGCGCCGCCCAGGGCAGGCGCCCGGTCTGCCAGGTAAGCCAGGCCACGCCCGCCGCCGCCAGGGCAACCGCCAGCCACTGGCCTGGCCGAGGCCGCTCGCGCAGGAACACCGTGCCCAGCGCCACGCTCACCAACGGCAGCATGAAGTAGCCCAGGCTGGATTCCAGCACCTGGCCATTGGTCACGGCCCAGACGTACACCAGCCAGTTGCCGGCCAGCAGCAGCGCCGACAGCGCGAACACCCCCAGCACGCGCGGCTGCCGCGCCAGCGGCCGCAGCCAGGCGAGCTGGCGCCGCGCGAGCAGCACGCCCGCCAGGAACACCAGCGACCACAGCGTGCGGTGCGCAATGATCTCCACCGGCGACACGGCCGCGAGCAGCTGGAAATACAGCGGGAACAGCCCCCAGGCGATGTAGGCGAGGGTGGCGTAGGCAATGCCTGGATGCATACGGAGAAATGGCTAGGAACGGATGGAAACGGAAGCCGACGCCCGTGGATGCGCGGGCGCTGAGCTGGAGGCGGGTTGACCGCGATCGGCGCGCGCTCGACGGCCGCTGCAGGCATCATGGCGCACGGATGGCGATGCGCGCGCCATCGGTCAGCGTGGCTGGCGGGTATACCACGACCTGATCGCCGGCTTGCAGCCCCTCCTTGACCCAGGCGTGCGTGTTGCCACGGGCCTCCAGCACCACCGGCACGCGGCGCGCGCGCCCCTCCCGCACCACGAACACGGCCATGCCCGGCGCGTCACCGGTGGGCGCCGCCGCGCTGGCAGCGGCCTGCGCGCCCTGCCAGGGGAACAGCGCGCTCAGCGGCGCCAGCAAGACATCGTCGGCCTGGCGCGTGAGCACGCGCACCACCACGCGGTAGCCGTCGCCCAGGGCGGCCCATTGCGCGCCGGGGCCGACCAGGTCGATGAGCACGTTCACGCGCTGCTCCTCCACGCCCAGCGCCGAGACCTTGGTGAACGCGCCGGGCTCCACGCTGCGCACGCGCCCGTGCAGCACGCCGGGGCCGCCCCAGCGCTCGATGCGCACGGGCGCCCCGGGGCGGGCCTGCAGGGCGTCGGTGGTCAGCAGCGGCGCCACCACTTCCAGCCGGCTGGTGTCGCCCAGCTCCAGCAGCAACGCGCCCAGCGCCACCTGGCCCTCGCTGACCTGGGGCACGCGCAGCACGCGGCCCGACACGGGTGCGAGCACCTCGAACGCCGCGGACGCACCGGCACCGGCGGGACGGCGCACCAGTGCCAGCGCGGCGCGGGCCTGGGCGGCATCGAAGCGCGCGGCCTGCTGCTCTTGCCGCGCGGCGTCGGCGTCGGCCTGCGCGGCGCGCACGGCCAGGCGCTCTGCATCGAGCCGCGTGGGCGCCACAAAGCCCTGCTGCGCCAGGGGCTCGCTGCGGCGCAGGTCATTCGTGGCCTGGGCCAACGCCACCTGGCTGCGTTCCAGGCGCGCCCCCGCCGCCTGCACCCGGGCCTGCGCCGCTTCCACGCGGGCCTGCTGTTCGCGCAGGCCGCGCTCGTCCAGCAGCGCGGGCAGCGCCGGCGTGATCCGGGCCAGCACATCGCCCGCCTGCACCCTGTCGCCCTCGCGCAGGGCTATGCGCTCCAGGCGCCCTGCCAGCGGGGCCGAGACGCCGTAGCGCTCGCGCAGCCGGGTCCTGGCGTCTTCATCGATGCCGGCCTCGAAATAGCCCTGCGCCACCGTGGCCACCTCGACGCCGGTGGGCCGGGGCGCAAATGCCCAGGCCAGCAGCGCGGCCAGCGCCAGCGCCGTGGCGCCGCCATAGATCCATGTCTTTTTCTGCATTGCGCTCCCTTGCCTATTCGCGCGTCTTGAGCGCGGCCACCATGTCCAGCCGGTCGATCCGCCGGCGCACCACCAGCGCGCTGGCCAGCCCCGCCGCCACCACGCACAGCCCGGCCCAGGCATAGGTGCGCGGGCGAATCACCACCGGGAACAGGAACTGGTCGTTCTTGAGCAGGTCCACCACCAGGTGCGTCAGCCCCCAGCCCAGCGCCATGCCCAGCGGCAGCGCGATGGCGATGCCGATGGCCAGCTCGCCCAAGAGCAGCGCCGAGACCTCGCCGCGCGAAAAGCCCAGCACGCGCAGGCTGGCCAGCTCCCAGGTACGCTCGGCCAGCGCGATGCGCGCGTTGTTGTAGACCACGCCCACGGCGATCACCGCCGCGAACAGCGTCAGGATGGTGCTCATGATGCGCACGTTGCGCGCGCTCACGTCCTGCATGTTGCGCAGCAGCGTGGCCTTGCTGAAGGCGCCCGCCACGCGCGGCAGGGCCTTGGTGGCCTGCAAGAAGCGCGCCTCGGAGCCGGGCTCCAGCGCCACGGCGAACTGCGAGGCCAGGTCGCCCTCCTGCAACCAGCGGTTGAGCGTGCCGCGCTGCACGTAAGCGTTCAGGCCCATCATCTCGCGCACGGTGGCCTGCACCGGCACCTGCAGGCTGCGCTGGCGCCCCTCGAGCACTTCCAGCAGCACCATGTCGCCCACGCGGATGCCCAGCTTGTCGGCCAGGCGGTCGGTCAGCAGCAGGCCCGCGGCCGGCGCCGGGTTCTGGCGCCCGTCCACGTCGATGGTGCGCTGCAGCTGCGCGTGCGGCTCCACCCCTTGCAGGCCCACGCGCTCGCTGCGCTGGCCCGCGCTCAGGCGCACGGCCACGGTGCGCGAGGGCTCGACCCCGGTCACGCCCGGCAGGCGCGCCAGCTGCAGCGCGGCCAGCGCATCGACCGGCTCGGCCATCCAGACGTTGACGTCGCTGCGCATGGCCAGGTGGAAGGCGCTGTCGACGATGTGGTCGATGGCATCGCGGAAGAAGTTGCCCATGACGACGATGGCCACCGCCGCCGCCGTGCCGCCGATGGTGAGCGTGGTGCGCAGCGGGCGCCGCTCCATGTTGCGCAGCACCATGCGCAGGCTCGCCGGAAGGCCGTGCACACCCAGGCGCTCGAGCAGCGTACGCCGGTAGCGGCCGGGCGCGGGCGGGCGCATGGCCTCGGCCGGGGCCAGGCGCACCGTGGCGCCCACGGCGCCGAGCGTGCCCAGCAGCGCCGTCGCGCCGGTGGCGCCCGCGCCCACCAGCACCAGCCAGGGCGCGATGCGGTGCTCGAACACCGGAAAGCGAAAGAACTCCGCATACAGCCCCGTCAGCAGCGTGCCCAGCCAGTCGCCCAGGGCCACGCCCAGCGCCAGCCCCGCCAGCACGATCAGCGCCACCAGCTGGAGGTAATGCGCGGCGATGGCCGCGTTGGCATAGCCCAGCGCCTTGAGCGCGGCGATCTGCTCGCGCTGCGTGGCCACCAGGCGCGACAGCACCACGTGCAGCAAAAACGCCGCCACGGCCAGAAAGATGGCGGGCAGCACCGTGCCCATCACGCGCTGCTCCTTGATCTCGTTGTCCAGCATGGCGTGCGAGGCCTGGTCGGCGCGGCCATGCACATCCCGCCCGCCGTAGGGCGCCAGCAGGCGCGAAAGGCCATCGAGCACGGCGCTCTCGCTGCCCTGCGGCGCCAGCTTGACGGCCACATGGTTGAACGCGCCCTGCATGTCGTAGGCGGCGGCCAGCGCCTCGCGGTCCACCCAGAACACGCCAAAGCCACGCATGTCGGGCATGCCGGCCAGGCCGGCAAAAATGAACTCGGGCGACAGCGCCGTGCCCACGATGCGCAGCGTGCGGCGCTTGCCGTTGACCAGCGCCACCAGTTCGTCGCCCGGGTGCAGGCCGCGCACGCTGGCAAAGCCGTCCGACACCAGCGCATCGATGGCCGTGTCGCTGCGCCCCTGCCCCGCGCCGGCCGGCGCCAGCGCGCGGCCGCTGCGCACCGTGACCCGGTTCATGCGCGGCGGCTGGCGCAGGTCCACGCCGATGAGCTGGCCCAAGATGGGGTCGGCCAGCCCGGCGATCTCCACGCGCACCACCTGCTCCACCGTGACCTGCACATCGGCCACGCCGGGCACGGCGCGCAGCACCTCGGCCAGCGCCAGCGGCGCGCGCTTGACCACCGCAAAGACATCGGCAAAGTGGCCCTGGGCATAGAAGCGCTCGCGCGCCAGCGCCAGCGAGTCCACCGCCGACAGGCTGGTGATGAAGCCCCCGAGGCCGCTGGCCACCACCAGCGCGATCGTCAGCGCCTGGCTCCAGAGCCGGCGCAGGTCGCGCAGCAGCTTGCGGTCGAGGGCTTTCATCTTTTTTTGCCGCCGGGCTGCATCACCACGACAGCTCCGACGGCGAGAGCCGCCGCGCATTGCGTTCGGTGCGCGCGATAGTGCCGTCGGCCAGGTAGACCACGCGGTCGGCCATGGCGGCGATGGCGGCGTTGTGCGTGATGACCACGGCCGTCGTGCCCAGCTCGGCGTTGATGCGCGCGATCACCTCCAGCACCCTCTTGCCGGTCTGGTAGTCGAGTGCGCCCGTGGGCTCGTCGCACAGCAGCACCTCGGGGCGCTTGACGATGGCGCGCGCAATCGCCACGCGCTGCTGCTCGCCGCCCGAGAGCTGGGAGGGGAAATGGTGCTGGCGCGCGGTGAGCCCGACGAGCGCGATGGCTTCGTCGATCGGCATGGGGTGCGCCGCGATGTCGGTCACCAGCGCCAGGTTCTCGCGCACCGTGAGGCTGGGAATGAGGTTGTAGAACTGGAACACGAAGCCCACATGCTCGCGCCGGTAGGCCGTCAGCTCGGCCTCGCTGGCGCCGCTCAGGCGGTGCTCGGCAAACCAGACCTCGCCCGTGGTGGGCACGTCCAGCCCGCCCAGGATGTTCAGCAGCGTGGACTTGCCGCTGCCCGAGGCGCCCAGCAGCACGATGAACTCGCCGCGCCAGATGTCCAGGTCCACGCCGTGCAGCGCACGCACCTCGACCTCGCCGGTGCGATAGGTCTTGCACAGGCCCCGGGCGCGAAATACCACCGGCGCACTGTCGGCAAGCGCCTGTACGGGTACCGGCACGGGATCGAGGGAATGGGCCATGGGCTGGGGTGACGCAAAAACCCCAGTGTGGCGCAGCCGGGGCGCGCGTCAACCGGCGCAGCCCTGCAGCCCTCGCCGGCCGCCCGGTTGAGCCCAGGCCAGAAACTATTTAATTTATAGCTTTTAACGCTTACCAGATAAGCGCTGGAGCCGAAAAACGCTGATTAGCGACATGCCTCAGGCCAAGCCGCCGGCTCTCAGCCCCGCCCTCTCCCAGAGGGAGAGGAAGTAAAACCGGCGCGGCCGATCGCCCTCGCCCCTTTTGAGGGGCCTCTGCGGCATGTACGACAGTCAGACGTTGAACAAGAAATTCATCACGTCGCCATCCTTGACGACATATTCCTTGCCCTCGGCGCGCATCTTGCCCGCGTCCTTGGCGCCCTGCTCGCCCTTGTACTGGATGAAGTCGTCGAAGGCGATGGTCTGCGCGCGGATGAAGCCGCGCTCGAAGTCGCCGTGGATCACGCCGGCCGCCTGGGGCGCGGTGTCGCCGACGTGGATGGTCCAGGCGCGCACCTCCTTCACCCCGGCGGTGAAATAGGTCTGCAGGCCCAGCAGCTTGAAGCCGGCGCGGATCAGGCGGTTCAGGCCCGGCTCCTCCAGGCCCATTTCCTCAAGGAACATGTCGCGGTCCTCGTCGCTCATCTCGGCCATCTCGGCCTCGATCTTGGCGCAGATGGCGACCACGGGCGCGTTCTGCGCGGCGGCGTATTCCTTCAGGCGGTCGAGCAGCGGGTTGTTCTCGAAGCCGTCCTCGGCCACGTTGGCGACGAACATCGCGGGCTTGGCCGTGATCAGGCAGAACTGCTTGAGCAGCGGCGCGTCCTCCTTGGCCACCGGCACGCTGCGCGCGGGCTTGCCCTCGTTGAGCGCGGCCTGGATGGGCGTGAGCACTGCAACCAGCTTGGCCGCTTCCTTGTCGTTGCCGCTCTTGGCGGCCTTGCTGTAGCGGTTCAGCGCCTTCTCGACGGTGGCCAGGTCGGCCAGGCAAAGCTCGGTCTGGATGACCTCGATGTCGGAGATCGGGTCCACGCGGCCGGCGACGTGGATCACGTTCGGGTCCTCGAAGCAGCGCACCACGTTGACGATGGCGTCGGTCTCGCGGATATGGGCCAGGAACTGGTTGCCCAGGCCCTCGCCCTTGCTCGCGCCGGCCACCAGGCCGGCGATGTCCACGAACTCGACAATGGCGGGCACGGTGCGCTCGGGCTTGACGACCTCGGCCAGCTGGGCCAGGCGCGGATCGGGCACCTCGACCACGCCGGTGTTCGGCTCGATGGTGCAGAAGGGATAGTTCTCGGCGGCGATGCCGGCCTTGGTGAGGGCGTTGAAAAGAGTGGACTTGCCCACGTTGGGCAGGCCCACGATGCCGCATTGCAGGCTCATGGCAGGGCTTTCGTAAGATCGGGAGACAAACCGGCCATTTTAAGAGCCCCGGCAAATCCTGCCCATTGGCGGCCATCGCCGGTGCGACGGCTGCGCCGACCATCGCACCGCCAGGGCCGGCGGCAGCCTCCCTACAATTCGCCCATGGCGCAGACTTTTGACGTATGTATCCGCGGTGCGGGCGTGGTGGGCCGCACCCTGGCTCTTTTACTGGCGCGCGAGCGCCTGCGCGTGGCCCTGGTCACGCCACCGGCGGGCACGCAGGCCGCGCCCGACGTGCGCGCCTACGCGCTCAACGCCGCCTCGCGCGCGCTGCTCGAGTCCGTGCGCGGCTGGCCCGACGCACAGCACGCCACAGCCCTATTGCAGATGCAGGTGCATGCCGACCAGGACGGCATGGTGCGCTTTGATGCCGCGCAGCAGGGCTGCGAGGCGCTGGCCTGGATCGTGCATGTCCCCGCGCTGGAGGAGCGCCTGCAGGATGCCGTGCGCTTTCAGCCACTGGTGGAGCAACTCACGGAGCCCGTGGCCGCGCCGCTCACCGTGGTCTGCGAGGGCCGCGCCAGCCGCACGCGCGCCGAGTTCGGCGTGGAGTTCGACGTCACCCCCTACGCCCAGCACGCCATCGCCACGCGCCTGGCCTGCGAGCGGCCGCATGGCCAGGTGGCGCGCCAGTGGTTTTTGCCCGATGGCAGCATCCTGGCCTTTCTGCCGCTCGATGGCGCGCAGGGGAACTCCGTGGCCGTGGTGTGGTCTGTTCCACAGGAGCGGGCCGCAGATTGGCTGCAGGCCGATGCGCAGGAGTTCACGCAGCATCTGCGCGAGGCCAGCCGCGACAGCCTGGGCGCGCTGCAGCAGCTAGGCCCGCGCGCCAGCTGGCCGCTGCAACAGGCGCAGGCACGCCACTGGTGCGGCGCGCTGCCGGACCAGGGCGGCATGAGCTGGGCGCTGGCCGGCGACGCGGCGCACAACGTGCATCCGCTGGCGGGCCAGGGCCTGAACCTGGGGCTGGGCGATGCGCGCGTGCTGGCGCGGGTGCTGCACGAGCGCGCCGTCTGGCGCGGCGTGGGCGACCTGCGCCTGCTGCGCAGCTATGAGCGCGAACGCAAGGCCGCACTGCTGCCCATGGGCATGACCATGGACGGCCTGCAACAGCTGTTCACGCGGCGCGAGGGCGCGCTGGCCGCGCTGCGCAACTGGGGCATGAAGGGCTTCGAGCACAGCGGCCCGCTGAAGGCCTGGGTGGCGCGCCGGGCCATGGGCACCGATTGACCGCATGCGGCGACGCACACCAGAGATGAAAGAACGGAAGCACGCAATGAAACTTGTCCCCACCCTGCTGGCCTCGGCCACCCTGTGCCTGGGCCTGAACGCAGCGGCGCAAGAGGCGGCGATACGCAAGACCCTGGCCGAGCGCATTCCGCAGCTGCAGCAGATCGACGAGGTGCGCACCACGCCCATGAAGGGGCTGTACGAGGTGCGCATGGGCACGGACCTGTTCTACACCGACGCCCAGGGCAACTACCTGATCCAGGGCGAGCTGATCGACACCAAGGCCAGGCGCAATCTGACCGAGGACCGCCTGAACAAGCTCACCGCCGTGGACTTCAAGGCCCTGCCGCTGCAGGACGCCTTCACCATCGTGCACGGCAAGGGCGAGCGCAAGCTGGCCGTGTTCGAGGACCCGAACTGCGGCTACTGCAAGCGCTTCGAGCGCGACATGCAGAACGTGGACAACGTGACGGTGTACCTGTTCCTCTACCCCATCCTCAGCCCCGACTCGGCCGAGAAATCGCGCAACATCTGGTGCGCCAAGGACCGCGCCGGCGCCTGGTCGGACTACATGCTGCGCGACAAGGCCCCGGCCGCCGCAACCTGCGACACGGCCGCGCTGCAGCGCAACCTGGCCTTCGGGCGCAAGCACAAGATCACCGGCACGCCCACGCTGATCTTTGCCGACGGCTCGCGCGTGCCCGGCGCCATCGGCGCGCAGGACCTGGAAAAGCGCCTGACCGCAGCCACGGCCGACAGGTAAGGGCCTGCCGCACGCCAGCTGCCGCTCCTGATATATGAGCTGCCTGCGCTTATCAATAGATTGATTTCAATATTTTCAATGTTGAAATCAACGTGCGGCAAGCGTTAGCAGCTATTTTTTTGATACTGCCGTCCGCATTCTCCATGCCCTCCTCTGCGCCCTCCTCTGCGCCCGCCACACCCCCGGTCCACTACCGCATCGACCCCACGCAAACCCACGCGCGCCTGTACCAGGTCACGCTCACGGTGGCCGCGCCCGCGGCGCGGCAGGAGCTGTCGCTGCCGGTGTGGATCCCGGGCAGCTACCTGGTGCGCGAGTTTTCCAAGAACCTGCAGTCGCTGCGCGCGCGCCAGGGCGGCGCCGAGCTGCCGCTCGCGCAACTGGACAAGCACCGCTGGCTGGCAGCGTGCCAAAGCGACACCCCCCTGGTGCTGACCTACGAAGTCGCGGCCTACGACAATTCGGTGCGCACGGCCTGGCTGGACGGCACGCGCGGCTTCTTCAACGCCACCAGCCTGTGCCTGCGCGTGCACGGCCAGGAGGATGCGCCGCACGGCCTCGAAGTGCTGCGTCCCCCGGCCCTGGCCGGCTGGTCGCTGGCCACGGGGCTGGCGCCCGTGCAGGCGGACGCCGCGGGCTTCGGCAGCTACATCGCGCACGACTACGACGAGCTGGCCGACTGCCCCGTGGAGATGGGCCCGCTGTGGAGCACGCAATTTGTCGCCTACGGCGTGCCGCACCGGCTGGTGGTGGCGGGCGCCGCGCCATCGTTTGACGGCGAACGCCTGGCGCGCGACATGCAGCGCATCTGCGAAGAGGCCATCCGCTTCTGGCACGGCACGGAGCCGCCGCCGTTCAACGGCTACCTGTTCATGCTCAACGCGGTGCACGACGGCTACGGCGGCCTGGAGCACCGCAACTCCACGGCCCTGATCTGCAGCCGGCGCGACCTGCCGCGCCTGGGCCAGAGCGACAAGGACATTTTGGCCAGCGAGGGCTACACCACCCTGCTCGGCCTCATCAGCCACGAATACTTCCACGCCTGGAACGTCAAGCGCCTGCGCCCGGCCGAGTTCGCGCGCTACGACTACGCGCAAGAAAACTACACAGAACTGCTGTGGTTCTTCGAAGGCTTCACCAGCTACTACGACGACCTGCTGCTGCGCCGCGCCGGCCTGATCGACCACGCCACCTACCTGAAGCTGCTGACCAAGACCATGAACCAGGTGCTGCAGACGCCGGGACGCCTGGTGCAGTCGGTGGCCCAGGCCAGCTTCGACGCCTGGGTCAAGTACTACCGCCAGAACGAGAACACGCCCAACGCCACGGTGAGCTACTACACCAAGGGCTCGCTCGTGGCCCTGTGCCTGGACCTGGCGCTGCGCCGGGGCGGCCGCTGCACGCTCGACGACGTGATGCGCGCGCTGTGGCGGCGCACCGGCGGCGGCCCCATGGCCGAGGCCGACGTGCTCGCCGTGCTGCAGGAGCTCTCGGGCCGCGACTGGTCGACCGAGATCGCGCAATGGGTACACGGCACCGCGGAGCTGCCGCTGGCCGAACTGCTCGCCGCGCACGGCATCACCGTGCAGGCCGAACCCGCGCAGGCCGCCCAGCGCCTGGGCCTGCGCGTGGCCGAGAACGGCGGCGTGCAAATCAAAACCGTGCTGCGCGGCGGCGCGGCCGAGGCTGCCGGCTTCATGGCCGGCGACGAATGGCTGGGCCTGGAGGCGCAGGGCCAGGCCTGGCGCCTGCTCAAGCTCGACGAGCTGGCCCTGTACGCGGGCAGCGGCGCCGTGAACACCGAAGTCACGGCCCTGGTGGCCCGCGACCGGCGCCTGCTGCGCCTGCCGCTCACCCTGCCGGCCACGGGTCCGGCGGCCGACACGGTGCGCCTGGACGTGCAGGACGCCGCCGTGGCGCAGCGCTGGCTTGGGGTCGCCAACCCAGCGCCGGCGGCGGCTTGAGGTTGGTTATAGTCATCGGGTTTGACTTCACAACACACTGGAGATCACCTTGGCCTACGAATGCATTGAAGTCCGCACCGAGGCGGACAAGGTCGGCGTCATCACGCTCAACCGCCCCAAGCAGCTCAACGCCCTGAACGGCCAGCTCATGGACGAGCTGGGCGCGGCGCTCAAGGCCTTCGACGCCGACGAGAAGATTGGCTGCATCATCGTCACCGGCAGCGAAAAGGCCTTCGCCGCCGGCGCCGACATCGGCGCCATGGCCAAGTACAGCTTTGCCGACGCCTACAAGGGCGACTACATCACGCGCAACTGGGAAACCATCCGCACCATCCGCAAGCCCGTGATTGCCGCCGTCAGCGGCTTTGCCCTGGGCGGCGGCTGCGAGCTGGCCATGATGTGCGACTTCATCATCGCCGCCGACAACGCCAGGTTCGGCCAGCCCGAGATCAAGCTCGGCGTCATCCCCGGCGCCGGCGGCACCCAGCGCCTGCCGCGCGCCGTGGGCAAGTCCAAGGCCATGGACATGGCCCTCACCGCGCGCATGATGGACGCCACCGAGGCCGAGCGCGCCGGCCTGGTCAGCCGCGTCGTGCCGCTCGACAAACTCATGGAGGAAGCCCTGGGCGCCGCCATCATCATCAGCGGCTTCTCGCAGATCGCCGTCATGGCGGCCAAGGAGTCGGTGAACCGCGCCTTCGAGGGCACATTGAGCGACGGCGTGATGTTCGAACGCCGCCTGTTCCACGCCCTGTTCGCCACCCAGGACCAGAAGGAAGGCATGGACGCCTTCGTGAACAAGCGCGCCGCGGTTTTCACGCACCAGTGATTTTTTTGTTCTATAATTTGTGGCTTCGGTGGTATAGCTCAGTTGGTTAGAGCGCAGCATTCATAATGCTGATGTCCCAGGTTCAAGTCCCGGTACCACCACCAAACAAGAAAAACCCGCAGTGCCACAGGCGCTGTGGGTTTTTTGCTTGTGCCTCATCAGTAGCCCCTGGATACACACCATGCAACGCTGCACCTATCTGCCGGCCATGGCGCTTGCCGCCATGCTGGCCCTGCCCCTGGCCGCCCAGGCGCAACAGGCGCCCACGCCCGCCGGCCAGCGCTACTTCCCCGAGGCCGCGCTGCGCGGCCAGCTGACCATCACCAACAGCGCCGAGGCACGCCTGAACAACCAGGCCGTGCGCCTGGCGCCGGGCCTGCGCATCTTCAACCCGCAGAACGCCCTGGTGTTTGCCCACAGCCTGATCAACCAGCCTTTGAGAGTGAACTACGTCATCGAAGCCAGCACCGGCATGCTGCTGACGGCCTGGATCCTCTCCGAGGACGAAGCCAGGCAGCCGCGCAAGGGCAGCGACACCGTACAGACCAACATCCGCACCGAGTCGGACACCCCGAAAACCACACGCTAAGGGCCAGGCCATGACGAAAAAAGTCTTCATCAAAACCTTTGGCTGCCAGATGAACGAGTACGACTCGGCCAAGATGGCCGACGTGCTCGGCGCCGCCCAGGACTACCAGAGCACCGACAACCCCGAGGAGGCCGACCTGATCCTCTTCAACACCTGCTCGGTGCGCGAGAAGGCGCAGGAGAAGGTCTTCAGCGACCTGGGCCGCGTCAAGCACCTGAAGGAAAAGGGCGTACTCATCGGCGTGGGCGGCTGCGTAGCCAGCCAGGAGGGCGCGGAGATCATCAAGCGCGCGCCCTTCGTGGACGTGGTCTTCGGCCCGCAGACCCTGCACCGCCTGCCCGAACTGCTGAACGCCCGCCAGAAACAGCACAAGCCGCAGGTAGACATCAGCTTCCCCGAGATCGAGAAGTTCGACCACCTGCCGCCCGCGCGCGTCGAGGGGGCCAGCGCGTTTGTGTCGATCATGGAAGGCTGCAGCAAATACTGCAGCTACTGCGTCGTGCCCTACACCCGCGGCGAAGAGGTCAGCCGCCCGTTCGAGGATGTGCTGGTGGAAGTCGCCGGCCTGGCCGACCAAGGCGTGAAGGAGGTCACGCTGCTGGGCCAGAACGTCAACGCCTACCTGGGCGCCATGGGCGACACGGCGGAGAAGGCCGACTTCGCCCTGCTGCTCGAATACGTGGCCGAGATCCCGGGCATAGAGCGCATCCGCTACACCACCAGCCACCCGAACGAATTCACGCCGCGGCTGATCGCGGCCTACGAAACGATCCCCAAGCTGGTCAGCCACCTGCACCTGCCCGTGCAGCACGGCAGCGACCGCATCCTGATGGCCATGAAGCGCGGCTACACCGCTATGGAATACAAGAGCACGGTGCGCAAGCTGCGCGCCATCCGCCCCGACATGGCGATGAGCAGCGACTTCATCGTCGGCTTCCCCGGCGAGACCGAGGAAGACTTCCAGAAGATGATGAAGCTGATTGCCGACGTGCGCTTCGACAACTCTTTTAGCTTCATCTTCAGCCCCCGCCCCGGCACGCCCGCCGCCAACCTGGCGGACGACACGCCGCACGAGGTCAAGCTGCGCCGCCTGCAGGAGCTGCAGGCCGTCATCAACCGCAACATCCAGGAGATCAGCCAGGAGCGCGTGGGCACGGTGCAGCGCCTGCTGGTGGAGGGCGTGTCCAAGCGCGACGGCAGCGAGCTGATGGGCCGCACCGAGTGCAACCGCGTCGTCAACTTCCCCGGCGATGCGCGCCTCATCGGCCAGATGGCGGACGTGAGGATCACCGAGGCCCGCACCTACACGCTGCGCGGCGAGGTGGTGACGGCAGGCGCTACGGCCTGACGATTAGAAAGCTTCTGCGCAGCCTGTTGCCGAATTCAAAATCCATAGCTGATAGCGCAGGTGTAACAAGGGCTTGACCCTGATTTGACCAAGTTAATTGGAATCTGACCCCCATTAACTCTGGTCAGCATGACTAGATTCATAGAGCCCAAAACCCCGCAACCGAAGCGTGCAGCCCCGGCACCGGGGCACTGGCTGCTTCAGGATGCCAAGGCGCGTTTAAGCGAGTTGGTGCGGCGTGTCCACAGCGACGGGCCGCAGCATGTCACCGTGCATGGGCGAGATGAAGTCGTCGCCATTGCGGCAGAAGACTTCCGGCGTTTGCAAGGAGAGCGCACGGGCAAGGCGCTGGTAAATGTCCTCCAAGCCTCGCCTTGCCGGGACATTGAGCTTGCGCTGGCACCGTCCGTGACCGCACCTGTCCGGGATGTGGAACTGTGAAAGGCTTTTTGCTCGACACCAACATCCTGTCCGAGCTACGGCGTCCTCGCCCGGAGCCCCAGGTAGTTGCTTTCGTCAGTGCGCAACCGCTGGAAAGTCTCTTCGTCAGCTCCGTGACCTTTGCTGAAATCCGTTTCGACATCGAGCGGATCGAAGACCTTCACAAACGCTCCGTCCTCACGGATTGGCTGAATCTTGAACTGCGCCCGATGTTTGAAAACCGGGTGCTTCCGGTCAGCGAAGATGTCATGTTCAGGTGGCGGCTGCTCGTGAAGGAAGGGCGCAAAACGGGACATACGTTCCCGCAGCCCGATCTCATCATCGCCGCCACGGCATTGCACTATGGCCTATCTGTCGTGACCCGCGATACAGGCGGCCATGACAAGACTGCTGTTTCATTGGTCAATCCTTGGCGGCTTTAGCCAGGCTCTTAAATTGGAATACGACCCCATTTTTACCGATTTAATTGAAATCTGCTTCCTATTAATCAAAGGAATCAAACGGCAAGTAGCCCAGAGGTTCGGCAGATTTCCGATCCAAAAGCAGAGTCCAAACCACGGCATTTCGACCTTGCAGGGGTAAACACACAAAATCGGCAACGGTCTTCCCCAATGTTTGCGCGCTCTCTTCGATTTGATTTTTATACTGTGGCATCTGCTCTATCAACTGAGTGAGCGGCCGTGCCGCATGCAAGATGGCTTGGCGCCCCTTCTCGTAGTCTTGCCATAATTCTGGTCGCGCCGAAAGCGGCACACCACCGATAGCCGCCATGGTCATCTCCACACTTTCATCGGCCCGCATTGGCCGCAGTGAAAGCAAAGTGGGACCGGTCCATGGCAACACACGCAAGCCGGGCGGTGCTTTAAGCAACAAATCGTCTGGAACCTCCAGCGCCGACACCACGCGAAAGCGGTCGTACTCAAAAACGGTATGAACGGGGCGTGCTACGGCCATCGTCCAAAGGCCATACAAAAGCGCACCCAACTGCAACACTCCAATGACGCTGAAATCAAGCATTTTTTCGTTTCGCGATTTATCCCGGTTATAGACAATCAGAGTAATTAGTGGCCCCAATACCACATCCACCTGCACGAGCAGCAAAAACAGTTCACGCCCGCCGAAGATTTGACGATAGGGATATGGATACCACAGCCCGAAAACCAACCATGCTGCCAGTCCGGCTACCACCAGACTCGTGCACAGGTGTATGGCACAAGCCTTTATTTTGTCTAGGTACGCTTTTTTTTGCATTTACTCTGCGCCTTTGCCATGCAGGCTTCCTCAACGAATCCGATGCAAACCAGCAGCAAAAAAGGCGGCACATGGCCGCCTTTTCGGGTTTAACCCCAGCTTCTATCAGGTGGTGGACTTGCAGGAACCCGGCAGGTACTTCAGCGGCATCCCCTTAGCACTTGCAGGGCCGCACTTCCACTCGGTGATGGTCGAACCCCCACCTGTCTTTCCAACAAGTGCAGCATTGCCGACATAAGGCACCATGGAAATTGAATTCGCAGCGTTTGTAATATCACCCTTAAGGTTGGTTTCATTTCCAACCACCGTGATGACACCATTGGCGTCAGCACTGCCAGAAGCAACCATCTTGGTCGGAGTCACCGAGCACGAAGCCGCCAGCGCCGCCTCGACATCCGCGCCCGGAGCGTTTTGTACGGTGTCAGTGATGGAGGTGCGGCAAGAAGACGCCGCGAGAATCACTTCAGACACACGGCCACGCACCGTGTAATCTTGATAAGCTGGCAGTGCCACGGCCGCCAAAATACCAATGATCGCCACGACGATCATCAGTTCGATCAGGGTAAAACCTTTTTGCAGATTTGCTTTCATTTGAAATCCCTCCGTTGAGAAAAACAGGCACCGGGCCTGGGTAAAGAACTCAATGCAAGCGGCGTGCCAACCCCAAAACCACGCAGAAGCGGCAAGAAACATCGCCTTGTCGTCGTAACACATGGACACCCAAAGTTACGTCGCTGCCATATGGCGACACTTAGGTACTGCTTGTCGCACGCTTGGCGCGACACGGGCACCGTGGCCGGTGGGGCCCATAAAATCGGCACATGCCTGCACACCCTCCCGCCCCCTGCATCAGCCTGAACACCGCCGCCGTCCTGACGGGGCGCAGCATTCGCACCTGGCAGCGGCGCATCGAGGAGGGGCTGGTGCCGCGCCTGGGCGACGAGCGCGGGCGGGCGCTGGTGGCGTTCGAGGCGGTGCGGCCGGCGCTGGCGCTGGCGCTGGACGAGTCAGAGGTGGACATGCTGGTGCGCGCCGACCAGGGCGAGGCCGGGCCCCAGGCCGAGGTGGGCGCGCTGTTTGCGCTGACGGCCTTGCGCGAGGCGCAGGGGGCCGCGCCTGCCGCCCCGGGCGGGGCGGGCAGCGTGATGCCGGCGCTTTACTTTCTGACGCGCTCCGCCGAGCAGGGCGAGGCCGACGCCATGCACTGGCTGGGCCTGCTGCACGCCGCCGGGCTGGGCGATGCGGGCGGCGGCGACGCCCAGACCCTGATGTGGGTGGCCAAGGCCGCGGCCCATGGACATGCGATTGCGGCGCAGCAGGTGGCAGCGCTGTTGCCGGGTGCGGGTGACGGCAAGTTTGAACAGCAAAATTAATAGCTGTTTGCGCTTGATAAATAAGGCTTAGTGCCGCATTTTTCTTATATTTTGGCAACGCTTGCGCGGATCGCGGCGCTGGCGGCTTTGCCCCTTTGCGGGGGCTGGCGTTTGCACATATCGCCCTTGGCTGGCGGGCTACCCCGACCTACAGAGCCGGGAGACGGCCGGAATGGGACCGGAACGCCGGCATCTTGCCGGCATCAAGGCCCCAGCGTCGCCGGCCACCCCCCCTGCCCCCAGAGGGGAGGGAGTTAGGTAGCGACTGCCTGAGGTATATCAACAAACAGAAAAAAACCGGCAAAACCCTTGCCGATCAAGCGTTAACAGCTATTCTTTCAGAAGCGCGGCATGCCGCCCATACCGGGCAGGCCGCCCTTCATGCCGCCCATTTTCTTCATGAGCTTCATGAGGCCGCCGCCCTTCATCTTCTTCATCATGCCCTGCATCTGCTCGAACTCGTTGAGCAGGCGGTTGACCTCCTGCACCTGCACGCCGGCGCCATTGGCGATGCGCTTCTTGCGCGTGGCCTTGATGAGTTCGGGCCGGCGGCGCTCTTGCGCCGTCATGCTGCAGATGATGCCTTCCTTGCGGCGGATGTCGCGCTCGGCCTTGTCCATGTCCATCTGGCCGGCCTTGGCGGTGAGTTGCGCGGGCAGCTTGTCCATGAGGCTGGACAGGCCGCCCATTTGCTTCATCTGCTGCAGCTGGGCCAGAAAGTCGTTCAGGTCGAAGCCGTCGCCGCTCTTGACCTTGGCGGCGAGCTTTTGCGCCGCCTCCATGTCCACGCCGGCCGTGACCTGCTCCACCAGGGCCACGATGTCGCCCATGCCCAGGATGCGCCCCGCGTGGCGCTGGGCGTCGAACACCTCCAGGCCGTCGATCTTCTCGGACACGCCGGCAAACTTGATCGGTGCGCCGGTGATGGCGCGCACCGACAGCGCCGCGCCGCCGCGCGAGTCACCGTCCAGTTTGGTGAGCACGATGCCGGTGAGCGGCAACGCCTCCTTGAAGGCGCGGGCGGTGTTCACCGCGTCCTGGCCCTGCATGGCGTCCACCACGAACAGGGTCTCGACAGGGTTCAGCACGGTATGCAGGTCCTTGATTTCCTGCATTAAGAGCTCGTCGATGGCCAGGCGACCGGCGGTGTCGACCAGCAGCACGTCGAAGTAGTGCTTCTTGGCGTAGTCCAGCGCGGCCAGGGCGATGTCGCGCGGCTTCTGGTCGGGCGTGCTGGGGAACCATTCGGCGCCGGCCTGCCGGCTCACGGTCTTGAGCTGCTCTATGGCCGCGGGGCGGTACACGTCGCCGGAGACGGTGAGCACCTTCTTCTTGCGCTTCTCGATCAGGTGCTTGGCCAGTTTGGCCGTGGTGGTGGTCTTACCCGCCCCCTGCAGGCCGGCCATCAGGATCACGGCGGGCGGCTGCGCGGCCAGGTTGATGTCGGCCACGCCCTCGCCCATGGTGGCGGCCAGTTCCTGGTTGACGATGCCCACCAGCGCCTGGCCGGGCTTGAGGCTGCCCAGCACCTCCTGGCCCAGGGCCTTTTCCTTGACGCGAGCGATGAAGTCGCGCACTACGGGCAGGGCCACGTCGGCCTCCAGCAGTGCCATGCGCACCTCGCGCAGCATGTCCTGCACGTTGGATTCGGTGATGCGGGCCTGGCCGCGCATCTCCTTGACGAGACGGGTGAGTTTTTCGGTGAGTGCGGAGGCCATCGTGCCAAGTGCTCCAGATGCATCGGCTAAAGGCTGCACCGCCTGCCGACGGCCCGGCCCTGGGGACCAGGAGCGAGGGGCTAAACTTCAAACCTATGATTTTACTCAGTGCTTCCCCGTCGGCATGGCTGCTGGCCTTGGTGACCGCTGCCGCCTATGCGCTGGGCGCGGCCGTGGCCTCGCGCAGGGAAGGGGGGCGCAGCCACCTGGCGATGGCGCCGGCCTGGGCGCTGCATGCGCTCAGCCTCGCCTGGGGGCAGCTGGGCAGCACGCCTCATTTCGGCTTTGCCGCCGCGCTGTCGATGACGGCCTGGCTGGTGCTGACCATTTATGCGCTGGAGCGCGAGCTGTTCCCGCAGATGCGCACGCGCTGGATTCTGGGCGCGCTGGGCGGTGCGGCCGTGCTGCTGGCGGCGCTGTTCCCGGGCCGGCCGCTGCATGTGCCGGCATCGCCCTGGCTGCCGCTGCACCTGACGCTGGGCATTGCCTGTTATGGCCTGTTTGCCGCCGCCGTGGTGCACGCCTGGCTCATGAGCCGCGCGGAGCGGCAGATGCGCCTGGCGGCCCAGCTGCACGGCAGCCTGCCGCTGCTGACGCTGGAGCGCCTGACCTTCCGCTTCGTGCGCTGGGGCTTTGTGCTGCTGTCGGCCACGCTGGTGGCGGGCTGGCTGTTCAGCGAGCAGCTCTACGGCCGCGCCTGGCTATGGGACCACAAGGCGGTGTTCTCGGTGCTGGCCTGGGTCACCTTTGCCGTGCTGCTGCTGGGCCGTGCGCGCTTTGGCTGGCGCGGGCGCAGCGCGGTGCGGGTGCTGTATGCGGGGGCCATGCTGCTGCTGCTGGCCTATGTGGGCTCGCGCTTCGTGCTGGAAGTGGTGCTGGGGCGAGTGGGATAGGCGAGCCATGAAATACCTCATCGTGCTGGCGGTGATCGCCGTCGTTTATGCCCTGTGGCGCAGCCAGCGCGGCACCGCTGCACGCCGGGGTGGCACCCCACGCCCGCGCATTGCGCCACCGCAGGACATGGTGCGCTGTGCGCAGTGCGGCGTGCACCTGCCCCAGGGCGAGGCCCTGTGGAAAGATGGGCGCAGCTATTGCTGCAGCGCGCACCGGGATCAGGGGCCCGCCTGAGAGGCTGAGAGTCTTTTGCCCATGGCACGCAGCATGCCCTTAGCCACCGCCCACGCGGCAAGCCGCCAGCCCTTTCAGCGCCTGTGGAAGACCTTCTTGACGGCACGCGTCATGGTGGCGCTGGCCCTGGTGCTGCTGCAGCTGCTGACTATGGCACTGAGCCAGGCCAGCGAACTGGCGCCGCTCGGTATCAGCCTGGGCTATCTGCTGGCCACGGTACTGCTGCGGATAGTTGCAGCAGGCGTGCCGCCCGCCCCGCAACCGGGCATTCATTGGCTGCCTTCGATCGGTCTGGACATCGCCCTCATCGCCCTGCAGCAACTGCTGCACCAGTCGGGCAGCATGAACTTCACGGCCTTGTTTGGCCTGCCCATCCTCATGGCCGGGGTGCTGGGCACGCTGACGCTGGCCCTGGGGACTACCGCGGGCGTGACCCTGCTGCTGTTGGCCTGGTCCTGGTGGCTGGGCGAGCACGGCGGCGGCGACGCCGCCCAGCGCTACCTGCAGGCGGCATTGACCGGCACGGGCTATTTTCTGGTGGCCTACCTGGTGCACCAGCTGGCCTCCAGGCTCACCAGCGAGCAGCAGATGGCGCAACGCAGCCGGATGGATGCGCGCACGCAAAGGGCCGTGAGCGCGCTGGTCATGCAGCATCTGGCCGATGGCGTGCTGGTGCTGGATCGCCAGGGCCAGGTGCACCTGGCCAATCCGGCGGCCCTATTGCTGCTGGGCCCGGATGCCAAGACCACCCTGCCCTTCATGCTGGCCCACGCTCAGGCCTGGAAGCCGCTGATGGAGCTGGCGCAATCCTCGTTCGCGCAGGCGCAGCCCCAGCATGCCGACGTCAACATCCTGCACGAGGGGCAAAGCCCCATGGGGCTGCGCATACGCACCTGGCTCACGCATACGCCGGGCGCGGCAGGCGCCATGGACGAAGAGCCGCTGTGCGTGATGTTTGTGCACGACCTGCGCGAGATGGAGGCACGCCTGCGCACCGAGAAACTCGCCTCCATGGGGCGCATGTCGGCCGCGGTGGCGCACGAGATACGCAACCCGCTGGCGGCCATCGCCCAGGCCAATGAGCTGCTGGCCGAGGATTTGAGCGATCCGGGCCACAAGCGCCTGAGCCACATGATTGCGCAGAACGCCGATCGCTTGGTGCGCATCACCGAGGACGTGCTCGACATCGCCCGGGTGCAGCACCAGATCGGCTATACGCCCTCGTCCATGCTGGCGCTGGACGCCACCGCAGCGCAGGTCTGGCGGGACTGGCAGGCCCACGACCCGGCGCGCCGCCAGGGCCGGCTGCTGCTGCATGCGGGCGCCGCGCAGGTGGAGTTTGATGCCGAGCACCTGCGCCGCGTGCTGGTCAACCTGCTGGACAACGCCCTGCGCTACAAGGGGCAGCAGGCCGACTCGCTGCTGCTGAGTACGCGCGCCCCGGCAGACGGGCCGATCGGCCTGCAGGTCTGGAGCGACGGCGCGCCACTGGACAAATCGGTGGAGCGCCACCTGTTCGAGCCCTTCTTCTCCTCGGAGAGCCGTTCCAGCGGCCTGGGCCTGTACATTTGCCGCCAGCTGTGCCAGCGCCATGGCGCCACCATCGGCTACCAGCGCAGCACGCGCATGCTCGATCGCGGCGCAGTGGCAGGCAACGCCTTCACGGTGAGCTTTCGCAGCACCACCCGCCCCGCCGAAACCGGCTCACTGTTTGACACCATCGTGGTCTGAGAAACCCGGATTCAAGATGACTCAAGTAGTGATGTCTGTTGATGCGCATGGCCACGGCATGGAATGTCTACAGGGCCCGTCATCCCCGCGAAAGCGGGGATCCAAGTGCTACCCAAGCGGTCGCTTCGTCGCCGCTGTGGATTCCCGCTTTCGCGGGGATGACGGCGGTTTTCTCTTCAACAGAAAAAGCTACTTGAGCCTTCAGGATTCATGAACGCTACCGCCGCCTGCATTCTTGTCGTCGATGACGAACCCGACCTGCGCATGCTCTATGAGCTGACGCTGCTGCGCGAAGGCTATCGCGTGGAGACGGCGGGCAGCGTGGGCGAGGCGCGCGAGCTGCTGCAAAGCCAGACCTTCGACGCCGTGATCACCGACATGCGCCTGCCCGACGGTTTGGGCATGGAGCTGCTGCATGACCTGCGCGAGCAGCAGCGGCCCGAGCGCTGCGTGGTCATGACGGCCTACGGCTCGGCCGAGAACGCCGTGGAGGCGCTGCGCTCGGGCGCCTTTGACTACCTGACCAAGCCCGTGGACCTGAAGCAGTTCCGCTCCGTCGTGGCCTCGGCCATACAGGGCACTGGCGGGGTGCTGCCGGCTGCCAAGGCGAGCCGTGTCGGCCTATCCGCAGCCCCCGATGCAGACAACCCGGTGCTGGCGCGCCTGATCGGCGAATCCGAGGTCATGCGCAATGTGAAGCAGCGCATCGCCAAGGTGGCGCGCAGCATGGCTCCGGTGCTGATCCACGGCGAATCCGGCACGGGTAAGGAGCTGGTGGCGCGCGCCCTGCATGCCAGCAGCCAGCGCGCCGGCGGCCCGCTGGTGGCGGTGAACTGCGGAGCCATTCCCGAGAACCTGCTCGAGGCCGAGTTCTTCGGCGCGCGCAAGGGTTCCTACACCGGCTCTGCCAGCGACCGCGAGGGCTACTTCCAGGCCGCACGCGGCGGCACGCTGTTTCTGGACGAGATCGGCGACCTGCCGCTGGCCATGCAGTCCAAGCTGCTGCGCGCCATTCAGGAGCGCAGTATCCGCCCGCTCGGCTCCACCCAGGAGGAGACGGTGGACGTGCGCATCGTCAGCGCCACGCACCGCGACCTGGCGGCCGACGTGCAGGCCGGGCGCTTCCGCCAGGATCTGTACTACCGACTGAACGTGATCGAGCTCGTGATCCCGCCGCTGCGCGAGCGGCGCGAGGACCTGCCGGCGCTGTGCCAGGCGCTGCTGGCCCGCATCGAACAGGAGTCGGGCTTCACCGTGCCGCGCCTGAGTGACGCCGCGCTACAGCGTATCGCCCAGCATCCGCTGACGGGCAATGTGCGCGAGCTGGAAAACCTGCTGCACCGCGCCGTGGCCCTGAGCGACGGGCATGAACTGCAGGTAGAGCACCCCGCCGCCACCGCCGTGCCAGATGGCGCCACAGCCCCGGCGTCACCCACGCCATCGATGGCAAGCGCGCAGACCGGCACGCACCCGGCGCCGCTGCCCAGCGACCTGCAGGCCTGGCTGGACCAGCACGAACGCGAGATTCTGGTGCGCACCCTGCGCGAGACGGGCTTCAACCACACGGCCACGGCGACACGCCTGGGGCTAAGCCCGCGCCAGGTCCGCTACCGCATCGAGCGCCTGCGCATCGCCATGTCGCAGGGCGACGACAAGCATGGTCAGGCGCAGTAGGCCGGCTGCGCCATGGCGCGGCGGCTGGTATCTGCCTGCGCGCCCCATGCACTCGCCCAACCACGGCGAGCGGCCGGCCGGCGCCGTCGTCGACCTGATCGTCGTGCACTCCATCAGCCTGCCGCCGGGTGAGTATGGCGGCACGGCGGTGCATCAGCTGTTCACCAACCGCCTCGACTGGGATGCACACCCCTATTTCCGGCAGATCCGCGGGCTGGAGGTTTCGGCCCATTTCTTCATCGCTCGCGGCGGCCAGCTATGGCAGTTCGTGGATACCGACCGCCGCGCCTGGCATGCCGGGCGCTCGCACTACCGTGGACGCGACGCCTGCAACGACGATTCGATTGGCGTGGAGCTCGAAGGCCTGGAGGGCCAGGAGTTCGAGGAGGCACAGTACCGCGCCTTGACCGGCCTGTGCACCGCGCTGTCAGGCCGCTATCCCATCCGCTACATCGCCGGCCATGAGCACATTGCGCCCTATCGCAAGAACGATCCTGGCCCCGGGTTCGAGTGGCGGCGGATGCGCTCGGCCTTTGCCGGTTCAGGCATCGTTTTTCCACCAGCAGCGCAGCCATAGGCCTTGACCGCTGGCGGGCTAAGAGCGCTGCAAGCGCGCGCCACCATTGAGGCGCACCATCACCGGCCCCATGCGGCAAACCCTGGCGGCGGTTTCGCGCTTTCGGCGCTACGTTCTCGCAAAACATCCCATACGGATATACACTACCTATAGTGTCTTTTACCATTAAGACACCACATATATAGTGTGCAAACTTCCCAAGCCGACGGCCTGCGACAAGTGCCCGCCGGCAGTTTTTGCCCGGTGCGCACCACCTTCCAGCAACACCCCCAACAGAGGATTCCATGCCAGCTGCATCCATTCACGCTGACTCCATTTCGCCCCCTCAGGCCCTTGCCGCGGGGGTACCCATGCCGGCCAGCGCATCCAGCACCCTCAGCCACTACCAGATCATCCGGCGCAACGGCGCCGTTGTGCCCTTTGAGCCACAGAAGATCGCCGTGGCCATGATGAAGGCCTTCCTCGCCGTACACGGCACGCAGGGCGCCGCCTCGGCCAGCGTGCGCGAGGTGGTGAACCAGCTCACCCAGGCGGTGGTGCGCGCGCTGATGCGCTCGCGCCCCAGCGGGGGCACCTTCCACATCGAGGACGTGCAGGATCAGGTGGAGCTGGGCCTGATGCGCGGCAGCCACCACGAGGTGGCGCGCGCCTACGTGCTGTACCGCGAGCGCCGCACGCAGGAGCGGGAGCAGAAGAAGGTGCAGCTACACCCCCAGATGCCGGCGCTGTACGTGCAGGACCATGGCCAGCGCGTGGAGCTGGACGTGCTGCGCCTGCAGGCCCTGATCGAGTCGGCTTGCGCCAACCTGGGCCAGGACGTGCAGGCCGCACCCATCGCCGCCGAGACCCTGCGCAACCTGTACGACGGCGTGCCCATGGACGAGGTCTACAAGGCCTCCATCCTAGCGGCGCGCACCCTGATCGAAAAGGACCCCGGCTACACCTACGCCACGGCGCGCCTGCTGCTGCATACCATCGTGCGCGAGGTGCTGGGCCAGGGCGTGCAGCCCGCCGAGATGCAGGCGGCGTACACGGGCTACTTCCCGGGCTTCATCCAAAAGGGCGTGGATCACGAGCTGCTCAATCCCGATCTGCTGTCGTTCGACCTGCCGCGCCTGGGCGCCGCCCTGAAGGCCGAGCGCGACCAGCAGTTTGACTATCTGGGCCTGCAGACGCTGTACGACCGCTACTTCCTGCACGTGAACAAGACGCGCATCGAGCTGCCCCAGGCCTTCTTCATGCGCGTGGCCATGGGCCTGGCGCTGCGGGAGGCAGACCGCAATGCCCGCGCCATCGAGTTCTACGAGCTGCTCTCGTCGTTTGACTTCATGAGCAGCACGCCCACCCTGTTCAACAGCGGTACGCTGCGCTCGCAGCTGTCTTCCTGCTACCTGACCACGGTGCCCGACGAGCTCAGCGGCATTTACGAATCCATCAAGGAAAACGCCCTGCTGTCCAAGTTCGCCGGCGGCCTGGGCAACGACTGGACGCGCGTGCGTGCGCTCGGCGCGCACATCAAGGGCACGAATGGAGAGTCGCAGGGCGTGGTGCCGTTCCTGAAGGTGGTCAACGACACGGCCGTAGCCGTGAACCAGGGCGGCAAGCGCAAGGGCGCCGTCTGCACCTACCTGGAGAGCTGGCACCTGGACATCGAAGAATTCCTGGAGCTGCGCAAGAACACCGGCGACGACCGGCGCCGCACGCACGACATGAACACGGCCAACTGGATTCCCGACCTGTTCATGAAACGCGTGCTGGACAAGGGCCCGTGGACGCTGTTCTCGCCCTCGGACGTGCCCGAGCTGCACGACCTGTACGGCCAGGCCTTCGAGCGCGCCTACACCGCCTATGAGGCCAAGACCGACAGCGGCGAGATCAAGCTATTCAAGCGCGTGCCCGCCGTGGACCTGTGGCGCAAGATGCTGTCCATGCTGTTCGAGACCGGCCACCCGTGGATCACGTTCAAGGATCCCTGCAACATCCGCTCGCCCCAGCAGCATGCGGGCGTGGTGCACTCCAGCAACCTGTGCACCGAGATCACGCTCAACACCAGCGACAGCGAGACGGCCGTGTGCAACCTGGGCTCGGTGAACCTGGCACGCCACATCAGGGATGGGCGCATAGACCACGACAAGCTGCGCCAAACCATCACCACGGCCATGCGCATGCTGGACAACGTCATCGACATCAACTACTACGCCGTGGACAAGGCGCGCGACGCCAACCTGCGCCACCGTCCCGTGGGCCTGGGGCTGATGGGCTTCCAGGATGCGCTGTACGAACTACGCATCCCCTATGCCAGCGACGCGGCCGTCGAATTCGCCGATGCATCGACGGAGGCTCTGTGCTACCACGCCTACTGGGCCTCGACCGAACTGGCCCGCGAGCGCGGCCAATACTCCAGCTACCAGGGTTCGCTATGGTCCCGGGGCATCTTGCCGCTGGACTCGCTGGAGCTGCTGGCGCGCGAGCGCGGCGGCCATGTCGAAGTGGACCGCAACACGCGCCTGGACTGGAAGGCTTTGCGCCAGAAGATCGCCCGTGACGGCATGCGCAACTCCAACTGCGTGGCCATAGCGCCTACGGCCACCATCTCCAACATCGTGGGTGTGGATGCGTCCATCGAACCCTCGTTCGGCAACCTGTCGGTCAAGTCCAACCTGTCGGGCGAGTTCACCGTCATCAATCAGTACCTGGTGCGCGACCTGAAAAAGCTCGGTCTGTGGGACGACGTGATGCTCATGGACCTGAAGCACTTCAAGGGTTCGCTGCATGCGATCGACCGCGTGCCGCAGGACATCAAGGCCCTGTACTCCACGGCCTTCGAGGTCGCGTCCAGCTGGCTGGTGGAGGCCGCAGCCCGCCGCCAGAAATGGATAGACCAGGCCCAGAGCCTGAACCTCTACATGGCCGGCGCCTCTGGCAGGAAGCTCGACGAGACCTACAAGCTTGCCTGGCTGCGCGGCCTGAAGACTACCTACTACCTGCGCACGCAGAGCGCTACGCATGTGGAGATGAGCACCGTGAATACGCGCCAGCTCAACGCGGTTTCAGCGGGTGCCGAGCCTCAGTCCAACGCGCTCGATGCGGCAGCGGCAGTGCCTGCCACAGACGTGAAGTTCTGCGCCATCGACGATCCGGGCTGCGAGGCCTGCCAGTGAAAAACGCACATCGGCGGACTGGCGCATGTTCATGCGCCTCGCTCGCTGGTGTGGTGGAGCAACAAATCACGGCGCAGCAACGCTTCAGTGCTTTTCATTTTGGAGCACTGCTTCCATAATCCAGCCACGGGAAATCCTATGCTTACCTGGGACGACGAAGTCAAGCCCTCATCGCGAATACTCTTGGATGGCAGCCTCGCAAACGGCCGCCCGGTTGAGTCGCCGTCAATGGCTTTCAAGCCCCCCGCGCTGCAGCCCAGCACAAGCGCCGCAGCCCCCCGGCCCCGCCGCGTGGCCGCGGTCGATAAACGCATCATCAACGGCCAGACCGATGTGAATCAGCTGGTGCCGTTCAAGTACAAGTGGGCCTGGGAAAAATACCTGGCCACCTGCGCCAACCACTGGATGCCGCAGGAAATCAACATGACGCGCGACATCGCGCTGTGGAAGGACCCGAACGGCCTGACCGAGGACGAGCGCCGCATCGTCAAGCGCAACCTGGGCTTCTTCGTGACGGCCGATTCCCTGGCCGCCAACAACATCGTGCTCGGCACCTACCGCCACATTACGGCGCCCGAGTGCCGCCAGTTCCTGCTGCGCCAGGCCTTCGAGGAGGCCATCCACACCCACGCCTACCAATACATCGTGGAGTCACTGGGCCTGGACGAGGGCGAGATCTTCAACGCCTACAACGAGATCCGCTCCATCCGCGAGAAGGACGAGTTCCTGATCCCCTTCATCGAGGCGATCATGGATCCGAGCTTCAAGACCGGTACGCCCGAGAGCGACCAGACGCTGCTCAAAAGCCTGATCGTGTTTGCCTGCCTGATGGAGGGCCTGTTCTTCTACGTGGGCTTCACGCAAATCCTGGCCCTGGGCCGGCAGAACAAGATGACGGGCGCGGCCGAGCAGTACCAGTACATCCTGCGCGACGAGTCCATGCACTGCAACTTCGGCATCGACCTGATTAACCAGCTCAAGCTAGAAAACCCGCAGCTGTGGACGCCCGAGTTCAAGCAGGAGGTCACCGCCCTGTTCCACAAGGCCGTGGACCTGGAATACCGTTACGCCGAGGACACCATGCCGCGCGGCGTGCTGGGCATGAACGCCTCCATGTTCAAGGGCTACCTGCGCTACATCGCCAACCGCCGCGCCACGCAGATCGGGCTGGAGGCGCTGTTTCCGAACGAAGAAAACCCCTTCCCCTGGATGAGCGAGATGATTGACTTGAAGAAGGAGCGCAACTTCTTCGAGACGCGCGTCATCGAGTACCAGACCGGCGGCGCACTGTCCTGGGATTGAATCCCGATTGACCTAGCCATGATTTTTCAACCACGCTCCTCGCACTCTGCGCCCAACGGCGCTGCGGCGCTGGAGCGTCCCCGCATTCGTGGTGACGAGCATTGTGTCGTTGCCATGGATCGCTCCGCGCCCAATGCAGGCGCAGAGTGCTCTCTGCAAATCGACCCAAGGAGAAAATGATGGCAACTGCGAAGAAACCCGCTGCAAAAAAGGCAGCCCCTGCGAAGAAGGCTGCAGCACCGGCCAAAAAGGCTGCGGCACCCGCCGCCAAGAAGGCCGTAGTGGCGAAGAAGGCCGCTGCGCCCGCGAAAAAGGCTGCAGCACCCACCGCCAAGAAGGCCGTAGTGGCGAAGAAGGCCGCTGCGCCCGCCAAGAAGGCTGCAGCACCCGCCAAGAAAGCCGCCGCACCGGCGAAAAAGGCTGCGGCACCCGCCGCCAAGAAGGCCGTAGTGGCCAAGAAGGCCGCTGCGCCCGCCAAGAAGGCTGCAGCACCCGCCAAGAAAGCCGCCGCACCGGCGAAAAAGGCTGCGGCACCCGCCAAGAAGGCCGTAGTGGCCAAGAAGGCTGCGGCACCCGCCAAGAAGGCTGCCGTGGCCAAGAAAGCCGCACCAGCCAAAGAGACCGTGGCACCCGCCAAGAAGGCCGTCACGGTAAAGAAGGCGCCTGCCGCCAAGAAGGCCGCCGCCAAAGCGCCCGCCGTGGCGCCTACGCCTGCGGCGCAAACCACGCTAAATCCCCAGGCTGCGTGGCCTTTCCCCACGGGTGGCAAACCGTAAGGCCCAGGCAATCACCGCCATGCTCCCCGGTGCTTGCACCGGGGTTTTTTGATGCTCTGCCCCTCGCAGATCAGTCGGGCGTGAAATCCAAGACGTAGTTCTGTGGCCCACGCTGCGCGATCTTCTGCGCGCCAAGACGGTTACCCAACTCTGCACAGCGCACCAGAGACCAGCCCTTCTCCAGGCCATACAACAGCCCCCCGCGCCAGGCGTCGCCACAGCCCGTGGGGTCGACCACCTGGGTGGGTTTGACCGGCGCCACCCGGGTGCTGGAGCCCTGCTCCCAAACCTCGCAGCCCTCGGCACCCAGCGTGACGATCAGGCCGCGCACTTGCTGCGACAACTCGGCCAGCGTCCAGCCCGTGCGATCGCACAGCATCCTGCCCTCGTAGTCGTTGACGGCAATCCAGCTGGCCTGCGCTATGAAGCGGCGCAGTTCGTCGCCATTGAACATGGGCAGGCCCTGTCCCGGGTCAAATACGAAGGGAATGCCCGCCGCGACGAACTCCGCGGCATGCTGCAGCATGGCATCGCGCCCGTCCGGCGCAATGATGCCGATCTGCACCCCGGCATCCGGTTCTATGCGGTTGCGGTGCGCCTGCATCATGGCGCCCGGATGAAAGGCCGTGATCTGGTTGTTGTCACGGTCGGTCATGATCATGGCCTGGGCGGTATAGGTGTCGTTCACCGTTCCCACGAAGCCGGTATCTATGTCCAGCTGCCGCAGCCGCGCCAGATAGTCGCCGCCATCGGCGCCGAGCATGGCCATGGGTTTGGGTTCGCCTCCCAACAGCTTGAGGCTGTAGGCAATGTTGCCGGCGCAGCCACCAAAGTCGCGGCGCAGCGTGGGCACGAGGAAGGACACGTTCAGGATATGCAGTTGCTCGGGCAGTATCTGCTCGGCAAACCGCCCCTCGAACGTCATGATGCTGTCGAATGCCAAGGAACCGCAGATCAGCGCAGCCATAGGGTCAAAGATTTAAATTGAGATATTTCAGGGGTAAAAAGCCAGCAAGCGATACCCGGCAACCCGGGAGGCCTCCAGCATGACCTGCATCGGCACGGTGCCGCTCCAGACAGCGCCCGGCGCTAATTGCGCAGGCGCACCCAGCTCATTGCGCAGCAGCACGCGGCGCAACAGTGTCTCATCATGGGCGTCGGTCAAGGTCAATTCCAGCGCCGGCATGGCTACCGTGAGCGTCGAGTTGTTCTTGATGCCCATCTGCAACTGGTAGGCCGAAGCACCATGGCGAGCCTTCAGAAAGGACGAACTGTCGATGACCAGCGCATCAATGCGCCTAGGCGGCTGCAGAGTACATTGCAAGGGTTGACAGAGTTGCTCCATCAGGGCTTGCGCTGCCGGGCTGCGCGCGACGATCGCATCACGCTCCTGCAGCACCATCTGCATGCCCAAGGTCAGCACCAGCATCAGGCCCGCCAGCACCAACCCGCCGCGCACCAACGGCCGTTGCCAAAACGCGCTGCGCCGGGCGGCCTTGACGAACTCAGGTTCTGCGGGCAAAGCGGCAACAGCTGCCTGCGTGCTGCCAGCCATGGCCGCAGCAGAAATGGGCGCCACCTCCTCGGCAGGGATAGGCTCGGCTTGCAGCGATTCAAGCTCCTGCTGCGCCGATGGTGCCACCGGCTCGTCGCTTGCTTCTGCTTCTGATAGAGCCGCAGTCAGCTCCGGCGATGGGGCTTGCACTGCATCCTGAACGACGGTCTCAGGCTCGGCCTGAACATCATTGGAGGCATCCGGCGGCCAGATGGAATCGCCGTGTTGCGCACCAGGCAGCTCATAGCCCGGTATTTCTTGCTGCAACGAGCCCAAGCTGGCCTCAGGCTCAGGCTCAGGCTCAGGCTCAGGCTCAGGCTCAGGCTCAGGCTCAGTCAGTACCGCACGTTTGAGCAAGGATGACAAGGGAGTGAAGCCTTGATTGCCGCCGGTATGGGTAAAACCGTCCACGCGGCCGTCCATGTCCGCACCAGCATCACTCTCTGCATTGGCACCCACGGGGGCCTCGACCAGGAAGGCTGGCACAGACGGTACGGGTGGCCCGGATTCAGCGGCGATGGGGGGCGCCTCGGACTGGTCGGTAGCATCGGGTGGGGGCTGCGACTCTGACGGCAGTGGCTCGTGCCCGCCAAGCAGCAGGTTTTCGGATGCATTAAACACTTCCTTGCATTGTCCGCAGCGCACCCAGCCATCGGATATCCGCAACTGATCGGCGACCACCTTGAAGGTCGTTGCACAAAAAGGGCAGCGGGTGATCTGGCTCATCGGCTGTGGATTGTAGGCGTGCGCCCGAGCAGCACCCAGCCTCGCCTCAGCGGCGCGCGGTCATCAGGATCCAGCCATCCTCGCTGTCGGCCACCTGCAGGCGCAGCCACGGTGCATAAGCCTCCTGCAACTCCTGTGCCTGGCGCTCCAGGATCCCGGCCAGCACCAGATGCCCGCCCTCGGCCACATGGGCACACAGCAAGGGCGCCAGCACCTTGAGGGGCATGGCCAGGATGTTGGCGATGACGGTCTGGTACTGCCCCTGCGCCTGATCGGGCAAGCCGGCTTTCAGCTGCACATCATTGGCCTGTGCATTCTCAACCGTGGCCTGCACGGCTGCGGCATCGATGTCCACCGCGTCGATGTCCTCGGCACCGAACTTGGCCGCGCCTATGGCCAGAATGCCCGAGCCGCAGCCATAGTCGAGCACGCGGCCCAGCTTCTGGCCGCCATCCCCCTCACCACACTGGCGTGCAATCCAGCGCAGGCACATGCGCGTGGTGGGATGGGTGCCCGTGCCAAACGCCAGGCCCGGATCCAGGCGTATGCTGCGCCTTGCGGCGGCGGGCAGTTCGTGCCAGGTCGGCACGATCCAGAAGTCGGGGGTGATCTCCACAGGGTCGAATTGCGACTGAGTCAGGCGCACCCAATCCTGTTCCTGCACGGCAGCAATGCCCAGCACGCTGCAGCCCTCGAAAAAATCCTGCGCCTGTAGCAGCCGCACGGCCTCTTGGGCTGCCTGCTCGGTGGCAAACAATGCCGTGACGCGGCTGCGCAGCCAGCCTTCGCGCGGAGCGGGCATGCCGGGTTCGCCAAACAAGGCCTGCTCCGCATCGGTCTGAGCGTCGGCATCCTCGACCGATACGCTCAGCGCCTCCAGGGCGTCGAAGGCATCGCTCAGGGCCTCCACCCGGTGTTCGGGACATAGCAGGCTCAGCTCAAACATGGGACATACCTCCGCGTCATGCAATCAAAGAAAAAATGCCGGCATCTGTCACCAGAAGCCAGCATTGCCATGCCTTTGGGAAAGCATCAGCGCTTGCGCTGCGCCAGCCACTCTTCCAGGTAATGGATGTTGGTGCCGCCAGCGACGAACTTGGCATCCACCAGCAGTTCGCGGTGCAAGTCCACGTTGGTGTTGATGCCCTCGATCACCGTCTCGGACAACGCCGTGCGCATGCGCGCCAGCGCCTGCTCGCGCGTATCGCCGTGCACGATGATCTTGCCTATCATGGAGTCGTAATTCGGCGGCACGTAGTAATTGGTGTAGGCATGCGAGTCCACGCGCACACCCGGGCCGCCCGGCGCATGCCACATGGTGATGCGCCCCGGCGAGGGGATGAACTTGTAGGGATCCTCGGCGTTCACGCGGCATTCGATGGCATGCCCCTGGATCTGTATCTGGCGCTGGCTGAAGGGCAGCTTCTCACCGGCCGCTACCATGATCTGGGTGCGCACAATGTCCACGCCCGTGATCCACTCGGTGACCGGATGCTCCACCTGCACGCGGGTATTCATCTCGATGAAGTAGAACTCGCCGTTCTCGTACAGGAACTCGAAGGTACCCGCACCACGGTAGCCAATCTTCTTGCAGGCCGCGACACAGCGCTCGCCAATGCGCTCGATGAGCTTGCGCGGGATGCCAGGTGCTGGCGCCTCTTCGATCACCTTCTGGTGGCGCCGCTGCATGGAGCAATCGCGCTCACCCAGGTACACGGCATTGCGATGCTTGTCCGCCAGCACCTGGATCTCGATATGGCGCGGGTTCTGCAGGAACTTTTCCATGTACACGGCGGGGTTGCCGAAGGCCGCACCGGCTTCCGCCTTGGTCATCTGCACCGCATTGACGAGGGCGGCCTCGGTATGCACCACGCGCATGCCTCGACCACCACCACCACCGGCGGCCTTGATGATCACCGGATAGCCGATGGCCTTGGCAATCCGGCGGACCTGCACCGGATCGTCCGGCAACTCGCCGTCCGAACCCGGGACGCAGGGCACGCCGGCCTTGATCATGGCCTGCTTGGCCGACACCTTGTCACCCATGGTGCGGATGTTCTCGGGCGTCGGGCCTATGAACTGAAAGCCACTCTTCTCCACGCGCTCGGCGAAATCGGCGTTTTCCGACAGGAAACCATAGCCTGGATGAATGGCCTCGGCGTCGGTCACCTCAGCCGCCGAGATGATGGCCGGCATATTGAGATAGGACAGCGGCGAGGGTGCCGGACCTATGCACACAGCCTCTTCGGCCAGCTTGACGTACTTGGCGTCGCGATCGGCCTCGGAATAGACCATCACAGCCTTGATGCCCAGCTCGCGGCAGGCGCGTTGAATGCGAAGGGCAATCTCCCCTCGATTCGCAACCAGGATTTTCTTGAACATAAGCGCTGACCCGCTTTATTCGATCACGAACAGCGGCTGGCCGTATTCGACCGCCTGGCCGTTCTCACCCAGTATGCGTGTGACGGTGCCAGACTTGTCGGCCTCGATCTCGTTGAGGATCTTCATGGCCTCGATGATGCAAATGGTGTCGCCTTCCTTGACCTGGCTGCCCAACTCGACGAAGGGCTTCGCGCCCGGGCTGGAGGCCCGGTAGAAGGTGCCCACCATGGGAGACTTGACGGTATGCCCGGCAGCCGCAGTGGGAGCCGGCAGCTCCGCCACAGGAGCGGCTACAGGTGCGGGGGCAGCAACAGGCGCCGGAACGGGAGCAGCGACAAACTGCTGTACCACGGCCGTACCGCTCTTGACGATGCGGACCTTGCCCTCGGCTTCAGTGATCTCGAGTTCGGAAACATTCGACTCGGAGACCAGGTCAATGAGGGTCTTGAGTTTTCGCAAATCCATGGGAGCTCCAACGGCTAAAAAACGGAATGGTGGGCGAATTTACCCTAATTTCGATGTACATCATCGAAATCACTACAAAAGCCACCATCTCCATTGATGATACGCAGCCTTTAGAGGCTTTTGGCCCAGCTCTGCAGATCCTGCGCCGTCAACTGTCCTATTTTACGCCTCGAAATGCTGCCATCTGCCGCAAACATCACCGTGAACGGCAGCCCCCCCTTGTCATTGCCCAACCCGCGCGACAGCTCGGTTCCACCCAGCCCGCCCAGCACCACGGGGAAATCCAGCGGCATGCGCTGCAGAAATTTTTGCACGTTGCCGGGTTGATCAATCGCCAATCCAAGGACTTGCCAGCCTTTTGCACGATTTTCATCATAAAAAGCGTTGAGCAGGGGCAGCTCCTGTACGCATGGCGGGCACCAGGTGGCCCAGAAGTTCAGCAGCAATGGGCGCCCACGCATGGAGGCCATGCGCAGCGTCTCGCCGCCCAGCCCCTCGAAGCTGGCATCCCAGAAAACAGCGTGCGAACCTTCTTGCACCGCACCGACCCGCAGGCGCCAAGCGGCCAAGCCTGCGCCACCCAGGCCAGCCACGGCCCCTGCGCCCAACAGCAGCCAGCGCCGGCGCAGGGCTTGTGCTCTCACCTGTGAAGATTCCGGATCGGTGCTCAAAGACGAATGGTTCATGGAATTGAAATGGAGGCGGGAGATGGAGTTTGCGGCAACAACCGGCGCACGGCGTCCATATCACCCCGCGGCATGCGGCCACGCGCATCGGGGCGCAGCGCCCCACGCAGGTCATCCAGGTCATAAATCAACAGGTGCACGCCGATTTCCTCATTCAGCGCGCGGCAGTGGCTGCTCAGGCTAAGCACATCGACCAACTCGCCACGCATGCCCTTGACGCTGCCGGGTTCGTAGTTCACATGGCGGTCTATGAGCGCGATTTCGGCAGACTTTGGATCATCGCAGAACAGTGAAATATAAATGTCGGACAGGCGCGTGGCCGTACCATGCCAGACAGCACCGCCCAAGTAGGGACGAAAGGCCTGCATGCGCTGCATCCACACCAAGGCCAGTTCGCGCAGGGCGTGAAGCTCAAGGGGCTGAGTATCGGCGCAAAACAAACCCAGGTACTCGCGCACCGCATCCTCGATCCGACCGTTGTCGGGAAGCGGTGTACGCGCCGGCAGGCCCAGTTCCTTGAGGGCCCGGCGCTTGGCCGGCCCCCAGTCCAGCCCCTCCTCGACCACCAGGCGGGCTGCAACATTGGCAATTTCGGCAGTGAGGGCGTTATCCATGGCAGAGGTGATACTTGGAATATGCACCGCATTGTGAATCCACCCCTCCGGCATGCCGCACCAATGGGAACAGAAACCTCAGCAGCAAAGCCAGAATCAGCACGGATCGCCGGCCAGTAAAAGCCCCTATGCCTGCCCCAGCCTCCTGGGACAAAATAGCCGCGGTGCCAAAACAGCCAAGGAGGCTGATGTGAAAGCCGCTCGTTCCATGATGCTGGCGTCCATTTTGACGTTACTGCTGTCAGGCTGTAGCGAAGACTCCTTGAAGGCCGGGCAGGAATCCATGCAAAAGCAGGACTACGCGGCCGCTGTCATCCATTTCAAAAACGCGGTTCAAGATCAGCCCAACTCGGTTCAAGCACGCCTCGCCTTGGCGGATGCACTGGAACGGGTCTTCGACCCCATAGGCGCAGAGCAGCATTTGCGCAAGGCCATTGACCGCGGCGGCAATCCGGACGAACTCGTGCCACGGATAGTGGTGCTGATGCTCGAGCGCGGCGAACTCGAGGCCATCATTCGTGAGTTCAAACAGCGGCGGCTCGATTCGCCAGCGGCCGACAGCATCCTGCGTGCGCTGGTGTCCATTGCCTACGCCAGCCAGAAGCAGCTCGCCCTGGCAGAAGCACAGATCAAAGACGCCCGCAGCGACACCACCGCCATGAGGCTGGCCAAGGCCCAGCTGTTCATGATGAATGGCAAGCCCGACAAGGCCTTGGCCGAACTCAAGGATTTGCCCGAATCTGACGCGGCTTCTTGGTGGTCACTCAGGGCCATCGCCCGCATTTACACGGCGTTGGGCGACCAGGCCAGCGCGCTCAAGGCCATACAGCGTGCCCATGCCGCCGCCCCTTGGCACCACGGCGTCATCGGTGAATATGGAGAAGCATTGATCACATCGGGCAAGCCCGAAGAAGCCGCCCCTTTACTGCAAAAGCTACGCGCACAAGCACCCAATTACTTCTGGACGCACTACCTCAATGCCATCGTGTTGTCGCGCGAGGGGCGCACAGAAGAAAGCCATGCCGCAGCGCTCAAGGTGCTGGCGGTGTCGCCAGACCATCTGCCCGCAGTGCTGCTGGCCGCCACAGCAGAACTCCAAAAGGGTGACTTGCAGATGGCCGACAGCCGGCTTGGAAAGATTCTCCAGCAGCATCCTGACTCATTGCCTGCGCTTCAATTGCAGGCGGCAACCCAACTGCGCCTGGGAAGAGTCAAGGAGGCGAGCAACTCCATCCGCCACGGACTCAGCATGCGGCCCGGCGACCTGCGGCTGCTGTCCCTCAGGGCCGATGTGGAATTGCGCGAGGGCGACCTGCAGAAGGCGGCCGCCACATTGGACGCCCTGGTGGCCGCCAGCCCGAACGATGCACACAACCTGCTGCGGCTGAGCGAGATCCGTTTGCGTCTGGGCCAGAAGAACGTCGCCACGGCACTCCTGGACAAGGCGATGGAAGCAGGCCAGGACAATCCCGCCATGCGCGATCAGATCCTGGCCCAGGCCCTCAAACGAGGCGATATCGCCCGGGTCCGCCACCTGGCAAATCATGCGCTGCAGACACGCCCCCAGGATCCCCAGTCACATTTGAGCCAAGCCGCGGCGTTAGCTGCGCAAAAGGACATGGCAGGCGCCTGGCGCGCGACGCTGGCGGCTCTTGACCTGAAACCCGGGTTCGATGCAGCATTGCGCGCCCTTGCCGGCATGGCCCGCGAGCCCCAACAACACGAGGAATTGCTCGCACGCTATGCCCGCGCAATAGAGTCGCGCCCGCAATCCCCCCACACCTACCTGACCTACGCCGCCTTGCTGGCCGCCGCCCCCAAGCCCCCCCGGGACAAAGTGGTGCAGGTGCTGGAACAAGGCCTCGCCAATCTGCCCGCGGCCACGCCCCTGCGCGCCGCCCTGATCGAGGAGCAATTGCGTGCCGGCAACCCCGATGCGGCAATGACGACTGCACAGTCTGGCGCCGCCAACAGCAATGCGCCGGCAGAGGCCGTCGCCTTGCTTGCCAGCACCTATGACCGCCTGGGCAAGACAGAACTGGCCGCCGAAAGCTACCGCAACCTGGTCGCCAACCACCCCCAACGCGCCGACTGGCGCCTCAAACTGGCCGAGATGGAGTTGGCCGCAGGACGAAAAAACGACGCCAGCACACTATTGCGTGGCTTGATTGCGGATCGGCCCTTTGACAGCACGGCCTACATTGCTCTGGCCAACATGACAGCTGCCGACAACCTGCCAGAGGCATTGACCATTGCGCGCGACCTTGGGGAGCGCACGCCACACAAGCAAGCGGCAATGCTCCTGGAAGGGGACGTGCTGGCACGCGCAGGGAAAAATGAGGAAGCCCTGAAACAATTTGCCGCGGCATCCAAGGCGGGTGCCGAACCAGCAGCCAGTTTGCGTGCCATTGCGGTGCTGGACAAAACGGCCCAGCGGCCCGCAGCCGACGAGGCACTGTCTGCCGCCCTGCGCAAGCACCCGAACCATGCCGAAGTGCTGGCGTATGCGGCGCAGCGCGCCCTGGGACAAGGCCAACCGGAGAAAGCCGTCGAATGGCTGGGAAAAGTGGTCGCACAAAACCCACGCAATCCGATTGCCCTGAATGAACTGGCTTGGGCGCAAATTCAGGCACGTCATCCCCAGGCCCTGGAAAACGCCCGCAAGGCTGCGCAATTGCTGCCCGACGACCCCACAGTGCTGGACACGCTGGGCCTGGCACTGGCGCAGGCGGGCCAACACCAGTCAGCCATCACCACACTGCGCACCGCCGTACAGCTGGCGCCCACCAAGCCGTCGGCCCGTCTGCACCTGACCGAGCAATTGCTGGCCGCGGGCGATCGTCAGGAGGCGCGCGCCATGCTGGCGCAGTTGAACGCCGGCAAGCTGAACGCTGCACAGCAGGCAGAGCATGCCCGGCTGGGACAGCTGCTCTCCAAGTGAGCCGGCACGCCATTTCCCTGCATGCCGGACAAGGACGGCGAAGAATTGCTTCATAGAATCTCTGCCCATGCATATTCACATCCTGGGCATTTGCGGCACCTTCATGGGCGGCCTGGCCGCCCTGGCCCGCGAGGCCGGCCACCGCGTCACCGGCTGCGACAGCGGCGTCTACCCCCCCATGAGCGACCAACTGCGCGCGCTGGGCATCGAACTCATCGAAGGCTATGGTGCCGAGCAGTTGGCCTTGCAGCCCGACATGTTCGTGATCGGCAACGTGGTCAGCCGCGCGCGCCTGGCCGATGGAAACCCGAAGTTCCCGCTGATGGAGGCCATTCTCGACGCGGGCGCACCCTACACCAGCGGTCCGCAGTGGCTCGCCGAGCATGTGCTGCAAGGCCGCCATACGCTGGCCGTGGCCGGCACGCATGGCAAGACCACCACCACCTCCATGCTGGCCTGGATCCTGGAATGCGCGGGCCTGACGCCCGGTTTCCTGGTGGGCGGCGTGCCCATGAACTTTGGCATCTCGGCCCGCCTGGGCGCACATGCCGCCGGACAGGAGCGGCCGCTGTTCGTGATCGAGGCCGACGAATACGACACGGCGTTCTTTGACAAGCGCAGCAAGTTCGTGCACTACCGCCCACGCACCGCTGTACTGAACAACCTGGAGTTCGACCACGCCGACATCTTTGACGACCTGGGCCAGATCGAGCGCCAGTTCCACCACCTGGTGCGCACCGTGCCGCCCTCGGGTCGCGTGGTGGTCAATGGGCTGGAGGAAAGCCTGGCGCGCGTACTGCACACCGGCTGCTGGAGCGGCGTGGCCAGCTTTGGCGCCACCGTGAGCGACTTCTGTGCGCGCGGCGAGCCACATGATTTCGAGGTGCTGCGGCAAGGCCGGGTTGTGGCGCGCGTGCAGTGGGCGCTGAGCGGCATGCATAACCAGCTCAACGCACTGGCCGCGATCGCCGCCGCCGAGCATGTGGGCGTGGCGCCCGAGCAGGCGGCCGAGGCGCTGGCGCGCTTTGAGAACGTCAGGCGCCGCATGGAGCTGCGCGGCACGGTAGCGGGCATCCGCGTGTACGACGACTTTGCCCACCACCCCACGGCGCTGCGCACCACACTCGACGGCTTGCGCAGGCGCTTAGGATCCGAGGCGCGCATCCTCGCGGCCTTCGAGCCGCGCAGCAACACCATGAAGCTGGGCACGATGAAGTCGCAACTGCCCTGGGCCCTGGAGCCGGCCGACCTGGCCTTCTGCCACACGGCGGGACTCGATTGGGACGCGGCCGAGGCGCTGGCCCCCATGGGCGAGCGCGCCTGCACGGCAGCGGACATCAACCAGCTGGTGACGCAGCTGGCGACGGCGGCCCGGCCGGGCGATCACATCGTGTGCATGAGCAACGGCAGCTTTGGCGGCATCCACGCCAAGCTGCTCGATGCTTTATCAAAAAGATAGCTTAAGACGCTTGCCTGCCAAGCGCCAGAAGCCGTTTTGACTCACATAATTAAAAAGTGACGGCCATGGCCGCCACGTCCACGCGCACCACGGGCCGGGCCAGCGCGGCCACGGTAGCGCGGGCGAACTGGGCCGACCAGGCCGGGTCGGCCAGCAACTTGGCGCCCGCGGCGCTGGCCACGGTGAGCACCTTGTCGGCCAGCAGCACCTTGCCGCTGGCGCGCAGCGGCTCGCATTCCAGGCGCACGAACTCGTCATCCAGCCAGCGGCGTGCCTCTTCGTGCGTCAGGGCGGGTGCGCCTTCGGGGTTCAGGCGGAATTCCTGGCCGGGCGACAGGGTGACCAATACTTCGCTTTGCATATGCTGTCTTTCTTGACGTAGGTGGTGATTTGCGGGCGCAGCTTACACCGAACGGCGGGCCTGCACTGCAGATGCCAGCTCGGCCAGGCAGGCCACTGAATCGTCCCAGCCCAGGCAGGCGTCGGTGATGCTCTTGCCGTATTCCAGCGCCGCGGGATCGTCCTTGCCGGGCGTGAACTTCTGCGCCCCGGCCTTCAGGTGGCCCTCGATCATCACACCGAACACGCTGCGCGAGCCGCCCGCGATCTGCGCCGCGATGTCACGCGCCACATCGCGCTGGCGCTCGTGCTGCTTGTTGCTGTTGGCGTGGCTGCAGTCCACCATGAGCGTGGCCGGCAGGCCCGCGGCCGCCAGGTCCTTGCAGGCGGCGGCGACATGGGCGGCGTCGTAGTTGGGCGCCTTGCCGCCGCGCAGGATCACATGGCAGTCCTTGTTGCCGGCCGTGCGCACGATGGCCACCTGGCCGTTCTTGTGCACCGACAGGAAATGGTGGCCGCGGCTGGCGGACTGGATGGCATCGGTGGCGATGCGGATGTTGCCGTCCGTGCCGTTCTTGAAGCCGATCGGCGCCGAGATGCCCGAGGCCAGCTCGCGGTGCACCTGGCTCTCCGTGGTGCGCGCACCGATGGCGCCCCAGCTGATCAGGTCGCCGATGTACTGCGGCGAGATCACGTCCAGGAACTCGCTGCCCGCCGGCACGCCCAGGCGGTTGATGTCGATGAGCAACTGGCGCGCGATGCGCAGGCCCTCGTCGATGCGGTAGCTGCCATCCAGGTAAGGGTCGTTGATCAGGCCCTTCCAGCCCACGGTGGTGCGCGGTTTCTCGAAGTACACGCGCATCACTATTTCCAGCTGGTCCTTGTACTGCTCGCGCACCGCTTTCAGCTTTTGCGCGTATTCCAGCGCGGCCACCGGGTTGTGGATGGAGCAGGGACCGAGGATGACCAGCAGGCGGTCATCCTCGCCGTTCATGATGCGCTGGATGCTGCGACGCGTGTTGCCGATCAGCGACTCGACCTCGGTACCGCGGATGGGAAAGAAGCGGATCAGATGTTCGGGAGGGGGAAGCACGGTGATGTCCTCGATGCGTTGGTCGTCGGTCTGGCTGGTTTTCTCGACGTTGGGATACCAGGCTTCGTGGCTGGAGGCGGGTGCAGTCATGGTGTGGTTCTCGCGGGTTGATGGTCAGGGCAGGCTCAGAAACAAAAAAACCGCCGGGCTTTTCAGCAGCGGCGGTTTTCAGGAGAAGGGGCTCGGTCAGGGTGCGCGTGTACCTCTCTCATCCGCCATGGATAGAGAACCAAAAGTAAAAATAAAACGCGCTATGGACCGACATGGTTTTCAATGTAGCACGATTTGCGGCGCTGCAACAAAACCATTTTGTTGCCATGGCACCACAACACGGCCGGTCACGCCGTGCCTCCCACGGTGATGCCGTCGATGCGCATAGTCGGCTGGCCCACGCCCACGGGCACGCTCTGGCCCTCCTTGCCGCAGGTGCCCACGCCGCTATCAAGGCGCATATCGTTGCCGATCATGCTCACCCTCTTGAGCGACTCGGGGCCGCTGCCGACTATGGTTGCGCCCTTGACGGGATAGAGGATCTTGCCGTCCTCCACCCAGTAGGCCTCGCTGGCCGAGAACACGAACTTGCCGCTGGTGATGTCCACCTGCCCGCCGCCGAAGTTGGTGGCGTACAGGCCCTTCTTGATGCTGGCGACTATTTCTCCCGGGTCCTTGTCGCCACCCAGCATGTAGGTGTTGGTCATGCGCGGCATGGGAATGTGGGCGTAGCTCTCGCGCCGGCCGTTGCCCGTGGGCTTCACCCCCATCAGGCGTGCGTTCATGGAGTCCTGGAGGTAGCCCTTCAGGATGCCGTCCTCGATGAGGACGTTCTTCTGCGTGGCGTGGCCCTCGTCGTCCACGTTCAGCGAGCCGCGCCGGTCGGCCAGCGTACCGTCGTCCAGCACCGTCACGCCCTTGGCCGCCACGCGCTGGCCGATGCGGCCGCTGAAGGCGCTCGAGCCCTTGCGGTTGAAGTCGCCCTCCAGCCCGTGGCCCACGGCTTCGTGCAGCAGCACGCCGGGCCAGCCGGGGCCGAGCACCACGGTCATCTCGCCCGCAGGCGCGGGGCGCGACTCCAGGTTCACCAGGGCGGCGTTGACGGCTTCGTCCACATACTGCGCGATCTGCGCATCGCTGAAGTAGGCCAGTCCGAAGCGCCCGCCGCCGCCGGCCGAGCCCACCTCGCGGCGGCCGGCCTGCTCGGCAATGACGGTGATCGACATGCGCACCAGCGGGCGCACGTCGGCCGCCAGCGTGCCGTCGGCACGGGCCACCAGCACCACGTCGTACTCGCTCGCCAGGCCCGCCATGACCTGCACCACGCGCGGGTCCTTGGCGCGGGCGCGCTGCTCGGCGCGCTCCAAGAGCTGCACCTTGGCCGTGCTGTCCATCGAGGCGATGGGGTCGATGTGGGGGTAGAGGGATCGGCTGGCAGCTATTTTTTTGGTAGCTACTCGCGCTTTACCACTCTTGGCCAAAGCCGAAATTGACCGCACAGTGCGCGCCGCGTCGAGCAGCGATGCCTCGGAGATGTCGTCGGAATAGGCGAACGCCGTCTTCTCGCCGCTGACGGCGCGCACGCCCACGCCCTGGTCGATGGAGAACGAGCCGGTCTTGACGATTCCCTCCTCCAGGCTCCAGCCCTCGCTGCGCGTGTACTGGAAGTACAGGTCGGCGTCATCCACGCGGTGCGCACGGATTTCCGCCAGGGCGCGGGAGAGGTGGGATTCATCCAGACCGAAGGGCGTGAGCAGCAGCTCACGGGCCAGGCCCAAGCGTTCGATGGTGGGTTCGCGGGAGATCATGCGGGCGATTGTAGGCAGGCCCCCATATCCCCGCCCTCGGATCGGGCGCGCTACAGGGGTTGCGGCTCAGATTCGCTCGGCTGGTACTGCGCACGCGCCACCGACATCAGCACCCCCAGCGCCAGCCCCAGGGTGACCATGGCCGTGCCGCCATAGCTCACGAACGGCAGCGGCACGCCCACCACCGGCAGGATGCCGCTGACCATGCCCATGTTCACAAAGGAATAGGTGAAGAAGATCATGGCCACGGCCCCGGCCATGAGGCGGCCGAACAGCGTACCGGCATTCGCGGCAATCGCCAGCGCGCGCCACACCAGCAGCACGAAGCAGACGATGAGCGTGAGATTGCCCACCAGGCCGAATTCTTCGGAGTAGGCGGCGAAGATGAAGTCTGTGGTGCGCTCGGGGATGAATTCCAGATGCGTCTGCGTGCCCGACATGAAGCCCTTGCCCCAGACACCGCCCGAGCCGATGGCGATCATGCCCTGGATGATGTGAAAGCCCTTGCCCAGCGGGTCGCGCGTGGGATCGAGCAGCGTGCAGATGCGCTGCTGCTGGTAGTCGTGCAGCACCGGCCAGCGCACGCCATCGGCGCACAGCTGGGGCTCGAACCAGACCACGAAAGCGATGCCGACCACGCCCATCAGCACCGGCGGCGCCACCAGCTTCCAGGGCAGGCCGGCGAAGAAGATCACCGACAGCCCGGCGGCCATCACCAGCAGCGAGGTGCCCAGGTCCGGCTGCTTCATGATCAGCCCCACGGGGATCATGAGCAACACGCCCGCGGCCACGAAGTCCAGCGCACGCAGCTGACCCTCGCGCTTCTGGAACCACCAGGCCAGCATCAGCGGCATGGCGATCTTCATCAGCTCGCTGGGCTGAATCACCACGCCCACATTGATCCAGCGCTGCGCCCCCTTCTTGGTGATGCCGAACAAGGCCACGGCCAGCAGCAGGACCACGCCCAGCACATACAGCGGCACGGCCAGCGTCATCAGCCGCTGCGGCGGAATCTGCGCCACCACGAACATGATGCCCGCGGCCAGCAGCATGTTGCGCCCATGGTCGTAAAAGCGCGTACCGTGGTCGAACCCCGAGGAGTACATGGCCACCAGGCCGATGCTGGAGAGCACCAGCAGCAGCGCGATCAGCGGCCAGTCAAAGCCGCGGAACAGAGGCAGGATGCGCTGCGGCAGGGAGGGCGTGTCGAAGGCAGTGGACATGGGACGCAATTATCCGGCCCCGCTCCCATGTTCTCTGGCCGCAAGGCCATGTCCATGCCTCAGCCCGCCTGGCGAAAGGCCATCACCATCTGGTTGCGCAGCGTGCGCAGCTGCCCCTGCACCTTGTCGTCCACCGCCAGGCTGCCGGGCTGCTCGTGATCGGCATAGACCAGGGCAAAGGGGCGCTCCTTGATCAGCACCGGCAGCAGCAGAAAACTGGCGGCATCCAGGCCGCTGCGGTACCAGGACGGCAGGCGCGAGCGCATGCGCTGCTCGGCGGCATCGGCGATCAGGGTGTCGGCGCCGCGCTGGCACACCACGGCAAACAGGTCGCCCGTATCCTTGAGCGGCACGGCCAGGGCGCGCACGGCCTCGGCGCTGCCTTCGCCCAGGCCGAAGCGCCCGGTCATGCGTTCGGTTTTGACATCGCGCAGGCAGAACACGATGCGCCGCGCACCCAGGGCGCGCAGCATGGTCTCCAGGATCATGCGCACGATGTCGTTGAGGCGAAAGTCCTCCACCATGGCGTTGCTGACCTCCTGGATGCCGCCGGCCAGCACCTCGGCGGCCTGGGCGGTCGAGGGCCGCGCATGGGCGGGCAGGACCAGCGTGATGGGCAGGGTCTGCGTGGCGTCGTAGTGCAGCTCATGCACGGCGACCAGGTCGTCCGCCGCTGGCAGGACATCGACGGCCGCGGGAGGCGCCAGCAGGCGCGCGGCCGGCGAGCCCTTGTCCGCGCGCAGATCCAGGGCATGGGCCATGGCGATGAACTGCTCGCGCGCCTGCAGCGTGGCCTTGTCGATCTCCTGCCGTGTCATCGACAGCACCGGCGCGTACTGCGTGGCCAGCCGCTGCAGCAGTGCGCCGGCCGGCCCTCGCTCCTGCTGCAGCATGATGGTGGTGGCCTCGTTGGCCACGCGCGCGGCCCAGCTCAGACGCTCCACACCCTCTGGCGGGCGCTGCGGTGGCTTGCCCTGCGGCGAGCGGATGCAGCGCTGCAAGGTCTCGGGCAGGCTCCACACGCGCGCCACGCCAACGCCCAGCTCCTCCAGGCTCAGCCCCAGCACCTGCACCGCAGCCGCTTCCTCCCCCCCCGGCAGCCGGCCCGAGGCCACCAGGGCACGGATCTGGACCGCCTCCTCGGGAAAGTAATAGGTGCACAGCATGCGTCCCAGGCCCTGGAACATGGCACCCAGGAACGCCTCCTCGCGTTTTTCCCCGGGCCTGCACAGCTGCACCGCCATGGTGCCGGCCATCAGGGTGCGCATGAACTCCTCGCGCATCTGCCGGGCGTGCCCTGCGTCCTGCATATGCTCCAGCAGCACCAGCGACAGGGCCATGTTGCGCACCTTGTTGAAGCCCACCAGGCTCACGGCGCGCGAGACGGTGCCAATGCTGCCCCCGCCCAGGTGCAAAAAATTGACGCTGTTGACCAGGCGCAGCAGCTTGTTGGTCAGCGCGACGCTCTTGAGGATCTCGTTGGTCAGGTCGGCAATGCTGTCGTCCTCCGAGTTCGTCACGCGCTGGATGCGCGCCACCGAATCGGACAGCGCCGGGAAGTCGCTCTTGTGGCGCATGCGCCGCAGCAAAAAGTCCAGCGCGGCATTGCTGGCCGCCGTAGGCGCACTCGCCGGCGCGGCCCAGGTGCGCAGGGCATGACACAGCTCCTGGGCGCTGGCGTGGCGCTGGGCCGGCTCGCGCGCCAGGGCCCGGTGCAGGATGGCGCGCAACCCGTCGTCCACGCCCGCCCCCAAGTCCTGGGGCAGCTCCACGGCTTGCTGGGCCACGCGCGCCAGGGCCTGCATGGGATCGCGCTCGGCAATCACGCGCCGGCCCGTGAGCAGCTCCACCAGCACCAGCGCTGCGGCATAGATATCCATCGATGGCGCGGGAGCCGCGCCGGCCACGGCCTCGGGCGCCATGTACGCGGGCGTGCCGCACACCATGTGCGCACCCGCTGGGCCAACCATGGTGGCGGCAACGCCAAAATCCATGACCCGCCCATGGCGCTGGGCATCGACCATCACATTCGAAGGCTTCAGGTCGCGGTGCACGATGCCAGCGTCATGCGCGGCCTGCAGGCCTTCGAGCACGTCGATCATGATCTCCACGGCGTCATGCACCGCGCAGCGCCCCTGCTGCGCCAGGTGCTCGGCCAGCGTGCAACCCGGCACGTACTCGAACACCAGGTAGGGCTGGCCTTGGTGCACGTCGGCCTCGAACACCGGCACGATGCACGGATGCGACAGCTGTCCCACATGGCGTGCCTCGCGCAGCCATTGCTCCTGCACCGGCGCATCCTGCCCCGCCTCCAGCAGCTTGAGCGCCACCTGACGCTGCAGGCGCGTGTCCTGCGCCAGCCACACGGTCGCCTGCGCCCCCTTGCCCAGCACGCGCAGCAGCTCGAAGCGCCCCAGGTGCTGCGGGGCAGCCTGGGCACCAGTGGCGGCACCCTTGGTGGCAATGCGGGGGACAGAATCGGACATGGAGTAAGCTGACTTCTTTGCTACAACAGCCGCGCATCATCCCAAAAAATGGCTGCAGGGCCGGCAATTGCCCGCCCGCAGCCTCCGGCGATTCGTCATGCCCACCACCCATCTGCTCTACCTGCACGGCTTTCGCTCCTCGCCCCAGTCCGCCAAGGCACGCCTGGTGGCGGAGCATGTGGCCGCACACCACCCTGACGCATTCCTCTGGTGCCCGCAACTGCCGCCTTCGCCGCGCGCGGCCATGGCGCTGGTGGCCGAGGGCATTGCGAAGTGGCCGCAAGGCGCTCACATGGCGGTCATCGGCTCGTCGCTGGGTGGCTACTACGCCAGCTGGGTGGCGCAGCAGGCGCGCTGCAAGAGCGTGCTGCTGAACCCCGCCGTGCAGCCCGCGCGCGACCTGGCGCGCCATATCGGCGAGCAGACCAGCTGGCACGACCCCGAGGAGCGCTTTTTCTTCCGGCCCGAATTCATCGCCGAGCTGCAGGCGCTGGACGTGAGCCAACAGCCCCCGGCCGCCCCCGAGCTGCTGATCGCCGCCCAGGGCGACGAACTGCTGGACTGGCGCGAGATGGTGGCCCGCTATCCGCAGGCGCAGCAGTGCGTGCTGCCGGGTGGCGACCATGCGCTGAGCAGCTTCCCCGAGCACCTGCCCGAGGTGCTGCGCTTTTGCGGCCTGGTGTGAGGGCTATTGCGACCCGGCCTGCCCGCCGCCCTGCCAGCGCTCGAAGTCGCGCGGATAGGCACGGCGGTAGCGGTCGGTGTGCAGGGCCAGCTCGTCCTGCAGGCCCAGCAGCCGGGCACTGTCGATGAGCCGCTCGATCACGCGCGGCTCGGGCGAGTAATGCAGCAGGCGCAGCGCCAGCTCGTGCATCTGCCGCGCATTGGCCGGCGTGACCTGGGTGCTGGTGAGCTGGGCGAATTGCGCCGATAGGCGAAAGAACCGCACCTGGCGCGCCACCTCGGCCGCCGTGAGTGAGCGCAGGGTGGCGGGGCGATCTGCCGCGGGACGGTACAGCAGGCTCACGCGCCCATAGTCGCGCACCAGCACCAGGCCCAGCACCGGGGCGGCCAGCAGCGCGGCGCCCAGCAGCCCGCGGGCAAGCGCACGCCAGCCTCGACCAGCCGTCGCCGTTGGCGCCAGCAGCAGCCACAAAGCCAGGGCCGTGGCCAGCTGGAACGGCCCATACCACAGCGGAAACTCCAGCAGGCTGTGCAGGCCGACGATGGCCAGCACGCCCCAGGCCAGCTGGCGCGCAGGATCGGCCTCGCGCCAGGGGCGAGCGCGCAGCACGGCCCAGAGCAGCAGGCCGCACAGCAGCAGCGCCACGGGCAGGCCCAGTTCCACGGCCAGGTGCAGCGGCAGGTTGTGGGCGTTGTTCAGCAGATTGCAAAAGCGCTCGCCCGCAAACGGGGTGATGTAGTGGGCGTAATCCAGCTCGCCCCAGCCCCAGCCCGTCCAGGGCCGCGCGGCAATCAGCTGCAGCACGTTGGACCACAGCGCCAGGCGGCTGCCGCAGGGGTAGGAGTCGTCGCCCAGGCGCACGAACAATCCGTCCATGCGCACTCCCTGCCATTGCTGCAGCAGCTGCGGCAGGCCCCAGGCCGCCAGCAGATAGGCGAGCAGCCCGGCGCCGCCCAGGAGCAGCGCCAGCCTGCCGCTGCTGCGCCGCCACAGCAACAGCAGGGCCAGAACCAGCAGCCACTGCAGCGCCCCCGTGCGCGAGGCCGTGGCCGCACCGCCCAGGGCCAGCAGCACCAGGGCCCAGGGCACCATCACCGCCAGCAACAGCGGCCCCCAGCGGCCGATGCCGCGCTGTCCGGACAGCGCCTCGCCCCAGGCCTGCAGCCGCGCCAGCCACCACAGCAACGCCCACACGCCCAGGGCCAGCAGCGTGGCCTGCTGGTTGCGCTGGCGCAGGTTGCCCATGGCCAGCCCTGGCGTGGAGGCATGCACCCAGGGCGCCCAGCCGGGATCGCCCACGAAGAACTGCACCAGGCCGATGGCCGCCGCCACGAGCGCCGCCAGCAGCAGGCCCGCCGCCAGGCAGCCGCCCAGGCGCGTGCCGCCCGTGCGCCAGGCGCCGCACCAGGCCAGGGCGGCGATGAGCCAGGCGCAGGCGGCGCTGGCCATCAGGGGCCAGAAGTTGGTGTACGGCGCCTCGGTGATGCCGAAGACGAAGGGCAGCGCGAGCGCCAGTGCCGCCAGCGGCGCGAAGTCAGGGCGCATGGCGGGGCGGCGCAGGAAGGGCAGGCGGAAGCGGCATGGTGGCGCCATCATAGGCGCGCCCGCCCGGCCCGCAACCATTGGCGTCAAATGCGGCTCCAGCGCTTACCCGTCAAGCGCCAACAGCTATCAAAAGCAGAGTTCAATACCCTGCCCTGACGGGCTAGCGGAGCGTGCAGCTCACGCCCGGCCGCGTGGCCTCGCGCAGCCAGGCGATGAGCGCGGCGCGCTCGCCGTCGTCCTTGACGCCGGCGTAGCCCATGGCCGTACCGGGCACGGTGGCCGGCGGGTCCTTGAGGAAGCGGTCCAGCGTGCGCGCGTCCCAGACGATGCCGCTGGCGCGCAAGGCGTCGGTGTAGCCGTCGAAGCCCGGCGCCGTGCCCGCGCGGCGGCCGAACAGTCCGCAGTGCTGCGGGCCGGTGCGGTTGCCCTCGATGGCGTGGCAGGCGGCGCAGCGCGCATAGACCTGCGCGCCGCGCGCGAGCCGGTCCGCGTCGGGCGCGCCCTGCACGGGCGGCGCCGCGGCCGCCGCCAGCGGCAGGCCGCAGGCCAGCGCCCGGCACAGCCTGGCGCCCCAGGTCATGACATGAACGCCGACGGCACCGGCGCCTCGCCCAGCGCCTGGCGCAGCACGGCCCAGTGCATGGCCTCGTCGCCGAGGATGCTGGCCGCCACCTGCGCCAGGGCGCGATCGGCAAACAGCGGTACGGCGCCCAGGTAGGCCGACACGGCGCCGCGTTCCAGGCCCGCGGCAAAGCGCAGCACGTCGGCCTCGGCCTTGAGCGTGTCGGTCGGGAAGCTGTACCGGGCCTTGGCCTCCACGGGCTTGCCGCCCATCTTCTGCACGGCGCCGGCGATGGCCTGCGCATGCTCCTTGTGGTGGCCCTGGAACTGCTGGGCCAGCGCCAGCACGCCGCTCGTGAGCAGGCCGCTTTCGGCGCCCACCTGGTAGGCGGCGATGGCCTCGTACTCGGCCCCGAGGGCGGTGTTGAGGATGCGCATGTCGGCCTCGTGCTGCTTGGCCGTGGTCTTGGCGGCGCCGGCGGCCAGCGCATCGCGCCCGCCCAGCAGGGCCACGGCCGAGGCCGAGAGCATGGCCAGGCCGAAGCCGCGACGGCGCGGCAGCCAGGGGCTGGACGGGGGCAGGATGAGTGGGAAGCGGTTCATGGCGTTCTCCTGTGGGTGGACAAAAAAATGAAAAGGTGTTCTCAGCCCAGGCGCCCGCGCCGCCGCAGCTCGGCCAGCACCTGGTGCACGACCGCATCACAGCGCCTGCCGGCGAACGGGAAGGCACTCTCGGTGCAGGCCTCGACGCGCGCGCCCAGCGCATCGCGCAGCATGGCGCGCGCGCGCAGGTAGCGGGTGCGCACCGCCTCCTCGCTGATGTCCAGGCAGAACGCGGTCTCCTGCACGCTCATCTCCTGCACGGCGCGCAGGATGAAGACGCTGCGGTACGGCGGCGGCAGGCTTTGCACGGCCGACTCCAGCAGCGCGCGCAACTGGCCGCGCGCCAGCGCCTGGTCGGGCGCGTCGTCGGGTGGGGCGAAGAAGGGCATGGCGAGCTCCGGCTGCGGCTCCTGGTCGGGCGCCAGCGCGGCGTCGATGGCCACGCTGCGCGCGCGCCGGCGCAGCACATCCAGCGCGGCGCGGATGCAGATGCGTGCCAGCCAGGTGCCCAGCGCCGCATCGCCGCGAAAGTCCTGCAGCTGCGTGAAGGCGCGCAGGTAGGCCTCCTGCACCACGTCCTGGGCCTCGGCGTCGTCATGCACCACGCCGCGCGCGGCCCGGAACAACAGCCGGTTGTGGCGGCGCATGATGGCCTCGAAGGCCGCCGCCTCGCCGCCCAGGGCGCGCGCCATCAGGGCCGCGTCCTCGGCACGGCCCGCGGCGGGGGGCGCCGCCTGCGGCCAATCTTCCGGTGTCTGCATGGCCCGCCTCGCTTTCCGTGATGAGACCGTCTTGCCCATTGGACGCACGCCGGCCGCTGCGCGTGACAAGCACCTACCGCGCGCAGGGATGCTCGGTGGCCTGCTCAATGTCTTTTCACGGGGCCCGCAGGCGCCGCCATGGGAAAATCGCCCCCCTATGCATGCACTGTTCGACGACGCCGGCAAATTCCTGGCCGGCCGCATCCTCTCCGAAGCCGACACCTCGGCGCAGATCGAGCTCGACTCGGGCAAGCGCGTCAAGGCCAAGAGCGCCAATATCCTGCTGAAATTCGACAAGCCCGCCCCGGCCGAGCTGCTGGCGCAGGCGCGCGAGATCGCCGCCAGCATCGAGCTGCCGCTGGCCTGGGAGTTCGCGCCCGAGGACGAGTTCGGCTTTGCCGAGCTGGCGCGCGACTACTTTTCCGCCAGCGCCCCCGTGACCGAGCAGGCCGGCATGCTGCTGGCGCTGTTCGAGGCGCCGCACTACTTCCGCCGCGCAGGCAAGGGCCGCTTCAAGAAGGCCCCGGCCGAGATCCTGCAGCAGGCGCTGGCCGCGATCGAGAAGAAAAAGCAGGTCCAGGCGCAGATCGAGTCCTGGGCGGCCGAGCTGGCGGCCGGCAGCTGCCCGCAGCCCATCCGCGAGCAGCTCTACAAGATCTTGTTCAAGCCCGACAAGAACGCGCCCGAGTACAAGGCCGTGGTCGAGGCCAGCCGCGCCGCGCACCAGGCGCCGTTGGCGCTGCTGCAGGCCGCGGGCGCCATCGATTCGCCCTACCAGTTCCATTGGAAGCGCTTTCTGTTCGAGAACTTCCCCAAGGGCACGGGCTTCCCCCCGCTGGCCGCGCCGCAGCCGCCGCAGGACCTGCCGCTGGCCGAGGTGCAGGCCTATTCCATCGACGACTCGGCCACCACCGAGATCGACGACGCCCTGTCCGTGCGCGGCCTGGGCACGGGCACCGTCACGCTGGGCATCCACATCGCGGCGCCGGGCCTGGCCATCCAGCCCGGGGGCGAGCTGGACAAGCTCGGCCGGTCGCGCCTGTCCACGGTCTACATGCCGGGCTACAAGATCACCATGCTGCCCGACGAGGTGGTGCAGATCTACACCCTGGACGAGGGCCGCGCGAATCCGGCCGTGTCGCTCTACGTGACCATCGACGAGGCCACGCTGGCCATCACCGGCACCGAGACGCGCCTGGAGCGCGTGCCCGTGACCGTGAACCTGCGCCACGATCAGCTCGACCACATCGTCACCGAGGCCTGGCTGCAGGATCCGTCGATTCAGCATGAAAATACGCCTGAAGCCTTATTGAAACTGCGTGAACAGCTATCTTTTTTACATAAGTTTGCGCGGCAGCTGAAGGCCGGTCGCGAGCAGGTGCGCGGCAAGCCCGAGACCTTCAACCGCCCGGACTACAACTTCCGCCTGGAAGGCAACGGCAAGGCCGAGCCCACGGGCAGCGAGACCGTGCGCATCAGCACGCGCCAGCGCGGCGCGCCGCTGGACCTGATCGTGGCCGAGGCCGCCATCGTCGCCAACAGCCACTGGGGCCAGATGCTGGCCGAGCACGGCGTGCCCGGCATCTACCGCAGCCAGGCGAGCCTGGCGCCCGGCATCAAGGTACGCATGGGTACCAAGGCGCTGCCGCACGCCGGCATTGGCGTGAAGAGCTACGCCTGGGCCACCTCGCCGCTGCGCCGCTACGTGGACCTGGTGAACCAGTGGCAGATCATCGCCTGCGCGCGCCACGGCAAGACCGCCGCGCTGGCCGCGCCCTTCAAGCCCAAGGATGCGGAGCTGTTCTCCATCATCAGCGGCTTTGACGCCACCTACGGCGCCTACAACGGCTACCAGGCCGGCATGGAGCGTTTCTGGACGCTCAAGTACCTGCAGCAGAACCAGATCACCGAGCTCGACGCCACGGTCATCAAGGAGGGCATGCACGGCGACTTCCTGGTGCGCGCCGACCACCTGCCCCTGGTCCTGCCCGTGCTGGGCGCCCAGGGCCTGCCGCGCGGCGCGCGCGTGCGCGTGAAGCTGGGCACCATTGACGAGATCACGCTGGACGTGAACGGCACGCTGCTGGCGCGCCTGGACGACCCGGCGGACGCCAGCGACGACGGCCCCGTGGACGAGGACGAGGAAGACACCGTGGCCGGGCCCATCGCCATTGCGGTGGACATCAACGAAACCGATGGCGAAGGCGCCGGAGCCACCCCGGATAATCGGGCGCCGTGAAAATAGCCCCCACGCTCCACCGCTACGCGGGTCGCTGCCCCCCAGGGGGGCCGCATTTTCATCTTGGGGCGGCCCTGCGATGAAAATCCCCGCCCCCCTCCGGCGCCTGAGCACACTGCAGATCGCGCTGGCCCTGTCCATCACCGTGCACGCCCTGCTGCTCACGGTGCGCTTCGTCGATCCCGAGCGCTTCAACCGCGTGTTCCAGGACACGCCGCTGGAGGTCATCCTGGTCAACGCCAAGTCCAGCGAACGCCCCGACAAGGCCCAGGCCATCGCCCAGGCCTCGCTGGCCGGCGGGGGCGATGCCGCGCAGGGCCGCGCCACCAGCCCCCTGCCCTACTCGGCCCTGACCTCCATTGGCGAGGACCTGGAGGAGGCGCAGCGCAGGATGGACCAGATGCTGGAGCAGCAGACCCAGCTGCTGGCCCAGGTGCGCCAGCAGCTCGCCGTGCTGCCCCAGCCCGATCCGCGCAAGGCCAGCGCCAGCAGCGAGCGCGAGCAGCAGGACGAAAAGCGCCGCCAGCTGGTGAAGCTGCTGGCCGAGATCGAGAGGCGCATCGACGAGGAAAACGCCCGCCCGCGCAAACGCTACATCAGCCCCGCCACGCGCGAGGAGGTGTACGCCGTGTACTACGACCAGCTGCGCCGCCGGGTCGAAGACAAGGGCACGCAGAACTTCCCCGAACAGGGCGGCAAGAAGCTGTATGGCGAGCTGATCATGATCGTCACCGTGAACCACGACGGCCGCGTGCTGGAGACCGAGGTGGTGCAAGGCTCGGGCAACCGCCTGCTGGACCGCCGCGCCCAGGCCATCGCCCGCGCCGCCGGCCCCTTTGGCCATTTCGGTCCGGCCATGCGCGCCAGGGCCGACCAGATCGCCGTGGTCTCGCGCTTCAAGTTCACGCGCGAGCAGACCCTGGAAACCGCCGTGCGCTGAAAAGGCGCGCACACATCCCATGACCGCAAACCCCGATCTTTACTGCGTGATGGGCAACCCCATCGCCCACAGCCGCTCGCCCTGGATACACACGCGCTTTGCCGAACTGACGGGCGAGCCGCTGCGCTACGAGCGCCGCCTGGTGCCCCTGGACGGCTTTGCCCAGGCGCTGCAAGACTTTGCCGCCGAGGGCGGGCGCGGCTGCAACATCACCGTGCCCTTCAAGCTGCAGGCCGCCGCGCTGGCCACGCACCGCAGCGAGCGCGTGCAACTGGCCGGCGCGGCCAACACCCTCACATTCCGGGACGGCGCCATCCACGCCGACAACACCGACGGCCTGGGCCTGGTGGCCGACATCGAGCAAGGCGCCGGCGTGGCGCTGGCCGGGCGCGACCTGCTGCTGGTCGGCGCGGGCGGCGCGGCCGCCGGCGTGCTGGGCCCGCTGCTGCGCCAAGGGCCGCGGCGCATCGCCGTCGTGAACCGCACGGCCGCGCGCGCCCAGGCCCTGGTCGCCAGCCATGCGGCGCTGGCCTCACTACAAAAAACAGAGCTACTGGCGCTTGACATACAAGCGCCAGAGGCCGATTTTGATGTCATCATCAACGCCACCGCCAGCAGCCTGGAGGGCGCCGCCGCCCCCGTGCCCGCCAGCGTGCTGCGCCCCGCCAGCCTGGCCTACGACATGATGTACGGCCCCGCCGCCCAGGGCTTTCTGGACTGGGCAACGCAGCACGGCGCCCGGCCGCGCGACGGCTTAGGGATGCTGGTGCAGCAGGCGGCCGAGGCCTTCCTGATCTGGCGCGGCCTGCGCCCGCCCGCGGCCCAGGTGCTGGCCGAGCTGCGCGCCGCCATCGCCGCCGGCGCCTGAATCCTTCCCATTCATGCGTGCCCTGCTGCGCTGGATCGCCCTGGTGCTGCTGGCCCTCGCGGCGCTGCAGCTGTTCTTCGTGGCGCGCATCGCCGCCATGGCCATGCTGGACCCGCAATCGACGAGCTTCCAGCGCTCCGAGGCCTGGGCCCAGCTGCGCCAGGACGACGGCCTGCGCTGGCGCCAGCAATGGCTACCCTATGCGCAAATCTCCGACCACCTGAAACGCGCCGTGATCGCCTCGGAAGACGACAACTTCATCAACCACGACGGCGTGGACTGGGACGCCATCGAAAAGGCCTGGGAACGCAACGCCCGCGCCGAGGCCCAGGCCGCCACCCGCCCCAGCGCGCGCGCACCGCGCATCCGCGGCGGCTCCACCATCACCCAGCAGCTGGCGAAGAACCTGCTGCTGTCGGGCGAGCGCAACCTGGTGCGCAAGGGCCAGGAATTCGTGCTCACGCTGCTGCTGGAGCAGTTGCTGAGCAAGCAACGCATCCTGGAGATTTACCTGAACAACGTGGAATGGGGCACGGGCATCTTCGGCGCCGAGGCCGCCGCCCAGCACTACTTCAAGAAGAGCGCCAGCCGGCTCACCGCCGCCGAGGCCGCCCGCCTGGCCGTGATGCTGCCGGCGCCCAAGCGCTTTGAGAAGACGCCGAATTCGGCCTATCTGGCCGGGCGCACGCGGACCATCGTGGTACGGATGGGGAGTGCGGAGCTGCCTTGATGCGCGCCGCGGGGATGCTTGTTCACAGCCTCTCAGCCCGGTTCATGTCCGCAGCCAGCACGGCCAGGGCGGAACACGCCACGACGCCCAACGCACCGGAGAGCCACAGCACGCCAGCGCCCCAGCGCTCCACGGCCAGCCCGAACACGAACGGAGCCCCCGCCTGGACGATGCGCGCCGGCACCATCAGAAACCCCTGTCGCTGCCCATAGCCCTGGGCGCCAAAAATCAGCAGCGGCAGCGTGCCAATGGCGATGGTCAGAATCCCGTTGCCCAGTCCGTGGAGCACCGCAAATGCCGCAGCCGCATGGCTGCCCGCCAGCGCCAGCAGCACGACGCCCACTGGATGGGCTAGTGTGGCCAACCGCGCCGACAGCAGTGGGTGTGCCCGCTTGAGCAGGGTGAATTCGATCAGGCGCCCCGCGACCTGGGCCGGCCCCACCAGTGCCGCGATGCCGATGGCTGCAGCCAAGGCCACGCCCGAGGCCTGCAGGACCTGCGGCAAATGCGCCGCCATCGCCGTGCTGTTGAACCACGCAATGGCAAACACGCAGGCCATGAGCAGAGCCGCCCGGCGCTGCCGTGCCGGCGCCATGCCTGCTGCCGCTGCTGCTGGGCGGGTTGTGGCAAGGGCCTGTCTGGCACCCGAGGCCTCCTTGGGCAGCATGGCATTCAGCGGAAGTCCAATGCACAGCTGCAGCGCCGCCCACACCATGCATGCACCCCGCCAGCCAAGCGTCGCCTCCAGATAGGCCGTGAGCGGCCAGCCGATGGTGCTTGCAAAGCCCGCCAGCAATGTGATCCCGGTGATCGCTCCCCGCGCCTCTTGCCCATGCAGCCGGACCACCGTGGCGAACGCGGCTTCGTAGAGCCCGCTGCCCATGGCCAAGCCCAGCACGGCCCAGGCCGCAAAAATGTGCAACGGCTGGGACGCTTGGCTCAACCCCATCAGGCCCAGGGCGAACAGCACATTGCTGGTGATCAGCACCGGGCGACCGCCCACGCGGTCGATGGCGCGCCCTGCCCAGGGGCCGATGGCCGCCGAGAACAGCAGTGCCAGCGAGAAAGCGCCGAACACCGCCGAGGCGGACAGGCCGACCTCCTGACCCATGGCCCCGGCCAGCACCGCAGGCAAGTAATACGACGATGCCCAAGCCAGCGTCTGGGCCACGCCCAGTATCAGCGTGATGGTGGTTCTACGTTGCACGTGCCGCGCCCGCGTCGTACCAGCCTCTGGATGCATTCACGACCTTGACGACCAGCAGCATCACCGGCACCTCGATGAGCACGCCCACCACGGTGGCGAGCGCCGCGCCCGACTCGAACCCAAACAGGCTGATGGCGGCAGCCACGGCCAGTTCAAAGAAGTTGGATGCCCCAATCAGGGCGGACGGACAGGCGACCGCATGCTTTTCGCCCACGGCCCGGTTGAGCCAGTAGGCCAGCGCCGAGTTGAAAAACACCTGGATCAGAATGGGCACGGCCAGCAGCGCGATGACCAGGGGCTGGCGCAGGATGGCCTCTCCCTGGAAGGCGAACAGCAGCACCAGCGTGAGCAGCAGCGCGGCGATGGACCAGGGCCCGATGCGCTGGAGTGCGGCATCGAACGCGGCCTGTCCCCGTGCCAGCAGGGCCCGCCGCCACCACTGGGCCAGCGCCACCGGGATGACGATGTACAGCACCACCGAGGTAAGCAGGGTGTCCCAAGGCACGGTGATGGCCGACAGACCGAGCAGGAAGGCCACCAGCGGCGCGAACGCCACGATCATGATGCTGTCGTTCAACGCGACCTGGGACAGCGTGAACAGGGGATCTCCGCCGGTCAGGCGGCTCCAGACGAACACCATGGCCGTGCATGGGGCCGCCGCCAGCAGGATCAGTCCGGCGATGTAGCTGTCGAGCTGGTCCGCAGGCAGGTAGGGGGCGAACCACTGGCGGATGAAGAGCCAGCCCAGGAAGGCCATGGAGAACGGCTTGACCAGCCAGTTCACGAACAGCGTGACCCCGATGCCGCGCGTGTGCTGCCGCACCTCGCCCAGTGCGGAAAAATCCACCTTCAGCAGCATCGGGATGATCATCACCCAGATGAGCAGGCCCACCGGCAGGTTCACGCGGGCCACTTCCCACGCGCCAATGGTCCGCGCCGCGCCGGGGAAGGCCTGGCCCAGTCCGATGCCCACCACGATGCACAGCACTACCCACACGGTGAGATAGCGCTCGAACACGCTCATAGTCGCGGGTACCGTCGCGTCGCACACGAGATCACGCGCGGCGGTGCTCATGCTGTCTTGGCCAGTTCGCGGGCCGTGCGTTCGATGGTGAGCTTGTCCAGGCTAGAGGTCGGTAGGTTGGCGAAGATCTCCAGCCGTTTGCCCATCAGGTGCAGCGTCTGCCGGAAGGCCTCACGCTTGCCGTCCTCGCCGCCCGGGGCCTCGGAGGGGTCGGCATAGCCCCAGTGCGCAGTGGCGGGCTGGCCCGGCCAGAAAGGGCAGACCTCGCCCGCGGCGTTGTCGCACACGGTGATCACCAAATCCATTTTGGGTGCGTCTGGATGGCCGAACTCATCCCAGCTTTTGCTGCGCAAACCTTCGGTGGCGATGCCTGCCTTGGCCAAGGTCTCCAGCGCCAGCGGATTGGGTTGCTGGCTCTCCCGCGGACTGCTGCCCGCCGACCAGGCCTTGAAGCGCCCCTTGCCCAAGTGATTGAGCAGGGCCTCGGCCAGGATGCTGCGGGCAGAGTTGTGGGTACACAGGAACAGGACGTTGTAGGTTCTTTCGGACATATCAAGCTTTCTCGGTGGGATGGCCCGCCAGGGTCAGCAGGCGCTGGACGCCGACGGGTTCGTCTTGCAGCAAGGGCACAAGCGCGTAGCGGCGTGCATGGCGGGTAGCCACGGCGTCGATCTCGCGCAGTTCGTTGCGCGCGCGCTGGCGCAGCAGGGGGGAGGCCGGCGCGCAGGCGGCCAGGCTGTTGTTGATCACCCAGGCCCAGGGCTCGATGCCGGCGCGACGCAGGTCGGACTGCAGGTTGGCGGCTTCCAGCACGGGCGTGGTCTCGGCCAGCGTGACGATCAGGACCTTGGTCTGCTTGGGGTCCTGCAGTTGCATCATCGGTGTGCGAAAGTGCACGCCCTTCTCGCCCATCTGGCGCACGATGTCGCGGTGATAGGCGCCGGTGGCGTCCAGGAGCAATAAGGTATGCCCGGTGGGCGCGGTGTCCATCACCACGAACTTGCGGCCGGCCTCGCGGATGATGCGCGAGAAGGCCTGGAACACCGCGATCTCCTCGGTGCAGGGCGAGCGCAGGTCCTCCTCCAGCATGGCACGGCCTTCGGCGTCGAGCGCCGCCCCCTTGGTCGCCATCACCTGCTCGCGGTAGCGGGCGGTGACCTCGTGCGGGTCGATGCGGCTGAGGGCAAGGTGCTCCAGCGTGCCCTCCAGCGTTTGTGCCAGGTGGGCTGCCGGGTCGGAGGTGGTCAGGTGCACGGGCAGGCCGCGATGCGCCAGTTCGACCGCTACGGCGGCGGCCAGGGTCGTCTTGCCGACACCGCCCTTGCCCATGAGCATCACCAAGCCGTGGCCGTCGGCCGCTATTTCGTCGACCAGCTCTGACAAGGTGGGCGCCGTGGGAACGGTGGGCGCTGTCGCATCGGCGGCGGTGATCCCGGGCCGCGCCGGGTCCTTGAGCAGGCTGCGCAATGCCGCCAAGCCAACCAGGTCGAAGGGCTGCAGCGCGATACGGTCCTGCGCCAGGGCCTGAAGCACGGCGGGCATGCCGTCGAGGCAGGCCTGTTCACGGGTGTGGATCGCACGGGCGAGGGCATCCTGCCCCACGGCGTCACCAGGCAGCAGGCCATTGAGGACCAGGTGCTGGCGTGCCAGGCCAATCCCGGCCAGTTCCTCGTGGGTGCGGGCCGCCTCACGCAGCGTCGCTGCCTGGGCGCGGGCCACCAGCACGAGCCGGGTGCGTTGCGGGTCGGACAGGGCCTGCACAGCGGCCTTGTACTGGGAGCGTTGCTTTTCCAGTCCGGCCAGCGGGCCAAGGCAGGAGGCATCGCCCTTGCCGGCCTCCAGGAACCCGCTCCAGGCGCCGGGCAACTGCAGCAGGCGGATGGTGTGGCCGGTGGGTGCGGTGTCGAAGACGATGTGATCGAAGCCGGCGGTCAGCTGGGAGCCGACCAGCAGCTCGGTGAACTCGTCGAACGCCGCGATCTCGGTGGTGCAGGCTCCCGAAAGCTGCTCCTCGATGCTCTTGACGACTTCATCCGGCAGCACACCGCGCACCGGCCCCACGATGCGATCCCGATAGGCCTGGGCGGCGCCCTGCGGATCGATCTCCAGCGCACTGAGGTTGGACACGCTCGGGATGGCGGTCACGCGGTTACCGATAGCCAGCCCGAAGACCTGCCCCACGTTGGAGGCCGGGTCGGTGCTGACCAGGAGGATCTTGCGGCCGGCATCGGCCAGTTCGACGGCGCTGGCGCAGGCGATGGAGGTCTTGCCCACGCCCCCCTTGCCTGTGAAGAACAGGAAGCGGGGCGGGTTCTGGAGGAATTGCATCACGCGCTCCCGACTTCAGCCGCAGCGGCCGCCTGAGCAGCACGAGCCAGCGGAAGCCTCCACGGGAGTGACCGCGGGCGCGATGCCGGCCCAGCGGGCCAGGTCGTCGCGCGAGGGGTAGCGCCCGGCAAGGGCGAGCTGCCCCTGCACCAGGGTGACGGGCAAGGCCGCCTGCCCAGTGCGCTCCAGCAGTCCCTTGACGATGTCGTTCTGCGCGAACGCCAGGGGTTGCTGCGACAGGTTGAAGCGCTCGATCTGCACGCCTTGGCGCTGGGCCCACTCTACGTCGGCGGCGAAGGTCACGAGGTGCTGGTCCACTTCGACGCCGCACACGCCGGTGCTGCAGCAAAGGGCCGGATCAAAGATCTGGATGGTGGTCATGTGGGCTCCTGGGGGGATGGGTCTGTCGGTGAAGGGCCTGCGCGGCATGTCACGCCGGCAAGGCCGGATCGAGCATCCGGGTGGCGGCAATGAGTCCTGCGCGCACCAGCAGCTCCTGCGGGATCGCCTCATGGACCTGGCCATCGACTTCGACGGTGCGGCACTCGTTGGCGCCGCACTCGTTGCAGCAGCGGCTGCTGCCGGTGGCGGCGCCGAGCCAGTGCTCCATGGGGCGGCCAGCGATGAGGACCTGGTTGGACTGCAGCGGGTCGCGCAGGAACGCGGCGGCATCGATCGCCTGGACCTGCAGCTCAGGCTTTATGCCCAGGGGTTCGAGGGCCTGCCGCAGTTGACGGACCGCCTGCTGCACGGCTTCTCCGGTGTCATGGCAGCGCGGACAGGTCGATCCCTGTTCGCTTACGAGGCGTTGCCAGACGATGGGTAATGGCTTCATGGGGGCCCCTCCAGCCGGGTCAGCAGTCGCAGGATTGAGCCGCCGGGTCCAGGCAAGGCTCGCCCTGACAGCAGTTGGCGGTCAGGTAGGTGAGCAAGCCGTTCATGCACTCGAACTCGGCGCGGTAGATCAGGTTGCGGCCGCTGCGCTCCTGCGAAACGAGGCCTGCTCCGAGCAGCTCCTTGAGGTGAAACGAAAGCGTGGCCGCGGGCATGGCCAGCGATTCGGCCAGGGTGCCCGGGGTGGCCCCGCCCTTTCCGGCAACGACCAGCGCCCGGAAGATCTGCAGCCGGTTGGGCTGCGCCAGGGCGGCCATGGCCTTGATAACATCTTTTTCATCCATAGTTCCAATTATATGGAATTATTTGAAAGTTTGATGACGCAGGACCGTGGTGACAAGGGGTGGCGGCTAGCCAGGGAGGCAGCACCGCTAACGACCCGCCGCGATCGATAGGCCCAAACGGATCGAAACCTGTCATGACCGCAGTCCACCGATCCTCCGACCGCCACCCCGTATCATCCCCGCCATGCCAGCCCAGTTGATGCGCCTCCCTCTGCCGGGCTTGGCGCATTTTTTGGCATATACCCCCGCACCTGGCAACACCGGTGTTCTTCCATGCCGTACGCAGGCACTCCGGCTTATAGTCAAAACAGCTTCTAACGCTTATCCATAAAGCGTCAAGAGCTATATTTTTTATAGTAATGAGAATCCTGGGAATCGACCCCGGCCTGCAGACCACGGGCTTTGGCGTGGTGGACGTTCATGGTCAGCGCCTGACCTATGTGGCCAGCGGCACGATACGCACGACGGGGCTGGCGCTCGGGGACCTGCCAGGGCGGCTGAAAATCTTGTTCGACGGCATCAGCGAGGTGGCGGCGCGCTATCAGCCCAGCACGGCGGCGGTGGAGATCGTGTTCGTCAACGTCAACCCCCAGTCCACGCTGCTGCTGGGCCAGGCGCGCGGCGCCGCGCTGACGGCGCTGGTCAACGCCAACCTGCCGGTAGCCGAGTACACGGCGCTGCAGATGAAGAAGGCCGTGGTCGGCCACGGCCGCGCGGCCAAGCCGCAGGTGCAGGAGATGGTGCGCCGCCTGCTCAACCTGCCCGGCCTGCCCGGCACCGACGCGGCCGACGCGCTGGGCCTGGCCATCACCCATGCGCATGCGGGCACGGCCATGGCGCGCGTGGGCCAGGTGGCGCAGCTGCAGCGCCGCCAGCACGCGATGTACAAGGCGGGCCGCAGCTACTGAATCACTGGCTCAGGATGAGCTGCACGATCACCCCCGTGGCAATGGCCACCAGCAGGTAATCGCCCCCGTACTGTACCCAGTGGTAGCCACGCGGCGGCGGGCTCAGGCGGTGCACGCGCCAGTCGTCAACGACGTAGTGGCGGCTGCGGTACATCGGTGGCAGGCGGTCGCCGCGGTGCCAGCGATGATCCGGCCCCGCGCCACGCCAGGGGCGCTGGCCGTATGCCTGGGGCGGTGGGCCAGGGTTCGGGCGCATCTGTGGCGGCCGGGGCTGTGCGTAGCCGGGGCGGTGTTGCTGTTCATAGCGAGGGCCCTTGCGCTGGTCATGGCGCTGCTCATAGCGCTGGTCGTGGCGCTGATCGCGCGGCTGGGCCTGCGCACCCATGGCCGACAGGCCCATCGCCAGTGCCGTGCAGGCGGCTGCCCACGCCATGAAGGAGCTTCGGGGCGCGCGCAGGTTCGCGGTGGTGGTATGGGGCATGTCTCGTCCTTTCATGGCATTGAACACGCCCCTATGGTGGCCCTTTTAGTGCTGCACCGCAGCCCTTGTACGGTGGTTTTACCCGAGATTTGCCACGAAATTACCTGCGCTTTGCATGTGTTGCACGACGCCTATCCGGCGCACGCCGCCATGGAGGGCGCACGTGATCTGGTCGAGGATGGTCATGAGGCAGCCCTCGGCCTGCGTCTCGGCGACGCCGCTGCCCGCAAGGCCGTACGCCATGTCCGGTTGCAAACATATTGTCACAATCTTGCCGCAGAGTGCGTTCAGCCCCTTCCGACTTGGTGTTTCCTGAGCCGCACATGCCTCTGTCCTCCTCCGCTTCCCGCTCCCTGTCCATCGGCCCGCTGGGCCGCCGCCTGCTGGGCCTGTTCCTGACCGTGCTGGCGCTGAGCCTGGTGGGCTCGGCCATTGGCGTGTGGTCGCTGCGGCACATCGGCCAGTCCACCGACGACATGGTCCAGCGCAGCGTGGCCAACGAGCGGCTGGTAGCCGACGCCTACCGCCTGCAGGCCATCAATGCCGAGCGCTACAAGGCCGTGGCGCTGAGCTCGGAGCCCGAGGTGGGCGAGGCCATAGGCGCCGACATCGCCGCGACCCGGCAGCAGTACGACGCACTGATCGCCACCCTGGCACAGCGGCTGGCCGGCACGGCGGACGAGAACCTGCTGGCGCAGGTGAACCAGCGCAGCGCCGATTTCCACGAGGCCCAGGCCGCGCTGGTGCAGGCGCGCGACTTCGGGCTCACCGCGCGCATCCAGCAGGTGTATGGCGAGCGCTTCCTGCCGGCCTCCCAGGCGCTGCTGGGATCGCTGGATGCGCTCACCCGGTCGCAGCGCCAGTCCATCGACGCGGCGGCGCTGGCGGTGGGCGACTGGAGCCAGCGCGCACGCTGGTCGCTGCTGGCGTTCGGCGCCCTGTCCGTGGTGCTGGGCACGCTGCTGGCGCTGTGGCTCATGCGCAGCATCACGCGGCCCATCGCCCTGGCCAGCGATACCGCGCAACGCGTGGCGGGCCTGGACCTGCGCCAGGACATCGTGGGCCACGAGCGCGACGAGACCGGGCACATGCTGACCTCGCTGGCGCTGATGCAGGGCGCGCTGCGGCGGCTGGCGGGACAGGTGGGCCGCTCCGTGCACGGCCTGCACCTGGCCTCGACCGAGATGGCCAACGGCAACGCCCACCTGTCCAGCCGCACCGAGGAGGCCGCCGCCAGCCTGCAGGAGACCGCGGCCGCGCTGGAGCATGTGACGCGTGCCGTGCAGCAGTCGGCCGAGACCGCGCAGCACACCGAGGCACGGGCCGTCCAGGCCGCCGCCGCCGCGCGCGAAGGCAGCAGCGTGGTCACGCGCGTGGTGCAGACCATGCAGCAGATCGCGCATGGTGCGCACAAGATCGGCGACATCACGGGCGTCATCGACGCCATCGCCTTCCAGACCAACATCCTGGCGCTGAACGCCGCCGTGGAGGCCGCACGCGCGGGCGGCCAGGGCCGCGGCTTTGCTGTGGTGGCGGGGGAGGTGCGCAGCCTGGCGAATCGCTCGGCCGAGGCGGCGCGCGAGATCAAGGCGCTGATCACCGCATCGGTGCAGCAGGCCGACGCGGGCGCCAGCCTGGCGGCCAACGCCGGCCGCACCATGGAACAGGTGGTGGCGGCCATCCAGGATGCCGCCGGCACCATGGCCGGCATCCGCGCGAGCCACCATGCGCAGCAGCAGGACATTCTCGCCATCCACCAGGCCCTGTCGCGGCTGGACCAGATGACCCAGCAGAACGCGGCCCTGGTGGAGCAGTCCGCCGCCGCCACCGAGAGCCTGCGCGGCCAGGCCCATGAGCTGGCGGCGCAGGTCAACCAGTTCCGCCTGCCGGGGGATGCGGCGCAGGCTGCCCCCACCCTCCCCCCCGCACTGCGGCTGGCGCCCGCCTGAAGCCCCAAGCGCCGCGCGCCGTCAGTCGGCGCGGTGGATGGGCACGTAGAACTCCCCGCCCGCGCGGTTGAACTCATTGGCTTTTTGCGCCATGCCCGCAGCCAAGGCGGCGTCCTCGGCCACGCCCTTGGCGGCGGCGAATTCGCGCACCTCCTGCGTGATCTTCATCGAGCAGAACTTCGGCCCGCACATGGAGCAGAAATGCGCCACCTTGGCGCTGTCCTTCGGGAGCGTCTCGTCGTGGTACTCCTGCGCCGTCTCGGGGTCCAGGCCCAGGTTGAACTGGTCCTGCCAGCGGAAGTCGAAGCGCGCCTGGCTCAATGCGTCGTCGCGCGCGCGGGCGCCCGGGTGTCCCTTGGCGACGTCGGCGGCGTGCGCGGCGATCTTGTAGGCGATGATGCCCTGCTTCACGTCGTCGCGGTCGGGCAGGCCCAGGTGCTCCTTGGGCGTCACGTAGCACAGCATGGCCGTGCCCATCCAGCCGATCATGGCGGCGCCGATGGCGGACGCAATGTGGTCGTAGCCCGGCGCGATGTCGATGGTCAGCGGGCCCAGGGTGTAGAACGGCGCCTCGTGGCAGGTCTTGAGCTGCTCGGTCATGTTGGCCTGGATCATGTGCATGGGCACATGGCCGGGGCCTTCGATCATGGTCTGCACGTCGTGCTTCCAGGCGATCTGGGTCAGTTCGCCCAGCGTGTGCAGCTCGGCGAACTGGGCCTCGTCGTTGGCGTCGGACGCGCAGCCGGGCCGCAGGCCGTCGCCCAGGCTGAAGGACACGTCGTACTGCTTCATGATGTCGCAGATGTCCTCGAAGTGCGTGTAGAGGAAGCTCTCCTTGTGGTGCGCCATGCACCACTTGGCCATGATGGAGCCGCCGCGCGAGACGATGCCGGTGCGCCGCTGCGCGGTGAGGTGGATGTAGGCCAGGCGCACCCCCGCGTGGATGGTGAAGTAGTCCACGCCCTGCTCGGCCTGCTCGATCAGCGTGTCGCGGAAGATCTCCCAGGTGAGGTCCTCGGCGATACCGCCCACTTTCTCCAGCGCCTGGTAGATCGGCACCGTGCCGATGGGCACGGGCGAGTTGCGCACGATCCAGTCGCGCGTGGTGTGGATGTTCTTGCCGGTGGACAGGTCCATCACGTTGTCGGCGCCCCAGCGGATGGCCCAGACGAGTTTTTCCACCTCTTCCTCGATGCTCGACGTGACGGCCGAGTTGCCGATGTTGGCGTTGATCTTGACCAGGAAGTTGCGCCCGATGGCCATGGGCTCGACCTCGGGGTGGTTGATGTTGGCGGGGATGATGGCGCGGCCGCGCGCCACTTCGTCGCGCACGAACTCGGGCGTGATGATCTTGGGAATCATGGCGCCCATGGGGTTGCCGGCCAGGCGCTTTTCGCGCTCGGCGTCTGCCATGTACTGCGCCATCCACTCGCGCTTGCCGTTCTCGCGCAGCGCCACGTATTCCATCTCGGGCGTGATGATGCCCTTGCGCGCGTAATGCATCTGCGTCACGTTGGCGCCGGCCTTGGCGCGGCGCGGCTGGCGCTGCAGGGCCGCGGCTTCCAGACGCAGCTGGGCCAGGCGGGCGGCATCTTCGCTCTTGCTGCCATCGTCCAGCGCCACTGCCTTGCGGCCTGCGTAGAGTTCGCTGTCGCCGCGCTCGGCGATCCAGGCGCCACGCACGCTGTCCAGACCCTTTTTCACGTCGATGACGGCCTGCGGGTCGGTATAGGGGCCGGAGGTGTCGTAGACACTCACCCGCTCGCCATTGGTGAGCGCAATGTCGCGCACCGGCACGCGCAGATCGGCTCGGCTGCCGGTGATGTAGGCTTTGCTGGAGGCAGGAAAGGGCTCGCGCGTGCGGGCCAGCAGATGGGCAAAGGTGTCGGGGGCGTTCATGGCGTGCATTCCTCAAAGGTTCTGGATGGAATGCTCCGCAATCGGCGGGACGGCAGGCGTGCATGCTTCACGGCACACTCCACCATCCCACTGCAGCTCTTCTTACGCTGGTACTAACCAGATCAAGTTCGCGGTTTTGGCGGGTTGGCCCGCCATCTCAGCACGTCGACACGTGCACCCCGGAGCAGGGCTTAGTATAGGTCAAGGCCGCAGAAAACCTGTAAGTGCGTGTTCACGACAGCACTAAAGCACCCGCTCCAGGATCAGCACCAGGAAGAACATGGCCGCCGCGATGATGGTCCACTTGACGATCACCAGACCAAAGCGCTTGTAGCGTTGCTGACCCGTGGCGGCGAAGAAGCCGAACGAGACCGCCGCCGCAAGCAGCAGCAGCATCACGGCCCAGCGAAAGAGCAGCATGACGGCCGCCTACCACGCACGCGCCGGCTGGGCAAAGCCGGTGGGCGCCTGGCGCTCGTTGTCGAAACTCACGATCTCCCATGCGTCCTCGTGCGCCAGCAGCTCGCGCAGCAGCTGGTTGTTCATGCCGTGCCCCGAGCGGAAGGCGCTGTAGGCCGCCAGCAGCGGCTTGCCCACCAGGTACAGGTCGCCCATGGCGTCGAGGATCTTGTGCTTGGCAAACTCATCGTCGTAGCGCAGGCCATCGGCATTGAGCACCTTGTAGTCGTCCATGACGATGGCGTTGTCCAGCCCGCCGCCCAGGGCCAGGCCATTGGCGCGCAGCATTTCCACATCCTTGGTGAAACCGAAGGTGCGTGCACGGGCGATGTCGCGCGCGTAATTGCCCCCCCCCAGATCGAACTCCACGCTCTGGCCCGTGGAATCCACCGCCGGGTGGGCAAAGTCGATCTCGAAGCGCAGCTTGAAGCCGTGGTAGGGCGTGAGGCGTGCCCACTTGAGGTTCTGGCCCTCGCCCTCGCGCACCTCCACGGGGCGCTTGACGCGGATGAAGCGCTTGGGCGCGTTCTGCAGCTCCACGCCGGCGCTCTGCAGCAGGAACACAAAGGACGCCGAGGAGCCGTCAAGGATGGGCACCTCCTCGGCCGTGATGTCGATGTACAGGTTGTCCAGCCCCAGGCCGGCGCAGGCCGACATCAGGTGCTCCACCGTGTGCACCTTGGCCCCCCCCACGCCAATGGTCGAGGCCATGCGCGTATCCACCACGGCCGTGGCGGTGATAGGAATGTCCACCGGCTCGGGCAGGTCCACGCGGCGGAACACGATGCCCGTGTCCGGCTGGGCCGGGCGCAGCGTCAACTCGACCCGCTGGCCGCTGTGCAGCCCCACGCCGACGGCGCGGGTCAGGGTCTTGATGGTGCGTTGCTGGAGCATTGCGTAATTTTAGTGGGCACTACCCCGTGCTGCCGGCTGGCGCAGGCTATGGCGACCATAGGCCACGGGAAATGGAAAAGCCGGCAGGCGGCCCCATCCGAGCCTGCCGCCGGCCTCTGCTGCGGTCTCCGTCAATCCGCCTGCTTGCGCAGGAACGCCGGGATCTCCAGCTCGTCCATGCCGCCCGAGGACAGCGCGTCCACGCGTGCCGTGGCCGCCGTGCGGTTGGTGCGCCAGACGCTGGGCACCTGCATGTTGCCGTATTCGGCCTGGGCCGCGGCGCTGCCGATCACGCCGCCGGGCACGCCCAGCGCTGCGCCGGCCATGGGCATCTGGTAGGCCACGTTGTCCGTGCCGGTACGCAGGCTGCCCTGCACCACCTGCATGGTCTGGCGGCGCGCGTTGGCGCGCGACAGGCCGGTGGCCACCACGGTCACGCGGATCTCTTCGCCCAGGCTGTCGTCGTAGGCGGCACCGAAAATCACATGCGCGTCGGGCGAGGCGTAGGCGTTGATGGTGTTCATCGCCAGGCGCGACTCGGACAGCTTCAGGCTGCCCTTGCTGGCCGTGACCAGCACCAGCACGCCCTTGGCGCCCGACAGGTCGATGCCCTCCAGTAGCGGGCAGGCCACGGCCTGCTCGGCGGCGATGCGCGCGCGGTCCGGACCACTGGCGGTGGCCGTGCCCATCATGGCCTTGCCGGGCTCGCCCATGACGGTGCGCACATCCTCGAAGTCCACGTTCACCTGGCCGTACTCGTTAATGATCTCGGCGATGCCGCCCACGGCGTTCTTCAGCACGTCGTTGGCATGCGCGAAGGCCTCGTCCTGGGTGATGTCGTCGCCCAGCACGTCTAGCAGCTTTTCGTTGAGCACCACGATCAGCGAGTCGACGTTGGCCTCCAGCTCGGCCAGACCCTCGTCGGCATTCTTCATGCGGCGGCCGCCCTCCCAGTCGAAGGGCTTGGTGACCACGCCCACGGTGAGGATGCCCATCTCCTTGGCCAGGCGCGCGATCACGGGCGCGGCGCCCGTGCCCGTGCCGCCACCCATGCCGGCGGTGATGAACAGCATGTGCGCACCGGCAATGGCCTGGCGGATGTCCTCCTCGGCGGCCTCGGCGGCCTCGCGCGCCTTCTCGGGCTTACTGCCGGCGCCCAGGCCGTTGGTGCCCAGCTGGATGGTGCGGTGCGCGCTGCTGCGCGTCAGTGCCTGCGCATCCGTGTTGGCGCTGATGAACTCCACGCCCTGCACATTGCGCGAAATCATGTGCTGCACGGCGTTGCCGCCGCCGCCGCCGACACCGATCACCTTGATCTGCGTGCCCTGGTTGAACTCTTCGGACTCGATCATTTCGATGGTCATGATGCTGCTCCTGTAACTACGTTGTGATTTGCCATTGCCAAAGGTTTTGTGTTCTTCTTGTGTCGGGTGACCCCGTCGGGAGGCGGTGCCGTACTGCGCCACCGGCCCCGCTTCTTGCGCGGGGGGCCGGCGCGGGCCAGCCAGAGCAGTGGGGTGGTCATGTCAGAAGTTCCCCACGATGAAGTCCTTGAAGCGGCCGAAGGCGGTCTTCACCGAGCCGCTCTTGGCCGCCACCTTGAAGCCGCGCAGGCGCGCCAGGCGCGCCTCCTCCAAGAGGCCCATGACGGTGGCCGCGCGCGGCTGGGCAATCATGTCGGCCAGCGCGCTCGAATACTTCGGGATACCGCGGCGCACGGGCTTGAGGAAGATGTCCTCGCCCAGCTCCACCATGCCCGGCATGACGCAGCTGCCGCCCGTGAGCACGATGCCTGAGGACAGCACCTCCTCGTAGCCCGACTCGCGTATCACCTGCTGCACCAGCGAGAAGATCTCTTCCACGCGTGGCTCGATCACGCCGGCCAGCGCCTGCCTGGAGAGCATGCGCGGGCTGCGGTCGCCCAGGCCCGGCACCTCGACCTGGGCCTCGGGGTCGGCCAGCAGCTGCTTGGCGTAGCCGCTTTCCACCTTGATGTCCTCGGCGTCCTTGGTCGGCGTGCGCAGCGCCATGGCGATGTCGCTGGTGATCAGGTCGCCGGCGATCGGCAGCACCGCCGTGTGGCGGATGGCGCCGCCGGTGAAGATGGCCACGTCGGTGGTGCCCGCGCCGATATCGACCACGGCCACGCCGAGCTCGCGCTCGTCGTCGGTGAGCACGGCCTGGCTGCTGGCCAGCGGGTTGAGCATGAGCTGCTCGACCTCCAGGCCGCAGCGGCGCACGCACTTGATGATGTTCTCGGCCGCGCTCTGCGCGCCGGTGACGATGTGGATCTTGGCCTCCAGGCGGATACCGCTCATGCCGATGGGCTCCTTCACGTCCTGCCCGTCGATCACGAATTCCTGCGGCTCCACCAAGAGTAGGCGCTGGTCGCTGGAGATGTTGATGGCCTTGGCCGTCTCCACCACGCGCGCCACGTCGGCCGGCGTGACCTCCTTGTCCTTCACCGCCACCATGCCGCTGGAGTTGAGCCCGCGGATGTGGCTGCCGGTGATGCCGGTGTAGACGCGCTGGATCTTGCAGTCGGCCATCAGCTCGGCCTCTTTCAGCGCCTGCTGGATGCTCTGCACCGTGGCGTCGATGTTCACCACCACGCCGCGCTTGAGGCCGTTGGAAGGCGCCACGCCCAGGCCGGCGAGCTTGAGCTCGCCGCCGGGCAGCACCTCGGCCACCACGGCCATGACCTTGGCGGTGCCAATGTCCAGCCCCACGACCACATCCTTGTACTCTCTTGCCATAGTTCTTCCGTCCTGCCCCTCAGTTGTTCTTTGCCGCCGTGCGGGCCCGAGCCGCCGCCGCCCGTGCCGCCGCGGCCGCCGCGCGCTCGGCCGCACGCTGCGCGGCGACGCGCTGCGCCTCGGTGGCCACCGTGGTCACCCCGCGCAGGCGCAGCGCATAGCCACCCTCGTGCCGCAAGTCGGCGTACTCCAATGCATCCACGCCGCGCCCCTGCTGCTGCGCCACGTCGGGCAGGGTGCTGGCCAGGCGCTGCACGCGCTCGAGCACCTCGCCTGGCGTACCACCGCCGAGCTGCAGCACGGCGCCACTGGCCAGCAGCACGCGCCAGCCGTTGTTGCCCGTGAGCTCCAGCGTGTCGATGGCCGAGCCCAGCGGCGCCAGCGCGGGCGCCAGCCGGCGCGCCATGTCCAGCATCTCGGCCGAGTGCGCGGGCGCTGCGCCCAGCAGGCGCGGCAGGCCATCCTGCTCCACGTCCTCGGCATCGGCCTCGAAGACCTGGCCCTGGCTGTTGACCAGCGTGGGGCTGCCCTCGGCCCCCCAGTAGGCGGCCACGTCGTGCTCCTGCAGCTGCACGCGCAGGCCGCTCGGGAATTCGCGCCGCACATGGGCGCTGCGCACCCAGGGCACCTGCTCGAAGGCGCGGCGCGCGGCCTCCAGGTCCACGGTGAAGAAGTTGCCCACGAGCTGCGGCGCCACGTTGGCGCGCAGGCTCAGGGCGCTGGTGTGCACCAGCTCGCCCTCGACGGCGATATGCCCGATGGCAAACGCCGGCTGGCGCAGCAGCCAGGCACCGCCCGCCACCAGCACGCCCACGGCGCAGCCCACGAACAGGACCGTGGCGGTCATGTTCATGAGGCGCACGTCCAGCGGTGCGGGCAGCGTGGCGGTCATGCGTGCTCCTGTGCTCCTGCCGCGCCGCCCCGGCCCTGCAGCGCATCCAGCGAGGCGCTGGCCAGGATGCGCAGGCACAGCTCGGGATAGCCGATGCCGCTGGCCTTGGCCGCCATGGGCACGAGCGAATGGCCGGTCATGCCCGGCGAGGTGTTGATCTCCAGCAAAAACGGCTGGCGGTCGCTCTTGCGGATCATGATGTCGGCACGCGCCCAGCCGCGGCAGCCCAGCGTGCGGTAGGCCTGCACCACGATGCGCTGGATCTCGCGCTCCTCGGCCTCGGGCAGGCCGCTCGGGCAGTGGTACTGCGTGACGTCGGTGAAGTATTTGTTCTGGTAGTCGTAGTTGCCTTCCGGAGCCACGATGCGGATCACCGGCAGCGCTGTGGCGCTTGCGCCCTGGCCCAGCACCGGGCAGGTGGTCTCGTCGCCGTCGATGAACTGCTCGCACAGCACCTCGGGGTCGTAGCGCGAGGCCAGCAGGTAGGCCTGCTCGCACTGCCCCAGCGAGGAGACCTTGGTCAGGCCCAGCGTGGAGCCCTCGCGCGCAGGCTTGACGATCATCGGCGTGCCCAGCTCGGCAAAGGCCTGGGCCGTCTCGGCGCTGCTCGCCACCAGGCGCCAGTCCGGCGTGCTCAAGCCCTCGAAGCGCCAGATGCGCTTGGTCATGATCTTGTCCATGGCGATGCTCGACGCCATCACGCCGGGCCCGGTGTAGGGGATGCCCAGCAGCTCCAGCGCCCCCTGCACCGTGCCGTCCTCGCCGTGGCGGCCATGCAGGGCGATGAAGCAGCGCTGGTAGCCATGGGTCTTGAGCGCCGACAGGTCACCGTTGGCCGGGTCAAACGCATGCGCATCGACGCCGCGCGCGCGCAGCGCCTGCAGCACCCCGCCGCCGGACATGAGCGAGACCTCGCGCTCGGCCGAGGTGCCGCCCATGAGCACCGCCACCTTGCCCATGGCCTTCACGTCAATATTCAAGTCGTTTTGGCTCATTGCGCGCGTCCTCCCTGCGCCTTCAGCTCGTTATTTTGTAGCAACTCGACAATCTTCGCAGGTACGCCGCCGATCGAGCCAGCGCCCATGCACAGCACTACGTCGCCGTCCTTGGCGCCGGTGGCGATGCGCTGGGGCAGGTCGGCGATATCGTCGATGAACACCGGCTCCACGCTGCCGGCCACGCGCAGCGCGCGCGCCAGCGCGCGGCCGTCGGCGGCCACGATGGGCGCCTCACCCGCGGCGTAGACCTCGGTGAGCAGCACGGCGTCGGCGCCGCCCAGCACCTTCACGAAGTCTTCGAAGCAGTCGCGCGTGCGGCTGTAGCGATGCGGCTGGAACACCAGCACCAGGCGCCGGCCCGGATAGGCGCCGCGCGCGGCCGCCATGGTGGCCGCCATCTCCACCGGGTGGTGGCCGTAGTCCTCGATCAGTGTGAAGCGCCCGCCGTCCTGCGTGGGCAGCTCGCCATGGGGCTGAAAGCGCCGACCCACGCCGGTGAAACCAGCCAGGGCGCGCAGCACGGCCGCGTCGGGCACGTTCAGCTCGGTGGCCACGGCGATCGTGGCCAGGGCGTTGAGCACGTTGTGCTCGCCCGCGAGGTTCAGCACCACCTCCAGGTCGGGCAGCGTGACGCCGTTGCGCCGCTGCACGGTGAAGTGCATCTGCGTGCCCACGGCACGCACGTTGACGGCACGCACCTCGGCGTCCTCGGCCAGGCCGTAGCTGGTCACGGGGCAGGTCACGCGCGGCAGGATGTCGCGGATGGCCGGGTTGTCCACGCACAGGATGGCCGTGCCGTAGAACGGCATGCGGTGCAGGAAGTCCACGAAGGCCTGCTTCAGGCGGCCGAAGTCGTGGCCGTAGGTCTCCATGTGGTCGGCGTCGATGTTGGTGACCACGGCCATCACGGGCAGCAGGTTCAGGAACGAGGCGTCGGACTCGTCGGCCTCGACCACGATGTACTCGCCCTGGCCCAGCTTGGCGTTGGTGCCGGCGCTGTTCAGGCGCCCGCCGATGACGAAGGTCGGGTCGAACCCTCCCTCGGCCAGCACGCTGGCCACCAGGCTGGTGGTGGTGGTCTTGCCGTGCGCGCCGGCAATGGCGATGCCCTTGCGCAGGCGCATCAGCTCGGCGAGCATCACGGCGCGCGGCACGACCGGAATCTTCTTCTCGCGCGCGGCCAGCACCTCGGGGTTGTCCTGCTGCACGGCCGTGGAGGTGACCACCGCATCCGCCCCCGCGATGTGCGCGGCCGCATGGCCGACATGGGTGGCCACGCCCAGCGAGCGCAGGCGCGCCAGCGTGGCGCTGTCGGCCAGGTCCGAGCCGGACACGCGGTAGCCCAGGTTGTGCAGCACCTCGGCAATGCCGCACATGCCGGCGCCGCCGATGCCGACGAAGTGGATGTGACGAATGGCCTGCTTCATGATGCGAGCTCCTCACAGGCGGAAACCACCTCGCGGGCGGCCTGGGTTTTTTGCATGTTTTTTGCCTTCAGCGCCCGATCCATAAGCGCGGGTCGCTCCATATTCAATAGCATATCAGCCAGACCTCGGGCGGTGAGGTCGGCCTGCTGCACGAGCCAGCCGCCGCCCGCGTCCACGAGGAAGCGGGCGTTGCTCGTCTGGTGGTCGTCCACCGCATGCGGGAAGGGCACGAACACCGCGGCCGCGCCCACGGCGGCGATCTCGGTGACGGTGCTGGCGCCGGCGCGGCAGACGATCACATCGGCCTCGGCAAACGCGGCGGCCGTGTCGTCGATGAAGGGGGTCAGCTCGGCCTGCACACCGGCGGCCTGGTAGTTGGCGCGCAGCTGCTCGATCTGCGCGGCCCCGCTCTGGTGCGTGACGCGGGGGCGCTCGCCCTCGGGGATCAGCGCCAGCGCCTGCGGCACGATGTCGTTGAGCGCGCGCGCGCCCAGGCTGCCGCCCACCACCAGCAGCTTCAAGGGGCCGCTGCGGCCGGCAAAGCGCTCGGCCGGATCGCCCTGCTGCGTGAAGGCCGCGCGCAGCGGGTTGCCCACCCACTGGCCCTTCCTGAACACGCCGGGGAAGGCCGTGAAGATGCGGTCGGCCATGCCGGCCAGCACCCGGTTGGCCATGCCGGCGACCGAGTTCTGCTCGTGCAGCACCAGCGGCTTGCCGGCCGCAACGGCCATCACGCCGCCGGGAAAGGTGACATAGCCGCCCATGCCGAGCACCACATCGGGCTTGACGCGCCGCACCACGGCCAGCGCCTGCCAGAAGGCGCGCAGCAGCTTCAGGGGTAACAGCGCCAGCGTGATCAGGCCCTTGCCGCGCACGCCGGAAAAGTCGATGGTCTCCAGCGCAATGCCATGCTGCGGCACGATGCGCGACTCCATGCTGCCGGGCGTGCCCAACCAGTGCACACGCCAGCCGCGCGCGGCGAGCTCCTGGGCCACGGCCAGGCCCGGGAAGATATGGCCGCCGGTGCCGCCGGCCATGATGAGGGCTGTTTTCTGGCTCATACGCGCCCGCCCCTCATCGGCGCTATGCGCCCGGCTGTGCTTGCGCACAGCCAAACTTTATTCTGGTGAAACAAGCTCCTCATACGCGGCCTCCGCGCATGAGGAGCTTGTTTTCATAGTCCACCCTGAGTACCACCGCGATGGCGACCAGGTTCATCAGGATGGCCGAGCCGCCAAAGCTCATCAGCGGCAGCGTCAGCCCCTTGGTGGGCAGCGCGCCCAGGTTCACGCCCATGTTGATGAAGGCCTGGAAGCCCACCCAAATGCCCACGCCCTGGGCCACCAGGCCCGAGAACACGCGGTCCAGCGCAATCGCCTGGCGGCCGATCTGCATGATGCGCCGCGTGAGCCACAGGAACAGCACGATGAGGGTGAGCACGCCCACCAGGCCGAACTCCTCGCCGATCACGGCCAGCAGGAAGTCGGTGTGCGCCTCGGGCAGCCAGTGCAGCTTCTCCACGCTGGCCCCCAGGCCCACGCCGAAGATCTCGCCGCGCCCGATGGCGATCAGCGCGTGCGACAGCTGGTAGCCCTTGCCCAGCGCGTGCGCCTCGCTGAACGGATCGAGGTAGGCAAAGATGCGCTCGCGCCGCCAGGGGCTGGTCATGACGATGACGGCAAACGCCGCCACCAGCACCGCGGCGATGAGGAAGAACATGCGCGCGTTCACGCCGCCCAGGAACAGGATGCCCATGGCGATCACGGCGATCACCATGAAGGCACCCATGTCGGGCTCGGCCAGCAGCAGCGCGCCCACCACGGCCACGGCCGCGCCCATGGGCAGCACGGCGCGGAAAAAGCGCTCCTTGACCTCCATCTTGCGCACCATGTAGTCGGCGGCGTAGATCAGCACGGCGAACTTCGCCAGCTCCGAAGGCTGGAAGTTCATGACCCCCAGGCTGAGCCAGCGCCGCGCGCCATTCACCACCACGCCCACATGCGGAATCAGCACGGCGATGAGCAGCACGATGGAGGCCACGAAGAGCCAGGGCGCCGCACGCTCCCAGGTGTTCATGGGCACCTGGAAGGCCAGCAGCGCGCCCACGAAGCCCACGCCGATGGCGATCACATGGCGCAGCACGAAATGCGTGGGCGCGATGTTGCCAAAGCGCGGGTTGTCCGGCATGGCGATGGAGGCCGAATACACCATCACCACGCTGAAGGCCAGCAGCAGCACCACCACCCACAAGAGCGCCTGGTCAAAGCCCAGCACATGCGCGGGCGTGGCCGCGGTGCGGCGGTACTCGGTGCCGCCCACGCGCACGGGCAGCCGGTCGGCGGCCTCGGGCGCGGTCGCACCCATCATGGCGCGCAGGCGCTGCCACGGTCCGGGGCGTACGGCCTCGCTCATGCCGGCCCTCCTTCCAGGCTCTGGCCCGCATCCTCGGCCAGGGCCTGCACGGCGTCGCAAAACACGCGCGCCCGGTGGGCGTAGTTGTCGAACATGTCCAGGCTGGCGCAGGCCGGCGACAGCAGCACGGCATCGCCCGCATGGGCGCGCTGGCTGGCCAGCTGCACGGCCTCGGCCAAGGTCGTGGCGTCCAGCAGGGGCACGCCGCTGCCCGCCAGCGCGGCGTGGATCTGCGGCGCGTCGCGGCCGATCAGCACCGCCGCGCGCACATGGCGCGCCACGGGCGCGGCCAGCGGCGAGAAGTCCTGCCCCTTGCCATCGCCGCCCAGGATCACCACCAGGCGCCGATCCGCGCCCAGCCCGGCCAGCGCCGCCACCGTGGCGCCCACGTTCGTGCCCTTGCTGTCGTCGAAATACTCCACGCCCTGCACCATGCCTATGGACTCGACGCGGTGCGGCTCGCCGCGGTATTCGCGCAGGCCGTAGAGCATGGGCGCAAGCTGGCAGCCCGCGGCCTGGGCCAGGGCCAGCGCGGCCAGGGCGTTGCAGGCGTTGTGCCGGCCGCGGATGCGCAGCGCATCGGCGGGCATCAGGCGCTGGATGTGCAGCTCGGCCTCCTGCACGTTCCTGCCGCGCCTGGCGGTCTCATCGGCCTCGTGCGCGCGCACCAGCCAGGCCATGCCGCTCACGACCTCGATGCCGAAGTCGCCCGGGCGCTGCGGCATGTCGGCGCCAAAGGTCACATGAGCGCGCGGTTGCGGTTTTTGCAGCTTCACGCGCACCGGCGGGGGCAGCATGGCCATGACCACAGGATCCTCGCGGTTCAGCACCATCAGGCCCGTGGCGCCAAAGATGCGCGCCTTGGCCGCGGCATAGGCCTGCAGGCTGCCGTGCCAGTCCAGGTGGTCCTGGCTGATGTTGAGCACGGCGGCGGCCGTGGGCTCGAAGCCCGTCACGCCGTCGAGCTGGAAGCTGGACAGCTCCAGCACCCAGACCTCGGGCAGGTCGCCCGCGTCCAGGCGCTGGCCCAGGGTATCGAGCAGCGTGGGGCCGATGTTGCCGGCCACGGCCACGCGCTTGTCCGCGCATTCGACCAGCCGGGCCGTGAGCGAAGTCACGGTGGTCTTGCCATTCGTGCCCGTGACGGCCAGCACGGCGGGCGCATAGCCATGGCTGGCGCGCAGCTCGCGCAGGGCCATGAAATACAGATCCAATTCGCCTCCAACGCTTATCTGCAAAGCGCTGGCAGCTATCACTACAGGAGCAATCTCGGCCGGACTCAGGCCGGGCGAGCGGTACACGGCATGCAGGCCGCTACCCTCGACCAGGCGCGCATCGAAGGCCCCGGCGATGAACTGCACCTGGGGCAGCTCGGCCTGCAGCGCGGCCAGCTGCGGCGGGTTCTCGCGCGTGTCGGCCACCAGCACCTGGGCGCCGCAGCGCACGCACCAGCGCGCCATGGCCATGCCGGATGCGCCCAGGCCCAGGACCAGCACGCGCCGGCCGGCCAGCGGCGCCAGGCCCTCGCCGGGGTGGGTGACAGGCGCGGCGAGGGGCGGCTCATCGGCCGCTGCGGCGGCGGCCGCATCGACCGCCTCAACGCCCGTCACGGTCACGGGCGCGCCGGCCTCGGGCTCGTCGGCGGCACCCACGTCGGCAAAGATGCGCGCCACAAACTCCTTGGCCTGCGCGGCGGCGGACACCGCCGGTGCCTGGTAGTCGAACGCGGGCGCGGCCACCGGGGCCGGCGCAGGCTGCGCCATCGGTTGCTGGGAGTCGTGGTGTTCGGTGTTCATCGCAGTTTCAGCGTGGACAGGCCCACGAGGCACAGCAGCATGGTGATGATCCAGAAGCGCACGACGACCTGCGTCTCCTTCCAGCCGCTCTTCTCGAAATGGTGGTGCAGCGGCGCCATCTTCAACAGGCGCCGGCCCTCGCCGTAGCGGCGCTTGGTGTACTTGAACCAGGCCACCTGCAGCATCACCGACAGGGCCTCGACCACGAAAATGCCGCCCATGATGGCCAGCACGATCTCCTGGCGCACGATGACGGCGATGGTGCCCAGGGCGCCGCCCAGGGCCAGCGCGCCGACGTCGCCCATGAAGACCTGGGCCGGGTGGGCGTTGAACCACAGGAAGGCCAGGCCCGCGCCGGCCATCGCCGAGCAGAAGATCATCAGCTCGCCAGAGCCCGCGATGTAGGGGAACAGCAGGTACTTGGCAAAGCTTGCATTCCCCGTCACATAGGCAAAGATGCCCAGGGAGGCGCCCACCATGACCACCGGCATGATGGCCAGGCCGTCCAGGCCGTCGGTCAGGTTCACGGCATTGCTTGCGCCCACGATCACCAGGTAGGTCAGGATCACGAAGCCGAGCACGCCCAGCGGGTAGCTGACCTCCTTGAAGAAGGGCAGGAGCAGGCCGGCCTTCGGGGGCAGGTCCAGCGCAAAGCCGGACTTGATCCAGGTGACGAAGAGCTCGAACACGCGCGCGTTGGAGTTCTCGGAGATGCTGAACACCAGGTACAGGGCGGCGGCCAGGCCGATCGCCGACTGCCATAAATACTTCTCGCGCGAGCGCATGCCCTCGGGGTCCTTGTTCACCACCTTGCGCCAGTCGTCCGCCCAGCCTATGGCGCCAAAGCCCAGCGTGACGATCAGCACGATCCACACGAAGCGGTTGGACAGGTCGAACCACAGCAGCGTGGAGATCGCAATGCACAGCAGGATCAGCACCCCGCCCATGGTGGGCGTGCCGCTCTTGGACAGGTGCGACTGCATAGCATAGCCGCGGATGGGCTGGCCGATCTTGAGCGCCGCCAGCATGCGGATGACCCTGGGGCCGGCCACCAGGCCGATGAGCAGCGCCGTCAGCGCCGCCATCACCGCGCGGAAGGTGATGTACTGGAACACACGCAGAAAGCCGAACTCGGGCGACAGGCCCTGCAGCCATTGCGACAGCATCAGGAGCATGCGCCCTCCTCTTGAATGGCCTGCACCACCTGTTCCATCCTCATGAAGCGCGATCCCTTCACCAGCACGCTGCCCACCTCGGGCAGCCGTGCACGCACCGCCGCCAGCAGCGATGCCATGTCCTCGAAATGCCGCGCCGCCGGCCCGCAGGCGCGCACGGCGTGGGTGCTCAAATGCCCCAGGGCAAACACCTGCTCTATGCCGCGCTCGCGCGCCTGCGCGCCGGCCTCGGCATGGAACTGCGGCCCCTGGTTGCCCACCTCGCCCATGTCGCCCAGCACCAGCAGGCGCGGGCCCGGCAGGTCGGCCAGCACCTCGATGGCGGCGCGCACCGAGTCGGGGTTGGCGTTGTAGCTGTCGTCCACCACCGTGATGGCGCGGCGCTGGTGGCGCACGGCAAAGGCGCGCGAGCGTCCCTTCACCGGCTCGAAGGCCGCCAGGCCCTGGGCGATGGACTGCAGCGGCACGCCCGCGGCCAGGGCGCAGGCGGTGGCCGCCAGGGCATTGGTGACGTTGTGGCGGCCGGCAATGGCCAGGCGTGTGTCGAACCCGCCCTGGGGGGTGTCCACGCGCACCTGCCAGGCGCCGTCGTCCCAGCGCGCGGCGGCGCAGCGCACCTCACCCACGTCATCGCCGAACGTGAGGCAGCGGCGCCCGCCCGCCAGTTCGCGCCACAGGGCGGTGAACGGATCGGCAGCGGGAAACACCGCCACGCCATCGGCGGACAGTGCCCCGAGCACGCTGCCGTTCTCGCGCGCCACGGCATCCACCGTGTGCATGAACTCCAGGTGCTCGCGCTGGGCGTTGTTGACCAGGGCCACCGTGGGCTGCGCGATGTCCGCCAGGTAGGCGATCTCGCCCGGGTGGTTCATGCCCAGCTCGACCACCGCCGCCTCGTGCGCGGCAGACAGGCGCAGCAGCGTGAGCGGCAGGCCCACGTCGTTGTTGAAATTGCCCTGCGTGGCCAGGGCCGCATTGCCCTTCCAGGCGCGCAGCACGGCCGCGATCATCTGCGTGACCGTGGTCTTGCCGTTGCTGCCCGTGACGGCGACGAGCGGCAGGGCGAACTGCGCGCGCCAGCCCGCGGCCAGCACACCCAGGGCCGCCAGGGTGTCGGGCACCTCTATGCCGGGCAGGCCCGCGGCCTCCAGGCCGCCATGGGCCATGGCGGCAGCGGCACCGGCCGCGCCCGCCTGGGGCAAAAAGCGGTTGGCGTCAAAGCGCTCGCCCTTCAGCGCGACGAACAGGTCGCCCGCGGCCAGCGTGCGCGTGTCGGTGTGCACGCGCGCGAGCGGCGTGGCGCCGTCGCCGACCAGGCGCGCCGCGGGTATGCGCGCGCGCAGCAGTTCATGGGCCTGCTGCAGGCTCATCATGGGGGGGGTATCGGTGTGGCTCATGCCACGGCTCCTCTGCGGGCGAGCGCTGCGCGCGCCTGCGCCATGTCGGAAAACGGCTGGCGCCGGCCGGCCGTCTCCTGGTAATCCTCGTGGCCCTTGCCGGCGATCAGCACCACGTCGGCGGGGGCGGCCTCGGCCACGGCCTGGGCAATGGCAGCGGCGCGGTCTTGCTCGGCGCTCACGCTGGTGCCGGCAATCATGCCCTGCAGGATCTGGTGGATGATGGCGCGCGGCTCCTCGCCGCGCGGGTTGTCGCTGGTGACGATGACGCGGTCGGCCTCGCGCTGCGCCACCGCGCCCATCAGCGGGCGCTTGCCGGCGTCGCGGTTGCCGCCGCAGCCAAACACGCACCACAGCCGTCCGCCGCGCTGCGCCGCCATGGGCCTGAGGGCCGCCAGCGCCTGGTGCAGCGCGTCGGGCGTGTGGGCGTAGTCCACGGCCACCAGCGGTTGCCCGGCGAAGGCCAGCTGCTGCATGCGGCCGGGCACGGGCGCCAGGCGCGCGCAGGCCGCGAGCGCCGACACCAAGGGCACGCCCAGGGCGCGCAGGCCGGCGATCACGCCGAGCAGGTTGGACACGTTGTACAGGCCGATGAGCTGCGTCTGCAGCGGCCGGGACTCTGCGCCCTCGACCACGGTAAAGGCCAGGCCCGCACCGCGGTGCACGATGTCTTTGGCCTGCAGCCGCGCCGGGCCCTGGATGGAAACGCTCCACAGATCCAGGCTGCCGCCCTGCAGCTCGGCGTGCAGCTTTGCGCCCTGCGCATCGTCGATGTTGAGCACGGCCACGCGCAGGCCCGGCCAGTCGAACAGCATGCGCTTGGCCTGCCAGTAGGCAGCCATGTCGTGGTGGTAGTCCAGATGGTCCTGGGTGAAATTGGTGAACAGCGCCACGCTGATCTGCGTGCCGGCCAGGCGCCGCTCGACCAGGCCTATGGACGAGGCCTCTATGGCGCAGGCCCCCAGCCCCGCCTGGGCAAACTCGGCAAAGGCGCGCTGCAGGCGCACGGGGTCGGGCGTGGTCATGCCCGTGCTGCTGAGGCCGGGCGGCACGCCAACACCCAAAGTGCCCACCAAGGCACAACCAGCAAGCGCTGGAAGCTCCTGTTTTGATAGTTGATTCAGGGCATCGGCCAGCCACCAGGCGGTGCTGGTCTTGCCGTTCGTGCCGGTCACGGCCAGCACCTGCAGGCGTTCGCTGGGCTGGCCGAACCATGCGGCCGCAATCAGGCCCGTGGCCGCCTTGAGGCCACGCAGCGCCGCGATCTGCGAGCCGCCCAGGGCAAATGCCTCGACGCCATCGCACTCCACCAGGCAGGCGACTGCGCCACGCGCCATGGCGTCGCCCACATGGGCCCGCCCGTCGGTGGCCGCGCCGGGCCAGGCAATGAAGGCGTCGCCGGGCTGTACCAGGCGGCTGTCGGTTTGCAGCGTGCCGGTGACGCGCGCACGCAGCCAGGCCACGGCTTGGTCCACGGATGCCAGCTGATGCAGCATGCTCACAGTGATTCCTCCACGGCGTTGGTGACGATCAAGGGCTTGACGGCCATGTCGGGGGCCTCGCCCATCATGCGCAGCGTCTGCTGCACCACCTCGCTGAACACGGGCGCGGCCACGGCGCCGCCGTAGATCACGCCATTGCTGGGCTCGTCGATCATCACGGCGACGATGATGCGCGGCTTGTCCACCGGCGCCAGGCCCGTGAACCAGGCGCGGTACTTGCCCGCGGCGTAGCTCTTGCCCACCTGCTTGCGCGCCGTGCCCGACTTGCCGCCCACGGAGTAGCCCACGGTCTGCGCCTTCTGGCCCGTGCCGCCGGGGCCGGCGGCCATCTGCAGCATCTTGCGCACTTGGGTTGAGGTGCGCTCGGAGAACACCGGCACGCCCACGGCGCTCTGGTCGGTCTTGAGCATGGTGGCCTGTATCACCTTGCCGCCATTGGCGAACACGGTGTAGGAGCGCGCCATCTGGAACAGGCTGGCCGACAGACCGTAGCCATAGGACATGGTGGCCTGTTCGATGGGGCGCCAGTTCTTGTAGGGGCGCAGGCGGCCGCTCACGGCGCCGGGGAAGGCGATCTGGGGCTTCTGCCCGAAACCCAAGGCGGAGAAGGTCTCCCACATCTCCCGCGCCGGCATCTGCATGGCTATTTTTGTCGTGCCCACGTTGCTCGACTTCTGCACCACCCCCTCCACGGTCAGCGCGCCATAGCTGTGCGTGTCGCTGATGGTCGAGCCGGTGATGGTCAGGCGCCCGGGGCTGGTGTCGATCACCGTCTCGGGCCGCACGCGGCCGCTGTTGAGCGCCAGGCCGATGGTGATGGGCTTCATGGTCGAGCCAGGCTCGAACACGTCGGTGAGCGCGCGGTTGCGCAGCTGCTCGCCCGTCAGGTTCACGCGCCGGCCGGGGTCGTAGCTGGGGTAGTTGGCCAGGGCCAGCACCTCGCCGGTGTGGGCGTCCAGCACCACCACGCTGCCGGCCTTGGCCTTGTGCTCGGCCACGGTGTCGCGCAGCTTCTGGTAGGCAAAGAACTGCACCTTGCTGTCGATGGACAGCTGCATGTCGCGTCCGTCGACGGGCGGCACCTCGGCGCCCACGCCCTCGACCACGCGGCCCAGGCGGTCTTTGATCACGCGGCGCGAACCGGGCTTGCCGGCCAGCTCCTTGTCGAAAGCCAGCTCCATGCCCTCCTGGCCATGGTCCTCCACATTGGTGAAGCCCACCACGTGGGCGGCGGACTCGCCCTCGGGGTATTGGCGCTTGTACTCCTTGCGCTGGTAGATGCCCTTGAGCCCCAGGGCGGCGATCTGCTGGCCCACCTCCCAGTCGAGCTGGCGCTTGATCCAGACGAAAGTCTTGTCCTCATCGGCCAGCTTGGCCATGAGGGCCGGCAGCGGCATGCCCATGAGGCGCGCCAGCTCCTTGAGCTTTTGCTTCACCTCGGGCTTGTCCTGCTCCACATCCTCGGGGATGGCCCAGATGCTGGCCGCCGGCACGCTGGAGGCCAGGATCAGGCCGTTGCGATCCAGGATGCGGCCACGGTTGGCCGGCAGCTCCAGCGTGCGCGCAAAGCGCACCTCGCCCTGGCGCTGGAAGAAGGCGTTGCCGAACACCTGCACATAGGCGGCGCGCCCGGCCAGGCCCAGGAAGGCCAGCGCCATGCCGGCCACGATGAACTGGCTGCGCCACAGCGGCGTGCGGCTCGCCAGCAGCGGGCTGGAGGTGTAATTCACGCTGCGGCTGCTCATGGCCTGCCTTTCACCGGGGCAGGAGCGGCCTGCGGCGCGGCAACGGGCCCGCCATCGGCCGTCACGTAGTGCGTGATGGCCGGCGTGGCCGTGCGCATCTGCAGCTTGTCGCGCGCCAGGCGCTCCACGCGCAGCGGCGTGGCCTGGGCACGCTTTTCCACCTGCAGGCGCTGGTGCTCGGTCTCCAGGCGCCGCGACTCGGCCAGCGCGCGATCGAGCTCGGTGTACAGGCGGCGTGACTGGTACTGGGTGTGCACCAGATACAGCGCGCTGGCCATCACGGCCAGCAGCAGCACGGCACTGACTCTGGTCATGCCGGCACCTCGGTGCGCTCGGCTACGCGCATCACGGCGCTGCGCGCGCGCGGGTTGGCCGCCACCTCGGCCGCGCCGGGCTTGATGCGCGCAAGGGCCTTCAGGCGCATGGGCTGGGGCGCGGCAAACGGCGCGCGGCGGTCGAACACCTCCTTGGAGTGCTGGGCGATGAACTGCTTGACGATGCGGTCTTCGAGCGAATGAAAGCTGATCACGACCAGGCGGCCGCCGGGCGCCAGCACCTGCAGGCTGGCCTCTAGCGCGTGCTGCAGTTCCTCAAGCTCGGCGTTGATGAAAATCCGGAGCGCCTGAAATGTGCGCGTTGCAGGGTTCTGGCCCGGCTCGCGGGTCTTGACCGCGCCAGCCACGATGTCGGCCAGCTCGGCAGTGCTGCCAATGGGGCCGCGCTGCGTGCGCCAAGCAACAATCGCCTTTGCAATGGGGCCAGCAAACCGTTCTTCGCCGTAGTCACGTATCACCTCCGCAATTTGTGCCGCCTCGGCATCTGCCAGCCAATCGGCCACGCTCTGGCCGCGCGTGGTGTCCATGCGCATGTCCAGCGGGCCGTCGAATCGGAAACTGAAGCCGCGCTGCGGATCGTCGATCTGCGGGGAGCTCACGCCCAGGTCCAGCAGCACCCCGGCGGCGCTGGCGGCAGGCAGTTCGCCCAGGTGCGAAAAGCCCTGGTGCCGAATGGAAAAGCGCGCATCCTTGATGCGCGCCGCCTCCTGGATGGCTGCCGGATCCTTGTCGAAGGCCAGCAACCGCCCCTGGGGCCCGAGCCGCTGCAGTATCAGCCGCGAATGCCCGCCGCGCCCGAAGGTGCCGTCGACAAAGCAGCCCGTCGGCGCGGCAGCGCCGCCGAGCAGGGCGTCGACCGCCTCGTCGAGCAAAACCGTGGTGTGTTGCAGGGACTGGTTCACGCGCAGCCCTCAGAAGGAGAAATCTTTGAACACGTCGGGCATCTCGGCCTGCATGGCCGCGGCCTCCTTGGCCTCGTAGCTCGCCTTGTCCCAGAGCTCGAAGTGGTTGCCCATGCCCAGCAGGATGGCGTCCCTGGCCAGGCCCGCGGCCTCGCGCAGCTCGGGCGAGATCAGCACGCGGCCCGTGCCGTCCATCTCCACATCCATGGCGTTGCCCAGAAAGATGCGCTTCCACCACTGGGCAGACATGGGCAGCTGGGCGATGCGCGCGCGGAACTTTTCCCACTCGGGGCGCGGAAAGACCATCAGGCAGCCATCCGGATGTTTGGTGATGGTCAGCTGGCCGGCGGCCATTGCGCTCAGGGCGTCACGATGCCGGGTCGGCACTGATAGCCGCCCCTTGGCATCCAGACTCAGCGATGACGCCCCTTGAAACACGAACCCAGCCCCCTGCTTGGACTACCCTTTCGGCTCCGATTCTGGGGCGCGAAGGGCACTTTTCACCACTTAATTGCACTTTTTTGCACTGTAGCAGGAAAAGCACGCCAGCCAATAGGGGAATCGACAAAATTTTGCAATGAAATCAATGACTTAGCGCCTTATTTGAAGGCAAAAATCAAGTGGAATCCTTTATTGATTAAGTACTTAGATGCAGGTATGCAAGTGATTCATGAAGGCTTGGCGCAGACGGCCCATCATCGTCACAAAATGTAGCGCGACAGATCCTCATCCTGGCTCAGGGTCTGCAGGCGCGCGTTGACGTAGTCGGCGTCCACCAGCACCGTCTGGCCCGAGAGCCGGGTGGCGTCGAAGCTGACCTCGTCGAGCAGCCGCTCCATCACCGTGGACAGGCGGCGCGCGCCGATGTTCTCGGTACGCTCGTTCACGTCATAGGCAATATGCGCCAGGCGCGTGATGCCCTCGGGCGTGAACGCAAGCTGCACGCCCTCGGTGGCCAGCAGCGCCTGGTACTGCTTGACCAGGGAGGCATGGGTCTGGGTGAGGATGGCCTCGAAGTCCTGCACCGACAGCGAGCCCAGCTCCACGCGGATCGGAAAGCGCCCCTGCAGCTCGGGGATCAGGTCGCTGGGCTTGGCCAGGTGGAAGGCGCCCGAGGCAATGAACAGGATGTGGTCGGTCTTGACCATGCCGTACTTGGTGGACACCGTCGTGCCCTCCACCAGCGGCAGCAGGTCGCGCTGCACGCCCTGGCGCGAGACATCGGCCCCGCTGCTTTCCTGGCGCGATGCCACCTTGTCGATCTCGTCGATGAAGACGATGCCGTTCTGCTCGGCGTTGTGCAGGGCCCGGTTCCTGACCTCTTCCTCGTTCACCAGCTTGGCCGCTTCCTCATCGGTGAGCAGCCGCAGGGCCTCGGCGATCTTGAGCTTGCGCGAGCGGCGCCGCTCCTGGCCGAGCTGGCTGAACATGCCGCGCAGCTGCTCGGCCATTTCCTCCATGCCCTGCGGGCCCATGATCTCCAGCTGCGGGCGCGCATCGGCGAGATCGACCTCGATCTCCTTGTCATCGAGCAGCCCCTCGCGCAGCTTCTTGCGGAACACCTGGCGCGCCGTACCGTCGCTGGCCGCACCCTCGCTGCCGCGCGGGGCATCGAAGCCGGCGCTGCGCGGTGGGGGAATCAGCACGTCCAGGATGCGCTCCTCGGCCGCGTCCTCGGCGCGCGCGCGCACCTTCTTCATGTCCTGCTCGCGCGTCTGCTTCACGGCCACCTCGACCAGGTCGCGCACGATGGAGTCCACATCCTTGCCCACATAGCCCACCTCGGTGAACTTGGTGGCCTCGACCTTGATGAAGGGCGCATCGGCCAGGCGCGCCAGGCGCCGCGCGATCTCGGTCTTGCCCACGCCGGTGGGGCCGATCATGAGGATGTTCTTGGGCGTGATTTCCTGGCGCAGGCTGCTATCCACCTGCTGGCGGCGCCAGCGGTTGCGCAGCGCGATGGCCACGGCGCGCTTGGCGGCCGCCTGGCCCACGATGTGGTGGTCGAGCTCGGAGACGATTTCCTGGGGGGTCATGGAGGACATTTTTGAACCAATTAAGGCTTCAACGCCTATCAGACAAGCGCTGGCAGCTACAAAATAAATAGTGCAACGCTCACAGCGTTTCGATGGTGTGGTGCATGTTGGTGTAGATGCACAGCTCGCCCGCGATCTCCAGCGACTTCTTGACGATGTCCACGGCTGGCAGCTCGGTGTTGTGCAGCAGGGCCTTGGCGGCCGAATGCGCATAGGCGCCGCCCGAGCCGATGGCGACGATGCCCTCTTCGGGCTCCAGCACGTCGCCGTTGCCGGTGATGATCAGCGAGGCGGAATGGTCGGCCACGGCCAGCATGGCTTCCAGGCGACGCAGCACGCGGTCGGTGCGCCACTCCTTGGTGAGCTCGATGGCCGCGCGCGTGAGCTGGCCCTGGTGCTTTTCCAGCTTGGCCTCGAAGCGCTCGAACAGCGTGAAGGCGTCGGCCGTGGCGCCGGCAAAGCCCGCCAGCACCCGCCCCTGGTAGAGCTTGCGCACCTTGCGCGCCGTACCCTTGACGACGATATTGCCCAGGGTGACCTGGCCGTCGCCCCCGAGGGCGACCTGGATACCGTGCGCCGTCTGGCGGCGAACGCTGAGAATGGTGGTGCCGTGGTACTGTTCCATGGGGATGGCATGTGGGGGCCGCGGCCCCGTTTGCAAGCCGTGCCAGGCAACGCGGCCCAAAAAATTCAATCCCTGCGGGGCGTGACGCGGGCGTGCTCGTTGAGGCCGATCATGTTGAATAGCACCGCCACCAGGCGGTGCAGCTGCGAGAAATGCACCGCCCGCCCCTGCGCCTGCTGCTCGGCGGCCCAGTTCAGCGCCGAACCCACCGCGGCAAAGTCCATGCGCACCAGGCGGTCGCAAGACACCACCAGCGGCACCCCCGGACGCGCCAGCGCCTCCAGGGGCTGGAGCGCCGGCCTGGCATCGCCGTCGATGGTCCCTTGCAAAGCAGCCACCGGACCTTCTTCGGCGCGCGCCGGCTGCGACGGGGTAAAGCCCGACATGGGCAGATCGCTGTCCACCCCATCCAGCATGAGCGCCGTCTGCGCGCCATCGTCGCCGCTGTAACCGCAGCGTGGCGACATCCAGGACGGCGGCGACACCTCATAGGTCACGCAGTAATCCAGGGCCACGAACTCGAATTCGTCATGCAGCCCCATCAGGCGCAAGGCGGCCAGGCGCAGCCGCCACCACTGCGGATCGGCCGCGCGCTCGCCCGATACGGTGCGCGATTGCAGCAGGCTTTGCAACACCTGCACACCCGCAAAGCGGATCTGCACATCGCGCTCCGCCCAATCCTCGAACTGCTGCGCCAGGAGCGCGACGGCCTGCGGCTCGATCTCGGCCAGGCGCGTCCAGTTCAGCCTCCACGGCGGCATGCTGCGTCCCAGCGCGGCCTGCAGCGCGGTCAGAGACTGCTGGGTCAGGGCCGGTGGTGCGCCCCAGCTGAATTCGCGCTGCACGGCCACCGCTGCGGCAGGGTTTGACTGCGCCTGCAGGCCCAGCCGCTCGGGCAGCGAGAACCACTGCGGCGCCGACCGGCCAAAGTGCGCCGCATAGTCGATGGCCAGCACGTCAAAGGGATCTTGCCGGCCAATGGCGCGATAGAAATCGAACAGCGTCATCCAGGTTTCGTGCTGCTGCGCAGCGCCCGGCTGCTGCTGCGCCAGGACCTCCCGCAAGCCCGCCTCGGCGCCGTCGTAGTCGCCGCTGGCGAAGCGGATCGCGGCCTCTTCGAGGTCCGGGTCATGCACGAAGGGCTCCTGCTCCAACACCCTCGGCTGTGCCTCCTCGGCCTGGGCAAGCAGAGGCTCGGCCAGCAACGCGCCTGCATCGTCCCGCGGCGATGCCCGCAGGGTCATGTCGGCCATGGCGGGCAGGCCTAGCTGTGCCGTGGGGGCAAAGGCGGGCGCCTGCTCCGCGATCCGCCCCTGCGCCCCAGACATGGCTGCGGACTGTGCCGGGGCAAACGGCGACGGCGCAGCAATGGTGCGCTGCGGCTCACTGCCGCCCCCTGCAGCGGGCGGCGGCGGCGCAAACGCGGGCGCCTGCGTGGATGCCAGACCCGGATCCCTGCCCTTCCACCACTGCTGCGACATCTGGGCTTCGATCTCGTCGATCTTCTTGAGCGTATCCGCCCGGTCGTCAGGCCCATTCATGCTGGTCGAGAAGAACGAGGCCCGCGCCAGCGTATCTTCCAGGCGCTGGCCCTGCTGCGCCTCGCGCTGGCGCAGCTTGCGCAGCTGGTCGAACTCGCGGCGGCGCACGAAATCGTTGCGCCGCTTGCGCTCGATCATTTCCTTGAGCATCTGCTTGCTGTACTGGCTGTCGCGATCGGCGTCGAGCGAATCCAGGTCCGACCAGTTGACCGTTGGATTGCGCACGAACTTCACCACCTTGGACAGCAGTCCGCCGCTAGGGGTTTCTTCCTTGCTCATGGATTGACGCCGTGCCTGTGCAAGCCTGGTGAGCGGCTCTCAGGCTCAGTCGCCAAACATTTTCTGCTTCAGCTCGCGGCGCTGCTGCGCCTCCAGGGACAGCGTGGCCGTGGGGCGGGCGAGCAGGCGGCCTACGCCTATGGCCTCGCCGGTTTCGTCGCAGTAGCCGTAGTCGCCCGCGTCGATGCGCGCGATCGACTGCTCGATCTTCTTGAGCAGCTTGCGCTCGCGGTCGCGCGTGCGCAGCTCCAGCGCATGCTCTTCCTCGATGGTGGCGCGGTCGGCCGGATCGGGCACGACCACGGTGTCCTCGCGCAGGTGCTCGGTGGTCTCACCGGCGTTGTTGTGCATGTCCTGCTTGAGCTGCACCAGCTTGTGGCGGAAGAACGCCAGCTGTTTCTCGTTCATGTACTCGCTGTCGGGCATGGACAGCACCTCGGCATCCGACAGCTCTTCAACAGGCTTGGTCTTCCAGTTGTTGGCCAGCTTGGGATCTTTCTTGGCGGCCGCCACAGGGTTTTGCAGGGTCGTGTTCATGGTTCTAAATAAAGCTGGCTGTGAAGGCGCGGTGCGCCTGCGTATGGGCCGAGGATGGTACGTGCAATTGCCCGCAGGCGCCAAGCCAAAGGCCTGGCGCGGCCAATGGCCAGCGTCGCGGGTGCGGCGCGCTGTGCCTTGGCTTTGTGGACTGTGCAGTCACTTCCTGGCTCCTCGCGATGGGTACGGATCCGGCCATCCACGGGCTTCTAGGGCCTGTGGCGGCGCGGTGCGAATGGCATGGCCTTTTTACCGGGGCGCGATTGTATAGACCCAGGCCAGCCACGGGCAAAACGTTGCAGATACCACACAGGCGCAGTGCGCTTTGCCCGTGACCGGACTCATTGCGCCAGGCATTGCTCCAGCCCTTGCAGGAAGATGTCCCGGGGCAGGTCGATGCCGATGAACACCATCTTGCTCTGGCGCTTTTCATCGGCGCCCCACTGCGGCCCCAGGTCGCTGCCCATGAGCTGGTGCACGCCCTGGAAGATCACCTTGCGCTCCGTGCCCCGCATGTGCAGCACGCCCTTGTAGCGCAGCATGCGCGGGCCATAAATGTTGACGATGGCGCCCAGGAAATCCTCCAGCTTGGCCGGATCGAAGGCGCGCTCGGCGCGGTAGACAAAGCTCTTCACATCGTCGTCATGGTGATGATGGTGCGGGTGCTTGCAATGCTCGCCATGGTCATGGTGCTCATGGCCGCAATGTTCGTCATGCACATGGCCATGGTCGTGGTCGTGGTCGTGGTCGTGGTCGTGGTCGTGGTCGTGGTCATGCGCCTCCTCTTCCTTGAGGAAATCGGGGTCTATGTCGAGCTTGGCGTTCAGGTTGAAGCCGCGCAGGTCCAGCACCTCGGACAGGGGAATGTCGCCGAAGTGCACGGCGCGGATCGGCGCGCGCGGGTTCATGTGCTTGATGCGGTGGATCAGGTCGTTCTTCTCGCCCTCGCTCACCAGGTCGGTCTTGGACAGGAAGATCTGGTCGGCAAAGCCCACCTGGCGGCGCGCCTCCTGGCGCTCGTCGAGCTGCTGCTGGGCATGCTTGGCGTCCACCAGGGTGAGGATGGAGTCGATGAGGTAGGTCTCGGCGATCTCGTCGTCCATGAAGAAGGTCTGGGCCACGGGGCCGGGGTCGGCCAGGCCCGTGGTCTCGATGACCACGCGGTCGAACTGCAGCAGACCCTTGCGGCGCTTGGCGGCCAGCAGCTGCAGGGTCTCACGCAGGTCCTCGCGGATGGTGCAGCAGATGCAGCCGTTGCTCATCTGCACGATCTGCTCCTGGCTGTCGGTGACCAGGATGTCGTTGTCGATGTTTTCCTCGCCGAATTCGTTTTCGATCACGGCGATCTTCTGGCCATGGGCCTCCGTCAGCACGCGCTTGAGCAGCGTGGTCTTGCCCGAGCCGAGGAAGCCGGTGAGGATGGTGACGGGAATCAGGGACATGGGGGGGCTTTCCAAATGCAAAGCGGCGACCGGGTGGCCGCCGCGAAACAAACCAGGGTCCAGTGTAGCGAGAGCGTCAAGCCATTACTTGCGCCAGTAATTGTTGGCCGCGGCCACGGTCTGGAAGTTCAGCGCGATGACCTGCGACGCGGCCGTCAGCGCCGCATGGTCATTGGCGTATTCGGGGCGCAGCTTGTGCAGCACCTCAGAGTCGGGCTGGGTGTACTTGACGCCGCGCCGGCTCAAGGTGATGGCCAGCTCGTAGCCTTGCTGGGGCGTGTCGGTGATCAATGTGGGGAGCCAAGCATCTGCCATGGTGTGTGCCTCCTTGCAAAAAAGAGGCCCACTATCCCACTGCCGCACGGACGAGGCAACCATAGACATTTTGGAGGGCGCCCCGGGCGCGCACGGCCACGGAGTCGGGCCGGGTGCAGGTTTTTATGCAACATAAAATTGCAAAATGTAAAATTAAACAAATCAATCAGGTTTACTACCTATTAGGTGAAATCCGACAACCCCTGATTCAGCCCGCACGGCCCAAACGCCTGCGCGCGCAAACCCTGCGCTCCCATTGACCCTCCCCTGCGATTCACCATGACAATCCGAACCCGCCTCATCCTGGGCTTTGGCCTGATGGCATTTATGATCATCCTCATGGGCGCCGTGGCCCTGCTCAAGACCACGACGGTGCATGACAGCCTGCGCTCCGTGGTCCACGACCAGTACCCGAAAATCAGCAAGCTGCGCGACATCAAGGACCTGCTGGGCACAAACGAGGTCGCGCTCAACAGCATGCTGCACGAGCCCGATACCAACCGCTTCGAGAGGGATATCGCCGCCGTGCTCGAGACCCGCAAACGCATCGGCGAGCTGCTGGAGACGCTGCAGACGCTGATCACCTCGGGGCAGGGCAAGGCCGGCATGGAGAATTTCAAGGGCCCGCGTGCGCAGTACATCGCGCTGCAGAACCGCTATATAGAGGCCATCAGGGCCGGCCGCATCGACGACGCGCGCGCCATCGTGATCGACGAGATGCCGGCCGTGCGCACCCGCTACCACGATGGCCTCAACGGCCTGGTGCATGACCAGAACAACCACATGGACGCTTCCATCGCCGTGGCCACGGACGCGGTGCGCAGCATCCAGTGGGCCATAGGCCTGGCCACCGCCGTGGCGCTGATCGCGGCGCTGCTCTTGGCGCGCTGGATCATCCGCTCCATCACCCGCCCGATCTCCGAGGCCGTAGCGATCGCCGATGCCGTGGCCGCGGGCGACCTCACGCGCAGCATCGAGGCCAGGGGCTCGGACGAGACCGCCCACCTGCTGCAGGCCCTGCAGGGCATGCAACAAGGCCTGGTGAATGTTGTGCGCAAGGTGCGCGAGGGCTCCGAGAGCGTGGCCACCGCCTCCGCCGAGATCGCCCAGGGCAACCAGGACCTGTCGGCACGCACCGAGAGCCAGGCCAGCGCGCTGGAGGAAACGGCCGCGTCCATGGAGCAGTTGGGCACCACCGTGCGCCAGAACGCCGACAACGCGCGCCAGTCCAACCAGTTGGCTCAGAGCGCCAGCAGCATCGCCGCGCAGGGCGGAGAGGTCGTGGCCCAGGTGGTCGAGACCATGAGCGGCATCAACGCCTCCAGCAAAAAGATCGCCGACATCATCAACGTCATCGACGGCATCGCCTTCCAGACCAATATCCTGGCGCTGAACGCCGCCGTCGAGGCCGCACGCGCCGGCGAGCAGGGCCGTGGTTTTGCCGTGGTCGCCAGCGAAGTGCGCAGCCTGGCCGGCCGCAGCGCCGAGGCGGCCAAGGAGATCAAGGCCTTGATCACCGACAGCGTGCAGCGCGTCGAGCAGGGCTCGCAGCTCGTGGACCGGGCCGGCGCCACCATGCAGGAGGTGGTGGGCAGCATCCGCCGCGTCACCGACATCATGGGCGAGATCAGCGCCGCCAGCAGCGAGCAGAGCGCAGGCGTCGCCCAGGTCGGCGAGGCCGTCACGCAGATGGACCAGGCCACGCAACAGAATGCAGCGCTGGTGGAGCAGATGGCCGCCGCAGCCTCCAGCCTGAACGGACAGGCGCAGGACCTGGTACAGGCCGTGGCCGTATTCAAGCTCACCCAGGGCAGCAGCCCGGCCCCGCGCCGGGATGTGGGCCGCCCGCTGCCCCACCCCATCGCCCCGGCACCGCTGCCGCGCCCCGCAGCTCCCGCCCGGCCGGCGACGGCCAAGCTGCCAGCACTGCCCCCCCGCCCCGCCAGCCAGCCCAAGGCAACGGAGCCCGAGAGCGAGTGGGAAAACTTCTGACCCCAGGGCTGCGGCTTACTTGCGTCGCGCCCGCGGGTGCGCCTGGTCGTACACCCGGGCCAGGTGCTGGAAATCGAGCCGCGTATAGACCTGGGTGGTGGTGATGCTGGCATGGCCCAGCAGCTCCTGCACGGCGCGCAGGTCGCCGCTCGATTGCAGCAGGTGGCTGGCGAAGGAGTGGCGCAGCATGTGCGGGTGCACGGGCGTGGTCAGGCCCGCGAGCTGGCTGCGCTGGCGCAGGCGCGCCCAGACCGACTGCGCCGTCAGGCGCGCACCGCGCCGGCCGATGAAGAGCGCCGCATCGGCCGCCTGCCCGCGCACGGCAAGCCACGCGCGCAAGGCCTCGGCCGCCGCCCGGCCCACGGGCACGCTACGGCGCTTGGCACCCTTGCCGAAGACATGGGCCTCGCCCGCCTGCAGATCAACCCAGCCGCGCCCCTGCTGGTGCGCCGCGGGGCTCGCCGCCAGGTCCAGACCCACCAGTTCGCCCACGCGCAGGCCGCAGCCGTAGAGCAGCTCGACTATTGCCGCGTCGCGCGCCTCCAGCCAGGGGTCGGCGCCGGCCTGCTCATGCTCGGCCAGGCGCACGGCGTCGTCCACGCCCAGGGCCTTGGGCAGCGGCTTGGGCGCCTTGGGCGCACGCACGTCCTGCACCGGGTTGTGCGGCACCAGCCCCTGGCGCGCGGCCCAGGCGTAGAAGCCACGCCAGCCCGAGAGGATGAGCGCGATGCCGCGCCCGCTGCGCCCGCCCGCATGCATCTGCGCCACGAAGCGGCGGATATGCGCGCTCGTCAGGCGCAGCAGCGGCAACTGCACGTCCGCGGCCAGGGCCGTCAGGCGCTGCAGGTCCAGGGTGTAGAGCGTGAGCGTGCGCGCCGCCAGGCGCTTTTCCACGCGCACATGCTGCAGGTACTGCAGGGCCTCGGGCGGCAGCTGCGGGGCGGGCTGGCCCTGTTTTGCGTCGAAATCCATTCAAACGCCCTGCACACAAGCGCCAGCAGCTCTGTTTTTCAGAGCAGTCGAGACAATGCCGCGCTGGCCAGCTCGGCTATGCGCGTGAGGAAGTCCGTGCCCATGGTGGCCTCGAAACGGTGCGGATCGTGCGAACCCAGCACCAGCAGGCCGAACGCCGGCTGCTCGGCGCTGTCGATGGCGCCGCGCCGCAGCGGCAGCAGGGCCAGCGACTGCACCTGACCGGCCTGCGCCAGCCAGGCCGTGGCCTCGAAGCCGAGGTTGGGACCGCAGAACGGCATGGTCAGCGACGAGGCGAAGGAGCGCACGTCCTCGCTCGCGCCCCGGGCAAACGCCGCCCCGGCATGGGCGCTGGCCGTACCCCACAGGCGCAGCGCGACCTGGGGCACGTCGAACAGGGTCTGCATGCCCTGCTCCACGGCCTGCGGCAGCAGGGCCGCATCCTGCACGGCCAGCAGGTCGCGCGACCACTGGTGGATCTTCTGGCCGATGGCGGCGTTTTCATGGCCATTGCGCACCATGTCCATGACGCGGTGCTCCAGGCCCTTGATCTTCTCGCGCAGCATCTCGGCCTGGCGCTCCTGCAGGCTCACGGCGCGCTGGCCGTGCGGGCTGGCGATGCTCACGCTGGCCAGCAGCTCGGCGTGGCGCTCGAAGAAGCCCGGTGTGCTGGCCAGGAACTGGGCAATGTCGTCTTCGGTGACGGGGGAAACGGAAGCAGAATGGGTCATGGGAGGTCGGGAATGTCGATCTGGCCTTCGAAAACGGTGCTGGCGGGGCCGGTCATGAGCACCGGGTCATCCGGTCCGCCGGCCCAGGCAATGGTGAGCAGGCCGCCGCGCGTGTGCACGTCGACGCGCGCATCCAGCAGCCCCAGGCCTATGCCCGCCACCACGGCGGCGCAGGCGCCGGTGCCACAGGCCAGGGTCTCGCCCACGCCGCGCTCGTACACGCGCAGGCGCACCTGGCTGCGGCTTTGCACCTGCAGGTAGCCGGCGTTCACGCGCTCGGCAAAACGCGGGTGGCTCTCGATCAGCGGGCCGGTCAGGGCCACAGGGGCGCGGTCCACGTCATCCACGAGCTGCACGGCATGCGGGTTGCCCATGGATACGGCAACTATCATTACAGTAGCTTCCGGCGCTTGCCCATCAAGCGTCAGAGGCCATTTTTGCACCAAACCCTGCGGCACGGGCGCAAGGCCCTGGGTGTCGAACGGCAGACGCGCGGGCTCCAGCGCCGGGCGGCCCATGTCCACGGTCACGCGCCCGTCGGATTCCAGCCGTGGCGCGATCACGCCGGCCAGGGTCTGCACGCGGATCTGCTCCTTGGCCGTCAGCCCCTTGTCGCGCACATAGCGCGCAAAGCAGCGCGCGCCGTTGCCGCACTGCTGCACCTGGCCGCCATCGGCGTTGTGGATCAGGTATTCGAAGTCGATGCCGTCTGCCAGCGAGGGGCGCACGGTCAGGATCTGGTCGGCCCCCACGCCAAAGTGGCGGTCGGCCAGGAAGCGGTATTGCGCGGGCGTCAGGCCCAGGGCGCCCTGGGTTTCGTCGAGCACCACGAAGTCGTTGCCCGCGCCCTGCATCTTGGTGAAGCGGATCTGCATGGCCGCGATTATCGGCGCACCGCACGGGGCGCCGCACTTGTCGATAATGCCCCGATGCCACGCCAAAGCCAACAACTCCACCCCCACCGCGAACCCGTCACCCCCCTGGATGCCGCCACCGTGCTGCTGCTGCGCGATGCGCCAGCGCCGGACGGCACGACCCGGCTGGAGGTCTTGATGACGCGCCGCTCCGACAAGGCCAGCTTCGTGCCCGGAGCCTATGTCTTTCCCGGCGGCGGCATCGAGGCGCAGGACGGCGACGCCGCCACCCACGCCCTGGCCGACCAGCGCCCGGCGCAGAACGCCGCGCGCCTGACCGATGCCATGGCCGCCATCCGCGAGAGCTTCGAGGAGCTGGGCGTGCTGCTGGCGCGCCGCGCCGACGGCCGCTGGGCCGACGCCGCCGACATTGCCGCCATTGCCCGCCAGCTGCCGCCGGGCACCACCTTTGCCGCCGAATGCGCGGCGCGCGGCCTGCGCCTGGCGGCCGACAGCATCTATTGGCTGGCCCACTGGACGGCCGACCGCAATCTGCCCAAGCGCTTCGCCGTGCCCTTCCTGGTGGCGCGCATGCCCGAGGGCCAGGAGCCCGTGGCCGACGAATCCGAGCAGTTCGAGCCCGTGTGGGTCAGCCCCGCCGACGCGCTGGCGCGCCACGAGGCGGGGCAGTTCTTCATGATCTTCCCCACCATCCGCACGCTGCAGCGCCTGGCGCAGTTTGCCGATGTGCAAGCCGTGCTGGCCGCCGTCGCGCACGAGCAGCCGCTGTGGGTCAGCAGCCCGCGCTCGGGCTTTGTGAACGGCACGCGGGCGCCCCACATGGAGCACGAGCCGCCCTACGGCGAGCTGGCCCTGGTCTGCCCCGACGGCCAGGTGGCCCACACGCTGGACTGGCAGAGCGAGACGCCGGTGCCGCTGCTGAAGAACCTGCAGCGCCTCACCGCCCCGAACCCCGGCGTGATGACCGGCCCCGGCACCAACAGCTACCTGGTGGGCGACCCCGGCACGGGCTACATCGCCATCGACCCCGGCCCGGCCGACACGGCGCACCTGGAGCGCCTGTGGCGCGCGGCGGGCGGCAACATCCGCATGATCGTCTGCACCCATTCGCACCCCGACCACTCGCCCGGCGCCGCGCCGCTGCAGGCCATGGTGCTGGCGCATGGGCGCGCCAAACCGCCCATCCTGGGCCTGCCCTCACAGCCGACGGCACGCGCGCACAGCCAGTTCACACCCGACCGCGCGCTGCAAAATGATGAGCTGTTAACGCTTGCAGGACAAGGAATGGATGGCAAAATCACCCATACCCTGCAGGTCATCCACACCCCCGGCCACGCCGCCAACCACCTGTGCCTGCTGCTGCGCGAGGACGGCCTGCTGTTCTCCGGAGACCACATCCTGAACGGCAGCACCACGGTCATCGACCCGCCCGACGGCAACATGGCCGACTACCTCGATTCGCTGGACCGACTCGACCGGCTCTGCGCCGAGCACGGCGTGGAGTTCATCCTGCCGGCGCACGGCTACGTGCTAGGCGAAGCGCGCACGGCCATCGCCCGCCTGAAGGCCCACCGCCTGGCGCGCGAGGCCAAGGTGCTGGCCGCCATGCAGGCCCAGCCCGAGGGCAGCATGGAAGACTGGGTGCGCCTGGCCTACGACGACGTGCCCGAGCGCATCTGGCCCGTGGCGCAGCGCTCGCTGCTGGCGCACATCGAACGCATCCGCATGCTGGAGCCGGGCAATGACTGAGCATGCCGGCGGCGAGGCCGTGCGCCTGGCCAAGCGCGTGGCGCAGCAGTTTGCCTGCTCGCGCAGCACGGCCGAGCAGTACATCGAAGGCGGCTGGGTGACGGTGGACGGCCGGGTCGTCGAGTTGCCCGGCGCACGCGTGGCGCCGCGGCAAAGCGTGCTGCTGGCGCAAGACGCCAACCTGATGGAGCTGACCCCCGTCACCCTGCTGCTGCACAAGCCGCCCGGCTACGAGGCCGGGCTGGGGCTGAGCGCAGCGGCGGCATCCCACGGCAGCCGCAGCCAGGGCGCGCCGCAGGCGGTCACGCTGCTGAATATGCAAACCCACCTGCCCGAAGACGCCGCCGGCATCCGCGTGCTGCTGCGCCACTTCAAGCAGCTGGAATGCTTCACGCCCCTGCCCACCGAGGCCAGCGGCCTGGTGGTCTACACCCAGGACCGGCGCGTGGCGCGCAAGCTGCAGGAAGACATAGAAACGCTGGAGCAGGAATGCATCGTCGAGGTGGCGGGCCAGATTGCCGAGGGCGGACTGCAAAAACTCTGCCATGGCCTCTCCTTCAACGGCCGGCCGCTGCCGCCCATCAAGGTCAGCTGGCAAAACGAAACGCGCCTGCGCTTTGCCCTGAAGAGCATACGTCCCGGGCAAATCCCGGCCATGTGCGCGGCCGTGGGCCTCTCGGTGGTGGCCCTCAAGCGCATCCGCATCGGCCGCGTACCGCTGGCCAAGGTGCCCGAAGGGCAGTGGCGCTACCTGCAGCCGTGGGAGCGGTTTTGAAGAAAGTGTGAAGCGCGCCGATAAGCCGGATTCTGTGCATGCGGTTGCCCGCATGTGACCGCCATTACTCTGGGCCGGGTGTCGCCACCGCGGCTCGATGCCACCTACCCGCCAGCTCCGCGGAACCACGTCAACGCTGGCCTACTTGGTGTTGCTGCGCGTAGAGATTGCCCGTTTCACCCCCAGTGGTCTACCTTGCGGCACTCCCCCGGGACTCGTCTCTGTTGCTCTGATCCTCACCTCACGGTGGGCAGCCGTTAGCTGCTACGCTGTCCTGTGCAGTCCGGACGTTCCTCCAGTGCGGCCTTTCGGCACATGCACCAGCGGCGGTCTGGCGTGCTTCACGGGCGTGATTGTCTCATTGTGCGTGCACCAACTGGAAGATGTTGTAGGCAATGAGCAGCAACGCGCCCACGATGCCCAGCATCATCAGCGCCGGCCCCCAGCGCGAGGCGCGCGCCGAGAAGCCTATGAGCAGCAGCGCGCAGCTTACGGTGAGCATGAGCATGGTGGACTGCAATAGGGTCATGGGGCCAACCTGTGGATGACGATGGCACCATTGTGCGGCGCATTCGGCACGCGCATATCACGGCCGCGGCATATCGATATCGCGACGCGGCACGACAAGTCCCCCACAATGGGCGGCTGCACTACTGCCTGCTGTATTCCCACCTCTCTTCCTGGAGACACCATGCGAGCCGACAACGTCCTGCAAACCATTGGCAACACGCCCCACATCCGCATCAACCGCCTGTTCGGCGCGGCGGCCCAAGTCTGGATCAAGTCCGAGCGCAGCAACCCCGGCGGCTCGATCAAGGACCGCATCGCGCTGGCCATGGTGGAGGCGGCCGAGCAGTCCGGCGCCCTGAAACCCGGCGGCACCATCATCGAGCCCACCAGCGGCAACACCGGCATCGGCCTGGCGCTGGTGGCGGCCGTCAAGGGCTACAAGCTGGTCCTGGTGATGCCCGACAGCATGAGCATCGAGCGCCGCCGCCTGATGCTGGCCTATGGCGCGCAGTTCGACCTCACGCCCAAGGAAAAGGGCATGAAGGGTGCCATCGCCCGCGCCGAGGAGCTGGCCGCGCAGACGCCCGGCGCCTGGATTCCGCAGCAGTTCGACAACCCGGCAAACGCCGATGTGCATGCGCGCACCACGGCGCAGGAGATCCTGGCGGACTTTCCCGAGGGCATCGACGTGCTCATCACCGGCGTGGGCACGGGCGGGCACCTGACCGGCTGCGCACGCGTGCTCAAAGCCAAGTTTCCCCAGCTGAAAGTCTTTGCCGTCGAGCCCTCGCTCTCACCCGTGATCTCGGGCGGCCAGCCCGGCCCCCACCCCATCCAAGGCCTGGGCGCGGGCTTCATCCCCAAGAACCTGGACACCAGCCTGCTCGACGGCGTGATCCAGATCGACGCCGAACCCGCGCGCGAATACGCGCGCCGTGCCGCACGCGAAGAGGGCCTGCTGGTGGGCATCTCCAGCGGCGCCACGCTGGCCGCCATCGCGCAAAAACTCCCCGAGCTGCCCGCCGGCAGCCGCGTGCTGGGCTTCAACTACGACACGGGCGAGCGCTACCTGTCGGTCGAGGGTTTCCTGCCCACGGCCTGAACGAGCCCGGGGGCGCGGCGAGGCACAATCCCGCCCCACCATGGCTGCCAAACACCACACCCCCGTCCACATCCCCACGGCGCACGCAGGTGCGCCGCTGAGCGCGCAGCAGAAGAAGTTCAACCGCCACATCGAGCGCATCGCGCAGCAGCGCGAGCTGCTGGCCGACTGGCAGCTGGCCATTGCCAACTATCGCGAGCGCCACGCACGCGAGGCCGTGCCGCTACAAAAAACGCACTGTGATTTGCTGGTCGAGCTGGTGCAGCACCTGGATTCGGCCAGCGACAACAAAAAACTCACCAAGGCCGATCGCCGCACGCTGAGCGAGGCCATCACCGACCGGCTCGCCGTGCTGATCGACGTGGTGGCCGACGAGGCCATGCGCGCCAGCCTCAAGGAGATCTACAACCGCCACAGCGGCAGCGACTACGACGCCGAGGAGGCCGAGGGCGACGACATCGCCAGGCAGATGGCGCAGGGCATGGCGAAGGACTTCTTCGGCGTGGACGTGGACCTGGAGGGCGCGGACATGGACTCGCCCGAGGACTTTCTGCGCCGCCTGCAGGAGCAGTTGCAGGCACAGCAGGAACGCCAGGAACAGGCCGAACAGCAGCGCGAGGCCCGCCGCGCCGCACGGCCGCGCAAGCCCAGCGCGCGCGAGCGCAAGGCGCAGGAGGAAGCCAGCCAGGCGACGCAATCGGTGCGCGAAATCTACCGCAAGCTCGCCAGCCACCTGCACCCCGACCGCGAGACCGACCCCGCCGAGCGCGAGCGCAAGACGGCACTGATGCAGCGCGTGAACCAGGCCTATGCCGAGAACAAGCTGCTCGACCTGCTGCAGCTGCAATTGGAGATCGAGCAGATCGACCCCGAGCACATCGCCGGCCTGAGCGAAGAGCGCCTCAAGCACTACAACCGCGTGCTGGCCGAGCAGCTCAGGGAGCTGCAGCAGGAGGTGCGGGAGGTGCAGGATCACTTCCAGATGGCGTTCGGAATCGACCCCTACCGCAGCGCCAAGCCCGCGGGCATCATGCGCGAGCTGCGCTCACACCTGCAGCTCATCGAATACGAAACCCTGCAGCTGCGCCGGCAGCTGGGCGCCCTGCGCGCCGACCCGGCCGCGCTCAAGGCCTGGATCAAGGCCGAGCGCCAGCAGCTGAAGGCGCAGCAGCAGGACATGGACGACTGGTTCTGACGCGGCCGTCTCGCTCCTCCCCATTCCATCCCATCCCATCCCATCCCAAACTAGCGATTTTGATAGCTTACAGCGCCCTACAGTAAAGCGTTACAGCCATATTTCATATCAAATCACCCTGGACCAGGGTGCTACCATTGCGCCCCTTTTGCTTGATCGTCACAAGCCATGCTGAGACTCTCCGAACTGCGCCTGCCCCTGGCAGCCCTGCCCCTGGAACCCGAACAACACCCCGAGGCGGCGCTGCGCGCCCTGGCCGCGCAGGCGCTGGGCATCGACGGCAACGCCATCGCCACGCTGCAGGTGCACAAGCGCAGCTTTGACGCGCGCAAGGCCGAGCTGCTGGCCGTGTACATCGTCGATGTGGCGCTGGCCGACCCGGCACAGGAAGGCCCGCTGCTCTCACGCCACGCCGGCAACCCGCATATCCAGCCCACGCCCGACATGGCCTGGCACCCCGTGGGCCGGGCCCCGGCCAGCAGCGCCGAGCGCCCCGTGGTCGTGGGCTTCGGCCCCTGCGGCATCTTTGCCGCGCTGGTGCTGGCGCAGATGGGCTTTCGGCCCATCGTGCTCGAGCGCGGCAAGGCCGTGCGCGAGCGCACCCAGGACACCTGGGGCCTGTGGCGCAGGCGCGAGCTCAACCCCGAATCGAACGTGCAGTTCGGCGAGGGCGGCGCCGGGACGTTTTCCGACGGCAAGCTCTACAGCCAGATCAAGGACCCGCGCCACCTGGGACGCAAGGTGCTGCAGGAGTTCGTCGCCGCGGGCGCGCCGCCCGAGATCCTGTACACGGCGCACCCGCACATCGGCACCTTCCGGCTGGTGAAGATGGTGCAGGCGCTGCGCGCGCAGATCATCGCCCTGGGCGGCGAGGTGCGCTTCGAGCAGCGCGTGACCGACCTGGTGCTGCAGGGCCGTCAGCTGCGCGCCCTGCGCGTGCTTGATTTGCGCACCGGACAGGAGAGCGAGCTGGCCACGTCGCACGCCGTCATCGCCCTGGGCCACAGCGCGCGCGACAGCTTCGCCATGCTCTACCAGCGCGGCGTGGCCATGCAGGCCAAGCCGTTCTCGGTGGGCGTACGCATCGAGCACCCGCAGGGCGTGATCGACCGCGCGCGCTGGGGCAGGCATGCAGGCCACCCGCTCTTGGGCGCGGCCGACTACAAGCTGGTGCACCACGCCAGCCAGGGGCGCACCGTCTACAGCTTCTGCATGTGCCCCGGCGGCACCGTGGTGGCCGCCACCAGCGAGCCCGGGCGCGTGGTCACCAACGGCATGAGCCAGTATTCGCGCGCCGAGCGCAACGCCAACGCCGGCATGGTGGTGGGCGTGGAGCCGCGCGACTATCCGCGCGACCCGGCGGCCTTCGAGGCGATGCTGGGCGCCGCCCATGGCGTGCAGGCGCTGGCGCAGGATCAGACGCACCCGCTGGCCGGCATCGTGCTGCAGCGCCAGCTGGAATCGCGCGCCTTCGTATTGGGTGGCGGCGACTACAACGCCCCTGCGCAACGCGTGGGCGACTTCCTGGCGCGCCGCGCCAGTACCGCGCTGGGTGAGGTGCAGCCGTCCTACCAGCCCGGCGTGACCCTGGTCAGCATGGACGAGGCACTGCCCGCCTATGCGACAAAAGCCATGCGCGAGGCCCTGCCCGCATTCGCGCGCAAGATCCGCGGCTACGACATGGCGGACGCGGTGCTCACGGGCGTGGAGACGCGCACCTCGGCCCCGCTGCGCCTGGACCGCGGCGACGACTTCCAGAGCCTGAACACGAGCGGCCTGTACCCCGCCGGCGAAGGCGCGGGCTACGCCGGCGGCATTCTCTCGGCCGGCGTGGACGGCATCAAGGTCGGCGAGGCCGTGGCCTGCGCCCTGCTGGGCGCGCCCCTGCCTTCGTCGGGTACGCGCGGCTCGGGCGGGGCGGCATAGCGCCGCCACCCATCAATTGATCTTGAACCCGGTCTCGGCGACGATGCGCTGCCAGCGCTTGTTGTCCGCATCGATCAGCTTGGCGAATTCCTCGCGCGTGGTGCGGCGCGGGAAGTAGTCGTAGGACTTGAGCTTGGCGATCACCTCGGGCATCTGCATCACCTTGTCCATCTGCTGCGCCAGGTAGTCGACGATCTCCCTGGGCGTGCCCTTGGGCGCGAGCAGGCCGGCCCAGGAGGCGAAGTCCATGCCCTCGACGCCCTGCTCCTTGAGCGTGGGCACGTCGGGGAACGAGGCCGCACGCTGCGGCGACAGCACGCCCAGCGCCTTCACGCGGCCGGCGCGGATCATCTCCACCGAGGCGAAGGAGTCCAGCGAGAAATCCACCTCGCCCGCCACCACGGCCTGCATCTGCGGCGCCGTGCCTTTGTACTGGGCGTTGATGGTCTGCGGCGCCTTGATGAGGCGTTTGAACTCCTCGCTCATCAGGTTGATCATGGCGCTGCCCGAGGAGATGGACAGGGGCTTGCTGCCCTGCGCCAGCTTGATCAGCTCCTGCATGTTGTTCACCGGCAGGTCCTTGCGCGCGATGACGATGAAGCTCACGTCGCAGATATGGGTGATGGGCTCGAAGCTGCCCAGCGCCTCATAGTTGGCCTTGTAGATCACCGGACTCAGGGTTTGGGCACCGGCGGTGTTGAGCAGCAGCGTATAGCCATCGGGCGCGGCGCGCGCGGCCTCGGCCGTGCCGATCATGCCGTTGGCGCCGCCCTTGTTGTCCACGATGAAGGACTGGCCCGCCAGCTCGCCGAGCTTTTGCAGCACCAGGCGCGCCACAATGTCGGTCGTGCCACCGGCCGGGAAGGGCACGATGACGCGCACCGGTTTGCTGGGGTATTTGCCCTGGGCAAAAGCCCATTGCGGCGCGGCCAGGGCAGCGGCGGCGCCCAGGCCCTGGGCCATCCACTGGCGGCGGGATGCATTGATCATGGGAGGTCTCCTGTAGTTATGCATGCGTCGCGGCAAAGGGGGCCCGTCCTCGGGCCGCTTGCCTCATCGCCTGCTGTGAGGCCCGCCATTGTGGAAGGGGGTTGACATGCTCGTCCAATAGCAAAAACCACTTCAACAAGTGCTTTTATGTATCGGACGAAGCATGTTTTCTCAGGCGCCGATCTCGGTCCAGCGGCCGGTTTGCACCGCCTGATGGATCTGCGCCTCGTAGGGGCGGATGTCGTAGCCCGACTTTTCAAGCCAGGCGTCGTTGTAATAGGTGTCGAGGTAGCGCTCGCCGGGGTCGCATGCCATCGCGACGATGGAGCCCTGCTGGCCCTTTTCCTTCATCTCGCACGCCAGGCGCAGCGCGCCGTAGAAATCGGTGCCGGTGGAGGCACCGTAGCGACGGCCCACCATCTTGTGCAGATAGCGCATCGCGGCGTACGACCCCTCGTTGGGCACGACCATCATGCGGTCGATCACGCCGGGGATGAAGGACGCCTCGACGCGCGGGCGACCAATGCCCTCGACATCCGAGCCTGCATCCAGCGTCACGCTGGCGTCGCCGCTTTCGTAATAGCGGTGGAAGACCGAGTTCGGTGGATCGACCACGCACAGCTTGGAGTCGAACTCCTGGTAGCGGATGAAGCGGCCTATGGTCGCCGAGGTGCCACCGGTGCCGGCGCCCACCACGATCCAGCTGGGCAAGGGGTGGGGCTCGGACTTCATCTGATTGAAGATGGACTCGGCAATGTTGTTGTTGCCACGCCAGTCGGTGGCCCGCTCGGCGTAGGTGAACTGGTCCATGTTGTGGCCCTTGCGCTCGCGTGCAATACGCTCGGCCTCGGCATAGACCTGGGCGGGATCGTCGACGAAGCTGCACTGCCCGCCGTAGAACTCAATCTGCGCGATCTTGGCCGGCGAGGTGCTGCGCGGCATCACGGCGATAAAGGGCAGGCCCAGCATGCGCGCGAAATACGCCTCGGACACCGCGGTGCTGCCAGATGAGGCCTCGACAACGGTCGTGCCCTCGCGGATCCAGCCATTGCACAGGCCGTACAGGAACAGCGAGCGCGCCAGGCGGTGCTTGAGGCTGCCCGTGGGATGGCTCGACTCGTCCTTGATGTACATATCTATGCCCTTGCACCCGGGCAGCTCCAGCGGGAACAAGTGTGTATCGGAGGTGCGCTGGTAATCGCGCTCGATGCAGGCAATGGCCTGCTGTGTCCAGGTACGGGTCATGCGGGTCTCTTTCTTGAGGAATGACGGTGGGGGAATGAAGAGGGGCCGATGCCCTGCTCATCCCGTAGCGATGCGCCATCAACGGCAGTGAACCCTTTCATTGTTTCTTCTCGGCCGCAGGACAGCAAACGGGTTCTTTAGAATTGAGCATTTGTCTGCGACAAACAATGCGCTACAACCTGACCGATCTGAAATTGTTTGTCGCGGTGGCCGATGCCGGCAGCGTCTCGCGGGGTGCGCAAGCCTGCTTTTTGTCGCCTTCCTCGGCCAGCCTGCGCATCAAGGCCCTGGAAGAATCGCTCGGCGTGCCGCTGTTCCTGCGCGAACCACGCGGCGTGGCGCTCACCCGCGCCGGGCAGATCATGCTCGAGCATTGCCGCCGCTGCCTCGCCGAGCTCGAGCAAATGCACGCCAGCCTGGCGCCTTACGCGCATGGGGTCAAGACCCAGGTCACCGTGTTTGCCAACAGCACCGCGATTGCGTCCTTTCTCCCCGGTGACCTGCAGGTATTTTTGCGCCTGCACCCCGATGCACGCATACAGCTGGAGGAGCGCCTGAGCCGCGACATCGTCACGGCCGTGGCCGAGGGACGCGCCGACCTGGGCGTCGTGACCTGGAACGAACCCCATCCCTTGCTGGAGTTCAGGGACTACCGCGCGGACGAGCTGGTCGCGATCGCGCCACGTGACAGCCCACTGGCGCAGCAACGCAGCGTCAGCTTCGACGAATGCCTGCGCCACCCCTTCATCTGCCTGCACAACGGGGCGGCCATTCTCACCTTCCTGATAGGCAAGGCGGCGTTGCTGGGGCGCGCACTGGACATTCGCGTGCAGGTGGCAAGCTTTCCTGCGGTGCTGGCGCTGGTCGAGTCGGGCGCGGGCATCAGCATCGTCCCCCATTCGGTGCTGCGCCACCAGCACCACTCTGCTCTTGCAGTGATGGCACTGGACGAAAACTGGGCGCAGCGATCTTTGAGCGTTTGCGTGCGCCGCGAGGACGCACGGCTTTCACATCCCGCCCAGGCACTGCTGACCTTGTTGACACGCGAGCGCCGGCAAGCGTCTTGATTTGCGCATACTGGGTTTGTGATACGCAAAACCAACCATTGTCACAAACCGTTTGTATTCATGTCAGCCCCATGAAAAACTAAATACAGCCCGCGGGGCTCTTCTTTTGCAGACAACACACAAGGACAAGGACATGGCAGACATGAATCACTGGGAACGGATCGAGGCGGCCCTCGCCGGCCAGGCAACGGATCGTGCACCGGTCGCGCTCTGGCGACATTTTCCGGACGACGATCTGGATCCGCTCAAGCTGGCCGAGCACAGCGTGCGCTGGCAGCGCCGCTGGGAATGCGATCTGGTGAAATTCATGCCCTCGGGCATGTACGGCGTCGAAGACTGGGGCACGCAAACCGCGTTCAAGGGCACGCCCAATGGCGCGCGCGAAAGCACACGCCCCGGCGTGAACAGCGTGGACGATTGGCGCCGCCTGCAGCGCCTGGATGCACGCCAGGGCAGCTATGGCCGCCAGAACGAGGCGCTGGCGCTGACGACGCGCGAGCTCGGGGGCAGCGTGCCGGTGCTGCAAACCGTGTTCAGCCCCCTGACGACGGCGCGCAAACTCTCCAGCGAACGCCTGTTTGCCGATATGCGCCTGGCACCGGATGCGGTCGAGCACGCACTGCAAGTCATCACCGACGTGACCATAGACTTTGCACTGCAGGCGCTGGAAGCGGGCGCCCATGGCGTGTTTCTCGCAACGCAGCTGGCCTCGTACCGGCTTACCACTGCCGCCGAATACGAGCGCTTCGGACGCAAGTACGACCTGCAGATTCTGGATGCGCTCAAGGGCAAGGCCAGGTTCAACATGCTGCACATGCATGGCGACGACATCATGTTCGACATGCTGAGCCAGTACCCCGTGGAAATGCTCAACTGGCATGATCGACTTACCACGCCCAATCTGCGCGAGGCATCGCAGCGCTTCAAGGGCTTGCTGGTCGGCGGCCTGAGCGAGCACGGCACCTTGATGCAAGGCACGCACGCCGATATCGAAGCCGAGGTGCGTGAGGCGCTGGAGCAAACCGGCGGCAGGCGCCTGATGATTGGCCCGGGCTGCGTACTGCCCATCCGCGTGACCGATGATCGGCTGGAGGCCGTCATGCGCGGTGCGCGCAGCGCGGCCTGAATAAAGATTCAACCCCACCTAGGAGACTCAGCATCATGCGAACGACATTCAAACATATCGCTCTGGCCGGCATTGCATCCATGGCTTTGATGGCCAACGCTCAGGCGCAGGACTGGCCTGCGGCAGGCAAGGCCGTGCAAATCGTCGTGCCCGCCCCGGGCGGCGGCGGAACCGGCGATACGATTGCGCGCATCGTTGCCGAAGAATTGTCCAAGTCACTCAAGGGCAACTTCATCATCGACAACAAGCCTGGCGCCAATGGCAATATCGGCGCCGCCAGCGCAGCGTCGGCTGCACCCGACGGCTACCGGCTGCTGTTCTCCTGGGCCGGCACGCTGGCCGTCAACCCCAACCTGTACAAGAAGCTGAGCTTCGACCCGATCAAGGATTTCGAGCCCATAGGCCTGATTGCCGACGTGCCCAACATCCTGGTCGTCAATGACAAGCTCCCCACCAAGAGCCTCAACGAGTTCATCCAGTACGCCAAGGCCAGCCCGGGCAAGATCAATTTCGGCTCCACCGGCACGGGCAGCTCCATGCACCTGGCAGGTGAGCTGTTCATGCGCGAGACCGGCACCAGCATGATTCACGTGCCCTACAACGCACCGGGACAGGCCACGACCAACATGATCGCGGGCGACATCCAGGCCATGTTCCAGCTGGTGCCGGGCATCGCCGGCCAGGTCAAGGCCGGACGTGTGCGCGCGCTGGCGCTGATGGCCGACCAACGCTCGCCGGCCCTGCCCGATGTGCCCTCGATGAAGGAACTGGGCCATCCTGATCTGATGTCGTCCACCTGGTTTGCGCTGCTCGCCCCCAAGGGCACCCCGACGGCCGTTCTCGACAAGCTGAACAAGACGCTCAACGAGGTGCTGACCAAGCCCGAGGTGCACCAGCGTCTGGCCGACCTGGGCGCAAGCACGCTGACCGGCTCACGCGATGACCTGCGCAAGCACCTGGCGGCTGAAACCGCCAAGTGGGGCAAGATCATCCGCGAAGCCAAGATCGAGCAGCAGTGAGCACCCGCGATGGCGGATGCTGATGGCGTTGCGGGGAACCGCCGCGTAGGCTGGATAGGGCTGGGCAGCATGGGCCAGCCCATGGCGGCACGCCTGCTCGCCGCAGGCTGGCCGCTCACCGTGTGGGCACGCCGCGAGGAACATGCCCGCCCCCTGCTGGAGCAGGGCGCCCGCTGGGCGCCCGACCTGGCTGAGCTTGCGCGCCACAGCACGCATGTGGTCACCATGCTGCGCAGCTCGGACGACGTGCAGCAGGTCTGGCACGCCTTGCTGCCGCACCTGGCAGCCGGCACCCAGGCGATAGACATGACCACCGCCGCACCCAGCGTGGCCGCGCCGCTGGCCCAGGCCTTGCAGCAACGCGGCGCGCACTGGCTGGACTGCCCGGTCACCGGTGGCTTGGCGGGCGCGCGCCAGGGAACCCTCACCTTGTTTGCCGGGGGTGAGGCGTGTGCGCTGCAAGGCAGCCAGGCGCTACTCGCGCAGCTCTCCCGGCGCGTCGTCGCCTGCGGCGCGGCCGGCAGCGGCTACCGCACGAAACTGATCAACCAAACCATGATGGCCGGCGCCCTGCTGGGCGTGGCCGAAGGCGCAGCGTTGGCGCGCGCGGCTGGCATGCAGGGCGATCCACTGCGCGACGCGCTCAGCGACGGCACAGGTTCTGGCTGGATGTTCGACGCCTATGTGCAGCGCATGGTCGATGGCGACGGTGCCGTAGGCTTTACGCTGGCCATGCTGCGCAAGGACCTGGAGCTGGCCCTGCTCGCCGCGGCCGAACTCGGGCGCCCTGGCACATTGCTGCTGCGCCATGCGCTGGCCACTGTCGAAGCAGCCTGCGAGCGCCATGGCGCGCAGGCCGGCGTGCAGGCTCTCGCATGGAGTTGATGCGGGATGCGGGTTTGCACTCTTCAAGGCAAGGTGCAAACTCACTCCTTCAGCCGCACTTCATTTAGCCATCAGACCCAGGCGCTCGATCAGCAGCTTGTCCTTGGCGAATGCCTCCTTGGCCCACTGGGCATAGTCGGCGCCCGAGCGGTACCAGGCATCCTGGTTCAGCTGGGACATCAGCTCAGCGTGGCGCGGGTCGTCCATGGCCTTCTTAAAGGCATCGTGCAGCCTCTGCGCCACGGCCGGGTCCATGCCCTTGGGCCCGACAATGCCATAAGGCGAGGTGGAGACCACGCCATAGCCCAGCTCCTTGGCAGTGGGCACCTCGGGCCAGCGCTGGGTGCGCTTTTCGCCAAAGGTCAGCAGCAGGCGCATCTGGCCACCATCCACATACTTGTCCCAGCCCGTGGCATCGCTTTGTGCCGACACATGGCCGCCCAGCAGCGCTTGCTGCAGGTCGGCGTTACCCTTGAACGGCACATGGTTGAACTTGACCTTGGCGTTCTCGGCCAGCTCTTCCATCAGCAGGTGCGGCGAGGTGCCCGCGCCGGTCGAACCATAGTCCACCGCGCCGGGGCTCTTGCGCGCGGCGGCAATGTAGTCGTTGAAGCTCTTGTAGGGCGAATCGCCGCGCACCGTGAAGCCGAAGGTGTAGCCCGAGACACCGATGATGTAGCTGAAGTCCGTGAGCGGGTGCCAGGCCGTCTTCTGCATATGCGCCATGCGCAGCATGGACATGGGGTACTGCGAGATGGTGTAGCCATCGGGCTTGGCCGTGCGCGCCATGGTGCCGGGGCCCAGCGTGCCGCCGGCGCCGGGCTTGTTGTCCACAATGACGGGCTGGCCCAGCTGCTTGCCGGCCAGCTCGGCCAGTAGGCGCATGTGGCGGTCGGTGGAGCCGCCCGCCGGGAAGGGCACGATCAGTGTGATGGACTTGTTCGGGAAGCTCTGGGCCTGGGCCCAGGTGGGCGCGGCGTTGGCGGCCAGGGCCACAGTGGCCAGGCCCAGCCAGCGGCGGCGCTGGAATGTCGTTTGCATAGGTCTCCCTCGTGGGCAAAAGATGGTTGCGTGTCAGGAAAATTAAAAAAGGCCAGCCCCATGCGGAACCGACCTTCTGGACTTACAGCGCCTTGACCAGCTCCGGCACCGCCTGGAACAGATCCGCCTCCAGCCCATAGTCGGCCACGCTGAAGATCGGCGCCTCGGGGTCCTTGTTGATGGCCACGATGACCTTGCTGTCCTTCATGCCCGCCAGGTGCTGGATGGCCCCGGAGATGCCGCAGGCGATGTACAGCTGCGGCGCGACGATCTTGCCCGTCTGCCCCACCTGCAGGTCGTTCGGGGCGTAGCCCGCGTCCACCGCCGCGCGCGATGCGCCGATGGCCGCGCCCAGCTTGTCGGCCAGCGGGGTCATGACCTCGTTGAACTTCTCGCTGCTGCCCAGCGCCCGGCCACCGCTGACGATGATCTTGGCGGCCGTCAGCTCGGGGCGGTCGTTCTTGGTGACCTCGCGGCCCACGAAGCCGCTCTTGCCGCTGTCGGCGACGGCGGCCACACTCTCCACGGCGGCGCTGCCGCCGGTGGCGGGCGCGGCGTCAAAGCCCGTGCCGCGCACGGTGATGACCTTCACGGCGTCGCTCGATTGCACGGTGGCAATCGCGTTGGCGTAGATCGGGCGCTCGAAGCTGTCGGGGCTCACCACCTTGGTGATGTCGCTGATCTGCGCCACGTCGAGCTTGGCGGCCACGCGCGGGGCCACGTTCTTGCCGCCGGCGGTGGCGGGGAACAGGAGGTGGCTGTAGTTGGCTGCGATGGCGAGAACCTGGGCGGCGAGGTTTTCCGCCAGGCCGTCCTTCAGGGCGGCGCCGTCGGCGTGCAGGACCTTGGCGACGCCGGCGATCTGGGCGGCGGCGGCTGCGGCGGCTTGTGCGCCTTCACCGGCCACCAGCACATGCACCTCGGCGCCGCAGGCGGCGGCGGCGGTGACGGTGTTCAGGGTGGCCGCCTTGAGGCTGGCGTTGTCGTGTTCTGCAATGACGAGTGCGGTCATGTTGTGTTCTCCTTCTGCCTTAGATGACCTTGGCTTCGTTCCTGAGTTTGGCCACCAGCGTAGCCACGTCGGGCACCTTGATGCCGGCGCCGCGCTTCGGGGGCTCGGCCACCTTCAGGGTCTTCAGGCGCGGGGCCACGTCCACGCCCAGGTCCTCGGGCTTGACGGTCTCCAGCGGCTTCTTCTTGGCCTTCATGATGTTGGGCAGCGTGACGTAGCGCGGCTCGTTCAGGCGCAGGTCGGTGGTGATCACGGCCGGGGTGGTCAGCTGCAGGGTTTCCAGGCCGCCGTCGACTTCGCGCGTGACGTTGACCTTATCGCCGGCCACTTCGACCTTGTTGGCGAAGGTGGCCTGGGGCAGGTCGGCCAGGGCGGCAAGCATCTGGCCGGTCTGGTTGGCGTCGTCGTCGATGGCCTGCTTGCCCAGGATGATGAGGCCGGGTTGCTCTTTGTCCACCAGGGCCTTGAGCAGCTTGGCCACGGCCAGGGGCTGCAGTTCTTCCGTCGTCTCCACCAGGATGCCGCGGTCGGCGCCGATGGCCATGGCGGTGCGCAGGGTTTCCTGGCATTGGGCCACGCCGCAGGAGACGGCGATGACCTCGGTGGCCACGCCCTTTTCCTTCAGGCGCACCGCCTCTTCGACGGCGATTTCGTCAAAGGGGTTCATGCTCATCTTCACGTTGGCGATGTCTACGCCCGTGCCGTCCGATTTCACGCGGACCTTCACGTTGTAGTCCACCACGCGTTTCACGGGGACGAGGATTTTCATGGGAGTTCCTTTCTACAAAAGGCTGGGTTTGATTCGTCATTCCCGCGCAGGCGGGAATCCGGGGCGGTGTGGTGAGGCCCCTGGATCCCCGCGTTCGCGGGGATGACGATGGGGGTGCAAGGGAGCTTATCGGAGCATGCCGGTCAGGCGGTCTGCAATCAGCGCCTGGGCCTCGGCCATGATGCGGTCGATGAGCTGCTGCACGGTGGGCACATCGTTGATGAGACCGGCGACCATGCCGCAGGACCAGACGCCGGACTCCATCTCGCCGCTCTGCATGATGCGCGGGTAGACGCCGGCCACCTCGGGCGCGATGTCGGCGAAGGCGATGGCGCTGCCGAGTTCGCGCTCCTTCTGCAGCACGCGCTCGGTGGCGGCGTTGGTCAGCACGCGCTCGGTGTTGCGCAGCGGACGCATGATCAGGCGCGTGTCGAGCTCGCTGGCGGCGACGATGGCCTGCTTGACGTTGTCATGCACCGGCGCTTCTTTAGTGGCGATGAAGCGCGTGCCCATGTTCATGCCCTCGGCACCCAGCGCCAGCGCGGCCACGAGCGAACGCCCGTCGGCCATGCCGCCCGAGGCGACGAACGGGATCTTCAGCTCCTCGGCCGCGCGCGGCAGCAGGATGAAGTTGGGGATGTCGTCCTCGCCCGGATGGCCGCCGCATTCGAAGCCGTCCACGCTGATGGCGTCGCAGCCAATCGCCTCGGCCTTGAGCGCATGGCGCACCGAGGTGCACTTGTGGATCACCTTGATGCCGGCCTCTTTCAGCGCGGGCAGCCATTTCTGCGGGTTGTTGCCCGCCGTCTCGACGATCTTCACGCCGCCCTCGATGATGGCCTTGATGTAGCCCGGGTAGTCGGGCTGGCTGACCGCGGGCAGGAAGGTCAGGTTCACGCCGAAGGGCTTGTCGGTCATCTCGCGGCAGCGCGCGATTTCCTGGGCCAGCAGCTCGGGCGTGCGCTGGGTCAGGCCGGTGATGATGCCCAGGCCTCCGGCGTTGGAGACGGCCGCGGCCAGCTCGGCGTAGCCCACATGGTGCATGCCGCCCTGGATGATGGGGTGCTGGATGCCGAACAGTTCGGTGATGCGTGTCTTCATGTGCGCCTCAATCCTGGGAGATGCCCTTGTCGCGAATGATCTGGCCCCAGCGCTGGTAGTCACTCTGGATGCGCTGGCCCATCTGGGCCGGATCCTGGAAATGGGCGATGGCGCCCGCGCCCAGCAGCTTGTCCTGCACCTCCTTGTCGGCCAGGATGGCCTTGACCTCGGCGGCGACGCGGTCCACCACGGCCTTGGGCGTGCCCACAGGCGCCAGCAGGCCGCCCCAGGACACGGCGTCATAGCCCTTGATGCCCTGCTCGGCAATGGTCTTCAGGTCGGGCAGCATGCTCACGCGCTGGGGCGAGCCCACGGCAATGGCGCGCAGCTTGCCGGCCTGGATGTGCGGCAGCGCGGCCACCAGGTCGGCGTACATGATGGGCACCTGGCCACCGATGGTGTCGGTGATGGCGGGCACACCGCCCTTGTAGGGTATGTGCTGCATGTCAAAGCCAGCCAACTGCTTGAGCAGTTCCATGCTCAGGTGGCCAAAACTGCCCACGCCCGAGCTGGTGTAGCTGAGCGGCGTCTTTTGCGTCTTGGCGTAGGCGATCAGGCCCTTGAGGTCGGTCACGTCAGGCAGCAGCTTGGGATTGACGACGATGACGATGGGCAGGTCATACACCGTGGCCACGGGGGTGAAGTCTTTCACCGTGTCGTAACCCGCGCTCTTGTACAGGTGCGGCGCCAGCAGCGTGGGCGTGGCCAGCATCATCAGCGTGTAGCCGTCGGCCGGGCTCTTCTTGACCTGGGCTGCGGCGATGGAGCCTGACGCGCCGGCCTTGTTCTCGACCACCACCGCTTGCTTGAGGCGCTCGCCCAGCTTCTGGCCCAGGATGCGCGAAGCCGTGTCGGTGGGCCCGCCCGCCGGGAAGGGCACGACCAGCTTGATCATCTTATCGGGCCAGGCGCCCTGCGCCAGCACCGTGCCGGCCATGCCCGCGAACAGCGGTGCGGCAGCCAATGCCAGGGCGGTGCGGCGGGTCATTGCGGAAAATTTCATCGTGCTTCCTTTAAACAACAAAAATGGCTGCAACCCTTATAAATCAAGCGCCAGCAGCTATCTTTTTAAAATCATGACTGCGGCAGGGTCAACACGCCCTGCGCCTGCAGCGCCTCCAGCTGCGCATCACTCATAGCCAGCAGCTGCTGCAGCACCTCGCGCGTGCCCTCGCCCAGCGTGGGCGGGGCGTTACGGATCGGCAGGCGCTGGCCGTCCAGGCGGTAGGGCGGCGCGAACACCGGCGTGGTGCCCACCACAGGGTGGGGCATGTCCTGCACCAGGCGGCCGCGGCGGGTGCGCTCGCTGGTCAGGGCCTCGTGCAGGCCGGCCACGCGGCCGCAGGGAATGCCGGCCTTGGTGAGGCGCTCGAGCAGCAGCTCGCGCGGGAAGGTGTGGATCAGCTCCTTGAGCATGGGACCGAGCTCCAGGCGGTTTTTTGCGCGCTCCACGTTGGTGGCGAAGCGCGGGTCCTCCACGATGTCCGGGCGCATGATGACCTGGCGGCAAAACTTCTCAAACTGGGCGTTGTTGCCGACGGCGATGATCAGCGGGCCGTCGGCGGCCTGGAACATGCCATAGGGCACGATGGAGGGATGGGCGTTGCCGTAGCGCTCGGGGTCGTGGCCGAGCTTGAGCGCGTCCAGCCCGTAGTAGCCGGCAACCATCAGACCGCAGTCGTACAGCGCCATCTCGATATGGCGGCCCCGGCCGGTGCGCGTGCGCTGGAACAGTGCGGCCAGCACGGCCTGGGCGGCGTACATGCCAGTCATCAAGTCCACCACGGCCACGCCGAACTTGAGCGGCGGCGTGTTCGCCTCGCCGTTGAGCGCCATCAGGCCCGCCTCGGCCTGGATCACCAGGTCGTAGCCGGGGCGCTTGGCCTCGGGGCCAGAGCTGTCATAGCCCGCCACCGAGCAGTAGATCAAGCCGGGCTTGATGGCCTTGAGCTGTTCATAGCCCAGGCCCAGCTTCTCGGCGCCGCCGGTCTTGAAGTTTTGAATGACTACGTCGCACTGGGGCAGCAGATCGTGGATGATTTTCACGCCCTCAGGCGTTTGCAGATCGACGGTGATGGACCGCTTGCTGCGGTTCATGCTGTTGTAGTAGGTGGTCTCGGTCTTGCCGATGCGCAGGCCCCAGTCGCGCGTGTCGTCGCCGCGGCCGGGATGCTCCACCTTGATGACGTCTGCGCCAAAGTCGGCCAGAACCATGCCGCACATGGGGCCGGCAAAAACACGCGAAAGATCCAGCACGCGCACGCCTTGCAGCGGCAAGTCTTGGTCGGACGGATTGGTCGATGCCATGGCTCGCACTCCTATGTTGCTCAAGTCAGTCGGTTTTCTTCGCGCCCATCAGGGCAATCGTTCCCTGTGCGACAGCGCACAGCTTTTCAGTGCCGCCAGCGAGCACATAAACATCGCAACGACAGACAGCCTGTGTACGGCCTGCATGCACCGCCGTGGCGCGTGCGGCAAGCCAATCGCCGACGGCGGGACGCACATAGTTGATCTTGTATTCGGAGGTCACCACACCAGGCCCCAGCGCCATACCACCCGCAAAGGTGAGCGCGTTATCCGCCAGGTACGAAACCACACCGCCGTGCACAAAGCCGTGTTGCTGTTGGATCTGTTCGGTGATAGGCACACGCAGCTCCACCACCTGCGTCGTGTACTGCGTCACTTCTGCCCGAACCAGGCGACTGAACGGCTGCGCGTCCAGTGCCCGTCGTGCGTCTTCAATGGATCGGCTCATACGTCCATGCTTCCCTACGCAAGGCGCACCAGCGCTCAGCCCTGCTTGCTGTTGCGCAGCTTGGCAAAGTCGGACGCGCGCTTTTCCAGGAAGGCGCCTATGCCCTCGCGCGACTCCTCGGTCTCCTGCGACAGCGGCATGTACAGCGCCTCCAGCTCCAGCTGCTGCTCCAGCGTGTTGCGCGGCGCCACGCGGCACAGGTGCTTGATGCGCGCCGTGGCCAGCTCGGGGCCGGCGGCCACCTGCTGCGCCAGCGCCAAAGCCGCGGCCAGCGCCTGGCCGGGCTCGACGAGGCGATTCACCACGCCAAGCTGGTGCATGCGCTCGCCGCTCAAGCGCTCGCCGGTCAGGCACAGCTCGGTGAGCACCTGGCGCGAGACGAACTCGGACAAGAGCGCGGTGGCGCCGCCGTCGGGCGTCAGGCCCACCTTGACGTAGGCCACCGAGAACTGCGCGTTCTTCGCCGCCACCAGCATGTCGCCGGCCAGCGCCAGCGACAGGCCGGCACCGGCGGCCGCGCCCTCCACGGCCATGATCACGGGCTTGGGGCAGTCGCGCAGCGCGCGCACCAGGTTGTGCAGGCTTTCGAGCCTGAGGCGCCGCTCGGCGATCGGCAACTCGCGCCGGTGGATGAGCTGGCGCAGATCGCCGCCGGAGCAGAAATGCCCGCCCTCGCCGGTGAGCACCACGGCGCCTATGGTGGTATCGCAAGCGGCCGCGTGCAGGGCTGCCGTGAGGCCGGCGTAAAAGCCCGGCGTGAGCGCGTTGCGCGCGCCGGGGTTGTTGTTGGACAGCACGAACACGGCGCCTTCGCGGCGAGTGAGCAGGGCGCTGTCCGGCGCGTCATCCAGGGCGTTGTCGGTCACGGGCATCTCCTATGCTATTTATTTTCTAGCTATTAGCGCTTGCTACGCAAGGGCTAGGTGCTATTTTTATCTTTAACCCCCTCTTCAAACGAAGAAGGGAGCTAAAGAGATCAGCCTCAGGCAGCCAGTGCCATCCAACGCGCCAGGTGGTGGTCCATGTCGCCGAGCTGGTGGTCGATCATCACCAGGCGCTTGGCGTAATGAGCCAGCGGCAGTTCCCAGGTCACGCCGATGCCGCCGTGCAGCTGGATGGCCTCCTCGGCGATCAGCGTGCCGATCTTGCCCACGCTGTACTTGGCAGCAGACAGCACCTTCTCGCGCGCCACGCGGTCGGTCTCGTCGATGGCGGCGGCGGCGTTGATCACGGCCGAGCGCGCCTGCTCCACCTCCAGCAGCATGTCGGCCATGCGGTGCTGCAGGGCCTGGAAGCTGCCGATGGGCACGCCGAACTGCTTGCGCGTGCGCAGGTATTCCAGCGTGTCGCCCTTGGCCTTGTCCATGGCGCCCAGGCTTTCGGCGGCGAGCGCCAGCAGGCCGAAGCCCGTGATGCGTTCGAGCAGCGCATGGCCGGCTCCTTCGGCGCCCAGCAGCGCATCGGCACCGACCTGTACGCCGGTCAGGACGAGCTCAGCCGCATGGCCGCCGTCGATGCGGCCATAGCCGCGCGCCGCGATGCCGGCGGCATTGCCCGGCACCAGGAACAGCGAGATGCCGGCCTCGTCGCCCACCGCACCGCTGGTGCGTGCGCTGACCAGCAGCAGCTGCGCCTGGTCGCCGAACAGCACCACGGCCTTGGCGCCATCCAGCACCCAGCCGTTGCCGCTCTTCTTGGCGCTGGTGGCGACGCGGTTCAGCTCGTAGTGGTTGGCCGGCTCGTCATGCGCCAGCGCGGCCAGCGTGCTGCCGGCGATGATGCCTTCAAGCTGCGCCTTCTGCGCCTCGGTGCCAGCCTCGGCCAGCGCGCGGCCCACCAGCAGCGCGCCCAGCAGGGGTTCGGCCAACAGGTGGTTGCCCAGGGCCTCGAACACCAGGGCGATGTCCGGGCCCTGGCCGCCAAAGCCGCCATCGGCCTCCTTGAACAGCGCGCCGATGGCGCCGATCTCGGCCAACTTGGCGTAGGTCTCGGCGCTGTAGCCGGCCTGGCCGTAGGCCGTCTGGTTGCGGTAGTCCGCCGGATATTGCTCGCTCAGGTAGCGGTTCAGCGCGTCCGCCAGCATGCGGCGGTCTTCGTTGTGTTCAAAGTTCATGGCGATTCCTTCACAGCCCCAGGATCATCTTGGAGATGATGTTGCGCTGGATTTCGTTGGAGCCGCCGAAGATCGACAGCTTGCGGTAGTTGAAGTAGGCAGCGGCGGCAGTGGCGGCCTCCTTCGGGCCGACCGGCGGCTGGTCGTACTCGGCAAACTGCGCCTCTTCGATGTAGGGCAGCGCGTACGGCCCCATGGCGCGGCGGATCAGCGACAGCAGCTCCTGGCGGATCACCGTGCCACGGATCTTGAGCATGGAGCTCTCGGCCCCCGGCACGCCGCCGCCGGCCACCGCCGCGATCACGCGCAGGTTGGTCGTGGCCATGTTGTTCAGGTCGATCTCCACCTGCGCCATGCGCGTGGCGAACTGCGGGTCCTGGTTCAAGGGCTTGCCATTGCGCTGCACGCGGCTGGCGATCACCTTGAGCTTTTCCAGCGCGGCCATGGAGAAGCCGACGCCGGCGATGCCCGTGCGCTCATAGGTCAGCAGGTACTTGGCGTAGGTCCAGCCCTTGTTCTCCTCGCCCACCAGGTTTTCCAAGGGCACCTTGACGTCGGTGAGGAAGACTTCGTTGACCTCGGCGTCGCCGTCCAGCGTGCGGATCGGGCGCACCTCGACGCCGGGCTGGTTCATGTCGATGAGCACGAAGCTGATGCCCGACTGCGCCTTGGCCTGCTTGTCCGTGCGCACCAGGCAGAACATCATGTTGGCGTGCTGGCCCTGGGTGGTCCAGGTCTTCTGGCCGTTGACGATGTAGTGGTCGCCCTGGCGTACGGCCGTGGTCTTGAGCGAGGCCAGGTCGGAGCCGGCGCCGGGCTCGGAATAGCCCTGGCACCACCAGTCCTCGCCATTCAGGATGCGCGGCAGCCAGTGCTTTTTCTGCGCCTCGTTGCCAAACTTGATCAGCACCGGGCCCAGCATGGACAGGCCGAACGGCACCAGGCGCGGGCAGCCGGCCATGGCGCATTCGTCATCGAAGATGAACTTCTGGATCGCCGACCAGCCGGTGCCGCCATGCTCGCGGGGCCAGTGGTAGGCCAGCCAGCCCTTCTGGTTCAGGATGGCGTGCCAGCCCTCCTGGTCAGCGCGCGTCAGGCGCTGGCCGGCCTTGACCTTGGCGGCCAATGCGGGCGGCAGGTGGTCCTTGAGAAACGCGCGCACCTCGGCGCGGAACGCCTCTTCTTCGGGAGTGAATTGCAGGTCCATGGAATCAATCCTCAGAAAATTTCAAACAGCCCGGCCGCGCCCTGGCCGCCGCCGATGCACATGGTCACCACGCCCCACTTGACCTTCTCGCCGCGCGCCTTGCGGCGCTGACCTTCGAGCAGGATGTGGCCCGTCAGGCGCGCACCCGTCATGCCGAAGGGGTGGCCGATGGAGATGGCGCCGCCGTTGACGTTCAGGCGCTCCATGGGAATCTCCAGGCGGCGCTGGCAGTACAGGGCCTGGGAGGCAAAGGCCTCGTTCAGCTCCCACAGGTCGATGTCCTGCACCGTGAGGCCCGCGCGCTCCAGCAGGCGCGGCACCGCGAACACCGGGCCGATGCCCATTTCGTCGGGCTCGCAGCCGGCGATGGCAAAGCCACGGAAGGCGCCCAGCGGTTGCAGACCGCGGCGCTCGGCCTCCCTGGCCTCCATCAGCACGCAGGCGGCGGAACCATCGGACAGCTGCGAGGCGTTGCCCGCAGTGATGAACTTGCCCGCGCCCTTGACGGGCTCAAGCTTGGCCAGCCCCTCCAGCGTGGTGCCGGGGCGGTTGCAGTTGTCCATGGTGGCGACCGCCTCGCGGTAGGTCACCTCGCCGGTTTCCTTGTTCTTCTCGGCCATGGTGGTGGTGCAGGGCACGATCTCGTTGTCGAACACACCGGCCGCCTGGGCCGCGGCCGTGCGCTGCTGGCTTTGCAGCGAGAACGCGTCCTGGTCCTCGCGGCTGATGCCATAGCGCTGGGCCACGACGTCAGCGGTGTCGATCATCTCCATGAACAACTCGGGCTTGTGCTCCACCAGCCAAGGGTCCAGGTGCGCGGCGCCGCTGCGGCCGGCGGGGTTCATCAGCGAGATGCTCTCCACGCCGCCGGCGACCATGGCCGGAACGCCCTCCAGCACGATGCGCCCCGCCGCCACGGCAATCGCCTGCAGGCCCGAGGAGCAGAAGCGGTTGATCACCGTGCCGCCCACCGTCACCGGCAGGCCGGCGCGCAGCGCGGTCTGGCGGCCGATGTTGCGGCCCGTGGTGCCCTCGGGGTAGCCGCAGCCCCAGATCAGGTCCTCGATCAGGCCGGGCTCGATGCCGGCGCGCTCGACCGCGGCGCGCACCGCATAGGCGCCAAGCTGGGGGCCGGGGGTGATGTTGAATTCGCCGCGGTGGGACTTGGCCAGCGGCGTGCGGGCGGTGGAAACGATGACGGCTTCGCGCATGGGAGGCTCCTTGGAAATACTTTTGTTTCTATTAAATTAATAGCTGCTTGCGCAGTGTGGACGCGCGTTTTATGACTTCCTTCTCCCTCCCCCTCTGGGGGAGGGTTGGGGTGGGGGCCGCCGCGGCGGGTTTCACCAACGTCACGTCATAGCCCACTGGCCCCCATCCCTGCCTTCCCCCAAAGGGGGAAGGAGTGGGTCAGCGCTGGTTCAGGCTGGCGAAATTCCCGCCCTCGGCCACCAGCTTCTTCAGCAGAGCGGCGGGCTGCCAGAACTGCGCGTCTTCCTTGGCAAAGGCCTCAATGTCGGCCAGCACCTTGGGCAGGCCCTGCATGTCGGCCCATTGCATCGGGCCGCCGCGCCAGCGCGGGAAGCCGTAGCCGAACAGGAAGGTCACGTCGATGTCCAGCGGACGCAGCGCAATGCCCTCCTCCAGCACCTTGGCGCCCTCGTTGACCATGGCCGCCATGTAGCGGCGCATGATTTCCTCGTGCGTGAAGGCGCGCGGCGTAATGCCTTTCTTGGCGCGCTCGGCATCCACGATGGCCAGCACCTCGGGGTCTTGCTGGCCCACGCGCGCGCCCTCGGGGTACAGATACCAGCCGCGGCCGGTCTTCTGGCCGTACCAGCCGCGCTCGGCGATGCGGTCGGCGATCTCCACATAGCGCGCCTGGGGGTCGCGCGTGGCGGCCTTGCGCTTGCGCGTGGCCCAGCCGATGTCGCCGCCGGCCAGGTCCGACACCTGGAACGGCCCCATGGGATAGCCGAACTCGCGCACCGCGGCGTCGATCTCGTAGGGGCTGGCGCCGTCCTCCAGCACATGGTTGGCGGCCTCGCGGTACACCGACAGGATGCGGTTGCCGATGAAGCCGTCGCACACGCCGGCGCGCACCGGCACCTTCTTCATGCGCTTGGCCAGCTCGAAGGCCGTGACCACCACGTCGGGTGCCACCTTGGCGGGCACCACGATCTCCAGCAGCTTCATGATGTTCGCCGGGCTGAAGAAATGCAGGCCAATCACGTCCTGCGGACGGCTGGTGACGGCGGCGATGGCGTCGATGTCCAGGTACGAGGTGTTGGTGGCCAGCACCGCGCCGCTCTTGCACACGCGGTCGAGCTCCTTGAACACGGCCTTCTTCACCTCCAGGTCCTCGAACACGGCCTCGATCACCAGGTCCACGTCGGCGATGTCGTCATACGAGGTGCTGGGCTGGTAGCGCGCCATGGTGGCGGCCTTGGCCTCGGCCGTCATGCGGCCCTTGGCGATCAGGCCGTCGTAGACCTTCTCGACGTTTTTCTGGCCGCGCGCTATGGACTCGGCATCGCGCTCGATCATCACCACCGACAGGCCCGCGTCCAGCGCCGACACCGTGATGCCCGCGCCCATGGTGCCGCCGCCGATGATGGCCAGCTTGGCGAAGTGGCGCGGCGCGGCGGCCTTGGCCTCGGGGATCTTGGCGGTCTCGCGCTCGGCGAAGAAGGCATGCACCAGGCCGGCGCGCTGCGGGCTGTTCAGGCATTCCAGGAACAGCTCGCGCTCGCGCTTCGCTCCTGCAGCAAACGGCAGCTGCACGGCGGCCTTGACGCATTCGATGATCTTGCCCGGCGAGAACAGGCCGCGCGTCTTCTTGGCGGTATCAACGGCCAGTTGTTCCAGCGCCGCCAGTGCGGCGGCCTTGTCGGCCACCTCCAGGTCGCAGGTGCGGCGCAGCGGCGCGCCATTGGCAAGCAGCTCGCGCACGCAGGCCAGGCCGGCGGCCAAGGGGTCGTCGCCCTCGACCAGCTTGTCCACCAGGCCGGCGGCCAGCGCGGCCTTGGCCGACAAATGCTTGCCGCTGAGCATCAGCTCGGCCGCGGGCAGGGCGCCCATCAGGCGCGGGCTGCGCTGCGTGCCGCCGGCGCCGGGCAGCAGGCCCAGGTTGACCTCGGGCAGGCCCAGCTTCGCTCCAGGCAGGGCCAGGCGGTAATGCGTGGCCATGGCCACCTCCAGCCCGCCGCCCAGCGCCGGGCCGTGGATGGCGGCCACCACCGGCTTGGCGGCGGCCTCCATGCGGTTGAGCACCTCGGGCAGGAAGGGCGCCAGCGGCGGCTTGCCGAATTCACGGATATCAGCGCCGGCGATGAAGGCCTTGCCCTGGCCCACGATGAGCATGGCGCGCACGGCCGCGTCCCGCTCCAGTCGCTCCACTGCCTCCTGCAGGCCGGCGCGCACGGCCTGGCGCAGCGCGTTGACGGGGGGGTTGTCGATGCTGACGACCAGTACCTCGCCATCAAGGCGGATGTGGACGGGGGAATCGCTAGCTTGCTCGCTCATCGTGCTGTCTCCGGGTGAAATGGAAATACAGGCATTCTGCATAGCTAGGCAATTTTTACAATCACATGATTCATTGACAAAGCGTCAAACAAACTTTGACAATCTATCTATGGATCTGCAATCGCTCACCCTTTTGGTGGAAATCATCGACAGCGGCAACCTGAGCCAGGCGGCGCGCAAGCTGAAGATGACGCGCGCCAACGTCAGCTACCACCTGACGCAGCTGGAAAAATCCGTGGGCGTACAGCTCATCCGGCGCACCACGCGCATCGTGGAGCCCACCGAGGTCGGCCTGCGCCTCTACGAGCATGGCCGCGCCATACAGAACGAGATGCTGGCCGCGCGCGAGACCGTGACCAGCCTGGGCCAGGGCCTGCTGGGGCGGGTGGGCATCAGCGTGCCCAGCAGCTACGGCCAGATGGTGATGAGCGACTGGCTCATCGAGTTCAAGCGCCTGTACCCCGGCATCGTGCTGGACGTGCTGTTCGAAAACCGCACGGATCACCTGCGCGACGAGGTGGACATCGCCATCCGCGTGATTCCCGAGCCGCCCCTGTCGGTGATCGCGCGCAGCCTGGGCCCCGTGCACTTCGTGGCCTGCGCCTCACGCGCCTACGTGGCCGAGCATGGCCTGCCCAAAACCCTCTACGAGTTGCGCAACAGCCCGGTGATCACGGCGGGCATGATCGGGCGCCAGCTGCGCCTGTCGGCCTACCAGGGCGAGGAGCGCCAGGAAGTGCTGCTGGAGCCCACGCTCAGCTCCGAACATTTCCCGTTTTTACGCCAGGGCATCCTGGCCGGGCTGGGCGTGGGCCTGGTGCCCGACTACGTGGTGCAGGCCGAGGTGGCCAGCGGCGAGGTGCTGCTCACGCTGCAGGAATACCGCCTGAGCATCTTCGGCAGCCACATGTACCTGATGTACCTGCCCGACCGCCACCAGACGCGCGCCGTGCGCACCTGCATCGACTTCCTGCTGGCCAAGGCGGGGCATGGCGCGCCACCCGCGGCGCAGGACAGTTAACGAGGACCCCAGCGACCACCGTGTTGCTGCCAGCCGCGCGGCCCATGCTCCCAGCGGCGCGGATGCCAGGCATAGCCAGGGCGCGGCGGCACGGCCCAGTAGCCAGGCGTCCAGGCATAGCGCCCACCACCCCAGCCCCAGTAGCCGTTGATCCACACATGCACCGGCGAGGGCGCGACGGGGATCACCTCGGCCTGCAGCGGCGGCGGCGCGCTGGGGGCATACACCACGTCGCCCACCGGATAGGCCGGAGCCACCACGCAGCCGGTCAGCGCCAGGCCGGAAACGGCCAATGCCAAGGCCGGCAGCACGCGGCGCAGGCCCGTAGAAAACGTCGATATGAAAATCATGAAGCACTACTCCTGTCAGCCATACCCCTACAACGAAAAAGCCCCTGCCGGATGTTGACAGGGGCTGGTGAAGGCACAGTAAAGAAGCGCAGCCAGACGTAGTCGCGCTAACCGCAGTGCACCGCGCCATCGCATCACCAGTCTCCCTGCATTGCACTGGGACTAAGAACTGCGTCCCAGCGAGACCGACAAGCCCGCAGTAACCTGCAGCGGGCATGCCATCTCAGCCCCTACGCCCACAACGACACATCATCTTGAAAGCCCCCTCGGAAATCTCAACACAGCCCCAAAAATCAGACCCCAACTTCGTCCACTCCCTCGCAAAGGGGCTGGACATCCTTTCGATCTTCGCCGAAGGCGACATGTTGGGAAACCAACAACTGGTGGAGCGAACGGGACTGCCCAAGGCGACGATCTCGCGCATCACATCCACACTGGTCGCGTTGGGCTACCTGCGAGTTGATACGCGCACACGCAAATTGCAGATGGGGTCTCGCCTGATAGGCATGGGCGCCAGCGTACAACGCCGGATCGGGCTGCAACGCATTGCGCGCCCCATGCTGGAAAAGCTTAGCGCCGACACAGGGCTCTCGCTCATCATCGGCACACGGGATCGCCTGGGGCTGGTCGTGCTGGAAGCCATCCGTCCGCCCACTGACAGCCGGCTGGTGACGAACGTGGACGCGGGCACGGTGCTCCCCATCGCCGGGACTGCCATCGGCCTCGCGTACATCGTCGCCTGTCCGGTAAAGGAACAGGCCATCATTTTCGACAAGCTGGCCCAGCGATTCCCAGCGGAGTGGCCCAATCTGCGCCAGCGCATCGAGCTGGCCCATGCGGAATACAACCGCACAGGCTTCATCACCACCCAGCGATCATGGGAACGCGACGTGAACGGCGTCGCCATTCCGTTCGCACCCAACGCACGCAACGCGCTGTACACCGTCAGCTTCGCCGGCCCCGCCACACGTATGCCCCCCACCCGCATGCGCAAGGAGCTGGGCCCCATGTTGCTGCAGTTCGTAAAGGAATTGCACGAGGCAATGGCCAAATCAGCCGGCCCTTACCTCCTGCCGCCGGAAATCTATACGCCATAGGGTTGCAACCAAGCAGACGCCCCGTGGCGAGGTTTACGCGCGGGAGAGTGCAGGCAGGCTATAGGCTCTTCATTTCGGATAGTTCCGGCATTCGGAATATATATTCAATGATGTTTTGATTTACATCAGAACGTTTTAAAAATCTCTGGTTGCGTTCATATTGACCTACAACCAGGAGATACCCATGCACCGCCCATTGCCGCGCCGCAGCTTCTGCGCCCTCGGCCTTGCTGCCTTCGCATCGATCGCGTCGGCGTCCAGCGCCAACTATCCGTCCCGCCCCATTACGCTGGTCGTGCCCTACCCCGCAGGCGGCAACGGCGACAACATCGCCCGCGTCTTCGCCAAGAAGCTCTCCGACCTGTGGAACACCCCGGTGGTGGTGGACAACAAGCCGGGCGCATCGGGCACGATCGGTGCCGGCCAGGTGCACCGCGCGGCGCCTGACGGCTACACCCTGCTGCTCACCGTTACCACCCAGCTCACCAGCCGCGTGCCGGGCGTCAAGCCCAGCTACAACGCCACCGAGGACTTCGTGCCGCTGGTGGGCCTGACCGTGGCCCCGCTGGCGTTCGTGGTGCCGGCGCGCCTGAACGTGAAGAACATGAAGGAGCTGGAGGCACTCGCACGCCAGCGCCCGCTGTCCTATGGCTCGTACGGCACCTCCACCTCCACGCACATCGTGCAGCACCTGCTGCTGTCCCAGATCAAGGCCGTGAACACCGTGCACGTGCCCTACAAGGGCGAGAGCCCGATGGTGGTCGACATGCTGGGCGGCCAGATCGACATGGGCCTGGTCGGCATCGGCCAGGCGCGCGAGATGGAGAAGTCGGGCCGCATGCGCACGCTGGCCGTGCTCGGCACCCAGCGCAGCGAGTTCCTGCCCGACGTGCCCACCCTCACCGAACTGGGCTACAAGCAGATGGATTGGGCCTACGGCACCGCCCTGTACGGCTCCTCGCGCCTGCCGGTGGAGGTGCAAGCCAAGCTGCGCGAGGCCGGCAAGACCATCATGGCCGACCCCGACACGCAGGCGCAGTACCGCAACCAGTCCAACCAGCCCTGGGTGAACGCCCGCATCGACGAGCTGAGCCGGCGCCTGGTGGTGGACACGAACAACTGGAACAAGGTGCTGGCGGACGTCGGCGCCCTGGAATGAACACGCTCGGCGCGCACAGGATCTCTTCGCCATGACCACAGAATTCACCCTCCCCTCCTTCACGCCCGTTGCCGGCCAGCGCCTGCTGGTCATCGGCGGCTGCGGCGGCATGGGCCGCGCCCTGGTGCAGGCCGCCGTGGCCCTGGGCCTGCGCGTGGCCGTGCTCGACATAGCGCGCTCCATCGCCCAGTTCCCGCCGCCCGCCGGCGTGCTGACGATCGCCTGCAACGTCTCGCAGGAAGACGCCGTGCAGGCCGCCTTCGCGCAGATCGCGGCCGAGTGGGGCGCCATCGACGCGCTCGTGAACCTGGCCGGCTACACCGGCGAGCGCGTGCGCGTCGAGGACATGAGCACGCAGGAGTGGGACGACATCGTCAACACCGACCTGCGCGGCATGTTCCTGGTGGCGCGCGCCGGCGCCCCGCTGCTGCGCGCCTCGGCCGCCGCCGGCCATGCGCCTGCCGCCGTGCTGGTGTCCTCCACCTTCGGCGTGCGCGTGCCGCATGTGGGCTACGGGCCGTACGCGGCCTCCAAGGCCGGCGTGATCAACCTGATCCGCGCGCTGGCCACCGAGTGGTCGCCCGAGATCCGCGTTAACGGCGTGGCACCCGGCGTGATCGACACCGCCTTCCTCAAGGGCGGCACGGGCCGCGACACCAAGCAGACCGGCCTGGACATGGCCCGCTTCGTGCAGGGCGTGCCGCTGCAGCGCCTGGGCCAGCCGGCCGAGATCGCCCACACCCTGCTGTTCCTGCTCAGCCCCGCGGCCAGCTACATCACGGGCCAGACCGTGCATGTCAACGGCGGCAGCCACATGGCGGGCTGAGCACCCCAGAACGCCCGCAAGGACCTCCCCATGAAGACCATCACCAGCTACATCAACGGCCAGTGGCAGAACGCCAGCGCCACCCTGCTGCCCGTCATCAACCCGGCCACCGAAGCGGTCGTGGCCCAGCTTTCGGAGGCCGATGCCGACGAAACGGCCCGCGCCGTCGCCGCCGCCGAAGCCAGCTGGAAAAGCGGCGTCTGGGCGAACAAGCCCGCGGCCGAAAAGCGCCGCATCTTCCAGCGCATCGTGGCGCTGACGCTGGAGCACATCGAAGAGCTGGCCCAGCTCGAATGCCTCAACAGCGGCCTGCCCCTGAACTACCTGCGCGCGCGCCAGCTGCCGCGCATCACGCGCAATTTCGAGTTCTTCGCCGACTGGCTGTCGCAAAACGTCGAGAAGGCCGGCATGACCGACCAGGACTACCTGCGCTTCGTGGTGCGCGAGCCCGCCGGCGTGGCCGCGCTGATCTCGCCCTGGAACGCGCCGCTGGCCCTGGCCTCGACCAAGATCGCCGCCGCCCTGGCCTTCGGCAACAGCTGCGTGCTCAAGACCGCCGAGACCACGCCGCTGGCCGTGGCGCGCTTCATGGACATCCTGAGCGAAGCCGGCGTGCCGGCCGGCGTGGTCAACCTGGTCAACGGCCGCGGCCAGGTCACGGGCGACGCGCTGGTGCGCCACCCGGCCGTGCGCGTGGTCTCGTTCACGGGCGGCACGCAGACCGGCCGCGCCATTGCCGCGGCGGCCGCGCCCGGCCTCAAGCGCGTGGACCTGGAGCTGGGCGGCAAGTCGGCCAACATCATCACGGCCACCGCCAACCTCGACGACGCGCTCGACGGCGCGCTGACCTCGATCTACACCAACAACGGCCAGCAATGCTTTGCCGGCTCGCGCATCCTGGTGCAGCGCCAGGTGGCCGACGAGTTCATCGCGCGCTTCGTGCAGCGCGCGCGCGCCATCCGCGTGGGCGACCCGCTGGACATGGCCACCGAAGTCGGCCCGCTGTCCAACGCTGCGCACTATGCGCGCGTGTGCTCCTTCGTCGACATCGCGCTGCAGGACGGCGGCCAGCTGCTGTGCGGCGGCAAGCGCCCGGCCCATGTCGGCGACAAGGGCTACTACCTCGAACCCACGGCCGTGCTCATGCCCAGCAACAGCGCGCGCGTCTGCCAGGAAGAGATCTTCGGCCCGTTCGCAGCCTTCCAGATCTTCGACGAGTTCGACGAGGCGATTGCCATCGCCAACGACTCGGAGTTCGGCCTGGTGTCCTACCTGTGGAGCAACGACCTGACGCAGGCGCACCGCGCGGCGCGCGAGATCCAGGCCGGCGTGGTGCTGGTGAACACGCCCATGATCCTGGACCTGCGCTTCCCGTTCGGCGGCTACAAGACCTCGGGCGTGGGCCGCGAAGGCATCGACGGCATGCGCCATTTCTACACCGAGGAAAAGACGGTGACCATCGCGCTCAAGCGCCCCGCCATGGCGCGCCTGGGCGCCCACGCGGACTGAGCCCGGCCGCCATGCCCGCCATACGGGCAGCCCATAAAAAAAGAGCGCCTGTCGCTCTTTTTTATTGGCTTTCAGGATGATTTCATTCTGAAAACCATGGCTATCAAGCGCTAGCCGCTCCTGTTTTCATTGCGATGCCCCCAGGTGTGCGACCAGCCAGTCGCGCGCGGCGCTGCTGGCGCGCTCGAATTCGCGCTCGTAGGGCACGAAATGGTCGCCCGGCAGCAGCACCAGCCGCTTGGGCTCGAGCGCGCGCTGGTAGGCGGCCAGCGCCAGGTCGGTGGGCGTGATGCTGTCGTCGGTGGCGACGATCATCAGCAGCGGCGTGGGGCTGATGGCCTCGATCTGCGCGCCGGGCTCGTACTCGGTGGAATGGGCCACGGTGGACAGCGTGACCGCGTTCACGAAGCTGCCCGGCGCCAGCCGCTCGCCCTGGGCGTAGAAGGCCACGGCCTCGGGCGCGTCGTAGACGCTGGGCGCGCCGTCTTGGGTGGGAATCAGCGCGCGCAGCCGCGGCGCCTGGCCCGCGGCGAGCCGGTCGCGCTCCTCGTGGAACAGCCCATGCATGGCCGCCATGCGCGCCGGGTGCACGCGGCGCTGGGTCTGGGCCCGGCCGCTGACCATGGGCACCTGGGCGACGGCGCAGCGCACGCGCCGGTCCACGGCGGCCACCTGCAGCACATGGCCGCCGCTGTAGCTCGTGCCCCAGATGCCGATGCGCCCGCGGTCCACCTCGGGCCGCGCGCACAGCCAGGTGATCGCATGGCGGTAGTCGCGTGTCTGCAGCACCGGGTCGGCCTCCTGGCGCGGCATGCCGCCGCTGGCGCCAAAGCCGCGGTGGTCAAAGACCAGCACGGCCAGCCCAGCCTGCGCAAAGCATTCGGCAAAGCGGTCGAGGAACATTTCCTTCACGGCGCCGAAGCCATGGGCCATGGCCACGGCCGGATGCGGGCCGGGGCCGCCCGGGACATACCACCAGGCCGCCAGGGTGGCGCCGGGCACGGGAATTTGCAAATCGATGCGCTGCATGGGGGACGATCTTCAAAAGCAAAAAAACCTGCCGGCGCTCGGCACCGGCAGGCAACCTGGGAGTAATCCACCTGGCGTCAGCCCGCCGCGCCCATCCACTGCGCCAGCGCCTCGGCCACGGCACGCGGCTGCTCCATGGGCGCCAGATGGCCGGCCGGGCCGACCACGCGCTGCTGCGCGCCCGCAATGCGCTCTGCATAGGCGGCCAGCGCCTCGGGCGGGAACAGCTTGTCGTGCGAGGCCGCGAGCACCAGGGTCGGGCGGCTGCCGTCGAGCAGGTGGCTGCGGTCGGGCCGCGCGGCCGTAGCGCGTACATGGGCCGCATAGCGCTCGGGGCCGTAGTCGCGCACCATGGCCTCGCGCGCCGCCATCAGCGGCGCGTTGGCCAGACTGTCAGGGTGGAAGGTGTTGGCCACGCCGGCCGCCACCATCTCGAAATAGCGCCCCTGGGCCACGGCCTCGAGCGCGGCCAGGCGCTTTTGCGCGGCGGCCTCGCTGTCGGCGAACGGCGCGGTGCACAGCATGGCGATGCCCTGCACCCGCTCAGGCGCCTGCGCCAGCATGGCCAGTGCCACATAGCCGCCGAACGAGAAGCCGGCGAGCCAGAAGCGCTCGGGCAGCCGCGCCAGATGCGCGGCGGCGATCGCCTCCACCGTCTCCAGCGGCGGGTTGTCGAGGGCCGTGGCCTGCACCGCCGCAGGCAGCGCGGCCACCACGCCGTCGAACACGGCTCGGGTGTTGTTCAGCCCCGGGACCAGGACCAGCTGCGCTGTCATGCCGGCACGTAGCGCTGGTCGCGCTGTTCGCCGTGAATGCGGTCGCCTTCGACCCATCCCGAGTGCGTTCCCGCCGAGATGCGGTGCGGCAGGATGATGCGCGCCACCGGGCCGCGCGTGATGTCCTCGGCGGGAATCACCCAGCATTCGGAGCGCTGGTCCACCAGGTTGTTCACAAAGGTGAGCACATAGCCATCGTCCTCGGCCACCGCGCCGATGCGGCGTGCCACCTGCGGCTCGCTGCCGTAGCAGCCCTTGCCGTATTCCAGCGTCTGCGTCTGGCGCGTGAGCATGTCGTAGCGCTTGAGGCCGCGGAACAGCCACTCGCCCTTCTCGTACAGCACGTTGAAGCTGTAGCGGTAGGCGCGGCCCACATAGTCATTGCTGACCATGGGGAACTCGGTGATCTCGTCGTCGATCTGCTCCTCGCGCGTCTCGCCGGTCTTGAGGTTGAAGCGCCAGCGGTACATCAGCGTGGGGTTGTTGTGCTTGTCCAGGTGGGCGCGGATCTTGTCGTAGGCCGCCTGGCGGCCTTCGGACATGGACTGGCCGACGTTGGGCTTGTGCGGGTTGGGCATGATGCAGCCGTCCATCACCACCTCGTCGCCGTCCTCGTAGCAGTTGGCGATGTGCAGGATGTGGCAGGGCGTGCCCTCGAACCAGCGCACCGAGGCCGAATCGCCGTGGCGCGGCAGGATGCCGAAACGCGCGGGCCGGTCGCTGTAGAAGCGCATCTTGCGCTCGCCCTTGGCCAGCAGCTCGGGGTCGAAGTGGAACGGCAGGTCGTGCAGGATGGTGAAGTTCTTAGTGATGCCCAGGTCATGTGGCCAGCGGGCGCCAGGCAACTCGATCGGCACGTAGTGCACCAGCCGGTTGTTGCGGTCAATCACGCCATAGTTCATGTATGGCGGCTTTTCCGGGTAGTTGAAGAACATCATCTCGCCGGTGGCAGGGTCCACCTTGTAGTGCGAGGCCACGCCATCGGGCACGAAGCGTGCCCAGTTGGCATCGGGACCAAGGGTTTCGAGCGTGATCGGGTCCAGGCGCCACGGCTCACTGCCCTGCGACATGGCGGCCAGCAGCTTGCCCGCGTGGATCTTCACGTCGGTGCCGGCGTTGTCCTTCATGGCGCCCATCGACCCCCAGCCGCGGCGCGCCTGCAGCTGCGGCGAGAGGATGCCGGGCCACAGCGAGCGGCCCGCGGCCTGCTCGGCCAGAAAGCCCGTGGTCTGCACGAAGCGGTTGCGGTAGGTGGCCTTGCCGTCCTCGAAATGCATGGCGTGCAGCATGCCGTCGCCATCGAACGGATGGTAGATGCCCAGGGACTCATGCACCTGGTTGTGGGTGTTGCGCACGTAGATGCCGTGCAGGTCTTTCGGGATCTCACCGATGACCTGCATGCTGTCCGTGTCGGCCACCCACTCTTCCATCGCGGGCGTGAACGGACCGCGTAAGAACGGATGGTCCGAGTCCTCGGAAATGGTGGATTGATAGGTACGGAGGATTTTCTGCATGGTTGCTCCTTGGAATGAGGGGTTTCGGGGGGATTTCGGCGTGTCAGTCGAGCCTGACTGCGCCCGACTTCAGGAGATCGCTGTAGCGCTTGGTGCTTTCTTGGACGATCTTGTGGAACTGATCGGGCTGGTTGCCTACCACCTGATATCCCATGTCGGAGAGCTTCTGCTGGACCGCGGGCGACTTGAGTGCGCGGACAAAGGCATCGTTGAGTTTGGCCATGATGGGCGCGGGTGTGCCCTTGGCAGCGACATAGCCGACCCACCCATCCGAAGCAAACTTCACCCCTGCTTCCTTGAAGGTGGGAACATCGGGCAAGGACCGCACGCGCTGGTTGGAAGTCACGGCCAGGGCGGTAACTTGGCCGTTGTCGATGAACGCCTTGCCCGCGCCAGATACCAGCGCGTATTGCAACTGGCCTCCTGCAATGTCATTGAGGATCTGCACCTCGCCCGCGTAGGGCACGTGCTGGGCCTGGATACCAAGCTTTTGCATCATCATCACGTTGTTGAAGTGAAAGCTCGTGCCGGTACCCGGGATGCCGTAGTTCAACTTGCCCGGATGCTTGCGGGCGTAGTCCGTGAAGTCCTTGAGCGTCTTGACGCCCAGTTTCTGATTCACCACCAGGGTCAGAAACGTATCCACCGCGATGGTGATGGGCTCGAACTGCTCCAGCGGCTTGATCTTGTAATTGGGGTTGGTGAGGGGCAGCGTCACCATCGTGGCGGGCACCACCAGCGCCACCGTGTAGCCGTCCTTGGGTGCCTGCAGCAGGGACTGCAGCCCGATCTGCCCGCCGGCGCCGGGGCGGTTGTCCACCACGATGGAGGTACCGAGAATCCTGCCGAGCTCATCGCTGAGCAGGCGCGAGACGATGTCAGTCAACCCGCCAGCGGGGTACGGAACGATCAGCCTGATGGGACGCTCGGGCCATTCACCCGCCATCACGGGCAGCGCGCCGCACAGCGAGAGGGCAGCGGCAGACAGGCCGTGCAGCAGTTGTCTCTTGTTCATCTTCATCATGGGGATGGAAAGCTCTGGTTCTGGTTCAAATGCAATGAAGAAACTTGCGGACGGGTGCTCAACGCAAGGCCATCACGCGCTCGCGGATGAAGCGCAGCAGGTGGTCGTTGAAAACATCGTGCTGCTCCGCGAAGGCGTAGTGGCCCGCATCCGGAATGCAGGCATATTCGGCATGGGGCATGAGTTGCGTCTGCACGCTCTTCATGCCTTCAGGGCGGCCCACCTTGTCGTGTTCGCCCGCCAGAAGCAGCGCGGGCACCTTGACGTTCTTCAGGTTGGGCTCGCCGTCATAGAGCGTGATAGCGGTGATGGCCGCGCAGAATGTGTCAGCGTTGGTGCTCAACGCCACTTCGCGCACCAGGTCGACCATGGGCCCCTTGGAGCCGGGCGCAAACATGGAGTCAATCACCGCGCCGGCCGTATCGCGGAAGCTGTTGCCCGCGCGCAGCGGCTCCACGCGCTCTGCCAGGAAGGTTTTCCGATCCTCTTCACTCTTCTGCGAAAACGAGCCCACCGTGGCCGAGATCACCAGGCCATGCACCTTGTCGGGGCGCGCCGCATACACGGCTGGCGCCGTGATGCCACCCATGCTGTGGCCGAGGACGATGTTCGTCCCCGTGCCACAGCGGTCGATCAGGCACGCCGCCGTCTCGCCGAGGCGCTCGATGCTCAGGCCATCTTCTGGCAGCGGGCTGAGGCCGTACCCAGGCGCATCCCAGGCCACCACCCGCAGCCCCGCACGCACCAACGTCGCGATTTCATGGCGGAAATAGTCCTTGCTGCCGTAAGCGCCATGCAGCAGGAACACAGTGGTATCGCCTGAACCCGACACTTGGTAGTCAGGGAAGCGGTATGCAGTAGTCATCGATGAACTCCAGGGATTACGTCAAATACGGGGGCTGCCTAGAAACGCAGCATTGGTTGCGTCAAATCAAACATTGCAAATTCATTCTGTGGCCTACTTTGCGCACAGCCAAGTTGGACCCGCGACTCTTCCGGATGCCGGAACACGCCTACGGGGCGTGCGTTTTGCCCGCACCGCTTCCAATATCACCGTTCCGGATCACGGAACTTTCGTCTTTTCGTCTCCCCCCTCCTCGCGCTTCTCTCCGACATTACCGTCCGCTTCCGGATGCGAACGGTGGTGGTTCGTAGTGGTGATTTGCATCGCCGGCCTCCTCGTCGTCTGGAAGCAATTCCCCTTAACGACGAGGAGACGACTTGAAACATTCACCCTCACGCGGCATTGTTCCGCGCACCCTGAAAATTTCCGTAGCCGCATGCCTGGCGGTGCTGGCCTGCACCAGCCATGCGCAGTCACGGGTAACGCTGTTCGGTGCCGTCGACCTCGGTGTGCGCACGGTGCACAACGACGCAGGCACCAACACCGGCATGTACAGCGGCAACAACTACACCTCGCGCCTGGGCTTGCGGGGCGAGGAAGACCTGGGCGGCGGCATGAAGGCCAGCTTCTGGTTGGAAGGCACGCTCAATGCGGACACCGGCGCCATGCCCACGCAGTTCTTCGACCGGCGCAGCACGCTGTCGCTGTCGGGCCGCATGGGCGAAGTGCGCCTGGGCCGCGACTACACGCCAGTCTTTCGCGGCTACGCCACGGCTGAGGTGTTCGATTTCGCTGGCGCAGCCAGCATGACGACGCTGTACAGCGGTACGGCCTCCACGGTGCTAAGCCGCGCCTTCAAGGGCAAGACCAGCAGCAACGGTCGCACCAACGGGTCGGTAGGCTACTTCACGCCGGATTCATTTGGGGGGTTCTACCTGAACGCCATGGTGTCGCAAAGTGGCGATGGCAACGTCTCCGGAGACTTCGACTACCGCGGCCTGCGCGTCGGCTACAACAAGGGGCCGCTGCACGTCAACGCGTTCGTCGGCACCACCGACATCAAGCCTGTTGGAGACAACTATCGCATCCACGGCGCAGCCGTTGCCTACAAAGCCAGCCTTGCCAAGGTGACCGCGGCGCTGGTGGATATGCGCTACCAGGACGCGCGTCAGACGAACTACACCCTGGGCATGATCTGGCCCGTGGGGGCGCACGAGGTCAAGGCCACCTGGCACCATATTGACCAAGCCGGCAAAGCGGCCAATGCTGCCTCCATCGACGCCAACGACGCCGACCTGCTCGCCATCGGCTATGTGCACAACCTGTCCAAGCGCACCGCGCTCTACGGCACCCTGGCCTACCTGAACAACAAGGGCAAGGCAGGCTTCAGCATCTCTGGTGCCACTCCAGGAGCTCCCGCCGGCGGCTCCTCTCGCGCCGCGGAATTCGGCATTCGCCACTTGTTCTAAAACAGCACGTCGCATCAAAAAGCCCTCGCAAACGAGGGCTTTTTTTGGAGCTACCGCATCGGCAGCAAGCCAATCCAACAGAGCCCGCCAAGAGGCGTGCTCACGCCAAGGTTTACAGCCCCCGGGCCTCCTGCAGCGCGGCCACGCGCTCTTCGATGGGCGGGTGCGAGGAGAACAGCTTGCCGATGTTGCCCGTGATGCCCATGGCCTGCAGGCTCTGGGGCATCTCGCCGGGCTGCATGCCGCCCAGGCGATACAGGGCGTTGATCATGGGCTGCCTGCGGCCCATGAGCTGGGCGGCGCCGGCGTCGGCGCGGAACTCGCGCTGGCGCGAGAACCAGGCCACGATGATGGCCGCCAGGAAGCCCAGCAGGATGTCCAGCACGATGGTTGTGACCATGTAGCCGATGCCGGGGCCCGAGCTGTTCTCGTCGTTCCTGCGCAGGAAGCTGTCCACGGCGTAGCCGATCACGCGCGACAGGAACACCACGAAGGTGTTCATCACGCCCTGGATCAGCGCCATGGTCACCATGTCGCCGTTGGCCACGTGCGCCACCTCGTGGCCGATGACGGCCTCGACCTCCTCGCGCGTCATGCCCTGCAGCAGGCCGGTGGAGACGGCCACCAGGGCCGAGTTCTTGAAGGCGCCGGTGGCGAAGGCATTGGGCTCGCCCTCGTAGATGCCAACCTCGGGCATCTGGATGCCGGCCTTGTCGGCAAAGCCGCGCACGGTCTCCACGATCCAGGCCTCGTCGGCATTGCGCGGTGCGTTGATGATTTGCACGCCCATGCTCATCTTGGCGATGGGCTTGCTCATCAAGAGCGAGATGATGGCGCCGCCAAAGCCCATGATGAAGGCAAAGCCGAGCAGCGCGCCCAGGTTCAGGCCGTTGGCCGTGAGGAAACGGTTCACGCCCAGCAGGCTGGCGACGATGCCCAGCACCACCACGACGGCGACGTTGGTCAGCAAAAAGAGCGCAATGCGTTTCATCGAGAATTTGCTCCGAACAAAGAGACAGGTTTGCACGCGCCAGCGCGCGCGCAGGAAGACAAGGTGGGGATGGCGCGCGGCCCTTCAAGTACCCCGGGGTCAGGGCCTCATCGGGCGCACGCCGCGGAAAACGAGAGAGTCATCATAAAAGCAAAAGTTCTCGTTCTCGGGCCACCAACCCGGCACGCCCAGCACCGGCAGGGGGCAAAAGGGCTTGGCCGCCAACCACTCGGGCGCCATATCGGTGGCCAGCCCATGGTCTACATTCACTACACAATCAATAGCTACTTGCGCTTTATATACATGGGCTGTGATCGGTTTTCTTGGTAAAACCAATTTTTCCAGCAGCGCATGGCCCAGGAGCAGCAGCCGCGCCTGGCGCCACAGCGGGCGCAGCTCCACGCACAAGCTGCGCCACTGGCGCGCGGCCAGCGCGGCGTGCAGCTCGGGCGGGGCCAGCAGCACGGCGCCGTTTTCGTCGAACAGCGTGAGCGCATCGCGCAGCGGCCCGCGCCGCGCGCCCACGCCCTCGGCCGCGATCACCTGGGCCTGCAGCCGGTTGAAGCGGCGCTTGGTGGCCGGGTAATGCAGCCAGACCAGGCCGTTGAAGAAGTCGTGCAGGTTGTCGCGCGTGGGCACCCGGCTTTCGGCGCAGATGAACTGCTCATAGGCCATGCCCGGCGGCAGCGCCGCCTGGGGCACGAAGCGCACGCCGGGGTCGGGGGCTTTGCCGGCCTCGATCAGCAGATTCAGCGCATCGGCCACGCTGGCGCCGGCCTGCACGTGCTGCGCCGCGCCCTGCCCGAGCAGCGCGAGCGGCGCGAGCCAGGGGCGCTGCCAGTCGATGGTCGCCAGCGCCTGCGCACCGTTCATGCGGCGGCCGGCCCGCCCAGCGGCGGCGGTGCCTGCCGCGCCGCGCGCTTGTCGCGCACGGCCACGCGGGAGCTGCCCTCATCGCGGAACTCGAAGGCCTGCGTGGCCGCCAGCAGCTTGGACAGCGAGGCGTAGCCGTAGTTGCGCGCGTCAAACGAGGTCTTGTTGCCGATCTGCGTGCCCACGGCGCCCACACGGGCCCAGCCGGTTTCGTCCTGCGATGCATGCACGGCGTAGCGCAGCAGGTTCATGAGCCGCGAGTCCTGGCGCAACTGGGCCGTGGGGACGCGCAGCGTGGCCGGGCACAACGGCACGCCGGGCGCCGGCACGTCCTCGGTCTTGCCCGTGGCGGCGCGCGCGGGCTCTGCCTTCGCCGCAGCGGGCGGGGGCGGGGCCGCGGCTTCGGCCTCCTCCTCGCTGACCAGCGACTCCAGGTACAGAAAGCGCGAGCAGGCGTTCACGAAGGGCTTGGGCGTCTGCGCCGCGCCAAAGCCGTACACCGCCGAGCCCTTGGCCCGCAAGTGCATGACCAGCGGGGTGAAGTCGGCGTCCGACGAGACAATGCCGAACGCGTCGGGCCGCTCGGAGTAGAGCAGCTCCATGGCGTCCACGGTCATGGCCATGTCGGTGGCATTCTTGCGCTTGGAATAGTCGAACTGCTGGATGGGGCGGATGGCGAACTCCAGCAGCCGCTGCTGCCAGCCGCCCAGGCCGGACTTGGTCCAGTTGCCGTAGGCCCGCCGCACGTTGATCTCGCCCAGCGTGGACAGCTCGGTGAGGATCTCGTCGATCTTCTCGGCCGGCGCATTGTCGGCGTCGATCAGCAGGGCGATGCGCAACTGGCGTTCCGCGGACATGGGAGATTTCCTCTCAGGCGCTCAGGCCACGAGACGCCAGGGCAGCGCCTCGCCGGCGCGCAGCGGTTTCAGGTCGGCCTCGCCGAAGGGGAAGCTGTCGGGCGGTGTCCAGCTTTCGCGGCGCAGCGTGATTTGGCCCTGGTTGCGCGGCAGGCCATAGAAGGCCGGGCCGTGGAAGCTGGCGAAGGCTTCGAGCCTGTCCAGCGCGCCGGCGTTGTCGAAGGCCTCGGCATACATCTCGATGGCCGCGTGCGCGGTGTAGCAGCCGGCGCAGCCCGTGGCGTGCTCCTTGAGGTGGGCCGGGTGCGGCGCGCTGTCGGTGCCCAGGAAGAACTTGTCGCTGCCGCTGGTGGCCGCCTGCACCAGCGCCTGGCGGTGCAGCTCGCGCTTGAGCACCGGCAGACAGTAGTAATGCGGGCGGATGCCGCCGGTGAAGATGGCGTTGCGGTTGTACAGCAGGTGGTGCGCGGTGATGGTGGCGGCGGTGAAGCGGTCCGCGGCCTGCACGTACTGTGCGGCTTCCTTGGTGGTGATGTGCTCGAACACGATCTTCAGTTCGGGGAAGTCGCGGCGCAGCGGGATCAGCTGCTGCTCGATGAACACCGCCTCGCGGTCGAACAGGTCGATGTCGGGGCTGGTCACCTCGCCGTGCACCAGCAGCAAGAGGCCCGCCTTCTGCATGGCCTCCAGGGTCTTGTAGGTCTTGCGCAGGTCGGTCACGCCCGCGTCGCTGTTCGTCGTGGCGCCGGCCGGGTAGAGCTTCGCGGCCACCACGCCGGCCTCCTTGGCCCGGGCGATTTCCTCGGGCGGCAGGTTGTCGGTGAGGTACAGCGTCATCAGCGGCTCAAACGCCACGCCAGCAGGCACGGCCGCCAGGATGCGCTGCTTGTAGGCCAGCGCCTGCGCCGCCGTGGTCACCGGCGGGCGCAGGTTGGGCATGATGATGGCGCGGCCGAACTGGGCGGCGGTGTGCGGCACGACGGTGTGCAGCGGGTCGCCGTCGCGCACGTGCAGGTGCCAGTCGTCGGGACGGGTGAGGGTCAGGGTGTCGGTGATGGCGGTCATGGGCGTGATTGTCCCATTGGCCGGCGCCAATACCCATGCTGATGGGCGCAGACGCAGCGGGGCGTATCCTGCCCGCATGTTGGGCTATGCGCACAGGACCATGCCATGGACAAAATCATCCCACCCCACCATGTCCGCATCAAGCGCGCCTACGAGCCGCCTGTTTCGGAAGACGGCGCGCGCATCCTGATCGACCGGCTATGGCCGCGCGGCGTGAAGAAGGAGGCTCTGGCGCTTGCCGAGTGGTCCAAGGCGCTGGCGCCGAGCACCGCGCTGCGCCAGTGGTTCAAGCACGACCCCGCCTTGTGGGAGGAGTTTCGCCGCCGCTACGCCGCCGAGCTGCGCCAGCAGCCCGAAGCCTGGGAGGCGCTGCGCCAGCGTGCGCTGCATGGCGTGGTGACGTTGGTGTATTCGGCACAGGATGAGGCGGTGAACAACGCCGTCGCCATGCGCGGCTTTCTGCTGCAGCGCGGCGGGCTGGACGTTGATTGACGCCAGCCCGGCCAGCCCTGGCGAAGGAGGATCTCGCTCCAAGGTTGCAGGGATTTACGTGCGCGCAAGCACCGGCGCCAGCGCCCGGCCCGTGTGCGTGCCCAGGCGCACCAGGTCTTCGGGCGTTGCCGCGGCCACGATGGCGCCGCCGTCCTTGCCGCCCTCGGGCCCCAGGTCGATGATCCAGTCGGCCTCGGCGATCACGTCCAGGTCGTGTTCGATCACCATCACGCTGTGGCCGCCGTCCACCAGGCGGTGCAGCACCTTGATGAGCTTGTGCACGTCGGCCATGTGCAGGCCCACGGTGGGCTCGTCCAGCACGTAGAGCGTGTGCGGGCTTTTCTGCCCGCGTCGCCCGACCTCATCCCTCACCTTGGTCAGTTCAGTGACCAGCTTGATGCGCTGCGCCTCGCCGCCGCTGAGCGTGGGGCTGGGCTGGCCCAGCGTGAGATAGCCCAGGCCCACGTCCTTCAGGAGCTGCAGCGGGTGGGAAATAGCGGGCATGCTGGCAAAGAACTCCACCGCCTCGTCCACCTCCATCTGCAGCACGTCGCCAATGCTCTTGCCGCGCCAGGTGACGGCCAGCGTCTCGGGGTTGAAGCGCGCGCCGTGGCAGACCTCGCAGGGCACCTTCACGTCGGGCAGGAAGCTCATCTCGATGGTGCGCACGCCCTGCCCTTCGCAGCCCGGGCAGCGGCCCTCGCCGGTGTTGAAGGAAAAACGCCCGGGCGCATAGCCGCGCGCCTTGGCCTCCAGCGTCTCGGCGTAGAGCTTGCGCACGGTGTCCCAGAAGCCGATGTAGGTGGCGGGGCAGCTGCGCGGTGTCTTGCCGATGGGGGTCTGGTCCACCTCCAGCACGCGGTCGATGCTCTCGAAGCCCGACAGGCCAGTGCAGCCGGCCAGCGGCGGCGCGTTGCCCGCGTCCATGGCCTCGCGCCCGGCCTTGGTACTGCGCTGCTGCACCCATGCGGCCACGTTGGCCAGCAGCACGTCGCGCGCCAGCGTGGACTTGCCCGAGCCGCTCACGCCGGTGACGGCCACCAGGCGCTGCAGCGGCACGCGCGCGGTGACCTGCTGCAGGTTGTGCAAATGCGCGCCATGCACGCTGAGCCAGCGCAGTGGTTTTGAGTCATTTTGGCCTTCAGCGCATATGGGACGGGCGCCAACAGCTATATTTTCAGCAGCATTCACCGGCCGCCGCTCCTGCAGCGGATGGCGCATGGCATGCAGCAGGTAGCGGCCGGTCTGCGAGTCCGCGGCCGCCTGCACATCCGCCACCGTGCCCTGGGCCACCAGGCGCCCGCCGCGCTTGCCGGCGCTGGGGCCGATGTCGATGATGTGGTCCGCGCGGCGGATGGTGTCCTCGTCATGCTCCACCACCACCAGGGTGTTGCCCTTGTCGCCGAGCTTGTGCAGGGCGTTCAGCAGGATCTGGTTGTCGCGCGCGTGCAGGCCGATGGTGGGCTCATCCAGCACGTAGCACACGCCCTGCAGGTTGCTGCCCAGCTGCGCCGCCAGGCGGATGCGCTGCGCCTCGCCGCCGCTGAGCGTGGGCGCGCCGCGGTCCAGCGTGAGGTAGGACAGGCCCACCTCTTCCAGGAACTCCAGCCGGCTCTGGATCTCGGGCACGAGGTCGCGCGCGATCTCGGCCTCGCGCCCCGTCAGTTGCAACCCGGCGATCCACTGCCGCACCTCGCTCACCGCCAGGTGCGCCACCTCGGTGATCGGCGTGCCGGCGAACAGCACGGCGCGCGCCACCGGGTTCAGGCGCGTGCCCTGGCAGCTGGGGCAGGCCACATCGGCCATGTCCTCCACCTCGGGCTCGGCAAAGGTCTGCTCGCGGCCGCGGTCGTCCGACTGCACCGAGTCGTCGAAGACCTTGCGCTGCGCCGATGTCAGCCTGACGCCCGTGCCCACGCAGTCCGGGCACCAGCCGTGCTTGCTGTTGTAGGAGAACAGGCGCGGATCCAGCTCGGCATAGCTGGTGGCGCACACCGGGCAGGCGCGCTTCGTGGAGAACACCTGCAAGCGCCCGATGTGCGCCGTGGGCGCGCCGTCCTGCAGTGCCTCCTGCAAACCATCGAGGGCGCTCAGCACATGCACCACGCCCTTGCCCAGCTCCAGCGCCTTGGCCAGTTGCGTGCGCAGTGCATCCTCGTGCTGCGCCGACACGTCCAGGCTGGCCACGGGCAGCTCGATGGTGTGCTCCTTGAAGCGGTCGATGCGCGGGAAACCCGAGGTCGGCAGGAAATTGCCGTCCACGCGCAGGTGCGTGTAGCCGCGCGGGCGCGCCCAGTCGGCCAGCTCGGTATAGACGCCCTTGCGGTTCACCACCAGCGGCGCCAGCAGCCCGATGTGCTGGCCCCTGAACTGCGTGAGCAGTTGCGCGGCGATGCTCTCGGCCGTCTGCGGCTGCACGGCCGCGCCGTCGTGCACGCAGTGCTGCACGCCCAGCTTCACGTACAGCAGGCGCAGGAAATGCCATACCTCGGTGGTCGTGCCCACGGTGCTCTTGCGCCCGCCGCGCGACAGGCGCTGCTCGATAGCCACGGTGGGCGGTATGCCGTACACCGCGTCCACCTCGGGGCGGCCGGCGGGCTGCACGATGCTGCGCGCGTAGGCGTTGAGCGATTCCAGGTAGCGGCGCTGGCCCTCGTTGAACAGGATGTCGAAGGCCAGCGTGGACTTGCCCGAACCGGAAACGCCCGTGATGACGTTGAACTGGCCGCGCGGGATATCCAGCGTGAGGTGCTTGAGGTTGTGCTCGCGCGCGTTCACGATCTCTATGGCGTTTTTGGCCTCTGGCGCTTTCCCCCCCTGCGCGAGCAGCTTCTCTTTTCGTAGCACGGCCTGCTGCTCGTGCACCGCATGGCCGCCCTCGCCCAACGCCTGCTCGTACTCGCGCAGTGCCTGCGCGGTGTGCGAGGCCGGGTGCTGGCGCACCTCCTCGGGCGCGCCCTCGGCCACCAATTGCCCGCCGGCGTCGCCGCCCTCGGGGCCCAGGTCGATGAGCCAGTCGCTGGCGCGGATCACGTCCAGGTTGTGCTCGATGACGATGAGCGAGTGGCCCGCGTCCAGCAGCTTGCGTAAGGCACGCATGAGCTTGGCGATGTCGTCGAAGTGCAGGCCGGTGGTGGGCTCGTCGAACAGGAACAGCGTGCCCTTCCTGGCCAGCGGCTGGCGCGACTTGGCCTGGCTCTTCGCCGCCTCGGCCAGAAAGCCTGCCAGCTTCAGCCGCTGCGCCTCGCCGCCCGACAGCGTGGGCACGGGCTGGCCCAGGCGCACATATTCCAGCCCCACGTCCACGATCGGAGTCAGCGCCCGTATCACCTCGCGGTCCTTGGCGAAGAGCTGGGCGGCCTCGTGCACGGTGAGTTCCAGTACCTGGGCCACGTTGAGCAGGCTGCCGCCACGCTCGATGCGCACCTCCAGCACCTCGGGCCGGTAGCGCTTGCCATCGCAGTCGGGGCAGCGCAGGTACACGTCCGACAGAAACTGCATCTCCACATGCTCGAAGCCCGAGCCACCGCAGGTGGGGCAGCGCCCGTCGCCCGAGTTGAAACTGAACTTGGCGGCGGTGTAGCCGCGCTCCCTGGCCAGCGGCGCCACGGCGAACAGCTCGCGGATGGCATCCCAGGCGCCCACGTAGCTCACGGGGTTGGAGCGCGCCGTCTTGCCGATGGGCGACTGGTCCACGAACACCACGTCGCTTAAGAAGTCGGCACCCAGCAGGCGCTCATGCGCGCCGGGCGATTCCGTGGCCTTGCCGAAGTGGCGCATGAGCGCGGGCGCCAGCACGTCCTGGATCAGCGTGGACTTGCCCGAGCCCGACACGCCGGTGACGGTGACCAGGCGCTGCAGCGGGAACTCCACGCTCACACCCTGCAGGTTGTGCTCGCGCGCGCCTTCGAGGATCAGGCGCGGCGTAGCCTGCGTCACCAGGCGCTTGAGCCCGGTGCCGATCTGCCTGTGCCCGCCCAGGTACTGGCCGGTGAGCGTGGACGCGCGGCGCAGCTCGTCCACCGTGCCGTCGAACACGATCTGCCCGCCGCGCTCGCCCGGGCCGGGCCCGAAGTCGAGGATGCGATCGGCCGCGAGCATGACGGCCGGGTCGTGCTCCACCACCACCAGCGTGTTGCCCGCATCGCGCAGGCGCAGCATGGCCTCGGTGATGCGGTGCATGTCGCGCGGGTGCAGGCCGATGCTGGGCTCGTCCAGCACGAACAGCGTGTTCACCAGGCTGGTGCCCAGCGCCGTGGTGAGGTTGATGCGCTGCACCTCGCCACCGGAGAGCGTGCGGCTTTGCCGGTCCAGCGTGAGGTAGCCGATGCCCACGTCGCACAGGTACTTGAGACGCGTGGATATTTCCTCGTGCAGCAGCTGCAGCGCCTGCCGTTCTCCCTCGCCCGGTCTTACCCCCTCCCCCTCTGGGGGACTAAAACCAAAAAACCGCCGCAACCGTTCGATCGGCAACAGCATCAGGTCATGCAGGCACAGCCCCGGCAGCGCCTCCAGCTGCGCGCGGGACCATTGAACGCCCTGGGGCATGAAGCGCCTCTCGGGCGCCAGCACGGCGTCGGCCTCCTGCTTGCCGCCCACGCGCCACAGCAGGCTCTCGGTCTTCAGGCGCGCGCCGGTGCAGGCCGGACATGGCGTGTAGCTGCGGTACTTGGACAGCAGCACGCGGATGTGCATCTTGTAGGCCTTGCTCTCCAGGTAGGCGAAGAAGCGCCGTATGCCATACCACTGCTTGTTCCAGTTGCCTTCACGGAAGCCCGGCGTGCCCTCGATCACCCAGTGCCGCTGCTCGGCCGTGAGCTTGTACCAGGGCGTGTCGCGCGGAATGCCCGCGTCTTCCGCGTAGCGCATCAGGTCGTCCTGGCACTCCTGCCACGCGGGCGTCTGTATCGGCTTGATGGCGCCGGCGCGCAGCGTGAGCTTTTCATTCGGAATGACCAGCCCCCAGTCCACGCCGATCACGCGGCCGAAGCCCCGGCAGCTGTCGCAGGCGCCCACGGCCGAGTTGAACGAAAACATGGAGGCGATGGGCTCGGCGTAGCGCAGATCGCTGTCGGGGCAATGCAGGCCGGTGGAAAACCGCCACAAGTCCGGCTCGCCATCGTCCCGCAGGCGATAGACGTTGAGCCGCCCGCCGCCGCGCTTGAGCGCGATCTCGATGGCCTCGACCACGCGCGCACGCTCGGCCTGCCCCAAGCGGAAACGGTCGGCCACCACGTCGAGCAGCTTCTTGCCATCGTGCTCGCGCTCGGCCTGCACCCGCGTGAAGCCGCTGGCGGACAGCCATTGTTCGAGCTGCTCGGCCGTGATGCCCGCAGGCAGCTCGACGGGAAAGGTCAGCACGAGGCGCGGGTCGCCCTCTGCCGCGCTGCGGCGCTGCAGCTCGGCGTAGATGCTGTCGGGCGAGTCATGGCGCACGGGCAGCGCCGTCTGCCGGTCGAACAACTGGCCGGCGCGCGCGAACAGCAGCTTCAGGTGGTCGTTCAGCTCCGTCATCGTGCCCACGGTGGAGCGCGAGCTGCGCACCGGGTTGGTCTGGTCGATGGCAATCGCCGGGGGCACCCCCTCGACCTTGTCCACGGCGGGCTTGTCCATGCGGTCCAGAAACTGGCGCGCGTAGGCGCTGAAGGTCTCCACGTAGCGGCGCTGACCCTCGGCGTACAGCGTGTCGAACACCAGGCTGGATTTTCCCGAACCGCTGGGCCCCGTGACCACCGTGAGCTCGCCCGTGCGGATATCCAGGTCCAGGTTCTTGAGGTTGTGCTGGCGCGCACCGTGGATACGGATCAGTCCCTGGGTCATGAGCGGGTCTTTCTGCTTCGAGGCCGAACATTCTAGGAGCCTGTCGGACTTTGGGCCTCGATAGCCTTCTCAAAGGGCGGCGAAACCCAAAATGCGCCGCTGCGCTCATTGGCACCACAGCGTTTTCCAAGACCGACACCCTGGCACAGTCGCGCTTTGCGCATAAAAAAAAGCCCCACACCATTGTGTGGGGCCGCTCTGACTTGATTCCAGGCCCGATTCGATGGAATCAGACCGGGGTTTCAGGCAGCTTGCGCTGCCGGCAATCAGAAGTTGTGGCGCACGCCCAGGGCCAGCGAGCTGAAGTCGGCGGTCGGAGCCTCGTTGTTCAGCTTGGTGTAGTAGGTGTAGACCTTGGTGCGCTTGCTCAGGTTGTAGTTGTAGCCCAGCGTCCACTGCGTGGCAGCGCTGTCATTCAACTTGCTCCAATCGTTGGCACGGCCCACGTTCACGTGGAACTCGGAGGCGCCCATGGCGTACATGCCGGACAGGCGGAAGTTGTTGCGCGTGCCGGCGCCGTTACCCCCGTTGAGCTGGTTGTCATCCTTGTTGCGCTGATAGTAGCCACCGACGGTGAACTGGCCGAAGGTGTACAGAGCGCGCAGGCCCAGTTGGTAGTTGCTGTTCACATAGCTGTAGCCGGCACCCAGGTGCAGCGGGCCCATGTTGTAGTTGGCAGCCAGGTCGTAGCCGTTCTTGTTGTTGGTGCCGGCAGCCTTTTCATGCAGCAGCACGGCGGCATCCACCGTCAGGCCACCCATGCTGGGGGTGCGGTAACCAATCTTGTTCTTGGTGCCGAGGCCACCAAACCACACGGGGTCGTAGTACAGGGCGTCGGACGAAGAGCCCGTGTCATGGTTGTGCATGCTCACGTAGTCGGCCGTGGCGTAGTACGACTCGGGCACGAAATTGCCCAGGCGCAGCATGCCGAAGCCGCCCGACAGGTTCACCTCGCTTTGGCGGCCAAAGTTCAGCGCGCCAGCAGCGGTCGTCAGGCCAGGCCAGCCCGTACCAGCACCGGTGTCGGAGGCGAAGCCGCTTTCCAGCTGGAAACCAGCCTTCATGCCACCGCCCAGATCTTCGCTACCCTTGATGCCCCAGCGCGAGGAATTGTTGAACATGCCGGTGGTGGAAACGCTTCCAAGCTTCTGGCGCTCCACGGTGGTGTTCACACGGCCATAGAGGGTGACGCTGCTTTGTGCGAGCGCCGCGGAGGTGCCGACCAGTGCCAGGGCGGCGAACAGCAGACGATTGGCTTTATGCATGGGATGTCCTTGAATGTTTGTGTCTATCAGGGGTAGTAGCCACCGTTTGTCTTCGGCATTTCGCCGATGAGTACGTTGCGCGTCTACGGCCCTGATTTTAGAAGCGGGGGGAGCCTGAACTCCCGGTTAAACGCCTGGGTTGATGTTTTAAAGCAACAGCCCCGTGTGGGCGGGGCCGTTGCTGCGAATGCCGGGGTCGATGCGGGCCCAGGGTTCAGTCGTTGGCGTAGATGTCCACGTCCTTGGTCTCGCGCAGGAACAGCATGCCCACCACCAGGGTCATGCCGGCGATGATGATGGGATACCACAGGCCGTTGTACATATTGCCGGTCTGGGCCACGATGGCGAACGACATGGTGGGCAGCAGGCCGCCGAACCAGCCATTGCCGATGTGGTACGGCAGGCTCATCGAGGTATAGCGGATGCGCGTGGGGAACAGTTCCACCAGCATGGCGGCAATCGGGCCGTAGACCATGGTCACCAGGATCACCAGGTAGGTCAGGATGACGACCATCATCGTCTTGTTCATCTTCGCGGGATCGGCCTTGGCGGGATAGCCGTCCGCCTTCAAGGTGTCGGCCACGGCCTTCTTGAAGGCAGCGTCCTTGGCCTTGGCTTCGTCGGCGGCGATGCCCTTGCTGGTATAGCTTTGAATCACGTGATCGCCGATCTTGATGACGGCGGGCGTGCCGGCGGGGGCCACTTCGTTGTCATAGCTGACCGAGCTGGCGGCCAGCAACTGCTTGGCGATGTCGCAGGAGCTGGTGAACTTGGCCGTGCCCGTGGGGTTGAACTGGAACGAGCATTCCTTGGGGTCTGCCACCACCACCACCTTGTTGTTGGCCTGGGCCAGGGCCAGGTCCGGGTTGGCGGCCTCCGTCAAAGCCTTGAACACGGGGAAGTAGCTCACGATGGCCAGCGCGCAGCCCGCCATGATGATGGTCTTGCGGCCGATCTTGTCGGACAGGGAGCCAAACACCAGGAAGAAGGGCGTGCCGATCAGCAGGGCGGCGGCAATCAGCAGATTGGCCGTGACGGGGTCCACCTTGAGCTGCTGCGTCAGGAAGAACAGCGCGTAGAACTGGCCCGTGTACCAGACCACGGCCTGGCCGGCGGTCAGGCCGAACAGGGCGATGAGCACGATCTTCATGTTCTTCCACTGGCCGAAGGACTCGGCCAGGGGCGCCTTGGAGGTCTTGCCCTCGGCCTTCATCTTCTGGAAGGCGGGCGACTCGGACAGCTGCATGCGGATCCACACTGAGATGGCCAGCAGCAGGATGGACACCAGGAAGGGAATGCGCCAGCCCCAGTCGTTGAACGCCGGCTCGCCCATGACGGTGCGCGTGCCTAGGATCACCAGCAGCGAAAGAAACAGGCCCATGGTGGCCGTGGTCTGGATCCAGGCGGTGTAGGCCCCGCGCTTGCCGTTGGGGGCGTGCTCGGCCACGTAGGTGGCGGCGCCGCCGTATTCACCGCCCAGCGCCAAGCCTTGCAGCAGGCGCAGGCAGATCAGGATGACCGGAGCGGCCACGCCAATGCTGGCGTAGTTGGGCAGGATGCCGACGATGAAGGTCGAGATGCCCATGATCAGGATGGTGACCAGGAAGGTGTACTTGCGCCCGATCAGATCGCCCAGGCGGCCAAAGAACAGCGCACCGAAGGGCCGGACGATGAAGCCCGCGGCAAAGGCCAGCAGGGCAAAGATGAAGGCCGACGTGGGATCGAGCCCGGCGAAGAACTGCTTGGCGATGATCGCCGCCAGCGAGCCGTAGAGATAAAAGTCATACCACTCGAACACCGTTCCGAGGGATGACGCCAGGATCACCTTGCGTTCCTCGGGCGACATGGGGCGTGCAGCCGCCTTGCCGCCCACGCCTTGCGTAGCGCTGATTGCCATTGTTTGTCTCCTATTTCATTGAAATCACAGGTGCTTGCAAATACCTGTGATGGAACTATCTGCCCGCCTACTGACGGTGCGCTGACGCATTTCTTACGCAAGCTGACGCATAACTGAACCCAGGCTTACAGACCAGGAAGAAACCCTTAGCCGCCGTTTTTTGATGTGAAAAACCGGCCAAAACGATCCAAAACCCGCGTATTTGCTGCATTGCAGCGCGTAAGCAAAGGGTCAGTAGCGGTTCGCAGAATGCGCCTCGTTTGTGCATTGCAACAGGCAATGCACGGCAACCTTCCAAACAAGGAGACAAGCCATGAGTGACCCCGTCGTTGAGAAGATTCAACGCCACCCGAAGTACCAGGAGCTGCGCGCCCGGCGCACCCCCCTGGGGGCGGTGCTGACCATCCTGATGCTGGCCGTGTATTTCGGCTACATCGGCCTGATCGCGTTCGACAAAGCCTTTCTAGCCAAGCCCATAGGCGCGGGCGTGACCTCGCTGGGTGTGCCCATCGGCATGGGCGTGATCCTGTTCACGATTGCCATCACGGTGTACTACGTGCGTGTGGCGAACAACAAGTTTGACGCTCTGACCGAGCAAATCATGAAGGACGTGGCTCCATGAAGTACGCCAAGACCTTGGCCAGCAGCGCGCTGGCACTGGCGGGCCTGACGGCCGTCAGCATCGCCCAGGCCGCCGGTGGCGACGTGGGCCAGGCCGCCAAGCAGGAAACCAACTGGGTGGCGATCATCATGTTCGGCATCTTTGTCGCCGGCACGCTGTGGATCACCAAGTGGGCAGCCTCCAAGACCCGCTCGGCCGCCGACTTCTACACCGCCGGCGGCGGCATCACGGGTTTTCAGAACGGCCTGGCGATTGCCGGCGACTACATGTCGGCCGCGTCCTTCCTGGGCATTTCGGCGGCCGTGATGGCCTCGGGCTATGACGGCCTGATCTACTCCATCGGCTTCCTCGTGGGCTGGCCCATCATCACCTTCCTGATGGCCGACCGGCTGCGCAACCTGGGCAAGTTCACCTTTGCCGACGTGGCCGGCTACCGCTTCGCGCAGGCGCCGATCCGCATGTTCGCGGCCTCGGGCACGCTGATCGTGGTCGCGTTCTACCTGATCGCGCAGATGGTCGGCGCGGGCCAGCTCATCAAGCTGCTGTTCGGCCTGGAGTACTGGATGGCGGTGGTCATTGTCGGCGCTCTGATGATGGTCTACGTGCTGTTCGGCGGCATGACGGCCACCACCTGGGTGCAGATCATCAAGGCCGTGCTGCTGCTGGCGGGCGTGAGCTTCATGGCCTTCATGGTGCTGGCCAACTACGGCTTCAGCCCCGAGGCGCTGTTCGCCAAGGGCGTGGAGGTGCGCACGCAGATCGCCGCCAACGCCGGCAAGACGCCCGAAGAGGCAGCCAAGGCCGGCCTGGCCATCATGGGCCCGGGCGGCTTCATCAAGGACCCGATCTCGGCCATCTCCTTCGGCATGGCGCTGATGTTCGGCACGGCCGGCCTGCCGCACATCCTGATGCGCTTCTTCACCGTGCCCAACGCCAAGGAGGCACGCAAGTCCGTGGGCTGGGCCACGGTGTGGATCGGCTACTTCTACATCCTGATCTTCATCATCGGCTTCGGCGCCATCACCATGGTGCTGACCAACCCAGAGATGGCCGACACCGTCAAGGGCGTGATCAAGGGCGGCGCGGGCACGGCCAACATGGCGGCGGTGCTGGTGGCCAAGAGCGTGGGCGGCAACATCTTCTACGGCTTCATCTCCGCCGTGGCCTTTGCCACCATCCTGGCCGTGGTCGCGGGCCTGACGCTGTCCGGGGCCTCCGCCGTGTCGCACGACCTGTACTCCACCGTGATCAAGAAGGGCAAGGCCGACAGCGCCGCCGAACTCAAGGTGTCGCGCATGACCACCCTGGCCCTGGGCGTGATCGCCGTGCTGCTGGGCATCCTGTTCGAGAAGCAGAACATCGCCTTCATGGTCTCGCTGGCCTTCGCCATTGCCGCCTCGGCCAACTTCCCGGCGCTGATCCTGTCGATTCTGTGGAAGGACTGCACCACGCGCGGCGCGGTGACCGGCGGCTTCCTGGGTCTGATCTCCTCCGTGGGCCTGACCATCGTCTCGCCCTCGGTGTGGGAGGCGACACTGGGCAATCCCGCGGGCTCGGCCCTGTTCCCCTACTCGTCGCCGGCCCTGTTCTCCATGACCATCGGCTTCGTCGGCGTGTGGCTGTTCTCGATCACCGACAAGAGCGCCCGCGCGGCCAAGGATCGTGCCGCCTTCCCGGCGCAGCAGGTGCGCTCGGAGACCGGCCTGGGCGCTGCCGGCGCATCGGGCCACTGAGCGATAATGGAAAGAGGGGCCAACAGGCCCCTGAAACCAAAACCGGGCCTCACAAGGGCCCGGTTTTTTGCTCTCTTAACAATAGCTGTCAGCGCATACAGACAGGACGTTTCAGCCTGTTTTAATCAAACTCCTCCGCGCAGGCGCCGCAGCTTGATGAAGGCCATGGCCGCCATCACCGCGTCGTTGAGCGCGTCATGCGCCTCGCGCTCGGGCAGTCCCAGATCCTGCATCAAGGTGGAAAAGCGCAGGTCTATCCCGGCATTGGCCTGCTGCTGGTAGGGCGGCAATTGCTTGAACTTGTAGTCGTAGTACAGGGCCGATACCTCGATCTTGGGCTGCGGCAGGCCCATCCCTAAGAGCGGCCAGATGGCGCGGTTGAGCATGGCCACGTCGAATTCGAGGTAGTAGCCCACCAGCGGGCGGCTGCCGATGAAGCGCATCAGCTGGCGCATGGCCTCATCCTTGGGCAGGCCGCCCGCCAGGTCTCTGCTGCGCAGGCGGTGGATGCGCACGCTGTCGGCGCTGACGCCTTTTTCCGGGCGAATCAGCAGCTCCAGGCGCTCGCTGGTCAGGATGCGCTCGCCCACGATGCGCACCGCGCCCACGGAGATGATTTCGTCGCTGCGCGTATTGAGCCCGGTGGTTTCGCAATCGAGCGCCACCCACTCCTCGTGCGGCGGCGGATCGAACATGGGGGCGAATTCGGGCTCGCCCAGGTGGTACACCAGCCACCAGCGGCGCAGCCGCTCCCACCACAGCGGTGCCAGCTTGCTGTAGTGCCGGCTCATACGGCGTCCATGCGCAGGCGCTGGTGCAGCAGGGCCTTGAAGCGCTTGACCACGGACAGCGTGTCCTTGAGCAGGTCGCGCTGCAGGCTGGTGAGCTTGGCCGGGTCGACGTTGCCGGTGACGCCGCGCTGCAGCTCCAGCTCGTCCAGGCCGGCCTGCAGGCGCAGCTCCATCAAGAAGTGCAGGCCTTGCAGCAGCTCCTGGCCCAGGGCCGCATCGAGCTGGCCCTCGGCCTGCAGTGCGGCAATGCGCTCGGCCGTACCCGTGGCGTTGATGCGCCGTGCCAGCGCCAGGCTGCGCACCCCATGGACGATGGGAAAGATGCCGGCCTTCTTCAGGTTGACGAGCGTGACATCTTCCAGCCCCAACAGCCGGCCCCACCACCCCGCCGGGCCGCCAAAGGCGTCGATGGCCAGGGCAAAGCGGGCCACCAGGGCGTCGTTTTCCGCGCCCAGCTGGAACAGCCGCTGGCGCACGGCGCTCAGCAACTGGGCGTCGCCGGCGACGGCATGGGCGTCCAGGAAGATGGCCAGGTGCATCAGGCTGTCGCCCTCGGGCTTGAACAGCCAGTCGCGCACCCTGTCGCCAAACTCGCTCACCGTGCCGCGCCAGGCCGGGTTGCTGAGCATGATGCGGCCCGGGCACTCGGGGTAGCCGAAGCCGGCCAGCGCCTGGGAGAAGCGTTCGCAAATCGCCTGCAGGTCGGCCGGCGGCTCGTAGCCGTCGCGCAACAGCAGGCCGTTGTCCTGGTCGGTCTTCAAGAGCTGCTCGCCGCGCCCCTCGCTGCCCATCACGAACAGGCAGCTGTTGGCCACGAGATCGCGCGGCGCAATCATCTGCCAGGCGCGCTCGAACAGGCGCGCATTGAGCTGCGCCACCAGCTGCGCCACCAGCGCAATGCGCGTGCCGCTGCGATGCAGCACGGCCACCAGGCGCGTGACCTGGGCGGCGGCCTGCTCCAGCGCAGCCAGGTCGCGCGCCTGCTCGATATGCACCGTGATCAGGTGCGACTGGTTGGCCAGGAAGCTGAACAGGTCCAGCGCCTCCAGGATGCCCAGCACCTGGCCGCCCTCGCCCAGCACCGCCAGCCGGTGCACGCGCGCGCGCAGCAGCAGGGCCATGGCGTCGCCCAGCTGGTCGCTGGCGCGCACGGTGACCAGCGGGTGGCTGGCCAGCTCGCCCACGGTGATCTGCGCCAAGGGGCGGCCGTCGAGGATGGCGCGCTGCAGCGTGGTGTTGGAGAAAAGCCCCAGCCCATCGGGCACGTCGGGCAGGCCGCTGACCAGCACGCTGGTGGTGCGCTGCTCCTGGAACAGGCGCACCACGGAGACGATGTCGGTGCCCGCATCGACCACATGCGCCGGGCGCAGGAAGGCCTGGTCCACGCGCGTGAGCGTGAGCGACTGCATCTCGTGCTGCTCGGCGCGCTGCGCCAGGGTGCTGAGCTTCTGCCCCAGGTCGGAAAACAGCAGCGCGCCAAAGTTGCGGTTGCGTGCGATCAGCTCCATGACGGTGGCGCGCGCCAGCTGGTAGGCGAGCAGCTCCTCGGCCACGGTGAAGCGGCTGCTGACGCGGCCCGCCACCAGCCCGCGGCCGTCGAAGCAGTCGTCCGGCCCATAGGTGGCCAGCACCTCGTCGCCCTCGGCCTGGGTGACATAGCCCTTGATGATGACGAACAGGTGCGCGGGCGCATCGCCCATGTCCAGCACCACGGCGCCCTCGGGGTAGTAGGCAATGTCCACGCTGCCCCGCACCAGCGCCCGCTCCTCGGCGCTGAGACAGTCAAACGGCGAGGCAGAAAAGTTGAAGGCGTTGGGCATGGGCAAGACTCCTGCCCGCGATTCAAGCGCCCAGGCCTTGCGGCACGCTTGCAGCGCGCTCCCAATGTTGCGCAAACCACGCATCGCCGTCCAGGCAGGCACGCAGCATGGGCAGGCTGTCCAGGCCCCAGAACAGGCGGCCGTCGACCTCGAACGCGGGCACGCCGAACACGCCGCGCGCGGCCGCGGCCTCGGTGTTCTCGCGCAGCAGGCGTTTGGCACGCTCGGGGGCGTCATCATCGGTGCGCAGCTGCTCGGCCAGCTGGGCGCGCAGCGCATCGAGCCGCGCCGGATCCAGCGCATCCGCCCCGCCCTGCCAGACATGGCGCAGGATGGCGCCGGCGACGAAGCGGTTGATGAGGCCGTCGTCGCTGCATTCCAGCGCCAGGCGCAGCAGCGGCAGCGGCGGGAACGGGTGGCGCGCCGGCATGTCCAGCCCCACGCCCAGGCTGTGGCCCAGCCAAGTGACATGGCGGTAGGTCCAGTCGCGTTTCGGCGCTATGCCCGCGGGGCCGGGGTTGGTGTGCTGTTTCAGCAGCGCACCCAGCAGCACGGGGCGGTAGCTCAGGCGGTAGGACAGCCCCTCCAGCCGCTGCGGCAGCTGCTCGAAGGCCAGCCAGGCGTAGGGCGAGACGAAGTCCAGATAAAAGGTAATTTCCTTCATGCCAGTTCCTCGGGAAGCGCCAGGCCGGCGCGGCGCAGGGCGGCGGCCCAGATGGCGCGGCGCTCGTCATTGTCCGCCTTCGACCAGGCGCGGATGTCGTCCAGCGAGCGAAAGCAGCCTTCGCAATGGCTGCGGTCGGGCGTCATGCGGCACACCGAGACGCAGGGCGATGGCACTGTTTCTTTTTCAGATAGAAATTGGCCTTTAGCGCTTATCTGAAAAGCGCGTGCAGCTAGCATTTGCATAGTACTCATAACTCTTTCACCACATCCGCCAGCGGGGCCCCCGTGAGCAGCTGCAGGTCCTGCGGGCGCAGCTGGAACACGCCATGGGGGTGGCCGGCCGCGGCCCAGACCACCTCGAAGCGCAGCAGCTCGCGGTCGATCAGCGTGACCGGTGGCTGGACGTGGGCCAGGGGCGAGACGCCGCCGATGGAAAAACCGGTGCGCGCCTTGACGAACTCGGCGTCGGCCCGGCCCGTCTTACCCACCAGCGCGTCCACCTTTTTCTCATCCACGCGCCGGTCGCCCGAGGTGATCACGAGCACGGCGGCGTCGTCCGCCTTGCGCCGGAAGATGATGCTCTTGGCGATCTGGCCCACGGCGATGCCCAGCGCGTCGGCCGCCTGCTGGGCCGTGCGGCAGGCGTCGTCCAGCATGACCGGTGCATGCGCATGGCCGGCGGCCTGCAGAGCGGCGGCCACGCGGCGCACGCCCTCGGGCAGCGCCATCAGTTCGGCTCCACACATGGCGCTCACCCCGCGCGCTTGTTCAGCAGCGCCACCGCCACGCGCGACTGGGGCTTGCGGCTCAGGAACTCGCTGATGTAGGCGCCGGCATCGACCAGCTTGTCCAGGTCAATGCCCGTGTCTATGCCCATGCCCTGCAGCATGTAGACCAGGTCCTCGGTGGCCACGTTGCCGGTGGCGCCCTTGGCGTAGGGGCAGCCGCCCAGGCCGGCGATGGAGGACTGGAAGTTCCACACGCCCAGTTCCAGCGCCGCCAGGGTGTTGGCCAGAGCCTGGCCGTAGGTGTCGTGGAAATGGCCGGAGATCTCGTCCATGGCGTAGTGCCGGGCCGTGGCCTCTATGGCGCGCTGCACCTTGATGGGCGTACCCACGCCTATGGTGTCGGCTACGTCCACGCGCTCTACGCCTATGCTTTTCATCAGGCCCGCCAGGTAGGCCACGCGCTCGGGGGCGATGTCGCCCTCGTAGGGGCAGCCCACGGTGCAGCTCATGGCACCGCGCACGGCCACGCCGGCGGCCAGCGCGGCCTGCACCACGGGGGCAAAGCGCTCGATGCTCTCGGCAATGCTGCAATTGATGTTCTTCTGGCTGAAGGCCTCGCTGGCGGCGCCAAAGACCACGATCTCATCGGGCTTGTCGGCGGCGGCGGCCTCCCAGCCCTTGAGGTTGGGCGTGAGCACCGAGTAGCGCACGCCGGCCTGGCGCGCGATGCCGGCCATGACCTCGTGGTTGTCGGCCATCTGCGGCACCCATTTCGGGCTCACGTAGCTGGTGACCTCGATCTCCTTGAGGCCCGCGTCCTGCAGGCGGTGCACCAAGGCTATCTTGACCTCGGCCGGCACGGGCGTTTTTTCGTTCTGCAGGCCGTCGCGCGGGCCGACGTCGATGATGCGGACTTGGGATGGATAAGGCATGGCGGCTCTCTTGATGAAGGTGAAGTGGGAGGGCGAATCGAATCAATACCCGCGCTCAAGGCTCACGACGCCGGCAATCGCCTCGCCGCGCGCCAGCGCCGCGATCTTGCCGGCTATCTGCGCGATGCTTTCACCCCGCAGCGTGCGCGCCGAGGTATGGGGCGTGAGCGTGATTTTCGGGTGCGTCCAGAACGGGTGACCGGCGGGCAGCGGCTCGGTGCGGAACACGTCCAGCGTGGCGCCCGCCACATGGCCGCCGTCCAGCAGGGCCAGCAGGTCTTCGTCCACCAGATGCGCACCGCGTGCCACGTTGATCACATAGGCGCCGGGCATGAGGCGCGAGAGCGTGCCCTGGTTCATGATGTCCCGCGTCTCGGGCGTGAGCGGCAGCAGGTTCACCAGCACGCGGCTGGCGGCCAGGAAGTCATTCAAGCCCTGGGCGCCATGAAAGCACTGCACGCCCGCGACCTGCCTTGGAGCACGGCTCCAGCCGCGCACCGGAAAGTCGAACTGCGCCACCGCGCGCGCCACGCGCTCGCCCAGCACCCCCAGGCCCATCACGCCCACGGGGAAGTCCCGGCGCTCGCGCGGCTTGCGGTAGCTCCAGCGGCCGGCGCGTGCGCCGGCCTCGTACGCGTCGAACTCGCGGAAATGGCGTATCAGCGCATGGCACACATACTCAGCCATCTGCACCGCCATGCCGGCATCGTCGAGCCGCACCACGCGCATGGCGGGCGGCAGGCGCAGTTTCAGCAGCGCGTCCACGCCCGCGCCGATGTTGAACAGCGCCTTCAGGCCCGGCTGCTCGTCGATGAACTGCTGGGGCGGTGCCCAGACCACGGCGTAATCCGCCTGGGGCGCGCCGGGTTGCCAGAGAGTGATGTCGGCCTGGGGCAGGGCCTCGGCCAGGCCCTGCAACCAGGGCTCGGCCTTGGTGTCGGTACAGCAAAAGGTGATCTTCATGGCACCTGAGCGTACCGCGCTTGGGCCTGGCGCGTGCGTTCAAGCGGCACAAAGCCTGAGCAGCTCTGCGCCTTCCGTCACCTGGTCGCCGGGCGCGTAGAGCAGCTCTGCCACCACGCCGTCGGCCGGCGCGGCGATGGTGTGCTCCATCTTCATGGCCTCCATCACCGCCAGCGCCTGGCCCTTGGCCACCTTGTCGCCGGCCTGCACGGCGAACGACACCACCTTGCCCGGCATGGGGGCCGTGAGGCGCCCGCCCTCGCTGGCTGCCTCGCCCGCATGGGCCAGCAGGTCCAGCGCCTCGATGCGCGTGGCGCCGCGCGGCGTGAACACATGGTCGCTCTCGCCCTGGGCGTAGACCATGGCCTGCGTGCGCTGGCCCGCATACTGCAGGTCCATGGCGCCGCCGGCCGCGGGTACAAAGGCCAGGGTTCCGCTCACCGCCCCCTCGCCCTCGCCCACCTGCAGGCCGTAGCCATCGCCCCGCGCGTAGGTCAGCCAAGCCTTGGCGTGCTGGCCGCCGAAGTCGAACTCGAAGCGGCGCCGGCACGGAACCAGCGAGCGCCAGCCGTCGCGCTGGCTGAAGGGGTTCGCGCCCTGCCCGGCCTGCTCGCGCAGCAGCTGGCTGGCCACGGCAGCGGCGGCGGCCAGCGGCAGGCCGACCTTCTCCTGGCCGAACAGCGCGGCCTCCTCGCGCTGGATCAGCGCGGTGTCGAGCCTGGCCTGCGTGAACGCGCCGCTTTGCACCACATGGCGCAGGAACTGCACATTGGTCGCCAGGCCCACGATATGGGTCTGGGCCAGCGCGCCGTCCAGCCGCGCCAGCGCCTGCTCGCGCGTGTCGCCATGCACGATGAGCTTGGCGATCATGCTGTCGTAGAAGGGGCTGATTGCGTCGCCCTCGCGCACCCCGTCGTCCACGCGCACCGTGCCGCGTGCAAAGCTGGTGCAGGCGGGCTTGCGGTAGACGTTGAGGCGGCCGGTGGCGGGCAGGAAGTTGTTGTCGGGGTTCTCGGCGCAGATGCGCGCCTCGATGGCGTGGCCGATGATCCTCAGCTCGTCCTGGCGCTTGGGCAAAGGCTGGCCGCTGGCCACGCGCAACTGCCACTCCACCAGGTCTTCGCCGGTGATGGCCTCGGTCACCGGGTGCTCCACCTGCAGGCGGGTGTTCATCTCCATGAAGTAGAACTTCATGGCCTCGGGCTGGTCGTAGCCGCCCGGCTGCTCCACGATGAACTCCACCGTGCCCGCGCCCACATAGCCCACGGCCTGGGCCGCGGCCACCGCCGCCTGGCCCATCTTCTGGCGCAGTGCCTCGGTCATGCCCGGCGCGGGGGCCTCTTCGAGCACCTTCTGGTGGCGCCGCTGCACGGAGCAGTCGCGCTCGAACAGGTAGACGCAGTTGCCTTGGCTGTCGCCGAACACCTGGATCTCGATGTGGCGCGGGCGCAGCACGTATTTCTCGACCAGCACGGCGTCGTTGCCAAAGCTGTTGCTGGCCTCGCGCTGGCAGCTGGCCAGCGCGGCGGCGAAGTCCTCGCTTTTCTCGACCAGGCGCATGCCCTTGCCGCCGCCGCCGGCGCTGGCCTTGATGAGCACGGGGTAGCCAATGGCGTCGGCCTCGCGCTGCAGCAGCTGCGGGTCCTGGTCCTCGCCCTGGTAGCCGGGCACCAGCGGCACGCCGGCCTTGGCCATCAGGCGCTTGGACTCGGCCTTCAGGCCCATGGCTGAAATAGCGGACGCGGGCGGGCCGATGAAGACCAGGCCGGCGTCGGCGCAGGCCTGGGCGAAGTCCTCGTTCTCGGACAGGAAGCCATAGCCGGGGTGAATCGCCTGGGCGCCCGTGGCCTTCGCGGCGTCGATGATGCGCTCCCAGCGCAGGTAGCTGTCCTTGGGCGCGCTGGCGCCGATGTGCACGGCCTCGTCACAGGCGGCCACATGCTTGGCCTGGGCATCGGCGTCGGAATACACGGCGACAGTCTTCACGCCCATGCGGCGGGCGGTGGCGGCGACGCGGCAAGCGATCTCCCCACGATTGGCAATCAGGATTTTCTGGAACATTCAGGCCACCTTGGCAGAAGCGGAAAACAGGGAGGAAACGCGCCGCAGCACGGCACGCAGGAACTTGAAAAGCACGGCCAGCAGCAGCGCCGATAGCAGCAGCGCCACCACCAGTGCGATGCCGAACGCCAGCGGATGCTGGGTGGCCAGCCAGACCACCCCCAGCACCAGGCCGTCCTCGAAGAAGGACAGCCCCCAGTTGGAAAACGGCTCGGGCGAGGTGTTGGCCGCCGCGCGCGCCGTCATCTTCGTGGCCAGCGCCGAGGCCGACAGCGTGCCGCCCAGCAGCCCCGCGGCCACGGCCATGCCGGCGTTGTCGGCGCCGAACACGCCGGCCGCCAGCAGCGCGCCGGCCGGCACGCGGATGAAGGCGTGCACCGCATCCCAGGCGCTGTCGAACCAGGGCAGCTTGTCGGCAAAGAACTCGACCAGCAGCATGAAGCCGCTGGCCATCAGCACCACGGGATGCTGCAGCATGGCCAGCCCCGGCGGCAAGGCCAGCCAGCCCAGCGCGCCCATGCCGCCCACCAAGAACACCACGGCATACAGCCGCAGGCCGCTGGCCCAGCCCAGCGCCGCGGCCAGGGCCAGCAGGCCGGGCATGTCCAGCTGCTGCGTGACGCGCGCCGCCCCTTCGGCCACCGCCTGCGCGGTGCCCGCGTCGACGTGCAGGCCCACGCTGTGGAGCCACTGCACGATCTGGGACCTGAGGGCGTCCATGGCGGCAACCAGCGGCGATCAGGCCAGCCAGGAAGGCTTGCGCTTTTGCAGGAAGGACTGCACGCCCTCGCGCCCCTCGTCGCTGGCACGGATGTCGGCGATGCCCGCCACCGTGGCGGCGATCAGGCCGGCGTTGATCTCGCGCTCGGCCACGTCCAGCACCAGCCTTTTGCAAGCGCGCATGGCATTCGGGCTGGCACCGGCCAGAGCCTTGACCAGGGCTTCCACCCGGGCGTCGAGCTGATCCGCTGCCACCACCTCATGCACGAAGCCGATGCGCAGCGCCTCGGCCGCGTCGAAACGCTCGGCCGTCAGAAAGTAGCGGTGCGCCGCACGCGCGCCCATGGCGCGGATGACATAGGGGCTGATGGTGGCGGGGATCAGGCCGATCTTCACCTCGCTGAGGCAATAGCCCGCCGTGTCCACGCTCACCGCCATGTCGCAGGCCGCGACCAGGCCCATGCCACCGGCGTACACGTCGCCCTGCACGCGGGCTATGGTTGGCTTGGGGCATTCGTAGATCACGCGCAGCATCTCGGCGAGCTTGCCCGCGTCGGCGATGTTCTCGTCACGCGTGTAGTCGGCCATGCGGCGCATCCAGTTCAGGTTGGCGCCGGCGCAGAACGCCGGGCCCTCGGCCGCCAGCACCACAGCGCGCACCTCGGCGCGCGCGCCCACCTCGGTGAAGGCGGCCGTGATCTCGGCGATGACCTCGTCGCTGAAGGCGTTGCGCACCTCGGGCTGGGTCAGGGTGATGCGCGCCACGGCGCCTTCATACGCGATGACCAGGTTAGGTTTACTCATGGTGTTCACCTCAAAAATTCAATGTACCAAGCGCCATCCACGGGCTATGAAACTGTCGCGGCCCAGGCCAGCGCCCCCGCGCAAGGGCCGCCCCGCCGCGCTGGGGGCGTCCCCCTCCCGCCTCGCGCAGCGAGGCGAGAGAGGGGGAAGGCGCGAAGCGACTCAGGGGGTGTTTCATTTCACATGCGGAACACGCCGAACTTCACCTCGGGGATAGGCGCGTGGCGCGATGCGGCCAGGGCCAGGGCCAGCACGCGGCGCGTGTCGGCCGGGTCGATGATGCCGTCGTCCCACAGCCGCGCCGTGGCGTAGTAGGGGTGGCCCTGCTTTTCGTACTGCTGGCGGATCGGGGACTTGAAGGCCTCCTCCTCCTCGGCGCTCCACTGGCCGCCCTTGAGCTCGATACCGTCGCGCTTGACGGTGGCCAGCACGCTGGCGGCCTGCTCGCCGCCCATCACGCTGATGCGCGCGTTGGGCCACATCCACAGGAAGCGCGGGCTGTAAGCGCGGCCGCACATGCCGTAGTTGCCGGCGCCAAAGCTGCCGCCGATGATGATGGTGAACTTCGGCACGTTGGCCGTGGCCACGGCCGTGACCATCTTCGCGCCGTGACGCGCGATGCCCTCGTTCTCGTACTTGCGCCCGACCATGAAGCCGGTGATGTTCTGCAGGAAGATGAGCGGTATCTTGCGCTGGCAGCACAGCTCGATGAAGTGCGCACCCTTTTGCGCCGACTCGCTGAACAGGATGCCGTTGTTGGCGACGATGCCCACGGCCATGCCCTCGATGCGCGCGAAGCCGCAGACCAGGGTGGCGCCGTAGCGCGCCTTGAACTCGTCGAACTCGCTACCATCGACGACACGGGCGATGATTTCGCGCACGTCAAAGGGCTTGCGCGTATCGACGGGGATCACGCCATACAGCTCGCTTGCTTCATATTTAGGAGCTACTGGCGCTTTATCGACAGGCGTTACAGGCTGATTTCTATTCAAATTACCCACGGCGGCGCGCGCCAGCGCCAGCGCGTGCAGGTCGCTTTGCGCCAGGTGGTCGGCCACGCCGGACAGGCGCGTGTGCACGTCGCCACCGCCCAGATCCTCGCTGCTGACGACCTCGCCCGTGGCGGCCTTCACCAGCGGCGGGCCGCCCAGGAAGATGGTGCCCTGGTTCTTGACGATGATGGTCTCGTCGCTCATCGCCGGCACATAGGCGCCGCCGGCCGTGCAGCTGCCCATGACCACGGCGATCTGGGCAATGCCCTGCGCGCTCATGTTGGCCTGGTTGTAGAAGATGCGGCCGAAGTGGTCGCGGTCCGGGAAGACCTCGTCCTGGTTGGGCAGGTTGGCGCCGCCCGAATCCACCAGGTAGATGCAGGGCAGGCGGTTGGCTTCAGCGATTTCCTGCGCGCGCAGGTGCTTCTTCACCGTCATGGGGTAGTAGGTGCCGCCCTTCACCGTGGCGTCGTTGCACACGATCATGCAGTCGATGCCGCTGACCCGGCCGATGCCGGCGATCAGGCCGGCGCCGGGGGCGTCGTTGCCGTACATGTTGAGCGCGGCCAGCGGCGCGATCTCCAGGAAGGGCGTGCCGGGGTCCAGCAGCATCTCCACGCGCTCGCGCGGCAGCAGCTTGCCGCGCGCCACATGCTTGGCGCGCGCGGCCTCGCCGCCGCCCTGGGCCACGTGCTCCACATGCTGGCGCAGGTCTTCGACCACGGCACGCATGGCGGCGGCGTTGGCCTGGAATTCCGCCGAGCGCGGATTGAGTTGGGATTCGAGAATCATGCGGTTTTGCCTTCCTGTAGGCCGAGCTCATCCTTCATGGTGTCTCGGATTTTGAATTTCTGGATCTTGCCGGTCACCGTCATCGGAAAGCCGGTGACGAAGCGGATGTAGCGCGGCACCTTGTAGTGTGCGATCTGACCCTTGCAGAAGGCGCGGATGTCGTCCTCTGTCGGACTGGTGCCGGGCTTGGCGATGATCCAGGCGCACAGCTCCTCGCCGTATTTCTCGTCGGGCACGCCCACCACCTGCACGTCCTGCACCTGCGGGTGGCGGTAGAGGAATTCCTCGATCTCGCGCGGGTACAGGTTTTCGCCGCCGCGGATCACCATGTCCTTGATGCGGCCGACGATATTCACGTAGCCCTCTGCATCCATGGTGGCCAGGTCGCCGGTGTGCATCCATCCCTCGGCGTCGATGGCCTCGCGCGTCTTCTCGGCGTCGCCCCAGTAGCCATGCATGACCGAGTAGCCGCGCGTGCACAGCTCGCCGCGCTCGCCGCGCGGCACGACGGCGCCGCTCTCGGGGTCGATGATCTTCACCTCCAGGTGCGGCTGCACCCGGCCCACGGTAGACACGCGCTTTTCCAGGGGCGTGTCGGCATCGCTCTGGCAGCTCACGGGGCTGGTCTCGGTCATGCCGTAGGCAATCGTCACCTCGGCCATGTGCATGTCGCCCTGCACGCGCTTCATGACCTCGATCGGGCAGGGGCTGCCGGCCATGATGCCGGTGCGCAGGCTGCTGAGATCGAACTCGGCAAAGCGCGGGTGGTCCAGCTCGGCAATGAACATGGTGGGCACGCCATGCAGGCCGGTGCAGCGCTCGGCCTGCACCGTCTCCAGCACCGAGAGGGGGTCGAAGCCGTCGTTCGGGTAGACGATAGTGCTGCCATGCGTAAGGCAGGCCAGGTTGCCCAGCACCATGCCGAAGCAGTGGTACAGCGGCACGGGAATGCACAGCCGGTCGGCGGGCGTCAGAAGCATGCACTCGCCGATGAAGAAGCCGTTGTTCAGGATGTTGCGGTGCGTCAGCGTGGCGCCCTTGGGGAAGCCCGTGGTGCCGCTGGTGAACTGGATGTTGATGGGGTCGCTGTTCTTCAGCGTGGCGCCAATGGCGTCTATGCGTGCATCGCCCGCGTCGCCGCGCGCCATCAGCTCGGAAAAACGCAGCATGCCGGGCTGGTCCTCGCCCTGCCCTGCGACATCGATCCAGACCACGGTGCGCAGCGTGGGCAGGCGCCTGGCGGCCAGCAGGCCGGGCCGGCACAGCGCGAGCTCGGGCGCCAACTCGCGCAGCATGCCCAGATAGTCGCTGGTCTTGAACTGCGGCATGGTCACCAAGGCCTTGCAGCCGACCTTGTTCAGGGCGTACTCCACCTCGGCCGTGCGGTATGCCGGGTTGATGTTCACCAGGATCAAGCCCACCTGCGCCGTGGCCAGCTGCATCAGCACCCATTCGGCGTTGTTGTGCGACCAGATGCCGATGCGGTCGCCCGGCGCAAGGCCCAGGCCCAGCAGGGCGCTGGCCAGCCGGCGCACCGCCTGGTGCAGGCCGGCATAGCTGTAGCGCTGGCCCTGGTGGCGGCTGACCAGGGCCTCGTGATGAGGCTGGCGGCGCGCCATGCCGGCGAAGAAGTCGCCGATGGTGGCCTCGATCAGCGGGGCGTCGGTGGCGCCACGCGCATAGCTGGCCGATGGGTTGGCAAGGTCCATGTACTTGATCTCCTGGGCTGTGCAAGGGCGCATGCGCGCCCATCCGGCAATGGGCTCAAAGCATACGCCGCAGGCCGTCGGGGACAAACACCGATAAGGGCCACCAAGGTTGCAAATTGCGCCAGACCTATGCAGACTCGCACCATGCCCCGAACCGCCCAGCCTGCACCCGCCAGCAGCACACCCAAGGCCGCCACCCCTATGGCCTTTGCACAGGCCATCGTGCGCGCCTACACGGTGCGCGGCATGGATCCCGCAGGAGCCTTGAGCCAGTCACAAATCACGCCAGCACAACTGCAGGATACCAAGGCCTGCATCACCAGCGGGCAGATGGAGGTACTGTCCGCCGCCGCCATGCGCGAGCTCGACGACGAAGCCCTGGGCTGGTTCTCGCGCCGCCTGCCCTGGGGCAGTTACGGCATGCTGGCGCGCGCCTCGCTCAGCGCGCCCACGCTGGGCCTGGCGCTGGCGCGCTGGTGCCGCCACCACGCGCTGCTGACGGACGACATCCTGCTGCAGCTGACGAGCGAGGGCGAGCACACCCGTCTGGCCATCACCGAGCGGCGTGACCTGGGCGAGCTGCGCGAGTTCTGCCTGGTGTCCATGCTGCGCAATGCGCTGGGCCTGGCCAGCTGGTTCATCGACTCACGCCTGCCGGTGCTGGCGGCCGAATTCCCCTTTGCCGCGCCGCCGCACGCGCCAGCCTATGCCGTGCTGTTCAGCGGCCCCACGCGCTTTGGCGCGCCGCATGCGGCCGTGCAGTTCGATGCGCGCTACCTGGCCCTGCCGCTCACGCGCGACGAGGCCGCCATGAAGCAGATGCTGCAGCACGCGCTGCCGCTCACGGTGCGCCAGTACCGGCGCGACCGCCTGCTGGTCGCGCGCGTGCGCCAGCTGCTGGCCACGGCGCCGGACGCCGCACACAACGCCCAGCTGCTGGCCGAGCGGCTGCATGTGTCGCCGCGCACGCTGCACCGCCAGCTCAAGGAGGAAGGCGCGTCGCTGCAGGTGCTCAAGGATGAGGTGCGCCAGGGCCGCGCCATCGAGCTGCTGCGGCGCACGCCCCGCCCCATCAAGCAGGTGGCCGAGGCAGCGGGTTTTGCCAGCGAGAAGAGCTTTATCCGTGCCTTTCGCGGCTGGACGGGTCAGTCGCCGGCAGATTTCCGGCGCCAGGCGCGCGCGCCGGCTTGAGCAGCATCGCGGTGTCACAAGCCTGCACACCATTGGCCCAATCTGGAGCATCCGGCGCCATGAACTGTGACACGGCGCCCGTCCGCCCCCCTGTGCAAGCGGGTTGGCACGAAGCTTGATTACTCCTTGCACAGCCGGCCCATCTACCCCGGCCCACCCTCAAGGAGACCCAAATGGACATGTTTGAACTCAAGCGCTTCAACCTCGATATCGCTTACCCCTATCGCCAGAAATACGACAACTTCATCGGCGGCAAATGGGTGACACCGGTGGCCGGGCGCTACTTCAACAACGTCTCGCCGATCACCGGCAAGCCCTTTTGCCAGGTTGCCCAGTCCGACGCCGCCGACGTGAACCTGGCGCTGGACGCGGCCCACGCCGCCCAGGCCAAGTGGGGCAAGACCTCGGCGGCCGAGCGCTCGGGCATCCTGCTGAAGATCGCCGACCGCATGGAGCAGAACCTGGAACTGCTGGCGATTGCCGAGACCATCGACAACGGCAAACCGCTGCGCGAGACCATGGCCGCCGACCTGCCGCTGGGCATCGACCATTTCCGCTACTTCGCCGGCTGCATCCGCGCCCAGGAAGGCACGATCTCCGAGATCGACGCCAACACCGTGGCCTACCACTTCCATGAGCCCATGGGTGTGGTCGGCCAGATCATTCCCTGGAACTTCCCCATCCTCATGGCCTGCTGGAAGCTGGCACCGGCCCTGGCCGCAGGTTGCAGCGTGGTGCTGAAGCCCGCCGAGCAGACGCCGGCCTCCATCATGGTGCTGATGGAGCTGATTGCCGACCTGCTGCCCCCGGGCGTGCTGAACATCGTCAACGGCTACGGCAAAGAGGCAGGCGAGGCCCTGGCCACCAGCAAGCGCATCGCAAAAATCGCCTTCACCGGCTCCACCCCGGTGGGCCAGCGCATCCTGCACGCCGCCGCCGACAACCTCATCCCCTCCACCGTAGAGCTGGGCGGCAAGAGCCCCAACATCTTCTTTGCCGACGTCATGGACGCCGATGACGAGTTCTTCGACAAGGCGCTGGAGGGCTTTTCCATGTTCGCGCTGAACCAGGGGGAGGTCTGTACCTGCCCCTCGCGCATCCTGGTGCAGGAATCGATCTACGAGCGCTTCATGGAACGCGCCGTGGCCCGTGTGCAGGCCATGAAGCAGGGCCACCCGCTGGACAAGAGCACCATGGTGGGCGCACAGGTGTCGCAGCAGCAGCTCGACCGCATCCTGGGCTATGTGGACATCGGCCGCCAGGAAGGCGCCCGGTGCCTGACGGGCGGCGAGCGCCTGCGCGCCGGCGGCGAGATCAACGACGGCTTCTTCGTCAAGCCCACGCTCTTGTACGGCCAGAACGACATGCGCGTGTTCCAGGAGGAAATCTTCGGCCCCGTGGCCTCGGTGACGACCTTCAAGGACGCAGAGGACGCGATCCGCATCGCCAACGACACCGAGTACGGCCTGGGCGCCGGCGTATGGAGCCGCAATGGCTCGGTGGCCTACCACATGGGCCGCGCCATCCAGGCCGGCCGCGTGTGGACCAACTGCTACCACCTGTACCCCGCGCACGCGGCCTTCGGCGGCTACAAGAAGTCGGGCATCGGCCGCGAGACGCACAAGCTGGCCCTGTCCAATTACCAGCAAACCAAGAACCTGCTGGTCAGCTACAACCCCAAGGCGCTGGGCTTCTTCTAAACGCCCCGCCACCCGGCCCCGCTCACGGGTCGGGCCTTTTCATGGCAGGGCCAGGCCAGTGAGGGACGGTTGCGCCCTGCTCCTTCTTCACCGCATTGGAGCGAAGGATCTTCCATGCATGTCGCCCGCTTATGCCCAGCCACCGGCTGGCCCCTGCGCCTGTCCACCCTGGCCAGCCTGATGCTGCTGGCGCAGGGTGCAGCCGCGCAATCCGGCGCTGCCGCGGCGCCCCAGGCCCTGCCCGATGTCACCGTGCGCAGCACCCTGGTGCAGTCGCCCCTGGATTACGCCCCGGCCTCGGTCACCATCGTCGATGGCGACAGGCTACGCGACCGCCAGTGGCAGGTGAACCTGTCCGAATCGCTGTCCGGCACGCCCGGCCTGCTGCTGCAAAACCGCCAGAACTACGCCCAGGATCTGCAGCTGTCCATACGCGGCCACGGTGCGCGTTCCATGTTCGGCGTGCGCGGCGTGCAGATCTTTGTGGACGGCATCCCCGCCACCATGCCCGACGGCCAGGGTCAGACGAACAACATCGACCTGCAATCGGTGGAGCGCATCGAGGTGCTGCGCGGGCCCTATTCAACGCTGTACGGCAACGCCTCGGGCGGCGTCATCAACGCCTATAGCGCGCGCGGCGAGGGCAGCCCCAGCATCGACAGCAGCTTCGCCATGGGCAGCAACGGGCAAAAGCGCCTGGGCCTCAAGGCCCAGGGCGAACGCCAGGGCGTGGGCTATGTGGTCAGCGCCAGCCGCTTCCTGACCGATGGCTACCGCCCGCAAAGCGCGGCCGACAAGAACCTGTTCAACGCCCGCCTGGACACCGATCCCAGCGAGCACAGCCACCTGATGCTGGTGGCCAACCATGTGAACGTGGATGCGCTCGATCCCGGCGGCGCCGCCCCCGCCGAGTGGGCGGCCAACGGCCGCGCCGTGGCGCCGGGGCCGCTGAACTTCAACATGCGCAAGAACATGCGCCAGAGCCAGGTCGGCCTGGCCTACGACTACCGCGTGGACGCCAGCAATGCGCTGCGCCTCATGGTCTATGCCGGCCAGCGCAGCATCACCCAGTACCAGTCCACACCCGTGGCGGTGCAAGCCCCCGCCACCAGCGCCGGCGGCGTGATCGACCTGGGGCGCGACTATGGCGGCCTGGACCTGCGCTGGGCGCACAGCACCGAGGCGGGCGGCAGTCCCCTGAGCCTGGTGCTGGGCCTGACCGCGAACCTGGTGGAGGAAGACCGCCAGGGCTACGACAACTTCCTGGGCAGCCAGCTGGGCGTGAAGGGCAAGCTGCGCCGCGACGAGCGCAACACGCTGAGCAACGCCGACCCCTACCTGCAGGCCAGCTGGGCCTTCGCGCCGCACTGGAAGCTCGACGCCGGCCTGCGCTGGAGCCACGTGAAGTTCGTCTCGCGCGACCATTACATCGCCCCCGGCAACAGCGACGACAGCGGCGACACGCGCTTTCGGCGCTGGCTGCCCATGCTGTCGCTGCAGCGCGAGCTGAACGCGGGCACCCAGGTCTACGCCTCGCTCGGCGGCGGCATGGAGACGCCCACCTTCAACGAAATCTCCTACCGCCCCGGCGGCCTGCCGGGCCTGAACTTCGGCCTGCAGCCCGCCACCTCCACCAGCGCCGAGATCGGCCTGCGCCAGCGCTTTGCCGGCGAAGCACTGCGCGGCCAATGGTCGGCGGCGCTATTTCACACCAGCACCAGGAACGAAATCGTCACCGCAGAGAACATCGGCGGGCGCAGCAGCTTTCGCAATGCCGGGCGCACGCGCCGCCAGGGCGCGGAGCTCGCGACCCAGCTGTGGCTGGCGCGCCAGTGGCAGCTGAACGCCGCGCTCACCGTGCTGGACGCCAAGCTGCGCGATGGCTTCTGCAACTCCGCGGGCGCCAGTTGCGTGCCCGCCGGCAAGCGCATCGCCGGCACGGCCCGCACCCAGGCCGCCATCGGGCTGGACTGGCGCCCCCACGGCGACTGGCGCCTAGGAGCCGATTGGCGCCATGTCAGCGCCATTGCCGCCAACGACAGCAACAGCATCGAGGCCCCCAGCTACGGCGTGCTGGCCCTGAGCGCCGGCTACACCCGGCAATGGGGCCCGTGGAAGCTCAATGCCTTTGCGCGCATCGACAACCTGGCGGACAAGAAATACGTCGGCTCCGTCATCGTCAACGAAAGCAATGGCCGCTACTACGAGGCCGCACCGGGGCGGCAATGGATGGCGGGCATGAGCCTGGGGTATCAGTTCTGATGCGCCCTCATGCCAGCTTGATGACTATTATTTTCATAGCTGTTAACGTTTCACACACAAGGGCTAGTGGCTATTTTTCTTTGTATCGACCACAAAAAAGACTCGCCATGGCCCAACCTGCGGGGGCGTGCATGGGCACGGCCTTCATCCCCACCCTACTGCCCAAGGGCGTGGTAGAAGACATTGAACAATCGGCATAGGGTGCCTCCCTTGTAGGAGGCACCCTCACACCCCTCACACGCGCCCCGGTGCTGTCCCAGTTTGCGCCACGGCGTGCCATCGGACGCAGCCCATGGCCGCAGACATGTCACAGCATGGAGCACCACGCGGCACAGTTTGGGCATATTTCTTGCTACAACCCTACAGAGGTTCCGGGTTGCCAAGCACCCATACCATCTGGACAATTTTGGCTCTTGCCAACGAGCAGACAGCCACCCCTTGAGCACATGCCAACCGGGCAAGGGGAGACCAAGAAAGTCCACTGGAACAACGTCCTTCCAGATCCAGGAGACAAACATGGACACCACGCTGGGCCGGCCGGCCCACATGACCGTGCAAGCACCGTCGGAGCCAGACGCTCACACCGTCATCGACGAGGCGCACCAGCGCTCCAAAGCCTTTGGCGTGTCCACCGACGACCAGCCCGATTTCACGACCCTGGCGCTCAGCCATTTGAAGACCGTCCTGGAAGAGAACCGCTTCCTTTTTCAACATGCCGTGCCGGTGATGGAGACACTGTACGGGCAGATCGCCAACACCCACAGCATGGTGCTGCTGAACTCGGCCCAGGGCATGGTGCTGCACGCCATGGGCGACAACGACTTCCTGGAAAAGGCCAACCGCGTGGCCCTGGTGCCCGGCATGGACTGGAGCGAGAAGACCAAGGGCACGAACGCCATCGGCACGGCGCTTTCCGCCCAGCAGGCCGTCACCGTGCATGGCGACCAGCATTTCATGAGCGCCAACCAGGCGCTGACCTGCTCGTGCGCGCCGATCCTCGACCCCTACGGGCAGATCGTCGGCGCGCTGGACGTGACGGGCGACCACCGCAGCTACCACCAGCACACACTGGCGCTGGTGCGCATGTCGGCGCAGATGATAGAGAACCACATGTTCGCGGGCAGCTTCCCGAAGGCGGTGCGCGTGCATTTCCATTCGCGTCCGGAATTTTTGGGCACGCTGGTCGAAGGCATTGCGGCCTTCACGCCCGAGGGGCGCTTTCTCTCGGCCAACCGCAGCGCGCAGTTCCAGCTCGGCATGTCGTTCGGCGCCCTGCAGGCCCACACCTTTTCCTCGCTGTTCAACCTGCCCATGTCGGCGCTGTTCGAGCTCTTCGGCAGCTCCAGCAGCGCACCTCGCCAGCTGTGCCTGCACAACGGCGTGTCCGTCTGGTGCCGCACCGAGATCAAGCCCTCCGGGCCCTGGGCCACGCCCATCGTCTCGCCGCTGGCCGGGGGCGATGCAGTCCCGGCGCGCAGCACCGCGGCGCGCAAGGCACAGCTGTCCTCGCTGCAATACCTGGACACGGGCGACGCGCAGCTCTCGGCCGTCATCACCAAGCTGCGCAAGGTGGTCGATCGCGACATTCCGGTAATGATCCTGGGCGAGACCGGCTCGGGCAAGGACCTGCTGGCGCAGGCCATACACAACGATTCGGCGCGCGCGCGCCAGCCCTTCGTGGCCGTCAACTGCGCCTCCATTCCCGACACGCTGATCGAGGCCGAGCTCTTCGGCTACGAGGAAGGCGCCTTCACCGGCGCGCGCAAGAAGGGAGCGGCCGGCAAGATCCTGCAGGCCCATGGCGGCACGCTGTTCCTCGACGAGATCGGCGACATGCCCAAGCACCTGCAGGCGCGGCTGCTGCGCGTGCTGCAGGAGCGCAAGGTCAGCCCCCTGGGCGCGGCCAAGGAGGTGGAGGTGGATGTCACCGTCATCAGCGCCACGCACAAGAACCTCAAGGAGCTGATCGCGCGCGGCGACTTCCGCGAAGACCTGTACTACCGCCTGAACGGCCTGGTGGTGCGCCTGCCCGCCCTGCGCGAGCGCAGCGACTTCGAGGCCGTGGTGAAGAAGCTGCTGCACTCGCTGTGCGAGAGCTGCGCCAACATCACGATTGCGCCGCAGGTCATGGAGCTGCTGCAGGCCTACCACTGGCCGGGCAATGTGCGCCAGCTGCACAACCTGCTGCGCACGGCGGCGGTGATGGTGGACGATGACCGCACCATCCGCATGCAGCACCTGCCCGATGATTTCCTCGACGAGCTGCGCGCTCCCATGCGCCCCATGGCCGCCACCCCCGTGCAACAGGCAGAACCGCCCCTGATGCCCAGCGTGGGCGCGCCAACCGTGGCGGACGACAACCACAGCCTGCAGGACGTGACCATCAACGCCATGGCACAGATATTGCGGCTGCACAAGGGCAATGTGTCGGCAGCGGCCAAGGCGTTGGGCGTTTCGCGCAACACCATTTACCGCAAGAGAAACCTGCTGCCGCCCGATCTGCTCGATTGATGGGCCCCACCTGGGCCGCTTGTGCAGTGTTTGATGCTTGATGGAACCCATAAAACCGATGAATTTTTGGTCTGGGCAAGGCGCAAACCGCAGCGATAGCCATAGCTATCGCGAGGATTTGCAACGCCGCCCAGGCCGAAAAGGCGCGGTTTTATGTTCCAGATAGCGTCGAACACTGCACTAGGGAGGTTTTCCATGCAGCCGCTCCGATACGACCGTTTTTCCGTCCTCCTGCATTGGCTCATGGCCGTGCTGATCGTGGGGCAGATCGCCCTGGGCCTGTGGATGACCGGGCTGCCCAAGGACGGCAGCGGCCTGCGCGCGGCGTGGTTCAACGTGCACAAGTCATGGGGCATGGTGCTGGGCCTGCTCATCGCCGTGCGCCTGGCCTGGGCGCTGCTGCGCCCGCGCGTGGCGCCGCCGCCCGCGGCCCGCCCCCTGCAGGCGCTGGCCGCGGGCACCCACCGGCTGCTGTATGCGCTGATGCTGGTCATGCCCTGGTCGGGTTTTTTCGGCTCGGTGTTTTCCGGCTATCCCATCCGGTTCTTCGGCATGCCGCTGCCCAAGCTCGCCGAACGCTGGGACAGCGCCAAGGAACTGCTCGGCAGCGTGCACCAGTGGTCGGCCGCGGCCCTGATGCTGCTCATCGCCCTGCATGTGCTGGCCTTCCTGTACCACCAGTTCATCGTGAAAGACGCCTTGCTGCAGCGCATGCGATGGTCCGGCACGGACCGGACCACCCCATAGGCATGGAACTTGTATGCCCGCAGCCACACGGGCACGAACGCGCAAGCGGTGCGCTGGCGGCGGTGAACACCTGTTCCACAGTGAAACACTTTCTGTGCCCCCCCTGCGGCGCATGCCCGTGCCCTGCAAACCAACCGGAGACATCTTCATGGCAAGCACAGCCCCGCCGCCGAACCACCGGCCACACCGCCTGCGAACGCGGGCCTCGGCCCTGCTGGCACTGGCAACTCTGGCATCCGCCCTGGCGGCACATGCCGCAGGCGTGCCTGACAGGGTCTACGTCTCCAACGAGAAAGACCACAAGCTGCAGGTGTTCAACACCCGGGGGGACCGCCTGGGCGAGATCGACATCTGCCAGCGCCCGCGCCACATGATGTTCCTGCCCGGACACGCCCAGATCATCGTCAGCTGCGGCGACAGCGACCAGCTGGGCATCGTCGACGTGGCCACGGGCAAGCTCACCGGCACCGTGCCGGTGGGCGAGAGCCCGGAAATCTTCGACCTCAGTCCCGACGGAAAGATCGCCTACGTGTCGATCGAGGACAACAACGTCCTGGCGGCCTACGACATCGCAAGCAAGAAGCCCCTGTTCCAGGTGCCGACCGGCAAGGAGCCCGAGGGCGTGCTCGTCACGGCCGACGGCCAATTCGCCTACGTCACCTCGGAGGCAGCCGACGCGGTGTACCTCATCGACCTGGCGCAGCAGAAAGTCGCCAAGACCATCAAGACCGGCAAGCGCCCGCGCCGCCTGGTGCTGCGAGCCGGGGCCAACGAGCTGTGGGTGACGAACGAGCTGGAGGCCTCGGTGGCCGTGATCGACACCACCAGCCAGCAAGTCAAGCACAAGATCGCCTTCACGGTGGAGGGCGTGCCCGCGACCGACATCACCCCCGTGGGCATGGCCGTCAGCCCCGACGGCGCCAGCGTCTGGGTGGGCCTGGGCCGCGCCAACCGCGTGGCGCGGGTGAACGCGGCGGACCAGACCGTCACGCACCAGGTCCCCGTGGGCAGGCGCGCCTGGGGCCTGGCCATGCACCCCGACGGCAAGACGCTGTATGTGGCCAACGGACTGTCGGACGAGCTGACGCTGGTCGACACGGCGGCGGCCAAGCCACTGCGCACCGTGCCCACGGGGCGCACGCCCTCCAGCGTGCTGGTCGAGCCATGAGGAATGCGCCCCCACGCTCCACCGCTGCGCGGATCGCTGCCCCCCGGGGGGCCGTTTTTTCATCTTGGGGCGGCCCGGCGATGAAAAAGGCGCTGCACCTCATAGGTGTCTGCACTGTGTTGGCCTGCTGCCCGCCGCTGCAGGCCGCCGCCGCGCGCAAGGTGACGCTGGCCGTCATCTCCGTGGCCGACGACGCGCGCTATGCCAAGCGGCGCGTGGAGCTCGCCTACCCCGGCCAGCCCCAGGGGCGGGCCCTGCAGGGCGTGGAGCTGGCGGTGCAGGACACGGCGCTGGAGCTGCAGGAGGCCGGCGTGGAGCTGAGTGTGCGCGACATGGTGCTGCCCAGCGCGGCCGGCCTGCCCCAGGCGCTGCAGGAACTCAAGGCGGCCCAGGTCGGGCACATCGTCGCCGACCTGCCCGAGGGGCCGCTGCGCGAGCTGGTGCATGACGCCCCCGCCATCCTCGGGGAGGTGATGATTTTCAACACGGGCCTGCCCGAAGACAGCCTGCGCGCCGACGACTGCGCCGGCAGCCTGCTGCACACCGCCCCCAGCCGCCAGATGGAGGCGGACGCCCTGGCCCAGTTCCTTGCGGTGCGCCAGTGGCGCAAGCTGCTGGTGCTGCAGGGCGCGCAGCCCGGCGACGCGCCGCTGGCGACGGCCTGGGCCCGCGCGCTGCAGCGCCACGGCCTGGAGGCCGTGCAGACGCGGCCCTTCAAGCTCAGCGGCGAGGCGCATGAGCGCGACCTGTCCAATGTGCGCAAGCTCACCAGCGAGCCCGGCTACGACGTGGTGGCCGTGCTGGACAGCGACGGCGAATTCGCACGCGGCGTGCCCTATGCCACGCAATGGCCGCGCCCGGTCGCCGGCACGGCGGGCCTGGTGGCGCAGGCCTGGCACCCGCAGTGGCAGCGCTATGGCGGAATGCAGCTCAACCGGCGCTTTCGCAAGCACGCTCAGCGCCCCATGCAAGGCCAGGACTGGTCCGCCTGGATGGCGGGCAAGGCCGTGGCCGCCGTGCTCGTGGACGGCCCCCAGGCCACGGTGGCGCAGCAGCTGCGCAAGCTGCGCGGCGGCGCGGTCTTCCTCGATGGCTTCAAGGGCCAGCGCCTGTCGTTCCGCGCCTGGGACGGGCAGTTGCGCCAGCCCGTTTTGCTGTCCCACGGCGACGCCGTGGCCGGTATGGCCCCCATGGGCGAATGGCTACGCACCAGCGAGGCGCTGGACACCCTGGGCATGGATGCGGCCCAAAGCACTTGCAAAAATTAAGCAAAAAAACCCTGATTAGGCACATGCCTCAGATCACCATCATTCCGGCGAAAGCCGAAATGACGTGGCGTTTGTTGACCGAGTGCTGTCTGAGATATGTCGCTAATTAGACAAAAATGGCTCTAGCCCTTGTCCATCAAGCGTTAGAAGCTATGAAAAACGAAGGAAACCGGCCATGGCAAAGCGCCGCGACGTACTGCTGACAGGGTTGTGGGGCATGGCGGCCCTGCCCGCGTGGGCCGCTGACGACCCCACGGGGGGCGACCCCCTCGGCTCCATGCAATGGCCGGATCTGCGCCGGAAATACGCGCAGGACGCCCCCTTGCGCTTCACCGACGCGGTGCTGGTGCGCACGCCCGCATTCGCCGACGACGCGCTCAACGTCCCGCTGCAAATCGACGCCAGGGCCCTGCAGGCGGTGGGCGGGGGCATCGCGCGCATGGTCGTCATCGCCGACCGCAACCCCATCCGCGAAGTCCTGGCGTTCGAGCCGCTGCAGGCCCTGCCCCTGCTGGCGTTCCGCATCCGGCTGGAGCAGGCCTCGCCCGTACGCTGCCTGGTGCAGACGCGCGACGGGCATTGGCACGTGGGCGGGGCCATGGTGCAGGCCGCTGGTGGCGGATGCACGGTACCCGGCGTGACGCGCGCCGACGGCTCGTGGAGCAAGACGCTGAACCAGGTGCATGCGCGCTTCTTCAGCAACCTCGCCGAAGGCACGCGGCGCCTGCGGGTGCAGATCATGCACCCCATGGACACCGGCCTGGTGGCGGGCGTGCCCGCGCTGTACATCGAGCAGCTCGAACTCCTGGACGCGGCGCAGCAGCCCTGGTGGCGCATGCAATTGCACGAGCCGGTTTCAGAGAACCCGTTGATCACCCTGGAGATGCCGCTGCAGGGCCCCAAGACGTTCCGCCTGCTCGGCCAGGACAACAACGGCAACCGTATCGATGCGCAGGTGCCCGCATGAAAAATGTCCGTTGTCAAGCCTTTGATGCAGACTTGCAGCGAAGCAAAAGGTCATATGGGGCAATAGGTTAGAAAAGATTCTGGCCACTGCGGGCTCTTGCCACCTTTTGAGCTAGGTGCCACATGGGCGCTTCGCGGCAGCAAACGCAGGGGCATCGCAGCAGGCAAGATCGTAGCGCCAGCTTGTCGCCATCCTCGTCCACAAGCGAAAGTGCAGCCCATGGGCTGCGCTTTCGGCGTGGTGCGATGGCCAGGTCATCAGGGCTGTTTCGGTGGGACAACCTTGACCGTCGTTCCTTTCCTGAATCCACGATCCCCAGCCATGAAAGCATCGAGCATGTGCGGGATCAACGTAGCCGCATCGACCGCTTCGCCATAGGTCTGCGCGTGCAGCGCTGCATAGCGGTCGAGATCTGTTTTCAGACGGGCTGGACATGTGAAGGTCATCTTCGTGGAATCCAAGCGGGGAAGCGGCCCCAGGCGGAGTTTCTTCGTCGTGCTCATCGAGTTCTCCCGAGTTGATAGAACATCGGCTGATAGGGGCGCAACACCAAATCGCGGGCCACGACCAGCCGCACCGGCAGACCCGGACGTGCCGTCAGCGTCGGCTGGATGTTCATGTTGCGCCGGGTGATCTCCTGGCCGACCTGGTTGATGCTGTCCTGGGCGCTGTCGCGCCCGGCGATGACGATGCGGTTACCGTCCTGGCGGTTCTCCGGCGCGGCCAACTCGGCGCCGATGCCCAGCAGCGTGGTCAGCGCCGCGCCCGCGAAGACGCGGCCCCAGTGCCAGTCCACGTCGTCTTCCAGGCCCGCATAGCCGGCCGGATCGGTGCCCACAAGGTTGTCGAGTGTCAGCGATGACGTGTCAGGCAGGATGACCCGGTTCCACACCACCTGCACGCGGCTCTGCCCGTAGCTCACCTGGCTGTTGTAGCGCCCGAGGATGCGCGATCCCTGCGGGATCAGCAGGAACTTGCCCGTGGCCGTGTCAAAGACCGGCTCCGTCACCGTGGCGATCACGTCGCCCGGCAAGTCCGACTTGATACCCGTCACCAGCGCCCCCGAGATCACCGTGCCGGCCATGACCTGATACGGCGACGCAGGCGACTTCAGGTCGCCGGAATTGCGGGTTTCCGTGGAACCGGCTTTCAGGAACGCCTCTTTCTGATCCTGCCCGTTCTGCGTGGTGGCCGGGTCAGCGCGCGGCGCTGCCGTCGAGGCCGGCCCGGCGGCGAGCGGATCGAAGGCAGCAAGCGTGCTTGCAGCACCAGGTGCCTCTGGCGCCGCCTGCGCCACCGTGGCGGCGGCTTGACCTTGGCGACCCGAGCGGAAGAACACCGACGAAGCCGCCGCAGCCTCTGCCTCCTTGCGCAAGGCGTCGTTCGGATCGTGGCCGGGGGCTGCGTAAGCGGCTACGGTCGGCTGCTGCGAATTCACGATGGCCGGGCCGAGGTCTCCCGGCAGCGGCGGCCCGAGCTCCGGCACCTTCGGCAGCTTGGAGTAGTCGGCCGGCAGGCCGTCCAGCCCTTCGGACTTCGAGATGCGATCGACGTTGTAAAGCTCGGTCTGCTCACCTGCGCCGCGCCGGTGCGGCTGCAATGACCAGATCGTGGCCCCAAGCACGGCGACGGACAGACCGCCGACGAGGACAGCCAGTGTGCGCCGGTTCAGGCGCGTGACCGCGCGCGGCTGGGCGCGCAGCGCCACCGCCTCGGGCGTCACCTTGCCCGCCTGCGGCGTGGCGAGGTTGGGTGTGTCGTCCTGGCTCATGGTCAGTTCCTCCGCGCTACGCCATCCGTGCGCTCGATGCGCACCACATCGCCCTTGTTGGCACCGAGGCGAAGTTCGGCGGCGCCGAACAGCCGATCCACGATGTAGTACGGTGAGCGGAAGCGGTAATTGACCAGTTGTCCGTCGCCCTCCGGCCCGATCACAAACAACGGCGGCAGCTCGCCCTGGGCGATGCCGGCCGGGAACTGGATGTAGACCTTCTCTCCGTCATCGAAGGCGCGCAGCGGCTTCCACGGCGGATTGCTGCCCCTGATGTCGTAGCGGAAGCGGATCTTCTCCAGCGACAGGCCGGCATCCACCGGTGCAGCGGCGCTGGCGGCCTGCGCCTGGCGCTGCAAGGCCAGCATCTTGCCCTTGGGATACTCCCAGGACACCGACGCCATCCACGTCTTCTCGGTCGAGGTCAGCTCCAGCAGGTAAGTGCGACGGCTGGTCGTGATGACCAGATTGGTCTTCAATCCCGAGCGGATCGGCTTGACCATCACATTGACCCGCAGCGCATCGCCGCTGCCGCTCAACGTGTCGCCCACGATCCAGCGCACCGTGTCGCCTGCCGCTACCGTCACCAGTTCCTCGCCCGGCTGTAGCGCGATCACGGTCACGCGGCCCAGGGCCGCGTAGACCTGATAGAGCGCGCCGTCCGTAAAGGGCCAGACCTGAATCGCATTGACGTAGCCCTCTCGCGTGGGCGCGACGCGGGCCTCGGTGTTCGCCCGCGACACGCGCACCTTCTCGTCGGTCGGCTCCGGCGCGGGCTTGACGTCTTCTGCCTGGGGTGCTGGCTTCAACTGCGCCGGCATCGGCAGCACCTCAGGCATGGCGACCACCTCCACCGGCGCAGGCGGCTCGGGCAGCGGCTGGGCCTGCACCGGCTCATCGAGCGAGATGGCCGGCGGCGGCTTGCCCTGGCTGGCGCAGCCCGCCAAGGCGGCGAACATCAACGGCACAGTGGATTTACGGAAAAGATCATTCATGGCTTTGCTCCTTCATTCGCTTCCAGCTCACGGCTCCACGACAAGCCGTTGACGTAAATGCCCAGAGGGTTCTTGCGCACGCGCTGCTCGGTGCGCGGGGTTTGCAGCACCGTGGAAATCACCGCGTTCCAGCGCTCGGTGCGGTCCAGCGCACCGTTCACAAAGCGCGTCTCCGTCCAGCGCACGTTGAAGGATTGCTCGCTGGCGCGGGTCACGCTGCTGATCTGCACCGTCACCGACTCCTTGCCGATGCGCGCGAACGGATCGTTCACGCGGGCGTACTCGTTGAGCACCACCGCGCCCTTGTCGGTCGTGTAGTCGTAGGCATCGAGCCAGTTCTGCCGCACCACCACCGGGTCGATGGACAGTGAGCGCACCAGGCCGATGAAGCGGCCCAGGTGGTAGGCCACCTGGGCATCGCTGGGCCGGTACGGCGTGGCGGCTTCGCCCACGGCGCGCACCTGGCCCGCGTTGTCCACCTCGATGACGTAGGGCGTCACGATGGACTGCGCCGAACGCCAGACCAGCCCGCCTGCCATCAGCACGGCCAAGGTGAGACAGCCAAAGGCCATGAAACGCCAGTTCTTCGCCTGCACGCGGGCCGAGCCAATGCGCTCGTCCCAGACCTGAGCAGCGGATTGGTACGGTGTGGCAGGCTGCGGTGTGTCGGCATAGCGCACCTGCGGTCGTTTGAATCGCATGGGAGTTCTCCTTATGAATCGGAATCACGCAGGCTTGGCCCCTGGCTGGAGCTGCCACCGTCGCCGCCGCGCAGCGCGTGGGCGGTGGTCGTTGCGGCGTGGGTAAGCTGCTGTCTGCGATGCAGGCGCTGGGCCCAGGCGGGCTGTTCAGCCGCTGCGGGCGAATCTGCGGCACCCGCGCTGGACACCGATGCCTCATCAGGTCGGAATGCCGAGGCCATGCGCTCCTTCATTGAGCGCGCTCCATCCGCCACCTTCTGACCTGCAGCCTGCGCGCCGGCTTTGGCCACGTTGCCCACACCCGCGGCGGCGTCCTTGATGCCGCCCCCTGCGGCAGTGGAGCCTTCAGCGAAAGCAGCCTTGGCACCACGCGCACCGCTGGCTGCAAGCCGCGCTGCGCCAGGAGCCATGCGTGCGCCGGCGGCCACCGCGCCAGCGGTGCCGGCAGCAGCGGCGCCAACGCCAATGGCGGCGCCTGCCGCACCCAGCGTTGCTCCAGCCATGGCTCCAGCACCAAGCTGTGGCCCACCAGATACCAGCCCGGTGGCGATGCCAGGCCCAAAGATGCCCAGTGCAAGCATGGAGAGCGAGGCCAGCATGATGACCAGTGCCTGGTCAATGGAGGGCTCGGCCCCTGCGGGAATGTTGAACTCCGAGAAAAGCCCGGTTCCAATCCCCACGATGACCGCCAGCACCAGCACCTTGATGCCCGAGGACACCACGTTGCCCAATACCTTCTCCGCCAGGAAGGCGGTCTTGTTCCAGAGGGCGAACGGCACCAGCACGAAGCCCGCGAGCGTGGTCAGCTTGAACTCGATCAGCGTCACGAAGAGCTGCACTGCCAGCACAAAAAAGCACAGGATGACGATGCCCCAGGCGAGGAACAGCACCACGATGGAGGTGATGTTGACGAATACCTCCGGGAAGCCGGCCATCTGCCTGATTTGGTCAAGGATGGGGGCTGCCGCGTCGATGCCGGTCTTGGCGAGGCGGCCCGGCTGCAGGAAGTTGCCTATGCTCAAGCTGGAGCCGCTGGCCGTCAGGCCCAGCCCGGCGAAAGAGCGGAACACGACGCCCGCCAGCGTGTTGAAGTTTCCGATGATGTAGGCGAAGGCACCCACATACAGCACCTTGCGCAGCAGCCGGGCGATCACGTCCTCACCCTGGCCGCTGGCATGGCCCAGCGCCCAGAACAACCCGGCCAGCGTCATGTCGATGACGATCAGCGTGGCGGTCAGGAACGCGACTTCGCCCTGCAGCAAACCAAAGCCCGAGTCGATGTAGCGCGAGAAGGTATCGAGGAAGCGGTCAATGACCGCAACGTCGTTCATGGCTCGGCCCTGTCAAGGGCTGTAGAAGTTGACGGTCTGCGGCGTATACGGCGTGCCCGAGCCCAGGAAGCGCCGCGTGACTTCCCGCCCGCGCTCGGTGGCCGCCGCCTGCCGCGCCAGTTCCAGCGACGCGGCGCGATCCTGCGTGATCTGCAGCCGCTGGGTCTGGATCGCCTGCTTGGCCTGCAGGGCCAGCAGCTGGTTCATGGCCTGCATTGCCTGCAATGCGCCTACGGCCGATTGGCTCTTGCCCACCAGGTCGGCCAGCACGCCTTCGTCGTCGCTCAGGTTCTGCGAAGCCTGAGCCTGCATCTGCATGGTGGTCTGCAGCCCATTGAGCGTGTTTTTCCAGCGTTCCTGGGCATCGCGGTACATCTGGTCGCCGCTCACCGTGGCCGCGTACTGCTCGGGATACAGCCGCTTGAGCTCCTTGTCCAGGTTCGCCACGTCGTAGGCCAGCCCCTTGGCCTGCTCGATCAGCCGCTGCGTCAATGCCAGGTTGTTGCGCAGACGGTTCACCACGCTGAACGGCAGGCTGGCCAGATTGCGGGCCTGATTGATCAACATCTGGGCTTCGTTCTGAAGCTGCTTGATCTGGTTGTTGATCTGCTCCAGCGTGCGGATCGCCGTCAGCGTGTTCTGCACCAAGTTGGTCGGGTCGAACACGATGTCGCCCGCGCCGAACAAGGCATGGGCGGGCTGCACGGCGCCGATGGCGAGCGTGCAGGCCACGGCCAGGGCGGCGAGCTTGGAGGTATGGGGTTTCATGGCGATTTCTCCTGTAGTTGCGAGGAAGGAAAAGAAGGCAGCAGGTCGGCCGCCCAATCGAGGCCGCGATGGCGCAGCCAGGCGCCCGTGAAGCCGGGCACGCCGGCGTCCAGCAGCACGCGATCTATGTCGCGCTGGTCTTGCGGCGTGGAAGCGCCCGCAAATGCCAGCGCCGCCGGCCCCAGGTCGAGGTCGAACAGGCGGTTGCCGAGGCGGGATTGGTAGTAGTAGTCGCGCTTGGGCTGCGCGGTGGCGACGATTTCGATCTGCCGCCTGTTGAGGCCGAAGCCCTCGTAGATCGTGCGAATCTGCGGTTCGGTGGCCTGCGGGTTGGGCAAGAAAATCCGACTCGCGCAGCTCTCGATGATCGCGGGCGCGATGCTCGAATCCTTGATGTCCGCAAGCGACTGCGTGGCGAAGATGACGCTGACGTTCTTCTTGCGCAGGGTTTTCAGCCACTGGCGGATGCGGGCCGCAAACACCAGGTCATCGAGGAACAGCCACGCTTCGTCGAGGATCAGCAGCGTCGGTGCGCCGTCGAAACGCTCATCGAAACGCGCAAAGAGGTAATGCAGCACGGCCATGACGGCGGCCTTGCTGTGCATCAGCTCCTCCATCTCGAAGCACTGCACGTCGGCCATGCCCAGCCGGTCGTCGTCGGCGTCCAGCAGCTTGCCGTGGGCGCCACCCAGCACGTAGGGCGACAGCGCCTGCCGCAGCGTGTTCGATTGCAGCAGCACGGAAAGGCCCGTCATCGTGCGCTGCTCCACCGGCGCACCGGCGAGACTTCCCAGCGCCGACCAGATAGCCGCCTTCTCGTCGGGGCCGACTGCCACGCCTTCGTGCAACAAGCGGCCTTCGATCCATTCGGCGGCCCACGTGCGGTAGCCCTCACGGTCGATGCGCGCGAGTGGCTGGAAGGCGATTTCTCCATCCGACCCCAGGTCGTAATGCTCGCCGCCCAGGCCCAGGACGGTGGCGCGCATCGAGCGCCCCATGTCGAAAACGAAGATGCGCGAGCCGGGGTAGCGCCGGAACTGCATTGCCAAGGTGGCGAGCAGCACCGATTTGCCCATGCCGGTCGGCCCGGCCACCAGCGTATGGCCCACGTCGCCGATGTGCGTGACCAGCCGGAACGGCGTCGCGCCATCGGTGCGCGTGACGATCAGCGGCGGGCCGTCGAGGTGGTCGTTCTTCTCCGGCCCAGCCCATACCGCCGACACCGGCATCAGGTGCGCCAAGTTCAGCGTCGAGACGATGGGCTGGCGCACGTTGGCGTAGGCGTTGCCGGGGAGCGAGGACAGCCAGGCATCCACGGCATTGAGCGTTTCAGGGATGGTGACGAAGCCCCGACCCTGGATGACGCGCTCCACCATGCGCAGCTTCTCGTCTGCGACGGCAGCGTCCTCGTCCATGACGGTGACGGTCGCCGTCAGATAGCCGAAGGCGACTTGATCGCCGCCCAGCTCCTGCAAGGCAGCGTCGGCATCGGCGGCTTTGTTGTTGGCGTCGGTATCGACCAGCGGGCTTTCCTGCTGGAAGATCGTTTCGCGCAGCAGCGCGATGACGTTCTTGCGCTTGGCGAACCACTGGCGGCGCAGGCGTCCCAACTCCCGTTCCGCCTCGGCTTTGTCGAGGCAGAGAAAGCGCGTACTCCAGCGGTATGCAAAGCCGAGGCGGTTGAGGTCGTCCAGAATCCCCGGCCAGGTCGAGGTTGGGAAGCCCCGCACCGACACCACCCGCAGGTGCCGGTCGCCCAGCATGGGCGCCAGGCCACCGACCAGCGGCGAGTCGGTCAGCAGCGCGTCGATGTGGAACGGCACCTCTGGCACCGCCAGCGAATAGCGCCGCGTCGAGATGGTCGCGTGCAGGTAGGTCAGCGTCTGCGCGTCATCGAGCCACTCAATTTCCGGCATCACGCCGTCGAGCAGGTCAAAGACGCGATCCGTTTCCGCCACGAAGGCTTGCAGCCGCTCGCGCCAGTCCACGCCATTCGTCGGCGTGTTCTCGTAGAGCATCTTGGCTGCACGGGCGCGGGATTCTTCCGGCGGCAGGTAAAGCAGCGTCAGGTGATAACCGCTCTCGAAGTGATTGCCCGATTCCTCGAAGGCGGCCCGGCGTTCTTCCTCCACCATCCATGACAGCGGCTCTGGAAACTCCGAGTGCGGATAGTCGGCAGCGGGACAGCGCTCGGCTTCAATGAACAGCGCCCAGCCCGATCCCATGCGGCGCAGCGCGTTGTTCAGCCGCGCCGACGTGGCGATCAGCTCGCCTTGCGTCGCGCTGTCGAGGTCAGGCCCGCGAAACCGGGCCGTGCGCTGGAAACTGCCGTCCTTGTTCAAGATGACGCCCGGCGCGACCAGCCCGGCCCAGGGCAGCCAGTCGGCAAGCAAGGCCGGGCGCTGGCGGTATTCGGCGAGGTTCAGCATCGCGGCGTCCTCCCCTCACACGTCCAGCAGCGGGCGGTGCTTGATGTGCCGGGCGAAGACCTGCATGAACTGCGGATCGACGCGCGCACCCCACACCGCCAGCGAATGGCCGACGATCCAGAGCACCACGCCGGGAATCCACAGTTGCAGGCCCAGCCCGACAGCGGCGGCCAGCGTGCCGTTGGCGATCGCCACGGTGCGCGGCGCACCGCCCAGCAGAATCGGCTCGGTCAGCGAGCGATGCAGCGGCACCTCGAAGCCGTCCGCGAAGGTGTCCGGGGCACTCATACGACGGCCCCGCCGGAGAAGCTGAAGAACGACAGGAAGAAGCTCGAAGCCGCGAACGCGATGGACAGACCGAAGACGATCTGGATCAGCTTGCGGAATCCGCCGGACGTGTCGCCGAACGCGAGCGCGAGGCCCGTGGCGATGATGATGATGACCGCGACGATGCGCGCCACCGGCCCCTGGATGGACTCGAGGATGGATTGCAGCGGGCCTTCCCACGGCATCGAGGAACCGGCGGCCTGCGCGGTTCCTGCCAGGAACAACAGCAGCGCGGCCAGCAGCAGCCCTTGCCCCGCAGGGCGTGCCAGGCTGCGCATCCGTGCCAGGCCGGTCAGATGAGAAAGCGGATTTACGGAAATACGGAAAGCAGGAACGTGCATCTGCGTCATGGCAGTTCTCCAAGGTGGTTGAGGGACGGGGAAGAAAAGTCGGACTGCGATGGCAGCTCGGGAAACGGCATATCCATCGCGTCCGCCAGTTGGTAGCCCACGCCGTCGAAGCCGACGACGCGGGCGATGCTCTCGATGCGACGTTTGCGCCCGCGCCCGGCGATGTGGATCACCACATTGACCGCCTCGGCGATCAGCGCAGGGGGCGGATTCACCGCCACTTCGAGAATCAGTTGCTCCAGGCGCAGCAGCGCGCCGAGCGCGGAACCGGCGTGGATCGTGGCGATGCCGCCGGGATGGCCGGTGCCCCACACCTTGATGAGATCCAGCGCCTCGGCGCCGCGCACTTCACCGACGACGACGCGATCCGGGCGCAGGCGCATGGACGAGCGCACCAGCTCGGTCATCGACACCACGCCGGCGCGCGTGCGCAGCGGAACGTGGTCGCGGGCCGCGCATTGCAGTTCCACTGTGTCTTCGAGCACCAGCACGCGGTCGCCGGTGGCGGCGATTTCGGCGAGCAAAGCATTGGCGAGCGTGGTCTTGCCGCTACTGGTGGCGCCGGCGATCAGGATGTTCTGGCGCTCGCGCACAGCCCGAACGAGAAAGCCAGCCTGGGCGCTGGTCATCATCCCGTCGATGACGTACCGCTCCAGCGGAATCACGCCGATGGCGCGCTTGCGCAGCGCGAAAGCCGGCCCCGGCGCTGCCGGCGGCAAGATGCCCTCGAAGCGTTCGCCAGTTTCGGGCAACTCGGCGGACAGCAGCGGCTGGCCGCGATGGACTTCTGCGCCAACGTGGGCCGCGACGAGGCGGATGATTCGCTCGCCATCGGCCTCGGGCATCTCCACACCCATTGGCGCGCGACCCGACGACAGGCGATCCACCCAAAGGGTGCGATCGGGATTCAGCATCACCTCCACCACGTCCGGGTCTTCGAGCGCGGCGGCGATCAGCGGCCCCATCGCCGTGCGCAGCATCTGGATGCGGCGGTCGAGCGACGTGGCGGTCATGGACTGCCCTTCAATGGGAATACGGGCGCTCATGACGCACGCTCCTGCGCTTGCGCGGCTGCCGCCGCGCCTTCCATCCGCATGGGGTCGGGATGCAGTTCCTCCACCACGTCGCGCACCAAGCTGCGGCCCCGCAGCAGGTGGCGGCCAAGCTGCTCGGTGAACTGCTCGAAGCGCGCTTTGCCCTGCGCGCGTGCCGCGTCTTGGTGCGCCTCGGGAACCGGCGTGCTCACGGTCAGGTAGTAGCGGATGAACAGCGCCAGCGTTTCGATGGCGATGTTCTGGTCGCGCTCCATGCGCTCTGCCTGGCGCGACAGGCGATCCAGCCGCTTGGCGATGGCCGCCTCGCGCTGGTCGGCCGCATCGGGCGACAGCCACGATGCAAGCGCCGCCGCGACGATGGACGACTTGGACACGCCTTTCTTGGCGGCCAGCTCGTCCAGGCGCTTGGCGTGTTCCGGCTGGATGAACAGGTTGAGGCGGTAGTGGCTCATAGCTCGATTCCGTCGTTGGGGTCGAGAGAAACCAGCCGGGCCGTGCGCTGCATGGCTGGATCAAGCTGGCGCGGAAGGGGAAGCGGCAGGTCGTCGTCGTCATCGAGCAGCCCAAGGTCGGCCACGGGCGCGGCCAGCTCGGGGTCGTAGGCGACGGCCTCCGTTAGCTCGGGATGGCGGCGCGGGCCGCCATCGTCGGCCGTACCCAAGTTCTCCAGGCCATCGGCGGATGCCGTGGCCGGTGCGGCGGGCACGGCAGGAATCGCCAGCCCGCTCCAGTCGTCCGGCCGCGACGGCGGCGCGTCGGCGTACTGTCCGTCCGCCAGCGCGGGCGGCGGCAGCACGCGATGCTTGAAATTGGCGTCCGCGTAGTAGCGCAGCTTCTTCGCCTTGATCGGCGCGACGCTGGACACCATCACCACGGCCTCGTCAGGTGGAAGCTGCATCACCTCACCCGGCGTCAGCAGCGGGCGAGCCGTTTCCTGGCGCGACACCATCAGGTGCCCCAGCCACGGCGCGAGCCGGTGGCCCGCGTAGTTGCGCTGCGCGCGCAGCTCGGTGGCCGTGCCCAGCGTCTCGGAGATCCGTTTGGCGGTGCGCTCGTCGTTGGTGGCGAAGGTCACGCGCACATGGCAGTTGTCCAGAATCGAATGGTTTTGGCCATACGCCTTGTCGATCTGGTTGAGCGACTGCGCAATGAGGAAACTGCGGATGCCGTAGCCCGCCATGAAGGCCAGCGCCGTCTCGAAGAAATCGAGCCGGCCCAGCGCAGGGAACTCGTCGAGCATCAGCAGCAGCTTGTGGCGGCGCGCGATGCCGTCGGAGCCATCGAGCGATTCGGTCAAGCGCCGCCCGATCTGGTTGAGGATCAGGCGAATGAGCGGCTTCGTCCGCGAAATGTCCGAAGGCGGCACCACCAGGTACAGCGATACGGGGGATTCGGCTGCGATCAGGTCGGCGATGCGCCAGTCACAGCGCGAAGTGACTTCGGCCACCGTGGGATCGCGGTACAGGCCCAGGAAGGACATGGCGGTGGACAGCACGCCCGAGCGCTCGTTGTCGCTCTTGTTGAGCACTTCCCGGGCGGCAGATGCCACCACCGGATGCGGCGCATCACCGAGATGCGCCGTGGTCATCATCCGGTGCAGGGTCAGCTCGAACGGGCACGCCGGATCGGACAGAAAGTTGGCCACGCCACGCAACGTCTTGTCCTCGCCGGCGTAGAGCACATGCAGGATGGCGCCGACCAGCAGCGCATGCGAAGTCTTCTCCCAGTGATTGCGCTTTTCCAGCGCGCCTTCCGGGTCCACCAGGATGTCTGCGATGTTCTGCACGTCGCGCACCTCATGCGCGCCGCGCCGGACTTCCAGCAGCGGGTTGTATGCCGCTGACTGGCTATCTGTCGGGTTGAACAGCAGGCAGTGGGAGAAGCGCGAGCGCCAGCCGGCGGTAATGCTCCAGTTCTCGCCCTTGATGTCGTGAATGACGGCGGACGCGGGCCAGGACAACAGCGTGGGCACAACCAGGCCAACACCCTTGCCCGAGCGCGTGGGCGCGAAGGTCAGGACGTGTTCGGGACCTTCGTGGCGCAGATAATGGTGATCATGCTGGCCGAGGAACACGCCGGCAGGCTGCGTGAGGCCCGCCTTGCGAATGTCATCCGCGTTCGCCCAACGGGCCGAGCCGTAGGTCGTGACCAGACGCGATTGCCGCGAGCGCCAGATCGACATGCCGATGGCGACCACCACCGCCAGTAGGCCGCTGCCGCCCGCGATGGTGCCGCCGGTATCGAACACGCGCGGCGCGTAGGCATCGAAAACGAACCACCACTCAAACAGCTTCCACGGGTGATAGATCGGTGTGCCGAGAAGATCGAACCAGGGCGAGCCAAGGCGTAGCTGGTAACCCAGGGCGGCGGCTGTCCATTGCGTGGCGCTCCATACGCCAGCGATTACGATGCCAAACACAACGGCAATCTGACCGAACAACACGTTCGTACCTTGCATTGACTGACCTCCCATGACGGCACAGGAATGTGCCGCTGCCATGAGGATCAAGCTGAGCGTGCAGGCCAGTCAAAGACCGTTGTGGCAGCAATTCAGACGGAAAAAGCCATACTTATTGCTGCAGCAAAGACAATAAAAAAGCCGCAGGCGCGAGCGCTCTGCGGCGTAGGGAGGTAACAGCGGGAACTTCGTCGACGTGATGCAACGGCGGGATGGATTATTGGGTCTTCTTCTGCTCCGGCCTGTCGCCGAAGAAGCGCCGTTCGGCGGCTGCGGCTGCGCGCAGGCAGAGTTCGTCGCCGACCTTCGAATGATCCTCCTTGCACAGGCGCTGGATTTCCTTGATGCGGGCGGGGTTCGCCATCAACTCATCCACGGTATCCGTAGGCTTGGCGGGGCCGCAGGCGGTCAGCAAGGCGGTCATGGTCAGCAGCAGGATTCTGTTCATGATGATCATCCTTTCCAAGACAGTTCATGAATCACCAAGAGGGCTATCGCTTTCGTCTGTGCCCATAGAGGCCACACGAGCGATGAAGCGAGCCAGAATCTCGGATGGTTCTGCATCACGGTGAAGCAGATAGGTGGTGAGCATGGGTGGAGTGCCCTGCAGACGCCTGGCCACAACGCCCAGTTCCCGGCTAGATGCGATATGGGCCGATCCGGCTAAGCCAAAAGCGATTCCTGCGGCCACCAGAATCATCATCGCGCCGAAGGTAGCTACGCGCTGGGCAACAATGGGCTCTTGATTTTGTCGGCGCAGGAACCGTTCGACCTGCAGAGCGTGGCCCGCGCATATTGCTGGATCGCCTAGCACCAACGGATAGCGCAGGACCTCCTCCAACGGGATTCGGCTATGGGCCAGCGCGGTGTGGCGTGCCGGTACCGCCACCATCAATTCGTCTTCCCAGGCCGGAGTCGCCACGATACCGTCGCCCACCTCCTCAGCCATCGAGAATCCGACGTCGTAAAGGCCATCGTGCAGGCCCTGGATCTGTTGGTCAAAAGAAACCTCGAACAGCCGGATGTCAATTTCCGGCTCTTCCTCACGGCATCGCGCCAGCAAGACAGGCAGGCGCGATGGGGGCACGCCATCCGACAAGGCGATCCGCAGTTGACCATGAAAGCCCCTAGCGGCGGATTGGACGCCGTCGCGCGCCTGCTCCAGTGACGCGAAGATGCGGGGTACCCGCTCCAGGAATGCCTTGCCCGCATGGGTCAATCGGGTGCTGCGCGTGGTCCGCGTGAAGAGCGCGGTTCCAAGCTCCTCCTCCAACTCCCTGATAGTGCGTGATAAGGGAGATTGGTCGATATGCAGCCGCTCTGCGGCACGGCCGAAGTGCAGTTCTTCAGCAACAGCCATAAAGCAGCGCAAATGCCGAAGCTCCATGCTGTATCCAATACAACTTAAATACCCTTGACCAGTTCCGGTAAGGCCTGGAACAGATCCGCCTCCAGCCCATAGTCCGCCACCGAGAAGATCGGCGCTTCCGGGTCCTTGTTGATCGCCACGATCACCTTGGAGTCCTTCATGCCCGCCAGATGCTGGATCGCTCCCGAGATGCCCGCAGCGATGTACAGTTGCGGCGCCACGATCTTGCCCGTCTGCCCCACCTGCAGGTCGTTGGGCGCATAGCCCGCATCCACCGCCGCCCGGCTGGCACCAATGGCCGCGCCCAGCTTGTCGGCCAGCGGCGTCATGACTTCCGTAAACTTCTCGGCCGAGCCCAGCGCGCGGCCGCCCGAGACGATGATCTTGGCCGCCGTCAGCTCGGGACGGTCGCTCTTGGTCACTTCACGGCCCACGAAGCTGCTCTTGCCGCTGTCGGCCGCCGCCGCTGCGGTTTCCACAGCCGCGGAGCCACCGCTGGCCGCCGCCACGTCAAAGCCTGTGGTACGCACGGTGATGACCTTGACGGCATCGCCCGATTGCACGGTGGCAATGGCGTTGCCCGCGTAGATGGGGCGCTCGAAGGTGTCTGCACCCACCACCTTGGTGATGTCGCTGATCTGCGCCACGTCCAGCTTGGCCGCCACGCGCGGCGCGGCGTTCTTGCCCGAGGCGGTCGAGGGGAACAGGATGTGGCTGTAGTTGCCGGAGAGGGCCAAAACCTGGGCAGCCAAGTTTTCGGCCAGGCCGTCCTTCAGGCTTGCACCGTCGGCATGGATGACCTTGGAGACGCCGGCGATCCTGGCCGCGGCCTCGGCGGCCGCGCCTGCGTTCTCGCCAGCCACCAGCACGTGCACGTCACCTGCGCAGGCCGCAGCGGCCGTGACGGTGTTGAGCGTGGCGGTCTTGATTGAAGCGTTGTCGTGTTCTGCAATAACGAGTGCGGTCATTTGTCGTATTCCTTTAGATCACTTTGGCTTCGTTCTTCAGCTTGTTGACCAGGGTCGCCACATCGGGCACCTTGACGCCGACGCCGCGCTTGGGCGGCTCGGCTACCTTCAGCGTCTTCAGGCGCGGCGCCACGTCCACGCCCAGCTCTTCAGGCTTGACCGTGTCCAGCTGCTTCTTCTTGGCCTTCATGATGTTGGGCAGCGTCACGTAGCGCGGTTCGTTCAGGCGCAGGTCGGTGGTGATGACAGCGGGCGTGGACAGGCTCAGGGTCTCCAGGCCGCCGTCGACTTCACGCGTCACGCTGATCTTGTCGCCGGCGACTTCGACCTTGGAGGCGAAGGTCGCCTGGGGCAGGTCCGCCAGGGCCGCCAGCATCTGGCCGGTCTGGTTGGCATCGTCGTCGATGGCCTGCTTGCCCAGGATGATCAGGCCGGGCTGCTCCTTGTCGACCAGGGTCTTGAGCAGCTTGGCCACTGCCAGGGGCTGCAGCTCTTCATTGGTCTCGACCAGGATGCCGCGGTCGGCGCCGATGGCCATGGCTGTGCGCAGGGTTTCCTGGCACTGGGCCACGCCGCAGGAGACGGCGATGACTTCGGTGGCAACACCTTTTTCCTTCAGGCGCACGGCTTCCTCGACGGCGATTTCGTCAAAGGGGTTCATGCTCATCTTCACGTTGGCGATGTCCACACCTGTGCCGTCCGATTTGACGCGGACCTTCACGTTGTAGTCCACGACACGTTTGACGGGTACAAGGATTTTCATAAAAAAGATTTCATTAGAGAAACAAAGAAGGACTGCACATTCAGACGTAACTTGCCAGAAATGCAGTCGCAATAATCGATCACACTCGCTCAAGAACGACGGCAATGCCCTGGCCCACGCCGATGCACATGGTGCATAGCGCGTAGCGGCCACCAAAGGTATGCAACTGGTTCACGGCGGTGGTGGCCAGGCGTGCGCCCGAGGCACCCAGCGGGTGGCCCAGCGCAATCGCGCCGCCCCACTGGTTGACGCGCCGGTCGTCGTCGGCGATGCCGAGGTCGCGCAGCACGGCCAGGCCCTGGGCGGCGAAGGCCTCGTTGAGTTCGATCACGTCGATCTGGTCCAGCGTCAGGCCGGTCAGCTCCAGCACCTTGCGTACGGCGGGCGCCGGGCCGAAGCCCATGATGCGCGGCGCCACGCCGGCCGTGGCCATGCCGACCACGCGGGCGCGTGGCGTCAGGCCGTATTGCCTGGTGGCTTGCTCGTCGGCCAGCAGCAGGGCGCAGGCGCCGTCGTTCACACCGCTGGCGTTGCCGGCGGTCACCGAGCCATCGGGGCGCACCACGCCCTTGAGCTTGGCCAGCGCTTCGATGGTGGTGGCGCGGGGGTGCTCGTCCTGACTCACGACGATGGGGTCGCCCTTCTTCTGGGCGATGGACACGGGCACGATCTCTTTCGCCAGGTAGCCGGCGGCAATGGCTGCGGCGGCCTTCTGCTGCGAGGCCAGCGCCATGCGGTCCTGGGCGGCGCGCTCAATCTTGAAGTCGTCGGCCACGTTCTCGGCGGTCTCGGGCATGGAGTCCACGCCGAACTGCGCCTTCATCAGCTTGTTGACGAAGCGCCAGCCGATGGTGGTGTCGTAGACCGCGTTGCTGCGGCTGAAGGCACTTTCGGCCTTGGGCATGACGAACGGCGCGCGGCTCATGCTCTCCACGCCGCCGGCGATCATCAGGCCGGCCTCGCCGGCCTTGATGGCGCGCGCGGCCGAGCCCACGGCATCCAGGCCCGAGCCGCACAGACGGTTGATGGTGGCGCCGGGCACGTCAATGGGCAGGCCGGCCAGCAGCGACGACATGCGCGCTACGTTGCGATTGTCCTCGCCGGCCTGGTTGGCGCAGCCGTAGAGCACGTCGGTCACGGCTGTCCAGTCCACGTTGGGGTTGCGTTCCATCAGGGCCTTGATGGGCACGGCGCCGAGGTCGTCGGTGCGCACGCCGGCCAGGGCGCCACCGTAGCGGCCGAAGGGGGTGCGCACGGCGTCGCAGATGAAGGCTTGGGAAGTGTTCATGATGGTCTTTGAATCAGGTGGAAAGTAGCGGGTCGAGATTGCCCAGGGTGAAGCCGAAGCCGGCCTCGTCCGCCAGGCGCTGGAGGTCGTGTTCAAGCTGGGTGCGATCCTGCTGACGCGCCCAGAACACCGGGCCGCCCTCCCAACGGGGGAATCCATAGCCTTGCATCAGCACCACGTCGATGTCGCTGGGGCGGGATGCCACACCTTCGGCAAACAGCAAGGCGGCCTCGTTGACCATAGCGAGCAAAGCCCTACGCTGGATCTCTTCGGGCGCAAGCGTCCTTCGAGTGATGCCGCGCTGCGCGCTCGCCTGCTCGATCACATCGCGGACGGCGGCATCGGTGGTCTTCACCTGCTTGCCGTCCACATAGGCGTAATAGCCTGCGCCCGTCTTGCGCCCCAGGCGTCCGGCCTCGCACAGCTGATCCAGAATGGACACGTAGCGCTCACGCGGATCACGCGTCGCCGCCTGTGCCTTGCGCATGCGCCAGGCAATGTCGAGGCCGGAGAGATCGGCCACGGCGAACGGCCCCATCGCAAAGCCCAGCCCCGTCAGCGCAGTGTCCACGTCCTCGGGCCAGGCGCCGTCCTCGAGCATGAACTCGCACTGGCGACGGTAGGCATTGTAGATCCGGTTGCCGATGAAGCCGAAGGCATTGCCGGTCAGCACCGGCATCTTCTTCAGGGTGGCGCCCAGCGCCATGCCGGTGGCCAGCACGTCAGGCGCGGTCTTGGCGCCGCGCACCACCTCCAGCAGTTTCATCACGTTGGCCGGGCTAAAAAAGTGCAGTCCCAGCACGTCCTGCGGACGCGCCGTCGCTTCGGCGATTGGATCGATGTCCAAGTAGGAGGTATTCGTCGCCAATACCGCACCCGCCCGGGCATGGGCATCGATCTTGCGGAACACCTCCTGCTTGACGGCCATATCCTCGAACACGGCCTCGATCACCAGATCGGCTTGCCGCAGGCCTTCCCATTCCAGGCTGGTTTGCAGGCGCGCCTCGTTGGCGGCGGCAACTTGAGCGGCCATCTTGCCCGCGGCCACGCGGTCGCGGTAGTGGTCGGCGATTCGCTGGCGGCCGCGCTCCAGCGCGGCGGCGTCCTGCTCCAGCAGCAGCACGGCCAAGCCGGCATCGAGCGCTGAGATGGCGATGCCCGAGCCCATGGTGCCGGCACCGATCACTGCGATGGAACGAACCTCCCGCGCCGGTGCCCGCAGCGCCGCCGGCAGCTTGGTGGCTTCGCGCTCGACCTTGAACTGGTAGCGCAGCGCTTGCGCCGCCGTGGTGGGCACCAGGGCCAGGAACAGTTCGCGCTCCTTCTTCATGCCTTCGTCGAACGGCAGCGCGCACGCGGCCAACGCATCGAGCAGCGCGCCATACGCGGGTTGCACCTTCTGGCGCGCGCTGAGTTTGGCACGTTGCGCGTCCACCGCGGCCTGGACTTCAGCGGCGTCCAACTGGCCATCGCGTGCGCGGGGGTAAGGCTGTCCATTGCCTGCGAGCTTCGCCACCAGTGCGGCGGCTGCGCCCACCACGTCGCCGGCGACGACGTCATCGAACAGGCCAGACTGCGCCAGCTGACGCGCGCCCTGGGGCTGACCGCCGGACATCAACGCATGCGCAGCAGCCATGCCTATGAGGCGAGGCAAGCGCTGCGTGGCGCCCGCACCGGGGATCAGGCCCAGGGTGATTTCAGGAAGTCCAACACGGGCCTTTTCATGCGCTACGCGACCATGGCAACCGAGCGCCAACTCCAGCCCTCCCCCCAGGGCGACGCCGGCAATAGCAGCCACGACGGGCTTGCTGCTGGCCTCAATCCGAGCGATGACCGTGCGCAAGATGGGCTCCTGCAGCTGGCGCGGCGTGCCAAACTCGGTGACATCCGCTCCCGCGGAGAAGGCCTTCTCGTTGCCCGTCAACACGATGCCGCGCACGGTGGCATCGGCCAGTGCGGCGTCCAGTTGTTGCACGATGGCCTCGCGTAGCGCATGGCATAGGCTATTCACGGGCGGGTTGTTCAAGGCAATGACGGCAATGCCGTTGCGAATATCGAGCATGACTTACCTCACTCGGTCTTCATCAACTGCTTGCCGATGACCATCTGCTGGATCTGCGTGGTGCCTTCGTACAAGCGCAGCAGGCGCACATCGCGGTAGAAGCGCTCGACCGGGAACTCGTTGATGTACCCCGAGCCGCCGTGGATCTGTACGCCCCGGTCGGCCACACGGCCCACCATCTCCGTGGTGAACATCTTGGTGCAGGAGGCCTGCATGCTCACCTCCGGATCACTGACCCCAAAAGGCTTGGCGTCATAACGTTGCGCCGTCTGCTGCACCAGCGCCCAGCCAGCCAACAGCTCGGCCTGGCTGTCGGCCAGCATGGCCTGAACCAGTTGGAAGTCGCCGATGCGCTGGCCAAACTGCTTGCGCTGCTGCGCATACGCCACGCTCTCGTGCAGGATGCGCTGCGCCATGCCGCAGGCCAGGGCTGAGATGTGCAAGCGGCCTCGGTCAAGCACCTTCATCGCTGTCTTGAAGCCCTTGCCCGGCACACCGCCAATGATGTTGGCAGCCGGAACACGCACGTTCTCGAGAATAACGTCGCTGGTACGCGTGCCTTTCTGTCCCATCTTCTTGTCGGGCTTGCCCAGTGTCAGGCCCGGTAGACCCGCAGGCACGATAAAAGCAGAGATACCGCCAGCGCCCGCCCCCCCTGTACGAGCCATCAGCGTGAAGGCGCCGGCGCGAGGTGCATTGGTGATGAAGCGCTTGGTGCCGCTGATCAGATAGTCATCGCCGTCGACTACCGCCTTGGTCTTAAGCGACGCGGCGTCCGAGCCTGCATCCGGCTCGGTCAGTGCGAACGAGATGATCAACTCACCGCTGGCAATGCGCGGCAGGTACTCGGCCTTCTGCTCGGGCGTGCCGTCCATCAGGATGCCCTGTGAGCCGATGCCGATGTTGGTACCGGCCACCGAGCGGAACGCCAGCGCGGTCTGGCCAAGTTCGTAGGCCACCTCGCACTCCTGGGCCATGGACAGGCCAATGCCGCCGTACTCTTCGGGAATCGAGATGCCGAACAGGCCGAGCTCCTTCATGTCGGCCACGATGTCGGCCGGCACTTCATCGTGCTCTTCCAGATGGTTCTCGGCGGGGACTAGCCGCTCGCGCACGAAGCGTTGAACGCTGTCTTTGAGCAGTTGAAACGTTTCTTGATCAAGTGCCATGGAGTTATCCTTTCAACCAGCCTGTGCTGAGCTCACTCTTTGCGTGCGCCGGAGATCCGGACCAGCTTTTCGATCACCGGTCCAGTGGCCTCATAGTTCTTGCGAAAATCCGCAGCGCTACCACCGACGGGGTCAAGCCCCAGGGCCTTAAAGCGCTCCAGCATCAACGGAGACCGAGCAATCTCACGGGCCTGCTTTTCCATTTCTTCCAAAATTGGCGTGGGAGTATGGGCCGGTGCCGCCAGGACGAACCAAGCCATGGTTCGCAGTTCTGGCTCGGAAAATCCTTGCTCCTTCATTGTGGGTACATCAGGCAGCGCGGCGAGGCGCTCGTCCGCAAGCGCGGCGATGGGTCGCACCTTGCCGCTTTGAATAAATGGGAGCATCGGCGCAAGGGTTCCCATTCCCCACGGAACGACACCCGCCGCGAGGTCTTGCGCAAAAGGCGCTTCGCTCTTGTACGGCACATGAACCATACCCAGCTCTCGACTTTCGTTGAGATATGCCGCAGCAAGGTGCCCGGCCGATCCGGTGCCGATGGAACCATAACTAAGCTTGCCCTTGCCCTGTTGTGCCCAGGCGACGAACTCTTTCATGTTCTTGACGGGGACATCCTTATTGACGACCAAGATCAGGTTGTTCGCGGCGATCTCGGACAACACGGCAAGATCGTGGGTGACGTCGTAGGGCACCTTGGCGTACATGTGGCGCGCGTAGTAGATGGGCGCGGAGTAGGAGAACAGCAGCGTATAGCCGTCGGGCGCCGCGCGTGCCACTGCCTGCGTGCCGATCATGCCCGACGCGCCCGTCTTGTTGTCTACGATGACGGTTTGCTTCAGGCGCTTGCCAAGTTCTTGCCCCATCGCTCGTGCGAGGATGTCGGTGCCGCCGCCTGGGCCCGCCGGCACGACGAGGGTGATAGGCTTGCTGGGATAGTCTGCACTCCATGCCAAACCGCAGCAAGCAAGGATGAACATCGAAACGAGAGATTTGATTTTCATGGCTGTTCCTGGGTGTCACCGCGCGCACCTGTCCTGGCGCCACGCGGCCGACGAATCATTTGAAAGAGTTTGAGGCGTCGAAGGCGCGCTTACTTGCCCTTGGCGACACCGTAGTACTCGAGGACCGCCGGGTCACGGCTGACACCGGCCTCGAATACTTCAAGCAGCACGTCATCCGGGGCCTTGACCATGAAATAGCCCCCGCCGAAGTGTTCACGAACAGGATTGGGCAAATCCACCCCGCCAGCCTTCATGCGGTCATAGAGATCACGCAGGCCGACCACCTGCATTCCGATGTGGTGCACCGCATTGCGACCCAAGTCTCGCGGCGGTTGTTCGTATAGATGCATCGCACCAATTCCGATCTTCATGAATACGTTGCGTGCACCACCGTAGTCACCATCCCAAGCCACCCGCGCATCAAACCACTTGGTATAGAACTCAATCGTCGCATTGATGTCGGACGCGAACAGATGAATATGCTGGAGGTGATAGCGGTCGTCGAGCCCGTATGGATGGCTTGGGCTCGGCTCTCGTTGTGCAGGTTGATGAGTCATGTCGTCTCCTTGGTTAACGTGGATGGGTGGTGGCCTGACTTACTTGTTCCAGCGCTTTTGGTCGCGCACGTCATACAGGCCTGGCATGTCTGGTTGGAAGCCCTGGGGGAAAATGCGGTGCTTCTGGACTTTCTGCGTGCCGGTGATGGGCAGTTCGTTCACGAAGTAGACCCAGCCTGGCGGCTTGTAGTAAGCCAGTCTTTCGGCGGCGAATCGATGCAGCGAAAGCGCTAGGTCACGATCGCGCGGCACATCTCCCGCGGGGATGACACATGCCAGCACTTCCTCGTCACGCAATGCGTCGGGAACGGCGGTCACGGCCACCTGCTTGACCAGCGGGCAGGCTGCCAATACGGCCTCAACCTCGGCACTGGAGATGTTTTCTCCGCTGCGGCGCACGATGTTCTTCTTGCGATCGACGAAGGTAAACAGCCCGTCATGCGAGCGGGTGCATAGGTCGCCACTGTGGAACCAGCCATCCTCCCAGGCCTTCTCCGTCGCCTGCGGATCACCCAAGTAGCCGCTAAAAAATCCATAGCGCGGGTTCTCCGCGCTGTGACGGACCACGAGTTCCCCCGTCTCGCCATCAGGCACTTCCTGGCCATGGTCGTCGACCACGCGAGCCTGCAGACCTTGCAACGGACGCCCGCAGGCGCGGGTGTGGATCTGCCGGGGCTCCCGGTCAACACACATGAAACGGCCGGTTTCGGTCATGCCCCAGACTTCGATCAGAGGGATGCCGAAGCGCTGCTCGAAGCGTTCATGCAGTGTGGGGTCCACGCCCGCACCAAAGGCCACTTTCACGCCAGAGTGCTGGTCTCGCTCAGTCTCCGGCTGGCCGAGCAAGGCAGGCACCATGATCCCGAGATACTTGAAGCGGGTGACGCGCGCATCCGCGATGTCATTCCACCAGTTCGTTGCGCTGAAGCGCCCCGACATGACATAGCACGACCCCGTGACGATGGCCGACCCCAGCGTGTTGACCATGGCGTTCATGTGATACAGCGGCAAAGGATTCATCTGGCGCTCTGCGCCCACCTCGAATGCCAGATGAGGAGGCAGACGCAGGTTGTAGAGCGCTGCTTCCTGGGTATAGACATTCGTCAGCACACATCCCTTGGGCCGCCCCGTGGTGCCCGAGGTATAGAGAATCGCTGCTGGACGATCCACGGGCCGCGTGACGGGTTCGTGAGCATGCCTTGGCCTCCAGAGCGACTCCAGCCCTTCGGGTCCATTAATGCTCAGCGCCAGTTCGCGGCCAGTGGCACTGACGCACTGTGCGAGCAACGGCTGCAGCGACGGAAGGCACACCACAGCCGAGCAATCGGAGTGTCCGAGTTGATAGGCTAGTTCGTCGACCGCCAGATCAGTGTTTAATGGAACGATGCAGACCCCGAGGCCGTTGAGCGCCAGATAGTGGTACACGAACTCGGGCCGCGACTCGAAGGCCAGGGCCACGCGATCACCCTCCGTGATGCCTTGAGCGGCATACTGGGACTTCAGCGTTTGCACGCGTGTGAAGGCGTCGCCGAAGCTTGTTTCCCGTTCAGTCTCCCAGCTATCTGCCAGACGCCTGGGAACTGCCAGGAAGGGATTTTTTTTAAAAGTCTGTGCTTGCAGGCAAAAGAGGTCGTACAGACTATTCTGAAGCTCCATGTGTCGTCTCCGTTTCAAGGCATTCGGCCTTCGCAGCGCCGCGGATGGACATCCGCTCCACGATTGCGGCGCAAACCAAGGAATGGGGTAGCTGTTGAAGAGACTGTAGAAGCGGGGTCGCGACTTTTTTTCCCAAAGCGATTCCCGCATGGAATAGGCGTGAAAGCTTCAATACGCAGCGCCCGCGGAAGAGGTACGCCTCGGCTGGCACTGGGGCGGGTCAGGCCGGCAAGTTGCTGCGCGCTTGCGCCTCAAGCCGGTGGCGGATATCCATCACCACGCCAACCGAGGGCGCTCGGCGCCGATAATAGATCACCACGTTTCCGAGCAAAGCTGGTAAATCGACGTCCAGGGCCCCTAGTCCTTCCTTGGACAGTGGGTGCAGAGCCTGCTCCGCCAATACGCCGATCAAGTTCCCTTGCAGAATGAATGGCGTCAGCAGCGTGGCCGATGCGTCGGACTCAATGCGTACGTTGAGCGGACCCAGTTCCGCATCGGAAAACATGCGTTCGATCTCTGCTCTGAGCGTGACACCTGACGGCGGCAACAACCAGCCCATTTGAGACAGTTGCTGCAAACTTGGCCGGCGGGCAAGTAGTGGGTGGCCTGCACGAACTACTAGCTGGTAGCGCTGGTGTCCAACCAGTGCGCAGGCGACGTTAGGCGCGACATGCTGGACCCCAAAACACAATGCCAGATCAAGCTTCCCATCCTCTACCAAGCGCACCAGCTCCGCAGAATGCTTGACAGTCAACTGGATCTGGGCGGCCTTGGATTTTGCTAGCACCTCGGACAACACGGGCGTGGCCACGCTGTGCAGCAACGCGGGCACGACGCCCAATCGCACCGATCCGCGCAGTGCGGCTGCTTCGCTCACCATGTCACGCCGGGTCGCGGCAGCGAGATCCGCCAACTCGATAGCGCGCTCATACAGAGTTCGGCCTGCAGGGGTCAGCGCGATGACTCCTGCACCTCGCTCCATGAGGGCCATGCCGAACTCGTCTTCAAGCTTGCGCACGATCTTTGTGACGGCCGATTGGCTCAAACCAGACCGCTGTGCCGCTCTTTGAAAACTACTAGTTTCATGAACGGCACGGAATATCTCCAGATCTTCAAGACGCATGGAACAAGCATTTCCTCGGTAGACATCGCTACGAACGTCAGACTTCCCTGAGTTCGAACGGCAGTCCAACCAACCTTTCCAACTCGGAGAGCTCCATGCCGTCCACCGCATCGATCAGTTTCAAACCTTGGGGCGTGCATTCAAAGGTGCCCAGGTCGGTGTACACGCGCTTGACGCAGCCAAGGCCGGTCAGAGGGTAGGTGCAGCGCTCGACTAGCTTGCTGCCCCCCTGCTTGGTCAGCAGGTCCATCATCACCCAGGTCTGCTTGGCCCCCGTGGCCAGATCCATAGCCCCGCCCACGGCAGGAATAGCGCCAAACTCTCCCGTGCTCCAGTTGGCCAGGTCCCCCGTAGTGCTGACCTGGAATGCTCCAAGCACGCAGATATCAATGTGTCCGCCGCGCATCATCGCGAAGCTGTCTGCATGGTGAAAGAACGCGCCGCCGGGCAGCAGCGTCACTGGCTGTTTGCCGGCATTGATGAGGTCGTAGTCCTCCTCGCCTGCGGCCGGTGCTGGTCCCATGCCCAAGATGCCGTTTTCACTGTGCAGAATGATCTCTCGACCATGCGGCAGATGGTTGGCCACCATGGTGGGCTGACCGATACCCAGGTTGACCACGGCACCATCGAAAATATCCTGCGCGATGCGGGCGGCCAACTGGTCTTTGGTACGACGTTGATAAGACATGCTCATGCCTCCTTCCTGAAGCCGCCGGCTTCAGTGGCCACGCGTTCGATCTTCACAATGCGGCTTACGAAAATGCCGGGCGTGACAATGCTCTCCGGGTCCAGGGCGCCCAGTTCGGCGATCTCGTGCACGGTGGCCACGGTCTTGCGGGCCGCTGTTGCCATCACCGGGCCGAAGTTGCGCGCGGCCTTGCGGTAGCTGAGGTTGCCCCAGCGGTCACCGCGCTCGGCCTTGATCAGGGCCAGGTCGCCGTGAATGGGGTACTCTAAAACATACGGCTTGCCGTTGATAACGCGGGTCTCGCGATCACCTGCGAGTTCGGTGCCGAAGCCAGTGGGGCAGAAGAAGGCGCCGATGCCCGCGCCAGCCGCGCGCAGGCGCTCGGCTAGATTGCCCTGCGGCGTCAACTCTAGTTCAACCTTGCCTGCGCGGTACAGTTCGTCGAAGACATAACTGTCGGCCGAGCGCGGGAAGCTGCAGATGATCTTGCGCACCAGCCCGGCCTTGAGCAGTGCCGCGATGCCTGCTTCGCCGTTGCCGGCGTTGTTGCTGACAATGGTCAGCTCGCGCGGGCCGAGCTCGATCAGCGCCGCGAGCAGTTCGTCGGGCATGCCAGCGGTGCCGAAGCCGCCGAGCAGCACCGTGGAACCATCATCGACATGGCCGATCGCCTCGGCCGTACTCTGCACAATCTTGTCGATCATCACTACCTCGTTCGGGCTTTATTCCGGCTGGGGCGCCGTATGACGCTCGCTGCGCAGGTGAGCGTCGTAGGTGCGGGATTCGTACGATTGCAGAATTGGCCTTCTCTTTTTCGAAAACTCGACGTAGTGTGGCGCATTGATATGGCGCTTCACGCTTTCGATGTCCTCCCACATCTCGAAGACAAACATGTCGTCCTCGTTTTCAAGGCAAGGATAGTGGGAATACGCCAGGTTGCCGGCCTCCTTGCGGGTATTGAGAACATTGTCCGAAACGAAGGAAAGCAGTTCAGCTCTCTTGCCCGGCTTCAACCTGTACTGGACGGAAATGATGATGGTCATGCTTTTTTGCCCCTGAATGGGAGTTGGTGGGCCGATCAGTTCGGTTGGATCCCGCTGTCGTCAATCACCTTCTTCCATCGCTGGAGATCGTCGGCCAGGAATTTCTGCAGCTCCGCGCTGGTGCGCGGCGCGGGAATGACCAAGTGATCCCGGGCGAAAGCCTCGCGGATGTTCTTGCTCTGGCGAAGCCCCTCGAAGGCCTTTTGCAAGGTGTTGCGCACGTCCTGGGGCACGCCCGCGGGAACGGACAGCGAATACCACATCGAAGTCTTCATGCCGGGAACCGTCGCGCCGATGGTCTCGACGCCCGGCATGTCCTTGAGGCGCTCGTCGGTCCCCACGGCCAGGGCTGTGACCTTGCCCGACGTGATGTACGGCAGGGCCGTGCCCAAAGCATTGATGCTGATGTCCACATTGCCTGCAAGTACCGCGTTCATGGCCTCGCCGGCGCCCTGGTAAGGAACGGGTGTCATGTCGAAACGCAGCTCGTTCTGAAGCTTGTTCATCGGCAGCGTCAGGGGGCCGGGAGCGGAGACGGCGGAGTAGTTCAAACCGCCTGGCTTGGTGCGGGCCAGCGCCGCCATATCGCGCAACGACTTCAGCCCCAGTTGAGGGCGTGCGACCACGACGATGGGGGTCTCCGCCAAAATCGACAAGATCTCCAGATCCTTGGCCGGGTCATACGGCAGTTTCTTGCGCAGCAGCGGATTGATGGATAGGGGGGTATTCGGCGTGAACAATATCGTGTATCCATCGGGCGCGGCCTTGGCCACGGCCTGGGTGCCGATGATGGCGCTCCCGCCGCCTTTGTTCTGCACTACCACCGATGTCTTCAGCGTGGTCGTCAATTCGTTCGCAATGCGGCGCGCCATGATGTCGGCAATGCCGCCGGCGCTATAGGGCACCACGATTTGAATGGGGCGTTCGGGATACGCGGCATGGACTGCTAAGCACATCAATGCCGACATGGCAATGGACAAACGTTTCAGCATGGAATGATTTCTCCTTTCGATTTAAGCCTATTCCGATTCAAGCGATAGCCGCCCACCCCGGGAATCTCTCAATGAAGTTTGAGCGACAAGTGACTGCGGTACTTTCAATTCAAAGCGCGATAGAACAGGCAATATTGTGTTGAGTCGCCTGCGGATATACCAATACCGATTGAAGCAGCATCCATTCGACGGACGAATCGATCGTCCAAGCCATGTCCGATGGCTCGGGCCGGCCCAACGCACACAGATGCTTTAGAGTGCACCGGTTGAAGGGCCGGCGTTTAGCGCGGCAAGGGCAGAAAAGGAGGCAATATGGGATCGGACGCAATCGAGCTACGTCACCTACGATTTTTCGTGGCACTGGCCGAGGAGCTGAACTTTGGACGGGCGGCTGCTCGGTGCCATGTGACACAACCGCCCTTCAGCGTCGCCATTCGCCAATTGGAGCGCTACCTGAGCGTTGCGCTTGTACTGCGAAGCAGCCGGCAGGTGACCCTGACGCCTGCTGGTGAAGCGTTGTACAGCCGAGCGCAGCGTCTGCTGACGCAGGCCAATGATGCCTACATGCTCGCGCTCAGCGTGTCGGAAGGTAAAAGGGGCAAGCTGCGCGTCGGCTTTCATGCCTCCATGCTCTATCAAGGGTTGCATCGCATGGTTGCAGCAATGGAGCGGGAGGAGCCGCTGGTGGAGGTTCAATTGCTGGAAATGCCCACACAGGAACAGGTTCACGCGCTTCTCTCGGGAGACATCGATGTGGGTTTCGGTCACTCGACCGTCGTGCCCGAAACACTCGCATCGGTCCCCATCCTGAACGAGCCCTTCGTCGTCTGTGTTTCACCAGGCCACTCCGTGTTATCCGAGCCTCGCTTTCGTCTGGACATGCTCAAAGAAGAGGGTTTTATCTGCTTTTGGCGTGAGGCCTCGCCGGCCTACTTCGACCGAATCGTATCCCTGTGCGTCGAGGCAGGCTTCACGCCTAAAGTGCGGCATCAGGTCCGTCAGTGGACGACCGTCGTTGCCATGGTGAGCCAGGGTATGGGCGTCGCGATCGTTCCTCGCTCGCTTATGCATTCAGGTCTGAAGGCTGCTTTCATCCCTCTGAGTAGTGGCGCGGTTTCACCCTTGCAATGCATGTGGTTGAATGGAATGGAACAACCTCTGGTCATCAGCTTGGTCAAGTACGCCAAGGCCCATCTACAGTCTGTTGCGGCCGATTGCGAAATCCAATCGACGCCTTAAACACGTGGAGGCCCGCTGAAGCGCTGAAGCAACGTGTCCATGTGTTCAATGAAGGCTCCTGCTGCAATCGACGGTTTCAAACCCCGCCGGGTTAGCAGAGACAGTTCGTGTAGGTAGGGGGTTTTCTCCTCGATGTCCAAGACCTTCAGCCCAAGATCAAAAGCGTACTGCCGCGCATAGCCGGGAATCAGTGTCACGCTCGCACCACCCTTGACCAAGCCCAGTGCAGTCGCAAGCGTTCCTGCTTGGATGGTTGATCGAAGTTCAAGCCCTTGCGCCTTAAGAATGCGATCGACTGTGCGGCGAGTGCTGTAGACGCTTCTCAGCGTGATGTGTTCCAGATCGGAAATGGCTCCCCATGTGACCCACTTCTTCCCTGCCAAAGGATGCTGGGGAGCGCAGGCCAGTGCCAGAGGTTGGGCATAGACAACGCGTGCCAACAACTGAGGATCCAATTCCGACGCCGAGACCGAGACCAGACCGAAGTCGCACTTCCCAGTTCGCACGTAGTCGATAGTTTCGTCCGTTGACAGCTCATAGAGATCCAGGTCGATGTCCGGGTGGGCCGTATGGAACTCCTGAATCACTGGCTTCAAGAGCCCGTACATCATCATGGGAGAAGCTGCGATGCCAACGGATCCTCGGTCCAGCGTTCGCAGCGCTGAAAGCCTGCGAGCGGCGATGCGCATCGTGTTGAGCACTTCCTGCGCGCACTCGTACAACTCGGCCGCACCGTCAGACGGAACGACACGTCTTGTGGTCCGCTCGAACAGGGGCAATCCCAACTCGGACTCCAGCTCGGCGCACAACTTGCTGACCGCCGATTGCGTCATATGCATGTCTTCCGCGGCGGAGGTGAAGCTGCGCCGCTCATACACGGCGCAGAACACTCGAAGCTGCCGCAAGGTCACGTTCATTCTCATGGGGATAGCACCTCGTACGCGCGCATTTTGTGTTCCTTGACTGGCTGCCGTTTCGTTCAATTATCCGTTGTGAGATGGATTCACCCTCCGAACATATTCATTCCAAATGGGACTTGGTCGATGAAATTAAGTGGTTTGTTGGTCGATTCAACGTGAGACATGATCGCCACCAATCCCCCTTCTGGGGACGAGAAAAGGAAGCCACAAGATGAGTTCGGTCCTCTCAGTTCGTCGGCCATGCTGTGCAGTGCCAGTAGTCGGCCTCGAACCACACACGCGCGAAGAGCATCGCCGCATCGTGCAGGAACAAAAGCGTATTTGGACTGCAGGAGCGCAGGCCACAAGGGTGAAACCGCAATGAGTGATCGGCAAACCTTGCCCCTAGAGGGAATCCGGATCCTCGACCTCACCTCGGTGATCATGGGGCCCGTATGCACGCAGATCCTAGCCGGCTACGGTGCGGATGTGATCAAGGTCGAGCCGCCCGAGGGGGACATCATGCGTCACGCCGGAGCGAAGCAGGAACCAGGCATGGGGGCGATGTTCCTGCACTCGAATCGAGGCAAACGCTCCATCGTGGTGGATCTCAAGGTGCAGCAAGGACAGGCGACCATTCGTGAGCTGCTGCAAGGCGCCGATGTTTTCGTTCACAACATCCGGCCTGCGGCGATTGAGCGCATCGGCTTGGATCAGGCCAGCGTCCGTGCCCTTTGCCCGAACATCATTTATGCGGAGCTCACGGGATACGGAATTACCGGCCCCTACGCGGGCCGCCCCGCGTTCGATGATGTCATCCAGGCCGAATCCGGTTTGGCGTCGCTGTTCTCCCTGCAGTCGGGCGGCGCGCCCGCCTACCTTCCTGCGTTGATCGCGGACCGGTTGACGGGTGTGACCGCCGCGCACAGGGTCTTGGCCGCGCTGGTGCATCGAGAGCGTACGGGCGAAGGCGGCTACCTCAACGTCGCCATGTTCGAGACCATGGCTGAATTCGTGCTCTCGGATCATTTCGGCAAGCGCACCTTTGATCTTACGAGCGGGGACATAGGCTACAGCCGGCTGCTCACGCCGTACCGCCGACCCTACAAGACGGCCGATGGCCATATCGCCGTGATTGTCTACAACGACAAACACTGGAAGAGCTTCTTTGACGTGATTGGCGATCCCGAGACCTTTGCGCTCGACAGCCGCTTCCAGACGGCCGCGGCGCGTGCTGACAGCTACGACCACATCTACCGTGTTGTCGAAGAGGTTTTGGCCAAGGAAACCACCGCGCATTGGCTGCAAACCCTGACGGCGGCGGAGATACCGTGCGCGCCCGTGAACTCCGTTGAGCATTTGCTCGATGACGAGCACCTGCGCAGCACCGGCTTTCTCCAGAAGCACGAGCGCGACGGTAGGGTCGAATGGGCCGCCAGCGCACTGCCTGGCATCCGGGCCGCCGTGTCGCCGCGCAAGGGTGAGCACACCCAGGACTACGTCAAGGCCAGCCGCGAGAGCGGCCTCGCTTCTACCACTTGAGATCGACCATGAACAACACCAGCAATTCGTATCGTATCGATGATATGGGCGTTGCACGCCTAACCATTGACAGCGGCGGGCCGCTCAACATCATCAGCAGCGCCACCGCGCTGCAACTGGCCGAACGCTTGCGCCAGCTCGCCAAGGAGCCGTGCGCACGCGTGGTCGTCATCGAAGGCTCCGGCGCCAAAACCTTTGTAGGTGGCGCGGACATCCGGGAACTGGCGGCCTTGAAGCCAGCGAGCGCGCGTGAATTCATCAGTGCGTTGCATGCCATGTGCGAAGCCGCCAGGGATCTGCCGGTACCCAGCATCTGCGCGCTTCCCGGGTGGTGCATCGGCGTCGGTCTGGAACTCGCCGCATCCTGCGATATCCGTATCGCCGCGCAGAACGCCCAGTTTGTGATGCCCGAGGTCAAGATCGGCATTCCTTCCGTGATTCAGGGTGCGTTCCTGAGCCGGCTGGTTGGCGACGGCCATGCACGCTGGCTGATGCTCACCGGCGAGGCCATCGACGCCGATACGGCGCTGGCCTGGGGGCTGGTCGCAAAGGTGGTTCCCGTCGAGGCGCTCAAGGCTGCGGTCGATCGGATGGCGCTTTCTCTTGCCGAGCTGGCGCCATCGGGCATGCGAGCCCAGAAGCGCGTGCTGCGCACCAGCGAGGCGCCGTACCTGACCGATGCGATGCAGCACAGCATCGAGATCTTCGGCACGGCCTACGAGTCGCAGGACCCAGAACTGCTGATGCGCGCCTTTCTTTCCAAGAAGGGCGCTGTCCGCCACTAGCCCGAGGACGCTTCCCCTTGCCTCCAAGGGAGGCTTCCAAGTGCGACTTTATGCGACGCGGCGGGCGTTTTGCGCCTGCGCACGAACCACTGCTTCTATATCAACCCAAGGAGACTTTCATGAAACGACGGCTTCTCATTCTCGCTGGCGCCCTGAGCACCACCATCGCATACGCCCAGCCGGCATACCCCTCAAAGCCTGTCACCCTCGTCGTCGCCTATGCGCCAGGCGGCATGACGGACATCCTGACGCGCAAGGTTGCCCGCGATCTCCAGGAATCCCTAGGCCAGCCCTTCATCGTCGAGAACAAGGCCGGCGCGACTGGCCAGATCGCCACCGAATACGTCGCTCGGCGCCCTGCCGATGGCTACACGATCCTGGTTGGGGCAACGAGCCACGTCATCAACCAGGCGCTGAAGAAGTCGCTGCCCTACGATCCGCGCAAAGCCTTTGACCCGGTGGCGCTTCTGGCGGTCAGTCCCAATCTGATCTTGGCCAATGCGAAGCTCAACATCAAGAGCTTCGCCCAGCTCAAGGGCTATGCCGAGGAGCACAAATCGCTGCCGTTCGGAACGGCCGGTACCGGGGGCGCGCCGCATATCGTGGGCGAGCTGCTCAAGTTCAAGAGCGGACTGCCGTTCAACCACATCGCCTACCGCGGTGCGGGGCCAGCCATGGCCGATCTTGTCTCGGGTCAGGTGCCGTTTGGCGTCTCCGAGTCCGTGACGGCCGATGCCTACCTCAAGGACGGTCGGATAGTGCCGCTGGCGGTTGCGTCGGCCAACCGAAGCAAGCGCTATCCGGATGTCCCGACGCTAGACGAGCTGGGCTACAAAGGCATCGATCTCTCCACATGGGTCGGCGCCTACGCACCGGCTGGAACCCCTTCCCAGATTCTCAGCAAGCTCAACGAAGGCATCCGCCAGGCGATCGCCAAGCCGGATACCACGGAATACATCCGTTCCACCGGCTCCGAGCCGGGCAACCTGAAGCTGCCGGACTATGTGCGCTTCGTGAACGCCGAGTTCGACAAGTGGAAGAGCGTGATTCAGCAAGCGGGAGTCAAGGATGAGTGATGCAAGCAACGTGGCTCAGGAGTCGCCCGAGGCGCGATTCCTGCAGGAGCTCGCGACAGGCGAACCCAAGGTGCAGTGCTGCCAAGGCTGCGGCAGGCGCTTCTACTACCCGCGGATCCAGTGTCCGCATTGCCGAAGCGACGATTACCAATGGGTCCCTATGAACCGGGGCGGGACGGTTTATTCGTACTCGACGTTGTTCGGTGCCCCGGGGTCCGAGCCCTACAACGTCGTGCTGGTGGACATGGACGACGGCTTCCGGCTCATGTCAACCTGCCCGGGTGCGACCATGAACATGGGCTGGATAGGCGCGCGCGTGCAGGCCAGGTCCGACCTTGACGCCCAGCCGCCGCGACTTGTTTTTGGAAAGGCGGCCTGACCATGGATTGGGACAATACCCTGCGCGGCAGCATTGCGATCACGGGCTGCGCCACCTACGGCATAGGCAACGCTGGCGGGCAGACCGATCTGGAGGTCTGCGCGCGCGCCATCGATGGCGCGTTGAAGGATGCTGGACTTAGGCATGAGGATATCGACGGCTTCATGACCGCGGGCCTGAGCTCGTCGATGTGGGTCGTGAAGCTGGCCGAATACGTAGGCATCCGTCCGCGTTTCTCCGACAGCACGCAGATCGGTGGGGCCTCGTTCGTCGGGCATCTGCTGGTCGCCGCCGCAGCGATCCGGGCGGGCCTTTGCCGCAACGTGGTGATCGCCTATGGTGCCACGCCGCGGGGCGGCAAGAGTGTCTCGGCCACGTCGCCGGCGCGCGCGGCCATGGACCCGTACCCGTTCGAGGATCCCTTCAAGCCGTTCAACCCGCCCACCAGCTACGCGCTGGCGGCGACACGCCACATGTATGAATTCGGCACCACGCGCGAGCAACTCGCCGAAGTCGCCGTTGCGGCCCGCAAATGGGCGAACCTCAACCCCGAGGCGTTCCGTAAGGGCGATCTCACGGTGGCCGACGTGCTTAACGCACGCCAAGTGTCCACGCCGTTCACCACGCTCGACTGTTGCCTTGTCACGGACGGCGCCGGCGCGATCGTGGTGCGGGCCAGCGAACAGTCGCAGGACGGTCCGTCGCAGCCGATTTATGTGCTGGGCACAGCCATGGCGCACCACCACCGGCAGATCTCCTGCATGGAAAACCTGACGGTGACCACGGCGCAGGTCACGGGTAAGCAAGCCCTTGCGCGGGCCGGCGTCGGGCTGGAAGAAATCGACGTCGTGCAGCTCTATGACGCCTTCACCATCAACCCCATTCTCTTCCTGGAAGACCTGGGCTTCTGTGCCAAGGGCGAAGGCGGCGCATTCGTTTCCGACGGACGGATCGCGCCCGGCGGCAGCCTGCCCGTCAACACCAACGGCGGGGGGTTGTCGTGCGTGCATCCGGGCATGTACAGCATGTTTGGCCTGATCGAGGCTGTTCGGCAACTGCGCGGCGGTTGCGGTGCGCGGCAGGTGGCAGGCGCCGAATTGGCGCTGGTGCATGGAAACGGGGGCGTTCTGAGCGCCCAGGCAACCACCATTCTTTCGAAAGCGTGGAACTAAATGTTGAACGGAAAAGTAGCTATCGTGACCGGCGCAGGTGCTGGTATTGGGCGATCGATCGCCATGCATCTTGCGAGCCTGGGTGCCAGCGTCGTGGTTAACGATCTGAGTGTCTCCCTCGACGGAAAGGCTCAGTCGGACAACAACGCCAGCGCCGTGGTGCGCGAGATCGAGGCCGCCGGCGGCCGCGCCGTGGCCAATACCGACTCGGTCGCAGACTATGCCGGCGCCGAACGCATGGTAGCCCAGGCCCTGGACTCGTTCGGTCACCTGGACATCGTGGTTAACAACGCCGGCATCGTGCGCGACAAGATGTTCTACAAGCTCACGCCTGATGACTTCGACGCCGTGGTCAAGGTCCATCTGTACGGCACCTTCAATGTGAGCCGTGCGGCCGCCGATCACTTCAAGGAACGCGGCGAAGGCAGCTACATCCACATGACGTCGAACTCGGCCGTAATCGGCAACCGCGGACAGTCGAACTACTGCGCGGCCAAGTTAGGCATCGTCGGCCTTTCCAAGGCTATCGCTCTGGACATGCGCCAGCACAACGTGCGCTCCAACTGCATCGCGCCGCTGGCTTGGAGCCGAATGACCGAGACTATTCCCGCAAAGAATGAGCAACAAGCCAAGCACATCGAGAAGATCCGCCGCATGTCGCCGGACACGATTGCCCCGCTCGTCGGCTTCCTTGGATCGGACGCTGCCAAGGAAGTGTCGGGCCAGATCTTCGCCATCCGCCTGAACGAGATCTTCCTGATGTCGCAGTCCAGGCCCATTCGTTCCATCCATCGTTCCGAGGGCTGGGATACGGAGACCATTGCCAGCCACGGCATGGCCGCGCTCAAGCCATCGTTCATGCCCCTGGACACCTCGGCCGAGGTGTTCGCCTGGGATCCGGTGTAAGCCCGATGTCGCTCGACTACCAAAAGCTCAAGGCGGCATCCTTGCCTCCTATCGAGGAGCAGCTTTCGGCCGACAAGTGCATCCTCTACGCCCTGGGCGTGGGGGCCGGCCTAGGCGATGCGGAGCAGGCCGGGCGCGAGGTCGCGCTCGTTTTCGAGGAGCGGCTCGAAGTGCTGTCGGCCATGGCCTGCGTCGTAGGATACGCGGGCTTCTGGATGCGCGATCCGCAGTACGGCCTTGACTGGAAGCGGGTGGTCCACGCCGAGCAGCGCATGCGCTTCCTCCGCGCCCTGGAGCCAGGCGTCCAAACGCTCGGTACCACGCGGGTGAAAAGTATTGGAGACAAGGGAGCCGACAAGGGCGCTGTGGTCGTCATCGAACGGCAACTGCGCGATGCGTCGGGGCAACTGCTGTGCGAAATGGAGCAGGTCAACTTCTGCCGAGGTGATGGCGGCTATGCCAAGGGCGATCCCACGCTTTGCGACGCGCTGCCCGAGGCGATCGACAGGCCACCGTCCCGAGCCGCGGACGCGGCGATTTCCCTTCCATCCAGCCGCAATCAAGCGGCCATATACCGACTTACCGGCGACCGCAATCCGTTGCATGTGGACCCCGCGGCGGCCCAAGCGGCCGGCTTTGCGCAGCCCATCATGCACGGCGCGGCCTCCCTTGGGATGGTGAACCGGGCGCTGCGGCTCTCAGGGGGCCCGGGACAGTCCGCAGTGCTGGCCAGCCTGGACATCCGTTTCACCGGGGTGTTTTTTCCCGAAGAAATCATGCTGGTTGAGATCTGGCACTCCAGCCCGGCGGCCTCGTTTCGGTGTTCCGTGGCGAGCAGATCGCAGGAGATCGCTTACGGCAGCGCAACCTGGAGGGATGCGCCATGAGCATGTTCAAGAACAAGGAGTTCGACCTGGCCGCCGCCGTGGCGGACATTCCGTCGGGCGCTTCCATCTTCGTCGGCGGCTTCGGCGGCTCGGGAATTCCCGCGCGCCTGCTCCAGGCGCTGTGCGAGACCACGTCGGCCAGTGACCTGACGCTGATCAACAACAACGCCGGCGCGGGCGATCCCAGCTTTAACCGCCTGGTGGATACCGGGCGCGTCAAGCGGCTGGTCTGCTCCTACCCGCGCATGCCCGGCTCCGGCAACATCCGCAAGCTGGTCGAAGAGGCCCAGGTGATCCTGGAGGTCATGCCGCAGGGCACCTTGGTCGAGCGCATGCGCGCCGCTGGTGCGGGCCTGGGCCCATTCTTCACGCCCACTGGCTACGGCACCGCTTTCGCCGAAGGCAAGGAATGCCGCGTCGTCAACGGCAAGGGCTACGTGCTCGAACATCCGCTGGCCGCTGATTTCGCATTCGTGCGCGCCTCTGTGGCCGATCAAGTCGGCAACCTCGTGTACCGCTATGCGCAGCGCAACTTCGGCCCGGTCATGTGCATGGCAGCCACCGTGACGCTGGTTGAGGTCGAGCAACTGGTGGCACCGGGCGAGCTTGATCCTTGTCAGGTCGTGACTCCGGGCATCCTGGTCGACCGGATCGTGAGGATATGAGCATGCACACATTGTCACGCGAAGAATTGGCGCGCTTGGTGGCGCACGACCTGCCCGATTTCTCCTCGGTCAATCTGGGCATAGGCATGCCCACGATGGTCGCCAGGTACCTGATGCCGCAATCTGGTGTGCAGTTGCACAGCGAGAACGGCATCCTCGGCATGCGGGATCTGCAGGCGGACGAGGCCGAAGATTCCGATCTCATCAACGCCAGCAAAGAATTCATCCGGCTTGCGCCGGGCGCGTCGATCTTCGACCACGCGCTGTCGTTCGGCATCATGCGCGGCGGCCATCTCGACGTCACGGTACTAGGCGCCTTCGAGGTGTCGAGCAACGGCGATCTAGCCAACTGGTCGCTGGGCGAGTCGGATCCACTGCCCTCGGTGGGCGGCGCTATGGATCTGGCGCAGGGCGCGCGCTCGGTCTGGGTGATGATGGAAACCCGCACTCGCGATGGACAGTCGCGTCTGCGCAGGCAATGCACGCTGCCGCTCACGGGGCACGGCGTCGTCAGCCGGGTCTATACGGAACTGGGCGTTTTCGCCGTGTCGAGCGGCGCCTTCCGACCGCTCGCTCTCGTGAAGGGAGCGACTGAAATCGCTGTCCGCAGCAGTATCGACGGCGCCTTGCAATGGACGGACGACTATCGCGTCATTGCGTCCGGTGAGAGCGCCACACCAGATGGAGGTCAAGCATGAATATCCGAGACAACACGGATGGGGCGTTCCTGGCGGACGTCGAACAGTGGCTGGATGCCACCCTGGCACGGATGCGCACGCGGTTTGCACCGCACGAATGGGTCCATGCCGAATGCCGCACGGCCTGGAATGCCGAGCTCTGCGCTGCGAATCTGGTGGCGCTGGACTGGCCGCGGGAACTCGGCGGCAGAAACCTGTCGACCGCCGCGCTGATCAAATTCCATGAAATGTGCGCCGTGCGCCGCGCGCCGCAACCGCTTAACAGCATCGCGCACTCGATCTTGGCGCCCACCTTGCTGAAGTTCGGCACTGAGGAGCAAAAGCGCAGCTTCCTCGAAGGCATACGACTTGGCACGGAGGTATGGTGCCAGGGGTATTCGGAGCCAGGTTCTGGCTCGGATCTGGCCTCTGTGAGGACGCGCGCAAGTCGAGAGGGCGATGGCTGGGTGGTCAATGGCCACAAGGTCTGGACCACCCAGGCGCACGCCGCGCGCTGGTGTTTTGCCCTAGTGCGCACCGATCCGGACAGCCGCGCCCACAAGGGTCTGAGCTTCATGCTGGTGGACCTGAAGGCCGCGGGCGCGCGCGTCGAGCCTATCCGGCAGATCACCGGCGAGGCCGATTACAACGAGGTATTCCTGGAGCAGGTCCATGTTCCAGACGGTAATCTGGTCGGGGCACCGGGTGACGGCTGGCGCATCGCCATGGCGGCCGCCGAGTACGAGCGCGGCATCTACTTCCTGCCCCGGGTCATCCAGTTGGAGGCCGAATTGCAGGAGGTCGAGACGCTGTTCGAGCGCGCGGCCCCAGCGGAGCCGGCAAGTACCCGGCTTGCGGCGACGCTGGCAACGCTGTCCGACACCTGCTTTGTGATCCGGTGCCGTGTCGACGCCATTCTTCGTCGCGTTGCCACCGGCAGCACACCGGGCACGGATGGCACGGTGCTCAAGCTCTTATGGAGCGAAACCCGCCAGGCCTTGCAGGAGATTCGCATGGAATTGCTTGGCGAGGCCGCCATGCTCGGCCCGGACAGCGGCGGACGTTTTTCCGAAGCTGCGGTCGCCACACGCGAGTTCCTGTGGTCGCGCGCCGAAACTATCGTCGCAGGAACCTCGGAAATCCAGCGAAACATCATCGCCGAGCGCGTGCTCGGTCTACCGAAAGGTTAGCAATGTCGGCAATGCCTGAAACATCAGAATTCGTTCTCGCCTCTGCGTTCGAGCGGCTGGTCTCGGAACAGCACCCCATCGTGCTGGTCCGCGATGTAGTCCAAGCGGACGCGAGCCTGAATCCCAAGCTGCTGCAACTATGGCGCGAACTGCACGACGGTGGCTGGCTCAGCCTGGGAACCGAGGCCATGCGGGCCGAAGCCATGCCGGAACTCGCTCGCATGGGCGAGGCCTCGGGACGCAGCCTTCTCAGCGTGCCTTTCGCCTTCACGTCGCTGGTGCTGGCGCCGCTGGTCGAGGCGACGCCCAACCTGGCCGACGAGTTCCTCACGGAGCCCCTAGAAGCGGGGCCGGTCTCCGGCCGGATCGACCTGGACAGCAGCGCTGGACCACTGCTGTTCGATTACGTCGGTCCCCGCGCCGGCTACTACCAGCTCGCCAAGAGCGGGCCGGCGATCGTGCTGCGGCGATACCTCGCGGCGTCACAGCCGGTGGATGGCCTGGATGCGGGTGTTCCCGTGCTAGCCTTCGCCGCCAGCGATGTGCGAAATGCGGCAGAGCGCAGATTAGACGCCCAAGCCAAAGACGTCGTGCAGTTGCTCCACCCGTTCTTCGTGTTCCAGTATGGCCATTTGCTCGGCGCAGCCGCCGCAGCATTGGATAGCGCAATCGCTTACGCTAAGGAGCGGCGCCAGTTCGGGCGCGCCATCGGTGAGTTTCAGGCGGTGAAGCACGAGTTGGCCAATGCTTGGGTTGCGTTGGACAACGCACGCTATGCGATCAACGCGCTTGCGCAGGCGGACGGCGCGCAGGCGCTTCAACGATTGCTGGGCATCACGGACCGTCTCGTTGCGGCGGGAACCAAGCTGGCCACCCGGGTGACTGTTCAGATCCACGGCGCCATCGGATTCGCCTGGGAGCACGACGCCCACCTGTACCTGAAGCGCGTTTACAAGACCTCTGCACAGATGACTCACATCGCTGGGCAGCTTATTGCGATTTGCTTGAATGAAGATTCAATGAACTGCAAATAGCGCAAAAATTCCCTATCCGCCACCTGCGATCGACTCAAAAATGGCGGAATTGTCCGCTAGTCTTACTGTGTCGTAAGTGTCTTCTCTCATTTGCCCTTCCACAGCAAGGACACTGCCCGAGGCGGGCGATCAACTGGTAGCTCAGGCGTTGGCGCAGGCTCGTGATTGAGGTCGCCACGTGGCGCTGCGCGCGCAGGACTGCCGCGGGGGATGTAATCCTTGGGAAGGGCAGGCACTTGGCGTTCGATGAAGTTTTTTTTACCGCCGACAGACTTGTCGGCAATAAGACGTTCTGCCATCAGGAATCCGTAGGCCGCGATGCTCAAGGCAGCATGGTGGTGGAATCCCCGCCAGCCTCGGCCCTCGTAGTGCCCGAGGCCGAAGTCCTGCTTCAGATCTTGGTAGTCGCGCTCGATACGCCAGCGCTGATGGGCGACACGGACGAGTTCGTCGATGGTGACGTCCTCGGGTAGCGTAGACAAGAAGTACTTGCTCGGCTCTTCGTCTTTCTCCGGCCACTCGATGAGCAGCCATTGCTCGGGACGCAGACGTGCCTTGCCCACATTTCCGCCAGCGTGGCGCACCCGCACGGCAGCGAAGCGCTCGCGCAGCGGTATGTTGGTGCCCTCTCGCCAGGTGACGGTCTGGAACTCTTCGGACGGCAATGACATCGCCAATGTCTTGACACTTATGGGCTGGAGGGTGGCTGTGCGCCGAGGTACTACGGGAGGGCGACCCTTGCCGCTGTACCGCTTGGGAGGCAGCGGCTGGACTCCGGGCGGCCAGACCACGACGGCCGAAGTGACACCGACCGCGTAGAGCAAACCCATGTCGCTGAGCGCCTGACGAAAGGCGTTGTCCACGCCATAGCCGGCATCGGCCAGCACGCAGTAGTGCGGCGCGCCTTCGTCCAGCAGAGTGCGCAATTGCCGCAGCGCGATCTGCGTCTTCGTGGCGAAGCGCACCTCCTCGGGAACGCCGGCCTTGGCACGTCGTTCAGTATCCGCCGCCCAGTCCTCGGGCAGGTACAACTGCCAGGCCACGGGCAAGCTGCCCTGATTGCTTGCAAGCGAGATGCTGACGGCCACTTGGCAGTTGTCCTGCTTGCCCAGCACCCCGCAATACTGGCGGGTGACACCGACCGAATGGCGGCCCTTCTTCGGGAACCCGGTGTCGTCGATGATCCACCAGCCGCCTTGGCTGAAGTCCATCTTGGGCATCACCCACTGGCACACGCGACGCAACATCTGGCTATCGGACCACTCGGCCTTGGCCACGAAGTGGTGCAGTGACTGGTGCCGCGCGCTGGCGTACATCGGATCCACTCGCGCGGCCATGGGCTCCACGCTCTTGCGAGACAGGGGGAGCATCAGGCCCGTGCAGTAGCCACGAAGGCCAGCATGCCGGTCCGCGTGTCCCAAGCCCTCGCTCAGGTGCTCCATGTAGCTATCGAAGCGCTCGGCTGCATTCATCGATCCCCCGGCCCGAAGTCCAGAAGATCGAATTATGTCACTTATGACACAGTAAGACTAGAGCAGTAGCCCACGCATCTGGCCAGTTGGGGCGATGAGCTGCTTCCACACCGCTGGCAGTCATGCCCACAACCCGCACCTTCAGTCGGCTAACGTCGGATCGACGAGAAGACCGCACTTGCGCGGAATGCTAGCTTCCTTCCTACTATGCCCGTGCACGCCATAAATAGCAGCCTCTTTCCCCGTCGATCCAGATGGCTGCGAACCTCCAGCCAATCGCCTTCAGACACCCGCGCCAAATAGTCCACCGCCAGATGCACGGTCGCGACCGGCAAGCCCAGGGCCTGCGCTGCGTGATAGCCCATTGCGTTGTCGACCAGACTAGCCACTGCACCACCATGCACTGCCTCCTGATGATTGAGGTGCTTTTCGTGCACCCTCAAACCGATAGTGATTCCGCCGTCGCGCTCCTCGCGCGCATACAGCGGCCCCATCGACTCCATAAAAGGGCTCTTTGCCCGATATGACTCAAACCCTGGCGGAATAACTCGCATCAAAGTCCTGGTGGTTTCTTCAGCCAAAGCTTGCCTCGCATGCGGGCACCATTTGTCCGCGCCCATTGAATCCAATAGGCAGGTGGATGAGCATCAATCGTGTGAGCTGTTGCCAGCAGCCATGTCCCAGACCTTCTGTGCGATCGGGCTCTGCTGTTCCTCGATGATGTGCGCCATCAGGCCGACCGTGCGACCGATCATGGTCAGTGCCTTGCCTAGCTCGGGTGTCAGCCCCATGTCGAGCACGATGGCGCCCTTGGCTCCCGTGGCGTTGAGCGGAATCTTGCGACCCGACAGGCGGGCAGCGGCAGCGGCCAGCTCCACCGCAAAGCGCGAGTGGTAGCCGTAGTAGCCGCATTCCTTGGCGATCTCGAACATCCTTTCGCAGCGCGGGTCGCCGTCCACGTGGATGGGGTGGCCAACGCCGGGAATCTTGCGCTTGGCGGCCTTGTTGGCCTTGACGCACTCCTCGGCGTAGGCACGCAGTTCTTCGTCGGTGTAGCTGTCCTGCTTGGGCAACGCGTCGCGCAGAAAGCGCGCGCTGTACTCGATGACGCCCAGGAAGCGGCTGCCCGCGCCCAGCAGGCCGGCGGCCAGCGCGCCCTGCATGGCCTCCGGGGCGCCGTGCAGCGTCAGGCGCGACGACAGGGCGCTGGGCGTGAGGCCGTGGTCGGTGGCGCTGACCAGGAACAGGTTCAGCATGCGCTTGAGATTGGCGTCGGGGAACTTGCCCAGCAGTTCCAGGGCCAGCACGTCGATGAAGTCGCGATTGAACAGGTCGTTGACCAGGTCATGGCCGCGCACCAGGATGGAATGGGCGTCGCCGCCGCCGATTTTGCTGTCGAACATGGATAACTCCGTGACTTGATGCTTCATTGGGGCCGGTCCGTCACTCGATGACGGCATCCAGGGCCACCACGCCCTGGCCGTCGTTCAGCACGACCAGCGGGTTCACTTCCAGCGATTGCACACTGTCGCCCAGGGCCAGGAACAGCGCGGCAATGCGCTGCATGGCGTCCAGCAGCGCGGCGCGGTCGCGCGCGGGCAGGCCGCGGTGGCTGGCCAGCCGCCGGGCGATGCGCGTCCTGTCAAGCGCGCGTTCCAGCACGGCACGGCCGGCCGGCAGGTGGCAGCGGGCCACGTCGGCCTCGACCTCCACCCACACGCCGCCCGCGCCCACGGTCAGCACCGGGCCGAAGACGGCATCTCGGTGGATGCCGACCAGCAGTTCCACGCCGTCCGTCACCATTTCCGACACCAGCACGCCCCGAACGGCCTGCTGAGGCACCCGGTGCTGCTGCGCGTTGGCCATGATGCGTGCAAAAGCGTCGCGCACCTGTTCCTCGCTGCGCAGATGCAGTTGCACGCCGCCGATCTCGCTCTTGTGCAGCACACCGTCGGCCACGAGCTTGAGCGCCACCGGAAAGCCGATCCCTCGCGCTTGCGCGGCGGCTTCTTCCGCCGTGCCGGCCTGCTCCTCCCGGGGCGAGCGCACGCCGTATTCCGCGAGCAAGGCCTTGGCCTGCGCCTCGTTGCAAGGCAGTGGCACCTGCGGCGCCACCGCCGGCAAGCCTGCCACCTCGGACTCTGACTCGTCGCCGCGGCTTGCCTGTTGCGCATACCAGCTGCAGCGCTTGAGCGCCAGCATGGCGTTGCGCAGGCTGTAGAACGGCGCGAAGCCCTCTTGGATCAGCAGGTCGTGCGCGGGTCCGCGGCGGCTACTCATCCATACCGGCACGAAGGCCTTGCTGCCGCCGCGGGCCACGTCCAGCATGTTGCGCACCGTGCCTTCGGTGGTGGCCGCGTAGTTCGAGGTGATCGGATACAGCACCACGTCCACCCCAGGATCGGCGAACAGCGGCGTGAGGCAGCGCTTGGCCAGCAGGGGGTCCACCAGCGCCTTGGTGGTCAGGTCCACCGGATTGGTCAGCGCCGCGTAGGAGGGCGCATGTCGCGCCATCTCGGCCACGGTGGCCTCGGCCAGCGTGGCCATGGCCAGGCCCGCCTCGCCCACCTTGTCGGCCGACAGCACGCCCGCGCCGCCCGACGACGAGTACACACAGATCCGCTGCAGGCTGCGCACGCCCACGCGCGAGATCAGGCCGGCCACGTCGAGCAGCTCGTCCAGGTCTTCCACGCGGATGACGCCATACTGCGAGAACACCGCATCGTTGACCACGTCCTCGCCGGCCAGCGAGGCCGTGTGCGACTGCGCGGCCTTCTTGCCGAAGTCCGAGCGACCGATCTTCAGCGCGATCAGCGGCTTGCCGGCGCGGCGCGCGGCCTGCGCCGCCGCCACGAAGCGCGGGCCGCTCTTGATGCCCTCCATCACCGTGCAGATCAGGTCGGTGGCGGGGTCGTTCGCCAGCCAGTGGATGAAGTCGGCGCTGTCCAGATCGACCTCGTTGCCGGTGGAGAACCAGCGCGAGAAGCGCACGCCGCGCTCGTCGCCCTGCATCAGCGAGCGGCCGAGGCCGCCGCCCTGCGTCACCAGCCCGATGCGCGACAGTGCGCCGCTGCGGCCGTCGTTGCGGAACTCGGTGGAGAAGGTCAGCCCCAGTCGCGGCGCCAGCATGGTCATGCCCGCACAGTTGGGGCCGTAGATGCGCATGCCGGTGCGCTCGGCCAGCGCGCGCATCTCGGCTTCGACCGAGCGGCCGGCCTCTCCCAGTTCGGCGAAGCCGCCGGTGAACACGATGGCGTAGCGCACGCCCCGGGCCGCGCAGGCTGCCAGCGTCTCCATGGCCGACTCGGCGGGCACCAGCAGCAGCGCCACGTCGATGCCATGGGCAGGCACGTCGCCGACGCCAGGGTACAGCGTCTTGCCCTGCAGTTCGCCGCCCTTGGGATTGACCAGGTACACCTCGCCCGCAAAATCCGAATGCTCAAGCACGTTGAGCACGGTGGTGTGGCCCAGCGTGCCCGGCGTGGTGGAGGCGCCGACGATCATCACGGAGCGCGGCTGCGTCAAGGCCGCGAGGTTGTCGAAGCGGACAGAGGTATCGATGGTGGGCGGGTTCATGCGGCCTCCGTTCTGCACTTCATCAGTGTGGTCCATTCGGTCTCGGCCACCACCTCGTCATGCTGGTTCTTGACGATGCGGTGCATCACCACGCGGCCCGTGTCCGGGCGCTTGGTCGACGGCGTCTTCTCGCCGATGCGCAGCTCCACATGCAGGGTGTCACCGATGAAAACGGGCTTGCGCCACTGGCAGCGCAGCTCGGTCAGCGCCAGGCGCGCGCCATCCATCAGCCGGTACACCGGCATGCGGGTGGTCAGGCCGGAGGCAATCGCCAGGGTCAGCATGCCGTGGGCGGCGCGCTGGCCAAACGGGTGGTCGGCTGCAAACACTGCATCGGTGTGCAGCGCGTTGTAGTCGCCCGAGAGGCCTGCGAACTGCACCACGTCGGCCTCGGTCACCGTGCGGCGCGGACTTTCCCAGCTCTGGCCGGTCTGCAGATCGTCGAAGTACAGGCGCCGGCCCAGGTGCTCGTCCAGATCGAAGGGCGTGCTCATGCGTAGCGCCCTCCGCTGACGTGCACGGTCTCGCCGGTGGTGAAGCCGGCTAACCTGGACGCCAGGAAGGCCACGGTGGCTGCCACGTCGGCCGGGTCGCCGAGCCGGGCCACGGGGGTGTTGGACTTGGCGCGCTGGGTCAGCTCTTCGTAGTCAGGCCGCTTTTGCATACGCGGCGTGGAAATCACGCCCGGCGCGACGGCGTTGGCGGTGATGCCGAACTTGCCCGATTCGAGCGCCAGCGAGCGGGTGAAGCCGATCAGTCCCGCCTTGGCCGCCGAGTAGTTGGTCTGCCCCGGATTGCCGAGGTGCGCGCGCGAGGCGATGTTGACGATGCGGCCGAAGCGGTTTTCCATCATTAGAGGCAGTACGGCGCGCGAGCAGTGGAAGGCGCCCATCAAGGTCACGTCGAGCACCGCATGCCAATCTTCTTCGCGCATCCTGGTCAGGTAGCTGTCGCGCGCAAAGCCCGCGTTGTTGACCAGCACGTCCACCTTGCTCCAGCGGTTCACGACCTGCTCCACGGCGTTCCCCACCTCGTCCTTGCTGGTCACGTCGGCGCGCACGCCCAGCGCCTGGCCGCCCATGGCGGCGAGTTCCCTGCAGGCCGCGTCAATGGCCTCCTGGTTGGTGTCGCACACGACGACCTTACAGCCTTCCTGCACGAATCGCTGGGCCATGGCAAAGCCCAGCGTGCCCGCACCGCCGGTGATGAAGGCGGTGCAATCTTTCAATCCCAGATCCATGACCAATATTCCATTTGATGAGTTATTCGGCAGAGCGAAGTGACGGGTTCAGCCATCAATCGATCTGCAGCTTCGCTTTCTCCACCAGCGTCTTGGCGTCCGCCCGTTCCTTAGCCCAGAACTTGGCGAACTCCTCTGGCGTGCTACCCACCAGCGGCGTGTGGATGCGGGCAAAGCGCTCGCGTACCGCGGGCGTATTCAACGTCTCGCGCAGTGCCTTGGACAGCTTGTCGACGATGGGCTGGGGCGTTCCCGCAGGCATGACCACGGCCTGCCAGGTGGTGACCTTGAAGCCCGGCACGCCCGATTCAGCGACGGTGGGCACATCGGGCATGTCCGCGACCCGCTTGTCGCCGCTGACGGCCAGTGCGCGCAGCGAACCATCCTGTACGAACGGCAGGGTGGTGGAACGGCTGTCTACCATGAAGGTGAGGCGTCCGGCCAGCAGATCCTGGATCGCCGGCGCGCTCCCCTTGTATGGCACGTGGGTCATTGGCGAATTCAAAGCCAGCGCCAGGGATGCTCCCGAGACGTGCATGGAACTGCCGGGGCCTGCGGAGCCGTAGGTCATGTTGACGTCAGGCTTCTTGGCGGCCTGCACCAGTTCCTGCATGCTGCGGTAGGGAGATGACTTGGGCACCACGACCACCAGCGGTGAATCTGTCAGCTGCGTGACCGGCACAAAGGCCTTGGCCGGATCGATCTTGACGCCCTTGTAGAGATAGGTGTTAATGGCCAATGGCCCTACGTTGGCCCACAACGCCGTATAGCCGTCGGGTGCGGCAGTGGCGGCAGCCTGGTTGGCGATGTTGCCGTTGGCGCCGGGCCTGTAGTCGGGAACGACCGGTTGGCCCAGCCTTTTCGACAGCTCGTCCTGCACCATCTTGAAAGCGATGTCCGATGCACCGCCAGGTGCAAAACCGATCACCATGCGAATGGGCTTTTCGGGCCAGTCGGCGAATGCGCTCGCCGCCAGCGTGAGGGCGGCGATGCCGCAAATGAGTTTGCTTCCAGTGTTCATCAGGATCTCCTATGCAAAAGAGGGGTCACACGCCCATGTCGTACTTGACGTTCTTGAGCTGGGTGTTTTCGTAGATCGCCTCCAGCCCGCGCTCCTTACCGATGCCGGACTGCTTGTAGCCGCCGAACGGCGCGTCGAACGAGGTGCGCACGCCGGTGTTGATGGCCACGCTGCCCGACTGGAGGCCGCGCGCCATGCGCAGGGCACGGCCGCCGTCGTGTGTGAACAGCACGGCAGCCAAGCCGTAGCGCGAGTCGTTGGCGATGCGCAGGGCGTCTGCCTCGTCGCGGAAGCCGATGACCGACTGCACCGGCCCGAAGATTTCGTCCTGCGCGGACTGCATGCGGTTGTGCGAATTCAGCAGCAGCGTGGGGCGCACGAAGAAACCCGGCTGCGTCGCGTTGTCCAGCAGCAAGTTGCCATGCACCGCTGGCGTGGCGCCTTCGTCACCCGCCAGCTGGATGTACTTTTCCACGCGCTTTTTTTGCGCGGCGCTCACCAGCGGTCCCATCTCTGTGGCAGCGTCTGACGGCGAGCCGACGCGAACGGTGTCTAGCCGCTGTTGCAGCTGGCCGAGGAACTCGTCGCGAACGGATTCCTGCACCAGCAGCCGCGTGCAGGCAATGCAGACCTGGCCGGAGTTCTTGATGATGTCACCCGCCGCCACGGCCACCGCCTTGTCCAGCGGCGCATCTGCGAACACGATCAGGGGCGACTTGCCACCCAGCTCCAGCGTCACGCGCTTGACATCGCTGGCCGTGGAGGCTTGGATCCTGGCGCCCGTCACCGTGCCGCCGGTGAACGACACGCGCGACACCAGCGAGTGCGTCACGAGGCGCTCGCCCACGGTGGCGCCCTGGCCGTTGACCACGTTCACCACGCCGGGTGGAAAGCCGGCTTCCTCGAACAGCCGCGCCAGGGCCATGGCGGACAGCGGCGTGACTTCAGACGGCTTGAGGATCACCGTGTTGCCCGCTGCCAGCGCCGGCCCGAGCTTGTTCACGGTGAGCGTCATCGGGTAGTTCCAGGGCGTGATCAGCGCACACACGCCCAGCGGTTCGCGGAGGGTGAAATTGAGCACGTCGTTGTCGCCCACCGGAATCGTTTCGCCGCGCACGGCCGGGATGATGCCGGCGAAGTACTCCAGCGACGAGGGCATGGCCTTGAGCGAGTCCAGCGAGTGGGTGATGGGTTTGCCCACGTTCAGCGTTTCGATCCACGCGATCTTTTCGCGGTCGCGCTCAAACAACGCGGCCAAACGCCGCAGAAGCCTGCCGCGTTCGGCAGGCGTGGTCTTGCGCCAGTATTTCTCGTAGGCTTCATGGGCCGCGCGCACGGCGGCGTCCACGTCGGCTTCGCTGGCCTCGTGCACCTGGGCCAGCACCTGGCCCGTGGCCGGATTCAAGGTGTCGAAGGTGTGGCCCTGGGAGCCGGCGGTCCAGCGCTGCCCGATGAGCAATTCGTAGGGTTGGGAATCGATGACATTCATTCCAGGCTCCTTACATCGCCAGTTGCAGATACAGCGACTTGATTTCCTCTAGCATCAGGGGACGCGGATTCAAGGGCGTGGATGCGCTTTGCAGCGCCTGGGCGGCAAGCTGCCCGGCGTCCTGGTCCGAGAGGCGCAGATCGGCAAAGCGCGTGGCGATCCGCCCTTGCCGGGCCAGGGATTCCACCGCCTCGATCAACGCGAGGGCGTCTCGCTGGTCGCCGCCGGTGTGAGCCATGCCCAGCGCCCGCGCCGCATCGGCGTAGGGGCGGGCATGCGTCTGCACCGTGTAGCGCGCGACCACGCTAAACACGGGGGCCAGCACCTCGGCGTGCGCCATGTGCATGCGTGCTTCCAGCGGCGTGCACATGCCATGCACCGCATCCACCTTGCTCATGCCGATGGCCACGCCGGCCATGTAGGCGCCCATCTGCATCTCGGCGCGGGCCTGCAGGCTATCGGGCGTGCGCAGCACCGCCGGGTAGGCCTGCAGGCACAGCCGCAGGGCATGCAGCGCCATGGCCTTGCCGATGGGGGACGGATCGGTGTTGACCCAGGCGCCCAGTGCGTGCAGCAAGGCGTCGAAGCCGCCCTGCGCTGTGGGACCAAAGGGCAGGCTGAGCGTCAGTTGCGGCTGCAGCGCCACCAGCGCCGGCCGGGTGCGCAGCGATCGGAACAGGCGCTTGCGGCCATCCTCGCCCTGAATCAACGCCGCCGAACTGCTTTCGCTGCCGGTGCCTGCCGTGGTCGGAATGGCCAGGAACAGCGGGTCATCGGGCATTGCGGCAGCCGCCAGCCAGGCCTGGCCACGCGGTGTTGGCAGTTCCTCCACCGCCAGACCACCGGCCAGACACGCGAACACCAGCTTGGCGACATCAATGGCGCTGCCGCCGCCCACCGCGACGATGCTGGCGCAGCCCTGGGCCCGCGCCCTGTCCAACGCAGCCCGTACCTGGGCCAGCGTGGGGTTGGGCGAAACCCCGTCATAGACATGCCATTGCAGCCCCGGCGCAGTCGCCAGCGAGAGTTGCACGGCGGGGCCGACGGCGCGCCAGACGGCAGCGTCGGTGACCACCAGGGGATGTCGCAGGCGCGGGCCGGCGGCCTGGATGGCGCTGGCCAGCGCATCGTCCCCCCAATAGCAAACGCCTGGCCAAGAGATGCATCCCCCGGTTAGGGAGAGAGGGCTTTGCAAGTGCTTGATTTCGTCTTTCATATCTCGTAAAATTCGCACAACGAATTACAAATTCGTATAATGAATTAATGATAGAAAGGTAACAAGGCTATGTCAAGAGTCTCTGCGTCCGCACGCGACGTCGACGTGCAAACTGAAGCATCCGAACCAGACCGGCAATTCGTGACGGCGCTCGCGCGCGGGCTGGAGATCCTGCGCTGCTTCGACGCAGAGCGGCGCATGCTGGGCACCACGGAGATTGCCCACCTGACCGGCTTGGCGCAGCCCACCGTCTGGCGGCTGTGTCATACCTTGCAAAAGACGGGCTTTCTGAACGCCGTGCCGGGCAAGGAGAAGTTGCAATTGGGGGTGGCCGCGATTGCGCTGGGTGGTGCGGCGCTGGCGGGGCAGGAGGCGCTGGAGGTCATCCGTCCCCTGCTGCAATCGCTGGCTGATCGCTACCAGGCGGCGGTGGCGCTGGGCCGGCGGGACGGCGACAGCATCGTCTACCTGCTGCGCTGCCAGGGGAATTCGCCGTTGCTGATGAACCTGCGGGTGGGATCCAGGATTCCGCTGTTTCACAGCGCCATTGGTTGGGCCTACCTGGCCTGCTGCGCGCCCGAAGAGCGCTCGGGTCTGCTCGCGCAAGCCAGCGCCAGCGGCAAGGGGGGGGCCGATGCGGCGGAGCAGCAGGCCATGGCGAAGGCCCTGGCGCTGTACCCGGCGCGCGGCTTCGTGTTCCATGAGCGCCCGCAGTACCAGATCAATACGGTGGCGGCGACGATCGAGCTGCCCGTTGGCGAGCGCTATGTGGTCAGCTGCGGAGGCCCGGCCTCGCTACTTCCACAAGCCCTCATGCTGGATGAGGTGGGGCCCCTGCTGGCCCAGCTCGCCCGCGAACTGCAGCCGATCCTGCTGATGGGACGGCACGTATGAGTGCGAACGCATACACGGCTTGGCGCGCCGAAGCGAAAAGGCCGATCCCGCCGCAATGGCCCACGCGCATCACCGAACTGCTGGGCATTCGCTGGCCGCTGCTGTTGGGCGGGATGATGTGGCTGTCCGATGCCCGCTTGGTGGCCGCCATGGTGCGCGCCGGTGGCATGGGCTTCATCACCGCGCGCAGCTCGCGCACGGACGAGGCATTCCGGCAGGCACTGCGGGACTGCCGCGCGCTGACGGGCGGCCTGGCCTTTGGCGTCAATCTCACGCTTTCGCGCCGTGCGGCGCACAACGACGGGATGCTTGCGCGCCTGCACATCGCGCTGGAGGAAGGCGTTCGCATTTTCGAAACGGCTGGCTTGCCTCCCACGCAACTGCTTCCGGCCATCCGCGAAGCCGGCGCGGTCGTCATCCACAAATGCGCCCATGTGCGCCACGCGGTTGCCGCGCAGAACATGGGCGTGGATGCCGTCACGCTGGTGGGCATGGAGGAAGGCGGCCACCCGGGAAGCAACCCCTTGCCGACCTTCCTCAACGGGGCGTATGCGCTAGAGCAGTTGCATATTCCGCTCGCGCTGGGTGGCGGCATCGGCCATGGCCGGCAGATCGCCGCTGCGTTAGCGCTGGGGGCGGATGCGGTGGTGATGGGCAGCGTGTTCACCCCGGCGTTGGAAACGCCTGCCCACGAGGCCTACAAGCGGCGCGTGGTTGCCACCGATGCGCACGGCACCCGGGCCGTGCTCGGCAGCCTGGGTGACACCTGGCGCGTGCTCGACAACGACAACGCTCGCAAGGTTGCCGCGCTGGAACAGGCGGGCGCGCGCAGCTACCCGGAGTTCGGCGACCTGATCAGCGGCGAGCGCACGCAAGCCCTGGCTTACCAGGCCGGTCAGCATGAAGAAGGCATGCTGTCCATGGGACCCGCAGTGGGGTTTGCACGCGCGGTGGAGCCGGTGGCGGGCATCGTCGCCCGGCTGCAAAGGGAATGCGCCGAGGCCAGCGGCCGCTTTCAACGCATGCTTGGTTCCATTTGATCGCTTGGATGGATAACGCTGATGGATCAGACAGCAGTCGTCATCTTTGGCGAGTCATGGCATCCGCTGACAACACTGATCCTGCTGCCAGCGGGTTATCCGGTCGCTGAGCTACGGCAAGTGAATGCGCCACTCGGGCAATCACTGACGCGCGCAGAGACTTTGAACAGGCTCTCAGAAAAATCCCCGCAGGACGATCGCCCTGCGGGGATTTTTTTGGATTCATAGAAGGATGATTTCATTCAGGCTCAAGTAGCGACACCTATTGAGCACTCGCCCCGTCGAATTGTCCAACGTGCATATGCAGACCATGAAGCAGTGGTATCAGGAGCAACCGGATCTGTTTCATAAGCGACCATATGATCGTTCGGGATGTGACACCTAGACATGCGCCAGGAGTTTTGCCTTGTCTACCAGGAATTCGATGAATGTCGCCACTGTACGGGTGTGATACTTGTCCGGCATAAACAAGAGATGCATTCGATTGCCAAAGATGGAAAGCTCCCAGTCTCGCAGTGCCTGCACGACCTTTCCAGAAGCGATGTGCTCCTGAACAAGGTAATCAGCAACCAGGCCAACGCCTAGATCATCCAGCACTGCATCTCGTAAGAAGAGAAAGTTGTCTGAAGCCAGCGAGGGCTCCAACAGCAGTTCGTGCCTGACGCCTGCCTGTGTCGCCGCGACGCGCAGCTTCTTGCCGATCACTGATGAAGTAATGGTGGGAAACCTTTTCAAATCATCCAACTGCTGCGGAAGTCCATGCTTCTCAGCGTATTCGCGTGATGCACATGCAATGACATTCACGGGTCCAAGATCACGAGCTTCCAAATTTTGGGGTGGATCCGAGAGCACGCGCACCGCCAAGTCGACTTCATCGCGTATCAGATCATGGATCCGATTTTCGAAGATGACATCGAGATTGATGCCCGGGTGCAAATGTTTGAACTGCAGCAACCACGGCGTCATCACCAGCTGGCCATAACCATTCGGAACTGATAGCCGAATGAGTCCTTGCAGGGCGGTCTGGCCCTGTGAAGCCGCTTCTTGTGCAACTGCCAATGCGTTCTTGATCACACAGCCCTGTTGGTACAGGCGCTGTCCAACTTCTGTCAGCGCCAAGCTGCGAGTGGTCCGTCGCAATAGTTTGGCGCCGACATTTCGCTCCAGTTGGTTGAGGTGATAGCTCACGTTTGCCCGCGTCATCTTCAGGCGCCGCGCTGCCGCACTGATGTTGCCGGCATCAACGATTTCAACCAAATGCAATAGGGCGATGCTTTCCATAGTGAACCTCTCCATACGCAAATGTAATTTGCGTATATGTCAACGAATTTTTGGAATTGTCAAATTTTATAATCCATTGAACAATGATTCCACTGCTCTAACGAAACACCAGTAGGAGACATGGATGACTCAAGCGGAATCGAATCGGGCCTACGCGCCAGTACAGATGGAAGTACATGGGCCGGTGCTCTTGGTCACGATCAACCACCCCCCTGTCAACGCGCTCGGGCTCCCGGTTCGGCAGGGCTTGGCTGCAGCGGCAGACCGGCTCGAGCAAGATCCGTCCATTGCCGCCATGTTGATCGTTGGCGGTGGCGGCAACTTTGTGGGTGGCGCCGATATCCGCGAGTTCGGCAAGCCGCGTCAGCCTCCTTTCGTCCGCGACATTTGTGCTCGCCTTGAGGGGGCATCCAAGCTGGTGGTGGCCGCTATCCAAGGCGCAGCTCTAGGGGGCGGCCTGGAGCTTGCGCTGAGCGCACATTACCGACTTGCGGTTGATGGGGCTCGGCTTGGTCTGCCGGAAGTTCTTCTCGGTCTCTTGCCCGGTTCTGGTGGTACGCAGCGCCTGCCGCGCTTGATCGGAGTCTCTGCGGCATTGGATTTGATGTTGACCGGGCGTCATATCGGGGCAGAAGAGGCGCTAGCCCTCGGCCTCGTCGACCGCATCGGCAAGGGCGGTGATGCGGCCAAGGCCGGCCTGACATACGTTGAGGAACTGTTGCGTGCAAAGACCGCACCACGTCCTACGCGCAGTGCCGGCGCCGTGCGCGGCGACGAGCAAGACCTGAACGCGCTGGCCGTCGCTCGTGAAACCCAGCGCAAGCGCAGCCCATTGCTGCTGTCGCCTCACTTGATTGTCGATGCGGTCGAGGCCTCCGTGCGGGACTCTTTCGACGATGCGATGGTATTCGAGCAGCGGGTATTCCAGCAATGTGTCGACAGTCCTCAGCGTGCAGGGCTGATCCATGCCTTCTTCTCCGAGCGCCAGGCCACCAAAGTGCCGGAGGCCGACCGAGGAAAAGCACGGCCAATCGAGCAGGTTGGCGTCGTCGGCGGTGGAACCATGGGAGCAGGCATCGCCGTCGCAGCCTTGAACGCAGACCTGCGGGTTACGTTGCTAGAGCGCGATGCGGGTTCACTGGCGCGAGGCGTGGAGCGGATCGAAAACGTATACGCCGACTTGGTTGCCAAGGGACGGATGACTCCAGAGGGACGCGATGCGGTGCTGCACCGCTTGACGAGTTCGACCGAGTACGCAGCGCTGGGCGATTCCGACCTGGTCATCGAAGCCGTCTTCGAAGACATGGCGATCAAGCATGCGGTGTTCATGGAGTTGGACCGTGTCTGCAAGCCAGGCGCTTTGCTGGCCACCAACACCTCATATCTCGATATTGACGAGATAGCTGCCAGGACTTCGCGCCCGCAAGACGTGATCGGGCTGCACTTCTTCGCGCCGGCCCATGTCATGCGTCTGCTGGAAGTGGTTGTGCCGCGCCTCGCCAGCGCGGATGCCGTCGCTACGGCGTTCGCCTTTGCACGTCGCCTGAAGAAAGTGGCCGTGCGAGCGGGCGTGTGTGACGGCTTCATTGGAAACCGCATTCTTTCTGTGTATCGCCGCGCGGCCGATTACATGATCGAAGACGGCGCCTCGCCCTACGAGATCGACGAGGCGCTGCGCAGCTTCGGCTACCCCATGGGGCCGCTCCAGGTTTCTGATCTTTCGGGGGGGGACATTGGCTGGGCGACGCGCAAGCGTCAGGCAGCCACGCGTGATCCCAAGCAGCGCTATGTACAGATCGCCGACCGGATTGCCGAGCGCGGTTGGTTTGGGCAGAAGACCGGGCGTGGCTGGTATCTGTATCGCGACGGCGCACGGGTTGGGCAGCCTGACCCCGAAGTCTTGGCGATTGTCGACGAGGAACGCAAGCGCGCCGGAATCACTCCGCGTCCCTTCAAACCCGAAGAGATTCTGCGTCGCTACTTGGCAGCCATGATCAACGAAGGGGCCAATGTAGTCCACGAAGGTATTGCGCTGCGCCCCCTGGACGTGGACGTTGTCTTTGTCCATGGCTTTGGTTTCCCGAGATTTCGTGGCGGCCCCATGTTTTATGCCGACAGTCAGGGCCTTGGAAGCATCCTGGCTGATATCGAGACGTTCGCGAAAGAGGATCCCGCGTTCTGGCGCCCTTCCCCGCTTCTGGTCGAACTGGTCCGAGAAGGACGCAACTTTGCGTCCCTGAATACCGCATTGGCCTGATGCGTCAGATCAAAACCTCAACCTAACCATTCTCAATAGTCAATTTTGGAGCCACGTATGCGTGAAGCCCTTATCGTGTCCACCGCTCGCACGCCCTTGACAAAGGCGAATCGAGGCGCTTTCAACATTACGCCCGGACCTTCACTGGCCGCCTACGCGCTACGCGCAGCCGTTGAGCGCTCCAAGGTGGATCCGGAGCAACTTGAAGACTGCATCCTTGGCTGTGCTTTCCCCGAGGGTACTACCGGAAAAAACATTGGTCACATGGCCGCCGTTCGCGCTGGGCTCCCCGTCGGGATTGCCGGCGCTACGGTCAACCGCTTTTGTGCATCGGGGTTACAAGCCATTGCAATGGCGGCTGGCCGCATCGTGGCTGATGGCGCATCGGCCCTGATCGCTGGTGGCGTGGAAAGCGTTTCTCTGATCAAGGCGCGCGGTCCGGTTTCTGTATCTGACCCGGACATCGATCAATGGATCTACGAGAACCGTCCAGCGATGTACATGCCAATGATCGAGACGGCCGACATCGTCGCGCAGCGTTATGGCATCAGCCGCGAGTCCCAAGATCAATTCGCGCTGCAAAGCCAACAAAGAACGGCTGCAGCGCAGACGGCAGGCCGCTTCGCCCAAGAGATCGTCCCGTGCAAAGCCACCATGGGCGCATTCGACAGCCAGGGAAACGTCGTCGACCGCACCGAAGTCAACGTGGACGCTGATAACTGCAATCGCCCGGACACCACGTTAGAAGGGTTGGCCAAGCTGGCTCCGGTGCGAGGCTCTGGACAATTCGTCACCGCTGGCAATGCGTCGCAGCGCTCCGATGGCGCTTCGGCCTGCGTGTTGATCGAGGCGCGTGAGGCCGAGCGCCTGGGGCTGGAGCCGTTGGGCGCGTTCCGGGGGATGGCTGTGGCCGGCTGCGAAGCCGACGAGATGGGCATTGGACCGGTGTTTGCTGTTCCCAAACTCCTCAAGCGCCATGGTTTGACGATTGATGACATCGGCTTGTGGGAGCTTAACGAGGCTTTTGCGTCTCAGGCGCTTTATTGCCAACAGCGCCTGGGCATTCCCATGGAAAAACTCAACGTGGACGGAGGCGCCATCGCTGTCGGACATCCGTTTGGCGTCACGGGTTCGCGCCTAGTGGGGCATGTACTGCTCGAAGGGCGGCGTCGCAAGGAAAAGTACGCAGTCGTCACCATGTGCATGGGCGGCGGCATGGGGGCGGCAGGCCTGTTCGAGATCTTCTGACGGAAAGCGAGAAAGTCAATGGATCTGAACTACACGTCCGAAGAGCAGGCCTTTCGTGATGAAGTGCGTGAGTTTCTTGCCGCGAAACTGCCGTCAAGACTTTCCACGAAGGTAGCCGCCGGCTGCCATCTGAGCAAGGCTGAGCACGAAGAATGGCACGCGATCGTCAACCGACAAGGTTGGCTCGCCAGCCACTGGCCTGTCGAGCACGGCGGTACCGGCTGGACTGCGATACAGCGATTCATCTTTGAACATGAATGTGCGCTAGCCAACGCACCACGCATCATCCCGTTCGGGCTGAGCATGTTGGCCCCCGTCATCATCAAGTTCGGCACAGAGGCACAAAAGAAGCACTGGCTGCCACGCTTGCTCGACGGAGCCGATTGGTGGTGCCAGGGGTACTCCGAGCCCAACTCGGGATCGGATCTGGCGAGCGTGCGCACGACAGCGATCCGCGAAGGCGATCACTACATCGTCAACGGGCAGAAGACGTGGACGACACAGGGGCATTTCGCCAACATGATCTTCTGCCTGGTGCGTACCGATATGGCGGCAAAGAAGCAGCAGGGAATCAGCTTCCTGTTGATCGACCTGGCTACACCTGGCATCGAGATGCGGCCTGTCATCACCTTGGACGACGAGCACGAAGTCAACGAAGTCTTCTTCACCAACGTACGCGTTCCCGTGGAGAACCTGGTCGGCGAAGAAAACCGTGGATGGGATTGCGCCAAGTATCTGCTGACGTATGAGCGTACCGGTGTGGCAGGCGTTGGGCACGCCTGCGCACTGCTGGAGCGTGTCAAGCGTGCCGCACGGGAGCGGACTGTAGCGGGCGTCCGGTTGATCGATACGCCGAGTTTCGCGGCCAGGCTGGCAAAGGCCGAAGTGGAGCTGGAGGCCATGAAAACCACGAACCTGCGTGTCGTCATGTCGGTCGACGGTGGCGGTGTTCCGGGCGCTGAAAGCTCGATGCTCAAGGTCAAGGGAACGGAAATCCGCCAGGAGCTGACCACCCTGCTGCGCTTCATCCAGGGGCCATACGCACGGGTGATGCCGGATGCAGCCTGTGATTTGTCATCGCCTCTGTATGAGGGCGGACCCTGCAACGTCAGAACGGGGATGCTCAATTATCTGAATCAGCGAAAGCTCTCGATCTACGGCGGCTCCAACGAGATCCAGCGCAACATCATCGTGAAGTCCATGCTCGGTCTGTGAGCTGCGAGGAAAGAACATGAATTTTCAACACACAGAAGATCGCCGCATGTTGGCCGATGCGTTGAATCGCTACGTGACGCAGGAGTACAGCTTCGAGGAACGACGCGAGATCGCGGCATCCGAGCAGGGCTACAGCAAAGCAAAATGGCGGCAACTTGCCGAGTTGGGCGTCATCGGGGCGCTCTTCACGGAAAAGCAAGGCGGCTACGGCGGGCAGGGCTTTGATATCGCAACCGTGTTCGAGTGCCTCGGCCGTGGCCTGATCTTGGAACCGGTTATGGAAAGCGCACTGCTGGCGGGGACGGTACTGCTCGATGCTGAATCTAGCGTACACCAGCCGCTAACCGAAGGGGTGGTATCGGGAAACACCATCGCGGTATTGGGCCATTTCGAGCCCGACTCGGGATACAGCCATACCTATGTCGGTACGTCGGCCAGCCGTGCAGGCGATGAATGGGTCTTGAACGGATGCAAGGTCAATCTCTTCCAGGGCCAATCGGCCGTGACCTATGTCGTAAGCGCCAGGACATCCGGCGCGCCTGGCGACGTACAAGGAATTTCGTTGTTCGTGGTTCAGGCAGGAACGGCCGGCGTGTCCCTGCGCCAGCATCCGAGTGTCGATGGTGGCCGCGTTGTCGACCTGGTGCTTGACGGAGTGCGCGTGCCAGCTGCTGCGATGCTGGGCGATGAGGGCAAGGCAGCTGCGCTCATCGAGCGCGCACTGGGCAAAGGGGTGCTGGCACTGTGCGCGCAGGCGGTTGGCGCGATGGACGTGGCACTGGCAAACACGGTTGACTACCTGAAGACCCGAAAGCAGTTTGGCGTTCCTATAGGCAGCTTTCAAGCACTCCAGCACCGTATGGCCACGATGCTCATCGAGGTAGAGCAGGCGCGCTCGGCACTGATCAACGCGAGTGCGGCTATCGACACGGAGGACCGAATCGCGAGGGAGAAAAGCCTATCTGCGGCGAAGTACTTGATCGGCAAGGTAGGCACGCTGGTAGCCGAGGAATGTGTGCAGATGCACGGCGCCGTCGGCATGACGGCCGAGTTACCGCTATCGCATTACGCAAAGAGGCTCGTGATGATCGACCACGAACTGGGAGACGCAGCCTTCCATCTGGAACGATTCATTTTGTTCGGTAAGGAGTAGCCAATGTCTTCCTCAAGTTTGTTGATAGAGCGCATAGGGGCGGTCATATCCGTGGTATTGAACGCTCCCCAGACACGCAATGCCCTGAGTCCCGTGATGTTTGACGAGCTCGGATCTGTGCTCGAGAGCGCAGCCACAGACGGTGCGGTGGCCGCCGTCGTCATCAGCGGGAATGGCGGCTTTTTTTCCGCCGGCGGTGACCTGAACCAGCTGCTGGCCAATCGATCCCTTGAACCGTCTGCCAGGCTGGCGCGGTTAGGCAAGCTCAACCGAATGATTCAGAGCATCCAGGCATCCCCCGTGCCGGTAATTGCAGCTGTGGAGGGCGGCGCCGCGGGAGCCGGCATGTCGCTGGCATTGGCATGCGACATGGTGGTGGCGTCGCGCAGCGCCAAGTTCGTTGCCGCGTACGTGAAGGCTGGGCTGACGCCAGACGGCGGCCTGACCGCCTCGTTAGCGGCAATTGCGCCGCGCCAAGTGGTGTTCGAGCTTTGCGCTCTTGGCATGCCGGTCACGGCAGAGCGGATGCAAGCATTGGGCGCCGTCGGCCAAGTCGTTGAAGAAGGCCAGGCCTTGAACGCGGCGCTTGCGCTGGGCGACAAGTTTGCCAAGGCGCCGCGGCGGGCAGTTGGGCGAATTAAACATCTTTCGCATGCCGCCTGTGTGAACTCGATGGCGGATCAACTGGCGCTCGAGGCCCGTTTGATGGTGGAAAGTCAGGGTGACGATGAGGCGGGCGAAGGAATAGCTGCCTTTTTGGAAAAGCGTCTACCTGATTTCGAACGCTTAAGAAGTTGAACTACCGAGAAATGCAAGGCTTTTCGACGCAAAAAGACCCATCAAGATAGTTTTGAATCATTTCATATGTGATTTCAAAACAACTTGAATTACTAACGAAACAGGAGATATTTGAATGACTGATTTGAGTTCACGCCGTGGCTTCGTGCAAGCTGGCGCAGTCTTGGGCGTAGGGATGGGATTATGCCCATCACTCTTTGCCCAAAGTCAGTGGCCATCCGCACCGGTCAAACTGATCGTGCCATTCAGTCCGGGCGGCGCAACCGACATCGCGGCCAGGGTGTTGGCAGATGGCCTTCAGAAAAACTTGGGCAAAACATTCGTTGTCGACAACAGAACCGGGGCTGGCGGCTCGATCGGTACGGCCGCCGTTGCTCAGGCCAAACCCGATGGCTTGACTTTCACCGTAGGGCTGACCTCATCGCTATTGGTGAATCAGTTTCAGTACAAGCGTCTCGCCTACGACCCGCGCAAGGACTTGACGTTGGTTTCGCAATTGGCGATAGCACCCATGACGGTCAGCGTTCCTGAGAAATCACCGGTCAAAAATATGGCCGAGCTGCGCCAATACCTCATGGCGAACAAGGGCAAGCTGTCGTACGGCTCCTATGGAAACGGATCCTATTCCCACTTGGTGCTGGAGCACCTGAACCAAGCTTGGCAAGCCGACATGATCCATGTCCCCTACCGCGGCGAATCAGCAGTGGTACAGGCGCTTCTGTCAGGGGAGGTTGCGTTGGGCATTTGCAGTGGCGTGGTGGCGGTGCCCCAGGCAAAGGCCGGAAAGATTCGTGTGTTGGGTATCACGGGACCGCAACGTATGGAAACCTTGCCTGATGTACCGACACTGATCGAGCAAGGCATGACGGATGACGCCTATCGTGTAGTTGGCTGGATCGGCATGGCCGCCCCAGCCAAGACGCCTTCCTACATCATCGAGCAGTTGGCTCGCGAGACAGCAGTTGTGATGCAGTCCGAGGCTGTCAAGAGTCGCCTCAAGGATCTTGGCCTGGTCGCCTTGGGCAACAGCCCTCAACAGTTCAAGCAGGCCTATGACGCCGAATACGAAATCTGGAAACGGATGTTCCAGGCTTCAGGAGCCAAGGTCGAAGACTGATCCCATCCCCAATCATGCAAGCTAAGGAGAATCAAATGAATGATGCAGTCAAGACGCCTGAAGTGCGCCTGAATCGCGACGGCCACGTTGGCGTGATTACTATCGACAACTCTGCCAAGAAAAATGCCCTGACGCCTGAAATGATGCAGCAATATTCATTGCTGCTGACCGAGTTCGAGCAGGACGATGACCTTTGGGTGTTGGTCGTTGATCCGGCTGGCGAGCACACGACGGCAGGCCTCGACATGCCCAAATTCTTCGGTCCTGCGGCAACGGCAAAGCCTATTCCGGAAGGCCAGGTCGATCCCTTTGGGCTGAAGCGCCGAACCACGAAACCAGTGATCTTTGTAGTTCAAGGTATTACCTACACTGCAGGAATCGAAATGATGCTGGCGAGCGACATTGTCATCGCTGCAGAGACTGCACGTTTTGGCCAAGTAGAGGCCAAGCGCGGAATTGCCCCCTTTGGCGGCGCGCATTTCCGGTACCTGACACGAACCGGTTGGGGCAATGCCATGTATCACCTTTTTCTATGCGAAGAATTCTCCGCTCAGCGAGCGCTGGAGATGGGCTTTGTACAGGAAGTTCACCCCTATGGAAAGCATCGTGAACGCGCTTTGGAAATCGCTCGTCAAATCTGCAAGTGCGCCCCTCTGGGACTGAGGGCAACCAAGATCGCTTCCATGAAATATTGGGAAGCCGCTGAAAAAGTGGGGATCGAATCCATTCCTGATATTCGCCGTGCGGTGCTTTCATCGGAGGACTGTAAGGAGGGAATCAAGTCCTTTGTTGAGCGCCGGGAAGCAAATTTCCAAGGCCGTTGATGGGGAATGACAAATGACTGATGGTCGTAACGTGACGAATAGCAAAGAGCATGACGCCCCGGCCGTCGCCGGACTTCAGTTCCCGTCCGAGCGATATCCGTATGGATCGACTGATCGATTCCATATGCACCATGCGCATCTTTTCGCTTCGGACTTGGATGCAAGCCTGGCTTTCTATCAAAAGTGGTTTGATGGAAAGGTGATGTGGGATGGTGCCTATGGCGGTTCACGAAACGTATTCATGAAAATCGGCATAGGGGCATTGCATTTCTATTCGCAGCCACCCCATGACCGAGGACGCAATGCAATCCATCACTTGGGGATGCAAGTCGTCGGCCTGGAGGATTTGTACGAGCGGATGAAGGCCGACGGCATTGTTTTCCGCAACCCCATCCGAAAAGCCGATGGCAGCTGCTACCTGATGCTCGAAGCACCTGATGGCGTGCTCTGGGAACTGTTCGAGCCTGGCATTGGGCGAGATGCGGCAGTGCTTCGCTATTACGGACTGGGGCAAATCGCTCCCATGGAAGAGCCAGCTTCCGGGAATTCTGTTTGAAAACCAGTGCCGGAAGCAGAGAAATGGAGACAAGCGTGAACCAAGAATCAAACGCCGAAATACGGGCGTCTACACCTATGCAGCGAGCGCCGAGCCGCGGCCCCGCACCGCTGCATGGCGTGAAGGTACTAGATATGAGCCGAGTGCTCGCCGGGCCATGGACTGCGCAGTTGCTCGGTGATTTGGGAGCAGACGTCGTCAAGCTCGAAGCGCCTGGACATGGCGACGATGGCCGCCAGCTTGGCGTCGCCGCCGCTGAGGATGACCAAACTGGGATGCGTGGGCGAAGCTCCAACTTTTACCTGGCATGCAATCGCAATAAGCGGTCTATTGCGGTGGATTTGGCACATGAACAAGGACGGGCCGTGGTGTTGGATCTGGTACGACAAGCCGACGTACTGATCGAGAATTTCAAAGCGGGCGGAATGGATCGACTTGGAATTGGTTGGACTACTCTTTCCGCCATCAACCCTCGTCTCATCCACTGTTCGGTCACAGGATTCGGTCAAGACGGGCCGTACGCGTCCCAGCCCGCATACGATTTCATCATGCAAGCCATGACCGGCATGATGAGCACTTGCGGCCTGCCAGATGGCATGCCTGGCGCGACGCCTGTACGCACAGCCATTCCAGTGACCGATCTTGTGACAGGCTATCAAGCTTGCGTATCAGTGCTTGGGGCGTTGATCCAGCGAGGTATTACTGGGCAAGGCCAATTTATCGATGCGTCCATGCTGGACGCCAGCGTAGCCTTCAATGTGCACCTCGCGCAGGGATACTTGATGGGGTTGGGTGTGCCGACCAGGCAGGGCAACAACAATCCCATCGCTAGTCCATCTGGAGTTTTCCAAAGTGCCGATGGCTGGCTGGTGATCGCGGCGGGCAACGATCGGCAATTCGATAACCTGTGCTCAGTGCTCGGCGTCGGCAATTTGCGCGAGAGGTCAGAATTCGCCACCAACGCTGAACGCGTAAAACATCGCGATATGCTCCATGCTGCAATTGAGCCTGCGATTAAGGACAAGAGCAGTACCCAGCTTCGAAAGAGCCTTCAGGTTGCAAGTGTGCCGTGCACGACTATCAATGACATGCAGGCTGTTTTCGATGACCCCCAGGTCAAGCATCGAGCCATGATCGTTGATGTGCATCAGGCGGACGGCAAGACGATGCCTATCCTGCGCAGTGCTTTGAATATGTCTAACTTCGAAGTCACGTACAAGGCACCGCCAAGGTTGGCGGAACATACGCGTGAAGTTCTGCGGGAATGGGCAGAATTGGAGGACTCCCGGATTGAAGAGTTGTTGCATGCGGGTGCAGTAACTACCCACTCGAGTTCGACACCACCCGCGCCAACTCGTTGATTCCATTGAACCCATTTTTCATATTGCCACTACACTGGACTGCACGAGGCACATTGGCCCTCCCGCCTACGGCAATGTCATTAAGGATTTATCCGTAAATAATATTAACGGGCAGGTGGATCTTCCGCAACGCGATGATGGCGGCAGCGAGATGGTTGAGTGCGAGGAACGTGTGCTCCAGTTTCTCGTAGCGCACCAGCAATTTCCTGAACCGGTTGAACCAGCCATGGCAAGCCCCCACAACCCAACGGCGCGCTTTCTTCTTCGGATCACGCTTTTGTGCTCTGCCTCGCTTTTGCGGCCCACCATGTGCGGGATATAGCCGTGGGCCAGGATGATCTTCATGGCGTTCTTGCCCCGGTAGCCCGCATCATCACATAGGTGCTTGCTGCGCCGCTGCTTGGGCGTGGGGCGTTTGACCATGCAGGACGACAGCACGGTCTCAAGTTGCGTCACGTCATGCGCGTTCGCCCCGGTCACGACGAGCGACAACGGGACGCCACGCCCGTCCACCGGCAGGTGACGCTTGCTGCCTTTTTTTCCCCCGATCCGTCGGGTTGCGCCCCACAGCCTCCTGCGCCAAGGGCGCCTTGAACATGGCGCCGTCGATGCTCTGCCAGCGCCAGGCGATGCCTTCACAGTCGTCGTATTCGGCAAGGCCGGCCTTCCACAGGTTCTCGAAGAACCCGGCCTTGGACCACAGCATGAACTTCTGATGGATCGCGCTGGCGCTGCCAAAGCGTTCAGCCGGCAGTGCCTTCCACTGGCAGCCCGTGCGCAGCACATACATGATGGCCTCGAACACCAGCCGTGGCGGCTTTGCGGGGCGGCCCGCCCCTGCTGCGCGTTTGTACTGCTTGCCTGGATCGCGCACTGGCTGTGGCACCAGCGGCTCCACCAGCTTCCAGAACTCGTCCGTTACCTCCCACGAATTGGCATGCGCCTTGGCCATTCATCGCTCCTGCGTCGCATCACGGGCGACTCGGGGGGATTATAATTTACGGATAAATCCTAAATCTGTCGCGTACTTCGTTTGGAAGCGCGGCAACACTGACCCAGCACTTCTCGGATTTACCGCCTACCTCAGGAAATGGTGTCAAGGAGCGAACGCCGCCGATCTTTGAATATCGCTTGATATGAGCCACGCTGAAATTCGGGGCGTTCTGGGAAAATGCGATTGTAGAAAAAATACTCAATCAGTAGATAAAAATCCCCTTTTCCCGGCCAACTTTCCACGACACCTCACCGCCGCGTACTGTCCCTGCAAGCTGCTGCCCCAGCCGCTGCTCGATCACCGGTTTCCACGGCACTAAACTGAACCCCATACCGTCATCGAGCAACGCGTAGCGTCCGCTGGCGAGCATCACGCTGCGCCGGTAGATACCGGCCACGCGCTGTCCCTCCACCGTCGGGCGGTGTTCCAAGCCAGTTTCCGCAGCGATTTCCTTGGCCACCTGCACCAGCTCCCGGTTGCGCAGCGTGCCCAGGAGGTTGCGCGCCAGGATCACGCGCTGCCCGCGCCGCTCGGCCAGTCCCTGTTCAACCAGGAAGTCGGCGCGCTGCTGCATCGCCTGCTTGGCCTCGCCGCCAAAGCCCAGGTCGCCCAGGCCCGAGCCGCCGCCGATCAACTGCTGATCCAGCCAGGTCGCGCCAACGACTCGGGCCTGCCGCTCGATGGGCAGGTGCGATTTCAGCTCCACGGCCACGCCGCCCAGGCGCTGCGCATCGTACTGGCGGCCCCGCTCTGGCAGGTCGCCCGGCACCTTCCATAGCCCCTCGGCCACGCGCTCCACGATGCTCGCCCGGCGCAGGGCCTCCAGCCGGCGGACATGGGCGGCGACAACCTCTTGCGGGTCGCGGCCAGGTATGGCCTGGCCTTGTGCGATGGCGAGGTGATGGTCGGTACGGTACAGGCCATCGCTCGCCAGCGCGGCGATGTTTTTGTCGGCCGCGCGCACGTCGGCCGAACCCTTCACCTCCACCACGGCGCCGGCCGGATAGTTCGCCAGTTCGTCGCGGGCGTTGAGCGCGACGTAGTGGGCCTTGCCGTCCACTCCGTCGATGACCAGATAGCCCCGGTCGCGCAGCTCGTCGGCCAGCCCCTTCGCGGCCACGCGGCCGAGAATGGCTCGGCCATCGTCGCCTGGCTCGAACACCGCCAGTTCCCGCGGCTCGCCGCGCATGGCCCGCTGCATGGTGCGGATGATGTCGCCACGCTCGCCCAGGGCGCGCAGGGTCTTTTCCGCGTCGGCATGGACGGCCCAGGTGCCCGGCTGCATCTCGTCGGCCAGGCCCAGGCGCTGCAAGCGTTGCAGGCGGCCGATCAGCAGCAGGCGCTGGCGTTGCAGCCGCGGTTCGTTGAACCGTTCGATCTGCACCCGGCCATCCTCGCCGGCCTCACGTTGCAGCGTGCGATCCAGGCTCGTCCACCGCTCTTGCTCGACCTCGCGCTGCAAGGTCTGCTGGATCTCCAGCTCGGTACGCGGCCCCAGCCATTCGGTCGCCAGTTCGGCGGCGCGATGGCGGAAGCCATCGGCGATGTAGTCGCCCGCGATGATGAGGTCTTTGCCGGTGTCGTCGCGTCCGCGCACGACGATGTGCGTATGCGGGTTATCGGTGTTCCAGTGGTTGACGGCCACCCAGTCGAGGCCCGTGCCCAGGTCGGCCTCCATGCGGCCCATCAGGTGCCGCGTGTAGGTGCGCAGGTCTTCCAGCTCGGCGCCATCCTCGGGCGAGACGATGAAGCGGAAATGGTGCCGATCGTCGGCGCAGCGTTCCTTGAAGGCGTCGAGGTCGGCGGTATCGGTCCGCGGCCCGTAGGCTTGGCCCGGCTCACCATCGCGGCCCACGCCGTCGCGCTCGATGTAGCGCAGATGCTTGGCGAGCGATTGCGGGCTGGCGTTGCGCTGGTTGACCAGCAGGGTCTTGATGGTCACGCGCCGCGACATGGGCGTCAGCTTCGCGCCCGCGAAGCGCGCCGCCGTGTGACCGCGCCCCAGGCGCGAGCCGGGCCGCTGGCCTGTGCCCTTCCCGGTGCCACTGGCAGCGCCAGGACGACGCGCCGACGACTTGCCGCTGCTGGCCTTGCCTGCTTGCTTGAGCACCTTGGAAACGAAGCCCTGGCCCCGGTTCTTTGGGGCGCTGAGGCGGATGCGGAAATCATCGTCGCGGCGGTCGGTCATGGCTGCGCTCCCTGCAAGCTCCGGCGTGTCCAGTTGTGCGAAGCACGCGGACACGCCTGCATCGGCGCGGGCCTCGCGCCCCAAGCGGCACGGCGGCGAAGCCGCTGCGTGCCGCGCCACCCCCACGTGCAGACTAGCTTTGCGGGCCGACAGGTGCCGCACCCTTTTGTCTTGCCTTCCGCATTTGCCTCCCCTGGCCTTCCGCATTTGCCTCCCCTGGCACCCCAGGCTCTCGCTCCCAGCACCTGCGGCCCGGCGGCGCTGCTGTACCCGCAGCCAGCGCCCCGGCGAACACGGCGATGGCCGCAGGCCAGCCGTTTTCGAGGCAAGACGCCTGCACGTGGGACGGCTGCGCCGAAGGCAGCGCGAAATGCGGTGCTGGATACGCAGGATCGGCATCTGCACTGCACGCGCGACGACACGGCGACAAACAGCAGAACGACACGCCCGATGGCACGACAAGATGCGCGGTAACGTGCAGCGAGTAGGCGGCCATCATGGCTGCTTCTCCAGCCAGACCGGGCGCGCAACGCCGATCACGGCGGCGGCGCTGATCGGCCCGAAATACCGGCTGTCGAACGACGCCGGATTGGTGACGCTGAGCAGGAACAGCTCGCCGGGCCGAAGGCGGCGGCATTGCTGCCAGGATGGCAGCGGCCGGCCCCAGCGATCGGCAGACAGGACGGCGGCCGAAGGCACGCCGTCGATGCGAACGCTGCCTCCAGTGATGCACACCTCTTGCGGCGCCACCGCGCCCACGCGCTTGAGCAGCGGGATGCGCGTCGGCAGGTAGCCGCGCTGCGCAGCGAGCGCGGCAGCCTCGGCAGGCAACGGAACCAGCACGATGCTGTCCACGTGCAATGACGGTGGTAGCGGACGCGGCAGCGAATCGGCGCGGTGGCCCAGCGGATCGACGCGATACCAGCCGACCGCCACGCTGTCGGACGGGTTGTAGGTCAGGCGCGGCAGCGGATGCACGAAGGACGCCCAGGCCAGCGCAGCGAGGCCGCAGGCGGACATGCCCGCCAGCACGAGGCGAGCGCGCAGGCGCGAGCGAGGATGCGTGACAGCAGTGGAAACAGAAACCGTGGTCATGACAGCGCCCTCCTGGTCAACCAGGCGGCGTGCCGCTCTGCGCTGTAGTCGGGCAGCGGCAAGCGCGCCGCGAGCCGGTTGCCCAGCGTGCGCCAGTACGCAGGCGAGGCTGTGGAGGGCGTGATGCCCAGTGCCTCGATCGCTTCGATGCGCGCCAGCACTGCACGCACCGACTGTTCACCCTCGGCGTGCAGCAACAGGCGCACGCCCGGCTGCACACCGGGGATGCGCTGCGCGCCATCCATCGGCATGCACGCCTGCATCACCATGAGTTGCCAGCGGATCGTGCCGTAGTCGTTGGCCTGCCAACGGATGCGGCATAGAACCGCGTTCGGCGTGAACATCGCGCAGCGGCGCCAGCGGTCGAACCGGATGATGCGCGCAGGATCACCGAAGCGCAGATAGAGGTCGAAGCGTTGGTCGATGTACGCGAGCGCAACGCGCGTCAGCGGCACGCCGTCGGCCCTGCCGACAGGCGGGATGGACGGCGGCGCCAATGCAGTCGAAGCCGTCGAGGCGGGTGTGTTCATGAGGACTTCTCCGGGAATTCGCGCTCCAGCAGCGCGCGCAGCAGATCGGTCACCGTCACGCCCTGCGTGAAGGCCGACACCTTGATGCGCGCCCGCATGGCGGGCGTGATGTCGAGCGTGAGGCGGGCCGTGTAGAGGTCGACTTTCTGGAGGTCATCGGCACTGCCCTGGCGAATCCACGCCTCGGCGTGCGGATTCGCGGGCGGACGCGCGCCGATGCCGATGCGCTTGCCCGTGCGCTTGCTGGCAGGACTGCTCATGACGGCCACCGCAGCAGTTCATCGACCAGCGCGGTGATTTCGCGCGCGGCGGCGCTGTCTGGTGCCGTCTCGCGTGCGAGCCGACCGGCGGCCACGCTATCGGCGAACACGATGCGCTGATGCACTTCCGCGCGCAGCGCAGGAAGTGGCTGCTCGGCCAGCGCGCCGCGTGCTTCGCGTCCGATCACGGTGGTGCTGACGCGCCGATTGATGACAAAGGCCGCGCGCAGCGCAGGCCGGAACACCTGCGCCTCGCGGATCAGCGTCACCATCTCGGCGCTGGCCCACAGGTCGTAGGGACTGGGCTGCACCGGGATCAGCACGCGCTCGGCCGCCAGCAGCGCGGAACGCGCCAGCGCCGCGATGCGCGGTGGGCCGTCGATGACGACGTGATCGGCCCGCCGGGCGAGTTCCGGCGCTTCCTGGTGCAGCGTTTCCCGTGCGAGGCCCACGGCGCTGAACAGCCTTGGCAAACCTTGCTGGCTGCGGCGCTGCGTCCAATCCAATGCAGAGCCCTGCGGGTCGGCGTCCAGTAGCACGACGTGCTGGCCGCGCATCGCCAGCTCGCCGGCGATGTGGGTGGCAAGCGTGGTCTTGCCTACGCCGCCTTTCTGGTTGAGCAGCGCGACGATCATGGCCTGGCCCTCCGTGTTGGAAAGCTGGGCTGTTGCTGCCGGTTTTCGTGCCTTGCGTTCGCCGGTTTGGTGGTTGTCCACCGTGGCGCGGCGCCTCTACTAAAAGTTAGAGAATTTAAGTTAGGGAAGTTAGGAGAGGCCGAAACCCGCGCCAGCATTGGCTTTGCGGCCGATGGACACGTCTGATAGCACGATAGTCCCACGCCTGATAGCACGACACCTGGCACGCCTGATAGCACGAGCCCGTCCACAGGCTTTGCCCCGGTTATCCCCGTGCCGTGGGCGGCACGGGCCGAAACGTCAGCAGCTCGACGCCATCCAGCCGATCGATGCCCAGGACGTAGCCGGGCAGCGACTGCCGCGCCACCAGCGCGCGCAGATCGCAGGCGAAGTCGTAAGGCTTGGCCGTGCTGCCCGACTTGCGGTAAAGGTGCTGGAAGTCGAACTGCCAGCCGCCAGGCTGCCGTCCGCCGTGCTTGCGCACCAGCCGGTACAGCCATCGCTCGATCCCGCCCGTGAGCCGGAAATACGCCGGGTCGATGGTAAGCACCAGTGCCGCATCGAGCACACCGGCAAAGAACCAGTCCGGCAGGATCAATTCGAGGCCCAGCGGCGTGCCCTTGGCGTCGGCCAGCTCCTTCCACTCGTTGATCCACGAGAACCGATGCAGCCGCCTTCCCGTGGTCTCCCGGATCGACGTGGCCACCGTGGTTGATTGCAGGCGATCCAAAGCCGCCTTGAGGCGCTGGTAGTCGCGCAGCGACGTACCGCGCCCGATAAAGCGCAGGATCTCGTAGGGCGTGGCCTGCATCAGCCGCGACGGGCGCAAGCCCGCGTCGCGTGCTTCCACGATCTGCGAGGCCGCCCAGATCAGCACGTCCGCGTCCCAAATCGTGGCGATGCCATGCTCCTGCGTGCCCTCCACGCGGATGGTGACGTTCCCGCTGCGAAAGTCGATCGGCGCAACGCGCCGCGACTTCGCCAGCGAGAAGAACGGAAAGGCCATCAAATCTTGGCTGTCGCGCGGCGCCATGTCGCCCGGCAGGGCGCGGAACAGGTCGAGCTGTTCGCGCTCTGGCACGGGCCGCTGCCGGGACGGCAGCGCAGGGCTGGACATGGCGAAGGCCACCCGCGCGCAAGCGGTCAGCGCGCACGGCTGTCCGCCGAGTGCTGCTCGGCATACTCAGGATCGGACGTGCTCTCGAAGCTGCGCTCGGCGGCCCAGGCATCGAGGTCGGCCACGGCGTACATGACGCGCCGGCCGAACTTGCGAAACTTGGGGCCGCTCCCCAGCACGCGCTGTTTCTCCAGCGTGCGCGGCGACAGGCGCAGGTAGTCGGCGGCTTCGTCGTTGGTCAGATAACGCTGCGGCTGTGCGGCAGCGGTCGAGACAGTGGCGGGAACGGCGGCAGGCCGCAAGGGAGCAGGACGCATGGTGAGAACCTCCATCGGTTGCAGGGCTCCGGCCACATAGCGCAACCGGATGGAGGCAGTCTCAGAAAACGAAGCCCTCGTGCTCAGGGTCGTTTTGCACTCTCTTCAAAACGACCCTTCTCAAGCGGCGCAAGCTGTGCTAGGCGGCGATAGCCACCGCGCATCAGCGCATCGCCACGCCGCACCAGGCGGCGCACCTTGGAGCGCAGGCCGCCGTCGCTGTACCAACCGGCTGCGGCATCCACGCCGAACAAGCCCTCGGCCACGTCGCGCAAGGACGCACCCGCGAGGGTGGCGTCGAGCACCTGCAGCGTATGCAGTTCCAGCAGCGCGGCTGGGGGCGGCCGGGGGCGAGCCATCGGCGCTGGCGTGTCAGGCACGTGGGTGGCCCCACGGCCACGGTAGGCATGGGCCACGGCCATGCCGTCCTCCAGGCCAGGCGCCAGCGCATAGCGCAGGCAATGGCCGGGGTTGCGCGCGATCAGCGCCAGGCCCTTACCGTCGTGGAGCAGTTGCTTGTGGCCAGGGATGCGCCAGAACGCGAAGGCGGTGGCATCCGGCGGCGGGTCGGCATCAGGGTAGAGCTGCACCACGGCCTCATGGCCGGGGAGCCAGGCCGGATGCGCGTCACGCGCATCCAGGGCCGGGTCTTCCAGCAGACGCAAGCCCCACCGATGCGCAGCATCGGGGCGGCGCGCACGGTGCAGCCAGTCAAGCCGGTAGTCGGGATGGCGGCGCAGGTACTCCCAGGCCAGCGCCAGCGTGTCCAGGCACAGCACGTAGAGGTAGGCGGCAGTCGGATACCAGTGCGCGAGGTGGTGCGGTTCGGCCATGACGCAAGCTCCCGTAGAGCAGGACCGCCGTCACCGGTTTCACACGCCAACGTCACCGCATCGAACTAGCATCCAATCGTGAATAAGCTGGTAGATTAGTAATCTTGCGTGTCAAGACGAAAAGCATCCGATGGATTGCGTGGATCGTCTGAATGCGACGGTGGCGCGCAAGGAAATGCGGCCTCCTGCGATACCCACCGTGCCCGATGGCACGGCTGGCGTCATGACCGTTTGCGTCAGGGTGGCACTGGTTTGGTGCAACAGTGCGGACTAAGACCTGATGGGTCTGGAGCAAGACCGAAATAGTCTCAATGCGCCCGGCTTGGCTTGGCCGCGAGCGACTCAATCGAGGACGGAACCGTTCTCCTGAGCCAGCCGCAGGTACTCCGACAACGGGCGCACCGCCCGGAAATACCGGTCCCGCATCACGGGCTGTTTGCTCGGCCCGACGATGGATGCGAGGTCGGACAGCTTGATCTCGCCCAGCTCGGGCATGCCGATCCCCAAGTCGATCAGGCCATGGGCCGTATCGCCGTCGGCGGGGTCGAGCGACACCAGCAGCCAGGTGGCGTGTGCGTCCGGCGTGAACAGCCGCACCACGGGCAGCGGGTCGATGGCCCGGCCAGCGGCGCGGGCCTGGCCGTGTTCCAGCAACAGCCTGCGCTCGTCCTCGGTGATGAGTTGGTTCATGGGCGTCCCCTCATTCACACAAAACCGCCGAAGCGTGAAAGCGCAGAACCGTATCGGCGGGTTTGAGGAAAGGCACAGAAGCGGCTTTGCGCGTCCGTCCAAAGCCGCAGATACGGATTTCCGTAAAAGAACAAAAGCGGCAGATCCACATGAATGAACACTATAGATTGTAGTCCTATAGGGCGCAATCGACTGTCATCTTGGATTTTGGGGAGATCCAGGGTTGGCAGCGAAACATACATTGTCGGAGGCACTAAAGACCATCAGGAAAGCGCGTGGATTGAGCCAGGAGGCGTTCTCGGACGTGTCCAGCCGCACCTACATGAGCACGCTGGAGCGCGACCTCAAAAGCCCCACCTTGAACAAGCTGGCCGAGCTGTGCGAGGTCATGGAGATTCACCCGCTCACGCTGCTGACGCTGGCCTATGCCGGCGACGACCTGCAGCAGGTCGATCAGCTTCTGGTGCAGGTGCGCCAGGAGTTGGAGACTGTGGCGAAGAAGAGTGACACGCCATAGCGTGCGTCGGCGCTGGCATGGCCGATCCGGCGCCACCGGTTCGGGGACTGCAGGGGCGCCAAGCATCGCGCGGCGGGGATAGGCCGCAGGGCTTTCCCCCGGAGGCAAGCAAAGCGCGCAGCGCCGTAGGCGCGAAGGCGTGAGGGATTGAAGCCGGATGGCCGTGACGGCGAAGTCGGCACGGGGCGCAGCCCGCAAAGCCCGGCGGTGCAAGGCACCGACACGCCCGGCCGTTCTTGCAACCGAAGGCTGCAATACCCAGGAAGCAACTCGACACGGCGCAGCCCAGGCGATGGTGTTGCCTTCCTTGAAGTGCCGCGAAAGCAGCACAGCGCCCCGCCGCGTGGGCGGGGCGCTGGCGGCCGTCAGGCCGCCTGGGGCTTGCTGCGCGACCAGATCAGGTCGTGCGTGCCGTCCTCGGCTTCGATCAGGCGGGCGTAGACCGTGGCCGGGAACGAAGGATCGTCGAGGGTCACGGAGATGTACTCCCGCCCGGCCTCGCTGGTCTTCTTCCACGCCGCGCCGATGTCGTGACTGGCCGCCTGCAGGCGGAAGTCCGGGGCCTTCTCGCTGTCTCCCTTGTCGTTGGGCACCAGCTTGACCTTGACGTTGAGCGTCAGGGTGCGAAGCGTGCCGGTGAAGCCGTCTTTGTCTGCGGTGAAGCTGCCGATGTTGGCCATGATGAAACTCCTTTTGGTGGAACAAGGTTCGCGCCCATCGCGTCCTTGTTGTGATCCGGCCGGCGGGGGACGGGCGGGCTGCACCGCTTGCGGTCGCAACGCAGTGGAGAGCCGGGAGGCGAAAAGAATTTGTCCCGCGAGGAATCTGCGCAGCAGAGGGGAAATTGTTTTCGCTGGACGGTTGCAGCCATGGAGCCCGAGGCGCAGCCGCGCCACCGCCAGGATTCACAACAACCCAAGGACGCCTTGGGCCGAACCGCATCGAAAGGAGACAGGGCCGGCTCGGCATCCCCGCACGAAGACTGCACCGGCTCGCACCCAGACGCGGGCCAGGTCAATACCCCAACGACAGACGAGAACGCCCCGGCCGCACCTTGCGGCGCCGGTCTTGAGGCGTGACGTGGAAGCTCCATAGCGATGCCGGGCGGGATGTCCGTGAACCGTCCTTCGTGACGTGATGTGCGAGAACCGCCAGCGTTGAGGACGGCACGCATTCGCACAACCTGCCGCAGCAAGCCCTGGCGTACCCGCCTCAGCCCCGCCAATTGCGGTGGGGCGCTGGCCGGGCCGATCCGGCGCAGCCGGTTCGGCGGTATCGAGGGGCGCCAAGCCTGCGCGACGGGGATGGGCCTTGTGCCGATCCCCCGGAGGCAAGCGAAGCGCGCAGCGCCACAGGCGCGAAGGCGTGAGGGATCGAAGCCGAATGGCCGTGACAGCGAAGTCGGCACGGGGCGCAGCCCGAGAGCCCGGCGGCGCGTCGCGCCGACACGCCCAAACCGTTCAGAAAGCGATCATGAGCAGCCTACAGATGCGGCCTGAGCCAGAACCACAATGCAGCCCCCATCGCCAGCCATAGCACCACGATCATCGCTGCGCCGAATCGGCTACGCGGCTTGGCTCCTTCCACCCGCATCCATTCATCTGCCTGGACACGGCATTGCGTCAGCACATCGGATGGCAGCAGCTGCACGGTCAACCAGATCAAAACCGGCAACAGGATCACATCATCCAGATAGCCTAGCACCGGGATGAAGTCTGGAATCAGGTCAATGGGACTGAGCGCATAGGCCACCACGAACAGCCCCAGCGCCTTGGCATACCAAGGCGTGCGAGGATGTTTGCCGGCAAACCATAGCGTCACGTCGTCACGTTTGATGCGCTTGGCCCAGGTTTTCAAGGTGGTGCTGATGCTCATGACAAAAAGTGTGGCATAGCTGAATGACGCGATCGGCACATCCAGGCATCGCGCTCCACCGCGATGCCTTCAATGCCACCGCCTGAGCGCCAAGCGAGGGCGGCGGCTTTCTGATCAGACTGTTGGCTTTGAACACCGGGCGCGGCCACTGCCGCGCCCGGATTTTTGAAGTTTACCGCGCCCAGGGCGGAACGGCCTGGGCGCGGTGCTGACGATGGTTATTCCTTCGTCTCGATGATCCACCACGCGGCCCGCGCCAAGGCACGGCCCGTGATGGGATGAATGTCGGTAAGGTCGGCGCGGGCTGTCCAGGCCGAGGGCGGGCGGTAGCCGCGCACGTCGCCATCGCCGTGCCAGCGGCGAGCGCGTACCGTGCCGGGGGAGTAGATCGCCGCCATGCGTGGGCGGCTGGCGGTAGTGCGGGTCATGGGGGTTGCTCCTGACAGCGAAGCGCCCCGGTCGAGGCCGGGGCGCGTGCCTTCAGCGCGGGTCAAGCGGCCAACACTTCAGCGGGTTCATCCGCCTCGGTGGCGACTTCCTCCGCACCGTTCTGCGGGTCTGCCTCCGGCGCGTCTGCCGTCTTGAAGATGGCAGGCATCCAACCCTTGCCGTTCACCAGCCGCTCGGCCTCGCTGGCAATGTCGGCCTTCTTGAGCTTCGCCAGCCGATTGACGCTCTCGGGCGCAAATTCGCCCACGGCTTGCAGAACCACCGCCTTCGGAACGTGCTTGAAATAGCCTTCCGCAGTGGGTTGCCACCATGCGGCCATGTCGAGGCCCACGGCCTGCGCGAGTGCCGCGCCGGGTTGGTGCGGCGTGGCGCGAGGCGTCACCACGTCCGCCGCCCCCGCCATGCACACGGCCAGCAGCTTGAGCAGTTCGCCTTGTTCCATCGCCAGCAGCGTGGCGAACAGTTCGGCGCTGTCCTCGGGCAGCTTGCCGCTCCATGCCTCTTGCAGTTCGCGCAGGGCCACAGCGGCGGGTGAATCGGGCCAGTCTGGGGCCATGCCTTCCAGCCGGTCTTGCACCGTCAGGCGCACGCCCAGCGGTAGATCATGGCCGTAGTAGCGGCCCTGCAAGACGGTCTGCACCATGCCATGCACCAGCGCGGCCAGCGCCACCTGTGGATGCTGGGCTACCTCGATTTGCAGTGCAGCGGTGCGATGGGCGCTCAGGCGCTGAGCCAGTCGGTCGGAAATCGCTGCGGCCTTGGGCGTTTCGTCGTCCTCGCCGTCCTCGGTTTCGCCCTCCACACTACCGAAGCCTTGGCGCAGCTTCTCCAGCGTGCGCAGCGTCTTGGCCTCGGCCTCGCGCAGCAGCCCGCGATGAATCACGGCCTCGCCGTTGCGGTCGATGGTCACAATGGCACCGGCTGCGGCCTTCACGTTCGCGCCGTATCCCTGCAAGCCTTCTTCCAGCGCCTGCAACTGCTCGCCCAGGGCTTCGCCTTCCTCCTGCAAGGCATCGGCCTTGTCCTCGTCGTCGGCGTCCGTCGCGGCATCAATGGCTTCGGCCACCTCCTGCATCTTGGCTTGCAGCTTCTCGATGCGTTGCGCTTCGCGCTTGTTGGGTTCGCGCCGCTCCCTCGGGGCACGCTGGAAGGCGTGCAAGTCGGCATGGGTCATGCCCGGCGTGGCATCGGCCCAAGCCCAGCCCTCGGCCTTCACCTCGGCGGCGATGCCCGCCAGCTTGTCTTGCGCCAGCCGTTCCAGCAGCGCGGCGTCGGTCAGGTACACGCCCGCATCGCCTTCCGCGAACAGATCGCGGCGGATGCCGCCGCCCGCCTGCTCGTAAGCGTCCAGCCCGACGAAGCGCACCAGCGGATGCCGGTAGGCATCAATCTCGCGCTCGGTCAGGCGTTCGCGCAGCGCGGACGGTTGGCGCTGCCACTGCGGCGCATCGTAGAACGCGGCTTCCTGCGCGGCGTGGTCGTCGGTGATGGACAACGCCATTGCGTATTCCACGCGATGGCGGACACGATTCCAGGCTGATGGCGGACAGTGTTCCAGCGTCATGGCGGACACCGTTCCACGGTGAAAGCGGACAGCATTCCATGTTGATGGCGGACACCTGAGCGGTGTTCTGAGTGACCCGAACGCGGCATAGGCTGCCCGGTTTTTTTGACCGGAACCAGCGATGCCCACACCCAGGGTCACCATGAGCAAACTACGACACACACTGCAACTGCTGCACGGCGGGGCCTTGAGCACCCGCCAAATCGGCGCCGTCCTCGGCATCTCCAAATCCACCGTCAGCGAGATAGCCAGCTACGCACGCGTGGCCGGCGTGGACTGGGCGCTGGCCCAGGGCTTGAGCGACGAAGACCTGCAAGCCAGGCTCTACCGGCCACCGGTGGCGCGCGAGTCCCGCCACCTGGAGCCCGACCACGTCCACATCCACCGCGAACTTCGCCGCCCCGGCGTCACCCTGCAACTGCTATGGGAGGAGTACCAGCAGCAACACGCAGGCCAAGCCTACAAGTACAGCGCCTTCTGCGAGAAGTACAAGGCCTGGGCCCGGCGCCTGCAGCGCTCCATGCGCCAGAGCCATGAGGGCGGCGACAAGCTCTTCGTGGACTACGCCGGCCAGACGGTGCCCATCGTGGATGCATGCACCGGCGAGATAACCCCCGCGCAGGTCTTCGTCGCCGTGCTGGGCGCATCAAACTACACCTATGCCTGCGCCACCCTCGGCCAGAAGGCGGCCGACTGGGTGGCCAGCATCATCGCCGCGCTGGAGTTCATCGGCGGCGTGCCCCGCCTGCTGGTGCCCGACCAGCCGCGTGCCCTGATGGCGCGGCCCGACCGCTACGAGCCCACCGCACACCGCCTGCTCGAAGAACTCTCGGCGCATTACGGCCTGCCTGTCATGCCGGCGCGCCCGGCCAAGCCCCGTGACAAGCCCAAGGTGGAAGTCGCCGTGCAGTCGTCGAGCGCTGGATTCTGGCGCGGCTGCGCCACCAGACCTTCTTCAGCCTGGGCGCCCTGAACCGGGCCATCGCCGCGTTACTGGTGGACCTGAACCAGCGCCCGTTCAAGAAACTGCCCGGCTGCCGAGCCAGCGCCTTTGCCGAACTCGACGCGCCGCTATTGCGTGCGCTGCCGTCGGTGCGCATGGCCATAGCCCGCTTCAAGCGCGCCCGCGTGAACATCGATTACCACGTCGAGCTTGACGGCCACTACTACTCGGTGCCCCACGCCCTGGTGGGCGAGGCGGTGGAGCTGCGCATCACGGCCGCCGCGGTGGAAGTCCTGCACGGCCACAAACGGGTGGCAGCGCACGCCATCAATCCCCGCCGGGGCGCGCACACCACCACGCCCGAGCACATGCCGGCCTCGCACCGGGCACACCTTGAGTGGACGCCTGCCAAGCTCATCGCCTGGGGCGAGCGGGTGGGCGCGGCGACCGCGGCCGTGGTGCGCTGGCAGATGGAGCACCGCCAGCATCCCGAGCAGGGCTACCGCTCCTGCCTGGGCCTGATGCGGCTGGGACGTGAGTACGGGGCCGAGCGACTGGAGGCGGCCTGCGCGCGGGCGCAGTCGATTCGCTCACCGTCCTACAAGAGCATCGCCTCCATCCTCGGCTGTGGCCTGGACCAGCGCCTGCTGGAGGCACCCATCGCCGTACAGGCCAGCCTGCCGCTGCACGAGAACGTGCGTGGTCCGGGCTACTACCACTGATGCCGACTGACGATGCCCAACACCGCTACCCCTACACCCGACACCGAAAGAACAATCATGCTCACCGAACAGACCCTGAACCAACTGCGCGCCCTGCGCCTGGACGGCATGGTGGCCGCACTGAACGACGCTGCCACCCACATCGCTGCCAGCGAGCTGCCCTTCGAGCAACGCCTGGCGCTGTTGGTGCAGCGGGAGATGGACTGGCGCGACAGCAAACGTCTCGAACGCCTGCTCAAGGCCGCCCGGCTCAAGGTTTCCAGCGCCTGCCTGGAGGACATCGACTGGCGTGGCAGCCGAGGGCTGAGCCGGGAAGTCGTCGCCGGCCTGGCCGGCGGGGACTGGCTGCGTCATGGTCACAACGTCTTGCTCACCGGTGCCACCGGCTGCGGCAAGACCTGGCTGGCCTGTGCACTGGGTCAGCAGGCCGCACGCCTGGGCTTCTCGGTGCTCTACGCCCGCGCACCACGCCTGCTGGAGGAATTGCACGTGGCCCACGGTGATGGCAGCTTTGGCAAGCGGCTGGCGCAACTGGCCCGGCTGGACCTGCTCATCCTGGACGACTTCGGCATCGCCCCGATTGCCGCACACGAGCGCAACGACCTGCTGGAACTGCTGGACGACCGGGTAGGCACGCGCTCGACGCTCATCACCAGCCAGTTGCCGGTGACGGCCTGGCACGCCTGGCTCGATGAGCCCACGCTGGCCGATGCCATCTTGGACCGCATCGTGCATGGCTCCCACAAGATAGCCCTCAAGGGTGAGTCGATGCGCAAGCTATCCAAAACCGCCTGAGCCAGCCAAGCCGACCGCCATTCCACGCTGATGGCGGACACTTCGGCTACGATTTGCACGTCACTCAGGACACCCGCGCAGCGTGTCCGCCATCGCATGGAACGCTGTCCGCGATGGAAATGGAATCACTGTCCGCCATCAGTGGAATGCGCAACGCCATCAACTGGTCAAGGCTCACGGCATCGGCGCGATAGTCCGTCATCAGGCGCGGGGAGACATTCGCCAGCTTCAAGCGGCGCTGCACCACCAGCGGCGTGACACTGAAGTCTGCCGCAATGTCTTCGATGGGCCGGCCTTCGGCCACCAATGCGGCGAAAGCCTCGAACTGGTCTGCCGGGTGCATGGCTTCGCGCTGCACGTTCTCGGTCAGGCTGGCGGTGCGGGCCGTGCCATCGGCCACCTGCAGGCAAGGCACGTCCCAATCCTTGGCGATACGGTGTTTCTTCGCCAGCAGCTTGAGGGCTGCGAGGCGACGGCCACCCGCGACCACCTCGTAATGTTCGCCATCGGCGGCGGGAATCACGATCAGGTTTTGCAGCAGGCCCACGCGCTGGATGCTCGCTGCCAGTTCGGGGATGGACATGCGCGGGACGGTCTTGCGCACGTTGCGGCCCATGGGGCGCAGCACCAGCCGCGACAGCGGAACCAGAATCATGTGCTTGCTCGGATCGGCGGCTTGCAGCACGTTGGCGCGGGTGTCGAGGGCTTGGGCTTCGGTGTAGGTAACGGCGTTCATGGTGTATCTCCAATCGAGTGAAACAAGGGAATGGAGGGGAAACCGCCCCTCCGGCGGGGGAACGGTCAAGCCTTGAGGGCGCGCATGCCATCGGCCAGCAGCCACAGGGCGCGGTTCAGGCGAATGTCGGAATCAATGCCCTGCACGGGCCGAGTGCTCTGGCGGCGTCCATTGCTGCTGCGGCCATGCAATCCGCCCTTGGTCAAGTTCTCCTGCGTGCGGTTGAACACGCTCCACAGGTCGGGGCGGCGGTCTTCAAACCGGCGCGGCATCAGGATTTGCGACTCGGTGACAGGCGCGGGCTTGTTCGGGTTGTCATACTTGAGGGCCAGCGCGGCGCGGGCGAACACTTCCGATTCGCCATCGTCCAAGGTGATGGCGCGCATGGCATCGCGGGAATCGCGCACGCGGTCAAAGCCGCTCAGTACCTGATACGCGCCTTCGATCACCAGCCCGGCCACGTCACCTTTGTGGGGCACGCGCACATCGGCCACGGTGTCGCCACAGACAAGGCCATTGCTGCAAACGAACCTGAACTGGCCCGCCAGCATCTGATAGCTGCTCGTGCCATCGTGCGAGTTCAGCAGCACGATTTCGTTAGCCTCCGCGCCGTTGATCTGGCTGGCATGGCGCAGGCGCAGCATGTGCTTGGTGTGCTCGCGCTTGCCTTCATCGCGCACGCGGGTCTGCGTCACCATGAAGGGCTGAAACCCCTCCTTGCGAAGCTCGGTCAGCACGGCGGCGGTGGGGATGTAGCTGTACCGCTCGGAACGGCTTTCGTGCGGGGCATCCGCGAAGATGGACGGGGCCACCCTGCGAATCTGGTCATCCGACAGCGGGGTGTCGCTGCGCAATGCCGGGGAGTGGGAAGCAAAACGGGTTGCAAGCATGTCGTTCTCCTGAACAAAAAGGCTGTTGATGAAAAGCGCACACCGGATTCCTAGATTCGGAGCCCAGCCTTTCGGCTGTTCGGTGCGGTCGGCACGAGGAACCCGGTTGGCCCTGTTGCCACCGTCTTTCCTGAGTTCATCGCCCGCGACGAAAGGGAGCCCGTGGACGGGGGCCGTCAAGGAAACAAGCGCAGGGTGGGTGCGGCCCGCAGGCGCAGCCGAGGACACGGCCCTGCGCGCCTTGATGGCACACGGGAGCGGGCTACAGTCGCGGACAAGGTGATGAAGTCAGGGAAGACGGCTGGACATGGCAACGGTCTCCCCACACGCCGACCGCACGGCAAGCGAAGCGCGCAGGCCCGAAGCTGGAAGCCGGGCCGGAGGCGTCAGCCGAACGGAGTGAGGGAACGATGGAAGCCCGAAGGGGCGAAACCCCGCAGGGGGTTCGATGCGCAGCACGACAGCGCGACCGGCCATCTCCCAGAGGGCCGGGGACGCCCATGTCTTGCTTGCCTGATGGTGTCAGCTGATGCTGAAAACCGGGCCATTTGGTGGCGATTTCGACTGGCGGCCAGAAGAACGCCTACCTATCGTGAGGGCTCCACAGCAGCGGAGTTTTCTCATGACGCAGCAAACACCCACCGAGGATTCAGCACCCGGCACGCCATCGCCAGGAATCTTCCTGCCGTCGATGATCTGGACGACCGACCGCGAGGTGATCGAAGCGGAGAAGCAGCGGCTTTTGGCCATGCACCAGCAACTCAATGTCGTGGTGAACAACGTGGACCATGCCGACGAATGCGCCACCTGGCACATGATGGCTGAGGCATCGCTATGCCAATTGGATCGCGACATTGATGCGTTGTTTGATTGGCTGGAAGCCACGCAGCGCGCAGCGCCCCGTCAGGGGCGCGAAGGCTCATGCTGAGCCAGCGAGACGCAGGCTGGATTCCGACACCGGCATCCACGGCGATGACGAGTCCAGCAGATAGCGCGCACCGCGCGCGTACAGGCCCGAAAGCCCGCTGGGCCGATAGAGCCCGGTGACGCGGCACCGAAACTGTGCCCCGAACTCGTTGGTGAAGATCACCGCGTCGCCGATCGTGAAGCGCAAGGGCTGGCCGTTCTCCGGCGCGAACGGCTTGAGCGCATCATGCTGCGCCGTGATGTCGAGGATGTAGTCGTGATGGCTGCTCATGGCGTGGATCTCCTTCGATGGTTGAGAAAGCGCAAGGAGCGCCTTGCGACGCTCCATAGGCCACGTCAGACAACGACACGCCCGGCCAGCCGCGCCTCGCGCGCATAGGCGCTCAAGCGCTTCTCGGCGCGGAACGACAGGTCACGCTCGATCGGCAGGCCCAGCCTGCCGCGCACCGTCGCCAGCTCGTCCAGGCTGACCCAGCCGATTTCCGGCATCCCCAGGCCCAGGTCGCAAAGACCGAAGGCGTGATCGTGGTCATCGGGATCAATCTCGGTCAGCAGCCAGGTCGCGCCGGCATCCGGCGTGAACAGCTTGACCGCAGGGGCCGGATCGAAATCCGGGTTCTGGAGAGATTCGCGGCCGTTGGCCAGTAGCAGCGCACGCTGCTCGTCGGTGATGAATGCGCAGTTCATGATCGAACTCCTGAAGGTTGCCGGGCGGAATTGCCCAACCCGTTCAGGACACGGCGCAGCGCAAGCAGTCAAAGATCGAAGACGGCCGCCAGGCCGCAAGCGCCGAAGACGCGCAGTCATTGACGGCGAGCACGCCGTGGCACGATGAAGGGAACAGCAAGCCGCCACACCCCACCACCCAGCCACCCCGGTATTGGCAAGCGCAGCGCGCAGGTCCGAAGCGTCAGTCCAGGTCAGAGCGTCCGGGCTTGAAGCCGGATGACTGCGATTCGGCACGAAGCTCGGGGCGCAGCCCATGAGCCCGACGAAGGAACGTCGGGATGCAGGCCAAGTTGTCAGCAGGCAGTTGAAAAGCAGTGCTGGCCTTCAGGCGCAGTCAATTTTCTTGATCTTCCGGATACGCCGCCTGGGGAATCGGCACCCAGCCATCGCGGGTGATGCCTGCCCCGATGCGTATGTTCTGGCTTTCAGTTGCCGCCCAGTGCCCACCCCGGTGCAATACAGCGCGAATCACCGACTTCCGCGGATGATCCTCATCCGCCTTGGCAGAACTGCATATGGCATTCCAATGGTGCTTGTCCGGCATACTGTTCAACCGTGGGCCAAGCAATTGATCCAAGACTTCGGTCGAAACGTTGTGTCGCCCGCCGTGATGGGGCACTTGGAAATACCGAATACCTGGCAACGCAAGCCCTGCAAAAGGCGCGTAGTCGATCACCTCCTGCAGTGCTTCACGCCCGGCATCGCCAGTAAGCATGACGCGATGACCGTTCAAGACAGCTGACTGCACCACACTCATCTCATTCTCACGACTGGTCGGCTCAGGCGGAAAATATTCCTCGCCCCAAAGGGACTTGATGTAGGCGGTCGCGGCCTTCACTGCCCGGAATATGCTGCTCAGCGCGCTATCCAAAGCACTTTCTTCAACAGCTTCTGGTGTCTTCGCGGAATCCACAATCAGGTCGAAGTAGCGTCCTAGGGTTGGTGCCATCACCATGAAGGGACCGATGCTCTGCCCCTGAAGAGGGGCATGGATTGGAATCCCCTTCTCCACCGCAATATCCTCAAGAATTGCCGTGGCATCGTAGATTGAGCGCAACTTCCGTCGCAGGGCTTCAACCGATTCATAGGTCTCAAAGCGATCGATCAACTGGTCCGCGTATATCCACGGCCGGTTGATCCAAAGATTCCTGACCGTGCACTGCTCCAGGACTTTTCGTAGTCCATTGGCGTGATCGCGATCTGGGTGCGTGAGGATCACATGGTCGATGACTGTTGTTCCATAGTACGTCTTCAGATGCTCGACTATCTGATCACCCGTATCCAGATACCCACCGTCAACAACGTGCACGCCCTCAGTGCCATTCACCGAGTAGCGCAGCGTGATCGCGTCCCCGCTTTTCGCTGTTTCGACGCCAAGAAAGTCGATCTCGAAGTAGTCAGCCATACATCCCTCTTGTTTTATGCCAACAAAGTGCCGGTGGCTTTGCACCTACCAGCGATCCACCGCACACGTGAGTCCTGTCGGAGTCCATACCAACGACACGGCCGGAAGGCCGCCAGCATCCTCGGCGATGCCGCGCAATGTATTTCGGTCGATACCCGAATGTGCGCCGCCTTTCGGGTGGCTGTGCCACGTTCCTATAAAGGCGAGATACCCCAAAGAGGCCGCGTTTGCGGCGCGCAAGTTTTGAACAAGCCCGTTGGTTCCGAGGACGAAGCGGGCGGCCTCTCGAACACTGTCAGGCGGTGCCTCAACAAGGCCTGCAATGGTGATGGTTCGATTTTCAAACGAGATGCGGCCGATCAAGGCGCCGCCTGTTTCCAGAGCACCCCAGCGCAGCGCATCAGCATGGATTGCTTGCGCAACTGTGGACAGGACCCGAATGTTCCAGCCACCATCGTCTGCGACTTCAAGCGCAGTGGTCGGGCCAAGGCTGGCGCGGGTCCATGCCATTCCAAGACCTTCGGCATCTGAGATTCCGGCGCAAAGCGTCGCTTCCTTCGGAAGCCCATCAACGAGCCATCGTTCCAGTTGCAGGCCGGCTAGTGACGCCGACCGCGAAACAACGGCGTCAGACATAGGCATCGTCAGCGAACGACAGTTGTCACCCACGAAAATCCGGGTCGGCTCAGACGTATCGCCGGCAATCGACGCACGCAGTTCCGGTGCAAACCGGCAGCACTCGAACAAGAACGCCGTGAGGTCGTCAACTCGGCCGGCGCGGCCAGCTCCTTCGAGCAATACCGCCACACAGCGCCCCTGACCATACATCGCGATCCGTGCCAATCGGGCAGGGGATAGATCCAACGCTGCCGATTGTGTTTCTGCAGCCAGCACTTGAAGTGACGCCGTCGCATCCACGATGAGGGCTGCATCCTGCGGAACGGTTGCCGCAAACTGTTCCGGATCGACCAAAAGAGTCACTGCGTCGATGTCGAATGCGCGCGATTGAAGATGCGACAGCGATTCAAAGGCTGTCTTCATCAGCGCCGACTTCCGAGGCGGAACCAGCACTGATGCCCGCTCAATGAGTGCATGCCGCGCGGCGTTGTGAGGCGACATGGATTCGTTGTCGACGAAAGTCATCGAACCAAAGCCCGCTCGCCCCAGTTGCATCGCGACTTTCGATCCCACGCTTCCGCAGCCGAGCACGACCAGCGGCTGTGATGTGGCTGCGTATGGAATGCCGGACGTCCTTGCCAGCAGTTCAGGAGACAACGCATGCGCGTGAAAGGCCGGGTGAACCGTGGCGTTTCGCTCCAGGAGCGATTGAGCGTTGAGTTCATAGCGCACCACATAGGGCAATACCTCGACACTCCTCCCTGGCGAGCCCACAAGCGACGCTGGCCTTTGCACAGCCAGAATCACAATCGCGTACAAACCATGCACCCAGCCATGCGAGTCCTGTCGCATATCCAGGATCGAGCGTCCGTAATAACCGTCCACTCCCTGGGCCAAAGCGTCGCGATCAATGCCAAGCTCCGCTGCTCGATCGAGCAGCGTCGCTAGATCGACAACCGTCTCTGGTTGATAGCGTCCGATCACATGCGGGAGGCCGTCGGTCATCGGAGCGCGCGCGATGAAGGCCGCGGTATGGCCGTTCCCCCATTTGCCCAGCTTGTCGTTGTGAACATCCTGGTAAAACACAGGATCGACTTGTGCGGTCAGTTCGGCGTTGATGATGGCGTACAGACCGCCATCGATCGTCACGTAGCCTGCGGGAACCACCAGAATCGTGCCGTCAGCGGGAGCGGCAGCCGCGACCTTCTCGGCACTGAATACAACGGTCGAAGGACAGCTGTCTCGGCGCGTTGGCTCCCACCCCTGCTCCAGGTCCAGGAGTGTTCCGGCCGCGGCCTTGTGCAGCCAGTCGATCAACTGATCGACAATGGCGTCCAGGCCAAACCGATGCAGCAGCTCGTCCAACGACCCTTCGAATAGGCACGGCGAGACCAACTCGCCTTGGCGATGGGGGTTGATGTGCGGCAAGTTGAGCGGGAAGTCCGCACGCAAGAAGGGCTCGGGTGCGGACAGGGGCCAGTCACTACCGAATACCAGCACGCACGTCTCGACGGCGCGCACTCCGGTCTCAGAGATACCATTGCGCCGAGACCTGTTCGGCAGTTGGACCGCAACATCGACTTCAATCTCCGTCGATGCACCAGTTGTCCTTGGCTCGCCAACGCGGATAAGGCCTCGATGCCGCTGAAGTTGATGCAGTGCGTCTGCGATGGAGCCCGTCATGATGCTCCGTGCGGCATGGGGGTGCGCGCAGAGGTCACCACGGCAGCGGCCTTCGATCCGGACTCCTTCTTCGAGGGAGGCTGCACACCCTGAGCGGTTACGGTGAAAACGAGCGGTTCCACGGACTTTTCGCTGGGGTACTCGCCTGTGCAGTAGAACTCGCCTTTTGCTTCGTCCACGATCGTCACGTACTCACGCTTCGCACGGATGCAGGGCGGATCGCTGTCGTCGTCTGCAATCGGCTTGCAGCTGGCGACGATGACGGCGCCGTCACGGGTCTGCGAAAGCGCCTTGCGGGCATCAGCATCGAGCTTGGCTTTTTCACGGTAGTCGGACCAGCTGTCATAGGACAGCGAATGCCAGGAACAATGATGAGGCGCCTGCATGATGTCGTACTCAAGCACATCTGCTTCAGCCTTGTGGCGTTGCCACTGGCGGTTCCAGATGAACACCTCAGCATCGCCACCAGTAAGGAATTTCGCACCATCCGGCGTCTGCGCGTCAGCCGCCAACGTGATGTTCAGAATAACGCTGGACTGGTTCTTGACCAGGCACTCTTCCTCTTCTTCGTCATCCTGGGCGTCCAGTGGGGCCAAAAGAAACGCAGAAAAGAATGCGGAACTCTTGCCATTGATCGTTGAAAAGCGCGTGTCCACCTTCCGCACAATCGAGGTGAGATCATCGGTTTTTCCGTCGATGTCCTCGCCCATGATCTGAATGCGGTCACCGTTCCCGACGGCGAAATTCTTGTCACGGTTCAGTTGCACGCGCCGACGCGCCTCCGTGTTGAATGCCTTGGCGTCGTCGCTCAAGGTGTGCGTCTTGCTGGCGCGTCGAAACACGATCGGGGACGACCACATCTCGCGGATCACGATTTTCTTGTCCTTGTCGTCCTTCTTGTCGTCCGGGTACTTGTCGAGTGGCCCTAGGTGGAAGTGTCGCTTCAGCCCTCGGCAATGGTCTTGGTCCGGGTGGCTCAGCAGGAACGCATCGACATACGGCCTGCCGTTCTCATCCTTCTTCAGTCGTTCGCGCAAATCCTTGGCGACATCGCGCGCCTCCCCGTCAGGGTCGTCGGCGTCTTGCCGGATGTTTACGTCGATCAGCAGAGTCGTCGCGTCGAGATCGCCGAACTTGATGAGGGTCATGTCCCCGTTGTCGACGGGAAAAAACGTGATGGTTGTAGGCACTGGGGTCTCCGGGTAGACGACCGAAGGATGATCGCGTATAGTTAATGTACGACGATTTTTTATATCCGTCTACTTTTTAGGCGCGACTGATGCAAAAACCTCCCGTTCCTGCCGCCGAACCTGCTGAGCCTAAGGGGCTAAGTTGGGGGTTGGAGAGCAGACTTCAATTCATCGATTTCCGTCTGCGCTGGGAGCGGCGCATCAACCGGATGGATCTCACCGAGCACTTTGGTATTTCGGTTCCGCAGGCATCACTGGACATTTCCAAGTACATGGAGTTGGCGCCGAGCAACCTGACTTACGACCGCAGTTCCAAGACCTACACGGCAGCGCAGAGTTTTCACCCGCTTTACCAACGAAGCTCGGCGCAACGCTATCTAGCAGAATTGCTGGCGACAAAGATGGGAATTGTCGAGCCGACGGCCAGCTTCATCGGCTCCGCGCCGGAGACAGATTGGGCCCCGTCCCCCTGGCGCACGATCAATGAGCAGACTGTCGAAGCAGTGGTCCGCGCAATCCGGCAGCAGGAATCCATTCTGGTGAGCTACCAGTCCATGACGTCGTTGGATGAATCGGTTCGCTTGCTGTCTCCCCACGCCCTTGGCAATGACGGTTTTCGCTGGCACATGCGCGCGTTTTGCCACAAGCGCCAGCGCTTCAGCGATTTCGTCCTTGCTCGAATCCTGCGCATCGATGGCTTCGAGGCGACCCAAGTGGACTCCAGCCAAGATTCGCATTGGCAAACTGTATTGACGCTGGTGCTTGCACCACATCCCGATTTGCCCGCCGCCAAGAAACGAGTCTTGGAGTTGGACTACGGTATGGAAGATGGAGAGGTCAAACTTCCATGTCGCCAAGCGTTTCTGTACTACACGCTGAGACGTTTGGGTTTGCATACCAAGGAAGCACCAGACCCCCTCGCACAGCAGATCACGCTGAAAAACCGCGATGAAATCCAACCCTATATCGACGCTTTGGCGGCACAGGTCTGACTTCACATGACAACATTTTTTGAACTGGTCAAAGACCCCTACGAGCGCAAGGCACGTGTTATCCCTGGCCTTCTGGTGGCCTTACCCGTGCTGGTGCCGCTGTTGTGCATCTACGGGGCGCGGCACCCTGTGCTTACAGGTGTGATCGGCCTGCTGGGCGGCTGCGGCGCTATCTATGCACTTGCGAGCATAGCGCGCGGGCGTGGTAAACAACTTGAAGAGACACTGGTCTCAAAGTGGGGTGGCATGCCCACGACCATCGCATTGCGCCACCGCGACAAATTCCTCGATGGTGTCAGCAAGCAGCGTTATCACACGGCGATCACTGCTAAGTTGGGTATTGCCATGCCAACAGCAGAAGAAGAATCAGCAAACCCAGACAAGGCAGACGACATCTACATCGGTGCCACTAAGCGGCTTCGCGAACTCACGCGCTCCAACAAGCAGCTCTTGCTAAAAGAGAACATCGCCTATGGATTTCATCGCAACATGCTGGCGATGAAGCCTGTCGGCATCCTGTCGTGCCTCATGGGCGTCGCCTACGGATTGTTGATTGCAAAGATTTTGCAGGTAGCACCTCTCCAATTTGACTTGGTGCACCTTGCCGATCCAGGGCTTGCCGCAGGCTTGACATTGCTCATTTCGCTGGCGCTACTTGCCGCATGGCTACTGTATTTCGATCAGGACGCAGTAAGGCGGATGGGATTCGTCTATGCGGAACGTTTGTTTGAATGTTTGCCGTCGTTGCCTTCTTCCTCCTCACGGAAGAAAGCCGTAAAACCGACTACAGACTGAGGTTCTGCCCAATCTCCAAACAGGCGTATAGCTCCGCAGGTGTGTCTACCGCTTCCACGTCTTGGGACGAATCGTTCCGCGAGACTCCAGCAAGAGCCGCGTGCTTTCCAGTTCCTTTTGCAGCACATCGGTATCCGGCAGAACCATCCGGTAGTTCGCCGCCATGACCTTGGTGGGTAAGCCCTCCAGCGCATACCGCGCCAGGGCGAGCCCCTTGTTGGCACAAAGAATCAGGCCCACCGGCGGGTTCTCCTCGGGATAGGCCCAGTGTTCCTTGGCATAGTTGCAGTACATGTGCATCTGGCCCACGTCCGCGTGGGTCAGGCACCCCAGCTTCAGGTCGATGATGACCAGGCAGCGCAACTTGCGATGGAACAGCAGCAAGTCCACCCGATACCAGGTCTGGTCGATGCGCAAGCGCCGCTGCCGCCCGATGAAGGTGAACCCTTCACCCAGCTCCAGCAGAAAATCTTCCAGCCGCCGGATCAAGGCGGCTTCCAGATCGGACTCCGAATACTCGTCCTTGAGGTCGAGGAACTCCAGCACATACGGGTCTTTGATGGCATCGACGGGCGCGACGGCATCTTCGGGCTTGGCCACCGCGCCCTTGGCCAGCATCGCCGCCTTGTTTTTCGACAGCGCCGTGCGCTCGTAGAACTGGCTGCCGATCTGCCGATCCAACTGGCGCACGCTCCATCCGCCGCGCAGGGCCTCGGCTTCATAGAACTGGCGCGCATGCTCGTCCTTGACCGACAGCAGCCGCACATAGGCCGACCACGGCAGCGTGAAGACCTGCGCCAGCTCGTCAAGCCGCCGAGGCCGCACAGGCTCCGGGGCAGATTCGCCAGACACTGTCTGGCGAATTGGCCGGGTCAGAAAGAACGATCGCATCTGCTGCAGGTTCTGGCGGCTGAACCCACGGCCGAACTGCTGGGTGAGGTCGCTGGCCAGCCGCTCGATCAACTGCTCGCCGTAACCCGCGCGCCGCTTGCCCTGTTGCTCGGCCTCCACGATGCGCCGGCCGATCTCCCAGTAGCTGGCCGTCATCAGCGCATTGACGCTGCGCGCGGCCGTCTGGCGCGCGGCATCGAGCAGGTCCACGATACCGCCGTGGATGCCGGCGTAGCCGGCAGGCAAAGCAGCGGGTGCGACTTCCACCGTCGCAGGCGTCTTCTTGGTCATGCAGCCACCTCCGCAGGCCGCTTCGCCTCGGTGATCGTCTTGCGCCGGTTCGCCACCAGCTCGGCCGCCTTGCGCACCGGGTCGTCCTCGGTGTGGACGTAGCGCATGAACATCGCCACGGTCTTGTGCGCCGTCAGCGCCATGCCGACCTTGACCGGGATGCCCGAGTTGGCAATGTCGGTGGCCGAACGGTGTCGGATGCCATGCGTTCCGACGTGCGTGGCGCCTGCCGCCTTGAGCGCACGGCTCCAGCCGCCGTAATACTCGCCCGTGGTCAGGTGCTTGCCGGGATGGTTCGGCGACGGCAGCACGTAGGGAATACCTTCCTGCCGCGGCGCCGTCGAGAGCAGCCGATAGGCTTCCTCACTCATGGGCTTGGACATGCCGCCCGTCTTGCTGTCCGGCCAGACCACGCGGCGGTTGTCCAGGTTTACCCAATCCCATTGGAGCGTCACGATTTCGGAGCGGCGGCCGGCGAACTCGAATTGCAGGCGGATCGCCAGCGGGATGACGTAGTTCTCCAGGCCCTCGGCCTCGATGTGCTCAAGCCGCCGAAACAGCTTGCCCATGTCCTCGTCGCTGATGAGGTGCGTGGCCTTGCCGTTGGGGTACATCGGGACGTGCCGGCAGGGGTTGGTGCCGTCGGGTCGGTGGCCCCACACCTCGGCCAGGTTGAACATCTTGCGCATGACGCTGAAAGCACGGTTGGCCTCAGCGGGCTTGTGGGCCATCTTCTTCATTGCCGTGGCCACGTCCGGACGCTTCACGTCCTGAACCTTCAAACGGCCCAGCATCGGAACGATGCAGCGGTCGATGACAGCCTGATACCCGCGCTGGGTGCTGGGCTTGTTGCGCTGCTTGGAGTAGTCCTCCATGAACTTGGTGCACAGCTCCTTGACCGTGGGGGCTGAACGGGCTGCGGCCTTGGCCGCGCTGGGGTCGCCACCCCGGCGCACCTCGGCCAGCCATTCCTGGGCCAGCGAGCGGGCCTGCTCGACGGTCAGTTCCCCGTACAGGCCCAGGGCGGGCTTGCGCCGCTCGCCAGCGTTCGTGCGGTACTGAAGCATGAACACCTTGCGGCCCGCTGGTGTAATCTTGCACAGGAAGCCGGGCACCAGCGTGTCCCGGAGTTCGACGGCCTGCGCCTGGGGTTGTGCCGCATCGACTGCGGACTTGGTGAGTTTGAGTTTTGCCACGATGACTCCTCGGAAAGACCCGATTCCCAAGAGCCATGTAGGGGCCAGCAGAGGGGAAGCCGGGTCAGGTTTCGGAAAGCACCGGCATATGTTGGACTCGCCTAAGTTATTGATAAACCTGCTGTATCGGGCTTCGGCGTAGTCCAGCGAAGTTCGGTGCTGGAGTCATGGTGAAATGAAAAATGGCCCCCACGCTCCCCACTGCGTGTGGTCGCTGCCCTCCAAGGGGGCCGCTTTTTCATCTTGGGACGGCCCGGCGATGAAAAAGGCCTTGATCTCCACCCTAGCCGCGCTGGCCTGCGCCAGCGCCCTGGCGCAAGCCGGCAAGCCTGCGCAGCCCGCCAGCGCCGCGCCCGACCTGGCCACGCTGAACTACCGCCTGCAGCCGCGCCAGATCGCCGCCGGCACCTGGGTGATCGAAGGCGCGGTGGCCGACTTCCTGCCCGCCAACGGCTGCAACATCATCAACACCGCATTCATCGCCACCGGCGATGGCGTCGTCGTCATCAACACCGGGCCCTCGCGCCTGTATGGGGAGCAGCAGCGCCGGGCCATTGCCGCCGTCACGCCGCAGCCGGTGCGCGCGGTGCTCAACCTCAACCTGCACCCCGACTATTTCTTCGGCAACCAGGCATGGGACAGCGTTCCGACACAGGCCCTGGCCGGCACTATCGCCGGCATGCGCATCGAAGGCAGCGGCTACGCCGACAACCTGTACCGCCTGTGCGGCGACTGGATGAAAGGCACCGAGCCGGCACCCGCGCGCGAGGCGCTGGAGCCCCGAACCTTCACCCTGGGAACGCACCACCTGGAGTTGCGCCGCCTGCAGGGGCACACCCGGGACGATCTGGTGCTGCTGGACACCACCACCGGCGTGCTGTTCGCCGGCGGCCTGGTCTTTGCCGAGCGCGTGCCGACCACGCCGCACGCCCATCCCGCCCAGTGGCTGCAAAGCCTCGAAACCCTGGAGCAATGGCGCCAGCAGGGCCAGTTCAAGCTGCTGGTGCCCAGCCACGGCCCCGTGGACAAGGGCGTGCAGGGCATCGCGCAGACGCGCGACTGGTTGCAATGGTTCACCGCCTTGCTGGAGCGCAGCGCCCAACAAGGGGTGGACTTGAGCGAACTGCTGCGCGCGCCCGTGCCCAGCCGGTTTGCCGGCTGGGCGGCCCAACCGGCCGAACTGCAGCGCAGCCTGGTGCAGTGGTATCCCGCCCATGAACGGCGGGCGCTGATGCAGCCGCCGCAGTGAATGCCCATGGCGCGCCATGCGCCGGGGTGGCATGTTGCCTTTTGGAGCAGCCTGTTCACCAAGACTTGCTCCACGGGACAACGCCTCCCCGCAGGCCGCCACGCGATGCCCCGCACAAGCCGCGCGGCGCAGCACCCGTTTCCATGGCATGGATATTGCCCCGTCCTTCATCGCCAAGGGTTTCGCGCCTAAGTCTGGGCATGGTGCACAGACATGGTTTTTCCCACAACGCAGGAGACAGACGATGAAACGCACGCTATTGAATTTGATGATGCTGCTCGCGGCCAGCCAGGCCGGCGCGGTCGTGACCGACAAGATGATCCACGACGACGCGAACACGCCGGACGACGTGCTGACCTGGGGCCTGGGGACGCAGGGGCAGCGTTTCTCCACCCTCACCGGCATCAACGAAGGCAACGTCAACCGCCTGGCGCCCGTCTGGGCCATGTCCTTCGGAGGCGAGAAACAGCGCGGCCAGGAAAGCCAGCCGCTGGTGCACAACGGCAAGATGTTCGTGACGGCCTCGTACTCGCGCCTCTTTGCGCTGGACGCCAAGACCGGCAAGAAGCTCTGGAAATACGAGCACCGCCTGCCCGAGGGCATCATGCCCTGCTGCGACGTGGTCAACCGCGGCGCCGCGCTGTACGGCAACCTGGTGATCTTCGGCACGCTGGATGCGCAACTGGTGGCGCTGAACCAGGATACGGGCAAGGTGGTGTGGCGCGAGAAGATCGACGACTACCAGGCCGGCTACAGCTACACCGCCGCCCCGCTGGTGGTCGACGGCATGGTGATCACCGGCAACTCCGGCGGTGAATTCGGCGTGGTGGGCCGCGTCGATGCACGCGACGCCAAGACCGGCAAGCTGCTGTGGACGCGCCCCACCGTCGAAGGCCACATGGGCTACAAGGACGGCAAGGAAAACGGCATCACCGGCACGCCGGGCGCCACCTGGCCGGGCGAGACCTGGAAGACCGGCGGCGCCTCCACCTGGCTGGGCGGCAGCTACGACCCCCAAACCGGCCTGACCTACATCGGCACCAGCAACCCCGGCCCCTGGAACAGCCACGTGCGCAAGGGCGACAACCTGTACTCCGCCTCCACCCTGGCGCTGGACGTGAAGACCGGCAAGATCGTCTGGCACTATCAGAGCACGCCCAACGACGGCTGGGACTTCGACGGCGTGAACGAATTCATCACCTTCGACATGGATGGCAAGCGCGTGGGCGCCAAGGCCGACCGCAACGGCTTCTTCTACGTGATGGACGCGGCCAACGGCAAGCTGCTCAACGCCTTCCCCTTCGTGAAGAAAATCACCTGGGCCACGGACATCGACCTGAAGACCGGCCGCCCCAACTTCGTGGCCGAGAACCGCCCCGGCGACCCCACGGCCCAGGATGCCGACGGCAAGAAGGGCAAGTCCGTCTTTGCCGCCCCCGGCTTCCTGGGCGGCAAGAACCAGATGCCCATGGCCTACAGCCCCAAGACCGGGCTGTTTTACGTGCCCACCAACGAATGGGGCATGGAGATCTGGAACGAGCCCATCACCTACAAGAAGGGCGCCGCCTACCTGGGCGCGGGCTTCACCATCAAGCCGCTGTTCGACGACCACATCGGCGCGCTGCGCGCCATCGACCCCAAGACCGGCAAGGTAGCCTGGGAGGTGAAGAACGAGGCGCCGCTGTGGGGCGGCGTGCTGGTGGCCGGCGACCTGGTGTTCTGGGGCACGCCCGAGGGCTACCTCAAGGCCGCCGATGCCAAGAGCGGCAAGGTGGTGTGGCAGTTCCAGACCGGCTCGGGCGTCGTGGCCCCACCCATCACCTGGACGCAGGACGGCGAGCAGTTCCTGAGCGTGGTCTCCGGCTGGGGCGGCGCGGTGCCGCTGTGGGGCGGTGAGGTGGCCAAGAAGGTGAATTTCCTGGAGCAGGGCGGCTCGGTCTGGACCTTCAAGGTCATGCAGTGACGGGCCTTTGATGCCATGGGGCTGGGGCATGCCCGCCCGGCCTCTTCCTTCCTACCCCCGCGGCGCGCATCCGCAGCGCCGTGCAACGACCACACTCCCATGACAAAGACCCCATTGAGGCCCGGCCGCCGCTGGCTGGCCGCGGCTTGCACCTTCCCGTTGGCGGCCGTGGCGCAGGCCGTTGACACCGACAAGGTCCACCGCCTGCCCGTGGTGGAAGTGGTGCACCAGGCGCCACTGCCCGGGCTGGACGTATCGGTGGAGCAATACCCCGGCAATGCGCAGATGCGCAGCGACGCGCAGATCGAACACTCTGGCACCGCCAACCTGGCCGACTTCCTCAACCGCAGCATGCCCAGTGTCAGCGCCGCCGACATCCAGGGCAGCCCCTACCAGATCGACCTGAGCTACCGCGGCCACCGCCTGTCGCCCCTGCTGGGCTCGCCCCAGGGCCTGTCGGTGTATCTGGACAGCGTGCGCATTAACCAGCCGCTGGGCGACGTCATGGACTGGGACCTGGTGCCCGAAATGGCGCTGGCCGACGTGGCCCTGATTCCCGGCAGCAACCCTTTGTACGGCCTCAACACCCTGGGCGGCGCGCTGGTGCTGGGCACCAAGTCGGGGTTGACGCACCCGGGCACGGAGGTCGATGTTTCCTTTGGCAGCCATGCGCGCAAGCGTGTCGAATTCGGCCATGGCGCGCAGTGGGGCGAGGGCTGGCACGGCTACGCCGCCGGCACCTGGTTCGAGGAAGACGGCTGGCGCGAACGCTCGCCAGGCCACCTGGGCAATGCATTCCTCAAGCTCGGACGCAACCTGGGCGGCACCTCCTGGGCGCTGAGCTACAGCTACGGCCGCAGCAACCTGATCGGCAACGGCCTGCTCAACCAGAGCCTGTACGACACCCAGCCGCGCGCCGGCTACACCTTCTACGACCAGACACGCAACCAGGGCCAATTGCTCAACTTCCAGCTGACACAATCCCTCACCCCGAACGACCAGATTGCGCTGGTGGCATGGCATCGCACTTCGCGCCGCACGGGCAGCAACGGCGACGTCAACGAAGACTGGGCCGAATGGATCGAAGACTGCGAAAAACCCGGCGCGCCCCGCTGCACCGACCCCGCGGCCCCCGGCTACATGCACCACAACGCCGTGCTCAACGTGAGCCAGGCGCGGCATGCGGAAACCGGAGCGACGCTGCAATGGACGCGCCAGTCCGGCGCGCACCAGTTCGCCCTGGGGGCCGAGCTGGCGCGCGGCAAGTCCGACTACGACCAGTACCAGCAGGAAGCCTTTTTCGACGCCAACCGCGTCACCCAGACCGTCCCGGGCGAGGCGCTGGAGCACGAGGTCTCCCTGCGTGGCCGCAGCACGCGCCTGGGGCTGTTCGCGGCCGACACCATCAGCCTCGCGGAGCACACGCAGTTGAGCCTGTCGGCGCGCTGGAACTACAGTCGCGTGCGCAACGACCTCGGGCACCCCGCGCCGTATGAACGCGAGACATTCAGCTACAGCAAGCTCAACCCGGCCATCGGCATCACGCACGCCTTCACGCCGGCGGCCATCGGCTTCGCCAGCCTGTCGCAGGGCACGCGCATGCCGACATCGCTGGAGCTGGGCTGCGCCGATCCGGCCAAGCCGTGCACACTGCCGACCGGCTTGCAGGCCGACCCCTACCTCAAGCAGGTGATCACCCGCACCCTGGAGTTCGGCGCACGCCTGCGCCCGGCCGAGGGCGTGCAACTGACCGGCGCCCTGTTCCGTTCGGAGAGCAACGACGACATCGCCTTCATGCGCTCGGGCATCGCACAGGCGGGCTTTTTCAACAACATCGGCAAGACCCGCCGTCAGGGCCTGGAGCTGAGCGCCCGGGTACAGCGCAGCCATTGGGACATGCGCGCCAGCTACGGCTACCTGGACGCCACCTACCAAAGCAGCGGCGTGCTCTTTGGCCCCTTAAGCACGGCCTCGAAACCCAACGCATTCCACCCCGGCACGCGCATGGCCGCCTTGCCGCGCCATGTGTTCAAGCTCTCGGTCGACTGGCGCGCCACGCCCAGGGTGGTCGTGGGCGGCGACTGGCTGGCCATGGGCTCCCAGGTGGCGGCCGGCAACGAGGGCGGCTCGCGCCCCAAGCTGGGCGACGTGGCCGGCTATGGCCTGTTGAACGCACGCGTCAGCTGGCAAATCAGCCAGGGCTGGAAAGCCTATTTGCGCATCAACAACCTGCTCGACAGGCGCTACGTCACCTATGCCACGGGCAACGAGGATGCCTTCCCTGGCGGCGTGGTGGTCCGGCCCGGCGACGACATGGGATCGGCGCGCTTCGTCGCCCCCGGCATGGGCCGCGGCTTCACCGTCGGCATGCGCTACGAGTGGCGCTGAGCCCTGGCCTGCGAAAACGCTACATTTTCAATAGCTTTTGACGATTTATGGGTAATAGTTTCATGCTAATTTGGCTTGAAATTTTTCGGCCATGAGAAAACCCCGGAACGCCTGCACGGCGTTCCGGGGTTTTTCCTCCATGCCGCCGCGGCGGTGCGGCGGTTAGGGTGCAGTGAACGTCAGGCCATGCTGCTTGAAGATCGCCAGCAGCTCGCCGCTGCCGCGCAACGACTCCAGGGCCTGCTGCAGCGCCTGGCCCAGGGCCTCGTTCCTGGCCTTGATGGCCATGCCCACCAGCCAGCCCTGGGACGGCACGCCCGTCAGCGGAAACTCGCTGATCTCCATCTGCTCCGGCCTCGGCTGCGCGTGGAAGATCGCGGATTCCGCCTGTGCACGCGTGACGTAGGCGGCGGCCACCTCGCCCTGCAACACCGCCTGCACGGCCTTGACGCCGTTTTCATACAGGTGCACCTGTGCGCTCAGCAGGCGGTTGTCGTGCCCGATCAGGGCGCTGGCCGCGCCGGTGCCGCGCTCGGCGGCCAGGGGCACCCCCTTGAGGTCGGCGGCGCCCGCCACGGCCGGCAGGCGCCGCTTGTCGCGCACCAGCACGACCTGCTCGCGCATGTACGGGGCAAAGATCAGCGCCTGCTGGTTCTGCTGCATGAAGTACTTGTCCACGGGCACGTGCAGCATCACGTCGGCCGGGCCGTAGCCCAGGTAGTGGCCCTTCCAGACCATGTTGCGCAGGTCGTCGCTCATGTTCTCGTCGCCATCGAAGGGCAGCAGGGACAGCTGCAGCCCCATGGCGCGCGCCAGGGCCTGCGCCAGGGACACGTCCAGGCCCTGCATGCCCTGCGCCGACGGCGCGGAAAACGGCGGGAAGGCGTTGTACAGCGCCACCTTGAGCGCACCATGCGCGCGGATGCGCTCCAGGGCGCTGGGCTCCTCCTGCGCATGGGCCGCGCCCACGCCGGCAAGCAGCGGCAGCAGTCCCAGTACCAGCTGGCGGCGGCCCGTCGATTGCGGTTTTGGGGATGCTTCGATCATGGTTCGCGCCGCGATTCGAGATAGGTCTTGATGGCCCACAGGGCCTCCTGGGACAGCATGCCCTCGAACGGCGGCATGTACACCCGGCCGTCGCGCGTGCGGCCCCGGCGCACCGTGCCGATGAAGTAATCGCTGACCTCCTTGAAGCAGGCGTTCTTCTTCGCCTCGTCGGCCAGACTGGTGCACTCGTCATCGAGGCGGCGCAGATCGGGGGCAATGCCGCCGGAGATGGCCTCCAGCCCATGGCAGCGGGCGCAATTCTGGTTGTAGCCGGATGCGCCGATGCGCACCGCCTCGGCCTGCGCGGGGCCCTTGCTGTAGGGATTGTCCTCCAGCCATTTCTGCCCCACGGGCGGCAGGGTGCGCGTGTCCACAGGCTGGGGGGTTACGTCCCCGTGCGCCCAGGCGGCGCCCAGGCCGGCAGCCAGCGCCAGAGCGAGGGCCGTGCACGCGCCCTGCCGGGCCCAGGTCTGAACAGCAAAATGCATAGGGTGTCTCCTTGAATGAATAGTGATGTCCAACGACAGCAAGAACCAGGCCACTTCTTTCTGGAAGGTGTTCACCCCGCGCACGCGCGACGGCAAGCCCCCTTCGGCAGCGTGCCCCGCCCGCCGCACACCGTTCGCAGGGTTGTGACAGGCATTGCTCCGCTTTGGAGCAATTGCCCCCGGCGCGGTAGAGCGGCAGGCCGTGCCTTGCCGGAATGCGTAGGGCTTGGCATTTTTTTTGCTGCATCGCAACGGCCGCATGGAAACCGTTGATCCCTGCGGAACACCATCGAAAAGACCTGCCATGCACTTTGACGCCGCCACCAGCGCACCGAAACTGCCTCCCGCGCTGCCCCACCTCTCGCGCCGCCTGCGCCTGCAGTACGAGAGCGCGCAAACGCGCTGGGTGCTGCTCGACCCCGAAGGCACGGTGCAACTCAACGACAGCGCCGCCGAGATCCTGCGCCGCTGCGACGGGCGCCACACCGTGGCCGATATCGTCAGCGAACTCGAAGCGCTGTTCGACACCCAGGGCATCGCCCCCCAGGTGCGCGCGCTGATCGCCGAGGGCACGCGCCGTGGCTGGCTCGACTGACGCCTTGGGAGCGCGCACGCTCGCCGCCTGCGCCCTGCTGTGGCTGCAGCCCGGCGCGGCCCAGCCCCCTATAAGCCCCCAGGACACCGCCCTGCTCGCCGGCAACTGCGTCACCTGCCACGGCCCCGGCGGCCAGCCGCCGGCCGGCGCCGACACCAGCATCCCCGGCCTGCGCGGCCAGAGCAGCGCAGCCTTGCTGGAACGCATGCAGGCGTTCCAGGCCGGGCGGGTGGCGGGCGCCACCGTCATGCCGCTGTTGATGCAGGGCTATGACGTGGCCCAGATGCAGGCCCTGGCCCGGTGGTTTGCCAAGCCGCCCGCCGAGAGGCCGTGATGACTACGCTACAGCGCCGCCAGTTTTTGCTCGGCGCGGCAGGCCTGGCCGCGCCCGCCATCGTGCGCGCGCAGGGCGCAAGCGCGCATGTGCTGGTGGTGGGCGGCGGCTTTGGCGGCGCCACGGTGGCGCGCTACCTGCGCGCCTGGGCGCCGCAGATCCAGGTCACCCTGGTCGAGCCTGAAGAGCGTTTCGTCACCTGCCCGTTTTCCAACCACTACCTGGCGGGGCTGCGAACCTGGGACAGCATAAGCCACGGCTACCACGGCCTGCGCGCCGCCGGTGTGCAAATCATCCACGCCCGCGCCGAAGATGTGGACGGCCAGCGGCGCAGGCTGCACCTGCACACGGGCCAGGAGTTGCATTGGGACCGCCTGGTGATCTCGCCCGGCGTGGATATGCGCTGGGACGCCCTCGAAGGCTATGACCAGGCCGCCGCCAGGCTGGCGCCCCATGCCTGGAAGGCCGGCGCGCAGACCCGGCTGCTGCGCCGCCAGCTGCAGGCCATGCCCGACGGCGGCGTGTTCGTCATGGCGATCCCCGACAACCCGTTTCGCTGCCCGCCCGGGCCCTATGAGCGCGCCAGCCTCATCGCGCATTACCTGCGCCAGCACAAGCCGCGCAGCAAGCTGCTACTGCTCGATGCCAAGAACAACTTCTCGAAGAAGGAACTGTTCCTGCAGGGCTGGAAGGCCTTATACGGCGGCATGCTCGAATGGGTCAGCCTGGCGCAGGACGGCCAGGTGGTGCGCGTGGATGCGCGGGCGCTGGAGGTGGAGACGGCCTTCGGCGCGCGCCACAAGGCGCACGTGCTCAACGTCATCCCGCCGCAGAAGGCGGGCATGATTGCCGAGCGCGCGGGCGTGGCCGACGCCAGCGGCTGGGCGCCGGTGCGCGCGGAGGACTTCGCATCGCAGCGCGTGGCCGGCATACATGTGCTGGGCGACGCGGCCCTGGCCGGGCCGATTCCGAAATCCGGCTTTGCAGCCAACAACCAGGGCAAGGTGGTGGCGGCGGCACTGGCCACCGAACTGACCGGCCAGAGTGCCCCCACGGCCTGGTACGCCAACACCTGCTACAGCCTGCTGGCGCCGGGCTATGGCATCTCGGTGGCGGGGGTGTACCGCGCGCAGCAGGGGCATTTGGTCGATCTGCCGCACAGCGTGGGCGTGAGCCCGCTGGATGCCCCGGCCGAGCACCGCGCCGCGGAGGCACGCCATGGCGCGGCCTGGTACGCCGGCATCAGCGCAGACATCTGGGATCGCTGAAGGCTTTCAACCCTGGGCCTGCAGGTGCGGGCCCCGGGCAGCGTGCGCGGGTAGGTGGGCAAGAGGGTGGCAGCCAGGGCGCAGCTCATGGCTTGGCGCTAAGCACCCAGCCGGCCAGCAGCTTGACGTCTTGCGCGCTGAGGCTGGAATGCGCGGGCATGGCAGCACGCCCCCATTTGCCCTTGGAGCCCATTTGTATGGACTGCGCCAGCGTGGCCGCGGCGTCCTTGTCGCCAGCGTATTTCTCGGCCACCGAATTGAACGCCGGGCCGACGATCTTCTCGGCGGCGGCATGGCAGCTGTAGCAGCCGTTGGCCTTGGCGATCTCGGCGGCGGCGGCCAGGTCGGTGGCGGCATGGGCGGCGGCGGCGGCCCACAGGGAAGCGAGGATGAAGACGTTGCGCATGCTGGGTAGTCCCTTCGGGTGGGTTCAAAGACTGGTCGCTTGCATGGGGCAACATCCATGCCAACCCCGCCCCCTTGCTGATGCGCCTTCTGGTGCGCACATACGTACCAGGACGCCCGCAAACTGTTCAAGAATGAAGCAAGGTCTGCTACACCCCGGGGTCACGGCCGCGCGCGCAGGGCCCACTGTTCGTAGCCGTAGCGCGGATGCCACTGCGCCAGGCTGCGGTACAGCTCGGCCGGCTGCGCAACCCAGGCGGTAAGGCGCCCGAGCACCGGCTGGCGCAGCAGCTCGCTCAGGTCCAGCCCCCCGCCCGTCGCCTGCACCATGGCCCCGTCCACATGCCATTGGCCATCACGGGTCTGCGCCATGGCGCGCAGGGGCTCGAACTCCAACACCTCGCGCACCGGGTTGCGATCGGCCACCACCCTGATGCGTGCCATGCCGCCGCCCACAAACTGTTCGTGCAAGGTGGGCCATTGCAGCGATCCCAGGAGGCCCCCGTGCGGTCCGGTGCCGGCACCATCCACGCCCTGCGCTTAAGCATGATCTGTCTCCACCATGCAACGGCTTGGCGGCACAGCAACCATGCTGTCCCACCGGCCCGATTCGGTCGCCCACTGTTCCAGCAGGCAACATCCTGCCCAGGCAGGCAAAAGCAATGCCACAGAGACGGCGACGACCACATTGCTCTCAACTTGATAGCCATCAACGATTACCACGCAATGGTTAAGGCCACACCGAATCCACCGGCACCAGTGAACAAACGCACAACCACAGAAGAGCCGCCAGAGCACGGCTGAAAAGACATTGCCAGTCCCGGATCGCACCACGGCGGGCATGGGCTGTGTCGATCAGGCCTGTTTTACGGCTCGGTTAGAAGGGGAGCATTGTTGGCAGGCTCGCACGCCTCGCTCCTGCGGACCGGCCGCCCTCGGTTCTCCGGAAAAGAGGGCCATTCCAACCGCTCTTCCATCCATCAAACCTCCCGGCGCGCCCGATAGTGCAGCACATGGCCTGCATGCCCGTCAGGCCGGGAGACCTGATCATGATTTCGCACACTCTCATGCCTTCCCTGCCCGGTATGGCCACGCCTGCCATCGTGACGCGCGAGGTTCACCGTGCCTACGACGGCAAAGCCTCGCAGGGCGCGGTCCCGGCCGTACTTGAAGAGCGGCTGCCGTTTTCGGTGCGCGTGGTCAGCGACGCCGAGGCCCTGGACAAGGCCGTACACATACGCCATGCGGCCTACGCGCGCCATGTGCCCGATCTGGCGCGCACCCTGCTTCAACCCGAAGCAGCCGACTTCGCCGACGGCTCCGTGGTGCTGCTGGCCGCCTCCCACCTCGATGGCTCGCCCCTGGGCACGCTGCGCATACAGACCAACCGCTATGCGCCGCTGGCGCTGGAGCAATCGCTCACGCTGCCACCGTCACTGAGCGGCAGCCTGCTGGCCGAGGCCACGCGCCTGGGCGTGGCCGAGGGGCGGGTGGGCACCCTGGTGAAGACCGTGCTGTTCAAGGCTTTCTACCTGTATTGCCTGCACAGTGGGGTGGACTGGATGGTGGTGACCGGGCGCGCGCCCGTGGATCGCCAGTACCTGCGCATGCTGTTCGACGATGTCTACCCCGACGCGGGCTACATCCCGATGCATCACGTCGGCAACCTGCCGCACCGCGTGCTGAAGTTCGAGGTACGCACGGCCCAGGAACGCTGGGCAGCGGTGCATCACCCAATGTACAAGTTCATGGTCGAGACCCACCACCCCGACATCAGCCTGGATGTGCGTGCAGCGCCTCTCTCCCGGGAGCCGGTCGCTGCCCCGGTGCTCCTGCAAGCGCCCGCTCAGGTCATGTAGGCCTCAATGCGTGCCGCGCCCCGGCGGCAGCCAGTCCTGCGGCACGGGCCAGGCCTGCAGCAGCAGGGACTGCAACAGGCTGACGTCACTCACGAAGTCGGCCGATGAGTGCGCCTCGAGCATGCGCTCGGGCGCCTGGGCACGGGCAATGGCAAAGCCCTGCACATAGTCCACCCCGATCTCGGCCAGGGTCTGCACCGTGGCATCGTCCTCGGCCCATTCGGCGACCGTCTTCATGCCCAGGTTGCGCGCCAGGCCGACGATGGCCTCGACGATGGCCACATTCGCCGGATGCTGGTTCATGTTCACGATGAAGCTGCCATCGATCTTGAGCAGATCGCCGCGGAGATCCCTGAGATAGGAAAACGAGGTATAACCCGCGCCAAAGTCATCGAGCGCCACCTTGGCACCCAGGCCGTGCACCTGGGCTATGAAACGCTGCGTGTTCTCCAGGTCATGCAGGGCCACGCTTTCGGTGATCTCCAGGCACAGGCGGTGCGCCACATCGGCGTAGTCCCGCAGCAGTTGCACGGCATCCTGCACAAAACATTCATCGTTGAGCGAGGCGCCGCTGAGGTTCATGCAGATGAAGCGCGTGCGCTGCAGCCGGCCTTCATGCGCCCGCACCCAGGCCAGGGTCTGGCGCAGCACCCAACGATCAATCACCCCCATGCGGCCACTGTTCTCGGCCGCCGTGATCAGGCGTGGCGTGGGCACGCTTCGGCCGTCCGGGTCGCGCATGCGCAGCAGCACCTCGAAGTTGAGCGACTGATCCGGCTCGCGCAGCGACATGATGGGCTGCATCTCCAGATACAGGCCCTGCAGCTCGTCAGAGGCCGAGAGCTGGCCGGCCAGGCGGATCTCGGCCTCGTGTTCCTGGAGCGCGCGCGAGTCACGCTCAAATACCACCAGGTGGCTGCCGCGGCTTTGCTTGGCCTCGCGGCAGGCGCGGTCGGCGGTGGAGATGGCATCTTTGGCCGAGCTGCCCCGAGCCACCTCGATCAGGCCTATCGAGCCGCGCACGTAAAAGGAGCGGTCGCCCACCTGGTAGGACTGGCTGCCTATGGCATCGACCATGTCCTGGCAGATGGGCGCGGCCTGGGCCAGGCTGGTGCCGGGCATGAGGACAATGAACTCATCGCCCCCCATGCGCCCCATGTGCATGCCCTCCTGCAGCAACTTGCCGACGCGCTTGCAGACCTGGCGCAGCACCTCGTCGCCGGCGTAGTGGCCGAACAAATCGTTGATCAGCTTGAAACGGTCCAGGTCCAGATAGGCCAGTGTCAACATGTGGTTCGCGGCCGACGCATGCAGCGCCCAGTCCAGCTCGGCCCGGATGGCATCGCGGTTGAGCACCTGGGTCAGCGGGTCGTGATGCGCCAGGAACTGCAGGCGCTCAATCGCCAGGGAGCGCTCGGTCACATCCTGCAGCGAGCCCTCGATGCGCTCGCCCGCAAGCGACGCCCGCACCAGAAAGCGCCGGCCTCGGGGCGAGCGCGCGCCCGGGTGGCCCGCAAGCTCGAATTCGGCCACGGGCTGGGCGCTCAAGGACTGCAGCATGCGCTGCCAATCCATGGAGGTGAAGTGATGATCCCAGTGGTTGCTGCCATGCGCCAGCACGGCCGGCCCGAGCGCGGCGCGCAAGGCCGGATTGGCGGCAATGAAGCGGCCCTGCAGATCGAGCGTGAACAGGCCCAGCGGCATGACCTCGAAGCTGTGCTGCAGCTTGTCTTGCGCCTGCACGCGCTGCTGGTGCTCCTGGCGCAACTGGGCGGCTATGGCCATGGTGGCCAGCAGGCTCGACGAGAGCGCCGCCGTGACGCTGTTGACGGAAGCGATCCAGCCCTGCAGGCCAAAGGCCGCCGCCACGACCTCGTACAGGCTGGACAGCAGCATCACGGCAATGGCGGCGCCATACCAGGCAGCCACCGGCGAGCGCGTGAGCATGATGATGCGCACCAGCATGCTCACCAGCAGCAGGCTGCCGAAGGCAGTGGCGAGCCAGGCCAAGGGCAGGAACTGCGCGTAGGACAGCGTGGTGGACAGAGCCAGCAGCAGTACGCAGGACCATTGCGTCGCGTTGAGCAGGCGCTGGGCCGCGCACTTGGCCAGCTCCGCGCGAAACAGCGAGCGAAACAGCGCAAAGGTCACCACATACAGCAGCGCAATCGTGACAGAGCGCCCGCGCGGGAGCCAGTCGAGGGGCACGGTGCGCCCCAGCCACTGCTGATCCCATCCGGCCGACAAGGCTCCCATGCGCAGGTTGATCAAGAGCCAGACGGCAAACAGCACATAGCTGGGGTTGCGGTTGATCAGGGCGGTGATGAAGACGAACAGCGCCAGCATCAGGATGCCGCCTTCGAGCAGGCCCGCGTCGCGCTCGAAGGCCTGCGAGGCGATCTGCAGCGCCTGTTCATCCCACTGCTGCACCGTCAGGCGCCCTGGGCCGATGAAGCGCGCCCGGCACAGCACGGGTGCGCCGGCCGCCAGGCCCTGCAGGCGCAGCCCGAAGCCGGCACGCGAGTCAAACAGCTGCCCCTGCTGGCGGACGCGGTCTGCCTCTCCCAGGGGCGCGAGCCGCTCACCGTCCCAGCAGGCGAGCGCGATCATGTGGCGCGACGGGAACTCGAGCACCGCCGCACGGCCCGGCTGCGCGGCCGGCACGGTGAAGCTGAACCAGAACGGCGCCTCGCTCAGGTAGGTGTCGCGCCGCAGCACCGGCTGCTCGCGCGCCACGGCCGCCAGGGCACTGGCCGGATCCTGCGCACCGCCGCGATCCTCTGCCACGCGCATGGCCACGGGCAGCGAGCCTTCGTGGGCGTAATGCGGAACCCAGGTCCACAGGGCCAGCACCGACAACAGCAGCACGGCGCCAGGCAAGGCAAAGACCAATAGCCACGCAAAGGCGTGCTCCTGCGCGCCATGCAAACGGCTCCAGAGGGGTAGCACGGCAGAGGTGGCTGAAGGCTTCACGGCAACTATCTAGGGCAGGGGGCTTAAAAATTTTGCGCTATGGGAACGAAGTAAGCCCTAACACTGCTGAATTATCTCTTTTTGTTATCCCCGTTCCATTTGCTTGCAACTTAAATCATTGCGGGCAACTGCGCCATATCGCCGAACACCCGCACCGCCCCCGCGGCACGCAGCGCCTCGGGCGAGCCGTGGCCCACACTCGGCGGGCTGAAACCCAGCACGGTGGCGCCTGCGGCCACGCCAGCCAGCACTCCCGTCACCGTGTCCTCCACCACCAGGCAGCGCGCGGGCGGCACGCCCAGGGCCGCGGCCGCGGCCAGGTAGACGTCGGGCGCAGGTTTCGTGCGCGGCATCTCGTGGCCGCTGAAGACACGCCCGGCAAACAGCGGCGCCAGGCCCACCTGGGCCAGTTGCATCTCCACCTTCTGGCGGTCGGCCCCCGAGGCGCAGGCGATGCGCCCTTGCAGCCGGGCGTGCACCGCGCGCACCGCCTCGGGCGCGTGGGGTATGGCCACCAACTCGGCCTGCAGGCGCGCGTTGCGGCGCGCGTAGAACTCGGCCATCCAGGCGTCGGTGAGCGGGCGGCCGGTCTCGGCCTCGATGCGCGCGGCCTCGCTGCGCACGGTCTTGCCTATGAACAGGCGCATGCACTCGTCTGGGTGCAGCAGCCAGCCGGCCTCGCCCAGCATCTGGCACAGCACGCCGTTGGTGATCGGCTCGCTGTCGACGAGCACGCCATCGCAGTCAAACAAAATGGCTTCAAAGGTCATGGGGTTCGATCGGGGTGAGCGGCGTCCACCCCGATGGGTGCAGCGCCGCCATGCAGTCTGCACCATACAGCACCACGCGGTTGCGCCCCGTCTGCTTGGCCGTGTAGAGCGCGGCGTCCGCCTGCTGGAACAGGATCTGGGCGGCCTCCTGTCCAGCCACATCCGCATGCTGCTGCGGGTGCAGGCTGGTCACGCCCATGCTCAAGGTGACGATGCCGCTGCAGGCGCTGCCGCGGTGCTCCAGGGCCAGCGCCCGCACCTGGTCCTGCAGGCGCAGGGCCACGGCCATGGCCGCGGGCACATCGGCGCCGGGCAGCAGCACGGCGAATTCCTCGCCGCCATAGCGCGCCAGCAGGTCGCCCGCCCGCCCGAGCAGGGCCGACAGCGCCTCGGCCACGCGCCGCAGGCACTGGTCGCCGGCCACATGGCCATAGTAGTCGTTGTAGGCCTTGAAATGGTCCACGTCCATCATCACCATGGCCAGCGGCGTGCCTTCGCGCTGGGCACGGCTCCATTCATGGGTCACGGCCTCGTGCAGCGCCAGGCGGTTGGCCACCTGGGTCAGCGGATCCAGTCGCACCTGGGCCTCCAGCGCCGCCCGGTAGCGCGACAGCTGCTCCTCGGTGTGCCTGCGCTCCGTGATGTCCTGCACCGTGCCGGTCATGCGCGACGGCTCGGCTGCCGAGGCCTGGCTGTATTCCCCCCAGACCTCGACCCAACGCTCCTGCCTGTCATTGGCCCGGCGGATGCGGTACTGGGTGCGTAGCGGTGTGCGTTCGGTCATGGCCCGGCCATGGATTTGCAGGACCTGGGCGCCTTCATCGGGATGCAGCAGCCCCATCCACTGGCGCAGCGTCATGCGGCCGTCGGCCGGCAGGCCGAAGATGGCGCTGGCCATGCGCGACATGACGAAGGTCTCGCGCCGCGTGTCGTAGGTGAAATAGCCCACGGCCGCCGCTTTCTGCGCGTTGTCCAGCCAGCGCAGGTTGCGCTCGAGCTCACCCTTGAGTGCGCGCTCACGCTGCCAGGCGCGCCATTGCCAGAGCATGGCGATGCAGCCAAGCAGCAGCAGCCCCAGGCTGGCGAGCAGGCCCAGGCCCAGCCATTCGCGGCGCTGGGCCTCGCTGAAGGCATCGGCCACATCGACCTTGGAAACCAGCAGCCAGGGCGAGTCAGGCACGGCACTGGCCACGGCCAGCACCTCCTGCTCGCGGTAGTCGCTGGCATAGAAGGCGCCACGCACGCCTTCCACCGCCTGCACCAGCGGGTCGCGCCGGTGTTGCGCCAGCGGCAACTGCAGCGCCGTCGGCTCTTCGCCGCGCAGGCGCAGCGGGCTCAAGGCCACGGCCGCATCGCCCTGACGCCGTACCAGCACCGACTCGGCCGAAGGGCTGTGGCTGGGCCAGGTCTGCAGCAGCGGGTACAGGGTGGTGCGCGCATCCACCACCAGCCACACGGCCCCCAGCGGGCGATCGCCGTCAAAAAGCGGCGCCAGCAACCCATAAATCTCAAAGGCGAAAGCCGGGTCTCGGCGCAGTTCCACCACGACCGGCTGGGCCTGCACCAGTGCCTGCTGCAGAGCCTGCTGCTCGGGCGCGGGCAGCAGGCCGGCGGCAGTGCCCTGGGGCTGCAGCAACAGGCGCCCCTGCACATCCACCAGGTAGGCGGCGGTGTAGCGTGCCTGCTCGACGAGGATGAGCAGGCGTTCGCGCAGCAGTGCCTCGCGCTCGGGCGCCGCCGTTTTGCGCCATTGCGCCACGGCCCGCGCCAAAAGACCGTCCTGCGTCAGCGCCGCAGCCTCTGCCATCCGACGCGCGCGCCAGTCGGCGAGGCCACGCATCTGCAGCAGGTTGACCGCGTGCAGGCCACCCTCGATCTGGTGGCGGTAGCGCAACTCACGCTCCTGGTAGATCCTGTGTGCGCCCCAGCCGATACTGCCCAGCAGCAACAGCGCCACCAGCGGAAGCAACCACCACACGCGCGGGCGCGGGCGCGCGTGCTGTCGCAGTAGGGTGGTGAGCATTTGCATGGCGGCAGGAAGAAGAAGTCAACGCCATGGTAGCCAAACTTGTCGGGGCATGTCACAGTTTGTTGCTCCTTGCCATGCTGCGCAACTCCACGCCATGCCCTCTTCCAGCCTCACCCGCCGCTCCTGCCTGACCCGTTCTGCGGCGCTGTGCCTCGCGCCGGCGCTTGCCCCATCACTGGCACAAGGCCGGGCGCCTCAGGACGCCGTGGTCATCAACCTGTCGCTGGAGCCCGACAGCCTGGACCCGACGATGGCGCCCGCGGCGGCCGTGGGCGAGGTGGTGCACTACAACGTGCTGGAAGGGCTGACCCGCATCGAGGAAAACGGCTCGGTGGCACCGCAGCTGGCCGAGTCCTGGAGCGTGAGCGCATCCGGCCATGACTATGTCTTTCGCCTGCGCCGCGGCGTGCACTTTCACGACGGTGCGCCGCTGGACGCGGCCGCGGTGCGCTATAGCTTCGAGCGCGCCGTGGCACCCGGCACGACCAACAAGGCACGCCAGTCACTGTTCGACAACATTGCCACCCTGGCAACGCCGGACGCGCACAGCGTGGCGCTGCACCTGCACCACCCGGACCCGCATCTGCTGTTCCGCCTGGGCGAGGGGCCGGCCGTGATCCTGCACCCCGACACCGCCGCCCAGGCCGCCGCCAATCCGGTAGGCACCGGCCCCTACCGGGTGGCGCAATGGCAGCGAGGCCACGGCATCCACCTGGCCAAGGCCGACAGCTATCGCCACGCGGACCAGGTGCGCATGGTGCAGGCCAGCTTTCGCTTTCTGCACGACCCGCTGGCGCAAAGCGCCGCCCTGCAGGCCGGCGAGATCGACCTGGCATTCAACTTCGCCACGCAGACCCTGCGGCGCTTCCAGGACTACAGCCATTACCAGGTGCTGATAGGCGCCTCCACGGGCAAGGGCATGCTGGCGCTGAATCAACGCCGCGCGCCCTTGAACGATGTGCGCGTGCGCCGCGCCATCACCCACGCCATAGACCGCGAAGGCTTCATCCGCACCGTGCTCGACGGGCGCGGCGTGGCCATAGGCAGCCACTTCAGCCCGGCGGACGCGGGCTACCTGCACCTGGCCAGCATGTACCCCTATGACCCCGGGCGCGCCCGCGCCCTGCTCCAGGCCGCCGGTGTCGCCACGCCGCTGCGCCTGACGCTGGCGCTGCCGCCCGCCCCCTATGCGCACGAGGGCGGCCCGGTCATCGCGCAGCATCTGGCGCGCGCCGGCATCGAGGCCGAGCTGCAGCGCCTGTCCTGGGAACAATGGCTGAACGGCCCGTTCAAGGGGCAGTTCGACATGACCCTGATCAACCATGTGGAACCACTGGACTACCGCATCTACACCGACCCCGGCTACTACTTCGGCTACGACAGCCCTGCCTTTCGCGCCCTGGTGCAGCGCCACGGCGCAGCCACCAACGCACGTGAACGCCAGCAGCTGTGGGCCCAGCTGCAGCGCCACCTGGCGCAGGAGGCGGTCAACGCCTGGATCTTCGCGCCCCAGATCGGCACTGTGGTGCGCAAGGGACTGCGTGGCGTGTGGATGAACTATCCCATCTTCGTGCACGACATTGCAGCACTGCGCTGGGAATGACCCCCAAAACGCCACATATTTGATAGCTACTAGCGCTTAATGGGCGGGCGCTACAGTCGATTTTCACTAAAAATTCACCCGTACAGATCACCATCCACGTAGTACCAGCGCCCGGCCTCGCGCACGAAGCGGCTGCGCTCGTGCAGGCGGTGGGCGCGGCCGGTGGCGTCGCGCTGGCGGGCGATGAACTCCACCTGGGCGCGGTCGTCGCCCTGCGGCAGGTGGGCGCGCACCTGCAAGCCCAGCCAGCGCACGCCGGGCTCGAAGCTCAGCCGCTCGGGGCGGCGGGCGGCCTGCCAGGTGGCCAGCAGATAGGCCGCGTCCTCGCGCACGAAGGCGGTGTAGCGCGAGCGCATCAGGCTCTCGGCATCGGGCGCCGGGCAGCCCTCATAGTGGTCAATATGGCGTCCGCAGCATTGCGCATAGGGCAGCGGTCGCCGCCGCTGGTCGGTGCGGCCGCAGTGGCAGAGGGCAGATGCGGAGGATGGACTCATGAGGACCTGGATTCTTGCAGAGCCGGACGGCGCCGATAGACTGGCCTTCATTTCGCCAGCCCTGGAGGATCACGATGTTTGCAATGAACGTGCCGTGGTGGGAGTTCGTCGTGCGCGGCATGGTGGTGTACCTGTTCCTGCTGGTGTTCCTGCGCCTGACGGGCCGGCGCCAGACGGGGCAGTACGCGCCGGTCGACCTGGTGCTGCTGCTGATCCTGTCGAACGCGGTGCAGAACTCGATGAACGCGGGCGACAACTCGCTCGTCGGCGGCCTCATCAGCGCCGCCACACTCATCACCTGCCACGTGGCGCTGGCCCGCCTCACCTTCCACGTGCCGCGCCTGGCGCGCCTGGTGGACGGCAGGCCGCAGACCCTGGTGCAGGACGGCCGCCTGGACAGCGCCCTCATGCGCCGCGAACTGCTCACACCCGACGACGTGGCCGCAGCTCTGCGTGCCGGCGGCTGCCTGCACCTGCACGAGGTGGAGCGTGCCACGCTAGAGACCAACGGCAGCATCACCGTGGTGCTGCGACGCGCGGGGAGAGGCGGCACGGAGTCGGGCATCTGACACCTGGCAGATCCGCGCGGCCGCGACGGTGCGCCGCGGCTTCGCCGGTCGGCGCCTGCCGTCCTTCGTCACAGGGGCCTCGCGGGCATACCGCTGGGCGTGGCGCTGCGCGCGCCGGCAGTGCCGCGGCAGCCCTGGTTCAGGGCAGGTCACCCTGGGACACAGCCATGGAAAGAACAAAAAAACTAACCACTTTTAAAAACGATAGTTTTTTTAATATTGCGCTAAAACCATGCTTTTTTAGAATACCAAAAAACACGAACCAAGTTCAATAATTTAGAACTCATGAGCATTCTTGGCAACGTTCAACGCGTTCTGACCCTTTTCGCGACTGGAGCCACAGATCTGAGCTTCACCGAAGCGGCTGCGCTGCTGGAACTGCCCAAGAGTTCCACCTCGCACCTGCTCAACCAGATGGTGCGCTACGGGCTGCTGGATCAGCACTCCACCACGCGCCGCTATCGCCCCGGCGCCTTGCTCGGGCAGGCCGCGCACGCTGCCTACGTATCGAGCGACTTCGACGATGCCTGCCGCGAAGTGCTTGAACGGCTGTCCGTGCGCAGCGGGCTCACGGCCTATCTGTCCACGCTGTCGGGACGCGAAACCGTGGTGCTGCAGCGCCTGAACGGCAGCTTTCCCGTGCAGGTACTCTCTTCCCCCGGCTCGCGCCGCGACGCCACCGGCACGGCGATGGGCCGCGCGCTGCTCTCGCGCCTTGGCGGGACCGAACTCGCGGAGCTATTCGGCACCGACGGCTGCGCGCCGCTCGCCAGCCCTCGCCAGAGCGGCTTCGCACGCGTGGACGAGCTGCTCGCCGGCCTCGCCAGCGTGGCGCAGGCGCGCCACGCGATGGTGGTGGATGGAGCGATGCCCGATATCGGCGCCATCGCCGCCGCCGTGCGCAACCCGCGGGATGGCGAACTGCGCGGCCTGTGCATCGCGTTCGTGCCGCGTCTGCAGCCTGGAGCGGATCAGATCGAGGCCTGGCGCAGGCTCGTGCTCGAAGAAACGAGCGCGCTGGGCCGCCGCATCGGCGATCCGTTCTGGCGCGCCGCGCCTGCCGCTTCCACCACTTCCTCCATCACCGAACCTACGCCATGAACCTGCTGCTGCTGAGCAATTCAACGAGCGATGCCGGCTACCTGACCCACGCCCTGCCGTGGATCCGGGAATGGGCCTCGCACCATGACGCCACGGGTGACGCCCTGTTCGTGCCCTTCGCGGGCGTCACGCGGACCTGGGACGCCTACGAAACCCTGGTCGCCGAAGCGCTCGCGCCCCTGGGGCTGCGCGTGCGCTCCGTGCACCGGCTGTCCGACCCGGTGGCTGCCATGCAGGCGGCACGCCACATGATCGTGGGCGGCGGCAATACCTTCGCGCTGCTCGGGCACCTGCGCACGACGGGGCTTCTGCAAGCCATCGCAGCGCGCGTGCGCAGCGGCGAAGCCTCCTACCTGGGCTGGAGCGCGGGCGCGAACGTGGCCTGTCCCACGATCTGCACCACGAACGACATGCCCATCGCCGATCCCGGTGGTTTCGGCGCCCTGGGCCTCGTGCCCGTGCAGATCAACGCCCATTACACCGACGCGCACCCGCCCGGCCACCGTGGCGAGACACGCGAGCAGCGCCTGCGCGAGTTCACCACGCTGCGGCCCGACATGCCCGTGCTGGGCCTGCCCGAAGGCACGGGCCTGCGCGTACACGACAACCGCTGTGCCGTGCTAGGCGCGGCTGGCGCGCGCCGGTTCCACGGCCCCGCCACGCCGCAGTGGCTGACCGAAGGCCCCCTAGCCCACCTCTGACGAAAGCCCCCATGCAACATGTTTCTTCGATGATCGACCTGCTGTCCTCCGCCTATGTGACGGGCGAGGACGTGGCAGCACACCTGCGTTCGTTCGGCGAGTGCAGGGTCGAGGTGACCCGCCTGGAGCGCGATGGCGCCTGCACCGACTTCCTGGCGATCGAGATCCCGGGCCTGGATGCGCAGGCGCCGCGCCTGGGCATCGTGGGCCGCCTCGGCGGCATCGGCGCACGCCCCGCGGTGAGCGGGCTGGTATCGGACAGCGACGGTGCCGTGGTCGCGCTCGCGGCGGCCGCGAAGATGCTCGGCATGGCACAGCGCGGCGACGCGATGCCCGGCGCCGTGCACATCCACACGCACATCTGCCCGCGCGCGGGCACGCGGCCCCACCATCCCGTGCCGATGATGCGTTCGCCATTCCCCATGCGCGAGATGATGGCCCACGAAGTCAGCCCGCGCATGGACGCCATCCTCTCGGTGGACACCACACGCGGCAACCGCCTCGTGAACCATCGCGGCGTGGCGCTGACCCCCGTGGCCAAGGAAGGCTGGCTGCTGCCCATTCCCGACCTTCTGCTGGACGTGATGAGCTGGGTGAGCGGCGAGCTGCCTGTCACGCTGCCGCTGACCACGCAGGACATCACCCCCTACGAGAACGGGCTGCCGCATGTGAACTCGATCATGCAGCCCGCCATCGCCACCTCCGCCCCGGTGGTGGGCGTGGCGCTCACCGCGCAGACCACCGTGCCCGGCTGCGCCACGGGCGTGACCAATGCCTGGGACGCCGATGTGGCGATGCGCTTTTGCATCGAGACCGCCAAGCTGTTCGGCCAGCGCACGCTTTCGTTCGTGAACGAGGAGCATTGGGGGCAGTTGCAGGCGCGTTACGGTTCGCTCGCGCACCTGCAGGGCGTGGGCCGGGAACCGGCATGAGCAAGCGCATTGCGTTCTTCACCATCGGCGAATCGCCGCGCAGCGACGTGGTTCCCGCCATGAGCGCACTGCTGGGCGAGCACGTGCAGATCGACGAATACGGAGCGCTCGACGCACTCGATGCCCCGGCGCGCGAGCGGCTTGCACCGCGCCCTGGTGCACATTGCTTCGCCACGCGGCTGCGCGGCGGCGGCTCCATCACGCTGGACAAGGAGGCTACCGAGCAACGCCTGGCCGAAGTGATGCGCGAAGCCGACGGCGCGGGCTACGACCTGCTCGTGCCGCTATGCACCGGCACCGCCCTGCCCGCGCTGCGCACCTGGATGGTCGAGCCTCAGCAGGTCGTGGATCAGGCCATGGTGGCGCTGGCCCGCCACGCGCACTGCGTGGGCGCCCTCGTGCCGCTGGCCACGCAGATCGGGACCTTCCAGCTCGCGCAGCCGCTGCCCTGCGCGCTGCGCGTGGATCACGCATCCCCTTACGAGCGCGACGCCGTCACGGCCGCCGCGGCCTTCGAACGCGCGGGACGCGCGTTGGCCGGTTGCGACTTCATCGTCATGCACTGCATGGGCTACACCGAGGCCATGCGCGCGCAGGTGGCGCGCGCCAGCGGCCGGCCCACGCTGCTGTCCAACCACCTCGTCGCTCACACGCTTGCGCAGTTGCTGGCGTGACACCCGTTTCATCGACCTAAGGAAAACCCTTCCCATGATCCATCGCCGCACCCTGATCGCCCTGGCCGCATCGGCCACGCTGCTGGCCGCCGCCCCCACCCACGCGCAATCGGACTGGAAGCCCGTGCGCCCCGTGAAACTGCTCGTGGGCTTCGCGCCCGGCGGCTCCGCCGACACGCTGGCCCGCCTGGTCGCCGAACCGCTGAGCCAGAAGCTGGGCCAGCCCGTCGTCGTGGACAACGTGCCCGGCGCGGGCGGCAACATCATGGCGGGACGCCTGGCCACCTCGGCCGCCGATGGCTACACGCTGGGCATCGGGGCCGCAGGCTCGATGGCGATCACCTTCGAACTCAACCCCAAGGCCGCCCCCTACAAGCCCGAGAGCTTCACGCCCGTGACGATGCTGGCCACGCAGCCGAACGTGGTCATCGTCAACATGTCCGTTCCCGCGAACAACATCGGCGAACTCAAGGACTACATTGCCCGCACGCCGTCGGCCAGCTACGGCATCGCGGGCATCGGCATCTCGAACCACCTGATCGCCGAAGCCATGCTCGCGCGCATGGGCGTGAAAATGGCCGCCGTGCCCTACAAGGGCGCCGCCCCCGTCATCACCGACCTGCTGGGCGGCCACATCGCAATGACGATGGACAACATCACCACCGCCGCACAGCTCGCCAAGGAAGGCAAGGTGAAAGCGCTGGGCGTGACCACGGCCAAGCGCGCGCCGCAACTGCCCGACGTTCCCACGCTGCAGGAGCAGGGCCTGGCGGGCTTCGACATGCCGACCTGGCAAGGCCTGTTCCTGCCCGCAGGCACGCCCGCGCCCGTGGTGGCGGCCTATTACGCGGCCATGCAGGACATCCTGAAAAGCGCCTCGACCCGCGAGAAGATGGCGCACCTGGGCTCGCAGCCCGTTGTGGGTATGAAGCCCGAGCAGTTCACCGCCTACCTCGAAGCGGATCGCAAGCAGTGGGCGGCCACCATCAAGGCCGCACGCATCGAACCGCAGTAATCAGCAGTCCTGCGCCTGCCGCACCTGCGGCAGCGGCGAGCACCATGCGTGCCATGCACGTTCCCATCACCAACGAGGCTGGCGTGCTGCAGGCGCTGGCCGTCGTGGCGTGCGCGCGGCCCGTCAGGGGATTCTTATAGGCAAAATCACATCAAACGCTTACAAAGAAAGCGCTCGCAGCTCATATTTCCGGAGCAATCAGGCTAGTGCGCGCTGAATCAGGATCTTCTGCACGTCGCTGGTGCCCTCGTAGATTTGGCACACGCGCACATCGCGGTAGATGCGCTCCACGGGGAAGTCGTTGACCACGCCATAGCCGCCCAGCGTCTGGATGGCGGCGCTGCAGACGCGCTCGGCCATCTCGCTGGCGAACAGCTTGGCCATGGCGGCCTCCTTCAGGCAGGGCCGGCCCGCGTCGCGCAGCGCGGCGGCGTGCCAGATGAGCTGGCGCGCGGCCTCGATCTGCGTGGCGCAGTCGGCCAGGCGAAAGCCCACGGCCTGGTGGTGGAAGATGGGCGTGCCGAAGCTCTCGCGCTCCTTGGAGTACGCCAGCGCGGCCTCGAAGCTGCTGCGCGCCATGCCCACGCTCTGTGCGGCGATGCCGATGCGCCCGCCTTCGAGCGCGCCCAGCGCGATCTTGTAGCCCTCGCCCTCGGCACCGATGAGGTTGTCAAACGGGATGCGGCAGTTGTCGAAGTTGATCTGCGCCGTGTCGCTGCTGTGCTGGCCGAGCTTGTCCTCCAGCCGCGCGACCACATAACCGGGCGTGTCCGTCGGCACCAGGAAGGCGCTCATGCCCTTCTTGCCCGCGCCCTTGTCGGTGACGGCGATGACGATGGCCACATGGCCGTTCTTGCCGCTGGTGATGAACTGCTTGACGCCGTTGATGACGTATTCGTCGCCGTCCTTGACGGCCGTGGTGCGCAGCGCCGAGGCGTCCGAGCCGACATGCGGCTCGGTCAGGCAGAAGGCGCCGAGCATCTCGCCGCGCGCCAGGGGCGTGAGCCAGTCGCGCTTTTGCTGCGCGTTGCCGTAACGCATGAGGATGGCGTTGACGGGGCAGTTGGTCACGCTGATGGCGGTGCTGGTGCCCCCATCCCCGGCGGCAATCTCTTCGAGCACCAGCGCCAGGCTGAGGTAGTCCAGGCCCGCGCCGCCCAGGTCCTCGGGCACGCAGATGCCGTAGGCGCCCAAGGCGGCAAGGCCCTGGTGCGCCTCGCGCGGGAAGTGGTGTTCCTTGTCCCAGCGTGCGGCGTGGGGCCACAGTTGCTCCTGGGCAAAGTCGCGCACGGCGTCGCGGATCATTTCCTGGTCTTGGGTCAGCAGCATCTCTGTCTTTCTCGGGGTTGGTCTACCAGTGCGTGGCGCGGCGGCCATCGCGGTGCAGCAGCCGGCCCTTGTCAGCGGGGCGGAGGCTGGTCAGCGGCGCACCCATGCCGCGGACATGGATTGATAAGAAAAAAGCCGCTAACGCGCTCTAATAAAGCGTCAACAGCTATTCATAAAGGAGCATCCGCCATCCATGCCGCGAGACGCCCGCAAGGCCATCAGACCAGCTCGATGGCCATGGCCGTGGCCTCGCCGCCGCCTATGCACAGCGTGGCCAGGCCGCGCTGAAGGCCGCGGCCCTTCAGCGCATGCACCAGCGTGACCAGGATGCGCGCGCCGCTGGCGCCGATGGGGTGGCCCAGGGCGCAGGCGCCGCCGTTGACGTTGACCTTTTCGTGCGGCACCTTGAGTTCGGCCATCAGCGCCATGGGCACGACGGCGAAGGCCTCGTTGATTTCCCACAGGTCCACGTCCTCCACCTTCCAGCCGGCCTTTTTCAGCGCCTTCTCGGTCGCGCCCACGGGAGCGGTGGTAAACCATTCGGGCGCCTGGGCGTGCGTGGCATGGGCCACGATCCTGGCCAGCGGCTTGCAGCCAAGCTCCTTGGCCGTGGACTCGCGCATCAGCACCATGGCGGCGGCGCCGTCGTTGATGCTGGAGCTGGATGCCGCCGTGATCGTGCCGTCCTTCTTGAATGCGGGCTTGAGGCTGCTGATCTTGTCGAGTTTGGCCTTGGCCGGGCCCTCGTCGATGCTCACCGTCACGTCGCCCTTGCGTGTCTTGACGGTGACCGGCGTGATCTCGGCGGCAAAGGCGCCGCTCTTCGTCGCCTCCTGCGCGCGCTGCACGCTGGCGATGGCAAAGGCGTCCTGCGCCTCGCGCGTGAATTGGTACTTGGCGGCGCAGTCCTCGCCAAAGGTGCCCATGGAACGGCCGGACTCGTAGGCGTCCTCCAGGCCGTCGAGCATCATGTGGTCGTACACCTTGTCGTGGCCCATGCGGTAGCCGGCGCGGCCCTTCTTCAGCAGATAGGGCGCATTGGTCATGCTCTCCATGCCGCCGGCGATCATCACGTCGCGGCTTCCGGCCACGAGCTGGTCGTGCGCCAGGATGGTGGCCTCCATGCCCGCGCCGCACATCTTGGACAGGGTCACCGCGCCCGTGCTCTGCGGCAGGCCGCCCTTGAAGCCGGCCTGGCGCGCCGGAGCCTGGCCCTGGCCCGCCATGAGGCAGTTGCCGAACAACACCTCTTCCACCTGCTCGGGCCTGATACCGGCGCGCTCCACGGCGGCACGGATGGCGGCGCCGCCCAGGTCATGCGCGGCGAGATCGGAAAAGTCGCCCTGGAATGCGCCCATGGGGGTGCGCGCGGCGCTGACGATAACGACGGGGTCTTGCTGTTGGCTCATGGGATATCTCCTTGGGGTTGAAGTGCGGATGAAGCGCTGCGAAAACGCCGCGTCTCGTCATAGGGGAATACGTCGTAGACATGGCCGGCCTGTATGCGCTCCTTGTGCGACTGCCAGAAGTCCACGTCCAGCAGATCCGCATGGTGGCGCATGAAGGCCGCGCGCACGGCATCGTTGCCCAGCAGAAAAGGGCCGAAAGTCTCGGGGAACACATCGCGCGGTCCGACAGGCCACCAAACCTCGCCAGACAGCTCGTCCTCCTCGCAGCGCGGCGGTGGCACGCGGCGGAAGTTGCAATCCGTCAGGTATTCGATCTCGTCGTAGTCGTAGAACACCACCTTGCCATTGCGCGTGATGCCGAAGTTCTTCCACAGCATGTCGCCGGGAAAGATATTGGCGGCCACCAGGTCCTTGATGGCATTGCCGTATTCGAGCACGGCATGCTCCAGCGCGCTTGCCGCCTCGGGCTTGTCCATGCCCGTGTCCATGCATTCCTGCAGGTAGATGTTGAGCGGCACCATGCGCCGCTCGATGTACAGGTGGTCGATGATGACCTCTTGCCGGCCGTCACCATCGCGGTCGCTGATTTCGAGCTGGCTGGGCGCGTGCCTGCGGATCTCCTCGATGAGCTCGTCGGAAAAGCGGTCGCGCGGGAAGGCCACCAGACTGTATTCCAGCGTATCGGCCATGCGGCCCACGCGGTCATGCTGCTTGACCAGCAGGTACTTGGCCTGCACCTGCTCGCGCGTGGTCTCCTTGGGTGCCGGAAAGTGATCCTTGATGAGCTTGAACACATAGGGAAAGCTCGGCAGGTCGAAGACCAGCATCACCATGCCCTTGATGCCGGGGGCGATGCGGAACTTGTCGCTGGAATATTTCAGGTGGTACAGGAAGTCGCGGTAGAACAGCGTCTTGCCCTGCTTGGCCAGGCCCAACGCCGAATAGAGCTCGGCCCGGGGCTTGCGCGGCATGAGGCTGCGCAGGAACTGCACATAGGCGCTGGGTATCTCCATGTCCACCATGAAGTAGGCGCGCGCGAAGCTGAACAGCATCTGCAGGTCGTTCTCGCCGAACAACGCGGCATCTATCGCCAGGCCGCCACGCTCGCCATGCAGCAGGGGCAAAGCGAACGGCAGTTCGTTGAAGCCGTTGATCAGCCGGCCGACCACGTAGGCGCCCTTGTTGCGAAAGAACAGGCTGGACAGCACCTGGATCTGGAAGTTGCTGCGCAGCTTCACGCCCCCCAGGCGCTGCTCCATGGCGCGCGCCACGCAGGCCACATCGCGCCGCAGGTCTTCAAACGGGCGCTGCAGCGCAAAGTCCTCGACCAGGCTGGAGATCACTGCCGACAGGCCGCCCGGCGCGGGGTAATAGGCGCGGTAGGTGGGCCGCGCCGAGGGGTCTTCGCTCTCGATGTATTCGGTGCTGACCGCGGGCCGCACGAAGATGAAGTCGTTGTGGAAATGCGTGCGGTGCAGGATCTTGGTGGTGACCGAGTTGAAGAAGGTCTCGGCAAGCTCGGGCCGCAGGTGGTTCACCATGAGGCCGATGTAGTGCAGCTTGACCTGATGCCATACCTCCATGGACAGGGCACCGGCGCCAAACTCCTTGTCGAGCCGGCGCACGCACTCCTTGACGCGCAGGTCGTAGAACTCGATGCGCTCGCGCTGCGCGCGCTGCTGGCCATGCCAGTCGGCCGTCTCGAAGCGGTGCTTGGCGCGCGCCGACTCGGCGCGAAACAGGCGGTAATGGCGGTTGAAACCGTCCATCATCGCCTTGGCGATGTCATAGGCCTGCGGAGCATCGAGTCGTTCGGGAAACATGACCGTGCCTGCAGAACCGCGCGTAATGCGGGCGCGCCTATTTGCGCTCGCGGCTGGCCACCTGGGCCACGGCCTGGCGGTGCACTTCTTCGAGCCCCGCCACGTCGGGCACGGTCATCTGCAGATTGGTGATCAGGCCGTTTTGCAAGCCGTAGCACCAGCCGTGGAGCTGCACCTTCTGGCCGCGCGCCCAGGCATCCTGCATCACCGTGGAGTGGGCGATGTTCAGCACCTGCTCGATGGCGTTGAGCTCGCACAGCGCGTCATGGCGCCACTGCAGGTCCAGGCCTTGGAGCAGGGCCGCGTGCTTGTCGCGCACATCCTTCACATGGCGGATCCAGTTGTCCGCCAGGCCTATGCGCGCGTCCTGCAGCGCCGCCAGCACGCCGCCGCAGCCGTAGTGGCCCACGACCATCAGATGCTCCACCTTGAGCTGATCCACCGCATACTGAATGGTGGACAGGCAGTTGAGGTCGGTGGGCACGACCACGTTGGCGATGTTGCGGTGCACGAACACCTCGCCCGGCTCCAGTCCCGTGATCTGGTTGGCAGGAACGCGGCTATCGGAGCATCCGATCCACATGTAGCGCGGCTTTTGCTGCGCCAGCAGGCCGGTGAAAAAACCGGGACGCTCGCGCTCCATCTGCGCCGCCCAGGCGCGGTTGTGCTCGAAGAGATCGCTGATGGAACTGCTGCTCATGGGCTTCCTTTGTGTTGAGATCGCGTACCTTAGCAAGTTTCCGCAAACAGCTCGCGGCCAATCAGCATGCGTCGAATCTCGCTGGTGCCGGCGCCAATTTCATATAGCTTGGCGTCGCGCCACAGCCGGCCCAGCGGATACTCGTTGATATAGCCGTTGCCGCCGTAGATTTGCACGCCCTCGCCCGCCATCCAGGTGGCCTTCTCAGCCGTCCACAGGATGACACTGGCGCAGTCCTTGCGCACCTGGCGCACATGCTCTGCGCCCAGCATGTCCAGGTTCTTGGCCACGGTGTAGGCAAACGAGCGGCCGGCCTGCAGCACGGTGTACATGTCGGCCACCTTGCCCTGGATGAGCTGGAACTCGCCGATGCTCTGGCCGAACTGCTTGCGGTCATGGATGTAGGGCACGACGTTGTCCATCACCGCCTGCATGATGCCCAGCGGCCCGCCCGTGAGCACGGCGCGCTCGTAGTCCAGGCCACTCATCAGCACCTTGGCGCCACCGTTGAGCTGGCCCAGCACGTTGTCCTGCGGCACCTCGACATCTTGGAATACCAGCTCGCCCGTGTGGCTGCCACGCATACCCAGCTTGTCGAGTTTCTGCGCAATCGAAAACCCGGGCATGCCTTTCTCGATCAGGAAGGCCGTGACACCGCGTGCGCCCAGCTCAGGCTCGGTCTTGGCATAGACCACCAGGGTGTCGGCGTCGGGGCCGTTGGTGATCCACATCTTGGAGCCGTTGAGCAGGTAGTAGCCGCCCTTGTCCTCGGCCTTGAGCTTCATGCTGATCACGTCGGACCCAGCGCCCGGCTCGCTCATCGCGAGCGCGCCCACATGCTCGCCGCTGATCAGCTTGGGCAGGTATTTGGCCTTTTGCGCGGCGCTGCCGTTGCGGTTGATCTGGTTCACGCACAGGTTGCTGTGCGCACCATAGGACAGACCTACCGAGGCACTGGCACGCGAGATTTCCTCCATGGTCACCATGTGTGCGAGGTAGCCCATGTCGGCGCCGCCGTACTGCTCCGGCACGGTGATCCCCAGCACGCCCAGCTCACCAAATTTGCGCCACAGATCCATGGGGAACTGATCATTGCGGTCAATTTCGGCCGCACGCGGGGCAATTTCGGCCTGTGCAAACTCGCGCACGGCATCGCGCAGCGCGTCGATGTCCTCGCCTAACTGAAAATTCAGGCCTGGCAACTGGGTGGCAGTACTCATGGATGCTCTCCTGGATAAGGGGGGAGGGATACGCTTCATCTGCGTCCTGCGTCTGCTGCCAGCGAATGCATGCAAAAACGGAGGGAGACAGGATCGAATTACGTTTACGTAAACGTCAATTATGCCCAACTTTATGGATTTGACGATTCAATTTTTGCGAGCAAATCCATGGCCTCGCGCTCGTGCTCACATACCTCATCCAGATTGGCCTGCAAATCCCTCATCTGCTCTTCGAGTTGCTTGCGATGCACGGCAAGCACTTCCAAGAATTTGTGTAGTTGCACCCCCGTGTCCCGCGGGCTGTCATAGAGGTCAATGATCTCCTTGGCCTCGTTCAAGGACAGGCCTAGGCGCTTGGCACGCAGCGTCAGCTTCAGCCGCGTGCGATCGCGCCCGCTGTAGACGCGACTGCGCCCACCAGGTCCCGCACGCTCCGGCCGCAGCAGCCCCATATCTTCATAAAAACGCATTGCGCGGGTGGTGAGATCGAACTCACGGGCGAGATCACTGATGGTGTAGGTAGCCATGAATTGACGTTAACGTGAACGTCAATACTACCGCAGCTTGACTGCACGTGCCGCAGAACAAGCAAATTCCCAAAGCAAAACGCCCTCCCCCTGGTATCAGGGGGAGGGCGGTTTGGGCTGTAATAGCCTGACGATGACCTACTTTCACACGGGAACCCGCACTATCATCGGCGCGAAGTCGTTTCACTGTCCTGTTCGGGATGGGAAGGAGTGGGACCGACTTGCTATGGTCATCAGGCATAACTGGGTGCTGTGCAGTCATGTGGTGACTGCACGGCGAATTCATAGAGTCTATATCAGCTTGAGGTATTTGATTGCGTACTTGGCATAACAGTCTTGAACTGCTGGTTGGAGCAGTCAAAGTTATAGGGTCAAGCCGCACGGGCAATTAGTACTGGTTAGCTTAATGCATTACTGCACTTCCACACCCAGCCTATCAACGTCGTGGTCTACAACGACCCTTCAGGGGGCTCAAGGCCCCGGCAGATCTCATCTTGAAACGAGTTTCCCGCTTAGATGCTTTCAGCGGTTATCTCTTCCACACTTAGCTACTCGGCAATGCCACTGGCGTGACAACCGATACACCAGAGGTGTGTCCACTCCGGTCCTCTCGTACTAGGAGCAGGCTTCCTCAAATCTGCAGCGCCCACGGAAGATAGGGACAAAACTGTCTCACGACGTTTTAAACCCAGCTCACGTACCTCTTTAAATGGCGAACAGCCATACCCTTGGGACCGACTACAGCCCCAGGATGAGATGAGCCGACATCGAGGTGCCAAACACCGCCGTCGATATGAACTCTTGGGCGGTATCAGCCTGTTATCCCCAGAGTACCTTTTATCCGTTGAGCGATGGCCCTTCCATACAGAACCACCGGATCACTATGTCCTGCTTTCGCATCTGCTCGACTTGTCAGTCTCGCAGTTAAGCACGCTTATGCCATTGCACTATCGTCACGATGTCCGACCGTAACTAGCGTACCTTCGAACTCCTCCGTTACACTTTGGGAGGAGACCGCCCCAGTCAAACTGCCTACCATGCACTGTCCCCGATCCCGATAAGGGACCTGGGTTAGAACCTCAAACGCACCAGGGTGGTATTTCAACGTTGGCTCCATGTGATCTAGCGACCACACTTCAAAGCCTCCCACCTATCCTACACAGATCCGTTCAAAGTCCAATACAAAGCTACAGTAAAGGTTCATGGGGTCTTTCCGTCTTTCCGCGGGGAGATTGCATCATCACAAACATTTCAACTTCGCTGAGTCTCAGGAGGAGACAGTGTGGCCATCGTTACGCCATTCGTGCAGGTCGGAACTTACCCGACAAGGAATTTCGCTACCTTAGGACCGTTATAGTTACGGCCGCCGTTTACTGGGACTTCAATCAAGAGCTTGCACCCCATCATTTAATCTTCCAGCACCGGGCAGGCGTCACACCCTATACGTCCACTTTCGTGTTTGCAGAGTGCTGTGTTTTTATTAAACAGTCGCAGCCACCGATTTTTTGCAACCCCTTTCGGCTTCCTTTGTACAAGTTCACCTAATCAGGGCATACCTTCTCCCGAAGTTACGGTATCAATTTGCCGAGTTCCTTCTCCTGAGTTCTCTCAAGCGCCTTAGAATACTCATCTCGCGCACCAGTGTCGGTTTGCGGTACGGTCGTCAATAGCTGAAGCTTAGTGGCTTTTCCTGGAAGCAGGGTATCACTCACTTCGTCTGCAAGCAGACTCGTTATCACCCCTCATCTTAGCCCGGCGGATTTGCCTACCAGGCACGACTACAGGCTTGAACCAACATATCCAACAGTTGGCTGAGCTAACCTTCTCCGTCCCCACATCGCACTATTGATCGGTACAGGAATATTGACCTGTTTCCCATCAGCTACGCATCTCTGCCTCGCCTTAGGGGCCGACTCACCCTACGCCGATGAACGTTGCGTAGGAAACCTTGCGCTTACGGCGAGCGGGCTTTTCACCCGCTTTAACGCTACTCATGTCAGCATTCGCACTTGTGATACCTCCAGCATCCGTTACCAGACACCTTCACAGGCTTACACAACGCTCTCCTACCACGCACAGTAAACTGTGCATCCGCAGCTTCGGTAACTGGCTTAGCCCCGTTACATCTTCCGCGCAGGACGACTCGATCAGTGAGCTATTACGCTTTCTTTAAATGATGGCTGCTTCTAAGCCAACATCCTGACTGTTTTAGCCTTCCCACTTCGTTTCCCACTTA